>CAXXTM010000002.1:0-2610989 GCA_963663445.2 Aggregatilineales bacterium | reverse complement strand
CTGCTGCTGGTCTTCTATAAAGATTCGTCCAAAGCCGATAGCCCCGCGCAGCCTGTCGACAAGGCAGTCGCGCGGGCAGAAGCGAGCGGTCAAGGCGCCCTGCATCACATTGAATCGGCGCTGACAAAGCTGCTTCGCTTGATCACCGGCGCGCCTGAAAAGAACTACCTCTGGACATTTGCGGTCGCCATCGCCTTGATCATCGTCTTGAGTTATATCCTGGTCGAGGCGACCATCCTGTTTGCGGCCGGCATCGGGATTCCGCCGGTTATTGTAGCGTTGACCTTGTTGGCGGCTGGCACATCGGCGCCGGATCTCATCTCGTCGCTGGATGTCGCGCGCGCCGGACGCGGCGGCATGGCTGTGGCCAACGCGATTGGTTCCAATATATTCGACATATTCATCGGTTTGGGCTTCCCCTGGGTCCTGGCGATTCTTTTCAGCGCGATGACGGCGATTCATGTCGGCACTGATGGCTTGTGGATCTCGATCGGCATACTGGTCGCAACGACGTTGATTCTCTACTTTCTGTTAAGGAGCCAGCGCATGCTCAGTCGGCGCGAGGGCATCGTTTTGTTGGCGCTCTATTTGGTTTATGTCCTTTACACGCTGTTTTCGGGCCTGGCGGTTTGACTTGAGCTCGGTTATGAATGACCGCGACAATGCGCTTCATCATCGTCCTGTCACCGGCTTGGATATCTTGCAGGCGCCAATCGTCGGACCCTTGCTGCGCGGACCCTATGGCCGGCTGGTCTTGCAAACGATCTTGGGATTGCTGGCGCTGGCGCTGATTGTCGACGGCTTTACCGGACCGCAGAGCGCGGCGCGCAACCTGGCGACTGTGGGAGCCTGGGTGCATTTCCGCGGCTTTGCCGTGCTGGCGCTGCTGCTGGCGGGCAACCTGTTTTGCATGGGCTGTCCCTTTACGCTGCCGCGCACATTGGCGAAGCGGCTTTCGCTGCGCGGCAGGCGCTTTCCCCAGCAGTTGCGCAACAAATGGCTTTCGATATTTGGCTTGTTCCTGCTTTTTTTTCTTTATGAATACTTGAACCTTTGGTCCAGCCCCTGGCTGACAGCCTGGGTGATCCTGGCCTATTTCTTTGCCTCCTTCGCTCTGGAAGCGATCTTCACCGAATCGGCATTTTGCAAATACGTCTGCCCGCTGGGCGCTTTCAATTTTGTCTATTCGACAGTTTCGCCAAGTCAAATCGGCGTGAAGTCCCATGATGTCTGCGCGACATGCGTCGGCAAAGAATGCGTCAACGGCAGTTATGCGCCGCAGCCGACGATTCGTTTGGATCAGATCGCTGTCGCGGGCGCGGATAACCCGCGCGAAGTCGCGGTCGAACATGGTCCGCGGGGCGCGCTGGGCTGCGGCACAGAGCTATTCGCGCCGCAGATGCGCGGCAATATGGATTGTACGATGTGCCTCGACTGCGCGCGCGCCTGCCCCCATGACAATGTGAGCTTGTTCACACGCGCGCCGGGGCGGGAATTAAACCGCGGCGAGAATTGGTCCCGGCGTTGGGATCTGTCCTTGCTCGTGATCGCGCTGGCTTTCATGGGAATCTCCAACGCTTTTGGCATGGTGGCGCCATATTATGACTTGCAGGAATGGCTGGCGCTGAACCTGGGCATCTCCAGTGAACTCTTAGTGCTGCTGCTCGTCTTTGGCTTCGGCAATTTGCTTTTGCCGCTGGCGGCGGCGGCAAGCGCGGCGGTCGCCGGCATTCGGCTGACTGGCGCCGGCAAAAGGGACAGCGTCCGCGACACGGTGGCGGCATTTGCGCCAGCTTTTGTGCCGATGGGATTCGGCATCTGGTTCGCTCATTACAGTTTTCATCTGCTGACCGGACCGGGCTTGATCCTGCCTGTCATACAGGAGTTTCTGGGGTCCGTTGGCGATTGGCGGGGCTGGAGCTTCAGCCTGGACCTCGCCCTTATCGGCATCCTTCAGTCGCTGGCGCTGTTGGGCGGGTTTCTGTGGAGTTTGCGCTTGGCGCAGCGGACGGCTTTGCGGCTTTACCGGCGCAAAGCCTCCTTGGGCTTGCTGCCCTGGGCGCTGGTACTGCTGCTGCTGATGCTGGCCGCTTGGCAGATCTTCGCGCTGCCGATGGAGATGCGCGGCACGCTGGAGCTATTTGGCTAAAGCGGACGCCTGTCAGTAGGCGGGCGCAAGCCGTTCGCCATTTTGCAGGATGGGTTCAGCCCGCCCCCACAACTCGTTGCCAGCGCGATTCATGATCGGCTCGGCGGAGTATTGCGCCAGGTAGGAGCGGCGGTATTGATCGGTCAAATTGGGACCGCTGCGGTGGAAGGTGCGGCTACTGAAGACGACGATGCTGCCGGCCGGCACGATGGCGGCTTCGCCGGGGTCATCGCCCCGGTATCCGACCTTGTCATTCGTCCGCTCTTCAACCGCATGATCCATAATCTCGTCCGTGGAGCCGCGTCCATCGCGCTGGTAGGGCAGGATGTAGACCGTGCCGTTCTCCACGGACATATCGTCCAGGGCGCACCAGCACGAGAGATAGGCGCGGTGGTAATGCCCGACATAGCCGGAATCTTGATGCCAGGCGAATTTAGAATCGGTATCGGCAGCTTTGACCACATATTGTTCGTGGAAGAGATAGGCGGTTTCGCCCAGAGTGGCGCGGCATATTGCCGCCATCAGCTCACTGAACAGGAATTCGGTCATGATCGGGCTATTGACGCTGCGATTGCCGATGAAATATCGTTTCTTGTAATGACTAATGTTTTGGGACTGTAGGCCCTTGGCTTCCATTTCTTGGTCGAATTCAGCGACCAGACGCATGCACTCGCCGCGCAGCGCTTCCAGCACGTTTCCGGGCATGACCGATTCTAGTATGAAGTAACCGTCTCTATGGTATTGCTCAACTTGTTCAGCAGTCACAAGCGACATTGTTGCGCTCTCCAATTTTCTATTGATAGTCTCATTTTACGTTGGCGCGCTACTGTGTCAAGCGCGCCTTGCTCTGGTTCCGCGCTGGCAACTGCGCTTCGACGCCCACTGTCGGGCTTATGCGGAGGCTAGCGATGGGCTACACTTCTGAGGCTTCTGCCGGACCTCATGGAGATCAATGATGATTAAACCCAATATCGTATTATTCCTGACCGACGACCACGGCGCTTGGGCTAACGGCTGCTACGGCAATCGCGAGGTAGGCACGCCGACCATCGACGCGCTGGCGGCGGCGGGTACGCGGTTTTTAAATGCCTATACGCCGACGCCGGTCTGTTCGCCGGCGCGCGCTTGCCTCTTGACAGGCAAAACCGCCTCGCAAGCGGGCATGCACGACTGGTTGGAAGAGGCGATACCGGACATCGGCGAGCGCGATTGGCTGGGCGGGACAAAGACGCTTTTCGAATACCTGTCGGGCGCGGGTTATCACACGGGTTTGAGCGGCAAATGGCACCTGGGTCAATCGCACTTGAGGCCAAAAGGCGCGGACTATCACTTCGGTTTGCCGGGCTGGCAGGGCGCGCACAACGGCGCTTATACTTATGTCCGCAACGGCGACATGGTCGAGCTGACCGGCAACAAGTCGCGCTTCATTACCGACCATGCCATCGAATTCCTGGATACAGTTCCCGCCGATAAACCCTTTTTCCTCAACATCGGCTATATCGCCACGCACTCCCCCTATCGACAGCAGGCGCATGATCCGCTGCAAACGGCGCGCTATCAGGATTGCGCTTTCAACGAGATCCCGCCTTGGCAGCCGCATCCCTGGGTCAAGAACGAAGGCGGCGGCAACGAGCTCAGCGAAGAAGACTTGCGCGACCGGTACATCGGCTACTATGCCTCTGTAACCGAGATTGACGACAACATCGCCCGCGTCGTCGCTGCTTTGAAAGCGCGGGGGCAATGGGAAAATACGCTGATCATCTATACTTCCGATCACGGCTGCGCAGTCGGGCATAATGGCTTTTTTGGTAAAGGCAACAGCACACGTCCGCTGAATATGTACGAGGTCTCGTTGCAAGTGCCGCTTATCATTTCGGGCGCTGGCGTCCCGGTGCAGGTATTGGATAATTATGTCGACCATTATGACAGTTTCCGTACCATCTGTGAACTCGCCGGCGTCAATGCGCCGGAAAGCGAGGTCAATACCGGCGCATCTTACACGCCGCTTTTACGGGGAGAAGACAGGGCCTGGGACAATACGCGCTTCGGCGAATATGGCGATCTGCGCATGATCCGCGACGAACGCTGGAAGCTGGTCTACCGCTATCCGGCCGGACCGCATGATCTCTTTGACCTGGAGGCTGACCCGCTGGAAGGGGCGAATCTCTACGCTGCGCGCCAGGAAATAGCGGCTGCATTAAAGCGGCGCTTGGAGGCCTTTTATGCCGAGCGCGAAGTTCCCGAGCTTTCCGGCTTGCGGGTGAAGCAGCAGCCGGCGCACAACGGGCGCAGCGAAGCCTGGCGCGACGGCAAGCGAGAGGCGCGGGGACTGCAAATCTACTAGACGGCGCGGTCGAGCGACTGCGCTTATCTTATTTCCGCTCAAGCGAGACCGCGAGCGAGATCCCATCGTCGACGCCGAATTTCTCCAGAGTGACGAACGCTTGTCCGCTCATGGGCATGATGAATGACAGGGGCAATTGATCCGGTACGCCCATGGTGCTGTAGGACATCACTTGCATGCCGTCGACCGTAGCGGTGACAAAGAGATCTTCGACATCGCCCGTTAGCTTGTCCAGATGAAGGGTCAGCAGTTCTTCCGCTTCGGCGCGGAAGCTGAGCAGATCGCGGATGGCTTTGTCGTTCAGGCTGACGATGACTTCGCCGTCTTCGAGCTGGCGCGGCGGGTTGCGGTTTAGCCTGATGCGGCCGCTGCCCGTTTCCAGCTGGTCATACGTCGATACCGCCAGCAAATAGCTGTCGTCGCGATCGACAATGAGATTGCTGATTTCGGCATCCAAGCCGCTTCCGCTATCGTCGTCGAAAGCCAATTCGACGCCATCGGAAGACAGCACTTGCAATGTTGTGTCCAGCTTGTCCGCGCTTTCGACGGCAAGCGTGAGCTTGTCGCCCGCCGTCGCCGGCAATTCAAAATAAGCCGCCGGCCTAGCGAGGCTGAGCGAGAAGGGCAGGGCATTGGCGGCGTCGACGCTCGCGACGCCGACCGCTTCAATGCTCACAAGAAAGTCGCCTGCGCTTTCGGCTGCATCCGCGAGCAGGGGCGACGGGAAGACCTCCAGAATATAGCTGCCGCTGTAGGGCATCGGCAGCGGACCGATGACCGCAGATTTGCGCCCGCGACTATCGTCATTAAAGGCGATTTCAATGTCGTCGCGATCGAAGAGAGCGGCCGCGGGGTCGAAGTCGTCGGATCGAACCGTGATTCTCAGGTATTGACCTTGTTCGCCCTCGAACTCTATCTCGGCGCGGCTCTCAGCCAGGCGGCCTTCGATGAGGTCTCCTCTTCCCACTGACGCGGCGACTGCCGGGGACGGGGCTTCTTCCGTGATTGCGGTCAAAACGACTGTCGGCTGGTTGCCGTTTGCGCGCCTGGCGGTAATCAGATAATCGCCCGGGGCGTCCCCCGCGTCCGTTACCAGTTCCAGCCGAACCATGCCCGCCGCGTCCGCAGTTTTGCCGCTTTCGTAGACTGTCTCGCCGGCGAAGCTCACATCAAAGTCAACCTGCTCGCCGGGGCGCAAGTTGCTTAGCGAAATCACGTGGCTCGAGCCGATGGGCGCGGATTGCGGTTCAATCGTGGCGATGGCGTCTTCTGTCAGTTCTTCTGCCGCTAGGGTGATTTCCAGCGTGGCGCTTGCCAAGAGAGCTTTATCAGCCGCGTCGCGGATTTCGACCATGTATGCGCCGATGTCATCTTCGGGACTACTGCTCAGTCTCAACGTGAAGTCGCCTGCGTCGTCGGCCGTCCGCGCTGTAGCGTATTCCTCGGCGCCATCTGGATCGAAGATGCGCAAGCGATAGTCGGAGCCCGGCTGCAATCCGCTGACCTCAATCAGATGTTCCGAACCGATGGCTGCGCTTGGCGGGCTGATAGAGACCGCGGCGGCTAAGTCCAATGCGGCCTCCGCGAGCTCTCCAATCGTCAAAGTGGCGGTCGCTACTTTATCGCCCTCCGCGAAGATTTCAATGTCATAGCGACCTTCCGCCATGTCTCCGGGACCCGTAAAGGTCATATTGACCTCACCGTCCCTCGTGCCGCGGGCAACGACGGTGTCAATCAGCAGGCCTTCAGCCGACTTGACCAGAGCGGTAGCGCTGTCAAAAGCCGCCAGCCCGCTGACATTGATTTCGACCGACTTCCCCGCTTCAATAATGGGTGGACTTACAGTGACGGCAAATCCTCGCTCAGCTGGCGCGTCGATGGTGAATCCGCCTATGGCGACCGTTTCGCCATCCCCGTCGTAAATAGCGATCGCTTGTTGACCGGGACTATCGCCCGCTTCCGTGAAGATTTCAAGCGCGATAAGGCCAGCCCTGTCGCTGGTTCGCGCGCGGCGATAAGCGACCTGTTGGGTTTCGGCGGCGGTGATCTCTAGCGTATAGCGCTTTTGCGCCTCGAGGCCGGTGACCTTGATCTCGTGCAAACTGCCTATGGGACCGGAAGCGGGCCTCACGGTGACTTCGGCGGTAGGTTCATTGATTGCGTCTTCCGCCGTCAGTTCAAAGCCCGCGCTGGCCAGCGCCTGGCCGTCTTGTACTACCTGTACCGTGTATCTGCCGGGCAGATCGCCGGCGGTGCTGCCGGCCGGGAAAGTGATGAAGCCCTCATCATCGCTGCTTTCCTCGCTGCTGAACACGACTTCGCCGTCAAAGAGGAATTCGACCGAATAAACAGCGTTCGGCTGCAAGCCTTCGATCAGAATCGTAAACGTGGCGCTTTCGACGCGACCCGAATCCGGCGAGATTGTCACGGTCGGGGCATCCTGGGCCGGCGCGCTTAAGGCGAAGGCGCCGAGTATCAGAATCAAGAGCGCGAAGCGCAAAGCAGACTTCGGCAGGTGATGCGGCGTCAGTTGCGCGTTTAAGAAAGAAAAAGTGGCTGGCATTTCAAAGTCCTTGTCCAGTTGCTTGCTGTCGCAGCAGCAATCGTAGAGCTATTTCAATTTACTATTATAGGCGCAGCCGCCGCCTGCGTCTTGAATGGAAATGAGCAAATAAAGGACGGGACGAAGAAAATGACTCATCTCGCAATCAATTAGCGCAACGGTATAATGAGCGCATGAACGAGATGATGGCTGGCAATCAGAACTGGAATATCGTCGGGCACGGGCGGGCGGTGAACTTCCTGCGACGCGGCTTGCTGAACGGGCGCAGCCGTCATGCCTATTTGCTGACGGGTCCGGCTGCTGTCGGCAAGATGACGCTGGCGCTGCGCTTTGCTATGGCGCTGAATTGTGAATCAGAAGCGATCGCGGGGCGTCCTTGCGGAAACTGCCGCTCCTGCCGCGCCATAGACAGGGGAATCGATCCTGATCTGATCCTTGGGCGCGCGGATGAAAGCGGTCGCTTGTTAATCGATGCCATTCGCGATCTGATGCGCCTTTTGGCGCTGAAGCCTTATGGCTCGCGCTATCGCGTGGCGATACTGGAAGACTTTGACCTGGTGCTGCCACAAGCGCAGGACGCTCTGCTCAAGACCTTGGAAGAACCGGCGGCGCATGCGGTACTTTTGCTACTGGCGCAATCGACGGAGCGCATTCTTTTAACCATCCGCAGCCGGACACAGATCATAACTTTGCGCCCACTATCAGTGGAGCTTGTTAAGGAGCATTTGATTAGCCGCGGCGCGGAAGCGGATCGCGCCGACCTGGTCGCGCGTTTGAGCGGCGGACGCATCGGCTGGGCGCTGGCCGCGCTGGACGATAAAAGTATGCTGGAGTCCAGAGAGGAAACCTTGGATATGCTGCGGGACATCCTGCGCGGCAGCAGGGTAGAACGCTTGAAGATTGCCCAAAGGCTCAGCGGCAAAGTGGCCGGGGACAAGGGGCAGTTGCGCGGGATCCTGGACATCTGGAAAACGTATTGGCGCGATTTGCTGCTAGAGTGTTATGAAACACCGGTCAAGCCTTGCAACAGCGACCGCAAGGATGAGATTCGCGCGCTCGCGCTGCGAGCGAATCCGGCGCAAGCATTGCATGCTCTGAATGCCACGCTGCGGGCTGCGCGAGCGCTGGACAGCAACGCCAATGTCCGGCTGGTACTAGATGTTTTGTTCCTGGAATATCCGGGTTTGGATTAAGCGCGCTTAGTCGCGCTTATTCGATAGGAATCCAACTGGTCGGTTTCTTCGCTGCTTCCAGGACCGAATCGGGTACCAGGACGATCTTGCCGAAGCCGGGCTTCTTTTCCATCTTTTCCTGCGCTGCCCGCGCTTTGCTGAGCGGCAGCGCCTCGTCAATGACGGGCTGATATTTGCCATCCGCGCAATCCAGAAGAATCGCTTCGAATTGCTTAGCGCTTGGCAAGCCGTAGCAACCCTGAATGCTGAGGTTCTTCAAGTAGACGTCAATTAGATTGACGCGAGAGTCGCGGCGCCCCGCAGGCGCCGCCAGGATGAGCCTGCCCTTGGCGTCCAGCATATCGATGGATTGCGCCAGCGCCGCCGTATCCGCGCTGTGCAGGACCATCGTCGCGCCCAGTTCGCCGGTGGCTACTTTGACCTGGCGCACGAGGTCGCTTCCAGCCTCATCCAGGACGATATCCGCGCCGATAGCGCGCAATTGCGCCGCCTTTTCGCTGCCGCTGATGGCGATAACTCGCGCGCCTTCGGCGCTGGCGATCTGCACGGCGGCGATACCGAGCGGGCTGGCCGCGCCTTGGATCGCCACGCGATCGCTGCTTTGTATCTTGCCAATGTCGACCAGCGCCGCCCAGGCATTGGCGAAGGAAGCGCCGGCCGCAACCGCGACCTGAAAGCCGAGGGAGTCGGGCAATTTGACCAATTGCTCGGCCGGCAAGGCGCAGTATTCCGCGTAAGACCCGTCACGGTCGCGCCCGAGGCTCTCGCAGCAGGCGGCGACGCGGTCGCCCGGCTGCCATCCGCTGACAGCTTGCCCGACTTGCGCGATTTCTCCCGCGAGATCATGCCCCAAGATATGCGGCAGGGGCTTGCGGATGATGAAGCGGCCATCACGAAAGAGCAGATCGCTTGGGTTGACGGAAGCAGCCTGAATTTTTACCAGCGCTTCGTCGGCGGCGGGTATCGGCAGCGGGCAGCGTTGGTATTTGAGTACCCGCGGTTTGCCGATTCGCTCAATGCGAACCGCCATCATCGATTTGCCCAACTCTGTCATGGAGAAGCCTCAAGTGACATGCGAAGATTTGGCAAGAGTCTAAACGACGGCGCCAAGGCTGTAAACAGCTTATGAGGCGCCGAAGCGTTTGGCGTTGCGTCCCCGCGCCTTGGCGATTTCCGCCGCGCGATTGCGGGGCGGGGCGCTCGTTTTTAGGCTCTTGAGCAGGGTGGCGGTCGCGCTCGCAATCTCGGCGACAGCGCGATCAAAAGCCGCTTGGTTGACGGCCGCGGGCTTTTGATATCCGCTGACCTTGCGCACGTATTGCAAGGCGGCGGCTTCGATATCGTCGACTGTGCTGGGCGGGTCGTAATTGTAGAGCGTTCTTATGTTGCGGCACATCGCGGTTTCCTCAACTCTTTGTCCAGCGTCCTATCATTCTAGCAGGTCCTCAAAGCTCAGTCGCGGTGGAGGCGGCATGTTAGGTCGCGGTAGGCGGCCGGCATATATTGGTGGATGTCGCGCAGATCACGAAAGGCGCGCAGGAGTTCCTCATCTTCCGGGCGCTGCGCGAAATGTTTCTCTTTCCATTTGAAGAAGGGATGCGCCTGCAGGCGGGCAGTGCGGAATTCCTCGATTACCAGACGCGCTGTCACGCCGCCGCGCTCGACGAAGTTCTGCCGGTCAAATTCCCGGTAGAGCGGTTCATAGTCGAAGGGAACACGGCGATGCGCTGCCAGCTCCCAACCCTGGGCATGGCCATCGAGGATCATGTAGCTGGCGCTGAAATCGCCATCCAGCGGCACGCCGACGGAGCCCGGATTGAAGATATGCCAGCGGTCGATATGCCGTTCCATGGGGATGTGGCTGTGGGCGCAGATGACGGCGCTCTCTTTGACATGGCGCAGCCAGCCGGCGACTTTGTCGGGCGCAGCCTGGGGAAAAATCGCCCGCCAGGGGCTGCCGGGCAGTCCGTGGAAGACGCGCAGTGGCGGCGCGTCCGGGAAGCGCAGGGAGAGCGAATCGGGCAGGCAGCTTAGGGCATTGAGCCAGTCGGCGCCTAGCTGCTCGCGCAGAATCGGCGGCAGGGTGAAGCGCGACCAGGATTTCGGCGCGCGCGAGGTGCCATAGTCGAGGGCGTAATAGGCGTTGTTGCCGCGGATCTGCGCCCAGCGCCGCTGGTAGACCAGTTCCAGCACTTCGCTGGAAAAGGGTCCCCAGTTGACGCTGTCGCCGGCCAAGACGACTTGATCCACTTTGAACTGGCGCATGTCGTCGCTGACGGCTTGCAGGGCGGGCAGGTTGCCATGAATATCGGCGAGCGCCGCGATTCGGGTCATATCAATCTCTCCTTATGGATGAGAATGATACAAGCTCGCCTGATATTTTCATCACTCCGTTTCGTAACCAAAAGGGTGGCGGCGATGCCAGTTCCAGGCTGTTTCTATTATTCTCTCCAGGTTGTTGTATTGCGTTTCCCAGCCCAGTTCGCGCCCGATCCTGTCACTGTCGGCGACCAGCGCGGGCAGGTCGCCGGCGCGGCGCGGCGCTTCGTTGACCGGGATGGCGTGTCCGGTAACTTTGCGGGCGCTTTCGATGACCTGGCGCACGGAATAGCCGCTGCCGCTGCCCAGGTTATAGGCGCGGCTGGGACCATTTTGCAGAGCCTCCAGCGCCAGAATATGCGCCCGCGCCAGATCCAGCACGTGTACATAGTCGCGCACGCAGGTGCCATCGGGCGTATCATAGTCGGCGCCAAATATGTCAATGGCGTCGCGCTGCCCCAACGCCACCTGCAGCACCAGCGGGATGAGGTGTGATTCCGGGTCATGCGCCTCGCCAATATGCCCGTCGGGATGGGCGCCGCAGGCGTTAAAATAGCGCAGGCAGCAGTATTTGATGCCGTAAAGCCGCTCCATCCAAACTAATAAGCGCTCTGCCATGTACTTCGTTTCGCCGTAGACGCTGCCGGGGATGAGGTCCTGATTTTCGTCAATTGGGATGCGCGCGGGGTTGTCAAAGAGATTGGCGGTAGACGAGAGGATGAAGCGCTTGACGCCGTGCTGGCTGGCGCATTCCAAGACATTGACGATGGTGTACAGGTTGTCGCGCAGGTACATGAAGGGTTCGCGCATGCTCTCGCCGACCAGGATGCGCGAAGCGAAATGCAGGATGCCCGCAAACTGATGAGCAGCGAAGACAGTCCGCAGCGCCTCGACATCGTGCAGGTCGCCCCGCAGCAATTTGGCATCGGGATGAACAGCCTGCCGGTTGCCTGTGCTCAGATTGTCATAGACCACGACTTCGTAGCCGCGCTCGATCAACATCTGTACGACGTGGCTGCCGATGTAACCGGCGCCGCCAGTCACCAAAACTTGCGCCATGCCTTGCCTCCTAACTGAGGCTCAATCGCCGCTATTATAGCGGCTTGTCACGCGCAAACAAAACCGCCCTGCGGCAGCGGTCAATTCGCCGCCGCGACGTCATCGCGGGAGCTGCGTACAGCAGATATGGGCGACAAGCGGACGGGTTGGAGCAAAGCCGAGAAAGCGGCGCTGGTCAAGCTGCTGCGGATGGCGCTGATTCTATTGCTGGCGATTGCGATTGCCGGAACTATAGCGGCGCTGCTGAGTTCCTCCGTCGGCGCGAGTTGACGGCATTGCAGCACATATCAAAGTGAAGAACAGCCATGCCAGAGCAAGAATTCCACCTGACCGCGGATAGGCGCAAGCAGCGGCTCGATCTGTTCCTGCTGGAACATCTGGGGCAGTTGTCGCGGGCGCAGGCGCAGAAGCTAATCCGCGCGGGGCGCGTGCTGGTGAATGGCAAGGTGGAAAAAGCCGGCTTCCGCTTCAAGGGCGGCGAGCGCGTGGAAATCAGCTTGCCGGCTATGCAAGAGGTCTCGGTCGAACCGGAAGAGATCGCGCTGGATATCGTTTACGAAGATGACTGCCTGGTCGTGATCAACAAAGCGGCGGGCATGGTTGTGCATCCCGGCGCGGGCAACAGGCGCGGCACCTTGGTCAACGCGCTGCTGGCGCGCTATCCCGAGCTGGCTGAGATGATGGACGATCCCGAAACGGGGGAGCGCCTGGGCATCGCGCATCGCCTGGACCGCGGCACGAGCGGATTGCTGCTGGCCGCGCGCGACAAAAGCACGCTGCTGGCGCTGTTGCGCCAGTTCCAGGAACGCAGCGTGGACAAGCGTTACCTGGCGCTGTTGGAGAAGCGGCCCGAGAGCAACACGGGATTGGTCGACGCGCCCATCGCCCGCGACCCGCGGCAGCGAAAGCGCATGTCGGTTCAGCGCGGCGGCAAACCCGCCCAAACCGAGTTCGAGCTGCTGGACGATGATTTTCAGGGCGGGCGGGCGCTGGTCAAGCTCAAGCTGCTGACCGGGCGGACGCATCAGATACGGGTGCACATGGCTTTCATCGGCTGCCCGCTGGTGGGGGATGCGGTATACGGCTACCGCAAGCAACGGGTGAAGCTGAAGCGGCAGTTCTTGCACGCGGCGGACTTGGGTTTCGTGCATCCGCGGACGGGGGAGTGGCTGCGGTTTGAGTGTGAGATGCCGCTGGGTTTGCGGGATGTGATGCGGAAGCTGCGCTGACTATGCGTCTGGAGGCGATAGCCTAACAATCGCAGTAAAGATGGCTGTCATAATACTCATGGCGATGACGATGCGCCAAGTCAAGTCGGATTTCAGCTTTTCCATATCGGCGCGCAGTCTTTCAATGTCGGTTTGCACCATTGCCACATCAGCCTTTGTAGCCACATGCTCCTGGCTGGCTTCCAGTTTGGCAATCTGTTCCACCTGCCGATTGACTGTCTCGAGCACATAGTTGTTTTCCGCTTCTGTTCGTGTCACCATCGGTTCTTCCTCAATGAGTTCTGCTTGCTGAATCTTGCTGTCCAGTTTCTTTCATCCAGGCGGCGCTGTCAAGCTATTTCTTGGCAGGCTTGGTGGATGTGATGGCGAAGCAGCGTTAGACGTTCTTCAAATACTGGTCTCGCAGTTCCCCTTTGTCGAGCAAGTCCCTGATTGGGCGCAAATTACCACTCTCTTTATCCCTTACTTGCCATCGATCCCACCCTTTCCAAATTGGTTTCGCACTCGGCACGATTGACTGCCGAGCTTTTAATTCTGCGCCATTCACACTTATTATTTTTCCATCAAATCTGATCATTGATTTTGACTTCAGGTATGAATTATTGGGATTGCTACGGGTGTCAAGAAGTAGAGTTGCTTCAAACGTGATGCCTTCGTAGATACCATGAATAGGAATCTCTACGACTTCTTGTTTGTCATTTGCATTTGCATCGTAGTTTAATGTGCAAACTAGACCTTGATCGTAGGACAGCCCAGGTTCGAGATCTGACTGATCCTGCGCTCCGATTCTATAATTGATGGCGTCGACCAAGACTTCTCGAAATACGCCCATATCTTCCGCTGATGGGGAGTCCGAAGATATGCGATACAAAAAATGTTCGGCCAAATCGTTTGAAGGATGCTCGAACTCCCGCGTAATTTCTCGATAAAGAGCTGATCTCTTAGCGCTCAATCTACTAAGATTTGGATCAAATCTGGACTTAGTAAACGTTTCCAATTCAGACGCCAGTTTTTGGTCCAATTCACGAATGTCGAAGGAAAGAAATGGAATGTTGTCCATGCTTTTCTGTACCTTTAGGTCAGAGTAAAACCGATACTCAATACCGTTAGAAAGAATGGCGAAATGCACTTCAGTCCCACCAAAGTAATCGTGAAGTTGCTTTCTCCACTTTTCTGATAGAGGTCTTTTGGCACGCTTGACTTCTAACAATATAATTGGCTGACTACTGAGATAGATAGCGTAATCAACGTACTCATTTCCAACGGGAATCTCTGACTTTACTTCACTTAAGTTGCTAGTATCGTAACCAAGTGCCTCGATAAATGGCAAAATCGACACCCGTTTGGCTGCTGATTCATCTTCCTGGAGCATTATGTCAATCTGCCCCTTTACATTGGCAGAAATTTTGCCAAGGCGCTCAAGCAAATTCATACGTATATTCCGATTTCAGACGGTGTAAATTACTTTAAGTTTATCACATCCACCCTCTCTCCGCTTTTCTTTGTGCCCTCTGCGCCTCTGTGGTGAATCACTGTTGAACTTGCCCGATTTTGTGGACAGCCAAGTTGTCCAATAAAATAGAGGTGGGAAAGGTAAGGGGAAGTTCATGATGAAGTATCCAGATGAGTTGAAACGGGAAGCCTTGAACTTGGCGGCGCAGCCCGGCATGATAGTTGCTCAGGTCGAGCGCGACCTGGGCATCACGCCGGGATTGATCTACAAATGGCGGCAGCGCTATCGGGTCGATGAAAATAGTGATACGCTTAAGCCCAGCGCCGAGCGCGAAACTGATGCCGAGATTCGACGTTTGAAGCATGAATTGTCAGTGGCTCGGGAAGAGCGCGACATTTTAAAAAAAGCTATCCAAGTGTTTTCTCAGGATCAAAAGCGATGAAGTTTGACTTCATTTTGCGGCATCGTCGAGAGTTTAGGCTGTCACGCATGTGCCGAGTGCTGAATGTGAGCCGGAGTGGTTTCTTCGCCTGGTTAAAACGCGGAGTGAGCCAACACAAGCGGGAAGATGCGCAGTTGCTGCGTCTAATTCGAGAGAGCTTTGAGCGTAGTCGCCATACCTATGGCAGCCCACGCATCTGGGCGGAGCTGTTCGCGCAGGGCTGGCGCGTCAGCCGCAAGCGGGTAGCGCGCTTGATGCGGCTTGCCGGCATCTACGCGCTGCGCAAGCAGGGCTATCGGCGCAGAAAGAAAGCGGGAGCGCTGGCATCAGCGGCGCCCAATCGCCTGCAGCAAGATTTCAAGGCGACGGCTATGAATCAGAAGTGGCTGGCAGACATCGTACAAATCGCTACCGCACAGGGCTGGCTCTATCTAGCAGTGGTATTGGATGCCTACTCGCGTCGGATTGTAGGCTGGTCCATGAAGCGGACGGCGCCTAGCGCCTTGGCGCAGGATGCCCTGAAAATGGCGCTGGCTCGGCGACGCGTCATCGGAGCGCTTATCCACCACAGCGATCGCGGCAGCCAGTACACCGATCAGCGTTATCAGCAGTTGCTGGCGGACCATCGTATCCAGGCGAGCATGAGCGCCGCAGGCAATTGCTATGACAACGCGATGATGGAAAGTTTCTTCGCAACGCTGAAGACCGAATGCGCAAACCGGGTATTCCATACCATCAATGAGGCGAAGGCAGAGATACTTCACTACATTGAAGGCTGGTATAACCGGCACAGGCGGCATTCGTCGCTGAGTTTCGCTAGCCCGATGCAATTTGAAGAGGCTGCGAATTAGACAAATTCAGTGTCCACAAAAACGGATCAAGATCATGTCCCACTGCGGCAGAATCCGCTATACTACCTACCATGTCTATCACCACGCTCCAACCCACCGCCTTCCACCTGATGACCAAGCCGCGAGGCGCCATCTGCAACCTCGATTGCAAGTACTGCTATTTCCTGTCCAAGGAACGGCTCTACCCCAACAGCGAATTCCGCATGTCGGACAACCTGCTCGAAGAATACATCCGCCAATATATCGCGGCACAGCAGGTGGATGACATCAACTTCGCCTGGCAGGGCGGCGAACCAACGCTGATGGGCGTCGAGTTCTTTCGCCAGGCCGTGCGTTACCAGCAGAAGCATAAACGACCGGGCATGCGCATCAGCAACGCCTTGCAGACCAACGCCGTCACGCTCGATGACGACTGGTGCCAATTCTTCGCCGAAAACGACTTCTTGCTCGGCGTCAGCCTGGACGGTCCGGCCGATGTGCATGATTTCTACCGCGTCGACAAAGGCGGCAAGCCGACCTTCCAGCGCGTCATGGCGGGCATTGAACTGCTGCGGAAACATGGCGCCGAATACAATATATTGACCACCGTGCACGCCGCCAACGAAGGGCAGGGGCTGCGCGTTTACAAGTTCCTGCGCGACGACGTTGGCGCGAAGTTCATGCAGTTCATCCCCATCGTCGAGCGCGACAACGAGACCGGCTATCAAGAAGGCGACCAGGTCACGGAGCGCTCAATCAGCGCTGCGGGCTACGGACAATTCTTGATCGACATCTACGAAGAATGGCTGCGGCGGGATGTGGGCCGCGTTTTTGTGCAGATCTTCGATATCGCCCTGGCCGCTTGGACGGGCGCGCCGCCGGGTTTGTGCATCTTCGACGAGACCTGCGGGCTGGCAATGGCGATGGAGCATAACGGCGATGTTTATTCCTGCGACCATTATGTGGAGCCGGATTATAAGCTGGGCAATATCATGGATATCCCGCTGAATGAAATCGTCGTCATGGAAGAGCAGCGCGAATTCGGTTTAGCCAAGCGCGATACCTTGCCGCAGTACTGCCTCGATTGCGAGGTGCGTTTCGTCTGCAACGGCGGTTGCCCCAAGAATCGCTTCATCCAAACCCCCGATGGCGAAAGCGGCTTGAACTACCTCTGCGCGGGTTATCGCGCTTTTTTCAATCACGTGCGCCCCACGATGAGCTACATGGCGCGCGAGTTGTCGCAAAGGCGACCGCCGGCCAATGTGATGATGATGATGGCGCGCCGCGATGCCGAGCTGGGCGCGGCCCTCGCCCAAGCCGGGCGCAACGACCCCTGTCCCTGCGGCAGCGGGCTGAAGTTCAAGCGCTGCCACGGTCGGCGCAAGTAGCGGACGACGTGTAAAAAATCCAGTTACAATGGAGGAGACGAAGCAAGGGTAGAAAACATGGAACTGAAAGTGCCCGATGCGATTCTTGAACGCGCTGAAGCGATCGCCCGCGAAACTGATCGCTCGGCTGAGTCTGTAATGTTGGATGGCTTGTCTCTTCTTTTTGGCGCTTTGCCTGATATGGAATTGGAGCCAGAAGCGTTAAAAGACTTTGCGGACGAGCAGCTTTGGGCTTTGGTGCATCGGCGGCTTACGCCGAAACAAGATGCGCGCCTGCGCGAACTTATGCGCCTCGGTCAACTGGGGAGAGCCGCTGAAGAAGAAATCGTGGAAATGGAAGCCTTGATCGACCTAGTCGATCATCAGATGCTCTTGCGCTCCGAAGCTTTGTTGCAATTAAAACAACGGGGGAGCGATATCGGCAAGTTGCTCAAGCTTGGGACCTAGTGGATGGCAGGGATCCCGGAGTATTTGCGACGACAAGTCAACGAACGGGCGCGTGGGAGATGCGAATATTGCCAGACACAAGAATCCATCGTAATTGAGATGGAAATCGACCACATTATCCCAGTATCTCGCGCAGGGGAAACTTCTTTGAGCAATTTGTGCTTGTCCTGCGCGGGTTGCAATGTGTTCAAGCGAGACTTCGTGGCAGCCATTGACCCTGAATCCGGGACCGAATCGGCCCTGTTTAATCCTAGAATCCAGAACTGGAATGATCACTTTCGCTGGGACGATGAGAAGACAAGGCTGCTCGGTTTATCAGCGGTGGGTAGGGCGACTGTATCGCGCCTGCGAATGAACCGCCGCAAGGCGGTACGAGCGAGAAGGCGCTGGGTGAACGCAAAATTGCATCCTCCATTGGAATAATATTCACGCCATGTCCATCTTGCAATCTAGGGTCTCAAGCCCGATGTGAACTGACAAAGGGTATGTTCGCTTCGAAGGCTGTTGTTGTCGTAATTTGCATCGACTGGAAAGCCTCGCTTTTGGCGTAATTCTTCTAAGACTTCATTCAATGGTCGCGTTTCTTCAGAATTTGCCTGCTGGATACTCTCGCGGAGCATTTCCACAAGCTCGTGCGAAGTCGGTTCGTCGTCATCCGCCGACGCGTCGAAATCGCTGTCTTTCACTTTGATGGCCGCTTTGCGATCCGCTGGAGTCATCGTTTGATCCTTCCTCAGACAGGTATGCTAAAGATACCACAACCGAATCCTAAAATATACGATTCCTTCATGCGGCGAATCTTATTGAGTGCTGAGTTGTCAAAATCCTCTGTCAGATTGTCTGAAAGCCGCAACCTGTGGCGGTGGGCTGAAGTTCAAGCGCTGTCATGGCGGACGGCGGGGGGCGGTAAGTGACTTAATTTCCGATTGCGTGGCAAAGGCTCATTCAATGTTTGCGATCATTCGACGCAATTCAGACTCAATGACACCTTCTTGTTCTGTTTTGGAGCAGATGGCTACCAGAACAAGGTAATCTCGTGCGCGTACCCAATAATAAACGCGGAATCCGCCGCGTTTTCCCCGACGCGCCGATCGATTCGGCAGCCTTTCCTTACATACAGTATAGCCGATACGGCGGATCCTGCGGCCCGGGAGTTGAGTAAGATCGTCGTTCTGCAAACGCGAAATGAATGCGGCAACTGCGTCAAGTACAGCTGGGAATTTACGAGCGAGCCTGGCGACCTGTTTGCCGAAGTCCTCAGTGGTCCTGACGCGCGTCGGCATTTGCAGCTAGCTCTCGACGAATCTCTTCTAAGGCCTCGTCTGCTGGGCGTGTATCACCCGATAGCGCTTGCTGCATGCTGCGCCGAATGCTTGCCCGGATTTCTTCTTCCGTCGGCTCGTCATCATAGAGCGGCGCGTGTTCCGCCATGTTCTCTTCCAACAGACCGGCCGCTGCTTTGCGATCCTTCGACATCATCGTGTTGCCCTTCCCCTTGGAGCTACCACAAAGATACCACAATCCCAGAACAAACTCTATAAGTATTCAAGGATCACCTCATGCCAAAACAAGTCATCTCTACCGCAACGCGCCTATCGCGGAGTTAAGCGCATTCTCCCTCTTCATCAACGTAAGCGGCGCTGACCCAGCCTCGCTGGCCATGATAGTCGACCTCGATCCATTTCGGCAGGCGCTGCAGCGCCGGCAGCAATTGTATCAGCTCCCCGCCCGGGCTGCGGCGAAAGTTGAGTAAAGTCCGCAGCGTCGCCATGCAGCCGGCGGGGCTCTGCGCGGGCGCGGCGGCGGCGGTCTGTGGCGGCAATTGCAAACCCGCAGGCGCCGATTGCAGCAGCGCCACCGAACCCTCGCCTCTAATTCTTGTGCAAGTCAGGTTCCCGCGCCGAAAAACAGGCAAGAGCTCGGCTGCGCGCGGCGCATAAGCCGCGTCCAGAAAAACTATGACTGGTCCGCTGTCTTGGAAGCAGACCGGCGTATCCGGGGCGACCCAGCCCCATACATCCACCGCGTCGATCAAACCAGCCGCCACCAGCTCGGCTCGGCCGAGACCGAGAACGTCAAGCCGCTGGCACTGGGTAGAACCGGTCAAGTCGGTCACAAAGATTTGCGGCTCCAGCATCGGGCAAGTATGAATCTCTTCCTCCCTTGTTAAGTCTCTGGCATTCTCCTGGATAACACTCTTTTTCTTGGGCTTGTCGTCATCTTTCGCTACTGGTCGCGGGGGCTTGACGGTAGGATCGGTCGGGCAGGATCCGCTGCTGCTGTCAGTCAGGTAACTGCCGCCGTCGACAACATCGGCGGGACTGTTGCCCTCCAAAGTGACGCAGCCTTCGAGGTTAAGACTTGGCGCGCCGCCAAAGGTATTGGCAAAGCCGACATAAATGGCGGCGGCTCCGTCTCGGTTATTCCGTATGACCGAATCGCGGATCATCACCTGGCTGCCATAATGAACGCGCAGAACGGAGGCGGCATAGGCAAGGGATCGGCCGGTATAGGCGTTGTCTTCGAAAATGGTATTCTCGAAGGTGGCGCTATGGTCTAGCAATATGATGGGATCGTTATTGTCGCATAAAGTGTATTTCGCACGCGCAGATGATTGCGTTGGAAGCCGATAATCGGGCTGCCGCCGCTGAATATCGCATTGCGGATATTCAACTGTCCGGCGGTATTGATTGACAGTCCGCCGTTTCTGCTGATGACTTGTCCATTGCCGTTGATGGTTACGGTCGCGCCGTTGACGATGTAGAGTATGCCTGTCATTTTGCAGTCGGCGCTGAGCGTGTAGGTGGCGTCCGATTCGACAAAGCCGCCCAAGGGCATCCCGCAGTCCGAGACCGCAGCGGGCGGGTATTGCCGCTAGGCTGTACCGCCGTTGCCGATGCTGCCGCTGCAGGCTCCCGTGATGCCAGAAGTATCGACAGCGCCAAAAAAGGCTTGGTGCCAGACGCCATCGGCGGTGAAGCAGCCGGTCATGGTGATGCTGGCGCCGCTGTTCGGGAAGATGCCGACCGCCGCGTTCCCGCCTTTGGCATTGCGCAGGACTATATTGTTGACCGTGAATGCCGCGCTATGATTCCCCTGAATCGCCATATTCGCTTCGGCATAGTGAAAATAGACGCCCGTGACGTTTTCAATCAAGATATTGGACAGGGCATACGTGCCGCCTGAATTGACACTGCCGAGAATTGCGCTGCGATATACATTGCGCAAGGTCGTATTGCTGATGGTCGCGTTGCCGCCCAAGTGCAGCGCTCCCTTGCCACTCGCCCCGCCGCCAATAAACGTGATGTTGTTCACAATCAAGTTTGTATTCGAGAAAGATTCGATGATGGCTGCTTTGGTCCTTAGGGCGCTGCCGTCCACCGTGTAGCCGCCGCCATTGATCGTCACCGTGCTGCTTCCCGATATCGACATCCTGCCTGTCACTTTGCAATTCTCGGTCAGCGTATATGTTGTGGCAGCGTTTATATTGCCAGTTGTGGGCCAGGGGCAATCGGGCAAAGTTTGCGCCTCGCTCCGCGGCGCCAGCGTGAATAGCGCTAGAACCAGAAGGGCGATCAGCCAGAGAATTCTTCGGAGCATGGTTGGACGGAAGTTCGGGAATCATTAAAATTCATCCGTTTATATTACAATGTAAATTGAATTTACACCATTTAACAATTTATGAGAAGTAGTTCCAAGTTAGTCATGCAAAACTCGACGAAGGGTCTAAATGTAGGGGCGACATACCATGTCGCCCGAAATCAAAACGCAGCAAAGTCGGGCGACCAGATTGGTCGCCCCTACACCGCCCCTGTAAAATTTGCATTATTTTCTTTGAACTACTTCTGTGCCTCTGTGGTGAATTTGCTTTACTTACTTGGTTTTACTGAAAATTAACAAAGCGGAGGCGCCGGTGGGGTGCATTTCAGATGATCGTTATTTTATTCGTGATTTTGCTGTCCGAGCGGGCAGTCAATGACGAAATTCGATACAGTGTTTGTTCATTCTACCAATATATTGAAATGCACCCGGTCAGTTTCGAGTTGGGCGACTAGCTCGTCAACGGTGTCAGCGACTAAAGGATACTTCCGAGCCAGGCGGCGCAATCGCCTATTGAATGTCTCAGTGATGTCTACTTGCGTCGTCATCGGAGGCTAACATTTCGCGGAGTTCACGCAATACTTCGCTTGCAGGGCGCGTCTGTCCGGTATTGGCTTCATGGAGCGCTTGGCGCAGAATGTCCGCCAGCTCTGCCGTCGTCGGCTCGTCATCGTCAATTGCGGGCAGGTCCGCGATCTTCTCTTCTAGTATGTCAGAGGGCATAGCGCGCTCGGGTAATATCATCGTTTCGTCCTTCCCCTTGACAATTGTCTCAAAGGTATCACATGCCGTCGAATAGTCTGGTAGATTCAACCCGAATTTGCATTTTCCGACCGGATTTCGTCCAACTCACGCAGAAGATCTTCTACGGGGCGCGTCTGTCCGGTCTTGGCTTCATGGAGCGCTTGGCGCAGCATGTCCACCAGCTCTGCCGTCGTCGGCTCGTCATCGTCAATTGCGGGCAGGTCCGCGATCTTCTCTTCTAGTATTTCAGCGGGCATATCGCGCTCGGGTGATTTCATCGTTTTGTCCTTCCCCTTGACAATTGTCTCAAAGGTATCACAATGCCACTGAAGATACCATAAGCGCGAAAGGTGGACAGGCATGCCCAAGCTAGTCGTATCAACAGATAAGGTGCCCGCCGCGGTCGGCGCCTATTCGCAGGGCGTCACAGCCAATGGCTTTATTTTCACGGCCGGTCAAGTCCCCTTGATCCCCGGCACGTCGGACTTGGCGGAAGGCGGCATTGAGGCGCAGACGCATCAGGTTATGAAGAACATCAAAGGCTTGCTGGAAGCCAGCGGCAGCAGCCTGTCCAGCGTGGTCAAGACCACCGTGTTCCTGGCCGATATCAATGACTTCGCCGCTTTCAACGCGGTCTATGGGACATATTTCCCTCAGGATCCGCCGGCGCGCACGACGGTGCAAGCCGGCGCCTTGCCCATCGGCGCCTTGATCGAGGTCGAGGCAGTCGCGGTCTTGGAATCGTAGCCTACAGTTGCCCTCATCGCTCTGCTATACTTGCTATATTGCCATAAGAGCCAGGAGCCGGCGGAAAGACATCAATGATTGACGTCAATCAACTGCGAAAAGGCACAACCTTTACCCAGAATGGCGAGCTCTATCGGGTAGTCGAATATCGCCATCACAAACCGGGGCGCGGCAAGGCGACCATCCGCGTGACGGTGCGCGACCTGCGCTCTGGCTCGACCACAGAAATGACCTTCAACTCCGGCGAGCGCGTGGAAGATATCCGCGTGGAAGCCAATAATGTGGAATACCTTTATGCCGATGACGATTTTGTCACCTTTATGAACACCGAGACCTACGAGCAGCCGCAACTCAACCGCGCCATATTCGGCGATGATCTCAAGTACATCAAAGACAGCATGGCAATTAAACTCTTGAGTTTTGAGGGCGAGATCATCGACTATGAATTGCCCAAGACGGTGGAATACGCGGTGATAGAGGTGGAAGCGGCTGTGGCCGGCGATACCGCCAACAGCCCGACCAAAAAGATCAAGTTGGAAAGCGGCTTCGAGGTCAGCGCGCCCATGTTCATCAACGTGGGCGATGTGGTCAAGATCAATATCGAAGAAGAGGCTTATGTCACCCGCGTCAGCAAATAGCTCGCAACTTGCTCAGGGCGACAAACCCGGCACGATGACGCGGAAGAGCAGATAGATATCCAGCGCGAACAGGCACATCAGCGCCAGCGCGGTCAACCAGCGCGCCGGCCCCCATGGCGGGTCCAATGCTGGATCCAATGAGGCGAAAAATCGCGCGCGCCAAGCATCTAGCCCGGCGGACAGGCAAATGGCGATTGGTATCAGCGCGGGGAAAAGATAGCGCCCCTGCCACTGCAAGAATTCAAGGTTGTAGTAGAAAAACGCCAGGAGCACAATCAGGATCGTTGCGCTGAAGACGATGCCGATGTGTCGGATATCGTTCAGGTTTCGGGATGCGGAAGCGGGCGCTGAACGCGCCGCCAGCAAAATGCCGGACAGTCCCGCCAGTGTCATGAGCGCGAATCCGCGATAAATCCAGCCGCCGAGTACGTTGTCCAGCGGCAGCGCCATCCAGCCGAATTGCCCCCAGAAGCTCTTGAAAGTCACAGCGCCGAGTTGCCGCGCGTAGTGGATCCATCCCTGCTCGGCGACATAATCCGCCGTTCGCGGTTGGTCGGACACGACGGCGTCATGCGCTGCCAGACCCAGGAAATCCGGGAAACCGTAGACGCTGAGATTGCGCAGCCACCATCCGCCGCCGATGACCAAGGCGACCAGCAAGAAGGCTGCCATCCGTCCCGCCAATACGCTGAAGGGTTTATCTTGCCGGGTCCAAGCCAGCCATAGCGCCAGCAGGCAAAGCGGGATCAGGAAATAGATCGTCACCTTGCACAAGATCGCCAAGCCGGCAATCAGCCCGAATTGCCAAATCGGGACGGCAATGCCCTTTAAGCAGCGGATTATCCACAGCAGCGCAATCGCGACCAGGGCTTCCGCTAGGGCGTCGTTGTTGACCGCGCTCATCATCGCCAGGCGCTGCGGCAGGAAGGCGACAAGCGCCATCGCGCCCAGGGCGATCTGCGGCTGCCCGGGCAGCGCATGTTTGCCTATCGCGTAGGTGAGGGCGACCGGCGCCGCGCCCAAGCAGACCGAAAACAGACGCAGCGCGATCAGGTTGCCAGCGCTGAGCTTATAGACCAGCGATGCCAGCAAGTAATAAAGCGGCGGCTGATGATCTTCATATTGGATGACGTCAAGATTTTCCAGCGTATGCGGCGCGAACTTGGCTGAGGTCAGTTCTTGCAGCGCGTCGCCTTGCCAATCGCCGATTGCGACGCGCGGGCAGCAGCCATTTTCCGCCACTTGCCGCGCATAGTTGTAATGCGCCGGCTCGTCAGGCGCTTGCCAAGGCGGCGTATAGACGGCAAAGAGCGCGCCGGCTATCAGATAGCCGGCGAGAATGCTTAGGAAAAGCGCGACTTCGGGGCGGGAGCGGGTCATCGACAGGTCGTCCTGCAATCGTTTCGACAGCTTCGTATCATGGCATAATCTCTGGCTTTTTCCACGCCAACTTGTCAAGCGCGACGCGCATACCCAGATGCGTTATGGGTTATACTAGGGCAAGTTAATCGCGGCGGACACGAGGCGTCAATGAGAAAAAACGGGATGAATGTCGTAGCCATCGGCGGCGGCCTTGGCGCGGTGCAGGTGATGCAGGGCTTGAAAAGCCACACCGAGCGATTGACCGGCATCATCGCTGTGACTGACACGGGGCGGAGCACCGGCATCGTGCGGGAATTCGCGCAGATCCCGGCCCCGGGCGACATTCGCAACGCGCTCGCCACGCTCAGCGCCGATGACGGCTCGCTGCTGTCGCGTGTCATGCAGCATCGGATTGTGGCGCCCGGCGACCCCAATCTTGAAGGCATGGCGTTTGGCAACCTGTTCATCGCGGCGCTGACGCAGATGTCGGACAGTTTTGTCAAAGCGATACAGCAAATCAGCGATTTCCTCGATGTGCAAGCTGACATCTTCCCGGTGACCGAAGAGAATACCCATATCTGCGCGGAGTTGATGGACGGGACCATCGTCGAAGAAGAGTTCAACGTGCGCCAATTGGACAAGGCGGCCATCAAGCGCATCTTCGTGCAAAATCCCGAGGCGACGGTCTATCCGCCTTGTATCGACGCCCTGCGCGAAGCCGATTTGATCACCATCGGACCGGGCAGCTTGTTCACCACCGTCATCGCCTGTCTGGCTTTCAAAGAAATTGCGCAGGCGATTCGCGATTCTTCGGCGCTAAAAGTTTATGTCTGCAATACCACCACGCAACCCGGTCAAACCGATGACTATTCACTATCCGATCACGTGCAGCAGGTGGTCTCTTATCTGGGTTTGGGCATCCTCGATTATGTGGTGCTCAATTCGACGCAGCCAAGCGCGGAACTGATGGACCTGTACGCGCGCGAGCGGGTTAACGTGCTGCTGCCCACCCCCGAGGAGATTCACAAGATCAAGACGATGAATGTCGCGCCCGTTTTGGCTGATGTGGCGGATACGCGCTCGGGCAAGCGCGCGCTGTGGCAGAAGCAGGATACCATTCGTCACAATCCGCAACTGATCGCGGCCATCTTGCTGGACTTGATGAGCGAGCGCCTGGCGGCGCAGTTGAGTGATTAGGCATTTTCCTCAGACAATAGGGGTATCTCGGCTTCGCGGTTCTCTTTCAATTCGTTGCTTTCCAGCAATCCCTCAATCCGCCCGAAACGTCGGTCGAGGGCGCGTGTTCGCGTGAATGTCAACTCATGGAAGCGCTTTTGCATTGTGCCAAACGTATTTTCTAATTGGCCCATTTTGTCGGTATATTTTGTCCATTCACTGCGGATTTCGTTGACGATATCGACAATCTCGCGCGATTTGCGCTCTACATTGAAGTTTTGCGCCGCCTGTCTTATTAGAGCGAGTACGACGTAAAGCGTCAAAGGCGAGCAAAGTATGACCTTTTGCTGTAATGCTTTGTCGATGATGGTATGGTCTCGCTCGTGAATGAAGCGATACACCTGCTCGTTGGGGATGAATATCAGAACGCAGTCAACTGTCTCCGCGCTGATGTATCCCCGCTGATGTATTTCCGTTACTCGGGAGTTTACGTCCCGGAGGAACTTTTCACTAAACTCTTGGCGTTCTTTATCGTTTGTCGCATTGTGATAACGCTCGTAATTGTCCAGTGGAAACTTAACATCCATATTCAGCGTCATGTCATTCGGCAGATGGAAAGTAAAATCTGGTCGTTTGCCTTCACTGGTGGTCAGTTGCTTTTCATAATGTCTGCCTTCCAGCAAGCCCATCCAGCGCAATATATCCTCTGCGATCCGCTCTCCCCAGCGCCCTCTTTCACGGTTGTCCGCCAGCGCTTTTTGCAGCGATGTCGTCGTAGAGGTCAGGCTTCTTAATTGTTCGTCGAGCGCGCTGTACTGTGTCTTGCGGTCTGTTTGCAAATCTTGCACCAGGCGTTCCACCTTGCCCAGCTTGACATCCATATCGCTCAGGCGTTGATCGATGAGCTCCTTTTTTGTTTCCAGTTCCTTGCTATGTTCCTTGGTCTGCGTTTCAGATTTTTCCGCTAATTGATTCAAGTAATTCTGATTCGATTCCTTGAGGCTCTTGGTCGATTTGTCCAAGACCTCGGCGACTTTGTTCTGGTTCTTTTCCAGCTCTGTCGGCACGGTCTCTAGCGTCTTCGACATTTGTTCCAGTTGCTGGTCGATGAGCTTCTTTTTGGCTTCGAGTTCCTTGATGTGCTCTTTGGTTTGCGCTTCCGTTTTTTCCGCCAATTGATTCAAGTAATTTTGGTTGGATTCCTTGAGTTGCTCGGTCGACTGCTGCAAGACTTCGTTGACTTTGTATTGATTCTTCTCAAGCTCGTTTGGCACGATCTTTAAAGTGTCCGACATTTGTTCCAGTTGCTGGTCGATGAGCGCCTTCTTGCTTTCTAACTCTGTTGAGTGTTGCTCCGATTGGAATCTGGATTTGTCTTCCAGACGAGTTAGCAGGCTTTCATTGGATTTCGACAATTCTTCCGTCGACTTCTGCAATGTTTCTGACGATACATTGTCTAGAGATGATTGCAGCTCGCCGCTAAGATCGGTGAGCGCTTTTCTAACATTGGGTCGAGCCAGTCTCGCGATTACGGCGCCGCATAACAGACCGATCACGGCTCCAAATATTACGCTACCGACATCCAGGCTGGCCAAAAGCGCTGTTAATTCATCCAAGAGTCTCACTCCTGTGGCTTAAGATTCATATTGCGCGAAAGGCGCAATTACTCTGTCAGATTACGCAAGGTTTAATGGGCTGTCAACATGATGTTAATGCTGGGAATCATGCTTGCCTTTGCGCGCGCAAGCCGCCATGTTATAATACGCCCCGTTACTGATTTTGCCGAGATCTTTCATTCGCCTGTAATCAATTTGCAGTAGTTTTGCAGTAGTAAAGAAAGGGCGTCACTTGACTTCGCTTGTATTGACTGTCAGAGAGACACTGCGCTACCGCGGCGCGATTGGGCAGTGGAGCTGGGTCTTGCATCGTCTGACCGGCGTCGGCGTGGCGCTTTTCCTGGCGCTGCACGTGATCGATACCTCCTGGGCGGTGTTTTATCCCGGCTTGTATGTCAAAGCGATCGCCGCGTATCAGTCGCCGATTTTCACCATCGGCGAGTTTGGCTTGGTCTTCGCGGTGGTGTATCATGCCTTTAACGGCATTCGCATCGTCATCTTCGATAGCAATCCCAAGCTTTGGCGCTATCAATCGCAGGCGGCGGTTGCGGTGTTGATCGCAACCTTGCTGGTGCTGGCGCCGGTATTCCTGGGCATGGCTGGGCATGTGCTGGACTTCTATGTCACCGAGCAAGCCATCGCGAGCGACAAGCTGCTTGACGTTGTCGTTTTCTCCATCCTCGAGCAATTGCCCTTCATCGCAGGTTTCGTCGGCGCGATGGCGGCCGCGATCGTGCTGGCGGCGCTTTATGGCATGATCCGCGATGGCGGCTCGAATGCAGTTGGCAAATATCCGGGAGCCAGCCCGGTCGAACGATTCTGGTGGGCCTTCATGCGCGTCAGCGGCATTTTGATCGTGCCACTGGTCTTCGGGCATCTGGCTCTGATGCACGTCGTGCAAGGCGTCTTTGATATCACGGCGGCGCAGCAAGTGGCGGGCACGCTGCAAGAAAACGGCAGCATCGGTCCCGTGCCGACCGCGGTGGAATTTGTCTATCATCGTTGGACCTACACGGCTTGGGGCGTTTTTGTCTGGCGCGTCTATGATTTGTTCTTGCTGGTCTTGGTGACCTTGCATGGCTTTAATGGTTTGCGCTATGTATTGACCGACTACACCAGCTTCCACCCCTTCGCTCGGCGCATATCGACCGCGCTTTGCACGGTGGTCGCGGCGGTCTTGTTGGCGGTGGGCGCGGCGGCGCTCTTCCTGCCGATCGAGAAAGACATCGTGAGCGAAGCGCTGGCAGCGACAGCGGAGATCTATGAGCTGCGCGGCGAGGAAGTGCCGGCGGAACTGGAAGCCTGGCTCGCTGATGGCGATTGATTTTTCATTCTTTCTGCATATATTAGGAATGATGTGGTGATTATCCCGCTAAGTTTGGAGCAAACAAATTGGCCTGGCTGGATTCTGCTATGTCTCTTGCTAGCGAGTGTTTATCATCCCGTAGCCGCGCAAAATAACTGCTTCCCCCATGCCACCGCCTTTATCACTGGCAACATGAACATCCGCGCCCAAGCCACGACGACCAGTCCCGTGGTGGCAACTGCGGGGGCTGGGGATTCCTTCGCCATATTGCAATCTGAGCGAGGCGGCAACTGGTGTTGGCTGCAAGTCAGCCAGGGCTGGATTGCTAAGACCACCCGCGTAGGCTCATCCCCGCAAACTGTATCATCTCCGCAGCCACAGCCGCAGCCGCAGGCAAACATCGACAACTGTTGCTATGTAAACCGGCAATGCAACACGGACGACGAGTGGGCAAGCGGGTATTGGGCATTCCAAAACAATGAATGCCCGGTAACTGTGCAGCCAGCGCCGCAAACTCAAAATGCGTCGGCGTCTAATATCGATAATTGTTGCTTCATTAACCGACAATGCCATACACAGGCCGACTGGAATAGCGGGTATCACGCCTTTCAGAATAATCAGTGCTCGGCATCGCCTCAGAATACCGCCGGCAACTTGCCGGTGATAGAAGGCGATGAGTCGTTTCGAGCGCAGATAATCAGAGCGTTTGAATTTCTCGAAGGCGCGTCCTCGAGATGGTTTAACTATGTAGTTTCGAAGATGCACAAGATAGTAGGTGTTAATTTTGATCAAGAAGATATTGATCACTTTGGGTCAGGGGAAATTGCCGGATCCGTGAATAATCAGTCCAGAGTGGTAAAAGTGAGTATCGAGCATGCCCAGCGGACGCGCAAGGACTTGCCGCTCCTCGTCTCCACATTAGTTCACGAAGCCTGCCATCTCCATCAGTTCGACAGCGGGAAGTATTCTTACTGGGACTGGTTGTTGCCCATTGAGGTAGAACAAGAATGTTACCAGATGGAAGTGGCGTTTTTATCGGAAATAGCGCCGGGGCATCGCCATATCGAGATTAACCAGTGCCAGGCCGATACCTACCCGTTCACCGCATTCTGCGGGTGGCGTTTCTAAGCATGCATAATTTATTCACCTATGCCTGGATCGCGGGGCGCGAGACCTCCCGCGCGGGAGTAATGAATGAAAGTTCATAGACACGACGCGATTATTGTGGGGGCGGGCGGGGCCGGTTTGATGGCGGCGCTTTATGCCAGCAAAGCCGGCGCGGATGTCGCCGTGGTCAGCAAGCTCTACCCCACCCGCAGCCACACTGGCGCGGCCCAAGGCGGCATCGGCGCGGCGCTGGGCAACCTCGACGAGGACAAGCCGATTTATCATACTTACGATACCGTCAAAGGCGGCGATTACTTGACCGATCAGGCGGCGGCGAAGATCCTGGCGGAAAACGCCGTCGATGCCGTGATCGAGCTGGAGCGCATGGGTTTGCCCTTCGATCGCACCTCGGAAAAGCGCATCAGCCAGCGGCGCTTCGGCGGGCATACGCGCAACTTCGGCGAAGAACTGGTGCGCCGCGCCTGCCACGCGGCCGACCGCACCGGTCACATGATCCTGCAGACGCTTTATCAGCAGTGCATCAAGAACGAAGTCCACTTTTTCGATGAGTTTCAGGTCGTCGATATGATCGTGGTTGATGGCGCGGTCGCCGGTGTCATCGCCATCGAGTTGGGCACGGGCGAGTTTCATGTTTTCCATGGCAAAGCGAGTTTCTTCGCCACGGGCGGCTGGGGCCGCTGCTGGTCGGTGACCAGCAACGCGCACGCGCTAACCGGCGACGGCGCCGCCATCGCCCTGCGTCGCGGCGTGCCGCTGGAGGATATGGAATTCTTCCAATTTCATCCCACCGGCATTTATCGCATGGGCATTTTGATCACCGAAGGCGTCCGCGGGGAAGGCGGCGTCCTCATCAACAGCGTGGGCGAACGCTTCATGGAGCGTTATGCGCCCAGCGCCAAAGACCTGGCCAGCCGCGATGTCGTCAGCCGCGCGATTTACCTGGAAACGCGCGCGGGCCGCAGCATCAAGAACCGCGGTTATATGCACCTGGATATCCGCCCTCAAACGGTCAACCGTTACTTCGCGGAAGAGGGCAGAGACCGCGCCGACTTTATCGACGACGCCACTATCGAGCGCAAGCTGCCCGACATCCTCGATTTTTGCCGTACCTACCTTGGCGTTGATCCGGTCAAGGAGCCGATGCCGGTCCAGCCGACCGCGCATTATGCCATGGGCGGCATCCCCACCAATGTCGATGCCGAGGTTGTCATTGACGCGGCTGGCACGGTGCTGCCGGGCTTGTACGCGGCCGGCGAGACCGCTTGCGTGAGCGTGCACGGCGCTAACCGGCTGGGCACCAATTCGCTGGTGGATCTGGTGGTATTTGGTCGGCGCGGCGGCATGCGCATGGCGGAATTTGTCAAACATGCCGATTGGCAGGCGCTGCCGGCCGATCCCGCAGCCGAGATCCGCGCCGAATTCGAGCGCATCCGCAATTCAAGCGGCAAGTCGCGCGCGGGTGAATTGCGCGCCAAGATGCAAGAAACTATGATGGAGAATATCGGCGTCTTCCGCACGCAGGAAACGATGCAAAAAGGTATTGACGACCTGGCTGAACTGCGGGAGCGCTTCTACAAGGACATTCAAATTGACGACAAAGCGCGCGTCTTCAATACCGATCTGATGGAAGCCTGGGAATTGGGCGCTTTGCTCGATCTGGCCGATGTGACCGCGCGTACCGCCATCGAGCGCAAAGAAAGCCGCGGCGCGCACAGCCGCGAGGACTTCAAGGAGCGCGATGACGAAAACTGGCTGGCGCATTCGCTGATCTCCCACGACGGCGCGCTGGCGCAGCCAAGCTATGCGGTCAGCTTCGACAAGCCGGTCGATCTGTCATTGTGGCAAGAGGAGATCGCCCGGGACCTGCCCGAGGACGAGCAGAAGTTCCGCCCAAAGCCGCGGGTATACTAGGTGGCTGGCTGCGACTGTCAACCAAGGTTATTGGCATAAATCAACGATGGATGGTAAGTTTCAGAATCAGACGGCAGGACCCGCAAGCGCCAAGCAAGTGGAGTTCAGCTTCATGGCGGGTCTTAGCGCAAGAGGATCTTGAGTAGGCTGGAAATGGAGACCATCAAAAGGCAAGTTCGGATCATGGGTTTGCTGCTGCGTTACGTATATTTGCATGTGCGTTATGTTTATTTAATAATTTGTTATTGCCTCCTAAGGATAGCGGGAGCGGCGGTAAAAGTAGCGGGAGCGGCGCTTGTGGAAGCCGCGAAACTGGAATGCTACATCAGGTTCCTGTCAAGAGAGGAACGCGTCATATTTGCGGCATGTTTTGCTGTCTCAATCTATATTCTGGCGCTGGTTTTGTTTATCCGCATTTAGACTGGACGTGAACGAATGGACGTGACTTTCAAAATCCGGCGACAGAATCCCGAGGCGCCGGGCAAGGAAAAGCCCTATTGGCAAGAATTTGTCCTGACGGAGGTTGACCCGACCGATCGCGTCCTGGAGATGCTGCACCGCATCAAATGGGAGCAGGACGGTTCCCTGTCGCTGCGGCGCTCTTGCGCGCACGGCGTCTGCGGCTCCGATGCCATGCGCATCAACGGGCTTAATCGTCTGGCTTGCAAGATGCTCATTCAAGATGTCGGGGAACGCGTGCAGATCGAGCCGATACTGGGATTGCCCGTCATCAAAGATCTGATCGTCGATATGGAACCGTTTTTTGACCATTACAAGCAAGTCATGCCCTATTTCGTCAATGACAATCCAGCGCCGGCGGACGGGCGCGAACGGCTGCAGACACAAGAAGATCGCGAGCTCTTTGATGATTCCACCAAGTGCATCCTCTGCGCTTGTTGCACGACTTCCTGCCCGAGCTTTTGGGCGAACGGTCATTATGTCGGTCCGGCCGCGATCGTGCAGGCGCACCGCTTCATATTTGATACGCGCGATCAAGCGGGGAAAGAGCGCCTTGACGTGCTCAGCGAGCCTAATGGCGTTTGGCGCTGCCGTACCATATTCAACTGCACGCCCGCCTGCCCGCGCGATATAGAAGTCACCAAAGCCATTGGCGAGGTCAAGCTGGCGATACGCAAAGGCAGGACCGACGGCATTATCGCCCCGAATGAGGTACAATAATTTGGAGTTTCCCAGATTGTCTGATAAACTCTAGGAAATTCTCCCGTTCAAATGGTTCGTTATTAGGAGGTCAAAATGAAGGACAGAGATTTCCCGAAGAAAAGGTCGGTGTTCTGGTCACGGTTGCTTGGCCTGCTGATCGCCTTTGCCATCGTTGCCGTGATGGTGGTCGGCGGCGTCAAAAACCTCATGGCCGAGCTTTCGGCGGTCCATGACGAATTGGCTGCCAGCCAATACGAGCTCGGCAAAACGCGCAATGCGCTCGACAACTCGCGCGCGCAATTAACTTCCGCCGCGAATGCGCTAACCAGGGCTGGCGCCGAGGTAGACCGGATGGGGCGCAAGCTGGAGCTGAACCAGCAGCAGCTTGAGGCCGCGGGCAACCAGATCGTTGTGCTGAATCACGCCAAAGATCATTTGAAGCAGCGTTGGGGCTATACCTTGCAGGCGCTCGCTCAACGCAATGAGCAGCTTGTGATGGCTGACGAGGCTTTGCGCGCGGCTCAAGCGGAGCTCGAAGAACTGCGCAACAAGCCGCAATGGAGCATGGTCGTGACGACCGAGCGGCAGATGCAGAAGGGCTATCGCGAACGTTTCGCGGCTTCGCGCGTGCGCATGTTCGTCGAGGGCGATGCCGGCATGATGTTCTATGACGGACAAGAGGCGCTGCACGAGATCGAGCAGTATGTCGATTATGCCGAACGGACGCAAGTCGTTCTGACGACAACAGCGCCGGGCGAAGATGTGCTGCGCTGCTTGAATGACGCGAGCCTGGGTTGCGGGACGATTGTCGCGGCCGGCGCTCAAGCCTCGCATCTGCAAGCCTATTCTTATCAATCGCAGTACAGCGCGATGGAAACGCTCATGGTCGATGGTCGGCGCGGGCGTCGTCCCGGTCGGCGTCGCTAGGTAACGCTTGCGGCTTTTGAGTGTAGATTAAACGCATATAGGCGGAGGACTCCGGTTGGGGTCTTCCGCCTTGTCAGATTTGCATAACCTGAATTAGCCAGATTTCGGATTTCTTGACGGGCGACCAATTGGGTCGCCTGTTCATTTTCCGAGCGAGACGCCTGTCTATGTCGGCTGACCGACAAGGTTTCCGGGAGCGTATATGAAGAATAGCGTGATGCCAGAGCGAGCAGCCATCATCGGCGCGGGTACGATGGGCTTGGGAATCGCCGAATGCTTGGCGCTAGCGGGCATAAATGTTGTACTCATTGACGCAAGTCCGGAGTTATCCGAGTTGGCATTAGAGCGATTGCTTCAACGTGTGCGGGCGCATGTTGACGCGGGTTTGCTTGCGCCATCGGCTCTGGACAGAGCAGCCGCCGTGCAAACGGCGCAGGACCTGGCGTCTGCCGTTGCCCATGCTGACTTAGTTCTGGAAGCGGCGCCGGAAAGCATAGAGATCAAGCGCGAGCTGCTATCCGCCTGCGACAGCCACGCGCCTGCCGCTGCAATCATCGCGACAAATACGTCGTCACTGCCTATAGATGAGCTTGCGGCATTCCTGAACCGCGCTGAGCGCTTCCTGGGGGTGCACTGGTTCAATCCGCCTGAGTGGACCCCGGCTGTGGAAATCATCCCATCGTCGCGGACTGCCCCAAGGGTCCTAGACAGTGTGCGGGAGTTTCTGCTGGCGCTTGGCAAGCGACCGGCCACGGTTGGCAGCGGACCGGGTTTTGTGGCTAATCGCATTCAGTTCGCGCTTTTCCGCGAGGCTCTGGCCTGTGTTGCCGAGGGCTTGGCGACGCCGCAGGAAGTAGATGAATTGGCGCGCGGCAGCTTCGGCTTTCGCTTGCCATTTTACGGTCCCTTCCAGATTGCGGACATGGCTGGCTTGGATGTTTATTCGAGCATTTTTGGCGTGCTGGAGCGGGACCTGGGGGAGGATTGGCAGCCGCCGGAGCGCTTGCGCAGCGTGGTCGACGCCGGACGTCACGGCGTCAAAAACTTGGCCGGCTTTTACGAATACAGTGAAGATGAGCGCGACAAGATGCTGCTGGAGCGCGACAGATGTTACGCGGCGCTTAACAAATTGTTGGGCGAGCTGCCGCCGCGGACTATCCCGCCGGAAGGAAGGGGCGATGAAGCGGATTAGTGCTGTGACGGTCGTCGGCGCCGGCGCGATGGGACGGCAAATTTCCTTGCAAATCGCGCGAAACGGCATACCGGTCCTTCTTTTCGACATCGACGATGCTGTTTTGTGGGCGGCCAAGGCGGCTCAAGAGCGCATCGTCGCTGATTGGGTCGCTGGCGGCGTCGAAACGGAGGCCTCGCGCGGCGCGATTCTGGGCAACTTGCGCTATGAGGCGGACCTGGTCCTCGCCCTGCGCGATGCCGATCTGGCGATTGAAACGGCTCCGGAACGGCTGGAACTCAAACGCAAAGTCTTCCCGCAAATCGACCGTCTGGCGCGCGCAGACGCGATCATCGCCAGCAACAGTTCCTCAATCCGCGTCAGCATGCTGGAAGACGCAACCGAGCGCCCGGCGCAGGTGGCGAATTTGCACTTTTATAATCCGATTTGGGATAGCCCGATGGCTGAAATCGGCGGCGGCAGTTGCACGCGCGCCGATGTGCTGGATGCGCTATGCGCCTTCGCGCGCGACATCGCTGTCTTGCCGCTGCGGCTGGGGCGGGAAAGCACGGGCTTCATTTTCAATCGCGTCTGGCGGGCGATCAAAAAAGAGGTGATGAAAGTCGCCGATAGCGGCGTCGCGACGGTGGAAGATATCGACCGCGCCTGGATGATCAAATTCGGGCGCGAGCATCCGCCGCCCTTCGCGCAGATGGACCGCATCGGCTTGGACGTCATCTACGATATCGAAATGCGCTATGCGCAAGAGAGTGGCGATGCGGACGATCTGCCCCGGGCGATTTTGAGGCGTAAGCTGGCACGCGGCGAACTGGGTGTGAAGAGCGGTCGCGGCTTTTACGAGTATCCGAATCCGGCATACATGGCGGAGGATTTCCTGAGGCCCGATCGAGCCGAGTGAGGCGCGCTGCCTCGGAGAAGTCGCATCACTTTTTAAGCACAAAGACATGAAAGTAATTCCAAGAAAGTAATGAAAAAATTAGGATGTTGTAGGGGCGACCAATCTGGTCGCCCGCATTGTTACGTACAGATTTCGGGCGACATGGTATGTCGCCCCTACATTGCCTCCTTTTTGCCACAAAAGGAGTTAAATCTCGGTGTCCTCGGTGGATAAAATAATCTGCTGCGATTGCTCTGGCTGCGCTGCCCAGAGCGCACTTGACATGGTGACGGCGCCGTCGTAGAATACTTGGCGCTACCGCTCCAGGGAAAAGTCCTTGAGCATGCTCTGTCGCTATGCTACACTGCATCGGCTGTGCCACCATAGCTCAATTGGCAGAGCGCCTGTTTTGTAAACAGGTTGTTCTGGGTTCGAGTCCCAGTGGTGGCTCTGGTTTAACAACTGCATTTAAGCGGGTCGGTGCCCGAGTGGCTAAAGGGGGCGGACTGTAAATTCGCTGGCGAGAGCCTACACTGGTTCGAATCCAGTCCGGCCCACTAATGTTGCAAACCGCTGTATCGACGACGCAAAGTTTGTTCGGCGAATGCGCGGTTGCGCGCCTCCGTAGCTCAGGGGTAGAGCGCTCCCTTGGTAAGGGCGAGGTCATGAGTTCAAATCTCATCGGAGGCTCTTATATGCCAGGGTGAGGAGCCCTGGGGCGGGTAAGGTATAGGAGATGACATGGCAAAGAAGGGACAGCGCATTGTCGTAAAAATGCGCAGCACCGAGAGCGGTCACATTTATATCACCGAGAAGAGCCGGCGTAATACGCAGGGGCGTCTTGAATTGCGCAAGTATGATCCCTATTTGCGCCGGCATGTCATCTATCGGGAAACCAAATAGCTTTTGGCTGCGTATTCAGGTATAGTCAGTGCGGGACTTGGCTGGATTAGAAAGCGCATCATAGGGGTATAGCTCAGTTGGTAGAGCGACGGTCTCCAAAACCGTAGGTCGAGAGTTCGAGTCTTTCTGCCCCTGACGAGAATCCTTAAACACCGTCCACTGCGACGGTGTTTATTCATCGGCAATCGCCGAAAAGAGTTGCGAGGAGGCTCCAATTATGGCAGCAGGGGATACCGCGAACGATAACGAAGGCGCGATCACCGAACGGAAGGGGACCGCGACGCCGGGCCGTCGAACGCGCAAGATCAAGAAAGGCAAGCCAGAGCCGCAGGGCAATACGGTAACGCGACCGCTCTTCCAGGTGGTGGACTATTTTGCCGATGTCCGGTCGGAGTTGAATAAGGTTGCCTGGCCCAGCCGCGAAGATACGCGGCGCCTGACCATACTTTGCATCAACGTGACGATTGCCTCCGCCATATTCCTGGGCATTTTGGCTGTGCTCTGGTCCGAGTTCATGCGCATCGGACTTAACCCGGGTTATGCCTGGATGCTGCTGGCGGTGATTGTGGTAATGGTGGGCTCCGCCTTGTTGATGATCCGCCGCGGCTCGATATAGGCAATTGTTTGCCGCTTTTGCCCGGTCGATACAAACCATAAGGCGGCGGAGCAAGCGCTCGCCGGTCGAAGCTACAAAGTCAAGCCCATTGTTCTAACGGGCGAGAAGGCTTATTAAAGAAGAGAATTATGAGCGAACAATCAAAAGCGATGCCTACCGATTACGATGCGGAGCCGGTTTATATGGATGAAGCTGTGACGCCAGGCGAAGACATCGAAGGGCTGAACATCGTACTTGACGATGGCAGCGCGGAGGATGACGCCAGGCGCAGTTGGTTTTTCATCCACTGCTATTCCGGCTACGAAAAGAAGGTCGAGCACGCCTTGCGCCAGCGCATTGACAGTATGGGCATGCAAGATCAGATTTACGATGTGCTGATCCCCACAGAAGATGAAATCGAGGTCAAGGACGGCAAACGCCGCACGGTGGAGAAACGTGTCTTCCCTGGTTATGTCATGGTGCAGATGCGCTGGAATAAGGAAGAAGCTGAGTTGGACAAGGACGCCTGGTACACGGTGCGCAACACGCCGGGCGTCGTTGGTTTTGTCGGGGGCGAAAATCAGCCGACGCCGCTGCGCGACGAAGAAGTCAAGCGCATTATGGATCGGATGGATTCCGAAGACATGGTGGTCAAGGTCGATTACAAAATCGGCGAGCGTGTGCGCATTGTCGGCGGTCCATTCAACGATTTTCCTGGCACCGTGGCGTCGATCGATTCGGGCCGCGAGAAAGTGCGTGTCATGGTTGATTTCTTCGGTCGCGAAACCGCCGTTGTGCTCAGCTTTATGGAAGTGGAACGAATGTAAGGCAGTCGCCATAAACAGGCGCCGCAGCCGAGGCAGTCGGCTTTGCGCTGTCAATGGCGGCATCTGGAAGAGAATGAGGTAAGGACATGGCAAAAAAGGTCAAAGCAATCGTCAAGCTACAGATTCCCGCGGGCAAAGCCAACCCCGCGCCGCCAATCGGTCCCGCGCTGGCGCAGCACGGCATCAACTTGATGCAGTTCTGCAAGGAATACAACGGCCGCACCTCCAACCGCATGGGCGATATCGTGCCGGCGGAGATCACGATTTTTGCGGATGGTTCTTTTAAGTTTGCGCTGAAAAGCCCGCCCACGTCATTCTTGATCAAGAAGGTGGCGGGCTTGGAAAAGGCGGCTTCCAACCCCGCTACCGAGACTGTCGCGGTCTTGAACCGCGACCAGGTGCGGGAAATCGCGCAGGTCAAGATGACCGATATGAATGCCATTGACATCGAAGGCGCCATGCGCCAGGTCGAAGGCACCGCGCGACAGATGGGTATCAAAGTCGCCGAATGACCGCGGCAGTAGAGTGGCATTCGTCCGACAAGAAATTCACGATTCATTTTTGAAATTGTGGGAGGGCGCGCGCCCGTTCACCACGAGGAGCGAACATCATGAGCAAGAGATACAAAACAGCGTCGGCGGCATTCGATCGGCAGCGGAACTACCCGATGGAAGAAGCCTTGCGCATCGTCAAGAGCAACGCCACCGCCAAGTTTGACGAGACAATCGAAATCCATTTTCGCCTGGGCATTGATCCGCGGCACAGCGATCAACAAGTGCGTACCACGGTGATGCTGCCGCATGGCACGGGCAAGACCATAAGAATCTTGGCTTTTGTAGATGAAAGCGAAGCGGACGCGATATTGGCGGCCGGCGCGGATATCATCGGAACGGATGAAGTGATCAAGAAGATACGAAACGACGGCTGGCTGGAATTTGACGCCACGATCGCCACGCCGCCGATGATGCGCAAGGTCGGTCAAATCGCGCGTATTTTGGGTCCGCGCGGTTTGATGCCTAATCCCAAGGCGGGGACAGTCGTGCCAGCCGATGACGTGCCGCGCGTGATCAACGAGCTAAAAGCGGGGCGGGTCGAGTTTCGTAATGACAGAACCGGCAATCTACATGTGCCCGTTGGCAAAGCTAGCTTCTCGCAGGAACAATTGTGGGAGAACTTAACAGCCGTTGTGGATACGGTCCGGAATTCCAAGCCGGACTCGCAAAAAGGCTCTTATGTGCGCCGCGCTGTGTTGACGTCAACGATGGGACCGGGCGTCCGCGTTGAAGCAACTCTCTAGGCCGGGGACCGCGGTCAATCAAAAAGGGCGAGCCGCGCGGCTCGCCCTTTTCTTTTTGCGCTAGATTTTTGACGTCGCAGTAGTAAGACTGGACGTAAAACTGTAGCGTCCTGCAAGGACTTGGTCATTTCCTCACTTGATTAGCGCGGCGATCACGATTGCGGCAACGCTGATTATTAGCGGTAAGGCATACTTGAGCGCGTCAAGCGCGCCTTTTAGCCTATTTTCTCGATTGCTCAGATCTGTTATCGCGTTGCTTTGCTCTGACAAAGCAGTTGTCATTGATTCATTATGCTCTTTTAGAGCTTGTTGGAAGGTTTTTGTTTGCTCGTCAAACTTGCTGCTCATTTCTTGCCGTAGAGCATCAAGGGCTGTTTGCACGAAGTCTTTTGTCGCAACTGACTTCATCTCGCCTTCCAAGTGCGATATGCGTGATTCGTGGTCTCTTGTGATGTCATCCATGCTCATCGTCCCTCGTTTAATTCCTCCATGTCAGTCTCATAATCCATACTATAGCACGTACTTGCAAATGTAACAATAACCTTTTCACTTGTCAATAAGATTATTCAAATAATTCTTATTTGAAGTCCAGAATATTCTCCTTCTTTTGCATCGGCTGCGAAGCGTTTAGGCTTTGAGGCGTTCAAAGTATTGCTTGCGGAATTTGGCGACTTTTGGCGCGATGATGTAGGCGCAATAGCCTTGTGTGGGGTTGTTGGCGAAGTAGTTTTGGTGATAGCTCTCGGCGACCCAGAATGTGCTGGCTGGCCTGAGCTCGGTCACAAATGGATTCGGATAAAGCCCTTGCGCTTCCAGGCGCTTGATCGTATCCGCGGCGATTTGGCGCTGCTCTTCGCTGTGGTACCAGATGCCCGAGCGATACTGCGGTCCACGGTCGTTGCCTTGTCGGTTTAGCGTGGTGGGATCGTGGATAGTGAAAAAGATGTTCAGTACGTCCTGGAAACTGATGATTTCGTCGTCAAATGAGACATTGACGACCTCGGCATGGCCCGTGGTCTTGGCGCAGACCTGTTCGTAAGTTGGGTTCTTGACATGGCCGCCCATATAACCGGATATCGCTGATTTAACGCCGGTCAACTGATTGTAGACAGCTTCCACGCACCAGAAGCAGCCGCCGCCCAAGGTCGCTACTTGATTGCCCATGATTCTTGTCCTCCCGTCCTATGATTTTGCTTACAGTATGGACGCGGATAATTGCTAAATTCCTACGGCAGCGTTTAATCTTCGTCAGAAACCGGCGTCGCTCTGATGAATGATCCGGGTCAAGCGCGCCCATTCCGGCAGTGTTAGTGTCTCGGCGCGGCGCTGCGGATCGATGCTGGCCGCGCGCAGCAGTTCGCTTGCCCGCGCCGACTTTATACCGAGTCCGCCCGACAGCGCGTTTTTGAGTTGTTTGCGTTTCATGCTGAAACCAGCCTTAGCCACGCGAAAAAAGGCTTCGGTGGAAGGTACGACGACGGGGGCGTTCTTATGCGTCTCAATGCGCAGGATGGCGCTTTGGATCTTGGGGCGGGGCCAAAAAACGGCCGGGCTCAACTTGCTGACAATGCGCGGGACGCCGTAATACTGAAGCGCGACCGAAAGCAGGTTCATCACGCCATCGCCCGCTACGATTCGTTCCGCCACCTCGTATTGCATCGTCAGCACCATGCGCTGTGGCGGCAAATCGGCTTCGAGGAAGTGCCAGAGAATGGCGCTGCTGATATAGTAGGGCACATTGGCGACCACGATATATGCTTGATTCCCCAGCAAGGTGTTGATGTCGGTCTTGAGCGCGTCATCGAAAATGAGATAGACATTGGCGGCGTCCTCGAAGCGGTCTTCAAGTATAGGTTGCAGCCGTTGGTCTACTTCAATGGCGAAGACCTCGCGCGAGCGCTGCGCCAATTTCGCTGTGAGCGAGCCGGTGCCCGCGCCGACTTCCACCACCGCGTCGTCGGCTGTCAGATCGGCGGAATCGATGATCTTGTCCAAAGCCTGTGGATCGTGCATGAAGTTCTGCCCCAGGCTCTTTTTGGGGAAGAGATCGTAGCTTTCGAGCAGTAATTTGGGATTGGAAATCATCGCGCGCCTCGCTCAAAAGCGCCTGCCGAGCGCGGGAAAAATCGAGCGCGGCGCTCGGCGCGCAGCCGGCGAAAATGCTGAGACCTATCCTTCTGCCAGCGCCATATCGACGAAATAGGTAGGGCTGCCCAGCAGACGATGGATGGGGCATTTGCCGGCGATATCATAGAGGCGCCGCCGCTGCTTGTCGTCCAGATCGCCGTGAAATGTCAAAGCCTTGCGCAGCTCATGCACGTAGAGATCGTCGCCGTTGTGGGCGGGATAGTCCGAGCCTTTGAAGCGCTCGTAATCGACTTGCACATCAACAGCCTGTAGATCCCAGCCCTTGCGTTCAGCATACATTTTGCATGTGATTGCCATGCAAGAGCCTAAGGCGCCGAGCATCATTTCGCCGGGCGTTGGCGCCGTATCCGTGCCGCCATCTTCGACCGGTTCGTCAATATGCCATTCATGATCTCGTACTTTGATTGTGGTTCGAACGCTGTCGCGCAACGTGATTTCAACGGGCATGCCTTGCTCCTTGTGTCATTGCCTCGGTCGGCGTCAAAGACTTCGCTTCAGTTTTATTCCTGGGGAAACAGGCGGCTGATTTCTAATTCAAAGCCCGGCAGAATCGCCTCGCCGCTTAGCTTGTCGCCCACACCGAGGAACTCGGAGTACAATTGACCGCTTTCATCTTGGCGCCACACTTCGACGCCCGCTTGCTTTGGCAAAACGATCCAAACCAGGGTCGTGCCGCGCCGTAGATAAACTTCCGCTTTTCTGCGTACTTTGGCCAGCGTGTCAAAGGGCGAACGAATCTCCACTGCCAGGTCCGGCATCACGGATACGTATTTTTCTGTTGGCGGCTGTGGCAGCCGGTCGTAGCGCAGAAAAGCCACATCAGGACCGAGCAAGGTGTGGCGATCGCGTTCCGAAAAATAGCCGCTTTCAATTGTTACTTCACCTACAGGATTGATTTTGCTGTATTGCCATAAGTAGCCCGCTATCTCGGTCGCGAGCAAGCCGTGTCTTCTGCCAGGCGGCGTCATCGTGAACAGTTCTCCGTCAATGAGCTCAAAGCAGACGTTTTCGTTGTCGGGATCATGCGCCAGTTCCCAAACATCATGCACATCAAATAGGCGTTCTTGAACGATCATCGGAAGTTGCACCCTTTGCATTCGCTTGCTCAAGTATATCACATGGGCGCAGGAAATGTCATGAATAGCGCAGCTGCGGAGTGGGCACAGACAGGTTTAATTAACGCGCTATGGCGGCAATGGGTCAGCCAAGGCTGCCCCCTACAGTTTCCATTTGTTTTCTCGGTGCTGAAAAATTTGAAGCAATCGCCCGGGGCGCCGCGGCTTAGATTGAATATCCAGTCGGCGGGACAGCCAAGACGAACATCACCGACAGCGCGGCGATCAACAAGGGCAGCAGCAGCACCACGGCCAGGATGCGCTTTTCGTCTTTCAGGTGCATATAGAACCAGATAACCAGGCTTGACTTGACAATCGCGATTGCCAGCAGCAAGACCGCCTTGATGGCGGTGAGCGCGGCTGCCGCACTTGGCGCGTCGTGGATGGCGCTTTTGAGGAGTTCGGCGCTGAGGACTTCAATGACTGTCAAGATCGCCAATCCGCCAAAGACTACAGTGTATATGCCGCCTTCCACGGTGATGTCGCGTCCGAGCAAGGCGACCGTGTTGCTGTGATGTCCATGATCGTTCGCTGTCATTTCCTGTGAAGCTTCAACCATCTGTCACGCTCCTAAATCAGCCGTTAGGCGGCAATGGAAAAGTCCCAAGAATGGCGCGCTTGAAAGCGCGATGTCATACCAGATAAATCAAGGTGAAGAGCATAATCCAGACCACATCGACAAAGTGCCAATATAAGCCGAACATCTCAATGCCGATGGGATTGTGATCGTAACGGCCTTTGGCGCCGCGCCGCATCACCTCCAGCGCCCACAGGACGCCGACCAGGACGTGCGCGCCATGGAAGAAGGTCGGGGCATAAAAGCGCATGCCAAAGGTCTGCCACTGCGACTCGATGTCATAACCCAGCGTGATGCCCAGGTGCGCCAGTTCGCTGTATTCGATATATTGACCGGCCAGGAAGACCGCGCCGCCCAATGCTGTCGCGCCGATCCAGCGCAGCATGCCTTGGCGATTGCCCTGCTGCATAGCCCGCAAGCCCATCACCATGAAGAAGCTGCTGGCGAGCAAGACGAAGGTATTGGCGGTGACCAAGCCGACGCCGAGCTGTGAATGCGCCAGTTCCACGACATCCGGCTCGTTGATGCGGAAAAGCACATAGCCAACGATCATCATCGAGAAGATGACGATTTCGGAGGCCAGGTAGAGCCACATGCCGAGCTTCATATTCTCGTTATGTTCTTCGGCGCTCATGTGGCCCTGATCGTCGTGGGCGGCCGCGCTCAGTTGATTAGCGGTCATTTCTGCCATGCTCTGTCACTCACCTTATTTTCTCAATGCTTCTTTAACAAAAAAAGGTACTCAAAGTTCTTTCCTTCTTTAGGTCGCACCCATTCATTTGTCCAGCGCATCCCGGACATAACATTTCGCTTGTACTCTATTTCTCGTATATCAATAACTTCACCGGCCTCTTGCAATACTTCCAATAGTTCACTTGACGTTGCGCGACCTCCGGAACTATAAGATAGAAGAACATACCTGGCCCGCACATGGCGTATCAGTTTATCGATAGCTTCGACTGCACGAAATCGCCCAGTCAGGCTACGCCTAAAATCTTCGAATACTGAGGCGGCCACCTTATCGCGCGAATCAACTCGGCGTAGTGCTTTGCCAAACAATTTGGGCCTGTCATTTAGACAAATCGTTGTCCAAATGTGATAATAAGCCGCGTAGCGAACACGAGAAGGCGGCATCTTCTCATTATTTGAACCGTAAGGGGGATCGAAATAGGCAAGATCAACTTCTGGTATGTCATCTAGGACTCGAAAGACATCCCCCTGTTTTATTTGGTGTTTTCCTTCAGTCTGTACGAAAAGAGGTTCTTTAAGCACTAGACTTTTATAGGAGCGGGGCGACCATTTCTTGAGGTACGACGCAAAATGTCCCAATGTGCTATCCACGCAGTCAAGCGCCAAGATAAGACTTGTTAAAGCTATAGCCTTTTCCTGATTGGTAAGGGATATCTTATCAAGATATTCTCTTATGGCATCCAGCTTTCTTGTATTGTGCTTTTGCCAAGGTTTCTTGTAGCTTTCCAAGGCCGAACTAGAGGCTTCTCCCCCATAGTGCTCGGTGAACCAGCCGTCAAGCGGCTTAAGGTTATTCAGCTCATCAAGCAGTTCTGTGATATGTTTCCCACGTTGCTCTCGCAAATAACAAGTTGCAAAAACCTCCGACCATTTTGAAATATCGGAAGAAATCACATCGCAACCGATCTGTGCGAACGCTTGCGAAACCCTTGTAGAACCTGAGAAAGCATCAAAGACGCTACGGGCATTTATCTGTCCCGCGATTTCCGTAATATACGGCAGGAACTGCATCTTAGATCCGATGTATTTTATCCCTTCAGTCCGTATTTGAGGGATGCTTGCATCAGTGAACATTCTAAGTTGTGTCGTCGTCTGACTCACAACTGTTCGCCTTTGATTATTTCCTCTATGTCGCTCTTGACAAACTCAAGCGCCTTTATGTGTCCTCTTTCTGATGCGACAAGCGCATGGGAAAACAGTTTAACGAGGATCAAATTGTGCGAATAATCAATCCAACCGTCAGTTACACTGTCAAAATACTGTATGGCGTTTCTTGTATGTGTCCATAACCCACGCTGCAGCGCATTCGCTGTAGCATCGCCATACCTTACCTCGCAGATGTACCCTTCATCCTTGTCAAAAAACTGGTAAACCGGATGCTTCCTTCGACCTCCGGGTGGAATTCTTCTAATAGTATCAATTCGCTGCTTTGCCCGATCGTAATTAAACACTAAAATATTGCATTGTTTCTTATTCTCGTCATAAATCAACGGAAGGATATTTATTCTCTCGAAACTCTTGAACTGTGGACTTTCCAGCATGGGGCGTATCTGATCGCTGCCGCTTATGACCTCAACTTCCTGTGAAGACAAAAGACTAAACATATTTGCTTCTTTGTCGGTAGACAATTGCAATGGTCCTACACCATAGGCTTTTAGACTTATAAGCATTTCTTCTTTAGTTATTCTGTTTATGACCTTAATATCTTCTTCTTGTGATTTTGCGCGATATAAGTCTTTGCCTACATGAATAGAATGGAAATCGTACATGTATTGATTAATAAACTCTGAGATACCAATTTCTGCTAAATCTCCGTGCGTTTTATTACCGATCAACCTCATAGTAAAGATGTTGCTTAAGGTAGTAGTAATCAGATTAGGGTGATCACTGATTAGCAGTGTGAGCCTTGTCGTGAACTCGCTGTATGGATTGTAATCTGCCATGCTGTGTCACACTCACCTTATTTTTCATAACCAATGGCGCGCGGGATGGCGCGGATTACACCTGCGGCGCCGCCGGCGATCTTGCCCATTTCGCGGACGGGAAGTATCTGTGTGCGGTCGCCGTCTGTTGGATCAATCTCTTGCGCCTGCTTGACGCCGCGATGCGCCAGATAAAAGAAGACCGCGATGCCGCCGGCCGCCAGCGCCAGGGAGATGAAGATGACGAAAATGAATCCCAGCAGAACAGTGAACTGGCTGGCGCCTGCGATAGTCTGGTTAGAGAAGTTATCGGGCGGCAGGAGCAAGCCCAGGATATCTTGTATGGGAATGATGAAGTCGCCAAAGCCGTTGGCGGCGGCATCGGCATTGGCTTCTGTGGCTGTTTGCAGGCGCAAGCCATGCGGGAAGAGCGCGAAGGCGAATAATATGATGGTGCTGAGCAAGGAAATCGTCAGCACGAGGAAGAGTTGACCGGCGTAGAAGATGATGGTCTGCCACAAGCAGGACAGGCTCATCAATAGCGCGCCCAGCGTACCCGGTAGGCCGGCAATCGCGCCCAGGAAGAAGCGCCAGCCGCCAAAGATCGCCAGCCAGATTAAGAACCAGCCGACATTGATGATCCAGCGGATCAAGAGCGGACCCAGGTTCAAATAGGGGAATCGCATAGGCTTGGGTGTATCGTTGATAATCCGCCAGGCCAGGTCCCAGAGCCATTTGCCCAGCCGAAAGACCGCTCCGCTGGTCTGCAGCGCGAATTCGCTTTCCGGCGCTGTTTCTTCTGCTTCATGGGCGTGGTCGCCATGTTCGCTCATCTTGGGGTCGAAGGCGCCAACACCCCACATGAAGGCGAACATGGACGCGAAAGCCGCCAAGACCAGCCCGACTTGCGCGCCTTCGCTGGTATCGGCATTCATCCAGACCGGATCCATGTCTTGCAGCGCGCGAATGCCATAGACAATCGCCAGCGACAAGACGAAGACCGCAATCATATACGGTATAGCGCGCGCGAGTCCGGGTTTGTCCATGTATTGCTACTCCCTAGTACCGATGGTCTGTTCCAGCCTGTATCTTAGCGAATCCAATAGAGCACCGCGTAAAAAAGCATCCAGGCGAAGCTGACGAAGTGCCACAACTTGGCCGCGCCTTCCACCGCCCAGGAATCCTGTTCAGCGCCAGCGTATTTGCCCAGGCGCGCGCCCTGATATACGCGGCATAAGATGGCGAGGATTGCCAAGGCGTGTACGAAGTGAAAGCCGGTCATCAAGCGAAAGGTATTGCCGTATTGCGTCGCCATGGCGGCGTCGGACACATTCAGAAACTCATAGACGATGATGGCCATGAACAGGGTTCCCAGCCCAATCGCCAGCCGCCACTTCACCAGAAAGGCGGCGGCGAACCCGCTTCGCAGCGCTTTCAGCGCCTGCGCGACCATCACGGAACTGCAGAGCAGCGCCAAGGTGGCGGCGCTAGGCAAGAACAGATCGAAGGGCGGGACGCCGGCGGGGGGCCACTGCGAATAGTTGAAGCGCAGTTGCCAGTTGACGACTATCAAAGCGACGAAAGCCATGATCCAGCTAAGCTGGAAGATGTTCATGCCGAGCCGATTATTCTTCAAGCGAAGAGCAGCGGCTCGCTGGTCGCTGATTTTCTGTTTCTCGGCTCGCTTGATGGCGCTGGTCATGCTCAAATCTACAGACTCCACTGCTTGCGCGCTCCGCGCCTAGTCGGCGCCGGCCGACGCTGGATCGCGCCGGTCAAATGCCATATCGATCGCTTCAATATAAGCTGTCGCCGCTTCGGTGCCATAGCCGTAAGGATCTTCGTATGGGATGGGATCTTCGTGGAAGTTGGTGGGCGGCGGTGGCGAGGTCGTAGCCCATTCCAGTGTCAAAGCGCGCCAGGGATTGGCGCCGGCGATCGGCCCATGGAAATAGCTGCGAACGATGTTGTAAAGGACGATAAAGGTCGAGAAGCCCAAGACGAAGGCGGCGAAGCTAATCAGCCGGTTAAAGTCGGTGAAGGCGGGGTCGTAGACGGCGACGCGCCGCGGCATGCCCAACATGCCTACGATGTGCATCGGGAAAAAGGTGATCAGGAAGCCGAAATAGGTGAAGACAAAATGGATCCTACCCAGCGTTTCATCCATCATGCGGCCCGTGATCTTGGGGAACCAGTGATAGAGCGCCGCGTAGATGGCGAAGACGCTGCCGCCGAAGAGCACAAAGTGGAAGTGACTGACGACAAAATAGGTATCGTGAACGTGGATATCAAAGGGAAGCGCCGCCAACATGACGCCGGTGATGCCGCCGATGACAAACATGGACATAAAGCCAAGCGCGAAGAGCATGGCGCTGGTGAAGCGGATCTTGCCGCCCCAAATGGTGCCCAGCCAACTGAACATCTTGATACCGGTGGGCACGGCGATGATCATGGTGGTGATCATAAAAGGAATGCGCAGTTCCGGCTGCAAGCTGGTGAACATGTGATGCGCCCAAACGGTGAAGCCCACGATGGCAATCGCCATGCTGGATAGCCCGACCATGCGATAGCCGAAGACGGGCTTGCGACTGTGGATCGCAAGCACTTCGGAGAGCACGCCCATGCCCGGCAAAACCATGATGTAAACGGCCGGATGGCTGTAAAACCAGAAGATGTTCTGCCATAGCAGGACGTCCCCGCCGCCGGCGGCGTCGAAAAAGGTAGTGCCGGTCATGCGATCGAGCAGCAGCAGCGTCAAGGCGCCGGCCAGGAAGGGCGTCGCCATCACGGCGATGATGCTCGTCGCCAGCACTGCCCAGCAGAGCAGCGGCATGCGCCAGATGGTCATCTCGGGCGGGCGCATGTTGAGAATGGTGACGATGAAGTTGATCGAGCCCAGTATCGACGACAAGCCCAGCAAATGCGCGCCCAGCGCCCAGAGCGTTTGACCATCGCCGCTGAAAAGGGTCGACAGCGGCGGGTAGGAAGTCCAGCCCGCTTCGGCCGGGCTGACGAAGTAACCCAGCAGCATGACGACGCCGGCTGGCGGTATCAGCCAGAAAGCGAAGGCGTTCAGCCAGGGGAATGCCATGTCTTTGGCGCCAAGCTGCAGCGGCACGACGAAATTGCCATAAGCCGCCCACATGGGAATGATAAAGAGGAAGATCATGATGGTGCCGTGCATGGTGAAGAGGCTGTTATAAGCCGCGCCCGATACCATCAGGTCCAATTCCGGCGTCCATAGCTCGAGCCGGATGCCCATAGCCAGCGCGCCGCCAACGATAAAGAAGAGCAGGGCAGTGACGCCGTATTGCACGCCGATGATTTTGTGATCAACGCTCCAGCGCAGGTATTCGCTAAGAGCGGGGCGCCGAACCGTTTCGATCTCTTGTCTCGCTTCTTGCCCCCCAAGGGGGACGGCAATTGTCGCCATTGTTTCGCCTCTTCACTCAGCGTCAATTTGGATGCTTGTTTGCGCTTTCCTTGTCGCCCTCGCCGCGGACCTAGGCGGAATCGTTCTCCGCATTGGACTCCGCCGCTGCTTCGGCATCTTCCGCATTCGCTGCTTCGTCCATTCTTGCATCATCGCTCATGCCAAAGGTTATATCCACGTCCATAGCGAAGACGGTCATGATGGCGTCGGGAATGGCGGTGACGCCGTTTTCCATATCACAGTCGGATGCTTCGCCCTGTGTGCATAGATAAGCCACGATTGCATAGAGCTGTTCGGGTGTCATGACATTGGCGGCATCGACCACGTTCGGACCAAAAGCCGCCATCTGCTGGTCATAGCCCGGCACGCGGAAGGCGCCGGAATCCCAGATCGAGTTGGCGATGTACTCTTCCGCCGATTGGCCCGGCACCCGTTCCCCGGCGCGATCGGCGATGCCGTTCAGCGGAGGACCGGTGGCGCCTGTCCAGCCCAGGCTGTCCAGCACATGACAACTGTTGCAGATATAGTTTTGAATGTCCAGTTCGCCCCGGAGCACGGGATCGGCCGGGGGATTGAGAATGGCGTGAATCGCCGGCTCATAGAATTGTTCCAGGAATTGCGCCTCGTCTTCATAAACGATGACCGCGCCGCGCATGCGCCCGTGGCCGTCGCCGCAGAGCTCGGCGCAAACAATGGGATATTCGGCCGGGTATTCGACTCCCTCAATGCGAATAGGCGTGAAGCGCAGCTCGGTCGGGCGCCCGCCCTGGAGCGGATCGCCCGGCAGCAAATCTTGCTTGACGCGCATGGCCGGGACCCAATAAGAATGGATGACATCTTGGGTCTGCAAGGTCAGATCGACGTTCTGTCCGATATAGGTATGCAAATTGGCGCCGCTATTGATGACGATGGCATCGCCATCGGGTGTCTGGCGGCCCGTTTCATAGGTATGTGTCCAGGCATAGCGCGCGCCAATCACGTTTATCGGTATTGACCCGCCATTGACCATGTTGACATTGGCTTTGGGCGCGGAATTCTGGTTCCAGACATCAAAGCTGATGACCGCCAGGAATATCACGACCAGGGCTGGGATAATCGTCCAGACGATCTCCAGCGTCATGTTGCCATGATGGGTAGGACCGTCGCTGGTATCGCCGCTGCGCGCGCGGAAGGCGATCACCGATATCAGCAACATGCCCTGGATCAAGAAGAACACGATGCCGCCAACGATCATTAAGATGAAGAAGAGCTCGTCCACGCTCTTGGATTCGGCCGAGGCTTGCGGCGGAAAAATGCCGGGAATGAAGGTGGTGAACCAGTTGATGCCGACGACGCTAACCAGCAGAAAAACCGCGGCAACGACAATCGTTGTCGGGCTTATTGATGGTCGGTTTCCGTAGTTGTTTGCCATAGCGGGTTTCCACCTGATTGTCGCGCCCGTGGGTCGCGCGCCGACGCACCATCCACGGAATCGCTGATATCAACCTTTGCGAGCCGACTTTGACAGGCGACACAAAGGTCTTCCTAGATCGGTCGCAAGCGCTTGTTTAATTTTTCACAATTCTACCGAAAAGGTTGCTGCATTACAAGCATGTTCAGCACAGTTGTCAGGGCAATCGCATCAAAATGATGGCGGCTGAAATGGCGGGAATCTAAATTGATAATCAAAACAGAGCGCGCAGAGAGAAACAAAAATTATGCGTTCAAGTCTTATTTCAGCTGTGGTTTTTGTGATAAAACGTGTTTCGCTAGTGACTGTTGCCTATTCCAGGCTGCGGATTAGTAGAATAGTTGTCTAAACCCCAAAAACTCTGTGTCGGCGGGCTGTGTCTACGCGCCCCTCCGCGCTCTCTGTGTTGAAAAATAAATTGATGCAATTGCCCTGGGTCCGCAAGGTCCATTATAGCTTGAGCCTGGCGGGGCATCGTGTATCATGGAGTTGTGAAGAGGAAACCAGACCAAGAAGGCAACGCGCTGTCAGCCAGGGCGCAATCAATCCTCGCGAAGTTGATCAATCTGTTCTTGCTTCTGATGATGACGGTTGCGACATTCTTCTGTTTTTTTGCCATACAGGAATTGTTGCTGACGGTTGCCGCGCGCCTCATCTACCATGGCATGGACAGCGCTGTGCGCCAGCGCTACGCGCTTGTCGTCACGCGCAACCTGTGGCTGATTGGCGGCGGCGCGCTCTTGGTCGGTTTCACAATCGGCTTTTTCAATTACTTCGCCACACGCTTGGATCATGCGCGGACGCGCGAGCGGCTGCTGTTGATCTTGCTGGCGGAACTCGGCATCATCGCGCTGAGCCGGGTCGTCGCGGGTTGAAGCGCTTCAGGTTCAATATGCCCCGAAAAAGTAGTATTCCAAAATGTTGCGCGTGAGCGGCGCGGCGACGGCCGAGCCTTCCCCAGCGTTTTCCACCATAGTAACAATGGCGATTTGCGGATCTTTAGCTGGGGCATAGGCAATGAACCAACTGTGCGGCAGTTCGTCATCGCCGGCCGCCTGCGCCGTGCCGGTCTTCCCGCAGACGCCCACATCCAGCAGCGGGGAATAGAGAAACTGATGCGCCGCCGTCCCGCCATTGCTGTTGACGACGCCGCATAAACCCGCTTGAACCAAGGCGAGGTTTTCGGGCGCGACGCGCGTGTCGTTCATGACCTCGCGCTTGGCAACCAGCGTGCGCTGGTCGAGGATGCCTCGTTCGCGGACTAACAAGGGACGCAAGACATAGCCGCCGTTGGCGATGGCGGCATACAAGCGAGCCATCTGCAAAGGCGTTATCTGGACTTCGCCCTGGCCGATTGACAAGTTGACGGCAAAAGCGTAAGACCAGGGCAAGCCGGTGGTCTGCAAGACATTGTCGGGTGAGGGAATGCTGCCGCTCAATTCTGGTATCGCGTTGATGCCGGTGCGCTGTCCCAAGCCGAACTTGGCCGCGAAAGCGGGCAGCAAGTGCGGATCTTCCGCATTGAGGCGGAAACCAACTTCATAAAAGAAGGGGTTGCAGCTGTGGGTGAGACCAGCCTGCGTTGTTACGCTGCCGTGGCCGCCGGGCAGCCAGTCATAGCGCGTATCGAAGCCATGGGTCCAACTGCCGGTGCAAAAATAGCGGGTCGATTCGTCGTAGACGCCGCTTTCCAGCGCGGCGATCGCGCTGAGGCCTTTCATGACCGAGCCCGTCGGATACAGTCCCTGCGTCGGCCGGTTGATCTGCGGCTTGCGCTCGTCCCTCGCCAGCGCTTCCAATACTTTGTTCGCCGTTTCTCGCCCGACAACAGGAAAAGGATTCAAAGCGTTTCCGTCGAAAGAGGGGTAGCTAACCAGCGCCAGTATTTCACCATTGTTGACGTCCATCACGACGACAGAGGCGCCATAGGAGATCCTGCCCCAGGCGTGACTGCGATAGGCTTCGTCGAGTACGCGGACGATATGCTCTTGCAGTTTGGAGTCGATCGTCAGCCAGATGCTTTGCGGCGCCTGCGAGCCGACTTCGCTCAAGAGGCGCAAGCGGACCCCGCTTGACGATACCAGGGACAGCTTGCCGCCCGGGCGCCCAGCCAAAGTATCATTCCAGCTTGCTTCAATGCCAGCTTGGCCGATTATCGATCCAGCGTTGTATCCCAGCGCTTCTAGCTGGGGGATTTGATCGGCGTCTGGATAGCCGACATGACCCAGGATATGGGGCATCAGCGCGCCATTGACATAGCGGCGGGTGGCTTCTTGCGCGAAATCCGCCTGGCAAGCGGCGGCGATTTTATCGCCATGTCTGATGTAGGTCTGCGGCTCCAAGACACCGGCGTCGACCAGCCAATCGGCGCGCGACCGCCGGTCGAAGAGGTCGCTAAGCTCGCTGACAGGTCGGTCCTGGGCTTCCGCCAGCGCTTGGAAGCAGGCGCTTCTGTCGGGGATCCTGGCGTTGTTGACATAGATGCGCGCCATGCGACCGTATTGGTCGGCCAGCGATTTGCCGTTGCGGTCGTAGATGTTGGCGCGGCCCGGTATCTGCGGTTGAAACACCAACCGCGCGCCGTTGCCCATCTCGGCAAAGATGTCGGACCGCGACCAGGCGACGCGCCATTGATTCACGTCTGGGTCGATGACGAGGTGCAAGCGGCGGTTGGGGTCGACGAAGGAACCCAGGATGCGCGTGTGGAAGGTCATTTGATACTGGAAAACGAGCACGTGCCCGTCTGTGGCAACGAGCGCTTCCGCCTTGTATTCCAGCCGCTGAAACGACATCGTGGACTGGGCTTCCTGATAAACCAGTCGGAAGTCGGCCAGGGGCGTCGCTTCTTGCTGGCGCAGCGAAAGCAGGCGGTGCATTTGATTGAAGTTCTGTTCTTGCCAGGCGCTCAGGAAGGCATTGGCGACTGTGGCAGCGGATTCGAGATTTGGCGCGGCGGTGGGTCCTGCCGGTGCGGTGGGCAGAGGCGCGGCCGCGTCCTCGACCTGCTGCCGACATCCGACCAAGACAATTATCGCTAGCAGGCTGCAAAAAGCCAGTCGCCGCACGTTGCGCCATTCTTGATTGATTAACCTGCGGATAATGGTATACCCGAATGCTGATTCGCGCTATGCGATTGCCCTGCGCTGTTGGCCAGTCATTCTCGACTGCGGACAACTATCTCGCTGATGCGCGCGTGATCGCTGCCATCCGCGTCCGCGAGCCGCAGCCCGGACTCTGGGTCGTAAAATCCGCTGATGAGCGAATAGCGCCCAGCGGGTAAATCCGCCGGCAAATGAAGCAGGTAGTTGCGGCTCATCAGGATTTCGTCGGGATCGTCCCAAGTTGTGCTGTCGCGTCGGCCATCCCAGAGCGGGATGCCATCGACCTGCGCCACAATCTCTCCCGCGCTGTTCAACAGGTGATTGAAAACGTGCTGCGGCACGGGGGTTGGGGCGGTCGCCCGCCAATACATGCGGAAGATCACCGTGTCGCCGGGCGCGAAATCCGCGCCGTTGATGTCGTAGCCTTTGATGCTTATGGAGCCCAAGCGCGCTTCCATTGCTTGCCGCATCGGGTACAAGCTCAGCACCACCATGCTGGGTCCGCGGAAGTTGGGGTCGGGCGGATAGCTCTTCAGCAGGACTGTCTGGTCGGGGAAATAGACGTCCGGGTCCTTTAGCAGCGGCTCGTAGGGCAGGATGGCGTAGACCGCTTCCTTCTCTCGCCATACTGCCAGCGGCTTTTTGAGAAGATTCCATTCCTCTTGAGCCAGCGGGAAGTCATGCAAGCCCGTATAACCGCCCCAGGCGCGATTCATCGTTTTGTGGTTGGGGCTGTTCCTGTCGGTGATGTACTTGCCCGGTTCCAGCGATGTATCCATATAGCGCATCAAGTCATTGCGGCGGTCGGGCAAGGTGAAGTTATGCGCCAGCGCATCCGATTCTCGATAAGCGGGCAGGAGCATGACCGCTAATAATATCAGCAGCGCGGTCCCCGCCAGTAAACCACGCGCCGGCTTCGGCAACCCTGGCGGGTTAAGCCGCGACAGCGCCTCTTGCCCGGCGAATAGCAAACCCGTCAGACCGCAGGCGAAAAGTATTGCCAGCAGCGCGCCCATGCCAAAATACTGCCGCAGGTGAAATCCCCGCGTCGGCAGCAGGTGCGTGCCAACCAGCCAGGCTAGCGCCGACAGCAAGACGGCGAAAAGCGCGACGCCATTGACCCGCCCCCGATAGCGCCATAGCAATGCGCCAGCGACTGTCACCCCCAGCCAAATGCCGAGGGGCTGAAATGTCAGCAGCAGTTGCGACAAGCCCTCCCACAAGGTCTGAGGGCTTGGCAGGATCAAGCGCAGTTCAAGCACTGGGAATAAGTGAATGTCCTTGGGCGCGTCCAGCGTTGGATAGAGAACCAGCAGCCAGAACAGGAATACGGCAAAACGCAGACAATTCCAAAAGGTCTGCTGCAGCGCCTCGCTGCGGATCACAGGCTGAAATTGCGGGCGGGGGGCAATTCCTAGATTTATCAAAGGCAGGAAAACGATGAAGGGCGCGACAAAAATGGCTTGCGTCTTGAAAGCTATTGCCGTCATGATGCTATAGGTCGCCGCAGTGTTGAAGCTGGGCCGCCTTTGCAAGGAACCGACCAGAGCCAGCCAAATCGCCAGCAGCGTGAAGAGCGTCAGATATCCATCGGGCAGCACAAAATGCGCTCGGTCGACGACCCAGGGATTGACGATCCAGATCGCCGCCGCCATCAGCCCGGTCAGCGGATGCGCTATCATCGCGCCCAGCAGGGCAATAAAGACCACAGCGAGCATCCAAGCGCCGATCGTGATCAAGCGCAGCGGCGGCAGCATGACGCCATGATGCGCTTCGGCTGGCTTGATGTGCTTGAGGAAGGGATAAATTACAGCGCGCAAGCCCGGCGGATAAGATTCTCTGAAGACGCCACGGGCATGGCCGAAGTCGATGATGTGCTGCGCTTCCAGCAAGTTTTGCGCCTCGTCTTGGTGTTCGATGTAGGGCAAACTCACATTGTATCCGCGCAGATACAGCCAGCCGGCCAGCATCATAAGCAGGCAAAGCGCGAACCACCACCACTTCGCGCGTGGCAAAATAGCTGGATTGTCTGCGTTAAACCTACTCAAGAGAAATGGCTCCTGGAACTGCAATTATAGGAGATTATCTCAAGCGCGCTTACCCATGCGATACCAACTTGACGCAGCGCCGATCGCCGTATCTGTTCCTTGCTGGCGCCAGAGCAATGACAAGCCGGGGCTAAACAGGCGCTCCACCTCTTGCGGAGCCCAGCCTACGTTTGAGTTCGGGCGCGGATGGCTGGCGTAGAGCATGAAAACGCCGCCCGTTTTGAGCGCATGCGCGATGTCCAGCGCATAGGCGGGCGCGGCGCTTTTGTCGATGCCGTGGCCGCAGCCGATGTCGATGACGAGGTCATAAGGACCTCGCAGGTCTCGCAGCTCGGCGAGCTTCGTGACATCGTGGCGGAACAGGCGATAAGTTTCGGCGGAATATCGCTGTAGTTTTTCTTGGGCGAGCTTGATGGCGCGCGGCACGAAGTCGACGCCGTCGGCGTCCCAGCCGCGTTTGAGCAGATCGCGCATGACCGTGCCGGTGCCACAGCCAAGGTCCAGGGCTTTGCCCGGCGGCAACTCGGACAGGATCTCGATGATCTCCGGCGGCGTGATTCCGCTATCCCAGGGCATGTCGCCGGCCGCATAGCGTTGGCTGAACTTTTGCCGCTGACTGATGTCCAATGGACGCTGCCCCGCGCTAGGTAATCGGAACCATGTGAATGACGGTGACGCCAGCGCCGCCTTCGTTGTTTTGCCCCTGCGTCACTTTGCTGACCAGGCTATGTTCGCGCAGGAATTGCCGCACGGCTTGACGCAGGCGTCCCGTGCCTTTGCCGTGGATGATGCGGCCAAAGGGCAGCCCCGACGTGTAAGCCGCGTCGACGTAACGGTCGAGGATTTCCAGCGCTTCTTCCACCCGTTTGCCGCGGATATCCAGTTCCATGCCCGGCGATTCGACCGCGGGCGGCACGGTGTCAATCGGCTGGTATTCGCGGACATGGCCGCGTTCTTTCGCACGTATTTCGCTGCGGCTGCGCTTGCGCATGTCGGTGAATTTGGCGCGCACCCGTAAGGAACCGACCTGCACCTGCGCGCCCTTGTCATCAAGCTCCGCGATGACACCTTCGGCATTGAGCGTGTCGAGAAAGACCGTGTCGCCAATGCGCGGCAGCCAGTCGATGTCGTCGAGCTGCTGCGCTTCGTCGGCGTCGTCAAGCGGCGCCTGGGTCCATTTCGCCATTTTTTCGGCGGCGGCTTGCAAGGCGATAATCGTTTGAGCGGGCATGCCGGCCGAGCGCAGCTCATTGCGCATCTTGCGCAATTCTTTGTTGAAATCCGCCAGGTCTTCTTCGGCATGGCGGCGGGCGGCGCGAATGACGTCGCGGCGCTCGTCCTCGATCTTGTCCAGGCGCACTTGCAAGGCGTCGCGCTGCCCGGCGAGCTCGTCATGCAACCGGTTGACCTCTTCGTGCTGGAGGCGTGTTTCGGCGCGACTGCGCTGAATCTCGTTGAGCAGATCATCGGCGGCCAGTTCTTCGGTGGCGACCATGCCCCGCGCGTCTTCGATGATTTTTTTGTTCAGCCCCAGGCGTTCGGCGATTGCCAGCGCGTTGGAGCGCCCGGGCAAGCCAACTATCAGCCGATAGGTGGGGCGCAGCGTGTCCAGGTCGAATTCGACGCTGGCGTTGCGCACGCCCGCAGTTTCCACGCCGTAGATCTTCAGCTCGGGATGGTGCGTGGTCACCAAGGTCGTAACGCCTTTGCTCTTCAACCGGTTGAGCAGGGCTCGCGCCAAAGCCGAGCCTTCGGTGGGGTCGGTGCCAGCCCCAACCTCGTCCAGGATGACCAGGGAGCGGCTGTCGCAGTCTTGCAGGATGTCGATGATATTGGTCATGTGCGAGGAGAAGGTCGAGAGCGACTGTTCGATGCTCTGCTCGTCGCCGATATCGGCGTATACGCCGCGAAAAACCGACAAGTTGGCTTCGGCGGCCGGGATGTGCAAGCCGCACTGCGCCATCAGCACCATCAAGCCGACGGTCTTTAGCGCGACGGTCTTGCCGCCCGTGTTGGGTCCAGTGATGACCATAACCCAGGTGTCGTCGTCAAAGCCGAGATCAAGCGGCACGACCTGTTCCTTGAGCAAGGGGTGGCGCGCCTGTTTAAGCTGAATGGTCGAGCCAGGATGATTTGCGCCCTGGGGGCGCTGTTCATTCGCAGCCATCGCGACCATCTTGGGCTGGACGCAGTTATGCTCCAGCGCGTAGCGAGCCTTGGCAAATGTCAGGTCGAGATAGCCCAGCAACTGCACTGTGCGCACGATGCTTTCGCATTCGCCTGCGACCTCTTCGGTCAGATCGCTAAGAATGCGGCGTATCTCTTTTTCTTCGTCAATCTGCAGTTCGCGCCATTTATTGTTGAGCTCAACGGTGTCCAGCGGCTCGATGAATAACGTGGCGCCGGAGGACGACGAATCGTGAATGATGCCCTTGATCTTGCCTTTGTATTCGGCTTTGATGGGTATCACATAGCGGCTGTGGCGCATCGTAACCAGGGCTTCTTGCAACTTGTCGTGGTTAGAGCGATTGCTGATGATGCGATTCAACTTGTTTTGCAAGCGCTCGAAGGCGATCTTCAAGTCGCGGCGAATGATGGCCAGCCTGGCGCTGGCGCTGTCCTTGATTTCAGCCTTGTCGTCGATGGACTTCTCGATAGACAACTGGAGCTCGCTGCACTCTTCCAGTTCGTTCGCCAGGTCGGAAAGCAAGGGGAAACTTGCCCGCAGGCGCCCCAGGGTGCGCCTAAGCGTCGTCGCTCGGCGCAAGGTGTAGCGGATATCAAGCAGGATGCTCGGTTCGATGATGACGCCGCGCTGCGAGCGAATGACCGGGTCGCGAACATCGCGCGCGCCCTGGACGGTGATATTGGATTTTTCTTCCAGCAGCGCAAGCGCCTCGGCTGTTTCGCGCTGCCACAATTGCACTTCTTCGATCTCGGTGGAGGGATGCAGTTCGATGGCGAACTCCTCGCCGGTGCCGAAAGTGGTATAACGCGAGAGCTCTTGCAGGATCTTGTGCAGTTCCAATGTTGCGATGGTTTTCTCGGTTATCATGTCTTCCGCATTCGAATTTGCAAGGGTGATTGGAGCCTGCAGCCTAGACGAGGCGCGTGCCATTGTATGGCAGGGCTGCCCCGATGTCAATAAAAGCAAATCTTGAGACAGAAGTAAATCCAAGAAAATAATGTAAATGCAGGGGCGACTCGCTGGACTCCGTTGAAATTCTACCCCATCCCCCGTCCCCTTCCCCGAAGCATCAGGGAAGGGGAGTCTTATGACCTGTATTGAGCCGTTAAGCCCCTCCCTCTTTATGGGGGAGGGGTTTGGGGTGGGGGTAAATCAAGTATTTCAACAGAGTCCGCTGGGTCGCGTAGACACTGACCGTCAATCGTCCATCATGAAATGATTCCTACCAATACAGATTACGAAAATTGTGGAAAAACAGTCGCTGCCAGCGCAATTTCATTTCGAAGCGATTGCCCTGTATTCTTGAGAAAACATGAGCGAGTCGCGGTCAAGACTGAGATTTAGGGGGTGATGCCTTGCTCTCGTAACAAGTCAAGGGCTTCGACCAGATATTGAGTCTCGGCATAGCGCGGCGCCGGTCCATAACTCAGGCTCGTAGGAAAGTCCGGGTCCTTTGCCAGCCCCGGATGCGCGACGATCTCGACCGTGCCCGGCGATGCGGCGACGCGCTCGGCGAATTCTGCCGGCGAACGCGCCATCCAGCTTTGCGCACTGGTCAGGTAGTCGGGCATGAAGAAGGCGTAACGGTCCGATTGCGCTTGCTTGCGCGGCAAGACGGCATGCGGCGATATCATGGCGCGCAGGCTATGCCCGCGAACCCAGTTCACTTGGTATACCGCAGCCAATTCCTGCACGATTTCGCGCAGGATGGGCAGCGAATGAAAATGGTGATGGGTAGAGATATGTTGGGGTTGCGCGCCAGCCTCGACAAAGCGTCGTAATTGCGCGTCCAATTCATTGCGAATCCAGCGGATGCTGTCTTTGCTGAAATACAGTCCGCGCAAATACAGGCTGAACTTGTTGCGGAAGCCGCCGTCCCGCTTGAGCAGGTGCCATTGGCGGGGACCGCGCCGGTCGACCGGGTAGCCGTCGGTCAGGCAAAGATGCACGCCGATGTCCAGTTCGGGACAATCTTTGAAGCGTTCCAGCGCATACCGGTAGGCCGGGAAATTGGTCATCACGCTGGCCGCGCTGATGTATCCGCTTTTGTGCAAGTCGTATGTGGCTTGGTTGAGGCCTGCGGACAGGCCGCAATCGTCGGCGGTGACGATCAGCCGCTGCATGACGGGGAAGCCTGCCTCGCTTGCCAGGCAGCCGCGAATTCGTCTAGCGCCGCGCGCTGCGCCACTGTCAAATGGATGAAGGGCCGCGCCTGCTTAATCCGCTGCAGAGCCTCCTGCGGCTTCAGCCCGGTCGCGATCAAATAAGCGGCGGTCATGGTTGGCGCGCGCCCCACGCCGACGCCGCAATGGATATAGACCTTGCCGCCGCGGACGATTTCTGCGCGCGCGAAATCGACGCCGCGCAGCAAGTCGGCGATGGTGGGCGGACTGTTGTCAATTGTGGCAAGCTGCAAATGCCGTCCCCCGGCGATGCCGGCGTCGACATCGCTGAAGCGCCGCTCGCGCATGTTGATGATGGCGCTGATGCCGCGCCCCCGCATTTTTGGGTAGCCACGGGCGCTATGCTGCCCGCCCAGATAAAGCTGCGGCGTCACTTCGCTCAATTGCCAAAGCGGCGCGCCGCTGAGCTTGCGCCAGATTTGATCGACGAAGCGCAGCAGAATCGGCCAGGGCCCCGTTTTTATCAGGCTGATGACACGTGTGAGAGGATGCGGAGGCTTGGCAGTGGATTTCATGGGGGGCATTGTAGCACATTCGCCCAGGGCGGTCGCTTCAAATTAATCTCGCCTTAAAGACAGAAAAGTAAATCCAACAAAATAATTAGAAGCGGTAGGGGCGTCTCGTGAGACGCCCGTGTGAATTGACCTACACGACCCTCGGCGCCCTCGGTGGTTAATTGCCAATAACCTGAAATGCGTCCAAAAATACCCAGGGCGATTGCATCAAAATGATCATAGCGTGTGGAAACCGATTTCCGCCCTCACGTTGCCACCGGTGTACCCAAAAAAGAGGCGCTGTAGGGGCGTTTGACGGTCAGTGTCGAAGGGCTGTGTCTACGCGCAATACCATGTCGCCCGAAATCTATACACATCAAATTGGGCGACCTGATAGGTCGCCCCTACACAGCCCCTGTATAATTCCCTTTTCTTTGAACTACTTCTGTGGCAAATCTGCTGCAAAGACTTGAAATAAGACAATGTCCTCATTTTCACCATTTCCTGATATTGAATTGAGTTTTGCTTTGTCATGCATTCATGTTATAATGGGGAATTATATACTTTAGTGCCGAAAAGCCCTTGACGCCCTCTGCTGAATTATGATACAATAGTGCATAAGGATAAGAGATGGGGCTTCTCAAATGGCACAACACGCACCAGGACAACACTTCCGCAAAGGTATTGCAATCATCGAACTCTTTCAACTATTCCCTGATGACAAAACCGCCGAAGAATGGTTTGTGCAGTCGCGTTGGCCTAATGGAATCAAGTGCGCTTACTGCGACAGCGAAAACGTCAATACAAAGTGCGCTCATAAGACTATGCCCTTTCGTTGCCGCGATTGCAAAAAGCGATTTAGCGCAAAAACGAACTCGTTAATGCACGCATCGAACATCGGCTACCAGAAGTGGGCAATTGCGATTTACATGGTCGCAACAAATCTCAAAGGTATGTCGAGTATGAAACTGCACCGAGAACTGGATATTACGCAAAAGAGCGCATGGTATATGTTACACCGCATCCGAGATTCCTGGGACTTCCAAAGCGACAAGTTCTACAGCGAAGTCGAGGTAGACGAAACTTACATAGGCGGCAAAGAGGGCAACAAACACGCGCACAAGAAGCTGAACGCTGGGCGCGGCACAGTGGGCAAGACGGCGGTTGTAGGTGTGCTAGACCGTAATAGCGGTGATGTCAAAGCGCAGGTTGTCGAGAATACGAAACAAGAAACATTGCACGGGATTGTGGTAGAGAACACATTGCCCGATACAATTGTGTACACAGATGAAGCCCGCGCCTATGAAGGAATGCCGCGCAAGCATAAATCGGTTAAGCACAATGTCGGCGAGTATGTGAATGGGCAGATACACACGAACGGGCTGGAGAGCTTCTGGTCAATGTTCAAGCGCGGATACATGGGGACATACCACCAGATGAGCCCGAAGCATCTGCATCGGTACGTTAATGAGTTCGCTGGTCGGCATAACAATCGCCCGTTGGACACACGACATCAGATGGGCGCAATTGTGCGCGGAATGAATGGCAAAAGACTGCCGTATCAAGTCCTGATTGCGGAGTAGGGTATGGCAGCAAATCGTAATCTACACAAGGCGAAGTCCAACAAGAAAGACGAGTTCTATACGCAGTTATCGGATATCGAAAATGAACTGCGGCATTATCGTGAGCATTTTCGAGGCAAGGTCGTTTACTGCAATTGCGATGACCCGCGAGTGAGCAACTTCTTTCACTACTTCGCCTACAACTTCCGCGTACTCGGTTTGAAGAAACTGATTACGACCTGCTACAAGAATCAGCAAATGGATATGTTTAGCCAAAACGACTCGGATCATGCTATCTATTTGGAATACGATGGGACACAGAACGAGACCGGCGTTCCCTCAGTCGACGACATCGGCATCCACTATCTGGAAGGCGATGGCGATTTTAGAAGCGCGGAATGTGTCGAACTTCTACAGCAATCGGACATCGTAGTTACAAATCCGCCCTTTTCGCTGTTTCGGGAGTATCTAGCGCAGCTAGTTGAATTCAACAAGAAGTTCATAATTATTGGGAATAAGAATGCGATTACGTACAAAGAGACATTTTTGTTAATCAAAGAGAACAAACTGTGGGTTGGCAACACCTCAATGAGCAAAGACTTGCTATTTGATGTGCCACATGATTACGCACAAGAATTGATTGCAACAAAAAAAGAAGGCAGCGCATATAAGGTTGTAGATGGAGTTGTAAAAGCAAGGTCGCAAAGCATTTGGCTCACAAATCTCGACCACAAAAAACGCCATGAAGAACTGATTTTATGGAAAAGATATTTGCCGAAAGAATATCCTAAGTATGATAATTATGGGGATTATATCGCTGAGTAGACATTGACGGTCTAATCTTGCTGTCGCTCTTTCATATATCCCCATTCAAACCCAGGCTCCGCAGGGTTCAGCTTAAACATTGCGCTCACTACATTCTCCGGTGTGTCGTCAATGCACAGTGTGATTTCCTCGTATGCTTGCCGCTTCTTGCGGCGTATCTGTTTCGGCTTGTCTGTCTTAGGCTTATCTTCGCTCATTGCCGTACCCCCTTGTTGCGGATGACGATCCGCACATACTTTGGTTTGCCATTTATTGTCCCATCCTTGTCCTTTATCAAGCCGTGTTTCTTAAATGGCACACCATCATGTAATCTGATGTCATTGGAACTTAAAATCTCAAACTGCTCAGGATTGTGCTTGTTCAAGAACGTAATCGGAACGCCCATCGCGCCGTCCCAATCCATTGGAATCTCGGCGACCTTTGACACTTCAATCGCATCATAATTGTCATACTTAGGATATTCTTTCGGCGAATATCTTTTCCATAAAATCAGTTCTTCGTGCCTTTGCCGGTAGTCCAGATTGGTGTACCAGCTTGCGCTGCCCAGCCGTCCATAAACCACGCCATCTACGATCCTATAGGCGCTGCCTTCTTTCTTGGTCGCCACTAATTCTTCCGCGTAATCTTCCGGCACGTCAAACAGCATGTCTTTTCCGCGCGGCGTAATGCCAAGCCACAGTTTGTTGTCCTTAATCAGCGGGAAGATCTCCTTATAAGTAATCGCGTTCTGATGACCGATAACCAGAAACTTCTTATCGTACTCAATCAACTGCGCGACATACTCCCGAAACAGCGAGAAAGGCGGATTTGTAACCACAATGTCGGCCTGCTTGAGTAGCTCAATACATTCCCCACTGCGGAAGTCACCATTGCCCTCAAGGTGGTGGATGCCGATGTCTTCGGCTGACGGCACGCCGATCTCATTCTGTGTCCCATCGTATTCCAAATAGATAGCATTATCCGAGTCGTTTTGGCTGAACATATCCATCTGCTGATTCTTGTAGCAAGTCGTAATCAGTTTCTTCAAGCCGAGTACGCGGAAGTTGTAGGCGAAGTAGTGGAAGAAGTTGCTCACTCGCGGGTCATCGCAATTGCAGTAGACGATCTTGTCGCGGAAGTGGTCTCGGTAATGATGCAGTTCGTTTTCAATATCCGACAATTGCGTATAGAACTCATCTTTTTTGTTGGACTTCGCTTTGTGCAGATTTCGATTTGCTGCCATACCCTACTCCGCAATCAGGACTTGATACGGCAGTCTTTTGCCGTCCATTCCGCGAACCATAGCTGCCATCTGATGTCGCGTATCCAACGGGCGATTGTTATGCCGACCAGCGAACTCATTAACGTACCGATGCAGATGCTTCGGGCTCATCTGGTGGTATGTCCCCATGTATCCGCGCTTGAACATTGACCAGAAGCTCTCCAGCCCGTTCGTGTGTATCTGCCCATTGACATATTCGCCAACATTGTGCTTAACCGATTTGTGCTTGCGCGGCATTCCTTCATAAGCGCGAGCTTCGTCTGTGTACACGATTGTATCGGGCAATGTGTTCTCTACCACAATTTCGTGCAAGGTTTCTTGTTTCGTGTTCTCGACAACCTGGGCTTTGACATCACCCGTGTCCCGATCCAGTACGCCGACAACCGCAGTCTTGCCTACAGTGCCGCGCCCAGCATTCAGCTTCTTGTGCGCGTGTTTGTTACCCTCTTTGCCGCCGATGTATGTTTCATCTACCTCGACTTCGGCAAAGAATGGCGCATTGTCCAAGTTCCATGCCTCGCGGATTCGATGTAGCATGTGCCAAGCAGTGCGTTGCGTTACACCTATATCCCTATGTAGCTTCATTGAGCTAATACCTTTCAGGCTTGTAATGACCAGGTAAATCCCAATCGCCCATTTTTGGTATCCTAGCTTGGATCGGTGCATGACCGAGTGAGTTTTGGCACTAAAGTATTTTCGGCATTCATTGCAGAAGAATGGCATAGTTGGATGCTTCGCGTCTTTGGATACATTATCGCATTCGCAATACGCGCAACGTAGCCCATTCGGCCATCTTTGTTTAACAAACCACTCTTCGGCGGTAGCGTCATCTGGGAACATTTGGAATAGTTCTGGTAGTGTGATACCCTTGCGGAAGTGTTGCCCTGGTGCGTGGTGTGCCATTTGAAATCCCTCTCGCCTACCTTATTTAGTATTATAATAGACAAGTGGGGTGATTGTCAAGAGACAAATGTCTACTCAGCGATATAATCCCCATAATTATGATGCCATCAATATAGGGAAGACAGTTGAGATACCTGTCGATTATGAAGGGATCATGGGAGTACCGATTAGCTTCCTCGACAAACATAATCCTGACCAGTTTGAAATTATATGGACATCAGACAGGGGGGGGGGACGGAATGCTTGAAAACATAAAATTGCCGCATAGTAGATATGATGCGCCAGTAGTAAACGGAAAAGGTATTTACAAAAGAGTTTTCATAAAAAACAAGAGGCTACAGAAATGAAAATCGAGATGCTTGATCTCACAGTCCGCGTCCTTGTCGCCAGGAGTAAATGATGAGAGAGAAAGAGTCTAAAACAGACCAGCCTGATAGCTCCAAGCGAAAGCGTCCTGTCGGCCGCCCACCGCAGATGGTTCTGTATATTGATGCGAAGCCAGAAGATATAGCCTGGGCGCTCACTAACACAAGTCCGAAAGAACTTAAAGACTGGAAAGAGCGCGAGGGGCAGGATGCCAAGCGCGAATAAGTCAGAGCGGCACTAAAGTATATAATTCCCAAAATTTTACAACCAATATGGTCCAGTCCATTCTGAATGGGCAAGCGTCCGTATCCTTAACTCGAACGCTCGGCCATATTGGAATGACGAGCTCTTTTCTGTTCAACTTTGCGGATACGATGAGGAACAAGAGATAAAATTACGCGTGCGCGCGATCGACAAAAACGGGAAATACGGCAAAATGTCAAAAGTGCGCAGATTCAAGCTGCCCAAGTTTGGCTACTTGGGTAATCCAAAGTTGGAAGGCGACGTGATGACTCTTAGCCAGTACGGTCTTGTCTATGGAGATCCAGACTATTTCTATAACATTCACCCGTAGAGTCGGTTAGGTGTATAGTCGTCCGCGAATTTAGCCATATAGCGCCTGCGGTCCATTGAAGCTGAATCGAACGTGATCCGGGCTGGGGAATGGTGAATGTTGAGGATATAGCACAACAGGAAGCCGATCATATCAAGCCCTGGTCGGAAGGCGGCAAGACAAACGAAGAAAACTGCCAGATGCTATGCAAAAAATGCAACCGCGAAAAAGCAGCGAAATGAACCAGGACAAGCAAGCCAAGCCCTAGCGTCCCGTCGGCCGCTCCTACATTTTTCAGACACTTATAGATAGCTTATCCGCCGTCGTGCAAGCGGCGGCGGCGCTCTTCAATCTGCGCTATGACGCTGTCGTTGACCTGCGGTTCTTCTTTTTCCTTCTCTTCCAGCCGAGAAATATCGGGCTGCACGACATCCTCTTTGCTGATCACGACGTCGCGGTCTTTGAATTCGATCGCCCCGCCCGGGTTGCTCTTCAGCGCCGCTTTTGCCCGGCGGACTTTTGCGGATTGTCGCGCTGGGCGCGTTCCATCTTGAGCCGCCGCTTCGTCCGCTGGCGCTTCTTTTGCCGGCGCCTGGACCGGGTCCTGGACTTTCGCCGCTTCGCCAGCGACGACGGTCCCCGCGCTATTGCGGACATTGTCGGTTTTCCCGCTCATCTCTTGCAGCGCCGCGCCCACTTTTACTGTTGTCTCGACAGCCTGCTTGCTGCGGCGGAAACGGTCAAACCAGCCGCGCGCCTGTTGCTCAACTTCATCGGCGCTTGGCGCTTCGGCATCGCTCAAAGCCCAGCGATAGCCAACATAGATGCCCATGCCTATGATCAAGAAGGGCAGCACCGTCTGGATCAACTGCACCATGGTGCTCATCACCGCGAGCGCAGCCAAAGTGCCTAAAATGACGATGACCAATTTGAAGGCTTTATTGCGGTCGATTTCCATCGATCTCGCTCCTGATTTCGCCAGGTCGGCTGCGCGATGGACCAGATCTTGGCGGCTTCCGGTTATTATTATACGTCATTCGCGCCGATTCCAGTGCGTCTCGGGCCGATAAGCGCGGATCACTGCGGCTGAATTGCCGCTCTGGGGATGCGTTTCTGTGCTATAAAGGTCAGCAGATATGCGCCCTTCGCGCCGAGCCAAGGATAGGTCCCCATGCCAGCTGAGGCAGTCATTTCCCAGGCCCTGGTTTTGCCCGACCATAACTTTTTTGAATGGCTAGAGATCGCTCGCCCCTATCAGGAGCATTTCGCCGGTGTCGTGATTGTGCGTTCGCCGGCCGGCAATGACTTGAATCGCTTCCGCAATGTCAGCGCGGTGGAAGCGCCGCTGACCTGGCTGAGCGATTCGGCGCTGACGCATATCCGCCGCGTCTATCCCCGGGTCGTCATGGTTGATGTGATTCGCGCGGCGACGCCATCGCAGTTGCGCACCATCGTTACTGGCCGCATCGGGCGCAACGATCGCTATGGCGAACTGGAATTGGACACGCAGCATATCTACCGGCGCTTTGTCCTGGAATGGCCCACCAGCGCCCGCCCTATGGCGGTCAGCGCAACTTTCAATCGTCATGCCAGCCGCGGCGATTTGCGCGAGGGCATCGTCATCCGCTGCGGAGCCGATGAGGACGTGATTTGCGGGGCGCCCGGGGAAGTCGTGGGGCTGGCCGGCGACCGCAACGATTATGGCTATCGCAGCTATGTGCAGGTTGAGTCGCTCCTGGGCGAAGCGCGTTACATCACGACCTATGAGGGTCTGAAGCTGGCGCGGGTGAAACTGGGCGATGAAGTCACACTGGGGCAGGTCCTGGCGAAGGCGCAGGGCGATGCCTTGCGCGTCATCCTGCAGAACCCGCCGGACGGGGGAATCAGCTTTCCTCGGATAGACAATGTCGTCAATCCGCGTGATCACATCTATATTCCCGAGTTCAAAGTGCGCTCCCTAACCGACCACTTGCGCGTGCGCAATGTGCCTGCCCGGCGCGGCAAGATCCTGGGCCGAGTCTATAGCTGGGATCTGCTGGAGCCATTGGAGCATCACGGCCGCGCGATCGAAAAGATCGGCGTCGAGGACAAATGGATTAAGGTCCGTTCGCTCGGCGGCATTCAAGGTTATGCCGCGGCTTGGTACCTGGGCGCGACAACCGCAAGCGAAGGCAAGGAGGCTTTGCCCGGTATCAATCCGGTGGGCGTGAACCTCGACGTCTATCATGATCTCGGCAAGCCGGCGGCGTCGCGCCTGGGCGGGCTGGGTTGGGTTCGCTTTGGCTACAACGTTTCCAATTTCAAGGGTTCCGAAGACATCGCCGCCGCTCTGGAGCGCTACTTGCCCTTGGTCGAATCTTATCGCGAGGCGGGCTACCGCGTCGTCTTTACCACCAGCCACCAAACCTACGGTGAAGCGCAGAACGAGTTTTGGTCTTGGCCACAGATGACCGATGCCAAATGGCAGCGTCTGATCAAGCGCTTCGCCGAGATGATGGGTGATATCGCCGCGCAGTGGGCGGGGCGCGATTTGGTTTCCGCCTGGCAGATTTGGAACGAACAGGACGCGCCCATCGGCGCCGCCGCCTCGGTGCCGATGTCCTCTCAAAACTACACCAAGCTGTTCACGCAAGCCTATCGCGCCATCCGCAACGCCGATAGCGACGTGCGCATTATCACTGGCGGTTTCACCGGCGGTCCCCAGCGCGGCAGCGCCTATGCCCGGCGGCTGCTGCGGGGCTTGCCCGACGATGTCCAGCCGGACGGCATCGCCTTTCATCCCTATGGCCGCGGCTTAAACGACCAGCCCAAATACGCCAACTGGGGGCATATTGACGAGTCGGTCTGGGCATATAGCGCGGTTTTGCCGAACAAACCATTGTGGATGACCGAATGGGGCGTGCTGGATCGTCCGCACGATGACATCGAACATATCACCAAATACGCCACCGATATGGTGCGCCATCTAAAAGTGAATTACCCCGGCAAATTCGCCGCCATCATCTGGTACGCCTGGGCGGAAGGCATGCACAACTGCTACGGCATCGTGGACCGGCAGGGCAAGCCGCGCCCGCCCTTGACGGAACGCTTCTTGTCGTCGTGAGTTGTGTGAGTCGGCGACATAATTTGCGTCAATCGCTGACAATTGGTTAACATTGGGCAACTGCCAAATAGACAAGGATGGCTTACGATGAGCAAGCGCATTCAAGTATTATCAGTGGTAGTTTTCTTATTCCTCGCCCTATGCCCGCTGGCGAGCGCAAGCTCCGACTGCGATTTTAGCTATTCCAACTATGCCCGCGCCGTTCAACTGCATGATATGGGCGATTACGACGCGGCTTTGCGGCACTATCGCTGCGCGCTGGAAGCAGATCCCGAAGACGCGGTGATTCCGCTGCTCATCGCCAACCTTCACGAGGATATCGCCACAGCCGGCAGCGCCTGGTCAGCGGACGCTGCCCCGACCACAGCGGAAATACTGGAACTGCCGCCGGTCTCTACCTGGGGCGAGCGCCTTCGCCCGAGCCGCGAACAAGACTTCCAAGATCTGATCGTCGAGCAGTCCCGCCGCAGCCAGCCCTGGCCGGGCTTGGCGGAGTTCGCCGAGGTCCGAGCTTCAATCGCGTTTGGGCGGAGCGGGAATTGGTTCTGGCTTTTCTACGCTATTGACGATAGCGGAGCCAGCCTGCTGGCGACGCAAGCTGACGCGACGAGCGAAATTGCAACTGTCGCTGGAACCGAAGCCCTCCGCCTCGCCGAAAATTTTGTCAAGCAGGCGCGCAACTTCACAGGCAATTTGGATTGGGCGCGAGCGCGCATCAGGTTCGAGCAGGCGCTGGACTTGGATCCCAGTCGGATAGATATTCGCCATGAATTAAGCCTGGTGTATCAAGAGCTGCGTGATGAGCGCGCCCCTTTGATGCAAGTCAGGCGCGACGCTTAGCCGCCTGCCAGCGATCTCGTTAGCGAATCGCAAGATATCCGTCACCCTTCGGCTATAACTTGGCTGTAAGCTGATGGTGACGGCTGTGAAGAGGAGCGCTGTGAGTTGCTCCTCTCGCTTATTTTGTAGGGGAGTACAGACTATGAAGAAGCTAATTCTATTATTCGCGCTGCTCCTGCTGGCAGGCGGCGTAATGGCGCAGGACCAACGAGATCCAAAAGACATCTTTGAAGGCGAGATGGTCGCGCCGGAGTTCCCCGCGGGCTTGGATTGGATCAACGTCGATCAGCCCCTGACGATGCGGGGCTTGCTGGGCAAGATCGTCATCTTTGACTTTTGGACCTATGGCTGCATCAACTGTCTGCACGTAATCCCGGTTTTGGAGCAGGTGGAGCGGAAATTCGCGCAGGAAGTTGTGGTCATTGGCGTTCATTCGGCGAAGTTCGAGAACGAGGGCCAAACGGAAAATCTGCGGCAGATCGTGCAGCGCTACGGCATCCACCATCCGGTCATCAACGACAATGAATTTGCGGTCTGGGGCGATTACGGCGCGCGCGCCTGGCCCACGATCGCCATCGTCAACCCGCGCGGGAACTGGCTGATCCGGCAGTCTGGCGAGATACCCTTCGAAACCTTTGACGCTTATCTCTCTGGCATGATCAGCTATTTTGACAGCTTGGAAGAAGACATAATCGATCGAACTCCGCTGGAATTGGCGCTGGAAGGCGCGGGCGATCCCGGCACGCCGCTGCTCTATCCGGGCAAGGTCTTGGCGGACGAAGCCAGCGACCGTCTGTTCATCGCCGACAGCAGCCACAATCGCATCGTCATCGCCGGGCTCGGCAGCCGGGAAGTGCTGGACATCATCGGCACATCAGGACGCGGCTTGAACGATGGCGACTTCACCAGCGCGACTTTCGACAAGCCGCAGGGCATGGCGCTGGCGGGCGATCTGCTCTACATCGCCGATGTCAACAACCACGTTATCCGCGTGGCGGATTTGGCGGCGAGGACCGTTTCGACGATTGCCGGCAATGGCGTCATGGGCCGGCAGCGCATCGCCTTTGGCCTGCCCGTGCCCGATCCGCTGGCTGTATCGCTGCGCAGTCCCTGGGATCTCGAATTTGATGACGCGGGCAGGCTTCACATCGCTATGGCCGGGACGCATCAGCTTTACCTCTACGAACCCGATAGCGCTCAACTTTATCCCTCGGTGGGCAATGGGCGGGAAGCCAATCTGAACGACGTCAGCCTGGCCGCTTCCGAATTGGCGCAGCCCAGCGGCTTGTATTACGCCGGCGAGGGCAAGCTCTATTTCGCGGATAGCGAATCGAGCACCATCCGGTTGGCGGATTTCGCTGATGACCTGGTCACCGTCGTCTCGGGCACGACCAACAACCATTTGTTCCAGTACGGCGACATCGATGGCGAATTGGGCGTCAACCGCTTGCAGCATGCGCTTGACGTGCAAGGCGCGCCCGGCGGCGACCTCTATATCGCCGATACCTACAACAGCCGCATCAAAGTGATCCGCGCCGGTGAAACAGCCACGCAGACGGTTTTCGGTCTTGGTGGATTGGGCGGCTATGCCGATGGCGACGCCTCGGTCGCGGCCTTCGACGAACCCGGTGGCTTGAGCTATGCAGACGGCATTTTATACGTGGCGGATACCAACAATCATGCCATCCGCACAATTGACCTTGAGGCTGGCATGGTCGATACGCTGGAGTTCAGCAATCCCGAGGCGCTGGTCATTGATCCGGAAGCGCTGACAATCCTGGGCGGGAACAGCGCCGATAGCAATATCGTGCAGCTTGATGCCCAGCAGGTCGCGACAGGCGCGGGCGCAATCAGCCTAAGCTTGAGCCTGCCGCAAGACTTCAAGATCAATCCGCTCATCGACAGCGTGTTGAGCATTGCGGCTAATCCGCAAGTGGTCTCGGTCGCGGAAAGCGTGACCATCCTGGAGCAGCGAGTACAGATTCCAGTGACTTTCGCGGCCGGCGAGCAGGAGTTCAGCGCCGAGTTGACCTTGTATTATTGCCGAGAAGGCGCGGAAGGTCTCTGCTACATTGAAACGGTGGTCTATCTGGTGCCGGTCGTCGCGGCGGATGAGCACAGTATCACGCAGATCGCGCTGGAGCGCGCGGTCGTCGCGCCCGATGTTTAGCGCTTAGCCTTCATCTGATACAAGAGACACAAGAGCGGGCGACCGAAAAGGTCGCCCGTTCAGTTTTTTCCGCGACTTTTTTACGAACGAGACGCTACTTCTCGCCGACAACGACGCTGCCGTCTCGGCGGTTGCCCCCCCGCGCATAGCCGACTGAGACTTCACTGCCAACCGCAAGTTTCGTCAGCAGGAGCTGCAGTTCGTCGACATGTTCGATTGCCCTTTGGTCCAGGGCGGTCAGAATGTCGCCGACCATCAATTCGGCTTTGGCGGCGGGGCTGTCGGCATCGACTGACACGATCAGCAAACCGGTGTCCTGCCCCAGGTCCTCGGCGACATTATCCGGCAGGCGCGCTTCTTGCACGCCGATACCCAAATACCCGCTTTGAATTTTGCCATCCGCCAACAAGGCGTCGACGGAGCGGCGGATGGTCGCGACCGGAATCGCGATGCTGACGCCTTGGGAGAATCCCGATGTATTCAAGCCGTGCATGGCGCCTTCAGCACCGAGCAAGGGGCCGCCCGAGAACCCGGGATACATGGTGACATCGGTCTGAATGAAGCCATCGGCGAGCCCGCGCAGCCAGCCGCCGCGCTCAAATAAATCGCCCAGACCGTCGAAGCGGGCGCGCCCCCGGCGCTTGCGTCCCCGTGCGAAGTTCCCTTTCGCTGATTTGAACTTTTCGCGCCGCCGCTCGATATCGGATCGACTGACCAAGCCGCTGACAATGCCTTGCGTCGCTTTGACTTTCTGGCCCGGGCGTCCCAGCGCCAGCGCCAGGTTGCCGACGCGCAGCGCGTCGTCCGCCGCCCAGTTGGCCGGAGCCAGACCCCCGTCAACGCGCAGCAGGGCGAGGTCGTTATGCGGGTCGCGGCCGAGCAGACTGGCGGCGACGCGGCTGCCGTCCGGCAAGCCAATGATGATTTCCTCATCGCTCTCAATGACATGATGGGCTGTCACCAGCAATTCCTCCGACCAGGCGATGCCGCTGGCTGGCAGACGGCGTCGGGCGTCGACGCGCAACAAGCTCGGCGCGGCGCCCGCGATCAAGTCCGCCATATTATCTGAATATTGTTTTAATATGTTCTTCACATGCCTCTCCTTTTTCTGTGCGATATGAACATTATGCGCCGGCTTTGCCTCGTCCGGCATTCAACCAATGGCGAGGCTGCGCCTATGCTTTTGGATAGGGCGGCATTCCGGAGCTGCCGCAGGGGCGCATGTTTCGGATATGCCGATGGACGCATTCTGCTAGAATGACCGCAGTTTATCGCTGTTGTCGAAAAGTCGAAGGAAGCGGCATTGTCAATCGCACAGTTGGGCGCTCTTTTCTTCTTGGGCGCGATTTGGGGCGCGTCTTACATTTTCATTCGCGTCGCAGTCGAGCCCTTTGGTCCCGTCTTTTTGATGTTCGCGCGCGTGGCGCTGACAGTGCCGATACTGCTTGGATACGCCCGTTTGCGCGCCATCGATTTGCAGATCCGGGTCCATTGGCGCCAGTTTCTGGTCCTGGGTTTTTTGGGTTCGGCGCTGCCCTTCACGCTGATCGCCTGGTCGGAATTAACTGTATCCGGATCCATGGCTGCGATTCTAACCTCAGCCACGCCGCTTTTCACGACGCTGGTGGCGGTTCCCGGTTTGGGGGAAAGGCTAACCGCCTACAAGTTGATTGGCGCGCTCCTGGGCATCGTGGGCGTGTCGATCGTGGTCGGCGGCAGTCCCATGACGCTGGATGCCCGTTTCTTGCTGGCGACCTTGGCATTGTTGGGCGCGGCGCTCAGTTATGCCTTGGGCGGCGTTTACGCCAAGCGGACCTTCCACGGCGTGAACAACCTCTCAATGTCGAGCGGGCAGCTGATCGCCGCCGCCTTAATCCTGGCGCCGCTGTCGCTGTTCAATCTGCCGCGCGAGCTCCCGCCAAGCGACGCCATTCTGACTCTGTTGGCATTGGTTGTGCTTTGTACGGCATTCGCTTATCAACTCTATTATTATCTCATCATCAGCGCGGGACCGATCCAGGCGCTGACCGTGACCTTGCTGGTGCCGATTTTTGGGGTGATTTGGGGCGCTCTCTGGCTGGGCGAGCGCGTCAGCCCGGGCATGTTATTGGGCTTGCTGATCGTTCTGTTCAGCGTTGGATTAGTGACGGGCATGGTCTCGCCAAAGCGGCCCCGCCTGGAAAGCTCCTGATTCCCTGCCAGTAGACATGTCACGCGGTCCTTGGCGCCGCGCCCGGGCTCAAGGCTCGCGCTCAACCTCGATGAACAAGGGCGAAGGCTCCTCAAAGCGCTGGAGCGCGCAAGAACGATCTCGAACACAGGTAGCTATCCGGTCGGCGACGACCCGGCCGACCAGGGCTGTTAGCTGCGGTCCATAATGAAACTGCGCCCCCCAATATTCATTTTCCACATGACGCGGATCAAAGTATTCTTCCATAGCGATGTAGTGATAATTCTCTCGCGCATAATCCAGCAGGAACTTGTAGGGCGGGTCTCCGCCTTCATAACGCCGAATGAGGTGGCTGCGCAATGGCAGGTGCAGCGCGATAAACAGGCTATCCCGCGCCATGACATCTTGCCCAAAGGCAGTGAGGATCGCTTTGCCGAGCATGCCCCCTTCGCTGTCTGGCAGGTAGACGTCTTGCGCGTCTCCCTCCGGTTTCAGCGCTTCGTAGAGAAATCCCACCAGGCGCGACCGCGACCACCATTGCGCCGCCACTTGGCGGCTGCCGTAATGGAATTCCCAAGCTGCCAGTGGATGATTCGCAAAGTCCTCAAAGACCGCTATCAGTTGCTCTGGCGGCAGAGCCGGCGCGTTAAGCAAGGTCAGTTCCTGATCGTCAAGGGCGAAGCGCGGCTTGGAAAATGGCATGCCAGCCGAATGCAGCATTTGTCTGAAGACATTGACATTTCGCTTGAGGTTTTCCGGCTGCAAGCCAAAGATCACGATATCCGGCTGAAATCCTTCCCCCAGGCGCTGCCAGCGCAGGTATGCCTGTCCCATCCCGTATGCGCCGACGCCGAAGTTCAAGACTTCGGCGCGTATCCCGGCTTGATTCAGCCCCAGTTCCAAATGATGGGACCAGGTTTCTTCGTCCTTGACTTCTTCGCCGGCCGTGAAGGAATCGCCGAAGACCGCGATGCGCAGGGTATCGGGCGGGGGTTGCGCGCTGTATTCGCGCCGCGCCCGCAAACCAGCGCTGTTGATCGTGAACTCGCCGTCATTCCAAGCCCAGTTGGGGTGATAGGTCCAGCCGAGCCATTCGTCAGCGATGATGGTGGCATATTCTTGATTGGCTACATAGTCATCAATTCGCAAGCGCAACTGATTGACAGGCAGGACATAAGGCTGCAATGTGTAGCCTAGAAAAGTGAATTGCCCGTCGGCATCTGTTTCCCCAGCCAGGCGCACCAGCGCTTCCAGCAATATCAGCGCGAGAGCGAAAGAACATAAGACGATCAGGGCATTGGCTGCGTATTTCTTGCTCATTTTCTGGTTCCGCGCGTCGGACTGCGCCAGGTGGCTACTATAGCATAAACGCGCCCTGCCCATGGAAGCAGAGCGCCTGATCTGTGGTCCTAGCGCTGGCAAACACGCTGCTTGCGCGGAGACGGCAAGGCGCGGCGTCGGGGTCTAGCGGCGCTTACATGTTCAGGGCGTCGTAGCCCGGACCGTTGACGAAGAAATCGTAATTGGGTTGAATGTCTGGGGTGAGATCGACAATGTCGCCCTCTTCATGTTCGATGATGACTTTGCTATCGAAAGGCACACGTTCTTGACCTTCCATCATTTCGTATTCGGAAGACACCTCTTCTTCGACGAAGATGGCTTCGAAGGGGCATTCGGGAATGCAGGCGCCGCAGTCAATGCAGGTATCGGGGTCGATGAAGTACCAGGGCCATTCGTTTTCCGGTTTGCCGGCGATGATGCACTCGACCGGGCAGACCTCCACGCAAGCGCCATCCCGCAGGCACAGGCTGGTGATGATATGGGTCATTTGGACTCTCCTTGAACGTGTCACGTGCCAAAGCATGTCGGCTTGCCAGCCGATAATTGGCGGGACGATTACGAACTTCGCTTATGGTATCGTATTTTGCGCCCCGCTGCTAGCGTAACTGTAAAGTTTATACCACGATTTTCAAGCCTTTTGACCCATCAAAAATTGGGGCTATGGCGCTTGAGCCGCAGGGCATATTTGCTATAATGCCTGCATGGCTCCAGTAGCTCAGTGGATAGAGCATTGGTTTCCTAAACCAAGTGTCGCAGGTTCGAGTCCTGCCTGGAGCGCTGCGCAAACGGGCAATCGCTTATCATTCGGTGAAAGCGTTTGACTCTTGTAACCGAAACATTTATGATAGATTGGCAGAGGAGATTGGCAATGACCACCGACCCGAAATCCAAGCCATTAGTTGAACTGCGCTCAAGCGATTCACTCGCGGATAGCGACAGCGATGAAGTGCCGACGAAAGCAGAAATTCTTGAGGACATCGGAGAAGGTTTTCATTTTGTCATGTCCGGCGGCAGAGGCCAGCCGATTGACGAGATGCATCGCGAAATCGCCGAAGAATTGACGCGTGAAGAATTAACACATAATGCGGGTATCAGTAAATAGCCATCAACGCTATAGACGGCAGCTAAAACGACTGGAAAAGAAATACAGGACTGCTCTGGAGCAATCCCGTTTGCTTACAGAGAACATTAAACGGGGGGAAAAGCCCGGCACTGCGATACCGGGTTATGAAGGTGTTGTTTACAAGGCTAGAAGACAAAACAGAGCAGTACCCGGCGGAGCACGAAAGGGCTATCGCTTCATCTATTGCATCTATCCGCCCGATCAGGCGACCATGATTTCTGTATACGCGAAAACGGAGCAAGAAAACATCAGCGACGGTGAAATTGCAGAACTTCTAAGAGATGTAATACGTCGACTGTCAGGCAACTGAGAAGCCGGTGTTGACTTCACGAAATTCGATGATCCGAATGCTTGTCTTTGAAACCAGAAATAAATCCGAGTTTGTCTTTCGAAAAATACAGCTCGATAACTGTAGGGCGTTTACTGATACACCCGCTCATCTAGGGTCATTTTTCAAAGGCGGCTCAGCGAGCCGCTCCTGCAATGTCGATTTTTTTGGTGGATTTTACTGAGAAAACCCTAGAGCCGTATCTCCTGCGAATAGCTGTCGATCCGTTCCCGCGCCGCTTCGACAAATTCCGCCAGCGGCAACGCCCCCAAGTCTTCATCCGTGCGCAAGCGCACGCTGACCGCGCGCTGCTCGATATCGCGGTCGCCCACGATCAGCAGCCAGGGAATGTTCATGCGCCGGTGCTGCTTGATCTTCGAACGCATATTGCGATCCTGCAAATCGGCTTTGACGCGCATGCCCCGCGCCTTGAGCAAGTTTTCAATTTCGACCGCGTAAGCGTTGTGACTTGCGCGGATGGGGATGATGACGGCTTGCATCGGCGCCAGCCAGGGCGGGAAAGCCCCGGCGAAATGCTCGATTAAGATGCCGATGAAGCGTTCCAAGCTGCCGAAAGGCGCGCGATGGATCATGACAGGTCGCTTCCGTTCGTTGTCGCGATCGGCATAATAAAGGTCGAAGCGATTCGGCAGATTGTAATCGACCTGAACCGTGCCCAACTGCCACTTGCGCTTCAAGACATCGCGCACGATGAAATCGAGCTTGGGTCCATAGAAGGCGGCCTCGCCCTCTTCCAGGTGATAAGCGAGCCCCAAGCTCTCGCAGGCAGAGATGATCGCCGCGGTGGCCTGTTCCCACAATTGCTTGTCCCCGACATATTTGTCGCTGTCCGCCTCGCGCGTGCCAATGCGCGCGCGGAAATCGGTCATGCCCAAGGCGCCGAAGACCTGCTGGATCAGCTTGACCACAGCCATGAATTCGTCCAGCAATTGATCGGGGCGGACGAAGAGATGCGCGTCATCCACGGTGAAACCGCGCACGCGGGTCAAGCCGCGCAGCTCGCCCGACTGCTCGTAGCGATACACTGTGCCGAACTCGGCATAGCGCAGCGGCAAATCCCGGTAGGAGCGCGGCTGGCTGCTGTATATGCGGCAATGATGCGGACAATTCATGGGCTTTAACATGTATTCGTCGCCGTCGACATCAATGGGCGTATATTGGCTGTCGGCGTAATAGGGGTAGTGCCCGGAGGTCTTGTAGAGCTCGATATTGCCCAGGTGCGGCGTGACCACGGGCAGATAGCCGCGCTCGATCTGAATATCGCGCAGCCAGCGTTCGAGCGTGTCGCGCAGGATTGCGCCATTGGGCAGCCATAGCGGCAAACCCTTGCCGACCATGGGATCAATCACGAAGAGATCGAGCTTTTCGCCCAGGACGCGGTGATCGCGCTTGATGGCTTCTTCCAGCCGCGCGCGGTACTCGCGCAGTTGCTGCGGCGTCTCCCAGGCGGTGCCATAGATCCGCGTCAGTTGCTGGCGCTTTTCATCGCCGCGCCAATAGGCGCCGGCCGGCGGCCGCAGCGAAATGCTGACGGCTTTGGGATTGATCTCTCTGGTGCTTTCGACGTGGGGTCCGCGGCAGAGGTCGATAAATTTGCTCTGCGTGTATATGGTCAGGCTCTCGGCCGGGGCGGCGACCGGATTGCCGTTGTCGTCTAGCCTGCCGTTTACCAGATCGTCTATCAATTCCAGCTTATAGGGCTGATCGTGGAAAATATCGCGCGCTTCCGCCGGCGTGAGCTCGCGGGTAGTAAAGCTGTGACTTTGCGCCAGGAGCTTTTTCATGCGCTTCTCGACCCATTTGACATCCGCGTCGTTGATGGCGTCGGGCAGATCGAAATCGTAATAGAAGCCGTCTTCAATGGGCGGACCGATGGCGATCTTGGCTGCGGGGAAGCGTTCCAGCATCGCCTCTGCCATGACATGGGCGGCCGAATGGCGAATCTTGTAGAGTTGACTGTCTTCATATCGTTGGTCGGACATTGACTTTCCTCGGGTCTTTCTGTTCTATCGCGCTGTGGCATCAACTGCGCTCACCCGCCAAACGAGGCGGCAGCATGGCGCCTGTCGCAGATTCGGACGGTGAGCCGCGGAAAATTATAGCGGAGAAAGTGGAAAACCTGAACGGGCATGCCTGCCCGGAGGCGGTGATGGCGGGCTGGGATTGGAAACCCGCTTAATCGCCGATGACCACCAGCACTTCTTCGATGACAGCGGCCGCTATCTCTTGCGTGGCGCGCTCGCCATCGCCGCTAGTTCGCTGGCTATCGGCGGCGTCGTCCTGGGTGACGCGCGTGAAAAGACTTTCGAAGACGTCTTGCGCCACCAAGTTGTCGATCGTGTCTTCGATAATGGCGCGCTCCAATTCGTCAACGATGATATGCGGGGTATCGACAGCGGCGTAACGGACGGGTGGCGTCTCTGGAATGGATTCCGTCACCATCAAGGTCAAATCCATCTGGCGGTGGATATAGGATATCGTGGCGAAGAGCGCCGTGTACATCGCGCCATCTTCCATCTGCACGATCACGTCACAGGCGTCCCCCTCTTCGTGCATCTCGCAATACGTCCGGTCCGGGACGATCATCATGTCCGCGATTTTGTTCCCCAACATCTGCCCACATATCCTGTCTAATCATTGCGCCTAAACCATTATATGGTCAAAGACGTGAATATAGAATAGGTTTATCATAAATTGTTGCAGTATTTTCATGTTTATCACAATGTTTTGCCGCAAGCTGAACGCATGGTGGCGTCAATTGTGAAATTCCAATATACATATAAGGCTTTTAGCATATCATAGAGTCGTTCACAGAAAAGCGAGATTGGCTTATGCCCACACCTTCTGACCAGGAACATCCATTGTACGAAAAGCCCAAGGGAGCGGCGCATTCGCGGGTTGCCGCGGCGCGGACCAGCCGGAAGCGCGTCCGCCGCCCGCCGGAAGACAGACCCCTGCTGACGCTGATATTGATTGCGGTCAATGCGCTTATCTTCGCGGCCATGATGATATCGCCCGAAGTCAATAGCGCGCTCTTCGTACAGGGTTCGCTTTTTCCGCCGTTGGTCGTTCTTGAAGGGCAGGTCTATCGCCTGTTCACCGCCATGTTCTTGCATGGCAGCCTTGCCCACGTGCTTTTCAACATGTACGCCTTGTATATCATCGGCAGCACCGTCGAGCCGATCTTCGGTCGGCTGCGCTTTCTCTTGATTTATCTTTTAGGCGGATTGACGGGCTCGGTGGCGAGCCTGGCTTTGGGCAATGCGCTGTCGCCGTCGGTGGGGGCATCGGGCGCGGTATTCGCGATCTTCGCGGCCGAGGCGGTCCATCTCTATCAGCACCGCGGCATTTACCCAAACGTGAGGAGCCGCCTGCGCCACATGCTCTTTTTGATCGGCATGAACCTGGTCATCGGCTTTTTCCCTGGCTCGCGCATTGACAATTGGGGACATATCGGCGGACTTATTGGCGGCTTCACACTGGCTTGGCGGATCGCGCCGCGCCTGAGCCGACCGACAATGCCGCCGCGCAGCATGAGGGAGTTCGCGCGTTTGGATAGCAATCCCTTGCGCTTGCGTCTGCCGGAGCTGGTCATTTACGTCTTCGTCTTAATCGGAGTCGTCCTTGTCGTCTTCAACGCGCTGCCCGCGCAGATGCCCAACTTCGTACCGTAGCAGGGCGAGTTGCTGCGCGATCTCTTTGTTCTCCTGCGTCAGCTTGGTGATGACGGTCGAGAAGTAAAGTTGTATGAATAGCAGGAATAGCGCCGCCAGCAGGAAAAGCAGATTCGGCGGGTACTCGATATTGACTAGGTCGGCCAGGCTGTGCAAGAGATCGCGCCAGACGCCGACGACGAGCATCACGATGGCTGTCGCCAGCCACAAGAGCGAGTATTCCTCGCGCAAGCGCCGCCGCCGCACCAATTCCAGCACCACCAAGAGCGCGATCAGCGAGGCGCCGACTGCAAACAATATGGAGCGGTCAAACATGTTCAGTCTCCCCATCAGCCCACACGAGCGGTTCACAATGTAACTTACAATTTTCCGCAGACAAAGGTGTAAAACGTGCCACAGACACTGGTCGAATTGGGTGGACCGGCGGAAGCCGATCTTATACACATCGCCCCCGCCAATAGCTTCCCGCCGCAAACTTACCAGCCCATGCTGCGTGCTTTGACCGATCGCTATCGCGCCATCTGCTTCCCGCCGCGCGCGCTCTGGGGCGATCAAGAGCCGCCGCGGCAATGGGGCGAATGGCATGATTTGGCGGATGACTTGCTGCGCGCCTTTGATAAAAGCGGGATGGAAGATCTCATCCTGATTGGACATTCCATTGGCGCAGTCGCTTCTATGCTGGCGGTCCTCAAAGAGCCTGAGCGTTTCGCGGCGCTGGTCATGCTCGATCCGGCGATGCTGTCGCAGGAACGGCTGGATTGGCTGAAAATGGCGCGCGAGCGCAAGGCGCTGGATCAGACGCCGCTGATAAAAGCCGCATTGCGCCGCCGGCGCGCCTTCGAGAGCCGCGATCAGGCTTTCGCGCGCTTTCGCAACCGGTCTCATTTCGCCGCTTTTCCCGATGAAACGCTGCGCTTGTATGTCGACCATGGCTTGAAGGAGCGCGTGGACGGCTCTGGCTACGAACTGACCTGGTCCGTCGAATGGGAGATCTATTATTACGCCACGATTTATCAGCGCGCCTGGCAAGATTTGCCCAAGCTGGAAAGCCTGCTGCCCGTTCTGATCATCTGCGGCGGCAGGAGCGATACCTTTGAGCAGTCTGGTCAAGAAGCCGCGCGGCGGCTTGTGCCTTCGGCGACGATAGCCGCGCTCGAAGGCGGCGACCATCTCTTCCCGCAGTCGGCGCCGCGCGAGGCGGGCCAGGTGATTCGGTCCTGGCTGGGCGCGGGGACCTTTCCCGACAAGAGGTGATGAATTCCCGCTCTGGTTTTGCGCACTTTCTACTTGACATCCCGTATCCAGACTACTACACTTCAGCTTCTCATTTCACGATGAGATGCCGAGATAGCTCAGTTGGTAGAGCATCGCACTGAAAATGCGGGTGTCCCCAGTTCAAGTCTGGGTCTCGGCATTTTAGACTCATCCTCGCGATGAGTCTTTTCCGTTCCCCCCAAACATGGCGCGGACTTTCAAGGGGATTACACGATTGCTAGTATAGAGGAGCCATGGACAGTCCGACGCCCGCCTTATGAAGACGATTCTCTTGATTTCGCGCTGCCCGCCCTATCCGCTGCATCTTGGCGATCGCCTGATCATTTGGCATTTGGCGCGGGAGCTGTCCAAGCGGGGTTATACCATCGATCTGCTCGCGCTATACGACCGCGAGGACGATCCCCAGCAGATGGCGGAATATCGCGCATTCTTCCGACATATCGAGCTGATACGTGAAACCCGCCGCAGCGGCGCAGTCTACCTGCGGCGCTTGCTCAATCCGGCGGCGCGCTTCGCCAAGCGCGCCGACATGAGCTTTTCGCCTGATCTGTGGCGGGTGATAGAGCGCTATTTGCGCAGTTTTGATTACGATGTCGTGCATTGTTTCGGGTCGGTCAGCGTATACGAATATCATCCGCTTTTCGCGGACAAACCCAACCTGATTACACCCTACGAATCGCACTCGCTCTATTTGCGCCGCGCCGCGCGGCAGGGCATGTTCAGCGCCCGGCTGCGCCTGCCGATCGTTCGCCGCTTCGAAGGCTTCATGTATTCTCCTTATGATCGCGTGGTGGTGATCGCCGAAAAAGACCGGGCGATGTTGCGCTCCCTGCAAGCCCATCTGTCCATAGACCTGATTCCCAATGGCATAGAGCTGGAGCGCTTTGCCTGGCGCGGGGCGGATCGCGACGAAGAAACCTTGCTCTTCCTGGGCAACTTCGATTATCAGCCCAATCAAGACGCGGCGCGGCTGCTGATTGAGCGAATCATGCCCGAGATCTGGCGGGGATTGCCGCAAACGCGGCTGCAACTGGTCGGCAACAACCCACCTGGTTCGCTGCTCAATCTGTCTGATAGCCGAATCGATGTAACCGGGCGCGTTCCCGATGTCCAGCCTTACCTGGCGCGGGCGACGGCTTTCATCTGCCCCTTGCGCCTGGGCGCGGGCCAGAAAAACAAAGCGCTGGAAGCGCTGGCCATGGGCATTCCGCTTGTGGCAACGCCGCTCAGTGTGGACGGCATTCAGGTTGAAGCTGGCCAGTCGGCAGTCATTGCCGAAATAAAGGACATGGCGGCGGCGACGCTGCGTCTCCTGCGCGATAAGCAGCTGCGCAGGCGCTTGTCCCGGCGCGGACGGGAACTGGTGGAAGCCGAATACACCTGGGAAAAGACAGCGGCAAGTTATGAGCGGCTTTACGACGAACTGACGCGGGAGCGTTGAGGCTTAGATCACCATCAGCTGGTCGCGCTCGGGCAAGGGCGGGAATGGCGCATGCGGCAAGGTCTGATACCAATAGGCGACCGAAGCGATGTCGTCCTGCAAGGGCAGATAGCGGCGCTTGTATGCCCATCCCAGCGCTTGCATGGTGACGCGCAAGTCTTCGTCAAAGCGGATCGGATCCATGATATGCCAGCGGTACATGCCCATTCTGAGTTGTGACCGATAATCGTTATCGGACCGGATGACCTGATGAAAACCAGCGTAAGGCGTGGTGAAGGTCTGGTATCCCTGGTCGTGGCGCGGGCTGGGATCAAAATTATACGAGCCGCAGAAATAGTCTTCCGTGCCGGTGCCGCAGATCGTGGGATAGTCGTCGCCGTCGAGGTAAAACTTCACTTCGCCCTCGCCCCACCAGCCATTATTGTTGCTGCCCCAGGCGACATAGGTCCCAACATAATGCCCGCGGCCGCGGATGCCGTCGACGATGGTGTAGACATCTTTATAGGGCAGGGGATTCACGCGGCGGAACTGCGCGTGAAAATAGGCGGCGTCCGCTGGCACATCGGTCAAGGCATAATTGACTTGATAATAGAGTGTCATGTCCTCTTCGGCGATATTGCTCAAGGTGATGCGGCAATGCCGCCGGAAGGGCATCTCCCAATAAGAGTTGAAGGCGCTGCCCGGATTGACGCAGATTGGCAGCGACGTTACCTGCGCGTATTCGCCCCAGCCAACAGCGAAAAAGTCGCCCAGCGGGCATTCGACCGAGGGCGATTCGCTGCCGTCCCAATAGATGCGCAGAATCGCATAACGCCAGTTGCCGGTGGGCGTCATCCAGATTTGCTGGATCGCGCCCGGACCGGCGATGTCGGCGATGGTGAAGGTTTCGCCGGCTTCGATACGCACCGATGGCGAGACTTTCCAGCCAGGTCCCAGGTCGCGCGCGGCTTGGCGGCCGGTGCCTTCGTTCGCCATGCCGCCCTTGCCTTTGGCGCCGTCGAAGTTCTCGGCGCTGATCGAGCGCGATTTCGCCGCCGACAGGCGCGATAAATTGCCCAAATGTAAACCTAAGCCGTTGAACTCGCCCATGATTGCCTCCCGTCAGTTACGCGAATTACATATAGTCGCCCTGCCATTTTTCTCTGTGCCCTCAGTAATTCCAACAAAGAAATGCAGATCCATTTTATGTATGGATTGGTAGGGGCGACATACCATGTCGCCCGAAATCAAAACGCAGCAACGTCGGGCGACCAGATTGGTCGCCCCTACAGCGTCCTGATGTTTTCGCATTATTTTGTTTGTTTTACATCTGTGCCTCTGTGATGAATTTTCTTTATTTACTTGGTTTTACTTCTGTTGCCGCGCTACTTTGATTCGCCAGGTTGTCGAAATGCAATTGATAAAGCGCGCAAACATCGGGGTGCGAACCGGCGTAGACATAGCTGATGGTATCGCCTCCGTAGCTTATGGTGCCCGCGCTGGCGCAGGGCTCGATATTCAGGTTTTGCGCGGAGATGGCTTCTTCTTGCCCGCCCAGGGCGCAGTTAATCATCTCTTGATTGATGCGCGACTGGTTAATGACCAGAACGGCGCCTACCTGGGGAATGGTATTTTCCGGATCGGTTTGTGAATAGAACTTGGCGGCGATGGCGCCGCGATCCTGGAAGCATTGCAAGATCTGTTCCGCCTTGGCGACAAATGCCGTAATGCCGATTTGCCCGCCCACCAGAGCGGCGCCGCCCACCGCGGCGAAGGCGCCGTCAAGAGTGGTATCGACATCGGTCGCGGCGTAGCGGACCAGGTTGGGCATCAGGCGCTGGGCGGACCGGGCGTCCGTGGCGGTATTGCCGGTATCGCTGCATGCCGTGCCTAGAAGCAAGATTGTCATCAGCAAGCAGGCCAGTTTCATTCTTGTCAGTCCTCCTCTTGGCTATTGGCAAGGTTCATCGTGTATTCTAGCAGATTTTGCTTCTCCTGGACTTCGCCTCATAGCGAAAATCTTCAGCGCCCTCAGATATTAAGGCGGGCTTAGAGAATATGATATAGCACGTTAATTGCTAAGCAATGCGCTTCAGTCATTATGTATCCTCCAGTGACGACAGCTTGCATTTTAGGAGGTCTGTAATGAAAAGCTTTATCCCGGTGTACGTAATAGCAGTCCTGTTCGCTGCGCTTGCCCTGCCTGCTCTCGGCGCGGAGCGAAGCAACGAAGCTCCGCGTTTCTATCAGTCCAATGTTGTCAACTGCAGAGCCAAAGCTGGTGGAATTGGCAGCGTCACCACCACTTTTGAATACTACTGGGATGTCGCGAAACAGAAAAACCTCGTTGCTAACATCATTAGTGTCAGCAGCGATCTGCCATCAGGCTACTCCGGAAGCGCCAGCAAGGGAGAGTCGTCGGTTACGGTTAGAATCAAGACTAACTATGGCTCGCATGTGGAAGCGAAGACTTGCCAGGTTTGAGCCGCCTCACTGGCGCAGTTGCATCAGTCTCGCCGAAAGGCGAGGCTTGACTGTTTCATTACCCTTTACGCCGCGAGATAAAAGACTGATTCGCCGCTGGGCTGTAGAAAAAGTTCAGCTCATCAAATACAATAGCGTGAATTGAATCGAATCAGGAACGAATGCGACATGAAACTGCTGCGATACGCGCTGGGCGACAGCGAGCATATTGGCATTTTGAACGGCGACGAGATTCTGCCCCTGGGCATTAAAGAAATGACCGAGTTGATGTCGGAGGACGCGGCTTTTGTGGAGACGGGCGTGCTGGATGATTTGGCGGAGGCGCGCGTCTTGCCGCCGCTGCGTCCCGGCAAGATCCTGGCGATCGGGCGCAACTATTTGGAACACGCGCGGGAATTGAATAACGAGGCGCCATCCGAGCCGCTGGTCTTCGCGGTGATGCCAAGCGCGGTCATCGGACCTGGCGACGTCATCGAATGGGAAGGCGGCTTGACTTCGCAGGTGGATTGGGAAGGCGAGCTGGCGCTGATCATGGGCAAGACCGCGCGCCGGGTCGCGCGGGAAGACGCGCTTGATTATGTCTTTGGCTACACCGTCGCCAACGACGTCTCGGCGCGCGATCTGCAAACCCGCGACAAGCAATGGACGCGCGCCAAGGGTCTGGACAGCTTTTGCCCGATCGGTCCCTGCATTGTCACGGCGGACGAGATATCGAATCCGCAAGACCTGAGCATTGTGACCACCGTGAACGGCGTCGAGAAACAAAACGGCTCAACGGCGGATATGATCTTCAAGGCGCGCGAATTGATCGAATTCTTATCGCGGGCATTCACGCTGCACCCGGGCGATATGATCCTGACCGGCACGCCTTCCGGCGTCGGCAAGGCGGCGAATCCGCCGCAGTTCCTGGGCGATGGCGATGTTGTCAGCGTCGAAATCCCCGGCATCGGCAAATTGATGAATCGCTGCCGGGTGTTATAATGTGTCTGATTGACCACTGTGCATATAGGAATGAGCATTGGCCACCAAGGCGGATCTCGAGCGCCAAACACGTTTGATAGTCATGTGCATGGTCGCATCTCAGATTGCGGTTGTCGGCTTGATATGTACCGTTGTTGGCAACTGGATATCTATGGGATAGCGAGCCGTGAACCGCACACTCTTCGCCGCTGACTGCCTTGATGTACTGGACGACAGCGCCGCCCTGCCCGACGCCTCGATTGACCTCATCTACCTCGACCCGCCCTTTAACTCCAACTCCAAGTACAACCTGCCCTTCAAAGGCAAAGACAAAATCCACAAACCCGTCGAAGCCTTCGTCGACATCTGGAAGTGGAGCGACCAGGACGCCGAGACCCTCGATGACTTGCAGCGCGACCCGCGCACGCGTCCGCTGGCGACTATCATCAAGTTCGCCCAGGATATAGAACAAATGAGTGAAAGTCAGCCATGCCCAAACCTGTAACGATTGCGGATGTCAAAGTCATCCTGACCCAGCCAGGCAAATCGCGCCTGTGCATCGTCAAGGTCATCACTTCCGAGCCGGGCCTCTACGGCCTCGGCTGCGCCACCTTCACGCAGCGCATTTTCGCCGTAGCTAGCGCCATCGAGCGCCATTTGAAACCCTTCTTGCTCGGCCGCGATGTCGATCGCATCGAAGAGATCTGGAATATGTCGATGGTTCATGGCTATTGGCGCAATGGTCCGGTGCTGAACAACGCGATTTCCGGCGTCGATCAAGCTTTGTGGGATATCAAGGGCAAGCGCGCCGGCATGCCGCTTTACGATCTGCTGGGCGGCAAATCGCGCGAGGCGGCGCATGTGTATGTACATGCCGATGGCGGCTGCAAAGAAGAAGTTGTCGATAAGGCGCGGGCTTACATGGAGCAGGGCATGCGTTACATTCGCGTGCAGTTGGGCGGCTATGGCGGCAAAGGCAGCCCCATGGTCAAGCCGAAGGGCGCGCCGCCGGGCGCCTATTTCGACCGGCGCGATTACGCGCGCCGCACGCTGGACATGCTCGCCTACGCGCGCGAGCAGCTCGGCGAGCAGATTGAATTGCTGCACGATATCCATGAGCGCCTGAGTCCAATAGAGGCTCTGCAGTTCGCCAAAGACGTCGAACCCTGCAAACTTTTCTTCCTGGAAGACGCCCTGGCGCCGGAAGACATTCACTGGTTCCGGATGTTGCGCGCGCAATGCGCCACGCCGCTGGCGATGGGGGAGTTGTTCAACAATCCCCACGAATGGCAACTGCTGATTCAAGAGCGCCTGATCGATTTCATTCGCATGCACATCAGTCAGATGGGCGGCATCACGCCAGCCCGTAATGTGGCGATCTTCGCGGATATGTACGGCCTCCGCAGCGCCTGGCATGGACCGAGCGATACCTCTCCCGTTGGTCACGCGGCGAACTTGCAGCTCGATTTGTGGCATCCCAATTTCGGCGTTCAGGAATGGTATCGGCCGTCGGAACTGGATTATGCCATTTTCCCCGGCTTGCCCGTGGTGGAAAATGGCTATCTCTACCCCAATACGCAATCCGGGCTCGGCATCGATATCGACGAAGGGCTGGCTTCCAAGCATCCGCCCAAGGACATCGTCGAGGACTGGACGCAGACGCGCTTGCCCGACGGCAGCCCCGCGCGTCCATAAAGCCGCGACGACAGAGGAACGCGGAAATCCCTGGGGCTATTCTGGGCTGCTTTTATCGCTTGTTCCCGCTAGTCGCCCAAGCCAGAGTTCTCTGGACGTCGTAAACGTCAACCTTCGTGTTGAACTTTTTCTCTATGGGCGTGGAGTGGCTGCCAACCCAGATTTTTAGTTCCGCTTCCAGGTCAAAGTGGCCCGCTGATTCAACGCTAAGCATGGTAATTTTGCTATAGGGAATGGAGAGATATTCTTTCTTGCGCCCGGTCATGCCTTGAATGTCTACGATAATCAATCGAATATCTGTGAAGATGAAGGTATCGCGTATGACTTTGAAGCCGGCCTCAACTCGCTCTTCATCTAGCAGGATCGCGCTGTAGTCTTTCTTTACAGCCTCCGGCTTGAGATCGCCGGCAATGCCTAGTAATTTGCTAATCACGCGCTATTCCTTTCTCAACACATCCCGTAGTGGGCTGTCGCGGCGCTGGGGGATTATCCCAGCGCTTGCGGGTTGCAGACGTTCGCCGTCACCCCGTCGAGCAGAAAATCCCGGACCAGCTGCGCCGCTTCCATGGCGACGGTCACTTGAGCGTCGGCGGTGCTGGCCGCCAGATGCGGGGTGTGGATGACCTTGGGATGGCCGATCAAGGGATGGTCGGCTGGCGGCGGTTCGGCTTCGAAGACATCGAGCGCGGCCCCCGCCACCTTGCCGCTAGAGAGCGCCGCGGCTAAATCCGTCGAATGTATCAGCGCGCCGCGGGCCGCATTAATGATGCGAAGGCCGTCTTTCATGGCCGCGAGCGACTCGGCATTGATCATGCCGCGTGTATCGTCTGTCACGACGGTGTGCAGCGTCAGGTAATCAGCCGCCGCATAAACCTCCGCCAGCGCGAGCAGCGGCACGCTGAGCTCGGCGGCGACCTGCGGCGGCAAATACGGATCATGCGCGATGACCTTCATCTCGAAAGCCTGCGCGCGCCGGGCGATCGCCTGCCCGATGCGCCCCAGCCCGATGAGGCCCAGGGTCTTGCCCTTGAGCTCGACGCCGCTGAAAGCCTTGCGATCCCAGCGGCCTGCCAGCAGCGATTGATGCCCCTGCGGGATATGCCGGGACAGGGCGAGCATCAAGCCGAAGCTGTGCTCGGCGGTTGAGATGGTATTGCCGCCCGGCGTGTTCATGACCACGATGCCCCGCGCGGCTGCGGCCCCCAGATCGACATTGTCGACGCCGACGCCGGCGCGCGCGATGGCTTTGAGTTGCGCCGCGCTGGCGATCAACTCGGCATCGGCGGTAACGCCGCTGCGGATGATGATGGCATGGGCGTCGGCTATCGCGGCGAGCAGGGCGGGCCGATCCAGCTTGCCCGGCGCGGATACGCGGATCCCGGCGCAGTCGCGCAGGAGTTCTATCGCCTTGTAATTGACGTTATCGGGAACCAGAACCTGATAAGTCATGCTGATGACGCTCCGTTGCTTGTTTCAATCAATGGTTCATTCGATCTGTCATGCCAGCGCCAGAAAGGCGTCGATGCCGGCCAGGACTTCTCGCAGCATGTCCATGGTCACATCGCCCATGTGCGGCAGGCGAAAGGTCGTCCCTTTGATTTTCCCATAGCCCTTGTCCATGGCGAAGCCGATTTCCTCCCGCATGAAACGATCCATTGCCTCGACGTCGATGCCGAGCCGATTATCCACAGTGGTAACGGTATTGCTGCGATAGCCTTCTTGGGCGAAGAGCCCGAAACCACGATCGAGCGCCCAGCGGTGAGTGGCGTCGCGCAGGTCTTGATGACGCCACCAGCGCGACTCGATGCCCTCTGCCAGGATCTGCTCCATTTGACGGTCGGCCGCGAACATGAGCGCGACCGGCGGCGTTGAGGGCGTATTGTTCTTCAGCAAAGATTTTTCCAGCGTCAAAAAATCAAAGTAATAACCGCGGTTGGCGATGCTCTTGGCGCGTTCCAACACGCGCTCGCTGACGGCCGCGAAGGCGATGCCGGGCGGCAGGGCGAAGGCTTTCTGGCTCGAGGTCAAGGCGATGTCGATGCCCCAATCGTCCACGCGCAGTTCCGTACCCAGGAAGCCGCTGACGGTATCCACGAAATACAAGGTATCGGGATACTGTTTGAGGACTTCCCCAATCGCCCGGATAGGGTTGGTCACGCCGGTGCTGGTTTCGTTATGCACGACGCAGACGGCGTCGTAGCTTGCTTTTTCCAGCGCTTGAGCGACCATCTCCGCTGTATGCGCCTGCCCCCAAGCCACGTCAATGCAATCGACGGTCTTGCCGTTGGCTCGGCTAATCTGCGCCCAGCGTTCGCTGAAGGCGCCGCCGGTCAGGTGCAGGGCTTTGCGGTCGTCGCGGATGCCATTACGGCAAGCGCCTTCCCACAAGCCGCTGCCCGAAGACCCGCTGATATAGACGCGGTTTTCCGTGAAGAAAGCCCGCCGCAATTTGTTTTGCAGGCGCGCGAACAGCTCGGCGAATTCGGCGCTGCGATGCCCGATCATCCAAGCGCTTTGCGCTTGCAGGATCTCCTGCCGCACCTCGACGGGACCGGGCAAAAACAAGCGCGTGTGGTCCGGTTGACACATTTGACTATCGCTTCTCTTAGTTCTGTACTGAAATTTTGGTACGATTGTAGTCTCGCTATATCGCGCTGCACAGGGTGAAGGAGAGGGCAACACTAATAAATCACACGACCGGAAACTTGGTGAAATTGAACGTTGCAATCTATGGAACAAATGTTATACTGTTACTTATAGTCAACAGGAATTTATACAATGCACAGGACAAGAAGAACTCAGTCTGGAAAGACGACCTCAGACCTTATTTTCTCTGCATATCAAGAAACGAACGCCGAGGTTTTTCCTAAAATATTGGAATTGCATGTGCCACTATTTTCAACTGTTGCAGATGTAACTTACGGCAAAGGTGTATTCTGGCGAAATGTGCCCGACGGAAATTACAATGTATTGGCAACCGATTTAAAGACTGGTGTTGATTGCAGAGAATTACCCTATGAGAAGTCATGTATCGATTGTGTAGTATTAGACCCGCCGTATATGGAGGGGCTCCTACGCGAGAACAGCAACCATCGCAGTGGTGCAGGTACTCACGTTTCTTTTCGCGAGGCTTATTCTGATAATGGGAAAGCAACAATCCTGACGAAGCCGAGAAGATCGAAATGGCACGCGGCAGTCCTTGATCTATATGTAGACGCTGGGATTGAAGCCTATCGCGTTCTTCGCAAGAACGGTATTCTTATCGTTAAATGCCAAGACGAAGTTAGTGCGAACAAACAGTGGCTCACACATGTTGAAATCATAATTGAGTACGCCAAAATGGGTTTTTATGCCAAAGATCTATTTGTGGTAGTTCGTAAAAATAAGCCCAGCGTAAGCAGAATCAAGAAACAAGTCCACGCACGCAAGAATCACTCATATTTTCTTGTATTCATCAAATCTAAATTGTCTCAGTCTAGATGAGTTTGTCTAATAATTCTAACGGATCTGTAGTAAAAGGCGGCTGAATGGGTAATGTCACATTTACGATAGTTGCAAGTAAATGGTCTTTCTGATATGGAGTATATTTTCGATACTTGGATCTGGGCAAATCGCCATTAAGGATAAATGCAAAGTCCCATTCTTGTCTAAATTGAAAAAGATTTAATACAAGTATGTCAAACTGGCCAACTAACAAACATGTCGTCTGAAGTTCTGTACCATCGGGAAATGTTACGGGACGTCTATCACTTGCGTCAACCTGTACTCGTCCTTTGTATGTTCCGCTCTCTGGATTATATTCTATTGAATTTGTTTGTAGGGACTTTACCTTGAAAGAAAACTCGCGTCCTTTGTAGATTGCAATAATATCATTCTTGCTGCCTCCCCGGCGGTCATGGTCGTCGGGTTTGCGCAAACCCGAAACAGTAGGCAGCTTTTCCAAGAAATTATGTGCTTTATACTCTGCAACATAACCCAGCATAAACCCGCGAAGGCTGGGGTTTTCATCGACGATAGCGGTTAACTCTTCTGCAGTTAATTTCCATTTTTCAAGAATATCGTTGATACTGTTAGTCGGTATACCTTTGAACAGTTCACTTATGTTGATGCTTAACGCATCGGCAATGGAAGAAATATTCTCTAAGCTGACGTTTCTATGACCCCGTTCGACACTGCTGATATAAGTTCTATCGAGGCCACATAGCGAGCCGAGTTTTTCTTGCGAAAGACTCTTGGACAATCGCAATTCGCGAATTCTTTCGCCGAAGAGTACTTTTATGTTGTTTGCGGAATTCATAGCGAAATGGTAGTGCCCTAAATTATTTTTATCTACGGACTATAAGTCAACATCTATACTTGCCAAGTTATAGCAAGACTTTGACTTTGTGTTGTCAATCAACCTCGAATCGCTATACTTCTTATTACAAAGCTCGAAATAGGAGGCGATGATGTTACGGGTGGCGAACGCGCCCTGTTCCTGGGGTGTGATTGAGAACATCGAAGGCGAACGCTACGATTACGCGCGTGTCCTTGATGAGATCGCGGCCAGCGGTTATGCCGGGACCGAACTGGGCGATTGGGGATTTATGCCCACCGACCCGGCGCGCTTGAGCGAAGAGCTGGCGCGGCGCGGCTTGGCGCTGCTGGGAACTTGGGTCAGCGTTTATCTGCATGACGCCGCTAGACATCAAGAGAGCGTTGATGATTGCCTGCGCGCCGCGAAACTGCTGGCTGCGGTCGGCGGCGAAAACTGCAAAATCGTGCTCGGGAACGACCCATACACCGATCCGGTGCGGACTCTGAACGCCGGTCGCATTACTGCCGACATGAGCTTGGACGAGGCGGGCTGGCAGGTCTTCGCGCGTGGCGCAGATACCGTCGCGCGGCGCGTGATGGACGAGACCGGCTTGCGCACCGTCTTTCATCATCACATTGGCACCTGGGTGGAAAGCCCGGCCGAAACCGCGCGCCTGATGGAAATGACGGATAGCGAGACCCTGGGTTTGGTCTTCGATACCGGGCATTGGGCATTTGGCGGCGGCGATCCCCTGGCTGATATCGAAGACTTCGCCGAGCGTATTTGGCTGGTGCATTTCAAAGATCATGACCCGGACGTGGCCGCGCGGTCGCGCCAATGCGGCTGGGACGGTCCAGAGTCGGTGGGGCAAGGTATCTTCCCCGAATTGGGCAAGGGCGATGTCGATTTTCCTGGCGTGTTGGACAAGCTGGGGGCGATCGCTTATGACGGCTGGATCGTGGTTGAGCAGGACGTCTTGCCGGGCTTGGGCGCGCCGCTGGAATCAGCGACGCGCAATCGCGAGTACCTGCGGCAAATCGGTCTATGAGCCATGCCTGAACCCGTCACCCTGGGCGATATTCTGCGCGCCGGGCAGCGCCTGCGGGCGCATCTGCAGCCGACGCCGCTGGAAGCTGCGCCGAAGCTGGGCGCAAAGTCCTGGCTCAAGCTGGAAAATGTCAATAAAACGCATTCCTTCAAGATCCGCGGCGCGCTGAACGCCATCTTGTGCCTGGATGAGGCTGCGCGCGCAAAAGGCATCATCGCGGCTTCATCGGGCAATCACGCCGGCGCGGTCGCCTATGCCGCGCATGTCACCGACGCCTCGGCGCAAATCTTGATGCCGACGAACACGCCCCAGAAAAAGATCGATAATGTGCGCCGCTATGGCGCCGAGGCGATTGTCTTCGGCGACAACTACGACCAAACGGAAGCCGAAGCGCTGCGCCGGGCAACCGCTGGCGCTACCTGGATCTCGCCCTATAACGACGCGAATGTGATTGCAGGCGCCGGTACCATCGGGCTCGAGATTGTCGAGCAATTGCCGGCTGTCGAGCGAGTGCTTGTTCCTGTGAGCGGCGGCGGACTGATCGCGGGCGTCGCTATAGCGCTCAAGAGCCTAAAGCCGGATATCCAGGTCATCGGCGTCAATGCGGAGTCGGCGCCGGCCATGTACAATCTCTTCTATGGCAGTGACAAACCACAGGTCTGGGAGACGCTGGCCGAGGCGCTTTCCGGCGAAATCGAGGCTGGTTCAATCACGGCGCCCATCGCGCGGCGCGCCGTTGATGACGTGGTTTTGGTATCGGAGCGGCAGATTGCGGCTGCCATGCGCTTCATGCTGGAGCAGGGCTGGGTGCTTGAAGGCGGGGGCGCCGTCGGCGTGGCGGCTTTGCTGCACGACGTCTTGCCGCGCGATGGCACTGTGACCGCGGTTGTGCTCAGCGGCGGCAATGTCGATCCGCATGTGCTGCGGCGGGTGTTGTGTTCGGATTAAGCATAAACTAGAATTGAACTACGGAAAGGAAAGGAATGGGAATCGCAAGCGATTGCCCTGATATATTCCCATGCCAAAGACATTAGCCGAAAACCATGATACCGCTCAAGAAGCGGCAACTGCGCTTTTGAAATCCTTCCAAGCCGGGGATGCCGAAGCGATCAAGCGCGTCCGGCAACACTTGCCACAGGTCCGTCACCTCGCAGACCATAAAGTTCCCGCATATTCCCTCTCGCTCAAGGACGCGCGGACCGTCATCGCCCGCGAACAGGGCTTGAAAAGCTGGGGCGAATTGCGCTTGGCCATCAAGCTCAAGCAGGTCGATTATGGCGCTGCCTTGGAGCAGTTCAAGAAGCTGGTATACGCGCGCGACGCGGTTCGTCTCGACGCCTTGCTGACCGCGCATCCCGAACTGCGCGATACCCTGGACGACCCCCATTTCGATTTCGGTTCGACGGCATTGATAATCGCGAAGAGCGACCTCGATGTGGTCGACGCGCTGCTCAAACACGGCGCGGACATCAAGGCCAAATCGCAATGGTGGGCGGGCGATTTCCACGTGCTGGAATTGGCGTCGGCGCAGCTGGCGCGGGCTTTGATTGAACGCGGCGCTGAAGTGACCGTTCACGCGGCGGCAGAGCAAGGCTGGCTCGATTGGCTGGAAGCAGCCTACAAAAAGGACCCGACCATCGTGAACAGGCGCGGCGGCGATGGCAAAACGCCCCTGCATTATGCCGCCGATCCCGCGGTCATGGATTGGCTCTTAGCGCGCGGGGCGGACCTGGAGGCGCGCGATCACGATCACGAAAGCAGTCCCCTGCAATGGAAAATCGGCGAGCGCAATTTCGCCGCCGCGCGGGAATTGATCAAACGCGGCGCGACGGTGGATATCTTTGCCGCAGTTGTGCTGGGAGAAATCGATTTGGCACAGGACGCCCTGGCGCGGCATCCCCATGCCATCCGCGCGCGCGTTAATCAGGCAGGTTATGAATTGACGCCGACGGCCGACGGGTCGCATCAATATGTTTACGCCTTTTCCGGCGCGGGCATGTCCCCGCATCAAGTCGCGCTGGCATTCGGATATACAGAGATTTTTGACTTTTTGCTCGAACAAAGCCCATCGGATGTTCGACTGCTGGCATTTTGCGCGGCGGGAAGTGCCAAGGCGGCGCGGCGCATCGCTCGGGAGAATCCCGCGATCGTGCCACAGTTGGCGGAAGACGATCAAAGGCAGCTATTGCACGCGGCCTGGACCGGCGATGCTGAAGCGGTCAAATTAATGGCGTCGCTGGGTTTCGACCTGCATATCCGCGATGACGACGCCATGACCCCCTTGCACTGGGCGGCATTCCATGGCTACCACGAGACGGTGGCGCTTTTGCTGGAAGCCGACAGCGACCCGCCTTTGGCTTGGCTCAACGGATATGGTGGCACGCCGCTTACCACTTGCTTCTATGGCCGCCAGCACACTTGGCTCAGCGGCGGCGATCATGTCGCCTGCGTGCAATTGCTGGTTGACGCTGGCTGCGAGGTCAAAGCAGAGTGGCTGCCCACCTGGGATCCGGCTGTCGATGCGATCCTGCAAGCGGCTATCGCGCGGGAAAGCTAGCGCGTTAGCGGACGGGAGCGGCGATTGATTTCCGCCGCTTTGGCCGGCTAGTCCTCTGCCGCCAATTCAGGAATTGTCAAAGATGTCTGTTGCTGGCTCGCTCCAACGAAGAACCTGCTGGAAGAGGATTTCAATTTGCGCCGTCTCATCGGACAAGTCGCTCAAACGCTGCTTGAGTCCCGCCAATGCCTCTGCGGAGGGTGGCGCGGCATCTTGAATGGTAGCGCTGATCATCAGACCGTCGTCGTCTGCCGCGATTACATCGACGATGCGCGCTGTCGGCAAAGCTTCCGCCAGGATGGCCGCGACCGCGGCGCTTAATGGCGCGGTAGGCAGGACAACCTGGCGCGCGATCACCTTGACCTCAACATCTCTGCCATAAAGTTCGTTGATGAGAAGATGCGCCGATTCTACCGCATCGGGACTGATCGGCTTTTCGGTTTGCACGATCATCTGAACGCCCATGGGCGCGGAAGAGACGACATGATATTCGACAACGGTCGCCCCGGGGAAGACATCGGCTTCCAGGCGGTCGCGAATATGAGATTCGTCGATAGCTTGGGAGCCCAATCGCGCGAATACGACCGTCACCACCACGGTGATGATGCAGAGCACAATCCACCAGGAGCGCGTCTGGTTCATGCTGCCGGTCCGGTTCCCGCTGGGGTGCATGCCCAGCCAGAGAAAGGTGATATAACCCGAGGCGATGATGAAGGTGATATTGGCGAGGAAGAGCAGAGAGGCTCCCAGCGCTAGATTCTCATCTCGCAGCGCGATGCCCAAGCCAATTGTGCAAAGCGGCGGCATCAGCGCAGCCGCGATGGCGACGCCGGCCAGCGCGGCCGGAATGCCCTTGCGCGCGGTGGCGTAAGCCGCCACCCAGCCCGACACCAGAGCGATGGCGGCATCCAGCAAGTTGGGGCTGCCCCGCGCCAAAATTTCTTCGGTTGGACTGTCTATCGGCAGCACGATGCCCATCACGATGGCAATCAGCAGCGCCAGGCTCACGCCTTGGACCAAAGTCAGACTGGCGCGCCGAGTCAGTTCCAGGATGCCGGTCGCCATGCCAACGGAAAAGCTCGAAAGGGGCGACATCAAGGGCGCCACCAGCATCGCGCCGATGATCACCGCAGCGCTGTTCGTCAACAATCCCAGGGTTGCCAGCGCCGCCGACAGCACGATCATGACCGTGTAATTGAGATTGCTGTGGGCGGTTTTCTGCGCGCTCCAGATCAATTCGTTCTGCTCGACCAAGGTCAATTGCGGATTGATCCTGGCTATGCCATGCTCAATGGCGCCACGGAAACCGCGATGCCACTCAATCTGCGAAATCAGGATCACTGGTCCCAGCGCTTGATTGAGCAGTTGATTGCTGAGGTCATTCGTGATTTGGCGTTCGAAATCCGACTTTTGTGAAAAACCGATCACGAGCAAGTCGTCTTCGGTCAGCCTGTGGACGATTTCCCGAGCTGGATTGCGCCCGACGATGATCATTTTTGACAAGCCGATATCGGTTGGGAATTGCGTTTCATAATTGTGGATGAGCGCTTCATTGTCCGGATTGTAATGATAGCCTTGCTGCACGCTCATCTGCCGCACCGGGATTTCGTGCTGCAGGGCGATGCTATGCCCCAGCTTGGTGGCGGCTGTGGCGGCCAGGCTGCCGTCTATTGGTATAACTATTCGGCTGAAGGCTGGCGACAAGGAACTGCGATAGATCAAGACGCCGCAGGGCGCGGTCGCGATGACGTTTTCCACCACCGTCCCCAGTTTGACTTGCTGTTGGATTGAGCGCCGCACACCGAGGATGATGACATCGGCGTTGCGTTCCCGCGCCACATCCAGGATGCCGCGCGAGACGCTGACCGCTATTTCGGTTACTAATTCCACCTGATGCCCGCGGTCGGCATTGCGGAAATCTTCGATGACCTGGCTCAGTTCAGTGCTGACCTTATTCGCTTCTTCAATGTCCCCCAGCGAAATGATCAAGGCGATCACCAGCCCTTCGCTGGGATGCACCATCTCCCCCGCCAAATTCAGCATTTCAACAGCGGTATCGGGCCGCCCCACAGGGACAACAACCGTGCGCGAGTAATAATCCGCTTCGAGAAGTGGACCGTGAACGCTGTCCGCCGCGGCGGATCGCTCTGTCACAGTATTCTCTCCTAAAGCCGCAAAAGAATTCACTTCTGGGCGACAGGCTAGGGGACCATGCTCGCCAGCCGCACCCCTTGAAAAACAGCTAAGCTCAACCGCTTCGCCAGTGAACCGAGCCTAACGTTTTTCATCGTTACTCGCAATCATTTTGGACGCGCCCCTTGGGGGGGACCGCTTCAAAATGTTGGCGGATGAAATGGCGGGAATCTAAACTGCAAATTAACCACAGAAGTAAAACCAAGTAAGTCATGAAAAACTCTACGATAGGTTGCCCCTACCGTTTCTAATTATTTTGTTGGATTTACTTCTGCGCACTCTGTGTTTGTTTTTAGCTTAAACCCGCGCCATTCCAGTCGCCATCATTTTGCTGCGATTGTCCCCCGTAATCGCAGCGCCGCAGCCCAGGTAGCGTCGAATGCGTCAGTTCCCACCGCGACAATCTCAAAATGTCCCGCCCCGGGCAAGACCACAAGCTCAACTGCGTCGCCGCGCGAGCTGGCCTCTTGGACATAACTCCGCGCATTCTCCAGCATTGCCGCATCCTTGTCGCCGACGATGATCGTTTGCGGCACATGAAATGGCAGCAGCGCTTCTGGCGCGCCGTTGCGGAAATTGGCTGGGGCGGTTTCCGGGTCGCCACCCATCACGGCTGCCAAGGCATCGCTAGACAAGCCATGTTTGGCTGCCCCCGCCACATCCGCCAGCGGCGCCAATGCCAGCACAGCATTTATCATTATCGGCTTTTCGGCGTATAAGGGGCTTTCTGGCTCGATGCGCCTTCGTCCCGCCAGCCACAGCGCCAGGTGACCGCCCGCCGAGTGCCCCATGCTGATGACATTGCTCAGGTCAAGCGCATGCGCCGCCGCCAACTGACTCAGGTAATCCGCCCCGGCCGCGACATCAAGGAACATATTTGGATAGTCGCCGCCGTTGCCCTGCCGCCGGTATTCAATGTTCCAGACAGCGAAGCCCTTTGCCGCCAATGCCTGCACCACCTGTCCCAGGGGGCGCAGGTCATAGATCTCCCGGTAGCCGCCGCCATGAATCAAGACGATGACGGGATGCGGCGCTTCCGAACGCGGCAGCGTTAATTCGCCGAATTGCTCTGGATGCGAGCCGTAAGCATAACGATAATCAGGGTCGACTGTCGGAAAGAGTTGGTAATCCGCTGGGGTAAGCAATGTCATGCTGTTGCTCCTGCAACTTTATAATGGATATTCCAGGGGCGAGCTTTGGGTCGCCCAACGTGAAATGGATCCTGCTCATAGGGCGACTCAGCGAGTCGCCCCTACCGCTTCTAACTATTTTCTTGGTTTTACTTCTGTGCCTCTGCGGTGAATCTTCTGACCTACTTGCTTTAACTTAGTATCCCCAAGGGATTGTCGGGATCGACGCCGTCGTCAAAGGGAATGTGGCGCTTGACATTGGTGACCTGGTATACGGCGCCCAACCAGTTATTGAAAATCGCGCGAGCGGTATCGCCCCAGGTATTGTCGAGATAGGGCATCATGGCGTCCTCGGGGAATTGCGGCAGTTCAGCGCCCCGTTCCAGCGCTAAATGCGCTTGCCGCAGGTAGCGCTCTGCGATATCGCGCGCTTCCAGCGGGAAATAATTTTCCGGGTAGGGCGGCTGTTCCTGCTGGCCGGCGAAATAAAGCGCGAGATCGCGCTTATACTCTTTCAGCAGGCTGTTGATGTCATATTCGGGATGCCCCTGAAAATAGACGATGCGCAATTGGTCCGGGCTGACAGCCATGTGGAACTCGCCATCAAAACTCTGGATTAGCAGGCTCAAGCCGGCTTGATCGATTTGCTCCCGCGTGATGGCATTCCAGCGCGAATGCGGGACGTCGAAGCGCGTATTGATCTCGCGCAGCAAGGGATGCGCGGGCTGTGTGACGCGATGCTCGAAGACGCCCCATTTCTTGCTCTCTCGTTTGACGCGCTCGATCTGATAAAAGTACTTCATCAGGGCATGGGTCGCCAGGCAAGAACACATAGTAGAGGTGACGTTGACACGCGCCCATTCGATGACCTCTGTGAGGGCTTGCCAAAAGTTCTCTTGGTCGAGGCTGGGATTGGCGATGTTGGCGCCGGTGATAATCAGGGCGTCCAGACCGTCCTTTTTGACTTGCTCGAAAGTTGTATAGTATTCTTCGATATAGGCTTTGGTTTCTGGGCTGCGATCCAAACCGGGCACAGAAAAGACATGCACATAAAACTGAGCGATCTGGTTGCTGTTGCCAACCAGGCGCATGAACTGCCGCTCGGTAATCTCCAAGGCGGCGTCCGGCATCATGTTGAGCAAGCCGATATGCAGTTCGCGGATATCTTGCGTCAGAGCGCGGTCTAGCGCCAGCACTTCTTGTCCGCGCACCTTCAAACGGTCAAAACTGGGCAAGGTTGAATGCGCAACTAATGGCATAGCCTATCAACTCCAAGACTTGCGAAACTGTGGCGTAGATTCAAGCTATGAGTATAACATAGCTCAAGCCGACGCTCCTATCGGATTCGCCTGCAAGCGACCGACGCAACGTAGCGCGGGAGTATAATGGTAGCAAGCTAAAATCTCGCTTCGTTGGTTCGCGCGTTCCAGTTAGGAGAGCCGCCCATGTTGACAATGCTTCGCGTTCTTGTCTTTCGCTATGTTCTGATCTTCATCGGCGTCGTGGCCGCCGCGCTATCGCTGATCGTTTTCCTGCAGCCGCTAGATATTGCGCCAGCGGGCGCCGCGGGGGCAGCCACACTGCTCAATGAGTTATTCGATACGCCGATTGGGCTGATGATCTTCGTCTTGAACATCCCGATACAGGCATTGGCATACAAAATGTTGCCGGGCGGATCGCGCGTGATCCTGCGGACGGTAATGCTTATCGCGGTATTGTCGCTGATGATTGACTTGCTTAGCCCCTTGGCGCCAAAAGGCATCAGCGAGGACCGCATGTTGAACGCCTTGTTCGGCGGATTGCTGGGCGGCGTCGGAGTTGGCTTGGTCTTCCGCGCTGGCGCGACGCTCGGCGGTACGTCGACCCTGGCGCTGATTTTGCAAAGGCGCTTCGGCTTCCCCATGAGCACCACGTTCTTGTGCACCGATGCCGTCATCATCATGGGCGCGGGGCTGGTCTATGGCTGGGAAGGCGCTTTGTACGCGGCGATCGCGCTCTTCATCGCCGGCATGGCCACCGATTATGTCTTGGAAGGACCCAGCGTCATCCGCACCGCCATGATCATCACCGACAAGCCTGACGAAATCGCGGCGCTGGTCTTTGCCAACTTGCAGCGCGGCGTCACCAGTTGGACCATAAAGGGCAGGTACACGGGGGCGGAACGCACCATGCTTTACGTCACGATTGGCCGGTCGCAGGCGCGCGAGCTGAAGGAAGAAGTTAGCAGCGTTGACCCCAAAGCCTTCATGGTAATTGGCATGGGCCACGCCGCTTATGGGGCCGGTTTCCGGCGTGTGCGGGGCGACGCGCTCTAGGTCAGGTGCTCGCCGCCAGTCAGGTGGAGCAGGGCGCCGCTGGCATAATCTTCTTGACACAAATAGACAACAGCCCGCGCCACATCGCCGGACGAGCCTGTGCGTTGCAGCGGGATACGCTCCGCGACCTTCGCCCAAACGGCGTCCGTGAGGTCCTGCCGGTCCGTCTTCAGCACGGGTCCCGGAACGACCGCGTTGACACGAATTGCCGGCGCTAGCGATAGCGCGCTGACCCGCGTCAGCATCCACAAGGCGGATTTGCTGATGCCATGATGAGGGTATTTGCGCCAGGGTCCGTCCACGCCGGTATCGCAGATATTGATGATGGTCCCGCCCGGCTCGGGCTTTTCTCGCATGATGACAGCCGCGCGCTGCGTAATCAGGAAAGGCGCCCGCAAGTTGAGCGCCATCGTCAGATCCCAATCTTCCAGGGACACGTCGAGAAAGTCCCGCTGCTGAAAAACCGCGGCGTTGTTCACCACGATGTCAAGGCGATCATATCGTCTTCGAAACTCTTGAAAGAGCTGCTCGACGCCTGCGCTTTGGCTGAGGTCGGCGCCAGCGGCGAATGCCATTACGCCGAGCGATTTAATATCCTGCAAGGTTTCCCGCACTTGGGCTGGATCGCTGCGATGGTAATGCACCATGATATGCACGCCATGTTTCGCCAGCTCCAGCGCGATGGCGCGGCCGATCCGGCGCGCCGAACCGGTAACAAGGGCGACCTTGTCCTTTAGTTCAATGCGCATCTGCCGCTCCTAGCAAAGCTTTCCAGGTTTAGTCTGTTTTCTTGAGGCATAGGGTCGCCCTCGGTTGCGCGTCTGTCCGTCAGGACTCATCTTCCAATTGTTTTAAGTATAGCCCCATTTCTTCGTATTTCATCTCGCCCAGCTTCGTATGTCGGACCATGCCGCTGCCGTCGATCACATAGGTCGTGGGCAAGTTCTGTACGCCGTAGTCGCGCTTGACCACCTGGTTGATGTCCATGGCGACCGGCAAATTGCGCAAGCCAATTTCCTGCAAGAAGCCGCTGATCTCCGCGGCCGTCTCGCCCAGGTTGATCGTAAGCAGCGCCGGTCCTTGCTCTTGATCAGCGTGCGCGAGGACGAATTCCTCCAGCGCCGGCAGCTCCCGCACGCAAGGCGCGCACCAGGTCGCCCAAAAGTTGAGGAATAGTGGTCGCCCGGCGTAATCTGGCGGGGAGACCAGCGTCAAGCCGTCCAGCAGCGGCAACTCGAAGTCGGGCGCGCGAAAGTTGATGAGGGCGCGCTGTGGCGCGGGATTGAAGGTGGGCTGGGCGGCGGGCGCGTCGCGACCTTCGAGGAAGACGGTCAGCAGAGCGACGAATATGCCGAAGAGGGCTAGGATTAGGAAGAGCAGCAGGGCGGGGGAGTTGCTCATTTTGGATTGCATAATTCAGATTCTTAGAATGTCCAGTTTTCGAGGTACATAAATCCTTCAAGTTTGACACAGGGCACCTCGAATTTTTCACAGATATTTGGAATCCGAGCGCCATGTGGTGGCTTGCTTTCTTCTGTTACTACTGTACCGCCACGGTAAATTGCGCGCGCAATGATAAAAGGGTCAGCGCTTGTGCTAACTACACCTTGCTTCCGGCGCATAATTTGTTGGAAATGCTCTTCTTGGAATATCTCTGCTAATGCAGCAGCCTCGTTGCCGATTAGTGGCGTGAACAGTTCACGATTATCCTTCGCCCAATTATAGGCACTCTCGGTTCTTCTTTTTCCAGCCTCTAGCTCTAGCATGACCTCACGAGTAGAGAGTAGCCTGCCGATCGAACGCAAGGAATCGAATCGTCTCCAAAGGCTTGGAAAACTTCCAATCGGATAACAGCCGAAAAGCTTCGAGAAACTATTTGTGTCAAAGACGTACATTAGCGGCGCTCTCCAAAAAAGTACTCTTCGAGGCGATCAATGTTTCCCAGCTTTATGTCCAAATAACCCGCCAGATCCTCGTCTTCGAATTGACCCTGATAATAACGGCTTAGCACCAAGGAAATATATTCCTCTCCGAGGTATCGAATCTTAGTACGATAATAATTGCCTCCTTTACTTCGCCCTTTGCTTACTTGCGACGCCCATTCATTGGCAGCTGCTTCATACTCGGTTTGCTCTATCCATCTACGGTCAAGAAAATTTCGATAAATGACTTCACGACTCACACTTAATCGTTTGGAGAGTTTTTCAGCTTCAGATCGCAACTGGCAGACATCGTGGACTTCTCTTTCCAATACGGCGGTTGGAACGAGGATTGCATTTGCTAAAGCATTGCAGCGCCGCTCGATATGCGCCATGTCAGTCGTAAAATCATGCTTAAAAGAGCCATGCCTGTCTACGCCACTGGTACGGTGTAGCAGGTGTGCTAATTCGTGAAAAAGTGTAAAAATTTGCCGCGTTCTTATGTTCGAGTTGTTGACATATATGATAGGAAATTCTGTATCGTACAGGCTAAATCCACAGAAATCATCAACGCCAAAGGTATCTTTGAAAACTGTTACACCAACGTGATAGAGTGCGCTGCGCCAAGCTTTTAAGGCCGCATCGTCGTCTTTCCAAGCAAATTGCTCATCCAGCGACACGCCCAAAAAATCGCGGACGTCAGCGGCCACTGACTCTACCGGTTCGTTGAAGTTTAATCGTATGTCACGGACAATATGACGTTCGGCTGGATTTCGACCTTTGTTTAACTCGCTTAATCCAGTTTGAAAGGCGCGCGCCTTGTGCAGGAGAAGCCTTACCGAGGGTGGAATCTCATTAAACTGTGCCGAACCGAGAGTGCGGAATGTCTCCTCAATGGGTGGCAGATCCGGTGGTTTAGGGAAGAAAAACATCGCCATCGGTATCTCTAGAATCTTGGAGATATCTTCCAATTGGCGATAGGTTGGGCCGAGCTTGCCACTCTCCCACTCGGCAATCTTGCGAAACTTAGCTTTTTCCGCGAGCTCATCCAACTTGTAACCTGCCCGCTCGCGCGCCCAGGTTAAGACTTCTGGAGTAATCGGCATACGCTCAATCGCCATTGATTTGCACCTTTTATCTACTCAAACACCCAGCCATCCACATCCCGCGTCCAGCCGCTGCAGAGCTCAGCCGCGCTGAAAAAATTCGCGACTTCAATTATCCCGTTCTCGACGCTGTCCGAGCCATGCGCCAGGTTACGACCGATCTCCAGCGCGAGATCGCCGCGGATGGTGCCCGCCGCCGCTTCCGCCGGCTTGGTCGCGCCGATGGTCGCGCGCGCGGCTAGAACAGCGTCGCTGCCTTCCAGCGCCATGACTATCACCGGCGCCGAAATGATGTAATCCACCAGGCTGCTGAAAAAAGGGCGTTCGCGGTGTACGTCATAGTGCTTTTCCGCCAATTCTCTGTTGAGCTGCAGCAACTTCATGCCGATGATCTTCAAGCCGCGCCGCTCGAAGCGATTGATGATTTCGCCGGCCAGGCCGCGCTGCATCGCATCCGGTTTTACGATTATCAGTGTGCGTTCCAAGAGATTGCCTTTCTTGAGTATTCCGCAGGTGGCTAATGCGGTCATCTTACAATTGCTTGGCTCAAATGTGTATGCAGAACGGGAAGATACGGGAAGGTAAAGAAACTGCGCGCGCCGATTCGCTTGAGAATATAACCATGTAAAGGTGTATTCAGGTGATATACTGGTCTAGTCTCTGGTGCTGTTGGTCCAATTCTTTAGAGAGGGCGAGGCATGACTAAGACGTTTTGGCGCGAACAGGCTGTGATTGTGACGGGCGGGGCCGGCTTCCTCGGCCGCCATGTGGCCGAAACACTGCGGGGCAAGGAGGCTGACGATGTCATCGTACCACGCAGCGCCCAATACGACTTGCGCTTGGCAGAGCATGTGGAACGCTTATATGCCGATCATCCAGCGGCGACCATGGTGATCCATTTGGCGGCGACGGCCGGCGGCATCGGCATCAATCGCGCCCACCCCGGGTTGTTCTACTATGACAACATCATGATGGGCACGCTCTTGCTGGAGGGCGCGCGGCGCGCTGGCGTGGACAAATTCGTCGGCGTCGGCACCGTTTGCAGTTATCCTAAATATGCGCCAATCCCTTTCAAAGAAGACGATCTTTGGGCGGGCTACCCGGAAGAAACCAACGCGCCCTATGGCTTAGCGAAGAAGATGCTGCTGGTGCAAAGCCAAGCCTATCGACAGGAATATGGCTACAACGCCATTCACCTGCTGCCCGTCAACCTATACGGTCCGCACGATAAGTTCGATGCCAAATCGGCCCATGTCATCCCCGATGTGATCCGAAAAATGGTCGACGCTCTGGAGCGGGGCGAGGACACCGTAACCCTATTCGGCGACGGCTCCCCAACTCGTGAATTCTTGTTCGTTCGCGATGCGGCGCGCGGCATCGTTTTGGCTGCCGAACATTACAATAGTTCAGAGCCTGTCAACCTCGGCAGCGCCTATGAGATTAGCATCCGCGATCTGGTGCGGATTATCGCTGAGGAAGTTGGTTACGGCGGAGAATTGCGCTGGGATACCAGCAAACCCAATGGTCAACCGCGCCGCAAGCTGGATGTTTCCCGCGCCGAGCGCGAATTTGGATTTGTCGCGACGACCGACTTCCGCGCCGGCTTGCGCGAAACCGTCAATTGGTACCGCCAGCAACGCTAAGCTTCTACCGCGCGCGCCTATTTTCGGGTGCATTTCAATATTTTGGCAGAATGAACAAACATAGTATCGAATTTCGTCATAGACTATCCGCTCTAACAGCAGAATCACAAATAAAAAGACGATCGGTAGGGGCGACTGACCTGCTGTGTCTACGCGCAGCGCTGAGTCGCCCGAAACCAAGATCTCACATTTGGGCGAGCCACCGGACTCTGTTGAAATACTCAATTTACCCCCACCCCAAACCCCTCCCCCATAAAGGGAGAGGGGCTTAACGGCTTACTACAGGTCATAAGACTCCAATTGCCTCATTTTTGGGCAAGGGGGCGGGTGATGGAGGCTGTTTCTCAACAGAGTCCACCGGCTCGCCCCTACCGAGTTCCGCTTTTTGATAGATAGGGCTTGAAGCGCCAACAATCTGAAATGCACCCCCTATTTTTGAGTTGTTGGTAAAACCGATACATCTTTGGTATGATTGTACCAGTCGTTACAAGGTATCCTTGCGACGAGAAGGCTTTTGTTCGACAAACTCTCTTGACCTGAAATTATTCATAGAGATTTTGTTGCGGGAGGAGGGTGCGACATTGGGCGTCATACTAGAAGTTAAGGACCTCGTTGTCCGCTTTTATACACAAGAAGGAACGGTCTACGCGGTCAATGGCGTTTCCTACGACCTGGAAGAGGGCGAAACGCTTGGCATCGTCGGCGAAAGCGGCAGTGGCAAAAGCGTCAGTTCCCTGGCTGTCATGGGTTTGATCCCCAGCCCGCCAGGCAAAGTTGAATCGGGCACGGTCAACTTTGAGGGACGAGATTTGCTGCAGCTAAAACCCGATCAGATGCGGCTCATACGCGGCAAGGAAATTGCCATGATCTTCCAGGATCCGATGACCTCGCTGAATCCGGTGCTGACCATCGGCACACAGATCACAGAATCATTGAAATTACACGAGGGCATGAATACCTCACAGTCGCGCAAGCGCGCCGCCGACTTGCTCGATATGGTCGGTATTCCCGACGCCTATCGCCGGCTTGATGACTATCCGCATCAATTCTCCGGCGGGATGCGCCAGCGTGTGATGATTGCCATGGGGCTGTCCTGCAATCCCAAGCTGCTGATCGCCGACGAGCCAACGACCGCACTGGATGTAACGATTCAGGCGCAGATAATCGAGTTGGTGAAACAACTGAAAGACGAATTCAATATGGCGATGATCTGGATCACGCATGATCTGGGTGTGGTCGCCGGTATCGCCGATCGCATCCAGGTGATGTACGGTGGGCGCATTATGGAATCCGGCTCCTCGCACGAAGTTTTTGGCGATTCGCGTCATCCTTATACGGTCGGCCTGTTGGGTTCGCTGCCGCGTTTGGATTCCAGCGGCGAAGAAAAGCTGATTCAAATCGAGGGCTCGCCTCCGGATATGCGCAATGAACCGGCCGGCTGTCCATTCGCCGCGCGCTGCGACGTTCGCGAGCAATTCGAGCTGGAAAGGTGTTGGGACGAGCGGCCGCCGCTTGAGACGGTGCTCGATTCCAATGGCGATGGCACACATGTTATGTCTTGTTGGGCAGACATCCGCGAGGGGGTAGCGCAAAATGTCTAGTGAAGCGATGACCATGACAATGGACAAAGAAAAACGGGACGACGACTATATCCTCGAGGTCCATAACCTGAAGAAATACTTCCCGATTTCCGCTGGCATCGTATTTCAGCGGCAGGTTGGCGCTGTGCGCGCGGTGGATGGCATCAGTTTTAATGTTGTTCGTGGGGAAACGCTGGGGCTGGTGGGCGAATCGGGCTGCGGCAAGAGCACCACCGGACGCACCATTCTGCAGTTGTATCGTCCCACGGAAGGCAACGTCAAATTCGAGGGGCAAGAACTGTCCACGATGACCGGCAACGAGTTGCGGCAGATGCGCCGCAAGATGCAGATCATCTTTCAAGATCCCTTCGCTTCCTTGAATCCGCGCATGACCGTCGGCAGCATCGTCAGCGAACCTCTGCAAATCCACAAGATTTACAGCAACAAGAAAGAACGTCAGCAGTTTGTCGAAGCGTTGATGGAAAAAGTGGGTCTGAACCCTTATTTCATCAATCGCTACCCGCACGAATTTTCTGGCGGGCAGCGGCAGCGCATTGGCATTGCCCGCGCGCTGGCGCTGGAGCCGAGCTTTATTGTCGCCGACGAGCCAATCTCGGCGCTGGATGTATCGATTCAGGCGCAGGTAGTCAACTTGATGGAAGAGCTGCAAGACGAACTCAACTTGACCTATCTCTTCATCGCGCATGACCTGAGCATGGTGCGGCATATCTGCGACCGTGTGGCGGTTATGTACCTGGGCAAGATCGTCGAACTGGGTCCCGTCGATGAAGTCTATGACAATCCGCAACACCCCTATACCCAGGCGCTGCTTTCAGCTGTGCCGGTGCCGGACCCGGCGCTGGAGGAGACCCGCCAGCGCATTATCATCTCCGGCGACCTGCCCAACCCGGCCAATCCGCCGACCGGCTGCAACTTCAATACCCGCTGTCCGGTGGTCTTTGATCTCTGTCATCAAGAGCCGGATCCGCCGCTGATTGAGGTGCGACCGAATCATTTCGTGAGTTGCCATCGGGTGACGTAGACAACCTGCCAGCCTCCATATCAAAGAATCTGGGCGTCTTGCCTGGCGGCATTAGCTCAGTGATAGAGTAAAGCCTTCGTATTTGACCTTGAACAAGCGTGTATCTAGCGCTTGCAAGGTTGCCGGCTTGTCTTCTCAGCCCGACAGAGCTTCCTTAGACAGGACTTGAATCGAGGAGCCTACTTCCCCTGGATATCCGCCCAAATCCACAACAACATACCAGTGCCCGGCGTGAGGAATCTCGAACTGAACAGGGAATGCTTGTAGTGGCCCCCGATATACTTGAACTTCTGCCCCTAGCGGCACATCCGTAAATTTGAGCTGTCCAGCAAGTGAACGTTGGCGGCAACCGTAAGAGTTACCTCAACCGTATCTCCCTCTGCCCCAAGTCATGTTTTATGAATTCCATCGTTCAGAACATCATGTTGGATGAGCAGCAAAATACGTGGCGTACCACAGGAGATTGCCCGATGCCATTCGACAACTTAGACTTCGACTGGTATGCCCTGAACAACATCGATTATTTCGTCCGCTATCTCTTCCACTGTCTGAGTGCTGGTATTTCTGGCGACCTTGTCAGCAAGAGACGCGCTATATGAAACAACCTCATCTTTTGTAATCTTGTGCCAAACTGGAAGCAACACCTGATCTCCGCTTACAGCTTTGGTTACCAGACCATCTAATTCGTAATTGGTCCATCCCTTTTTGAAGAACGCCTTTGACAGGACAACGACACCAAAGCGACTGGAAGTGATACCTCGGTCAATATTCCGGCGTAAACTGTCGCCAATCTTAAGTTCGAAGTCGTCATACCATACCGAAAGTTCCCCTGCAAGAAGCGCTTCGGCCAACGGCTTTACCACTTCATCTTTATCTTCCGAAGCATGTGATATGAATACATCGTACGTAACGTTAGGTTCGTCTCTTAATAATGTAGGGATAGTGGAAAGCGGCGTCTCAACTAGTGGACGCAACTTACCCGGCAGCATACGTACGTTTGAACTCACTTTGCCCTTGTATCCACCCATATCGACAGCTACATACCAATGCCCTGACCTCGGTATTTGCAGCCGCACAGGAGAACGCTTGGCGTGGCCACCAATATAACTGTGACGCCGTCCGCTACGGTAATTCTGGAAATTAGAACTGTCCATCAGGCGCACGTTAGCGGCATTGCCTTTGAGGATGATTTCGACAATTTCGCCACCTGTCCTGTGGCCTAAATCATGCTTAAAGAATTGCACAGTTATCTACCTCAAATTGATTACGCGTGACAATAGTATAGCACACGTCCGGTCCATTTACTGCAATGGCGAAGTTTGGGAGTGGTGAATCATTGATATACGAATTCAAATAGGTGAGCATCGTAATTGGGATACTGTTGACGATACAACTGCCGCTGATTCCAAGCATATGTAAAGAGCTTCACTGCCCGGCGGAGCGCATCGGCACAGCGAGAAAAACAGCGGGACCGCCGTTGCAAACGAGATAGATAATGACGAAGTTCCGCATTCACGCCTTCTACCCGATAAGTCTCACTCTTATTCGGCATTGGTATATGCTTGCCCGGGTAATAGACCAGTTTCTTGTAGGAGGCCATCAGATCGCTGTAGTACCAGAGTCCGCTCGGACTTTGATCTATCAGGTTTTGCAACGTCGCTTCATCACGCTTTTGGCTCACCAGTGAGCCGACAATGCAACTGCTAGCTCGCTCGACCAAAGTGATTATGTACCATCTGTTTTTTTTCGCCCAACAAAAGTATGCAACTCATCCATCTCAAGGATATGCAGTGGCTTCTTTCGCGGTATCGGGGCCGGTGGCAGTTGATCGGCGCAAGCTTTCACCCAATTCATTATCGTCACATGATGAACCTTAAAATGACGGGCGATCTTTCGGTAACTCAAGCCATCCGCATAGTATTTAACGGCTAATTGCCGCATTTCCTTGCTATATCGACGAGATTCTGCGACATAACGGCGGTTGCAGGGCTTGCACTTGTACAATTGGCTTCCGTAACCAGTGCGACCTGCCTTTACTTGTTGTTCTGTATCTTGGCAGTGCGGACATATTTTCATATATTCAGTTTACCATACCAACAGAATCACCACTCCCGAAGTTTGAGAAGCACCAATGACTCAAAGTGCAAGCCGCTCAATAACAGCGGCTTAACTCACCCGGTCCCAGATTCTTCTTTGTACAGATCCATGATTACCTCATGGATCTCTTTGGCAATTTCCTCAAGCGTGTGAGTTGCGGTGCTTCGGGCAAAAATGATTGCTAACGAGGCACGGAAGGCCCTAATCTCCTTCACAGAGATATTGTGCCAGATCGGAAACATGACCCTGTCCTCTGTAACATATAAACCTTCTAATGTGTCAAGCTCATGCTTTGTCCATTGTTTTGCCATGTCAACAAAGGACTTCGACAAGATCAAGATTCCAAAGCGACTCGAATTGATTCCGTTGTTCAGTTTTTCGACTATATTGTCGCCGATTCTGAATTCAAATTCGTCGTACCAGACTCGTAACTGTCGCTCTTGTAGCTTTAGTGCAAGCGGCCGCGCCACGTCATCCTTGTCTTCAGATGCGTGAGAAAGAAAAACGTCATACTGGTATTTTTCGTTACTAGGAACGTGCTGTGCCAATGAATGCTCCCGTCTAACGGGTTGCGCCATCTTAGGATCGCAGAATAAACCTTAACTGAACGGAAATTCTAACAGCTTGCAGACAAATACGAAAGGGGATTGAATACCAAAACAGAGCAATCGCATCACTCTGAAAAATCAGGTCATAAGGGTTCTTAAAGGACTATAAAAGGATTATCGCAAAAGTGCATGAACTTTTCTGACACCTTGTCGACTTTAATGACCCCGAAATTGATTCTGGTGCGATTGCTCTGATACCAAAAAAGGGCGAGCCGCCGGCTCGCCCCCTCATCAAAATTATGTTCTTACAGATTATGTCGCCGGAGCCACAGCAGCTGGACCGTCCACAATCTCGACGAACTCATCCGCGTTGAGCGTCTCGCGCTTGATGAGGATCTCGACCAGTTCTTGCATCTTGCCGCGCTGGTCCAGCAGAATGTCTTTCGCCCGCTGATAAGCCGCCTGGAGGATGCGTTTGACCTCGTCGTCAATCTGCTGAGCGTAGTGCTCGCTGTAGTCGCGCTGCTCGGCGATTTCGCGCCCCAGGAAAACGGCGCCCTGCCCGTTGCCATAGGAGCGGGGACCCAGCAGGTCGCTCATGCCGAATTGTGTCACCATGGCGCGTGCCATGCGGGTGGCTTGCTGCAAGTCGTTGCTGGCGCCGGTGGTGAACTGGTTGAAGATGATTTCTTCCGCGGCGCGCCCACCCATGGCGGCGACAATGTCGTCCTCGAATTTATCCCGCGTGACCAGCATATCGTCACCGGAGGGCAGGGGCATGACATAGCCGCCAGCGCGCCCACGCGACACGATCGTGATCTTGTGCACCGGGCTGGTGTTTTCCAAGAGGTGGAAGAGCAGGGCGTGCCCCGCTTCGTGATAAGCGACTTTCTCTTTCTCTTCCGGCGTGATGACACGGCTGCGGCGCTCGGGACCCATGACCACGCGCTCCATGGATTCTTGCATCTCGCTCATGCCGATCGATTTTTTGTTGCGCCGGGCGGCCAGGATCGCCGACTCGTTCACCAGATTCTCCAGGTCCGCGCCCGAGAAACCGGCCGTGATCTTGGCTAAGGCTTCCACGTCGACATCCGCCCCCAGCGGCTTGCCGCGCGAATGCACCTTCAAAATGTCTTGGCGCCCTTTGACATCGGGATTGTCCATGACCACCTTGCGGTCGAAGCGACCCGGGCGCAGCAGCGCCGGATCCAGGATATCGGGACGATTGGTGGCGGCGATGATGATGATGTTGGTGTCGTTGTCGAAGCCATCCATCTCGACCAGGATCTGGTTCAAAGTTTGTTCGCGCTCGTCGTGGCCGCCGCCCAGCCCGGCGCCACGGTGCCGGCCGACGGCGTCAATCTCGTCAACGAAGACGATCGCGGGCGCTTCCGCCTTAGCGCGCTCGAACAGGTCGCGGACGCGGCTGGCGCCTACGCCGACGAACATCTCGACAAATTCCGAGCCGGAAATGCTGAAAAAAGGCACGCCCGCCTCACCCGCCACAGCCCGCGCCATCAGCGTCTTGCCGGTGCCGGGCGGACCAACCATCAGCACGCCCTTGGGCACGCGCGCGCCCAGGCGAACAAACTTCTCTGGTTCCTTCAAAAACTCGACAATTTCTTGCAGGTCTTCTTTGGCTTCTTCCGCGCCCGCTACATCAGTGAATGTTACTTGAGGGCGTTCCATATCGCGCGAGACCCGGGGCTTGCTGCGCCCAAAACTCATCGCCTGGTCTTGCCCGGCACGCATTGAACGCATCATGCGCCATAGGAACCAGACGATAATCAAAATCGGCACCACGCCGAGCAGAATCTGGAAGATAATCTGCTGCGAATTGTCGCCTGGCTGCGCGACAAAGGTCAAGTTTTCCAGGGCGGCGCCCGACACATCCAAGGCGCCCATCAATTCGTAGAAGCTGGCTGATGAATCCTTATAGGCAGTTTGCGTCGTGCCATCGGTGTAGGTGACAAAGAGGTCGTGGCCGCCTCGTTCAACGATGCGTTCGACGCGCCCCTGGCGAATATGCGATGCCAACTCGTTTATGGGCAAGCTGTTGGTGAAGCTGGGTCCGCCGCGCCCGTTGAAGAAGAGCAGAAACATCACCAGCACGATAATGCCGAGGATAATCCACATGCGCTGCGCATTAGGATTGCCAAAGGGCGATTTCTTGCCATCCGGGTTTTTCTTGTTATCCCTGCCGCCTTCTGTCACATGACGGGGCGGATCGGGTCGATTGCTCATGGTTGAGACTCCGTTCTCGATTTTGTTCGTTGGCTGTGCCTCTTCACTACTAATATAGACCCACTTGCTCGGCAAAAGGTGATATATTGCTTCGATTTGCCAGCGGAGTAATTTCAGCCAATGGCTATTGATGATTTTAAATCGCGCGTTTTTCGCCCTTCCCCCAGTGAAAAACAAAGATAATCCGCTATCATGAGCGCCACAAAAGAGCTCAGCCAGTGAACGGTATTGTATGACGGGTCGCACAAACGAGCAATGGATCGCGGCGCTGCGCGGGGAGGGCGACGCCGCGCAGACCGACGCGCTGGAAGAGCTGCGCAAGCGCCTGCAGCGCAGCATCTACTTCTATCTCAGCCAGGACCGCAGCGACCTGCGAGGATTGGCGGCGCAGGAATTGGCGCAAATGGCGGAGGACCTGGCGCAAGACGCCACCCTGCGCGTGATGGACAACCTGGACAATTTTCGCGGTGAAAGCCGCTTCACGACCTGGGCAAACAAAATCGCGGTGCGCTTGGCCATCAGCGATTTGCGCCGCGCGCGCTACAAGGATTTCAGTCTGGACGAATTGACGGCGGATGGCGAATTGTTGCCGTCGGCGACTCGCTTGTCCGCGCCGCCGCCCAGCCCGGAAAAAGAGACCGAGCGCGACGATGTGCTCGAGAAAATCGAATTGGCGCTGAAAGAGTCTCTCACCGAAAGGCAATATCAAGCGCTGGTCGCTGTTGCGCTAAAGGGCATTCCCATGGATGTGCTGGCCGAGCGCATGGGCACAAACCGCAACGCGCTTTACAAGCTGATCCATGACGCGCGGCGCAAGCTCAAGACGCACCTGGAAAACCAGGGCATCTCCACCGATTACATGATGAACCTGTTCCAGAATTAGGTCCGCGACGGCTTCAGCGCCAGCAAGGTCCCAAAGCACATCTCGTCGCTCGTGCCTTCGCCCCAAACCACATAACGCGGCTCATCCGCAAGGGAATTATCCCAGGTACAGGTCATGCGCAAGACATCGCCCCGCTCCACTATAATTGGCTGCGCGAGTTGATACTGCCCCTGCCAATGGAAATCCCAGCGCGGGATATCCAGCAGCAGCAGCCGGTCATCGCTATCGGGATTGAGCTCGAGGCGGAAGCTGCGCCCCAATTCGTGCATGTGCCCAAATACACCGTACAAGGTGGCATCATTCCTCAACGGGAAGTCGCACTGCCCAATCGACCTTTCGCCCTTGTTGTCCGCATAATCGGCCACGGTCTGGCTACATATCCGCAAGAGATTGTTCGGGAAGCGGCTCGCGAAGCTGCCATATAGCTCGCCGACGCGCTGCAAAGCCGCCTCGCGTTCACATTGCGGTCCCTCGACGCCGGCTGGGCAGGGGATCTCAACTGGCGCCGCCAATGACATAATGGTCAGTTCATCCAGCTCGGCCGCGCCATCCGCAAGCTGCAGCAGGATGCGCGTATTATCGGGCTGCCGCGTCGTCCACAAGTTGTAATGCATCTGCAGCACGATGAATTGGCTCGGCTCGATGCGATGACCCCCGCCTGGCGGGAGCTCCACGCCGAATGCACCCGGTGTCCAGCCGCCGATCGACCTGGCGCGTTGGCGCAGGCCCGGTCCGCCATAGCATTGCCAGCCGGGCTTGCCATCTTCGCTGGCTTTGGCTTCGGCCAGGGTCCAGGCGCTGGCTTCCAGCACATATACAAGTGCGTGATGCGCCATCTCCAAGGCTTCGGGGACGATGTCATAGCCGGTGATGAATTGTGGCGCGTCGATGTCCAAGGGATAGGCGAAACAGCGGTAATCATCCAGCAGGTCCGCATCCGGCAGATACGGCTCATCCAGCTGCAGGGTCAGGTCGGCTCGAATCTCCGGGATGTCAAACGCATCAGTGGCCGCGGGCGCGTAATCATACGGGTCGCCAAGTGGCGCGCCGGCATCCACCCAGGCGGCGATGAGGGCGATTTCTTCATCCGAAAGGCTGCGATCGTACTTGAAGGGAAGGCTCTCGCGCGATGGCGGCCAGGGTGGCATGATGCCATTCACCACATGAAAACGAATATCTTCCGCGGCCGCTACGACTTCTTCCGCTTCAGTGAAGGGCGCATAAGCAGCGATTTGTCCTTCGCTGTGGCAGGCGGCGCAGGACGCTTCGATGATCGGGCGAACATGCTGGTGGTAGCTCAGGTTCTCGGGCAGCTCGACAGCAGCGACCGTGAGCTCTTCAACTGTGTCGTCATCATGCTCTTCCTCGCCGTGGGCATGGGCAATTGCCGCGCTCAAAATCAAAATCAGGACAAGCATTAGATATCGCATGGCAATCCCCCGTTAGTGGTTTCGTATATTGTAAACGCGCATTGGGGCGCAGAGATATAGAAAGAGTGTAAACGCGATGTAAAAAACTGGAAGCGATTCGGTTTGATTCAACCCAGGGGACGCCCGCCATCGACTGGGATGATGTCACCGGTGCTGAAGCGCAGGTGGGCGACCGCGGCGTACACCGCGTCCGCGACATCTTCCGCCTCGGCGATGCGCGCCAAAGGCGTTTTGGCTTCTTGCTCCGCCATCAGCGCGCGCGGCATACGGCGCGCATAGTCGCCATTAACCCAGCCCGGCGAGACCGACAGTACGCGAATCCGCGGCGCTAGGGCACGGGCGAGCGACCGCGTCATGCTGTCCATGGCGGCTTTGCTGGCGCAATAAGCGACATTGCTGCCGACGCCGGTGCGCCCGGCAATTGACGAGATGTTGATCACAAGGCCCCCATCTCCCGCCATCAGAAGTGCTTTGAGGGCCCGAATCGTAGCGAATGCGCCGCGCCAATTGACCCGGAAGATGCGGTCGATCAGTTCATCGTTGAGCCCATCAAGGTCGTCATGCCGGACAGGCGCTGTAATACCAGCGTTGTTCACCAGGATATCGAGCTGGCCGTAGCGCGCCTGGACAGCGTCCGCCAAGCGTCGCAAAGCCGCGCCATCGTCCACGGGCGCTTGCAGCGTCAAGTGATTGTCACCCGCCAGGCTATCCGTCACTGCGAGCGCCTTGGCTTCGTCGCTGCGGTAGGTGATGATGACATGGGCGCCTTCCGCAGCCAAGCGCCGGCAGATCGCGCTGCCGATGCCGCCGCCGCCACCGGTTACCAGCGCGACTTGCCCTGCAAGCGTCGTCGTTTTCATTTTCAAAGTCCCCATTTCAAAGTTGCCGTTTCAAAGTTCCCTTGCTCGGCCAGTCAAAAACTGCGCATATCCGGCGGCAGGTGGTCCACGCGGTTCATGTAATGCAAAGTTGGGCGCGAACCCTGATAATTGATCCGCGTGATTGCCGTGTTGGCATGCAAGTAGCGCATGGTGTGAGCTCGGGACGGCAGCTGATCGAATATCGCCTTGAGCAAGATATCGAGAAAGCCGGCATGCGAAATCAGGGCGATGACTTCGTCGCGATGCCCGCGCCCCCGCAGTGACTTGGCTACTTTTATTGCGCGGAAGAGGCTGTGGGGTTCCGGTTCCATGCCCAATTCGGCATCATACCAGCCGCTCTCGCTAATCGTTTGCGGCAGCGCGTAATCGGGGAACTCCGTTTGAATCGACGACCGCGTCATGCCATTGAAGCCGCTGGTTATGCCATTCCGCTGCAGGAACATCCCGCCTTTTTCGTGAAGATCCACCCAGACCTGCGGCTTCAGATTAAGCGCGGAAGAGAGCGGCTGCGCGGTCAACAGCGAACGGTACATAGCGCTGGCGTATAATTGCGTTATTTCAAAGCGCTCGTTCCTCACGTCCGCGCCGCTTGCCAGGAAATCCGCGAGGATATCTCGCTGACGATAGCCCAATTCCGTAAGCGACGGGTCTACCTTGCGCTGGGGATAGTTTTCTTCGGTAAGGATATTGTTTTCTGATTGCGCGTGACGGATGAGATAAACGTGCATCAAGAGAACCTTTTTCTCGCATGGACCGGCGGATGGTCGAATTATAAGTCAATATCGCCTGAATGAAACCCATGCCCCGCCTATTCGCAGGCCCATGCGAGCCTCGCTAAACGCATCAGTTGTTTAATTGCCTTTCGCGGAAACCCCTGAAAGCGCGCCGCGACAATGAGCGCCGATTCAAGTCTGGCTTATGACCTTGTCAGTCGCTAAACTTGCTCGTACATGAAACGGGATGCCCCTGGTAATTGTGGACAAGATCGTAACGCTCACCATGAATCCGGCGCTGGACGTCGGCACGCGCGTCGCCTCTGTCGCGCCGGAAATCAAATTGCGCTGTGGCGCGCCTAAGTTTCACCCTGGTGGCGGCGGCATCAATGTGTCACGCGCCCTTCACTTTCTTGGCGGCGAATCCACAGCGGTTTATGCGGCCGGCGGACATACCGGCGCCATGCTTAGCCAATTGCTGGAAGCCGAGGGCATTATGCGCCGCGCCGTGCCCATCGCCGGCATCACGCGCGAAAGCTTCGTGGTCTATGAAGAGAGCTCGACCCTGCAATATCGTTTCACCATGCCGGGTCCCGAGCTGAGCGCGGAGGAATGGATCGCTTGCCTGGAAGCGGTTTTCAATCTCGAACCGGATATCATCGTCGCCAGCGGCAGCTTGCCGGCTGGCGTGCCCGCCGAATTCTACGGCGAGATCACGCGCTACGCCGCGGAATATGGCATCCGCGTGCTTGTCGATACGGGCGGCGAGCCGCTGCAGCGCGCCTTTGGCAAAGGCGTCTATCTGCTGAAACCCAATCTGCGGGAACTGGAACTCTTCGCCGGCGAAAAACTGCATGACGAAGCGCAGATTAAAACAGTCTCCCGCCGCTTGATTGCCGAGGGCCTGTCCGAGGTCATCGTCGTGTCGATGGGCGCGGCAGGCGCGGCGCTGATCACCGCCGACGAATATCTGCGCCGGCGCGCGCCGATCGTCAAGGCGCAAAGCAAAGTCGGGGCTGGCGACAGCATGGTGGCGGGGCTGGTCCTGGGCTTGGCGCAGGGGCGGGACCTGCAAGAGACATTGTGCCTGGGCATTGCCGCTGGCAGCGCCGCCGTGATGACCGCGGGCACGCAATTGTGCCGCAAAGAAGATACCTTCAAGCTATACAGGCAGATTACGGATTCGGCGCAAGAATCGCGGATAGCGTAACTAGAACGACAATTTACCCTGAACAGAGGCTGGAGAGTTCAAGATGACAAGCATCAGCGCTCGCAACGTCAATCACCCGGACCATCGAGAAAACCTCAAGGCGGACAAGTATCACATCATCCGCGAGGCGATGCTAAGCGCGCTGTCACATGAAGAGTGGATGCCTTTTGCTACGCTCGAGGATCGCGTGCGCGCCTACCTGGAAGACAAGGATGTGCCAAAGTCGCTCTTTCCCAAGCCGGGTTCCGTGCGCTGGTATTGCAAGGCGGTCCAGTTGGACTTGGAAGCGCGTGGCGAAATCGAGCGTCAAGCCAGGAAATCGCCCCTGCATTTGCGGCGCTGTCGCGCGGATGGCGCCTAGTTGCAGTTGACTTCACCCGGCGGCACTTCCCGCGCGCTATCCCAGATTTGACGCCATTCCTCGAGATAAAGACTCGCGATAACTTGGTCGCGGATGATGACGATGTTTTCATCATTGTTTTGCGCGGCGCTGTTGGAAAAGTTGAAAGAACCCGTGATGACGGTGTCGTCGTCGATGATGATGACTTTGTGGTGCAAGATATATCGGTTGCCATCCAGGCGCGCCTGAGCGCCGGCGCAGACAAAAGCCGGCAATTGGCTCCAGCTCGCCAGGCTATTGCGCTCTTCAAAGACGCCGCGCAAGACAAAGTCCGGGCCTGCCAGCTTGTCGAGCATCGCTCCCGCCAATTCGTCGAGCGAAAAAACGAAGCTCATGAAACGAATGGAGGACTGGGCCGCTTGTATCGACGCCTTCAATGCGGCGATTTCATCGGCTTCCGGGGCGAAGATGATGCTGATCTCGCGGGCGTCTTCTTCGTTGTCCTCACCGATGCTGATGACGCCGTCATTGGATGAGCGCGCTCCAAATTCTCCTCGCTCGAACATTTCGTCGAATTCAGTCTGATAGGCCGCAACCGCTTGGGCGCTTTGCAATACCAGGACATTGTTGTTATTGCGAAAGGCGCCATTGCGCGTGTAATTCATAGAGCCGGTCCAGACAGCGCGCTCGTCGACGATGGCGAATTTGTTGTGCATCAAGCCGCTGCGACTGTCCGCGACGATGGGCACTCCCGCCGCTTGTAGATCTCGCAGTTCCGTATTCGAATCGTCATCCAGCCCATGTCGGTCGTCTGTCACGATGCGCACCGCCAAGCCCCGTTGATGCGCCGCGAGAATGGCTTCATAGATGGGCTGGCTGTTCAGCTCGAAGGCCGCGATGTCCAGCGAGCGCTGGGCGGCGTCTATCGCGCTGGCAAGCGGCGCGTCTATGCCATCGGCATAGTTGGAGCTGTCCACGCTGGCGTCCGGTTCGTTAAAATACACTTGCCAATTGTCGCCGATATAACCGCGACCGAAGCGGTATTTCACGGTTGTATAAGGCGCCGCTGTCGCTGATGCGCCTGCGCTTTGCGCAGGCGGAGCGGGCGCGGGAGGCGACGTAAATTGCGCCGCGAGCGCGAGCGCCAGGACGATAACGCAGACAAAAAGGAACGGGAATAGGAATTTGCTATGCCGCTTCATGATGTTGGCTGCGAATCGTCCCTGATGCTTCGTTGTTGACGCGCTATGACGAAGCCAGACTATAGCCTATTCTGTCTTTTCATTCGAGCGAATTGCGCTCCACGCAACCGGCAAGCCGCCCTACATCTTCTTAAATTATGTGACATGCGACAGAAAATGGTACTGGTACGATTATTCTGATAATGCGAAATAAATATAGTCGCACTGTCATTTTCTCTGTGCCGGCGGGCTTTGTCTACGCGCCCCTCAGTAGATCCAAGTTAGTCATGTATAACTCGACGAAGGGTCTAAATGTAGGGGCGACATACCATGTCGCCCGAAATCTAAACGTAGCAACGTCGGGCGACCTGATTGGTCGCCCCTACAGCGTCCTGATGTTTTCGCATTATTTTCTTGGATCTACTTCTGCGCCTCTGTGGTAAATTTTCTTTACTTACTTGGTTTTACTTAAGACAGCAAGCGACCGTTAAATCGACTCGGCGCGCGTGATATAATTTTGGCGATTTGCCAACAGATGTTTAGAGAAATATCATGTCCCTGCTCGTCGCGACAAACTTGAGCAGATTCTACGGCGCGGATGAAATCTTCAGCGCTATCAGCCTGGAAATAGCCGCTGGCGCGCGCATTGGCTTGGTGGGTCCCAATGGCGCGGGCAAAACATCGCTGATTGACATTCTGGCCGGCTTGGATCTGCCGACGGCGGGCAGTGTGACCCTCGCCAGAAAAACACGGCTGGGCTACCTGCCGCAGCGTCCGGAACTGGCGGGCGCGCATAGCCTGTGGGAAGAGCAGTTGAATGCCTTTGCCGACCTGCGCGACATGGAAAACCACTTGAAAGCGCTGGAAGATCAATTGGCAGACCCGGATGGCTACGCTGGCTACGATGAAACGCTGGAGCGCTACGGCAATTTGCAAGCCGAATTCGAGCGGCGCGGCGGATATGAGTACGAGACGCGCGTCAAGATGGTCCTAAGCGGCTTGGGTTTCACCAGCGACGAATACGGCATGCCCTTGCCACAGTTATCCGGCGGACAAAAAACCAGAGCCTTGCTTTGCCGCTTGCTGCTCGAAGAACCGGACCTGCTGGTGCTGGACGAGCCAACCAACCATTTGGATATCCAGGCGGTGGAATGGCTGGAGAATTACCTCAAATCTTTCCCGGGCGCGGTGCTGGCGGTCAGCCACGATCGCTATTTTCTGGATAGCTTCGCCAGGACCATCTGGGAGCTGGAATACAAGCGCCTGTTGGTTTACCGCGGCAATTACAGCGCTTACCTCCAGCAGCGGGATACACAGCGAGAAAGCCTGCGGCACGACTATTATTGGCAGCAGCAGTTCATCGAAAAAGAGCTGGAGTTTGTACGCCGGCACATGGGCAGCCGCCGCACTGCCCAGGCGAAAGGACGTCTGAAAAAGCTCGAAACCATGCGCAAGCGGGGGAAAATCTTGGAAAGCGCCCCGAGGCGGCGCCGCAAGATGTTTTTGGAAATGGACGACCATAGGCGCAGCGGCGATCAGGTGCTGATGACGGAAGAGCTGCGTATCGGCTATGACGCTGACAGTCCCTTGCTCACTGCGCCCGACGCCTTGGTGCTGCGCGGGGAAACTGTCGCGCTCATTGGTCCTAACGGCGTCGGCAAGTCAACCTTGCTGAAAACGCTGGCCGGCGACCTGGCGCCACTGGGCGGGCGGGTCAGGCTGGGCGCGAAGGTGAAAGTGGGCTACTTCGCGCAAGCGCATGAAAAGCTCAACCGCGACAATTCACTCCTGGACGAGATCCGCGCGACCAAGAAAATGCCGATATCGGCGGCGCGCAACTATTTGGGACGTTTCATGTTCAGCAACGAGGATGTCTTCCGACCGATAGCGAGCCTGTCCGGCGGCGAACGCGGTCGCGTGGCGCTGGCAAAGCTGACCTTGATCGGCGCGAATCTCTTGCTGCTGGACGAGCCGACCAATCACCTGGATATCGACAGCCAAGAGGTCTTGCAGGCGGTGCTGGAAGGTTTCACCGGCACTATCCTGCTGGCCAGCCACGATCGCTATCTCGTGGACGCGCTGGCGACTCAGGTCTGGGAAATGACGGCTGGCGCCTTGACTATGGTCGATGGCGATTACCGGCAGTTTGTCCGCAACCGCAACCAGAGCTTAGGCGAGGCGCAAGCGAGATCCAAGGCGAATGGTGGCGCCTCGCGCGGAAGCGAGCAGGCTAAAGGGGCAAGGGTCAGCGCCAAAATACGTGGCTTGAATCCATTTGAAGCGGCCAGGCGCGCGGACGAACTCGAAGCCAGAATTGAGCAAATGGAAAAGGATCTGAGCGAGCTAGACCAGCAGTTGCACCGCGCCAGTTTGGCGGGAGATGCCGAGAGCGTAGGGGCGCTGGGAGCGGCTTATACAAAGACCCAAGCGGAATTGGAAGCCGCGCTGGACGAGTGGGGCGAATTTGCTGATTGAACAGCCCCCGGAGCGGACTATCTTAAAGGTCAGTCTGGCGCTACAATTAGAACATGCTTGCTAAGCTGGCGATGAAGGAGTGTCATCTTGGATATTACTTGGTTTGGCAGAAACTGCTTTCGCATTACCGAGCGCGGTCATACCTCTGTGGTGACCGATCCCCACAAGCCGGCGCGGGGCGCGCCAGAGCTGAAGCTGCGCGCTGATCTTGTCACTGTCAGCCACGAAATGTCTCGGCACAGTGTCGATCAAGTGAAAGACCATGATTATGTGATTTCCGGACCGGGCGAATATGAAGTGGGCGACCTGTTCGTCACCGGTATACAGCTTCATATTCACGATGCCGAAAAAGACCGCGTATTGGACAACATCGCTTATTTCTTCGAGTTTGCCAATGATCTAAGCGTCTTGCATCTGGGCAAGCTGCGGGAGGCGCCCGACCAATCCATAATCGAGCAACTTGGTGAGGTCAATGTTTTATTGATTCCCGTGAATGGCGGCGGGGACCTGCCCAATGAGCAACTGGCGGAATTGATCAGCTTGATCGAACCTAATCTTGTCATTCCTATGCACCAGAGCAAGAACGGCAGCCCCGGCGGCGCAGCGATCGTTGACGGCTTCCTCAAGGCATTGGGCCTGGCCCAGATGCAAGCGGTGGATTCATTGCGCGTGACGAAGAATCAGCTGCCAGAACAAACGCAGGTGGCGCTATTGCAGGCGTCTTCGTTCTAATGAAACGTTCTAACAAAACGTTTTTGGACGCTTGCAGCGATTATGCGTTATAGTGTTGCGTAGGATCCAGCAAAAGCGAGCGCAAAGCCATGTCAAACGGAAATGTCAAGCTGTTGATGAACTGGGACATCAAACCCGGGCTTGATCAAGAGTACTTTGAATTCGTGATGCGCGAATGGGTGCCTAATACAACTAAGTTAGGCTTAACGCCGATTGAAGCTTGGTTCAGCGTCTATTCCAATTCCGATATTCCTAGAATCATGGCGGGCGCTATCGCCGAAGACGACGAATCCATGCGCCGGATCATCACCAGCGCCGACTGGGCGGATTTGCAGGCCAAGCTGATGGAGTACGTGGAGAACTACAGCCACAAGATCGTGCGCGTCACGGGGGATTATCAACTCTAAGGCGAGCTGTCGGCAGGCGTCTTTCACTGGATAGGCGCTTTAGATCGGAAACAAAAGGCGGAGGAAATAGACCTCCGCCTTTTGTTTGATTCTCGTGCTGTTCTTACTGTTCTTACCCGCCCATGGCGACGCGCAGTGAATCGCAAGCCGGGCAAGTGCCATCGGGACGAACGATCGCGTAACCAGATTGCGGGTCGGAGCTCCAATGCGTCGAGTCCACGTTCCAGACGATGAACATGCGAACATAGCCGGAACCGCGCAGGCGATGAACCGCGCCGGCCAGCCAGGAAGCCTGCTCGCCCAGGGTATTGCCCGAAGCCCAGGCGAAGCCGCTAGGCAGCGCCCCGATGCCTTCGCCGGTCAAATAACCCAATTCGGTGAAGCATAGCGGCTTGTTGGGGAAGAAGCTGCGATAGAGATTCATCATGCGCGGCAAGTACCAGGAGTAATGGCCCGTACTGCCAACGGCCGCGCCGCTTGAGGCGTCCGGCGGCACGATGCCCGCGTTGTAGTGAATGCCGACGCAATCGAGTACGTTGGCGGCGCCAGCCGCAGCCATTTGGCGCATGTAACAGTCGTCATCGGCGCCACTGGTGGAACAGCCCTGGAAGAAGCCGGTCGGGGCCGGCGCGCCGCTTATGACCATTGTGCTCGGGTTGGCGGATTTGATGGCGTTGTAGGCGGCGCTGAGCATCTGCGTATAGTTGGCGCCGCTAATCAAGCCCGGGGGCCATTCGCGGTCGATATTCATCTCGTTCCAAACTTCGATAGCGTCCGCGCCCCCGCGCGCCAAACCGCTCAGGAAGTTGGCGAAATTCTGGTAATAGGCGCCCGGATTGGCGGCGAGGCCGCCTGGTTCGCCGATGACGCTCAGCAATACTTTGAAGCCGTTGCCATGGGCGCTGTCAATTACGTGCTGGAAGTTGCTGGCGGGCTCGCCATGCCATTTGATTTGACGCTTGACCCAGGTCATGCGCGCGTTGCGCATGTGACCAGGATGCGAGAAGCTCAAAGCCTGCCCGCCCAATTCAAAGCCGCTAGTATTCGCTGTGCTGACCGGCACCTGCGCGGGCGGATCCGTCGTGATCGGCGGACCGATGCTCTCTGGCGGCGCTGGATCTGGAACTACCGGCGGGGGCGGCGCGCCTGGCACCCGCAATACCATGCCTACCGACAAGACATCCGGATTGACGATGCCGTTCATGCTCGCCAGCTCGAAGTAATTGATGTTGAAGCGCGCCGCGATTGTGCTTAGCGAATCGCCGCCTTGTACCGTATAGGTCGCGGTGGCTGGCGCTGGCTGGGGAGCTGGCGCGTTGACCGGCTGGGTGCTGGACGGTGGCGGGACCGGCACGCGCAATACTTGACCCACAAAGAGCGCGTTCGGATTGGCAATCCCATTCATGCTTGCCAATTGCTCATAAGTCAAGCCGTATCTCGCGGCGATAACCGCCAGGGTTTCGCCCCCCTGTACGGTATGCGTTGTGAGCGTTGTGGAAGACTGTGGGCTTTGCGCTGGCGCCTCGGCTGGAGGGGCTGGCGCGTCCGGTCCAGGGATGATTACCTGGTTGCCCGCGTGAATGATGTATGGCGCGCTCATGCCATTGGCATCTGCCAGCTCCGCGAGCGAAATGCCATAGTTCAAGGCGATCCGAAACAGGGTCTCCCCGGGTTGAACGATATGAATCTGTTGTGCCAATACCGCTGAAGTTGCGACCGTCGTCAAGACGATCATTGTACCTAAGAGTAAAATTAGTCGGCGCATATCCGCTCCTTGCCATTAGATTCGCAACTTAGTTCGACAAATGCTAGGTAATTCTAGCATGGGTCAAAAAAAGCTGCGCAGGGCAAGCCAAGCAAGATTGTCAAGCAATAAAGCGCTTTTGCGAGCTAATGTCGTAATATTGCGAAATCGCGCTAGCGTCCGATTTCCATGCCCATATCCACGATCGGCAGGCGAGGGTCGCCCCCGGCCAGGGTATCGGACGCCCAAGCGTAGTCCGGGTCGGTCGTGGCGGCGAAGGATCTGCTGGAGCCGGCCAGGAAATTGAGCGTATAGGTCGTCGTGGCTGGGGCGCTGACCAAAGTATAATAACCAGAGGGCATGGTGACGATATCATGCTGCCGCGCCATAACCAGGACATCCGAGCTTTTGTCGGCGCTGTAGACGCGCTGGTAGGCGTATCCCGTGGGACGATCGAACTTGAAGAAGCTAAAGCGGTTCAACTGCGCTTCCAGCACCTTGCCTTTTTCGTCCGTCTTGTGCCTATCGTGTTTGCGCGGCGGGTAACTCGACCAGTTGCCGCCCGGCGTATACAGCTCGTAAACGAGAATGCGGTCGGCGGGGAAACCCGATCCGATCAGGCGGCACATTTGCCGCGAGGCGTTGCCGCCGCCCAATGTGGCCGTTTCCACATCGCCCGGCCTTATCAAGCGCGGCTGGCTGTCCCTTTCCGTCGGAACCCAGCACGAGGCGAACTCGAAATCGTCGCTGATGGCTTCGATTTCAAATTCGGTGTGGGGCGGCAGGTAGAGGGCATAAGGCAAGCCCCCAAAGACATTCTCGCGCCGACCCACTTGAGAAAAATCGCCTTTGTTGGTGCGGATATGGCATTGGCCCCGGAGGATCACGGCTACGTATTCGAAGGCGTCGATGGCGATCTCGAAGGTGCGGCCCGCGCTCAAGCGCACCGCCGCGAAGTTCAGCGTATCCCAGCCGGCTCGTTTGGCGTCAAGCGCGGCGAAGGCGCCGGCTCTGCCGCTGTCATTCGCTTGAATATGCAGCTTATCCGCTGTGAAAGCCGACATGGCGAAGCTCCATCATTAGACCCGCCACTAAGTTACCAAGCCGCGAGTGACGCGCATGAACATGTGTTCAAGGTCTTTTTCTTCTTCGTTGAATCCCAGCATGTCGATCTCGCCTTCGAACAGGTCTCGGTTGAGCTGCGACAAGCTTTCGTCATTGCCGGAGAAATCGACGCGCACGCGCGCGCGCCCGTTCTTGGGCAGGATCTCTTCCGCGGCCACGACATTACGCATGCCGCCGACCAATCTCAATACAGCTTGGGCATTCTCGTGGTCCATCACGGTGATGACGATCTCTCGGTGCGCCATCAAGTGTAACTTGAGTTCATCGATACTGCCTTGCATGATCAGCTCGCCCGCTTCCACGATGCCAATATGCGAGCAGATGTCTTCGACATCCGCCAGGATATGCGACGAGAAAAAGATCGTTTTGCCCATATTCGCCAGCTCGCCCAGCAATTCGCGGATCTCGACGCGCGCGCGCGGGTCCAGCCCCGAGGCCGGCTCGTCCAGGATCAAGACTTGCGGATCATGCGCCAGTGTCCGCGCGAGGGAAAGCCGCTGCTTCATGCCTCGGCTGAGCTTGTCCACCATATCTTCGCGGCGATGCTGCAAATCAACCAATTCCAGCAAGTCCGCCACCAGCACCTTGCGCTCGTTTTCGGATATGTCGTAGCACGCGGCGAAAAAGTCCAGGTATTCCCAGACGCGCAAGTCTTCATAGACGCCGAACTCGTCGGGCATGTAGCCGATAGCGCGCCGCACGGCGCGCCGGTCTTCCAGCACCGAATGACCGGCCACCCAGGCTTGCCCGGCGTTGGGGCGAGTGAGCGTGGTTAAAATGCGCATGGTGGTGGTCTTGCCAGCGCCATTGGGACCGACGAATCCATAGATTGAACCGGCCGGGACTTCCAAAGAGATGCCGCGCAGAGCCTCAAATTCGCCGAAGGATTTCTTTAGCGTTTGCGTTCTGATGATCGCTTCTTCTGTCGCTTGTTCGGTCGCTTGTTCCATCTCTCGTTCCATCGTTTGTTCCAACGTATCTTCCGTCACTGCTTCCGTCGCTGCTTTCAATGAAAGGCTCGCTTTCTCAATTGTTCGCGCCGCTGTATGCGCCGGTCTGCTCGATGCGAATTTTCCGAACGCGCGCTGTGCCAATTCCCTCGTCGAATTTCAGGCGAACCTGAACTTCGTTATTCACGCCGAGGTAGGGCTGTGGATTCGCCAAGTCCAATTCGTCGCCCTCGCGATATCCAAAGGCATCGTATTCCTTGGTCAGGGTATTGAGCAGCTCGATATCCAAAGATTGCGCATAACCGCCGCCGCGATCGATCTCCAGATACATTCGCTCTACTTTGTCCATAACCAGTCCAGGTTGCGGGGTGAGCAGGAATTCCACCGACTGGCCCTCATACAGGTTGAAATTCTCTGTGCCATTGCCGATTATGCCCTCGCGGCTCAGGGTGATCCAAGTGAAGTATTCGGATGGCAGCGTGGCTCGTCCCCGGGGCAAGTTGATTTCGACATCGAGTTCGATCAAATAGAGTGTGGAATCGATGGAGCTCCAAGCCGCTCCCTCGATTTCCAGATCGCGGGTCCAGCTATCGTGCCAGCCGGCCAGGTACAGCTTCGTCCCGCGCGCTGTCGAGTTGAATTGATCGAGCGCGAAACTCGCCAAGAAAGATTGTTCCCGCGCCGCCTGTTTTTCTGCGATTGATTGTACGTTGAGGAAAGCCCGCGTGCGCAGGAATCGCTCGCCTTGGATCTGTTTCAGCGACATATTGGTATTGCTGCCGGAAAAGGGCGACGAGCTATAGTCCAGCGCCGTGAGGGCGAATTCCAATTGGTTGGGCTGTATGGGGTAATCGGCGATATCGGCGCGCAGGGTCTGCCCGTCCAGCGCCAGGATATCACCGGGCGCGAAGTCGCCGACCAAGCGATAGTCCAGCCCTTGCCCCAGGATGACCGCATCGCGCAAGGTGATGTCGCTGTCATTGCGGATGAGCCCCTGATAGGCGCCCGCCATCCGCCCGCTTTCGAGGATTTCAAAGTTGAGAACGAAACTGCCGCCGATGGGGGGCTTCGCGATGTGGCCCCCGATGGCGAAATTGGCGAAGATGCCGCCGTCTATCGTGAAATCGCGCGCGCCAAAGCGCGCTCCCTGTCGGATTTCGGTCGCGGTCTGGATGGTATTGCTGGCGAAGAGCGTACTGGGCTTGGTCGCGCCGGCTACCGCCAGGGAGCGACCCTCCGGCACATCCAGCGAATAGGTGGCGCGCCGCGGCGACAGCAAGCCGATGACCTGGTCCAGCCGCGCCTCGTCGCTATCCGGGAAGGATTGCAGGACGCTGAGGCGGCTGACAATAATCTCGGCGCCGCGCAGGCTGAAGCCGACTGTCCAGGCGATGCCCGTGAAGACGGCGATGACCAGAGGAATGGTGACCCAGCCCCAGCCGCTGCGCTTGATCCGCGACAGTATGAAATAATTGACGGGTCCTACTAATGCGATATATAAAACCAGGAACAAGCAGAGCGTTTGCAAGGGCGGCAACAAGTCCACCCCGGGCAGGTTCGCGACCGCGTCGGCTGCCGATTCCGGGCGGGTGGCGCCCGCGACCCAGGTCGGATGCGGCGCGCGCGAGGCCATTATCGTCAGCCAGAGCCGGTTGATTTGCTCCCAACTTGCCAGCGGCTCCAGCGTCGGATCAATCGCCAGAAAATCCACCAGCCCGACGCCAATTTCGCGCCGCGCCAACAAGGGCAGGCCCTCTTGCTCGACGAGTACCTGTGCCTCTTCATGTAAAGCGCCGACTGCGACGATTGTCCGCTCCCGCAGTTGGCTGCTGTGGTCGCCGCTGAAGCGCGCGAGCGCGCTGATGTCATCAAGCGAGCGGCTGTCGGCCGGCAGCAGCGGGAGTATGTCGCCCAGCGCCAGCGCGCTGGCTTGGGCCGCGGGACCGCCAATCACGATGAGATGTCCGCCGTCCTGCACCCAGCGTTGTATGGCGCGTCTTTGCGCGCTGGACATGCTGTCGCTGTTGACGTTGATTAGGAGCAGCGCGTCCAGCGAAGCCAGAGCCAATGCTTTTTCCGGGATTTCGTGAATCTGCCAAAGCGCCTGCTCGGCCGCGGCGCCGCCGATGTGGACGCCCGCAAGATTCGGCACGGCGACGTTGGGACCGCTAACCACGGCGTAGAGCTGATCGCCGCTACGCAAGTCATAGAGCCTGGCTTCGCGTGTGGCGTGGATGAGGCCGTCTTCATCAATGAGTTCGACGCGAATTGAATCGGGGAAGGAACGCGCTTGAATATAAAGCGTGGCGGATTTCCGCGCGCCATTTGGCAAGTCGATGGCGCTGCTGAAGGCATTGCCCACCACTGTGCCGGAGGTCTCGGGGCGTATCACCAGGCGTCCCTTGATGGATTCGCCATTGTTGCCGAGTTCAACTCGCACCGGCGTCCATTGCCGAGGCCGGAAGAAGGAATCGAAACCGACCTCAACCTCCATCTCGATTACATCCTGGAAATTCTGCTGGGCGCTGACCGGCAGCAGCAGAAACATTAGGAGGAGCGGAAACAAAGGCTGCAAATAATATAAACGAAGAGCGCGTACTGGCATTAAATTCCCATGCTGTCTGTGCAAGGCGCTGCCTATTGTATCACGCCGCTGCGTCATGTCATGGCTGCAATCTTGCTTGGCAAAAGGCGAATCCGCGTCTGGATAGCGCGCGGGAAAGGGACAAGGATTAAATGACGCGGCTATGTTATATTTGTGCCAGCTTCGCTAATCTAACATGCTTTGTGAGGAGATGAGCTATGGTTTATCAGGCATCGGACACGCGCTACGACAGGATGACATATCGTCGAACGGGCCGCAGCGGCTTGCTGTTGCCGGCAATTTCGATCGGCATTTGGTGGAACTTCGGCGGCGTCGATACCATCGAAAACTCGCGCGATATGCTGCGGACGGCATTCGATTTGGGCGTCACGCATATCGACATCGCCAATAACTACGGTCCGCCGCCCGGCTCCGCCGAAGAGACCTTCGCGCAGATCTTCCGTCAAGACCTGGCGCCTTATCGCGACGAGTTAATCGTTTCCAACAAAGCCGGCTATCGCATGTGGGAGGGACCCTACGGCGAATGGGGCTCGCGCAAGTATCTCATCGCCAGTTGCGACCAGAGCCTCAAGCGCACCGGGCTCGACTACTTCGACATCTTTTACAGCCATCGCCCCGATCCCGATACGCCGCTGGAAGAAACCATGGCGGCGCTCGATCACATCGTGCGCAGCGGACGCGCGCTCTACGCGGGCATCTCGAGCTATCGCCCGGCCATGGCGCGCGAAGCGGCAAGAATTCTGCGCGAAATGGGCACGCCCTGTTTGATCCATCAGCCGCGCTATAATATGTTTGACCGTTGGATCGAAGACGGCTTAACCGATGTTCTGGAGGACGAAGGCGTCGGCTGTATCTGCTTTTCGCCGCTCGATCAAGGCATCTTGACCAACAAGTACATCGGCGCCAAGCCCGACGATTCACGCGCCATCAAGCTGGGATGGGGCGACCGCCTTTCGCAGGAGAAGATCGCCAAGGTCAGCAAACTAAACGCCATCGCGCGCGAGCGCGATCAAAACATGGCGCAACTGGCGCTGGCTTGGACGCTGCGGCTCCCGGTGATGACCTCCGCTCTGATCGGCGCCAGCAAGCCATCTCAGATTGAAGACGCGGTCCAAGCGCTGGATAACCTCGAATTCAGCGCCGATGAACTGGCGCGGATTGAGGCGATCTTAGGCGAATAGGGCGCTGATGACCTTCCTCGTCATAGACTTGGGCAGCTCCTCTGTCCGTACTTTGTTATTCGATGACGGCGCGCGTTTGATCGAGGGCGCGATTTGCAGCCGCAAGCATGACTTCGCAACGGACCATGACGGCAAGGCGGTAGCCAGCGCCGAGGGCTTGCGCGCCTTGACCGAAGCCTGTCTGGACGGCATATTGCAGCATCCGGCGGCTCTGTCCATCCGCGCGGTGGGCATGGCCAGCTTTGCCGGCAACTGGCTGGGCGTCGATGCGCATGGACGAGCCTGCACACCGGTCCTGACTTATGCCGATACGCGCGGCCGCAGCGCGATAAGGGGCTTGCGGCGCAGGCTGGGCGGCGCGCTGGAAGCCTATCATCAAGCCAGCGGCTCTTTCATCCATCCCGCCTATTTCCCCGCGCAATACGCCTTCATGCAGGGGAGCGATGCCCAATCGCTGCAAGAGATTCAGCGCATCAGCGACATAGGCGGTTATCTCTATAGCCACTGGTTTGGGCGCGCGGCGCCGATCAGTTATTCCCTGGCCAGTTGGTCCGGCTTGCTAGGGACGGAGCGCTTGCGCTGGCAGCAGGACTTCATCCGACAGTTGCTCGGCGAGAAGCTCCTGGAAAAGTTGCCCGACTTGGCCGACTTCGATGACTGCCAGGTCGGGCTGACAGACGCTTACGCGGGACGCTGGCCGCAGTTGCGTGTTGTGCCATTTTTCTTGGCTCTGGGCGATGGCGCCGCCGCCAACCTGGGCTCAGGCGCTGTCGATGCCAGCCGCATCGCCCTAACCATCGGCACCACGTCGGCGCTGCGGGTTGTGACGCGCCGGGCAACACTGCCCGAGGGGCTGTGGCGATACCTCGTCTGCCGGGGCATGCCGCTGGTTGGCGGCGCCACCAGCGAAGGCGGCAACGTCTATCAGTGGGCGGTGGAAGAACTGGGCATTGACGAGGCTGCGCTCAACGCGCATTTAAGCGCGGCTCTGCCCGATCAACACCGCTTGACGGTTCTGCCTTTGATCGCGGGCGAACGCAGCCCGGGCTGGCAGTCGGACGCGTCCGGCACCATACATGGCATCCGCCGCAGCACTGGCAAGCTCGATATCGCGCAGGCGCAACTGGAAGCGGTAGCGATTCGTCTGTCCATGATCTTCGACCAGCTCAAAACGGAGGCCAGCGCGGTCATAGCCGGCGGAGGCGCCTTGCAGTCCTCCCCCGCCTGGGCGCAGATGATTGCCGATGCCTTCAATGCGCCTATACAATTGCTTGACGAGGCGGAGATCACCGCGCGTGGCGTGGCGCTGCTGCTGCGGGAGCGGCTGGACGGCGCGCCGCTGGATGCGGACCCGCCGCGCATCAGCCGCGTTTTGCGCCCCAATGCCGAACATGCGCGGATTTATGCCGCGGCGCGGGCGCGACAGCTTGACTTGTATCAGCGTCTTTATGGCTGAGGCTTCGCGCCTAGTTCATCTGGGCGTATGCGGCGACTTCGGCGACCGAGTCATTGCCGCCGCAGATCAATAGCGCCAGATGATCCCTGTCCCGCAGTCGATGCTGGATTTTTTCCGCAGCCGCCAGCGTGCTTGCTGCCGCGAGTTCGGCGAAGACCTTCTCGCTTTCCAGCATGACTTGCTGCGCGGCAATCATGTCGGCATCGCTGATAATTATCACGTCTTCCAGATGCGCTTGGCAAAGATCCAAACTGGTCTGCCCGACGAAGGGACCGCCCAGCGTTTTGGAAAGTGAGCTTGGCGCGATGTTGACGATCTTGCCGGCTGCCAGCGCGCGGGCCATGGTCGGCGCTTTTTCCGGTTCCACGCCCCAGACGCGGACACCGGGTTTGAGGGCTTTGATGGCGCAAATGACGCCGGCGATCAAACCGCCGCCGCCGATGCTGACAATGATATCGCTTAGCTGCGGACAATCTTCCAGGATTTCCAAGCCCACGATGCCGTTGCCCGCCATCTGCGCGGGATTGTCAAAAGGATGCAGGGAAGCGCGTCCCTGCGCGACCCATTCGTCGGCGCGGGCGAAGGCGACCACGGCATCCGGCAGCAGCTCGACCTGGGCGCCGTAAGCGCGCGTGGCTTCAATTGAGCCAAGCGGGGCGTTTTCCGGCATGCAGACGATGGCTTGCACGCCGAGCACGCCGCTGCAATAGCCGACGGCGCGGGCGAAGTTGCCGCCGCTGACAGCCACCAGGCCTTGGTCCAGCGCCGCTTGACCCAAAGACAACATCTGGTGAAAGGCGCCGCGCGTCTTAAAAGAGCCGCTGTGCTGGAACAATTCCAGCTTCAAATGCACATTGCTGCCCAGCCGCTGGCTGAGCGTGGTCGATGTCCATTGCGGGGTGCGGCGGTAGAGATGGCGCACACTGTCCGCCGCGGCGTGAATGTCCGAAACTGTAATCATGGCGATTCCCCGTCGCTGCCTATCGCTACCCGTCGATTTGCAGTGGACTATAGCACGAATTTGCGGGTATTTTCACTTTTAATGGTGGATTTAATCGCGGAATCAAGGGTAATCAATAGAGGCGGCGCATCGCGCCGCCCCGTACCTTACAGTGTCAAGCAGCCAGCGAAGACCCGCTGGCTCTTGCTGAGGCGCTAAAGGCAATCGCCCTCATGCTCCACGTAGCCGGCGCTGATCCAACCGGGTCTTCCTTCGTATATCACGTTGAACCAGGATGTGGTGCGCGCGAATGCGGTCAACTGCGCGCCGTTTGGGACGATTTCATCCAGGCTGGCGCCATTGGGCGCGACGCGGAATATCAGCCAGTAGGTTGTTGTGAGCCTGCAGTCTGTGAGCGGCGTGACGCTATCATCGCTGTCGGCCGTTTCAAGATTCGCTGCGGGGGCAGGGGCGGGGTTGACGCCCGACGCCAATATGACGATGCCGGGGTAATCCAGCCAGCCGCAGGTTAGGTCTCCCATGCCATAGCTTGTCATCAAGGATATCGCTTCTTGGCCGCTATTTTTTTCCAGGAAGATCAGCATCCCGCTCTTCTTGAAGCAGACCTGTACGCCTTGGTCGAGGGCGCCCGTTAGCTCTACGGCGTCAATGAATTTCCCGGCCACAGGCAAGCTCTTGTCGCCCAGAGAATGGCAATTGAAAGCGCTGCTCGGCGAACTCACGAGGATGGTATCGGACAGTCTTTCACAGCTCTCTGGCGTCGGCGAGTTGGCTGTTGGCGGCAGGGATTTGGCGGCGGTCTCGGCCGATATGGCTGGCGCCAGCGGATCTGGCTCGAGCGGCTGGGCCGGCGCGCGTTGCGGCGCGCTGCCGTCCATCAGGCTGCTGTAATAATCGTATGCCAAGTCGCCGAAGACGCTGCATGTGGCGGCGCTGGCGTCGACAGCTGCCTGGAAATGCACGCCGCCCAGGATGCGCGCTTCGCCACAGCTATTGGCGAAATCGCTCCAGGTCGCGTAGCTCAGGTTGATGTCGCTGGCTGGGGTGAGGCCCGGCTCAATGCGCGAGGAGCCGGCCGGATAGGTCTGGGACCAGTTCAGCTCGTCGCTGCCAAAGAAGCGGCGCATGGATTGGGCATAGGCATAGCAGCCGCAGGTGGAACCCGAGGGGTATTCGGGATGGTCGGCTTCTGGCAAGTAGCTCTGCCAGGATGTAGCGGGGATTTCCGCTGTGCCGCGGCCGGGACCTGCCCAAGCGCTGACCGGTTCATCGCCGTAGATATATTGGATGGCGCTGTAGGGGCGGACGCCATCATAGCGCGTCTTTTCCTGCCAGATCACGATTGAGCTATCCATGGCCGCCGCCAGCGAAACCAGGTAGCCCCGGGCGAAGTCTTGCGGGGACAACTGATTCGCGGAGCCGAGGCCGAGAAATGAATATGTCAGCGAGACAACCTTGTTATCGAAAAGCTCGGATTGCATCTTTTCTTCGTCGCTGAGGCTCGCGGAGACGGCAAGGACGTGGTCGGCTTGGCTCTTGTAGGCGTCCCAGTTTTCCGGGTCGCTGGCGGCTGGCGGGGCGACGCGCAGTTGACGCGGATCGAAAATGGCGAAGGGCTCGGTATTCGCAAGCTGCGGCGTGACATAATGCTGGACGGTGTAGACGCCATTGCCTTGCCGACGCATGCCCGGCTGCCAGCGTGACGGGTAGTAGAGATGGTAGGCGGTATTCATCGGCGCGTAGCCGGTCGTATCGGCGTAATTCCCCCTTTGGTTCATGCCATCGTCGATTCGACCTGCCACCGCCCCTTTGCCCGCGGCGCTGCCGATAGCTTCGGGACTGTTGGCTTGGGCGCCTTCGTCGAGGGGATTAAGCCCGTTTTCGCTTAACATCTCGCGCCAAGCCGCCTGACGTTCGGGCAGCATGCCGGACAGCGCGTGGTAAGCGGCGTGAAGCATCGCCACATTGATGTTGCGCTGGGTTCGGGCTGCTTCCGGCTGCCGCTCGAAGCGGGTGTAAACGCCAACTGCGGTCGGATGATAAGGCGCGGCGGCGTCTACCATCGCCAAAGTTGTGACAAAGAAGATGCGGTTTATCAGCGTCGCGTCGCCGTAAGTGGTGGAAACATCCGCGGCGATTACCGGAATGACGCGCGGCAAGACGATATCCCGCAGCGGATTGACGTTCTCCAAGCCCGGTACGGGGCTCTCCGCGCCAGCTCGCCCCTGCCCTTGCAGGACTACGCTGGAAAATATCATTAATACAAAGACAGTGCCTATAACCAAGCCTCGCGCCAAATAACGATGGAACTGCGCGAGCGGAAACGACAGCCTTATTCGCTCAAACATTAGCGGCTTCCTTTCAATATTTTATCCGCTATTACATTACGGCTAATCTAACGCGCAGTCAGCTAAGTTGTGGGAATAGCAGTATTGCCGTAGCTCAAGCGTAGGCGCGCCGTCAGTTTGAGCCACGTGGAGGAGCCCGCTTGATTTCATTTCTAAGGGGCATTTATGCGGAGTGGCGGAGAGCCAGACAGTGGAATTCAGTGAAAGCTAAGCGCTGGCGCCTCGGCGATGCAACTGTTGTTTGGCTCGGCAGTTGGATTATTGATGAAGGCTAAGGCGATCTCTACGGCGCATTTGTCCGAGCGCAAGACGCCATGCCCGACCTGTAGCAAGACGTAGCTGTAGGAGTTGCTCAAGGTCTCTTGCGCCATTTCGGCATAAGAGGGCGGCGTGATGGGATCGAAATTGCCCGAAAGCAGCAGAGCGGGGATCGCGCTAGCGACTGGGCTGTTGGCGCTGGGGGGCCGCGCTTTTGTCCCCCACATGTCACAGAGGCGCTGCAAGGTGGCGCTTCCTTCTACTGGGTAGGCAAGATAGCCGCTCAAGTGGGGATGGGCGGCTATCAGACTGGCGTAATCCCGGAAGTCGGTTGATATGTGCTCCTCCTGGCATTGCACGGTATAGTGCATGCCAAGCGAGGTATTCCGCATAAGCGCTTCGTGCGCGATTCCAATAGAAATGACATCTTGGACTCGGCCCTGGTGCAAATCGTATATCAAATTGGGAATGCGCTTGATGAAGCGCGCGTCATAGAGCCAACTGAAAACCCAGTCATAGAGTCGATACCCGCTGATTTCTATTTCCAGCGTTTTGTACTGCGGCGGCGAATAAGTCGCGATCTGCGGCGCCCTGTTCAGGCGGTGGTATAGCTTGTAAAACACCGACTCCAGTTCCGGGTAGCGCTCGCTGCAAGTCGGCGACGCGGCGCAAGCCTCAAAGACTTCTTGCAGCGCTCTTTCGCCGCTGTAATAGGAATCAAGATATATGTCAGCCTGGGGCGGATAGACGGAATCGAGTATCACGCTGCGCAGATATTGCGGGTGATCGCGCATCATAGCCAGCGCCAGACGCGATCCATAACTCACGCCGACCAGGTTCCAGCGCTCGTAGCCCAGGGCGAGCAGCACATTGACAATATCGCGCGCGTTGTTTTCGCTGTGGAATGTTTCGAAATGGATATTCTGGCTCGAAAGGCGGCGGTGACACTCCCGCAAGATTTCCAGCATCACTTCAGCGTGTTCGGCGTGATTGCTTTGCAAAATTTCGTCAATGCGATAGAGGACTTCGCGGCAATAAAGCGGCGGATTGGAAAGCCCGGTGCCCCGCTGGTCGATGACGATGATGTCGCGCTCACTGGCAAAGGCGCGCAGGTAAAGACGGAAGGAAGTCTGCAATAGCTGCGAGCCGCTGCTGCCGGGTCCGCCAACCAAATAAACCAGCGGATCCGCTTGCGCTTGCGGGTTCTTGCTCTTGATTAATGTGTAGAAAATCTCCACTTTGCCCGCGGCTGAATTCGCGTAATCTTGCGGCAGAGTGACATATCCGCAGCGCGAGACGAAATCGTAAGGCTCCTCCACACAGTCGGCGGATTCGTGTATGCCTTGGGCGCTTGCGCTCGCGGCGGAGATAAGAATCAGAAAGAACCAGGCGAAAGTATATTTGATCATAGCCAGCAATCGTCGCATGCTTGTATCAAGTTAAGCACATATCGCGGGGCAAATCAAAAAGCGGTGCTGGACTATAGGGCAATCGCATCAGATTTTCCGTAACCACCGAGGACAGCGAGATTAAACCGTTTGCTTGCCAAAAAGGAGGCAATGTAGGGGCGATTCTGTGGACTCTGTTGAGAAACAGCCTCCATCCCACGGCCCCTTGCCCAAAAATGAGGCAAGGGGAGTCTTATGATCTGTAGTGATCCGTTAAGCCCCTCCCTCTTTATGTGGGAGGGGTTTGGGGTGGGGGTAAATTGAGTTTTTCAACGGAGTCCTGTGAATTGCCCGCGATATGATCGCGCTTTACTTAGGCGACACAAAGCGTCGCCCCTACAATTACCTAGATTTATATGACATTCCATACATATTGGCTCTGGCGAGATTGCTCTGCGCGCTATCCCATTCGGCTAGCCTGCCATTATAATGCGCCCTATGACTGGAACGCGGAACTCGAATAAGAGCCGGCGACGCCGAAATCTGATTGCGGCGCTCGCATTTATGCTGCTGCTGTTCAGTTTGCTCGGCTTGGATCTGCGCAACCGCGGCTTGGCTTGGCGATTGCTATGGTCGCAGACCGGCGAGGAAGCGCCCTTGGCGCAGATCCGCGGCTTGGTCGAGGTGGCGGGCAACCTGCTGCGGCAGCCACTGGCGACAGAGCCGCTCGCGCCTATCAAGCACAAGAGCGGCATCCCTTATGGCGTCAACACTTTTTTGCAGCATGAGGTCGAGCGTCCCAAAATTGAAGCGATGCTGGCGATGATCCGCGATGCTGGTTTCGCCTGGCTGCGGCAGGAATTCCCCTGGGAAGACCTGGAAGTGGACGGCCGCGGGCAATTCAAGGACTCGCGACAGGATCATGATGGCGACGGCGTGGTCGATACGGTTGATGGCTGGGCGAAGTACGACCAGATCGTTGACTTGACAGAAGCCTATGGACTGCGCTTGCTGGCGCGCTTGAGCAATCCGCCCGATTGGTCGCGCGCGGATGCCGACGCCGGCGCCTTTGCGCCGCCGGATGACCTGCAGGACTTCGTGAACTACGCTGTCGCTATCGCGCAGCGCTATCGCGGACGCATCAGCCACTATCAAGTTTGGAACGAACCCAACATCTACCCGGAGTGGGGCAATGCCTTTGTCGATCCGCCGCGCTATGTGGAAATGCTTTGCCGGACGCGCGATGCGCTCAAGCGGGTTGACCCGGAGATCGTGGTTGTCAGCGCCGCGATCGCGCCGACCGTCTCCCTGGACGGTTATTTCGGTTTCAGCGATTTGATCTTCCTGCAAGAGATTTACGATCTCGGCGGCGGGGATTGCTTCGATGTGCTTTCGGCGCAGGGCTACGGGCTATTTAGCGGACCCGCCGATCGCCGTTTGCGCGCGACATCGGTCAATGTGGCGCGGCACAGCTATTATCGCGATATCATGGTGCGCAATGGCGATGCCCACAAGCCAATCTGGTTGAGCGAAGCGGCTTGGAACGCCACGCTTGGGGCCGAACTGCCGCGCGAAGAGATTGAGGCTTTTAGCCGCTTTGGCAATGTGACGCAAGAACAGGCGGCGCGTTACATGCCGCTACTCTACGATCGGGCTCAGCAGGAATGGTCCTGGATCGGCAATGTGATGTACTGGTTCTTCACCCGCAAAGATCCTTTTGAAGCGAATCAGTCCAAATACTATTTCCGCATGGTCGAACCGGATTATCAGCCGGAAAAACCGACTTTTAGTCCGCTGCCGGTTTATGAAAGCGTGCGCGACTACATCGTCAATCAAGAACCGATTCTGTACCGCGGCCGGCACCAGGCCGAAACCTGGCAGGTGCGTAGCGCGGGGACGGTCCTGGCTGATGACGGCGCGCGCTTTGGACAAGCGAAACGCTTCGCAAGCGGCATAGAATTTCGCGCGCGCGGCACAGCTGTCGAGGTTCGCTGGCGTCCAGCCGGCAGCGGCGACAGCGCCTGGCGCCTCAGCCGCTTCGTTCTGTCGGCGGGGGGCGCGCGTACCGCGACGCTGGACTTGGGTTCGGCCGCGATGATCGTTGATGAAATCGCCGTATACGACCTCAGCCTGAATCAACTGCTTCCGCTGGTTTCAGTCGGTCTGGCGCTCCTGACCGTCTTGGCGGGAACCATCGCTATCGCCTGGCGCGAGCGCCTGAAATGATCCCCGGCGCCTTGAACCGCCCCCGGCGCGCGCTGCCGCTGCTCTTGATGCTGGGCTTGCTCGTCTTGGCAAGCGCTGTCCGCTTCCATCGCTTGGGCGAGCAGTCCCTCTGGTATGACGAAGGCGTCGCCTATAACCATGCGCTGCGCACGCTGCCGGAATTGATTCCGCTATTGCAGCGCAATGTTCATGTGCCCGCTTATTTCACGCTGCTCGGGCTATGGGAAGATCTCGCCGGCGCCTCCGAGTTCGCCTTGCGCTCGCTTTCCGTCTATTTCAGCCTCATAAGCGTCGCGTTGGCTTATCTGCTGGGCAGGTATCTCTTCCATCCGGTGGCCGGTTTGGCGGCCGCGGCTTTTGTGTCGCTTAATACTTTCAGTATCTATTACGCGGCAGAGGCGCGCATGTACGCCATGTTGACGGCAGTCGCAGCCGGCAGCATGTTGCTCTTCGTCGTTTTTCTGGGCGCTCTCTGTCGCTCCGCTCCGTCATGCTCTCCGTCACGCTCCCGCAGGCGCTGCATTTTCGCGCTGGGGCTTATCAATGCGCTGGGCTTATATACCCATGTTGTTTTCGCGCTGATAATGCTCACTCAGCTTGTCATGGCGCTGCTGTGGTTTGGCGCGTCCTGGGGGAGCGAACGTCAAGCGACCACTTCCGCCACGACAACCGGGCGAACGCTGCTCGACTACCTATTCGCCAATGTCCTGACCCTATTGCTCTTCTCCCCCTGGATATCGACCGCTGTCAGTCAAGTCTTCGCCCAGCCAAACGTGGCGGCGCCTGTCGCGCTTGATCGCTTGCTGCGCGAGATTCAAGGCGCATTCGCCTTTGGTCTCACCTTCGAGTGGAGCATGGGCAACATGGCATTTGTGGTCTATTTCTTCCTGCTCTTCGCTTTGATTTCGCCCGGAACGCGGGCTCGCGCGCTTTGGAATATGCTGCTGCCGCCGGTCTGGGTCTTGCTCTCGCTTGGCATTTACCTGGCTCTGGGTTTGGGCGCGCGCTATCTGCGCTTTTTGCTGCCGGCGCAACTGGCTTTTGCGCTGTGGATGGGGCGCGGCGTCTGGATCCTCTGGACGCGCCGCACCCGCGCAAGACATGTCGCATTACGCAATCTGCCTAAGCTGGCGGCGCTGGTCGCTGTGGCCGGCTTGCTCCTGGCGCAACTCAAGGGCTTGCCGATTCTCTATCATCATGCCGATTTCCAACGCGATGACATACGCGGCTTGGCGCGGCAGATCGAAGGCGAACTGAAAGAAGGCGATGCGCTCATTGTCAGCGCGGCGGGGCTAGCAGAGGTCCTGGGCTATTACTATCGCGCCGACGCGCCCGTTTACGGCTTGCCCCTCACGGCGGACGGCGATGTCACGCGCGCGCAGGTGAGCGAAATAATCGCGGCGCAGCAGCGACTGCACGTCATCTTTTATGGGGCGGTGGAACAAGACCCCGAAGGAGTTGTCGAAGCCACGCTCAATCAAAAGGCCTTCGAGATCAGCGACGTCTGGGTCGGCGATATGCGCTACGTGCAATACGTCAGCCCGGCCGATTTTGGTCCAGCACAGCGGCTGGACGCGCGCTTCGGTCAAGACATCACCCTGACTTCGGTCGCCCTCAGCGCGCAGGCGGCGCTGGAGCGAAATCGGCCGGGCGATGTCCTGCAGGTTCAGCTCACCTGGATTGCCGCCGCGGCGCTGGAAAGGCGCTACAAGGTCTTCTTGCAACTGCTCGATGACGAAGGCTTCCTCGTGGCGCAGCGCGACAGCGAACCGGGCGGAGGTCTGGCGAAGACCGTAGACTGGCAGCCTGGCGCGCCTGTGATTGACAAGCATGCGCTCGCCCTGCCGGAAGAATTGTCCCCGGGCGTTTATCAGCTGATCGTCGGTCTCTATGATAGCGATGATGCCAGCGCGCGCCTGTTAGTCGCGGAGGGCGACTACTTGGAGCTGGCACGGATCCGCGTTGGCTAGGGGGAATCGCGCCGGTATAACGCTTCGCCGGCGACATAAGTCGCTTCGACAGCGCGGTCGTCGGCGCAGATCATCAGCGCGAACAAGAGTTCTTCAAAGGTCTCCGCCACCGCGCTGCGCAGCTCCAGCAGGGGCGTTGCGCGCGGATCCAGGGCGATGATATCAGCGTCGTAGCCGACCCTCAATGCGCCGACGCGGTCGGCAATGCCAAGCGCCTGGGCGCTGCCCAAAGTCGCCAGATAAAAGCTTTGTATCGCCGTGACCGAGATATCACGAAGCTGCGCCATTTTGTAAGCTTCGCTCATGGTTTGCAGCAGGGAGAAACTGGTGCCGCCGCCGACATCGCTGCCCAAGCCCACCGTGACCGGACGGGCTGCGGCTTTGCTATTGGCGATATCAAAGAGGCCGCTGCCGATGAAAAAGTTTGAGGTCGGGCAATGGGCGATATTGGCGCCGGTCGCGTGGAAGCGGCGCAATTCCGCTTCCGCCAGATGTACGCCATGGCCATATATGGCTCGCTCGTCCAGCAAACCGTAATATTCGTAAATATCGGTATAGTGCTTGCGCTGTGGATACAATTCCCGCGCTCGCGCGATTTCCGCCAGATTCTCCGAAATATGCGATTGCAGTCGCAGGTCAGCAAATTCTCGCATCAGCGCGCCAGCCATTTCTAATTGCTGGGGACTGCTAGTGAGGGCGAAGCGCGGCGTCACTGTATAGAGGCAGCGCCCGTGGTCATGCCAGCGTTCGATTAGAGTTTTGGAATCTTCATAGCTCGATTGCGCCGTATCCAGGATGGCGGGCGGGGCATGGCTGTCCATCATCATCTTGCCCGCCAGAATCAGCATATTGCGCCGCTGCGCCGCCTCGAATATGGCGTCGACGGAACCCGGCGCCGATGTGCAGAATACCGATGCGGAAGTCGTGCCATTGCGCAGGAGCTCGTCAAGAAAAAACTCGGCGATGCGCTGCGCGTGCGCCTCATCATTGAATTTGGCTTCGGTCGGGAAGGTGTATTTCTGCAACCATTCGAGCAGTTGCGCGCCGTAGGAGCCGATGATCTCGACTTGCGGATAATGGATATGCGCGTCGACGAAACCGGGCATCAGGATCGAGCGCGCATAGCGCCGCACTTCAATATCGTCTGGCAACGCGGGCAGAATCTTGGCGGCTGAGCTGACCGCGGCAATTTTGCCGCCCTCGATGACGATGATCCCGTCCGACTCGTATACTGCGCAGTCTTCCGGCGGATTGAGGAAGGGATCTTCCCTCACATAGAACAGCGAGCCGCGCAAGGCAATCTTGTTCATCGCGTCGAGCTCGGCCGCATATTCTGTCGGTAAAAGTCCGCTGACATGGTCGCGGGGCTGTCAGGCATCAGGCAAGGTTCCCACGTCTTCCCAGGCGCCACTCTTCCAGGAGCGGATCATGGCGCTGTGCGCCCGCGCGACAGCCAGGGCAGCGCCGAAGCCGGGCACGGCTTGCCGCCCCTCGGCGACTGATTTCAAGAACTGATAGGCTTCAATGACTTTCATGTCTTCGTAGCCGATGCCGCTGCCCTCGCCCGGATTGAAATTGCCGTGGTAGGGATATTGTTCTCCGCCGACCAGGCGCAGGTAACCGTCGCGCAAGCCATCGTCGCCGGGCAGGTAAAGCTGCAATTCGTTCATCCGCTCGAAGTCCCAATTCAGCGCGCCCTGGGTGCCGTTGACTTCAAAGCCGAATTGGTTCTTGGGACCAAAGATCGTGCGCGAAGCTTCGAAGGTCCCGCGTGCGCCGTTGGCGAATTCGACCAGGGCGCCTACGTAATCTTCGTTGGTGACTGGTCCCGTTGGGTCGCCCGGCGCGCCCATCGAATAGTGCGTTCCCTTGCCGGGTATCGGCTTTGGGCGCTCCGCGATGAAGGTATGGGCGTTGCTGGCCAGCCGCTTGATGGGTCCCGCCAGGTGGAGCGCCATATCGGTCACATGAGCCATGATATCGCCCAGCGCGCCGTAACCCGAGATGTCTTTGTCGAAGCGCCAAGTCAACAGTCCATAGGGATTGCTGCCGTACATGCTGAAGAAACGACCGCGGTATTGGGTCAAATCTCCCAGTTTGCCTTGGCTGATCAGCTTTTTGGCATGCATCACCATTGGCGCCCAGCGGTAATTGAAACCGACGAAGGATTGCAGGCCGGCTCGCCGCGCGCAGGCTTCAATCCGCGCGGTTTCCTCTGGATTGCGCCCGACCGGCTTTTCACAGAAGATATGCTTGCGGGCCGCGGCCGCCGCTTCAACGATTTCGACATGCAGATTATTTGGCGTCGCGATATTGACAATCTGCACTTGCGGATGGTCTATCACCGCGCGCCAGTCTGTCGTCGCCTCTGCGAAGCCGAGCAGCTCCCGCGCTTGCTGCGCGCGTTCCGCCACATTGTCCGAGCAAATAACCAGCTTCGCTTTTAGGCTGCTGTCGGGGAAGCGCTGCGAGACCATGCTGTAGGAACGGCTGTGCGCCTGTCCCATCCAGCCCATGCCGATCACGCCGATGCCGAGGGTCCTCATATTCAACCATCCTGTCTTGTGTCATGCAGCTCATTCTGGCAGCGCCGGCCTTTTAATGAAGGGCGGAAGAAAAGCAGCCATTAACCGTCGATCGCTTCAATATGGCTGCGGAATTCCGACTTGGGATTCTCGATGTAGACCCAGGCGCGCGTTTTGCTGACCAGCCTTGCGCTGACCCGCACATAAGCATTCCCTTCATAGTCGTCCAGTTTCTTGAGTTCTTCGCTGCTAACTTCAAAGAGCAAGCCTTCTACCCGTGAGCCGCCCTGGGGCTGCAAGATGCTATAAACGTAGTGGATGCCGGTGAGCTTTGCCAGGCGGTAGCCTAGCAGGGTATCCGGTTGTCCGGCGCCCAGCGCGCGACCGAGCAACTGTTTCTGTGTGTCCGGATTCTGCAAGGTGCCGTAGGTGAAGAGTTTTTCCATACTTCGTCGTCTTCCTGTTAGCGCTCTAGCGCGGGTATCGCCGCTTGTCATTCGTCGCCTAGCTTGTGCGCGCCATCGAGATATCCGGCCACCCATTTCATCATATCAATAGACCCGTGCGGTTTCGCCTCGCCGAGGTTCAGTTGCCGATCGATGCTGCCATCGCTGCGGATAAGCGAGGGTTTGCTGCGGTTTTCCGCCATTTCGGTCATCAGATGGGCTAGTTTGCGCAGGTTATTCGCCAAGATATGACGTTCGTCCGCCGTCAGATCGTCGCGGACAAAAGCCAATTCGCGGCGCACGGTGTGTGGATCAATATCGGTCAAATGCGCGTGGTCGAAGGCGTCGCTGATATGTTCGACCAAAGCGCAAGCCACATTGATCGCATGGGCGAAGTTTGCGGGATCGCGGTCTGGCATCCAGCGGTGCATGGCTAGCGCCGTGCGCAAGATCTGCTTTAGCGGCTCGAGATGACGGTGCGCCTCCAGCTCGCGCTCAAGCCTTTGCAATTGCGTCAGCGCGCAACTGTGCGTGTGTTCCCGCCACCAGTCGTAAAGGGTATTGAGCAGCCCTCGGCTCCAATTGCCGTGCTTCCAAATCCGTTCGATTCCCTCGACGACCAGCGGAATATCTTCTTCGGCTTCAAATTGCTGAAACAGGTGCATGACGGTGGCGCGGGTCGCGGTTTCCAATTGCAGGCCGCTGCAGCTATCGAAGCACTTCCAAAGATGTCGATAAGAGACATGCAGGGACTGGTTCTTCGACATCAAACGCGCGAGCGCTTCCATCAGCGGCTGCGTCTCGGGTTCCCAATCGTAGAAATCGAGCATGCCAAAATAGGCGTCAATCGTCTCTCGGGGAGCCACTTTGTCGACGCCGGATACCGCGTTCAAGATCGACAAGACCTGTTCCAGCGTGAAATCATCGTCCTCGAGCAAGGCGCTCAACCTTGGGAATAACGCGCCGCGCTTGGCCAGGTGGCTTGCCGCTTCGACGAGCAATTCTCGGTTATCGCTGATGAGAACATGACGCAGGTGCAGATCAAGCGCGGTGTCGGTGAGATTAGGGCTAGCCCGCGTGGCCAGCAATCGGATCATCGCCGGCGGTCGATATATCACCGGCAGTTCAACTCGCTGCTCGGAGGCGAAAAGCGTCCATAGATAAGCCACCGACGCGATCGTGACCAACTGCTCGTCGGAGGTCTCGATGCCATGGAAAAGCGCAAGCAGAAAGTATTCGGCTGATTCTTCAATTAAGGGTTCCAAGGCAGCTGCCGTGTTGTCGCGCAGCGCGTGGCTCATTTTGGCGGGCAGGGCGGCAATCAGCGCTTCATCCTCATAAAGCGTATCGGCGATATCGGGCAAGCGGCGCGCGGCGATCAAGATGAGATGGATGCCCAATTCGCCGTTGTCATGCGCGCGCGCTATGGACGACAAGACCCCGTCGCGCAGTATGTCTTGCAATTGATACGATAGCGGCTCATGCGCGATCAATTCCAGCCAACTAATCAGGGTCGCCGCGTCGCCTTCTTCGATAGCGACTTCGAGCGAATCGCGCGCGGCGGCTTGCAAGCGCGGGATCCATTTGTCGTCGAGGCCTAAATGATTCAGGCGATTGCGGGCGAAGACATAGACGGTATCCGGCTGCGAGGCCAGCATTTCGTCGAAGAGCCCCGCGAGTTCCGCTTCGAGCCGCTTGTCTTGCTCCAGCTCTTCGGCGACGCGCTTGCCCGCCACGCCGTCACGGTTGCGCAAGGCGTTTTCGAGCAGCTTTCTAATATATCGGACGCGCAATTCGCCCATTGGCGGCGCGGCGCCGGACAAAACGCCGATCATGGCGCTGGTTTCAAGCGCGTCCGCTGTCAAGATCTTTTGGTCCAGCGAATAGCGTTCGGCGACGGCGGCCAGTTGGGCTGACAGATCCCCGTCGCCTATGGCTTCGGCTGCCAGATCCGCCAAGCTGTCGATGCGGCTGGCGAATGTAGCGCTATCAGCCCGCCACCATTCGCTGAGCAATTGGATGTAGGGGTGATCCAGGACTGCGGCTGCCGCTTCGGGATCGTTCCAGTCCAGGGTCCAGTATCCTGTATCGTCGTCCTTATCAGAAAAGACGATATGGGGAGCTTCAAGCTGCGTCTGAAGGTCCATTGTTGCAAAGGTCAGCTTGGCGCTTGCGGCGCCTGGCAACAGCCCGCGCAGTCCGGTGACCAAGTCAAGACGCTGCTGGAAATCGGCCGGGAAATTGCGAATCATCAGTTTTCGCTTGTGCAAGAGCGCTCCCGCAAGGGTCAGCGCCAGCTCGGAATCCTGGTCCAAAAGCTGGTTCAGCGTTGCGCCAAAGCGATTCTCGGACCCTATGGCGTCAGCATCGGCAGTGTCTGGCAGCGCAAAAGCAGCCCCGCTGTCGCCAAGCCGCGCCAGATCCAGCGGCAGATTCTCGAGCAGCCACTCGAGCCCGGCTTTCTTCGTCCTCAACAGGTCATAAGGAAGCAAAACATATTGGTAACGGGGGCTTTCGTCTGTTCCATCCGGCGACCAGGCATAGACCAGCATGGCGCGTTCGCTGTCCGACTTCGCGATAGCCAGAGCAGGCGCGCGGCTCTTGTCGCCCAAGGTCATCGGTTCTAAAGCGAGCTGCCGGCGACATTGGGCGGCATCGTCGACGGGGAAATCCGCGCTGCGCGCAAGCGCGACAAGCGCGTCGTCTTCCCCGTAACCCGCTATCAAGTAGTCAAGCGCCTCGGGCACGCTGGCGACCTTCAATCCCTGCCCCATCAGAAATGCCCACCCATTGTGTCAAATACATCTCTTTCGCGCAAGCTATAGCCTGCGCGCGAATTCAGTATTCTAGGCGACTGCGGGGGAGACTGTCGCCGACTGCTGCAAGTCATCAAGATATTTCCCAAATTGGGATATTTGGGATAAGCGGACCAGCCGCGCTGTTGCGCCGATAGATTGCGGGAAAACGCAAGCTGCCCTGCGGGTTCTTGCGAGGCTTGATGTCAAAGACAGGCTTGTATGCTATACTGTGCCAAAGAGACAAGCCTAAGAATATGATGTTCTCGGTAAGGTAGACTTATGGAAATCTTGGAATTAACTGGCAAAGCCGTTAGATCCTACGAAATTGAAGACCTCCTGGGGCAAGGCGGCTACGGCGTTGTCTATCGCGCCAAGCAGAGCGCTGTCCTGCGCGAAGTTGCCATCAAGGTTATTCTGCCCAAATACGCGAACTCGCCGGAGTTCATCCGGCGCTTTGAAAGCGAGGCGCAGGTAGTCGCCCGCTTGGAACATCCTCATATTGTCCCCCTGTATGATTATTGGAGAGAGCCGGACAGCGCTTATCTGGTGATGCGCTATCTGCGCGGCGGCAGCTTGCGGGACAAGATAGACGCGCAGGGTCAGTTGGATGTTGAGTCCACCGGCAAGATCCTCGAGCAGGTTGGCTCTGCCTTGACCTTTGCCCATCGCAATGGCGTGGTCCATCGCGATGTCAAAGCCGACAACATCTTGATGGATGAAGACGGCAACGCCTACCTGGGCGACTTCGGCATCGCCAAGGAAGTTGGCAGCGATGGCGGCGGCGGGCAGGGCGATATCGTCGGCACGCCGGCTTACCTGGCGCCGGAGCAAATCCGCGGCGGCGATGTGGGCCCGCATAGCGATGTCTACGCCTTTGGCATCATGCTCTACGAAATGCTGTCCGGGCGGCGGCCCTTCGCCGAGTTGACACTGGCGACGCTGGTATACAAGCACCTCAATGAGCCGCTGCCGATGATCGACCATGACGCGCTCAATCTGCCGCCTGCTTTCAATTCGATCATACAAAGAGCCACCGCCAAAGACCCGGGCGAGCGCTATCCTGACGCCCAGTCGCTGGTCATGGAGTTCCATCAAACCTTGCGCCACGGCGCGGCGACAGTCGAGTTGTCGCTGGAAGAACTGGACCTTTCGGACTTCGAGCTGCTGGAGACGAAGAATCCCTACAAGGGTCTGCGCGCCTTCCAACAGGCGGATGCGGCCGATTTCTTCGGTCGCGCGTCTATGATCCAGCAAGTGCTTGACCGCTTGCAGGAACCGGTCGTAGAGAGTAATTTCCTGGCCGTGATCGGACCCAGCGGCAGTGGAAAATCCAGTTTGGTGAAAGCGGGTGTGCTACCGGCGCTGCGACAGGGCCGGATTCCGGGTTCGGAACATTGGTTTTATGCCGAGATGGTGCCGGGCGAGGTGCCGCTGGAGGAACTGGCGGCGGCATTGTTGAGCGTTTCCACGTCGCCATTGCCCGGCATCGTGAACCTGCTGCGCGATAGCGAACAGGGACTGGCCGAAGGCGTCGCCTGGGCGCTGCCTTCGGAAGATAGCCGCCTGGTGCTTATGATTGATCAATTCGAAGAGGTCTTCACGCAGGTGGAGCAAGAGAGCGACCGCCAGCAATTCCTAGAACTCATCCTCAATGCGGTGGCTGTGGAAAACAGCCCGGTCATCATCATCGCGACTTTGCGCGCCGATTTCTATGACAGACCGTTGCTTTATCAGGGCTTCGGCGAGCTGATCCGCAAACGGACCGAGCTGGTGCTGCCGTTGAACGACGAAGAACTGGAAGAGACCATCACCGGTCCCGCCTATCGCGTTGGCGCCGTTTTGGAAGAAGGCCTCGTCGAAACGATCATCGAGGACCTGCGCGAGCAGCCCGGCGCCTTGCCGCTTTTGCAATATGCCTTGACCGAACTCTTCGAACGGCGCGACGGCGCTCTTTTGACCAAGTTCGCGTATTCGGATATCGGCGGCACGCTCGGCGCTTTGGCAAAGCGCGCGGAAGAAGTTTATTTGCGCTTCCGCGATGACGGCAAAGAAATGGCGCGTCAAATGTTTTTGCGCTTGGTCACGCTGGGCGAGGGGCAAGAAGATACCCGCCGCCGCATCCTGCAAACAGAATTGTTGACGCTGGGCGATCGCGAAGTCGTCGAGGATGTGCTCGATCACTTCGGGCGCTATCGCCTGCTGACATTTGACCGCGACGAAGCCACGCGCGGTTCTACTGTGGAGGTGGCGCACGAAGCGCTCATCCGACAGTGGGAACGCCTGCGCGAGTGGTTGATCGAAAGCCGTGAAGATGTCCGGCTCGAGCGCCAGCTCTTGCATTCGGCCGAGGTCTGGGACGAGGCGCGAAGGGACAAGAGTTATGTGATGGGCGGCACGCGCCTGCAGCAGTTTGAGGAATGGGCGCAAAGCACTTCCCTGCAGCTCAATCAATTGGAGCGAGATTACCTGGAAGCCAGCCTGGCCGACCGGCGCGAGCGAGAGGCGATCGAAAGAGCGCGGCAAGAACGTGAACGCGAACTTGAGCGTCAAAAAGCGCGCAATTTGCGCATCGCCGCTGTTGTCTTCGGCATTGCCGCTGTGGTCGCCATTATCCTGAGCTTGTTCGCGATCGACCAATCCAACAAAGCCAACGAACAGCGAGAAATAGCCGAGAGCGAACGCGAACGGGCGGACGAGCAGCGCGTGATAGCGGAAGACGCCCGACAAGTTGCCGAAATCAACGAACGCAAGAACCTGAGCCTGGCGCTGGCCGCCAATGCCCGCGGCTCATTGAGCGAGAATGAGCCGGCGCTGGCATTGCCTTTGGCGCTTGAAGCCCGCTACGCTTTTGATCCGCCAGAGGCGGAAGTCCTGCGAATCCTGGGCAAGGCGGCTTTCGCCCCGGGTCCCAGATTCCGCTTTGCCGATTCGCCTCAATCCACGCTGGCTGTCGTGACCAATTCCGATAGCAGCATCGGCGCTTACGCCGGGTCGGAAGGCTTCATCCGCCTCGTCAGCACCGTCAGCGGCGAGTTGCTAAGCATGATAGAAACCGGCAGCCCGGTCATCGGCTTGTCCATCAGCCCGGACGATCGCTTGATCGCCGCGGGCTTGGCTGACAACACTGTTGGCCTCTGGCAATTGGAAAGCGGCGCAGAGCTTTATCGCTTGACGGGACACGAAATGATGGTCACCGATGTCGAGTTCAGTCCCGATGGCGCGACCCTGGCATCGTCCAGCGCCGACACGTCGGTGCGGCTTTGGGATGTCGAATCCGGCGCGGTGCGCCATATCTTGCAGAAACACATTGACTATGTCATCAAGCTCAGCTTCAGTAGCGACGGCGCCCGGCTCGCCAGTTCTTCCGCCGCCATCGGCGTCAGCGAAAATGAGCGGACGCCGCAACATAACACCATTCAGGTCTGGGATGTCGCCAGCGGCGAGAACCTCTTAACTATCCCGCCCGATGGCATCGGTTACGTTCGCGATGTTGAATTCAGTCCGGATGGTTTAACTATCGCCGCTACCACCTGGAGTTCGGCGCTGGGCGGCACGGCGCGCATCTATGACTCCGCGAGCGGCGAAGAGCTGCAGCGTCTCTATGCCCATCGAACCACGATATCCAATGTTGAGTTCTCGCCTGATGGCGAGATGCTGGCTACCGGCTCGCGAGATGGCTCGGTCAAGATCTGGAATATCCAGCAAGGCGTCGAAATCACCAGTTACGTCGATTTTCCCGAGCGCGTCCATGACATTGAGTACTCGCCGGACGGCGAATACATGATGATCGGCTTGGGCAATGCCGGCGATTTCCCGGACGGCAGCGACAACCCGGTTGACGGCTCCGCCTATTTGTGGGATTTGCGTAATCGCACGCAAGCTCAAGTTTACGGGGGCCACAGCGATTGGACCTGGGCGGCTGATATCAGCCCGGACGGCAACCTGGTCGCATCCGGTTCCGGACCGCTGTCGCTGCCGGCTTCACCCGACGATTTGGACGCCACCGCCCGTGTCTGGGACGCAGCGAGCGGGCAGCAGATCCTCGCTTTGTCCGGACATAGCAATACGGTTGATTCGGTGCGGTTTACGCTGGACGGGAATTATCTGCTCTCCGCCAGTTGGGATGGCAGCATCCGCCGCTGGGATTTGACCGACGGCGGCGAAGTCGCGCGCTATGACGTGCCAGATGCGCGGGTCTATATGATTGACCTGCATCCGGACGGCGAGCATTTCGCCTCGGCCTCGGGCGATGGCATTATCCGCATGTGGCATATCGAAAGTGGTCAGGTAGTGAAAGAATTCCTCGGGCATACAGCCGATGTCAATGGCTTGCATATCAGCGACGATGGCGCCCTGATTGCCAGCGCCGCGGGCAACTGGGGGGGCGAAGACCATACCCTGCGCCTGTGGGATGCCGAAAGCGGCGAGTTGCTGGCGACTTATGAAGGGCATACGGCGATAGTCAATTACGCTCGCATCGCGCCCAACAACGAGTTTATCATCAGCACGTCCTGGGATGACACTGTACGCATGTGGGATATCGCAAGCGGCGAGGAAGTTCGGCGATTTGTCGGTCACAGCGGCAATACCTTCGGCATTGACATCAGCAGCGATAGCATGACGCTCTTGACTACCTCATCCGATACCACGGTACGCATGTGGGACATCGCGACCGGCGAAGAGCTCAATCGCTTCGATCAGCATAGCGATTGGGTTCAAGAGATCGTCTTCAGCCCGGATGAATCTTTCGCGGTATCGGCAGGGCAAGACTTAGCCTTGCGGCGATGGCGCATCAGACGCAGAGCCGATGATTTGATCGCCTGGGCGCAAGACAATCGCTATATCCGCGAGTTGAGCTGCGCCGAGCGCGAGTCCTTCCGGCTCGCATGTGAGTAGAAGAGGCTCAAGCCTGCTTAGACAGCCAGGGGGCTGCGAACAAGCTCAGTCTGTTCAATCCTTACATTTAGCATTTGCAGCCTGGCATGCGCGCTCAGGGGGGTGGCATTCATGTCGGACGAGATCAAGGATAATCCAGCGCCGGAAGGCGACGAATCCGCTGATTCCGCCTCGGCAATTTTCGCTGCGATCCTGCGCGAAGCGGCTGAAAAGGCGAAACCAACGAGCGCGACCGCGTCGCCTGGCATAGCGCAGCCGCCCGGCGGCGAAAAAGACAGCCGCGATCGCGCAGAAGATCAAGTCTTCTCTCCGCATGAGCAAGCGGCTTCCTTAAAAAAGGAGACGACCGAGCCATCGGCGGGAGAAAAGCCCGATGCCACAGCATCTGTCGACGATAATGAAGGGGCGGTCCCGCCGCAGCAGTTGCAGCGATTCCGCCGCGTTCCGCATGGGGCTATACATCAGAGTCGCGGCGATTCTGGCCTGGCCCGCGGCTTCCTGCATACGCTCTTTGTTGTCGGCATCAGCGCCGGCTTGATCGCCACGGTTTTGACCTGGTTCACCGATCCACAATTCTTGAATCCGGCTGTTGTCAGGGGCTTGCAACTGAACGATCCGATGCTGCTGGCGAACATAGCGGGTCCCGGCGCGACGCCGACGCCGGTCGCCACGCCTAATTGGCATTATCGAATTGGCATCATCTCTGGACATCGCGGGCGGGACTCGGGCGCAATTTGTGAAGACGAGTACGGCTACCCGGATTTGCTGGAAGTTGATATCAACTTTGAAGTTGCCCAGCGCGTGGTCGCGAAGTTAAAAGCGGAAAACTTCGCCGTCGATTTATTGGATGAGAATGACCCGCGCCTGGACAACTACCAAGGCGTCGCTCTGGTATCGGTTCATGCCAATACCTGTTACGATTTCGGCGAGCTGGTCAGCGGTTATATCGTCGCCAAAGCCGAAGCTAGGCCAGATTCCGGCAACGATACCCTGCTGCGCGAGTGCGTCGCGCTTAACTTCGGCGCGCTTGTGCCGCTGGAGCGCAGCTTTGTGCTGACGCTTGATATGACCAATTATCATATCTTCCGGACAATACATCCCCTGACGCCGGCTGTGATTCTCGAAATGGGTTATATGCTGGCGGATCGCGAGGTATTGGAAAAGGAACCGGAATTGCTCGCGCAAGCCATCACCAATGGCATTTACTGTTATTTGGGGGTATCGGGCAATGTCTCTAGTTTGTCGCCGGCGCGGTCAGACAGTCGCTATCTTGTGCCGCTGCTGGAAACCCCGACTCCCGAAGGGGGGCGCTGATCCGGCGACTTGCGAGCAAGTCTGACTTTGGCGGGGATCCGGGCGAAATGTGAACAACGCGCCATTGATGCTTGGAGAATGCGCCCGCCGTCGATATAATCAAATTGGCGTCCGCGCCGCTTTGAATGGAGAAGTCGCATAGAGGCCTAGTGCGTCCGCTTGGAAAGCGGATACGGGAAACCGTACGTGGGTTCGAATCCCACCTTCTCCGCTATTGATAAAAGAACACGCTGTGTTCTTTTTCTTTTTCAGGACCCGCCTCGTCCGGCTTCAAGGAGTTTGCGATGGCTGCGATAGAACGCGTCGAATTGATCGTCAACGGCAAGGCGCGCGCGTTGGACTTGGATCCACAGACGCCGCTGCTTTACGTCTTGCGGGAGGACCTGGGCTTGAAAGGCGCGAAATATGGCTGCGGCTTGGAACAGTGCGGCGCTTGCAAAGTCCTGGTGGATGGCGTCGACCTACCTTCTTGTCAACTGCCCGTCAGCCGCGTCGCTGGCTTGAGCATTAGCACTGTTGAAGGCTTGGGCGACGCGGAGGCGCTTCATCCGCTGCAAGAGGCATTCATTGAAGAACAGGCCGCGCAGTGCGGCTATTGCAGCGCCGGCATGATCGTCGCCGCGCAGGGCTTGTTAAATCGCGTCCGCTACCCGGACGACGAGCAGATCCGCGCCGCGCTGGCGAATAACCTCTGTCGCTGCGGCGTCTATGATCGCGTTCGGCGAGCGATCAAACTGCGTATCGGGCGTCCCGAGGCAGATAGAATCTACGAAACCGCCACGGCGCCGCCGTTGCGGGAACCCGCTCAAGCCGTCGAGTTCTCGCCGTCATTGCAGTCTCAGCCCGAGCTTGATGCCTGGCTGCGCGTCAATGCGGACGAGACTGTCACCATATTCAGCGGCAAAGTGGAGTTGGGGCAGGGCATCAAGACGGCGCTGGCGCAAATCGCGGCTGATGAACTGGACCTCGCGCTGGAGCGGATTCGCGTCGTCAACGCCGATACCGCGCGCAGTCCGGACGAAGGCGGCACGACCGGCAGCCGCTCCCTGGAAACCAGCGGGCTTGCTATCCGGCTGGCCGCGGCCGAGGCGCGCTCGCATATCCTGTCGCTCGCCTTTGAAGAACTCGATTCGCTGACGCCGCCCGCTGACTTGGCTGTGCAAGACGGCATCATCACCGACAAGCGCAGCGGCCGCCAGACAAGCTATTGGGCGCTGATGGCGGGAAAGCGCTTTGCCAGGCGCATTAGCAAAGGACCTTCGATCAAAGACCATAGTCGGCATCAGCATGTCGGCGCCTCGGCGCGGCGTGTTGATTTGCTCGCCAAAGTGACTGGCGGCGCGTCTTATGTTCACGATCTGGAATTGCCGGGCCTGCTTCACGCGCGCGTCCTGCGCCCGCCAAGTTACCACGGGCAGCTAGAGAGCATTGATACGGCGGGGATCCGGGACATGCCCGGTGTTGTCGCGGTCCTGCGCGATGGGCGCTTTCTGGCGCTGATTGCCGAGCGCGAGTGGCAAGCGGCGCGAGCGCATGACAAAGCGCGGGCTAGCGCGGCTTGGCGCGCTGCCGAGCCGCTGCCGCCAGCGCAGCGCATCTATGAAGATTTGCTCGCAGGACCGGCGCAAACCGTTGAAATCCTGGAAGGCGTCGCACAGGAACAGGCTTTTGACGCGAGCGATGCGCCGGCGGAGCCAGCGCCTGCGCATCAGGCGAGCTATTTTCGTCCTTTTCAAATGCACGCCTCTTTGGGACCCTCGGCCGCCTTAGCGTTTTGGCAGGACGATGGTCTTACCGTCTGGTCGCATTCGCAGGCGCCTTTTGTATTGCGCGCCGCGCTGGCGCAGGTCCTGGGCATAAACAGCCAGGCGATTCGCGTTATCCACGTCGAAGGCGCTGGATGTTATGGACACAATGGCGCGGACGACGCCGCTCTGGACGCGGCTTTGGCCGCGCGGGCTGTCCCGGGCAGACCGGTCCTGCTGAAATGGACGCGCGCTGATGAACATGCTTGGGAACCCTATGGCTCGGCGATGGTCATGAAACTGGGGGCGGACTTGAGCCCGGAGGGAGAAATCGCCAGGTGGCGGCAAGGTATCTGGAGTTACGCGCATTCGACGCGCCCCGCCGTCGGCTTGCAGAGCTCCGGTTTATTGGCTTCCTGGCATTTGACGCAGCCCTTCGCGCCGCAGCAGCCGCGGCCGATGGGCGGCTATCACGCCGGGGCGCATCGCAATGCCGACCCGCTTTACAGCTTCCCCGACAAACGCATCCTGCGTCATGCCGTGCACGATAGTCCCTTGCGAGTGTCTGCCCTGCGCAGCTTGGGCGCCTACGCCAATGTTTTCGCCATCGAGTCCTTCATGGACGAGTTGGCTGCCGCGGCCGGCAGCGATCCGCTGGACTTTCGCTTGCGCCACTTGACCGACGAGCGCGCTCGCGCGGTCTTGCTGGCCGCGGCCGAAAAAGCGCGCTGGCATGCAAGAAACGAAGAGCGCGTCAATGGACAGGGCTGGGGCATGGCGCTGGCGCAATACAAGAATCTGCAAACTTACTGCGCGATCATCGTCAATCTACAGCTTGAGCGCGGCAGCGGCGCCCTGCGTTTCCGACGCGTCATCATCGCGGCGGACGCCGGGCAAGTGGTGAATCCCGATGGTTTGAGCAATCAACTGGAAGGCGGCTTTGTTCAGGCGGCTAGCTGGACTTTGTTTGAAGCCGTGCGGTTTGACGCGGGGGGTGTCACCAGCCTCGATTGGGAGAGCTACCCCATCATGACTTTTGAGTCCGCGCCGGTTATCGAAACGGTCATATTGAATCGGCCGGAAATGCCCATGCTCGGCGCGGGCGAGGCGGCGCAGAATCCCAGTCCCGCCGCCATCGCCAATGCGATTTACGATGCGGCGGGCATCCGGCTGCGCGAGATTCCCTTTACGGCAGAGAAGCTTAGGGCGCGTATCGCGCCCTAAGCATGGGGCGCGCTATCGCGCTTGTTGGCACGCTTATTTTGTCAGTTTGATGACCGAGACATGCGCGTTCGGCGCTTGCCGAGGACCTTGCAAGATCAATTGACCGCCCTTGCGCGTCAAGCTCAGTGGCGCGTCCAGGGATTGATCCATCCAGCTAGCATTGCCCGCGCCAAAATCGGGCAGGACGAAGCGCCCGGAGCGGCTCCAATCAAAAACATGCAAGTAGACAGCGCCGGGCTCTTGCGTGCTGCGGCACCAAGGCAAGCCTTGCAAGGGTCCCGGATTCGCGCCGTAGATCGATTCACCGTTGGCGTCCATCCATGCCCCCATCTCCTGCAAGCGCTCGACGCTTGCTTCGGGAATGGTGCCAAGGGAATCGGGCCCGATGTTGAGCAGGTAGTTGCCGCCTTTGCTAACGATGTCGACCAGATTCTGTATCAGTTGCGTGGTCGATTTCCAATTGTGGTCATGTGTCTTGAAGCCCCAGGTGTCGTTGATGGTGGCGGGCGTCTCCCAATCGACTTCCGCGCGCAATTCGGGAGGAATGGCGTTATCCTGTGCCGTGGCGTAATCGCCCAACTGGTTGCCCAATCTGCCACAGACCAGGCATTCCGGTTGCAATTCGCGCACCAGATCAAGCAATCCCTGGCTTTGCCGCGTCGAAATGATCTTGGGCGTATCAAACCAGATGATGGCGATCGGTCCATAGTTGGACAATATTTCCGCCACCTGCGGCTTGACGAAGGTCTCGATGTAGTCGTTGAAGTCTTGTTCCGCTTCGTCATAGTCCCAGGTATTGCCGTAGCCATTGGGATGGTGCCAGTCCTGCGTCTGCGAGTAATAGAGACCGAGCTTGACGCCTTCCCGCTCGCATGCTTCCGCCAGCTCCTTTAAGGTATCTTTGCCGTAAGTGGTGGCGTTGACGATATTGTAGGGCGTCTGCGCGCTGCCATACATGCAGAAGCCATCGTGATGCTTGGAGGTGAAGACGATATATTTTTGCCCGGCCGCCTTCGCCAACTGCACAATCTGCTCCGCGTCATATTGGACCGGATTGAACTCCAGCGCCAGTTGCTCGTATTCCTTGATAGGAATCTCGGCGCGCAGCATGATCCACTCGCCGATGCCGGGGATATGCTCGCCGTTCCAGACGCCGGCGGGAATGCTATAGATACCCCAATGGATGAACATGCCAAACTTGGCTTGACGCCACCAGTCCAGCCGCGGGTCTTGATTGGCGCCGGGCCGCTGACCGCGTTCCGGTTTGAAATAAGGTTCTGCCGGCATATTCTCTCGCTTTCTCTGGCTCATTTTACGTCTTGCGCGTTCGGAAGGTAAGCATACCACATTCTGCGAGCGCGGTCGATTTTTCCCCTGCCGCAGGTCGGTGTCAAAGGGCTGTGAAGGCAATCATTGTCTATGCAGAGCAATCACACCAGAAACATTATGTGTCGAATGTCACATAAAACTACCAAGATGTAGGGGCGAGCCCGTGGCTCGCCCAACGTGAATTGAATCCTACATATTGGGCGACTCACAAAGTCGCCCCTGCATTGCCTCATATTTTGCAGATAAACGTTGATTCTCTGTGTCCTCTGCGCCTCTGTGGTGAATTTGCTTTCCTCACTTGCATATTACTGACGCGGCTTAGCGTTGCAAATCAATGGCGTAGGCGACCACATGATCACAGGGTTTCGCGGCCGGCACAGACAGGCGCAGCCCGGCTTCGTCTTGCGACCAAGTGATGCTCTCGTCCGAGCCCAGCATGCGCGCGCCGCTTATTGCCACCACGCCGCTGCCCAGCGACGTGATCACGGTCTCGTCTGTCGGGTATGCCATCACAAAGGCATAAAGCGTATCGCCCTTCTGCGTGAAGCGGATATCGGCCGGGGTGAAGGGATTGCGCTTGGTATCGGTGAAAGCGCCTTCCGGTATTTCGGTTGGTCCTTCGCCATAGACATCCCATACGCGACTGCCATAAACGCCCTCGCCATTGACCGCCAGCCAGCGGCCGATCTCGCGCAGCATGTCCTGCTCAATTTCGGGTATCGTGCCGTCGGCGCGCGGACCCACATTGAGCAGCAGAGCGCCGTTCTTGCTGACGACATCGACCAGGTCGGCGATGATGTCGCCGGCGCTTTTATAGTCGTGGTCGGCGATGTAGCCCCAGGAATTCTTGGAAACCGAGGTGTCGTTCTGCCAGAAAAAGTCGCGGATCTGGTTGAGTTGACCCCGTTCAATGTCGAAGACGGCGACGCCTTCGGGATAGGAATCGTACTTGTGGTTGATGGCGACGCCCAATCCCCATTCTTCGCCGCGGTTGTAATAATAGGCGGCGAAGCGCTGCAGGTAGGGCGCGAAGACGATCTGCTCGATCCACCAATCGAACCAGACAACCTGCGGCTGATACTTGTCCACCAGTTCGCAGCAGCGCGCCAGCCAGTCTTCGAGGAACTTGGCGTCGGGCGCGGGCTGCCAGTTTTTCTGCTTCCATTCCGCGCGATTGGTCTTGTCCTTGGAGGCTGCGACAGCCGGACCGTACAAGCCGTCATTGGCGGGGTCGTTGACATCGGAGGGGAAGCCGCGCCCGCCGTCGAAGAACCACCAATGCTCGGCGCGGTGGCTCGATACCGCGAAGACCATATCGCGCGCGCGCACGGCGTCCGCCAATTCGCCCACGACATCGCGTTTAGGTCCCATTTTGGCCGCGCACCAATCGGTCAAGGCGCTGTCGTACATGGGGAAGCCATCGTGATGTTCGGCAACCGGCATGACGAACTTGGCGCCGGCGTCTTTGAATAACTGCGCCCACTCGTCGGCGTCGTACTTCTCCGCCGTGAGCATGGGGATGAAGTCTTTATAGCCGAATTCAGTATGGTCGCCCCAGGTCGCCCGATGATGTTCGAAGGTCGGGTCGTCACGCAGGTACATACGCCGCGGGTACCATTCGTTGCCAAAAGCCGGCACGCAGTAAGGTCCCCAATGGATGAAGATGCCGAATTTGGCGTCGATGTACCAGTCGGGGATTTGGTACTGACGCAGGGATTCCCAGGTTGGTTCGTATTTTCCCGCCGCTACTGTCATTTTCTTTCTCCTAGTCAACGCCGCATGGCCAGTTTCGCAATGTTTGCCGCTCGGCAAGCCATGAAATATACTTGTGGGATTGCTGTTCAGGCTATCTTAACTTGGCAGAGTCTAGTTAGGCAAGCTGTAGCTGTCAAGCAAATCGGTTGAGCTATGCGTAAAAGTCTTAATTTGTTCTTCCTGTTATGCGTTTTGGCTGCGGCGGGGCATTTCCTTTTTGAGAAATCGTCAAGCGCATTTGCTGATGATGATACGCCGGCTGCCAGCGCGGACATCGCGGATATCTATCGCCGGGTTATTCCATCGGTCGTGTCGATAGAAGTCGATATCGGCATGTTTGATGAAGCTAGCGGTACTGGCTTTGTTGTCGACGACAAAGGGCATATTGTCACTAATGCCCATGTTGTTGAAGACGCCTCGAATATGATCGTCGTGTTCCATGATGGCTCGCAAGCCACAGCTGAAATAGTAGGCTACGATCCCTTTGAAGACATCGCGGTTATCAAAGTCGATATTGAAGCTCATAACCTCGAACCGGTAACTTTCGGCGACTCCGATGAGCTTGCTATTGGGCAGTCGGTTCTGGCGATCGGCAATCCACATGGACTGGCTGGCAGCTTGACCAGAGGCATCATAAGCGGATTGGGGCGCAAGCTCGAGTTTAATGATGGCTCAATCATGTTAGGCATGATTCAGACGGACGCGGCGATAAATCCTGGCAATAGCGGCGGTCCGCTGTTTAATCTAGCTGGAGAAGCGGTAGGCGTGAACACTGCCGGATATCGAATTTCCAACAATCTTGGCTTTGCCATTCCGTCGAATCGGGTGAAGCGCATATCTGAGAACATGATTGCTGAAAAACAATTTCGCATTACTATGACGCCGCGGCCGACCTGGACACCATGGCCGACCTTGAATCAGCCGGAAGTTGCGAAACCAATGGCGACGCCAACGTCAGATACTGGCGCGCCTGTTCCAACAGAAACCGACACGCCAATGCCTCGTATGACTATTACCTCCAAACCCGCCGTTTCGACCGATTGCGCTACCACGCCAGTCGTTTTCACCCAAGACAGCGCTGGCGTTTCGCTAAGCCACCTCCAGGGCAGCGCCGGTCATTCGCCGGTTGTCTACCAGGACAGCGCCGGCATCTCGCTGGATGTCATCGGCATAGACTCGACCAACTTGTCACAGGTCGCCATCAACGCCAGCATTCTCGATGCCAGCGGTCAGCTCGTTTCGGGCTTGGATGTCGATAATTTCTCGGTCGGCGGGGATCTGGCGGGTTTGGCCGATATAAGGGGGGTCGAAAACGTCACCGATGATGACCTGGCATTTGCCAGCGTCCTGGTGATTGACACCAGCAGCAGCATGGCTGATCGCCCGATACGAGAAGCCAAACAGGCGGCCGCGCGCTATGTCATGTCCCTGCGTCCGAACGACCCGGTGGCAATCGTCACTTTCAGCACAGAAGCGTCGCTGATTGTAGATTATACAACAGACCGCGATTTGCTCCTGCGCGCGATTGACAGCCTGGCTTATGGCGGGCAAACCGCGCTCTACGACGCCACGCACCTGGGCATTGAGATCGCTGACCGCGCGCCCAGCCCGCGCCGCGCGGTCGTGATATTGAGCGACGGCGGCGAATATGGCGATATCAGCGAGCGCAGCCGCGACGAAAGCGTCAAAGCCGCGACCGTCAATGGCATACCCGTGTATACGATTGGCTTGGGCTGGTCGAACTCAATTGACCGCCGCTTCCTGGAGTTGATCTCGTCCGAGACAAACGCCGAATTCTATTATGCGCTAAGCCTGGAGCAATTGACCGACATTTACCAGAACCTGGTTTATCTCTTCCGCACGCAATATATCATCACCCTTGAAGCGACTGTGCCAGCCGACGGGACGCGATACGACTTCACGCTAGAGGCGCTGACGGCGGACGGGCGCGGCGCCTCGGGCGCGGCGACGCTGCGAGCGCCGATACCGATACCGCTGGTCTACTTGCCCGATGAACTATTCACCGAGGCGCTGTGCGAGAGTACCCAGATCCAGGTCGAGATCCTGGCCGACCAGGAAATCGAAAGCATCGAAATCGCCCTTGATGGCGAAGTCGTTTCTACCGAAGAGACTTTCACAATTGAACCCGTAAGCTTAGCGCCGGGCGAACATCGGCTTGATATCACCGTCAGCGATGTCGAAGGCGATGTCGGCAGCTTAAGCGCCGAATTCGAGGTTGCGGCTTTGCCGCCCACCGTTGCTGACGATTTTGACCCGGCCGCCCTGGCTGATTCCCGCGCTGCCGAAGTGATAACGGTTGACGCGGGCGGGCAGACAGAAATTACCCAGGTGGAGTTTTTCATTGATGACGAACTTTACCAGGTTGATGACGAGGCGCCCTACGAGCTGAACTTGGATCCCTTTGAACTGAGCCCGGGCGAGCATTCGCTGAGCGTCCGCGCAAGCAACGCCGGCGGCCAAAGTACGACAGTGGACAGGCAATTTGATGTGGATGTCATCGCGCCGCGCCTGGAAATCGAAGGGGTGGCGGAAGACACAGTCATTCGCGACAGCGTCGTTGGCAGCGTCTTGGCAACCGGGCAGTCGCCAATCACGTCTATCAGTACCGACCCGGGCCTGGCGGTTGTCGTAGAAGACAATCGGATGCAGTTCACCTTGAATGCCGCCGATCTGCCGCCGGGCAAGAACACGATTGCTGTGCGCGCGGTGGATGCCGCCGGCGCGGAAATCGTCCAGACCCTGGAATTTGAAGTCGCCGCGCTGCCGCCGACGGTGGAGCTCGGCGGGGTGGCGATTGATGGGATCTTGCAGGGCGCCCAGGATGTCGAAGTGCGCGCCGGCGGACAAACGGACATCACACAAATCGAGGTCGCTTTCGACGATGGGCCGCGGGAGATCATCCGCGACGAGAGCTTCACGATTCCAGCGGAAGAGTTGGGAGATGGCGAGCACGAAGTCGAGGTGACCGTGCGCAACGCCGGTGGAGAGAGCACAACAGTTCGGCTGCCCTTCACGATAGCGCTGCCGCCAACGCCGACCGAGAGCTGAGTAGGGTTGCAGACGCCTTCAATGCGAATTTGGCAATTGGAAAATAGTGCGAGCCAAAATAAGCTGTAACGTCCCTGACCAATCTCAATGATCGAATTGAACTTACCAGGAGTGAAACCATGCAACACATGCCCTTTGGCAGCACCGGCTTGACAACCCCGCCCGTCGTCTTCGGCTCGACGGCGCTGGGCAACCTCTTCCGCGAATTCAGCTACGCATCCAAACTCGCCACCATGCGCGCCATCTTCGAGCATCTGCCCAAACCTGTCGTCATCGACTCGGCCGGCAAGTACGGCGCGGGGCTGGCGCTGGAGGTGATGGGGCAGTGCCTGCGCGATTTGGGCGTCCCGCCCGGCGATGTCATCATCAGCAACAAACTGGCTTGGCTGCGCGCGCCCTTGACGACGCCCGAACCGACTTTCGAGCCTGGCGCCTGGTTCGGCCTGGCGCACGACGCCCTGCAGGACATCAGCTATGACGGCGTGTTCAAATGCTTTGAACAAGGTCTCGAGCTGCTGGGCGGCGAATATCAAACGCAGCTGCTGTCGGTGCATGACCCGGACGAGTACCTCGACGCCGCGGCTTCGTCCGCTGACCGGGCGCGCCGCTTTGATGACATCCTGGGCGCCTATGGGGCGCTCAATGAGCTCAAGGCGCGGGGGCTGGCGGCGGGCATCGGCGTCGGCGCCAAGAACTGGCGATCCATCGCCGAGATTGACGCCCAGGTCGAGCTCGATTGGGTCATGTTCGCCAACAGCTATACGCTCTATTCGCATCCGCCCGATCTGCTGGACTTCATGGATTCGCTGCGCGCGAAGGGCGTCGCCATCATCAACTCGGCTGTATTCAACGCCGGCTTCTTGACCGGTGGCGAGTTCTTCAATTATGTCAAGCTGGACCCGGCGAATCCTGAGTATGCGCGGAAATTCGCCTGGCGCGAGAAGTTCTTCGCGCTTTGCCAGCGGCATGACCAGAAGCCCTCGGAAGTCTGCATTCAATTCGGGAAATCGCACCCGGGCATCGTGGCGCTGGCGCTGAGCACCAGCAAGCCGCAACGGGTCAAGCAGAATATCGACGCCATGTCCGTTGACATACCGAGCGCGTTCTGGCATGCGCTGCAGGACGAAGGTTTGCTAGCAGCCGATCATCCGTATATTTCGCATTTATGAAGGGTTTGACAAATTGTGTATGCTTGCTATAATAGGCTTGATTTCATCGACAAACATGCTAAGCGCTAGAGAAAGTTGAGCATCGTGGATCTGCAAGAGCAAGTCACCAAACATGCCGCCGAGATTGGCGAGCTGCGGGGCAAACTGGACGCCCTCGCTACCAAGGATTTCGTACGCGAGCAGAATGCCGCTTTGCTCAAAGAGTTTACCGGCATGGTTAAAGAGATTTCGGACAAAATAGATGATCAAACCCAGGATATTCGACAGGAAATACAAAAACAGCGCGAGTTTCGCGCCCGCATAATGGCCATCGGCACGATTGTCGCTGTCATGCTTTCTATGTTTGTCGCCGCCATCAACGCCTTTGTCGGCGCGGTGAGCATTGGCTTGATCCAACTCTAGTCCGCCGCTGCATACCCTACATTATTGATAGTCCGCGAAATGATGGATTGCTTGGAGCAATCCATTTTTCTTTGTACAATTTCCCTGCCTGGCTAATAACAGAAGAAAGTAGCGTTTATGCCCGACCAAGGTCCCAATATCCTGTTTATCATGTCGGACGACCATGCCTCGCATGCCATGACCTGCTATGGCAGCCGCATCAATCAGACGCCCAACCTCGACCGCATCGCGGACGAAGGCATGCGCTTCGATAACTGTTTCTGCACCAATTCCATCTGCACGCCCAGCCGCGCCGCCATCTTGACCGGCGCCTACAATCACGTTAATGAGGTGACGACGCTTGATACCCACATGGACAACAGGCTGCCGACCTTCGTCAAGGATCTAAAAGCCAGCGGCTATCAGACCGGCATGTTTGGCAAATGGCACTTGGGGCAGGGTCCCGCGCACGAGCCGACCGGCTTCGACGACTGGGCGGTGCTGCCCGGGCAAGGGCTTTATCACAATCCGACTTTCATCTTCAAAACCGCAGACGGCTCGCAGCGGCGGCCCGTACCCGGTTATGTAACTGATCTCATCACGGATATGACACTAGATTTCTTGCAAGATCGCGACCGCGAGCGTCCTTTCTTCGTGATGTGTCATCACAAGGCGCCGCACCGGCACTGGGAACCGGATGACAAACACGCCCAGATGTTCCTCAACGAAGATGTGCCGGAACCGGATACGCTTTATGACGATTACAGCAATCGCGCTTCGGCCGCCGCAGCCGCCGAAATGCGCATGGGCTTGCACATGGTCCCGCTTGATACCAAAACCGAGATCCCGCATGACCTGCCGGAGATGGAATTGCGCAAGTGGGCTTATCAGCGCTATATCAAGGACTATCTGCGCGTCGTCGCCAGCATTGACGACAATGTGGGCCGCTTGCTGGATTACCTGGACGCGGAGGGGCTGACGGAGAACACCATCGTCGTCTATACATCGGATCAGGGATTTTTCCTGGGCGACCACGGCTGGTACGACAAGCGCTTCATGTACGAGGAATCGCTAAAGATGCCTTATATCATGCGCTATCCGCGCCTGATTGAAGCCGGCAGCGTGAACGAGGACATGATCCTCAATGTCGATTTCGCGCCCACCTATCTTGAGCTGGCGGGGCTGCCCGCGCAGGCGGGCATGCAAGGGCGCAGCTTCGCGCCGATGTTGACCGGCGAAGCGCCCGACGATTGGCGGGAGGCGATGTACTATCGTTATTGGATGCACAAGACGCATCACAATGTCTACGCCCATTACGGCATCCGCAGTCATCGCTATAAACTGATCTATTATTATGCCGACGCGCTGGGGCAAACGGGCGCTATCGACGAGACTTACGAGCCGGAATGGGAACTCTTTGACCTCGAAAAAGACCCATACGAATTGAACAACGTGGTTGAGGACCCGGCTTACGCTGAATTAGTGGTCGAGCTCAAAGATGAGATGCATCGTTTGCAAGCGGAGGTCGGGGACCAGCGCTACTATCTCGATGTGGATTAGCCGCTCTGCAGCAGCGCGCGCTTGGCAGCGGCGATGAAGCGGCGATAGCGCGCTTCCATATAAGGCCGCGTGAACCAACTGGCTGGGTCAGTCATGGGTCGGACGCTGGCCGCCAGCTCGCTGATGGGCAAATTGGGCAATCCCCAGCCGGTCTCCGCTTGATATACCTGCAAAAACGTATCCGCCGCCTCTGGTAGACCTTCCAGGAAATACTCCATGCGCGCGTAGGCGACATCACAAGCCGGGTCGCCATAACCGGCTTCCTCCCAATCCACCACAGCCGAGATCGCGTCGCCCAGCCACAAGATATTGCCCGACCAATAATCCGTGTGCTGGAAGCGTGGCGCGGCCAGCCGGCGCCGATGCCAATGCTCTTTGACCAGACGCCAAATCATTTCGCCGTCCGGGTCCGCCCGCATGTAAGCCGGAATCTCGCCATTTTTGATGAACCAGGCGACTTCCACATCGTCGTTCATCATGAAGCGCCTGTCGGCGTCGCTGAAAGGCGTCTGATGAATCCGCGCCAGCATGCGCGCGTTGTGCGCCGCCATTGCGCTCCAGCGCGGCGCATCGGTCGGCGGTTCAATCTGGCGGCCCGGCAGGAACTCGGTAACAATGCCAGGCAGGCCCAATAGGCTGCCATCGACATCGAGCAGCAGGGGTGGCGGCACGGGGATGCCATGCTCGCGCAGCAAACGCAGCGCGTGGAATTCGCAGGCCGGCTTGTCGTGCCCCGCTTCATCGTTTGCGGGGTTGTAGCGGCGTATGATTATCTTGCGCGGCTCGGCGTCATCCCGCTCGATACGAAGCATTTGCGTGAAATTGGAATAGCTGCCAGGCAGCGCCTCGACCCCGAAAGCAGCGCCAGCGTGACCAAGCGCCGCCAAAACCGCGCTGATCGATTTCGATAACAAGCGCGCAGTCGCAGTATTCAGCTTAATCTCACCTTCCAGGCTGCCGCCAGATCTGTCTTGAATTCGCAACTCGACGTGTCAATTGTCAGTCCGGCGGCCGATTGCGTCCAAGCGACAGGTTGGTCGGATTCCAGCAAGGCCACGGAATCAATCGCGTTGTCGTCGTTCAGCGCCTCGAAGGTCACGGATCGCGGCGGGATGCCCAGCGTCAGCGCATATACGGTTTTGCCATCTTTGGATTGTGTATAGCGCCGGTCGTCGGCGTCGCATTTGTCATAGACCCAGAATCTGTGATTGTTGCGATATTCAAATAGCTTTTCCATGTCGCCTTCGGCATGGCTTGTCCAAGGCACGGTGTTATAGATGGCTTCGCCATTTAGTCGCAGCCAAGCGCCCATTTCCAGCAGCGGCTGCCGTTGCCCGTTTGGAATCGTACCGTCCGCTTTCGGCGAGAGCGATAGCATCATCGTGCCGCCGCGCGCCGCGCAGTCGATCAGCTTGCTCAGCAGCGTATGTCCGTCGGCGTAGACTTGATTTTCCACCCAGCCCCAGGACTGATCGCCGATACGCATATCGTCGTTCCAGGGCTTGTCATAGATCGCCGGACGATCCCGCCCTTTTTCGAAATTGATGACGCCGAAATCGGGATGGAAATTGTATTGCATGCTGACCGGCAGCTTGTTGAGAACCAAGACCTCTTTGTTCCAGCGCCGGCTTTGGTTGAGATAATGCGCCAGGATTTCCAGCGCAGTCGACTCGATGCCGTCCTCGCGGAATTTGCCGCCGTCGAACCACATCAAGTCCGGCTGGTATTTGTCGATAACCTCGCGCACTTTGCGTTGCCAAGCCTCAAAGAAATCGGCGAATTGGCTGGTTTGCCGCACCCAGTAGAAATCGGCGTAGGCTGGATCGAAGAGGTCCCAGCCTTCCGCCATACCGCGCTCGATTGCCTCCGCGTCGAAGCTCTGATCCCATTGGTTCCAGCCGGCCAGGAACCAGTTGAAGCCGCGCACGATATGGAAGGGCGCCACCAGGCGCAAGCCGCGCTGTCGCAGCGCCGTCGCCAGCTCGCCATAGAGATCGCGCTTGGGTCCCATCGCCCCGACATGCCAGCGATAGACAGCGCTATCCCATAAGCCGAATCCGTCATGATGCGCCAGGGAAAAACCGGCGTAGCCGGCGCCGCTGGCCGCGAAGAGTTCGGCCCATTCGTCGGGGTCATAATGTTCGGCGGTGAAATGCGGAATGAAATCTTTGTAGCCGAATTGCGCCGGCGAACCAAAGCGTTTCACGTGCTCGTGATGAATCTCGTGCGAGGGATCGTACATCCATTTGCCATACCATTCGTTGCCGAAGCCCGGCACAACGTAAATTCCCCAATGCGCGTACAAGCCAAATTTGCCATCGCTGAACCAGCGCGGCACTTCATGTCGCGTCAGCGAATCCCAACTTGCTTGATAAGCCTCGCTCATGCCTCCTCCTGTCCCATTGCTATAGACTCTTGCGCCGTTCTTGGTTCCTGTACCCACCATCGGAGCAATGCCGCGCCGACGATACCGCAAATTAGCGACATGACAAAGAGCGCCTCGATATTGAAGGTCGCGGCGATCCATCCGCCCATGATCGGACCCACAAACGTGACAGGCGCGATCAAAGTGTTGGTCAGCCCGATAAAAGTCGGCTGCTCGGCCGGGGAGGCGAATTCCAGAATGATATTAAAATTAGACACGCCGTCGGCTGCGATGGCGCAAGCCAGGCAGACGAAGGCGGGCAGCAGCCCGATGACATTTTCCGAGATTAGAGCGAATAATGCCGCTAGCGCCATGCAAGCGGCTGAAAGCGCCAGATTGCGCTTATGCCCCCAGCGATCGCCCAGCCAACCAAAAGCCAGGCGCATCACGGCTTGGGTACCGATGAAAACCGCATTCAGCAATCCGACATCCGCGCCGCCCAGATTGAAGGCTGTATCGGCGAATACGATGTAAAAGCTGACCGCCATCATGCTCAGGTGGACCAGCGAGTAGGCGATGAGAAAATGGCGATAATTGTCATGCCGCCGCAGCACGGTCGGCAGTCGCTTGAAATAATGCCGCAAGGGGACGGGCGACCTCACTTCGTCGCTGAGCGGTTCGCGGGTCAGCGCCAGCCAAATCCAGGATATTGCCAGCACCACTCCCGCAATCAAAAATAGCAGCGAGAAATTACCCGGGTAGGCGACTTGATCTAATATCAAGCCCACGAAATAGGCGCCGATGATGCCCATAAACATGCCGCCGCCGTCCGCCAAGCCGAAGAAAATACCGCGTCGCCGAATGGGCACGACCTTGCCAATCATGGAGAACCAAGCCGGTGTGACCACGCCGCCGCCAAAAGCCGCTGTCGCAATGCCGATGAAGAAAAGCGCCAATGCCAGCCCGGGCGCTTCGACAGCGAAGAGCAGCAAAGCCAAGCCGATCAAGGGATAGGGCAAGCGCTGCAGCGTGCCGCTTAATAAGATGACGAAGGGCAGTTTTCTCTTTAGCCCCTCGGCATGGTTGGCGACGAAAAGCTGTGGCAGCAGAAAAGACAAGCTGAAAATAGCGGGTATCAGACCGACAGCCAGCGGCGAATCGGTCAGGCGGCTGACCAGAAGCGGCATGATGGTTTCTTTGGAAACCAGGCTGATGGCCAGGGCATAAAACATATTGTCCAGCACATTAACCGAGAAATTCCAGTTGAGGTTTTTCTCAACTGGCTCGTTTGTGGCGGTCGCCGAGGACATAGCCGTTTCTTTCGCCACAGCCTAAACCGCCTCCGGCTCCGGTATGGGCTGCGGCGGGATATGCCGCGGTTCCTTGACCCAAAGCCCCAGCAGCGCGCCACCGACGACGCCGCAGAGCAGCGTCAAGTTGAACAAGCTGTCGTAACCGAAGCTGGTCGCAACCCAGCCGCCCAGGATGGGCGCGAAAAATGTGACGGGCGCCAAAAGCGTATTGGTCAAGCCGATGAAAGTCGGTTGATCTTCTGGTACGGCGAACTCCAGCACGATGTTCAAGTGAGAGATGCGGTCGCTGGCCAGCGCCGCGCCCAGCAAGACAAAAGCGGGTATCAGGCTGATGAGGTCGCTGGCGGCGATCGCCACCAGAGCCGCCAGCGCGATAGCGAAACCAGAGATCATCAAATTGAGTTTGTGCCCGCGGCGATCGCCCAGCCAACCCAGAGCCAATTGCATGACCGCTTCGCTGCCGATCAGGACTGCTGTCAGCAGCGCGACATCGGCGCCGCTCAGGCTAAAGTTCTCATTGCCATAAACGATGAAGAAGCTGGTTCCCATCAAACTTAGACGGCTGATGCAATAACTGAGTAAAAAACGCCGATAGTTGTGATTGCCGCGTAGGATGCCGGGCAACTGTTTGAAATAGCGCCGCTGTGAAATTTGCTTTTTTACCACGGGGCTTTCCGGCTCGCGGTTAAGCGCCAAGCCGATCCAGGAAATGCCCATGAAGACGGCGGCGATCAAAAACAGCGTGGCGAAGTTTTGCGGATAGCCGAATTCATCCAATATGACGCCGATGAAATAAGCGCCGATGATGCCCATCAGCGTGCCCAAGCCCGAGCTCAAGCCGAAGAAGATGCCGCGCCGATTGACCGGCAAGACCTTGCCTATCATGCTGAACCAGGCGGGCGTCGCCACGCCGGCGCCAAATGCGCCCAATCCAATCACCAGATACAAACAAAGCAAAGCCAGAATCGGCGCGCTTTCGGCAAAGAGCAGAATGGCAATGCCCACAAAGAGATAGGGAACCCGCTCGAGGACGCCGCCAATCAACATCACAAAGGGCAGCTTGCGTTTTAGGCGTTCGGCGTGATTAGCCGCGAATAGCTGCGGCAGATAAAACGAGAGGCTGTAAATCGCCGGCGCCAAGCCGATGGCGATTTTGGAATCGGTCAAATTGCTGACCAACAGGGGCGTGATCGTCTCGCGCGAGATGACGCTGAAAGCCAGTGTGATAAAAGTGATGTCGATTAAATTGACAGAGAAGTTCCAAGGGAAATTCTTGGCGACAAAGGCGTCGATCTTCTCAGCCACGTTACGCGCCTCCGCCCGATATCTTCAGTGAATGGGCGGGCGCCAGCGGCAGGTTTTCCGGCAGTTGGATGCGCAGATCGGCTCCGCTCTGCCGCCAGGTCAATTCGACCTCATCGCCCAAGAGTTGCAGGCGCGCGCCATCCGGCGCTTCCAGCCCCTCAATGGCGATTTCGCTTTCGCTGGGGTTGCCAAGCAGCGTGACATAGCATGCTTCATCGGTCGCCGTGAAGCGCAGATCCAAGCCCTGGCTTGTCTTGCCGACAGCCCGTTTCCAGGGACGTGTATCGAAGATCGCTTCGCCGTTGCGCTCCAGCCAACTTCCCAAGGCGCGCAGGCGCCCCGCCTGATTTTCCGGGATGCCGCCATCGGCGCGTGGTCCCACATTCAGCAGCAGATTGCCATTTTTGCTGACGATATCGACGAACATGTGGATCAGTTCGTCTTCCGCCAGCAGCCGTTCGTCGCCTTCGTCGCGGTTATAGCCGAAGGAGTGGCCGATGCCGCGGCAGCACTCCCACTTGAGCGCTTGAATGTCATCGAAGGTTGCGTATTCCGGCGTGATGAAATCGTAGTGAGGACCGCGCGGGTTTGTCAGCGGCTCGCCAGCCTTCGGCGTCTGATCGCGCGATTGCGTGAATCTATCGTTGATGACCCCGTCGGGAACGCTGTTGTAGTAGTAGGCGAATAGCTCGCCGAGATCGGCGGCTTTTGGGTAACCGATGTCATTCCACATAACTGATGGCTGGTAGCGGTCGATCAATTCCTTCCAATGCGCGACCGAGTATTCGACGAATGCCGGGTCTTGCACAATCGTCCCCCAGACATCGCGGACATCGCTGACGCGCGTCTCGTTCCAGGACCAGTCTAGCCCGCCGGAATAATAGAGCGCCATCTTCATGCCTTGATCGCGAACCGCTGTCGTCAAGTCGCCCACCAGATCGCGCTGGCTGAGGTAATCAGGTTTCTGCGGGCAGGGGATGTCGCTGTTCCAAAGCAAGAAGCCGTCATGGTGCTTGCTCGTCAGCACCACATAGCGCGCCTGCGCCTGCTTGAAGAGCGCCGCCATTTCGCGGGCCTCCCAATTGGCGACGGCTGTGTTAAATTCGTCCGCGAAATCATCATAGGCGAAGTCGGCGCCATAATGTCGATTGTGGTAGGCGCGCGTGGGGCTGTCGGCGAATTTGAGCGTGTTCAGGTACCATTCGGCATAGGAGTTGTTGCGGAACCAGTCGCTCATATCGCCGCTTTCGAAGACCTCGCCGATGTCGCCGCCATGCGGCGCCCAAGCCGGTACCGAGTACAAGCCCCAGTGAACAAAGATGCCCAGTTTGGCATTCATATACCAGTCCGGGACCTCGTGCCTGCGAACTGATTCGATTGTGGGTTCAAATGTCATTCTGTTCTTCCTCAGTTATGAAACAAGAATCAGCGCTGTCTAGGCGCTGCCAACCGCCTAAGTTTATATGAGCGCGCGCCGCACGCTGCCATTGGCCATGCCCAGCAGCAAGGCTCTGCCGTCCGCGCTTTTTGCGACCGCATGAACATGCCCCGCCGCCACCTGCCGCCAATTACGGTTGCCGGTTTCTTGCGCCCAAACCGTGTCCTCCACTTGAATCGCCAGACCGCCCTCGGATGACAGGGGGACGATGGCATTAACCGCGTCGGCGCAGCGGTAGAAGGTTTCCCAGGTCGCGCCGCCATCAGCCGAGCGCAGCAGCCCGCGCGACTCGCTTCCAGCAAGGATGGCACGATCGTCGGCGCAAGCCGGCGAAAGCGCCAGGCTAAGCACCGCTTCATCCCCGGGCATGGTCAGATCTTGCCAGCGCCGTCCGCCGTTGTCGCTGCGGTAAATGCCGCTGCTCGTCCCGACCAGGACCAAGCCATCGTCGGGGTACTGCGGCGAAAGCGCCAGGCAAAAGATCTTGCGATCAAACAAGCCAAAATTGCAAGTCTGCCAGCTCTCCCCGCCATCATCGGAGAGAAACATGCCGTCTTCATAGCTGCCGGCCACTGCGCGGCGGTCGTTGGCAAATGCGGGCGAAAGCGCCAGACAAGTGACAAGCGGCGGGGGCTGGCGCAGCGCCTGCGCCGCCCAGTTTGCGCCGCCATCTTGGCTGCGGGCGACGCCGCCCTTGAGGCCTGTCAATATCAAGCCATCATCCGAGAAATGAGGCGACAGCGCGAAGTCAAGCGTCGGGATCTCTTGCCCCGGCTGCCAGCCCTGATAAAGATTGCGCGCCCTGTCATTGCCACTGCCATTGCCATTTCCATTGAAGGAAGCGAGGCGATACAAGCCGCTCTGTCGCGCTACATAATAAGCGCCTTCAACTTCGGCTAGCGCGTAAGTGCGGTCTATGGGGTCTATGGAGTCTATGATGGTAGGCTGGCGCTCTTCGCTCACGCTAGGGCTCCGTCATCGTTTCGGGATCGCGGTGCAAGACCAGCACATCAATTGTCAATGCCAGCGCCGCGCTGGTGACGGCGCGCCGCAGGGCTTCAACTTGCACTTGCGCCACATCAAAAATGCCCGCCGCCGCCATATCGACGAATTCGCCTCGCATCACATCAAAACCGCTGCCATTTTTGTATGAATCCAATTGCGCGAGGATCTCGCCGGCAGCGTAACCGCCGTTTTCGAGCAAGCAACGAATGGGCGCTTCCAGCGCCGTCGCCAGGATCTGTCGCGCGGCGCGCGCTTCCAGGCTGGCTTGGTCGCCGGCGGTATCCAGCAAGCCGCGTCCGCAGTTCAATAGCGAGATTCCCCCGCCGGGAATCACGCCACCCGCGAGCGCGAGACGCAGGGCGCGGATGGCGCGTTCCGCCAGCTCCTTGCGCTGTTTGATTTCATCATCGGCGATGCCGCCGACGCGCACTGTGGCCAGCCCGCCGTTCAGTTTGCCCAGGCGCTTGAGCAGACGCTCGCGGACATCGTCGTCGGCGGCAGCGGACTGAGCTTGCCGCAGCATGCGCGCCTGGCGCCGAACCCGGATGGCATCGCCCGCGCCGCCCGCGAAGCCGAAGTTCTTGTCATCCGCCCAAACCCAGCGGGCATGACCGAAGTCCGCGCCGCTGACTTCGGCAAGAGATTGGTCCGCCGCCGCCAGTACGGGCTTGCCACCGGTCAAGAGGGCAATATCCTGGCAAGCTTGCAGCAATTCCTCCGGCAGAAAGCTGTCAATCTTGACCACGACCGTCTGAATCTTGCTGCGCAAACGGTCATCCAGCACCACCGATTTGCCCGTTTCCGAGATGGATTGGACAATCAAAAGCAGCTTGCTGATTTTGCTGCGCAGCGCCAATTGCATCAGCGGGATCAGTTCGCGCGGTTCTTCGATTTCCATGTCCGTGACCAGAATCGCGGCGTCCTCCATCTCGGCAACCAGCCGCGCCGACCCGCGCAGCATTTCTTTGGATTGGACGCCGCCTTGCCAATAGGCGCCATCGACATAGTTGTGCTCCATGCCGCGTCCGTGACCGGCGCGGATATCGACTTGGCCGTATTGACCGACCGTGTCGATGATCTCGCCCAGCACCGCCGCCATTTCTTCGTCGTAACAGACGGAAAAAGCGATGCCCTCGAGTTCCTTGGCATCGGTCATGATCCGCGCCTGCGCTAGCAAGGAATCGGTCAATTGCGGCAGGAGTTCCACCAAGCTGGTTCGCAGGCGCATGGGGTCCGCGCCGGCCGCGATGAAGCGCAGCCCCTGGTTATAGATGCTCTCGTAGAGGACGGCGGTTGTGGCCGCGCCGTCGCCGACTTGTTGACGCGCCTGCCACAAGACCTGTCGCAAGAGCATGGCGCCGACGTCCGCTTCTCTGTCTTGCAGCGCGATAATGCGCCGGGCGATGATGCCGCCGTCATCCAGCAGTTCGAACTTCGCCTGGTTTTGCGCAACCAGGCGTCGCGGCAAAGGACCCAGCGTCGGGCGAATGGCATTGCCCAAGGCGGCGACGCCGCGGCGAATCGCGTCTTGCGTGCCTGGCTGGTGGATGACTTTTGGAACGGGCATGGATTCCGCGTGAATACCGATGGCTAAATCATGCCGCTTCTGCATCAAACGCGCGCGCAACGCAAAACAGCTTCCGCGTGACGGGCGTCGGCAAGCGAACGCTGCTTAGCATACCACAATTGACTTTGCCTGCCAAAGCGCTGCCTGGCGTCATCGGAGGGCAAATATGACGTTACGCTTGCCCTGCGTGCGCTCCGCCGATATGGAGGGCGACCCCATTGATCTGGCATTTTCTAAGGATACCCTCATCCATGCCCGATTCATTGTGGAAATGGGAGATTGCCAGTGCGGATAATCTGGGTTCTACGCTTGAGGCCTATCACAGGCTGCGCCATCATGCGCCAGACCCGTCCCAAAACAGTTTTTGACAAACTCGCCATCTTCATCTAAGATATGCTACAAATGCCAAATCATTGCCGTCCGCGATTTTCTGCGATCATCAACCGAAAACATGGATAATGGGGAGGCGCCACCGGAAAAACAGTACCTTACCCGTTCTGAGTAGAGTCTTTTTCAGAGAAAGGATGTGTCATGAGTAGCAAACAATTGTCACGGCGCAATTTCCTCAAGCTGGCGGCGGCCTCGAGTAGCGGCGCTGTGGTCGGTTATCTGGGTCCTTTGAGCAATATCGCCAGCGCGCAAGACACGGTTGAACTGACTTTCGGGCGTCACTGGGAAGCCGCCTTCCGCCCCCGTCAGGCTGAATACGATGAAGGCTTCATGGAGCGGCATCCGGATATCAAGATCGACATCACCTACAACACCTGGGCTGACCACAATAACGTCGTCCCCGCCTGGGCGGCCGCCGGCACCTTGCCAGACATCATCTATGTCCATGGCAGCCGCGCCACCCCTTGGGCGCACGAGGGCATCATCATCGACATCCATGATATCGTCGTGGCTGATGAAGAGTTCAATGTCGATGGCATGTGGGAAGAATCGGTGCGTCTCTACCGCGTCAACGGTCGCATCCACGCGCTGCCTTACGATCATGGTCCGGTCATCCTCGGCTACAACGTCGACATGTTTGACCAAGCCGGCATGGATTACCCCGGCGAAGACTGGACGATGGAAGACTTTGCCGCGGCTGCCAGTGAGTTGACAAATGCCGACATGGGTGTTTATGGCTGGGACGGTCGCTTTAACCTTGGCAACAGCGGCAACGGCTTCTACTTGGGCGCCTGGGGGGGGGCGATCATGAACGACGAAGAAACCGAGATGACTCTCGATACCCCTGAAGCCCGCGAAGCGATTAATTTCTGGAACAGCTTGATTCATGAAGATGGGTCTGCCCCCAGCGGCACCGAAGCCGAAGCCTTCCCCAATCAACATCCCTTCCGCGCTGGCGCCGCCGCCATGTCGCACATCGCCACCTGGGATACACCTAGCATGCGCGCGCAAGCGCCCTTCAATTGGGATGTCGCGCCTGTGCCCACTGGCGCTGACGGCACTCGCGCCACCGGATCCTTCGGCAGCGGTTATGGCATCACGCCGACCAGCGACAAGCCCGATGTCGCCTGGCGCTACCTGCGCGAATACCTGTCACTGGATGGCATGATCTTCATGTGGAGCCTCTCGGGACGCGGTTCACCGGCGCGCCCGGAAGGGCTGGAAGCCTGGCTGGACTCTGACCCGGCGCCGCCCAGCGGTCGCTATTTCCTGGAAGCCATGTTCGACTATGCCACGACGGGTCATCCGTACTCGTCGCTTGCCTCGGCCGAGGTCAGCAACATTCTGGGCCGCGAGGCGAATCTGCTGCGCCTGGGCGAAGCCACCGTCGACGAGGTCATCGCCACCATCATGGAAGAAGGGCAAGCTGCCCTGGACGCTGTCGCCGAAGACATGTAGCCCATTTCGATTCTGTATTTAGTTGCGGGAGACCGTGCAACGGTCTCCCGCAATTCTGTCAGCCCAATTGCAGGTGACAAGCGATGTTGCGACGGTTGGTTAAGCCCATCTCACCCAGCGCTCGGCGCGAAGAGCGTATCTTCTATTTGTTCATCTTGCCTTGGTTGATTGGCTTGGTGCTTTTTAATGCCGGTCCTATCCTCGGCATGCTTGGGCTGAGCTTTACCGATTGGCGCATCTCGCTGGACGATCTGCAATTCATCGGCTTGGATAATTACCGCAGTCTCTTCGCCGACCCCATCTTCTGGACATCTGTGGGCAACACGCTTTATATCGTCGTGGGCAGGGTGATATTCGGCACGGCATTCGCGCTCTTGCTGGCGATACTGCTCAATCAAAAAGTGCCTGGCATCCCTTTCTTTCGCGCCGTCTATTATCTGCCAACGGTTACGGCCGGCGTCGCCGTAGCGCTGGTGTGGATCTGGATTTTCAATCCGCGCCTGGGCATCTTGAATTACACCTTGAAGCAGATAGGCATCCAAGGACCGCCCTGGATCTACAGCTCGACCTGGGTCAAGCCGTCGCTCATCCTGATGAGCTTGTTTCAGGTAGGACCCAATATGATCATCTTGCTGGCGGGCTTGCAGGGCGTCCCCAAAGAACTTTATGAATCGGCTGAAATCGACGGCGCCGGCAATTGGGCGAAATTCCGCAACGTCACCCTGCCCATGCTTTCCCCGGTACTCTTCTTTGTCATCATTATTTCTGTCGTGAGCTCCTTCCAAACCTTCACCGAGATCCGCGTGATGACCGAAGGCGGACCGGGCGAATCGAGCAATGTTTTGATCTGGTACTTATGGGAGAACGCCTTCATCTTCCTGAAATTGGGCATCTCCGCCGCCGTCGCCTGGATCATGTTTGTTATTCTCATGGCGCTGACCGGCATTCAGTTCCGCGTGGGCAGACGCTGGGTTTACTACGAGGCGGAATCGCGATGACGACGAGAAAAAGCAGAGAAACCGTCTCCTGGCGCAGGTCGATCAAAGGCCGCCGCGCCATCGGCATTATCATCACATTCGCCTTGCTGATCCCGCTGGGCGTCTTTTTCGTCATGCCCTTCATTGTCATGGTGTCGACCGCGCTGAAACCGCTGAATCAAGTATTCGCTTTCCCGCCGCGTTTGATACCCGAAACTTTTCAATGGCAAAACTTCCCTGATGGCTGGTACGGTTACGGCTACGTCGATTTCACCACCTGCACCTGGAATTCGCTGAAAATCACCGTAAACAACATCATTGGCAATCTGGTCTCCTGCACCTTGGCCGCATACGCCTTCGCCCGTTTGAAAGCCCGCGGCAAAAACTTTTTCTTCGCCCTTGTCTTGGCGACCATGCTCCTTCCCACCGAGGCGCTCGTGGTGCCGCAGTATGTGCTTTTCAATAGATTTGGCTGGCTGGATACCCACCTGCCCTTGATGGTGCCGCCCTGGTTTGGTTGGCCCTTCTTCATCTTCTTGCTGCGGCAATTCTTCCTCACGATACCGGAAGAATTGATTGATGCCGCCAAGATTGACGGGGCGGGCCACGCGCGCATATTGCTGCAGATTTTCATCCCGCTGTCCAAACCGGCCCTGGCCACCTTGGCCATCTTCGCCTTCATCGGCAACTGGAACAACTTCTTTGGTCCGCTGCTCTACCTGCGCAGTCCCGACGTGCAGACGCTGCCGGTTTGCCTGGTTCAGTATCAGGGCGCTTATGGCAATACGGACTGGCACTTGATGATGGCGGTGGCGACGATCGCGGTCATCCCGGTCTTGCTGATCTTCGTCTTCGGCCAGCGCTACTTCGTAGAAGGCATCGCGACCTCCGGCGTTAAGGGCTAAATCACCGCAGAGGCGCAGAAGTAAAACCAATAAAGTAATGCAGATTTCGCAAAAGAAACGATCTGTAGGGGCGACATACCATGTCGCCCGAAACCACAAGTCGCAGCGGCAGCGGGCGACCAGATTGGTCGCCCCTACAAGGCTCCCATTTTTGCGCGACTTACATTCGCTTACTGAGATAAAATACATCCTTAGTAGTTACGCTATATGAAGTCCGCAGCCCGCCTGGCATTTTCGATCCTCTGTATTACATTGCTCACCGGCATCGGCAAGCTGGATCCCTTCGTCGATGTCAGCGAAAGCGCCGGCATCAGCGCGAGCCACCGCGGCGAATGGCAACTTTTTGACGACGATTTCGCCACGGGTTATCTGGGCATCGGGCAGGCTTGGGGCGACTACGACAATGACGGCTGGCTCGATTTGTATGTCACCGGCAACAGAGACCCCAGCGTGCTCTACCAGAATAATGGCGCTGGCGCCTTTTCAGTTTCGGACCTGAGTCCGCAAGTCGCGCTGGGAGATGCGGAGACGGGCGGCGCTGTCTGGGTCGACTATGACAACGACGGCTGGCAGGACCTTTATGTCGTGAATCACGGACCCAACGCCCTCTTTCATAATGAGGGCGGCACGGGCTTCAGCGATGTCACCGCGGCAGCTGGCGTGGGCGACGCCGGCAAGGGAACCACCGCCACCTGGGGCGACTTTGACGGCGACAGCTACCTCGATCTCTATGTCGTCAACTGGTCCTGTTTCCCCGAATGCGGCGACCCGAATATCAGCCGCGAGCACGATGCCGCGCGCGACACGCTCTATCACAACCAAGGCGACGGCAGCTTCGTCGATGTTAGCTACCTGCTGGAATATGATCTGCTGCTGGGGGCGGGCTTCAGCGCCAGTTTCAGCGACTATGACAATGATGGCGATGCCGATATCTACGTGGTCAACGACCAATTCAAAAACATGTTGGGCAATATCCTATGGCGCAACGACGGTCCCGGCTGTGTTCCCCCCGATGGCGATGGGCTGAGCGCGAAAGAGGAGCATGGCTTGAATTGGTGCTGGACCGAGGCCTCGGTCGAAGCCGGCGCGCGCACCTTCATCCACGGCATGGGCTTGGCAGTGGGCGACTACGACAACGACCTTGATCTCGACTTTTACTTTTCCGATATGGTCAATGGCATGGTGCTGCTGCAAAACCAGGGCGATGGCAGCTTCGACGATGTCGCGGATGAGGCCGGCGTCGCTGTGGGACCGAGCAGCGCGGTGGGCTGGGCGACCATATTTTTCGACTATGACAACGACAGTTGGCTCGACCTGTATTTGACCGCCACCGAGTTCGTCCAGTTCGATATCACATCCGGTCCCGAAGGCATGATGTTCGAGTACCGTGAATTCTTGTTCCGCAATCGGGGGGACGGCAGCTTCGCCGACGCCACGCCGCAGAAGTGGATTGATGATGCCGTACCCAGCATGGGCTTGGCTTATGCCGACTATGACAAGGACGGCTGGCTGGATTTTGTGCTGGGCAACTGGAATCAGGGTTATGTATTGTACAAAAACACCGGCGGCCTCACGCATGATCGTAATTGGATCAATGTGCGCTTGCGGGGCGGCGGCGATATCAACCGCGATGCGATTGGCGCCCGCGTGTACCTGACCACAGACGGGGACCGAACGTTGATGCAGGAGGTCAAATCTGGCTCCAGCCTGGGCGCCGGCAACGATACCGCCCTGCATTTTGGCTTGGGCGAAGACAGCGTCCGTGAACTGCTCGTGCGCTGGCCCAACGGTGCAGAAACCTTTCTGAGCGATGTCGCGGTCAATCAGTTCCTAGAAGTGAAATATGCCGGCTGACAGGGCGCTGCTCTCGCGCTTCTCCACGCGCAGATCTCGGCAGTCGCTCCCTAGCTTGCGTCATGACTTCAGATAGAGCTTGATGACAGGCACTTCGGCTTTTGGCCGCGCCACCGGCAATTGCAGTTGCGCGGCATTGTCGTCGCCAATTGTGAACGCGATTTCGCTGCCATCGTGCAAGAATTCGACATAGGCAAGGCGATCGCCGATGTCGTCTAGGTAGAGATGACGGAAGGGATAGGCGAAGACGTGGACATAGAGCAGGTCGCCGTTCTGCGTCAGCCGGCAATCCTGCGGCGCGGCGAAGTCGCTGGCGGTACAGCCGTAAATGGCTTCGCTGTGCTGCGCCATCCAATCGCGGTAGACGCGCAGAGCCTCTTCCGCGCGCTGATCCAACTCGCCGGAGGCGGTTGGTCCCACATTCATCAGCAGGTTGCCGCCTGTCGCAACGGTATTGACCAACATGCGGATCAACTGACCGGGGCTTTTCCAGGTGGCTTCGTCACGGTGATAGCCCCAAGATCCACTGAAAGTTTGGCAGGTTTCCCAGAGGACTGGTTCGCCATCCACGGTGACCCATTCACGCGGTTGAAATTGCTCCGGAGTGTGGAAATCGGCTGACGACGGCAGGTCGAGCCGGTTGTTGATGATGATGCCTGGCTGTAAGGAACGCGACAAGGCTTCAAGACCTGGGCTGTCCCAGTCGTCGCGCCCCTTGCCATCTTCACCCGGATAGGAAAAGTCGTACCAGATGACGTCGATTTTGCCGTAGTTGCTCAGCAGCTCGCGAACCTGATCCTTCATGTAGTCGCGGTACTTGCTCATATCGCGGCTCTGGTTTAAGCCGGCGCGATCGGGATGATTGCGCTGCGCATGAATGCGGTCCACCGTGAAATCGGGATGGCGCCAGTCGATCAAGGAATAGTAGAACCCGATTTTCAAGCCGCGGCTGCGGAAAGCCGCGACGACTTCCGCCAGCAGATCCTTTCCCCAAGGCGTATTGGTCGCTTTGTAATCGGTATGTAGAGAATCCCAGAGGCAGAAACCGTCATGGTGCTTTGAGGTGATCACCATGTATTTCATGCCGGCCTCCCGCGCCAGATCCGCCCATTTGCCGGGATCAAAGCGGACCGGGTTGAAGTATTTGAAGTAGGGCGCGTATTGTTCGTCACTTAGTTCCTCGCGTTGTTTGACCCATTCATGGCGCGCCGGCAGGGCGTACAAGCCCCAGTGGATGAACATGCCAAAACGGTCATTGACGAACCACTCGGTGTTGCCTTTGGTCGATTTTGGCTGATGCATCTGATACTCCTTTCCATTAGTAGATAAACCGAGAGAGCTTTGCAGCGAACAGAGCTGGCTAATTGAGGCATGCGCAGTCCAGATCCAGTTCTTGCGCTAATCCTTGCAGATCCGCCCAGACGGCATCCGGCAGGGGGATGCCTTGCCGGACCCGCTCCCGATAGGACCGCGCTTCCCGCTCGCCGGGCAATAGCACCTCGTCGAAGCCTTCGGCCGGCGTCACCGCTTTCACCCGCTGCGTCAAGGCGCCGACGTGACTTTGGAAATCGGTGTCCGCGTCGAATGCCCGCGGATCCAGCGCCATCATCAAGGTCGGATTGCCAAAGTGAAACTCGTCAGACGTGATCGGGCGGTGGCCCGCCAGCAGCGTCGGGATAATCTCCATCATCAGCGCCAAGCCCGAGCCCTTGTGCAAACCCATGGGCAGCAAGACGGCGCCATCGTCCAGAATAGCGGCGTCGGTCGTCGGCCGCCCCTGCTTGTCCAGCATCATGCCGGTTGGCAGGGGCGCGCCTTTGGCGCGGGCCAGCACGATCTTGCCATGCGCCACGCCAGCCGTGGCGAAATCGAGCAATAAGCTACCCGAATCCTGGCAAGGGACAGCGAAGGACATCGGGTTGGTGCCAAAGACGCGCTCGCGCCCGCCATAAGGCGTCACCCAGCCGCGGAACATGGTGCCGCTGGTGAAACAGATGCCGATCAAGCCCTCGGCGGCCATCATCTGCGTATATTCTCCCAAGCGCCCGATGTGCGTATTTTGCCCCAGTGTGACGGCGCTGATGCCATGCTGTCGCGCTAACTCGATGGCGAGCGCCGCCGTGAAGCGCGCGCCGATCTGCCCGAAGCCATATCCGCCGCTCACCATGGCTGTCGCGCCGAAGCTGCGCTTGACGCTGGGGCGCGCGCAGGGTTTGATCATGCCCTTGCCGATCATGCTGACATATTGCTTCACACGCAATACGCCGTGCGAATCGTGGCCGAAGAGGTTGGTCAATACCAGCGACTCGGCGACCGCTGATGCGATGTCCTCGGGCGTGCCAGAAGCCGCGAAAATATCGCGACAGAGACGCTGCAGCGGTTTGGCTTGAATGGTATGGGTCAAGGGTTTGCCTTTGCATGGAGGCCGATAATCATGGGAAGTGTAGCGTCTGCATTTGAGAGACGCAAGGCGAGCGGCCGAGTGGAGTGGGGCGATTGCATCAAATTATAATTTACTCCTGTCCTATCGCCTTTGCCCAGCCGCAGAGAACTGGGTTACAATCGCGGTGGAAGACGTTAGCATATAAGAGCCCCAGGCGACGTGATGAAACCTGCCAATCTGCTCTTTATCTTGTCCGATCAGCATCAAGCGGCCGCGATGGGCTGCGCCGGGCATCCCTTGGTACATAGCCCGAGCCTCGACCGCCTCGCGGAATCCGGCACACGTTTCAGCAATGCTTATACGCCCTGCGCCATCTGTGTGCCGGCGCGCGCGGCTTTGGCGACGGGTCAATATGTGCACAGAATTGGCAATTGGGACAATGGCTTTCCCTACGATGGGGGCGTCAAAAGTTGGATGCACCGATTGAAGGAATGCGGCTATCGAGTTGATTCCATCGGCAAGCTGCACTTCCGCAGCGCGGAAGACGACAATGGATTCAGTGAGGAAATCGAGCCGCTGCACGTGGTCGAAGGCATCGGCGATCCCGCCAGCGGCATCCGCGACGGCTCCTTGATTCGCAATTCACGCAGCGGCATCGCCGAAGCGGGAGCTGGACCCAGCACATATCAAGCCTACGACATACGCAATCGAGACAATGCCATCCGCTGGCTGCGCGAACACGCTGATGACGACCAGCCCTGGGTACTGTTCCTGAGCTTTGTCACGCCGCATCCGCCTTTCTTGTCACCGCCGGATACCTTTGCGCGCTATCCGCAGGAGCGGATCGAGCTGCCGCCGCAGTGGCGCGAGGCGGACTGGGTCAGGCATCCAGAATTTGAGTATATGCGCCGTTTCTTCGGCTACGAGGAAGCCTTTGACGAAGCGACCATCCGCCGGCTCCACGCCGCCTATTATGGCATCTGCACCTTCCTTGACACGCAGATAGGGCAGGTGCTGGAAGCAGTTGACGCATTGGACTTAAGCGAAAAAACGCGGCTTATCTATACCTCGGATCATGGCGAACAGCTTGGCGCGCGCGGCCTCTTCGGCAAGTTCACCATGTACGAGGAATCCTCCGCCATTCCTTTCATCATGTCCGGTCCCGATGTGCCGCGCGGCAAAGTAGTGGATACACCGGTCTCGTTAATTGATTGCTACCCAACTGTCCTGAGCGCTGTCGGCTGCCCGCCAAGTGATGAGGATTCTACGCGCCCGGGCGAATCGCTGTGGTCCATCGCGCAAGAAGCCGACCGCGAGCGCAGGGTTTTTGCAGAATATCACGCCATCGGTTCGCGAAACGCTTATTATATGCTGCGCGACCGGCGTTACAAATATGTCTATCACGTGGCTGCGCCGCCGCAACTGTTTGACTTGCAGGCCGATCCTTTAGAACTTCAGGATCTGGCGCTTGACGCGGATGAGCGCGCCCGCGACTTGCTGAAGAAATACGAGCGTCAATTGCGCGAGATCCTGGATCCGGAAGCGGTTGATGCGCAGGCGAAAGCGGATCAGAAGCGACGCATCGAAGAATTGGGCGGCCGCGACGCGGTGCTCGCCCGGGGCTCCTTCATCAATTCGCCGACGCCGGGCGAGAAACCACGTTTCCGTCGGCTGGAATCCACCTCCGCTTAAGTCGACCGTGCCTCAATCCCGACCAGCGCTGTGGGCGGACGCTCTCATACTGCCGCGAAAAAACAGAAAACCAGCGCATTCGCTGGTTCTTCGCAAGCCTTGCCTCTGTGCGTGCCTGGAGAGATTCGAACTCCCGACCCCTGGTTCCGTAGACCAGTGCTCTATCCGCTGAGCTACAGGCACAGTAGCAACCAGCAGGATAGGCGTCTTTCGGCTGAAAGTCAAGTGTCAATCAATGCTGGGTCAATCCTGCTGGCGCGTTCAATCTAAGTAGTTCAAAGAAAATAATGCAAATTTTACAGAGGCGGTGTAGGGGCGACCAATCTGGTCGCCCGACGTTGCTGCGTTTTGATTTCGGGCGACATGGTATGTCGCCCCTACATTTAGACCCTTCGCTGAGTTTTGCATGACTAACTTGGAACTACTTAGGTAAATGTAGAAGCAATGCGAGAAATGAGATCTGTTGTCAGCCCTGCCGATCTGCTTGCCTTTGTACGTGCCTGGAGAGATTCGAACTCCCGACACCTGGTTCCGAAGACCAGTGCTCTATCCGCTGAGCTACAGGCACAGTAGCGAAGAGCAGGATAGGCGTCTTGTAGCTCAAATTCAAGTGCAAATCGCTGCTAGGCTGGCAATCTCATCAGAATCAATCTATGCCGATTGTCACATACATCTAGCACAATGTAGGGTCGGCACGCTATGCTGCCCAATACTGTCAAGACACGTATCTGCATTCTCATAAACTACTTGATTTACTCGTGTTACAATAGGCTGCGACGATCAAGCTTGCTAGGACAGCATTTGATGCCTCAAATCCACGTCATTGGCGCCTTGGTATACGACCTGGTGTTTAATGTCCCCGATTGGATTGAACCCAATCGCGCGGTTCACGCGACCCAGGTGACCTTGTCCCCCGGCGGCAAGGCTTTGAACCAAGCTGCGGCGGCTCGTCTGCTTGGCGGCGATGTCGTGCTGATTGGTTGTGTAGGCGACGATCTGTTTGGCGCGCAGATGCTGCAAGAACTGCGGGCTATCGGAGTGAATGTCGATCATGTTTTGGTGCATGATTCGGCCAGGACCAGTTTGGCCAGCATCGTGGTCAAAGACATGGTCCCGGGCTTCATTGGCGCGCCGGAGGCCAGCCGCAAGATCGGCGAAGGCGATATCGACAAGGCTCTGCGGAATATGCGCAAGGACGACCTGCTGTTGATTGACTTTGAAGTGCCGCAGGCATTGGTCCATTACGCGCTGACATCGGCAAAGAGCGCGGGCCTCAGGACGGTCCTGAACCCGGCGCCCTTCTTTACCCGCGACGCCTTCGTATTTGAATATCTTCATCTGGTGGATGTCATCATACCCAACAAGCTGGAGGCGCAGCTGATCGCCGGGGACGACAGCGAGGACCCGGATGAATTGGCGCGGCGCTTGCTGAGCATGGGTATCGGGCAAGTCGTGATGACCCTGGGGGAAGACGGCTGCGCGCTTTATGAGGGCGAGCGCAAGCTGGCGCAAGCCGCATTCCCGGTCGAGGTTGTGGATACAACCGGCGCGAGCGACGCCTTCGTCGGCGCTTACGCGCTTGCTTTAATTGAAGGCTGGGCTGAGCAAAAGGCTTTGGAATTCGCGTCAGCGGCGGCTGGGCTCGCGTGCAGCAAACACGGTACTATGTCGTCCTTGCCGCGCTTGAGCGCTGTAAATGCGCTTTTGCAAGCGCGCGACAAGTAAATGCTTAGGATCCCTAGAGTTGCGTAACCGACCATATTGTTGCGGGTTTTAGATTATGCAAAAGTTTTTCGCGCGGCGCAGCCAATACAAAACGCTTGCTGACAGGGCGCTGGTAGAATTGGCTGCCGACGATAAAGAGGCTTTTGGCGAGCTATACGAGCGATATTTGACGAAGATCTACAACTATGTTTACTATCGTACCGGCAACAGGCAAGATGCCGAGGATTTGACCGCCAAGGTTTTTCAGCGCGCGATGTCTCATATCAGCACTTATGTCGAACGGGGTCTGCCTTTTCAAGCCTGGCTCTATCGCATCGCTCACAATTTGGTGGCCAACTGGCATCGGGATCAGGGTAGACGCAAGATCATCGCGCTAGATGACTTTGTCGCGCATTCGCTGCAGTCCGAGGCGCCGGATCGCAGGACAGAAGAGCAGGAAGAGCAAAAGCAGCTCATGGAAGCGGTGCGCCGATTGCCGGAAGAGCGTCAGCAGTTGCTCTTGCTGAAATTCATCGAGCAGTTGTCCAATGTGGAAATCGGCGAGATTATGGATCGAACAGAGGGCGCGGTAAAATCGCTGTATCACCGGACGCTATTGGCTTTGCGGGAAGATTTGCAGCGCGGGGAAGATATCAGCGCCGCTCGTCGTCTGAGCGGAAGCGCCGCCCGGCGACAGCGAAAATGACTCCCGCGCTCGGGCGAATACAAGCATTCCGTTCCGCTCGCGCGCCAGGCGGTTCTTAGATTAAAAGGATAGGACGATCATGGATTCACCTGCCGACGAGAAGGCGCAAGACTTCGTCGACAACATCACCGGCGCGTTGCAACAGGGGCATTCGCTAGACCCGCTTGTTGATTTGTCCGACGGCGTCCACGAAGAGGTTGTGGATTTAGTTCCTGTCATTCAAGGTTTGCGCGCTACCTTGGTCCCGGTTGAGCCAAGCGCGGATTTCGCCGCTCACTTAAAAACGCAACTGCTGGAAAACGAAGCGGGCTTGGCGGCGCGTTTACGCAAAAAGCCCGCTCGCCTTCATGTCGCCGCGATTCTTGCTGTCTTCGCCGGATTCAGCCTCTTGCTTTCGAGGCGGCTATTTGGCGCCTCCAGCGCGCGGGACATCACCGAAGAACCTGTGGCGACAGCGCTTTAGCCGGCCTTCGTATTGAAACTGATTGAAACTGATTGAAACCGAGTTCTACACTTAGTACGCGGCGGTTTTCGTTGCCAGCTTTTTGGCGCATCTTTAGGAAGCCGGACTATTTCGGCGACGATTGGCCTAGGATCGATCGGTAAATGGCGCAGACTCGACTTACGCTGCGACAACTGAATCGCACATTACTGGCGCGGCAAATGCTCTTAGAGCGTCAGGCCACGCGCCCGCTTGCCGCAACCGAGCGCCTGCTCGCCTTGCAGTCACAGATTCCCAATCCCCCTTATATTGGCTTATGGACACGACTGCGCTCCTTTAAGCGCGACCAACTGACCGAATTATTGGAGTCGCGCCAGATAGTGCGAGCGCCCTGGATACGCTCGACATTGCACTTGGTTTCGGCGGCGGATCATCAACGCTTTCAGTCGGTTATTCAACCGGCCTTGCTTCGCGGTCTGCGGTCGTTTTTTGGCTCGCGCGGCGCGGACCTGGATATCAAGCGCTTGCTCAAGATTGCCAAACCCTTCCTGGAGTCGAATCAGCCATCGATTGGCGCGCTGCGGGAGCATTTGCAGGAACACGAGCCGCAATTGAACAAAGAGGCGATGGCATACGCTGTGCGCAGCTGCCTGCCGCTGGTGCAAACCCCGCCTAGCGGAAACTGGGGCGTGGGTACGCGCGCGACTTATACGACCGCAGTAAGCTGGCTGGGATCGGCGACTTCCTCCGTTCCTTCCGATCCCTCCGACCTATCATGTCTTTTCCGCCGATATCTGTGCGGCTATGGTCCCGCGAGCGTCATGGACTTCCAGACTTGGACCGGCATGACCCGTTTGAAGGCTCAACTGGAGCCGGCGCTGGGCGATCTCATGGTTTATCAAAGCGAAAGCGGCGCGACCGTCTATGACTTGCCCGGGGCGACAATTGCCGCGCCGGACGCGCTAGCGCCCGTCCGCTTCATTCCGGAATACGATAACATGCTTATCGCGCACCGGGATCGCTCGCGCATCCTCCCCGACGCGTATCGCAAAAAAGTCTTTTTGAGCGCGGGCCGCGTCATTGGCACGGTCTTGATTGACGGTTTCGTCGGCGCGACCTGGAAGGTCAAAACGGACAAGCATGGGCTAACTCTCACTGTCAAGCTCTTCGCAGCGCAGCCCAAAGATTGTTTGCGGGCAATAGAAGCGGAGGGAGACCGGCTGCTTCGCTTCTATGACGACCAGGCAAGCGGTCATAATATCCTGATCGATAGCTACGATTGAGCGCTGCGGCGCGCTCTACTCGTTCGCGCATTTGCGTGGTAGTCTTTGGCTTTAGGTTCATAAGGTAGATACGGTTCGCTGATGCCATCGGCAGAAAAAATCACGGCTTTGCGTGGCATGCGCGATGTGTTCAGCGCTGAATACGCCCAGCGCAGGGACATTCAAGCCCAGCTCGAGGGCCATCTGCTGCGGCATGCTTATGTGCCGGTCGAATTGCCAATCCTGGAAAACACCGAACTCTATCTGCGTAAATCGGGCGAAGACATCGCCTCGCGTTTGTTCGAGTTTGATTTCAAGAGCCGGCGCATCGCCCTGCGCCCGGAGCTCACCGCGTCCATCTTGCGCGCCTATGTCGAGCATTTGCAGGATGAGCCGCTGCCCTTGCGGCTTCAGTATGCGGGTCCGGTCTTTCGCTACGAAAAGCCGCAACAGAATCGCTTCCGGCAATTTACCGTGGCCGGCGCCGAGCTTTTGGGCGCGGCGGGACCATTGGCGGATGCCGAGATTCTTCACCTGGCTTGCAGCGGCTTGACGGCGCTGGGCATTCGCAATCAGCGTCTCGTTCTCGGTCATAGCGAGATGCTGGAAGGTTTTTTGCGCTCGCTAGGCTTGCGCAGGCAACTGCTGAATTTTCTGCTGCGGAATATGGAAAACGTTCGCAAACGCGGCTTGCACGCCGTCATCGCTTCTCTCTGCGATCTTTATCCGGAGCTTGACGGTCTTGCGGCCGGCGCAGCGATTCCTCAAGCCGCCGACAGCGCCAAGAGCCAGCACCTGGTTGATGTATTGCGCGAGATGAGTGATGGCGAAGCGCATCAAGCAATCACGGACTTTCTGCGCAGCCTCAATATCCGCATAGACACCAATCGCGACGAATACGAAGTTATCGACCGGCTCTTGCATAAGATCCGAGAAGACGAGCAAGCGCCAAAAGTTCGAACCGCGCTCGAATACATGCGCAAGCTGAGCGATCTGACCGGTCCGACAGGCGAAATCCTTGGGCGGGCGCGCGATTTGTTCGCGGAATACCATGTCAATCCCAGCGCCCTGGACACCTTGGCGGAGACTATCGATCAACTTGGTCTCTTCGGCGAGCTGGACGCGGAGATACAGTTGGACTTGGGCTTGAACAGAGGATTGCATTATTACACCGGCTTGATGTTCGAGATCCATTGCGCGACCGAAAGCGGGGAAGATATTCAGCTTTGCGGCGGCGGACGTTACGATAATCTGGTCAGCATTCTTGGCGGTAATGAGCCAAAGCCCGCGGCTGGTTTCGCCTACGGCATCGAGCGGGTCGTGGGCGTTTTGAATATCGCAGATCGCCCGTCGCTGAACCGGCCTGACGTATACGTTATTCCAGTAGCCTCGGGCGAAGTCGCCTATTGTCTGCAATTGGCTAACAGCCTGCGCGCCAGAAGCCTGGCGGTGGAGGTGGGGCTTGACGATCGCAATTTGCGCAGGAGTCTCAAACACGCTGACCGCAAGGGAGCCGCCGCAGTTGTCATCGCCGGCGAAAGAGAACGCGAGCGAGGTCAGGTCCTGGTAAGGGATATGCGCAGTCGCCAAGAAATGACCGTCGCTTTGGACGATGCGCCCGATGTAGTGACGAGGTTGTTCACTGGCGATGATTAACAGGATTGCGGCGGATAAACTGATACTGGCATTGCCGAGCAAGGGCAGGCTGGGGGACGATTCCGAGAGCTTTTTTGGTCGAGCGGGTTTGCGCATATACAAACCCAATCGCCGTCAATACACTGCGACGATACCCAACTTGCCACAGGCTGAAGTTGTCTACCAGCGTCCGCGCGATATCCTCGGCAAAGTAGGCGAGGGACGCGTCGACATCGGTATCACGGGTTACGACATCGTTGCCGAATACGGCGGCGAAATTGAAGACGTGATTATTATCGACCAGCTCGGCTTTGGCAGATGTGAATTGCTTTTGGCGGTGCCCGATTCCTGGATTGACGTCACGTCGATTGCCGACTTGGCCGATTTGAGTTTGCGCAATCACGCGCGCGGCAAACAGTTGCGCATCGCCACGAAGTATGGAAACTTGACCAAGGGTTTTATGTACCGCCAGGGCATCTCTCAGTTTTTGCTGGTTCATGCTGACGGCGCCATGGAAGCCGCGCCCCGTATGGGCTACGCGGATATGATCGCAGACTTGTCCGAAACAGGCACGACCTTGCGCGAGAACCATCTGCGCCCAATCGACGGCGGCGCGCTGCTCGCTTCGCAAGCGGTGCTGATTGGCAATCGACGCAGCTTGCGCGAGTCCCCCGTCAAGCTGGAAACCCTGCGTGAGATGATCGAACTGATCGAGGCGCATCGCCGCGCCAGCCGCTTTGTATCCCTGCGCGCGAACATCCGCGGCGAATCACTTGCCGATGTACAAGGGCGAATCCTTGCCAACCCCGCCTTAAGCGGCAGCAAAGGACCCGGCGTGGTTGCGGTGGCCAGCCCGCCGGGCGTGCCTGAACGCTGGTTCGAAACGAACTTGCTGACGCCGGCGGATCTGATCCACAAAACCATGCGGCACTTGCGGGATCTGGGCGGGACCGACATCATCGTGATGCGACCGAATTATGTCTTTGACGAAAAGTCGGAAACTTATGAACGATTTGAATCCTTGCTGTCTAGCGACGATAATGTCGGCTTGCGAGAATAAGCATGAGTAAGATAGGCATCATCAATCCGGGCGCAATGGGCATATCAATCGCGGCTTCGGCGCGGGCGGCCGGGCACGACGTATTCTGGGCATCGGCCGGGCGCAGCGCGGCCAGCCGACAACGGGCTGCGCAACAGGGTTTGCTCGCTGTCGATTCGATTGCGGCGCTCTGTGCGACTTGCGAAGTGATTCTCTGCGTTTGCCCGCCACATGCGGCGGAATCCGTAGCGGACGCCGTCATCAGGGCTGGTTTTCAAGGGCTCTACTGTGATGGCAACGCCATCGCGCCGCAGAAGGCTGTCGCAATAGGCGAGCGAATGAGCGCGGCCGGCAGCGACTTCGTCGACGGCAGCATCATCGGACCGCCGGCCTGGCAGGCGGGTAGCACGCGCTTTTACCTCTCGGGCGCTTGCGCGGCGCAGGTGGCGGGCTTATTCACGGGAACTGTCACGGAAGCGCAGGTAATTGGCGAAGAGATTGGACGAGCCTCGGCGCTGAAGATGGTATTCGCGTCGCAGACAAAAGGCTTTACAGCCTTGCAAGCGGCGATACAGGCAGTTGCCGAGAGCTTGGGCGTACGGGAAGATTTGTATCGCGAGTGGGAAAGGCGCGATGCGGATTCAGCAAGCCAGGCGCAAGACAATATGCGCGGCGTAACGGCTAAAGCTTGGCGCTTCACGGGGGAGATGAAAGAAATCGCGGATACCTTTGAAGGAGCGGGGCTGCCAGACGGTTTCTTCCTCGCCGCCCAGGACATCTACCAACGCATGGCGAATTTCAAAGACGCCGATGAATTGCCGCCGCTCGACGAAGTCCTGGCTGCATTGGCGGACCCTCGTTCTTAGTCGGCGCTTTTCAAGGCTTCGACCAAGTCTGGCAAGCCCTCGAATACGCAATCTGGTTTGATCTGGCTCGCCGACAGGCTTGTTTCATCTTCGACTCCGGTCATGACCAGCGCGGTCTTGATGCCGAGCGCTTGCGCCCCTTCGATATCGGTTCCGATGCGGTCGCCGATCATCAGCGTCTCTGCGGGCCGCGCCTTCAGTTGACGGAGCGCGGCCTCGAACATACCGGGCGACGGCTTGCCGATGACAATTGGCGGCTGCCCGGTGGCCGCTTCGATTAGCGCCAGAATGCTGCCGGCGCCCGGGACCAAGCCATCCGGAGAAGGAAATGACGAATCCGGATTCGTGCCGATGAAGACAGCACCGCCGCGGATCAACAGCGTCGCCTTGCGCAGTTTTTCGTAGGTCAGATCAAAATCAATGCCGCAGACGACCAAGTCGGCAGCGTCTTCGACCAGCGAGAAACCGGCGCTGCTCAGGATATGCTTCAGTCCCGCGCCGCCAACCACATATACGCGCGCGCCCTGCGGGTACTGCGTCTGCAAGTAGCTGGCGGTCGCTGTGCCGCTGGTGACAATATGCGCGGGCTGCAATCCAGGCACGCCAAGCTGCGCGAGCTTATCGACATAGTCCATCCGGGTTTTGCTGCTGTTGTTTGTGGCGAGCGCAAAACCGATGTTCTGGTCCAACAGGTATGCGAAAAAATCATGCAAGCCGGGCAGGGGCTGCATGCCGCGCCACAAGACGCCGTCCATGTCGGAGATAATCGCTCGTATTTCTTGGGGCAATTGAGCTTCCCTCTCTGCTCTTGGCTTATCCGGTCATTCTAGCATGCGCGCGGCAAGTTTAGATGCGGCGGTTCTTGGATACGATCATTCGCCGCGCAAGAGGTCCAGGGTCTGCTGCTCGATCGCCAGAAGTTCGTCGCTTTCCTGATCGCGCAGCAAGGCGTCGAGACGCGGATAACCGGCTTCGTATTCCCGCGCCCATTCTTTGGAAAAGTCACCGCTGCGGATATCTTGCAGGGTGGCTTCCATGAGGCTTTCCAGCTTCAGCTCTTTGAAGCGCGGCAGGCGGCTGAAGATCCCGTATTGCCCGGTAAGCGAAGAAAGGCGCATCGCGTGCAAGAGTCCCCCCTGCGCCACACGGGATAAATAGTCGGTGAATTCCCCGGACAAAATCAAGTCGGTCATGACAGCTTCGGCCGGGTAGCCGTCTTCCAGCAATACGTGGGCGGCGGTGGTCATCACATTGTGGAAGGCCGGCAATATCGCTTGCTGCACAAATAGATCGAGCTGCGCCTCCAGCACCATGGAGATTTCGATGGCGCCCGCTTTCAGGCTGCCCATCGCCTTTGCCAATGCCAGCAGCGATTCCCAGGTCGTGCCGGTCGCGTCTTGGCCGACGCCGATGAAACTAAAGAAACCGCTGCCATCGAGATAGCGTGTGCGCACGGCGGCGCCAATGGTGCGCGGGGCGATCATGCCGACATCAATGAATGGCGGCGGCTCCACGAAGCCAAAAGCGATATTGTAGCCGTTGGCGAATACCAGCAGATGCCCCCGTTGCAGCGCCGGCGATATCGCCTCCAAATACACCTCGGGCAACACTTCGTCGGGCAGCATCAGCAGCAGGATATGGCTGCGGGGAATCACTTGCTCGATATCTTGTGGTACGAATCCATCTTCGCGGGCGTGATCGCGGGTCTCGTCTTCACGCAGCCCGATCAACAATCGTATGCCCGAATCGCGCAGGTTTCTGGCGACAGGTCTGCCCAGGTTGCCGTAACCGATGATGCCGACGGTCTTGCTGCTCAAGACGCCCAGGTTGGCGTCGTTTTCATGATAGATGATGCTCATCAGGACCTTTCGTTTGTCTTGTCTGCTGCTGGTCTGGGCAGGCTTTTCTTCCAGACTTCAAGATCAAAGCCAGTTCGGAAGAAGCCATAACGTTGATAAAGGCGCTGCGATGGCAAATTGCTCAGCTGAGTATTGACGCTGATTGTCGTGACGCCCCTCTGTTCGAAGTCACCCAACTGCCGCTGCAGCAGCGCCGAACCGATATGCCGCCTTTGCATGCCTGGGATGACAGCCAGCCGAGCTAAATGGCCAACCTCACGATGTCGCGTACTGACTTGGTAGCCAACGATCTCTCCTTCATATTCGGCGAAAGTGGCGGCCGCCGCTGTGCGCAGGGCCTGGCGCAGATCGATTCGCGACAGGCGATAGTTGCGGCGGAATGCCATGCGATCGACCCGGGCGATAGCCGGCAGATGTTCCATTTCAGCCGGTCGTATTGTGACCGATGTCTTGGTCTGATGTGGCTCATATTTGCCTAGATAATTGAAGGTGATGATATCGTCCCAATAGATAAAGTCGTAATCGCGCAGGTAAGCGGGCAGCCAATTGCTAACCATCAAGACCATGACATGTTTTATGCCGAGTTCGATGCACTTCGCCTCGGCGTATTGCCACAATTCTCTTATGATGGTTTCTGGCATGAAGCCATCGCGCAGCCCCATGAGGCGGATCCAGGAAGCGCCGGCGTTTTCCGGCGACAAGCCTATGTATCCAAGCAGCTCCTCACCCGCCCAAGCCAGGAAAACCAGCGCGTCGTCGCGATCAAGCCAGCGGCTGATCGTATACCAATCCAGATGTTTATGCGTCCACTGGCTGTACCAAGCCAGGTCCAGCAGCTCACTGCGATAACGGCGACTGTAGGGCCGAATGTGGAGCCGCGTGCCAAGCATCAGCGCCGGTTTTTCATCCGCTTGACATAACTGCGGGCTTCCAGGGCGAAGATCGTGCATACCCTGCCGTCAGCCAAGCGAGTGGCGAGGCGTTCATCGGTCTCTTCAACCGTTTCCGAGGACGTGAAGACCGTCGGCATGCGCGCCAGATAACGGTAATCAATAATCTGGAATAGCTTCTCTTTCGCCCAGGGCGTCGCGCTGGCCATTCGCAGATCATCGAGCAGCAGGAAAGGCACATTGACGATCTCGTGGAAGCGCTTGTCGAAACGCGCCTCCGAGCGCGGATCAAAACTCAGGCGCAGGAAGTCCAGCAGATCAGGCACTGTCGTAAACATGACGTCATAACCGCGCTCGTACAAATCATAGGCAATGGCGGCCGCCAGGTGCGTCTTGCCCGATCCATACTCGCCCATGATATACAACCAGCCCTCGGGATTGGCCGACCACTCCACCGCTACTTTCAGCGCGCGTTTTAAGTTGCGGACATCTTCGGCGAAGGCGCTGTCTGTGGAGAAAGTTTCGAAGCGCATATCCCGGTATAGGCGCATGTTGAAAATGTCATTGCCGCGCGCCGCGCTGCGCGACACTCTACGGTAATCCGGCGCTTGAATCTTGATGTGCTGGACGCGCGCCTGCTCCATCAAGCGGCTGCCAAGTCGCGGATCCAAATCGGCGACGGGTCTGTTGGTTGTAATGACCGTGGGCAGGGCTTCGACATGCCGGTGATTCAGCAGTTGAAATAATTTCTCCTTTGCCCAGTCGCTGGGTTTTTCCACACCCAAGTCGTCCAATACCAAGAAAGGCGCGCCGCGAATTTGCTCAAAATAGTTATCGAAGGAACTCTGAACGCTTGGATCAAAGGTCGAGCGAAGCAGGTCTAGCAAGTCGGGACTGGTAATGAACAAGACGCGCTCGCCGTATTTTTCCAGACGCCAATTGGCAATCGCCACTGCCAAATGCGTCTTGCCACAGCCAAATCGCCCCTCGTACACCAGCCATCCACTGGGATTGTCCGCGAAGCGTTGCGCCGCGCTCTTGGCGCTAACGAGCGAGCTGAGGTCGTTTTGACTGTAGCCGCCGCCGAAATCGGTCTGGAAATTCTCGAAACTTTTCTCTTTGTAGGCTTCCAGATTGCCAAAACGCCGCAGCCGCGCGTGCATCTCTTGGTCGTCCTGGACTGGATTGTTGGGGCAGCGCTGGAACTTGCCGAAGCGCGGGTCTTCTGGCTCAACGTCGAAGGCGTACACGCCTTTCCCGCCACAAAGCGGGCAGGGTTCGTCTTTGTTTTGCGGATCGCGACAGATGACCCGCAGGGGAAGTTCGAGCTCGCTTTCCGGCTCAACTTTTGATGAAGTCTTTCCATTCCCCAGCGGTGTACTGTTTGCGCCGCTCAAGATCTCGTCCAGCTTTTTCACCTTTGCGTCCTTCGCGTCGCCAGCTATCAAGCACTTTGCGAATATATCTCCAGTTGCGGATGTTGCGCTCTACCGCATAACGCAGCGCCTCTTCAATCCAGTCATCGGGGAAGTCCGCTTCCGCTTCGCGCAGAGCCTCAACGATCATGGGCGTCAGCGGACCGATGTTTGCCTCGTAAAGCCCGTAGAGCGTCGGCCGCGGCGGCAGGATTTCTATCTCGTCTTCGCCGGCCGGCAGCCATTCACCGGCGACAAGCTGTCGCTGGGTGGTCCGCCCTTCCACGTCGTTGAGTAAATAAACGCGCTTTTGCTTAGCCCGACGGTCGATTACCGCCTCCAAGAGCGTGCCGCGGCGAACTGCGCTTTCCAGCGCTTCATCCAGTACTTCATCCAGCGTTTCGGGGACCCGGCGGGAATCGCCCCCGGGTTGAAGGCTGCGCATCAGTCGCTCGTTCTTGAGCAACTCGTCATAGCGCAGGTAGCGGTAACTGCCTTCCTTCTGCTGTAGCGCGGACAGACAAAAGAGCGTCAGCTTTAATTCCGCCAGATCGTCAATCTCCAGCAAAAGGGACTCGAATAGCTGGGCTGGCAAGGCGACTGGCTCGTCTCTGTCGATGAATCCAGCGAAAGGTTCGGTCATCACTTATTCCAGATTGCTTAGATCAACCCGCTTCATGTTGACATCCATGAATTTTGTGATTGATTTCTCGAAATAGAGTTGAATGGCGCCGGTGGGACCATGGCGATGCTTGGAGAGCATCACGTCAGCCTGATTGGGAAATTCGGTTGTATCCGGGTTGTAGACCTCGTCTCGATACAAGAACAATACCGCATCGGCGTCTTGCTCGATACTCCCGCTCTCGCGCAGATCGGATAGCTGCGGTCGCTTGTCTTGACGCTGCTCGACCGCGCGCGAAAGCTGCGCCGTCGAAATGATCGTGACGTTGAGCTCGCGCGCCAGTTCTTTGAGGGAGCGGCTGATATAACTGATCTCTTGCACGCGGTTGTTTTCATAGGCTTTGCCAGCCGACATGAGTTGCATATAGTCCACCATCACGATATCAAGCCCGTATTCGTGTTGCAGCCGCCGGCATTTGGTGCGCATTTCAATCGGCGTGATCGAAGGCGTGTCGTCGATGAAAAAGGGCAGGTTGGAGATACGGCTGATGGCTTCGGTAAAGCGTGTATGCTCGCGCGCCGAGATATTGGCCGAGCGCAACTGCTGAATGCGAATGCCCGTCTCCATCGATATCAGGCGCTGGATCATCTGCTCGACGCCCATCTCCATGGTGAACATCGCCACGCGGGCGCCGCGCCGCGCCGCATTTAAAGCGACGGTCAAGATCCAGCTTGTCTTGCCCATGCCGGGTCGCCCGGCGAAGACGATCAGGTCCGACTTTTGAAAACCTCCCAACAAGCCATCCAGCGCTTTGAAGCCGGTTGGCAGCCCGACCGCGCCCTCGCCGGCCGCCAGCAGCCGCTCCATCTCGTCGTAATATTCGCTGAGCGCGTCTGAAAGCGGCACGAATTCGCGCTTGATCTGAGTGTTGCTGACGGCGAAGAGCGCCAATTCGGCGTCGCTAATCACTTTGTCGATAGGCAGTTCTTCGTCAACTGCCAGACGGCGAATCTCGTCGGAAGCCAGCAGCATTTTGCGCCGGATCGAGGTGCGCTCTACCAGCTTGCCGTAGACTTCGGCATGTATCGACGAGGGCGTATTATTCACCAAGTTGGTCAAATAGGCTTGACCGCCGATTTCATCCAGGACGCTCATATCCTGCAGTTCACGAGCCAGGGTCAAATAGTCGATGGCGTCGCCGCGTTCTTGCAAGCGGTTGAGCGCTGTCCAAATATATTCGTGCCGCTTGAGGAAAAAATCGCCGCCTTCCAAGAACGAGGCGATGTTAAGGAAGGTTTTGGGCTGTAATAGAATTGCGCCGAGCAAAGCCTGCTCGGCTTCCAGGCTGGCTGGAATCTGCAAATGCGTTTGCGTCAATTGATTTGTCATCTGTTCGATTCCGCGGGAACATCGCGCTTATGGCAGCGCACGCGCTTCATGCCCGCAACTGACGCCAGCAGCGATTTTTCAGGCGCCAGCCGCTCAATCCCTGTTTATTCATCCCCGTCGAAATCATCGAGATTGAGCGTGTCTACAAAATCGGCAAAGGCGCTCAGCTTGGTCTCGTCGACCTGTTCCGATGGATCCGCGAATTCATCGTCCAGCCCGAGTATCTCTGGCTCGACATTGCGGTCGGGGCGAATGCCGGCCTTGTCCATTACCTGTTTGTCAACGTAGATAGGCGCTTGGAGGCGGACCGCCAAGGCGATGGCGTCGCTTGGGCGCGAATCAATGTCTATCGAATCGCCATTCACTTCGATGTTGATCTGGGCAAAAAAGACGTCATTGCTCAAGTTGTTGATGAAAATGTGACGAACGGAGCCGCCCATTTCGGTGATTGTCGCTTTGAGCAAATCGTGCGTTAAAGGGCGCTCGCGCAGCATCCCCTGCAGTTCCAAGGTGATGGCTTCGGATTCAAAGGCGCCTATCCAGATCGGCAGGTATCGCTCTTCTTGCGTGTCCCGCAATACAACCAGGCGATGCTGCGACATCAGGCTCACTTGGACACGATCTACGATCATTTCAATCATGAAATTTGATCACTTTACCTTAGATTAGACCTGCTCTGATTATACACCTTTATCGCGCCACTTCAAAACAGTTTGCTTAAATCGCAAGATATTCACTCCAGCAAATCAAATTGATCGCCGCTGTCAAATCTACACTTTGGAGCGGATATTGACTACACTTCTAGCAGTCGACGGCATGGGGTTCTCTTGCGCATTCATCTATTCTTCCTCTTTATCTTGCTGACAGCGTCTTGCCAGCCCATCGTTGCAGGACTGCGTTCGGACGCTGGTCCCAGCGTCGGTTTTACTTACCTCGACTTGGTTTACAGCGATCAGTTTGACGAGAGTGGCAACTGGCGGACCTATGACGGCGGCGGCAAGCTAAAGATGGCGGTGGCAGGCGGCAGCTACAGGATTTGGCTCGCGGCCCGCCAATTCGTCTGGACGCAGCTTCCCGATAAATATGATGATGTTGTTATAGAAGCGGAAGCCCGGCAATTGTCCGACTTTGAGCATAACGCCTATGGCATCGCCTGTCGGCTTGATCCAGCAAACAGCGGGCGCGGCTATTATTTCTTGATAGGCGACGACGGCTATTACAGCATTCGCTGGAGCAATGGCCGCTCCCTGGATGCCATCGTCAGCGCCAAGCCCTCGGTCAAGATCAAGCGCGGCTCGTCCGCAAACCGCATCAAGGCGATTTGCCTGGGCGACTATCTAGCGCTGTGGATCAACGGTCAATTCGTCGCCGAAGCGCGCGACAGCCGCGCCAAGTCCGGCGCGGCCGGTTTGGCGGCGGTTATGAATTACAGGGACCAGACCGTGGAAGTGGCTTTTGACGAGCTCAAAATCTGGCTGACCGCGCTGGATGGCTCCGGCGCGTAATTCGATTGCGCTCCCGTGCAGGAGCGCGCAACGGACGGGCTCATCTCGCGTATAACTGTACAGTATAAACTCTCGGTTGCAGGTCAAGTGATATGGGACTGGAAGACACCATTGCGGAAGCCATTGTGATGGCGATGGATGAGCTGGCGGGGAACCCGCAAAAGGCAGTTGCTTCGGCCATGGAATGCGACTCGGCGGCGCAGTGGATCAAGCAAGAGACCACCAAACTCGCGCTGGTTGGCGGGGCGGAGATGGTCATACCGGGCTTGCATGCCTTCACGATTCCGACCGGCATCAGCTACTTGCTGCACAAGATGGGTTATATCAGTTGGGGCGTCGGCGCATTGAAGGGCGCCGTTGTGGTCGAAACGGAAGCCTATTCGGATTTGCGCAATATCCTGGCGCTCTGGGCGAACAACACGCATTTTGACGCCAGCATTATCGAACATCTGGCGATTTCCTTAGCTTGTTTCCGCTGGGCGACGTCTGCGGAGGGACAAGACGCTATGCCCAAGCTGCTGGTGTCCTCCACAGATCAGACGACCTTGCGCACCTACCATATCTTGCAGCGGCTGGTGGAAAAATATGTGGCTGGCGACGAACGAAGCCTGTTGATGATGGAAGCAATCGGCGGCAGGACCTTCGCGCAAGAATTGCTTCAAAGCGGCGAAGCCAACCTGCGGCGCCTTGACAGCGAAGTGATGTTAACCCGCCCGCTGGGGCGCAAAGTCAGTTGGCGTTTGGCGAGCAAGCTGGCCTCGCGCTTGGGCGCCCGCGTGCCGGCCAGGATGATCGTCGGCTTCGTTCCGCTGGCGGGCGCGGTCGTGAATGCCTTCCTCAACGTGCAAACCATGCGCAGCATGGCTGATGCCGCGGAAAAGTATTACGACCGGCAACTGCGCCTCGAACATTTGCAAGAGGCGCTGCGTTAGACGCGGCTGTTCAACAGGCTTCATTTGCCCGCAGGTCTGACAGGATCTCCGCCAGAAGTCCCTTGAACGATTCCAAAATCTCCGCGCTGCTCAAAACAGATAGTGGGATGGACGGTCTGCGGTCGGATTTGGTCGCGGGCAGCCTATACTCGGGCGGCAGGTTTTGATTGAGCTGCTTCAACAGGGCGCGGCGAGCGGCTTTCCGCTGGTAGGGCGCGCAGGCTGCCAAGTGGTCAAAATACACTTGCGCGGCCGGCGTCTTGGGGTAAGCCCAAATTGACAGGATCGTCAGCGGCCCGTCTTTGAGATTGAGTCGTACATGACAGCCTGGATTCACGCGTCCGCCAAATGCTACCTCATCCGCCATGCGAGCCGACCAATGAAACAAGTCTCGCGCTACCAATGCGGCGATTTCGCCCTGCGGCAACTGACCGATGTATGGGAAAAAATTGACGCGATTGGCTTCGTTGGCATTGGCCTCATTTGGGTAGACGGCTGCGGATTCAGTCGACGACAAGGCGCTCTTCAGGGATTTTGCCAGCTCCTTTGAACCGTCCGCGAAATCTTCTCGGAAGTCGCAGTACTGGATGTTGATCAGATGCAAGGGCAGGCGCAGGTCATCCAGCAGGGCAGTGAATAGCGGCTTTTGCAATTGAAAGGCGTATAGGCATTCCCGCTCGACCCAAACCGATCCCAGCGAGGCTTTGGAAAGCACCGTGACCACAGCGTCGCAGCGCTCGATGCCGGCTTGTATCTCGCAGAGCCAATCGGCCCCGCCGCGAATATTCTCGAAATCGACCCAAACGTCGAACCCGGCGCGCTTCAAGCCTTGGACGATGAGCAGGGTCTCGTTGTTGTTTTGATTGCTGTGGCTGATGAAAACTTTGGGCATTGGCAATTCTTGCAATTGACTTAATTGGGCTTGTCCCTGGCGCCGTAACGTTTGATAAGGTCGCGGGCGACGACCATGCGATGCACCTCGGAAGCGCCATCATAGATGCGGAAAGCCCGCGCTTTTTCGTACCAGGTAGAAAGCGGCAAATCCCGCGAGACGCCGCGCCCGCCACAGATCTGTATACAACGATCCAATACGCGGTTGACGGCTTCCGCCACTTGCACCTTGGCGATTGAGGTTTCGACCCGCGCTTGTTCGCCCTGCGCCAAAAGCCATGCCGCTTCATGGATGAGCAAGCGCCCCATCTTGAGTTCCATCTCGGAATCAGCCAGCATCCACTGCACGGATTGATGCGAGCTCAGCGCGCCGCCAAAAGCCTCCCGGCTTGTGGCGTATTCAGTAGCGATTTCCAGCGCGCGCTGCGCGATGCCGGTCCAGCGCATGCAGTGCGTCAGGCGCGCCGGCGCCAAGCGCGATTGCGCCAGCATGAATCCTTTGCCCTCTTCGCCTAGAATCGCCGCCTGTGGCAGGCGCAGGTTTTCGTAGCGGATCTCGACGTGACCGCCGAAGTCTTTGGCGCCCATCACCGGCACATCACGCAGGATATGGATGCCCTTGCTTTTGCGCGGCGCCAGAAACAGCGTACAGCCTTGATAAGGATGCACGTCGGGGTTCGTCACTGCCATGATGATGAAAAAATCGGCGATTTCGCCGTTGGTGCTCAGCCACTTATGTCCGTTTATGACCCAATCATCGCCGTGCCTTTTGGCGCTGCTCAGGATCATGCGCGGGTCGCTGCCCGCGCCCGGCGCGGGCTCGGTCATGGAGAAGCTGGAATAGGTCTCGCCCCTTGCCAGCGGCGCCAGGTAACGTTCTGTTTGCGCTTCGTTCGCCCATTCGCGCAGCAGGTGCATATTGCCTTCGTCGGGCGAGGCGCAATGAATCGCGAGCGGTCCCAACAGGCTGCGGCCCGCCGCTTCGAAAACCGGCGCGATCTCTTGAATGTTGAGGTTCATGCCGCCCCAGGCTTTGGGCATGGTTGGCGCCCACAGCCGCGCCGCCTTTGCCCGGGCGCGCAGATCTTGCAAGATGTCGCTGTTCAGGTCCTTGCCCGTCCGCAGCAACTCGCTTTCAACCGGGATGACCTCCTCGTCAACGAATTGCCGCACCCGATGAGCAATGCTCTGCGCATGTCGGGGGATGGTGAAATCCATGCCCTTTACCTCGCCGATCCTGCCGGATATGTTGACAGGCGAGTATACCATAAGAGCGGAAGAGTTTTGGCGAAAATCCGTTCGCGCGCTGCAACGGACCGGATCGCCCGCATGATTGCCTGATATTGGGTATACTCGCGAAGAGCGCTGGGAAGGAGACTGTCATGCGCAAATTCATCATAGATACGGACACCGCCTCCGATGACGCGGTCGCGCTGGTGATGGCGCTGCAAGCTCCTGATATTGATGTGCGCGCCATCACCGTTGTGGCGGGCAACGTCCCCTTAAGTCAGGCTGTGCAGAACGCGCTGTATACGGTGGAATTGTGCGCGGGGGATACACCCGTGCATGTCGGCTGCGCCAAGCCCATCTTACGTGAACTGGAGACGGCGCAAGACGTGCATGGCGCCGATGGCATGGGCGACATCGGCTTGCCGCTCGCGGGCAGGGCGCCGGCCCAGGGTCATGCGGTTGATGCGCTGCGACAAGTCATAAGGGAAAACGCCGGCGACATCACATTGATCACGCTGGGACCATTGACCAATGTCGCGCTGGCTTTGCTGCGCGAGCCGGAATTAGCCGAGCTGGTAGCGCATTGCTACATCATGGGGGGCATTGGCGCGGGACATGGCAACGTAACGCCGACAGCCGAGTTCAATATATGGGTGGATCCCGAAGCGGCAAAAATCGTCTTTGAATCGGGCATGAAGATGACCATGGTCGGCTGGGACATTTCCTGGAAATACGCCACCTTCGATCCAGCGCAGGCGGCTGAAATCCGCGCGATCGGCAGTCCATTAGCCGAATTCGTCGTCGATATCCAGGCGACATTGACGCAGTATGCCATTGATTCCACGCAGCTGGCGGGTTTTGACCTGCCCGACCCCGTTACGATGGCGGTGGCCCTTGATCCCGGCATCGCAACCTGCCAAGACTTTCGCGTCGATGTGACGACGGGAGATGGTTTGCAGCGCGGCATCACGGTTGTTGATGTATTGGGCGTGACGGGACGAGGCCCGCAAATGACGGTGGCGACAAGCGCCGATCGCGCCGCGTTTGTCGCGATGCTCAAAGATTTGCTGTCGCGTCCGGTCTAGTTCACTCGGAAGCTCGTCCCGGCAATGCCAAGTCTACAAGTGGGGCAGGGGGGCGCTCTTGCCGGTGCTGCAGAGCGGCTGGCTGCCCGCCAGCGCGATGACCTCCCATTGCAAAGCGCCGCCAACTCCCAGTTGCCCGGCGCTGAAGCGAATCGACGTTTGCCCCGCGCCGGTCTGGAAGCTGCCAAGCAGCGAGCCGCTGCCATGATCGTAGACCTTGATTTGATAGCCGCTGGCGGCGGCGATGCCGTCCCAATAATAGGGGCTCATACCGCCCGGCGCGGCCTCCAAGGGCGATGTCAGTCGCAGGTCCTGGCAATCCACCACCGCGGATTCTGTCGCGGTCGCAAGCGGCGTCGCGGGCGTTTCGGAACTTGCTGCGTCCGATCCGCCGAATCCGCTGCCCGGGTTGGGAATGAGCAGTTTTGTGCCGACATATAGGGGCGATGAAGCAAGACCGTCGTTGGCTGCGAGGATGTCCGCCACGCGCACATCGTAACGACGCGCCAAGGCGAAAAGCGAATCGCCGCGCGCCACGACATGAATGCGATCGCCCGCGGACACCTTGCCATCCTGTTCCGCCCAGCCATTGGCGCGCGCCAGTCCATTTAAGGCTTCCAGCAGCCTGTGACCGCGCGCCAATTCAGCCTCGGAAACGGCTGTGGGTCTGCTCCAATCCAGCACGATGGTTTTACCATTGCCGATATCGGCCAGGATGCCGACCACAGAGTTGCCCGCCAAGACCGTATTGCCAAAGGCGGTGGTAACGGCGCCCAGGTGTACGGTCATGCTCAGGGCGTTGCGGTGAGCCTGTTGGAAACTGACCAGTGATTGAACATGGATGTCGACGCCGTTCACGGTTAAATTCGCGGGGACATCGGCGGCTGTTTGAATCGCGAGCAGCGGCTCCGCGGCTTCACAATCCGGGAGTCCGCTGGCGGATGAAAATGTGAAGGCTTGCATGGCGAAGGGCTTGGCGACATCGACAATCGGCAGCGATTCCATCGCTTGCAGGGGCGACAGATGATCGCGCTCCACCCAGGAAACCGTACCGTCATTGACGACGCGCAGCCAATCGCCCCCGCGCGTCCTGGCGTCTACCAGCGCGATTTCGTCCTGCTGCAACTGTCCCAGTTCTGCGGCTATCTTGGCGGCTTGAGAGAAGCGCGTCGTAGACCGCAGCGCGGCTGTGCTAAGCGGTTCGCGGATCTCGTCTATTTGAGCGAGCTCAAGCTCATGGTCGAGTCTGGCGTCGCCGGCCAGCAGCACAATCACGCCAGCGCCCGGGCGTGTCTGGGGCAGGTTCGCTTGCAGGTTCATGATAGCCAAGCCCCAATGCCTCTGTTCCGTATCAACAGCGGAGCTGCGAACCTGTTGCAAATGGGAGAGGGGGGCGCGATTAGCGGGCGCAGTGAAATGTTGCGCCTTTGCGTCATCCGCGAAGCTGGCTTCGACCTGGGCATGAGCGTAGCATAAACTGTTGCGCTCGAGCGCGGCGCAATTCTCGCTTAAGTTCAGCAGCGCCTGAGCCGCGATTGCCTCGCAAACGGCTTCTTGCGCCCTTGCGACGAAAATGGGGGAAGTCAACAGGAGTGTTAATGCCAGCGCGAATCGTTTGTGGAACAAGGCTAATCCACTTTCGGTCCCAATAGACCAGAGGGCTAAGTCAAGGTCGCGGGCTTTTCTTCTTCCGCGCTTGCCCGCCGCCTTTCTTCCGCGCCTTGGACCATTGATCGCGCAGAGCAACCGTGCGATTGAAGACGAGCTTGTCAGCAGTGGAATCGGGGTCGACCACGAAATAAGCCAGGCGTTCGAACTGGAAGCGATCGCCGGCTGTAGCCTGGCGGACGCTGGGTTCAACAAAGATAGGGTCGACAAGGCGCAAGGAATCCGGATTGATGAACTCGGTGAAATCCTTCTGGCTGTCGCCTTCCGGGTTCTCGACAGTGAAAAGACTGTCATAGAGCCGCGCTTCCGCCCGTAGCGCGTGCTGCGCCGATACCCAATGCAAGGTCGCTTTGACGCGCCTGCCGTCGGCCGCCGCGCCGCCGCGCGTGGCTGGATCGTAAGTACAGCGCAGTTCCACCACCTCCCCGTCGGCGTCTTTGATGACATCGGTACAGGTGATGAAATAGGCATAGCGCAGCCGCACTTCTCGTCCCGGGGCCAAACGGTAAAACTTGCGCGGCGGGTCTTGCATAAAATCGTCGCGCTCGATGTAGAGCGTTTTGGAAAAAGGAACGCGCCGCGTGCCAGCCGCTTCATCTTCCGGATTGTTGATCGCTTCCAGTTCTTCGACCAGGTCGTCGGGGTAATTCTCGATCACCACTTTGAGCGGGTTAAGCACTGCCATGATACGATCCGCGCTCTTGTTCAGGGCTTGGCGGATGTGATACTCCAGTTTGTGGAAGGCGACCACGCCCTTGACTTTGCCGACGCCGATGTCTTCACAGAATTGCCGGATCGCTTCGGGCGAGTATCCGCGGCGGCGCAGCCCGGCGATGGTCGGCATACGCGGATCGTCCCATCCGCTGACATGCTTCTCTCGCACCAGCCGAATCAGCTTGCGCTTGCTAAGCACCGTATGGCTGAGCTCCAGCCGGGCGAATTCGATCTGCTGCGGATGAAAGATCTCGATATTGTCCAGATACCAGTCATAGAGCGGACGGTGGTCTTCATATTCCAGCGTACAAATGGAATGCGTGATGCCTTCAATTGAGTCCGATTGTCCGTGGGCGAAATCGTACATCGGGTAGATTTTCCACTTGTCGTCCGTGCGCGGGTGGGTGGCATCCAGGATGCGATACATGACCGGATCGCGCAGGTTGATATTGCCCGATGTCATGTCGATCTTGGCGCGCAAGACGGCTTCGCCTTCTTTGAAAGCGCCAGTGCGCATTTTCTCAAAGAGCGCCAGGTTTTCTTCAACTGGCCGATTGCGGTAGGGGCTTTCCACCCCCGGTTTTGTCAGCGTGCCGCGATACTGGCGGATCTCTTCCTGGCTTAGCTCGTCGACGTATGCTTTGCCAATCTGAATCAGCTCAAGGGCCATCTCGTATAGCTGGTCGAAGTAATCGGAGGCGTAATAGAGGCGATCGCCCCAGTCGTAGCCGAGCCAGCGGGCATCTTCGACGATGGCGTCGATGTATTCCTGCTCTTCTTTGGCGGGGTTGGTATCGTCAAAGCGCAGGTTGCACAAACCGCCGAATTGCTCCGCGATGCCAAAGTTCAAACAGATGGACTTGGCATGGCCGATGTGCAAGTAGCCGTTGGGTTCGGGCGGGAAGCGGGTATGGACTCTGCCTTCGAAACGCCCGCTTTCGGCCTGTGCGGCGATGATATCGGTGATGAAATTTTTCTTGGTCTCGTTTGCCGACATGGTCTCTGCTTCTACTTTCTCGGGATTGAAACACAGGCTGGCATTCTATCATATTCACCCGCGGCTATTCGTTCAAGTGGATTGTTGCGGCAGGGCAATCGATTCATATAATTTCACCGCCGAGGGTCACGTAGACACTGACTGTCAGTCACCGGAAATTACCGAAATATATCAGGATTTACGGTAAAACTGCGCCTATGGCGATGGCATTCTGGCTTAAGTTCAAGCTCCGCAATGCCCGCGGGTATTGACATAAGCGCCGCTGATCCAGCCCTCGACTTGCCAGATGTCGACTTTGAAATAACCAGCCCGCTTGTCGCTGGCGCGCAGCCAGTCTCTGCTGGCGGTTACGCCCAGGACCAAGCCATCAGGCGGCTCCTGGCGCACCTTGAGGTTGGCCCAGGGCCGCACCTCACATTCGCCCAAGCCGCGCCCCTGGTTCGGATTTGTGTTTGCCGGCGGCGTATTTTGTGGCGGCGGACTGTCGCCGCGCAGCAGGACGACGGTGCCGGCGCGGTCAATCAAGGCGCAGGTCTGCCCAGGGCGCTGATAAGTCCGCAGGTCGAAGGCGCGCCGCGGCGCGTAGGCGGCGTCGAGGAAGACGATGCGCCCGTAAGCGGAGAAGCAGACTTCGACATCGGGCGACACATAGCCAAAGACATCGACGGCGTCCAGGACGCCCTGCGCGATGATATCGGGCTGGGCGATTTCGGCGATGCCGACGCGGCGGCCCTGAGCGCCGTCGAGCCAGTTATTGACTTGAATCTCCGCCGGCAGCTGCTTGAGCGTATGGACCGTGGGCCTGGGGCTGGGCGTAAAGGTGGGCGTGGCGGTGGGCTCTCGCTTTGATTTTTCCCTGGGATAGGGATCGCAGGCGACAGGGGTGTTTGTATCGGGAGGGATCACCAGGGTGGTTAAGGTTACGAGCTCAACGTCGCCAGTGCCGAGGCTGTTTTTGCTGCGGATTTGCAGCGTATATTCCGTATTGCCAGCCAGGCAAATGAAGGTATAGCGATTGACATTGCCAATATCGACCCAGCGGCTGAGCGCGCCGCCAGTAACTTCGTAGCTGGTGGCGTTGAAGACTTTTGTCCAGCTGAGGACAGCGCTCTTATGCGTGATGTCGCTGAGGACACGGTGCCGCGGGGCTGACGGAAACCTGAGCACGGGAATGCCGCTTTCCGGGAGGGTGTAGATGTTGACTACACGGATAGCGGAAGTCCCGCCGGTGTTTTTGGCGCGGACAGCCAGGTCATAGTTAGTATCGGCAGTCAAGCCTGTGTAAGTATAGCTGTTGACATCGCCGACATCAACCCAGCCGGCGCCGCCGTAGGTGATGACTTCGTAGCTGGCGGCGCCGGGGGATTTATTCCAGCGAAGGACGGCGCCACTGCTTGTGAGGCCGCTGACATGGACATTGGTTGGCGGTGCCGGGGCATTTTGGGCTTGTAGGGGCAGGGAGACGAGGGTGAGTGAAGCGAGAAGGCAGCAATGCAAAATTAGAACAAATATTCGGGGGGGGGGGGTAATATTATGGAATATGAAGAAGCGCGGCGGCTGGCATGGTTCATGATGGCGCTTGAATTAAGCGAAGGCGAAGCTGGCATGACAGGCTCCTTTCAGCTGGGCAGGCGATTGATGATGAAAGCCGTCGCGGTGATGACAGTGCCAAAGAAGGCGATAATCGTGACGATCATCCAGGAAATCAGTTTATTTATCCGCTGTTCCCATTCTCGCCGCAGCTGCTCGGTCTGGGCATCTTGCTTGCTGTCAAAGCGCTCGGATAGGGCATTCAGCTTGCTGTCAAAGCGCCCGGACTGGGCGGTATGCTGCGTGTCAAAGCGCTCGGATAGGGCATCTAGCTTGCTGTCAAAGCGCTCAGATAGGGCGGTATGCTGCGTGTCAAAGCGCTCGGATAGGGCATCTTGCTTGCTGTCAAAGCGCTCGGATAGGGCATTCAGCTTGCTGTCAAAGCGCTCGGATAGGGCGGTATGCTGCGTGTCAAAGCGCTCGGATAGGGCGGTATGCTGCGTGTCAAAGCGCTCGGATAGGGCATCTAGCTTGCTGTCAAAGCGCTCAGATTGGGCATCCAGCTTGCTGTCAAAGCGCTCGGCTTGAGCTATGAACTGCTTATCAACCTGTTCGGATTGGGCTTTAAGGTCTTTGCTAAATTGCTCGGACTGGGCGGCTAGCTGCTCTTGCGTGGCGGTATGCTGCGCTTCCAAGCGGACAATATCGGACTTGCTCGCCAAGTAGGGGTTTTCCGCCGTGCGCGCGCTTTCCAAGGCAGAGACGCGCTCCGTCAGTTCACCGACTTGCTCGACAACCCGAGTCTGCGAGAATTGTTCTAACGCTTCGACGCGCTGTTCTAAAACGGGATTGGTTTCCGCCACGTCAATTTTCCACAAACATCTGACTCGATTAACTAAAGATTATAGGCTGGGTTTGACTGAAACGCAAGCGCGGTCCAGCGGCTGGGTGCATTTCAATATTTTGACAGAATGAACAAACACTGTATCCAATATCGTCATTGCCTTCCATCTCTGACAGCAAAATCACGAATAAAATGATGATCATGTAGGGGCGGCTGACCTGCGGTGTCTACGCGCAGCGCTGAGCCGTCCGCGAAAATAGCCTTATATTATGGACGTTTCAGCGGATCATGGTGCTTACGGAAAAAATCTGCTGCGATTACCCTGTCAGATTCGTGCCAAGAATGTCATTTCAAGTTCTCTTACCCGGGAAAGTTCAGCGTTTCCATGCTATGCGGCTGTCCCATATAATAAGTTCATGATGAGACTGCTGCGTCTGCCGCTCGCTTTGTTTGTCCTGTCCGCCTCGCTGCTGCTGGCAGGGGCGCATGGCTATGTCCTGCGGGCGATACCCGCCGACCGCAGCACGCTTGAACGTCCGCCAACCCGGCTGCAATACTGGTTCAGCGAAGCGCTTGAACCGCGTTTTAGCGCGATCAATCTGCGTGATCAGACGGGCAACATCATCGCCCACGGCGGCGTCGATCAAGACAGTCTTTCTTTGCTGTCGCTGCGCGTGCCGAGCGGCTTGTCCGACGGCGCCTATATCGTGGAATTACGCCCCGCATTCGCCAGCGACGGCCATGTCATCGCCGAAAGTCGCGTATTCTTCGTGGGGGAGGAGGTCGGCGGCGTCAGCGGCAGCGCGGTCGACAACCGAGCCCTGCCGCTAGAAGCGCTCTGGAGATTTTTGCTCAGCAGCGCGAATATGACGCTCTTTGGCGCTTCCTTTGCTTATGCCGCTGTGCTATTGCCCGCCTGGGGCAGCCCGCGCCTTGCCTCGGGCGGTTTGCCGCCGCGCGTGATGCGGCGCTTGCGCAATTGCTTCTTCTTGGCTGTGGCAATCGCCATCAGCGCGAATGCGCTGGCGCTGCTGCAGCAGGCGATGGTCTTTTTCAACACGGATGCCTCTCAAGTCGTCGAAGGGGGTCTGTGGCAGGTGGTGCGGATTGGCTCGCGCTTCGGCGACATCTGGACCTTGCGCATGGTATTGCTCGTCTTCACCGCTGTACTTATATTCGCCGCCGAATACATGCGCGAAACGGCGCCTCAACTGTCTGTGGGCATCTGGAAGGGCCTGCCCTGGCTCGGCGCGCTCTTCATCGGTTTGAGCATGATAACCAGTCACGCGGCCGGAGCATTGGTACTGCCCTGGGTTGCCATCTTGGTCAATTGGATTCACGCCCTGGCGGTGGCCGGCTGGGTTGGCGGGCTCTTCGCTTTGGCGCTGGTTATGCCAGTTGCGCTCGCGCCTTACGCGGAAGACGGAAGACGGCGGGCGCGGGGCGCGGTCTTGATGACTTTCTCGCGGCTTGCCAAGATCATGGTCTGCATTGCGCTCGTCAGCGGCGCCTACAACGCCCTGAACTATTTCGCCAGTCCAGCGGAGATCGCCACCAGCTACGGCGGCGCGCTAGGCAGAAAGCTTGCGTTTGTTTGTTTGCTGCTGCTGGCGGGGGCATGGCAGCACCTCGCACTGCGTCCAGTCCTTATGGCGCGCATCCGCGGCAAGCTGGAGCGAGCGGGCATTCGATATGGTGGGTTTGGCCGATTTAGAGCAGAAAGCCGTGAAGGGATGCTGCGGCTGGAAGTTCTGCTGGCATTGGCGACTTTGCTCACGGCTGCCTGGCTCAGCGCGACGCCCATTCCCGAACCGCAATCGGCGGCGCCCGATGTGGCTGTGCCGCAAGCGACGCAGAGCGCCGGCGACTTCACGATAACGGCGGCCGCGCTGCCCGGCGGACCCGGCGTCAATACTTTCGATCTGCTGGTCAGCCGCGCCGGCGCGCCGGCTGCCGACCTGGAGCTCTACTTGCAGTTGGTCCATCCCGAACGGGGGCGGCGCAGCCCCTGGCATCAAGCGGAAGAAGCGGAAGCGGGCCTTTATGTAGCTGCGGGAGATGATATCGACCGGATGGGCGACTGGCAGGCGCTGGTTGATGTTGTCGAGGACGATAGCATAACGCGCGCCGCCTTTGCCTGGAAGATAAGCGCCGCCGCCGCCGTGCGGCAGTCCCGTGACGCCAATCCGCTGCAAGTCATGTCGCTGGCGACAGTCTTGATTGCGCTGGGCGCGCTGGCTTATCCGGCGGGAAAGCGCTTGCTCGTCAAGATGAATTTAGGGTTGGCAAGCTGTCTGCTGGCGGGCGGCGCGCTTGTCGTGACGCTCGGCGCGATGAGCATTGGCGCCGCGTTGATCGCCGAACAGCAGCGAGAATATGAACGCACCCTCAACCCGCCGCCCGAGCGCGTCAACCTTGTTCTGCCGGATGCCGAGTCGCTGGCGCGCGGCGCGGCGCTGTACGAAGAACATTGTTTGCTGTGGCAGGGGCAGTCAGCCGATTTCCGCGCGCTGCGTCGTCAGCTAAGCTCGGTCGGCGATGACTTTCTCTTTGCGGTTGTGACGGGCGGCTGGCGCAATCTGCCGCGCTGTTCTGGAGAACTCAGCGAGCGACAAAGCTGGGATATTGTGAACTATTTTCGGACATTTGAAACGCGCTAACAGTCGGAGTGTTGACACTGCCGCTTGCCAAACGCCTAGCGCAAAAAAGCCTCGTTCAAGCCCCCGTCAACGCTGATAATATGCCCGGTGGTCTTGCTGAAGGCGTCAGTGATCAGCAGATAGGCCACCTCCGCCTCGTCTTCCGGCGTGATGGCGCATTTGGTCAAGGTGCGCTGGGCATAGAAACTGGCCAGCCGATCGCGCAGCTGCGGCGTGGATTCGTCCTCGCAATAGTCGATCTCATATTTATTCAGCGAACTGATGACGCGCTCGCGCGGGAACATGCTGCTGCCCTTGACGACCGTCGCCGGCGCCAAGCCGTTGACCCGAACCAAGGGCGCCAATTCAATCGCCATCTCGCGCACAAGATGATTGGCGGCCGCTTTGCTGGTATCGTAGGCCACGGAGCCTTTTTTAGAGACGACGGCATTGACGCTGGTGGTCAACACCAGGGAAGAAGCCAGCCCCTGCGACTGCCAGATCGGCTGGGCGCTGTCCGCCACGATGTAGCCGCCCAGCACATTGACGTCAAATGTGAAGCGCCATTTGTCGTCCGGGATGTGACCGGTCTTGTCCGGGGCGAAGAATACGCCAGCCGTGACGATGATGTCGTCGATGCCGCCATAAGCCAGCAAAACTTGATTCAAGAATTCGCGCACGCTTTCGTGCGTCGTGATATTGACCGGCAAGGCGATCACCGCCCCGCAATTGGATGGGCCCGAGCCAGCCACGCCGATACCAGCGCCATATTGTTCCGTCAATGCCTCCGCGGTGGCTTGCGCCGCTTCGAGGTTCAGGTCCGCGCAGACCACATGCGCGCCTTCCGCGGCCACGCGCTGTGCCACGGCTACGCCGATGCCGCTGCCCGCCCCCACCACCAGCACGACTTTGCGCTCCAAGGCGCGTTCGGGCGGCAGGCGCTGCAGCTTGGCTTCTTCTAATGCCCAGTACTCGATGTCAAAGGCTTCTTGCCAGGGCAGCGCGACATACTCGCTTAGCGCTTCGGCGCCACGCATGACGGCAATCGCGCAATTGTAGAACTCGGCGGTCACGCGCGATTCGCTTTTGTTTTTGCCGTAGGCGATCAGGCCGAGACCGGGAATCAAAATTACACGCGGATTGGCATCGCGCATGGCTGGGCTGTCCGGATGTTTGCATGCCTCATAATAGGCGGCGTAGTCCTCGCGATATTGCGCCACCCCATCACGCAACTTTTGCGACAGCGCCTGCGGGTCTTCCCGCTGTGGATCCCAATCCACATAAAGTGGCTTTATCTTGGTGCGCAAGAAATGGTCCGGGCAAGAGGTGCCCAATTCAGCCAGACGCCGCGCTTCCCTGCTGTTCACGAAACTGAGGATATCGGCATCGTGCTGAATCGTCGCGACGAAGCGGTTGTCCGTCGAAATCATTCGCCGCAACTGGGGTAGTATCTCGACCAGCACCGCATCGCGCTCGCCGGGGGGCAGAGCCCCGTACTTGACGCCGCCAAATGTGGTAGCGCCCATATCGTTTTGACTCAGATAGCGCGCGGCTTTTTCGATCAGCGTCAGCGACAGCTCGTAACATGCTTTATCATCGTCCGCCCAGTTGATAAGCCCGTGCCCGCCGAGGACGATGCCGACAATGCCGGGATTGGCGGCTATCGTCTCTTGCAAGCGCAAACCCAGGTCAAAACCGGGGCGCTGCCAATCGACCCAGAGCACCTCGTCGCCATAGATCTCGCGCGTCAGTTGCCGTCCCTTGCTGCAGGCGGCAAGGGCGATAACGGCATTGGGATGGCTGTGGTCAACATGACGGTAGGGTATGAAGGCGTGCAGGGGCGTGTCGATGGAGCTGGCGCGCGGGTTGAGGTTGAAGACGCAATGCGGATACATGGCGACCATCTCGTCTTCGATCGCCGTCTTGACGCCTTTCTGCTCCGCCGCCTGATATACTTCCTGCAGCCGTAACAGCTTGTCCATATACAGCGAGGCGAAATTGGCGCGTTTTGCCGTCCGCAGGTCGCCGCCAGAACCCTTGACAAACATCACGTCGACTTCGGCCCCGGTTAAGGGGTCGATTTGCATGATTTTGCTGGAGGTATTGCCGCCGCCGGTGTTGGTGATGGCTTGGTCCGCGCCCAAGAGATTTGAGCGATATACCAGGCGGTCGACCGCATCCAGCGAATCAGCTTGTTTATCGTCCCAAAGGTATTTGACGAAGCGGTATGCGTCGGGCTTGAAGAACTGCATTTGATGTCCTCAATCTGTATCGTCCCGCCATGTTCAATCTGGACACTGCGGAAAAATAAACTTCGCTGTCGATTGCCGGCTTTATCCAGCGACAATCAGCTTAGGAGCGCTGTGGCAAGATCATCCGCTCGTAGGCGCGGATCTCGTCCATGAAGGCCATACCGACCGGCACGTTCTGTGACAAGCAGTAGTGGTCCCAGACCGCGCCAAATGGCAGCCCTTTGAGTTCTTCCAGCAGCGCGAGCCGAGCGGTGAAGTCGCCTTCGTTTTCGTAACTGCGCAGCAGCTCGCGCGGCTCCAGCAGCGCTATCAACAAGGCTCTGAGGGCGTTGCGCGTGCCGATCGCCCATGCGCCGACGCGGTTGATGCTGGCATCGAAAAAGTCGAGCCCGATGTGGATGCGGTCCAAGGCGTCGCTGCGCGCAATCTCTTGCATGATCGCCAGCAAATCGTCGTTGAGCGCGACCACGTGATCGCTGTCCCAGCGCACGCCGCGGCTGACGTGCAGCAGAATATCCTGAACATAGAGCAGGACCGACGACAGCTTGTCCGCGATGGTCTCCGTCGGGTGGAAGTGACCGGCGTCGAGGCAGAGCACTTTATCGTTGGCGATGGCGTAACCCAGGTAGAACTCGTGCGAGCCTACCACGTAACTTTCCGAACCCAAACCAAAGAGCTTGCATTCGACCGCGTCCAGATTATGCGCGGGATCAATTGGCTTTTCAAAGACTTTGTCCAGCGCGTCTTTCAGCCTTCGCCTGGGGGCAAGCCGGTCGGCGGGGAAGTCTTTGTAGCCGTCGGGGATCCAGATATTCGTGATGCAAGGTTCGCCCAGGGCCGCGCCGATATAAGCGCCGACTTCTCGGCAGGCGATGCAATGCTCGATCCAGAAAGCGCGGATGCCCTCGTCGGCGTGCGACAGGGTGAAGCCATCGTCAGCCAGCGGATGCGAAAACAGGGTGGGGTTGAAATCGACGCCGTGATCCATTTCTCGCGCCCAATCGATCCAGTTTTGGAAATGTTCGCCGCGGATTTCGTCCCGCGGTATTTTGCCATCCGCCTCCAAATAGGAGGCATGTAAATTCAGTCGATGCTTGCCGGGGATCAAGCTGTAGGCTTTGTCCAGATCGGCGCGCAATTGCTCGGGTGTGCGCGCCTTGCCGGGATAATTGCCCGTCGCCATGATGCCGCCGCTCAGTCCGCGATCAGGGTCTTCGAAGCCGCCCACGTCATCGCCTTGCCAGCAATGCAAGCTGATGGGCGCCGTTTTCAGCGTTGCGGCCGCCGCAGCCACGTCCACGCCAAAGGCGGCGTAGCGCTCGCGCGCGATCTCATAGGCAGCGTTGATCTGTTTCTCGCTCGGTTGAAAGCTCATATTTCCTTGCAATCCCTTCTCGCGGTTTTTCAGCGCGCGCCGGCCGCTTGCAGGCAAGCCTGCATGTGACCGCGCGCTTCGGCGCCGATGATGCAGCACTGCTCGAGCGTGTGCCCGAGCCTCTTGGCGCCAATGACCTCCAGGTCCAGCGGACCGGTATAGCCGTTCTCGTGCAAAACGCGGATGTAACCGACCAAGTCAATATCGCCGCGCCCGTTGGCTTGGTCCTCCGGCGCGCCGGGACCCTGCTGCCGCCCCTTGCAATCACGGATATGCACATGCTTGATGCGGTCGATGACCGCCGCGATCGCCTCGACCGGGTTCTCGCCGGCGCGATGAATATGCGATGGATCCATATCCAAGCCGAACCAGGGCGACCTGATGTCGTTCAAGACCTTAAGACTGGTCGGCGTGTTGTAGACGTAGTTGTTGACGTGGGCTTTCACACAAAGCATCACGCCGTATTTTTCGGCTTTTTGCACCAAGACGCCCAATTCATCCAGCACCTGTTGATAGGTCGATTCGTCGTCGGATTTCCCGCCGGGACCGCAGCAGATGATGGGAATGCCGATTTCCACAGCTGCTTGAAAAGCCTTTTCCATCAGGGGCTCATCGCGCGAGGATTGCTCCATGGCCAGCAGCTCCAGGTCGTAGGTTTTTGCCAGCCGCTTGACCTCGGGCGCGATTTCTTGCCAGCGATCCAGCACAAGGTGCTGGCTCATGCTGTCGATGGCTGATATTTCGATGCCGTCGTAACCCGCCATCGCCAGGTACTTGAAGGCGGTCTCCATATCCCAAGAACCGAATAAAAGTGAATTTGCTCCGAGTTTCATTTCTTCTTCCTTTTCCCGAATTGCTAATATATCAATCGTTCAGATAAACCACCGACTCCGTCTCGAGCGACTTGATGGCCGCCGCCAGCACCTTCTGCGCTGCCAAGCCTTCCGCGCCGCTGCCGTCAATGTCTTCCGGCGCGACCCCGTCCGACACTTGCCGCAGAAAACAATGGATGCGCTCGCGGAAGGTGTTTTCAAAATTGTGGAAGCCGCCGAAGAGCGGATCGGAGTAGACGGTCTTTTGCAAGTTGCCGGCCGGGTAGAGCGTCAGCTCGCGCCACATATCGTCGAGCACGAAGCGGCCGCCCGTGCCTGCCACCTCGCAGCGCTCCATGGGATGACCCCGTTCAATATCGTAGCTGCCGGTCAATGCGCCGACGGCGCTATTTGCAAAGCGAAAACTGAATTGCGCCGTCGACCAGATTTGCCGTCCAGGCGCTTTGGTGGCGAAACAATGCACGGCTGTGATGTCCCCGCAAAAATAGCGCATGACATCGACGGTATGGGGATGCAGCGACTTGATATGGTAATAGGGCGAGGTCTCGGCCCGATTCATGATCCACATCGCCATATTGACGAAGAGCAAATTGCCCAGTCGTCCCTCGTCAATCCAGCTGCGCGCCAGGCGCGCCGCGGGCGTAAAGCGGTGGTTGAGGTTAATGCCATAGCAGAGGTTCATTTTTGCCGCTTTGGCGACCATCTCTTCGGCGGGCGCGATCTCGTTCGAGATGGGCTTTTCGCCCAAGACATGACAGCCTGCCGACAAAGCCTGCATGGTCGGCTCATAGTGATCGCTGCTGTTCTCGTAGCCGCCGGTCGTGACGCTGACGACATCCGGCGCCAGCTCCCGCAACATCGTTTCCGCGTCATAGAAGGCCCGCGCTTGATAAGCGCGGGCAGCTTGGTCGGCTTTTTCCTTGACGACGTCGCAAAAGCCCACTAACTCAGCCAGCGGATCTTGTTGGTAGAGCTTGGCATGGCGGTTGCCGATGGTCCCCAAACCGATGACAGCGACTCTCAGTGTCATTCAACGGCGCTCCTGGCGGGGGCTGCGCTGTATTCCCGCGCCGGAATCTCATAGTTGTATTCGCGCATGGCAGGCTCCAAAAAATCGAAATAATTGCTGCCCTCATCGCGCTGCCAGCGCTTTATCGTATCCTGGCGCATGACGACGCGAGCCAGCGGAATGCCCAGGAAGTCTTCCAGCCGCTCGAGGGTTTCTTCTTGCTTTAATACGAAGTCCTCAAACCGCACTTCGATCCAGCGTTCTGGCTTGGGCGTCGACTTGACCAAATCGTATTGATACTTCCAAGAAATGGCGCGGCGCAGGCGCTCGTCTTCTTTCGCTTCCCCCTGTTCAGCGGGGGGACCGAGAGGGGTGGGATACTGGATGCCGAAATCGCGCAGATCATCGGTCTTGTGCGAGCCGATGATGCAATCGCGCGGATTGCGAATCCAAAATATGTAATGAATGTCCGGGTACATCCGCGCCAGCCAGGGGTAGACCAAGGTCGTTTCTGGAATCTTCCAGCCCTTGCGCGCGCCGCCGTGATTCAGCACGGAGGCGAGATAATCGCGCAATAGCCTTGTAAAGCGCGCGGGTATTTCCGCCGAATGCGCCCGGCTGAAATCCCAGCTCAGGTCGCCATTCCAGCGCACATAGCGCGCGAAAACGCGGCAGGCGTCGTACATTTGATGTCCCGGCACCAGGTCGGCCGAAGGGTTGAGCGTCTGCCCCATGTAGACGCCGGAGGCATAGAGCGTTTGCGAAATGGCGCGCGTGCCGGAATGTCCGCGCCCAATCACTGTAATCACAGCGAAACCACCTGCTTCGTTTCCCAGGACTCGATTGCGGCTTCAATGATGCGTTGCACGTGCAGGGCGTCGGCGCCCGAGGCGTCAATCTTGTCCGGCGCGACCTTTGCCAGATTCTGGTCGACCCAATGATTGATGCGGCTCTGGAAAGTCTGGCCGAAGTGGCTCATGCCGCCGTAGTTCTCGTGCCGCTCGAGCGAGCCTTGGAAGCGGGGATAGAAGGTGAGTTCTTCGCAGGCGTCTCTGAGGAAGAAGCGCCCGTCCGAGCCGAAGACGTCAAGGGTCTCCAGCCCGTAGCTGCCGCCACCGAGGCTCGTATGGCCAAAGTTGCCGTCGTAGCTGCCGCGCAGATGGCCGATGATGCCATTTTCGTAAAGCAGATTGACCTGTACATTGGACCAGATCGCCCGTCCCTTGCCTTTCTTGAAAATCGCGTGAACCTGGCTCACGTCCGCCTGGGCGAAATAGCGCATGACATCGAGCGAATGCGGGTGTAGCGCGCGCATGTGGAAATGGGGCGATGATTCTTTGGGGTTGTTGATCCACATGGTCATGTCGATCATATTGACTTCGCCCAGGCGCCCGCGCAGCATCCATTCTTTCGCCAGGACGGCGGCGGGCGTGAAGCGATGGTTGAGGTTGATGCCATAGCGCAGGTTCTTCTCGCGAGCCAGCGCCACCATCTCCTCCGCTTTTGGGACGCGATTGGAAATCGGTTTTTCGCCCAATACCGGGTAGCCGGCGTCTAACAATTGCATGGTTGGTTGGTAGTGGTCGCCGCCGTTCTCGACTCCCGCGGTCGTCACGCTGGCGGCGTCGAATTCGATTCCGCTTTCCAGCAAGGCTTGGACCGAATAGAAACCTTGGCAACCGAAGGTCTCGGCCGCTTTGTCGGAGCGCTCTTGGATGATGTCGCAGACGGCGACGACTTCCGCTTCTGGATGGTTGCTATAGCAGCGGCCGTGATTGTTGCCGACGCCGCCCATGCCGACGATTGCGATACGTAAGGTCATAAATAATCTCCTTTATGTTTGGTTTCTGGGCGGCTCACAGAGCTGCCTTTACAGATCTAGTCTAATTCGGGCGACCTCATTGGTCGACTTAGAAATGTCAGCAGAAATGTCTGCCCCTGCTAGTCTTATTCTTCGCGCGATTGCGCTTGCAAGCGGATTGCCTCGTCCAGGTCGCCGATGTAGAGCGTGTCATAAGCCTGCTGCGAAGTTTTGAAAGCGCCGATACCTTCCTTTCCATGCCAGTCGCCTTGCGTGAGCATGGGGTTGGGTAAGCCGGTTTCGGCTTCGCGCTTGGCGATCCACGCTTCCATGCGCCCCCGCAGCGACTCCACGACATCGGGTCGATCGTCTGCCAGATTATTGTTCTCTTCCGGGTCCTCGATCATGTTGTAAAGCTCGACCGGCGGCTTGAAATGGAAATCCGGCTCGAGGGCGATCATCAGCTTCCAGGCAGGACTGCGCCAGCCGTGCTTGCGCATCCAGGTGCATTCGCTGATGTAGAACTCGCTGTCAAATGATGCTATTTCTCCGTTTACCATTGACATCAGGCTTTCGCCGTCGAAGCTGTGCCCATCGTCGGCGGCTTTGACGGCAAGTCCAGCCAGGTCGAGCAGGGTAGGCAGCAGGTCTTTGTGCTGGTTGTAACCCGAGATTCGCTGACCCGCGGGGACCAGTGACGGATAGCGGATGATCAGTGGCACGTGCAGCACATTATCGTAAATGCCATGGTGATCGAACCAGCATTCGTGGTCATAAAGCGTTTCGCCATGGTCGCCATTAAGGACGATGATGGTATTGTCCAGCTCGCCCAGGTTTTCCAGCGCCATGAAAATGGATTGAATGCAGGCGTCCATATAAGCGATGGCGCCGTCGTATTGCGCGATGATGTAGTCTTTGTCGGAGATGCCCGGCGGCATCCAGGATTTGAAAAAAGTAGCGAAGGGTTTGAAGTTGAGCACCGGGTCCATCGAGCGGTTGTTCGGATCTGTTTCATCCCCGTGGTAGAACATGCGCTCATAGGGTTCGGGCGGCAGGTAGGGCGCATGTGGGTCCATGTGGCGCAGCGTCACGAACCAGGGCTTGTCATCCGCGCAAAGACGCTCCAACTCCGGGATAGTGACTTCGTTCAAGCGCTGGGCTTTGGGGCTGCGACCGGTTTTGAAACTTCCCCAACCGGCGAATTCGATATAAGTATCGAAGCCGCGCGAGCTGGGATTGCCTTTGAAGCCGACAGAAGTTGTGTTGTAGCCGTAACCGCGGAAGATTTCAGCCGCCGTCGGCACTTCCGCGCGCAGGGGACCCTTGTGGCGCAGAGCGACAACCTGTGTGCCGAAGCAGTCCCGGCCGGTCAGCATCGACGCGTAGGCCGGCGTTGTGGGGATATGCGGGCTGAAGGTGTTTTCAAATAGGGTTCCGGATTGAGCGAAGCGATCAATATGGGGCGTCGTCAGCCGATCGTAGCCATAGCAACTCATGTGATCGGCGCGTATGGAATCGATGGCTATCAGTAAGACATTGGGTTTTTTTGGCACCTTGTCGTCCTTTTTAAGAGAATCGTAGTTGAATGTGTTTTGTCAGGGGACGCTTCAAAAACCAGTCATTCATTTGTGAACGACGACTTGTGAAGGACCGCGCGAACTATGGCAGGGCATTATAAACAGTTTCTCGTTTTTATGCAAACGGTTGCGCTATTTTAGATTTCTGGTTATAGTCGTTTTGAGTGACACAGCGCTGACGGGTGATCGTCATGTTGGGCGCTGTTTGCTCGGACGGAGACGAGGCTCGGAGTTCTGTAGTTTCAACGACCGAGTCCCTAGAATCTTGTGCTTGTTTCGAGGAAGATTGTTTTGGCGACTATTCGTGATGTAGCCAGCCGCGCCAACGTATCGGTATCAACGGCGTCGCGCATCCTATCCAATTCCTCCAAGGAAAAATACGCCGCCGAGACCCAGGAGCGGGTGCGCGAGGCGAGTACGGAATTGGGCTACCGGCCGAACTTCGCGGCGCGGGCTTTGGTATCGGGCAAAACGCGCATCATCGCGGCGGTTTTCCCACGCTTCCATGATAGTCCATTTACGGCATTGGCTTCGCTGCAGATATTGTCTGGCATCGAAGCCTATTGCAGCGACGAGGGTTATCACTTGCTCATTTCCTCGCCCAAGATTCAAGATGGTCGGCTCGACCGCAACTTCGTCAATTTGCTTTCCGGCGGCTACTTGGACGGCGTTATAATGGACGGGCATTCCGACATTTCGCCTATTATGGACTTTATGTCCCGGTTGGAGTTGCCGTTGGTAGTCCTGGGCACCTATCCATATCAACATCATCTGCGCAGCGACAACCAGATGGGCGGTCGCTTGATGATGGAGCATTTGCTCGCATTGGGTCATCGCCAGATTGGGCTAATCGCTTTGCGGGATATTGAAGCTCGTATGCTGGGTGTGCGAATGGCGGCAGCGGATTATGGTCTGGATGCTTGCTCTTTGCCTTGCGAATATGGTAACTTCTCCGAACAAAGCGGCGAATTGGCGGCCGAGAAGCTGATACGCGCCAATCCCGATCTGACCGCGATGGTGGCATTTAATGATCGGATGGCGATGGGCGCGATACGCCGCCTGCAGGAAATCGGCTATCAAGTGCCGGAGCGGATTAGCGTGGTGGGGCATGACGACCTGCCGCGTTCGCGCGATTTCAAAACGCCGCTGACGACCGTTAATCACCGCTTGTCGGAATGGGGCGGCTTGGCGATGAACATGCTGTTGGCGCTGATGCGGGGCGAATGCCCAGAGTCGATTACGATTGAGCCGCGGCTGGCGCTGCGGCAATCGACCGCCGTCGCGCTAGGTTAATTTGGTATTGGGAGTGTTGTAATGACGCTCTTAAGAACGTTTATCCAATTTTAAGGAGCTTTCCTATGATAAGGAAACTTGTTTTACTCTTAGTGCTGGCGCTGCTCGTAGTGCCATCGCTAGTCGGCTTCGCGCAAGAACCTGACGGCCTGCCCGTCGATATCCCGCGCGAAGATCTTTGGGTCTTTGACCAAATTTTCCGCTGGCAGACCGTGAATAACTTCAACGTCTGGCGTATCGGCGGCTCGACGCCCTTCCATCACGCCTTGATGCTCGAGACCTTCTGGAATCGCGATCAGGAGACGGGCGCCTTCATCCATGCTTTGGCTGACGGAGATCCGGTCTACAACGATGACTTCACCGAGATGTCGGTTGAATTGCGCCTGGGCGTCATGTGGACCGATGGCGAGGAATTCAACTCCGATGATGTCGTCTACACGATTGAGACCATCAAAGCCAATCCGGAACTGGGGCAGGGCGGCTGGCACCCGCAATTGGTCGATTTCGACGTAACGGTCGAGGCGATGGGCGACTATAGCGTCAGCTTCACGCTGAACCGCTCCAATCCGCGTTTCCACACGCTCTTCGAGTCGCGCTGGAACGGCATTTATATGATGCCAAGCCACATCGTTGCCGAGGCGGAAGCCAACCTGGCTGATGGCGAAAACCTGGGTTCCTGGGTCTGGGAAGCGCAAGATGTGGTCGTCTTGGGCAACTATCTGCCGGTCGAGGCTGACCCCAATGGCTACTGGGAATTGTTCAAGCGTCGTGACGACCCGGAAAATTCGCTGGCTGGCATCATCACCGGCGGTTCCGGTCCTCCCTATGCTTTGAGCATCTTCTACGGCAACGAGAACATCAAGAAAGCCATCGCCATGTCCCGCAATGAGCTTGATGTCTATTTCGATGTCGATATCGAATCTTTCGATTTCACCTTGGAAAACGCGCCGAACGCGCGTAGCTGGTATCAGGACTTCCCCTGGGCTTATCCCAACGAAGTTAGCAGCCGCCAATTGGCGCTCAACTACGAGGGCGATCCCATGATCACCAATAAGGATGTCCGTTGGGCGCTGGCATTGGCGATTGATATCGTAGAGTTGCAGACCGAATATATCGGTGGCGTCGCCAAAGTTACGCCATTCCCAGTGCCGCCGACAGCCAAGCTCTATGAGCTGTATCACGGTCCAATGACGGAATGGCTGACGAACTTGCAGATAGACCTGGGCGATGGCGAAATGTACAGTCCCTATGACCCGACCGTGCCCGATCAGATCGCGGCTTGGGCGGAAGAGCAGGGCTTCAATGTGCCCGGCGAGCCGCATGAAGTCTTTGGTACTGGCTGGTGGAACTATGACACGGACGCCGCCGAGAAGCTGCTGATTAAGGCTGGTTTGAGCCGCGGCGGCGACGGTATGTGGATGACGCCCGATGGCGAGCCATGGGTGCTGGACCTGCAATCCGATCCCAGCGAGAACGACGCTTACCGCATGGGGCAGGCTGCCTTCGACATGTGGACCGACTTCGGCATCGAGGTCAACTTCAGTACGCTCGATCGCAATACCTGGAGTCAGAACCACCAGGTAGGCAGCTACGAGGTCAGCACTCCCTGGACCAGCTTCGCGCTGGCCTCAGGCGATATGTGGCCCCAGATTCGCGGCCGCCATTCCAAGTACTACGCCCCGGTTGGCGAAGACTATCGTCCATTGGGCGGCGACAGTGTACGGCGCCTCAAGGATGCCAGAAGCGATGAACTGATTGACGCCATGGAATCGGTCAACCCGGTCTCGCAAGAGGCGGAGAATGTCGCGCTCGGCATCGAGTTCTTGCAGAATTGGGTCGAGAACATGTTCGATATCACCTGCATCGCTTTCAAGAAGTTCGTCACTTGGGACGAAACCTACTGGACGGGCTTCCCGACAGCGGAAAACCCGAACTATCAGCCCTTGTACTGGTTCCAGGGCGGCAAATACGCCATCCAGAACCTGCAACCGACGGGCTAATTTGCCCCCCATCCCCCGGCCCCTTCCCCATAAAGAGGGAAGGGGAGCTAGCTTTTAGCCAGCCCGTATAGTGCGGCGGGAGCCCCTCCCTCATCTTGGGGGAGGGGTACGGGGAGGGGGCTGCTAGACGGAGGGCTTATGCAGCTGCTTAGAACTTATATTCTTCCGCGCGTCATACAGTGGGCAGTCGTTATATTCGTGGGCGTAACAATTACGTTCCTCATACCCCGTTTTTCACCGATCAATCCGGTCGACGACATGATCGCGCGCATGACGGCTTTCCAGACCATTGATCCGCAAGCGGTCGTGGCCATGCGCGCCACCATGGAAGATCTCTACGGCTTGGGCGGCAGCCTGCCGGAACAATACTTCAACTTTTGGTCGCGGCTCTTGCAGGGCGATCTGGGTCCTTCTTTCCAGAATTTCCCCACACCTGTCAGCGAGATCATTGGCGCGGGCATCCCGTGGACGATCGGGCTGCTGACAACCGCCACGCTCATTTCATGGCTGTCAGGAATTTTTGTTGGGTCATTAGTGGGATATTTTTATCATAAACCTTGGGCACAAGTCTTAGAGAGAATTGTCATCGTCGTTTATCCCACGCCTTATCTAATTATCGCTTTGTTACTCCTCATCGTTTTCGCTTTCTATTTCCCGCTTTTTCCCATGGTCGGCGGCGCCCAGGGTTCACCATCCCTGACTTGGGATTACATCAGCAGCATAATTCGTTTTGGATTTCTCCCGGCTTTGTCTATTGTAATTGGTGGTTTCGCCTTCCGATTTATCATTGCCAAGGCATTGACCACCAGTGAAATTGCCAGCGACTATGTGCAGTATGCCGAGCTGGCGGCCCTGCCCAAACGCAGAATTGTCATGTCCTACATCATCCGCAATACCATGCTGCCCCATGTCAATGATCTGGCGCTCTCGCTGGGCGCAATGTTCGAAGGCGCGCTCATTACCGAGGTGATGTTCGGCTATCCGGGTGTTGGCTCCAAACTATTTACCGCGATCAGTACGGCGGATTACAACATCATTATGGGTATCACGCTGCTATCAATCGTCGGCATCGCCACCGGCTCGCTCATCGTTGATCTACTGTATCCCGTCTTCGATCCACGTGTTCGTCTGAGATGAGGCTGCCGCCATGCTAACGACTCTCCGTGACCTGTTTCGTTTTAGCCTGTCATTTCGCTTTGGCTCGCTTATCCTGTTCGTTGTGGCAGTATTTGTCGTCTTGTCATTCTTCGCGCCCTACCCGCCAGAAAAGCGCCGGGTTGTGCCGCGTAAGATGCGCGGCACACCGCCTTCGGCGGAATATGTGCTAGGCACGACGACTCTGGGGCAAGATGTCTTCTGGATGCTGACCGTCGGCGTGAGGAATACTTTGATCATTGCCAGCATCGCCGTATTAATCGGACGTGGCATTGGCGTGATCCTTGGCATGATATCCGGTTATCTTGGCGGCATTGCCGACCGCATAATCCAGTCTATTGTCGAGAGTGTCATCGTTATCCCGCGATTACCCTTGCTTATATTGATCGCCGTGATCATGAGGGGGCAATTAACCTTTGTGAGCCTCGGCATTCTCATTGGCATTCTGGATTGGGCTTATCCTTCCAAGCGCTACCGCGCCCAGGTTTTGAGCCTGCGCGAGCGCGATTTCACCCATACTGCCGTTTTCAGCGGTATGAACACGTTCAAAATTGTCGTGCAAGAACATCTGCCCTTTATCATTCCATTTCTATTGGCTGATGTCGTCAGCGGTTTCCTCTTTTCCATCGGCATGGAAGTCACGCTCTCGTACCTTGGCCTAAGCGATCTAAATAGTTTGAGCCTTGGTACGATGATCTATTGGGCGAACGAATGGAGTTCGATCTTTGCTGGCAAGCCCTGGGTTTTGATCGCGCCGGTTGTAGCCATCATTACCATGGTTGTCGGCTTCTATCTGGTCTCCATCGGCATCAGCGAATATCTCGACCCGCGCAAGCGCTTGGTCCGTTTGCAGGCGCAGCACACCGACATTGATCTGGAGAGGGTCGAGTAATGGGCGCAATAATCGAAACGAAAAACTTGCGCGCCTATTACATAACCAAAGCCTACGGCGTCGAGCGAACCGTCCAAGCCGTCGATGACATCTCCCTAACAATCCAAGAAGGCGAGGTCTATGGCATCGCCGGCGAATCCGGCTGCGGCAAATCGACCCTGCTGCGCGTCCTGCTGAACGCTTACCAGCCGCCTTTGACAGTCGTCGGCGGCGACGTGGCCTATCATCTGGAAGGCGAAACCACCCATGCCGCCGACATGACCGAAGAACAGCGGCTCGACCTGCGCTGGCGCACGATTTCCTACATCCCCCAAGGCTCGATGCATGTCTTGAACCCGGTGCGCCGCATCCGCGATACCTTCCACGATTTCATCAGCGCGCACCGTGATGTGACGAAGTCGGAATCTTTCCGGCTCACGGCCGATTACCTGCGCGATCTGGGCTTGCCGGAGAAGGTGATGGCCTCCTACCCGCACCAGCTTTCGGGCGGGATGCGCCAACGCGTCACGATCGCCCTGGCGACTATCTTGTGGCCCAAGCTGATTTTCGCCGATGAGCCAACCACGGCGCTGGATGTGGTTGTGCAGCGCGGCGTGATACAAATGCTCAAGGACGTGCAGCAAAAAGAAGGCAGCACCCTCGTCTTGATCACGCACGACATCGGCGTACACGCCAATTTGGCCGACCGCATAGCCATCTTGTACGCCGGCAAACTGGTGGAAGAAGCCGACACCCGCACGATCTTGACCCGTTCGCGCCATCCCTACACCCAATACTTGATCGAATCCTTGCCCAACCTGGATTCGCGCGCAGAGCGCATGAGCATCCCCGGGCGCCCGCCGGCGCTGGATCGCCCGCCCAGCGGCTGCCGCTTCCACGAGCGCTGCCCGCTGGCAAAGGATATCTGCAAGACGATTGATCCACAGATGATTCAAGTCGAGCCGGGGCATCGTACCGCTTGCCACGTCGTTGAAGAGGAATTGAGCCATGCGCCAGTCGCCTAGTACGCCGCTGCTGCAAATCGAAGAATTGAGCAAGATATTTCATATCCGACAGGGTTTCAGCTCGCAAGAATTCCATGCGGTGGACAGCGCATCCATCACCATCGAATCGGACAAGCCAGAGATCTTCGCCGTAGTCGGAGAGAGCGGCAGCGGCAAGACCACCTTGGCCAAGATGGTGCTGGGCATGGAGGTGGCTTCGCAGGGGATTCTGCGCTACAAGGATCGCGTCATCAACGATCTGAGCAACAAAGAGATGAAAACCTGGTTCTACAACGAGGTCCAGCCCGTCTTCCAAGACCCCTTCGCCGCCTTCAGCCCGCTCAAGCGCATCGACCGCTACTTGTATGAAACGGTCTACAACTACAAAATGGTGGCCGACAAAAAAGCCGCCCCGCGTTACATCAACGAAGTGTTAAGCGAGGTGGGCCTCACGCTGGCCGAGATCGCCGGGCGCTATCCCAACGAGCTGTCCGGCGGGCAAGCCCAGCGCGTCGCCATCGCCCGCGCGCTGATAACCAAACCATCATTGATAGTCGCCGACGAACCCGTGTCCATGCTGGACGCCTCCTTGCGCATGTCGATTGTGAATATGTTCCGCAAGTTGAAAGAGGATAACCGTGTCAGCGTCATTTACATCACCCACGATCTCGCTACCGCCTATTACGCCGGCGATCGCATCGCGGTGATGCTGCGCGGCTGGATCGTTGAGCTCGGCACCACCGAGCAAGTGCTGGGCAATCCGCTGCATCCCTACACGCAAAACCTCAAAGCCTCTATTCCCAGCATCAACGTCGACGACGCCTGGGGCGACCAGATCGACCTGGCTGTCATCGAAACCGACGAATACACGCGCACCGGCTGCAAATTCGCCGGGCGCTGCCCGGCCGTGATGGACATCTGCCACGACAATATCCCGCCCAGCGTGGTCCACGAAGGGCGCGAGGTTAAGTGCTTCCTCTACGACGAAACGGTGGACCCAGCCAAAAAGACCCACTTGAGCCCGGCCGCCACAGCTTAGCCGCAAGGGCTTATTTCTATCTATCGGCTTGCCTGTTTTCGGACGCTTGCAGATGTTCCCGCCAATCATTGATTTTATCGCCCCGCTCAAGTCGGGCCTCCGGTTAGACTCATACGGCTTGCCCAGCCAGCGGTTGTGGCGGCGCCTGAACCGCCCGGTCTATCAGCCCATCGCCAAGCATTTTACCCGCCAGCTCAAACGCAGCCGCAGCGGTCCGCCGGTCATTGCCCTGGCGCTGCTGGCGTCGGCGCTCTTGTTTTTCGCGCTCGCCAGCCTCTATGGCAGCGTCGGCGTCGGCGTCATTTACCTGCTGCCCCTGGGCTTGAGCCTGCATAGCCTCATCTGCTCGCCCCAATGGCTCTATCGCATCGTCTCGCTAATCTCGCGGCAGGGTCGTCTGGACGAGGTGAGCGTGATTCCGGCGGGCAGGGTCTTCATCTATTTGGCGATCTGCCAGCTGGTCCTGCGCGAGGGCGATGCCTTGGCTTGGACGACGCTGCTGCGCAAGCTCGCAGGGGCTATCGTGTTATTCGCCTTTGCGATGACCCTATTTGTCACGCTCATTGCTCTGGAGAACATCAATACAAGTCGCCTGTCGCTCATGCTCATCGAATTGTCGCTCTTGTCCTTCCTCATCATTCACGAACACAAGCAGTCAGTCCTCTTGTTGAGTTTGCTGCCGATGGCGCTCGGTCGCCGGCTGAATGGGCCGATCGACGGCGCAGGCTTGGTGATGGCCTGCTATGCCACGCTGCAGGTCCTGAGTTTTATGTTAGCGCTAGCCGCCCCCGCGACGCTTCAGGCGCTTGCTCGGCAGCAGCCGCTCGCTGCGGACATCATGGCGCTTGGGCTAGCGCTGGCGCTGGCTTTGTTCCTGTTGGTCCGCGAGCTTTTCATTTGGGCTTTGTGGCGGGCGGCGCTGCATCAAAGCAATGCCGAAAGCGGCGTCTTGCGCCATTCGACAGCGCTGGGCGGCGGGGGCAGTTCCAAGCCAGAAATAGGCATAGGCAGGGTCGGCTCGCTGGGACGCGCAGGGCGCGTGGGCGCTGTCCGTCGACACAGACCTTCAGTCGCCCCATCGGCAGGCATCATTTCATGATTCTTATTTAAGCGGCGAAATCGTAAATGATATGGCGGAAAGTGTAGCTGAAGGAGCTGTGCTGTGCTTGAACCACGTCAAATGTTAACGCTGCAAGCCTTGGTCGACGCCATAATTCCGGAAGATGACTACCCGGGCGGCTGGGAATCCGGTGTCGGCGACTACCTGCTGCGTCAACTGGAAAGCGACCTGTCAAATTCTCTGGCAGCCTACCGCGACTGGCTGGACGCGCTCGAGCTTGAAGCTGAAAAGGTGTTTCAAGCCCCCTTCGCCAGCCTCGACCTGGCGGCGAAAACCGCCTTGCTAGAAGCCATCGAGAGAGGCGAAACAAGATCGGATTGGCGCATTGAAGGGGCAGCGTTTTTTGCTCAGATTGTTGAACACTGCAGCGAAGGCTTCTATGCCGACCCGGGCAACGGAGGCAATCGCGACGGGATCGCCTGGACAATGGTGGGATTCAAGGTGACAGCATGAGCCGATACGATGTGATCGTGGTCGGTTCTGGCGCCGGGGGCGGTGTGGCGGCCGCCGTGCTCGCGGAGGCTGGCAAATCGCTACTGCTGTTGGAACGCGGGCGGCAGCTTTCCACCGCAGACATCGGTCGCGATCACCTGCGCAACCAGCGCGTGTCGCTATATGGGCATAACGCTGGACCGGATATCGACGGCAATCCACGCACGAGCGATGAGGGTCGGGTCATTCGTCCGCACGAGCCGGGCTATCTGAACAACGCCGCTTGCGTGGGCAGCGGCACGCGCGTCTATGCCGGGCAGGCTTGGCGCTTTATGCCACAGGACTTCCGCATGGCCAGCATTTATGGCGTTCCCGCGGGCAGCTCCCTGGCGGATTGGCCCATATCCTACGACGACCTTGCGCCCTATTATGAGAAAGTCGAGTGGGAGCTTGGGGTCTGTGGCGACGACCGAACGATGTACCATCTGCCCAAATACAACAAACCTTATCCGATGCCGGCCCTGCCCTTGCCGGACAAATCGCGCGTGCATTTGAAAGGGCTGGAAGCCCTGGGCTGGCGGGGGCTGCGCATGCCCCGATTGATCAATTCAATCCCCTACAACGATCGCCCCGCCTGCGTCTACTGTCAGCATTGTTTTGGCTTCGGCTGCCCGAACGATTCCAAGAACGGCAGCCACAATACGACGATCCCGCGCGCCTTGGCTTCAGGAAATTGTGAGCTGCGGTCCCAGGTGATGGCTCGCAGGCTCTTGATCAGCGATGCTGGCGCGGTCAAAGGCGTGACTGTAGTAGCGGCTGACGGAAGCGAACAGGACATCGCAGCCGAGGTCGTGGTTTTGAGCTGCGGCGCGGTTGAAACGGCGCGGCTCTTGCTCAATTCGTCCAGCCGGCGCGAGCCGCAAGGCGTCGGCAATAACAGCGATCAGGTGGGGCGTCATCTGCAAGGGCATTATTATCCGGGCGCCACTGGGCTTTTCCCCGACGACATCTATGATGGCATGGGACCGGGCGCATCAATCGCAACCTGTGATTTCAACCACGATAACGACGACATCATCGGCGGAGGCATGTTGACCGATTCCGATGTCTGTACGCCGATTGTCGTCTGGAAAAGCCAGTACCCGCCGGATGCGCCGCGCTGGGGCATCAAAGCGAAACGTTTCATGCGAGAGAACTTCCGCCGCATCAACGATATCAATGGACCCGTGCACGAGATCCCACATCCCGATGGGCGTGTGACGATCAACGCAAAAGTAAAAGATCGCTATGGCATTCCCGTGGCGCATCTTTCGGGAACAACTCATCCAGAGACGGTACGCAGCGCGGCTTTCATGCACGAGCGCGCGCGAGAATGGCTGCGGGCTTCGGGCGCAATCCAGGTTTGGGGCGCGAAGCCCGTCCTACGCCTTTCGGGCGGGCAGCACCAAGCCGGCGTCTGTCGCATGGGCGAGGATCCCGCGACCTCGGTTGTGGACAAATGGTGTCGCGTACACAGCCAGGAGAATCTCTACATTGCCGATTCATCCCCGCACGTGACCAACGGCGGTTTCAACCCGGCCGAAACGATTATGGCTCTGGCTTGGCGAACGGCGGAAAACATCATTCATTCTTGGTAGATGGCGCTTTCTGCCTCAAGCGGCGCTGCCAGGCGCTACCAGCGGATGGGCATGGTGCCGGTGTCGTCCAGCGGATAACTCCATTTGTCGACGTAGGCGCGCCCCGGCCGGAATTCGTCCCCCAGCTCCTCCAATTTCCTCTGTAGCAGTCGCTCTAAAGCATGTTGGATTTCCGCCATGCCCGGCTGATTGACCAGATTCCGCTGTTGATAGGGATCCGCTTCGTTATCGTAGAGCAGCCAGGGTCCATCCAACTTGCGGCAGTAGGTATAGCGCGGGCTGCGGATGCCGCGGTATTCGACGCCGCCGCGGCCGCGATGCCACTCGCCGAAGGGATGAAAACATGCCAGCAGCGCGCCGTCGTCATCGCCAACTGGCAGCGCCAGCTCGGCTGACAAGTCGCGCCCGTCGACGCTGTCGGGGATGGGCAAGCCGCAGATGCCCAAGAGCGTGGGCATGATGTCATGCGCGTTGAGGAAGCGCTGGACCTGGCGCCCGGAGCGCCCATAACCCCGCGGATAACGCAAGAGAAAGGGAACGCGAATCGACTCGTCGAAGGGTTTCTGCTTGCGTTCCAAGCCCTGGGAGCCGAGCATGTCGCCGTGATCGGAGGCGAATACAACTAGCGTATCCTCGCCGAGCCCGCAGTCGTCGAGCGTCTTCAGGATATCGCCGACGCTTTTGTCGATGGCGCTGCAATGGGCGTAATAGCCAGCGATCCATTCCCGCGCCCGGTCCGCCATGGCGCCCGGCACATTGGGCCGCAATTGCATATCCCGCGCGTGGTACATGTCGCGGTATGCCTGGGGCGCGGTCTGGTAGGGATCGTGGGGCGGTCCCCAAGACAATACCAGCATAAAGGGCTGATCGGCTCGCTGCGACTGGATATAGGCTTGGGCGTCCCCTGCCTGCGCGAAGACGTCGTAGCCGTGCCAGAAGCGCATTGTCGGGTCATCGTTCGCGTAATATGCCGATCGGTTGTAGTCGTGGCTGCATTCCAGAGCCTTGAAGTAACCGAAGCCCAGGCGGCGCTCGCGCGGGATGTAGCTGCTGCGGCCCCGGCCGTTCACGTGCCACTTGCCGATGTAGGCGGTATTGTAGCCCCCGTTCTTGAATGCCGTGCCGAGCCCGACCGGGTCGCTGCCGATCGGCACGTCGTTGATGATGACGCCATGCGTCAGCGGGTACTGGCCCGTGAGGAAGCTGGCGCGCCAGGGGCAGCAGACCGAATAGCCGGATATGGCATGTCTAAAGTTGAGACTTTCGCCGGCCAGGCGGTCGATATTCGGCGTCTGGACTTGCTTATTGCCGGCGTATCCCAAGGCTTGCAAGCGCCATTGGTCGGTCAGCAAGAATACGACATTGGGTTTGGGCATGGTTTACACCTTCTGGCGGATGATCGATTTGTCGCAACAAGAAAGAGCGAGCGCAAGGCATCAGCGCGAGACGGCGCGCCGCTAGCCGCTTATAGCGTCCCATTCTTTGCGGAAAGCGCGCAGGCCCTCCGCCACATTCAAAGCCCGTCGCCCCAAGGCTTTGGATGTTTTTTCTGTGCTGGCGATGGTGCGATAAGGGATGCCGATGTGCCGATGCGCGTCCAGGACCGCGGCGTCCGTGACTGTTGTGTTAATCAGAGCGGGGTTGGCTTCGAAAGCCGCCGCGATTTGATGGGCGAGCTCGACGCGGCTGATTGATTGGCTGCCGAAACAGTGAAAGATGCCATTGTCGTCGGCTTGCGCCAGCCGCAGGAGTAAATCCGCGCAGTCGGAAGCCAAAGTCGGATGCGCCATGTCATTGACTTTGGGACCGGTCCAGACCGTCGCCGGCAAGCCGGCCGCCAAGCGGTGGATGACGTGGACAGAAAAATCGAAGCCCAGGCCGTTGTCCATGCGCGTCAGCGAGGGCGCCGCGTAGTTCAAGCCGTAGACGCCGGCCAGCCTGCCGATGGCGTAATCCAGGTCCGCCATCACGCTCAGTTCCCGCTCGGTGGCGACTTTCATCACGCCGTAGAAGTTGACCGGGCAGGGCGGCGAGTCTTCGTCTACGATAGCGGCGCGCCCGTCAAATACCCAGTCGGAAGAGACAAATACCAGGCGCGCGCCCAGGTCGCGGCAGGCTTCCGCCAGGGCGCGACTGCCTTCGACCATGATGTTCCAGGACACCTCTCGCTGCGTATCCATGAAGATCTGGTCGAGGATGGCGGCGCTGTGGATGACCGCGTCGGGCTGGTACTTGTGAATGGAAGCGCGGACGGCGGCGTGATCGGCGAAATCCAGCGGATCGAGTTGGTAATCCACGCGCCACTCCGGCTCGGGACCGTATTGCGAGGCGATAATCTCCAGCCCACGCTGGCGCGCCAAGCGGATGACATTGCTGCCAACGAGTCCGGTGCCGCCGGTGACATAGAGTCTCATGCGCCGCTCTCTTCCTAGTGTTCGTCGTGTTCGCCAGAGTTGGGATTTTAGCGTGGCAGCCGCAGTCGCGCAGCCAACTGGTCCACAAGGCGCGCCTTTTCGCGATAAGCCTCTCGCAGGTCCTCATGGCTCGGCGTGTTACGTGACCCCAGGTCCAGGATGACTTTTTCGGCCGCGGCGAAATCCGCGCAGGCATCGGCGACGTCATGCGCGATGTCTCTGGGAATATTCGTGAGGCCGTTGCCATCGCCGTGCAGCAAATCGTCCGGCGCGACAGTGATGCCGCCAACTTGAATGGGCGCGTGCACATCGAGCAGGTGATTGTAGCCATGCGAGCAGACCAGCCCGTCGAAAAACACCGGGAACTTCAGCGGCGCTATCTGTTGCAAGTCGCGCCCCGGACCGTTGGTTACCAAGCCGGCCGCGCCAAATGCCCGGAACGCGGTACACATGACATCGCCGAACATGGCTGCGGAGCCGCCGCCGTCCAGGTTTTGAATCACAACTACCGCGGGACCGGACAGTTCGGCGAAACGTTCGATGACATCGGCTACGCTGGCGGTCTTGCCTGTGACAGGCGGAACGAAGGTGCGGCAGGTCGCGGTGGAGGCGAAACCCACCATAGGCGGCAGATCGGGAAAGGCGGCTTTGATCCCCCGCCGCATAAAACCCTGATTTCGCGGGCGGACTTCAAACAGTTCGATGACGTTGCAAATTGTCGCCGTGTCAAACTGCCTCAGCTTGTCTAAACCATTTGCCTGCATATCAGCATTCGCTCCTTGATTTGATTCGGCGGCCGGGACCGGCTTAGCCTTGACTGTCTTGCGCAGCTCCCGCGCGCATCGTTTCGACATATAGCGCTTGGCTCGGCATCACGTTGGATACATTGCAGTTTGCGCCGAACATGGCGAAATAGCTGGTCAAATTGTCGCGCCAGAGCATGGGTCCTTCTTTGGGCGAGGTTGCTTCAAAGACCAGTTTTTCCAAGCCCAATTCGTCCACAACTTTGCCGATTACTTCTGCCGCCCATTGTCCTTGCAGGTCGAATTCCTCGTGGTCGATCATGACGATGAAGGCGCCGTCCGCCAGGGCTGGCGCTACGCCTTGCAGGATCTGATCAGCCGTGGCGGGACGCAGCGGCAAAGCCCTGTCCCAATGATTGATGGGGTGATGTTCTTGGATGATGCGCATGTCTTTGTCCAAGGCGAATTTGCGCCAGGCTTTCCACTGCGCCGGGTTGATTTCGGCGGTGGTATTCATAAACTCGATGACGCGGAAGCCCAAGTCGCGCGCGGCGGCTATGGCTTCCTCAACTACGCCGTTTTGGTAGGCAGTCATGAAGAAGCCGTGATCGAGATATGGCTCGACGCCGTGGCGCTGATAGGCGGCGACTTTGCGCTTTAGCCAATCGCCCGGGCTATAGATAACTTGCGAGGTGACGATCTTGACATAATCCAAGCGTTGCCCGGCGACCTGCAGGAAGTCTTCCAGCTCGGTCAAGCCCATGCGCTCAATGTAATGAGGCGCTTCATCATAGCCGACATCTTTCAGCCAAGTCTGCCGCAATTGACGCGGCTTTTCGTAATATGGCGCATTGAATAATTCGTTCATCGCATGTCTTGGCATCTTGCCTCTCTTTCGGATCGCTATTGGTTTAGCGCCAATCGATCATTATGCCTATCGCGTCAAGATTCCATTGCGCCAGCAGGTCGTAAGCCGCCGCTATTTCGCTGTAATGAAAGCGATGACTTATCAACGGGGCGACATTGACCCGTCCACTTTGCAACAATTTCAAGGCGGTACGCTGTTCGGCGCGCAGGGTCCACCAGCCCGGCGCCGAAGAGAGCCGAGCAGCAGTGTCAATATGCGCGCCGATTAGTGTAATGCCCTTCTTGTGCACGCGCTTGTAGAAATCAAATGATTCGCTTACTCCCCGCGAACTGCCGAGCAAGGCAATCCTGCCGCCAAAAGCAGCGATGTCGCAGGCGCTCATTAGCGCCGCGGGATTACCGGTGGCTTCAACCACAACCGGAAAGCCTTCCGCCAAGGCAGCTGCCATACTGGTATCTTTTGCCGTGTTCAGGTCCGAGACTATGTGGTCCGCGCCCAACTCACGCGCCAGCTCCAGCCGGGCTCGGTGATTGTCGATGGCGACCACAGGCATGGCGCCGGCCACGCGCGCAACCTGCAATGCCAACTGGCCGACCAATCCCGCGCCGAGCGCGGCCGCCGCTTCGCCCACTTCGAGGCGTGTCTTGCGCACCGCTTGCAGCGAGGTCGCCAGGAGTTGAAAAAAGGTCGCGCGCTCATCGTCCAGGTCAGGCGCCAGTTGATGACAGAGCGCCTCTTTGACGAGAACGTGGCTGGCATGGCGGGATTTGCTCGCGACCCTGTCGCCGATTTTTAGGCTGCGGACTCCCGCGCCGACCTGTACAATCTCGCCGACATGGCTGTAACCGACTGGCTTGGGGTATTGCAGGGCGAGACCGGGCAGATTCAACAAGATCGCGCGCTCGGTGCCGGGGCTGATCAAGGTCTTGCTTGTTCGGACCAATACTTCGTCGGGCGCTGGCGCGGGCAGCGCGTCGGGCGTCAGGCGAACGACGCCGGGCTGGGTGACGAGGACGTGCTGGGTTGTGCTTGACATGTCTGCTTTCGCCTTTGCTACCGTGCAATCATACCATGTCGTATCACAAAGGCGCAGGCTTGGCGGCTCAACTGGTTCATCCCCAGGCCTGTGGGGAAAACTACGGCCAGAAGGCGGCTCGACCTGGCTATCAGGGTTCACCCCCAGGCCTATGGGGAAAACGCAGGCGGTCATAGTGCCATGGCTCAAAGCGCAGGACCACAGTAGTCGGTTCGCCGCGCCCGCTGCTCCACACACCCCAAGCTGCTCCTTCGCGCTCTTCGTGCCGAAAATCCCTCTGTGTCCTCCGCGCCCCCTGTGGCAAAATCACCCCATGACCACCCGACTCATCAGCCACGGCAAACTCGCCTGGCTCGACCTGACCCACCCCAGCGAAGCCGATGTCGCCAGCCTCAGTCAGCGCTTTCCGCACTTCCACCCGCTCAACCTCGAGGACATCCGCAGCCCTATCGAACGTCCAAAGCTCGACCAGGACGACGACTACATCTTCGCCGTCATGCACTTCCCGCTCTGGGACGCGCGCCACGAAATATCCCGCGCCGCCGAAGTCGACTTCTTTGTCGGTCCCGATTACATGGTCACCGTGCATAACGGTACGCTCAAGCCGCTGGTGAACCTGGTCGAAGCCTGCGCAACCGACGATGCTGAGCGCGAGCGCTTGTTGGGGCGCGGCGTCAACCACGCTTTCTACACACTCATCGACGCGCTGGTGGATTATGTCTTTCCCATTCTGGGCAAGGTGGACAGGCGCATTCACGCCATTGAAGACGCGCTCTTCGAATCCAACGCCAAGCGCGTCATCCAGGAGATCGCTCTGCTGCGCCGCGATATCATCTCCCTGCGCCGCATCATCCGCCAGCAAATCCCCATCGTGCAGCAGCTCGAAACCGTCCAGCACCCCATCCTGCACGACGAGATGGAAGAATACTTCGGCGATATCGCCGATCATCTCTTCAAACTGCGCGATATCGCCGACGAAAACTACGAGATCATCAACAGCTTCGCCGAAACCGCCGATACCTTGGCGAGTTATCGCATCAACGAGGTCATGCGCATCCTCACCGTCATCTCCGTCATCATGCTGCCGCTCACGCTCATTTCCAGCATCTATGGCATGAATATCGAGCTTCCCTTTGCCGACGATCACAACGCCTTTATAATCACCTCTGGCGCTATGTTAGCGATCGCCATCCTGATGCTGATCTATTTCCGTAAACGCAATTGGCTATGACCACTCCCACACTAGCCGAAGCAAGCTACATCGACGCGCAACGCGACCTCAATCAATTGGTCGATTCCCTGCGCCAGGAGCCCCGCATCGCCTGCGATACCGAATCCAACAGTCTCTACGCCTACCGCGGCAAGACCTGTCTCATCCAAATGTCCACGGCTGATAGGGACTTCTTAATCGACCCGTTGCGAATCGCCGATATCAGCGCCTTGGGCGCGCTCTTCGCGGATCCGCAGGTCGAGAAGGTCTTCCACGCCGCAGAATATGATCTGATCTGTCTCAAGCGCGATTTTGATTTCGATGCGCATCCCGTCTTTGATACCATGGCTGCGGCGCGCGTCTGCGGTTATTCGCGCTTCGGCTTGGGCAACTTGCTAGCGGACCTGCTAGGCGTCCGCCACAGCAAAAAGCACCAGACCGACGATTGGGCGCAGCGGCCGCTGCCGCCGAGCCACCGCCGTTACGCGCAGATGGATACGCACTACCTGCTGCCCTTGCGCGATATCCTCTACGGCGAATTGCAGCGGGGGGACCGCCTGGAAGAAGCCTACGAGTATTTTGCGGACGTCACGACATTTGAAGTCAAATCTCAAGAATTCGACCCGGATGGCTTCTGGGATTTGTGCCGCCCGACGGACTTGAGTCCGCGCCAAGCCGCTGTCTTGCGCGAGCTCTACATCTTGCGCGACGAACTCGCGCAAAACTATGACCACCCCCCGCAGAAGTTGATCGCGAACAAGGCTTTGCTCAAGCTGGCGACTGGGTCCCCACTCCGGCGCAAACAGCTATTTGGCTTTTCGGGATTGCCGGCTTGGCTGGCGCGCCAAAACGGCGATGAGATCCTGCAAGCGATTTCGCATGGGAACAGCAGCCTCGCGCCACCGGGACCGCCGCAGCGGGTGGCGACCCCACAGACAATCTCGGATCGCTATACTTCGCTGCACACTTGGCGCAAGCAGGTGGCGCAGGCGCGCGGCGTCGAATCCGATGTGATCTTGAGCAAGCGGAGCATGTGGGCGATCGCCCGTCGTAAACCCGCTTCCGTCGACGAACTGGATAGCATACCGGGCTTGGGTCCCTGGCGGCGGGCGACCTATGGCGCGGACCTGGTCTCTGTCGTCAACGGACAGGGCAGTTAGCCGTCCTCACCATGCCCCGTCATGCCAGCCTGCCGCTTTGGCCTGATAAATCAGTCGAGCAGAAACTGGAAACCTTGCGCGGTCAAATGCTCGATCTCTACCGCTATCAGCTGTCAGAAACCTACGCGAGCATTTTACGCATCTTAAACGCGCACCAAGCGGCTGATGACAAAGAAGCGGCCGATATCGACTTGATCAAGCGCTTGATCGCTGAACATCCCGACATCCTCAGCAAAAGCTGTGAAGTCGGGCATATCACCGCCTCGGCCTTGATCGTCGACCGCGCTTCCCGCCGCTTGCTGTTGCACTTTCACAAGCGGATTGGCCGCTGGCTGCAGGTGGGCGGGCACGCCGAGTACGAAACGGATATCGCCGCCGCCGCCTTGCGCGAGGCGCGTGAGGAGACCGGCTTGACCGACCTCGAGTTTTTCCCGGCCGACCAGCCCGTCTCGCCGATCGACTTCGATGTGCATAGCATCCCGCGGCGCCTCAATACGCCCGAGCATCTACATCTCGATTTTCGTTATCTGCTCTTGACGCGACGACCGCAGTCCATCGCGCCGGCCGCGGGCGAATCGACTTTATTCAGATGGCTGAGCTTTGAGGATGCGCTCGCCCTCGGCTCCGAAATCGACCCGGCGTTGAAGAGACTGCTGCGCAAAAGCCATGCGCTTCTGCGCGATCTTCCTGGCGATGACTTATTGACGCCCTAAATTAGCCAGAGTAATGTGACTTTCGACATAGATTTGTCCTGATGCGATTGCCTGAGTCATTTCGCTTTGCCTAAGTCGCATGTCGTCGGTATCCTCTCGGTGCTACGTTTCGATGAACCATTCACGCCAGAAAGGCAGCGACGAAATGTCTATAACTCGCACCGATCTGTTGCGCGCAATCCGTGACGAGATCGTAAATCTCACCGAATCTCCGCTATACCAGTATCGCGTTGACAACGGCTATTTCCCGGTCATCGGGCAGGGCAGCCACTATGCGGATATCATGTTCATTGGCGAAGCGCCGGGCAAGAACGAAGCCGAGACGGGCTTGCCCTTTTGTGGCGCTTCGGGGCGCGTGCTAGACGACTTGCTCGCTTCAATCCATGTTCCGCGGGCAGATGTTTACGTGACGAACATCGTCAAGGACCGTCCACCCAACAATCGCGATCCGCAGCGCGCCGAGATTGATCTCTACGCGCCTTTCCTCGAGCGGCAGATCGATATCATCCAACCCAAGGTCATCGCGACGCTGGGCAGATTCTCTATGGAGTTCATCTTGCGCCAATTCGGCTCGATGAAAGCGGGCTTGCGCATCAGCCAGGTGCATGGCACGGTCATCAGGGTTCGCACCGGCTATGGCGAGGCGGCGGTGGCGCCGCTTTTCCATCCGGCCGCGGCGCTCTACAACGCGAACCAACGCAGCACCCTGGAGAAAGACTTCCAGGTTTTGAAGCAGTTTATTTCTTCATAAGCGTCGGGTATAATGGTTCCAGTTCATTTTCTGTGAGACTCTGAAATTGCCATGGTCTTGGAAAAGCAGTTAATTAGCGCGGATATGTTTCTTGAGTTTGTCGACCAGATTGACGATCGCATTGTCGAGTTGGTGGAAGGTGTAATTGTCGATATGTCACGGCCCGGCTGGGAACACGGCGAGATCTTGATGTTGATAGCTTCACGAATATTTAGCTTTGTGAGTGTGCATAACCTGGGTCGAGTTGCCGTCGGGGATACCGGTTTCGTATTAGAGCGAAGAGAAGATGGCAAAGACACCGTGCGGGGCCTCGACCTCGCATTTATCAACAAAGTGAAAGCCGAGGAGAGCGTATCATCCGGCTGGACGGAGATCGCTCCCGATCTGGCGGTCGAGGTAATTTCGCCGAGAAATGAGGCGACTGATATTCAACTGAAGGTCTTGCAACTCCTCAATGTCGGCACGTCATTGATATGGGTGGTTTATCCTGAAAGCAGAACTGTCGTTGTGCATTCCGTGTCCGGCGCCAATACACTTCACGAAAACGATACCCTGTCCGGCGGCGCTGTCCTGCCTGGTTTCGAGCTCCGCGTCGGCGATATTTTCCCCTCCTGATGCCGTAACAGCTATGCCGCATTGTCAATGCGCGCAGCTACACTTTTTGCGAAATTCATCTCCCCTGAAACAAGCGCGGACCGCCCATGATGGGAAATGATCTCGATTCTTTAGTGCAAGTCATTTGGGACTATATGCGCATCGGGCAACGCTTGCGCGCCGCTGACTGCATCTTCATGCTTGGCAGCTATGACATCCGCGTGGCGGATTACGCGATTGATCTCTTTCATAAGGGCTACGCGCCGTATCTGCTGTTTTCGGGCGGCGTTGTCCAGCGTAACGAGGCGCTTGGCATCTTTTGGGACTTGCCAGAAGCCGACTATTTCGCGCGTCATGCGCTAGCGCGCGAGGTGCCGGCCGAGCGCATTTTGGTGGAAAACCGCGCCAGCAACACAGGCGAGAATTTCCGCTTTGCCAGGGACTTGCTCCGTCGCGAACAGATGGACTTCGCGTCCTTCATTCTGGCGCAGAAGCCTTTCATGGAGCGGCGGGTGCTGGCGACCGCGCAAAAGCTGTGGCGCGACTTTGATTTTGTCGTCGCCTCGCCGCCGCTATCCTGCGCCGACTATCTAAACGGCGATTTGCCGCGCGACGCCTTGATTCAATACATCGTTGGCGATTTCCAGCGTATCAAGGTCTATGGCGACAATGGTTTTCAAATGCCTCAGCATATCCCCGATAGCGTATGGGACGCCTTTGAACAGCTTTGCGCGCGCGGCTATAAGCAGCGACTCGTGAAACCCTGAGCGCTATCGCAGCGGATGCTCGTGTCGCGGCGCCTGCACATCGTCCGGAATCGGACACTTGTAGGGCGTCTCTTCAATCGCGGCATTGAACTCCGCTTGCGCGGCAGCCAGCTTCTGCGGCGAAAGGACCAGTTCAGCGGCCGACAGCGCCATCACTTTGGCGGCGTAGATCATGCCCTTGTGCCCGATTGATGTCCGTCCCGTCGCAACAACGCCCCAGGAATGGGCTGCGGCGCGGCTGGCCCAGGTGGCGGTTTGCAACATGCTGCAAGGCGCGTGCCAGCTCATGTCGCCCATGTCCGTCGAGCCGGGGGAAACAAGTCCCTTGTCGCGGCTCGGCAGCACAGCGCCGATCAGCGACTGATTGGCTGTCTGCGCATCGACGCCATAGCGGTCGACCAAGGTCTTGACATTGGCGTCGCCGAAATGGGCATTGACCCGCGAGGCGTATGCCCGCTCCTCTTCGCTAAAGTCGATGCCGCCCAGCGCCTGCATCACATCAGTTTGCAGGTCGGCCAGCACTTCGTTGGATAGCACGCGGGTCGAGCCGGATTTGTAGACGATCTCAACTTCGGTGTCGGTCATCAGCGCCGCGCCCTTGGCAATGCGGATCACGCGCTGGCAGATGTCTTCGAGGTTTTGCGGGTCGTGGGCGCGCACGTAATAGTAGCTCTCGGCGAAGTCCGGCACAACGTTTGGCGCCAGACCCCCGTTGAGAATGACATAATGCAGACGCGCCTCATCCGTGACATGCTCGCGCAGATAGTTGACGCCGATGTTCATCAACTCCAGCGCGTCGAGGGCGGAACGCCCGGAATGCGGGTCGGCGGCGGCATGCGCGGACTGTCCCCTGAAACGAAAATAATAGCGATTGACGCTAAGCATGCTGCCTTTCATCGCGGTATTGATATACCAGGGATGCCAGTTGAAGGTTGCGTCCAAATCGTCGAAGGCGCCGGCCCGTCCCATGAAGACTTTGCCGCTGCCGCCCTCTTCAGCCGGGCAGCCATAATAACGGACGGTCCCCGCGCGATCTGTGCTGTCCAGCCATTCCTTAAAGGCGACGGCAGCGGCCAGGCAGCCCGTACCGAGCAGATTATGCCCGCAACCGTGGCCCGGGTCGCCCGCGCCGATCGGCTCTGGACTGGTCTGATCTTTCTGGGACAAGCCCGGCAAGGCGTCGTATTCACCGGCAAAGGCGATGACAGGTTTGCCCTCGCCCCACTCGGCCGCGAAAGCCGTGCTTAAGCCACCGATATCCCAAGTGATGCAAAAGCCTTCCGATTCCAGGAAGTCCGCTTGCAGCTTCGACGCTTGGAATTCCAGAAATTGCAACTCGGGTTTATCCCATATTTCGTCAGCCATGGCAGTGAAGCGGATTTGATGTTCGTCGAGCCAGTCGGCGATATCCTGTTTCGAACGCATGTCATTTTCCTCGTCGATGACGATTCATGCCGCGATGATAACCCGAAGGCGCAGTCATGGCTACAGCGGGCTGCGGGGCGCATTTGCTTTCATAAATCGGAAATGGTAGACAGCCTGGCAAGTTCTCGGGTCGAACTGCTTTGCTGGCTAAACGTTTACGGTTGCGATCACCTGTTGATTGGGGTCTTTGCTCGTTTCTGTAGGCAAGAGATCAATGACGGATTCCGGCAGCGCCAGGGTAAGCGCGCGGAAACCAAGTCGATGGCCCATGTCCCGAATCGCCACCAGCAGCTGTGTGCTCAAGTGCCGCGGCGACCAGCAATAGACGTCGGCGTGGCGCGGATTGTAGAGCTGCTGATGGAAACATACCAGCGCCTCGTGACCGGAGGCGTTCACGTACTGGCGGTATTTTTTGCGTTCGACTATCTGTGGAATGCTTTTCCAAAGTTCGCGCCATTCAGCTTCCCATTGCGCGCGCGGGCTGGTCAAGCGGCCAACCGCCATTGCCCAGCCGTCGATCATGCTCGCGCTGGTATTGTCGTAATCCTGGCTCTTGTAGAAGCTTTGACCGATCTGCGCCGATATCGTGTATCGGGTCTGGCGAAACGCTTCGGTGACGCCGAAATAGCTGCGATAATATGTCGCCAGGGACTTGTCGTACTCAGGATAGGCCACCGAAAGGCGTCCTGGCGGGCGGGCATCAGCTAGGATCGCGTCCGCAAGCGTCTGATGCGCTTCGTCAGCGCAAGTTTCGTCGACGATCATTCGCGCGACATGCAAGTGGCTGTTCATGGGCGTCAATTCTCGATTGAAAAAAGCCTCCGCATAGGCATAAACCCGCTCCGCGTCTGCCAAGACATAAGCGTAGCCGTTGCCACTGAGCAGATGGCTCAGCCAAATTGCGCCGGTTTCCAGCGACATCCACGCGCCGCCATGCAGCCAGCGTTCATAGATGGTCAGCGCGTCGTAGGGCAAATCTTCCACTTGTCCCCGCGCATCCATCCGCTGCCAGAGGGAAATGCCGCCGACAAAGAGACTTACGATGTGGCGGGCGTCATCGAGCGTGGCTTGACGTACTTGCATAAGGGATTGTCTTCAAACGATAGTGCCTACAGCTTTGCTGGATTCTCTTATAGTATAACGCAAAGGCGCTGCCGGGACGATAGGTTGCGCCGCGGGAGTTTGTCGATTCATGCTGCTGGCATTTGATATAGGCAATACCAATATCCACATTGGCTTGTGGGATGGCGAACGTTGGCGCCTGTCTTGGCGCGCGCGTACGGTTACGGAGAAGATGCCGGACGAATACGCGGTATTGGCGCGCAATTTCCTGTCTACAGCCGATGTCGCCCATCAGCGTATCAAGGGCGTCGTCATGAGCAGCGTTGTGCCAGCCTTGACGCCCGCCTTCCAGGAAATGATTTGGCGCTATCTGTCCATCGAAGCGTTGACGGTCAACAGTGGCGCGACCCTGGGCATTGATATCGCAATAGACATGCCCGAACAAGCCGGCGCCGATCGCTTGTGCAACGCGGTGGCGCTTTCGCAGCTCTTCGGCGCGCCTGCGGTGAGTGTGGATTTTGGCACTTCGACTAACTTCGATGTGCTTTCAGCGGATAACAAATACATCGGCGGCGCTTTGTCGCCGGGCATCGGCCTCGCGCATGACTCGCTGGTAAGCCGCGCCGCTCAATTGCACAAGGTGGAGCTGGTCCCGCCGCCGAATCCGATCGGCCGCAATACCATTCACGCGCTGCAATCCGGCATTTTCTGGGGTTATGTCGGCATGATCGACAGTTTGCTAGAGCGCATTCTCGATCAGCTTGCCTGCGAGGGCACGCAAGTCGTCGCGACCGGCGGTTTGGCGCCGCTTTTCAAAGCGCATATCAGGCGGATTGATCATGTCGCGCCCGAATTGACGCTTGACGGCTTGCGTCTGATATACGAGATGAATCGCGGAAAATGAAAATGCCCCGCATTCGGGGCATCTGTTTTGCTCCGTAGCTTGGACTTGAACCAAGAACCTATCGGTTAACAGCCGACCGCTCTGCCAATTGAGCTACTACGGAATATGATGCGCTATAATATCAGACGTGAACTTGGCTGTCAAGATATTTTTCCGCATTCCGCATGTCAAACGGGTTTATGCAAAATCATGAAAGTGAAGCCTCCCTTTGATCGAGATTCGCCCCTTAGCTAATCAACAAGAATTCGCTAGCTTCTTTCGTTTCCCCTGGCGGCATTATGCGGAAGACCCCAATTGGGTCCCGCCCTTGCTTTCCATGCGGCGCCAACTGCTGGACAAAAGCAAACACCCGGCGTGGCAATACATGGAGGGCGAGTTTTTCGCGGCTTGGCGAAGCGAGCGCATGCTAGGCACGGTTGTCGCTTTCATCAACCACGAACACAATCGTTACCAGGATGAAAATATCGCTTTCTTTGGCATGTTCGAGTCGGTCAACGAGCCGGAAGTCGCGCAGGCTCTGCTCGATGTCGCCTGCGAGTGGGTCAAAGCCAGGGGCGCCGAAGCCATACGGGGACCCGCGACATTCACGACCAACGAAGAATGTGGCTTGCTCATCGACAACTTCGCTCCTCCGGTGATCATGATGCCCTATAATCCGCCTTTCTATCAGAACCTTGTTGAGTCCGCGGGTTTTGAAAAGGCGATGGATCTGCACTGCTTGTACATGGATCGCAACTTGATCGAAGCCAACGATACCTTGACCCGCCTGGAACGGTTGGTCAGCCGCGCAGCCCAGCGCAGCAATATCAGCGTGCGCAAGTTTAACGGGCGAGACAAGAAAGCCGAATTCAGACGTTTTCAAGAAATATACAACGCGGCTTGGGAACAGAACTGGGGTTTCATCCCCATGAACGAGGCGGAATTGCGCTCATTGGTGGATGACTTGGGCATGCTGGTGGAACCGGACCTGGCTTGCTTCGCCGAAATCGCTGGCGAGCCGGTGGGCTTTGCCCTCTCGATTCCCAATTTCAACGAGCCGCTGCAGCGCGCTTATCCGCGGCCCGGCGTTCCGGAAGTGCTGACGATGGCGCAGGTGGCTTGGCACTGGAAGATCCGCAAGTCAATCCGCGGTGTGCGTATGCCCTTGATGGGCGTCAAGAAAGAATACCGCAATAAAGGCGTCGAGTTGGCGATGTTCCTGGCTCTGATGAAGGCTTTATTGCCTTCGCAGTATGACTATCTGGATTCCGGCTGGATTCTGGAGACGAATCCGCTGATTGGCATCAGCGTCAATTTGGGCAGCAAAATCTATAAGACACACCGATTCTATCAGAAGGCGCTTGCCCCTTAACGGTCGTCGAATTGGTCTATCACCTGTCGCGTGGCGGCTGCCGCGCCGACTTCGCCATGCAAGACCCGGATCAGCGCTTCTTGCATGATGCGCGGGGCAGAGCCGCCCTCGCTTTCTGGCAAGGGCAGGATGCCCTTGTACAAGAGCTCTTCAAAGAAGCTGTGATCGACGTTATCCGGCAAGCTATCCTGCAAAATTGCCGGCTGCGTGGGCAGTTGATGCAGCGCCTTGGCGAATTCGGCATGAAAGGCGGGCTCGGTCATCCATTCTAGAAAACGCGCCGAGAGCGTCTGGCGCGTTTGATCGGGCGTGATGATGACCCACAGCCAGCCATCGCGCGTTGCCAGGCTTTCGCCACTAGCGGTTGGAATGTTGGATGGGAACAAATTGATGTCATGCTGCTCCAGCATTGACAAGTATTCGCTTGAAGCGAATACGGCGATTTTCGCTGGCTCCGCGTCGCTGACAAATACGCTCCGGTAATCGGCCGGCGTCTGATAGGCGAGCACGTCGACCGGGATAAGCCCCTGCCGGACAAGCTGCTCATAGAACTCCAAAACGGCGAAAAGCGCGCCTTCATCTATTTCAACGACATCGTTGCGTGATGTAGACCCGCCCGCGGTCAGATACTGTAGAAAAAACGTTTGGTTCAAGCCGGTGCTGCGCGCGGCCGGGAAGAGCAGCGTAGCGCCATGAGAAAGCACATCATCGAAACCGAGGCCCAGCGGCGCGTCGGTCAGCGGCTGAGTAGAGACCGCGTGCAGGACTTCAAAGAAGTACGGCAGGCCATAGAGCTCCATGCTGCCTTCCTGCGGGATCTGACCGAATTCCAGCGCGATTCCCAGGTCGCTTATCAAAGCCGACGAGAACAGCGTCTCCATCGAGTACAGATACTGCCGCGCCTGCGTCGGGGTGAAGTCGCGCCGGCGGATGAGAGCGAGATCCGGCAGCGCGCCGGGGGCTACCTCGCTCGCGGAGCGAATAGAGGACATGATGCCGCCGGTCGCGCCCACTTCTTTGATGCGGAATTCGACAGCGATGTTGTTGTTTGAGGAGAAGGCGCTGGTGTGTTCTTGCAAGAGCGCGTAAGCGGCGCCGGATTCGTCGGATATCAGCGGCACCGGCAACCAGGCTTGCAGCGGACGTTCTGGGGCTTCAAGCTCCGGCGGATTCTCTTGCGCGTTTACCTGCGTTTCAGTCAAATGTAAAAATATGAATAAGAACGTGGCGATAGCCAGCATCGTCCGCGCCGTTATTGGGGCGATTTCCCCCGCGCCGCGCTTGAAAAGGCTGGCTCCTGCCCGCCGCCAGACTAGCCCTGTGGCTGTCATCTTGATAAGCCCGTGCGTCGCCATCCGCGCCTTACCGTTGACCATTGAGATGCGCTAAGACCTCTTCCGTGCTGTGCGCGATAGTAATCATGCCCTGGTACCCAGCGCCGAGGTAGGGGCTGGCTTGCAGCGCGCCAATGATCTCTTGCCAGAGCTCGCCGAAGCAGACAAAGCTCCGCTCCGGGATGCCGCCGATGCGCATCAGTTCCCAGGTCTCGGCGATTTCGTGCAAGGTGCCGGTGCCGCCGGGCATGGCCAAATAGGCGTCAGCGTTCTGAACCATGTACGAGAGCCGGTCGCGCAGGTCCGCAAAGTGAACGATTTCGCAGTTGTAGCTGTTCGGCTGCAAATCGTAACGCTTGCCGATTTGATCCGTGGTCACGCCGATCACGTGCCCGTCGGCTTGGCGCGCGCCTTTGCTGACCGCTTCCATCATGCCGTAGTAACCGCCGGTCATGACCTTATATCCCGCCCGAGCGAGGCCCGCGCCGATGTCAACCGCCGTATGATACAGAGGAGTTTTCGCTTGGACCTGGGAACTGCCAAAGACGGTGATTGTTTGCATTATTCCTCGGTTGCGCGCTGCAATTGGAACAAGCATAAAGTATAGCAGACATCGCTAGGGGCGCTAATATAGACTTGTCAAAGTGTTTTCTCCCGCAACATCCTTGTCATAATCTCGTAGTTAGAGATACCCCTATATTTAGGGGGGAAACATGCTGTCTATGTGATGTATAGTATGGTTGTGAACCGACGGCTTGATAAAGGAGAGACAATGTTCACACGATGGATTTACGTAGTTCTGGCGATCGCGCTGCTTGTGCCTTTGGCTGCGCTTGGCGTCTATGCGGACAATGATCACAATGTCATTTGCGGCGATCTTGCGGAGTCCGACTGTCAGATTCTTATAGCCAATAAGGCGGCGATGGAAACCGTCTCGTCATTCATGTTTGGCATGTCGATGACATTGGATATGGCGCATGAGGGTGCGCAAGACGGGGACTTTGCCATGGACCTGTCATTGGAAGGACAAGGCCGCTTATCCGTCAATCCCGCAGCGATGGCTGGCATCTTGGAATTGGAAGATCAGATTGAAAACTCGCCCGGTCTGTCGCTGACGGAAGACGAGATTGCGCGGTTGGACGCCTTCCTTGCCGGGCTGACCGGTGAGATTACGGCTGATATCCACTTGGTTGCCGATGGCGAAAGTACAGACATCGCGCTCAATATGCTGATGCGAGACGGTGTCGTCGCTTTTGGCGCCGGCGCGCTGGGAGAGCTTATGGGCGAGCCCATGGAAGGCATGGATTGGATTGGCCTGGACGCCAATGGGCTGCTGACGCTGCTGGCTTCCGACCCGGAAACGGCTGACCTGATGGGCATGGGCGCTGGCGCAGAAATGCGCGAAGACGCGGACTCCTGGTCAGATATTGAAGGCGCCGCGACAACAGTCACCCGTCTAGCCGACAGCGAGATCAACGGCGTAGCGGTCGCTGTCTTCGAAAGCTCGCTGGAAATGAGTCTGCTAGCGGACATGATCATCGGAGCCTACGAAGGAACAAATTCGCTAGATCCGGCCGAGATCGCGGCCATGAGAGAGCAATTGACTGATATGACGCTGAACATGCGGCAGTCTATCGGCTTGAGCGATCATTATACCTATCGCACGGAACTGTCTATGGGCATGGCCGGCGCCGTTGCCCAAGCTGGCGAAATGGGCGCGACTGACCTGTCAATGGCGATGACCCTGGATCAGAGCCATTTCAACGAGCCGGTCGAGGTGACAATTCCGCAAGATGCCTTCATCTTGCCGCTTGCGATGCTGATGCAAATGGGCAACTGACGAGAGTGGGAATTAGCATCCGACGGAGCGAGTTTTCGCGCTCGCCCCGTCGGGTTTATGTCCCGCGCTTAACGGTATCGGAGAGGGTGGGATTCGAACCCACGGTACCCCGGAGGGTACAACTGTTTTCGAGACAGTCCCAATCGTCCACTCTGGCACCTCTCCCGAGCAACGCCCCAGTATACACTCCCCGCAGGAAATGAAAACACTATCTTTGTTGATAGCCCGGCGAGTTAAGCCTGTCCCTCGGCGCGCAGCTTGCGGAAAAACGCGCGTATTTGTTCAGCCGCCTCTTCCGCCAGAAGGCCATGCTCCACCTGCGGGTGGTGGTTGAGTCGATGATGCCTGGTGATATCCATGACGCTGCCGGCCGCCCCGGCTTTGGGATCAATTGCCGCATATACCAGACGCGGCAGGCGAGCCAGGACCATAGCGCCGGCGCACATCGCGCATGGTTCCAAGGTAGAATACAGCGTCACATCTTCCAGCCGCCATTGACCCAGGGCAACTGCCGCCTCCCGCAAAGCGATCATCTCGGCGTGGGCGGTTGGGTCTTGGTCGGCTTCGCGGCGGTTATAGCCACGCCCGATGATGCGCCCTTCGCGCACCGCGATCGCGCCGATTGGCACGTCAGCGGACGCTAGCGCATTTTCCGCCTCGCGCAGGGCGACGCGCATCCATTTGCGGTCCTCGGCCGTGACCGGCATGGCTAAAACAAGCTCATTTGCAGCGGATTGTCAGCATCTTCGTCGCCATCACGGGCTTCGACAGGGTCTTGATTGTCACTGGCGTCGGTGTCGCTGGCTTCGCTTTCTTGGGCGGCCAGGCTGTCTTCGAAGGTCAGGGGGGCGGGTTCATCATTCGCTTCGCTTGTATCGTTCGTATCGCTCGTTTCGGCGTTTTCAAGCGCCGCGGCTGGGAACACGCTTTTGGGTTCAAGCGCCTCTTGTTCCGGGTCAATCGGCAATGCCTGCTCGTCGACCTCGGAAGGCGCCTCGTCAGTTGCAGCGCAGACCGGGCAAAGGCATTCCGCGGCGTGTGGCAGTGTATGCTCTAGGATCTCCATATCCGCCACATGATCCGCGCCAACCTTATCCACGTGCATGGTCGCTTCGACCCGCAATTGCGCCAGCTCGGCATCGCTGAATCCGACTTCAGACATGACCGCGGTCAAGCTCGACAAGGTCACACGATCATCTTGAACGACGACGTGCTTGTACTGCTCACGCAGGCTGCGGAGCCATTCTTCAAAAAAGACGCTGCGTTCTTCCATTTATAATTGCCCTTTTTCTAAGCCTCGACAGCCGCATTTTCGCCTTAGTCGGCGCGCAGGTAGAGCGCCTGGCCATGACGCAGGTTTTCCAGCCGCAAGCTGCCGTCTTGGACGACAACCTGCTCGCCGCCGATCAGATCGCGAAGCGAGCTGCCGTCAGCGATGTTTGCCAAAATCATATTGAGCTTGACGGCTGACATGCCGTCGGCGCCGCGGTAGGCGACCACAATAATCTGTTCCGCGAGGGATTGTCGCTGGAAGGCGATCAGATCCTCCGCCGCGTACAGCATTTGGAAACCGCCGTTTTTGAGGGCGTCGGAACGCTTGCGAATGCTGATTAGCTTTTGATGGTAAGCGCGCAAATCTTGATCCCACTCGCGCTCGTGCCAGGGCATGCAGCGGCGATTGTCCGGGTCATGCCCGCCGTCCAGACCGACTTCGTCGCCATAGTAGATGCAGGGCGCTCCCGGGAAAGCCATCAGCAGGGCCGCGCCGGCTTTGACCAAGTCGCGGTCGCCATCGGCGACGCGCAAGGGACGGCTGATGTCGTGGCTGCCAATCTGGTTGAACTGCTGCAGCGCGATGACATAGGGAATTGCGGTTAAGTATTGTCGCCATTGCAGCGCCATATCCGCCGTCGGCAGCGGATTGCGATCGCCGAAGGGCTCGTTTTGCGTAACGCCGTGATCGCCCTTGCCCAGCCAGCGGCGCAGGGGCGTGTTGAAGCCCTGGTAGTTCATCGACGCGTCCAGCTCATCGCCCTGCAGGTGGGCGCTGCTGTCCTGGAAGTATTCGCCCATCATATAGGCTTGAGCATTCTCTTCTTTGATAGCCGCGCGCATTTCCCGCCAGACCTCGCTGTCGCGCTGCGTATGCCAGAAATTGCCGGTCATATTGGCGACATCAAGGCGGTAGCCATCGATGCGGTAGGGCGGGCGCAGCCATTTGCGCATCGAACTGTCTTGGTCGCGGTAAATCAGCCCGCGCAACCGCTGGCTGTTGTAATTGAGCTTCACCAAATACTTCACGCCAAGCCAGCTCTCGATCTCGCCGGAATCGGGATGTCTATAGAAGTACTGCGCCTCTGGGCTATCGGGGTCTTCCCTGGCAGCGATAACCCAGGGATGGTGGAAGCCGATATGGTTGGGCGTGAAATCCAGTATCAGCTTCATATCGCGCGCGCTCATCGCCCGGCGCAGCTCGCTCAGGGCGTCGTCGCCGCCGAGGCCCTCCGCAATGCGATTGAAATCGCGAACGAGATAAAAGTGATTGCTTTCGGCATCAAATATCGGGTTGAGATAGATCGCCGTCACGCCCAGGTCTGCCAGATAATCGAGATTATAAGTGATGCCTTGCAAGTCCCCGCCGAAGAAATCGACATTGCGCGATTCTTCAAAGGGGCGCGGCAGATCGCCCCATTCGCGCCGAATGACAGGTTTGCCCATCAATGTTGGCTCGCCGCTTTGGCGGTCATTGCCGGGCTCGCCATTGGCAAAGCGCTCGGGAAAGATCTGATAGAAGACCTGCTCCCGCACCCATAAGGGCGCGTCATAGTCGCCGAGCACGGTAAAATTGAACCAGTCGGGGCTGTCGACAGGGCTGAGGCCGAACTGATTGAAATAGAAAGAACCGGTTTCGGTCAAGAAATGGAAACAGTAGTTATTATGGTGCATGCTGATCGGCAATTCGGCCGCCCACCAATCGTAATAGTGATCTGAGTCGGTCTTTGCCATGCGGATGCGCCGCCACTCGCCGTCGGGACGGCTGCGCAAGTACAGGGCGCGGATATCGGCGGCCGACGATACGCGGATACGCGCTGTGATCCTTTCGCCGATAGCTGGCAGCGGATTGCTGAGGTAGCGCTGCGAACTGTCGTGGTGAATATAGCGTGTCCAATTTGCCAAGGCGCTCATTGCTCAGTTTCCTTCTGTTGCTTTGGATGTCGCTGATACAGCCAGGTGAAATGGCGCAAACTGTCCTGGCTCGGATTTGTGTAAGCCGCCTCGGTAAAGCGCCAGGTCCAGTTCCCCGCCGCTGTGCCGGGCTTATTCATGCGCGCGTCGGCCGCCAGCCCCAGCACATCTTGCATCGGCATGACAAATGCTTGCGCTGGCGAACACATGCCAACCCGCGCCAAGGTCCAGACGATATCATGTACATCGTGCCCAAGATATTCTTTTACGAAGCTGCGGGCGCCGTCGTCAAGCTCGCTGTCCCACCAGCCGCGGGTGGTATTGTTGTCGTGAGTGCCGGTGTAAACGATGCAGTTTTGCCTATGGTTGTGCGGTAAGAATGGATTGGCTGGGTCGCTAAAGGCGAAGTGCAGCACCTTCATGCCGGGCAAGCCGAAGTCGTCGCGCAACTTCTCGACGCCCGGCGTGATTAGTCCCAGATCTTCGGCGATGATGGGCAAGTTCCCAAGCGCTTTTTCCAAGGCACGGAAGAAAGCGGCGCCGGGTCCCGCTCGCCACTCGCCCTTGATCGCGGTCGCTTCGCTGGCGGGTATTTCCCAGTACGCTTCAAAGCCGCGAAAATGATCGACGCGGATGAAGTCCACCAGCCGCAGCAGGGCGTCGATGCGCCGAATCCACCATTGATAGCCCTCGTCCGCCATGACGTCCCAGCGATAGAGCGGATTGCCCCAGCGCTGCCCGGTCGGGCTGAAGTAATCGGGCGGCACGCCGGCCACAACCGTCGGCTTGCCCAGCTCGTCCAGGAAATACTCCTGCTGATTCGCCCAAACATCGGCGCTGTCGTGGGCGACGAAGATCGGCAGGTCTCCGATCAATTTTATGCCTTTGCTGTTGGCGTATGTCTTGAGCGCAGACCACTGACGAAAGAAGAGCCATTGCCGGAAGCGTTCCAAATTGATTTGACCTTCGCAGCGCTTTATTGCTCCCGCAAGCGCCGATTGCTCACGGCGCAGGAGCGATCTTTCCCACTCGACCCAAGGACGCAGCTTGTGCTGTCGCTTCAAGGCGGCGAATAAGGCGAAATCATCAAGCCAAGCGCTGTTCTCGTTGACGAAGGCTTCGTACTCAGCGTTCATCTGTGGGCTCGCGCCCGCCGCGAAGTTGCGCTGCGCCAACGCGAGCTTCTGGTTGTGGTATGGGATAATCCAGCCGAAATCGACGCGCTCGCGCGGGAAGGGCGGCACATCCCTCAGATCGCCTTTTTCTAGCAGACCGTCCTCGACGAGCTTGTCCAGGCTTATCAGATTGGGGTTGCCGGCAAATGCGGACAGCGTTTGATAGGGAGAGTCGCCATAACTGGTGGGTCCCAGGGGCAGCACCTGCCAGATTGATTGCCCTTGCGCTTCCAGCCAGTCTACAAAGCGATGCGCCGCGTCTCCCAGATCTCCGATTCCGTAATTGCCGGGCAGGGAGCTAGGGTGGAGCAAGATGCCGCTAGAACGCGGAAGAGCGATCATGAAATAGCCTGGGAGAAAGATGGCGCTTCAGTCAGTCAGGGCATAGTAATTTAGAATGGGGGCGGGCGCAATGATTATCGTCGCCTTTCCGCGCCTGCCAGTTTTTCTCAGGCTGTGGCTGCTGTGACTATTGGAGGAAACTTGGCTGCCAGCGCATTCTGCGCGAACCCGTTCTCAATGCGCGCCTAACATGTCCGCAACCGCGCTTGCCAAGTCAGACATCGGGGACCTGCGCTCTTCACCGTCGCTCAGGCGGCGCAGCTTGACCAGCCCAGCCTCAATTTCATCGGGACCCGCGATGGCGACGATGGGAATGCCCTTCTTGTCGGCATAACTGAATTGCCGTCCCAGTTTGCGCGGCTCGAAGTAGAGCTCGGTGTTGATGCCGGCGTCGCGCAATTGATTGGCGACTTTCATGGAAGCTGTACTGGTCTCTCGGCTGAAGACAGTTACCAGCGCCTGAACCAGCGTGCCGCCCAGATGCGCGGGATACAGGTCAAGCTCGTCCATCAAATTAATGATACGCTCGATGCCAAATGAAATGCCGGTTGTGGGCAGGCTTTGTTTGCGGAACATGCCGACCAGCTCATCGTAACGTCCGCCGCCAGTGATGCTGCCCAGGTTTGGCTGAGAAATCACGGTCTCAAAAATGGGACCTGTATAATATCCGAGCCCGCGCGCCATGGTGAAATCGAAGTCGTAGCATGTCGCCGGGAGGCCGGCATCGGACAAGACATTCGCCAGCCCGCGCAGATCGTCCAGCCCGTTGTCGCCCTCGCCGAGCGCCTCCGCGATAAAATCCAGGTTGCCGCTGCCCGGCTCGTATGCTTGCAGCAGTTCCATCATTCGGCTGACAGCCTCGGGCTGGATCTGGCGTTCGATCAGCTCTTGGCGCACGCCATCGGCGCCGATCTTGTCGAATTTGTCGACGCTGCGGTATAGATCCGGCAGCTGCGCGTCGGGCAAACCCGAAAATTCTCCGATGGCTGTCAGCAGTTTGCGATGGTTGATCTTGATGGTGAATTGCGGGAAATTCAAGCGCTCCAGGATACGCTGCGTCATCGTCACGATTTCGGCGTCAGCCGCGATGCCGGCGACGCCAACGATATCCGCGTCGCACTGATAGAACTCGCGGTAACGTCCTCTCTGCGGTCGTTCGCCACGGAAGACCGGCGCGATATGATAGCGCTTGAAAGGGAAGCTCAGTTCGCTTTCGTGCTGGGCGACAACCCGCGCCAGGGGAACGGTCAAATCGTAGCGCATCGCCAGCGGGTCCTTGCTGCTGCGCCCGTGCTGCGCGCTGAAAATCAGTTTTTCCGCATCTTCGCCATATTTGCCCAGCAATGTCTCGCGCAATTCGAGGATGGGCGTGCCAAGGGGTTCGAAACCAAAGCGATGAAAAACATCGGTGATAGTCTCCATGACATAGTTGCGGCGCATCATCGTCTCTGGCAAAAAGTCACGGAATCCCTTTGGGCTGCGGGCATTGATGGTTTTACTCATTGACTGTCCTCGCGTCGCGTAATTGTCATAGCGGCAAACTCGACAGACTTGGCTTCCGCTTGAGAAGGATAAAACTGTTGCGGGGATGCGAAAGGGGGCGGCTCATCAGCGTCCAAGCACCGCCCCTTTGATAATCGTCTCGTGCGTGCGGCAATCTGGACTTGCTATGCCATAGACCTTGCGGCCAGGGCCTGTCGTTTGACCTCTTCGATCTGGCTGTAATGACCGACCTCGTGCGAAAGCCCAAAAAGGAAGGCGGCCGGGGCGTTCATATTGCCAAATCGCGCGGCGAATCGCTCGGATACATCGCGATGTACATCAAGGAAGGGCTCATCTGGCCAGGTCTCGAGGTAGGCATTGCGCATGCGCCGGCTTTCCTCGAGCCGCTGGCGGACTTTGGCGACAGTTGTCATATCGCGCCAGGGCGTTTCGTAACGCGGCCGTTCGGAGGCGGCCACGCCACGAGCCAGCAGGGAACTGAAGGCGGCCGCTTCTTCGCTGCTGGCGGTGACATGCGCGACAAGATGCCCGAATGTCCAGCCGATATTCTCTTCGCCATCGACGGCATAGGGATCATCGGCATCTGGATCTTCGGGACTGTTCACGATGTCCGCGTCGGTCAAGCCGTCCAGCAGCGAGAGCAAGTAGCCAATGCTTTCGTCGCTCAATTCTCGTAGCGCCGCCGCGCCGATACCTTCTCGCTCCGCGTAGTCCAAGTAGGTCAATTCGCCGTTCTGCATTGGTGCAAAATCTATCATTGCATGTACTCCCGTGATTTCTGCCGCAGCCTGTTCACATTTTGGATGGTCTTAACAGTATCAAACTTACTTGCCCTGCGCGACCCTCGGTGTGCCCGGCGCAGGCAATCGCATCAAAAAATGTTTTTGTCACCGAGGACACCGAGTCAAGGTTCTATTATGGCGAAAAGCTATCAAAATGCTGATCAAAACAGAAGACTCTGCTCTTATCTGTCGTATAACATCCAAGCCATATTCACAACATGTACAAAAAGGAGAAGCCATTCCATGTAAATGCTTTTCTCAGTAATTCCAAGTTTGTCATGAAAAACTCGACGATAGGTCGAAATGTAGGGGCGACATACCATGTCGCCCGAAATCAAAACGCAGCAACGTCGGGCGACCAGATTGGTCGCCCCTACAGCTTCCTGATGTTTTCGCATTATTTTTGGGTTTACTTCTGTGCTCTCGGTGGTTAATTTTAGTTTGAATTGACTGCATTTTGAGGCAAGGATTTTGAAGCGATCGCCCCGCAACTTGCCCCCACCGTCTAGTTGGTGAAAGATACCAGCAATGGTAAACTGAACTCGGCGTTTGCTGGCGCGCAAGCCTATATCATTGCTGAAACGGAAACACAGGCATGTTGACAGACCTTGAGAAACTGCTTTTTGTCCTCCTGGCGGCATTCTCCCTGGGCGCGGCTTACGCCGGTTTCTCTGACATGTTCCGCATCATTCAGCGGGGTCGCGGTGGACTGCAATTGGACGGGCTGTGGCGGCGGGCTATTCGAGCCCTAGCCATATACTTGTTTCAGCGCCCGACGCTAAGGACTCGCCGCGCGACAAGCTTCATTCATTGGGGCGTCGTTCTAGGCTTCACTTATTACTTTCTCGTCAACGTTGTGGACCTGGCGCTTGGATTCGCGCCGGGCTTTGAGTTGACCTTGTCCGGATGGGGCGCATGGTTCGACCTGTTTCGTTTGCTAGGGGACGTCTTGAGCATTTTAGTGCTCTTGGGCATCTGCTATTTCATCGCTCGGCGCTTCGTTTTGCCGGGCAGACGCGCGCTGCAATTCAATGACAATATTCTGCTTCATCCCAGCGCGCGCGCTGGCGCTATCACGCGCGATTCACTGATTGTCGCGGCTTTCATCCTGCTGCATGTCGGCGCGCGTTTTCTGGGCGAATCCATATCAGTGGCGCAGCAGGGTCACGATGCTTTCATGCCCTTTGCTTCGGCGCTCGCGCCACTGTGGCAAACCCTGAATGTCGACTCGCTGGCAGTATTGCGGCATCTGTGCTGGTGGATCGCATTGGGCGGCATTCTGGTTTTTTTGCCCTATTTCCCGTCAACAAAGCATGCGCATCTCTTCATGGCGCCGCTTAATTTCTTGACTCGGCCCGAGCGCAGTTCGCTAGGAGAGTTAGAAGTGCTTGACTTCGAAAATGACGCGCTCGAACAGTTTGGCGCAAATCGGCTGGAAGACCTCCATCAGACGCATATCCTCGATGGTTTCGCTTGCATCATGTGCAATCGCTGTCAAGACGTTTGCCCGGCTTATGCGACCGGCAAGGAACTGTCGCCGGCCGCGCTGGAAGTCAATAAACGTTTCCTTATGAAGGACAATTGGGAATCGCTGGCAAACGGCGAAGAATCTCAAGGGGCTTTAGGCGGCTTGCTGCTGAGCGAGTCGGCGCTTTGGGCATGTACGGCTTGCGGCGCCTGTATCGACATTTGTCCGGTCGGCAACGAGCCGATGTTCGATATCATCGACATTCGGCGCGACGCCGTACTCATGCGCAGCGAGTTCCCCAAGCAATTGCAGGGCGCCTTCAACGGGATGGAACGGCAAGGAAACCCCTGGCAAATCGCTGAATCCCGCGTCGGCTGGGCGCAGGGGCTTGAGTTTCCGGTCCCAACGGTCGCGGAGAACCCCGACTTTGAAATCTTGTACTGGACGGGCTGCGCGGTCAGCTACGACCCTAGTGCGCAGCAAACGGCGCGGGCGCTGGTGAAAATCTTGCGGGCGGCCGGTGTCAACTTCGCGATTCTAGGCGAAGAGGAACGTTGCACGGGGGATGTCGCGCGCCGCGCTGGCAATGAATATCTGTATTATGAATTGGCGAATGCCAATGTCGAAACGCTACAGGACTTGTCCCCCAAGAGAATCGTGGTCACCTGCCCGCATTGTTTGCACAATATCGGCCAGGAATACCAGCAGTTTGGCGGATCATTCGAGGTTGTTCATCACAGCGAGCTGATAGACGAACTGATCGCTTCGGGCAAATTGCCGCTTGCGGCTACAGCCTCGCGCTGGAGCAATGTCACCTTTCATGATCCCTGTTATTTGGGTCGGCACAATGATGTATTCGACCCGCCGCGCGCCGCTTTGGGCGCGGTGGGCATTGGCCTCACGGAGATGCCGCGCAACCGCAGGAACTCATTTTGTTGCGGGGCAGGCGGCGCGCAATTCTGGAAGGAAGAAGAAGCCGGCGCAAAGAAAGTCAGTGTGGAGCGCATTCAAGAAGCGAAGGCGACAGGCGCCGACACGATTGCGGTCGCCTGTCCATTTTGCATGCGCATGTTCGAGGATGCCGACAAGGAACTTGGCGGCGAAACCGGCGTGGTGGATATCGCCGAGATCGTCGCCGACAGATTATGACACTCGCTTGCGTAGACGCGGCAAAGCGACGTGTGAATCTATCGAATCAAGCGCCTGTTGGCTGTCGGGAGGGCATGAGCTTGGCTTTTGACTTTGAAGAGGTCCCGCTGCTGGAAACCGAGAGGCTGCGCTTGCGGCGCATCCTCGCCAGCGACTTGGCGGCCTGGGCGGCCATCTGGCAGTGCGACAAGGTGCGACAATACTTGCTTGAATTTGAGGATGCCCCCTATGATTCGGCGGTATGGTCTATCATTGAATGGGCGGAGCGCATTTTCAAACAGAAGACGGGCATTCGCTGGGCGATCACGCTGAAAGCAAAGCAGCGGATGATTGGCTCATGCGGTTTCCATTTGTACGAAGCGCATAACAGACGGCTGGAAATCGGCTATGAGTTGCATAGCGCTTACTGGCGAAAGGGAATCATGACCGAAGCGCTCAGCGAAGTTTTGCGCTTCTGTTTTGATCGTCTGCAGGTTCATCGCGTCGAAGCTGATGTAACCGAAGGCAACGTCGCGTCGGCGGCTCTGTTGCGGAAGCTGGGTTTTAGCTTGGAGGGCTTTTGGCGGGAACGCGTTTATGCGCGGGGATCTTATCATGGCATGTGGCAGTTTGGCTTTTTGGAAACGGAGTATCGGCAACATGCGGACGCCAAATGCGCCGATTTCTAGCGTCGCCATTATTGAATCGTAGATTGTTAACGGCAATTGTCGCATCGTTGATTTGTCCATGGTTTTCTTGCGACAGCAGCGGATGAGTTTAATGCGGATTAGTGATGTCAAGCCTCTCTTCGCCATGACGCTGATGCTGCTATTGGCATCCGCAATTGGTGGCATGGGTTTGAATGCCGACGTCATTTGGGCGGATGAGCTGTCTTCAGTGGCGCACATGGGGGCATTTAACCCGCCATATTCGCCTCAACAAGTCCTGCAATCTATTCGCGAACACGCGCCCGACCATGTGCCTCTGTATTATTTGCTCGGTGCGGTGTGGTCTCGATTCGTTGGCTGGACGCCTTTGGCATTGCGTTACTTGTCTTTGTTGCTCGGCGTCGCAATGCTCTCGTGTTTCTTTAATTACGTCCGTTACGCCGTCGACAAGCGCACGGCTCTCGTAGCAGCCTTTCTCTTGGCGAACAACGCCTTTGCGTTATTCTATTTTCACGAACTCCGCGGTTACACGCTGCTGTTGCTTCTGATAGTCCTGCATACCTGCCTGTATTGGCGATTAATTCGACAAGCGCGTCATTCATGGCGGTTGTGGACGCTATTTGCAGCATCAGCCGCGGCCATGTTGTATTCGCATGCGCTCGGGCTAATTATGCTGGCTGGTTTTGGGATTTCGCATCTACTTGTCGAAGGCCTTTCACGTAAATCCACCAAGATTCTCATTGGATGGGCTATTGGACTCAGTCTGTTTTTGCCATATTTGAGTACAATGTTGTCAGACGCATTGACTTGGGGCGAAACAAAGCGCGCAACGTCGGCTGCTCTTTTAGGTGAGCCGCTGCTTGCTTTGCTTGCCAATGGGCTAGGTGTTCTCTTGCTTCCACTGGTCCTAAACCTTGCTTACCAATTATGCTCTAGCTACCAGCGCTTTATATCGAGACAATTGCTACTGTCTACTATTTTAGGCGCAATTCTGATGCTAATAAGTTGGGCTTTTAACCTGATAGCTGAGAACCGCATGCGCTACTTTCTAGTATTGTGGATCCCAGCCTTCATTCTCATCGCCTACAGCCTTACCGCGCTTAGTCGCTCAGATGGCCTGATAGCTGTTATCGTCCTGATATGGGCTGTGGCTGGCATCCATTTCGGGCAGTCCGGGCTGATCCAAGAATACGCAACTGTGGGCAAACGTACATGGCAGTATCCCCCGCTGCATAAATATGTTCAGTTCCTTCACGGAAAGACGCGCGCGAATGATTTCTTGGTTGGGTTTACGGAGTCCCTAACCTTAAACGAAAACAGAAGCAATTATGATTGGGGGATCTCAGATTACTACCTAGACGCCCAGCTTGGCATCGACGGCCTGTTTCTTCACGCAAACCTGAAGCGCTATCGTCTGGAGGAAGACGTCCGCTCCATTCTCAAAGCCCATCCTCAGATCTTACTTGCTCACGACCCGCGCAACGCGCCGCTGAACTACGCCAGAACATTGGCGACGGTTCAGGATCAATTGGCGCCATGTGACCTGCTGGTGGACGAGCCGACGCTATTGGTTCGTAGATACGTACATACTGTCATGAGATGCAAGCGCGAAGCCGCGCCGATTGTGTACGACAACGGCGTCCGCGTTGTCGACCGAGCTGTAGAATTCGACTCTTAAGCGGAGCGAATAGAAGCACTTATCTGGTGGGATGTGCCAGATGAAGCCATGCTGGAGCAATACAATATTTCCTTGCAAATCATCTCTTCAGAAGGGAAGAATGTTCGACAAACTGATCATCATCTTTATACCGGTGTTGTGCCATGGTCTGTGCTCGATTTGTCGACGGAAGAGTTGCCTGCCGATAACTACGCGCTTGTGCTGATCTTGTACAGACGTGATTCAGGCTCGAAAGTTTTTGGAGTGGATCAACTAACTGACGAGTACGGTAGTGTATTTCCCATGCTGGGATTCACTAAGCGCCTGTAAGATTACAGTTGATTCGCGTTCTTTTGTTTTGTGATATCTCATTCTTGGAGTATCCATTCTGGTTCCAAAGACAGATGACACCTATGGACACTTCTGAAGCCACACTCCATAGAAAGCGTTTAGTAGCAATTGCCGCCATGACGATCATATTGCTGCTGGCTTTTGCACAGGGCGCTCACGGGTTGAATTTGGATCCGATATGGGCGGACGAGTTGGCGTCAGTCACATTTATGGGCGCTTTTGATCCCCCATATTCGCCGACGCAAGTGCTCGAGTCCGTTCAGGAATATAGTCCGGATCAAGCCCCCCTCTATTTTATCTTAGGCGCTTACTGGGCTCAGGTGGCGGGCTGGTCGCAGTTTTCTCTTCGAAGCCTGTCCCTACTTTGCGCTGTATTATTCGTCGCTGGACTGTATCGTTATGCTCACGATGTTTTCGGCAAGCGCGCCGCGCTATTAGCCGCGCTGCTCATGACTACTAACAGCTTCGTAGTTCTATATTTTCATGATATTCGCATGTACACCATGCTCATGACTGCCGGCATTTTGCACACCTGGCTGTACTGGAGACTGGCGCACAATCATCGTGCCACTCGATCCAATTGGTGTTTGTTCGTTGGATCGGCGGCGCTGCTTTTCTATACGCACAACTTCTCGATAATTCTTTTTGCAGGATTGGGTTCGTATCATGTCCTTTTAGTTGGTAGATCTCGCCACTGGTTACAAATCATTTTTGGATGGTGTTTGGGGGCGGCGATCTTTGCGCCCTATGCGCCCTATGTCATTGCCGGTCTACAGTTTAATCAGGGAGTTACTGTTAACCCGTTAGGGGCGCTCGAAGTATTGAAATTATTCGTCTATCTACTGGTTAATGGCGCTAGTTACCTTTGGCTGCCAATCCTCTCAATTGGAGCAGTCGCGCTGTGGCAGAAGCGTGATTCATCGGTCCTGAGCCTTGTTTTCATTGCTCTGGTAATGGTCGGTTTAATCCTGACTATCAACTGGCGCTATGGGATTATAACTTCGACTAGGCTGCGTTACTTCTTGGTTGTATGGTTTCTGATCGCTATTATCATTGCCTTTGGTCTCACGTCCATTCGTCATTGGAAACCAGTGGCTGTCCTATTCACGATTCTATGGTCTGTGGCTGGCTATCAGTTTCTTCAGTCGGGTGAGGTGATTACCTATGCGGGATTGATGGCGCGTGACAGGCAATACCCGCCTCTTCATGACTACGTTTATACGTTAAGTGGAAAAACGCAATACTTGGACTATCTAATCGGATTCTCCGAGAACGATCGTGTCAGCCGCGTTTCCTATAACAGTTCCAACAGCACTTCCGACTATTATCTAGGTACACAGTTGGGCATCGACGGTACGTTTCTCCACTCAAGCAAGAAACGCTATCGCCTTGAGCAAGATGTGCGCGAAATCCTGCAATCGCACCCTCACGTTCTACTTGCGCATGATCCTTCGGACGAGCCACTCAACTACGCCAGAACACTCTCAATAATTGAAGAAGCATACATGCCGTGTACATCATTGGTAGAGGAGCCGGCGCTGCGAATTCGCAAATATACGCACCCGGTCATGGATTGCGATCACCAACCTGCTCCCATTGATTACGACAATAGCATGCGGCTTGTCGACCGCGCCGCGCGTTACGATGCCGACACGGAGATTGTTCAAGCGCTGACTTGGTGGGATGTGCCAGATGAAAAAATTCTGGACGATTTCAACATATCCTTACAGATCATCAATGCAGGCTGGCAAAACCTGAGACAGATTGATCGACATTTCTATGACAATTTGGTGCCCTGGAACATAATGGAAGTTTCGACAGCCGGGCTACCTAGTGGAGATTATGAAGTCGTATTAATTGTGTACAGTCGTCAAACAGGCGCAAAGCTCAGCGGGGTTGACAAAGCTAGTGGGGAAAGTGACGGATTCCATGTATTGCTAGAGTTCAACATCTAGGTCCAGCGACATGAGCAACTCCCAAGTAGGCCTAAAGTTTCGAAACTGTGATCTATCCACGCTTGGTCATTTGCGAAAGTTATGTCAGCTTTAAAAGAGACTACACCAAGCGCATCCTCTGGCCCAAGTCTTGGGGTCACGCTATCTTTGATTACTCTTATTTTGCTGCTGGCTTTCGCTTTAGGATTAAGTGGCTTAAACGCGGACACCATCTGGGCGGATGAGTTGTCTTCCTTGGCGCACATGGGCGCGTTTGACCCTCCTCATACGCCGAAGCAGGTTTTGGAATCCATATCATTGCGCGCGAAAGATCATGTGCCGCTTTATTTCCTGATGGGAGCAGGATGGTCTCATTTGGCAGGGTGGTCTCAATTCTCAATGGGGTATCCTTCGCTGTTGGCTGGCATTGCAATGATTGCGTCGCTATATGGATACGCGCGAACTGCCGTTGACAAGCGAACAGCGCTTATAGCCGCATTTCTCATGGCAAATAGCGCGTTCGTCTTGGTCTATTTTCATGAAATACGGGGTTACACACTGCTTTTGCTTTTGGCAGTCATCCATTCCTGGCTCTATTGGCGGATTAACCGCGGTGCTCGTTATTTGCGGCTCCTTTGGACGCTCTTCGTCGTATCGGGCTCGGCGATGTTGTATACGCATGTGTTTGGCCTTGTCATGCTGGCTGCGCTGGGCGCGACTCACATTCTTGTAGACCGCCGTTCGAGCCAGACCAAACTGGTGTTAAGCGGGTGGACCATTAGCTTGGTGCTTTTTGTACCGCATTTGTGGACGATGCTATCGGGTGCAGTAACTTGGGGAGCAACCGAACGCGCCGTATTGGCGACACAATTGGCCGAGCCCCTGGTTGCGCTGCTTACTAACGGCCTAGGCGTTCTTTTTATTCCCCTGACTTTAAATCTTGCTTACCGGCACTGGCGAAAAAGGTATCCTGCGATTACAAGACTCTTGCTGCTAACGGCTTTGTTGGGCATCGCTTATGTGCTTATAAGTTGGATGTTTGATCTCTTAACTCTTAGCCGTATGCGCTATTTTCTTTTGTTGTGGTTCCCTTGTATGATTCTCTTTGCATACAGTATATCCCTGCTGTCTCGTTCAATTCTGATAATTCTTGTGTTCGTCGTAGTATGGGCTATAGCAGGAGTAAGTTTGGGACGAACCGGGCAGATTCTGCAATATGCGGGCATTTCCGCCCAGTCTGGCAAATATCCGCCATTACAGCATTATAGGTCTTCCCTCCAAGAAAAGGTGAGCTACGGAGACTTCCTGGTTGGATTTACGGATTCATTGTCTGTCAACGGGAAGAGAGAAGGCTATGATTGGAGCGTCTCCGACTACTACCTCGACGCCCAACTCGGCATTGACGGCGAGTTCCTGCACACTCATCTCAAACGCTACCGGCTTTCGGAAGACCTTCGATCCATCCTCAGCGCCCATCCGCATATCTTGCTCGCGCACGACCCGAGTAATGTCCCGCTCAACTATGCTAGGACGCTGACAATCGTAAGCGAAGTGCTGGCGCCATGTGATATGTTGGTCGATGAACCTGACTTGTCAATTCGCAAATTTGCCCATCCCGTTATGGGCTGCGACCACCAGAGCGCAGCCATTCAATATGAAAATGGCATACGCCTAATAGACAGTGCCGTGGCATTTGACCCGGAAGTTCAGCGGATTCGGGCTTTAACATGGTGGGATGTCCCGGACGACGAAATGCTGAACCAATTCAATATCTCGCTGCAAATCATCAACTCGGATTGGCAGAATATTCAACAAACTGATCATCATCTTTATAGCGGATTGGTCCCTTGGAGTGTCATTGAGCTTTCCATTGCAGATCTGCCCCCTGGCGACTATCAACTTGTGTTGATCTTGTACAATCGAGAGGGCGGGTCTAAAGTCCTAGGCGTCGATGAACGCAGCGGCGAATCGGCTGGCATACTTCCGATACAAGCTTTTTCCATCGACAGCTAGAGCCATTTCTGATACAGGAGACCTCCGGGGCAAGGCTCGTTCTCCCGACAAGTATGGAGCCAACTACCAGCGCATCTCGTATTATGATGGTCTCTATTAAAGGCAGTCTCAGGCAGCAGGGCAGGCTAACAATCATGGTCGCCCTTCTTCTGCTGGTTTTTGCGCTCGGGCTCGGCGGCGCGAATGGTTATATCTTTCGTACCGACGAACTGTTTTCTGTCTCCAACATGGGCGGGTTTGATCCGCCTTACAGCCCCGCCGCGATAATTCACTCGATTTCACAATACAGCCCGGATCATGCCCCGCTATTTTTCTTGCTTGGCGCCGGTTGGGCCAGTGTCGCGGGCTGGACACAGTTTGCCTTGCGTATGTTCGCTGTATTGACGGCGCTGGTGATGATCGCCTTTCTGTATCGTTATGCGACAGATGCTTTTGATTATCGAACAGGTCTGCTTGCATCGTTCATGATGGGCGCCTCCGCCTATTTGCTACTGCATTTTCACGACTTTCGCATGTACCCGCTGCTGCTTTTGCTGGCGATCGCGCACACTTGGCTCTACTGGCGGCTAGAAAGCGGAGGGGCCAGCAATCGCTGGACTTGGAGCCTATTTGTTTTGTCAGCCATAGCGCTAGTCTATACACATACTTTTTCGGTTATTCTATTTGCTGGACTGGCGGCTTTTCACCTGTTTCTTGCGCATAAATCAAAATACTTTTTCAAGATTTGGGCGGGCTGGGCGCTAGCTGCGCTTGTTTATCTGCCCTATTTCTCAACAACACTTGCCGCGCTGGAACAAGCGGCTCAAATCGAAAACGTGACCACAGCCGCCGCGAGTGTCGGAGAACTGATTGCAACCTTCGCACATCTGCTGATGAATGGCGCTGACTGGCTTCTGGTTCTCTTGGGCGCGCCTGTCCTATATGCTGTCCTGCGCCTGCGAGACCATGTCACTCTCCGGCTGATGTTTCTTGCGCTGGCAATGCTTGTTGTCCCACTCGCGCTGAATGAGCTTGTGGGTTTGATACCGCTCTCGCGCATGCGCTATTTCCTGATACTTTGGTTTCCCTTCATGATGCTTTTTGCCCGTGGCCTCACGCTATTGCCGCGCTGGACCTGGCTCGCGCCGCTTCTTGTGATCGCTTGGTCGGTTGCCGGATATCAGTTCTATCGTTCTGAGGATGTGCTGCTTTACATAGGTGGCATGTCCAAAACGCGCAACTATCCCGCTCTGGACGACTATGTGACACAGTTGAATAGCAAAGTTCGCTCGGAAGACTTCCTGCTCGGCTTCGCCCGCAATTTCTATCTCAATCACGATCATAAACACGGCAAGAGCGTCTCCGACTATTATACGCAGTTGCAACTCGGCATCGACGGCGCATTCGTGCGGGGCCGGGCGATCGGTCCTTGGCTTGTCGAGGAGATGCGCCAAATGATTGACGGGCATCCTTATCTCTTGTTCGCCTATGAGCCGCAGAACCCGCCTGACGGGCTTGAAGGCGCCAAACTCTTGATGCACAGCGAATACCAAGCCTGCGGCGTCCTGGTCGATTCCAGCAGGCTCTTTGTACAAAGATTTGTCGATCCCAGGCTAAATTGTGATCGAGAATATCGGCGTATCGAATACGAAAATGGCATCGCAATTGCCGACCGCGCTGTTGACTTCCAGCCGGATACCGCTCAATTGTCGATACTGATCGGCTGGGATGTACCCGACGAGCGACTGCTAAACGATTATAGTTTCTCGCTCCAGGTATTTACGCCAGAAGGGGAAAAGGCGGCGCAAAGCCAGAGCGATTATTATCTCCACCAGTTTTCGCGAAAGTGGAACACGCTTGAACTGCCGGTCGCAGGCATCGCTCCTGGTGAGTATCGCTTGGCTGTTATTCTGTATAATACCGAAAGCGGCAAGAAAGTCGGCGGGGTCGATCTTAAGACAGGCGAAACTGGCGCGATTCTTCCGATTCGCAGCTTTATTGTAGAATAGAGTAGTTGCTTCAATCTCTTTCTTGGCAGAAGTCGCGATTGGCAACTTTTCCTAACTAGGGAGACTTAGACTTGCAGACTGGCGGCATCTTCGCTGACGACCGGAATACGATAAGCAAAAGCAGGTCATTTTTGCTGATGGTCTTCGCGCTCCTCTGCGTATTCTCTTTTGGCGCAAATGGCTTGAACACCGACTCCATCTGGACCGATGAGCTTTACGCCATCACCAACATGGGCGGCTTTGACGGACCATATTCACCCGCGGAGGTCATCAATTCAGTCGCCGAGAACTTCCCCGATCACGTGCCGCTATTCTTCTTGCTAGGCGCCGGCTGGGGGCATTTCGCGGGCTGGACGCAATTCGCGCTGCGTTTGTTGCCGGTATTCGCAGGGCTACTCATGATTGCTTGGATCTACCGCCTGGCGAGCGATATGTTTAATCGTTTTGCAGGACTAACTGCCGCCAGCCTCTTGGGTACTTCAGCCTTTATGGTCCTGTACATGCACGACTTCCGCATGTATTCGCTATTCCTGATGTTTGCCACGCTGCATCTCTGGCTGTATTGGAGATTGTTGCAGCATAAACCCAAGGATGGACGCCTGACGCTTGTCGCCTTCGCTTTGTCGACGGTGGCGCTTTTATACACGCACTTTTTTGCCATCATTCTGTTCGCGGGCTTGGGCATATTTCATCTGCTCTTTGGCCTGCGCTCCCCTCGTTGGCGGCAGATTCTTATGGGATGGGCTAGCGGCGCGCTGCTTTTCCTTCCTTACCTGCCAGTTCTTATTGATGGACTGCAGCGCGCCTCTGAAAAAACTAATGTCACCAGCCGAGCGGCTTCCGCCCCGGAACTGCTGTTGACCTTAGCTTATCTCTTGAGCAATGGCAGTTGGCTGATGGGCGCGATGCTTGTGGGACTTTTTGTCTATATCATCTGGCGCCGCCGCCCGTCTCGCCTAATTCAATGGATGAGCCTTCCGGTCATGTTGACAACGTTCATCATCTTGGCGAACGAAATAATTGGCCTCATTCCCTTAACGCGGATGCGCTATTTCATCGTAATCTGGATCCCGGTTTATTTGCTTGCCGGCGCCTGCCTGGGCATGCTTCCGCGGCGGCGCCTGTTAACAGCGCTTTTTGTAATTTCTTGGTGTATATCGGGATTTCAATATTACCGTTCTACAGAAATTATGGATCATGTCGGTAGTATGGTGTTTACCAGGCTCTATCCGCCCCTGCCTGATTATGTCTGGCATCTAAGAGGCAAACTGCGCTCGGAAGATTATCTTCTAGGATTTTCCAAGAGCAGCCATGTGAACAAAGACCTGACATTGGGCATGAGTGTTGCGGATTATTACACGCAGGAGCAACTGGGCATTGATGGCGCGTTTATCCGTCGTGGCGCCTATGGCGAATGGTTGGAAGGCGAGATCAGACAAAGGCTGGGCAATCAGCCATTTCTGCTATTTGCCTTTGATCCTCAAGATTTGCCAAATAGTTACCCGCGAGTGCGCGAAGTCATCGAGAGTAACTATTCACAGTGCGATATCGTGGTGGATGAAGCGCGACTCTTTGTCCAGCGCTATGTCGATCCACGCTTGGGCTGCGAGCGCGAATACCGCCCAATAACTTATGATAATGGCGTGGAGCTGGTCGATCGCTTCGCCCAATATGATCCAGTAGAGCGGAAAGTTTATATCCTCACCGGCTGGGAAGTGGCAAGCGAAGAAGCGCTATATGAGTACAATGTGTCCTTGCAATTCATCACCCCGGATTGGCAACGACTAGGAGAGCAAATTGACCGCCATCTGTATGATAATATCCTCAAGTGGTTTTCCGTCGAATTGTCTACCGAGGGTTTGCCGCCCGGCGAATATCATGTCATGCTCATCCTCTACGATCGCGAATCGCGAGAAAAGGTGCGGGGAACCGACCTTGCGAGCGGCTGGGAAGACGGTATCTTCCCAATTGTTTCCTTTACCATAGAAGCGTGAGCGCAAATTGATCAAGCTCGCCGTCGCGGATCATCAGGTAGGGAATCAAGCCATGGAGGCAGCGCAATCCAGCAGCGATGCGGCACAGTGGGCGATCGGTCGCGGAAGCGCGCTTGCCTGGTTGACCATTGTGCTGCTGTTGGCTTTCGCTTTTGGCGCCAACGGCTTGAATTCAGAACCGATTTGGGCGGATGAACTGTATTCTCTGACCAACATGGGTGTATTCAGCCCACCTTATAGCCCAGAGCAGATAATCAATTCGATCACCACCTATAGTTCGGATCATGTGCCGCTCTATTACTTGTTGGGGGCAGCCTGGGCGCAGCTTGTCGGCTGGACGCAAGTTGCCATGCGCATGTTTTCGGTACTGTCCGGGGTTCTGATGATTGCCTGGCTGTATCGCCTGGCAACGGAAGTATTCTGTCGGCGGACCGGTTTGATTGCGGTCCTGCTCATGAGCACATCAGCCTACGTGATCGTCTTCTTCCACGATATTCGCATGTATACGATGCTGTTAATGCTTTTTGCCATGCAGGCCTGGTTCTATTGGCGCATCGCTCACGCGCGGCATGTATCCCGCCGCTACTGGGTCGCGCTCTTCTTAACAGCCTTGGCGCTACTCTATACACATGTATTTTCGCTGCTGGTTTTCGCGCTGCTCGGCATATATCACCTGCTATTCGCGCCTCGCTCGACGCGCTGGCTGGCTGTGTTAATCGTTTGGGCAGTTACCGGGTTGTTGTTCTTGCCCTATCTGCCAACGCTGTTTACCGCCATCGCATTGGCTGCGGAAAATGTAAAAGTGACGGAGGCTGCGGCCTCTATCCCGGAATTGATCTATCATTTCGCGTTCCTGCTCTTCAATGGTCAGAACTTGTTGATCCCGCTGTTTGCAGGCATTGTGATTTACTGCTTATGGCGCACGCGCTCGGGCGTCGCTTGGAAGTTCGCGCTGGTGTCGCTGACGGTATTGCTGTTGATCACGCTGCTCAACGAGCTTGTAGGCATCATCCCCGTAAAGCGCATGCGCTATTTCCTCATCTTGTGGATTCCATTTGTCATGATCTGCGCCTTTGGCCTGGCATCAATGCCGCGTTGGCATCGCGCAACTTTTCTGTTCGCGTTTATATGGATCTTCGCGGGTTTCCAATTCTATCGCTCGCAACAACTGTTAGACTATATTGGCGGTATGCAGAAGGCGCGCCTGCACCCGCCAATACACGAATACAGGGACGCGCTTCTCGGCAAGGTTCGGGCGGAAGATTTCCTGCTGGGTTTTTCTTTCGTGGATTATGTGAACAATGTTTACAAGTTTGGCGATAGCGTGATTGACTATTACACCGACGCGCAGTTGGGCATCGACGGCGCTTTTATCCCTTGGCGCTGGCAGGAAGAACGTTTGCAAATCGATCTCGTTCGCAAAATCGATCGACATCCCTATATCTTGCTCGCCTACCATCCCAATGACCTCAAGAAGAATCACGAAGACGTATACGAGTATATAGCTGCCCGCTACGAAAGCTGCGAGGCGGTCATTGACAGCGCAGACTTGATTGTTCAGCGATTCGCGAATCCCCTAGCGGGCTGCCAGCGCGCATACCAGCCTATTCACTATGATAATGGAATCTCCATCGTCGACCGCTTTGGCGAATACGCCGCGTCTGAGGACCTCGTTCGCGCCGTCACCGGTTGGGAAGTCGCCGCCGAGCATCAGCTTGACCAATACAATATCTCGATTCAACTACTGGACTCCCAATGGGAGAAATACTGGCAGCAAGATTGGCATCTCTACAACCGCATCTTGAAATGGCACGAGCTGGAATTCCAACCTGAGCGGGAATTACTTCCGGGCGCCTATCGCCTCGTGGTAATCCTATACGATCGCTACACGGGCGAGAGGGTAACAGGCATAGACTTAAGCAGTGGCGAAAGCAGCCCATACTTGCCGCTCTTGACCTTTTCTGTCGAAGCCTAGATGCTCATGTTAGATTCAAAAACAAGCAAAGGACTTCTATTCCAGGCGCCTCCGCGCTGGTGCTGGATGCTGCCGCTATTGCTGCTGGTGACGCTGCTTGCGGCGGGTGGCATCAACGCCGATGTCATCTGGTACGATGAACTGACCTCGATCGGCCATGCCGGCGGCTTGACCGGACCTTTCTCGCCGCTGGACATAGCCCGCTCAATCAGCACGCACAGTCCCAAACACGCTCCCTTGTTTTTTGAACTTTTGGCGGGCTGGGGCGCGCTTGTTGGCTGGCACCATGCTGTCTTGCGCTGCTTAACGCTTTTCTTTGGATTACTGACGGTCGCCTGGGTATACCGTATTGGGGTGGATTTTCTAGGTTGGCGGGCGGGGCTGTACGCCAGCGCATTCTTGGGGCTTAACGTCTTTTGGCTGGAGTATTTTCACGAAATCCGCATGTACACCCCGCAAGCGGCAATGCTTGTCGCGATGCTCTGGCATTACTTGCATATCGCGCGTTCAAAGTCGCCCATTCCAAAACTTACCTGGCTCGGGCTGATCCTCACGGCAGCCTTGTCGCTTTATGCCCAGCCCTATTCATTCTTTGTCTTCTTGGCTATTGGTTTCTATCATCTGTTTTTCCTTCCTAAAACGAAGCGCTGGCTGCACATTGCGCTGGTCTTTTTGTTTGTCGGCTTATTATACCTGCCCTGGCTTCCAGTAACTTACGTGGGCTTGACAACAAAGTTCGACGCTTGGGGAGAAATGCCCTTTGAGCAGGCGGTGGAAGTCTTTCTCCGGCTGCTGTCAAACGATAATTGGCTATTTCTTCTGATTGCCTTTGCCGCGGCTGCCTTTAGCCTGCGCAAGCGCGAGAACCTGAAAAAGGCGCTGCCCTTTTGGGTGCTGACCTTTGTCATCCTGGCGCTGCTATTGTCGGTGAACGAAGCCGTTAGACTGATTCCATTACGCCGATCGCGCTATTTCTTTGTCGTCTTCTATCCAATGGCTCTTATTCTGGGCAGCGGGCTGGCCTGGCTAAAGCCGCGCGTACTGCCGCTAATTCTCCTGGCCGCATATCTCGGCGCCGGTTTTGCGCTACGAGGCGCAGACGATTACGTAAGCTATCAAGGCACAATCCGCGCCATTCAGAGTTATCCCCCGATCCACGACTATGTCTTGGCATTGCGGGATATCGTCTCTGAAGAGGACTTCATTGTCGGGTTCTCTGACATCAATTTCATCATACGCCGCGGCAAAGCAGGCAAGAGCACGGCTGATTATTATTTCGAAACGCTAATGGGCATAGACGGCAGCTTCATCCGCACCAACCTAGATGACGCTCAACTTGAGGAAGACATACCGGACAAGCTGGAAGATCACCCCTATCTTCTCTTCACTTATGACCCCCAGAACAAGCCAGAGATCTTCGACCGAACTCGGTCAATTATCGAGAGGGACTATATGCCGTGCGGTATTGTATTGGACGAAGCGGATCTGCGCGTAGAACGCTATGTCTACCGTACGCTTGACTGTGAGCGGAAATACCAGCCCATTCGCTACGAAAATGGCATCACCATCGTCGACAAGTTCGCGGATTACAACCCCGTTCGCGACGTCCTGCGCCTTGTGACCGGCTGGGAAGTTGACCATCAAGCGCTGCTGTACCAATACAATATCTCAATACAGATCCATTCCATGGACGGGCAAAAAGTTGCTCAGATCAATCCCGATCGCCACCTTTATCATCATGTCCTGAAATGGTTTGTCGTGGAACTGCCGACAGCCGAACTCGCGCCCGGCGATTATCGCGCGGTGGTCATGGTCTATGATCGCGATCCCCCGCACGCCAAGGTCTACGGCAGCGACATCGCATCCAGCGAGTACGGGAATATTATGACCATAGAGTCATTCAGCATTCCGGGATAGGTTTTCTGCGATGAGCCAAGCCAAGCGACTGTTGCGGCCCCTCTATGCGCCGCTACTGCGCAAGTACCGCAATCACATGGAATTGAAAAAGCAGCAAGGGATTATCCGCGCGGGCGTCGAGCAATGCGCAAGATCCGGCAAGCCGCTCAAAGTCATCATCGGCGCGGGAGCCACACGTTATGAAGATTGGATCGCGACAGATATCCCCGCCTTCCACGTGCTTAAACACGCGCATTGGGCGCTGCTCTTCCAGCCCGGGTCAATCAATAGAATGTTGGCTGAACATGTCTTTGAGCACTTAACAGTTGAAGAGTTGAGCCAGTTCCTGCGTTTGGCGCGCCTCTACCTGGCTCAGGGCGGGCGCATCCGACTGGCTGTGCCGGACGGAAACCATCCTGATGCGCATTACATTGAACATGTGCGCCCCGGCGGCACAGGCGAGGGCGCCGACGATCACAAGACGCTTTACACCAGCGAAAAGATCGTAAAGGTATTCCATGAGTGCGGCTACGAATATCAACTATTGGAATACTTTGACGCTTCCGGTGAATTTCACCGGCAACCCTGGCATGCGAACGATGGATTTATCAGTCGTTCGGCTGCGCATGACGCCCGTAATGTCGACGGCAAATTGCTTTATACCAGCTTGATAGTCGACTGTTGGTCCCGTCAAACCGCCGAGTAGCGGCGATCAGATGTTGAGGAAGCGCCCTTCCAAACCGTGCGCCACTTCTTTTATCGCTTCGCTCAAGGTGGGGTGGGCGTGTACGTTGCGCGCGATTTCGGCGGCGGTCAATTCGGCAGAGCGCGCCAAAGTCAGTTCGGGCAGCAGTTCCGTCACATCATGACCGATCATGTGAGCGCCGAGGATTTCGCCATAGCGCTTGTCGCTGATCACCTTGACGAAGCCACGGGACTCGCCCAAGCCCCGCGCCTTGGCATTGGCTTGAAAGGGGAACTTGGCCACCGCCACGTCGTATCCGCGCGCTGTCGCCTGATCTTCGGTGTATCCAAAGCTGGCGACCTGCGGCTGGCAGTAGGTGGCGCGCGGCATCATATCGAAATCGAGCGTAACGGTTGCCGCTCCCGCGATATTCTCCGCAGCGATCACGCCCATCGCCTCGGCGACATGGGCGAGCATCAACTTGGCGGTTACATCACCGATGGCGTAAATGTGCGGGATATTGCTGCGCATCTCTTCGTTGATCGCGATGGAGCCCCCGGCGTCCAGCGAAACGCCGGTGTTTTCCAGCCCGTATCCGGTCACGCGCGGCTGGAAACCAATCGCCTGCAGCACGCGCTCGGCGCGCAGTTCTTTTTGCCCGCCATCGTCAGTTGATACGTTTACGGTGACGCCGCTAGCGTCTTCCACAATCCCCTCGACCCGCGCGCCGGTCATGACTTTGATACCCATCTTCGCGTAGATCTTGCCGAGCTCCGCGCTCACCTCGGGATCTTCTAGCGGCAGGATGCGCTCCATGAATTCGACCATGGTGACATCGACGCCATAGTTGCGCATGATATAGGCGAATTCGACGCCGATGGCGCCGGCGCCAGCGATAATCACGCTGCTAGGTAGATTGTCTTCCATGATCTGTTCTTCGTAGGTGACAACTCGCTCGCTCAGCGCTGTGCCCGGGATGAGGCGCGTTGTCGCGCCGGTGGCGATAATGAGATGCTTGAAATTGATCCTTTCTTCGCTCCCGTCATTCAATGATACAGTCATATTATTGGCGTCAGCAAGCGTCGCCCAGCCTTCAAAGGTCGAAATCTTGTTCTTGCGCATCAGAAACTGCACGCCCTTGGTCAAGCCCTTGGCGACACGGCGGCTGCGCTTAAAGGCTTTGGCATAATCCAAGCTAAATTCGCCACTGATGCCAAAGGCATCAGCTTCGTTGTTAAGGAGATAGGCGAGCTCGGCGTTGCGCAGCAAGGCTTTGGAAGGGATGCAGCCGACATTCAGGCAAATGCCGCCCCAGTATTTCTTCTCGACGATCGCGGTGTTCAGCCCGAGTTGGCTGGCGCGGATAGCGGCGATATAACCGCCGGGTCCAGCGCCCAGCACAACCAGATCAAATTCCTTAGTCATGGACTTCTTGCTCCCCTTCGCTGATGAATGCTCAATTCGCCTAGTCTAGCGCAGGCGCGGCGCAAATTGAAGTGGGGCTGGGCGCGATTGCTCTGTGTGGACTGTCCCTCGCGCTGTCCTTTTTTGCATAATCCCGTGCTACAATAGCGCCAAGCGGAGGACACAACAATGACTATCGACATCCCAGAAGACGTCGCCCTGCGGTTGGAACAGATCGCGCAGCAGCGCGATACCGACCTAGGCGACTTGCTGCGCGACATGATTGAGCGCTATGCCAAAGAGCGAACTACCGATGAAAAGCCCTGGGCGACCTTGGCCGACCTGGCTCGTAACGCCAAAGAAGCTGGCTTGGCTTCACCGCATCCTGTGAATACTGCAGGCCGCAGCCGCGAGATACTAAACACAGAATACGCTGACTACCTCATACGTCGCAAAAGCAGATGGCAATCATAGCGGATAGCAATATTATTTATGCGCTTTACAACGCCAAAGACGCCTTCCATCAAGAGGCGAATGCTTTTGTGTCTCTGAACAATGAAACCCTGCTCGTGCCGAATGTTGCGTTGCCGGAAGTTTGCTACCTGCTTACATGCGATATTGGTTATTCCGGCTTGCAGAAGTTTCTCGCGTATTTCACGAGACTGAATGCGAAACTTGTACCAATTGAGATAGATGACCTGAGAAGAGTGCGCGAAATTGCCATTGCCTATCAAGATGCAGAGTTTGACATCGTAGACTGCTGCATCATGGCCATCGCCGAGCGGCTGAACATCACGCGCATCGCGACCTTCGACCGGCGCGATTTCAGCGTCTTCCGTCCCAGTCATTGCGAGTATCTCGAACTCTTGCCTTAACTTATCCGTTTCCCACTCCAAACCTGCGGACTGTCTCCAAGCCTTAGCGTTCCTTTGGCGCTCGCGATGCTTAAGAAAATGCTGCCGTGATTGCGCAGGAGTAGTTCCAAGTTAGTCATGCAACTCGACTAAAGGTCTCAATGTAGGGGCGACATACCATGTCGCCCGAAATCTAAAGGCGGCAGAACGTGCGACAGATCGGGCGACTCAGCGAGTCGCCCCTACCGATTCAAATTATTTTGTCGGATTTACTGGGGCGCGTCTTCGCGGGGCTTGTGCCATGATGAGGCGGAGTCAAGGGCAAAGACAGCGGACGCCTTTCAGGATTCAATCATCCTCTGGCGCTTTGCCTCGAAGAGCATGACAGCCGCAGCGGAAGCAACATTGAGCGATTCGGCTTGATGCGACATGGGGATAGAGACAGTCGACTGGGAAATGCGCCGCGCCTCAGTACTAATGCCGCGCGCTTCGTTGCCGACAACCAGCGCCCAGGGCTGGCGCCAATCAACCTCGCTATAGATCGCCTCTCCGCCAGCGTCCGCGCTGTACACGGTTAAGCCATCGCAATAGGCGCGGATCTCTTGCCAATTCGCCTCGGCGACAGGCAGACGAAAATGAACGCCCATGCCGGCGCGCAAGACTTTCGCGCTGTAAGGATCGACGCAATCCGGCGCCAAAATGGCGATGTCCAGTCCCGCGGCGGCGGCGCTGCGCAAGATTGTACCCATATTGCCCGGCTCGCGGACCGCGTCCAGGATTAACACGCGCTCTGGCGGATTCGGTATCGGCGGCTTGGGAATCTGAAAAAGGACCAAAATGCCTGGAGCCCGTTTCGTATCGCTGAGGTGGGACAGGACGTCCTTGTTGACCGGGAGCAGCTCGCAATTGCGATTCTGCAAAATAGCGATGAGCTCATAGTCGGCCGACTCCGGCGCATAAAGCGCGAGATGGGGCCTGCCGCCGCTATGCAAGGCGTCCTTGATCAACCGGTCGCCTTCGAGCGCCAGTTTTTTTTCGCTGCGGCGCAAGCGTCCCTTGGTCTGCAAGGATTTGATGTATTTGACGCGCTTGTTTTGTAGGCTGGTGATGATGTCCATGTTCATTTCATCATGCTTCGCCAATTAAAAAAGGGTCGCTATCGTGACCCTTTTCCATGTTGCGGTCGCTTGCAGGCGCTGTTACAGGCTTTGCTTCGCCACAGACACAATCTTGCTGAAGGTATCGGCGTCGTGAATTGCCAAATGCGCCAGGCTCTTGCGATCGAGCTCGACGCCCCCTAGCTTCAAGCCGTGGATCAAATGGCTGTACTTCATGCCGTTCATACGGGCGGCTGCGTTAATGCGTTGAATCCAAAGGCGGCGCAACTGACGGCGGCGTTGCCGTCTATCGCGATAGGCGTACCACAGGCTGCGCATCATGGCTTCGTTGGCGCGCTTCCAAAGTTTGCTGCGCGTCCCCCATTGCCCTTTGGTGAGCTTGAGGATTTTTTTGTGTCGTCTGCGTCTGACGTATCCGGTTTTTGTTCTTGCCATCTTTCTTCTCCGTAGCTAAATCGCCCCGCGGAGCAAGGGGCGGGGACGATCGATTGGCTTATCTCAGCGGTCCTAAGCCGGCGGATTCGCCTTGTATTTGCCGAGGTAAGGCGCCAGGCGGCGGATGCGGCGCTGCATTGCGGCTTCCCCGACCTCCATGCGTTTATCCCACTGCCGCTTCACGCGCTTTGCCGAACGTCTCCGCAAGTGGCTCTTGCCGCCCTTGGTACGGACAATCTTGCCTGTGCCGGTCATACGAAAGCGCTTGGCAGTTGCCTTGTGCGTTTTGAGTTTGTACTTTGTCGTCTTCTTTTTGCGTGGCACGACTGATTCTCCAGTTTCATTTGCTTTCTTTGTTTGGCGCCAAGATCATCAGCATGTCGCGACCTTCCATATTCGGACGCTGTTCGACGACGCCATCTTCTTGCAAAGCCGCTTCGATTTTCGCCAGGCGATCCCGTCCGATATGCTGATGCGTGATTTCTCTACCGCGGAAGCGGACGCGGAACTTGACTTTTTTCCCTTCTTGCAGCCACCTTGCCGCGCGTTTGATGTCGAACTGCAGGTGATATTCGTCCGTCTTTGGCCGCAGTTGTATCTCCTTGATCGTGACCTTAACCTGGTTCTTTTTGGACTTGCGTTCTTTACGGCGTTGCTCGTACTGAAACTTACCGTAATCCATTATGCGGCAAACTGGCGGTCTGGCATTAGGCGCTACCTCAACCAGGTCTAGTCCTACATCGTCCGCGCGATCCTGCGCATAACGGATGTCAACTACACCGATATTGGTGTTGGTATCGTCAATAAGCCGAACTTCGCGTGCGCCGCGAATATCTCGATTGATTCGATGGGGTGAATTCGCTATCTCGACCATTCCCTTCGGCTAATGCTGATAACCTAAAATAATACGTAGCCTACTGTACTACGGGCGCGTAGTTTATCACAGGCGCGAAACGCTTGTCAATTATGAGTACCAGGCGAAGAATTGCACTCGGGCGCTATTCTTCATAGCCCAACTGCAAGGATTGGAATTGGGAAAGTGAGGCCTCGTACATTTCGATGAGTTCTTCATCGCTGCCTTTGAAGCGGCGCAAGGTTTGTTGCGCGCAGGCTGTGCAGCCCCTCATTGCCCGATAACTGTCCGTTTCACAAGCCAGGCAACCATTAAGCTCGATCATCACCGCCATCAAGGCGATAACCTCGACACTGGTCTCTTTTTTGCGGGACAAGCTGTCTATGAGATTCATCCATTTGCGACCGCGCGTATGGCGAAGCGCCGGGATGGCGTAATGCGGGAATAAGATTTCGTTGTCCGCGTACATATTTTCCGATCTTCCGCCTGAGCAACAGACAGGTAACTCCCCACACCATATTATGCGTTTTTGCGGCTGATGGCAAACCCCACATTGCTGATTCCAGCGCGAAATTGACAGACCGCAATGATCTGCTCATTCCAGACGTCGATAATAGCGCATTAAATCTTGAAGTTGCTCATGCGGCAGGGCGTAGAGCGTGTTCCCGTCTCTGCCAACTGTGGTATGCGCCGCGACTAAGGCATTATACACCGATTCTTCGACGCACTCGACTACCGCGCGAAACAACTGATCGATGAGAGCGCCGCCTGCATAAGGCGCTTCTTCGTTAAGCGTCTCCGCCTCGTGTATCTGCTCCGTGGCGTCATGGACGCGGCGCTTGCAAGTTGAGAAGGCGATTACGAAGTCGCCGCTGCCGCTGTGGCCGATGGTTCCGGTTCGCCCGAGCCCGAATGCCGCGCGTTTTGCCAGGCGTCCAAGTTGTCGGGCGTCGAGAGGCGCGTCGGTAGCGATGATGATCATCACCGAGCCTGGCGGCGAATAAACGTTTTCTTCGGCGAAATGGCGGCCGATCGGCGCGCCCAGCACCCGTAATTCATGACGCTGGCCAAAATTGCTTTGCAGCAGCGCCGCGACAGTGTAAGCGCCGTCAATCACGCGGCGGGAGGCTGTGCCGATGCCGCCTTTGAAGCCGTAGCAGAGTGTGCCGGCGCCCGCGCCTACGCAGCCTTCGGCAACGGCGTCTGCGCTGGCGTCGCCGATCGCGCGCAGCACCTCAGCCGCGCCGATATGCCGTCCTTGCCCATCGCTGAGGAAGTTATCGTTGCATTCCCCAACGACCGGACTGACATTGCTGGTTGTGATGGCAATGTCGGGATTCTGCCTGATCGAGTAGCTGACGACCGCGTCCCAGACCTTGCCCACATTGAGCGTACTGGTCAGGCAGATGGGCGTTTCGATGACGCCGAGATCGCGGATCTGCTCAAAGCCGGTTGCCTTGCCGTAGCCATTGATGGTATAAACCGCGGCTGGCGCCTTTTCGCGAAACACATTGCCGGGGTGGGGCAGAATGGCAGTGATGCCCGTGCGGATTGGTCCCTTGCCCGGTATCAGCTTGCCTTCGCCTTCAATTCGCGTGACTTGCCCGACCCGGAGGCCGGGGACGTCAGTAATCCCGTTGAGCGAGCCAGTCGGCAGATGGTTCCTTATAGGGATAAGGTCGCGGAATCTCGTCATAAGCCGCTATCACCGCAGGGCGCGAATAAGCGACAGCGTGGCTGCAAGCGCGCGATCGCTGCCCTTGAGTGTGCCGTTCCACAGGCTGAAGAGGATGCCCGCGGTGTCGCTTTTTGCCACAACCTGTCGCAGCGAATTGATGCTTTCCTCCAGCGACGGTCCATCCGGTTCGGGATAACTCATAGCGGGCATGTCTTGACAGTCGACGACATCGGTATCGAAGTGGATGTAAAGGGGCTTATTTGGCAGAGCGACTTGATTAAGCGCGTCCAAGGTCTCGTAAAGCCTCACTTGGCTTGCGCGCAGCATGATCTCTTCTTCGGCATCGAGATTGCGCGCGTCGCTTATAATCACATCGGCTTCGGCGATTGGCTCCAGGTCAATGCCCCGCATCAAATGTTGATTGCCGCGCCCGACCAGGGCGGCCAAGGGCATGCCGCCGAGGAAGCCGCTGGGCGTCGTTTGCGGCGTATTGAAGTCGCCATGAGAATCATACCAGAGAACGGCGGGCGCCCGACTTTCCAGACCCTTTACCATGCCCAGGCAGCTCGTGCAGTCATTGGCGAATACGACCGGGACCTTGCCAGGGAAGGACCTGATGGTATCCGCAAGCGCGCGATTGACAGCCACAACCGGGTCCTCGGACGCTTGGAAATCGGGCTGAATGTCCACCCAATCCGCATCCAGTTCATCCGCGATGCCCGTCCCGCGCAGCGTTTGAACTTCAGTGCGATCGCCTCTCATTTCGCCCAGATAGTAGGGCGCGCCGATACAGATGTAATTCGGCATCACTTTGCTCCTATAGAATAATCAAGACTTGCCCAACTTAGATGAAATCGGGATTTAGCCGGCTCTTTGGCGGCGGCAAGATCCCGGATGTCGCGCCCGTACCGGCTGTTAATACTCGCCAGCGTCTCACAAGTGGCGAGCCAGCGACAGCAAGTTACTTGAAATTATAAACTCAAGTGGCGATCTAGGCAGCGACTTTAGCCGCCTTGGCTGCGCTGTCAGTTGTTCTACAGCCCATTCAAATGCGTGACAGGCAGGTTGAGCGCTTCTTTGATGAACTGCCAGTGGAATGCCAGAAACTCTCGCAGCAGCGAACGAAAATAGGCGAGCGGATGATGAATTTGCGTCGCGGGCACGGGACTGGCGTATGCCTCGACGTCTTGCAGGGCAAACAGCCAGCTGGCGCGCAGCATGTGATAGCTGTCGCTGACCAGCACGGCGCTGTTCCAACCGCGCGCTGTCATGAGTTGGCTGCTGAAAAGGGCATTCTCCTCGGTGCTGCGGCTATTGTCTTCCAAGAAGATGGCGGATTGAGGCAAGCCCTGTCGCTGCAGGAGCTCGCGGCAGGCGTCGGCTTCGCTGCGCGGGGAAGACTCGGCTCTGCCCCCGGCGCAGATGACAGCTGGCGCGATGCCCGCGCGCCATAGCTCGGCGGCATGCAGGCTGCGTCGGGTTAAAGCCGGTCCCGGTCTGCCGTCGCGGCGCAAGCCCGCGCCCAGCACGATGATGACGTCAGCGGGGCGGGTATTGTCTTGTGTACCGGCGATATGAATGGCGGCCAGAAATCCTGCGCAGTAGAGAAGCGCGCCGAAAGCAAGAAAAAGAATTACTTTGCTGCGCCTGCCAGCGCCGATTTTCTCGCTAAGCTGTTTTCCTTTTGTATTTTCAACAATGTTAGCCATTGGAGAGTATCGCATGTCAACTCGCGCTCAAAGGAGTCCTTGTTGAGATTTGCCTGCTGAATCGACATTGCTTGGAATGTAACGTTGCGCTTTCCGATGTGTGGCGTGTTGCGGCGGCATGTCAAAAGGCGCGCCGTCAAGCAAGTCGCCAACTGTCAGAATTTGCAAACGACGATAGCGGCGTCCCCAGAAGTCCGATTCATAATAACCCGCCTCAAGCGCCTCTTTGACCATATTCTGCGTGGGCAGTTCCAAAGTGATGAGCAAGCCCATCGCCGCTTTCTCGCTCTCGACCGTGCTTTTCAACTCGCGGATATCCTTCACGCTTACTTTGCCCGATTTGACTTGCGCGATGACTTTACGCGCCTTGGCTTTCCCTTTTTCATTCTGCTCGAAGAAATTGATAATGCCGTCAATTCCTTTGTCCGCGCCCTTTTTGCCTCTGCGCGATCCAGCCCGTCCGCCAATCGGTTTCGCGCTCACCAGCGACAGCGCCCACCACTCGAATTGATAACGGCCTTCGTTGGCGGAATCCCGCGCTAATTCCCTTGCGCCTTCGATTGCCCGCGGTTCGCCGATGACGGCGTAATCCCGGCCCGAGACTAACTCGAACATATCACCCAGGCGGTATTTCTGCAGGGCGATGCTCAGGTGGGTGATGTCGATACCGATCCAGCGGCGCTTGAGCTTGTGCGCGGCGGCGATGGATGTGCCGCAGCCGCAGAAGGGATCCAGAACAACATCGCCTTCGTTGGACGAAGCGAGTATGACACGCTCCAGCAGCGCTTCCGGTTTCTGTGTGGGGTAGCCGAGGCGTTCTTTGGCTTGCGAGTTAATTGGCGCAATATCTGTGATGACATCTTGCGCGGGAATACCGGGCAGCTCGTCAAGATATCGTTTGATGCGTATTCCTCCCGCGCTCGTAAAATGTAATCGGTTCTCCATATCAAGTCTTTTCATGCTTTCAAACGGAACACGCCGGAGCGAATTAACGCCCTTATAAGTATAGGTGTAACCACCGCCTGATAAGCCCTTCGCCGTTAAGTCCCCATCTGTCCATTGCCGTCCATCTGGATCCTGGTAGCGGAATCTCTTTTTGTATTCATCGTCGTAATCTGTATAGTTCTCGTTCCAAGTGAACTCTTCGGACTTGGTATAAAACAGCAATACGTCATGCACGCTGCCATATCTTCTGGCGTCACTGTGCGCGGAGCTGCGCTTCCAAATTAATTCATTCTTGAAGTTCCTCGCGCCAAATATCGCGTCCAGCAAAATCTTCAAGTAATGGCTGGCTGTCGGGTCGCAATGCAGATACAGGCTGCCCGTCGGCTTCAGCACCCGGTCCAGCTCGACCAGCCGCGCCGCCATCATCACCAGATAAGCCATCATCTGGTTGCGGTCAATCAGATTAAGCACAGCTTCAATCGCCAGCGAGACTTTGGCTGGGGCGCTGATGATGAGATCGCGGTAGGTCTGCTCGGCGGTTTCGCCCCAGTGCCAGGTGTCCTCGAAAGCGGTGATCTGCGCTTCGCTGTCGGCGCCGCTTTGTGATTGAAAAAGCACGTTGTAATTGCGGTTGCTGTTGAAGGGCGGGTCAAGGTAAATTAGATCGACGCACTCGTCAGGGAAATATTCTCGGCTGCGTAAGATCTCGAGATTGTCGCCATAGTAGAGTCGGTTGTTCATATCGATTTGCAGAGGCTTTAACCCCTCGGGGGATGCGGGTCGTTGCCGTAGCTGTTTCTTTCGCGGATTCTACCGTCGCGACTATGAATTAGAACTTCGGAACTTTGGTTGCGTGCAATCTCTGTAGCGGCTTCAATTGCTTCGCGTTGCGTTGGTTTAATCACAGTGTCTCGTGAATTGCCTTCGCCACGAACACCCCAACCATTATCACGTCGCACGACATGCTGATTTCTGCCTTTTGCCATGATTTTCCTCTATTTCAGCACTCGCTATACCCGCAGGTGAGGCACTTGCGGCAGCTCTCCGCGCGGATTAGCGTCGTCGTCCCGCAGTCGGGGCAGATATCCGCGCCGGAGATAGCGCCATATTCGACTAGATTATCGCTGTCGGAGCCCGATCTGTCTTCGTCGTCTATGGGCAAGTTCAATTGCAGCGGCTGATCCTCCGGAAAAAATTCAATTTGCAGGACCCGCGCCACGGCATCGGGCAGCGATAGCACGCGCTTGGGACCAATACCGATGGGACGGGCGCCGCCGATATCTTGCAGTTGCTCGATGATCAGCCGCAGCATCTCGCGCCGGTTCTGTGGCGCGGTGGTACGCAACTGAAGCGAAATCATCCTGCCCAGGCTCTCGGCATCGGCTTGGATGTCCGTACCCGCTTTGCCGATAGCGATAAATACTTCGAAGGGGTTGCCGCGGTCGTCGCGGTTTATGGTGATGTAGGCTTTGCCAAATGGCGTTTGAGTTTTGACCGTCAATCCTTGCAGGCTATCAGGGCGCGGATAGACGCGATGCGGCGTGGAGGCTGGCTCGGCTTCGTCGCCCGCTTCCGCCTTGGAGGAATGCTTCAAGTCTTCCATTTCGCTTTCGGCGCGTTCGTCGCCCTTGAGCATCAGCACCTGTTCGTCTCGGCTGCCATCGCGATAGATCGTGCCCCCCTTACAACCCAGATCGTACATTTTGCGATACAGATCGCTAACCTGTTCGATGCTGTATTCATTGGGCACATTGCAAGTCTTGCTGATGGCGCTGTCAATCCAGCGTTGGAAAGCGCCCTGCACCTTCACATGCTCTTCCGGCGACAGGTCCATGGCGGTGACGAAGTAGTCCGGGAGCTCCTCCGCATCGGGATGCGCGTCGTGCCAATCTTTGACAATCGGCACCTGTTCTTCGTGCAAGCCCAGGCGGCTTTTGCGATAGTAAACCCAGGAGAAAAACGGCTCCACGCCGGTCGAGGTATTGACCATGGTGCCGGTCGTGCCGGTTGGCGCTTGTGTAAGCAGGGTGACATTGCGGATGCCGTCGCGACGGACTTTCTGCCGCAGGTTCTCTGGCATCGCCTGCATATAGCCGCTTTCGATGAACTTCTCGGCATCGAATAGGGCGAAAGCGCCCTTCTCCAGCGCCAGATCGCTCGATGTTTCATAGGCAGTGATGGCAATCGTCTTATAGATTTGGTCGATCAATTCTACCGACTCGTCGCTGCCGTAACGCACGCCGAGCTTCAGCATCAATTCGGCGATGCCCATTGTGCCTAAGCCGACGCGCCGTTCAGACATTTGCACACGTTCGTTTTCTTCGAAGAAATAGGGCGTCGTGTCGATGACATTATCCAGGAAGCGCGTCGAATAGGCGACTGTCTTGCGTAAATCATCCCAGGCGACATCGCGATTATTTTCGTCATAGAAGCGCGACAAGTTGATCGCGCCCAGATTACAAACTGAAAAAGCGCCCAGCGGCTGTTCGCCACAGGGGTTGGTCGAAATCAGCGGATTGAAATACCAACTGTTCGCCATCTTGTTGCTGCGCTCGTTAAACCAAATCCCGGGTTCCGCGCTAGCCCAAGCGCTCTCGATGATCGCATGCCACAGATCGCGCGCCTTCACGGTCTTGTATTGGATGACCTTGCGCCCGGACGCGACCCAAGTGTTGAGGTCGCCGTCCCAAAACTCGTCGTAATCCGGATCGCGCGTGTCTGGGAAGATCAATTGCCAGTCCTCATCCGCGGCAACAGCTTCCATCAAGCGGTCGGAGACGCCAACGCTGATATTGGCGTTTGTGATCTGGCCCGCTTGACGTTTGCTGTTGATGAAGTTGAAGACATCGGGATGCCAGTCGTTAAGGATGAGCATCAATGCGCCACGGCGGCTGCCGCCTTGCTCGATGAGCCCGGTGACAAAGCTGTACAAGGCGCCCCAGGACACCGCGCCGCTGGAACGGCCGTTAACCCCTTTGACATAAGAATGGCGCGGACGCAAGGTCGATAGGTTGATTCCGACGCCGCCGCCGCGCGACATGATCTCGGTCATTTGGGTCAGCGTCGTCATGATCCCTTCGCGAGAATCATCCGGCGACGGAATGACATAGCAATTGTAATAAGTGAGATCTTGATCAGTGCCGGCCGCCGTAAGGATGCGCCCCCCCGGCACGAACTTCCAGTCGTCGAGCAGCCAGCGGAACTTCCCCGTCCATTCAGCTTGTTTGGCTTGGCTCGCTTCGGTCGCGGCGACGCCGCGCGCCACCCGCTCCATCATCTGGCCTGGCTCGGTCTCGATCGGCTTGTCGACGTGCTCGAGGTCGCGCGCCACCACCTCGCCATCAAGCAGGGTGACAGTCACTTGCGGCAGGTTTATCTCGGTCACCGTGCCAATCTCGCGCTGGCCCGTTTTGGCATTGATGACCACGATCACCCTGTCGCCAAGCGCCAGGGTACTGCGCGTCATATCTTTTTGCGCGTAACGATCCAGGAATATCTTATATCCAAGTTCGTGCAAGGCGCTTTGCGTGGTCTGAGTCTGGATCATGAGCAGGCTTTCTCAATTTGAATCGGTCAAAAAAGGCTTGAGGATTTCCTGACTTTTGCGCCTGGTATCACATCTAACGCTGGCGCCAGGAAGACCTCGGAGTCACTTTTGGATTGGACAGCATGTGGTGAAAAGGACTTCTATTTTATAGCACGGAAGGCGTCGCTTGTCGAACAAAAACGACAGAAAAACGGCGCGGAATATCTCCAAATCAGCCTGTGTATCGAGGAAGCCTTGCGATAGCAAAGTCCACAGCCTTTGTTCGAAAAAAACAACAGTTCGGATTGATATATCGTGGGCGAGATTGAGCCGGAAAACGCATGACTTCTAATTTCATAGCCGCCATTGTGATTACATTAGGGGGAGCGCGGCATACAGCCTCAGGCTCTCCTTTGGCAGCGTGAGCGTCCGCGTATTTTCCGGCCGAGCCAATAGACTTGCGCGCCGGAAATGAAAAGTGGGCTGTTCAGCCCACTTCGCTTTTGAATTAATTGTTGCGCTGGAACTATTGCCCGCGATTCCTCTTGCGCAAGAAAGCCGGCAAATCGGTATTCTTCGGGTCGATATTTTCATAGGTGCGCGGATCTTCCGGCGGCGCCGCGGGTCCTGGCTGCTGACGCTGGAAGGACGACCTGCCGCCACTGGACATCAATTCCCCAGGCGACTGCGATTCGACTTCAACATCCTCGTAGATGGGGCGTTGCACTGGGCTTGGATGCGGCACTGGCGCGGGTTGGCGGATTGGCAATGCACCCGCTTCTTTCATACTGGTCTCGAGCCGGCTGCGCTCGAACCCGGTCGCGATCACGGTGATGTGGACTTCATCGCCCATACTTTCGTCAATGTGAGCGCCAAAGATCAGGTTGCATTCCGGATGCGCGCTGTCTTTGATAATTGCCGCGGCTTCGTTGACCTCGAATAATGTCAAGTCGCCGCCGCCGGTGATCGAGAACAAAATGCCGCGCGCGCCGTCAATCGTCACATCCAGCAAGCCGCTGGTGATCGCTTGCTCTGCCGATGCGCGAGCCCGGTCGTCGCCAGTCGCGCGCCCTACCGCCATCAGGGCTGCGCCACCTTCGGACATGATCGTGCGGACATCGGCAAAATCGAGATTGATCAAGCCAGGTACGGTGATCAATTCGGAAATGCCCTGGATGCCTTGACGCAAAACATCATCGGCGAGCATGAATGCCTGCTGCAAGGTGGAGCGCTTGTCGGCCATCTGGAGCAGACGATCATTCGGGATGACGATCAAGGTGTCCACCTGGCTCTTCAAGGCTTCTATGCCCGTCTTGGCAAGCTGGGCGCGGCGCGTGCCCTCGAATGAAAAGGGACGGGTCACGACGCCAATCGTCAAAGCGCCAAGCTCTTTGGCGATCTGCGCGATCACTGGCGACGCGCCGGTGCCCGTTCCGCCGCCCATACCGCAGGCGACAAAAATCATATCGGAACCGCGCAAGACCTCAAGCAAGTCTTCAGAACTTTCTTCTGCCGCTTTTCTTCCAATCTCTGGATTGCCGCCGGCGCCAAGTCCCCGCGTCAATTTGTCCCCAATTCGCACTCGCGTTTTGGCTTTGGAAAGCATCAGCGCCTGGTTGTCCGTGTTGACCGCAATGAATTCGACGCCTCCGAGACCCTCGTCGATCATGCGATTGACAGCGTTCCCGCCGCCACCGCCGACACCAACGACTTTTATCTGCGCGAAATTCTCACCTGTTATAAGATCGTTGACCATGTGACTTTCCTTTGGAATCAACACGTATTCGCTACTTTATCGTCAAATTGTCATTCTTTATTGTACGTCCATTTTTTACCTGCGCAATTCAAATTCGCAGTAAAAATAAAATCGAAATAATTCGTATTGCGCCTAGTCGTCCTGGGGCATAAAACGACGCAAAAAGTCGTTCATGACCCGCCCCCAGCGCGACACCGGCAAGCCCCCATTATCATTGGTCTCCGCTTCCGCCATGTTATCCATTTCCAAGCCCAGGCGCAGCAAACCGACGCTGGTGCTGTAGGAGGGATTCTTGAGCGTGTCGGCGAGGCCGGTGATCTTCTCCGGTTGCGCCAAACGCACCGGCACGTTGAGTATGCGCGAGGCGAGTTCCCGATAGCCCGGCAGCTGCGAGCTGCCGCCGGTGATCACGGCGCCGGCGCGTAATAGACCGGCGTAACCGGAGCGTTTGATCTCTTTTTCGGCCAGGTCAAAGATCTCTTCAAAGCGCGCTTCAATCACCATTGCCAGGTCGCGGCGCTTCACCTGCAATATATCGCCGCCGAAGGGCTCCACCGGGAAGACTTCGCTTTCTTCCACGGCATCCATATCCGCGTGGCCCCGCTGTATTTTTACTTGTTCCGCCAGCTCGAAGGGCACGCGCATCCAGTAGGTGATGTCTTGCGTCACATGATTGCCGCCGACGGGGATGATAGCGGTATGCCAAACCGTGCCGTCAATGAAGATGGCGAGATCGGTGGTCCCGCCGCCAATGTCGATAACCACCGCGCCCATATCGCGTTCGTGGCTTGTTAGCACAGCATCGCCCGCCGCCAGCGGATTCAGGATGAAGCGATCGACCAGGACGCCCGCTGTTTCCACGGCGTCTTCCAAGTTGGCCAGGCTGGTGGTGGATGCGGTGATGATATGCGCGTCTACCTCGAGTCGGAAGCAGTGCATGCCGATGGGACTGCGAATACCTTCCTGGCCATCCAGCGTGTAACTGCGCGGCACCACATGCAACACTTCGCGATTGTGCGGGATGGCGATACCCTGCGCGACCGCCATCGCTTTGTCCAGATCTTCCGCTTGTACGCTGCGCGGACCGACAATCGTGGTAATGCCGCGGCTAGTCAACGAAGAAATATGACTGCCCGCTACGCTGACATAAGCGCGGTTGATGTCGTATCCGCTCGACGCTTCCGCTTCGCGAATCGATTTGCCAATCGCGGCTGACAAGGCGTTCACATCGTTGACCACGCCTTTCTTCATGCCGGCGCTCGGTTCTATACCCAAACCGACGACGCGGAGATCTTCCTGGCGAACTTCGCCGACCAGCGTACAGATCTTGTGCGTGCCTACATCGATTCCTGCTAACAGGTTAGCCATCAGGATTTAACGCCCCCATAAAATCTTGTAAAAAGGCGCATCGGGATTCGCGATGTTCAATTCGGTAATCTCTATGCCTCGGCGGTTCAGGTTGTTCACATACGCCTGATATTCGTTGATTTTTCCGCTCATGCCCGCGCTTGAATCTATCCCCATCCAGATTTGCCAACCTCGCTCGTTTGTCCAGCCCAGCCCGTTTATCGGGTCGTAGTCAAGATCGACGCCGGGCGGCAGAAACTCCTGCAAACGCAATGCGCCGAGTACGACGTCCTTGTCCAGCCTCTTTAGATCCGTCAATGTAGCCGACGGTCCTTGGAAGGCGTCCACCGCCACGTTGACTCGTATCACCTCTGGCATTGCGGCGCGCGCGGGCATGATCCGTCCTTGAATATCGATCCAGGTTTCATTTCCCGCTTCCGACCAGATGATCGCAGGTTGGCGCTCTTGCACATATATCGTGATCAGGTTGGGGGGCCAACCTAGCTCCACAGTGACATCAGCAATCGACGAAGAGCGCAGCAAGTTTCGGCGTATCTCTTCGGGATCCAGCCAAAACATGTGAAAATCGGCGATGCTGGAAAAGGCGAATATCTCCTCTGGCGCCAAAAAATCGTTGCCGCGAACCTGCACAGACCGTACATAGAATAAGTCGCTGGAAAAGAACAGAACCAGGATGAGGCCGAACATCAAAAAAAGGACGCCGCTCGCGACGCGCCAGCGCAGATATGTCTGCGCTCGTTCGTTCCGTATAGCGGTCTGTCGCTCTGGCTTGACGCTCGGCGACGCGCGGTGAAGCACTCCTGGCGCACGATCGGGCTGCCGACTGCGAATCTGAACGTGACTGACCACCAAGGATCTTCCAAGTATGCTCGAATCTCATCGCGACTTGACTCGCATTTAGTTTACACTTGCACGAAATACGGCGCAATCTAAGAGGCGGGCAATATCAGTCCCATTCGCCCAGCGTCTGAATCTCCAGTTCCAATCGCGTTCCAAAGCGGGCTTCGACGCGTCCGCGCACCGCTTCGATCAGGCGGTAATAATCGCTGGCGCTGGCGTTTTCGCCGATGTTGACGAAGAAATTGGCGTGGACCGGGGACACTTTTACATCGCCGATGCGCAGGCTTTTGAGATCCGCCGCTTCGATTAGCCGCCCGGCGTAATCGCCCGGCGGATTCTTAAAGATGCTGCCGAGGCTGGCTCCGGGCGGCTGTGTGCGTTTTCGATAGTCGCTATAGTCATTCATTCGTTGCAGTATGGCGGCCGGCTGCGCCCTGCTCAGCTGAAAAACCGCCGCCATGACAAAGAATCGCTTGTCGGCGCGGACCTTGAGCGCCGAGTATCGGTACGCGTATTTTAGATCTGCCAGGTCATACCAGGTTTCGCCTTGCCCGGCTTCATATATCAGCGCCTTGCGGAGGCTGCTCGCCATATCGCCCCCGTGGGCGCCGGCGTTGTTGACAACCGCGCCTCCCACAGTTCCCGGTACGGCAATCGCCCATTCCAGCCCGCCGAAGCCGCGCTCTTGGCAATAGCGGACCAGACGAATCAGATTGCTGCCGCTGCTTGCGCTAAGCAGAATGTCGCTGCCAAAGGCTTGGTGGGCGATCTGCGTGGCGCGGTTGACAACCGTCAGGCCGCGGATGCCCTTGTCAGCAACCAGCACATTGGCTCCCCCGCCGATGACGATAACGGGCAAGCGGTATGACCAGGCTATGCGCAAGACGGAAAGCGTCTCGCCGAAATCAGGCTCTTTGGCGATGTAGAGATAATCCGCGGGACCGCCTAGCCGAGCGGCGGTAAACTTTGCCAGCGGCTGATGGCGCTGCACTTGCTTCGGGAAGGGCGGGGCGGGCGCGGTCATGGCTAGCGATCGTCGGTTTCAAGATAGAGATCGGCGATGCGGTTGGCGTCGCCGGCGCTAAATATCAGCGCCACCGCCGGATCCGCGATGTCCCGGCGCAGGCAGGCGACGGCGTCCTCGAAGCTGGGCGCGTATCGCGCGCTGGCATGATCGGCCATGGCTTCGACCAGCATTTGGCTGGAGATGCCGGGAATCGGCTCCTCGCGCGCGGCGTAAATCGGCGTGATCAATACCTGATCGGCATGGTCAAAAGCGGTCAGGAAATCGCTCCAGAATTCGCGCGTCCGGCTGAAGGTATGCGGCTGCCAAATCGCCCAAATCCGCCGCCTTGGATAGCGCGAGCGAGCGGCTTGGATGTTCACTCGGATCTCGGTGGGGTGATGCGCATAATCGTCGATGATGATGACATCGTCGCGTATCCCGCGCAGCTCAAAGCGACGCTCGGCATTCACAAAGCTGGCCAAGGCGGCGGCGCTCTGTTCAAAGCTGATGCCCTGCAGGCCAGCCACGATCGTTGCCGCCAGCGCATTGGCAACATTATGCGCGCCCGGTATACGCAGAACCAACTTGCCTTGAAAGAGCTCATGCCTAAAGACGCTTGCGCTGGTCTCGGCTTCGGAAAAAACCAGCTCTGTCGCGCGCCAATCGGCTTTGGCATCGTCTATGGCATAGCTGATGGCGGGCAACTTCCGCTCTTTCCGTTGCTTCAACAGGCTGAGGGCGCCGCTGTCATCGCTGCAAGCCACCAGCGTGCCGGACGTGGGCAAAAGCGCGGCGAATTCGGCGAAAGCTTTTATCTGTTGCCGCGCCGTCGCGAAATGGTCGGGATGGTCATGCTCGACATTTGTGACTAGCGCGATTTGCGGCCGCAAGCCCAGGAACATATTGTCATATTCGTCGGCTTCGATCACGAAGGCGGGTCCCGCGCCGACGCCGGCGTTTTTGCCGGTGTTGCCCATGGTTCCGCCGACAATATAACTCGGGTCCGCGCCCGCCTGTTGCAGGATGTGCGCGATCATCGCGGTGCTTGTGGTTTTGCCGTGCGTGCCCGCCACAGCAATCGTCCGCTGGTCCCCCAAGAGCGGCGCCATGAATTCCTTGCGCTTGACAATCGGGATCCCCCGCGACCGCGCCGCGCGCAGCTCGACATGCTCCGGCGCCACTGCCGAAGACATCAGCAGCAAATCGGCGCCGTCGACAAAGTCGGCATGGTGGCCCCGATAAACGCGGGCGCCTTCCTCCTGCAAGGCGGCCGTGATTGCGCTCGAACGGAGGTCGGAGCCGCTGACGCTAAAGCCGCGCTGCAAGAGAATGCGTGCAATGGCCGACAAACCCGCGCCACCGATGCCAATAAGATGTATGTGCTGCCCGGGTCTCAATTTGAGCATTGGTCATCACAGCCTGAACAATTGAAATGATCTTTTTGCGCTCGCGCCCCATGGCATACCCGAAATACAAACGATTTAGCATGGTCAGCCGATTGCCAGGTCACAGGATCAGGATGACAATCGCAAGCAGAATCAAGATTGCCAGAGCCAGCAGATCGCCGCTGCCGGTCAATCCCCCGCCCAATAAGACCGCTGGCATGGCGCTTACACCTTGGTAGCTCGCGCTGCCCTCCGCGGGCGCGGACAATAGTTGCGGGAAGGGATAACGGTTGATGTCAAGAAAATACCAGATGGACCCAGCCAGGAAATAGCCATTGACGCAGCCGGCCGCCGCCCCCAGCAGCCTGCTGCGAATGCCGTGAATGCCGCCTTCGGGATTGATGACAGCTTCGTTGCGGAATGTGAAGAGCACAATCGCCGCAAAGACGCCAAGCTGCAACAGGAAGATCTGCCCATTCGTCAGCAGCAAATACAGGCTGCCGCGTAGCAGACTGTCGAATTGGAAAATGGCGAAAAATCCCAGCGCGATGCCTGTTGTGCCGATCAATTGCCGGCGCCATCCCTGCAACGCGCCGACCAGGGCGAAGAAGATCGCTGTCCCCCACATTAAGGATGTGAAGCTAATCACCTTGTTCTATCCTAATAAAAGTCATCCGACAAAGAAATTGTCCCGCCTTCCCCGCAAATTCAGCGTCATATCAGAACCAGCACCACCACAAACAGGACGATGACCAGCAGCGAAAGCAGATCGCCCGAGGAGCCGGGTCCTTGCGCCAGAACATAGAGCGGCAAATTCGCGATTGAATGAAAGCTGAGCGACCCAGCGGCCGGCGCTTCCAGATATGGCGCCAAGGGATAGTCATTGATGTGCATGAAATACCAGATAGAACCGCTCACGAGATAGCCGTTGACAGCGCCGACAATGCCGCCTAGCGCCTTGGATTGCGCCGGGGCGCGCCCGTCGCCGCGGGTCGCTGCGCGCGCCTCGCCGCCGATCAATGCGCGCGTTTGGTAGGCGAAGAACGCGATGAGCAAAAAAACGCCGGTCTGGAAGAGGAACTTTGCGCCCGCTGCGAAGGGCGCCAGCAGTTGCTCTCGCAAGGCGGCGTCGAATTGGTGAAGCGCGAATAAGCCCAAAGTGATGCCGGCCATGGCGATGATCTCTTTCGTCCAGCCTCTTTGCCAGCCGACAAAAGCGAAACAGGCGACGAAGACCCACATCAACGTGACTAACTCCAACATCTCAGGCTCCGCCAACTTCGATGAGCAAGTCCGCGAGGCGACGCGCGCCTTCCGCGTTTGCCAAGGCGCGAGAGTTTGCCCGCATCTCCTGCAGACAAGCGTCGTCGCGGATTAGCGTTATGATCCTGTCGAATAGCGATGATGCCATGTCCTCGTCGTTCAGGCGCAGGGCCGCGCCGCGATCGCTCAGATAATCCGCGTTGACGCTTTGGTAGCGCCAGGCATAGGGATAGGGGACAAGGATGGCGGGCAAAGCGAAGAGCGGCAATTCCGCCAGGGCGCTCGCGCCCGCTCGACAGACCGCCAGGTCCGCGGCTGCGAAAGCCAATCCCATATCCTCATGCAGATAAGGGAAGGCGCGATACTGCGGATGCCGCTTGTAGGTCGCCAGCTGTGACATGCTGCGTTCCCAATCAAAGTCGCCGGTGATGTGAATGATCTGCAGTCCTTCGTCGAGCAGCCGCGGCAGGCAATCGCCAAGCGCGATATTGATATTACGAGCGCCGCGGCTGCCCCCGAAAACCAATACCGTTTTGCCGCAAGGATTCAGCTCGAAGCGCCTGATCGCTTGCTCTCGCGTCGCTCGCAAGCGATTGCCCTGCAAGGGATAGCCGGTAACGACCGTTTTCCCCGCCGGGAAATACTTGGCGGATTCGTCGACCGTGGTGGCGACGCGCGCGGCGAAGCGCTGCAAGGACCTGATTGTCAACCCAGGTTCGATATCGGGCAAATAGATGACGATCGGTATGCCCTGTGTACGCGCCGCCAGCGCCAGTGGCAAGTTCGCCCAGCCGCCTGTCAAGAGCGCCACGCCGGGCCGGATGCCGCGTAATTTCTTGATGGCTTGCAGGCTGCCCAGGCTCAGTTTTGCGGCGCTGGCTAAGACGGTGAAGGCGGCAAGTCCATGTATGGGTCCAGCCTGAACTTCGTGGTAGGCGGCAAAGGGGATGCCCGACTTCCGTACCAGCATTCGTTCCATACCACCCGCCGCGCCGACAAAGAAAAGCTGATGCTCGCTATTGCCGTCGGCCAATAGCGCTTGGGCGGTTGCCAGCGCGGGATAGACGTGACCGCCGGTCCCCCCCGCCCCGATCAGTATTCGCAATCTCGTTTCTCCGTTCGGAAGCGCGCTTCCGCCGCAATGCCACGCGCTGTACACTCAACATTAAGCCGATGCCGATCATCACCACCAGCAAAGAAGACCCGCCGAAGCTGATGAAGGGCAAAGGCACGCCCGTAGACGGTACGGCATTGGTCATCACCGCGATGTTCAGCAAAGCCTGGACGATCACCCAGGATGTGAAGCCGACGCAAAGCAGCGAGCCAAAGCTGTCGCGCGCCCGCCGCGCCATCTGGAAGCCTCGTATCGCCAAGGCAACGTAAAGCGCGACGACGACCGCGGCCCCCAATACGCCAAACTCCTCGCCGATGACCGCGAAAATGCTATCGGTATGCGGCGCCGGCAAAGCGCCGAATTTCTGCGCCGATTGCCCCAATCCCACGCCGGTCCAGCCACCCTTCATGAAAGCGGCGATCGCCTGTTGCGTATGGTAATTCGTCAAGGTCAGGTCGTTTAGCCCGGCCAGAAAGTCGGCGATGCGGTTCTGCGCATAGCCCAGCCCCGCGACCAAAAAATAGGCAACAGCGCCAAGCAGCCCGCCCATCGCCAGGATATGCAGCAGGTTCGCGCCGGCGACAAAAAACATGATGCCGGCCGTCAAGGCGACGATTGCGGCCGAACTGAGGTCCGGCTGTTGCGTAATCAAGAAGGCAATGACGCCAACGACCAGAATGAAAGGCAGAAATCCAAAGAGAAAACTGCCTACCCGAGCGTTCTTTGAGCCCAGCCAAGCCGCCAAATAAACCACGATGGTGAATTCCGCCAGTTCGCCCGGCTGAAAGCGCCCCCCAACCAGAGAACGCCGCGCGCCAAACTTGTCATCGCCCACCACCAGCACAGCGATCAGAGCGCCGATGGTGATGAGCAGCAGCACCACCGAAAGTCGCTTCCAAAAGCGATAGTCAACTGCCGCGAAAAACATGAGCGCCATGCCGCCAAAGAGCACGTTGCGCAGGTGCTCTTCCACGAAAAAGCCAGTCGCGGTCCCGTAGGTGTCATTGCTCCAGTCAAACGTGGAGCTGTAAACCATCAGCGAGCCGATTATCAGCAGCAGGGTGACAATGGCGAGCAGCGACTTGTCCAGCGTAGCGAAAAAACCGCGCTTGACCGGCGCGGTCGGACGGGTGTTGCCGTCGCCGACAATTGTCAAGCCGGGGCTGCGCCGCCGCCGAAACCGACGACGCCCGTTATCATTGACGATGGCTTGTTCCGTCATAGGACTCGCTCTTTATCCGCCCACCTATGTTTATTCATTATAGTGCAGATACCAATTGGCGAAAGTGATCTCCGCGCTCGGCAAAGTCGGCATAGGCATCGTAGCTCGTGCCGCCGGGCGACAGAAGCACAACATCGCCCGCTTGCGCGGCTTCCGACGCGCGCTTTACAGCCTCTTCCAGCGTTTGCGTCCGCGTCACCTGATCGGCGCGGAGGGTCATCAGCGAGAGCAGCTTCATGACCTTGCTGGCGACCTGTTTCTCGCCCTCTTCGCCGAAGATGATGATATGGCGCGCTTTTGCCAGCGCCAACTGAATCGCGGCTTCCCAAGGCAAGTCTTTGTCCGCGCCGCCGATCAGCAGTATCAGTGGCTCGTCGTAGCTTTGCAGGGCGGCGATCAGGCGTTCCGGCGCGGTAGCGATACTGTCATTCACGTATGTGACGCCGGCGATTCGGCGCACCGTTTCCAGGCGATGCGCAACCGCGCGAAAACCGCGAATCGCTTCGCGCATCGTCTCGGGCTTGACCCCGGGGCGATCGGCAGCCAATCCCAGCGACCCGCTTATCGCGCAGGCCGCCAGGACATTCGCCACGTTGTGATCGCCGCGCAGGGGAATCTCCTCCCGCGGGCAGACAACATGCGGCGTCGCGTCGTAACTGGCGCAGCCCGCCACAAAAACGCGATTTCCCAATAGAAAGGCGCCATCGGCCACCAGATCATAGGCGCTGAAAGCCGCCAGTTCGCCGCGAACAAGCTGCTCCATAGCGCGGCTGCCGGGGTCGTCCCAGCCCAGCACCGCGACCTCTGTACGCTTCTGGTAGCGGATGATGTTGGCTTTGGCGGCGGCGTAACGCTCCAGCGTGCCGTGCCTATCAAGATGATTGGGCGTCAAGTTGAGCAGGGCAGCGACTTGCGGGCTTTTGCTCATCAACTCTAGTTGAAAGCTGGAAAGCTCCATGACTACCACATCGTTCTTGGTGATTTTTGGCAGGTCTTCAACGAGCGGGTTGCCGATATTGCCCCCCAGCCAGACTTTGTAGCCGGCTGCCCGCAGAATCTTCGCCACCAGCGCGGCGGTTGTTGTTTTCCCGGCGCTGCCCGTGATGCCAATGACGGGCGCCGGGCATCGCTCGATGAACAATTGCGCGTCGTTGGTGAAGGGAATATTGCGCTTGCGCGCCAAGTCAAATATCGGCAGGTCCAGCGGCACGCCACCGGATACGCAGATGGCTTTTGCGCCTGTCAGGACGTCTTGCGGGTGCCCGCGCAGGAAGAAGCGCGCGCCGGGATATTGCGAGCGGCGGATGCCCAATTCTTTCGCGCCGCGGCTGTCTGTGACGACGACTTCGGCGCCGATGCTCGGCAACCAGCGCGCCAAGGCTCTTCCCTGTCGTCCAAAGCCGAATATGACAATCCGCTTGCCTGATAGACTGTCTCGCGCCGGCATCAGACGGGATAATCCTGGACCAGACCTGGCAAGGCGCGCATCACAAGGGTCCGAGCGCGCGCTGCCGCAGCAGCGCCAAAGCCACGCCGATGAAAGCGCAGAGAATGCTGATCAGCCAAAAGCGCTGAACGATTTGCGTTTCGCTCCAGCCGCCTAATTCAAAGTGATGATGTATGGGCGTTCGGCGAAAGGGGCGGATATCGACGCCGTAAAAGCGCCGGCTCAGCTTGGCGGAAGCCACCTGCAGCATCACGCTTAAGATCTCCATCACAGGCACGATCGCGACAATTGGCAGCAAGAGCCACTGACCGGTCATAACCGCGACTGTGCCCAGCGTCGCGCCCAGCGCCAGAGAGCCCGTATCCCCCATAAACAACTGCGCGGGATACGCGTTGTACCAGAGAAAAGCGAAGCAGGCGCCCACGACTATGAAACACAGGTCAATCAAGAAAATCTGATTCTGCAAATAGGCGATCACGCCGTAAGCGCCGAAGGCGCTGGCAGTCACGATGCCGGCTAAGCCATCCAAGCCATCGGTGAAGTTGGTGGCGTTGGAACTGCCGATGATGATAAAGGTGCTGATGGCGATAAAGATTAGCGGATGCAAGGCGATTTCTATCGGTATCAGCGGCAGCGGCATGGAGTTGGCGTAAGAAAAGCCAAACTGCGACATGATGATGGATGCGATCAGCGCCAGGACAATCTGCCCCAAGAATTTCACTCGGCCCGATAAGCCTTCGCCCACGCTGCCGCGCGATGTCTGTATGCCTTCCCAGTCGTCAATCAAACCCAAAAGAGCGAATCCAATCAATACTGACAGCGGCAGCAAGACGCTGCGCCCTTCGCCTTCTTGAACAATGCGCGAGATATTAAGAGCGAGCGTGATGGCGATTGTTGGCAGGATGATCATGATCCCGCCCATTGTCGGCGTGCCGACTTTATATACATGCGCGCTGTCCATCAATTCTGATCGGATCTGCTTGCCGAGCTTGAAACGAAGCAGAATTTCTACAAAGGGACCGCCCCAAATCACGCCCAGCAAAAATGTCGCCCCACCTACGCTTAGTGCCAGCGGTAATTTCGCTTCCATTTATAGCGGGCTCCTCAGCTGCCGACCGAACTGGTATTAAATGTGGATCGCGCCAAGTCGCGCCGTATTTCGTCGACCGGTATCTCCAGCAAGATCACCAGTCGGTCGGCAAGACGCCGGAACACCGGCGCGGCGACTTCATAGCCGTAATAATCATCGGGCCGATCCAACTTGACCATGATGACGATTTGCGGGTCGTCGGCCGGCAAATATCCAATGAATGTGACGATGGATGAATTGCGCCCCACTTCATAGTCCAAGGCGGTTGCGATACGCGCGGTGCCGGCTTTACCGGCGATGGTATAGCCGGGCAGTTGCGCCGCCGGCGCGCCTTCAATGACCGCTCGCGCCAATAGATCGGTGACCATACTGGCGGTCTCTGCGGAAAGGACGCGGCGGATGGTGATCGGCTGCGCCTCTTGTGGACCATCTTCGGTGATCGCTTGGCGCGCGATGCGCGGCTGACGCATGATGCCCTTGTTGGCGATCGCCGCAAAAGCCGTAATCATTTGCAGGGGCGTCGCCGTCATGCGCTGTCCATAGCTGTTCAATCCCAGGAAGCTCTCCGACCAATTGCTGTCGCCGGGTATCTTGAGTTCGCCGCTTTCTTCGGCGAATAGATCGACGCCGGTGATTTGTCCCAAGCCAAAGGCGCGCATCATGCTATAGAAATTGTCCGTGCCCATCTCGAGCGCGATGGTAGCGGCGCCAACATTGACGGAACGCGCGAGAATGTGCGCGGCGTCAATCGTGCCGTGGGTTTCGAAGAGCCGATTCCAGATTTTGTAGCCGCCTACTTCCAGGTTGCCGCCGTCATTGTAAGTCCAATACGGCGTGATGGCGCCTGTTTCCAAGCCTGCGGCGACCGTCAGCGCCTGCACGGTGGTGCCTGGCTCAAAGTCTTCATTGATGCTCGGGTTGAGCAAGAGATTGGGATCTTCGACTTCCAAAAAGGTATTTGGATCCAGCGCGGGGTCGTTTGCCATAGCGAGAATATCGCCATTACGCGGATCCATGACGATGGCCGAGCCGCGGAACGCGCCCGATTCCAGAACCGCTCTTTCCAATTCCGATTCTACCCAGAATTGCACATCCCGATCCAAAGTGAGCAGGATGTCCTGGCCCCGCTGATCGGTCGGCAAATCTTCTGGCAAGTCAATCGGAACATTGCTGATGGAAAGATCTAGAACCCGGCCCGCCAAGGTGTCGTTATAAGCGCCTTCGACACCCATCGCGCCTTTCAGGTCCTCGTCAACGACGAAGCCGATGACGTGGCCCCCCAAAGGACCTTGCGGATAAAAGCGCCTCGGTATCCTTTCCAGATCAATCGAAATCTCGTCTAGGGCGGCAATCGCCTGGCCCCGGTCGGCCGAAATCGGACCGGCGACGAATTCCCAAAGATTCTCGCTGGTGGCGAGACGATGCAACTCGAACTCGTCGATATCGAGGATGAGCGCGAGCTGTCGGCTGAGGTTTGACGGGTCGGCTACCAGGCTGGGGCTGAGGCCCACGCGATACTGCAGCGAATTAAAAGCCAGGGGTTCGCCGTCTCGGTCATAAATCTGGCCCCGTTCCGCAGGTATGCGGCGCGTTGAGCTGGTGACGGCGCTGCCGCGCCTTTCCATCTCCTGCCGCACCGAACGCGGGAAGAACTGGAAGTTGGCCAGATTAATCACCAGCCAGCCAGCCAGCACGATGAGAAAGATGATCACGAAAGGCAGTCGTGAATGGATTGTTACCTGCTGGTCGGGCTGTCCTTGCATAAAATGGGCTTCTCGCGCTAGCTGCTAAAGGCTGCGATTTGTTCTCGTAAAGTTCTTAGTTGCCGCTGTATCCAGCCACTGAAGGTCTCGTCATAGCTGGGCGCTGGATCCTGGTCGGCGCGCGCGCTCGCCGCTTCCGCAAAGCTATTTCCGCGACTTGGGCTGTAGCCCTCGATCACCACATAGTCTATTTCATTATTGGTCGCCGGGCGAAAACCAATATCCTGGGCGCGCAGTGTCAAGCGCGGGACCGTACGAAACCGGGCGATTTCCGCGATTAACTGTTCATTGGTGTATTTGAGTTCGTCGCGCTGGATAATCAAGTCTTCAATGGTTCGATTGGTGATGGCGAAGGAGGCGACCTGGGAAAGATAGATGCTGCCAAGCGCGAGCAAAATAGCGGTGCCGAGGATCACAAGCATGGCTGCTTGATTGCGGACGTAAAAGCGCTTGCGGCTAAGCGTATGTTGAAACCAATTCTGTGCCATCTTGCTCTTTCTTATTTTCTCTAGGCGCGGCGGCGCTATCGCCGATCGCGCGCCCAGCGGCTGTTGAATGGTCTTTCCCGGACGGCTGCTCAGCTGGCTGGAAGTTCAGGCTCCTGCGAAAGCCAGCGCGAGCATAGATACAAATCTATCAAAAACGCGATATTTCGCAACAGAGGTTCAATCCAAATCTAGTTTTTCCACAATCCTCAGCTTGGCGCTGCGGCTGCGCGGGTTGCCGCTGCGCTCTTTTTCATCAGGCGCGATCGGCTTGCGATTGACTAGCTTGACCAGCGCGCGCTTTTCCGCAATGGAGGCCATGCCCGGTGGAGCGACAACTTCCTGCGCCAGATTCCGGAAACTTCGCTTGACGATACGATCTTCCAGGCTGTGAAAGGCGATCACCGCCAGTCTCCCGCCAGGGCGCAGCAAGTCGACGGCGATGGGAAGCGCCTTTTCCAGGGCTTCCAATTCTCGGTTTACCGCGATGCGCAGCGCTTGAAAAACTTTGGTCGCCGGGTGAATCTTCGCCATTCGCCGCCGCTTGCCAAGCGCGCTTTCGATCAGGCTCGCCAGCTCGCCTGTGCTTTGTATCGGCCTCTGCGCCACGATTGCGCCGGCGATCTGGCGAGCGGCCTTCTCTTCCCCATAGCGAAAGAACAGGTCGGCAAGCTCCGTCTCTGGCAGGGAATTTACCAGTTCTTCCGCTGTGGCGCTTGTATTCATAACGTCGAAGCGCATGTCGAGCGGACCATCGTGTCGAAAGGCGAAACCGCGCGCGGGATCGTCCAATTGCATGGACGAGAGGCCCAGGTCCAATAAGATGGCGTCGACCTCATGCCAGCCGCGCTGATTCGCCTCGGCGCGCATATTGACGTAACTGGCATGCGCGAAGCTCACGCGGTCTAGATATGGCGCCAGAACCCGCCGGGCGGTCGCAATCGCGCATTCGTCAAGGTCCAAAGCCAGCACCGCTGCGGCGCCCGCTTCCAGCAGAGCGCCTGTGTGCCCGCCAGCCCCAAGCGTCCCGTCAATGACTCGCTCAAGCCTCCCGTCAGCGGGCTGTATCAGTCGAAGCAATGGCTCCACAAGCACTGGTGTATGCGCGGTCACAAGTTGAAATCCCTTTGCCTCTAGTGAATCCAATTGTAACTTGTTTTGCCAAGCGAGCTTGCTCATGTTGTTCGGGAGTTGTCGTACAATTCATTCTCCGCAACAGCGTATCATGCTAAAATGGTACTATTACAATCACTCGCCAAGTATCGCCCCTAGCGCCATGAAATACCAAAAACCAGCGCATATCGAGACCATTCTCAAGAACCTGCCCGCGAAGCCCGGCGTTTACCTACTCAAGAACAGCCGGGGCAAAATCATCTACGTGGGCAAAGCCAAACGCCTGCGCAATCGCGTCCGCAGCTACTTCACGAACGCCGCCGATGGCAATAGCAAGACACTGCGCATGCGCGCCGAAGTCGACGACATCGACTTCATCATCACGGAAAGCGAAGTCAAGGCGCTGATTCTGGAAGAAACCCTCATCAAAAAGCACAAGCCGCGTTTTAACATCGAGCTGAAAGATGACAAGCGTTATCCCTATATCCGCGTCAGTTGGGCTGAGGCCTTCCCCAAAGTAGAAACCACCCGGCGCGTTCTCAACGAAGGCTCGCGCTATTTTGGTCCTTACACAGCTATGTGGGTAGTTCAGAAAACCTTGAGCGATTTGCGCAAAGCCTTCCCGTATTTGACCTGCGACCGCGATATTGACGGGCAGGACGAACGCGCCTGCCTGTTCCACGACATCAAGTTGTGCAACGCGCCTTGCATCGGCGCCGTCAGCCGCGATGAATACCGCGAGATGATTCAAGAACTTATGGACGTGCTTGGCGGCAAGGCAGAGGGCGTGCAGAAACGCTTGATGAAAGACATGCTGAACGCCTCCAGCGATCTCAACTTCGAAAAAGCGGCCGCCATCCGCGACCAGCTGCGCGCCATCGACTATATCACCAACAAACACAAAACCGTCGGCAAGAGCATGACCGACCACGATGTCATCGCCCTGGCGCGCGACGAGCGCGACGCCACGGTACAGATCATGTTCATCCGCAACGGCAAGCTGATCGGCAGCGATTCGCGCGCGATAAACAATACCGAAGGCGAATCGGACGCCGCCGTGCTGGAACAGTTCATCAGCCAGTTTTACGCCACCAGCAGCAATATCCCGCGCGAATTGATCCTACCGGAGGAAGTTGAAGAAGCGCGTATCCTGGAGCGTTGGCTCAGCGACAAACGCGCCAGCTCGAAGGTATCCATTCATGTGCCGCAGCGGGGCGACAAACGCAAATTGGTCGCGCTGGCGCAGGAAAACGCGCTGGAAAGCCTGCAAATGATGCGCGCGCAATACGAAGCCGATACCACCAAACACGAACAAGCGCTGGCGCAACTGCACGAAGCATTGCGCCTCCCGCGCATCCCCAACCGCATCGAGTGTTACGACATAAGCACGACGCAAGGCACCGCCATCGTCGCCAGCAGAGTGGTCTTCGCGCGCGGGGTGGCGCGCAAAAGCGAATACCGCCGTTTCAATATCCGTTCGGTCGCCCATGGCGGGTCGGACGATTATCAGTCCATGCGCGAGGCATTGACGCGGCGCTTTCTGCGCTGGAAAAACGCGCAGGAGTCCGAAGAAATTCGGAGCCCGGATGGGGTGGACAAGGCTGAAACCTGGCGCTTATTGCCGGATTTGCTTTTGATTGACGGCGGGCTGGGGCAGCTCAATGTCGCGCGTGGCGTATTGGCGGAATTTGGCTTGACAGACCGGGTGCCGGTCGCGGCTTTGGCGAAACGCGTTGAAGAAGTCTTCCTGCCTGGTCAGTCGCAGTCCGTGCTGCTGCCGCGCCGCAGCGAAGCGCTTTATCTTGTTCAGCGCGCGCGTGACGAAGCGCATCGCTTCGCCATTACCAGCCATCGCAAGCGCCGGCGCAAGCTGAGCCTGGCCAGCCGCCTGGAAACGATACCGGGGGTGGGACCCAAACGCCGCAAATTCTTGCTCAAACACTTTGAAAATTCGATTGACGCTATCAAAGGGGCCAGCATTTCCGAACTCGCGGAGGTGAATGGCATTAACAAGGAAGTCGCCCTGGCGATCAAGAGTCATCTTGATTGAACACGGAATAGTCTGCTAAGGCATCTGTGTGATTAGCCCGATGTCAGGAAAATCGGCTTTATCCCTGTCGAACTTGCTGGTTAGAGCGTCTGCGTGTTTAGGGTTTATGTTTCGGAATATCCGTAGTAAGTCTTCTTTGGAAATACTTGAAAATGAGGTGCCTGGCGTCATCTCTCTTCGTATACGCTTTGCAGCCGCAATATTTCCAGCTGGAAGCCGTTTTATCAAACTATGTGCATACTTGTAAGCTGGTAGATTATCTCTTACGAAATCAGAGCCAGTGATGCTACACCTGCGCTGAACATAAGACGAGAATGCACAGGCTACGCCTTCTTCGAGATAGTTTGCTTTTCCGTGGTCAGGATGTAGGGGGTTAAGCAAATGTATAACCTCATGGGCAAGTTGAAACAACACTCTATTCCAATTATCAAGTGCTCTACATCCCAGTTTTATCTGTACCAATTTAATTGGTTCAATTTCTTTGATTGAACTGATATTTTGTAAATCAGGAAAGAAAATATATGGATTTCGATCGCCAAATATCGGTGGCAGCAATGTCCAAGATGTTTCTCGCTGACCAAACAATTCTTCAGCCCACTGCAAAAGATCTTCTTGCATTTTGCGCAGGCTCTCATGGTCATCTTCAGGCTTGGTTTTCGGTAGCGCTATTCTGGGATTCATTGCATACCTTGTACAGCGTCCGATATCACTTCGATATTACGTTTATCCAGCTATATGCAGTTGATGCACGTGGCGTATGAAGTCCTGCCCCCGCAAGATATCCATTAAAGCCTCCGGCAGCGCCTCGTCAAAATTGAGCACGGTCAGCGTATTGCCGCCCGGCTCGGCGCGCCCGGTGTGCCAACTGGCGATGTTGATGCCGTTTTCCGCCATCAGCGTGCCGACTTTGCCGATCACGCCCGGCTGGTCGTAACTGCCCATGATGAGCAGATGTCCGCGCGGCTCGAAGTGGATGCGGTAGCTGTTAATCTGCAGGATATAGGGCTTCTGCCGGTCCAGCAGCGTCCCCGCGATGCTGATCTCTTCGTTGTCATCCAGCGTAATCTGGCAGGTGATGACATTGCTGTATTCGCTGATCTTGATACCCTTCGCTTGTGTGATCTGCCAGCTATGCTCGGTCGCCAAAACTGGCGCGTTGACATAGCTCACTTTTTCGCCATGTATCGGCGCCAGCAGCCCTTTTAATATGCCGACTGTCATCGGCTTGATTAGCCCGTTCATGTCTTCGCCGATGATCTCGATGGCGATGCGGCGGATGGGAGCGCGCGCTAATATGTGCTGCAAGCTGCCGATGCTTTCCGATAATTGCAGATAGGGGCGGGCATCGCTGTAATTCAAGCCCGGCAGCAGGGGCAGGTTGACGACATTGCGATAGTCGCGCTCCTGCAGCGCGTCAATCACTTGCTTGACGATCTGAAGGGACAGGTCTTGCCGCGCTTCCGCGGTATTGTCGCCGATATGCGGCGTGTGAATCACCCGATCCAGACCGATCAGCGGGCTGTTGAAGGGCGGCTCTTCGTTCCAGACGTCCAAAGCCACGCCGCCCAGGCCTCCGTCCTTTAGCGCCTCCGCCAGCAGCGCTTCCTTAACAACGCCGCCGTGCGCTGTATTGATGAAGCAGGCGCCGGGTTTCATCTGCGCTAGCATATCGGCGGTGAAGAAATCGCTGGTTTCGTCCGTCGCCGGCACATGGAGACTGACGTAATCCGCCGCTTCCAGCATTTCCCGCAGGCCCGTCAACTGAATGCCTTTGTCGCTGACCTGCTCTTCGCGGATATAGGGATCGTATGCCAATACGCGCATGCCGAAAGCCAAACAAAGGCGCGCCACGCGCTGCCCAACCCGACCCAATCCGACAATGCCGATTGTTTTGCCATGCAATTGCTTGCCGACCTGCGGCTGCCGGTCGAAAAGCCACCAGCCTTCGCGCAGGCTGTCATGGATGCCTGGCAGGTTGCGGTTGAGCGCCAGCATCAAGGTCAGCGTATGCTCGGCGGCGGCGATTGCGCTGACACCGGGGATATTCATCACCAGGATGCCGCGTTGCGTGGCATAGTCGACGTCAATCCCGGTCAAGCCGGCCGACATGCGCGCGATCAGTTGCAGCTTTGGCGCGTGTTCCAGCAGCGGCGCGTCCAACTTGAAATCGGAACGCGTGATGATGGCGCTGGCGTCGCCGAGCGCCGCCCGCACCTGGGAAGTCTTTGGCGGGATAACGTTTACGACGAGATCTTTCTCCGCTTCCAGCAGGGCGATGCTTTCTGGCGTGAGGTCGGTCGCGACCAAAACCCGTCGCTGGCTCAAGCGAAGAAGCCTTTCTTTTCAAAGTCCGCCAATATGTCGTGCAGGCTCGCGTAAACATGTTCGTTGAGACCCGCGAAGTCTTCCAGCGTGGAATGCGACAGGTCGGGCACGGAATAACAGGTCATGCCCGCCGCTATTGCCGACTGCGTCCCGGCCGGACTGTCCTCCAGCGCCAGGCAGCGCGCGGGCGCGCAGCCCAGTTGCTCGGCGGCGTGCAGATAAATATCGGGGGCCGGTTTGCCCCGCGCCATGTGCTGCGCCGAATAGCGCTGCGGGATCCATTTGTTCCAGCCCAGCAGATTCACAAAATGGTCGATGACGCAATCCCAGGAACTTGAGGCGATCGCCCGCGGGATTCCCCGCTCGACGGCAAAGCGGATGATTTCTTCCGCGCCAGGGCGCGGCTGAACCTTCTCCAGCGGCATGCGCAGTATGCGCGCCGTGATATCCTCAATTATCGCCGCGGGCGATTCGCCCACCTTGGGATAATGGCGATGGATGATGCGCGCGAATTCATCTACGCGGACGCCAATCGTTTGTTCCCGCACTTCTTCGGCATAGCTATAGCCAGCGCCTTCAATCATCTCGAGCTCGGCCTCGTGCCAAAGCGGTTCCGAATCGACCAAGAGCCCGTCCATGTCAAAGATTATCGCGTCGAAACTCATGTCGAATGCTTGCCTGCAAATGCCTGAATGAACTGGTCTTGTCGCATATTTGGCTGCATATTTAATTGAAAGCTGACCGATTCGGGATCTCGTGCCAAACTGATGCCCTTGCGATAGAGCGCTTCGTATGCGCTGCCCGCCACAGTTTGCCAGCCAGCGCGCCCCGCTGCAATTGGCAGAATCGGCGCCAGGGAATTGGCGCTGACAAAGACATCGGATTCCGCTTTCACCTTGTCCCGCGTCAAGACGCCGCCATAACCAATGAAGAGGTCGACCTGGTCTTTGGTCGCGAGGTCGCTCGCGCCGTCGCCAATCATGACGCGCCGCCCGGGCAAATCACCCGCCAGCTCTTGAATAATCTGGGATTTGCCTTTTGAAACCGTCAAAGGTCCTTCATCGAAATCCAGATAGGTCTGCGCCTGTTGCGCCTGCGGCTCGTGATAGCGCCACCATTGCCCGGACAGCTCGTTGTATTCCAGCTCGACAGCGCGAATGCGCGCGGCATCCACCCCCAGCCGCCTGCCAAAACCGCGCACGGCGTCAATCAAGCCGCCACTGATGATGAATACTCGCTTGCCCAGGTAATGCAGCGCCGCGATGACTTCGGCCGCGTCTTCGACCATGGTTTCCCAGTAACGTTCCTCAATCGCCTTGAGCTGGGCGCGCGTGGGACGGATGGCGCGCAAGCGTTTGCCGTAAACTTCAGCCAGATCAAGCTCGCCATCCATCGCCTTATTGGTCAGCAAGCCCACGCGCTCTTCCTTGCCCTTGAAGCGAGCCAGCTCGTCAATGCCCTCGATGCTGGACAAGGTGCTGTCGCAGTCGAAGAAGATCAGGTCGTAGCTTTGCCAAGCGCTGTCGGACATCTTCCGCTCTCTGTTCCTGGTCCAAAACGCCATTATTATAGCTGTGAGATTCATTATATGAACAGCGCATACCAGGTATCTTGCAGCGCAATCGCGCCAGATTATTTCCGTAACCACCGAGGGTCGCGTAGACACTGACCGCCGCCACACCATATTGCTAGAATTGTGCGACATCCGACATAATTTGATTTTGAAACGTTTGCTCGGCTTGAAACCCGCCGCTTCATGCCCTATAATCTTGCGCTAGTTATATAATTTCCCGCAAAAAATGGCTATTGAAGGAGCAGGCTTTTGGCGCGAAAACCTGCGGACCAATCTGTTAATCGTGAAGAAATTCTTTGGGCAGCTGCGGAAGTCATGCGGAGTCGGGGTTATGATGCCGCGACCATGAAAGACATCGCCGGGCAAGTCAATTTGACCGCCGCCAGCTTGTATCATCATTTCAAGAACAAAGACTTCTTGCTCCTGAGCGTGCTGGAATATGGGCTGGAATTAGGAACGGAAAAGCTGGAAAGCATTGCCAGCTCGGATCTGTCCTTTGCCGAGAAACTCGACGCCATGATCCGCACCCATATTATGGGCATCACCCAAAACGTAGCCGTAGGCGCGGCTATGGTCTTCGAAATGCGGTCGCTGCGCAATGTGAATCTCAGTAGTCGGCGCAAAGGCAGAGCCAAGACGCATGTCGAGTATATTGAGCGGCGCGACCGTTTCTTCGAGCGGCGCGACTATTTCGAGCGCCTGTTCCGCGGTGTGCTGACCGCAGGCATCGAAGCGGGGGAGTTCCGCCCGGTCGACGTCGCGGTGGTAACCAGGACGATTCTTGGCGCGCACAACTGGGTCGGTGTCTGGTTTCGCGAAGGCGGACGGCTCACGGGCGATGAAGTGGCGGATGTGATGGTCGACTTTTTCATTTCGGGGCTGCGGCGCGAGGAAAATAACGCAAGCCCCGAAAGCCCAACAAGCTCCAATGAAGCATAGCTTGACTTGGCCGATTTCTCGACCAAAGACTGGAAGACTATAGGTGCAGAGAATCCTCATCACTGGCGCGAACCGCGGCATCGGCTTTGAATTGACAAAGCAATACCTGCGAGGCGGCGGCGTCCATATCTTCGCCACTTGCCGTAATCCCGCTGGCGCGGCAGGCTTGAAGGAGCTCGCGCGGGAGCGCGGCGGCAGTATCACCGTCTTAAAAATGGACATAACAGACGAAGCGTCCATCAAGGGCGCCGCCGCTGCCACCGCTGCGGAAGCCGACGCGCTCGACCTGCTCGTCAACAACGCCGGCATCAACCCCGGGGGCGAACATCCGTCGCGGCATCTGGGACAACTGTCGGCGCGCGGGGTCGCGGAAGTGATCAGTAGCAATGCCGTCGCGCCGCTAATCGCGACGCAGGCTTTTCGGCAGCTGCTGCGGAAGAGCGCCCGAGCGCGCGTCGTCATGATTTCCTCAGGTCAGGGCTCGCTGAGCCGCGCCCGTGGCGATAACTACGGCTATCGGATGAGCAAGGCGGCGATGAACATGGCCGCGCGTGTCCTGTCTTTGGATGAGGCAATGGGAGATGTCATCACGGTTGCCGTCAATCCAGGCTGGGTGCGCACAGATATGGGCGGGCCAAGGGCGCCGCTAAGCCCAGCGCAGTCGGCAGCGGGTTTGATCAAGCTCATGGACCGTTTAACTGAGGCCGACAGCGGCAAACTCTTCCAATGGGATGGCAGGGAATTAGATTGCTAATCATCGACCGCCTTCAATTTCCTGCGGCGGTCGAGCTTCACTGAAAGGTCTGCATGGGAATGCGATACGATATCAAGAAGGCGGCGGTCATCGGCTCTGGCACGATGGGCGGGGGCATCGCGGCTTTGCTGGCGGGCGTCGGCATCGAAACGCTGCTGCTGGATATCCCGCCGCCGAAGAGCGCGCCGGGGGACAGCGCCCGGGTCCGCAACGCGATTGTCAACGGCAATCTGCAAGCCTTGCGCAAAATGCGCCCGGCCCAGCTCTACAGCCCGGAGGATCTGGCGAACATCAGCGTCGGCAACATCGAGGACGACCTGGACAAAATCGCCGATGCCGACTGGGTGATAGAAGCGGTGGTCGAAGACCGCGACATCAAGCGCGCGCTCATGGCGCGTCTCGTCAATCACGTCAGCCAGGACGCCATCATCAGCAGCAACACCTCCGGTATTCCCATTCATCAGATTGCCGAGGACCTGCCAGGCAGCTTCACGCGGCGCTTCTTGGGAACGCATTTTTTCAATCCGCCGCGTTACCTGCGGCTGCTGGAAATCATCCCTCATGCCGGCAGCGACCCTGCTATTGTCGACTTCATGATGCGCTTCGGGGCTGATGTACTAGGCAAAGGCACGGTGCTTTGCAAGGACAAACCCAATTTCATCGGCAATCGCTTCATGTCGCTTTCGGGCATGCAAGCCATCAATTACGCGCTGGATCACGGCTATACCGTGGAAGAAGTTGATGCTTTGACGGGTCCGCTGATTGGCCGCCCAAAAACCGCCACCTTCAACTTGAACGATTTAGTAGGCTTTGATATTGCGGTGGGCGTGGCGCGCAATCTTTACGAGGCAATTCCCGATGACCCGGCGCGCGAGATATTGAAGCACCAAAAAAATGCCGAACTATCGGACAAACTGCTGGAACGGGGATGGCTGGGACGCAAGACGGGCCGCGGCTTTTATCACATGCGGCGCGACGGCGGGGCGAAAGAATTGTGGGCGCTCAACCTGGAGACGCTGGAGCACGAGCCGCCCAGCAAGCCGCGCTTCGATAGCGTTGGCCGGTATCACAAAGTCGAGCCGTTGGGGGAACGCATAGGGCTGCTGATCAAGTCCGATGACCGCGCCGGCAAATACCTATATCATTTGCATGCCTTCCTGCTGGCTTACGCCTCGCAGCGCGTGCCGGAGATCACCGACACCATTGTCAACATCGACAACGCGCATAAATGGGGTTTCGCGCACAAAATGGGACCCTTTGAAATCTGGGACGCCATCGGCGTCGCCGCAACCGTCGATCGCTTCGAGGCTGATGGCTATGCGGTGGCGGATTGGGTCAGGGACATGCTGGCCGCCGGCAATGCCTCCTTTTATCAGCGAGACGCCGGCGGCAAGGCAGTCGGCTATTACAGCCCGCAGGACGGCGCTTATTTGCCGCTGGTCAGAGACCCCAGAGAGATCACAATCGCCGACCTGCGCGCGTCCGACGCCGAGGTTTACAGCAATGGCGACGGAAACATCTACGACATGGGCGACGGCGCCTTGCTCTGGGAATTCAATACCAAGCAGAACAGCATCACCGCCGGACTCATAGAGTCAGGCTACAAGGCGCTGGAACTGTTGGAATCGCCCGAATACCGCGCCTTGGTCATTGGTAATGACGGCGAACGATTTTGCGTCGGCGCCAATCTTGATCCATCGGCGCTAATGGCTGGCCTAGAAGGCATCGAGAAGGTACTGGTTTCCCTGCAAGATTTGACGACCGCGCTCCGTTATGCGCCCAAGCCGGTTCTTGTAGCGGCGCATAATATGGCGCTGGGCGGTGGCGCGGAACTGGTGATGTCCGGTACGGCAGTTGTGGCGCAGGCAGAGCTCTACATGGGCTTGGTCGAGGTCGGCGTGGGCTTAGTCCCGGCGGGCGGCGGCTGCAAGGAACTGGTTCGGCGGCTAGTGAATCCGCTGGCGGCGGCCGGCTCGGACGATAAAATCGCGGGCTTGCAAAGGGCATTCGAGACCATCGCCACCGCGAAGGTCAGCGGCAGCGCCAAAGAAGCGCAAGCGCTGGGCTTCCTGACCGCATCGGATAGGATTGTCATGAATCGCTCGCATTTGCTGGGCGAAGCGAAAGCCCTGGCGCTGGCATTAAGCGAAACCTATCAGCAGCGCAAGCCGGAAGCGGTCTACGCGGCCGGGCGCGATGCCTACGCGGCGCTCTTGCTCGGCATAGCGGGATACCAGGAAGCCGGATATGCCAGCGAGCACGACGCCTTGATCGCGCGCAAGCTGGCTTGCATTCTCACCGGCAGGGCTTTGGCGCAGCCGCAATGGGTCGATCAACAATACTTGCTTAACCTCGAGCGCGAGGCTTTCTTGAGCCTCATCATGGAGCCGAAGACGCAGGAGCGCGTCATGCACATGCTGCGGACGAATAAGCCGCTGCGGAATTAGTCGGTTAGCTTGCTTTCGAATCGCTGGAAGGACTCCACTCGATTCAGTCGTTTCAGGTTAGGCATTGCTTTGACGATCTTCTCGGCGTGACGATGCGGCTGATAGGGCATTTTCGCGTGCTCTCTGAACAGCCGATCAAGGATTTCTTTGGGATCGTTTGACTCCATCGCTCGCTTTAGCCGACCAATTTTGGCTCTGGGCGCCCACTGCTGAATGACATCGCGGACGGCTCTGAAATCAGCGACCAACCAAGTTTCCAGTTCGGCCTCAATACAAATCAGTTCCACACTGCCCAAATCAACGTCCGCCTTGGCGAGCGACTCGAAAATCATTTCCCTGTCTCTGTGCCAGCATGGGGCTTCGTTGCGCTTGAAGCTGGGGTACTGGTCCCAGATAATCAATGCTTTCTCGCATCCATCCGCTAGGAGCGCTGCTGCGGATTCGCCACACTCGGCGAGCAAGTTTCGCTTGTTGCCGAGCGCATCTGGCACAACAGTAATATCTGGTCTGATCCTCTTTGCTAAATGCGCGCATACTTTGAAGTCCGGGCCCTCATCGGCGCATTCGAATACCATGCCGACCTTCATGCCAGTTCCCGATTGCGCAGCCTTCCCGAACTCATAAGTCGCCCAGGTCCAAAGCGTTCCTTCCAGCGGTCCAACTCCTGGCATTCATCTGGTCGAGTGAATGTGGGCGTCCCTTCCCGACGCTCGACCAGCACAATATGCGAAAGGTCGAACAGGTCAAGCAAGTAAGGAGAATGGGAGGTCAATATGACCTGCGAGTGTCCACTTTCGGTGACCCGGCGTATCTCTTCAACAATTAGTTGAACTGAACGCGGGTCAAGACCGTTTTCAATCTCCTCAATGACTATCAGCGGCGGCGGCTTTGGATGACGGAAAAGCGCGAGCAAAGCAAGAACGCGCAAAGTACCTGTTGATAAGAGCCAGCCCATCACCTTGAATTCCGCTTCGCTCATTTCCAAGTGCATTTGGTGGCCAAGGATGTCTGTGAGAACGGGTTTCAAGTCTCGCATATACGGCAAGACATATTGCAGCGCTTCCAATATGCCTTCAAATGTGTCGGGATACAGTTGAAGTATATGGCGCAAATACTCAGCAATGTTAGAGCCGTCGCTGCGCAAGCGAATCGCGCCTCCTGTGCGTTGAATCGGTCGCGGCTCTCCCATAATCCATGGATTTAGCGTAATAAACTGCCAGTCGAATTTGATGCCAAAACCCTTGAGATCGTCAAATTGTCTATCATCCTCAGATTCGTTGGCATAATAGTATAAGCCCCCATCTGAAATAATCGCATGACCTGGGCGGATGCCAAATTGCATCTTTTTATTGATGTACTGGATCCACCCCGTTGAGTCGCGTGCGAGGACTTTTCGTCCTTTGTAATAGACATTTTCCTTTTCGATGAAGATCAATTCCGAGCTCGGCTCTTTATTGACTTTCATTATCGTTCTGTAGTTTGCCGCTTCGTTATTTTGAGAGATTGGCGGAACATTCAGACCGCGAAGTTCAAACTCAATTGGACTGAATTTAGGCGTTTTTTCTTCTGTAAGATTGCCATTATGCAAAGGCGGGTTGACAATATATTCAAAACCCCGCCACATCTGCATAGCTTCATCCAGCCCATCTGTGACAATGCGCTGGTAGGTCTGCAAGCCCTCAATAAGACTGCTCTTGCCCGAGCCATTGTCGCCGATTAACACCGTTAGCGGCGTGAACTTCACTAAACCACTGTCGCGTATCGCCTTAAAGTTCTTTAGCCTGAAAGACTTGAGCATCGGTTTGTTTGACATCTTGTTACTCCATTCCCTACCAAGCTCATATTACCACAGCCCGCGCGCCGCATTGACCCCACGCGGATATTTGCTAACATAAGGCAATGTGTTGCTAGAAAGGATTCAACATGCGCGAAGCAGTCATAGTCGCAACATCCCGCACAGCGGTCGGCAAAGCCCTGCGCGGCAGCGCCAGGAACGCACGCTCGGACGAGATGGCGGCGACGGTCATCGCCGACCTGCTTGACAAGACCGAGAGCCTGCTCGACCCGGCCGCTGTTGACGATGTGATCATGGGCTGCGCTATGCCAGAGGGATCGCAAGGCATGAACTTCGCGCGCGTGATCGCCTTGCGCGCCGGATTGCCAGTGGATACGCCAGGGCAGACGGTCAATCGCTTCTGCTCCAGCGGCTTGCAGACCATCGCGCTGGCGGCCAACAGCATCATCGCCGACCAAGCCGACCTTGTGATCGCGGGTGGGGCTGAATCGATGTCATCCGTGCCGATGACCGGGCATCACTTGAGCCCGAACCCATACATGGCGGAAAACGATCCCAATGTCTATATGAGCATGGGGCTCACCGCCGAGCGTGTCGTCAGCGAATTCGGCATCGCTCGCGTAGATATGGATCGCTTCGCTTATGAAAGTCATTGCAAGGCGGCCGCCGCTACCGACGCCGGCATATTCGCGGAAGAGATTGTGCCATTCGAGTGGGAAGAGACTGTCATCGGCGACGATGGCCTGCCCGCCACGGTAAGGCAGGTCCTCGAGCATGACGAACACCTGCGCCGCGAAACCACAATAGAAGCGCTGGCTGGGCTCAAGCCGGTTTTCAAGAATAAGGGATCGGTGACCGCCGGCAATTCCAGCCCTTTGAGCGACGGCGCGGCCGCGGTGATTGTCATGGAGAGGGAGCAAGCCACCAGACTCGGTCTGGAGCCTTTGGCTCGTTTTGTCGGATTCGCCGTCGCCGGGGTGCGGCCCGAGATAATGGGTGTTGGTCCCATCAAAGCGGTGCCAAAGGCGCTGCAGCGCTGTGGCATGACCCTGGCGGACATAGATGTAATCGAGCTAAATGAAGCATTTGCCGCGCAGGCGCTGGCGGTCATGCGCGAATTGGAACTGAATCCGGAAATCGTCAATGTCAATGGCGGCGCGATTGCTCTTGGTCATCCCCTGGGCTGCACCGGCGCCAAGCTGACGGTGCAGCTCATCCATGAGATGAAACGGCGCGGCAGCAACTACGGACTGGTCACGATGTGCATTGGCGGTGGCATGGGCGCGGCCGGCATCTTCCAGAACCTCAAATGAAGCCTCAAATGAAGCGCTGAAGATTCAATAGCCATTCTCGCTGGACGCGACAATCGAGCGAGGCAAGCGAGACATAATGAGAGGAAAACTGTGTCCGCATTTTATACCAGAGTGGCGCGCTTCTACGACGCGGAGAACGCCGACAAAACGGATGATTTGCAGCTCTATAGCGAACTCGCCAAGGAGTATCAAGGCGAGATCCTTGATGTCGGCTGCGGCACAGGCCGCGTCCTGATTCACTTGGCGCGGCAAGGGCATCAAGTCCAGGGCATCGACCAGGACCGCGCGATGCTGGACCGGCTGGAGCGCAAGCTGGAACAGGCGCCCCAACTCCGCAAGCATACCAGCGTCACGGCAGCGGATGTCTTGGAACATGAGTATCAAGCGCGTTTTGCCCTGATTCTATTGACCTATAACGGACTGATGCACTTTCACGAGCAAGAGCGGCAGATCGCGCTGCTGGCCAAGCTGCGGCGCTGGCTCGCGCAGGACGGCTTGTTGGTCATTGATCTGCCCAACGCGGGTCCCGCTTTCGCAGCGGGCGATACCGAAGCGCCCACCTTGGAACGAACCTTTCTGGATCCGGAAACCGGGCACATGATCATGCTGCAATCGCTAAGCTTCATTGACCGCGCGCGACAGTTGCTGCATGTCGACTGGATCTACGACATCATCGCCGGCGATGGCGCGGTGACGAGGCTGCTGGCGCCACACAAACTTCGCTACTTTTTCCTGGCTGAACTCAGCTTGCTTTTGGAACGCTGCGGACTGGGGCTGGCGGCGGTCTACGGCGACGCCGACCGCGCGGATTACACCGCCGATAGCGAACGAATGATCGTTTTCGCCAATGCGCTTTGAACGCCGGCGCGCCTCGTGATGACATCCTTCGCTCGCCTGGGATCATGCCTATGCCGTTGCTTCTTCTTCTTGTGCGTCATGGGGCTGTCCGCCGGCTGCACGCTTACAGCGGCTAATCCGACAAGATCCGCGCCGACGGCAACCCCTTTACCGCCGTTGCCCGCTGCCGAACCGACCCTCGAGATATTGTCATCCGAGGAACTTTATAGGGATGACGCGAACATACTGGGCCGCACGGACCCAAGTTTCGCCTCTTTGCCTGTAGACGCGGCGCTCCCGCCAGCCCCTCTAGGGGATTCCACGCGACGCGTCAAAGTCGTCTTGGAAGACGGCTCCGTGTTAGAAGGCGAACGCTACGGTTTCGGCGTATTGCGTCAGCCGGGCATATTGATATTGAGCCGGGACGTCTTGGATTGGCGCCCGCTGGCCAAGCGCTTGGCGGAGCGGGGATTTATCGTCTTGGCGCTCGAAACCGGCGCATGGTTGGAAAGCCACCACCTGAGGACAGTATTGCGTTCCCTGGCCGCCATCAGCAAGGTGGACTCGGGCTGGATCGCTATTATTGGCGCGGAACACTCCGCTGACCTGGCGCTGCTGGGCTGCGCTGTCAACGAATTGTGCGACGCCGCCGCGCTGCTCAGCCCCTTGTCGCGGGATACATTGCTGAACATGCTGCCGAGCTATGGCGCGCGCCCGATTTGGCTGGCTGCGGCAAAGGACGATGCCGAAGCCCATGCCGCGGCTCGGGCGTTGGCGCGGTCTGTCGCTGGCGAGGCGCAGTTCCTTGAATTCAATCGCGGCCGAGGTGTAGAATTGCTGGTCAATCAACCCGAAATCGTGGAACAACTGGCGGAGTGGCTGGCTTTGAATCTTGGTGGCTGACGCGGATTAACAGGTCGGACCGATTTCTTGCATTTGAAAGGGAAATGATGTCGGAATTGCTCAGATATTTCAGCGATCGCAGCGAAGCCATGCTGGACAGCTTGACGGCGATGGTCGAGCGCGAGTCCTTCATGCGGGACAAGGCGCGGGTCGACTTGCTCGTCGACTGGCTGGAGGGTCGCTTTCAAGCCATGAACGCTGATTCGATTGTCCGCTATCCGCAGGAGGCATGCGGCGACTTTTTGTTGGCAAAATGGAACGCGGACGCGCCGGGCCAGCCATTTCTTTTCTTGATCCATGTCGATACCGTGCACCCGACCAGGTCGCTGGAAAACATGCCAATCAAGATTGAAGACGGGCGCTATTATGGTCCCGGCTCCCTTGATATGAAGGGCGGCGCGGTCATCGCTCTGGAAGCCATTGACGGCTTGATCAAGCGGGGACAGTTGCCGGCGCGGCCTATCCACTTTTTGGCGACCACGGAAGAAGAAATCGGCAGTCCTGTTTCCGAGCCGCTGATCAAGCAATTGGCGGCCGATAGCGAACTTGTGCTGGTGATGGAGCCGGCGACCAAAGAAGGCGCGATCAAGACCTGGCGCAAAGGCGGCGGCAAATACGAATTGATCGTGGAAGGGCGGGCGGCGCACGCCGGCATCGCGCCACAAGAAGGCATCAACGCTATCATCGAATTCGCGCGGCAAGCGCTGGAAATCAACCAGCTGAACGATCTCAAATATGGCACATCCGTCTCGATTACTGTGGTGGAGGGCGGTTCGGCCGGCAACGTGATTCCGGCCCGGGTCGAGGCGCATGTCGATACGCGCGTCATGACGCTCGACGCCATGAATGACCTGCACGACGCGCTCAGCAGTCTTTATCCCAAGATGCCAGGCGCAAAGGTAACTTGCCTGCGGCAGGGGCATCGCCCGCCCATGGAACGCCGGACGGGCTTGTTCAAGAAGGCGGCTGCCATCGCCGAAAAGCACGGGCTAACGATATATGAAGGCGGCACCGGTGGCGGCTCGGACGGCAATTTCACCGCGGCCATGGGCATTCCCACGCTGGATGGCTTGGGCGCGCATGGCGATGGCGCTCATGCGACCTACGAACACGTCATTATCAGCAGTTTGCCGCGCCAGGCGGCATTGATCGCGGCGCTGCTGCTGGAGTGGAAAGCCGAAGCCTGAGCGCCATTGACCCCGGTTGCCGCAAATATCACGCCATTGCGAATCATCAGTTGTAGCAATCGTACAAGAGACGCCTGCCATTCTTGGCGCATCTTTCCCCTATATGAAGCGCGCCGCGACGCTAGAATCGCCATGTTTATCCGGTCATTACTTTACGCATGATGGAAGTCCTGTTCTTTTCCGCATTTGCGCTTTCGCTCGTTTTTGCCGCTCAGCCCGGCGTCATCGGCTTTGAAGCGTTGCGGCGCGGCATCACCGGTGGCTGGAGCGCCGCCCTGCGTATCGAGTTGGGCTCGCTGGTGGGCGACGGCGTCTGGGCGCTGCTGGCGCTATTGGGCGCGTCAGTATTATTTCAGAACCGCTTCGTGACCCTGCTGCTGGGCTTATTTGGCTCTGGGTTAATCTTGCGCTACGCTTGGGATGCTTGGCGAGCCTCGCGCCAGGACATAGAAATCGCCGCTGGCGGGGACGCGCGCGACAATCACTTTGTCGCCGGCGCCATGCTATCGCTTTCCAACCCGCAGAACATCACTGCCTGGCTGGGCATGAGCGGCGCTATCATCGGTTTGGGATTCCTCGATCCGCAGCCGATTCACCTTTTGGTATTCTTTGCGGGATTCATGATCGCGCAGGTTTGTTGGTGCTTCTTTTTCGCGACGGTGGTTGAATACGGCCGCCGGCTGTTCAATCAGCGTATTTTCCGCCGGATTAACCTCGCCTGCGCGCTTTTCCTCGCGTATATTGGCTGCAAACTATTGGCGCAGACCTTGCAACTGGCGCTGTCTTAATCTGAAACTATTCAGCTTTTGCGACAGGAAATGCGAACATGCCGACATGTCGGGGCTTGTCGCTAAATCTCGACGTAACGCTTCCACACTTCGGGACCCGAGCCCAGCGCGATGACGAGATAGCTGGTGCGCGGGGTTTTTGGTTCCCACAGCAAACGCATGCCGGCGACGTTATGCAGTCGGTTGCTCTTGCGGTGGTTGCATTTGGAGCAGGCGCAAGCGGTATTGGACCAGGTGTCCTTGCCGCCCTTGGAGCGCGGGATGATGTGGTCAATGGTGAAATCGCGCTTGCTGAGCACCTTGCCCTTTACCAGCGCGCCCAGCTTGACCCCGCAATAGATACAGGTGTAATTGTCGCGCACCAGCACGCCCTTGCGGCTCCAGTGAGACTTGCGCCGCGGGACGTTGACGTAGGAGCGCAGCGCGATCACGGAGGGCACCTCGAACCTGGTACGGACCGTGTTCAAGTATTGCCCGGTCTGTTCAACGGCGATCGCTTTACCCGCAAGCAATAGGTTAATCGCGCGCTGCACCGTTATCACGGACAGGGGTTCCCACGTGCTGCCGTTGAGCAGCAGGACTCGGTTCTGCAAAACGACGGACCTGGCCACCTTGCCTTGAGCCTCTCACCTTGCCTGTCGGATCTCAAGTATTGCTTGCCAGCTATTTTATACCTGAAATCCGCGCTTTGACGAATATGTAATTCCCGCAGGAGAAATGGACTGAGAAATGAAATGAGAAATAGCAAGAGTAATGCCGGCGCCCCCGCCTCACTCGGCTTTTTCCTCTGGGACTGTTACAACGGGCTTTTCCAGGATTCGCAGCTCGGGACTTCTGCGCGCTCAATGCGCTTCCAGCTCGTTGACGCTCTCTTGGGCGATGTAGCTCACTTCTTTCAGCCAACTGACGAGCTGCGCGGCGCTCTCGCAATCCGCGCGGCGTCGCCAGCGATCTGCGCAGATTGCTGAATGCAGTTCGTCGAGTACTTCGTAAGCCAGGTCCAGGCGCTTGGCGCTTTCCAGATCTTGGCGCTGTTGCGCTTTGTTTCCGCTCATGCTCGTCATGATGGTTCGTCTGCTCTGTTTCGATCCAAATTAACAAAAAAGGGCGTGTGACTTTTGCCGTCTCACGCCCTTTGCTTGGCTTTCCTCGCGGGTGACAGATTCTTGCCCTAGTGGTGGAAACTGTCGTCATGAGATCGACGCTTTGATTGTTTCGGACGGCTAGCCGGATTGGCGCTGCTCTTGGCAATTGCCGCCGCTCGACCGTTTGAAAAGACGGGCAGGCGTATTGCCGCACGCGAGAGGGCGCGCGCGCGTTGGCTGAACCAAGCTATATCTATGCAGGCTGAAATTGGTCATTTCCTTAGCGTTCATCCAAAACTGCGGACAATTGCGCGCGTCCTCCTCCCAGCGTGTTCAGGCAATTCGGAATTACATCGGCGCTACCTGCGGTCGGGTCTGTCAAACCTTCAACAGTATGTCATTGTGGCGCCAACAAGTCAATTACGGCGATCATTACAGCTTTGGACTAAGCATGCTTCTCGATCACGGTTGAGTCCAGCATGGCTTGAATGCTCTTGCCGGTGATAAACACGCGGCGCATCCCGGCCGGTCTGCTAACCTGCAGGTGCCCATTCTTGATTAAGCGCTTGAGCGTGCTCAGGCTGACGCCGAGCAGCTCGGCTGCTTCTTGCCGGTTATAGACCGCGTCGGGCTTGATATCGAGTTTCTGGATTTCCGCCATCATCTATTCCTTCCTGGTCCAGTCAAAACGCTGGCGCATGGTCTTCAAAAGATTACATATATTATAAAGAGTTTATAATGTTCCACAAAGGCTCATATAATTACAATACCGCGCAGAACGGATTTTGGAGATTCTGAATCCGGCGGCGGCGTATAATATAGAATCCGCGCCACCTGCGCGCTATCTGATGGAGATGACCATGCGCGACAGGCCAACTGTCCCCGACCAGCGGATTATTGCTGAACTAGAATATGCCTATGGCATTTCGATAATAGCCCTGGAATTCTTGCCCATCGGCAATGACGCGGCCGCGTCTGCCTTTCGTGTTCGAGGCGAGCAGCGCGCCTTTTTCTTGAAGCTGCGCCGGGGTTTGCCCAATCGCGCCGCGCTGGAAGTTCCCCATCATCTGCGCGAGAAGAGCGTCGACAGCGCGGTTGCGCCGCTGGTCACAGTTTCGGGCGCGCTTTTCGCTAAATTAGACGCATACAGCCTGGTCCTCTATCCCTGGATTGACGGTGAATCCAAGTTGGGCAAGACGCTCAGCCTGCGGCAATGGCGCGCATGGGGCGCGATCATGCGCGCCATTCACCGCGCAGGTCTTGCAGAACTTAATGAAGAGCTCAAAGCGCAGCTGCCTCATGAACAGTATGGCAAGCGCTGGCTGAACCGGCTGGAGAAAGTCGCGCGCGCGGCAGAGCGCATTCATCAACCCCATGCCTTTGCGATCGAATTGGCGCGACTCTGGCGCCAATATGCCGTCAAGATCGAAGAAGCGCGCCGGCGCTATTTATTCTTGGGAGCGCGCTTGCAAGCACGGGATCATGAACATGTCATTTGCCACGCCGATATCCATCTAGCCAATATCATGGTCGACGCCGCCGGCGCCATTCACATCGTCGACTGGGACGAAGTGATGCTCGCGCCCAAAGAAAGGGACCTGATGTTTTTCCTTGTCGATGCCCATGCAAATGATGCCGTTTCCGCCTTCATGGCTGGTTACGGCGCTTGCCAAGTGGACAAGCAGGGACTGGCGTATTACCGTTACGACTGGGTGCTGCAAGAATTCTGCGACTACGGCGAACGCCTGTTCCTGTCAACTGAATTGAGCGACCGCGAATTGCAGTTCTCGCTCGACGAATTCAAGCGGCTGTTCGCGCCGGGGGATGTGCTTGAGTTGGCGGATCGAGCCTACGAAAGTATATCCAAGTAAGAAATAAGAAATGAAGATTCGCCAGAGAAGTAAATCCAACAAAATAATCAGAAACGGTAGGGGCGACTCTGTGCCGCGCGTAGACACTGCGGATCAGTTGCCCGAAACCTGGACAAAACGTTGTACTTTCAGATTATCATTACTTTCTTGGAATTACTTCTGCGCCTCTGCGATGAATTCCGCTTTGAATCCGCGACATATTTTTGAAGCGATTGTCCGCGAACAGGCGCTTCAAGCCCCGCAATCCCCGCGGGCGTGGACATAAGCGCCGCTGATCCAGCCCTCGATTGCCCAAATAGCGACTTTGAAATAACCAGCCCGCTTGTCGCTGGCGCGCAGCCAGTCTCTGCTGGCGGTTACGCCCAGGACCAAGCCATCAGGCGGCTCCTGGCGCACCTTGAGGTTGGCCCAGGGCCGCACCTCGCATTCGCCCAAGCCGCGCCCTCCGTCCGGATTTGTGTTTGCCGGCGGCGTGTTTTGTGGGGGCGGCGGGGGACCGTCGCCGCGCAGCAGAACGACAGTACCGGCGCGGTCAATCAAGGCGCAGGTCCGCCCAGGGCGCTGATAAGTCCGCAGGTCGAAAGCGCGCCGCGGCGCGTAGGCGGCGTCCAGGAAGACAATCCGCCCGTGAGCGGAGAAGCAGACTTCGACATCGGGCGACACATAACCAAAGACATCGACGGCGTCCAGGATGCCCTGCGCGATGATATCGGGCTGGGCGATTTCGGCGATGCCGACGCGGCGGCCCTGAGCGCCATCAAGCCAGTTATTGACTTGGATCTCCGCCGGTAGCTGCTTAAGCGTATGGACCGTGGGCTTGACTGTGGGCGTAAACGTGGGGGTGGGACTTGGTTCATCGTCGCTGGACTGCGAGGATGAACCGAGTGTTACATAGAGGCTAACGAATTCTGAAATGCCGTCGTCGTTTTTGGCGCGGACACGCACAGTGGTGCTTGTACCGTCGAGGTCCGTGATGATATAGCTGGCGACATCGCCAACATCAAGCCATAGTCGGTTGCCAAAGGAGACATCGTAGCCGGTGGCGAGGACCGATTTATCCCAACTCAGTGTAATGCTCGTGTTCGTGACGCCGCTGACGCGCAGGTTCGTCGGCGGTTTGGGCACCGTCGCCGGCGGGGCGAGGGTTGTAAAAACTACATTACTGAGGGCTGAATTGCCGGCGTCGTTTTTGGCGCGGATATGTATCAAGAAACTCGTACTGGATGCTAAGCCCGTGAGGGTATAAGTCGCGACATCGCCGATATTGGTCCAGCCGGTTTCGCCGACGACAAAGAGATCATAGCTGGTTGCGCCGCTGGATTTGTCCCAGAGAAGGGTGACGCTGTTATGCGTGATGGCCGAGGTTACAAAGTTCGCTGGCGCTGGCGGAGGGTTTTGGGCTTGCAGGGGCAGAGCGAAGTAGCTCAGTGAAACGAGAAAGCAGCAATGCGAAATTAGAACAAATATTCGGGGGGGGGGGGGGGGGGTAATGTTTTGTAATATTTCAATCATGGTCGACGTCTTTCTAAACATCATTGCAGTCCTCAAAGCAGTCCCAGAGGCGGGAATCGCGGATTGCGCTTGATTCTAGACCAAGTCAGCGCGTTTGTCAAATTAAACAAGGCAATCGCTTCAAAATTACATTTTGTCTCTGTTGTGAATCTTCTTAACTACTTGGTTTTGCTTAGTTGCGCAAGAAGCTCATCAGGCGGGGCGCCAGTTTTGAATAGGCTTCATAGAGCCAGGACCGCGGCGCGTAATCCCAAGCGCCGATATGCCGCGTCACCTGTCCGCGGAAACCGCGCTTGAATTGATAGACTCCCCATAAGCCGTCGCTTTCATCAAAGACATCGGGGGCGCCCCACATATCATAAATGGCGCAACCATGCGCTTTTGCCCATTTTATCGCTTCCCATTGTAACAAGTAATTTGGCATGCGCCGCCGCTCTTTGTTGCCCGAAGCGCCATAGAAATACCAGCAGGTCGCGCCGAAGTGGAAGAGGATGACATGCGCTATCGGCTCGCCCGCATATTCGGCGATCAGCGCATGAGCCAAGCCGGCGCCCATAAAAGCTTGCCAGGCGCGTTTGTAATAATCATAGTCTCGGATCAAAAACCTGTCGCGCGCGGCCGTGATTCGATACAGCTCGTACAAAATCGCGAGATCATCATCACCGGCGGCGCGTACAGTCACGCCCTTTTTTTCGGCTGCGCGGATCTTGCGCCGCGTATTGCCGCTCATCGCGCTCAAGAGCGCGTCGGCGCTCTGGTTGAGGTCGATTTTGATGGTATTGCGGAATTGCACCTGCGCATCCGAATAGCGCCATCCGCGCTCTTTCAACAGCGCGCGTACCCTGTGTCCCAAAGCCATGGTTTTTTCCTGCTCGCCCCCGGGCATGCCCGTCGCCAAAACGACATCCGGGTCGATCTTCAGCCAGATCGCGCCCATATCCCGCGCGCGGGATTCCAGCGCCTCGAGCGCTTCGAGCAAGACCTGCTCATTGCCGTAATCCAGCACGGGTCCCTTGCTGACGTAGAGCGCCTTAAAGGGTCCTATGCCGCGCATGCCGATGCCCGCCAGCGCAACCGGAATTCCATCGCGCTCGAATGCCAAGCGAGTTGGCTGCCAGCCGACGGTCTGCCGCTTGAATTCGCCCCAATCCCAAGTCTGCAAGATATGCGCCGCCGGCAACTCCCGCAAGCGACTGTTCCATTGGTCGCGATCGGTGATTTCTGTAACGCTAAGGATAGTTTTCCCTCTCTAAGAATAATGAAACGCTAGCCGCTAAACTTGAGCGCCATTCGGTAAGCGCCGTAAACAAGCGGATTGAAAGCCAAGTCCCAGGCGCCTGAGGCGCGACAGATTCGACCTCCCCAGCCGCGCTTGAAGCCGTACACGCCCCATAAGCCGTCCGAACGCCGCTGAAACTGGGCTTCCAGTGTTTCCTGGTCCTGGTCGGGTATGCCCCACATATCATAACAGACGCAGCCGCGCGCTTTCGCCCATTGGATCGCCTGCCATTGCAAGCCATAGCTGGCGTATAAGTTGCTATGCTGCCGCGATGACGCGCCGTAGAAATACCAAGCGCTCGAGCCAAGGGCGAAGACCATGATCGCGCCGAGCGCTTTCTGCTTGAACCTCGCTAGCAACAGCGCGCCATGTTCCGGCATGAACAAGTCAAAGACGCGCTGATAGTATTCCGGGCTATGTACGCCGAAGTCGTTGCGTTCGCCCGTTGCTTGCATCAATCGATTGAAGTCTTCTAGGTCCCCCCGCGAACCTTGAATGTAGTTGATGTCGGCTTTCAGGCTCTTGCGCACCTTGCGCCGCGTGCCTTGGTTCATGCGCTTCAATATGATTTCGTCATCAGCTCGAATATCAATCACAATAGTATTGTTGGGTTGGATTGACTGCGGGCTGGGCGCGAATCCCATACTGGCGAAATCCGGCGCGGGCTGATCATGAAAATGTCCGGGCTCCACCTTGAGGAAAGCCGCGCCAGTCTCCGAACGGATCGCTTGCCAGAGCGCCGGGTAGCGCGCTTCGGCCGTCGCGTAGGGTCCGCGCGGCAGGTAGGCCATTCTGCCCGCGCCCAGCGGCAAGTTCTTTAGCAAGACCGACGCGCCCGCTACGATGCCGCTGTCGTCTGATAGCGCGACGATGCGCGCGTCCCAGCCGAACTGCGATTTAAGCGCGCCCCAAGCCGCCAATTGCAAGAGATGCGCCCGCGCTTGGCTGCGCAGAAAACGATCCCATTCTTCTGGATTGGGGCGCAGGACGTTTAGCGTGACAGGACCTTCACTCATGTCGTTATTCTGTGTTAGGCGCTGCGCGAATCATAGACCGAGTTTGCCGCTCCTAAGCGCGCTTGCGGCGTCCGGGCACCGGGGTCATCGTCGCCTCGCGCGCTGGACGCCGGAAGTGATTTGAGGGTTCAAACGAGCTCCTGAAAAAATCCGCCACTTTGGTCGCCAACAATCCGTTGCACTTGCAAACTGGTGATGATATACTAGCGAAGTTTGTGATAAATGGCGCAATCGGATGCCGAATTGGCGTCGCTCAGCGTCGCCGTTGGATTGACGCTGCGGCGTCATGCCTAAGGAACTCGAGGGTATTGCTCCGATGAATGTACTGAACGAATGGGCTTTTGTCGGTTTGTTCGCCTTGTTGGCGCCGATATTTCCGGCTTTGCCAATCGTGATCGCTTGGCTTGTCCGTCCGCGCAAGCCCAACGTGCTAAAGAGTTCTACCTATGAATGCGGTGTGGAAACAATCGGCGATACCTGGGTGCAGTTCCGCGTTCAGTATTATATCTACGGTTTGATATTTTTGGTATTTGATGTGGAAATGGTTTTCTTGTTCCCCTGGGCTGTCGCCTATAACGGGATGAACCTGTTTGGATTTGTGGCGGGTTTCTTATTCATCTTCCTGCTGACGGACGCGCTGTTCTATGCCTGGAAGAAGAACGCCCTGGACTGGAAGTAAGCCCGGGCGGACGCTTGCCGGAGACAACTATGGACGAACTCTGTACCGGTCTGTGTAAATTGATGGTGGAGTCGGGCGCCGACGCCGGCTTGGCGCAGTTCGTCTCTCTGCTGGTTGGCGTCTTGCTGGTCAGCGGCGTGCCGCTCTTGACTGTCATCATCTTGATCTGGGTGGAGCGCAAGGTCGCTGCCCGGATCCAGGACCGCATCGGTCCCAACCGCGTGGGTCCCCTGGGCTTGATGCAAACCTTTGCCGATTTGCTCAAGCTGCTGGGCAAAGAAGACATCACGCCCACCTCCGCCGATCGCGTTCTCTATAATGCCGCGCCCTTGGTTTCCTTCGCGTCAGTCGTTCTCATTTGGGTCGTGGTGCCTTTCACGCCCTTTCATTTCGGCGTCGATTTAGAGATCGGCGCTTTGTATTTCGTGGCGATAGCTTCCTTAGGCACACTGGCGATCATGACCGCGGGCTGGGCGAGCAACAACAAATACGCCTTGCTGGGCGCCTTTCGCGTTGTCGCGCTGCTGGTCAGCTATGAAGTGCCGCTCGTTTTCGCGCTGCTGGTGCCGGTGATGCTGGCCGGCAGCATGAGCATGCTGGATATCGTCAATGCGCAGACGGGCATGTGGTTCGTTGTATTTTCGCCGCTGGCTTTTGTCATCTTCTACATCTCATCGCAAGCGGAAACAGGCCGCGCGCCCTTTGACCTCATAGAAGCGGAATCGGAATTGGTGGCGGGCTTCAATATCGAATACTCGGGCATGAAATTCGGCATGTTCTTCGCCGCCGAATTCCTGCACGTCTTCACCAATGGCATCTTGATGGCGCTGCTTTTCTTCGGCGGTTGGATGGGACCGCTCTATTACGAATCGCCGCTGATCGCCTTCGCCTGGCTGGGGCTCAAAGGCGCGTTCATCTATTTGACCACGCTTTGGCTGCGCAATACGGTCCCGCGCCTGCGCATCGACCAAATCATGGCGTTCAACTGGAAGTTCCTGGTGCCGCTGTCAATCGTCAATTTGATTTTGCTTTCAGCGGCGCTGAAAATCCTGCAAGAGTTGGGCTTTGCGCCGCGCGACATGCTGTCCGCGAGTTTTGTGGATGTCTTGCCGACCACGGTCATCATGTTCTTGATTAACTTGGCGCTGGTCGTTTATTTGCTGGGCATTTTGCGCAAGCGCGGGCAGGAAGCGCGCCGCGAATCGGGCGCTGCTCAGGGGGCGCTGGCGCAGGCCGCGAGCGGGGCCGGGGACTAGGGAGACGCAGGGCATGGAATTGAACGCGGTCACCATCGGCTTTTTCATTTTCACTATCTTGACCCTGGGCGGCGCCATCGGCGTGGTGACGACCCGCAACCTGTTTCAAGGCACGATCTGGCTGATGGTCAGTTTGTTTGGCGTGGCTGGCTATTTCGTTCTGCTCAGCGCGCCCTTTTTAGCGGCGGTGCAGGTGCTGGTTTACATCGGCGCTATCGCTATTCTGATCACTTTCGCCGTCATGTTGACGCGCAGCGTCACCCGCATCAAGGAACGCTACATCCGGACGATACCGAGCCTTGTCGTCTCGCTAGCGCTTTTCCTGGCGCTGCTCTTCGGCGTCACCGTGCCGATCTTCGGCGACTATTCGTCGGAGCTGGCGCCGACAGTTGTGATGACCACGCGCGATCTGGGACTTGCGCTGGTCGAAGGCAATGGCTACGTCGTGCCATTCTTGCTGGCGTCGGTATTGCTGACGGCAGCGATGATCGGCGCGATCTTCATCGCCCGCGATGAAGAAAGCTAGGGGGTAGGGACGCATGGTACCTCTTTGGATGTATTTGGCGGTTGCCGCGGCGCTCTTTTGCATCGGCGTCTTTGGCGTCCTGTCGCGGCGCAACGCCGTGGCGATCCTGATGGGCGTGGAACTGATGTTGAACGCCGTCAATATCAATTTGGTCGCATTCTGGCGCTATAGCGAAACGGGCACGCCCCTCCTGCTCAACGGTTACGCCTTCACCGCTTTTGTGCTCATTATCGCGGCGGCGGAAGCCGCCGTCGGCTTGGCGATCATTATCACCGTTTATCGCAATCGGCGGTCGGTCATACCAGAAGAAGCTGACACGCTGAAAGGATAAGGACCGCGATGGATCTCCTGAATGACGCGAATCTCTTGCCTTGGCTGATCCCGGCCGGTCCCTTGTTGGCATTCCTGATTATCACGCTCCTGACCAACCGTTCCAAGCTGGTCGCCGCCTCGGACCAGCGCGAATATGGTGGCCATCATCCCGACTATGATGGAATGATGGTACCGGTCGTCAACAGATACAGCCGCGTCATCAGCGTCGGCGTCGGCTTGACCGGCGTTATCTGCGCGCTCTTGATCAGTTGGACAGTTCTCGCCGACGCCTCTCAGTTGCATCATATCGGTCAGGAAGTCCTTGCCAGCAGCGTCGCTTGGATGGACACGGGCGAAACCTCATTCTTCATGGGAGTACTCGTCGATCCAGCTACCGTCATTATGCTAATTATGGTGCCCATCGCCGTGTTGATGATTTTCATCTATTCCATCGGCTACATGGCGCAGGATCCGCGGCAAGCGCGCTTCTTCGCTTTGATCTCGCTATTCGCCGGCGCTATGCTGACGCTGGTCGTGGCGGATAACGTCCTGCTGCTCTTTGTCGGCTGGGAGATCATGGGCGTCTGCTCATATCTGCTTATCGGCTTCTGGTTCGAAAAAGAGAGCGCCTATAAAGCCGCCATCAAAGCATTCACCACGACACGTATCGCTGATGTTGTCATGCTACTGGGCATCGCCTATCTCTATAGCGTCACCGGCACCTTGAACTACCGCGACATCATGTACAGCCCCGAGACGCTTGATTTGCTGGCGACTACCACACCTATCATTTTCGGTGGTTGGACCGTCAGCGCGGCCAGCATCATCGGCATCTTCCTCATCATTGGCACCGTCGGCAAATCGGCGCAATTCCCGCTGCATGTCTGGCTGCCCGACGCCATGGAAGGTCCAACGCCGGTCAGCGCCATGATTCACGCCGCGGCTATGGTTTCCGCCGGCATCTTTTCATTGATTCGCCTTTACCCGCTCTTCGCCGCCGGTGGCGATCCGCATCACGGCATCTTGACCGAGCCTCTGGCATTTATGGCTGTGGTGGGCGCGTTTACCGCGCTGCTGGCGGCGACGATGGCGGTCGCCCAGAACGACGTCAAAGCCGTGCTGGCTTATTCAACGATTTCGCAACTGGGATTCATGATGGCCGCCCTGGGCATTGGCGCCTACGTCGCCGCGGCTTTTCATCTGATTACGCACGCCTTCTTCAAAGCGCTGCTCTTCATGGCGGCGGGTTCTGTCATCCATGGCATGGAGCACGGCGAACATCATGTTCACGAGCACGACGAGCATAATCACGGGCATGATCATCATTTCGACGCGCAAGACATGTTTAACATGGGTGGCTTGCGCAAGACCATGCCCGTGACTTTCTGGACCTTTTTGATCGGAGGTTTGTCGCTGTCCGGCTTGCCAATCATCACCGCTGGTTTCTGGTCGAAAGATGAAATCCTGGCTGACGCCTGGCTTGGCATAGAGCGATATGGCAGCGGCGCGCATGCCCTGGTTTTTGTTCTGCTCGCGATCGCCGCGTTCATGACCGCCTTTTATACCATGCGCCAAATCGCTTTGACCTTCGGCGGCGAGGCGCGCAGCGAAGCAGCCAAGCACGCCAACCTCGGGCAGGGGCTTGTCAGCTTCACGATGACATTGCCGCTGCTGATCCTGGCTGTCTTCGCTATTCTGGCGGGCTTCGTCGGCGTTCCGACCGATTTCCCGGTCTTGGGTCCAATCTTTTCGCCCGACTATAACGCCTTCCACCACTTGATAATCGAGGCGCTGCCGCTGTCGGAGGCGACAGCCGCCTACGCCAGCTTGCCGGACTATCATCCGCATGCGCCGCCTTTCAACATCGTTCCGGTCGCGACCTCTTTCCTGGTCGCCTTGCTGGGTTTGTGGTTCGGCTGGATGATGTACTGGCGCAAGCCACTGAAAGCGGGGGACAAAGATCCGCTGGAATCGGCGCTCGGCGCTATGCATCCCATCTTGAAGAACCGCTATTATCTCGACGATTTGTATGAAAAGGCATTCGTCAAGCCCTCGCAATGGCTGGGCATACAGGTCATCGCTTTCCTGGACAAAGGCCTCATTGATACATTCTTGCACCTCATCGGGCGCATTTTCACCTGGCTGGGTGATCTGGTCAAAGTCTTGAATATGTGGCTGATTGATGGCGTCGGCGATGGCATCCCAATCGCGATTTTCAATTTTGGCGGCTGGTTGCGGCGCATGCAATCCGGTCGCGTGCAGCAGTATATGCTGCTGGCGCTGGTAGCGGCGGTTTTGATCGGAATCGTCTTGGTACTTACGTCGGGCGCGGTCATCGCAGCGCAATAGGGAGACGCAGCTATGATACAGTTATTCGGGATTGACGCGCTCTCTGTGCTGATCTTCGGTCCAGCCTTGGCGGCATTTGTCGTGGCCGCGCTGGCGTCGCTGGTACCTAGCAAGTCATTAGGTCGCTGGACCGCGCTTGTTTTCTCTATTCTGCTGGCAATCCTGTCCATCGCGGTCTTCTTTGATTATCAAGCGACGGCGCCCGCCATTGGCGAGGATCAAACTATCGTGGCGCAAGATGTCGAGTGGTTTAGCGCGCTGGGCGCGCGCTGGACGCTGGGCATTGACGGCATCAGCGTCGTGATGATTTTGCTGACGGGCATCTTGACGCCACTGGCGATTCTGGCAAGCTGGAACATTGAAGACCGCAGCAATATGCACATGGCGCTGCTGCTTTTCTTCGAGACTGGCAGCATGGGCGTCTTCGCGGCGATGGACCTGATGGTCTTCTTCCTCTTTTATGAACTGACCCTGGTCCCGATGTATTTCCTCATCAATCAATGGGGAAGCCTGCCAAAAGCGGGCCTCAAGTATAGCGGCCGCTTCTACGCTTCGACCAAGTTCATGATTTACTCATTTGGCGGGACGCTGGGCATGCTGCTGGCCACACAGCTCATCGGCTGGTCGGCTGGTACCTACAACATGGCGGAATTGGTCGAAACCTGGCCCCTCTTCCGGCAGGGACAGGCGCTGCTGGGCCTTGATGTCAGTACGGTAAAAGCGCTGGCATTCGCCGGTTTCTTCGTCGCTTTCAGTATCAAAGTGCCCATCTGGCCCTTCCATACCTGGCTGCCGGACGCGCATGGCGAGGCGCCGACGGCTGGTTCCATGCTCTTGGCGGGAATCATGCTGAAGCTGGGCGCTTATGGTTTCATACGGCTGGTGATTCCCCTGTTCCCCGATGTCTGGCTGACAGAGGTCGCGCTGATCGGCGTCAATGTGGCGACGCTCTTTGCCATATTGTCGGTGCTTGGCATTGTATTGGGCGCTTTTGCGGCTTTCGGGCAGAACGATATCAAGCGGCTGGTGGCTTACAGTTCCGTCAATCACATGGGTTTTGTCGGGATTGGCATCGCCGTCATGGCGCAGGTTTACGCGGGTATTTGGACGGGCGGCGCGCAATCGGGGGTCGACGTGCAAAGCGCCATCATCGCCACCAACGGAACTGTGCTGCAGATGTTCAATCACGGCTTGAGCTCGGCTGGCATGTTCTTGCTGGCGGGCGCGCTTTACCACAAAACGCATACACGAGACCTGGGCGACTACGGCGGTCTTTGGGTGAAGGCGCCGGTCATGGGCGCGATATTGCTCTTCACCAGTTTCGCCAGTCTGGGCTTGCCCGGGCTGAATGGATTCGTCAGCGAATTCTTGATCGTGCGCGGCTCCTGGTCCATCTTTACCGGGCTGACAGCCATCGCCATGATCGGCTTGCTTTTCACCGGGGCTTATATCCTGAAGGGCATACGCGCGGTTCTGCACGGTCCCTTCAACCTGCGCTGGCGCGATTACGACCTGGAATTGACCCCGGCCGAGCTGCTGGGCATGGCGCCGCTGATGTTCTTGATGCTGCTCACGGGCATTTATCCCAACTGGATTCTGCCGACCATCAACGCGACAGTCACCACTTTGTTCGCCGGATTAACTGGCTAGGAATGACGTAATGGATGCAACGGGTTTTTCGGTACTCACGGCGATCATCTTCATTCCCATCATCGCCGGCTTTGTCATTCTTTTTCTGGACCGGCAAAACCGCGATCTGGTGCGCGGAGTCGCGATAACCGCCGCTGCGGCTGTTCTCGCTTTGTCGCTTGCGGTCTTCCTCGGTTACGACAATTATGTCAAGGGCGCTGGCGGCTTGATCGACCAGCAAATGACCCTGCTGACGGGCGGCGGCGATCTGAGCGGTGCGCGCATGTTTGCCGACGCGCTGGCTTTCGAGCAGCGGATTGTCTGGGTGGAGTCGCTGGGCATCGCTTATCACGTCGGCGTCGATGGCGTTTCGGCGCCGATGGTCTTGCTCACCGGCATGGTGGCTGTGGCCGGCGTCTTGATCTCCTGGAATATCGAAGATCGTCTGCGTGAATTCATGGCTTTCTTTATGTTCCTGGTGGCCGGCGTTTATGGCGTTTTCATCGCCGTTGATCTCTTCATGCTTTTCTTCTTTTATGAACTGGCCATCTTCCCGATGTACCTGCTGATTGCGGGTTGGGGCTGGGTCAAGCTGCGCGAATACGCCGCGATGAAGCTGACCCTGTATATCCTGGTGGGCTCGGTCTTTGCCTTGGTTGGCGCTGTCGCGATGTATTTCGCGGCTGGGGCGTTTTTCTCCGGCAGCGGCGCGGGGGTCTTCCAAGCGGCGCTGGAAAACGGACTTTTGCCCGCGGACAGCGGTCCTTATAGCTGGAGCATCGTGCAACTGACGCTCGCGGCGGAAAACGGCGCCTTCTCAATTGACATATTGGGCATCGAAGGCTTGAGCTTCGCGCGCTTCTGGTTCCCCTTCATGTTCATCGGTTTTGGCGTGCTTGCGGGTATTTTCCCCTTCCACAATTGGTCGCCCGATGGTCATGTCGCCGCGCCGACCGCTGTCTCGATGATTCACGCGGGTGTCTTGATGAAAGTAGGCGCCTTCGCGGCTTTGCGCGCGGGTGTGCAGTTGCTGCCCGATGGCGCGCAGACGCACCTGCCCTGGATCGTTTTCTTGACTTTGATCAACGTCGTTTATGGCGCGCTGATCGCTTTTCGGCAGCGCGACTTCAAGTATGTCATTGGCTTTTCATCCGTCAGTCACATGGGTTTGGTGAGCATGGGCTGGACGACGATGAACCTGACCGGCATGACCGGGGCGGGCATTCAAATGTTCAGCCACGGCGCGATGACCGCTCTCTTCTTCGGGGTGGTGGGCATGGTCTACGATCGCGCGCATACCCGCGATATTCCCAGCCTGGGCGGCTTCATGAAAGTGATGCCCTGGGTGGGCGTGGCTTTTGTCATTGGCGGTTTGACCAGTATGGGCATGCCGGGCCTCAGCGGCTTCATCGCCGAATTCCCCATTTTTCAAGGCATGTGGGGAGCCTCCGAGCAGATTACCTTGCAGCTGGGCAGTTTCCAGCTTAGCAATTATTACAGCGTGATTGTCATCCTGTCCGCGCTGGGCATCGTCATCACCGCAGCTTATGTATTGCGCGTGGCGGGGCAGGTTTTCTTCGGCGAGTTTGATGCCGAGCATTTCCATGACGTCGGCGATATCGCGACGACCGACCGCATCATACTCATCATCTTGGGCGCGCCGCTTATCATTTTGGGTTTGTATCCGCCGATCATGGCTCCGATGATCGAATCCGGCATTCGACCGCTAATCGCCCTCTTGGGAGGTGGCTAGATGGAAGCATTTGATCTCTGGGCGCAACTGCCGTCGGTCTTGCCGGAAGTCGGTTTGACGGCGCTCGCGGTGATTGTGCTCTTCACCGATATCTACGGTTCTGTCGCTACCCGCCGCAACGTGGTTTTTATCTCGGCAGTTGGCATGGCCTTGTTGGCGCTGGTTCCCTTGATCTGGGTTCCCGATCCCGCGCTATTCGAGAACGGCCTTTTGCTCTGGGGTGGCATGGTCAATTACGATCCGCTGTCGCAGATCTTCAAGGTGATGCTGCTCTTGTCGGGCGCGGTAACCTGCTTGATGGCGCTGGGCGACGAGGGCGTCGGCGACAAGGGCGAATTCTATTTGATTGTCATCATAGCCACCCTCGGCGGTTTGATGATGTCCAGCGCGAGCGACCTGATACTGGTCTTTGTGGCGCTGGAAACATTGTCGATTCCGCTTTATATGCTGGCGAGCTTCCGCCGCGGCGATTTGCGTTCGGCGGAAGGCGGCATGAAATACTTCCTCTATGGCTCCTTTGCCTCGGCCATCATGCTCTTCGGTTTCAGCTTGCTTTATGGCTTCGCCGGCACGACCAATCTGGGCGGCATTGCCGATGCCATGAGCGGCGGATTCGACCAAGGTTTGCTCGCGGTCATGGCGGCTTTGGTCATGGTGGTCGTTGGCTTCGGCTTTAAGCTCAGCGCGGTTCCTTTTCATTTTTGGACGCCCGATGTCTATGAAGGCGCGCCAACGCCGGTTACCGCATTTGTCAGCGTCTCGAGCAAGGCTGCCAGCTTCGCTCTGCTGGTCCGTTTTTTGACGGCGGTTTTCCCGCCCGATTTAGCGATTGCCGGCGTCATCATCCAAGATTTCTGGGTCAACCTGCTGGTCGTAATCGCGATTGTGAGCATGACACTGGGCAACGTCGTCGCTTTGCGACAGAGCAATATCAAGCGCCTGCTGGCCTATTCGTCTATCGCCCAAGCCGGCTATACCTTAATCGGCGTGGCGGCGCTCCAGGGACTGGATGACAGCTTGGCAGTCGCGTCCGTCTCCTTTTACATGTTCATGTATATCTTCACCAACCTACTGGTATTCGGCGGCGTGATTGTCTTCATCGCGGCTACCGGCAAGGAAGACATCAAAGATCTGGCTGGCTTGAACAGACGCAGCCCCTGGCTGGCGCTCTTCATCACAATCGGATTGCTGTCCTTGGGCGGCATCCCGCCTGCGGCCGGTTTCTTTGGTAAATTCTTTTTGTTCCAGGCTGCGGTCAGCGCGAATTTGGTCGGCTTGGCATTGATCGCGGTGGCAAACGCCATCATCGCGCTTTATTATTACCTGGTTGTCATCAAAGTGATGTATGTCGATGTAGGACCGGATGACGAGATCCCGGTGGGCATCCCGCGCTCATACGCTTGGGCTTTGGGCATCACCGCGGGCATCGTCATCTTGTTGGGCACAATCGCGGTCACGCCGATATATAACTGGGCGGCGCTGGGCGCGAGCGGATTATAATCGTTATAGCAATGCAAAATCGTTTGTGATAAAATTCTCGAACTAGGCTGGGCATGGGTTCCCGCTATTGGTTCGCCTATGACATGTAACATGAACCGTGAAACCAAATAACAATCCTCTGACCACTTATGGCTTGGTGGCGGGGGTGGTGGGGCAGGTAGGATGCCTAATCTTGCTTGTCATTCTGGGAACGATGTTGCTTGGCTGGGGCATGGACGAGTTTTTCGGGACGCGCCCCACAATGATGTTTGTCATGCTGCTGGTGAGCGTTCCCATAAGTATTGCGGGGATATTTTTCTATACACGGTACAAAGCGAAACAGCTACATGGAAGCGCAGTACAGAAGGAGGAAGATATAAGTGAATAGTTTTTGGAACGGCAAACGCCGGTTCGTCGCCTTGTTCATGTTTCTGGCTGGCGTGTTCGTCGCGCTGAGGGTCCCGCCAGTAATCCCCTTCATTCAGCTGCCCGGCGAGAACTTCCCGGAAGGGTACAACGTCCCCTTCACCGACATCCGCATTACCAACACCTTGGTGGCGGGAGTCATTGTTTGGGTCATCTTGCTGCTGCTGATCGCTTATGTCGCGCGACGCCGGCCCAAAGACGGGAGCACAGTCCCGCCAGGCGGCTTTTACAACATGTTCGAGGCGCTCTTCGAGGGCTTGATGGGTTTCATCGGCGGCATCGCCGGCGGTCCCCACTTCCGGATCATCTTCAACACCTTCATGACGATCTTTCTGGTCGTGCTCATCGCCAATTGGATGGAGCTCGTTCCCGGCATTGATACCGTCGGTTTCATCCATCCGCACGTCAAAGAGAAATATGACGCCGATACCGATGAGTATAAGGTCGTCACCACCGACGGCTATGAGATCTATCAGGGATTCCTCGGCATTTCCTACGTCAATGGTCAATGCGACTGGATCAGCCCGGCTGACGAAGCGGCCGCCGATGAAGCGGCTCAGGCGCGGGCGGATGCCGCTGCGATAAGCGCCCAGCAGGCTCAGATCGAGGCGGCGGCTTACGACCGCTACCAAGCCGCGCACGCTGAACATGGCGCGGAAGAGGCTGATGACAGCCATGGCGACGAGGCTGGCGATGACCACGGCAGCGACGACCATGCGGACATCGCAGTCGACTCGGACTCGATAGCCGCCGCCAAGAATGAAGTGCTGGACGCGCGCACTGCCGAGAAACAAGCGCGCCGCGACCGCGGCTGCTACACCGGCGTGGCGCCCTCCGCTTGGGAAGATGGCTATGTTGAGCCCGACAAGTCCGAGAAGAAGCTCATCCCGCTGCACCCGGAACCCGGCAGCGAAGAAGCCAAGCAGGTGCCTTGGGTCGTCTTGCCCTTTGTCCGCGTCGCCTCCACCGACTTGAACATGACGCTGACGCTGGGCATCATCGCATTTGTCATGATCCAGTACGTCGGGTTCAAGGCGCTGGGCATCGGCTACTTAACCAAGTTCTTCAACTTCGGCACGCTCCTCAAATCCCCGCTAGGCGGGATTGACGTAGCGGTCGGCTTGTTGGAGCTGATCGGCGACTTCGCGAAGATCCTCTCGTTCAGCTTCCGTTTGCTGGGCAATATCTTCGCCGGGTCAATCTTGCTCTTCGTCATGAGCTTCCTGGTGCCGATACTGCCTTGGCCCTTCTTCATCTTGGAGTTTTTCGTCGGTGTTATTCAGGCGCTGGTATTCGGCCTGTTGACCGCGATATTCATGCAATTGGCTACCGTCAGCCATCATCACGACGATGATCATGACCACGCCGAAGCACATTAGCAGTCCTAGAACATATCTGGAGGAAACCTAAATGGATCCACAATCAACGATTATCATGGGTAAGGCGATCGGCGCCGGCTTGGCGATGATTGGCGCGGCCGGCGGCGGTATCGGCATCGGTCTGGCGGTTGGTGGCGCGGTACAGGCGATGGGACGCAATCCCGACCACACGGCGACCATTCAGACCAACATGATCTTGGGCGTCGCCTTCGCGGAAGCCGTCGCCATCTACGCGCTTGTCGTTTCGCTGATTATCCTCTTCGTACTCAATTAGTCGGGAGGCGAACGGGAGAAGATTATGGAAGCTCTAGGCATTAACCCAGGTTTGATGCTCATCTGGCTGTTTGCGCTGATCGTGCTCTATGTATTGTTGACGCGCTTCATCTATGACCCGCTGGTCAATGTGCTCAACGAACGGCGCAATCGCATCGCCAAAGGACTTGAAGATGCGGCGGCCGCGGCGCGAGCGCGGGAAAACGCCGAAGCCGAAGCCGACCAAATCCTGGCGCAGGCTCGCGCGGAAGCGCAGAAGGTGATTGACGAGGCGCGCGGACGCGGTGAAGATGTTGCCGCCACCGTCGAGCAGGAAGCGCGCCAAACCGCCTCCAAGATCCAGTCCGACGCGCAGACCGAAGCGGTGGCCACGCGCAATGCCGAGTTGGGCAACTTGCGCGAGCAGGTGCTGAATATCTCGGTTGCGGTCGCCAGCCGTATTTTGGGCGAGAACATCACCAAGTCCAAGCAGAAGGCGCTTGTCAACAGCTTCATCGCCGAGCTGCCGGAGGGCGCGAAAGGCGTCGGCGGCAGCGTGGAAGTTGTCAGCGCCATGCCACTGACCGCGACCGAGCAGAAGAATATCCAAGGCGAAATCGGCGCGGACGAGGTGCAGTACGCGGTCGATCCAGAGATTCTGGGCGGCTTGGTCGTGCGCTGGGCTGGCGGCATGGTCGATGGCAGCGTGCGCTCGCAACTGAGCGGTTTGTCGCGCAGCTTGAATTGATTTGACCGCAAGCCAAAACCCAAAGCAGTTACAGAATTTCAGACGCGTTGGACGCCCTCCAGCGCGTTTGTTTTTTCCATGTGAACAGATTGCGGCGTTTCCGCATAAAATAAGGCAGAAGCGAATGACACGCGAATAGCCATGTCCAAGACTTTGCGTGAGCTGCTTGAGCCGATTACAGAGCGGCGCTTGATAAGCGCGCGGGGAGACCTGTCCGTCGAGATCACGGCTCCTGTCGTCGAATCGAGCCTGGATATTCAGCCGGGCGGCATCTTCGTCGCGCGGGCAGGGCAGTCCGTCGATGGCCACCAATTCATCTCGCAAGCCATCAGGTCTGGCGCGGCCGCGGTTGTCGGCGAAGCTCCACAAGGGGATTTGAGCGTACCTTATGTTCGCGTTCGTGATGCGCAGGCTGTCATCGGACCGCTGGCGGCCGCTTATCATGATTTCCCCTCGCGGGAGCTGGTTGTGATCGGCGTCACCGGCACCGACGGCAAGACGACGACTTGCCATCTGCTGCACAGCATTTTGAAGCGCGTCAGCAAGATCAAAGCCGGTTACATCAGCACCATTTCGGCCGACTTCGGCGACGAGGCGGTCTCGACTGGATTGCATGTGACCACCCCCGGCGCGCCGCAAGTCCAAGCCTATCTGGCGCGCATGGTCGCAGCGGGCTTGACCCACTGCGTGCTTGAGATGACCAGCCATGGCTTGGCGCAGGGCCGCTTGAATGGCATCGACATTGATGTGGCGGTCCTGACTAATGTCATGCACGAGCATCTGGACTACCACGACACTTGGGAAAACTACCGCGGGTCCAAAGCCATCATGTTCAAGATGCTGGGCGAAACGTGGCGCAAGCCCGCTATTCCAAAGCTCGCGGTCATCAACGCCGATGATGAATCCGCAGCCTATTTCGGTTCTTTCGCGGCCGACCGCGCACGAAGTTATGGGCTTCGCTCTGCGGCTGATTATCGGGCGACTGACCTGAGCTTCCGACCCGATGCCACCTTTTTCCGCGTCAACGATCAGCCTTTTGAATTGCGCTTGTTGGGTGAGTTCAACGTGTCAAACGCCTTGGCTGCCATTGTTGCCGCGCGGGAGCTGGGCATATCGTGGTCAGATATTCGCGCTGGGCTGGCGGCGGTTGACTTGCTTGCGGGGCGCATGGAGCGGATTGACGAGGGTCAGGACTTCATCGCTATGGTTGATTTCGCGCATACGCCCAATGCGCTGCGACGCGTTTTGGCTGCGGGCAGAGCCATGCTGTCCCCGGGCAATCGTTTGATCGCGGTCTTTGGCAGCGCGGGCCTGCGCGATGTGGAAAAACGCCGGCTCATGGCGGCGACGTCGGCGCGGTTGGCGGATGTGACGGTCTTAACCGCCGAAGATCCGCGCACGGAATCGCTCCAAGACATTTTGGAGATGATGGCGGCAGGCTGCCGGGCAAGCGGCGGTATTGAGGGCGAGAGCTTCATCTGCGTACCCGACCGCGGCGAGGCGATCTTCCGCGCTTGTCAGATGGCGCGGAGCGGTGATCTGGTGTTGGCTTGCGGCAAGGGGCACGAGCAGAGCATGTGTTTTGGCGCGACTGAGCATCCTTGGGATGATCGCGCTGCCATGCGCTCGGCTTTGCGCGGGGCGCCGCTGTCGACCTTGCCAACCGCAAAGTCAGGACCATGACGCTTTTCAGGTTTCGGCGGCCTCCGCCTTCCGCGCCCGGCCTGAGCTCTGCGCATAATGCCGCTCAGCCTATGAGGCGCTCCATGCGGCGAATGGATTGGCTGGCGGTGACAACCCTGCTGCTATTCGCGGCCGGCTTGCGCATCGTCGGCATCGGATACGGTTGGTTGGAACCTGAATATTTTCCATCTTACGCCCCCTATGGCATGGCGCACGAACAACTGCCGGTGAATCCGGATTCCTTCCACATCGTCGGGATTCCGGTGGAAATGTCATTGAAGCGGCGATTGAATCCGGAGTTTTTCAATTATCCGTCGCTTCTCATCAACAGCAATTACCTGCTCTACCAATTGACCGGCGCGACGGATGGTCTCTCGCTGGCAGACCGCGACGGGCAAACCCTGCGCAACTACGCCGCTTTCTCGCTCTATGTCTTTTCCAGAATCTATAGCGTCCTGGGCGGCTTGGTGATGGTTGCCTGCGCCTACGCCACCGCTCGCATCATCACGGGGAGCTACGCGGCTATTTGCGCCGGGCTCTTGGTCGCCTGCTCGTATACACTGGTTGTGCATGCGCATTACGTCAAACCGAGCACAGCCGCGACGGCCTTGATGATGCTTGCCATGTGGGCTTGTACGGCAGCTCTTTACAGCCGCGGCGCTCCTTGGCGTGAACGAATGTACATTCTGGCCGGCATTGCCACTGGCTTGGCCGCATCGACCTTTTACAATGGCGCGGCCGTCGCCTTGATTGTCGCTCCGGCTGGGTTGGTTCTGCTGCGCCGATACCGGTCGCGGCGCATGCTGGCGGTTGCGCTGGCTTGCTGGTTGGCGATGCCCTTGTTTTTTCTTCTGGGGTCGCCATATATCCTGCGCGACTTTGGTCATTTTTGGCATGATGTCTCGCGGATCGTCGAGCAGTACAAGACGCCGGGACAAGTTCACGATTTCTTTCTCGTTGACCAATGGACCGGGCTGCGCTACTTGTGGACCTATGCCGCGCTTTACGCCTTGGGTATCCCTGCCATCGCGCTGATGGCGCTGTCAGTTTACGCTGCCTGGAATCAAAGACCGCCGCCGCGCCATTTGCAGCGGAACTTGACTTTGCTATTCGTCGCGCTCATTGCCCTCATGTTGCTGGCATACTCGCTAGTTGTACTGCGCACGGTGCGGCCCGGGCACAGCGAACATCAGTTGATTCAGATCTTGCCCTTCGCGGCGCTGCTCGCGGCCATCGGCGCTGCCTGGCTGCTTGAGCGGATTCCGCTGTCGCCGCGCCTGCTCATGCCGGGCTTGCTCCTGCTCTTGATCTTGCAGCCGCTGACGCTGTCGCTACAAGCGGCAAAGATCTTCTCCCAGCCCGATACCCGACAGATCATGCTGCGTTGGATCCATAACAACATCCCGCCGGGCGCCCGTTTTTTCGTCAACGGTTCTTACAATGCGCCCTTGGATCCCGCCATATATCCCAACTATCAGCATTTTGTCGGCTACGCCGAGGACCTGCCGTCCGGCGACGACTTTGATTATATGATCATTTCCGATGCGCGCGCCTTTGACATCTTTCGCTCGGAATGGATCGTCCCGCCCGCCGTCATCACAGCGCAGCGCGCCTACTTGGCAGCGCTTGACGCTCGCTACCCGCGCTTGGCGCAGATCGAGCGCCCGACCTGGACCGGCTCCGCAGCGATGATGAATATGGCAGCCTATTACCACAACCCGGGACTGATACTGTACTGCCTCAATCCGCGCAGTTGTGAGGCAGGGCAATAGATTGCCTGTAGCGACGCTTAAGCCGTGATAGACTTTCCTTGTGTATAATTGAAAACTGTCGCTACAGAGGTCCCTGTGCTGGACATCGGCATCGTCATCGTCAATTGGAATACCCGCGAGCTCTTGCGGCGTTGCCTTGAGACCGTTTTTGCCAGCGAAGGCGATTTTAGTTTCAAGGCGCTCGTCGTCGACAACGCCTCATCTGATGACAGCGCGGCTATGGTCAAGCGCGACTTCCCGGCCGCGCAAGTTATCGCCAATGCCGAGAATATCGGCTATCCCCGCGCCAACAACGTTGGCTTGCGACATCTCGGTTTCAACGATCAGGGCGACGCGGAGCCGAGCGCGCCGCGTTATGCCTTGTTGTTGAACCCGGATACGGAATTGCCCGCCGACGCCCTTCACCGCATGGTCCAGTTTATGGATTCGCGGCCCGATGTTGGCGCGGCGGGACCAAAGCTGACCCTGCTTGACGGCAGCCTGGACAAAGCCTGTCGCCGCGGCTTCCCGACGCCGATGGTGAGCTTTTATCATTATTCCGGTCTGGCGAAACTCTTCCCGCGCAACCGTCGTTTTGGCCGTTATAACATGACCTTCGCCGATGAAGACCAGGACTTGGAAGTCGATTCCGTGGTTGGCGCCTATATGCAGGTTCGCAAAGAAGCCATAGTCAAAGCGGGTCTGCTGGATGAGAGTTTCTTCATGTATGGCGAAGACTTGGATTGGGCGTATCGCATGAAGCAGGCGGGCTACAAAATCTGGTATTATCCTACTGTGACGGTGCGGCACGTCAAACGGGCGGCCAGCAGCCGATCAAAAAAAGCGCAGTTCGAGTTTTGGCGCGCCATGTTGATCTTCTATCGCAAACATTATCGACAGAGCACGATTTTGCCTTTGCACCTGATGATTCTGGCCGCTCTGTTGCTGAAAGGAGGTCCCGATCTATGGAGCGAGATCCGCAATCCGACTCGGTCCGGCTAAGGCCTAGATCCTATCGCTGGAACAACGAACATCTGAAAGCGCTTTCCACCATCACGCTGGTTATTGCCGATGTCGCCATGCTTGTGACTGCATTCATACTGGGTTACGAAGCCCGCGAGACGCTGCCGTTTTTCGCGCGCCCACAGGACCAGCCGCCCATAGCCAACTTTGCCCCAACGATCGTCTTGCAGGTGCTGACAATCATTCTGATGTTCTATTTTTCGCAGTTGTACCATCTCAAGCGCGCCTCCAGCCGGATTGATCAATTTCGCAATGTCCTTGGCGTCGTGACCCTGGGGGCTTTGCTCGCGAGCGGCATTCAGGAATTTGTGCTGCAAAACACGTCGTTCGAGGCGATCTACCCGCGCAGTCTCTTGTTCTATGTATGGTTTTTCAGCATGTTGCTCACTGGCTTGGGGCGCGAGGTTCACAGACGTGTCTGGGCTTTCCTGCGGCGGCAGGGTGTCCTGCGCGACAAGTTGCTGATTGTGGGCGAGGGGCGCATCGCCCGCGAAATCACAGAGAAAATACGCAATAGCCCTTCGCTTGGCTATGATATTGTGGGCATGGCGAGCGAGAATGAAAGCCAGGACGAAATCCCGGGCATCGCCATTATCGGAAAATATGCGGATATCCCGCGCTTGATTGACGAGCACATGGTGGAGCAGGTGATTGTCGCCTTGTCCGATCCGCGCCGCGGCGAATTGGTCGAGCTAATCAATCTCTGTCAGCGCGGGCGCGTCGACATAAAAGTGTATCCCGATCTCTTTTCCTATATGGCCGGCGATCTTAATGTCGACGACCTGGGCGGAACGCCGCTGCTGACCGTGCGCGACATCGCCTTGCGCGGGTGGAAGCTGAGCTTAAAGCGCGCGCTGGATCTCTTCGGCGCGACGCTCGGTCTCATCTTGCTTTCGCCGCTCATGTTATTGACCGCGCTCCTGATTCGCCTGGAATCTCGCGGTTCGATCTTCTACTGGCAATGGCGCATGGGGCAAGATGAACGTCCCTTTCCCATGATCAAGTTCCGCTCGATGCGCTCCGATGCGGAATCGCAGGGACAAACTTGGACGGTCGAGAACGACCCGCGCGTCACCCGTATCGGCCGCTTTATGCGCCGCAGCAACTGGGACGAGATCCCGCAGTTGATCAACGTGATTGTGGGTCACATGAGCCTGGTAGGTCCGCGGCCGGAGCGGCCGATGTACGTACAGCGCTTCCGCAGTCAAATCCCGAATTATATGACCCGCCTGCGCGAGAAATCTGGCATGACCGGGCTGGCCCAGGTCGAAGGCTTGCGTGGCGATACGTCAATCGCCGACCGCACTAGCTATGACCTGCTATATGTGGAAAACTGGTCTCTCTGGCTGGATATCAAGATCATCATTCGCACTATCTGGCAGTCCTTCACCCGTTCGAACCCAAACGCATATTGAGCCGCGGAGCCAAGAACTCGACATGGACCTGGCAACTCTGACGGCGGCAATGCGCGACTTTGTCCAGAGCAAGGGCTGGCTGGAAGACAGCTCCGCCAAACCGCAGAGCCAGCGCAACCTGGCTATCTCGCTGGTCTTGGAAGCGAGCGAGGTCTTGGAACACTTCCAATGGGGCGATGACTGCGCCGACCCGGAAGCGCTGGCGGAAGAATTGGCGGATGTGCTGCTGTATCTGCTGCAATTGGCGGATATCAATGGGGTTGATCTGGGCGCGGAAGTGATGAAAAAGCTGGCAAAAAACCGCCGGCGGCATTGGCACGGTCCCGCTGCGACTGACGCCGCCCATAAGACCAAGCCAGATTAGCCCCCGGCTCTTCCTCGACGGCGTATCCGCGTCCACCTCGTTATAGGCTATCATTCTTGACGTGGCGCATTATAATATCTAGCGCTGCGCAGGGGGCGAGGACTTGACCACGCGGCATTGCTGTGGTCACTTGAACTCTAGGTCGCGTATTCATTTAAGAGGATCGTGTTCACATGTCGGAACAGGCTGTTACAGCCCAAAGCGAAGATTTTTCGCGTTGGTATAACGAAATCGTATATCGCGCCGACCTGGCGGCGCCGTCGCCGGTCCGCGGTTGTATCATTATCAAACCTTATGGCTATGAAATCTGGGAAGGCATCAAGGCCGGATTGGACCGACGCTTCAAAGCGACGGGGCATCAGAACGCCTATTTCCCACTCTTTATCCCGGAAAGTTATATCAAGCGCGAGGCGCAGCATGTCGAGGGTTTCAGCCCCGAGCTAGCGGTGGTCACGCACGCGGGCGGTAAAGAACTTGAAGAACCCTTGGTGGTGCGGCCCACTTCCGAAACGGTGATCGGCGAAGCCTTTAGCGACTGGATACAGTCTTACCGCGATTTGCCGCTGCTGATCAACCAGTGGTCCAATGTCGTCCGCTGGGAGCTGCGCACGCGCCCGTTCCTGCGCACAGCCGAGTTTCTGTGGCAAGAGGGACATACCGCGCACGCGACCTATGACGAAGCCGAAGAAGAAACCTTGCGCATGTTGGATATCTACGCCGATTTCGCGGCAAATGACGCCGCCATCCCGGTTGTCAAGGGCGAAAAGAGCCGCATGGAACGCTTCGCGGGCGCCGTGCGCACCTATACCATCGAGGCGATGATGCGCGACCGCAGAGCCTTGCAGTCGGGCACCAGCCACAATCTGGGCCAGAACTTCGCCAAAGCTTTTGACATCCGCTATCTGGCGGAGAACAATGAGCAAGCCTATTGCTGGACAACGTCCTGGGGCTTGAGCACGCGCATGGTCGGCGCGGTGGTCATGGCGCACGGCGACGACAAGGGGCTGCGTCTGCCGCCGAAGCTGGCGCCCTATCAGGTCGTGATCGTGCCCATCTATCGCAAAGACGATCAAAAGCCGCTTGTTATGGAAACGGTCAACAGGTTGGAAAGCCAAATCAGCGCGGCGGGCATCCGCGTACATGTCGATCGGCGCGAGGGGCAATCGCCCGGCTTCAAGTTCAACGACTGGGAGATGCGCGGCGTCCCCGTTCGCCTCGAAATCGGTCCCAAAGACGTGGAGAACGACAACGCGGTGCTAGCGCGTCGGGATATCCCCGGGCGCGCGGGCAAGCAGTTTGTGCCCCAGGCCGGCATCGTGGCGGCGCTGGAATCCCTGCTGGAGGCGATACAAGCCAATCTCTTGGCGGACGCGCGCGCCTTCCGCGACCGGCATATCAGCGATGTTGGCGACTATGATGAAATGAGGCAGGTTGTCGCTAACGGGAACTGGGCCCGCGCTTGGTGGAAGGGCTCGGACGAAGACGAATTGGCTATCAAAGACGAGACGGGCGCCACAATCCGCTGCTTCCCATTTGATCAACCAGGGGGAACGGGCATTTGCGTCAAGACTGGGCAAATTGCCCAAAAAGTCGCCCTCTTCGCCAAAGCCTATTAGACGATTCCCGCGTATATAAAGGTGTGAAATAGCGCGTCTAGGAGCCCATCGGGCGCGCTTTGTTTCCCTTGTTCGCGTTCGCGCCAGGGCACGATGCTTCTAATGCAACTCTGGTATTGTGAAAATAGACACAATTGAAAAACTCCTGTACAATGGCTCTCTTTGCGCGTTTGGCGGGAAGGTAAACTGGGAAAAAGTACATTTGCGGATCGGATAGTTTGCTGTTGCGGGCAATTGTAGACTTTAGCTTACAGTGCTAGACTGAAACGTATCTGTACTTATTTTTCTTGGAATGATGCGATGATTGTTGCAGCCAGATCAAACGAAAATATCTTTGCCCGTGCTTCGGCACGGCAGCCGCTTGCATGCCACTTGCCTGCGTTATGTCGGGTTGGTGGCTTGATTTATTAGGACAGAATAATGGCAGCTTACTTGATTGTTGACGCCGATGACATCCTGCAATTCGCTTCGCAAGAGGGAATAGACCTTCAAGAGCTGGCGGTAGCTTTGCGCGGCAACGCCGCTCTTGTAGCGGGGCTGTACGACTCGTCCATGTTAACGGCGATAGCCGTCGCAAATTGGGATTCCCAACAAGGTGATTGGTCCCTCGATCCGCAGACGATCTTCCGCAGCGCCGGTTACGAGATTCTTGCCGTGTCGGCGCGTGAAGATCTGGTCAACAATCTCATAAAGCGATATTTCTCCGGAGAGTCCACCCTGATTGATGAGCTGATCGTGGCGAGCCGGTCTGGAGATTTGCTGCCGCTCATTGACAAGGTAGAGACGCCGGCTAACGCGCGCATCCGCCTGTGGAACGAAAAGGATTCTGTTCCGGGCATCGAATTCCGCAAGAACGTCTTGATCCAGCCCCTGGAAAATCTGTATGGCTTGCGGCCCAAGAATGTCTGGGTTTACATCGACTTCGAGAATATCTCAATTAGCTTGAACGAGCAGGGATTCGTCGTCAATCTCGATCACGTGATCGAACGCTTCGTTTCCCAGGCGCAGGCGCATGGCCGCTTGGTGAAAATGTCCGCATACGCCCCTTGGGGCCAGCGCGGCGCCTTGCCGCCACTGGTCGATTCCTCGGGCAGAGAGGTGGCGGACGACGCGCCGTCGCGCCTGATGATGGCGAATATCGATCCCGTCTTCAACCTGCCGGGCAAGAACAGCGCGGATATGCGCATGGCGCGGGATGTCCTGACCGACGCGGGCCACCCGGAAGCGGGCGATGTCATCATCTTGGCCAGCAGCGACCGCGACTTCAATGACGTGATTAATCCCATGCTGCAGCGGAACAAGACCGTCGTTTTATGGGGCGTGCGCGGCAGCACCGGGCGCCTCTTGCAGAGCCACCCCTCCTTGCATCTGGAATTCATCGACGATTTCACCGATCTGCAAACACATGAATCGCTTAGTCAGGTGGAGGTTGCCGACGACGCCGAGAGCTTCATCCCCTCTCAGTGGTCGAGTGTCATCATCCAGTTCTACCGGCTGCAGAGCGCGAATCCCGCCAGCGAGATCACCTTGCATACCTTGATCGAGCAATTGATAGATGTCGGCGATGTGATTTCTGTCGAGCGGGGCCAAGACTTGGTGTCGCAAGCGATTTCATTGGGCATCTTGAAGCAGCTTTCAGCCTCCGGCGCTGTCGAGCTGAGTTATCAAAACCCGGTGGTGGACAAGACCTTGTTGATTGTTGAGCGCATGGTTCGTCGGGTGCTCAACACTTTGAACGCCCGCAATTGGGAATATGTCAATTATGGTTTCTTGCTAAAGGGATTGGCAATGGAGCGCGATCTCGACCGTCCCGGCATGAATGAAAGCGACCAATGGCGCTCGCATTGGATTGATTGCCTGGTGCGCGAGCGTGTCTTGCAGCGGGAATTGGTGCCGCATCGACACAATCCAGATGACCTGGTGCCGGTGATTCGGATTCCTGTCGAAGCGCCGCGCCATGTGCCGAGCAAAATAACAGAGGATGTCGACGATGAGGAGTTGGCAAGCCGCAAATGGCTCGGCATCCCGCCGCATAAACTCTATGAGTCGGACCCTGAAGTGGCGCGCATGGTTACCCGCGTCGTCGTGAGCGTACAGCAATTCACCAGTTTCCGGAATTTCGCCTGGTGTCCGCTGGGCAGCTTGCACCGGCGGCTGCGGGAATTCGACAGCGGCGTGACTTTCCAATATGCTGTCGAGTACCTGCTCGTCAACGAGATGGTCACCGTGCAAGAATACCCAAACCCGCGCAGCGACTACAACACCAAGGGCATTGAACTCAATCCGAAATGCGCCTTTGTCGCGGTCTTGCTGGCCGAGCGCGATGAATTTGTTCGCGTCTTGCTGGAAATGTACAACGAGAATCAAACGATCAGCGCGGCCAGCGTCAGTTCTCGGCTAGAGGACTCCTATGACGTGGATCTGTGGATCTCGATCATGAGAATCGAAAACGTGCTGAACGTGCTGCCCGGTCGTACAGACCAGTATAGCTTGTTCCGCACCCATCATACGGTGAAATTGGTCGCGAATGACGATGTGAACGAGCTGCAAAAAGCGGATAAATAGCTCGGCATTGTTGCGGCTTCCTGCAACTGATATAATCAGCGAGATTTTAAGATCAAGACCGACAGGCGACCTGTCCTGCCTGTTCGGTGACGATAGAAGGGACGGAAAGCATGCCTTTGGACAAAGCGACCAAGACACAGATTATCAGCGATTTCGCCCGCGAAGCGGGGGACACCGGCTCGCCGGAGGTGCAGATAGCATTGCTCACCGCGCGGATTCAACAATTGACCGAGCACCTCAAAGCGCACAACCACGACGAGCACTCCCGACGGGGTTTGCTGAAGTTAGTCGGGCAGCGCCGCCGCCATTTGAAGTACATCGCCCGGAAGAAACCAGATGTCTACCGTGAATTATTGCAACGCCTCGGGTTGCGGCGCTAAATGTCGCTTGCGGGAAACAAGTGGCATTGCCGGCGGAAGACCCCGCCGCGCCCGATGAAGCCTCTTAGGCTGAACAGCACAGATTTGATGATTCTTGATGCGACAAAATGACGCGCAGCGCCAAAGCTTCCAGTTGTTGCTTCGCTGGTAGCCGCTTAGGCTGCGCCTCGGATTGGCGCATTATAACTGTATGGAGAACTCTATGAGCTTAGAGATACGCGAATATCGAAGCATGGTGGCGGACAAGGAAGTCATCATCGAGACGGGCCGCTTTGCTCAACAAGCAGGCGGTTCAGTGACGGTGCGCATGGGCGATACCATGTTGTTCTGCTCCGTCACCATGGGTTCGCCGCGCCCGGGACTGGATTTCTTTCCCTTGAGCGTCGACTACGAAGAAAAGATGTATGCCGCCGGGCGCGTGCCGGGCGGGTTTTTCAGGCGAGAGGGCCGCCCCTCGGAAGGCGCCATTCTTACCTCCCGCGTTATTGACCGCACCTTGCGCCCGCTTTTCCCCAAGAACATGCGCAACGAAGTGCAAGTGATTTTGATATCTCTTGCGCATGATAAGGAACATCATGTTGATATGCTGGGCGTCATCGCCGCCAGCACCGCGCTGGTGATTTCCGACATTCCTTGGAATGGTCCGGTGGCCGGCGCGCGCGTGGGTTTGGTCGACGGCGACTTGGCTGTCAACCCCACTTATACCGAGATGCAAGCCAGCCCCTTGGACCTGCGCATTTCCGGCACGGGCGAAGCCATCAACATGGTCGAATGCAATGCCGACCAGGTGGACGAGGATACGATGCTGGAGGCGCTCTTCCTGGCGCATGATTCCATACAAGACATCATCGCGCTGCAGAACAAAATACGGGAAGACATCGGCAAGGAGAAACTGGAACCGTCGGTCGACGACATCGACAAAGACTTGCAGGCCGAGGTCGAGGCGAAAGTCGCGGACTCGCTCCAAGAGGTTATGGCGGCGCATAGTGATCGCAACGAGCGCCGCGAACCGCTGCGCGCGATTCAAGCTGAATTGCTCGAGGAATACACCCGCAAGAATGAAACGATGGCCGACGAAGGCGAGCGCTACAACCTGAAACACGTGGAACGAGCCTACGATCAAACGATGAAAAACGTCATTCGCGCTCGCATCGTCAATGAAGGCGTCCGCCCCGACGGCCGCGATTATGCGACGATGCGAGCGCTTTCCGCGGATGTGCAGTTGGTGCCGCGGGTGCATGGTTCTGGCATGTTCATGCGCGGCGAAACGCAAGTGCTCACCATTGCCACGCTGGGCACGCCGCGCGATTCGCAATTTATGGACAGCATCAGCCCGGAAGACGACAAGCGCTACATCCACCATTATAATTTCCCGCCCTATAGCACGGGCGAGACATATCCCATGCGCGGTCCGCGCCGGCGCGAGATCGGGCACGGCGCATTGGCGGAAAAAGCGCTGCTTCCGATGATCCCGCCCGAAGAGGAATTTCCCTATGTCTTGCGCGTGGTGAGCGAAGTCATGAGTTCAAATGGCAGCACATCCATGGCCAGCGTCTGCGCCAGCACATTGGCTCTGATGGACGCCGGCGTTCCGATCCGGAACCCCGTCGGCGGCATCGCCATGGGCCTCATCAAAGAAGGCGACAAAGTCGCCGTGCTGACCGACATCCAGGGCATGGAAGATCACTTGGGTGACATGGACTTCAAAGTAGCCGGGACTGCCGACGGCATCAATGCCTTGCAGATGGATATCAAGATCGCGGGCGTCACCCGCGATATCATGCGGCAGGCGCTGGCGCAAGCCCGGGACGCGCGCCTGCAAATCCTGGAAGCCATGCAAAAAGCTATCGATTCCCCGCGCGACACCTTGAGCGAGCACGCCCCACGCATGGAATCCTTCAAGATTGCCGTGGACAAGATCGGCGCGGTCATCGGACCAGGCGGCAAGAACGTGCGCGCGCTGCAAGAAGGGCACAATGTCAAGATCGATATCCAAGAAGACGGGCTGATTTATGTCTCTGGCGAAACCGGCGCGGAAGTCCTGGAGACAATCGAGAAGATCCGCGCCATGATAGAAGACCCGGAGGTCGGCCAGATCTACACAGGTCGCGTAACCCGCGTGGAAAACTACGGCGCTTTTGTGGAATTCTTGCCAGGTACCGATGGTATGGTGCATATCTCGCAATTGGCGGACTACCGCGTCAAAAGCGTGGAAGAAGAAGTCAGCATCGGCGACGAGATCATGGTCATGGTCATCAGCGTTGACCCCACAGGACGAGTGCGCCTCAGCAGGCAAGCCGTGCTGGAGGGCTGGGATGTAGAAGAAGCGATCCGCCGAGACGCGGCCAATAGCCGCGGCAATCGCCGCGGCGGCGGGGACCGGCGTGGTGGAGATCGTCGTGGCGGCGGTGGCGACCGTCGCGGCAGTGGCGACCGCCGAGGGAATGATCGCAGCAGCCACAGCTGAACGGCTGGAGAAAAATGACTACCGACGCGCTACCGCGCCATCAGCCGCGGTAGCGCGTTTTTGATTACTTCGCTGATTGGGCGCGGGGAGTGCAATTGTGACAGACCAGAGCGACGGTCCCGGCCGCGGGCTTGCCGAGACCGAGAATTACATGATTTGGGAAGTGCAAGCGCCGGACGGGGAAACGACCTATCATCTGGAATTGGGCGTCGCCACCTTGCATTTCTATCACGAAGAATGGGCGGAATTCTTGCAACTGATGAAAGACGCGGTTAGTAACAGCGGATGACCCCGGCGCCAATGCGTCAGCGCTTTGTTGAAGCGCTGGCAAAACATCTGCCGCCCAGCGCCTCTCGGCTGCGTCTTCTGGATATTGACGGACATTGCGGCGCTATCTTGGCGAGTCTGCGCGCGGACCTGGACATGCACTGCTTGGCCGCGAATGACCTGCATCGGTCGGGCATTGTCCCGCCAGCGGATGCTATCGTTGCCTATAACTGCGATCTCGACAGTCAGATGCTGACTGTGGTCTCCGCCAGCATGAGACCAGGCGGGCGTTTTATCGCGATCATACCGCAGGGCGAAGTCAGCGAGCGCTGGGTGCGTCTGTTGGAAGCGGGGGGGCTTGTGCGGATCCTGGTCGAGCGGCCGTCGCTGGCGCCGGCGTCCTGATACGCGGCGAAAAACCTCATAGCATTGCCAATACAATGCAGCGTATTCAAAGCGTCGCGCGCGCCGATGCCGATCATACGGACTTGGCGGACTACCGAGGGCGCTACTTGCATCTTTTGATTCGCCAGTCGCCCAACAAGCCGGCCTGGAAACGCGATCCCGGTGAAGCCGTTCTCTGGCGCGCCCTTGCCTTGGGGGATGATGCGCAACCTGTTTTGCTCGCCTTCAGCAGTTTGCCCAAGGCGGTCGGGTTCTTGCAGCCCGCCGTTTTGATCGACAGGGTGAGAGACGTCAACAAAGTCGGCAAATTCGCTAGAGAAGTCGCCGCGGGTTGGGGGGCGTCGGTCATGCTCAACCCGACCTTGGATTCTATCAAAGATCAGCAAATGATCTGGCTGGAGATTGATGCCGAAACCGCTGCCGCGTCTGATGAATGAGCGCTAAAGCCATTTGATTTCGCAGGACCGCCAGAGCTGCTAAAAGTGATAGACCTGGGTCTCACAGTTGCGACAGTTGCATGAAGCCAAGCACGCGGGAAGACATGACGTTTTCGCTGGATGACATAGAATTCTTGAGCAGCGACCCCGGTCGAAGCGTCCTGGAATCGCATGCGCATTGCGATGTCTCCGGGGCAAAGACCCTGGCTCTACTGACCCAATTGAGAAAGGCGCTGTCCCCCGCGCGCGCGGCCGCCGTGCTGACTACGCTTCGGTTGAGAAAGAAGGCGAGGCGGAAATTCCCGCGTCAGGCACAGCGGCTGCTTTTCACCGAAGCGGGCTTGCAACAGGCGAGCCACCCGCGAATTAGGCGCTATCGGGCTGGTCTGCTGCGGTCTGACAAGCTGGTCGACCTCTGCTGCGGCATCGGCAGCGACTCGCTTGCCTTTGCCGAAGCCGGAGGCCAAGTCCTTGGCTTGGATATCGACCCCGCGCGCATCGCCATTGCCCGGCACAACGCCGCCGCGCTGGACCTCGGCGCGGAATTCACGACGGCGGATGTTCGCGAGAGCCTGCCATCCGGTTACGCCGCCGCATTCTACGATCCGTCGCGGCGCGATGCCCGGGGCAGGCGCATCCGCGATGTCGAGCGTTATATCCCGCCGCTGTCTTTGATTCGGCGCTGGCAGGTGCAAGAGCTGATAGTCAAACTGTCGCCCGCGGTCGCCTTGGCGCAAGTCCAGTCTTATGGGGGCCAGGTGGAGTTCATCTCGGTCGACGGCGCCCTCTGCGAAGCGGTTCTCTGGTCCCGCCGGCAATCCGCGCCACCGCTGGCGACGCGCATCGACGCTTCCGGGATTCATCATTTTTCGGCAGACCTTGCAGAGCTTGCTGATGATGTTGCCGTCTCGGAACCGCGCGCCTGGCTATTCGAGCCGGATCCGGCGATCCTGCGCGCCCAGTTGGTGCGACAACTGGCGACCCGGCTCGCTGCAAATATGCTTGACGGCGCGATCGCCTATTTGACCATGGATGAAATCGTCGACAGCCCCTGGGGAAGGTACTGGCAAATCCTGGATTGGATGCCCTTCAACCTCAAGAAACTGCGCCGTTATCTGCTGGAAAGAGGAGTCAGCCAGGTGACGGTGAAGAAGCGCGGCTTTCCCATGAGTCCCGAGGAGCTGATCGCAAAACTGCGTCTGAAGAAGCAGGGGGGAGAATCGCGTGTCTTAGTCTTGACGCGCTGCCGCGCCAAACCGGTCGTCATTGTCTGCGCTGATCCAGTGACGGAGCTTGGCGCTAAAGCGTGACTTTCAAAGAGGCGGACCAGCCGTCCGTTTTCATCGACCCTCGGCGCTTAATTGCCAACAATCTGAAATGCGCCCGCCGATAGCCCGAAATTTGGGCAATTTGAACGAATCCATTATAATTGTCTTTTCTTATGTGATTGGCGAAGTTGCATGATGCAGCCACAAGAACCGCGCAAACATCGTTTGGTCAGCTGGGAGGAGGTCGACCAGCTTATCGACAGCTTGGTTCCGCGCATACAAGATCGGGGACCCTTCGGCGCGATGGTCATGATCACGCGCGGCGGCGTGATACCGGGCGGTTTGCTGGCGGAAGCATTGGGCATGCGGCGCTTGCTGACAGCTTCGGTAGATTTTCTCTCGACAGAGCAATCCGGCATCATGGCTTGGCCCACGTTCTTGCAGTTCCCCGATTCGGATCTGCTGCGCGGCAGGCGAACCTTGATTGTCGACGATGTTTGGGGCAGCGGGCGCACCAGCATCGCCGTGCGGGAACGCGTGAATGCGGCGGGGGCGCGGACGATCAATTGCGTCTTGCATTACAATCCCTATCGGTCGCTGTTTTCCAACATCATGCCAGACCTGTATGGCGATGTGACAGACGCTTATGTTGTGTATCCTTGGGAGATTGATCGTGGTCTGTTGGGGCGTGGCTTTGGCGAAGCGCAGCCGGAAATCTGAATTGAGTCGATTTGCCGCGCGCGCGACTTTGTGCGTTTCGGGGAAGTTTGCGATATAATACAGCTATGTTTGATGCAGCCATCCATTCAAGCGGGGAAAGTAGCGGCGTTTTGCCGCGCATGCGCCTGCGAATATTGACTGTAGCGAAATAATGTATACTACGATTAGGTCTAGTATTTGTGTTTCATGACACCTGACCTCATTGTTGACCCAAGTGCGAGGTTCCCCCGCGGGCTCCGGCACGACTATTACCTGCTGATGCAGGAGGCAAATTAACCGTATGAGTGAACAGTATGATAGCAACACCGCCACAGAAGAGAATTTCGCAGAGATGCTCGCCTCATCATTTGATTTTTCGTATTCACCGCCCCGCCGCGGCGAAATACGCGAAGCCACCATTCTTCAGATAGATGAACGCGAGATAATCGTCGATCTCGGCGCGAAACAAGACGGCATCGTGCCGTCGCAGGACCTTGATCGGATGGAAGACAGCTTCCGCGAGAGCTTGGAGGCGGGCGCCAGCATTCCGGTTTACGTGGTCAACCCGCGCGACCAAAACGATAACTTGATCGTATCCATCAACATGGGTTTGCAGCGCTACGATTGGGAAAAAGCGCGCGAGCTTTTGAGCTCGCAAGACGCGGTTGATGTCAAAGTGAGCGGCTATAACAAAGGCGGCGCGCTGGTGCGCTGGAACCGGCTGGAAGGCTTTATCCCGAGTTCTCATTTGGTTTCCGCGAAAATGGCGGCCGACCGCCGCGAGGCTATGAGCGAGTTGATCGGCTCTACGCTTGGCGTCAAGGTCATTGAGGTCGATCAAGACCGTCGCAGGCTCATCTTCAGCGAGCGGGAAGCGCAAAAAGAGTGGCGCGCCAAGCGCAAGCAGAAACTGCTTGCCGAACTTAATGTCGGCGATGTTGTTAATGGCGTCGTCACCGGATTGCGGGATTTTGGCGCATTTGTCAATATCGGCGGCGCTGACGGCTTGATACATGTCAGCGAGCTGGCATGGCATCGGGTCGATCACCCGCGTGACATCTTGAGCATCGGCGAAGCGATTGAAGTTTATGTCCTAAACCTCGACCGCGAAACCAACCGCATCGCGCTCAGCAGAAAACGTCTCTTGCAAGATCCCTGGGACGAGGCGCAATACCGCTATCACGAAGGCCAATTGGTGGCGGGTCAAGTAACCAACGTGGTTGACTTCGGCGCCTTTGTCGCGCTGGAAGATGGCTTGGAGGGTTTGCTCCACCTCAGCGAAATGGGCGACGGCGCCCTCAAAGAACCCTATTCCTACGTGCAAAAGGGCGATCAGCTTTCGCTGCGCATTAGCCACCTCGAACCGGAAAAGCGTCGTGTAGGCTTCACCCAGCGTTGGGGCACCGAAGGTGGGGAAGAGGACGAACAAGACGGAACTGACGATGTTTCGGCACCCGCCGCAGAAGACGACAGCGCAGATGCCGCGGACGCGGAATCGCCAGAGAACCCTGGGGACTCCTCAGCTGACGAAGAAAACTAGAAGATAACAGACGGTAACAAGCAGGTGACTCGAGGCTGCGATCCGGCCGCCGCGCGCCTGCTTGTCAAGCGCCTATAAACTTGCCGTCCACTTTGCCTCGCGCCGTTGACAGGGCGGTCCCCGCTCTGTATAATGCGCGGCGATTCTTGGTGAGGGCAGGTTGTTCGTGTAATCCCGCAATCGCAGACACAAAAGCACATTCCGAGCCTGGTTTTTCGGCAATCGCCGAAGCTTACCGGGTTTTATTTTTGCCTGCAATCAAGCATCAGCATCATTTTCGTATTGATTTAGGAGAGTATTAGCTTATGCAAACAGAAACTGTGCTGGATCAAACTGTCGACGAGCTGGACTTTGCGGCGCTTTTGGAAGAATCCCTTGCCGGCAGCCAGATCGAGCGGGGAGATATCGTCAGCGGGACCGTTTTGTCCATCGACAACCAGGGATTGATTGTTGATATCGGCTGGAAACAAGATGGCATAGTCACGCGCAACGATATCGAACGCATGGGTATGAGCACGAATGATTTCCAGGTGGATGCGGAGATCGACGTGGCGGTTGTGCGCTTGAACGACGGCGATGGCAATTTGCTCCTGTCCGCTTCACAAGCGCGCCAGAACGAAGACTGGAAACTCGCCGAAGCGATGATGAATAGCAAGGAGCTCTATTCCGCCGCGCTTGTCGACGCCAACCGCGGCGGGGTGATCATGCCCTTTGGCCACTTGCGCGGCTTCATTCCAGCCAGCCATGTGCTCGATCTGCCCCGTGGATTGAAAGAGGACGAGCGTCTGATCCAACTTCAAGAATTGATCGGCAAAGAAATCACCGTGCGCGTGATTGAAGTGAATCGCAAAAGGCGGCGCTTGGTCTTCAGCCAGTCGGAAGCGGAACAAGAAAACCGCGCGGCGCGTAAACTGGCTTTGTTACAAGAACTCGAAGAAGGCGGTACGCGCCAGGGCGTTGTCAGCGGCTTGTGCGATTTTGGCGCATTTGTCGACCTGGGCGGGGCGGACGGTCTCATTCATATTTCGGAGTTGGCATGGTTCCGCGTGCGTCATCCCAGCCAGGTTGTTGCAGTCGGCGATAAGGTCGAGGTATTTGTCCTGAACCTGGACGACGAAGGCAAGCGCATCGGCTTGAGCTTGAAGCGCCTGCAGCCCAACCCCTGGTCACTGGTCGATGATATGTATCACATTGGACAATTGGTCGAGGGCGTGATTAGCCGTGTCGAGTCTTTTGGCGCTTTTGTCAGCCTGGACCCGGGCATAGAAGCCCTGCTGCACGTCAGCCAGATGTCGCGTAACCCGGAAGAGAATCCCCTGCGTCATCTCTACGAGGGTCAAAAACTGCTGATGCGCATCATTAGCATCGAGTCGGAAAAGCAGCGCCTGGGGCTGAGCTTGACCGAGGTCACGGCGACAGAGCTGCAACAGTGGGAAGAGCGGCAGATGGAATTAGTCGCGCAAGCGCGCGCCGCGGCCGCGGCGCAGGCGGAAGCTGAAGGTGATGAAGGCGACGCGCCACCCACTGAATCTGGACCGGCGCCAGAAGCGCAGATTGAAGCGCAGGCGGAAGCGCGGGCGGAAGCGGAACAATAAGCCTGGGCATTGTCTTATGGGGACGGGGCGCGAAACGCGCTATAGCATTCGCCCCGTTTCTCATGTACACTCCCTGTGCTAATTAGCTGAGCGCTAGGCATTATCGTAGGATACACATACAAAAGGTGGTGATTTCGAGCATGGCTTCGGTAAGGCTAAAGCCAGGCGAAAGTCAAGAACAACTCTTGCGGCGTTTTCGCAAACGGGTGACAAATGCCGGCATACTTAGCACGGTACGCCGGAAACGCTGGCATATTTCCAAGAGCGAATTGCGTCGCATCGAAAAGAAGAAGGCGATTCGTCGTTCGCGCCGGCGGCAACGCAAAGTCTGATTCATCCGCTTGACGAGTGTTGCCAAAGCGGGTCTGGCAATCGCGATCCTGGCGCGGCGGGTTTGGCTAGCGCTTGCCGGTGGGCGCGGTCCCCGGATGTGTAAGCGAAAGCCCGTTGCGCAGGCATTATCCGCAGCGGGTTTCTAAGTTTTATTTTGCAGGCTGCTTAGTTCACTTAAGGAGGAACATGGCCAAGAAAGAAGAAAAGATCGAAGTTGAAGGAACGGTAATTGAAGCCTTGCCCAATACGCAGTTCAAGGTTGAACTGGAGAACGGGCATCAGGTCCTGGCATACTTGTCGGGCAAAATGCGCAAGTATTACATACGCATACTTTTGGGAGACCGCGTCAAAGTCGAGATGAGCGCTTATGATATGAATCGAGGGCGCATCATCTATCGGCACAAGAACAACGTGCGCGCCTAATACCCGAGCGCCACCATAGCCGGGAAACGGATGGCAGGCTAGTCGCTTCCCGCATGATGCCCTCGGTATGGGCAGAGTTGCTGTGTTTCAATAAACTTGAGTGACGAGTCAACTGCGGTTGACTCGTTTGTTTATGTCGCTTTACAGCCCCAATGAACCGCCATCACGCCAAACATAAAGGTTCGGAAGCGCACATCGGCGAAACCCGCGCCTTCGACCAGTCGCGCCAGCTCCTCCGGCGTTTTGAAGGCGCGCGTCGATTCCGGCAAGTAGCGATAGGCGTCGCTGGCGGCTTGGCCGGCGATGATACAGCCCAGTAGCGGTATCCCATATTTTAGATGCGCGAGAATCAAGGGTTGCAGCAGGTTGCGCGGCGGCGGGCTCGTATCCAGAATGACGATGCGCCCGCCCGGCTTGAGCACCCGCCGCTGTTCAGCCAGCGCGCGCGGGATATCCGCTACGTTGCGCATCAAATAACCCGAAACCACCGCGTCGAAACTCTTGTCGGCATAGGGCAACTGCAGCGCATCGGCGCCTGTCCATCTCACTGAATTGCCATAGCGAGCCTGCCGCCCAACTCGCATCATACCCAGGGCGAAATCGGCCCCCACAACCGTGGCGTCCGGGTGCTGCTTCAGCGCTTCAAAGGCGATATCGCCGGTGCCGGTCGCGATATCCAGCAACGCGCCTTGCGCCGGCAAGTTCGCCATCTCCACGACAAAGCGCCGCCACTTGCCGTCTTGCCCGCCGGAGATAATGCGGTTCATCAAGTTGTAACGCGCGGCGATGCGGTCGAACATCGCTTTTACGTATGCGGATCGCTCTTTCCCATCAAGCTGCGCCATGGTCGCGATTGACTACCCCCCGGCGCTCAGGTCTTGGCAGCGTTTTGCCTCTATAAGCACCCAGTCGCCCTTTTGATGACGCGCGCTGGGACTTAATCCCGCGCGCCGCAAGCCCGCTTCCACCTCGTCCGCCTGAGTGTCAATGATGCCGCTGAATATGGCGATGCCGCCGGGCTTTAGGATTTGCGCCAAACCGCGCTCGCTCAGCTCGAGTATGATCCGCGCCAGGATATTCACCACCGCCAAGTCGAAGCGCCGCCCGCAAGACAGGGCAGTTTCCAAGCTGCCTTGCTTGACGCGTATCTGCCGCGCGACGCCGTTTAGAGCGGCATTCTCCCGCGTGGCGCGCAGCGCGATCGCATCGATATCCAGCGCCAGCACATGCCTTGCGCCCAGCTTGGCCGCCGCGATAGCCAGAATGCCGCTGCCGCAGCCCAGGTCCAATACATCCAGCGCCGGACGCATCATCGTCTCCAGCGCTTCCAGACAGAGCTGGGTTGTGGGATGGGTACCTGTGCCAAATGCCATGCCCGGGTCCAGCGCGATTTCTATGTCCTCTGGCGCTGGATCAACGGCGATCCACTGCGGGCGCAGGAGCAGGCGCTTGCCAATGCGCAAGGGCTGATAATGGGCTTTCCAAGCCTCTGCCCAATCTTCTTCCCGCACAGCGCGATAGCTGGGCGTCGGCATCGGGTAGAGCAGCCGCATGTGGCGCAGCGCAGTCTCAAATTCGTTTTTTTTGCCGGGCAGGTCGCCGTCATCGGGGAAGTAGGCGCGCAGGATCAAGTTTTCCGCGGGCGGGACTTCATCTTCGTCCCAAGTATCTGGCGGGATGCCGTCTTGTTCCAGCGACAGACCCTGGTGACCAAAGCGCTGCAAGACCTCGGCGACAGCTTCCGCGCTTTCGCCGTCGACCCGCATTGATACTTCGATCCATTTGCTCATGCCATTTGGTCAAGAACCCAGGCTAATTTTCGCCACCCAGGAAGTCCATCACCTTGTCGAAGAAGCCGCGACCGGCCGCCTGCGGCGTGATCTCGCGCCCGAAGGTCCCCGCCAGTTGCTCGAAGAGTTCGCGCTGATGCTCGGTCAACTGGGTCGGCGTCTCGACTTGCACGTAAACCATCTGGTCGCCGCGCCCGGAGTTGCTCCCGTCGCTGCGCAGGCGGGGGATGCCCTTGCCGCGCAAACGGAAGACTTTGCCCGTCTGAGTGCCTGGCGGCACGCTCAATTCGACCGGTCCGTCGACCGTATCGACGGAAATCCGGTCGCCCAGGGTCGCCTGCGCCACATTGACGCTGATATCGAGGATGATGTCATTTTCCTTGCGCTTGAAGAACTCGTGGTCTTTGACATGCACCACGACGAACAAATTGCCCGACGGCGCGCCATGTTCGCCGGCATCGCCGTCGCCGCGCACTTGAATTTGGATGCCCTCGCTGACGCCGGCCGGGATCTTGACATTCAAGGCAGTTTTCTTGCGCCTGCGCCCCGAACCATCGCAATTGCGGCAGGGATTGGAAATGACTTTGCCTTTCCCGCCGCAATTGGGGCAGGGGTTCACCCGCACCATGGAACCGAGAAAGGTCTGCTGAACCTGGCGCACCTCCCCATTGCCGTCACAGCTGCGGCAGTCGACGGGTCTTGACCCTTCCGAAGCGCCGCTGCCCTCACAGACATCGCAGCGTTCCAGACGTTGAAATTCAATCTCCTTTTCGACGCCAAAGACGGCTTCAACGAAGTCAATCGTCACATCGACCCGGCGGTCGCGCCCGCTATTCGGGGCTCGGCGGCGTCCGCCCGGACTATCGCCGAAGGCGCTGTTGAAGATATCGAAGATGTCTTCAAAGCCGAAGCCGCCCATGCCAGGACCGTATCCACCGCCGCCGCCATTGACACCGGCATGGCCAAAGCGATCGTAACGGGCGCGCTTCTCGTCATCGGACAGGACCTCGTAAGCCTCGTTGATCTCCTTGAATCTATCCTCGGCGCCGGCTTCCTGGCTGACATCGGGGTGATATTGACGCGCCAGACGCCGGAAGGCGGTCTTGATCTCATTTGTGTCCGCGCCCCGCGCGACGCCGAGCACTTCATAATAATCTCTAGGCACTGTGCACCCTCTGGTTTTGCCGACAACTCAAATTAACAGAACTTGAAACGGGGCATAATTCATTATACCCCGATCATTAGCCATTGCTATCTCGATTGTATTCTAAGTCTCGGTGTACTCGGCGTCGATGACATCTTCGTCTTCCGGCGGCGCGGCAGGCGGATGTGCTTGCGGCTCTGCAGCCCCTTCCTCGTGCATCTGCGCGCCCAGCACTTGCAGCTGCGCCATCAGCGCCTCGGTGGCCGCTTTGGTTTCGGAGACGTTCTGGCTTTCCTGCGCCGCCTTCACCGCTGCGATTTTTTCTTCGGTCTGTTGAACGGCTTCCGCTGGCAGCTTGTCCTCGTTTTCACGAATCAGCTTCTCGGCCTGGTAGATCGCGCTTTCCGCCTGATTGATGACCTCCGCCCCCTCTTTTCGTTCGGCGTCTTGGCTGGCGAATTTCTCCGCCGCCGCCACCATCTGGTCGACTTCTTCATCCGACAGGCCACTGCTGGCGGTGATGGTGATCGCTTGCTCGCGTCCGGTTGCCTTGTCCTTGGCGCTCACATTGAGGATGCCGTTGGCGTCGATATCGAATGTCACCTCAATTTGCGGCAGTCCGCGCGGCGCCGGCGGGATGCCATCGAGCATGAACTTGCCCAGCGATTTGTTATCGTTCGCCATGGGCCGCTCGCCTTGCACGATATGAATCTCGACCGAGGTTTGGCTGTCAGCCGCAGTGGAATAGGTTTGCGTCTTTTTGCTGGGTATGGTGGTATTGCGGTCGATCATGGCGGTGGCCACGCCGCCCAACGTTTCCACGCTCAAGGTCAGCGGCGTAACATCCAGCAGCAGGATGTCTTTGACATCGCCGCCGAGCACGCCCGCTTGAATGGCCGCGCCGAGCGCGACCACCTCATCCGGATTGACGCCCTTCGTCGGCTCTTTCCCGAAGAAGCCTTTGACGGCTTCTTGGATGGCTGGCATGCGCGTCATGCCGCCGACCAGCAGAACCGCGTCGACATCGCTGGCGGACAAGCCGGCGTCCTTCAATGCCAGCCGGCAGGGCTCGATAGAGCTGCGCACCAAATCATCGACCAGGCTTTCCAGCTTGGCGCGCGACAGGCTCATGTTCAGGTGCTTTGGTCCGCCCGCGTCGGCGGTGATAAAGGGCAGGTTGATCTCGGCGCTCAAGGTGGTCGACAGCTCGATCTTCGCTTTTTCAGCCGCTTCTTTAAGGCGTTGCAGCGCTTGGCGATCCTGCCGCAGGTCTATGCCGTTTTCCTGCTTGAAGGCATCGGCGATCCAATTGATGATGCGGTCATCGAAGTTGTCCCCGCCCAGGTAGGTATCGCCATTGGTCGACTTGACTTCAAAGACCCCGTCCGCGACCTCGAGAATCGAAATATCGAAGGTGCCGCCGCCCAGGTCGTAGACCGCGATTATGCCTTCGTTGCGTTCGCCCAGCCCATAGGACAGGCTCGACGCCGTCGGCTCGTTTATGATGCGCAGCACTTCCAAGCCGGCGATTTTGCCCGCGTCTTTGGTCGCGTTGCGCTGCGTATCGTTGAAATAAGCTGGCACGGTGATCACAGCTTGATCAACGGCTTGCCCCAGATAGGCTTCGGCATCCGCTTTGAGTTTTTGCAGGACCATGGCCGAGATCTCCGGCGCGCTGTAGTCGCGCTCGTTCAAGCGAATGCGCACGTCGCCGTTTGATGCCGCCGATATCTGGTAGGGCACCAGTTTCGCCCCGTCTTGCACTTCCTTGTCATTGAACTTGCGGCCCATGAAGCGCTTGACCGAATAGATGGTATTTTCCGGGTTCACGACAGCCTGGTTGCGCGCCACGCGCCCGACCAGGCGCTCGCCCGTTTTGGTGTTGATGGCGACCACGGACGGGATCAGATTGCCGCCTTCCGAAGAAGGAATGACGGTTGGCTCGCCGCCTTCCATCACCGCGACAACCGAGTTGGTGGTGCCCAGGTCGATTCCTATGATTCTGCCCATTCCGATTTCTCCTGTTTCTCTCTGCTGTCTCAAGCAGCTAGTCCCTTATTCCTTTTCTTGTCAGCTCGCTACTTTGACCAAAGCCAAGCGCAAGATACTATCACCAGCGCGGTAGCCTTTTTGCAATGTCTCGGTGACGTGACCGCTTTCAACTTCAGCGCTGTCTTCCGCGCCGATGGCTTGATGCAGATTAGGGTCAAATAGTTCCCCGGTCGGGTCAATCGCCTCGACTTCGTACTGCTCCAGCAGACCGGCGAACTTGCGCTGGATCATGGAGACGCCGCCGATCCAGGGGTTGTCGCTGATGTCTTCTGGCAGGCTCTCGAAGGCGCGGTCGAAATCGTCCACGATCGGCAGCAGCGATTTAAGCGTGTCCAGCGACGCTCGCTGAAATAGGTCGCTCCGTTCGCGCTCGGTGCGCTTCTTGTAATTGGCGAATTCGGCGCGGGCGCGCTGCCAGCCGTCTTTATTGCTTTGCGCTTCCCGCTGCGCTTCAATGAATGCCTGCATCAAGTTGATGCCTTCCGGCAATTCCGGGGCTTCTTCTTCTTCGTTGGCGCTGTCGCCCGCGTCTTCCGCGCTCGGCAATTCTTCCGCCGCCTCGGGGCTCGCGCTCACTTCGTCTTCCTGCTCTTTTTCGAGTTCTTCAGTGGGGTCTTTTACATCGCTCATCTGATCATCCTGAAACGCGGGTTTCAACCGTCATTATCCCCTTCGCGGGATAGCCAAAATATCGTCCTTAGCATAGCGCAGGATTAAAAGATTTGTATAAGCGATTGCGTTTCTTATGCACTTTATATGTTGCCAGGCGCCTGAGCGTCCCTATTGTCTTGGTAGAGCGTCGACAACACATTGGTCATCAAGTTGGAGACGTAGCGCACGGTGCTGATCGCGCGCCCGTAATTGATATGCGTCGGACCCAAGACGCCGATGGCGCCGCTCATTTTTTCCGGATCGCCGTAGCGGCTGAGCACCATGCTCAAACGACTGAGGTCTTCATAGCGGTCGTCGCCGGCGATGACCACCTGGACATTCACGTCATCGCTGTCGTCGGGCGGCAGCCGATCCAGCAATTCGTTAACCAGAGCATTAAGCACCGTATGCTCTTCCAGGATGCGGATTGCCTGCTGCGCGCCCTCGTCATCGCCAAAGCTTTCCATCATCCGGCTCAAGCCGTCGCGATAAATGAAACGCACCTGGTTGTTGTCGGCATGTTCGATCAGTTCGGCGGTTAATTCCGCCACTTCGCGTTCCAGCATCGGCAGGTTGATGCTTTTGAGGCGCACCTGCCGCGCCCCGAAATCGGCGCAGACCTCGTTGACGCGCTTGGCCGCCCCCGCCAGTTGCAGCTGCGGCACCGGTTCCGCCAGCGTCAGCATACGCTGATGCACGCTGCCGCTGTTTAGCACCAGTACCATCAGCGCGAGCCGGCCTTGTATCGAGATCAATTCGACGTGCTTAAAGGAATTGGCTTGCGAGATTGGCGGCGTCACAATAGACGCGGATTGGACCGAACGCGCGAGCAATGTGGCTGTGCGGCGCATCCATTGTTCCATGCCCGCGTGCAATGTGCCGACTCGCTCGGAAATATGGCTCTGCTCGTTGCGCGTCAGACTGCGCGTTTGCAGCAAGCGCCGGACAAAATAGCGGAAGCCAGCGGCTGTCGGCACGCGCCCGGCCGAGGTATGCGGCGCGGCGATATATCCCATCTCTTCCAGCAGAGACATCTCGTTGCGCACGGTGGCCGAGCTGATATTGAGTTGATAATTTTCCGCCAGATGACGGGAACCGACCGGCTCCGGTTTTTCCGAATAGGCTTGCACGATGCAGGTAAGGATGTCTTCCTGACGGCTGCTTAAATGGGGCAGATGTTGTTCATCGTTCATCAAGGAAACCGCCAGCGCGCTCAGGTGAATGGCTTGAATGCTAACACGCGCCTTAGGGCGCGTCAAAGGAAAATCTGATGTAAGATGTATTTCTCGCCAGTCGTCCATAAACTACGCGACGAATCTATGGAAATGAGGCGACTACCCCTCGCCCCAGGACCTGAGTATCCCAAGGAGAACACAATGGGCATGAAGACTTTTGATGTGAACCAGGACGAATTTCAAAGCGAAGTTCTGGATAGCGCAACACCGGTATTGGTCGACTTTTGGGCGGAATGGTGCGGTCCCTGCAAGATGATCGCGCCCATCGTTGACGAGATCGCCGATGAGTACGACGGCAAGCTGCGCGTCGCCAAGGTCGATGCTGACGCCAACCAGGATATCCTGATTAGTTATGGCATTATGGGCATCCCAACTTTGATTCTGTTCAAAGGCGGGGAAGTGGTGGAGCGTATCACCGGCTTCAAGCCCAAAGGCAAGATCGTCAGCCAGATTGCCGCGCATATCTAGCGCCCCGCGCTTGAATCGACTAAGGCGCTCGCTTAGGTGCTTCCAAAATACGGCGAGCGCCTTTTCTTTAATTATTGATCATCTCGGCCAGGGGCGTTTAGGATTTCGCCGAGCGCGACGCGAGCCAATTCAGCTACCGGCAGAAACAAGCATTGCCGGCCGAGTTCCAGATTTCAGTTGCAAGCGGAGTTCGGGCGCGGATTGCGTGAAACCTTGCGCCGTCGGCTGTTTGACACTTTTACGGCGCAGGATTTTGCTGGTATCATCACGCGCAGGGTTCAAGCGCGTATCTATCCCCAGTTCGCAGCTGAGGACATGACAGGTTTGAACTAACGATGCGTGGCGGCAACGGGTCAGCCAAGGCTGACCCCTACAGGTATCATTTATGTTTGAAAACTGTAGGAGCGACCTATTAGGTCGCCCGAAAAATTACCGAAATTGTCAGGTTTTCGGTGTAATCGCAGCTGATGAATACCTGTCATATCCTCAGCAGTTCGCACTGGACCCAGGCCTGCAATAGCTAGCGTTTCGTCGACAAAAAAGCACCTGAAAGGCGGATAAGAACAAGAGCGATGGCAAAAGTTCCCGGCGCGAAATATCACCCCATTCACGTCAACAACATCCATCAAGAAGAGCAGCAGATGTCGTCGACGATGCGCTTTGGCTCGATGAAGATTTTCTCCGGCAGCGCCTCGCTGGGGCTGGGCGCGGAGATCATCGATTATATCTGCGACGTCTCGGAATATAAGCTCAAATCGGGCGCCTATACGCGCAAAGTCTTTTCCAACGAGAACATCTTCATCAAGCTCGAAGAGAGCGTGCGGGGAAAAGATGTCTATTTGGTGCAGACCATGGCCTCCCCCGTGCACGAAAACTTCATGGAAATGCTCATCATGATAGACGCGCTCAAGCGCGATTCCGCCTGGCGCATCAATCTCGTCGTGCCCTATATGAGCTATACCCGCTCCGACAAAAAAGACCAGCCGCGGGTCCCCATTTCCGCGCGTCTGGTGGCGAATATGATGGAAACGGCCGGCGTCGATCGTTATATGACTATCGACCTGCACTCCGGACAAATCCAGGGTTTCTTCAATATCCCGGGCGATGCGCTGACAGCCTTCCATTTGCTGGTCGATTACGTCAAAGCCAAGCTGGACCGCGGGGAATTGAAGGATTTAGTTGTTGTGACGACGGACCTCGGCTTCGCCAAGCCGGGGCGCAATTGGGCGGAGGCTCTGGGCGTGCCCCTGGCATTTGTCGAAAAACGCCGCGTCGACAATGCGGAAAGTCCGCGAGCGCTTTCCTTGATAGGCAACGTGCAAGGGAAGAATGTGCTGCTGGTCGATGACGAAGTTAATACGGCTGGCAGCATCGTCAACGCGGTTAATGTCGTCCGGGATTACGGCGCCAGAGACCTGCTCTGCGCCTTCACGCATCCTTTCTTCTCCGACAAAGCATATCAGCGCTTTGCCAGCTTGAACCTGCGCGAAATCATTTTCACCAATACCTTGCCGATTGCCGAGGATCGCAAGCTGCCGAATATGACCATTCTTTCGATCGCCCCGCTTTTGGGCGAGGTGATCCTGCGCGCGCACGAAGGCAGAAGTGTGGGCGCGCTCTTCAATGAATGAGCGGGTTCAGCCGGAGGCGGTTCCAAGCGCCTTGGCGCAAGACCCCCCGCAAGCAGAGTTTTCCACGCGCAGCCTGCTGCTTGGCGGGTTACTTTTCTTCGCGCTGCTGACGAGCCTCTATTTCATTGTTCAGTCCATTGGCATCGAGGAATTGCAGGCGACAATCGCAACTGGGGGCATCTGGGGACCATTGCTCTTTGTCGGTCTCAAGGCATTGACCTTCACCTTCGCGCCCTTGTCCGCGGGACCGATTCAGTTCGCCTCGGGCATCCTGTTCGGCATTATTCCCGGCACGCTATATTCGCTGTTGGGCGAGTTGCTGGGCGGCACGGTCAACGTGATCATCGCGCGTCTATTCGGCCGGCGCATCGTGCGCCGCTTCGTCGGGGCGGCGGCGATGTCGCGGGTCGATGGATTCTATGAGCGTCATCTCACGGATTGGAAATCGCTGCTAGCCGCCCGTGTCTTGCTGTTTTCGGTCTACGATTTCATCAGCTACGCTGTCGGCTTCAGCCAGATTCGCCTCTCGGTGTACATCGTTGTATCTTTTGTCGGCGGCATCCTGCCCACCTTGCTCTTTGTCTTGATCGGAACCGAAGCGTCACAGAACCAGAATGTCTTGCTCTTGTTCTACTTGCTCGGCGCTAGCGCATTTTTTGTCTTTGTTTTGTTCCGCAAGCCGCTTTCGCGCATGATTAAGCAATACGGGCGGCAAGCCCAAGAATAATGATCCCGTCGGTATGATATAATCGTCTAGGAAAACATTTCAACGAGCATGAGAGGGTCCATGTTCCGCAACATAGTCAAATCCATCTTCGGCGATCCGATGCAGCGCGCGCTTTCCGCCTATCAAGAAACCGTCGACCAAATCAACGTGCTGGAAGCGAGCATCCAGCAGCTCGGCGACGATCAGTTAAAGGCGAAAACCGCCGAGTTCAAATCCGCTTTGGCCGCCGGCGCCAGCTATGAAGACATCATGGTAGAAGCCTTCGCCGTCGTGCGCGAAGCCTCTGTGCGCACGATCGGCTTGCGCCATTATGACGTACAGATGATCGGCGGCATCGCCCTGCACGAGGGGCGCATCGCCGAAATGAAAACGGGCGAGGGCAAGACGCTGGTAGCGACTTTGCCGCTCTATCTCAATGCGCTGGAAGGCAAAGGCGCTCATCTGGTGACGCCCAATGACTATCTGAGCAAGCACGGCCTGCAAACCATGGGACCGATTTATCATCTGCTGGGCATCTCCGCGGCTGTCATTCAAAACACAGGCGGCCTGCCGGACAGCGGCTCTTTCCTCTTTGATCCCGACTTTATATCCGATGACGCGCGCTATCAAAACCTGCGCCCAATCAGCCGGCGAGAGGCTTACCGAGCCGATATTCTCTATGGCACCAACAACGAATTCGGCTTCGACTATCTGCGCGACAATATGGTCTTGTCCCACGATCGCTTGGTTCAACGCGATCTGCGCTACGCCATCGTCGACGAAGTTGACAATATCCTGATTGATGAAGCGCGCACCCCGTTGATCATCTCTGGACCGTCGGACGAACCATCCGACTATTACCGGCGCTTCGCCACCATCGTCAAGCGTCTGAAGAAAAGCAGCGAAGACAGCGTCGAGGCGGAAGAACCCGACGGGGATTTTGTGCTCGACATCAAAGACCGCATCGTCTATCTGACGGAGCAGGGCGTCGAAAAAGTGGAAAACGCGCTGGGGCTAAACCAGCTCTATCACCCGGACAATGCGGAAATGCTGCCCTACCTCGACAACTGTCTGCGCGCGCAGACGCTCTATGAAAACGATAAAGAGTACATCGTTCAAAACGGCGAAGTGGTCATCGTCGACGACTTCACGGGCCGTCTGATGCCCGGCCGGCGCTTTAGCGAAGGCTTGCACCAAGCAATCGAAGCCAAAGAAGGGGTGCAGATCCGCCGGGAAAACATCACCATGGCCACCATCACCTTCCAGAACTTCTTCCGCATGTATGACAAACTGGCCGGCATGACCGGCACCGCGCTCACCGAAGCCGAAGAATTCGAGAAGACCTATGAACTGGATGTCATTCCCATTCCCACACACCGGCCTGTCATTCGCGCTGACGACGACGACCTGATCTATGTCAACGAAACCGCGAAATGGAACGCTATTGTCGACGCCATTCGCGAGCGGAACGTGCGCAAGCAGCCGATTCTCGTCGGCACGGTTGCCGTGGAAACCTCCGAACGCCTGAGCAAGTATTTGCATAAGGCTGATATCAAACACGAAGTGCTCAACGCCAAGCAGCATGAAAAGGAAGCCGAGATTATCACCCAGGCCGGTCGTCCCGGCGCTGTCACCATCGCGACCAATATGGCGGGCCGCGGCGTCGACATCCTGCTCGGCGGCAATCCCGAGGGCTTGGCTCGACAGTCATTGCGCCGGCAAGGCATCGACTTGACCGCCGCCAGCGAGGCGCAGCGGAACAAGGCGCTTGCCGAAGCGACCAAGATGGTAGAGCGCGACCGGCAGGTGGTGCTTGATTCCGGCGGACTTTTTGTGCTGGGTACCGAGCGTCACGAGGCGCGCCGCATCGACAATCAGTTGCGCGGACGTTCGGGCCGGCAAGGCGACCCAGGTCAATCGCGCTTCTATCTCAGTCTCGATGACGACCTCATGCGGCGCTTCGCCAACGACAATGTGAAACGGCTGATGAAAACCGCCGGCTTCCCTGAAGACGAAGCGATCCAGCATGGCATGATCAGTAAATCCATCGAACAGGCGCAGGTCCGCGTGGAAGGGCATAACTTCGACATCCGCAAACGAGTGGTCGAATACGACGATGTCGTCAACCGCCAACGCGAGATCATCTACAAACAGCGCCTCGGCTGGCTCGGGAAAGACACCGATCAGCTGCACGCCGATTACTTGGCGATGATCGACGAACAAGCGGCCGCGTCGGTTGCGGAAGTTTATTCTGCCGATCACAATGGAGACTACCTGGAAGCCGATGCCATGTATCAGCAATTGGCGCTCAAAGGGCTGCCGCTGCCCCCGGATCTCACCACGGATATGCTAGAAGACATGCCACAAGAATCCCTGGTTAAAGTGATCTGCGCTTACTTGGGGGATCTGCTGGAAGAGAAAAAAAACCAGTTGGAAGAAGCGCGCGAGGGCTTGACGGAGATCGCCGAACGGCAGACCGTCATCCGCGCCCTCGATCACTACTGGCAGCGCCATCTGACCGACCTCGATATCCTGCGCGAGGGCATTGGCTTGCAAGCGGTGGCGCAAAAGGACCCGCTGGTCGAATATCAGCGCCAAGGCTTCCAGATGTTTCGCATTGTCGAAGACACCTATCGACAGATCGCGGCGCGCAATATCTTTCTGGTACAGCCCGCCATCGTGCAGAGCCCGCAGCAGCGCCGTCAAACGCGCGAGTTCCGGCCCGATATGTTGACGGGCAACGGCGAACGCCCGACACAGCAGACCGTCCGCAAGAGCAAGAAACGTCCCAGCCGCAACCAGCCTTGCTGGTGCGGGAGCGGCAAAAAATACAAACATTGTCACCTGCGCGAAGATCAGACCTCGGGCAAGTGGCAAACCGCATAGGTTCGCATCCATAGATCATGTTTTCTGTCGGCGACATTGACATCTATCTCTTCAACGACGCAACAGCCTGGGTGGATCCGGGCGGTATTTTCGGTTTGGTGCCGCGTGTGCTTTGGTCACGCTACCTGGAAGCCGACGATCGCCATCTGACGCCGCTTTCTCATCACAACCTCTTGCTCCGCGCCGGGAACAAGAACATCATCGTCGATACCGGTTTTGGCAATTGCCTCAGCGAATCTCAAAAGAAGCGATACGCTGTCACGGGGACTGACGGGACGCAGGCTGGGCTCTCGGCTATCGGCCTTTCGCCAGGCGACATCGATATCGTCTTCAATACGCACTTGCACGACGACCACTGCAGCGGCAACTTTCGCTTGAAACCGTCGGGCAAAGTCGAGCCGGCTTTCCCCAATGCCGAATATCTGGTCCAGCGCCGCGAATACGAAGACGCCTGCCAGCCCAACGAGCGCACGCGAGCCACATACAGCCTCGACAACTACCAACCGCTCCACAAAACGGGGCAGTTGCGCCTATTAGACGGCGACGCCATGATCGCGCCCGGCGTCGAGGCTGTGTCGACGCCGGGGCATACGCGGGGCCACATGAGCCTGCGTCTGGAAAGCGAGGGGCAACATGCCGCCTTTGTCTGTGACCTGGCCTCATTGGCGGTGCATATAGAGCGACTGGCTTGGATGACCGCCTATGACGTCGAGCCGCTCGTCACCTTGGAAACCAAACGCCGCTGGCAAAGCTGGGCGCTGGAAACGAGCGCTTTGCTGATATTCCCGCACGACTTGACCCGACCGGCGGGCCGCTTGACACAGAATGACAGGGGTCATGTGATCTTGGATGTTGAGGAGATACCCTACGACAATCCTTAGCGGATAAGCTCGGGTTGGCAATTCGGGCAGAAGTGCGTGCCGCGCTGGGCGACGCGAATCTTGTTGATGACGGCGCCGCATTTGCGACAAGCTAAGTTCATACGCCCGTAGACAAAAAAATGCTTTTGCGATTCGCCTTTGCCGCCATCCGCTTTGCGATACCAATTGATGCTGGCGCCTTCGTGTTTGATGCCCGCCAGCAGCGCGTCGCGGATCGTCCGATGCAAGCGCTGTGCCTCCTCGTCCCTCAGTTCTTCCGCCCTGCAGTTGGGATGGATGCCCGCGCGGAAAAGCGCCTCATCAGCGTATATGTTGCCGATGCCGGCCACGATCTCTTGGTCCAGCAAATGCGCCTTGATGGAACGACGTCGTCCCCGTAATCCTTCGCGGAAGCCCCCCAGCGTGAAGGCATTATCAAGCGGCTCCGGACCCAGATGGCCTAGCAGGCGGTTCAGGTCGTCGCTCAGGTAGACCCGGCCGAATTTGCGCAGGTCGGAAAAGCGCAACTGCATGCCCGCGTCCAGGTCGAAGCGCAGATGCACCCACCTGTCGGCATCGTGCTTGTCTTCCGCGCGCGCGACATACAAGCGACCGGACATCTTCAGATGGATCACCAGCACATCGTGTTCTAGTTCGATCAAAATGTACTTGCCGCGGCGTCCGATCCCGCGCACCGTCTGGTCCGCTACCCGCGCCGCGAACTCTTGCGGGGGCGGCGAGTGAAGCGTCCTGTCCCAATCATGCCACATGCCAATGATGGTGCGTCCGAGCAGTGGCTGGCGCAATCCGCGTACAACAGTTTCAACTTCGGGCAGTTCTGGCATCGTTTCGCGCTTTTTTTCGCTTCTTTCTTTTTTGTCAAACGCGGTAGTTTGACATCCTATCTCGGATGTTATAATACGCTTGTTCACAGTTTTTTCAAAATCGATTCCAAATGGCGGATAGATGACAAGCGAATTCGTTCATCTTCACGTGCATAGCGAGTTTTCCTTGCTTGACGGTCAGAGCAGGATCAAAGACCTGGTCGCGCGGGCGCGGGAATTGGAAATGCCCGCGCTTGGCATCACCGATCACGGCGTGATGTTCGGCGTGATGGACTTCTACAACGCCTGCGTCGAGGCCGGCGTTAAACCGGTCGTCGGCATGGAAGCCTATCTGGCGACGCGCTCCATGCGCGACCGCGATCCCCGGCTCGATCGCAGCCCCTATCACATGCTGCTGCTGGCGAAGGACATGACCGGCTATCAAAATCTGCTAAAGATGGCCTCCGCCGCCCAGCTCGACGGGCACTATTATCGTCCGCGCATTGACAAAGACTTCATGTCTGCTCATGCCCAAGGGATCATCGCAACCAGCGGCTGCCTGGCGGCCGAGATTCCGCGCCTGGTCGCCAATGGGGACGATCAAGGCGCCCGCGACATGGTCGGCTGGTATCAAGACGTTTTTGGTCCAGAGAATTTCTACTTGGAATTGCAAGCGCACGACCTGCCACAATTGCATAACTTGAATCGCTGGCTCTTCGGCTATCGGAAGAGCGGGCATAGCAAGGTGGGTTTGCTTGCCAGCAACGATGTCCACTACGTTCACGAGCGGGACGCCGACGCTCACGACACGCTGCTCTGCATCCAGACGACTGCGCTGAAATCCGACAGCGACCGCATGCGCATGGAGCCATTTAATAGCTACTACCTCAAATCCGCGGGGGAGATGCGCGCTGCATTCGAGGGAGCGCCAAGCGACCTGCTCGACGAAGCCTTCGCCAATTCCATCAAAATCGCCGATATGACGGACATCGATCTGGCGCCCAAGGGTTATCATATTCCGGTTTTCCCCGTGCCCGAGGGCTTTGATGAGCACGGCTACCTGCGCTACTTGATTGAAATGGGCATGGAATGGCGTTTTGGCGCCGATTGGCGCGCGGACAGCGTATTCACGGAACGCATCGAACGCGAACTCAATATCATCCACAGCATGGGTTTCGATTCCTACTTCTTGATAGTCTGGGATCTGTGCCAATTCGCGCGTTATGCCGATATCTGGTGGAATGTGCGCGGCTCTGGCGCGGCAAGTCTGGTCGCCTACAGCTTGGGCATCACCAACATCAACCCGATTCAGAACAGCCTCTTATTTGAGCGCTTCTTGAACCCGGGTCGGGTGAACATGCCCGATATCGACCTCGATTACCCAGACGATCGTCGCGGGGAGATTATCGCCTATACCGCCAAGAAATACGGCGAAGACAAAGTTGCCGCAATCATCACTTTTGGCACGATGGGCGCCAAAGCCGCGGTGCGCGATGTCGGCCGCGCCCTGGATGTCGATTTGGGCAAGATCAATCGCGCCGCCTCTATGATCCCGCAGGAGGCGCGCCAAAAGAAGATCCTCGACTATGTCGAGGCTAATCCCGAATTGCGAGCGCTCTATCAAGAGGACGCGGAACTGAGCCGCGTCATCGACACCGCAAGCGAATTGCAAGGCATGACGCGGCACGCCTCCACACATGCCGCCGGCGTTATCGTCGCCGATCGCCCCCTGGTTGATTATCTGCCCCTGCACCGCATCACTGGCAAGGACCCCTCCGGCGGCGCGCTGAAAGCCGTCACGCAATTCCCCATGGAAACCGCCGAGATGATTGGTTTGCTCAAGATCGATTTCCTGGGTTTGTCGACGCTCACGATCATGCGCAAAGCCTGCGAATTGATCGCGCGTCATCGCGGCATCCACTACAACATGGACAACATTCCCTATCGCCACGATGCGCAGATCAGCAACGAAGAAAGCCAGATGCTCGATGAGGCTTTTGCCATGATGGGACGGGGGGAGACGATCGGCGTTTTTCAGGTGGAATCCGGCGGCATGCAGCAGATGCTACGCGGGATGCGCCCACGCGTCTTCGAGAATATCGTGGCTGCCATCTCGCTCTATCGCCCGGGTCCTATGGAATTTATCCCAGCCTATAATCGCCGCTTGCACGGGGAAGAAGAGATTGAACTGCTGCACCCGCGCCTCGAGCCGATTCTGGATGAAACTTACGGCATTTGCGTCTATCAAGAACAGATTATGCAGATCGCCGGCGAGCTATTTGGCTATGAACTAGGCGAGGCGGATCTGATGCGCCGCGCGGTATCAAAGAAGAAGCCGGCCGAGCTCAACAAACATAAAGCCATCTTCATCGAACGCGGTCCGCCAAACGGCATTCCGGCTGATATATCGGGCAAGATTTTTGACTTGATCGAGTCCTTCGCCGATTACGGCTTCCCCAAGCCGCACGCCGCGGATTACGCAGTGATCACCGTGCAGACGGCGTTTTTGAAATGCCATTATCCCGAAGAATATATGACCGCCTTGCTCAGCGTGCAACGCGATGACCTGGGTAAAGTCTCGACCTTTCTGGAAGAATGCCGCCGATTGAATATCCAGATTCTGCCGCCGGACCTGAACGCCAGCCAACTGGATTTCGATATCGAGACCAGGCCCGACGGGGGTCCTGCCATCCGCTTTGGGTTGGCAGCCGTCAAAAATGCCGGCGTCCGCGCGCTGGAAGAATTGCTCGCCGTTCGCGGAGATGCGCCCTTCGGCGACTTGATGGAGTTTTGCCAGCGCGTTGACATGCGCCAACTTGGCAAGCGGTCGCTCGAGAGCCTGATTAAAGTGGGCGCTTTGGATGGCTTCGGCAAGCGCTCCAGCTTGATGGCCGCGCTCGACCGCATTGTCAGCGCCAGCAGCAGCTACCACAAAGACCTGGCGGTCGGTCAAATGGATATGTTTGGCGACAAAGCCGCCCTGGAAGTCGATTTGCTGTACGACCTGCGCGACATTGAAGAAATTCGAGCTCGCGAGATGTTGAAATGGGAAAAAGAATTGCTGGGGCTCTATGTCACGGGGCGTCCGGTCGACCGGCATCGGGACATATTTGAGCGACAGAACCTGCACAAGATCTCCGATCTCAAGCAGTCTGGCATGCTAAAGCCGGAGACTGTGCGCATCGCCGGCGAGCTGACGGGGGTGCGCAAAATCACCACCAAAAACAGCGACTTGATGGCTATCCTCAGTTTGGAAGATTGGCATGACAGCGCTGGCATCATCGAGATTGTGCTTTTCCCGCGCGCCTATGACCAGGTGATGAGCTATTTTGCCGACCTGAATAGCGCTTTGGAAGAAGATGAGACCGAAAAGGGCTTGTTTGAAGGGGAGATCGTCGCGGTGAGGGGACGCTATGATGACAGCCGCGGCGATCCGCAAGTGATCGCCGAAAATGTCACGATCGATTTCAATTCTTTTTCCGCTGCTGGCGACGCGCCAATGGAAATAGATGAATCGCTGCCGGTTTGGGCTATGGCTGAGGACGCTCCGCCGCAGCAAGAGGGTCCCACTGAATCGGTGGCGGAAGCGCGCGACGCCGCGACAGATGCGCAGCCCGAACCCGTTTCGAATGCGGCTGCGAATACGGCGGCGAAGGAGCAAGGGCAGCCAGCCGACGAAGCCGAGCCGCTCCCGCAAAGCGCCGAACCCGAGCCGGAATGGACTAATGGCGGCGACCATCTGGAATTGCCCGGCGAAGCGCAATACGAAGAGCGCTCGCCGCTCACGATTACGGTGTGTTTGCGAGCCAGCGCCGATGAAGAAAAAGACCGCCGCAAGTTGTCCCGCATCCACAACGCCATGGTCAAGTATCCGGGAAAAGACCGTTTTGTGATCGTCATTCAACGAGACGATAAGTCATTCCCGCTAAACTTTCCCGAGCTGACGACGCAGGTCTGTACCGAGCTGCAAAACGAACTGCAAGCGATCGTCGGCAGCCCGGATTTGATCACAGTCGCTGGCGACGATTGAAACAGATAGTGGCGGCGACAGAATTAAAACTTAACACTCCTTAACTTTTCTCCATTTGTCAGCCGTCATAAAACTGTTTAGAATAGATGCGCTGTGCCGCGCTTATATTCTGCAATCCGCCGAATTTCGAGGCGAAGCGCGACAGATGAGATGGAGTCGCAAGTTATGAAACGGGTCGCTGTGATGACCAGCGGTGGCGATGCGCCCGGTATGAACGCCGCCGTTCGAGCCGTCGTGCGCGCGGGCTTGGACAAAAACGTGGAAGTCTATGGCATCCGCCAAGCCTATCAAGGCATGTTGGCCGGCGATATGGCTTTGCTCAGCAGCCGCGAAGTTAGCGGGATCTTGCAGCGTGGCGGGACGGTCCTGCAGACAGCGCGCAACGAAGAATTCAAGACAGCGCAGGGCCAGCGCAAAGGCCAGCGCCGACTGAACGAAAACGGCATCGAGGGCGTGATCGTGATCGGCGGGGACGGCAGTTTGCGCGGCGCGCAAAAGCTCCACGAGCTTGGCGTGCCGGTTGTTGGCATACCAGCCAGCATCGATAATGATATCTGGGGCACCGATACCAGCGTCGGCGTCGACACCGCCTTGAATACGATCCTCGATGCCGTTGACCGCCTGCGCGACACCGCCACCTCGCACAACCGCGCCTTTGTGGTCGAAGTGATGGGGCGCGACTGCGGATACCTGGCAGTGATGGCGGGCATACTGGGCGGCGCTGAAATCGTTGTCACGCCGGAAAACGGCGTCAGTATGAACGAGATCGCCACCTCGCTGGAAGACGCCTATATTCGCGGCAAAACACATGCTATCGCGGTCTTGGCGGAGGGCGCGCCCTATCAAGGTCCGGAACTAGCGCGGTTCCTGGAGCAGAAGCATATTGGATTCGAGATCCGCCTAACCATCTTGGGGCATACGCAGCGCGGCGGCAGCCCGACCGCCTTTGATCGCTTGTTGGCGACGCGCATGGGCGTCTATGCCGTTGAATTGCTCTTGAGCGGCGAATCAGGCGTGATGGTCGCCCGTGTCGGCCGCGAGCAATTGCCGATGCCGCTCAAGGACTGTACCTCACGCACGCGCCAAATCACGCCGGAGTACTTCGATCTCGCTCGCGTCCTTTCCCGCTAACCCGGCGGTAAGCGCGTCAATGCGGGCCCGCTAGCTCGTTTCGCTCGCGTCAGCGACATCAATCAACTGGCATGACAGCAGCTCAATGAGGGCTTGGGTCTCCAGGCGCGCCTGCGTCCCGCGTTCGCCGGCGCTGATAACGATATGCGATTGTTCCAGCGCGCGCCTGTCGAGGTAGACTTGCCAGCGCTTTTGCAGCAGCGCCAGTGCGCTGATGCCGCCGACCTGCAAGCCCGTCAGCTTCTCGGCATCGGCGTATGAGGCCAGGGCGACTTTCTTGGCGCCCAGGGCTTTTGCCAGCCGCTTCAAGTTCAAAGTCCTGTTGCAAGGCAGCATCACCAAGATTGCTTTCTTCTGGGACGGGACCTCCGCCACCAGGGTCTTGAAGACGCTTTCCGGCGGCAAGCCCAGGGCTTCCGCCACCGCCTGCGCGTCGCGAATTCGCGCGTCATAGCGATGAATCTGGTGGGGGATCACCCGCGATTCGAGCAAACGGATGGAATTGAGTTTACGTTTCTTTGCCATACACTTCAGCCCTATCGCCTCAGTCTTGCGGCTGATACTGTCGCTTCGCCAGGCGCGCCATAATGCCAGGCGCCAATATCCCGCCCAGGAGGACTAGCCGGTCGAACCAGCGAAAGGCGACGCGCTTGGGTCGCCTCCGCGCCGCCCTTACGATGGCTTCCGCCACTTCATCAGCACTCATGGTTGGCAGGTCCCCGGGCGCGCGCTTGATTGGTCCTAGCCTGTTGACATTGAAGTCCGTGACAGTACGCCCCACCAGCAGATCGGTCACCTGGATACGATCGTCCTCCAGTTCCAGCCGCAAAGAACCCGCCAGGCTGGAGACGAAAGCTTTGCTGGCGGCATAGGTCGCGGTGTAGGGCGTATGCAGGTCCGCGACGATTGAGGAGACGATCAAGATATGCCCGCCAGTGTCATTCGCTCGCATGGCCGGCGCGCAAGCGCGAATGCCATGCAATACGCCATTGATATTGGTCTCCATGACGGTCCGTAAATCAGCCCAGTCAGCCTCAAGCACTGCGCCGCTGTGGCCGATTCCCGCGTTAGCCACCAGCAGGTCCAGCCGCCCAAAGGCATTGACCGTCCGAGTCACGGCTCCTGCAAGCGCGTCCGCGTCGCGAACATCGCCCGCAACTGCCAGATAGTCGCCATGCGGCTGTGGCAAATTCGCGATTTCCGCGCCCAGCGCTTCCAGCCGATCCCGACGCCGCGCCATGCCACAAACATGGTAGCCGGCCCGCGCAAAAGCCAGGGCAGTCTCCCAGCCAATCCCGCTCGACGCGCCTGTGATGAAGGCGACGGGCGCGCTCATATCGGATTCCTGATTTCGCGTAGCCTCTGGTTCACAGTAGATCCAACAGAATAATTAGAATAGGTAATGGCGACCCAAGGGTCGTCCCTGCAAATCCATAATAATATTGGAATGCAAATTTTTCTTGGAAATACTAACATAAACTTAAAATCCTTAAACTTCACTTAACAAACTTCGCGATACGCGCTATAATATAGGCAAGGAATCTGCTTGTCTGACGAATGCCGCAACAGCCGTCGGACCGACAGGTTTATTCTAAGCGCCGAGCGAGACGATCAACAAGAAAGTCGATTCCTATATGGGCAAATCAAGCGAGTCCAAAGCAAGTCGCGACATATCATTACGCGACCCCATGGCGGAAGCCGGGCGCAAACTTCTCGCCCTTCAATTCGAGCGCATGATGCGCCACGAAGCGGGCAGCCGCAGCGGCGAGGACATCGAATCCGTCCACCAGATGCGCGTCGCCATCCGGCGTATGCGCAGCCTCTTCATGCTCATTGGCGCCGCCTACAAAGCCAAGACCGTCGACAAGGCCGGTCGCGATTTGCGGCGCGTCGCGCGCGCCCTTGGCCGAGTTCGCGATCTTGATGTCTTGATTCAGGATCTCGAGTCATTTCTCCAGTCCTTGCCGGAGAGCGACCAAGCCGCGCTCGAACAGGTGATCGCCAGGTTGGACAAGCGCCGCGGCGAACAGCGCGCCAAACTCAATGCGCTTTTTGATTCGAAGTTCTATGCGCGCTTTCTACGGCAGTTCGCGCGGCTCTGCAAAAAGCCGGGCAGGGGAGCCGCGCCGCTGCCCAGTCTCGAAGCGCCGCATCAAGCGCGGCACGTCTTACCCATGCTCTTGCACGAGCGCCTGGCGCGTGTCCGCGCCTATGACACGGTACTGCCCGCTGCCGACGACAGGATCTTACATGCCCTGCGCGTCGAATTCAAACAGTTGCGCTATGCCCTGGAGTTTTTTCAGCCGCTCTTGGGCACGAGCAATGTCAGCTTCTTGAGCGAAGCGAAAGAGATGCAGGATATTCTCGGGCGAGTCCACGACATCGCTGTCTTCGGCGACACGATGCGCGGGCTCAAAAAGCTGAGTCCGCAGCAGGCGGCGGTCCTCCAAGGCTACTTGACGGAGCGCGACCAAGCCTTGGTCGCGCTGCGCCTGCGCTTCGACAAACAGTGGGCTTCATTTAATACCCGGGCCCGCCTGCGTCATTTCTCGGACGGGCTGCTGGTTCTGCGCTAGCGTCAACTGCGGAACTTGTAGATGCCGTCCAATTGCCAGGCGTCGCCCGCGGCCGCGCCATCAATTGTCAAGGGCAGGAACTCTCCCGTTTCGGGATTCAAGACGCGCAGGCGCAGCACGTAGTCGTCTTCTGGCGGCAGCGGCTCGTCGCTGGGCAGGCGCAGCACTGTGGACATATTAACCAATTCGCCGGCATCCCATAGGGTGGTCGAATAGTAGCTATGCCGATGTTGCAGCGGCACGAAGCGCCATTGGTACTCGGTAATCCGCGTCTGCGGATGGGTCAATTCCAGCTGGAAATGATAATCTTGTTCAAGGGCCTGTTCCGCGCGCCATATTGCAAGTAGCGTCAGGGGCGTGCCTTTGTAGGCTTTTCGCGGATAGGCATCTGTCGCAAACAAGCGTAATCGATCGCCAAAGAGCAGTTCCCGCTCGTAGACCTTGGAGACAAAACGACGTGAAGGCTCGGAGTGGCGCGCGGCAAAATCGTCGCTCTCGTAAAGTTCGTAGCTGAATGTGCCGTCATAGTGCCACTTCTTCAGCTCGAAGAGATCGTCCCGACCCAAAGCCGCGATCAACTGCGCGCGTCTTGGATCCAGGTCTCCGTCAAGATATGCCTGCCGGGCTTTGGCGCCATAGATGAAATGCGTCGCGCCCAGCGCCTCGTATTCGTCGAGGCCGCTTATCAGCTGATCCTCAATGCGCATCTGCGGGAAGAAAAAATGCAGTCGTTCCTCGCCCGGCGCGAGCACGATGGGCTCCCGTTCATTCTCTCGCAAATAGTCGTCAAGCCCGAATACCATTTCCATCAGCGAGGGATTGTAGACCTGGTACTTTCTGGTGTCGCTATCGAGCCATTCATCGGCTAGCCAGATTCTCGACCAGGTGACGTCGACCGCGGCCGAGACAATGCCCGGCGTTCCTATGAGCAGCAGCGCCAGGTAGTAACACCGTCGAATGAGCGCGCGCCATGCGCTAATGCGATCCGTGCTTAGTACGCTCGCCAATGCGACCGCAGTGGGAAACACCAGCAGCGGCACAATCGCGAAACCCAGCCGGTAATGATAACTATAAGAAAAGAAAAAGGTGAGGAAGTAGGGCAGCGCCAACAGCAGCGCCCAGGCCACCAAAACGTTAGCGGATCTTGCTGCTGCGTCAATCAGTTTACGCCGATGTGGCAGAAGGCTGGCGCCGATGAGGGATAGGCCGAGGACCGCGGCCGCCGCCTCGCTCAATTGAATATAGCTGGCCGGCGGATCGAAGCGCTCCGGGAAGAGCATAGGATTCGACGCCAAAACCCCGGCTAGTAGCAGAATCGTCCCGGCCGCGCCCGTTAGGACCTGCCGAGCCGACATTCCGCATTTGACGGCCGCGGCGACGAATCCCAGGATGATGGCCAGAACAGCCCAGCTGAGGTAGTCCCCGCTGCGCCGCGCTTGTGTCAGCCAGAATTCCGCGGGCCAGGTGATCGCTTCGTGGCCCAGCAGTACATTGCGCAAATACCAGACGGCGCCCAAAGGCAGGCTGGCAAAGATCGTCCAAAACGCGACCATGAAACGCGGCTTCAACCGCTGAATCTCAAACCTTGTCCGCGCCGCTTCAAGCGCCAGCAGCAGCAATATGCCCCAGATGAAAGCGCCGGCCGTGGGTTTGGTGAAGAGACTGATGCTGAGCATTAACCCTGCCAGCAAAGCCTCCCGCCGGCTTGCGCGCTCGTCATCTGTCAGGGACCAGGCGCGCAAAAAAAAGACCGCGGCCAGCGTGAAACTGAAAGCCAGCGCAACCTCCAGGTCGCCGATGATCGACTGGCGCCCGACAAAAGGATGCAGGCTCCACAAGGCGGCGACGAACAATCCCACCCGTCGCTTCAGCAGTCTTTCGCCCAGCAGATAGGCCGCGAAGATGCCGCCGATGTGCAAGCATGGCAGTACCATGCGCGCCGCATAATCGTTGATCGCCCCGATTAGAATCTGCACATAGGCGTACTGGAGCTGCAAAAACGGCGGATAATAATCGATCGACTGCGGAATCAGCCCTTCCAGAAAATACAGACGACCTTGATAGCCATAGACCCAAAGCGCGTCATAAGCGGTGAAGGGCCAAAAAGCGGTGTGGATCCAACGTATGAGGACGGTCCCCGCGATCATCGCGATGATCAGTTTTTCGTCAAAGGCATAAGGCGCTCGCGGTGGCGCCACTGTTAATCCGCGACGTTTGCGCCAGGCGATGCCGCCGCCGAGCGCGGCAATCAAGACACTGCCAATGATAAGCCACTCTGGGACGAGCAAACTCTGCCCGGTCTGCGCGCCCAGCATACCCAGGACCAGCATCCAGCCTGTCAACCAGGCTGGTCCTATAGCCAGCGCCACCGCAGCAACAAGGGCCCGCGAATGCCATTGCGTCGTCGGCAGCAGCGCCAGGGACCAAGGCAAACCTAGACCGACGCACATGTAAAGCGTCGGCAAGATGCCCGCGAGCGCGTCGTTTAACCAGGTCACTGCCTTACCTGCGCGCCATAGCGAGGCGCTTCCTCAGCTCTTGCGCCATGCTTGTCAAGGCATAAGCGGCCATCATCAGCGCGAAGGGCAATACCGGCAGATAGTAGCGCGCCCAAGGCAAGGGCGTCAGCGCGAAGACAGTCGCCGCGCCGCCGCCGCCCCATATCAGCAAGAGCGCGCGATTCTGCAAGTTTATGTCGCCATCGCGCAGGAGTAGAAAAATACCGGCGACGACCAGCAAGGACATGGCGATTCCCGCGAGCGCATGGTCCCCGATGAGCGCGCCAGCCCAGCCGGAGTTTTCATAGATCTGGATTTGCGCGCTGATTTCCGGATAGTCCGCCCATTGCCGGTCTTCGAAGTATTGCGCTTCCGCCTGCAACACGAAGCGGAAAAAGCCTTTCGCTCCCTGCCCAAGAGATTGATAGCCGCCATAGACGCCCACTTGCCGCTGTAAAAGCTCGGAGCGCTCGGACAGGACCTCCCCGGCGCTTGCCAAGGGCGCGTCCCACCAGCCCGGGTTTAGCAGATAGAAGACCAGCAGCGTGACGATGCCAGCCGTCAAGATACCCGCGAGCCAGCGCATATCCCGCCCATCTCTGTTTCCTAGACGCTCGTAAACGGACAGAGCGACTAGCGCCAGGAACACAATCGCCACAGTGAATGCGCTGCTATGTTTTGCGGCGATAGCCAGCCCGGCGCAGGCGCCCAGCAGCGCGTATTGCCACCAGCGCCGATGACGAATGAGCCAGGCCGCCATCACAAGCGTCAGCATGATGCCGAGCAGGAGGCTGCCTTCTTGCATGGCGCGTCGGCCGTTAAGCAGCAGGCTGGGGTGGCTGGCGAAAAGAAAACTGGCAAGCAATGCTGTTGGTCGGTTTATGGTCATCCGCGCCAAGACATAAACTAGCGCCATGGCGGCAGCCAACTGCGCGGCCGAGGCCAGGCGAGCGCTCCGAAGCAAGCGGGCGTCTGGCAGGCGGTTGGATTCCAGGTTGGATTTGTAGTCCAAGCCCCAATGCCAATCGTCATTCAGGTCCGTGATGGCGTATCCGCGGCTGGCAGCCAGCCAGCCGTAAATCATGTTAGAGATTGATCCGCTAGCCAGATTGGCGCGATATTCGCCTGTACTGGCGGACCTTTTCGCCTGGTGCGTGAGCTTCGCCCGGTCGCCTTGCAAAAACAGGTAATAGTAATCGCGCCCGATATAGATCTTGGAAGATTCGTCGCCGTGGAAGGGCACAATCGCCGCGCCGCCCATGATGTAAATGGACAGCACTGCCAGCCAGATGACATCGACGCCATATTGGACGCTCTTGGCCATCATCTGCCTGGAATGCGATATAGCGGACCGTTCGCCGCGCCTAAACGCGCCGATAGGCTCGCGCCAATCCAACTAGGGGAGCTCATGCCTTCGAGGCTCCATGCGATTCCACAATAATCTGATCAAGCGCAGAAAAGCGCAAGCCGCCGCCAGCTGCGTGAAGGGCAGGGCCGGCAGATAATAGCGTTGCCAAGGCAATGGCGTGACCGCAAGCGTTATCAAAACGATGCCGCTTCCCCAGACCAGCAGCAGCCAGCGATACTTTCTGACGATCTGTGGCGCGCGCGCCAGATAAACGATACCCCAGAGGGTCAGCGCGAACATAACCAGTCCGCCCAGCTTGCCAGCAATCGCGAGCCCGGCGAATCCAGATGTCTCGTAGGCGCTGATTTCGGCGCGGATTGCGTCGAAGCCCGCCCATTGCGCCACTTCATAATACTGGCTCCCGTCAAAAAATGCGTACTCCAGAAAGCCTGCGATGCGTTCCGCCGGCGAATTATAGCCGCCGTAGAGCGCCACTTGCTCTTTCAGCAAGTCGAAGCGCAAGCGAAGAACCTCGGCAGCGCTATCCAAGGGCGCTTGCCACCAGGCTGGATTCAAAAGATAGAAGATGAACAATGCCAGTCCACCCGCCGCTAGCAAGCCAAGCAGCGACTGCGCTTGCTTTTGCCTCGCCTGTCCTTGCGCTTTGGCTGTCTGGTGGTAAAGCCATAAAGAGGCGCAGGCAAGAAAGACAAGCGCCACGACAAAGGCATTAGGATGTTTGGCCGCGACGGCAAAGCCGGAGGCGACGCCCAGCAAGACGAATTTCCACCAGCTATGCCCTTGCAAGAGCCAGGCGCCCGCCAGCAGAACCAGCATCATGCCCAGCAAATGACTGCCTTCCATCATGGCGCGCCGGCCGTTGAGCATAATCGCCGGATGCAGGGCAAAAAGCGCGCTGGCGACATAGGCTTCTGGTCGGCCTATCGTCATGCGGACCAGCGCGAAGAACAAAGCCACAGCCAGCGCCAATTGCGCGGATGAAGCCAGGCGCGCGCGCTGCAGCAGCTCCGCTTCGGGAAAATTGCCTAAGACGCGGTTCGCCGCATAATCAAGTTCCCAATCCCACTGTCCGTTAATCTGGTCTCGGCTCATGCCCGCCTTCGCCGCCAGCCAGCCATGGATCGTTTTGGACACCGTGCCATTGATCAGGCGCAGATGCTGCTCGTCTTCCCGGCTAGACCAAGCGCCGTCATAGAGGATTTTTGACAGGTCGCCATCGTGGAAAAGGTAGTAATAGTCGCGCCCCATGAATAGCTGCGTCGATTCATCGCCGTGAAAGGGAACGATTGCCGCGCCTGCGACGATATAAGCTGCCAGCAAAAGCAGCCATAAGCTGTCAATTCGCTTGGCGCCGCTCATGTTTCTTCTGTGGGCGGACCAATCTCGACCAGCATGTCGCCCTTGTCAACCGCCTGGCCAGTCTCGACCTGTATCGCCTTAACCACCCCGGCGACCGGCGACTTCAACTCGTTCTGCATCTTCATCGATTCCAGTATCACGACCGTATCGCCTTGCTCGATGATTTGGTCCAGCGCCACCGTGACCATGACAATCAGACCGGGCATGGGCGCGTTCACTTCGCCGGAAGTGATTTTTAAGCCGCCGCGGCGCTGTACCAACAGCATGGCGCGCTCGTCTAGGACCTGGGTCTCGAAGAGCTGGCCCCCCATCATCACCGCGATCTTGCCCTCGTCATCATCAATGACGGCTTCCAGGGATTTGTTCTCGGTGATGATGGAATAGAGCGAACCGCCCAAGTTGAGGAAATCTACATCGCGCAGCTCGCCGTCGACCAAGATGGCGCCATCGTTGTCGATTTCAATTTCGTAGCTCTGCTCATCGATGATGGTGACGTATTTCATCGGTGCATCCTCTCGAAGCGTCCCATCCATTTCCAGTTGCTGGCGTCGCGCTTGGCTGGCGCGACCACTTGCGAGGCCAGCCGCCGCTTGCGATGCGCGTACAAGGTCGCCGCTATGGCGACAGTCTCCAGCTGAGTCGCTGTGGGTCTCTTTTCATAGGTATTCATATTAAAGCGCTGCTCGACAAAATTAGTGTCAATCTGCCCGGCGATGAAGCTGATGCTATTGAGCAGGTTAATGTGAAAGGGGATGTTGTGCTTCAAGCCCATAATGCGATATTCGGAGAGAGCGCGCCGCATCCGCAGCATCGCTTCCGAACGCGTCTCACCCCAGGTGATCAACTTGGAGATCATGCTATCGTAATAGGGCGTAATTTCCGAGCCGCGGTAGACGCCGCTGTCCACGCGAACGCCTGGTCCCGTCGGCAGGATCATCGTTGTGATCTGGCCCGTGGACGGCATGAAATCCGCATAGGGGTCTTCGGCATTGATGCGGCATTCGATTGCCCAGCCCTTGGGATCCAGCAAGTTTTCCGTGGGACCCATGCGCCGCCCGCGGGCGATGCGAATTTGTTCTTTTGCCAGGTCGACGCCGGTCACCAATTCGGTCACGGGATGCTCGACTTGCAAGCGCGTGTTCATCTCCAGGAAATAGTAATTCTTGTCGCGGTCGACCAAGCACTCAATCGTGCCGGCATTGACATAGCCGACAGATTCGGCCGCGGCGATCGCCATCTCGCCCATTTTCCGCCGCAGTTCAGCATCGACGAAGACGCTGGGCGCCTCTTCCACCAGTTTCTGATGCCGCCTTTGAATGGAACATTCGCGCTCGCCCAGGTGTACCGTGTTGCCATGCGTGTCGGCCAAGATCTGAAACTCGATGTGACGCGCGCCTTGCAGCAGTTTTTCCAGGTAGACGTCGCCATTGCCAAAGGCGCTTTCCGCCTCTCGCCGCGCGGTTAAGAGCGCCGTTGCGAAGTCCTCTGCGCGGTGCACCGGGCGCATGCCCTTGCCGCCACCGCCGGCCACTGCTTTGATCAAGACCGGGAAGCCGATCCGCTTGGCGGCCTCCGCCAAGTCATCATTGGACAAGCCGGCCTCGATGCCGGGGATCAGCGGCACATTGTTGCGGGTCACGGCAAGTCGGGCGGCGTGCTTGTCGCCCATGGTCGCGATGGCGGCGGGCGACGGTCCGATCCACACCAGTCCCTCGTCGATGACCTGCCCCGCGAAATCGGCGTTTTCCGCCAGGAAGCCATAACCCGGGTGAATGGCGTCGGCGCCGGTCCTGCGCGCCACCTCGATCAGCCGGTCTTTTTTGAGATAACTATCGGCCGGACGCGGTCCGCCAATGTGTACGGCTTCGTCGGCGTAGCGCACGTGTAAAGCCGCGCGATCGACATCGGAGTAGACCGCCACCGTCGGGATGCCCAGATCGCGCGCGGCGCGGATAATGCGCACGGCGATTTCGCCGCGATTGGCGATCAAGATCTTGTTGATGCCGGTGAGTTGTTCAGCCATCGACGCCTCCTAGAGCGGGATGTTGCCATGCTTCTTGGGCGGGTTCTCGTCGCGCTTGTTCTGGAAGACCTGCAAGGCGTTGATCAAACGCGCGCGTGTATTGTGCGGTTCAATGACGTCGTCGATAAATCCACGGCTGGCGGCGATGTAGGGATTGGCAAAGGTCTCGCGATAGTCTTCCGCCAGTTCCTGCTTGCGCGCGGCCGGGTCCGCCGCTTCTTTCAGCTCGCGGCGGTAGATGATCTCGACCGCGCCCTCGGGACCCATCACGGCGATTTCGGCAGTGGGCCAGGCGATGTTGAGATCGGCGCGGATATGTTTGCTGTTCATCACGCAATAGGCGCCGCCGTAAGACTTGCGCGTGGTGACGGTCAGCTTGGGCACGGTCGCCTCGCAATAGGCGTATAGCAGCTTGGCGCCGCTCATGATGATGCCGTTATGCTCCTGGTCGGTGCCGGGCAAATAGCCGGGGACATCCACGAAGGTGATCAGTGGCACGTTGAAGGCGTCGCAAGCGCGCACGAAGCGCGCCGCTTTGACGCTGGCATTGATATCCAGAACACCCGCCAGCACCGTCGGCTGATTGGCGACGATGCCAACCGCCGAACCGCCCAGCCGCGCATAACCGACGACGATATTGCCGGCGTATTCTTCGTGCACTTCGAAGAAGTGCCCATCGTCGACGATGAGCTCGATCACCTTTTTCATATCATAAGGCTGGTTCGGATTCTGCGGCACGATGGTATCGAGCGCGCTTTCTGTGCGCAGCGGATCATCGGTCGTCGGAATAGCCGGCGGATCTTCCATATTGTTCTGCGGCAGATAGCTAAGCAGCTCCCGCACCAATATCAGCGATTGCGCCTCGTCATCAGCCACAAAATGACAGACGCCGCTCTTGCTGGCATGCACCGACGCCCCGCCCAATTCTTCAAAACTGACATCTTCGTTGAGCACCTGTTTGACCACGTCCGGTCCCGTGATGAACATATAACTGCTGTCCTTGACCATGATGATATAGTCGGTCAGGGCTGGGCTATAGACGGCGCCGCCGGCGCAGGGTCCCATGATCACGCTGATCTGGGGTATGACGCCGCTGGCCAGGGTGTTCTGCAAAAAGATATCGGCATAGCCGCCCAGGCTCTCCACACCCTCTTGGATGCGCGCGCCGCCGCTGTCATTCAAGCCGATGACCGGCGCGCCCACCTTGATCGCCATATCCATGATCTTGAGGATTTTGTTGGCGTGCGCCTCGCTCAAACTGCCGCCCATGACGGTGAAGTCTTGCGAATAGACATAAACCAGCCGGCCGTCAATCGTGCCCCAGCCGGTCACGACGCTGTCGCTGAGCGGCTTATTTTTTTCCAGCCCGAATTTGTTGTTGTGGTGGTGTACAAATGCGTCAAGCTCGCGAAAGCTGCCGGGATCAAGCAGCATCTCCAGCCGTTCGCGGGCGGTCTTCTTGCCTTGATCGTGCTGCCGCTTGATGCGCGCCTCGCCGCCGCCCAGTTGGCTTTGGGCGCGTTTGGCGCGCAACTGCTCGATCTTGGGGCTGATGGTCATACCTGGTCTCCGTTTGCTGTGTATGTGTTAGCGACGTCGCTGTTTCTCCGCTAATTGTAACACCGTCTGCGAGCGGGGGTTTCTGGCAGCGCGGCAAAACAGCCATCCAGTATATGGTGTCGGCGGCTGATTGACAGGGAGAGTCTGCGGGCAGGCGGAGCAATGGCGCCCTCGGTGGTTAAATCTGACGGGCGAGCCAAGGCTCGCCCCTACAATATGCTTGAAAAAACTTTGTTCTCTTCATGTCTTCGCGGTTAAACCAATTCACCTGCATGCACATCTACACCGGCAAAACTCTCAAAACTCAGATCTCGCATCGCCAAGCCCAACTTCCGCTTCAACTCGGCGAAGATCTCGGTATAACTCCCGGTCATCCGCCGGTAGCTGTCCAAGCCCAATTCACTGACAAGCCGCTCGATGGTCTCGGCATCGGCCTCGATCTCGGTGAAATTCCCGTATGGCAATTCATCCAGCACGATCTCGGCATCTCCCAGCGCAAAAGTCGTCCGGTACTTCTCGTAAATCAGCGCCACGTCATATCCCAGCCGCCGCAGAATCACATCCATTGTCGCAAAATCGCTGACCGCGACTTCGGCCTCAAAGCGCTTGAAGATGCCATCCTGGCTGCTTTCCCCTGATTTGTAGGTCAGCTTGGCTTGGTCATCTTGCCGCAGCCGCAAGACAATGCCCTGCGCCGTCAGCGTTCGAGCCGCATTCTCATAGCGCAGGTTGCGCTCGAACACCCGCGGCGATTTTAACAGCGCGCCGGCCGACTCCAGCGCCCGCTGCACCAGCGTCAAGTCCGGCGTATACAGCTTGACTTCCACCTCTTGCAGGTTCCTTCGAGACATCGCAGATCCTTCTCAGTAATTCCAAGTTAGTCATGCAAAACTCGACGAAAGGTCTAAATGCAGGGGCGACAGACCTGCAGTGTCTACGCGCAGTACCATGTCGCCCGAAATCTATACATAGCAAGGCGGACGACAGATCGGGCGACTCAGCGAGTCGCCCCTGCCGTTTCTTATTGTTTTCTTGAGTTACTTCAGTTCTTTACCTCAGTTCTTCAATGGCACTTCGCGGATGGCGCTCGGCAGGTAGTCGTCGACGGCATTGACGATCGACGACCAGGGCAGTTGCGGCTTGTCCGGCGCTACGATGAGGCCGTGGCTGTAGGCGCCGGCCGCGCGCTGAATCAGCCAGAGACAGCGATCGCTGAATGATAATCCGTCCTGGTCGCGCAGCGTATCGAATTTCGCCTGGCGCAATGCCCGGACCAGCTTCTCCAGGCGATCTTTCGGCACGGTCAGGTGCAGCGGCTTGTGCCGATTGAAGCCTTCGTAGACCAATTGCAATTCAACCTCTCCCAACTGATATTCAATGACCCGCGCGACAGAGTGGCGGATGCGCCGCCCGGAATAATAGGCTGTGACCTGCAAGACGCTCATGACGCCGGCGTCCCGCGCGACCTGGTTGAGATTGTCAAAGCCCAGATCGTCCGCCACTTGATAGAGGATCAGCCCGTCAAATGCCATCGCGATGTAATTACCAAACTATCCTAATATGTGACATTCACATAGATTGATTTTGATGCGATTGCACTGCTCAACCCCTGAAGGCAGGTGAAGAGTCTCAAACTTCCAGAACGACCTTGCCAAAGACCGCATTCCGCTCCAGTAAGGCTTGCGCCTGACGCGCCTCGCTCAAGGGCAGAGTCGCGCCGATGACCGGCTGCAAATTGCCCGCGAAGACTTGTTCCATGACAGCCATATAATCGCGATGCGGACCCATGGTGCTGCCAATCAGGCTGATCTGACGGGCAAAGAGCTGCGCGATATTCAACTCCAGCTGATAACCGCTGGTGCCCCCGACTATCAAGATGCGCCCGCCAATGCGGCAAGCGCGCAGGCTCTGCCCCAGGGTGGCTTGCCCAACATTGTCGACCACCACATCGACGCCGCGGCGATTTGTTAGTTGGTAGATAGCCCGCGACCACTGCGGCTCTTCTTCGCGGTTGATCGTGACGTCCGCGCCCAGCGCTTCGGCTTGACGGCATTTTTCGGCATTGCTGCCGACGACATAAACCGTCGCGCCGGCCAGCTTGGCAATCTGAATGCTGATGCTGTTGACGCCACCGCCGGCCCCCACGATAAGCACGGACTCGCCAACTTGCAGCCCACCGCGTGTGATCAAGGAATGCCAGGCGGTCAAGCCGACCAAGCCCGCCGCCGCCGCCGCGCCGAAATCAAAATCATCCGGCATGCGCAGCAAATTGCGCTGGGGCAGGACGACATATTCCGCCGCCGCGCCGCTGTGATGCTCGCCGAGGATGGCGATGCGCGACTGGTTTTCCAGCCCGCTATGCAGGGCTGGGTCCCCCGCTTGAACGATCGTAGGGTTGATGCAAACCCGGTCGCCCAGGGCGAACTGACCTGCGCCGTCCCCCACAGCATTGACCAGCCCCGCGCCATCGGCGCAAATGACATGAGGGAAATCCAGCGCCAGGCCCTTCCAGCCGGCGCGTACCCAGAGGTCGAGCCGGTTGAGCGCCGCCGCCTTGATATTGACGCGGACTTCGCCGTAGGCCGGCTCGGGAATAGGCAGATCTTCACGAAATTCGACGACCTCCGGACCGCCGTGCGCTTTTAATGTCGCCGCTTTCATCGTCTTATTTTCCGTCTCACTCTTCGTCACACTCTTCATCTCAACCCCAATTCATTACGCGCGATAACCATGCGTTGAATCTCGCTTGTGCCTTCGTAAATCCGTGTGATGCGCGCGTCGCGGTAATAGCGCTCGACTGGCATCTCCTTGCTGTAGCCCAGCCCACCGTGGATTTGAATCGCCTCGTCGGTCACATAGGCGGCGGTTTCGCTGCAAAACAGCTTTGCCATGCTCGCTTCGCTGGTATAGCGCGCGCCGATTGCCAATGCCCGCTGCTTGGCGAGAATCGCCTGGTAGAGCAGGGCGCGGCTCGCTTCGATGCGCGTTTTCATATCGGCGATCTTCTGCTGGATCATTTGAAAGCTGCCGATGGGCGCGCCAAAGGCTTCGCGCTCCCGGGCGTATTCCAGCGCGGCTTCATAGGCGGCCTCGGCGATGCCCAGGGCTTGCGCCGCGATGCCGATGCGCCCCGCGTCCAATACCGTCATGGCGATCTTGAAACCTTGTCCCACTTGCCCAAGCACATTCTCAACCGGACACAGGTAATTGTCGAAGATGATCTCGCTGGTGGCGCTGGCGCGGATGCCCAGCTTCGGTTCGACCTTGCCCCGGCTGAAGCCCGGCTGGCTGGTATCGATGAGAAAGGCAGTGATGCCGCGCTGTTTGGCTGCGGCGGCGGTCATGGTGAACAAGATCAGGCGGTCGGCAACCGGACCGCTAGTAACCCAGCTTTTGCGCCCATTGATGATATAGCGCGCGCCGGCGTCATCGAGCTTGGCTCGGCTCGCCATATTGCCGGCGTCGCTGCCCGACATCGGCTCGGTCAAACTGTATGCGCCGATCTGCTCGCCGCTGGCCACGGGCTTGATCCACTCTCGCTTTTGCCGCTCCGTCCCGAAGACCTGGATGGGATAGCAATAGAGCGAATTATGCACGCTCATGATGGTGCTATGGCTGGCGTCCGCTTTGGCGATTTCGATCATGGCCAGGGCATGCGCCAGGGCGTCCAAGTCCGCGCCGCCGTATTCCTCCGGGACTTCAATGCCCATCAAGCCCATTGCGCCCATCTTGCGCACCGTCTCCAGCGGGAACTCGCCCGTTTCATCGAACTCGGCCGCGATGGGCGCGATTTCCCGCCGGGCAAAGTCTCTTACCGCCGCCAGTAGCAGCTCATGTTCTTCGCTCAGCGCTAGGCTCAGGGTGGCTGGAACCATGGGGGCCTCATCCTCCGCATTCGTCATGAATTTATTTTACAGTTCGCGCCTGTTATTATAACATTCAATGGACAAGCGTCATCCTGTCTCATGGAACGAGCGCATAATATGCCCGATATCAGCTTGAATCATCTCGCGGTGATCGTTGACAACCTCGATGAGGCGCTGACTTTCTGGCGCGATACGCTTGGGCTGGCGCGGGCTGGGTCGAGGCAATCCATCAGCGACGAAGCTGTTGATGTCGCCTTTCTCGACCTGGGCGATTGCCAGCTTGAGTTGATTCAGCCGACCGCGGAAGATAGCGGCGTCGCGCGCTACCTTGCCAAACGCGGACCGGGCTTGCACCATCTCTGCTTGGAAGTGCCGGATCTCGATAGCAAGCTGCAAGCCTTGCGCGAAAATGGCGTTGAATTGATCAACGAGGTTGCCCGCGAACGCGACGGCAGGCGCTACGCCTTCGTTCATCCGGCCAGCGCTTCTGGCGTGCTGCTGGAGTTATATGAGAGGGGATGAATCGTGCCAGCGCAAATGCCCGGCAAGATTAGAAAACGGTGGACATGCGTCCGCGCCGCGCGAGCGCGCGGTCGGGCTGCTGCCTCGAGCGCTATGGATTCTAACATGGGGCGAGGCGTCACGCAGATGAGGTTTATTCTCCTTTGCTCGATACTGTCACTTCTGGCCGCGCTTGCCAGCGCGCAAGCCAGTTCCTGCCCGGCTATGCAAGACCGAGCCTTTGCCAACCTTGCCAGCGCCTGCGCCGAACAAGAGCTTAACTCCATCTGTTTGGGCCATCCCACCGTTTCGCTGGCGCGCTTGCCTGATGTTGCGGCTGTCGCATTCTCGCAACCCGGCGACCAAGCCGCAGCCAGCAGCGTCGATTGGTTTAGCGCCAGCAGCGAGGACAAGACCTGGGGCGCGGCGCGCATCTTGTTCGAGGCTTATCCGCCCGCCGACTTGGAAGCCCAGACCGCCGCCTTGCTCGCCTTTGGCGATGTCGCGCTTTTCCCCTCGTCGTCACTGTCGCCGCCCGCCACCTTGCTGGATTTCACAGTGGCGGCCGCTCAGGGAGCCAACCTGCGCGCCGAACCCAATACCGACGCGCCTGTCATGCGAACGCTGGCCAACCGCGCCAGCCTCAAAGCGGCAGGCGTCAATGACGATGGCACTTGGATTCAAGTCTATGTCACGCCGGAAGAATCCGGTTGGATCAGCCGCGAGCTGCTGGAGGGTGATGTCAACCAGCTGCAGAGCGCGCCGCGCGACAACGCGAGCCGCCCGCTTTGGTCACGCTGGCAGGTCTTTGATTTTCGCAGCGGCATTGACGATGCGCCTTGCCCGGGCGCGGCCGGCAGCGGCATTCTATTACAGTCCAATCAATTCCAGCCACCGCGGCAATTCTGGCTGAATGGACTTGATATTCGCCTAAATGGCGTCGCCTTCCTGCAAGCGCAGATTGACGCTGGCATGTCGATTTATGTCCTGGACGGCGAAGCGACTATCACGGTCCCTGATGCCAGGACGCTGGTGAAAAGCGGCTTCTATACACAAGTCCCGCTGGGCGTCGCCGAGGACGGCAGTCCTAGGTCCGCGGGCGCGCCCGCCGCGCCCAGCGCCTACGATTACCAGAGCATGCTCAGCTTGCCGATTGACGCGCTCCACTATCCCAGTCGCGTGGGCTTGGACCCCTATACGATTATAAGAAGGCGTCCCAGCAGCGGTCAAAGTCCGCTGGAAGGCATGTCCACCGAAGCGCCTTGCAAGATCACGGCTGGCACATTTGGCGCCAACATCCGTTCCTATCCCGATCCAGATGCGCCTATCATCGCTGTCATGGGTCATCGCGAAAGCGCCGATCCCGTTTCCCGCGCCATCGGCGGCGATGACTTGCTTTGGTGGAAGCTCGCGGAGCGCGTCTGGATCCGCATTGACGCCACCGTCACCGGCGGCAAGTGCAGCGCTGTGCCCCTAATCGCCTACGAAAGCTGAAACCCGCCGACGATACTGGGCACTTGCATCAAAATAATTAGAAACGGTAGGGGCGACTCTGTGGACTCCGTTGAAATTCTACCCCATCCCCCGTCCCCTTCCCCGAAGCAACAGGGAAGGGGAGTCTTATGACCTGTATTGAGCCGTTAAGCCCCTCCCTCTTTATGGGGGAGGGGTTTGGGGTGGGGGTAAATCAAGTATTTCAACAGAGTCCTGTGAGTCACCCGATACTCATGTTGTTTCTATTCGTCGGGCGAGCCAAGGCTCGCCCCTACAAATCCATATTTATTTTGAAATTGCATTTCTTTGTTGGAATTACTTCTGAGCCTCTGTGGTGAATCTCGTTACTTACTTGGATTTACTTCAATACACCTCCGACGTCAAACTTGCAATGCTAGTCGCTTCATGTTATCCTATACCTATAGGGGTATAGGTATAATAATATGCAAATTGAATCGACGCGCGCGGCGCACAATAGCAAGACCATCAACCGCATCAAACGTATTCGGGGACAGCTAAACGCGCTGGAAGACTTGATAGCCGCCGACGCCGGCAGCTGCGAGCAGCGGGTCCTGCGCGCCCGCACAATCGAAAAGGGCATGTCCAGCCTGATCAATCATCTCTTCGACTGTTATATCGAAAACAGCCTGCGGCATGATTTGCGCTCCGATCCCGAAGCCGCCGCCGCTGACTTGCAGCGCATCCTGAAGCTCATCAATAGCTGAAAGCGAAGATCTGGAGCAAGCGCATGACCCTCAAGGCAATCTCACTCCCCGTCACCGGCATGACCTGCGCCATGTGCGCGAAAAATGTCGAACGGAGCCTGGGCAGGACCGATGGCGTCGACTCCGTGCAGGTCAACCTGGCGACGGAAAAAGCCGCCGTTCAATATGACGCCAGCAAGCTCAAGACCCGCGATCTGGTAGCGCAGGTCGAAAAATCCGGCTATGGCGTCGCCAGGACCAGCGTCGACCTGCCCATCAGCGGCATGACCTGCGCCATGTGCCAAAAGAATGTCGCGCGCGCGCTCAACAAAGTCGACGGCGTGACTGATGTCCTGGTCAACCTGTCGAATGAGCGCGCCACAATCGGCTATATGCCGGGCGCAGCGCTCCGCGCTGATCTCGTCAAAGCCGTGGAAAATGCGGGTTATGGCGTCATTGAGCTCGGCGGCGAGAGGACCGGTGAAGACGCCGAAGACGCCGAAGCGGCCGCGCGCCAAGCTGAAATCGATCGGCAGACGCGCCTGGTCTTGTTCGGCGCCCTGTTCACATTGCCATTGACCGCGCTCAGCATGGCGCGGCACTTCATGCACCAGATTCCCTTCATCATGGATAGCTTCCCCTGGCTGGTGCATGACCTTTGGCTTTTTGTCTTCGGCGGGCTGGCGACGCCGGTCGCGCTGATCCTGGGGCGGCAGTACTTGCGCGGCGCAATCAAGTCGCTGCGCAATGGCAGCGCCAACATGGACGTGCTGGTGGCGATGGGCTCGTTTGCCGCTTACCTCTACGGATTGATCGTCTTGCTGGGTCTGCTCTTCGACTTTTCCGACCGGGTGGGCAAATCCGACTATTTCGAATCCGCCGCCGTGATATTGACTTTGATCACGCTGGGCAAGCTGCTGGAAGCGCGCGCCAAGGGGCGAACCAGCGCCGCCATCAAGAAGCTGATCGGGCTGAGGCCAAAGACCGCCACCCTGCTCAAGAACGGCGTCGAGCAGTCAATCGCCATCGACGAAGTCTTGCCCGGCGACCTCATCGTGATTAAGCCGGGCGAGCGCATCCCGGTTGATGCCATCGTCAACGAGGGCCGCTCGTCAGTCGACGAGTCCATGCTCAGCGGCGAGAGCATGCCAGTCAGCAAGAAAACTGGCGACGAGATCATCGCGGGCACAGTCAATCAGCAGGGGCGCGTGATCGCGGAAGCCCAGCGCGTCGGCAAGGACACCGTCCTGGGTCAGATCATCCGTATGGTGGAGGCGGCGCAAGCCAGCAAAGCGCCCATCCAAGCCCTGGCCGATCGCGTCGCCTCTGTTTTTGTTCCAGCAGTCATCGCCCTCGCTCTGCTGACATTTGTCGGCTGGCTGACCATCGGCGGCGCGGACCTGCCAGCGGCCATCCTCAACATGATTGCCGTCTTGGTCATCGCCTGTCCCTGCGCGCTGGGCTTGGCCACGCCAACCGCCATCATGGTTGGCACGGGGCGGGGCGCGGAATCCGGCATCCTCTTCCGCAACAGCGAGTCGCTGGAACGCAGCAAGAGCCTGAGCGCCATTTTGCTGGATAAAACCGGCACCATCACACGCGGGCAGCCGACGGTGACTGATGTGATCGCCAGTCCGGGCGTCGACAAAAATTCCGTCCTGCGCTACGCCGCGTCGGCGGAAGCGGGCAGCGAACATCCATTTGCCCTGGCATTGCTGACGGAAGCCCAATCCCGCGGTATCGACCTGCTGCCGCTGGAGTCCTTCGAGGCAATACCGGGCCGCGGCATCCGCGCCACTGTCGGCGGCGCGCAGGCGCTTGTGGGCAGCTCGCGTTTCATCGCCGAGCGCGGCATGGACATCAGCCCGCTCTCGACCGAGATCGCCCGCGCGCAGACCCGCGGTCATTCGGCCATCTTGCTGGCAGTGGACGACAAACTCATGGGCGCGTTGGTCCTCGGCGATACGGTCAAAGCTTCGTCCGAACAAGCCATTCGCGAGCTGCGCGAGCGGGGCTTTGAAGTGGCGATGATCACCGGCGACAACCGGCAGACGGCGGAAGTCATCGCCGACCAAGTCGGCATCAGGCGTGTTTACGCCGATGTGCTGCCGGCGGAAAAGGCGGCGGTGATCAAGGAAATGCAAGCCAGAGGCGCAAGCGTCGGCATGGTCGGCGACGGCATCAACGACGCGCCGGCGCTGGCGGTGGCTGATGTCGGCTTCGCCATCGGCACGGGGACCGACATCGCCATCGAAGCGAGCGATGTCACGCTGGTCAGCGGCGACCTGCAGGCGGTGGTGGCGGCGCTGGATCTCAGCCGGCGGACGATGCGCGCGATCCACCAGAACCTGTTCTGGGCTTTCATCTACAATATCGTGCTGATTCCAGTGGCGATGCTGGGCGGTCTGCTGCCGATGTTCGCGGCGGCGGCAATGGCTTTTTCCAGCGTGTTTGTTGTGACGAACTCGCTGCGGTTGCGAAATAAAGTGTCATAGCTCACGATTAAGCACAGCTATGATTCCAAATCTTATTCGAATCAAATTGTTTTCTTATAAACTGAATGCTGGCAGTTGATTTTCATTTATCCGCAGAGAAAGAAACAGATATGAAAGACAATATCACCATTCGAGAGCTAATCTACCTTGACATTGGCAAAACAGCATCGTTATTCAGTCAATTGCGTGGAGGCTTGACAAGGGAATTTCATGAAAAATATTCCACAGGCACTGAAGGTAGGGCTGGCCTAAAATTTCCAATCATTCGAAGTGATATAAAGCTGAACGAGACTGATAGCATAACCGAGGTAATTCAAGTACATCATGATATGCTGGTTGAAGTTGAAGATGCCCTGCAGAAGGATGGTAAATTGGTCACATTCGATGGCTATTGGGGGAAAAAGGATCAGACTCCTGAAACTATACACTCGGAAGTCAAGAAAACTCCTTACGTGAGAATCGAAGGCAAGAGCGAATTTCGCGACTTTGATTTGGTCAAACGATTAATGGAGGCAGCTACAAGAGAGCAATCCAAGGGCTCATCAGGATCAAAAGGGAAGAGAAAAAACAAATCAAACCAGACAGCCCCTTTGAACCAAGCAGAACTAATAGATTTAATCGTACCAAACAGAATTCATTTTGCCGTACAACCGTTTCCTGGCTTTGTAGCTTATTCAAATCTTAAGGCTGAATGTATTCTCGACAGAGATATGGATAATGTTATTTTTCATTACGGAACCAATCCCAACGTTGAACTTACTGTGTTTGGAGCAGTCGCTTCGGTTCCGTTGCGCGAAGCCCAAGAACCAAGCCTATTCTCACACGGTAAATCACTTGTAGATGACCCAATGGGCGGGCAATTTGCCGGGGCTTTCAACCAGATTTTCGAGGCAATTGAGCCACTAGAAAAGATTGGAAACTTCGCGACTTATCCGAATATAACAGTGTATCCGTACGCAATTTATCGGACGATTCGCTAGTAAACCAATCTTCGCGCTCTTCCTGCCTTTGTGGTTAAAATCCAGCTACCGAACCCGCTCAAGCCCAAGGACCCGCCATGACCGAACCCGAATCCCCCATCACCCCATCCGACATCGCCGCCGCCGAAAAACTGCTGGACCTCAATTTCAGCGCCGAACAACGCCAGCAGATGCTCAAAATACTCTCCGGCCGCCGCGAGCAATACGCGGGGCTCCGCGCCGCCGAGCTCGACAACGGCGTCCCGCTCTCGCTCCACTTCAACGTGAAAGCATCCGATCCCGCGCCGGCCGCTGTCCCGCGGGGCTATGCCATGAGTCCGCAGCCTGCCGTTACGCGGCCAGAAGACCTTGAAGAGCTCGCCTTCTTGCCCGTGACGCAATTGGCGGAATTGCTGCGTACGCGCCAGGTGACGTCGCTGGAACTGACCGAGATGTACCTGGCGCGGCTCAAGCGCTATGACCCTGTCTTGGAATGCGTCGCTTGCACCACCGAAGACCTGGCTTATGAACAAGCGCGCCGCGCCGATGACGAGATCGCGCGCGGCATCTATCGCGGTCCACTGCACGGCATCCCCTGGGGCGCCAAGGACCTGCTGGCGACGCGCGGCTATCCCACCGGCTGGGGCGCTATGCCCTACAAGGATCAGGTCATCGACCTCGATGCCACAGTCGTTCAACGCCTGGAAGAGGCGGGCGCCGTGCTTATTGCCAAGCTGACCCTGGGCGCGCTGGCAAATGGCGATATCTGGCACAGTGGCATGACCAGGAACCCCTGGGACATCAGCGAGGGCAGCAGCGGCTCATCGGCCGGCTCAGGCGCGGCCACCGCGGCCGGCTTGGTCGGCTTCGCCATCGGCACCGAGACCATGGGTTCCATCGTCTCGCCCTCGACGCGCTGCGGCGTCACCGGCTTGCGCCCTACCTACGGTCGCGTCAGCCGCGCCGGCGCCATGGCCCTCAGTTGGAGCATGGACAAGATTGGACCCATGTGCCGCAGCGTCGAAGATTGCGCCCTCGTTTTCAGCGCCATCTATGGTCCCGATGGGCGCGACATGACGATCAGCCCCGAGCCCTTCACCTGGGATCCGGCGCTCGACCCGCATAACCTGCGCGTCGGCTATGTCGCCAGCGCCTTTGAGCCCGAGGCGGCTGATACGGACGATCCCGACAAGAAGGAGCTCTATCGCGTTCAGCTTGAAAACAGCATTGAAGTTCTGGAGCTAATGCGCGCGAAAGGATTCGAGCTGATTCCCATCACACTGCCGGATAGAGAGATCGGCGGCTTGTGGACAATTCTGGCTGCGGAGGCGGCCGCCGCCTTCGATCAGATCACGCGCGATGATCGCGTCTCGACCATGAAGCGCCAGGATGACAGCGCCTGGCCTAATATCTTCCGCGCCGCCCGCTTAATCCCGGCGGTGGAATACATCAACGCCAACCGCATCCGCAGCCTGCTGATGCAGGATATGGCGCGGGTGATGAGCGCGGTTGATGTCTTCATCGCGCCCAGCTATGGCGGAAACACGCTGCTAATCAGCAATTACACCGGGCATCCCACAGTGGTCCTGCCCAATGGCTTCAGCGACAAAGGCAGTCCCACCAGCATCTCATTCATCGGCGGGCTCTATCAAGAGGCGGAAACGCTCGCCGTCGCCAAAGCTTATCAAGGGTCCACTGACTGGCATCGGCAGCATCCCGATCTGAATTTCGATTGACGGCGCTACTGTAGAGGCGATTCTTGAGTCGCCCGCAAAAGGGAATCCCGAACCGCTTGTTAAGCCAACAGCGCCTCAACTTCGCCGCGCACCCGAGCATCGTCCTCGCGCTGGTACAGGTCGGTTAGGAGCTTGCTGCTATCAAGGTCCATCGTGCGCCACAGCGCCCAAGCCGCATGGCCGCGCACCAGCGCGCTCTCGTCGTAAAGCAGTTGAATCAGATGGGGGATGGCGACTTCGTTCCGCCAGTTGCCCGCGGCCACGCAGGCGTTGCGCACCAGCCGCTCGCGTTTGATGCGCTCAACCGGCGTCCGCCTGAACAGAGCTTGGAAAGACTCTTCGTTGCACATCAGGATATCGGTCAGCTTGGGCGCGACGCGGTCCATGTCAAAGGGCAGGAAGGCGACTTCGTCGGTTTCTTCGGCGAAGCGCTGGAATGGGCAGACGTCCTGACAAATGTCGCAGCCGAAGATCCAATTGCCGAAATCGGCGCGCAGCTCGCGGTTGATCCAGCCCTTGTTTTCGATGGTGTGATAGCTGATGCACAAGCGCGCGTCCAAGACAAAGGGCGCGGGAAAGGCATCGGTGGGGCAGGCGCTCAGGCAGCGCGAACAAGTCCCGCACATGCTCTCGCGATGCGGCTCGTCATAGTCGTCAAATTCAAATGAGCTGAGGATCTCGCCGATGAAGAAATAGCTGCCGCGCCGCGGGTGGATCAGCATGGTATTTTTGCCGATGAAGCCCAAGCCCGCTTGCTGCGCGTGGCTGCGCTCTAGGGTGGCGCCGGTATCGACGTAAACTTTATGTGTGGTCTTGCGCCCGGCCGCCGCCGTCAGCCACTCGGCGAATTGCCCCAACCGCAGTTCCAGCACCTTGTGGTAGTCCAAGCCCCAGGCGTAAGCGGCGATGCGCCCGCGCGCGGGATCGTTGAGGACCTCGTCCTCCGCGTAGTGGGCGTAGTAGTCCATGCCGACCAGGATTAGCGACTTCGCATTCGGCATGATCTCGCGCGGGTCTTGCCGCCTTCGCACACGGTCGGGCCGCGCCATATAGCGCATGTCGCCGTGCATGCCTCGCTGGATCCAACGCCGGTATGCCGCCAGCGTCGGCGATGGCTGCGCGGGGGTCAGTCCACAGAAATTGAATCCGAGCTCGCGCGCTTTTCTTTTGACCTCGGTTGTGGAAAGGGGCATCTGCTCCCCGGCGCTTAACTGTGCGCCGGCGGGTAATCAATCGCTTTCAGGGTCTCGACGATGCCTTCCGCAGTCGCTGGCGCATTGAACTCAATCCGCACGCTTTTGCTGCTCAATTCGCCACTGACATTAAAGACACCTTCAAGTTCTATCAGTTCGTTTGTAATCGCCTGTACGCAGCCGGCGCATCCGATATTGGGAATTTCAAAGTTCAAGGTGGTCATCTAATCACTCCTGTGTATGCCATATTTGACTTTGCAACTGGTTTCTACCTCACATGAACGCCTGTATGCCAGTTTGCGCGCGCCCCAGGATCAAAGCGTGAATGTCGCTTGTGCCTTCGTAGGTATTAACCGCTTCCAGGTTCATCACATGGCGGATGACGTGGAACTCGTCCGAGATGCCATTGCCGCCGTGCATATCGCGCGACACGCGGGCAATCTCGAGCGCCTTGGCGCAGGAATTGCGCTTGATCAAGGAGATCATCTCGGGCGTTGCTTTGCCCTCATCCCAAAGGCGGCCGACGCGCAGCGCGCCTTGCAGCCCGAGGGTGATGTCTGTCATCATATTGGCGAGCTTGAACTGAATCAGTTGATTTGCCGCCAGCGGACGGCCAAACTGCGTCCGTTCCAGCGTATATCCGCGCGCCGCGCGCCAGCAGAATTCCGCCGCGCCGAGCGCGCCCCAGGCGATGCCATAGCGCGCGCGGTTCAAACAGCCAAAGGGACCTTTCAAGCCGGTTGCCTTGGGCAGCAGATTCTCCTCCGGAACCATGACCTCGTCCATCACGATTTCGCCCGTGCTGCTGGCGCGCAAACTAAATTTGCCCTCGATTGCCGGCGTGGACAGCCCAGCCATGTCGCGCTCCAGGATGAAGCCGCGGATAGCGCCATCGCTGCCGCTATCGTCTCCGTAGGCTTTCGCCCAGACGATGAAAACATCCGCGATCGGAGAATTGGTGATCCATGTTTTGTTGCCGTGTAGGGTCCACCCTCCGTCAATTTTTGTCGCGCGCGTTTCCATGCCGCCGGGATCGCTGCCGTGATTCGGTTCGGTCAATCCAAAGCAGCCGATCCACTCGCCATTGACCAGCTTGGGCAGGAATTTCTCTCTCTGCGCAGCAGTCCCGTAGGCGTAGATGGGATACATCACCAGCGAGCTCTGGACGCTCATAGCGCTGCGATAGCCGCTGTCGACGCGTTCAATTTCACGCGCGATGAGACCGTAAGCGACATAGCTTAAGCCGGCGCCGCCATGTTCTTCGGGCAGCGTCGCGCCCAACATGCCAAGCTCCGCCATCTCGGAATAGATTGCGCGGTCGAAAGTCTCGCTGCGGTTGGCTTGCAAGATACGCGGCATGAGCTTGCTCTGGCAGTAGTCCCGAGCCAGATCGCGCACCATGCGCTCTTCTTCGCTCAACTGGTCTTCTAGCAGAAAGGGATCGTCCCATTTGAACTGGCTTGGCATTTGCACCTCGGCATTTCTATTGACAACCATCTTACCGAGATCCGCAGGCAAAGTGAACGTTGAATAAACGTGAATGAAGGACCGCGAACAGCCTGCCTTAATTGATCAGCGCAATCGCGCCAAAATGTTGATAGCTGAAATAGCGGACTCCTAAACTGAAAATCAACGCACAGAGGACGCAGAGGGTCGCCTAGACACAGACCGTCAGCGCAGAGTAAAACAAAAATATCTTATTTCAACTGTTTTATGGCTCACAAATTGCGTGTCGCAGCGCCTCTTGCCTATTCCTGGCCGCGATTATAATTGAATAATCATAGTAACTCCCAAAACTCTGTGTTCTCTGGCCCTCTGTGTTGAAAAATAATTTGGTGCGATTGCTCTGCCTTAATGGATTTGTCTGTTCACTGCTTATTCAATCAGGGTTAAAATAGGCGGTCGCTGATAGCAGTCTCCGCTTTGCTATCGAGCCGTCCAAGTTACCGCAATTGTGATGTGATTCAGTCAGGCTTTCATAACGGGAAAGAACAGTGTTGCAAGACAAAATCATTGTGCGCGGCGCGCGCGAACACAACTTGAAGAACATCGACGTGCAGATCCCGCGCAATCGGCTGGTGGTCATCACCGGGCTATCCGGGTCTGGCAAGTCTTCTTTGGCTTTTGATACCATCTTTGCTGAGGGGCAGCGCCGCTATGTTGAAAGTTTGAGCAGCTATGCCCGGCAGTTTCTGGGGCTAATGGAAAAACCGGACGTTGACCAAATCGAGGGGCTTAGCCCGGCCGTATCCATTGACCAGAAGAGCGTCAGCCACAACCCGCGTTCGACGGTCGGTACAGTTACCGAGATTTACGACTACATGCGCTTGCTCTTCGCGCGTGTCGGGATTCCGCATTGCCCCGCCTGTGGCATCGAGGTTTCCGCCCAGAGCGCGCAGCAGATTGTCGACCAGGTGCAGAACATGCCGCCCGACACCCGCATTCAGGTGCTCGCCCCTGTGATACATCGCAAGAAGGGCAATCACGTCAAGGCTTTGCTAGACATTGCCAAACAGGGCTTCGCGCGCGTGCGCGTTGATGGCGACGTGCGCGACCTGGACGAGCAGATTGAACTTGACCGCTATGTCATTCACGATATTGAAATCGTGGTTGATCGCTTGATCATTCGACACTATGACGCGGCGCTGACTGACGAAGCGACAGCCTTTGAAACGCGCCTGACGGACGCCATCGAAACCGCCTTGGAACTCGGCGATGGCCGAATCATTATCCAGGACGTGACCGATCGCGAGAATTCGATTGATCATCTCTTCAGCGAAGACCTGGCTTGTCCCAATGGCCACGGCAGCGTGCCAGAGCCGGAACCGCGCCTCTTCAGCTTCAATACGCCCAGCGGCGCCTGCCCAAGCTGCCAAGGATTGGGTTTCAGCCTCGAAATTGACCCGGACATGGTGATACCAGACAAAGACCTGAGCATCGCAGACGGCGCGATTAACGCCAATGGCTGGAGCCTTGAAGGCAAGAATAGCTGGACCTGGAATATATTTGAAAGCATATCGGAAATATATGAATTCCGGCTAGACCTGCCCTGGCGTCGACTCAGCAAGCGCCATCAAGATCTGGTTCTCTATGGCAACGACAGCGAAATAATCGAGATCAAATACCTACATACCAGCGGCTATGAACGGACCTATCCGACGAGATACGAAGGCGTGATACCGAATCTGCAACGCCGTTATGAGCAGACCGCTTCCGACTACATCCGCAACAAAATCAGCGAATACATGCGCGAGATTCCCTGTCGGGACTGCAATGGACAGCGGCTGCGCCCGGAGGCGATTGCCGTAACCATCAATGACGAAACGATCCACGATATCACCCATAAGGCGATAGATGAGCTCAAAGACTGGGTCGATTCTCTGCGCGGGGAAAGGGCAATCCTGAGCAAACGCGAGCAACAGATCGCTCACCAGGTGCTGCGGGAATTGGAGGCGCGTGTTGGATTTCTGAGCAATGTCGGGCTGAACTATCTGTCATTGTCGCGCAGCGCAGCTTCGTTGAGCGGCGGCGAATCGCAGCGCATTCGCTTGGCGACCCAAGTGGGCAGTCAGTTGACAGGCGTGCTCTATGTGCTGGACGAGCCCTCGATTGGTTTGCACCAGCGGGACAACAAACGGCTGATACGCACATTGACAGGCTTGCGCGATTTGGGCAACACCGTGCTGGTGGTGGAACATGACGAAGACACCATGCGCTCGTCGGATTGGTTGATCGATTTAGGACCGGGCGCGGGCGAGCATGGCGGCGAGGTGGTCGCCGCTGGGACACCCGAGCAGGTTGAATATGCGCATGGCAGTTTAACCGGGGACTATCTGGCAGGTCGATTTGAGATTCCCTTGCCGGCGAGCAGACGTCCGGGTTCCGGCGGCTATTTAACCATCGAAGGGGCGCGAGCCAACAACCTCAAGTGCATTGACGCGCATTTTCCATTGTGCAAGCTGATCTGCGTCACCGGTGTTAGCGGCAGCGGGAAGTCCTCATTGGTGGTGGAGACGCTCTATCGACGCCTGGCGCAGTTGATCAATCGAAGTCGTGAACGCGCCGGTCCCCACGATGCCATCACCGGGGTCGAGGAAATCGACAAGATCATCAACATCGATCAAAGCCCCATCGGCCGCACGCCGCGCAGCAATCCCGGCACCTATACCAAGATGTTTGATGACATACGCAGCCTGTTCGCTGAATTGCCGGAGAGCAAGATCCGCGGCTATAAGGCCGGTCGCTTCAGCTTTAATGTTAAAGGCGGCCGCTGCGAAAACTGCGAGGGGCAAGGGCTAATCAAGATTGAAATGCAGTTCTTGCCCAACGTATACGTTCAGTGCGAAGTTTGCCGCGGTTCGCGCTACAATCGCGAGACCTTGCAGGTTCATTTCAAAGGCAAGTCCATTGCCGAAGTGCTAAACCTCACGGTTAGCGAGGGATTGGAATTCTTTGATAGCCTGCCGCGCATTCGCCGAAAGCTCGCTACGCTAGACGCCGTTGGACTCGGATATATACGCATCGGGCAGCCGGCCACAACCTTGAGCGGCGGCGAAGCGCAGCGCATCAAGCTCAGTCGGGAGCTTTCCAAACGGGCGACAGGCAGAACGCTTTACATCCTTGACGAACCATCGACGGGCTTGCACGCGGTTGATGTGGCCAAGCTGATCAACGTGCTGCAAGAGCTTGCGAACACCGGCAACACGATTGTCGTTATCGAGCACAACTTGGACATCATCAAGGTAGCCGACCATATCATTGACCTGGGACCCGAAGGCGGCGGCGGCGGCGGCGAGATCATCGCGCAAGGCACGCCGGAAGAGGTGGCGAGTGTCAAAGCGAGTTTCACCGGTCAATATCTCAAGCCCTACTTGCGTATGCCGCAGCCGGTATAGAGATTCGGCTATCATTTGCCATGGCGTCGTTCTGGTTCATCTCCGCGCCCTTGTACAGCCACACCGACTGGGGCGGCTTCCTCAAGACGGCACAGGCTCTGCAGTCACAGGGGCATGAGATCCTTTGGCTGAGCGAAGCGCCGCTGGGCAGCGCGCTGGCGGCAGCTGGCATTGCCTTCCGCCCAATCGACAAAACAGGCTGGCTTTGGCCCCCGCCCCCGCCGCCAGATTTGACGGCGATCCCCCCACAGGAAGCGGTGAACATCCGCTACAGACGCGCGCTTGATACCTGGCTCAGCGAAGACTTGGTCGCCCAAGCAGTGGATGGACTCTTGAGCCTGGCAGCCGAACTCGGCTCGCCAGAGGCCATCGTTTCCGACCCCTTCTTGAGCGCTTCCGCCATCGCGGCTGACGCGCTGGATACCCCGCTGGTCATCTGTGGCTGGCCCGCCCAGATGACGCTGGACGAGAACAGTTTGTTTCCCGTACAACGCAACTTGAGCAGCGACAGCCAACAGCGCATTCAGCGGCTTTGCGAGCGATTCGGCGTCGCTGGGCGCAACTTCTCCCAAGGCACCGCGCCCGCCATTCGCAGCGAGCTCTTGCACCTGACTTACTTCACGCCGACATGGTATCAATCTGAAATTGAGACGATCCTTCCGCAGACACAGTTCGTCGGCGGCCGCGTCGCCGGCTCTGGCGTCGCGCCGCCTGCGTGGCTAAACGATATTCCCGTGGACAAGCCGCTCGGTTTAGTAAGTTTGGGCACGATCTTCACCGGGGATTTAGGTTTTTACAGTTGGGCGGCGCAGGCTCTCGCTCGTGAAAACATCCTTCCGATTGTCACAATCGGCTGGAATCCGCTCGCGCCGGAAAAGAAAGCCGAGCTGAAGCGCGCGCTCCCGTCGGGCACGCGGCTCTTGACCTGGGCGCCCTATGACCAGGTGCTGCCGCGTTGCAAGATCGTCATCCATCACGGCGGCATGGGCACGACGCATCGCGCTTTGCTACATGGCCTGCCACAGATCGTGGTGCCGCACGCCGCCGACCAGCGTATTCAGGCGCGGCGGGTGGCGGAGGCAAAGGTCGGCTTGCACCTGACGGCGCATGATGTGCGGCAGGGTCAACTGCGGGAAGGCGTTCATGCGATCATGCAGGCGGACTGGGTAGGGGAGAATGCGCGAGGTTTCGCGCGGGAGATGGCTGGGCTGGGCGGGGTGGCGCGCGCGGCGGGGTTAGTGGCGGGGGTTGTTGGGTGAGGTGGAAGATCTGCGAATTGACTCAATGAGTTTATATACACGAGTACCAAAGCTTCGTAGCGGACGGCTGGATCCTGCATTGTCCAGATGCTTGGCTTTGGCAATCGCTTGATTAGTCGTTTCTTCATCAAAGTAGCGCGTGTTTGTCACTTTTCCTTTCTGGTATGGTGGATCTTCACTCTTGAGAATGTTCGTAACGGGCTTACATTTGCCACCTGATGTCTTGCCTGCAAGCCCGCGCAGTTCATTCAATTGCTTAAAATGCAGCAATAGCCAAAGTTCAAAACATGGATAGCTTTCAGCTAGGCGGAACTTGTTCTGACGAATTTGCTTAGCGGCGCTTTCAAGATCCCACTGATCTTTGTCAATTACAGCCCAATATTCATCCTCATCATTTGGGTCAGATTTGCTGGCAATTCTGTCTTTGGCTCTACGAAGAGCGTTGATGACGCTACCTGGATCAGAATTGTCTCCACTCTGCTTTGCGAAAGTAACGTTGCTGTATCTGTCTTTTCCAATAAGTCTCTTGATGTAATCCCTTTCTGTAGAACCTTCAGTAGCAACAACAATGCGCTTGTTGACTTCCCTCAGACTTGTACGACGCTTGCTTTTGTTTCGAGCCATGATTATTCTGCAGTCTCATGTTCGTGAAAGATGGAAAGAATAGGTATCGCTCCGAATCGTCCACCTAAATATCCTTTCTGGATGTCCATATTTTCTGGGAGCCTAAACTCCTCAAGCGAAAACAGGGTTGAAGAGCTATTTCGATCCTTTTCGATGAACCAAATCTCGTCGCGCCTCAAAAGATCAAAGTCAAGCAGACCTGTGTCATGAGTCGTAACTATCAATTGGCTGCGACTCTTTCCGCTGCTAGTGAGAAACTGATCTATGACGTTGTAAGTAAGATGGGTATGCAGACTCTTATCAAGTTCGTCTATAACGAAAACGTGGTCTGATTGACCACTATGCAGTTGAAACAGCGCTGGCAAGAGTGCGAGCAAGCGCTTGGTACCGTCTGATTCTGTGGATAAATCAAAGGGAACGACTCGCTCGTCGCTGGGAAGATGATGAAGAGTAACGAGCTTGTAGGCTGAGAAATTGCTTGCTGCATCAACTGTAAGGTATTGTTCGTTGCCGTATCGTCCAAATATCGCGCTCTGATTGCTATCTTTTGGGATTTTTTCTATAACTTGTTGAATATGCTTCGCGAATTCTTCCGTTAAGTCGTCTTCTTCGTCAAATTCGATCGGTTGCAGTGCAAAACCGTCAATCCCTAGGTCAAATACTTCGATTAACTCCGTCAGTCTGCGCTCTAAGTCGTCATCTTTCATCATTCCAAGGCCAAGGCCTTGCGTCGGGAGAGAATCAGGAAACACTGGCACAAGCGTACTGTCAAACCAATCGTAAATGATGTCAAGAAATGCGATTCTTCCGTCAATTTTCTTGCCAATGGAAAGTAACAGTTGGTTCGCATGTATATTAGGAACGAAATCGAAGGGAGCTTCTTCATTCGTGACTACGACATTGACTTTGCCAAATTTAATGTTTGTACGTCCCTCAGAATCCGTTTCACGCTCAAACATCATGCTAGCGCCTTGGGAATGTATCTCGTGTAGAGACTCCTTATACACTCGCTGCCGATCTACTGAAAAGTAATATTGGAAACATTGCGCGATACCACATTGAATTTCAAACAGGAATTCCGAGGGCTTCGCAGCACTTTCGCTGTCAAGTAGAAACGGAGTTAACTCAAGGTATTCTGTTCTCAGTGATCCGGTAGTTATGAAGTCTTTGGCAAAGCTCAGTGCTTTTATAAGATTGGTCTTGCCGGACGCATTTGGCCCAAAGATCACCCCCGTCCTTAGAATTCGCAAATCTCGAACATTATGCACGTGGTTTGGATGCTCGGCAGACTCGCCCGCAACCATCGAGAACTCGACCTCGTCTTTGAAAGACAGGAAGTTTTCAACGCAAAACCGAATCAACATGATTTGTCACCTCCATTCTGAAAGTGTGAACCATCACGTATCAAACATTGTCCGCCAATATCGACGGAAATGCAATGGATGCAAAATAGCATGAGATCTAGCTTTCACGCTACAATAACCTCATCTCACCCATCCTCAACGAAAGCGAAATCACCATGAACCTCCCCCTCGACAACATCGGACGCTGGCGCTGCATCGGACCCTTCCGCGGCGGACGCGTCGTAACCGTAGCCGGCGATCCTAGAGACCTCGGCGTCTTTTATTTCGGCGCTTGCGCCGGCGGCGTATGGAAGACCGATGACGCCGGGCAATACTGGCGCTGCATCTCCGACGGCTACTTCAACACTTCTTCGGTCGGGGCGCTGGCAGTCTCGGAAGTTGATCCCAACGTCATCTACGCCGGCACGGGCGAAGCGACCATCCGCATCGATGTCTCGCATGGGGACGGCGTATACAAATCCAGCGACGCCGGACGCAGTTGGCAACACATCGGCTTGGAGGACACGCGCCACATCGGCAAGATCCGCATCCACCCGCGGGACCCGGACATCGTCTTCGTCGCGGCATTGGGACATGCGTTTGGGCGCAATGGGCAGCGCGGGATTTTTAAATCGACTGATGGCGGCGCGTCTTGGGAGCATGCGCTTTTTGTCAGTGACAAAGCTGGCGCTGTTGACCTCAGTATCGACGTGAACAATCCGCGCATCATGTACGCGTCGATTTGGGAGGCGTATCGCAATTTTCACATGATCAGCAGCGGTGGCGCAGACAGCGGCATCTGGCGTTCGACCGATGGCGGCGATACCTGGCGCAATATCTCCTCAAACAAGGGTTTGCCGCGGGGCGCGCTGGGCAAAATCGGCATTGCCGCCTCGCCGGCCATGCCCGGTAGAGTGTACGCCTTGATCGAGCATCAAGACGGCGGCATGTACCGCTCTGACGACTATGGCGATACCTGGCAATATGTCGCGCGCAACAACGATATCATCTCGCGCGCATGGTATTACATGCACCTCACCCCCGATCCACAGGACGCGGACACGGTTTATGTCAACAATCTGCGCTTTTGGAAATCCGTTGACGGCGGCCGCACCTATGCCATGATCGGTACGCCGCACGGGGATAACCACGACCTGTGGATTGACCCGAATAATCCGGAGCGAATGGTGCAGGGGAACGATGGCGGCGCATGCGTCTCTTTGAACGGCGGCGCCTCTTGGTCAACGATCTTTAATCAGCCGACAGCGCAGTTCTATCACGTCGCGGCCGACAATCGCGATCCGTATTTTGTTTATGGCACGCAGCAGGACAATAGCAGCGTCGCCGTGCCGAGCCGCAACAACAAGTCCTCGCTGATGTGGATGGATGGCTTTATCGCGGGTTCGGGCGAGAGCGGATATATCGCGGTCAAGCCGGATGATGACGACATCGTTTTTGTCGGCGCTATCGGCAGTTCCCCGGGCGGCGGCAACTGCTTGCAGCGTTACGACCATCGCACGATGCAGTTGCGCCTGGTCACCACCTGGCCCGAGATGATGGCGGGCGAAGCGGCGGCTGACCACGAATATCGTTTTGCCTGGACCTACCCCATCGTATTCTCCCCGCATGATCCGAATACGCTGTACGTCGCGGGCAACATCGTTTTTAAGTCCAGGGACGAGGGGCACAGTTGGCAGCCGATCAGCCCGGATTTGACGCGCGCCGACCCCGAGACACTCAAGGTCACCGGTGGTCCCATCAATCGCGACGCCGTGGGCGCGGAAGTCTACGCTACGGTTTTTTCCTTTGCCGAATCGCCGCTGGAAGCAGGTGTTTTGTGGACGGGCTCAGACGACGGGCTGGTGCACATTTCCAGGGACAATGGCGAAAACTGGCAGAACATCAGTCCTGCGGATCTGCCCGAATGGTCGCTGATCAGCATGCTGGAACCCTCGGCGCATGACCCCGCCACTTGCTACATGGCCGCGACTCGCTACAAACTGGATGACTATGCGCCGTATCTTTTTAAGACGACTGACTATGGGCAGTCTTGGACGCGCATAAACGCGGGCATACCTGCTCAGGATTTCACCCGCGTAATTCGCTGCGATCCGGTCCGCGAGCGCCTGCTTTATGCCGGCACAGAGACGGGTGTCTACTGCTCCTTTGACGACGGCGCCAGTTGGCAGCGCCTGCAGCTTAATCTGCCAATCACGCCGATTCATGACCTGCTGGTCAAGCGGGGCGATCTTATCGCCGCGACGCATGGTCGCTCGTTCTGGATTCTGGATGATTTGACAGGTCTGCATCAATTGGCGGACGAGGAATCGCTGCCGAGCTCGCTGCTGCTTCAACCGCGTGATACTCAGCGCGTTCTTGAAAGCATTGACGGTCGGCGCTTGGTCGATCAGCCGGGCAAGACTTATATGAGTTCCACCGGCGTGATGGCTGCTTATACGCATGCGCGCAGCGAGCAGAATGTTGTAGAGCGCAGCTTCCTTGATTCGGGCGAGAATCTGCCGCGCGGCGTCATGGCGACCTATTACCTGCACGAAGAACCTGAAGGCAAGATCAAATTGAGTTTCTCGGATGAGACGGGGAATCTCCTGCGCGAGTTCTGCAGTATGGATGCTGAGGATCGGCAAGCTCAAAAGGAGAAGAAGGATAAATCCGCCCTATTCCTCACTGCCAATGTCGGTTGGAATCGCTTTGTATGGGATATGCGTTTGCCGGATTCGCCCAAGCTAAACGGCGATGACGCGCAGTTCGAGCGCATGCCTGGACCGACAGTCGCGCCCGGCAAGTATCAGGTTGCGCTTCAGCTTGGCGCTGATGTTCAGACGCGGTCATTCAACTTGGTGAAGGACGCCACTTCCGACGCCTCCCAAGACGATCTCGAGCGTCAATTCAGCTTGCTGAAGACGATCTACGATTTTTACTCAGACGCGACCAAGTCGGTCAATTCGATGCGCAGCTGCCGAACTCAGTTGCAGAGCCTCTGCGAGCGGCTGTCTCAAACAGAGGAAAGCACGGACCTGGCTGAACGCGCCAGCGCGCTGCGAGAAATGATCCTCGAAATAGAGAAGGGGGTTCTGATACCCGACTTGCGGGAAGGTTGGCCCGGCCGGGTCAACAGCGGCACAGATCCCTTACGCCGCTTGAGCGCCTTGCCATCCGTGGTTGCTTTGGGGGAGTATCCGCCGACAGAGCAGTCCTATCGCGTTTTTGAAAAACTCTCAGGACTCATTGGCCATCAGCTCAAGCGCTTCGACGCGGTGCAAGCAGGCGACATCGCGGACTTTAATCGGGAACTGGCGGCGAGGGGCGTTTCGCTAATCGGCTAGCCTTGGCAAGCTCTTGCGAGTGGCTTGCGCTGGTTTGTCCAGATCTTGGGCGACTGGCCCGCATGTCTACGCGCGGCGCAGAGTCGCCCCTGCAATGCCTTAATTGTATGTGATATTCGACAAATTGTGGTTCTGGCACTCTGATGACGCGAATTACAGTGACAAGATCGCTTCAGCCAAATATCGTCCTGCCGTGACAAGCGCTTCGATATCGTCTGTGTTTTCCAGCACAAGGACAAATGCAACTGCCGGTCTACCCTCTGGCAGCGCAAATCCATTCAGCCATAACTGACTGTCTTCGCCGGACCGGGACATTGCGAGCTTGGCCCCGACCTCGTGACCGAGCGGGACGGAATCGCCTCGCAAATTATGCCAAGCCTCCTGGAACAGTGCGCGAAGTTTTGCGGCGGTGTCGGGCTTCATCATAAGTCGGGCGCTTTGTCCTGGCCCCTCCTCTTGCCATTTTTCCGCGCCCGGCTGGCGAATCCCTGACAGAATCGTCGCTGTCGGCGCTGCGCCGTCAGCGGCAATGGCGGACATGATGGCGGTCATTTGCAAGGGACTGATAGTGAGATCGCCCTGTCCCAAGACATCGCGCGAGCGCGCAGCGCCCGATTCAGCAACGCTGTCGAGACCGCTTGCCGCGCTAGCGCCGCCCCCCGCAACCGGGAAACCCGCCAGGGTAGTCGCTTCTTCCAGCGCAAAGCGCTCTACGATACCGGCATAGCTGTCCCGGGCTAACCCTGCCTGATACTTAACGAAGGGAGCGGGACAGCCGACGACGAATGCTTCGCTTAGGGTGATTTCCGCGCTTGCTGGCTGGAACAAGCACTTGAAACGCATGCCTGGCTCGAGCTGCACTGGCGCGGCTGGCTCTGTGAATAGTCTAGACAGGTCATAGTCGGACTGGATCGCCTGCGCCAGCCACAGAATTGTCATTGCGGTCCCAGGCTGATAGCGGCCTTGTACGGCGCGGTTGAAGAAGGGTCTGCCCTCGTCGACAACCAGGGATTCCCAGTCCTCATCAAGTGTATTGGGATCGTAACTGGGTCTGCTGGCCATTGCTAGAATCGCTCCGCTGCTCGCGTCCATCACGACGCCCGCGCCTCGCTGGTCCTGCATGGCGAGCGTGAGCGCGTCCTGGACATCGGCAAGCAGCGTGAGCCGCAGATCTGCGCCTTCTTTTGGCATGTTGAGAAGCTCGCGCAGGAAATAGTTCTCTAAAGTTGCGGCCGCTTGGCTTCCGTTCAATATCTGGTTAAACGCGGCTTCGACGCCGGCGGAACCGTAACGCAAACTGTAATAGCCGATCAAGCTGTATGTCGACGGCCGCAGGTAAGATCTGCTCATGCCGCCGCTGCTGTTTTCCACGCTCTCGACCAGCAACTGCTCCTGACGGTCGTAAATGCCGCCACGGCGGATGCGCGCGATGTCCTCGATCAAACGGGGATTGTCTTCGCGCAGCAATATGCCAGTTCGCCCGGCAACTGCCCAATATGTCGCCGCCAGGGCTACCGCCGCGAAGAGCATGAGCGTCGACAACATCAGGCTTTTGATTGCCGCTTGCGCAATCATCAGGGCGCCTCGGAGGACAGGCGAAGCAAGAAGCCAATCATAACGAAGCTGACCAGCAAGGAGCTGCCGCCATAACTGAAGAAGGGCAGGGTAACACCAGTTAAAGGGATGAGCTTGAGCGTGCCTGCCATGATCATGATCGCTTGCGCGGTTAGCATGGCGGCCAAACCAATCGCGAATAGCTGACGAAAGGCGCTGGTGCAATGCCGCAGCCCGATGCTCAAGCCGCGCAGCGTCAAAACCGCGAAGCAGCTTAATACGCCGATGACGCCGAGCAAGCCCCACTCTTCGGCTAGCGCCGCAAATATGAAATCGGAGTGTACCACCGGTACATAGAGCGGAGAGCCTGCGCCTATGCCCGTTCCGAATAGGCCCCCGGAACTGAAAGCCATCAAGCTTTGCACAATCTGGTAGGCGCGGTTGTCCGCCTCGGGCCATGGATTCAGCCAGATATCGACCCGCAGGCGGACGACATCAAAGAAGTGATAAGCGATGACCCCGGCCACAAACACCAGGACCGCGCCGCTCGCAATCACGCGCCAGTCGCCGCTTGCCACATACAGCATGAGCGCAAATACGACGAAAAACAGTGTGGCGGCGCCAAGATCGCGCTGCCAAATGAGCATGACCACTGAAAGCGCCGAGATCAGCGCCGTTGGAGCAAGCAGCCGCGGCGCGCGCGCTTTCGCGCTGCGGGCCTTGTCGGCGATATTGAATGCCGCGGCGCTCTCGCCAAGGTAGCTGGCCAGGAAGGCGACCAAGACCAGTTTCATCACCTCCGATGGCTGAAAATAGAACTCGCCAATGCCCAGCCAGAGCCGCGGCGCGGTGGCAAAGCCCGAGGGATTGCTGCCAAATGCGATGGTGGCGAGCATAAGCGCCAAGGCGACGGCCAGAATGACATAGCGATAGGCGCGCATCCAGCGCAGCGCCTGCGGGAATACTGCGACCAACAGCATCGCCCCAGTTGAGAGTAGCAGCCAGATCTCTTGTCGATTCGCATAAGGCGGCGCCAAGCGCGTGATCGCTAGCCAGCCCCAGCCACTTAAGAACATGACGATAGGAAAGAGAATGGGATCTCGCTCTGGCAGAAAGCGCGCCAAAATCGTCCCGCCCAGCAGCGCGCAGCTTATCCAGAGGGCGAGACCGCTCCAATCGTTTTGCTCGGCGCTGCCGCTAAGCGCGAGCGCCAGGGCATTTGTCGCAAGGAAAGCGCCCGCAAGCGCAAGCAGCAGCCATTGCTGTCGATTTTGAGTGAATGCGCCGCTCTCTTGTCTAGCGGTCTGCGGTTTCATCGAGATTCAAGACACGAGCCAAAAGCGGGCGCAGCTTCTCGATCATCTCCCCATCCATTGCGGCGCGCGCTGTTGCCAGCGCAGTGTCGAGCGCGCTGTGCGCCGGGACAGTTTTGTCCACGTCGATATTGGCGATAACCTCTGCCAGCGCTTGCTTAACCGTCTCGATATTTTTTGACAGCGTCTGAATGACCATGTCCGAGGTGACCGCTGCTTCCTCCTCACGCCAACAATCGTAGTCCGTGACATGGGCGAGCGACGCATAGTCAATCTCCGCTTCGCGCGCCAGAAAGGCTTCCGGCGCGCTGGTCATGCCGATGAGATCGCAACCCCAGGCGCGGAATAAATGGCTCTCGGCACGGGTGGCAAAACGGGGACCATCCTCTACCAAAAAGACGCCTTGTCGATGCGCTGTACCGCCGACCGCTTCTACGGCGGCGGCGATGATTTCCCGCAGATAGGCGCTCATCGGCTCGGCAACCGAGATATGCGCTACCAAGCCCGTTTCAAAGAATGAACGGGAGCGGTTGTGGATCGTATAATCAATGATCTGGTCGGGCGTGATGATATGCCCGGGCGCAAAGTCTTCGCGCAAGGAGCCGACGGCGTTGACCGCGATGATGAAGCGAACGCCAAGTTTTTTGAGAGCAAAAATGTTCGCGCGATAGGGCAGGGTCGCGGGTGAAAGCACATGTCCCTCGCCGTGACGCGGCAGAAAAGCGACGCGCTTGCCGCTCAAGCTGCCGATTCTGATGGCGCCGCTCGGTTTGCCAAAGGGCGTATCGACTTCGACGCTATGCACATCGGTAATGTCTGGCATGTTGTAAAGCCCCGACCCGCCAATGACCGCGATCTTCACCTGTTCCATTGCTACACTCCTCTCCGCTTGATTCTTCCCGTCTAGATCGCCAATTGTGGCTAGCATGGCGCGATGCGCCTGTGTGGCTTCCTGAGCGTCTGTCGCTTGGACGAGACTGCGCCAGATGATGTAAAACAGCGCCAGCAGAAATCCCGCAAGTATCAGTCCGCTGAGCAGGCGCAAGAGGAATACGGTCACTTCAATACTCACGATCGAGCCTTATTCCGCGACTATGGTTTTTGTCATTTCATCCTTGTCGGCGCGAGTGTGGAAAAAAGCGTGCGAATGCGCCTTCGATTCAAGGCTGCCGGTTGCGCTTCCAGCATGTCCAGCGGCTTGCTTCCCCATGCTCGCATTATAGTCGAGTTAGCGGTTTAGCAATAGTTCGCTCGCATTATTGGGTAATGCAAAAGCAGAGGGCAAAGCCCTCTGCTGTATACGTATGGACAGGATGCCGCGTCTTGAACGGGACTAATCTCAGTTGCGCGGGATGTAATTCAACCAGCTGTCATATACCTCAAACTGCTCGGCTTTTTGCTCGCGCAAGTTCTCGATGAATAGCTCCAGTTCTCGTTGTTTCGCTTGTTTCAGTTGGCTAGCGTATTCGTCGCCAGCGCGCTCGTCTTTGCTGCGAACTTGCAGGATATGATAGCCGAACTCGCTTTGAACAGGTCCAACAAGTTCCCCAATTTCGGCCTCTTCGATGGCTTTGCGGAATTCCGGCACATAATTGCCGACGAAGGTCTCGCCCAGTTCGCCGCCGCGCGCGCCGCTGCCCGGATCGGTAGAAATGGCGCGCGCTAAATCGGCGAAGGATTCGCCAGCGCGCAAGGCGCCCAGAGCCAATTCAGCCTCTGCTTCCGTTTCAACCAAGATATGCCGCGCGTCAGCATAAAGCAGCGTGCCTTCCGCCCCAGCCAGGTCCTCCGCCAGAAGCGCTTCCAATGCCATTCGCTCGAAGAAGGCAGCGACAGTTTCATCGGCGATGCCGTTAATCGACAGGAATGAACGATAACTATCCTGGTTTTCTTGGAAGTTCTCGCGTACTTCTTCGGGGCTTAAGGTGGGTTCAACAACGGTAGGTTGCGGTGTCACAGTTGGCTCTGTTTCAGTTTCACCTTCGGCTTGCTCAGCTTCACCCGGGGTCGGCGTGGCGGTAAGCGTTGGAATGACGGTTGGTGTCGGCGACACGAAGGGACTTGGCGTGATGGTTGGTTGCGGCGTTTCTGTTGGCTCGGCGCCAATCAATGCCACTGCGGTGGGGTCGAAGCCGAAGAAATCTTGGATTTCCTTTTCCAGGACCTCGTCATTGACAGAGATGTTGCGGGCGGATGCCTCCTGCGCGACCAGACGATCGTCCACCATATCGTTGATCACGCGCAGTCCTAGCTGATCCGGCACGTTAAATTCGCTGAGCCAGGTTCTGTAGGGCTCCTGTTGCGAAAGCTGCTGCAAATCGAATCCGGAATTCTGAATCTGGTTGAGTTGCAGGCGCAGGCGGGCGCGTTCCAAATTGTATTCTTCGCGGAACTCCCGCACGGTGATGTTTTCGCCATTCACGACCGCGAGCACCTGATTGGGGATGAAGAGTTGTTCCACTGCGAAGGCGATGGCGACAATGACAGCCAGGATGGCTATGACCCCGGCGACGACGCGGATGGCGAGGCGCTGCAGCCGCTGTTCCCTTTCAGCTCGACTCTTATAGTCGGAATCGGCCTGGCTTTGCGCGGCATCGCTGTCGATGGCGGCTGTAGCAGCCGCCCGGCGGCGCCGTCGCTTCGGCAAGCCCGTCGTTTGTGTCTTCTTCGACATGAAAGTGCTAACTCCTGAACCAGGTGTCCATTTGGCTATTGAGCTCGCAACGCTGCTCCCTGCGAATCTCGCTGCCTGTACTGCCTATTAAGACTAGCCAGCTAGTCGGCCACGACATAGGGCAAGAGAGCCAGGTGGCGCGCGCGTTTTATTTCTCGCGCGAGTTCACGTTGGCAGCGCGAGCAATTGCCGGTCTGTCGCCGCGGTTTTATTTTGCCGCTTTCGCTGATATAGCGCGAAATCATGTCCAAATCCTTGTAGTCAAAGCACTTGCCCTTGGGGCAATAGCGGGTCTTGCCGCGGCGACCGCGCCCCCTGTGGCGTCCGCGCGAAAAACCGCCGCGCCGCGGACCTCCCCCGCCACCGCCGCCGCGCCGCTGTTGGCTGCGCCCCGTATTACCTGTATTTCTGCTAGGCGCTGGTCTGTTAGTTGCTGGCTGTTCGCTCACTGTAATATGTCTCTTTCGCTAGATTTCGTTTCAGTTGGCAGTTCAAGCGCTTGTCGCTGCGGATTTTCAGCTTTCGTTTTTCTGTTTTTTCGCTTGGGCTTTTTTGCTCTCGTCGCGCACCAGCAAATAGCGCAGCACCGGGTCAAAGAGCTTCAGTTCGGTTTCCAATTCGATGATGTGTTCGGCTTTGATAGCGGCTTTGACGACGACGTAATGTCCTTCTCGCTGACCGTCAATTTCATAAGCCAGGCGCCGGCGTCCAAAGAGCTTGCGATCGACGCTGTTCACAGTGCCGTTATTGCCCTGTTCGATATAACTTATGACTTGATCAATGGCTTGGTTGACTTCTTCGCCAGTGGCGAGGGTACGCACGATGAAGGTGAGCTCATAGTCTCTCATGAAGGGTCCTTTCCTCGGATGCAGCCTCGCGACAAGGGTTTGCGCGAAGCGGAAAGCTATCATTCAATTGTACTTGGGCATTTTATTGCATCTGGTCGCTTGCTGCAATGGTAGATTGCTCAATATGTCTTGTCGCTGCCGCATTCGTCCTTTCCAGCGCCAGTCGTGAACTTGCCAGGCACAGGGCGACGACGAGCCAGAACCAGGTGATGGATGCCTGAAAGTCGAGCCGAAAAAAGTACAGGTCGGCCACGGCGTTCACAAGCGCCGTGAACAGGGCGGCGTGGTAGCCAAGATGAATCGCGGTGAAATCTGGCTGGTTCTTGGCATGACGCCAAGCCAGATGGCCATAAATGAATACGGCGGCCATGGTAGACAGAAAGATCGCGACGCCGGTTAGCCCGATTTGGTTGGCCATGATCAAGTACATGTTGGCGACGTCGGTATAGATATCGATTTCAGGCGTGCCGGTAAAGCCCACGCCGACCCAGGGATAGCGCCCGATTAGCGTGAGCGAATCGGTCCATTCTCCAATCCGCATCTGTGTAGCCAGATCGGCGCCCTGGAAAGCCTGTAGCAATCGATCCAGATAACCTTGTGTTTGCGGCAGAAATGCGAAAGCGACCGTGGCGATGAGCAGGACGGGCAGCATCCGGCGATAGCGAATCAGAGCGATGAATAACAAGCCCGAAGCCAATGCCAGCAGCGATGCCCGCGACGAGGTCAAATATAGCGCCAGCGTCACAGCCGCGAAGATCCCCACGGTCAACCAGCGCTTGGGAATGACCGGCGCTTTGGACACGATCTGAGGCGCGATAATGAGCGAGGCCGCCGCCAGGATGCCTCCCAGCGCGTTGGGATCAACCCAGGTGCCGATGGCTCTTTCGCCGAAGGCCGGATTGTCCTCGATGTATCGGATGACGCCGCCATCTGGATAGCCGATGCGCGAGAGCCGCGTCAACAGAGCTTCGGCGAAGGTATCGGGCGATGCCAAGAGCGCGATGGCTATCAGCGCCTGCAAGCCGATTGCCAGCACAATCACCAGGACCAGTCGGCGCAAGGTTCTCGGATCGCGCAGCAGATCCGAGAGGATAAAGACCATGCCGATGCTGAGCAACGTCTCCGCGAACTGTCGGATATTGGCTGGTGTGGGCATGGCATGCCGCATGCCCAGGGCGAAAGTGAATATCAGCCACATGGTGTATAGGGCCACGAAGGCATGCGCCGGTGTCAAGCGCAGACCGCCCCGGCGGCCGGTCATCCACTGGAACAGATAAACCAGCAAGAATCCGCCCATGGCTAAATCCAGCAGGGTGGGTGTTATCGCGATCTTGACCGGGAAAACGCCAAATGGCAGCAGCAGCAATGTGACAATGATGGCGTAGAGAGCGATGCGGATATCGGTGATGACATAGAGCCCCGTCAATATGCCAAGTATCGCCGCCAGCGCCAGGAAGGGACCCAGGCTGGCGATCGTGAAGCCGATCAAAGTCGCCAGCGCGCCTACGGCGAACCCGACCGCGATCCAGTAGTGGCGGCTCTTGACTCGACCGATCCAGATTTGCAGAGCGTTGACCCGCGCCAATCTTTACCTCCGCAATAATTTGAAGAGGACCAATAGAGCGAGGCTCAGCCAGGCGATTGCGCTTATTGCAAAGCCAATCGCATAACTCAGCGGATTGTAGCGCAAATGCAGCGAAACTTGACCGGCCGGGATTTCCACAGCGCTCAAACCGCCATAGGCGCGCAGGATCTCTACGGGCTTGCCGTCCAGTTGCGCGGACCAGCCGACATAATGGGGCTGGGCGATTGAAAGTATGGCATTGCCGGCGCTGTCCACTTCGATGACGATTTCTTCCTCTGCAAAGGATTTGACCGTGGCGCTGCCGTTTGTCTGATGCTCCGGCAGATCCAGTTTGGGCGCGCTGTGCAAAACGATTTTGTCGCGCAGGTCATAGCGCGGATCGTCCATCAGCGCCCGAGCGAAACCGTCGCTGTCGACCACGTCGGCATGATTGACCAGATGCACGAAGGGGCGCGGGTTGTCAAGTTGGTGCAGGTAGACCCTGCCTTCGGCATCGTTTCCTGTGGCTAGTACGGTCGAGGGGACGGACAGGGTCTCCGAGCCGCTATAGACGAATTTGACCGCGAATAATTCCCAAGCTAAAGGATTGTTCACATAATCTCGGTGGATGATTTGGTAGGGACCCTCCAAAAAGAGCGGGCTGATGCCACGCATATCCATTAGGCTGTATAGACTGCCGTAATTCCCCCCCAAGCCGCGGAAGCCATCAACTCGGAAAGGTTGGCTCGACTTAGGCTCATCCAATACTTTTTGCACAAGCGGGGGCGGCGCTATAGCCAATTGTTCGGTATAAGGCAGCGGGTCGTACGTGCCCGGATGGTCTTGGCTTAGCGAAAACAGGTCCAATGCGAACAGCGCGATCAATGCGATGCCCGTGATGGGTTGGCGCGGCTGTCTAAGAAAGGCAAATAACAGCAGCGCGCTGAAAGCCATGATCGCAGCGCTGCGCGACGCGCTGCTGAAGAAGAGGCTCCAGCGCGCGCTGTCGCCCATCCACAAGACAAATGCGCCGAAGGCGGCCGCGATAACCAGGGCGGCGAATCGCCGCCACCAGAGCAGGGCGCGCTGGCGATGGAATTGGTTCTGCCAATTGCCGGCGGCGACAAGTCCGAAGCCGACCACGATTGCCAGGCTGTTGGCGACCACGAAGGCGGCACGCTCTTGTCCACGGAAAAAGCGCAAACCTGGAAGGAGGTTGTATGCGAGGTGATAGAAGGGGCTGTTCGCCCCGAAACTCAAAAGCAGCCCGACCGCCGCTACAGCCAGCCAGAAGCGACTCTCCCCGGCTTTGCGGACCAGGGCTGCGGCGATGAAAAAAAGAGCGGGCAAACCGATGTAAAGGGGAGACCATAGGCTAACCGAGCCAGGAAACACAATCTGCGCCAGGTCTTGGATGGGGAAACCGTTCCCCTTTTGCTCGAAACCCAAGCCCGCGCGCGACGTGTGCAGAAGATACTCGATGCCGGGCAGCAGTGTGACAGCAGTCACGCAAAATGCGATCAGGCCAAAACCTAGCCCGCCAAAGATCAAGGTTCGCCAGCCGATTTTCTGTTGGTAGCCGCGATAGGCAAAGTAGGCGCAAAGCATATAGGTCATGAACCAACTCGTTTGCGGGTGACCCGCAAGCCAGGACAGCCCTAGGGCAAAGCCGGCCAGCGCGACATAGGCATAGGAAAGTTTTCTGGTCCGAGTCGCTTCCAGGATCCCGAGGCCAGCCAGGGGAAACCAGATTGCCGCCTCCAGAATCGCGAGCTGCAAAGGCGGATAGCTGCTGGTATAACCGCCGTATGCGCTGACGATAGCCGCTGCCAAAGCCGCCAGCGGACTAAGCTCATGCCGGAGGGTTAGCCGCCGCAGAAAAACGTACATCAACAGGCTGTAAACCAGCACATGAGCGCTCATCTCCAGTTGCAGCGCGTTATAACTCCAGCCGTGGGCCAGGGAGCTCAGGGCGATCGTTATCCAGCGCGGCGGATAAAAGACCGCGGCTTGCGTATCCCCGATAAAAGGCAGGCCCCCGTTGTTATAGGGGTTCCAAAGCGGTATTTCCCCTTGCGAGAGGCGCTGATACTGATAGCCGGCAAAAGCCACAAACTGGGCGGAGAAGTCGCCTTGGGCGAGGGAGGCTTGGTCGGCGGCTACAGGCGTGAACAGGCGCCAAAAGAAGAACAGCCATAGCAGCGCCAAGCAAGCCAGCGCCAGCGCGTCCGGATCGCACGCGTATCGCCGCAGCAGGCGCATGGAGTCAGCCGTCCTCTCGCGCCGCGCGCTGTCCAGTTGCGCGCAGGACTTCTTCAAAGAAGGCGAGCGTATCGCGGACAATGACATCCCAATCGAAGCGCAGCCGAAGTTTTCGCGCCCCGCTGCGCAAATGATTTCGCATCTGCGGATTCTCAATCAGGTGCAGGATCGCAGCACTAATAGCCGCCGCGGATTGGCGCTCAATCAACCATAAGTTTTCGCCGTGAATAAAAGCTTCATGCGCGACTGTCGGCTGGGTTGTCAGGATAGCGCAGCCATAATTGATCGCCGCCATCAGGCTGCCGCGGCGGTAGGAAGCGCCATCGAGATAGGGCAATGTCACAATATCGACAGCCTGGAGGCAAGCAGCCACCTCTTCTTCCGGCAAGAAGCCGGTCCAGCGCAGGGCGTCCTCCAGTCCATATTCCTTGATTCGATCCTCAAGACTCGCGCGGTAGCTTTCACCCTGGTCGGCATTGACCGCATTGTCTTGCCCGCCGATGAAGAGCAGTCGTAAATCATGACCGTCCGCGCGCAGTTCCGCCAGCGCCTCGATTAATAAGTCGATTCCCTTGATGGCTTGCACGAATCCGAAATGTCCGATCAACGTGCTGGATTCGGACAGTCCTTCGCGCCAGCGCGCTGATGAAGCCTCAGATGAAGCGTCAGATGAGACATCAGACGAGGCTTCGCGCAGTATATTACTGCCGATGGGAATGACCGCGCGCATGGGCAGCTGCGCCAATATACCGTCATCTTCGGGATTTGTGCTTATCAGACCGTCGGCGCTGCGCGCCAGATGCGTCACGCTCCAGCCACGCAGGCGACCGGCTTTGGGAAAGAGATAGGGATGACGCAGATCGTGAAAGGTCGTTACGAAAGGCTGATCAAGTAGCGATGGCAGAAAGTGGATCCAGGGCGACATATCGTAGGCGGCGGTTTGGAACTGCAGATTGATGATGTCAAGCGCATGGTCCTCGGCCCAGGTCCGGATTTTCAAGATATTCTTCAAGCCCCAGCCGGGTAGACCTGTGATTTCCAATGTCTCAAATTCGGAGCCAGCTCTGCTGAGCACCCGCAGAGAATGTCCCTGCGCCTGCATGCGCTCCGCGAGAATCCGCGAAAAATGTCCGACGCCGCCGGGCATCGGCGGGAATTCGCCACTGATTAGCCCGATTTTCATAGCTCCGCTTTCAAGCCATGGCGCAGAACTTGCCAGTAAGTCTTGATGCGCTCTTGGCGCAGCCCGCGCTTATGCCCGATACAGGCTTTGCCGAGTTCCAAGATTAGTTGCCAACAGAACTGCGCGAGAATCATCACGCGCAGCAGCGCATAATGCCGGTCGCCATGATGCTTGCGGAAGTAACGCAGTTTGCTGGTGTGGAACTGGATCTGCTTGAAGGCGGCAACTTGCTCGCTGCTCCTGCCGCCGTGATGCTTTATCTTGGCGTCGCCGTGATACATCACTTTCCAGCCGGCCTCTTTTGCGCGTTTGCAATAGTCCAATTCTTCGGAGTACATGACATATCCTTCGTCGAGCTCGCCGATTTCCTGCCAGACCGCTCGCCGCAACATCAGTGCCGATCCTTGCGCCCAGTCCACCTCCAATATGGCGTCGTCATCCGTATCGCGCATGAAGTAGCTGTCGAATACGCTTGCAGGCGCCAGAACGGATAGCCAGGCGCTCTCGAACAAACCCGTCAGCAGCGTTGGAAAGCGCCGGCGCGTCGACTGGTGGCTGCCATCGGTGTTGAGCGTATGCGGTCCCAGAATGCCTACACCGGGCTGCTGCCGCATGTAACCCAGCATCGTCATCAAGGCGCCGGCGAAGACTTCCGTATCGGGATTGAGCAGCATAAGCGTATCCGCCGTCGCTGCTCGCATACCCAGATTGTTGCCGCGCGTGAAGCCGATGTTTTCGCTTTGCTGCAGCAGCTTAACAGTTGGGTAACGCTCGCGTATCATAGCGGCGCTGTCGTCTTGGCTGTTGCAATCGACTACGATGATTTCCAGCGCCGGTCTTCCCCCGTCGCTGAGGTCGCCGTCTTCCTGCGCTTCAAGCAAGCTGGCCAAGCATTTGTCCAAGAGATCGCGCACATTCCAATTCACGATGATAATCGAGATCTCCGCCAAGTCAGACTCCGTCAATCAGCCACATGAACACAGTTTACCAATGTTTTGCGGAATCCGAGCTCAAATGAAGGTTGTCATGTCTGGCAGCGGCGGCAGCGAAAATAACTTTTCGGCGTTTGCCGATACTTGACGCGCCATTTCCTGCGGGGGGATGCCCTGCAATTCAGCTAATTTGTCGTTGATGTAAGGCAGGTAGGCGGGTTCGTTGCGTTTCCCGCGGTGGGGCTGCGGCGTCAGGAAGGGAGCGTCTGTCTCGATAAGCAGTCGATCAGGCGGCGTGCAGCGCGCGATGTCGCGCAATTCGGGCGCGTTTTTGAAAGTGAGGGGACCGGTGAAACCCAGATAAAAGCCGAGCGCCAAAGCCCGCTCGGCTTGCGCTTGATCGCCGGAGAAGGAATGCAGCACGCCCGGGCGATTTCGTAAATCAGCGGACAAGCTGGGCGTCCAGGACCCAAGTATATCCAGCAGGTCATCACTGGCTTCACGATTATGGATGATGACGGGCAGCCCGCGTTCCGCCGCAAGTTCAAGCTGCGTTTCGAACCATTTGATTTGAACAGGTTTCGGGCTCTTGTCCCAATAGTAGTCTAGGCCGATTTCGCCTATCGCGATCACTTTGTCTCGGTGGGACCAGCCCCGGATTTGCTCGATGCAAGCAGGATTAGCCTCGTCGCTGCTATTCGGGTGAATCCCCAGCGCGCAGAATACGCTCGAATAGGCTTGGCTCAGCGCGAGCGCCTCGCCGCAACTGTCGAGGTCAATCGCTGGCGCGATCAGCCGTCGAACGCCGGCGTCGGCAGCGCGTCGTATGACCTCGTCCAAGTCATCCGCGTACACCTGAAAATAAAGATGGCAATGCGTATCAATGAGGCTAGGCAAGGACATCAGAGTACAAGCGCTGGATTGTCGCGCAGCTTCCTGAGATCGAAGTCAACCATCAGGCCGATCAACTCTTCAAATGTGACTTCTGGCTTCCACCCGAGATTTCGCTTGGCTTTGCTGGCGTCGCCCACCAGCAGGTCGACCTCGGCTGGACGCATGAATTGCGGATCTTGCACGGTATAGTCGCGCCAATTTAACCCGACATGACCGAAAGCAACTTCCAGCAGGCGTTCCACCGAATGCGTTTTCCCGGTGGCGATCACATAATCGTCCGGCTCGTCCTGCTGCAGCATCAGCCACATGGCGCGCACGTAATCGCCCGCAAAACCCCAGTCTCGTTGCGATTCCAGATTGCCGATGCGAATCTCCTTAGCCAATCCGAGCTTGATCATGGCGGCATGGTGGGTCACCTTGCGGGTGACAAACTCCAAGCCCCGCCGCGGAGATTCATGATTGAAAAGTATGCCGCTACAAGTGAAGAGATCGTAACTCTCGCGGTAATTCACTGTGATCCAGTGGCCATAGACTTTCGCTACTCCGTAGGGGCTGCGCGGATAAAAGGGCGTGGATTCCTTTTGCGGCACCTCGCGCACCTTGCCAAACATCTCGCTGGAGGAGGCTTGATAATACTTAATGCCCGGGTTGACCGAGCGAATGGCGTCGAGCATGCGGGTCACGCCCAGCCCAGTGATGTCACCCGTGAAGACCGGCTGATTCCAGGAAGTTGGCACGAAGCTCTGCGCCGCCAAGTTATAAATCTCGTCCGGCTCTATCGTGCTCATGGCGGTGATTAAACTGGCGTGATCGCCCATATCGCCCTGCACAATGTGGATTTGACTCTGAATGTGTTGAATCCGCTCGTAGCGAACCGTGCTGGTGCGGCGCACCATTCCGTAGACTTCATAGCCTTCGCCCAACAAAAATTCCGCCAGGTAAGAGCCGTCTTGGCCAGTGATGCCGGTGATAAGCGCTCTCTTCGCCATATAGGGGGAACTCCTTTTTACGCGCTGTTGACGCGCCGGCGGCAATCCGCCAGCACGTCTTCCAAGGTTTCTTTTAATGTGAATCGCGGCTCCCAGCCGGTGTCGCGGCGCAGCTTGCCGGCGTCGCCGCGGATTTCGGGAATGTCGACGGGGCGCAAGCGCGCCTTGTCGACGCGCACTTCAATGTCAATGTCAGTCAGCCCGAGCAAGCTGTTCAAGATGTGGCGCACGCTGCTTGCCCTGCCCGATGCGACATTATATGCCTCGCCGGGTTCGCCTTTTTCGGCAATCAGCTTGTATGCTCGGACGATGTCGCGCACGTCGGTAAAGTCTCGTTTTGCCGCCAGGTTGCCAACATATATAAACGGCTCTTGCAGCTTCGCCTCAATCTTGGCGATCTGAATCGCGAATGCCGGCGCTACGAAGCGCGTGTTCTGGCCCGGCCCGATGTGATTAAATGGCCGCGCGCGCATGATTGGCAGCCCGTGACTGAGGTGAAATTGCAGCGCCAGCATATCCTGCGCCACTTTGCTAACGCTATAGGGATTGGTGGGACGCAGCTCCGTCCGCTCGTCCAAGGGCAATTGGGCGAGCGAGACGGCGCCATATATTTCGGCTGAACTGATGATCACCATGCACGGACGCAGATCAAGCGCGAGGCAGCCTTGTATGATGTTGAGCTGGGAAGCTATGTTGTTTTCCAAAGTCTCCCAGGGCTCGTCGAAAGATCGCGGCACAAAAGCCTGCGCGGCCAAATGAAATATCACGTCCGGCGCGAAGTCCCGCAGCAGTTCGCGCACTTGTCGCGCTGCTTTGAGATCGATTTGCCGGGCGATATCGATGGACGGGCTGACGGTTTTTTCCGGAAAAAGCGTCGTGCCGCAAAGCGTCGCGGTCGGCTGCGAATCGCCCAGGTGTTTTGCCAGATGGTGGCCGACGAATCCGCCGGCGCCGGTGATTAGGATGCGCAAAGGCTCTTCCTGAATGCGCTGGGTTATTAAATCCAGCGACATTATAGCCCATCGCGGTTTATCTTGTAGACCAAGGGGCTATAGCAACGGGGCAATCGCTTCAAAATGTTAGCGACTGAAGTTGCGCCAATGTAAACCGACGATTAACTACAGAGCGCACAGAGAATTAACGCTTATCTGCAAATAAGGAGGCAATGTAGGGGCGACATACCATGTCGCCCGAAATCTATACACATCAAATTGGGCGACCTGATAGGTCGCCCGGCCCGACGCCTATGGCAGTTCGTCCCCCCGGTCATCAAAGAGCATGAGGCGTCCGAGCATTTCTTCCAGAGGCAAATTGCGATTGTTGAAGGACAGGACAGCGTAAGCGGCGGCAATCCAACCGGTCTCCTCTTCATAGCTGACCTTGTACCATTCTCCGCTTTCGGTGACGCCGGCGACTATCAGTCTCGTGCCGGCGGGAATGAGTTCCAGAGATTCGGTGGAGGCGTGCGGCCGCATGCGCAGGTGAAGATTGGCGTCGGGATTCAAGTTGACTGTCGCGACAACAGCGCCGAGGAAGGGGTCCTTGGTCGGTACGGGCGGGACTTCGGCATCGCCCGCCAAACTGATGCCGCCGCGCGCTGAATCGCTGGCCAGCGAAATCAGTGAAGCGTCGATTTCGCGCAGCTCCTCTAGGCTAATCGTTTTGCCGTCGAGCAAGATTTGAACGTATTCAGCGCTTACCCAACCGCTGATAATCACGTCATCGGCCGCGTTATACTCGATGAATGCCCATTCGTCGGACTCATCCAGTCCGATCAGCCGCAGTGGATCGCCATTAGCGATTTGTCCCAGGTTCTCGGAACTGACATCGTTCGCCCGGCGGATGTTCAGCTTGACGCCCACGTTCAGGTTAAAGGCATGGGCGCTGACGCGCCCGGGCGGCTGCGGCGGACCAATCGAGGTGCTCCTGGACGCGCCTGCCTGGTTCTGCCGTATCATCTCCAGTTCAGCCAGCCGCTGCGGTTCACCGTCTTCGTCTACGACATCAAGATACAGAGCGTTCACCCAGGCGTCTATCGTGCCGCCATCGGGCGTCATATAGGTGACGAAGAGCCAAGTGTCGGATGGTTCCAGGTCTTCCCAGCGTTCCAAGCCTTCCGCGGGATCGGCGTCAAAGTCGCTCAGATCGACCGGTTCATCGGCCGGCTCCTCGCCATAATATTCTGTCATGCCGCGTCTGCCCAATACGATCAAGGTTGTATCGGCCGGCGCCAAGCCAAGCGATAGGGCTTCGCTATGAGGATATTGCCGCAATTGCAAGTTCGCGTCGCGGTTGATACTCACGCGAGCGGTGGGACCGTCAATTTCAGCGGGGGAGATGAAGACCGGTTGCAATACTTCTTCTTCTGGTAACTGTTCCACTGTCGGCGCAAGCGCCGGCGTTTCTGGCTCCATCAGCGACACATCAACGTCGAGGCCGCGCAGAACGCTCGTTTCGGCAATGAGCAGATGGGGTCCGGAAAAGGCGCTGCCGGGCAGGGCGATCAGATTGTAATATGAGCCGCCGTAGAAGCGCTTGTCCGGTAGATTGACTGTGCCGCTATCGTCGCCGATTGTTAAATCTAGCGTCAGCCCTTGGTCGCCAGTGACGATTTTCGCCGCGGCGCTCGCGCTTCCATAAACTACGTCCGTCGCGGCTGTCGCGCCGCTCGACAGGATCAGACGGTCGACTGTGCTGCCTGGGATGGCGTTGATCAAACTCACCAAAGACGAAGACCTGTCAATTGCGCTCAGGTCGTCGCTGTGGGATGACATGCTCAAATTCGCCGGCGACCCCATAACTACAGCGGTTTGAGCCTGGCCAGCAGCTACATTCAAGGTCATGGAAGTGATTTCCGCGCCGCCGATGCTAAGCGCAACTTGATGTGATCCGCTCGGCAAGGCGATATGCTGCGACGGCATTGCATAGGCGAGCGAGGGGACGATCAGCGAATCATTCACGCTTAATGCGAAAGGCGTCGCGCCTTGCACCGCGTGAAGAAATCGCACCAGACCGCTGTCAGCTGGCGCGGCTGTGGGCGCGGCCGTGGTCAAGACCTGCGGGTCGTTCGCGTTGCCATAGACGATCGCGAGATGACTGGCGCCGGCTGCTACCGGCGCGCGTAAATTGAGAATTGAGGCTCCGCTGGCGTCCCCAGCCACAATCAGATCCAAGTCATATACATTGGCTCTCAATTCATAGGGACCGACCACGGCGCCAGGTAAAATGCCTTCGCCCAATACCTCGCCGTTTTCCCGGAAGACAATATCGACCGGCGGACCGTCGGCAATAGCATAGACGATAGACAGCCGGGTCGCGCCGAATCCCAGGGCGCCGAGGTTTTCTGGAATGGCTTGGAACTGCGGCGAAAGCGCCGACGACATCAAAAAAGATACCGCGGAGCCGGCAGCTAAGTCTGCGCTATGCTCAAGCTGCGCGGTGGACGTCCCAGCGACAAGACCGAGCAAGTTGATGTTCCCGGACGGCAGGTTCAGGTAGGCGGTCGATTCGCCATAAGCCAAACCAGATTCGACCAACTCGCCATTCACCAAGATGTCGATTGACGGCGCGCCGGGCGCCACATTGACGAAGCGCGCTCTGGCGCCCCCTTGCGACAAGGCCGGCCCAGCAGCTAACAGGAGGGCAAGACATAGCATAAATAGGACGATGCGAACTAATTTATTATCCATGATCTTCCGTTCCTCTTCTTGGCGCTGCAGATTAAACCTGAATATCTAAACTATACAACGAATTGGCGCATTGGTCGAATTTTGTATGATATGAGCCCATAATAATCCAAGGGGACCAGGATCAGGTGCCTTCTTCCCATTGATTGAGATAGGCTGCCTGTTGCTCTGTCAGGGCGTCGATTGCAATGCCCATGGCGCTCAATTTGAGTCGCGCGATTTCCATGTCCACGTCGGCTGGAATCGTATGGACCTGATTGCCCAGGGTCCTGACGTTATTGACCATGAACTCGGCAGCCAGAGCCTGGTTGGCAAAGCTCATGTCCATCACGGAAGCGGGGTGCCCCTCGGCGGCGGCCAGGTTAATCAAGCGCCCCTCGCCCAAGACATAGATCGAGCGATCATCCAGCCGGTATTCTTCGACGAAGGGACGGACCAAGTTTGGGGGAGCGCAAGCCATTTCCGCGAGTCCTGTAAGATTGATTTCGACATTGAAGTGACCGGAATTGCAGATGATTGCGCCATCTTTCATGTCTTGGAAATGATGGCTGTCGATGACATTGATGTCGCCGGTTGCGGTAACAAAGATGTCGCCAATCTTGGCTGCCTCCGCCATAGGCATGACGCGGTAGCCGTCCATGACAGCTTCGAGCCCGCGCAGAGGATTGACCTCGGTGACGATGACATTGGCGCCCAGCCCGGCCGCTCGCATGGCGATGCCGCGGCTGCACCATCCATAACCCGCCACGACCACGACTCTGCCAGCCAGCAATATATTCGTCGCGCGGATGATGCCATCCAGCGTGCTCTGGCCCGTGCCATAGCGATTGTCAAAGAGATGTTTGGTCGCGCTGTCGTTGACGGCGATGACAGGAAACTCGAGCGCGCCGTCCTTGGCCATGGCGCGCAGCCTTATGACGCCGGTCGTCGTTTCTTCGGTACCGCCGATAATCACACCAAGCGCCTCGCGCCGGGTCTTGTGAATTGTGCCAACCAGGTCGGCGCCGTCGTCCATCGTGATATGCGGCTTGTGATCCAGCGCGGCGTGAATATGCCGGTAATAGGTCTCGTTGTCCTCGCCCTTGATGGCGTAGACAGGGATTTCGTTGTTGGCGACCAGGGAGGCGGCCACATCGTCTTGCGTGGACAAGGGATTGGAGGCGGTGAGCACGACGTCGGCCCCACCCGCTTGCAGCGTCTGCATCAAGTTGGCTGTTTCGGTCGTGACGTGCAAGCAAGCCGATACGCGCAGCCCGTCCAGAGGCTTCTCTTTGGCGAAGCGCTCACGTATCTGTTTGAGAACGGGCATCTCTTGGCTCGCCCACTCGATGCGATAACGCCCGCCGGTAGCCAGCTCCACGTCTTTGATGTCGTTCGCAATGCTCATGTCTTCTCCCGAATTGTCACTCAAGGCATTCTCTAGCCGAAGCGCATTGATTGTATCATATCCGCGCGGGTCTGTCGCAGATGTTCAGGCGCTTGTGTCGAGCAAGCGCTCCAGACGTCCGCCGTCATCAGCCAGGCTGCGGAAACGCGCGACAAATCCCGCGGCGGTGAAATCATGATTCTGCGGACCAATTTTTTCCAGCGCATAAGTTGCGGCAAGCGCGCCAACTGTCGCGGCAGTCTCCAGCGGAAGACCACGGGCGATACCCGCCAGCAGACCAGCTCGATAGGCGTCGCCGGCGCCAGTCGGGTCTATGATTTGACTCGGCGCAAAAGCCGGAATCTCTATTATTTCGCCCGCGGAATAAATAGTGGAGCCCTTTTCGCTCTCGGTAACTATCAGAATTTCGATCTGATCGCGCAGCTCGTCGAGCGTTAGATCCGTTTTGCTGCAAATGACGCTCGCCTCATAAGCATTGACCACCATCAGATAGGCGCCAAGCATACCGCGCTTGAGTTCGTCGCCGCTGAGGCGAGGCACTTGCTGGCTGGGGTCGTAGACAAAAGGAATGCCTCGGCTACGGCATTCGTCGGTCAGCTTGCCCATGGCGACAGGATCATTGGGCGAGACGACAACCATGTCGGGGCATTCGCTAGTAACGTCGGCTAGCGAATAGTTTCTGGCAAGGTTCATGGCGCCGCCGTAGAAGAAAGCCAACTGATTGTTGTCCTCATCGGTATTGCCAAAGAATGAGGCGGTCAGCACTTCATCAACCTGCACCACCGTGCTGCAATCGACGCCATTGTCTTCCAGCCAACCCCGGTATTCGCCGAAGTCACTGCCAACCGTGCCCATCAGCATCGGGCGGATGCCGAACTTGGCCATGGTGAAGGCGATATTGGCGGCAATGCCTCCCCAATGTTTGCTCATATCGTCGACCAGGAAACTGAGACTGATGTGATCGAGGGCGTCGGGGATGAAGTGCTCTTTGAACTTGCCGGGAAAGCGCATCAGATAGTCGTAAGCTATGGATCCAGTAATGACAATTCGCATGGGTTTTTCCCGTTCGCGTGCTTCAATAATCGCGGCAGGGATTATACGCAATCCCGGCGCGCCTGTACAGCAGCAGCGGAGGCAGGGGTGAATTCATTATTTTAGGGCGGTGGCTTAGGACAATCTGGCTGAAATCGCTTAGAGTTCTTCACCGGCGACAGCTCGCGCCAGGCTTTTGTTATAGGGCGGTCTAGCGATGCCGTATTCCGTCACGATGCCGGTCAGATAGCGCTGCGGCGTGACATCAAAGGCTGGATTGCGCACCTTGAAGGTCTCGGGCACGATGGGATTGCCATAAGGCGTCGTGACTTCGGCGGGGGCGCGCTCTTCGATAGGTATTTCGGCGCCGCTGCTCAAACTTAAATCAATGGTGGAGCTTGGGGCAACCGTGTAAAAGGGGATGCCATGTTCCTTCGCCAAGATCGCCAACTGATAGGTGCCAATCTTGTTCGCGAAGTCGCCATTGGCTGCCACGCGATCGGCGCCAACCAGGACGATATCGACCTCGCCTTTGCCCATATAATAGCCGGCGGCGCTATCGGGAATGATGTCGTAGCTGATGCCAAGCTGTTCCAGCTCCCAGGCGCTCAGTCGCGATCCTTGTAAACGGGGGCGGGTCTCGTCAAGCAGAACATGAATGCGCTTTCCCCGTTCAAATGCCGCGCGCGCCACGCCCAAGGCAGTGCCATAGTCGACAGTCGCCAAGGCGCCGGTATTGCAGTGATGCAGGATCGTCGCCCTGTCCTTGAGCAGCGTCGCGCCATGGGTGCCCATGCGGCTGTTTGTCGCCACGTCATCGTCGGCGATCCGCTGCGCGGACCGCAGTAAAACTTCGCGTATTTTGTCCGCGCTGTTGAACTCGCCGCTGCTGGCAATTTCCAACAGCTTGTCGACCGCCCAAGCGAGATTTACCGCGGTCGGGCGCGCCGCTTTTAGCAGCTCGGCCTGCGCTTGCAGGTCCTCAATGAGCGCCTCAACTGTTGTCGCCGCGCTCTTCCGCGCTGCCAAAGCCATAGCGAATCCTGCCGCAGCGCCGATGGCTGGCGCGCCGCGCACCGTCATATCCCGGATGCTGTTGGCGACCGCCTCTGCCGTTTCCAGCCGAACAAAAGCCAGTTCCCAGGGCAGCGCCCGCTGATCTATCATCTTGACGGCGTCGCCGTCCCATTCCACCGTGCGCATAGGCTTCGCCAACAGCTCCGGCGCTAACGCGCTTCTTCTATTACTGCCGCCAATTGCTCGAAGTTGGGCTGCTTGCCGAAGGGGAAGGGCTGCGGGAAACCATCGCCATAACGAACAAATATCGTCGGCGTGCCGGTGACGCTCAACTGGTTGGCCAACTGCAGGTCTTTATTCACCTGATTCGCGTCGCGCGTGCATTCCAATAAATCAGCGTATGGCATATCCATTCTCTCGGCGAAGATGCGCGAAGAGTTGTCGCTAAATTGGCGCGCGCTAGCGATCTCGTACAGCGCGTCATGCGCGTTCCAGAATGAACCGGGGCGCAGGGTTTCCGAGCATTCCGCCAGTTTAGCCGTCTGCCAGGAATAACTGGGGTCGACAACGGGCGTGAAACGATATTCGAAGCGCGCCAATCCCTTCGCCACGTATTCCGAGATGAGCTTCTCAACGTTTACCTTGTAGCGCTGGCAGTGCCCGCACAAAAAGTCCTCAAATGCCACAATGGTCACTGGGGCGGCGGGGTCGCCGAGCACAAACCCGCCATCCGACTGCCGTTCTTGCGGGATCTGGGAGTAGTCATAGGCGTCCGCGCTGACAGCGCTCTGGTTGGAGATTAAGACAAATGCCGCCGCGACAGCCGCCGCGATAAGGACGACAGCCCCGAGGACAAGCCTGGTCCGTTTGACAGAATTCTTGCTTTTCGATTGAACTGTCACGATTACTCCCTCGCCAATTCTACCTGTACCTTCACTTTGGCTTTTCAGCCGTTTTGCTCGTTCAAGACAGCAAAACGAGCTTACGGTGATGATTCTGGCAAATCGTACAATCGAATGCCGCTGACGTCAATCATCTGCATCCTCTTCACGGCAATGGAGATTTCCTAATCGCGCGGCGCGGCGGTATAATTGCAGCACATCGTTTCTGTGACGGCGAAGGGGCGACGTTGCTATGCGCATGATTGATATTATCGGCAAAAAACGCGATGGCAAGTCCTTGAGCGAGGGTGAAATTCGCTATTTTGTGCAAGCCTATACAGCGGGAACGATCCCGGATTATCAGGTATCGGCGCTGTTGATGGCGATCATCTTTCGGGGCATGGATCGCGGCGAGATTGTCGACTTGACTATCGCCATGGCAGAATCCGGCGATATGCTGGACCTGTCCGGTATTGTCGCTTACGCGGTTGACAAACATTCCTCCGGCGGCGTCGGCGACAAGACGAGCCTGGTGGTATTGCCCTTGGTGGCGGCTTTTGGCGTGCCAATCGCCAAGATGAGCGGCCGCGGACTCGGTTTCACCGGCGGCACTTTGGACAAGCTGGAGTCTATCGCCGGCTTCAATGTGAACCTGTCCGAGCGGCAGTTTCGCCAGATCGCGCGCGATACCGGACTTGTGCTAGCCGGGCAAAGCAAATCCTTGGCGCCGGCTGACGGAAAACTATATGCGCTGCGCGATGTCACCGGCACCGTCGCCAGCACCCCGCTGATGGCGAGCAGCATCATGAGCAAAAAACTGGCGGCGGGCGCGAATGGCATCGTGCTCGATATCAAGTTAGGGCAGGGCGCCTTCATGAAGACCCTGGAGGAAGCGCGGCAACTGGCGACCATCATGGTCCAGATTGGCGTCGACGCGGACCGCGACATGGTAGCGCTTTTGTCGGATATGAATCAACCATTAGGTGTCGCCGTAGGCAACGCCTTGGAGGTCGCCGAGGCGGTGAAGACGCTGCGCGGACAAGGACCGGCTGATCTTGCCGGACATTGCATCGAGCTGGCCGCGCAGATGCTCCGTCTGGCGGGCCAGGGCAAGCGCTGGGTGGACCTGGACGAGACGCGCGCTGAAGCGCGGCGGATGCTGCAGTCTGGCGCCGCGCTGGACAATTTTCGCGGAATGGTCGCGGTTCAGGGCGGCGATGTCGGCCAGGTCGACGATCTCCGTCTGCTGCCGCAAGCGAACATCAGACAGGAACTGCGCTCCCCGCAAGCTGGCTATATCCAAAGCATTTTCGCGGATAAGGTCGGTTTGGCGACGCTGGCGCTGGGGGCGGGCAGGGCTGCCAAAGCGGATGCGATTGATCACGCGGTTGGCATCGAGGTACACGCGAATGTAGGCGATACCGTTGCCCGCGATGATCTGCTGATGACGCTGCACGCCAACCGGCAGGACGCGCTGCGGCAGGCGCTGGACCTGCTCGACGGGGCTGTTGTCTATAGCGATAAGTTCGTCGAGCTGCTGCCGCTTTTTCATGGCATCGTCGCTGGCGAAGACGTCTAGGCGGCAAGCGGCGCAAGCTCGCCCCCCTGGAACCGGTAGCGATGAACCGGCGCGTCTTGCCAATAACCGCCGGCGAAACGGATCTTTCCATTAATGCCTGTAATACTTGTAAGACCAGCGGAGCCAAGATCGCTCAATTCGCCCCCAGCGGCAATCGCGCTAAGCACAAGTTGGGTCAAATCGTATGTCAAGGTGGCCAGCCAATTGGGTCGTGGAGTGTGTTGTCCGCTCCCGACATAGCGCGCGGAGAACTGCGCGTCCGCCAGTGAGCCATTGCTCGTGAAGAATTCTTGCGGCGTCTCGTCGCCGCTGAGCATTCTGCTCGCGATGAGCAGGTCGTCCCGCGCGCCCGCTTCCGCTCGCTCTTGACTCGTCGCATACAGGCTGTCGGCGTCCGCGCGTGCCTGCCCCCAGTTGCCGATGAGAATCATGGGTTTGTCGTTGGATTGCTGCGTCGCCGGATGCGTGGCAGCCTCGCCCAGCGCGATGATGGCGACAACCGCGCTATCGAGATTCAGCGCCCGGATGCGCTCGCCAGCCCTGCTGACTTGCCCGCCATCATCTACCGGCAGCAACTGCAAGTTGTCCTGACCTGCCTCGGACATTGCCAACCGAACTGCATAGAGCGCGTTGTAACCGAGTTCGCGGTACGGTCCTTCAAAGGGAGCCAGCAGGGCGATCTTGCGAATCTCCACGGGCTGCAGGGCGCCGCAGGCGGCTACCTGCATTGCCAACAGAATCCAGGCTGAAAAGCGCATGGCGCGGACGCGGAGGCGGGCGTCCTGGAACTCAGCAGCCATTTGCCAGGTGCTCGTCAAAGGTGACGGCAAAATTATGAAAATGGGAGTTGTCACAAGCGGCGCGGAAAAAGTAATAGTTGGATTCGGCTGGATATATGGCGGCTTGAATAGCGGAAAGCCCCGGGCTCGCGATGGGACCCGGTGGCAAACCCCCATTGATATAAGTATTGTAAGGGGAAAGGACCTGCTGATAATCGGCGCGCGTGATGGGGGGCCACCAGCCAGCGCGACTGCCTTGCAGGCCATATTGCACGGTGGGGTCGGCTTCCAGCTTCATGTTGATCGCCAAGCGATTGCGGTAGACAGCGGCGATGTCATCGTGCTCTTCCCGCCAGACCGCTTCCCGCTCAACAATTGAGGCCAGGGTTAGGACCTGATGAAGGCTAAATCCCTGAGCCAAGGCATCCGTCCGCAATTGTTCGCCCACCCGGTCGCGAAAGGCATCCAGCAGCAAATCGCGCAAGGCAAGCGGACTAATATCCGGTGGCAACTGATATGTATCGGGAAAGAGAAAACCTTCCAGCGACGCGCCGTCCGGTATGCCGGCCCAGCTGGCGAAGTCGGGCGGCAAATCCGCGCCCGCCTGAACCGTCCGCAGAAAATCCGCGCCGCTGAACCCGAAGCGGCTCTTGCTGTCGATTAAGGCGGCGATCTCATCTATCCGGGCCCCTTCTAAGTTGCGGAAGAGGATGTGGCTTGATCTTGAATCGGTCAGCATGGGCGCTATTTCGGCGATTGACAGGGTCTCGTTCAAGAAATAGACGCCGGCCTCGAACTTGCGGTCCAAACCTTCGACGCGCGCGTAATGCAAGAAAAGCTGCTTGTCTCGGATTAAACTGGTGTCGTAAAGAGAAGTGGCGATTGCGGCAGCGGCGGTCCCGGGCGCTATCGTGAAGCGAATCGTTTCCTCGCTGTTGCCGTAGGGTGCGTGAAGGTCGCTATGATGTTCTCTCAGTTGCAGGCGCAGCAGCGCCACTTGCGCAAGTTCGACGATTTGCCCGTCAGTCAGGGCATAGGCTCCGGCGAAGGCAGCGACAATGCCCAGCGCCAGGAAGATGGCGCCTAATACAAACCCTTGAATCGCGCGCTGTGATTGCAAATCTGGCAATCCTTGGCAATGCCTCAATACTCGTCTGTCTTGACGACCCGCAACATTGACGCGCGATGCCGGCAAATTGAAGCGTTCGCCTATGCTTCCGGCGTTAGAGTCGGGATGGGCTGGCGCTCCGCATTAACGATGGTAGAGCCTAGCGAACGCGTGACGCTTAACCAGGTCCGGCCCGGGCGCAATGGAATCGCTTCGCTATTGCCAAGCATCAATTGCAGGGCTTCCCCGGGCCTGTTCCCTAGACGTTTCCAGAACCCAACAAAGATGACGCCGTCACGGAATACATAGGCGCGCCCACTGTCCCACAAGGCGACTTCGAGCGATTCGTCCGTAGAGCCCGGCGGGAAGAGATCGGGCCTGCTCTGATGCGGAACCTCGAGAATAACCAGATTGTCCGCCCAGAGCTGCTGGCCGTCGGCGGCGTCGAAGTGCGGCTCGTGGTCCGTATAGCGCAGGTAAGTCCGGCTCTCCTCGTCGTATTGCCAGCGGGCGTTGGTGCGGGAGGACCAGTGGATGTAGATGTCGCGCGCGGCGATGCCGCCGATGGCCGTGTTTTCGCTGAAGGCAAAGCCCACGGCGCGGAAACCCGTATTCACGTTGCGGCGCGTGGCGAGCTCCCACATGCGCCGGGTATCGCCAAATAGCGTATGCTCGTAGCCACGCCCTATCAATGCGTTGTCGCGGCAAAAGCCGGCGTTGTCGCAATTGTCGCCAATCGAAGGCGATAACAATCGGTAACGATAGTCGGAATTCAGATAGATCTTGCGTATCGGCTCACTGGCGCCGGAATAGGCCAAGAGCGCCGAATACATGGTGAGCAGCTCAATATCGAGCAGACGTCCGCTGCGTATCGAACCGACGTGCGCCGGCGCGTTGGTCCGATAGATCGCCGCAAAGCGCGTGACTTTGCCTTCCGCTTCGTATTCAAAGACGAGGTCGGCCGCATTCAGGCCGTGTTGGGGGCGCACGACAGGCGGATGATTGGAGATCTTGACGATCAGATTGCGGCGGGCGCGCACTTCGGCATTGGGATAGGGCAATCCGGTCATGGGATTGGTCCCGTCCGGATAATCGTAGGGACCGATGATGGCTGCCGGGTCTTGTGCGGGTGTCAAAGTCGCGACTGCGGATTGCGCCTGAACAAGCGCATCAGGCGTCGAAGTTGCGAAGACCTGACCCGTCTGAGTAGCGGCGTTGTTCTGCGCCTTGGCTCCGATCCCCGCCAGCGCGACAATCGCGGCGATTAGAGCCAGCAAAACTAAGTGTCTTCTTTGACCGGTCAAGCCCATGTAGTCCTCTCGAATGGCTAGCTTCAAAACAGCAGACAGTATAGAGAAGTGATACTCACTTCGGCAAGGGACAGTCAGTATAATGGTTCAATCATGGCTTCACGAGACACATGCGGAGGCGACATGGAAAAGCGCCGCCTGCTGATTAGCTTCGCGCATCCCGATGACGAGAGTTTCGGCTTGGGCGGGGCCATCCCCAAATGGATTGATGACGGCGTTGATGTCTACCTTATTTGCGCCACAAACGGCGATGTAGGAACAGTGCCGCCAGAATTGCAGGGGGTGCACAAAACGGTCGCCGACCTGCGCTTGAGCGAGTTGGCATGCGCCCGACAGCATCTCGATTTCAAAGAGGTATTTCTGCTGGGATATCGCGACAGCGGCATGACAGGCAGCGCAACGTCACGGCATCCCGATTCGCTGTGTTTCCAGTGGGAGCAGCACCCGGAGCATGTGACAGCGGCTGTTGCGGAAGTGATGCGCCAGATAGGACCGCAAGTGGTGGTCACCTTCAACCGCTATGGCGGCTATGGACATCCCGATCACATCGCGATTCAACGGGCGACCGAAGGCGCCTTCCATCGCTTGCGGCAGGGCGACCTGCCAGCCAATCGCAAGCCGCAAAAGCTCTATTACGCCGCCTTCCCGACTGTAGCGCTTTGGGCGCGCATACTGACAGCCAGGCTAAAAGGGCAAGATCCGCGGCGGATGGGCTTCAACCAGGACGTTGATATTGTCAAAATCCTCGACCACGTCGAGCCAGCCCACGCGCGTATCCCGATCGCCGATTACCTGGATATTTGGGAGCGCGCGAGTCGCTGTCACGCCAGCCAAGGCGGCGGGCGCATCACGCGCACGGCGCGCTGGCTGAGGCGAATCTTGTATAGCAAGCAGGGCTTCACGCGGGCTTTCCCGAAGCCGAATCACAATCGCGTGGACGAAGACGACCTCTTTCACGGCGTCAGTCTGTGATTAAAAGCGGCGAGCGCTGCTGATTCAGCCATCCCGCGACGGTTGCGCGTAATCGGCAAGAAACTGCGCCGCGTAATCTTCGAGGCGACCATCAATGATCGCCTGGCGCATGTTCGCCACGTGACTGACGAGAAAATCGATGTTGTGCAAGCTAATTAAGTAATGCGCCAGCAGCTCTTTGGCAACGACAAGATGGCGCAGATAGGCGCGTGAGAATCCGCTGGCGTAATTGTCCAACTTTGGGTCAATGGGCGATTCATCCATCTTGTAGCGGGCATTGCGCAGGTTGATGCGGCCGCTGTGCGTGAAGGCTGCCGCGTGCCTGGCCAGCCGCGTTGGGATGACGCAGTCGAATATGTCAATGCCGCGCCGGATGCCTGCGACCAGGTCGTCGGGTTCCCCAACCCCCATCAAATAGCGGGGTCGGTCGAAGGGCAAGCAGGGAACGGTTAAGTCCAGGGTCTGGCGCATCTCCGCTTTGCTTTCGCCAACAGCCAATCCGCCGATGGCATAACCCTTGAGATTGAGCGCTGTCACGAACTCGGCTGACTTCGCGCGCAGCTCGGGGAAGATGCCGCCTTGAACGATGCCAAAGAGAGCCTGCCTGTCATCGTCGGGATGCGCCTGGCGGCATTCGACCAGCCAGCGATGGGTGCGCTCGAGCGCCCGCTCGACTTCCGCCCGGTCCTTGGGCGGCGGGCATTGATCGAATGCCATGATGATATCTGCGCCCAGGTTCTGCTGGATCTGCATGGAGCGGCGCGGGTCCAGGCGCTTTTGGCTGCCGTCGAGGTGGCTGCGGAAGGTGACGCCCGCGTCGTCAATCGCGTTGATCTCGGCCAGGCTGAAGATCTGGAATCCGCCGGAATCGGTCAAGATCGGTCCCTGCCAGCGCATGAACTCGTGCAAGCCTCCGAGGTGGCGGATGAGCTCGTCGCCGGGCCGCAGAAAGAGGTGGTAGGTATTGGAAAGGATCAGGCTCACGTCGAGCGCTTCAAGGTCCTTTGGCGGCACAGCTTTGACGGTGGCGGCTGTGCCGACGGGCGCGAACACCGGCGTGGGGATAGCGCCATGCGGCGTATGCAGGATGCCGGCGCGCGCCTTGCCGTCCGTTGCGATGACTTTGAACTCAAATGACATATTTTGCTCCTGAACAGCGCGGGCATTATAACACAGAGCGAACAAGGCGGTTTTCCCTACCGCGCGCGCATAATCGGCGCGCGATTCTTAGCGAGCATCCAAAGCCGCTGCTATACTGCGGACCAAGTAAAAGTCCAATTTTTCTGTCCCATCGTCGACCTTGTCCGGTATTTTTTACGCTCAAGCAATTGACATATCGCATGGATCCGCGAACGCACTCAGTGGCTTTGACGCAAAGTACAAGTGAAGATCCACAGCCTTCAGACGATGCCAAGACAGTAGTCGCAACAGGCCCTCAGTCGTTTATGCCGAGCCGCGTTGAAATAGATGCCGAGGCGCTCGCGTCCAATGCGCGGCTGATCCGATCCAAGCTCGGCGCGGATACGGGAATGATGGCGGTTGTCAAGGCAAATGCTTACGGGCATGGCGCCATTACTGTTGCCCGTACCGCCTTGCAAAACGGCGCTGATTGCCTGGCTGTGGCCAATATGGCCGAGGCGATGCAATTGCGCCGCGCCGGTATCGCGGCGCCGATTTTGGTCTTGAGCTACGCGCCTGTCGACTCCGTCGCCCTTGCCCTTCAACATGACATCACGCTCTCTCTGTTTGACCAGCGGCAGGTCCAGCGCTTTGAAAACCTAGCGAGAGGCGCCGGCGGCATGCTAAAGGCGCATATCAAGATCGATTCGGGCATGGGGCGGCTCGGCATAATGCCCGCCGAGGCCGAGGCATTGGCGGCGAATTTGCGCTCATGTAAAGCCATTCTGGCAGAAGGCATATACACGCATTTTTCTGTCGCTGACGAAGACCCGCGCTATACCGCTCTACAGCGCGCGACCTTTGAAAATGTCGTAGCGGCGATGCGCGCGGCTGGCTGCGCCTTCAAATATGTGCACGCCGCCAACTCCGCCGCGATCGTCACGCTCCCCGGCGGCAGCTTTAACCTGGTTCGGCCCGGCTTGCTGATTTATGGTTTGAAACCCAGCGAGTCCGCGCCTGCTATCGAAGGACTCCAGCCGGTAATGTCTTGGAAGACGGTTATTGCTCAGGTCAAGACCTTGCCGCCTAACTCGCCTGTCGGCTATGGCAACAGCTACCGGACCCGCGGCGAAGAAAGGATCGCGGTCTTGCCGGTGGGTTACGCCGACGGCTTGCGCCGGTCGCCGCGGACTTGGCGCGAGGTGCTGACGCATGGCAAGCGAGCGCCGCTGGCGGGCCGGATTAGCATGGAGAAAACGACCATCAACGTCAGCCATATTCCGGATGCGACCGCCGGAGACGAAGTTGTCTTACTGGGCAAACAAGGCGACGATGAGATCAGCGCGGACGAAGTTGCGGCTTGGTTCGGCAGCATAAACTATGAGGTGCTATGCACGGTTTTGCCGCGTATTCCGCGTATCTGAATTTGCTTTGATCAAGCAGCGAGCAGCGCCATTAAGTCGGCAATGATCTCGCTAGTCGGCAAGCCGAACTGATAGCGTCTGATCCAACGACCCAGCGGATCCAGCAGGAAAGAGCCGGCGCTATGGTTCACCAGGTAGCCGCCGTTCTTGTCCGGCTTCGTCATTTCAAAAGACAAGCCATAGTTTATGCCTAAAGCCCGGAGCCTATCTTCCTCGCCCGATAATCCGATGACGCCATCCAATCCTCGCAACGCGAAATAGTTCCGCAAAACCTCGGGTGTATCGCGCTCGCCGTCCACGCTGATGAAGACGAAGGCGACATCTTCACGCGACGAACCCAGCGCGTTGCGAACGTTGCGGAATTCGCTGAGCGTCAATGGACAGATGTCGGGGCAGTTTGTATAGCCGAAAGTTATCAGGACGTATTTTCCGCGCAGGTCGCTGAGACTCACTAACTTGTTGTTTTGGTCTTGCAGGCTGAAGTCCGGCATCGCTACCGGCGGATCAATGATGATAGAACCGTCGAAAGCCAGCGCGCCGCTGCTATCGGAAGTGTACATTTCTAGGTTGGCGCCGGGCTGCATTTGTTGGTAAGCGATGGACATCGCAAGCGCGGCAATGCCAAGCAGCAGCGCGGAAATAGCGGCCAGCAAGCTGCGCCTCAGCAGGTAGCGCTTGATGCTCGCTTGCGCTTGCTTTTCTTCCGCCATGTCTTCGACCTGTTCCCGCCGCTGGGCTACCCTGGAAGGGATGCCTCTTATGATGGATTAAGCGCATTATATCAATTACCGCCTGGACAATGTAGATGGGACAATCGCTTCAAATAATCATGGGCGCCTCGCCGAGACGCCCCTACAAATTCTAAATTCATGCGCCACTCGACATATTTTGGCTCTGCTGCGATTGCCTGCTTGCAAAATTTGCTCGGCGCATTGCGGCGTCGCATGAATCGCGCTACAATGAAAATACCCAAAGAAGAGAGATTTCGTCGAGAGACGAAACGCCGAAGGGGCAAGCGACAGGGTTGCCAGCCTGCGTGAAACTCTCAGGCAAAAGGATTCTTGGGTTCCAGATCTCTGAAGGTAAATCGACCGACAGGGCGCAGTCTCGGCAAGAGGTGCGCCTTTTTTGTTGCGCATAGTAGAAGGAGGCTCGCAATGGGCGAATGGAAAACTCCCGCGGAATTGAGGTATGCCAAGACGGATGAGTGGTTTGCCGTTGACGGAGATGTCGTGACCATCGGCATTACCGATTACGCGCAGGATCAGCTCAACGATATCGTCTACGTCGAATTTAAGGACCCGGGCGATAGCGTTGCCGCGGGCGATTCTTTTGGCGAAGTGGAATCCGTCAAGGCGGCCTCCGAGCTGTACAGCGCCGTAACGGGCGAAATCATCGAGGTCAATGCGGCTTTGGAAGATGCCCCAGAGATCATCAACGCCGATGCCTTTGGCGCGGGCTGGATGGTGAAGATCCGCGCGGAGGATCCGTCAGCTTTGGACGACCTGATGGACGCGGCGGCATACGACGCCTATTGCGACAGTCGTTGACGCTGAACCGCCCTTGCGCGACAGGCAATGCCAATGTGAACAAGCGCGAACAAGCATGAACAAGCGCGAACAAGTGCGAAAAATATGAGGCAATCTAAAACGTGAGCTACATACCCCATACCGCATCCGAGACGGAGCAAATGTTGGCGGAAATCGGCGCTGGCAGTATTGACGAGCTTTTTGACGCGGTGCCGGCCGCCTATCGTTTCCCGCGCCTGGAATTGCCGCCGCCTATGAGCGAAATGGAAGTCGCGGCCGAGATGCTGGCCATCAGCGAGGCGAACGACCACGCGGGCGACTATGCGATATTTCGCGGCGCGGGCGCATATCACCACTTTATTCCAGCTGTCGTCAATCACATTTTGCTGCGCGGCGAGTTTTACACCGCATACACCCCCTATCAGCCGGAGATCTCGCAAGGGACCTTGCAAGCCACCTTCGAATACCAGAGCATGATGTGCGCCTTAACCGGCATGGACGCCGCCAACGCCAGCCACTATGACGGCGCGACTAGCCTGGCGGAGGCAGTAACCGTGGCGCTAGAAGTAACCCGGCACAAGCGCCGGAAGATCATCCTCAGCCACGCAATCCATCCCCAATACCGCGAGGTAGTGAGAACATATCATCAGGGACGCGATATTCGCATCATCGGCGATCGCGGCCGCGGCGATATCATTGATTTGGTCGAAATGCTGGATGAAAACACGGCCATGCTGGCAATTCAATATCCCAACTTCTTCGGTCAAATTGACAATATCGCCGCGCTGGCCGATGCCGTGCACGAGGTTGGCGCCTTGCTGGTGATCGTGGCCAATCCCATGGCGCTGTCCTTATTCCGCAGCCCGGGCGAACTGGGCGCCGATATCGTAGTAGGGGAGGGGCAGCCTATGGGCGTTCCGCTAAGTTATGGCGGTCCTTACCTGGGCTACTTCGCCATTCGGCAGAAATATGTGCGCAAAATCGCCGGGCGCATCATCGGAGAAACGCTAGACGCCGATGGCAAGCGCGCGTTCGTGATGACCTTGCGTCCGCGCGAACAAGACATCAAGCGCGAACGCGCCACGAGCAATATATGCACCAATCAAGGTTTGATGGCGCTTTCAGCTTCGGTCTATATGGCATTGATGGGCAAGAATGGCTTGCGGCGGGTCGGCGAACTCAATTATCACAAAGCGCATTACGCCGCCGATCAGCTCAATCAGTTGGATGGATATTCGGTTGACGCCGCCAAAACCTTCTTCAACGAATTTGTCCTGTCTTGCCCGCGCCCAGTTGCCGAAATCAACCAGGCGCTTTTGCAAGAGGGCATCATCGGCGGTTACGACTTGGGGCAGAACTATTTCCATCTGGAGAATCACATGCTAGTTTGCGTGACGGAAACCAATAGCAGAGATGAAATCGACCGGCTGGTCGAAGTGCTGGGAGGGTTTAGCTAATGAATGGATTGAATGAAACAGCGTCTGCGGCGCCTTTGCAGCCATTAATCTACGAAATTAGCGCGCCGGGCCGGCTCGGCGTCAACCTGCCGGACTGTGATGTGCCGGAAGCTGAGTTGCCGACAAAATTATTGCGCGACGACTTGGCTTTGCCGGAAGTCGGAGAGCTGCAAGTGGTGCGGCACTTTGTCAAGTTGAGCCATCTCAACTATTCAATTGACATGGGTTTTTATCCGCTCGGCTCTTGTACGATGAAGTACAACCCGAAACTCAACGAAGATGCGGCGCGTCTGCCCGGCTTCGCCCAATTGCACCCGCTGATCGAAGAATCGGGCGCCCAAGGCGCGCTTTATTTGATGTACGAGCTGCAGAACTGGCTCGGGGAAATCAGCGGCTTCCAGGCGGTGAGCTTGACGCCAGCCGCAGGCGCCCAAGGCGAATTCGCCGGCATACTGATGATTCGCAACTATCACCTCGACCAAGGCGAGGACCAGCGGGACATCATTCTGGTCCCCAACAGCGCTCATGGAACGAATCCAGCGACGGTGACCATGGCGGGCATGCGCGTACACGAATTGCCCTCCAATGACCAGGGCAACGTCGATTTGGATTCCTTGCGGGCGGCCTGCCAGGGCGAACTGCGCGGTCAAATCGCCGGCATGATGATCACCGTGCCTAGTACGCTGGGCCTCTTCGAATCCACGATTCACGATGTGATCGATATCGTGCACGAGGCGGACGGTCTGTTGTACATGGATGGCGCGAATATGAACGCGCTGATGGCTGTGGTCAAACCAGGCGAACTCGACTTTGACGTCATGCACTACAATCTGCACAAGACTTTTTCCACGCCTCACGGCGGCGGCGGTCCCGGCAGCGGGGCTGTCGGAGCCAACCAAAAACTCAAGGATTATCTGCCGGGTCCCATCGTTGACATCGTCGAAGAGGAAGATGAATCCGGCGCGCCGCTCTACGGCTATGTCATGCCGGAGAAGAGCATCGGCCGCATCAAAGCCTTCCAGGGCAATTTCGGCATGCACCTGCGCGCCTACGCCTATATCCGCGTTTACGGCGATAGCGGCATTCGCGATGTCACGCGCTATGCCGTGCTCAATGCCAATTACCTGCGCGCGAAACTCATGAAGACTTACAAACTGCCCTATCCGCGCTACTGCGGGCACGAATTTGTACTGTCAGGGCATTTCGACGATGTCGAAGAGGTTCACGCGCTGGATATATCCAAGCGCTTGATGGATTATGGATTTCATCCGCCGACCAACTATTTCCCCTTGATCGTGCCGGAAGCGCTCTTGATCGAGCCGACCGAGACCGAAGTCAAAGAAGACCTTGATGCCTTCGTGGCGGCGATGGAAAGCATCGCCGAAGAAGCCAGGACCCAGCCGGAGCTGCTGCTCAACGCGCCGCATAGCGCGCCGGTCCGGCGCTTGGACGAAGTGCGCGCGGTCAAGGAGTTAATCCTGTGTTGCGCGCCGGCGCTGCCAGCGGCGGGGGATTAAGACCATAACGCTTCAAGCGCGTCGGAGTGTTGCAAAATGGGTGGCTCGGCGAGCCGCCCATTGTTTTTAGGATGCCTCTAACGGCCGGTGACGGTCCGTATGCTAAAGGCTTGAGCGAAGCATGCGGCGAAGATATGATGTCTAGCGAGACGAACAAGAACTACCTGAAAGCCCCAAGGTGCAAGAACTGATCAAGATCTTCATCGACAATATGATTCCCGTCCTCGCAATCGCGGCGGTGGGGTTCTTCCTGCGCCGACGCTTCGCGGTGGACCCGCAGATGGTATCCCGCATGATGTTCAACGTCTTCTCGCCGGCTTTGATTTTCAACGCCCTATTCACGCGCGACATCAGCGGAGCCGATTTTCTGCGTGTCTATGGCGGAACCTTGCTGCTCTTGTGGACCATCGCCGCGCTTTCCTTTTTCGCGCTGCGCTGGCGCAAGATCGAAGCGTCGGAACGGTCGGCGACTTTGGTGTCCACCTTCGCCTTCAATGGCGGCAATTTCGGCCTTTCGATTGTCAGTTTCGCCTTTGGCGCCGAGGCATTGAGTTACGCCGCGCTTATTTTCGTCGCCGGCACGACCACCGCCTATACGCTCGGCGTGTACATTTCATCCAACGGCAAGGCGTCGGTCGCGGGGTCTTTACTGAATGTCTTGAAGACGCCGTCGGTTTACGCCCTGCTTTTGGTCTTTGCGCTAAAAGGCGTCGGCATCACGCAGTTGCCGCCGGCCGTCGCGCGCAGCTCGCAATTGCTGGCGGACGCTGCTATTCCGCTGATGTTGGTCTTGCTTGGCTTGCAGCTCGGCGGCTTCGGGAAGCTGAAACGCCTGCCCTTGGTCGCGTATAGCACGGCGGTTCGCTTGCTGCTGGCGCCGGCCATCGCCATCGCGCTGGCGTCGCTGCTCGGCTTGAGCGGCGCGGCGCGCTTCGCCTTCATCACCCAAGCGGGCATGCCAACCGCTGTGATGACGATTGTGCTGGCGACCGAGTTTGACACCGACCGCGATCTTGCCCTGAGCGCGATCCTAACGAGCTCCTTCATTTGCCCCTTCACCCTGTCGCTGTTAATCTACTTGCTGCAAAACGGCCTGATCTAGTGGCATGGCTGTTACTGAATCAAGCCAAAGAAGGCTAGAACAAGCCTGCGATCGAGAATACGCAGGAATGTGTGGCAGCGCTGATTTCTCTTACAAACCCTATCTCGGGCAAGGAGAAGGCATGATATTGTCTGTGAGCGTCATATTCTTGGGACCTATAGGCCAGCGCCGAGAGGCTCTGCCGAATAAGGAGCGCAAGTGAGCGACAGACAGCGCGAACAAGCAGCGAGAACACAGAGTAAAAATGGCTATCTGCGCTCATTGCGAGTGGTATGGCGCGATACGCGCGCGCTCGTGCGGGAATTCCGCCGTCCCTTGTTTGTGTTTTTCCTGTCGGTCTTCCTTGGCGGATATGTCTACGCTTATCTGAACAACAATTTCTCTTCAAATGATCCCTTAGAACTTGTCGATATGCCTTATATTATGCTGGCGCTGATGGTGCTGGAAGCGCCTATTGACGTGCCGGCGGAACCGCATCTTATTTTATTCTGGTACTTGCAACCGGTGCTGGCAGTTTATATTGTCGGTCAAGGCGCGGTGAATTTCGTTCGCCTGTTTTTCATGCGGGACCAGCGACGTAGCGCCTGGGAGGTAGCTGTGGCATCTACATATCGAAATCACGTGATTGTGGTGGGCATCGGACATGTCGGCTTGCGAATTATCCGCGAGTTGCTGCAGATGGGAACTGAGGTCGTCGCGGTGGATTTACACGCTTCGGAAGAGGCGGATGCGGTCTTGAGCAAGGGAAACGTGCCGCTAATTTTGGGTGACGCCCGCACCGAGACAGCGTTGGATAATGCCGGCTTAAGTCAAGCCAGAGCGGTGATTGTCGCCACATCCGACGATCATATAAACCTTGAAGTTACAATGCGCGTCCAATATCTGAAACAGAGCATGAATAGGTCATTTCCGCTGATCGTGCGCATGTGGGACGACAGCCTCAAGAGGCAGATCGAAAGCATCTTTTCGGACAAGAACGTCAAAGTCATGAGCGCTTCCGACCTGGTCGCGCCTGCCTTCGCTTGGGCGGCTGTGACTGATATTGAGCAGACGCTTCGGATTGAAAACACGACCTACAATCTGATTCGGCTGAGGGTGCGTCAAGCGTCGTTCATGGTGGGCCAAACCGTTGACGGTGTTGAAAACGATGAAGGCGTCGACATTGTCTTGCTGCATCGCGGGCGGGGCGAGCCGGAGGTGCATCCGCGCGGCGACCAGGTCATTCGGCCGGATGATACGCTTGTGCTTTTTGCCGAGCATGATCGCATTATCGATATCGTCAAACGCAACGAAAACTGACCGCGCCAGCGAAACTCCGGAATGTCAGTTCGGCTACTTCCGCTTCGGGAAGCGAGAGAGGATCGTCACCGGCTCTGGCATGGCAACGCGCTTGCCAATGGACAAGTTGCCCAGGCTGGCGACCTTGGCTCTGGCGGAACCCGCGAAGACGGAAAGCCGCAGACCCCGCTTGCGGAACTCTTTTTGCATCAGCGCCTGCCCCAGTTGAAAACCCTCGGAATCGATATTGCAACTGGTCACAATGCCGACGACGCGTCCGCGCGCATTGACAATCGGATCGCCGTTATGCGCCGGGCGCGCGCCTTTGTTGTCCATGCGAAAGCGGCTGAGCTGAACCTTACGTCGCGCTTCGTATTCGATGAAGGCGCGTTTGCCGACGAAGAAGGGTTTATACAGTTTGACATAGGCGCCGAAGCCGGCATCGGCGGGGTTCATCTTGAGCTCGCCGGACAATTCGAAACCATAAAGCGGCAAGCCCGCCTCCGTGCGCAGGCTGTCGCGGGCGGCCAAGCCGCAGGGCGTCACGCCCAGGGCGATCAACTTGCGGAAGAGCTGCGCGGCTTGATTGGGATGCGCAAAAAGCTCATAGGCGACGCGCTCGCCCGTATAACCGGTCCGAGACAGGATCAGGTCCATGCCGCCGAGCGTCACCTGCGCCACGCCAGCCCAGCCCATGCCTTTGACCCGGGCTAGGTCGCTTTTGCTGCCGCCAAGCTGCAGCAAATAGTCGCGACTCTTCGGACCTTGCAGCGCGATGTCGACGCGGCGCTCGTCCCCCATCTGAGGACTGCGCAGGTCGCGCAGCTCGAAGCGCCCCGCGCCTTCGATGCGGCGGGCCGGGTCGCTGGGGTCGATCATCGCCTCGCCCGCGATCACCGCGTTCAGCCACTGCCAGACCTTGTCGTTGTTAGAGGCGTTCACCACCACCAGGAAATGCTGCGCTGACAGGCGATAGATCATCAAGTCGTCCAGCGGGACGCCATCGACATCGAGGAAATAGGTATAATGCGAATGCCCCGGTTTCAGACGCTTGACGTCATTTGTCGTCACTGTATCGAGGAATAGCTCCGCGCCGGGTCCTTTTACGTCGAAGACGCCCATGTGCGCCACGTCGAAAATTCCCGCCGTATTGCGAACGGCCGCATGCTCGTCGCTGACGGACTTGTACCAAAGCGGCATATCATAGCCGGCGAAGGGCGCCATCTTCGCGCCCAACTCGATATGCAAATCATGCAAAGGTGTTGCCTGAAGCATATCAACCGCGGCGAGGTTTGGCTCGAATTTTGGCAACGCTTGGGATGCGGGTGAATAGAAATTCGCGCCATTGCATCCGACAGAATAAGCCTTGGGCGCGTAGCCGGCCGTCCCGGCTAACATGGTCGGCTCGCCCTCGCCGATAAGGTCGACGGTCACCGGTCCCGGCAACTTGGCGTGGAGGTCGTTGTCATCAAAGAGCACGTAGCCGTCGCTCAAACTGCGCAGCCAGGCGACGGCTCGCATGGCGCGTCCTGCGAGCGAGAGACGGTATTCAGAAACAGAAATACGCGCCACACTGCCGCTGGCAATTGCCGAGCCGTCTTTATCCAAGATCTGCGTAGCTTGACTTGCGCCCTCTGCCAACGCTTCTACATCGCTGGTCAAGGCAAGATGCAGGAAATCCTTTGCCGCCGCGCCGCTCACGCTTATTTCAAGACAACTGTCCTCAGCTTCGGCGGCGAGGTAATAGAAGTGCGGATAATCGTCAGCTTCCGCGCTATTGTCGCTGCCGATGCCCGCCGCCAGGTCGCGCGCTTTGCGCTTTGCGGATTGCAGGGCGTCGAAATCAACTTTGGCGCGCGGCAGCGGACGCACGCGCCCGGTCAGGCTGAACGGGACGCAAGCGCCTAAGACATCGGCGATGATATCGCCTAGCGCGTCAATCTCCGTCTCTTTGAATCCGCGCTGGGTTAGCCAAGGCGTGCCGAGGCGGATGCCCGTGGGGCGCAAAGCGGAGCTGTCGCCGGGGATCGTCTGGCGGTTGGTGACGATGCCCGCCAGATCAAGGATTCGCGCAGCCATGTCGCCGCTCAAGCGCGTGCCGTCTGGACCGACAACGGAATCGCAATCCAATACCATCAAATGGGTATCGGTACCGCCATGTGGCAAATGAAAGCCGCGCGCCGCCAGCTTGTCCGCCAGACGTTTCGCATTGACCACGGTCTGTCGCTGCAATTGCTGGAACTGCTCGGTACCCGCCAAGCGCAGCGCCAGCGCGAGCGCGGCCATGGTATTGATGTGCGGACCGCCTTGCTCGCCAGGAAATACAGCGCGATCAATCAGCTTGGACAAGCGCTGTTGATGAGTGATGAGTACGGCGCCGCGTGGCCCGTTTAATGTCTTGTGCGAGGTAAAACTGACGACATCGGCGATGCCAACCGGGTTGGGGTAAATGCCCGCGGCGATCAAGCCGGCCACATGCGCCACATCCGCAAGCAGATAGGCCCCAACTTCGTCAGCGATCATCCGATAGGCTTGCCAATCCGGCGCGAAGGGATAACTGCTGAAGCCGCCGATTATCAAGCGCGGCTTGTGTTCCCGCGCCAAAGCCATCATCTGATCGTAATCGAGGCGCTCGGTTTCTGGGTTAATGGCGTAACTGATGATGTTGTAGTTCTTGCCGCTGCGGTTGACCGGGCTGCCGTGAGTCAGGTGCCCGCCCATGATCAAGTCCATGCCCATTACGGTATCGCCGACGTCAAGCAGCGCTGTGTATACGGCATTATTGGCTGGCGCGCCGGAAAGCGGCTGCACATTGACGTAGAGGTCTTCCGGCTGCAATCCATTGGCGGCGAAGACTTCCGCCGCCCGCCGCCGCGCCAGCGACTCCAGGATATTGGCGTATTCAGTTCCCTTGTAATAGCGTTGGTCGGCGTTGCGGCGGAACTCCGGCAAGCGCTCGCCGTAGTCGAGGATCTCCTGCTGCGTCATCCCGCGCGTCTTGTCGAGGGGGTATCCCTCCGCATAGAGATTGTGGAAAGATGAACTTAGAGCGTGGCGAACGGCGTAGGGCGCCGAACTTTCTGACGGGATCAAGATCAATTTCTGCTGCTGGCGCGCTGTCTCGTGGCGGATCAGTTCGGCCAGGTCCGGGTCTAATTCCTCGATACCGCCGCGGAACAAGAAATCGTGATTTGGCATGGCGGATGCGTAGCCTCGCTTGTCTTTCAGCAGTTGCGATTTTATCATGCGCGTCGGGGCGATACTATGCGGAATCGGTAGCGAGCGGCAGCCGCTCATGGGACCTTCATGTTCATGCGTCGCTGGCGAATTGCGCTGGGTCAGCAAAGCGCTGGGGGCTGCAGCTTCGCTCGTCAATACAGTCCGCTATCGCCTGGGCAACGGTTTGCCCCAGCAGGGCGTCGACTTCCGCGCCGTAATGCCCGGTCGGTCCCCAATACTTCGCGTCCATGTAGCCTGGTCCCAGTGACTCGTCGAAGGGGATATAGCGATAGCTCTCGCGCAGGTAGTCCAGCAAGTAATGATAAGGCGACTGTCCGCCATTGTGCACATGCGCCATGTGCTGCGGCAGGGGAAGATGAACGACGAAGAAATCCGCATTCCGCTCCGCCGCATCGGCCGCGAAGGCCTCCACAATCGACCGGCCCAGTTCGCCCCGTTCGGAAGCGGGTCCATAATCGACCTCGCTGGCGCCTTCTTGCGCCTTCGTCACCGCGTAAAGGAATGCGGCTAATCTACTGCGCAGCCACCATTTCGAGACGACGTCGCGGCTGCGATAATAGTCTTCGTATGCCGCTAAGGGATGGCTGGCGAAAGCCTCGAATGTGGCGACCATCATCTCCGGCGGCAGAGCTGGCGCGTTCAATAGCGCCAAACCGCCGTCGTGCATATAAAAACGTGGCTTGGAAAACGGGATGCTGGGTCCGTGAATGTAGAGTATCCGAAAGACATTGACGTTGCGGTCGAGGTTTTCCGGCTGAAAACCAAAGATGACAATATCCGGCTGAAACTGCTGACCGACTGCTCGCCAGCGCAGGAAGGCTTGCCCCATATCATAGCCGCCGACGCCGAAATTCAGCACTTCCGCGCGGATTCCCCGCTGCCGCAGGGCGAGCCGCAGCTGATTGGTCCAAACTTCATCATCGTCGACATCGTCCCCGGCCGTAAAGGAATCCCCAAAGGCGGCGATGCGCAGCGTGTCGGGGAGCGGTTCCATGCTGTATTCGCGTTGCGCTCGCGTGCCGAAGCTGTTGACACTGAACTTGCCTTGATGGCGCAGCGAATTGGGGCGATATGCCCAGCCGGTCTGCTCGTCATACAGAATGGTCGCGCTATCGACGTTTTGCAGATAAGCATCGATTCCCTCTCGAAGGCGATTTATCGGCAGTACATAAGGCTCAAGCGTGTAGCCCAAGAAGGAGAATTGACCGTCGGCGTCTGTGGCGCCGAAGAATCGGATAAAGACTTCCAGGAATACCAGGGCGAAGACCAGGCCCAGGCAGCCAAGCAGACTATTCGCGAGTATTCGTTTCATCACATTCGACCTGCCCGAAATAGTCATTCGCCTTTTAATACGCCGGGACCTATGAAAGGCAAATTGACCAAGGCGTAATCGTATCATGTGTAGAGTGGCGGCGCTACGAGAAAGTCATCGCGTCGCAAATACAGAACGGGGAATCGTTTCGCGCGCGCAAAGGTCCCCCAGAATAAATGACTTTGACAATCCCGCGACAGAGCATTAAAATCCCACCCAGTTGCGGCTCGTTATCGAGCCGCATTCTGTCCGCGAGCAAATCTCACAGGCATTCAAATTGGAGGCGACCCCGCCATGAAAGAATATCAGTCGGAGCAAATTAGAAATGTCGCTCTTGTCGGGCATCAAAGTTGTGGCAAGACCTCACTGGTCGAGGCGCTCCTGTTTAGTTGCGGCGCTACCACGCGCCTTGGCAACATTTCCGAAGGCAATATGGTTTCGGATTGGGACGACGAGGAAAAAGACCGTGGCCTGTCGCTTTCCACATCTTTGGCGCCCGTGGAGTTTAACGAAACCAAGATAAATGTTCTGGATACCCCCGGCTTCACCGATTTTCAGGGCGAACTGAAAAACGCAATTCGCGTCGCCGATGCGGTGATTGTGGTTGTCGATGCCGTCTCCGGCGTCGAAGTTGGTACGGAATTGGCTTGGGAATATGCCCGCGCCTATGAACAGCCCATCATCGCCGTGATAAACAAGATGGATCGCGACAACGCCAACTTCGAAGAAGTCTTGGATCAGTTGCGCAATCAGTTTGGCGACTACAAGTTCGTGCCGATTATGCTGCCCATCGGTCAACAGGCGAATTTCAAAGGTGTGGCAAATGCGCTGACGCAAAAGGCTTATTTCGATGCTGGCGGCGAACGCTCCGATTTGCCGGACGATTACGTCGATGCCCTCGAAGAAGCGCACATGGAATTGATGGAGGCTGCAGCCGAAGCCGACGACGCGCTATTGGAGAAGTACTTTGAGGAAGAGACGCTTTCTTTTGACGAGATCCGCGAGGGCATGCGCAAAGCCTCCCGCTCGCCCGAGCTGAAGACAGTGCCTGTCTTCGCCACCTCTTCAACAGAAAACATCGGCACCATACCCCTGCTGGAAGCGCTTGTCGCCTATACGACGGCGCCGACGGAGCGATCGGTCAGGATCACCCGCGGGGAGGAACTTGATGCGCTGCCAGGTCCGCATAACGACGAGGGACCGCTGGCCGCCTATGTCTTTAAGACGCTTAACGATCGCTTTGTGGGAACGCTAAACTATTTCCGAATATTCTCGGGCGCGATGTCCAACGATGGGCGTTATCACAATGCCAACAGCGATGAAAACGAACGCTTCAACTCCCTGTTTGTGATGCGCGGGAAAGAACAGATGCCCGTGCAAACGCTTCATGCCGGCGATATTGGCGTGGTTGCCAAGTTGACGAATACCAAGACCGGGGACACCTTTGTCGACAACGGAAGCGACGTGAAGATCGCGCCGCCGGACTTCCCCGCGCCCTTATACATGGTGTCTGTCACGCCCCGCTCGCAAGCCGACAGCGCGAAGATGGGACCCACGCTCAGCAACCTCTGCGACGCGGACCCCACTTTGCGCTGGAGACAAGATCCAGATACGCGCCAGACTGTGCTTGAAGGCATGGGCCAAATCCACCTCGACGTCACATTGAAGCGCGCGGAATCGCTCGGCGTCAACATTGATACGGATATGCCCAAGGTGCCATATCGCGAAACGATCACGGGCAATGCCGAATCCAGTTATACGCACAAGAAGCAGACCGGTGGCGCGGGACAATATGGACGCGTCGATCTCAAAGTGGAACCTACGGGAGAAGTCTTCGAGTTCCAGTCTTCCGTTTTCGGGGGGGCGATTTCGCAACAGTTTGTGTCATCGACGGAAAAAGGCATTCGCGCAGTGCTGTCCGACGGCGTCATCGCCGGCTATCCCGTAGAACACGTCAAAGTCAATGTCTTTGACGGCAAAGAACACCCGGTGGATTCGAAAGACATCGCCTTTCAGATTGCGGGCCGCGAAGCCTTTCGCGCGGCTTTCCGCAAAGCGAAACCGGTCTTGCTAGAACCGATTATGGACGTCCGAATCACCGTGCCAGAGACGATGATGGGCGACATCATGAGCGATCTCAATACACGTCGGGGGCGTGTGCAAGGTATGGATACAGTCGGCTTCAAGAGCGTGGTTACAGCCGAGGCGCCGCTGGCGGAGATGCTGCGTTACGGCAATGACCTGCGCTCAATGACCGGCGGACGCGGCATCTACACGATGGAATTCAATCGTTATGACCGTGTGCCTGCTTATGTCCAGGAAGAAATTGTCGCGGAGGCGGCGGCGGCAGCCGAATAAGTTCTCATTCATAGCCGGGCGAGAATCAATGTGGTCTCGCCCGCCTCCTCATTGTTTTATTATTGTTCAACTTCTAAATCTTCCGCAGTGTCGGAACCGTTTTGCTCGGCGCTTTGCGGTTCGCGCAAGTGTTTAGCGACCGTATCCGGCAGGATGTCAGCCGCGTCGTCCTCTATGTCGAGGATGCGCAGAATCTCCTCGCGCTCGATCGTTTCCTTCTCGAGCAATGCCTGCGCCAGTTCGTCTAGCTGCTCGCGATGATCATCCAGGAGTCCGCGCGTCTCTTGATAAGCGACGTCGATAATGCGTTTGATCTCCGCGTCGAGTTTCGAGGCGGTATCGTCGCTGTAATCGCGGCCGCTGGCGATCGAATAACCCAGGAATGGCTGTTCGGAGTCGTCGCCGTAATTGACCATGCCCACCGAATCGCTCATGCCAAACATCTTCACCATATTGCGCGCGATCTGCGTCACTTGCTGGATATCGTTGACGGCGCCGGTCGTGACGTCGTCAAAGACGATTTCTTCGGCAATGCGCCCCGCCAATCCGACGCGGATAAAGGCTTCCAACTGCTTGCGCGATTGATGAAGCGAGTCGTCTTTGGGCATATAAAAAGCCACGCCGAGCGCGCGTCCGCGCGGGATGATCGTGGTCTTTAGCAGCGCCATCGCGTCGGGTATCAGGAAAGAGACGAGAGCGTGGCCCGCCTCGTGATAGGCGGTGATCTTGCGGTCCTTCTTGTTGGACAAGGGCGGGCGCTTGGTGCCCAGGCGGATGCGCTCGTAAGCGGTTGTGAAATCCGACATGGTGATCAATCGCCGGTCGTAGCGCGCCGCGTTCATCGCCGCTTCATTGGCGAGGTTGGCGATGTCGGCGCCCGAGAACCCTATCGTCGCCCGCGCCATCGACTCCAGCTCGACATTATTCGCCAGCGGCTTGCTCTTGGTATGAATCTTGAGAATGTCGTGCCGGCCCTTGACGTCTGGCAGATCGACGGTGATTTGCCGGTCAAAACGGCCCGGGCGCAGCAGCGCAGGGTCCAGCACATCGGGGCGGTTCGTGGCGGCGATCATGACTATATTGGTGTCATTGTCGAAGCCGTCCATTTCCGAAAGCAACTGATTCAGCGTTTGCTCGCGTTCGTCGTGCCCGCCGCCCAAGCCTGTGCCGCGCCGCCGACCGACGGCGTCAATCTCGTCCACAAAGATGATGGCTGGCGCGTTTTCCTTGGCGCGTTTGAAAAGATCGCGCACGCGGGAAGCCCCGACGCCGACGAACATTTCTACAAATTCAGAGGCCGCGATGCTGAAGAAAGCGACATTGGCTTCCCCAGCCACGGCGCGCGCCATCAGTGTTTTGCCCGTGCCAGGCGGTCCGATCAACAGGACCCCGCGCGGCACTTTTGCGCCGACCTTGACATATTTCTCCGGCTGTTTGAGGAAATCCACAACTTCTTCCAGCTCCATCTTGGCGGCGTCTTGCCCAGCCACATCCTCAAACCGGATTGCCGGCATCTCCGGCGTTTTTTCCCGCGCTTGAGATTGGCCAAAGGAAAAGATGCCATTCATCTGGCCCTGCGCTCGCCGGCCCATCCAGACGAAAAACCCGATGATCAAGACGAGCGGCAAGAAGTTGAAGATCAGCGTAAGCAAGATTGACGGTTCATTTGGCGTAGCGTGAATGTTGACACGCTGCTCATTTGCCAACTGACGTAATTCATCGCCGCCGCCAGGCGGCAAGTTCGCTTTGAAATTGCTGATGTTCTGTGATCTGCCCGCTGAATTGTTTACGATCACGCTGCGCGCGAAACGGCCATTGACGCTCGTTTCACCTTGGAAGTCCAGCAGGGCAACGTTTCGTTGCCGCAACTGTTCGTAAACGATCGAATAGGAAACTTCTGGGGTGGAAGACAAACCCCCGAACAAACCCGGCGAGCTGAGCAGCGCCAGCAGCATGACCAGGACCAGCAAACCGGGCGATATCCACCTGCGCCAATTGGGCGGACGCCGCGGGGGACCGTTTTGTCCGTCGTTATCGCGGCTCTCGTCATTATCGTTGTTATCCCAAAATTGCATCTAGCGATTTAACTTTCGACAATTTGTCATCTGTCTGATTATAACGTACCGCAGCGGAGAATTGTGCAAAATATATCTTAGAAAGCTTCGCGTCCAGCCCAATTAACCGCTTGCCGAGCCATGATAACACGTAATTTGTCGAATTGCGCGTGGCGTTTTCTTTTGTCTGGCTTGATTTTGCCGCGGACTGGCGACCTTAACGCGGGACGAAAAGCGACTTCTCATTGGGCGAAACTCCGCTATGCTTTATCCCGCTGGAAATAATCAAGGATAATGATGAATCGTCTACAGCACGAAGACAGCCCCTATCTGTTGCAGCACGCCGACAATCCGGTCGACTGGTATCCCTGGGGGGGCGAAGCCTTCCAAGCGGCAAATGAGCGCGATGTGCCGGTATTGCTAAGCGTGGGCTATAGCGCTTGTCACTGGTGTCATGTGATGGCGCATGAAAGTTTTGAAGACGACGCGACTGCCGGGATTATGAACGCGAATTTTGTTAATGTCAAAGTTGATCGGGAAGAGCGCCCGGATGTCGACGACATCTATATGCAGGCTGTGCAAGCCATCGCCGGGCAGGGCGGCTGGCCCCTGACCGCTTTCTTGCTGCCGGATGGGCGGCCCTTCTACGGCGGCACCTATTATCCGACATCGCCGCGCGGCGGTCTGCCTTCCTTCACCCAGTTGATGGGGGCAATCAGCGACGCCTATCGCAATAAACGGGATTTGCTGGAAAAGCAGGCGGACAATCTGCATCAGTCATTGCGGCGAGACGTCATCGGCATCGGACGCGCTGACGACAGCGGTTTGACGGGAGAATTGCTGGACGGGGCCGCGCGAAAAATGATGAGCGGCATGGACAGAGAGCAGGGCGGTTTTGGCACAGCCCCCAAGTTCCCAAATCCGATAAGCCTGGAATTTCTGCTGCGGCATTACACGCGCAGTCAAGACGACGAAGCGCTGGAACTGGTCTGCCTTAGCTTGCGCAAGATGGCGCGCGGCGGCATCTACGACCAAGTCGGCGGCGGATTCGCCCGCTACAGCGTCGACGCGCGCTGGCTGGTCCCGCATTTCGAGAAGATGCTCTATGACAACGCGCAGCTCAGCCGCCTTTATCTTTACGCCTGGCAAATCACGGGCGACAGCTTCTTCCGGTCGGTCGCCGAAGAAATCTACGATTACATCTTGCGGGAAATGACCGCGCCGGCGGGTGGCTTTTACAGCGCGACCGACGCCGACAGCGAGGGCGAAGAAGGTAAATTCTTCGTCTGGACCATAGATGAAGTTCGTGAAGCGCTGCTGCCCTTGGCAGAGCGCATGCCGCGCGCGCTTGAAATCGCCATCGCGTATTTTGACCTTTCGGAAGCGGGCAACTTCGAAGGCGCGAATATCTTCACTGCGCCAGAAAATCCGCGCGAAGTCGCCGCCGCTTTGGGCTTGTCATCCGAGCAGTTGCATGATGCGATTGCTCAAATCAAGACTCGGCTCTACGCTGTTCGCAGTGAACGGGTTCCGCCTGCGCTCGACGACAAGATTCTCACTTCGTGGAATGGTTTAATGCTCGCCAGCTTGGCCGAAGCCGCGCGCGTGCTCGATCGGCCTGAGTATCGGGAAGCCGCGAAAATCGCCGGGACCTTTCTGCTGGAGAATATGGTCGATGAGCGGGAGCGCTTGTTCCGCAGTCATAAGGCCGGTCGCAGCAAGCTGAACGCATATCTCGAAGACTATGCCAATGTGATAGATGGCTTGTTGCAGTTATACCAGTTGACGTTCGAGGAAGATTGGTTCATCGTGGCGCGGCGACTGGCGGATGCCGCCCTTGATCATTTTGCCGCAGCCGACGGCGGCTTCTACGACACCAGCGACGACCACGAAGCATTGATTGTGCGTCCGCGCAATTTGCAGGACAACGTCTGTCCCTCTGGCAACGCCATGCTGGCCAAGCAGCTCTTGCGGCTGGCCGCCTATACCGGTGACCCGCGCTATGACAGGTCCGCGCGCGCTGTGCTGCAGATCTTGACCGACGCCATGCGACAATATCCGCAGGCATTCGCCGAATCGCTCAACGCGACGGACGCGCTGGCAGGCGGCATCATTGAAGTCGCTGTTGCAGGCGACAGGGAAACGGAAGAGGCGCGCGCTATTTTCGCGCTGCTCAATCGATCCTTTCGCCCGAATATTGTCCTCGCTTGGGCGCGCGGGGATGTGGCTGAACACGGAAGTATCCCTTTGCTCAGCCAGCGCAAGCTGCTCGAGGGGCGGACAACGGTCTATGTTTGTCGGCATTTCGCTTGTCGGCTGCCGGTAAGCACAGCCGCTGAACTTGAGGCTATGCTGCGCGTACAAGCGATGGGATGACAAGGCTCAATGGCGATTCCTAGCGACCGCGTTTTGATTGTCGACCTTGAAGCGACTTGTTGGGATGTGAAGCCGCCCCCGGCCGGGCAGCAAAACGAGATTATCGAAATCGGCTTGTGCTTTTATGACTTCGGCGCGGATCGTGTTCACGGCAAGCGCAGCATTTTGGTCAAACCGGTGGATTCGGAAATCAGCGACTTTTGCACCAGCTTAACCAGCATAACAGCGCGGCAAGTGCAGCGTGATGGCGTCGAATTTGAGCAAGCCTGCGCCATATTGCTTGAAGAATACTGGGCGCGCCAGACGCTCTGGGCGAGTTGGGGCAGCTTCGACCGCAAGCTTTTCCGTAAGCAGTGTCGACGAATGGGGCTTGACTACCCCTTCGGCGAGAAACATATCAATCTTCGGAAAGTCTTTTGCCACTATGGGGGACATCGGCGCGTGGGGATGACTGAAGCGCTGGGCATAGCGGGTCTTGAATTCCATGGTACGCATCATCGCGGCCATGACGACGCCTGGAATAGCGCGCTGCTGTTGCAGCATTTGCTGCGTCAGCATGGCTTGGATCTAATCAGAAAGTATATGTAACCGTGCAAGAAAGACAGGCGTCGCAAGACTATTTCCGTACCTTGCTGCAGACCGTGATGGGGCAGGCATTGGAGGCGGCCGGCTACACTTTGGAGCAGGCGCCCCTGCAATGGGCGGGCGGCAGATATCGCTTTGCCAAGGCGCTCGAAGACGGCTGTCTGGGTCTGATTGAATTTCAGGTTCTGGTTTACAGCGACAACGCATGGTCAATGGACCAACCATCCCGTTTCAAGGTTCAACTTGGACGCTCTAGCATTCGTGGAGCAGGCAGGACCGACGCCGATCGATACGCCATGCGCAGCTTGAGCCAACTGCTTATCCGCGACTTCGGCGTCAAGATCTTGCCGGACACAGATCATTGGTGGCGCTACCACGATACGGATTCCTTGGGGCGGGCATTAGCCGAGGCCGGGCATTTGATCGTGGGTTACGGCCTGCCCTGGCTGTCCGGCGAGCTATCGCCTCCCAGCGCATGAGAAGGCGCGAGACTGGCTTGTCAGTAAAGGGACGCCGCTATACCATGAGCGCAGTCAGTTGCTTCCATAGAATCATGAACATACAGAGTTTCCGCGCGCTGCCGTTTGTTCTCGCTTGCTTGATAAGCGCCTGCAGTTTTGGCAAAGGCTCTAGGCCAGAAGCGACGCCGAACAAGGACAATATCATTTTTGTGACCGCGACGCCGCATAACCTACAGGCGCAGTCAGCGCCGACAACGCTAGCGACCGACGCGCCGCCATCGCCACAGCCACAAGCTACGATTGAACCGGCCCTGCTATTGCAGTTGGGCGATCAATTCATGCGGGATGGCTACCTGGAAGACGCGGCCGGCATTTACAATACCTTGCTCGATTATGGCGAGGCGGTCGGCGCGGACTTTCGCGCGCCGGCTGCTTTTCGCCTGGGCAAGGTTGCCTTGCGCGCCGGTTTTTTCCAGCAGGCCTTTGACGCCTTTGATCTCTTAATCACAGAATTCCCTAACAGCGTTTACAGGTCCCAAGCCTATTTGCTGCGTGGAGACGCCCAGCTGGGCGCTTCCAATTGGACGACGGCAATCGCGGACTTTGAAGAGTATTTGGCGGCGCGCCCCGGCTTGATAGACAGCTATGTCTACGAGCGTATAGCGGACGCGCGCATTGCCTTGGGGCAGACCGACCTGGCGCTGCAAAACTATGAAAAAGCGGTGGCCGCCAAGCGCTCGAAGGTGCCGCTCTTGATCCTGCGCGAGAAGTTGGCGGGCATCTATATCAGCTTGTCGCGGGCAACGGAGGCTGTCGCGCAATACGACGCGATTCTATCAGTCGCGCGTAACGTGCCCTATCGCGCGAATATCTCGTTTAGCGCCGCGCAAGCCCTGCTTGACGCGGATCTCGCCGACGAGGGTTTGAATCGAATGCGGGGGGTTTTTGAGAACTATGCCGGGACCGCCACCGCATACGAGGCTTTACAGATCCTTGAAGCGGCTGGCATACAGTATGACGGGCTGGCGCGCGGCAGGAGCGCCTTTTATGCCGGCGACTATCAGACCGCCATTGAGGCCTTTAACGCCTTCACCACGTCGCAGCAGTTGGAGGCAATCCCGGCGCAACTTCACATGTTGCTCGGACGCGCTTACCGACAGATCGGCAATGCCGACGCCGCCATGATCGCCTTCCAGACCATCGTTGATCAGTATCCGCAAGATCCCTTATTCGGCGATGCCCTGCTGGAACGGGGCCGAACTCGCTTTTTGGCTGGGGATATTCCAGCCGCGATTGAGATCTATCTGTCTGTTGCCGACAATTACGCTTATCTGGCGGATGCGGCCGGCGAGGCGCTGTGGCGGGCGGGCTATCTCTACGGGACGAATGGCGACGCCAGCTTGTCGCGCCAGGTTTTTACGCGGCTTGCCGATGCCTACCCAGGCCATGAACTGACGACCAATGGCTTGTTTCTCGCGGCATCGGCAGCGGTGCGCGACGAAGCCTGGTCGATTGCCGAGAATCTGTATGGGCGCATCGCCGCCCTCACCGGGGGCGACGATCAAGCGGCTGCGTACTTGTGGGTCGGGCGGCTGGCCGCCAGGCAAGGCAACCAGCAAGCGGCTAACGAAGCCTTCGATCTGGCAGTGGCGGCTGCGCCGGACAGTTATTTTGCCGCGCGCGCCGGTGATTTCCGTATCGGCCGGCAGTCCTTTGACCCGCCGCCAGCCTATAATTTCTCCTTCGACATCAATGCTGAAGTTCAACATGCGGAAGCCTGGCTGCGGCAAGTTTTCGCGCTGGAAGAAGCGGGCGATTTATGGCGGATGACCGAAGAACTGAACAGCGATGCTCATCTCGTGCGTGGACGCGAGCTTTTCGCTGTCGGCGCTTTCGACGAAGCCGCAATTGAATTTGAGGATCTGGCGGAAGCGCTGCGGGAAAGCGGCGATGCGCTCGGCAGCTATCGTCTGGCAATCCATTTGCGCGGCTTGGGCGCCTTTCGCGAATCTATCATCGCCGCCGCCGACGTCATCATCGCGTCAAAGACTGGCACATTGGGGGCGCCGCCTTTCCTCGCTCGCCTGCGCTTTCCAGATTACTACATTGATTTGCTTAGACGCGAAGGAGAAGCGCGGGATGTCGATCCGCTGCTAATGCTGTCCTTGATTCGTCAAGAAAGCCTCTTTGATACCAACGCCGCGGCCGCGGCCGGCGAGAAAGGCTTGATGCAAGTCATCCCCAGCACCGCCAAGTACATCGCCGAACGTCTGGATTGGCAAGACTATCAGCACAGCGACTTATTCCGTCCTTACGCCGGTATCGCGTTTGGCGCGTATTACATTGACGAGCAACTGGATTTTTTCGATCAGAACGCCGTTGTGGCGCTGGCGGCATATAATGCGGGACCAGGGCGCGCCTATGAATGGAATGAGCTCTCCGGCGGCGATCCCGATCTATTCATGACCACGATCACCATTGATTCGACCAGGAAATATGTTCAGTACATCTACCGCAACTACAACATTTATCGCGAGTTATATGGCGCCAACTAGGATCGTCGACAGAACGATTTCGTATCGCTAGCCGTATAACAAGCAGAATAGGCAAGGGTCGCCGAAGGCGAGGCAAATCCTTCTCGGCTCGCGCCGGTTCTCAATGATGATATTGCGCGCCGTTCCTGTTTATACGAAAATGACATTTGACCGGTCCGTTCGCAGGACTTAATGAAAGGTCCGCCATGCAGGCGCAGCGCTTACTCGATAATCTGCATGCCCAGCAGAACACGTCGCTTGACGAGTTCTTCGGCAATCCCGTGCTGCTCGATGACCGTTATTCAGCGACGCCGTCCGCGCGCGTCAATCGCGTCGCCGTGCTAACGGAGTCCTTTCTGCCCAAAGTCGACGGCGTCGTGAAAACGACCTATTTGACCATCCGCTATCTGCAAGAGACCGGGCGTGAGGTTTTGATTTTCGCCCCGGATATTGCGGTCGATCATGTTGGATCGTCGCGGGTGATTCCGCTGCGATCTATCAGCTTGCCGCAGGCGCCGGAAACGCGCATGGCATTACCGAATCCCGTTGTCGCGCGCCATCTGGAAGAATTCGAGCCAGACCTGATTCACCTCTTTAGCCCAGCGGCGATGGCGGTCAATGGGATGGCTGTGGGCCGCCATCTCAATTTGCCGGTTATCGCCAATTATCAGACGGACTTGCCGGGCTACACGGAACACTATGGGCTGTCCATGCTGTCGGGTCCGGTCAATCGCTGGCTGCGCTATATTCACAATGGCTGCCACCTCACTTTGGCGCCGACGCCAACCATCATTCGCCGCTTGCGCGCCGAAGGCTATCGTCGTGTGCGGCATTGGGGGCGTGGCGTCAACACCGAGCGCTTTCACCCCGACCATGATCGGCAAGAGATGCGCCGGCGTCTGCTCAATGGCCGCGACAACAATGCGCTGCTTTGCATCTTCGTTGGTCGTCTGGCGCATGAAAAGCGCGTGGAGCTGCTTATCGAAGTCGCCAAAATGGAGCGCGTCGCCTTGACGATAATCGGCGACGGCGCCTTGCGCGAGGAATTGGAAGCCAGATTTTCAGAAACCGACGTTCATTTCACCGGGTATCTGATCGGCGACGAACTGGCGCAAGCCTTCGCCAGCGCCGATGTCTTCGCTTTCACCGGCGAGAACGAGACATTCGGCCAAGTGATTCAAGAAGCGATGGCTTCTGGCTTGCCATCCGTTGTTGTGAACTCTGGGGGCGCCCCAGAGGTCATCGAAGAGGGCCTCACCGGATTGTCCGTAAATCCATCTGGGGCGGATTTCGCGCGAATCATTAGATACTTGCGCGATCACCCTGATATCCGCAAGGAGATGAGCCGCCAGGCGCGGCTGGCGGCGGAACGCCGACCCTGGGCGGCTTTGATGGCGCAGCTCGAAGGATACTATGACGAAGCGCATCGCATGAACCAGCGCTTCATCAGTTTGTTCGGCTCCACCCACTATCATTTGCCGCTGTCGATACCAGCCCAGTTGGCGCGCCGCCCGCGCAACGTATCCTAGCGGCGCGGCCTACGACGAGACAGTTGATGACCGAAGATCAGGCCAAGCCGACGCTCGCATTGATTGCCCATGACGGCAAGAAAGCCGATATGGTCGCTTTTGTCATGGAGCACAAACAGCGGCTGACTGAATATGATCTGCTGGCCACCGCCACAACCGGCGCGCTAATCGAAGAAAAAACCGGGCTGACAGTGAAGCAAATGCTATCAGGTCCGCTTGGGGGCGATGCGCAGATTGCGGCAAAAGTGGCGACAGGGCAGGTCCAGTTGATTTGCTTCTTTCTCGATCCGCTTGGCAAACATCCACATGATCCGGATATCCAAAGTCTCCTGCGCATTTGCAATGTACATAACGTGCCTTTGGCGACTAACATTGCCACAGCGTCGCTGCTGATCAAGGCATCAGGGCAATGATGGCGCGCTCATTTTGATTCGAGATCCGCGGCTGGGCGGCTGAGCGGCTGGCGGGCGAGCGCCTGACAAGCAGCCCGGGTAGCTTGCCGACGCAAACGCGGCAGCAGCGCTGTCTTTTCGGTCAAAGAGTTCCGGCATCCGAAAACGCTTGAGGGGAGATGGTGGCGAAACCAGATCCAAAGATTCTTGAGTGGGTAGAAGCCGCGCTGGCGCAGGACCAGGATGCCTTCGCGGAATTGGTCTACTTGTTTCAAGACCCCGTATACAACCTGTGTTACCGCATGCTGGGCGACGCCGGCGAAGCCGAGGACGCGACCCAAGAAGCCTTCTTGCGCGCCTTCCTCAATCTGCGCCGTTACGATACCAAACGGTCCTTCAAAACCTGGCTGATGTCAATCGCCTCCAATCACTGCATTGACCGCTGGCGGAAGCGGCGTATGCAATTGGTTTCGCTTGATGACGAGCCTACCGCCGCGGCGCTGGCTTTGAGCAGCAGCGACCCGCTGCCGGAACAGGCTGCCTTGAACGCGGAGCAAAGCGAGCTGCTGCAAGGGCTCCTGATGAAGCTCGAGGAGAGTTACCGCTTGCCCTTGGTCTTGCGCTATTGGTACGACTATTCCTACGCGGAAATCGCTCAATTGATGAACACAACGGAAAGCGCGATCAAGAGCCGTCTTTTCCGCGCCCGGCGAACCTTGGCAAATCTGATATCAGATCGTGACGCGCTTGCCAATGATGGCGCCGATGACGAAGGCGACAGATTTGACCGGCTGGCCAGCCCAAAACCGAAAGGAAATTAGGATGTCCGAAGAGTTCAACCCGCAACCACTGGACATGATGCAAGAGGCGCTGGACGGTCAGCTGCCGGATGAAATGGCGCGGCAACTGCTGGACATCCTGGGGAAAGATCAAACCGCCGCCAAGGAATATGACCGTTTGCAACGTGTGGACACCCTGTTGAAGCGCGCTCCTCAACAGCGCGCGCCCGCGCGCCTGGCGGCGACGATTATGGCGCGTCTGGCGCAGCGCATGCAGGCGGAAACTGCGTTGTCCGATCTGCCGCCGGAAACGCAAAAGTTGATGATGTGGAGTTTGACCGCTTCTATGATGGCGACGATGCCCATGATGGAAGCCGCTACCTGGCTGGTGCTCCATACGCAGCACGATCCGGAAGTGTTGAGCGAGGTCATGCTGCAGACAATAAGCTTGATGTCCTTGGTCACCGAGGCTTTGATTCTGCTTTTGGAGGGCGCCGAAGATCTGGCGCGCACGCAACCCGAGCTAGCGACAGCGACGCTGGCGCTAGCGCCTTATATGCTGGGCAGCATCTTGGATCACCTGGGCGAGGCTTACCAGCCAAGGCATCAAGAATTGTCAAATATCGAGTTGCAAAAGCGAGGCTTCGGGCGCGCAGGCGCAAGTCAATAACAAAAAGAGCGCCGCCAACAGCGACACTCTATTATTTTCACTATCAAAACGGCAATCAGGCGCCCTCGTCCGGGATCATCTCGATCATGCGAACTTTGTAGGTGACCAGCCCGTCCGGGACCTCGACTTTGACGCGATCCCCAACTTGTTTGCCTAATAGCGCCTGTCCCACAGGCGAATCCAGCGATACGCCCCGACGTCCGTGCGTGATTTCCTCGGTATCAAGCAAGTCCATCGTGAACTCTTCTTTCTCTGAAGTATCGTATACTGTGACTCGATTACCGGGCGTGATCGTGTCCGGGTCTTCGTCGGCATCGATGATTTCGGCGCGCGCCAGTACGTTTTGCAAGTGCGATACACGTTCGTCAAGACGTTCTTTGGAAACCATCGCGTCAAAGAAAACAGCCTCTTCACCTTGGTCGTCTTCGCGCGCTTCGGCGAGCATTTCCGCCACCTTGGAATTTTCTTCGCTGGTAAGGACATTGAGTTCGCGCTGCAGCTTTTGATAGCCCAGTCGCGTCAATTTGATTCGTCGTTCCGCCATGGCTCGTTCCTTTCTGGGTGCAGTCGCCACACACTATACGGCGACATTCGCAAAAAGTATCATCTACAGCGGGCAATGAAAACATGCCGCGAATAGTAGACGAAGCGCCCTGCCCAAAGGACAGGACGCATAATTACTATCTTATGGTTGCCTGTGTAAGAGTTACCTAAGAGTCTGGATTCCGCTCCGATTACCTTGCGAATTTACCATTGTCGTTGCTCTTCACGGAGTGTCGCCTCAAGCAAATATATTGCTATGGAATTATCAAGTAGCGCTTATTTTCGTACAGTATTGGCGAATTGTCAATTGATTTCGCCTGGAAAACAGAGCAATCGCACCACTCTGAGTGCTGGCGGATCCTGCCACGCGCCCGACAACCGATAACATACGTCGTCGAGGGCAGGGCAGACAACTGGCTAGGCCTCTTGGTTGTATACCTCCGGATTGACGCAATTTGGAAGATGATCGCCCGTTAGGCCTGCGATTAGGTTGTCCGCGGCCATGTCGGCCATCTTGGCGCGGGTGGCGACGCTGGCGCTGGCGATATGTGGCACAACCAGGCAATTGTCCAGGGAAAGCAGCGGGTCATCAAGCGAGATCGGCTCCGGGTCGGTGACATCGAGGCCCGCCGCGAGAATATCTCCCCGGTCCAAAGCTTGATAAAGCGCCGCGCCATCGACGACGCTGCCGCGCGCCGTATTGATCAGAATCGCTGTTGACTTCATTTGCGCCAGTTCCCGTTCTCCAATCATGTGCTGGGTTGCTTCTGTCAGCGGAACATGCAGGCTGACAAAATCACTTTCGCTCAGTACTCTTTCAAATGACGCTTCTTCCGCGCCAATCTCATGGATTTTGTCTTTGTTCTCTTCGGTGTCGACCAAAATCGTCATGTTGAAGCCCTTGGCGCGCCTGGCGACCGCCTGGCCGATTCGTCCGAAGCCGATGATTCCCAGTGTCGCGCCGAAGATGTCTTGACCAGAAAGAACCGTGGGATGCCAGGTCCGCCAGTTGCCCGCTCGGATGTAGGTTTGGGCTTCGGGAATGCGGCGAGCTGCCGCCATCAGAAGGGCGAAGGCGAAGTCGGCGGTGGTTTCCGTCAGCACGCCGGGCGTGTTGCCAACCGGAATCCGGCGCTCTGTCGCCGCCTCGACATCTATATTGTCATATCCAACAGCCAGGTTGCTGATGACGCGCAGATTTGGGGCGGCATCCATCAGCCGCGCGTCGACACGGTCTGTCAGCAAGCTAATCAATCCATCGAGATCGCGGATTTTTTCAAGTATCGTCGCGTAATCCGGCGGCATAAAATCGTCCCATACTTCAAGTTCGCAATGCGTTGCCAGGCGCTTAAGCGTGTTCCCCGGCAAGCCACGCGTGACAAAAACTTTTACTTTACCCATGTCTATACTCCATCGGCTTGAATACGCGCGCGATTATAACGCAGTTCCGTGAACAGCGAAAACCAGCGGCGCTACACAGCTATCCCAAAGCAAACGCGGTGACTTGCCGAATCTCAATGCGCCAGGGGGAATGAGACATTGACGGTTGTGCCGCAGCCCGTTTCGCTGGAAATGGCGACCGTCCCGCCGCTGACTTCGATGAAGGCTCTGGCTAGGTACAAGCCCAAACCAAGCCCTTGATTATGCGCGCTTGCTTGCCAATACGGGCGGAATGGGTCATCGCGATCACCACAGGCGAATCCTCCGCCCGCGTCAAATATGCTGATATGCAGGTGATTGCCACGGCGCTCTTCGTTAAAACTGGCGCTGAAACTGACATTTTCGGGATCGCCATGAGAACAGATATTGCTCGCGATCTCGCCAAAAGCGTAACTGAGCCAGGTCTCGTCGCCGATTATCATTGCCGAAAGTCCAGAGACCGATAGCGCGGGCTGGCCGAGAACTGAAACAAATTTCCGCATCAACAGCGCGCTGTCAATCGCGGAGACGGTGAAACTAAGGCGGTCGTGCTTGATAAGCGAAAAATGCCAGACATTGCTCATCATACGCTCGATCGAAACAATCGTCGCCATGACATAGGCAATGATCTGGTATTGCTCGTCAGTCAAATCGCCATCGAAGCCGGCGTCCAGGTTGTTGAGGTTGGTTTTGATCGGATGTACCAGGCTGTTAAAGCGTTCCAGCACGGGGGACCTCGTTGCCGCGTTTTCGATCCCGATGGCGGTAATCACATCCATGACCAGGGTGTGCAATCCCCAGGCGTAGGCGTGGATGCGCTTGTAGCATTCCCGTTGATCGCCCGAAGTGGGTCCGCTGGCGCCCGAAAGCATGGATTCCATGCAGGAGATCACGTCGCTTATTGGTTCCAGGAGCTTGCTGTAGGAGATGCTCGCCACTGCTGGAGGCTCGAAAACTTCTTGGTCGTCAAATTGATAATGACATAATACCCGTTCGCGCGCCAACCGCGCTTAGGAGGCTTGGCAAACGGCGGTAGACAACGATACCTTGGACTGTGAAGAGAATCAGAAACAGCCGGCATGGCGCCGGCTGCCACTATTTATTCGCGCCCGCGTCGTTATCCAATAACGAGGGAGCGGCTTTTGCCGAGGACAACGCTAACCTTGGACTGGAATTCGTTACTTGAGTTCGACGACAGCGCCGGCTTCTTCCAGCTTGGATTTGCCCTCTTCAGCGGTATCTTTGCTGACTTCTTCGAGGACGGTCGCGGGGGCGGATTCCACCAATTCCTTCGCCTCTTTGAGTCCCAGGGGCGTGATGCCGCGAATCGCCTTGATGACGTTGATCTTCTTGGGTCCGATTTCCTTGAGGACCACATCGAATTCGGTCTTTTCTTCTTCTGGTTCGGCATCCGCGGCCGCCCCGGCCCCCGGCGCCATCATCATCATGCCGCCGCCGACCGCCGCTTCAACGCCCCAGGCTTCTTCCAAGCGCTTCTTGAGATCCGCGGCTTCCAGGATTGTCAGCCCACTAAGCTCTTCCACGATTTTATCGAGATCTGCCATTGTTCATCCCTTTCGTTTGCATGCCCGCACGGGCATTTCAATTGACGCTAGATACATGGTGCTAGAGTCAGAATAATCGTCACTCGGGACGATCATCCCGGGTGATTTATGAGCCGCCGTCTTCTTGCTTGTCTAGGTAAGCTTGAAGAACGTTGACGACCCCGCCTGACGCTTGATGCAATACGTTGACAATTCCCTGGGACGGGGACATCATCAAACCCGCGATTTGCGCGCGCAGCTCGTCAAGCGTCGGCAGCTTGGAAACCGCCTCCATCTGCAGGGCGTCGAGAACGTCGCCGCTCATGATCCCGCCGGTCACTCGCATTTTTTCGTCGAATTCCTCGTCGTCAATGTGCTTGAAGACAGCCTTGGCGACCCCGGGCATATTGTCGCGCCCAAAGATGATCGCGACCGGACCCTCCAGGAGATCCGCCGGAACCACCCAGTTGGCTTGCTCTAGCGCGTTGCGGATTAGAGTATTCTTGGCGACGATGTACTGTCCGTTTTGCTCGCGCACAGTGGCTCTCATTCCCTCGATTTGAGGAACGCTCAGCCCCTGCGTTTGCACGATGACCAGACCATCGCATCCATTGAGGATTTCAACATATTGCGCGACAAGCTCTTCCTTGCGTGCTCTTGAAACTGGCAAGTGTCGCTCCTTTCTGCATCAATTGGCGCCGCGCGACGCGCAACAACCCAACTGACCCGACCGAACAAAAAAGCGACCCGCAGTTGGAGGTCGCAAAATGTCAGTCGCAAGGACTGTTTACTGTCTTTTGCGTTCCCCTCGGCTGGAAATTAAGGGCTTCTGCCCGCCAACTGTCTACGGCAAACGTCGCTATGTGATTGTGAACCGATGTAACATTATATGGAGTACAAAGAGCTAGTCAAGGCTGAAAGCGAGCGATTGACGGATACTTGTCGCTGCGCTACAAATTGAACGGATGCCTGAAAACTTAGAGGTTGCAACTATGGAACTGGATCGCGACGCCTTACAGAAGCAGGTTCATGAACTGTATGCCAGAGAACATACGGCATTAGGGCAGGCCGGCACGATCGCGCATTTGGAGCGCGGCAGACAGTGGCAGTTGTCTGCCACGCTCGACGCTGGCGGGGTATTGGTATTTCCTCACGCCAGCGTGCAGGACTGCGGGTATCAGATCGCGGCTTGTGTACAGGCCGCCTTGGACTGCGGCGCGGATAAAGTGGTGGTCCTCAGTGTGCTGCATGCTTTCAATCAAGCGATGGAAGACGCGCGAGCCGCGGTGGCAAATGGCGCGGATCCGGCGCAGTCAGAATACTGGGGCATACAGGGACCGGGAATAGAAGGGCGGCGAGAATGGACCGGCGATCACGCGCTGATCAGCTGGCGGCACTTTTGGGGCGCCGAGCTTGAACGCCGTGGCATATCAGAGGAAAAGGCGCCACAGGTCTATGAACGCTATCCTTACCTTGCGGGCGGGCGTCCACAAGATTTGCCCGGCCTCGACGAATTGGCGCGCCTCATGGAAGATGCGGCGGTCCTTTCCACCGCGGATCCCTTTCACCATGGCATCGGCTACGGCGATGACCCGGGCAGCGCATACGATCACGACGCCGCGGGCTTGGCTTATGCCAAGTCTGTGATCGAATCGGGCGCCCGCATCCTGGAATCCGGCGATTACCACGCATATAACAGGCACTGTATAGAAGCGAAAAGCGACGCCCGCGATACCGGACAGGTCTACCGCTATTTGCGCGGACCGATGCGAGGAGAGGTCTTGGATATCAGCTTCACCGACTCTACGCAGCTCTATGGCGCGCCCAAACCAACCTGGGTCGCCGGCGCATTAATCGAGTGGACGCTCGCTCCTTGACAATAGCAGGTCCCCACAGCTCTATGATTCAGTAATTGACGTCGCCCTTGCCTTCGTCCTTCACTTTATTTTCCAGCTCTTTCAAGGCGTTTTGCAACTTCTGCTGGCGCAAACTCTGCGTGAGGTCGCCGCGCGTGCGCTCCAGAACACCGCGGACAACGTCGGTTTGACGGCGCAAGCCGTGGGTGAGGGCGTCGGGAAAATCGAAGGTAACCAGTTGGTCGTAAATGTCGTCCATCGCGCTCAACAAAGTCTCGGCTTGGGCGCTGTGCGCCTCTTCCCGGCGCATGATGTCCAGGATGAAACGGCGCAGCTCGGTGGCGGCTTCGCCCAGCCCCTTTAGATAGGTAGAGCACTCGATTTCCAATTCCGCAACCGTGGGCAAGTCGCGACCGCGGATGATGGCGCTGGTGATGAATGCTTCGGCGACTTCTTTCAGCGCGTCTTGCGTGTATCCTGTGTGGTAGAGATCGGGAAACTCGGCGACGACGGCTTTTAATTCCACAGCGCCAGCCCGTACCTCGTCCAGTTTCTTGTCGACAAGGGACCATTCCTGTCGATGGATGGCGCGAATCGACTCGGAACAGAGGCGGATCAATTGGCGCGAGAGGACAATCGCTCGGTCGCGGGCGGCATTGCGCCTTTCCATGTCTTCGCGAATGAATTCACAGACCTGGCTCAAGTTATTCATCTTCGTCGTCTTCCTGTTCCGGTTTGACCGCTCCAAATAGCTGGTCGGCAAGCGACGCCCGCTGCGGCGCTTCAATCTCGCCGTGTTTTGTCTCATATTTCTGCAAGTTGTCCTGTAGCGCCTGCATCAGCAGTTTGGCATGGATTGGGGTCATCACGATGCGCTTTTGCACACGCGTGCGATTGTCGTTGGGCAAAATCGAAGAGGCTGTATGGGTAATCATGGCCGTGTTGGCATAGATGGCGCTGGCGTCTTTGGGCAATTCCAAACGCAACTGTTTTTTTGTTGGCGCTTTCTGTCATGGCATCCTCGTCAATTGCTTGACAGCAGTATTATAGCTGATTTCACAGGTCCGCTCGGCCTTTGCCTGGCGGCGCGGTGAATCAGCCTCCCATCGCTTGGGGAAATCGGCTATGCTCCCTCCCGCCAGCAGATGACGAAGGCGAAAGAAGCCATGCCGACTTATCTCTACAAGATACAACCGGTGCGACCGGCCATGCTTTCCGAAGGTCCCAGCGAAGAAGAAACGCGGATTACGAACGAGCATTTCGAGTACCTGAAGCGCCAGATGGAGGCGGGCAGGCTGATTTTGGCGGGACGCACGCTCAACAGCGATTATTCCGCCTTTGGCATCGCGATTTTTAATGCCCGCGATGACGCGCACATGCAAGAGCTGACGGCAGCGGATCCCGGCGTCGCGAAACGGCTCTTCCGCGCCGAATGGTATCCATATCGCATCGCCCTGCACGCGCCGGAAAACACAAAGGACCCATGAACGCGCCTGCCCAAGCGCCTGTTGCGTCAATCCTTAGCGACTGGTTGCAAGCCGCGCGCTTCACTGAATCGGATCGCGGGTTGGCGTGCCCGGCTGCCGCGGATACTGCCGAGGACTTTTCTTGATCTTGTCGACGACAATCAAATAGCGCGGATTGTCCAGCGTGGGCAGCAGAACTTCCTCAATGGTGAACAGCTCCCCGCCCAGCGCCGCGATCGCTTTGGCGGCGCTATTGGCGTCATCGTAGGCTCTCATGCCTTGCATCGCAATTGCCTGCCCCCCGGGCTTCGCCAGCGGCAGCAGGTATTCCATGAGCGCCGGAAGCCGCGCGACAGCGCGCGCTACGACGATGTCGTAAGCCTCGCGATGAATTTTGTCATGGCCCGCGTCTTCGGCGCGGGCGTGCAGCGTCCGGATGTTCTTGAGCGGCAATTCCTCTCGGACGGCTTCAATGAAGCGCAGTTTCTTCGCGGTGGAATCCAGCAGGGTGACATCCAGAGCCGGGAAGGCGATGGCCAGCGCCAAGCCGGGGAAACCGGCCCCCGTGCCGACGTCGATAAGCCGCAGCCCGTCGAATTGCAATATGACAGCCGACAAGGACAGCGAATCGAGAAAGTGCTTGACGACAATATCGCGCGGCGCAGTGATGGAGGTCAGATTCATGCGCTGGTTCCAGTCCAGCAGCATGTCGCCCAGCTGCTGAAACTGCGCGAGCTGACGCGCTGACAGATTAAGATTGAAGCTGGCGCTTGCGTATTCGGTTAGTGACGACACGATAAGACTGCCTTCGGGCAGTGTGCGTTGAAAGCGAAACTATCCATGATGATGTCGTCGCCGTGCGTCGGCTAGTCGTTGTAGGCGCTCAAAGGCAAGGTGGGATTCTCGTGGATCACCCGGATATCCCATGGGTTTCGCTCAATCACGAAGAGACAGCCGCTATCCAGTAGTTCATTGTTGGTTCCTGGTCCGAATTCTTCATAACCATCGCTAATGGGGTTCGCCCATCTAAGGGCAAAATCAACGCCATAACTGCCGGGTTCCCATTTATCGCCCAGGTTGACGGTATAAAAGACCCACCAATCGGGACTGCCGGGGATCTGCTTAATCTCGCTCATGCGGATGTCCGGAATGTCTAGACCGCGCAATTTAACATTGTAGAGCGCATTATTTATGTGGTCTTGGACTTGTGCCTCTGTCGTGGCGAACCAGGACCAAAACAGTCTAATCTCGTCCGTGTCGTACAAGACGCCAGGGTCCGCGCCCGCCACATCGGCGCATTCCGCGAAAATCAATCCGGGGTCGGCGGTACGCCCGGGTATCTCGTTTTCACTGTCGCGCGCGCCTATCTTCACTAGCGGTTCGGGTTCTTCATAGAAGATCGGGTTCAGCATGCTGCCGTCCGGCGTGAAGACGCCCGAGGATGCAATCATATCGCCCGTGCCCAGCGTCAGGTCTACTTCGAGGGTGCTGCCCGGTTCTTCGCATTCGCCCAGGACGTCGTCCGAGGCTTCCTGGAAAATGGTGTCATCGGGGTCATTTTCGCGCCCAATGCGGAAGACTACGCTGATCGGTGTATCAAGGGCCCGTGTCTCTCTGCCCAGCCAGTTCACGACCTGGCTGGTGGCGTATTCGCCGTTGACGGCGACGCGCCGCAAAGCCGTTATCGCGTTTCCGCCCCCGCCCAAAGCGTCAAAAGCCTGATAATACACATCATATCCGGCTTCCATATTGCCGTGCAAGTCAACCACCATGCGGTCTTCACAAGCGCTGTAAAACCAGTTTATCGTTGACGAATAGTTGTTTTCATCCTGCGCTTGCGCTGTCAAAACCAAGGCGAACATCAGCAAAACGCTTGTGAAAATGCCGTATCTACGCATGAGATTTATTCCCTGTCTGAATCCTACAATACAGTCAGTGCCACCTATTCTACCGCAAAATCAGGATTTCCTCAGCCCTATTTGCGCGAGACGCCGGGGCAATCGCATCACAATTATTATTAAGCACAGAGGGTACAAGTAAACCCAAGAAAATAATGCGAGAACATCAGGACGCAGTAGGGGCGACCAATCTGGTCGCCCGACGTTGCTGAGTTTTAATTTCGGGCGACATGGTACTGCGCGTAGACACCCACTAGGAGGTCTGTCGCCCCACCATTTCGACCTATCGTCGAGTTTTTCATGACAAACTTGGAACTACATCTGCGCCTCTGTGGTGAATCTTGCTTTGAATCTGCAACATATTGATGGTCTATGATTTTGAAGCGATTGCCCCGCCAGAGACCGCCAGCAATCCGCGATTTTCAGCTTGTCGTTCCTGGCATACAATAGTCATGCAAGGCTGAATTGCTTAATGCGAGGATGAACCGAGTGGAAAAACGTCGTATATGCGTTCTCCAGGGTGACGAAACGGGCCAGGAATTGCTGGAAGAAGCGCTGCGGGTGCTGGCGCCGGATGTCATCGGCTTGTCAAATCTGGCTTTCGAGACCTTTGACCTTTCTTTGGAAAACCGAAGACGAACTAAGAATGACGTCGTGCGCGAGGCGGCTGCATGCGTATTGGAGACCGGACTGGGCATAAAAGCCGCGACAATTACGCCGGGCGACCCCGACGATGTCGGCAGCCCGAACGCGCTATTGCGCGACTTAATTCATGGCAGTGTCATCTTGCGCACGGGCAGACGCATCCCGTCGGTACCGCCCTTGGCGGGTGTACACGCGCCGATCGCCGTGGCGCGCATGGCTGTGGAAGGCGCTTATGCAGCCGAGGAATGGCGCGAGGGCAAAGGGCTTGACGAAATCGCCTTCAACAAACGTTATATTTCGCGCCGCACCTGCCGCGCGGTGGCGGAGTTCACCTTTCAATACGCGCGGCGCACTGGCGCTACCGTATTCGGCGGTCCTAAATATACGGTCAGCCCGATATACGAAGGTCTCTTCAAAGAAGAGTTGGATCGTGCCGCGCGCATCTACAGCGACGTGCGCTATCGCCCGCAACTGATTGACGCTACTTATGCGCTCTTGCTGGAAACGAGCGGCGAGGCATTGGTGATTCCCGCCTTGAATCGCGACGGGGACTCCCTGAGCGACCTGGTCATGAAGATGTTCGGCACGATTGCCGGGGCCGAATCGATCGTATTCGCCTTCGACGCAGATTTCAACGTCAAAGTGGCTGTCACCGAAGCCCCGCATGGCACCGCGCCCAGCCTGCAAGGCATGAACATCGCCAACCCAATGGCGATGATACTGGCTTGTGGCGCGCTGCTGCGCTACATCGACGGCAAGAAAGCCGCCGACGCCAGCCGCGCCATTTATGAAAGTACGCTGGAAGCGGTCTACAACGGCATCAAGACGCCGGACTTGGGCGGACGCTCCAGCACGTCGGAATTCGTGGACGAAGTCATCCGAGAGATTCGCGGCAAGCTGGATGTCTGGGACGCCTTGGGCAATGAACGCGCGATCTAGGAGGGACGGGTGGCGTGGATGAAAAGCTCAATCGCGATGTAGCGGAGCTTTGGTCGCTGCTTTTTGATATCGTCAGCGCTGGCGAGAAGCGCCTTGCCAGCCATTTTGAGGCGCACCAGCTCACGCCGCCGCAGTTTTATGTGCTGAAGACGCTTGCGGAAAACCAAGGCGAGCGCCGCATCGGCGAAATCGCCCGCGATCATCATTTGACCAATGCCACCATGACTGGCCTGGTAAAGCGGCTGGAAACCATGGATCCGCCTTTGGTGCGGCGCCGCCGCAGCGCCACCGACGGGCGCTCGGTCGATGTGATTCTCACCGACGAGGGCGCGCGCCGTTTTGTCATGGTGCAGCGCGGCTTAATGGAACAATTGCGGACCGTTCTTGCGCTGCTGCCGGATAAAGAGCGGCGAGACGTCATCGCCAAAGTGAGCCTTTACTTCTCGATATTCTCGCAACAATTTCCCGCATGAGCGACTGCATTAGGCGCGGGCATCAGGCTTTGGCGTACTTATCGAACCAGTCGATCATCTCGGTCAGACGGCTGACCCGGTGCTTTGGCTCGCCACTACGAGAAAGCTCGTGCCCTTCGCGCGGATAGCGCAGCATCTTGATCGGCGTGTTCGTCGCCCGCCTGACCCAGGCGAAGAGCTGCTCGCCTTGTTCTATCGGCACGCGAAAGTCGTTTTCCGAGTGAATGAGCAAAAGCGGGGTCTTTATGTCAGCGGCGTATTTCAAGGGAGAATTGTCCCAGAAAGTCTCATGATTCTCCCAGGGTTCGGCGTCAAACTCGTTTGACATCAGCAAAGGCACATCCGTTGTGCCATAGAAGCTGGACAGATTGTAGACGCCGCGCTGGGCGACCGCGGCCTGGAAGCGGTCGCTGTGCGCGATGATCCAGGCGGTCATATAACCGCCGTAAGAACCGCCGGTGATGACCATTTTCTTGGGATCGGCGATGCTCAGCTCGAGAAAGGCATCTAGGCCAGCCATGATATCGTCCATGGCGACGGGTCCCCAGGCGGCATGCAGCTTGCGCATGAAGCTTTCCCCGTATCCGCCGCTGCCATGTGGATTGCAGTAGAAAACGGCATATCCGCGCGCGGCGTGCAATTGCCATTCGTGCCACATCGTTTTCGTAGCGTAGCCCCAGGTGGCGTGTGGACCGCCGTGAATGTTCAGCGCCAGCGGGTAGCGCTGCCCGGGCTGATAATCGACAGGGAGCAAGTACCAACCTTGTACTTCGCCATGCGGCGATTGAAAGCGAAGTTCGCGCGTTTCTTGAACGATGACCTCGCTCAGCCAGTCCTGGTTGAATCGCGTCGCCTCGACGAAATCTCCATCTTGCAGAATGTAAAGTTCCTGGGGGTTCTGTGGACTAGAAACTGTCATGGCCATCAAACTAGCAGGACCGATGTCAAATTGCTCGATATCGTATAGCCCCTCGTGCAAGGGGCGCGCGCTATCGCTGGCTGGGTCGTAGATCCAGGGCAAGGTCCTGCCTTCGCTTTCCACTGTGAAAGCCAACTGGCTGTCTTGCGACCAAGCCCATTCGACCGCCTCGCGGTCGATTTCTTCGTTGACGATGCGCAGGTCGCTTCCGTCGGCGGCCATAACGATCAGGCGCATGGGGATATCGGTGACGCCAATCGGCAGGCGTCCGTAGGCTAGCCACTTGCCGTCCGGCGAGGGCAGGGGCGCGTAGCAACTGTGAGAGCCGTCGGTCATGGCGGTTGCTTGCCCGCTGGCCGCGTCAATGCGATACAGGTTCTCCGACCGCCAGGGTTCGTCGCCTGTTGGGTTGGTCGCGCGCGCAGTAAAAATCGCCGCGCCATCGGCGGACCAGCGCGGTCGAGCGTGATCGGCGTCGATATTCGTGAGGCGGCGAGGCGCGCATTGTTTGGATTCCGCGACATCAATCACGCATATCTGATCATAACGCTCGTCCACAAAGGCGGTCCCGCGTCGATAGGGGATGCGCCACATCGCGCGCGGGTCCCAGCGCATTTGCTCGTCTTCGTCCTGTCGTTCTTTTCGCTGTCTCTTTTCCAGCTTGTCAAGCGGCGGCGACTGTTCGCCGTCTTGCGCAGGCGCGCTGCGTCGCTCGTCTTGGTTTTCCGCAGCCAGGAACGCGATCCGCGCCCCATCCGGAGACCAAGTCGGGCTATGCGCGCCGTTTTTCATATTGCTTAAGGCGCGGGCTTCGCCACCAGGCGCGGCAGTTGGCAGCAAATAAACCTGTGCTTTGTCGCCGCGCGTCGATACAAATGCCAGCTGTTTGCCATCCGGCGACCAAGCTGGTCCGCTGTCTTTATCGCCGCGCGTCAGTTGAAAGGCTTCGCCGCCATCAACCGGAAAGAGCCAGATATTCCGCTTGTAGCCGCGTTCCAGCGCATCGGGACTCACTTTGACAAAGGCGACGAAGCGCCCGTCGGGACTGATTTGCGGCTCTTGTACAGTGTGAATCCGATTGAGATCGTCCGCAGTGATAGGACGTTTGCGTTCTGCCATTTGGTCCCTCCTCGTATAGTAAGCGCAAAGCTAGATGCTTATGCAGTGCAGCCCCATATTTAGGAGCCTGTCGAAACCCGCCTGCTGTGTAAGTTCGGTGATAGGACGCGACGGTGCGGCGCGTTTCATTGCTGGGCTCATGTCAAGTTGCCACCAGCCGGTATCGCGCCAGGCGCCGGCTTTGAAACCGACATTTTTGAAGACGCCGATTTCCTGGAAACCAAGTGTCTCATGCGCCCGAATGCTGGCTTTATTTGGCAAGGCAATGACGCCGATAGCGCTGCGGTAGCCCTGTTCGCGCAGGATCGCCAATAACGAAGTGTACAATGCGCGCGCGACCCCGCGGCGCTGGCAGCCCTCGCGTACATAAACCGTAGTCTCCGTCGTCCACTGATAAGCCTCTCGGCTGCGAAAAGCGCTGGCATAAGCGTAGCCGGCGATACGCGCCTCAAGCTCGCAGACCAGCCAGGGGTACTGACGCAATGTCGTCGCGATACGCGCGGCGATTTCGCTGGACCCTGGCACAACATGCTCGAATGAAATATGTGTGTGGCGAACGATGGGACTGTAAATCTCAAGTATCTGCGGCGCGTCATTTGTGGAGGCGAGGCGAATCTTGACGCTCATGGGCGCTCAGGCTTCTTGTTTTACGATGCCGTTTTCTTCTTCTTCCGGGCGCCAAACTCGAGTGGCGATATCGATAAAGAGCTTGCCATCCAAGTGATCAATCTCGTGCTGGAAGACGCGCGCCAACCAGTCGCTGGCTTGCAGACAGATGGGCTGGCCGTTTCGATCCTGCCCGGTCACCTCAATGCTTTGATGGCGCTCTACATCGCCGAGCAGACCCGGCAAGGACAGGCAGCCCTCTACCCCGGAAAGCGTGTCCTGGCTGCGCTTGCTGATTCTTGGATTCGCCACGACAAATAGTTTGCCCGCATCGTCGCCGTATGTTTCTTCGTTGTCCTCGTCATCAGGCAGCCGGACCAGTATCAAGCGCAAGCTTTGCGTGACTTGTGGACCCGCCAAACCGACGCCTTCCGCGTCGAGCATGGTTTCGTACATATCGTTGATCAGATCTTGAAACGCGGCGCCAAAATCGATTACGCGCGCCGCTTGCCTGCGCAAAATGGGATTACTGGGTTGGATGATTTCCAGCAGGCTCATGGACCCGATCTCGTGTAAGGTTCAGACAAGGCGCACATTGTAGCGCAAAATCTCGAAGCATCCTATAGGCCGGTCGGATTCTGCGGGGCAATCGCACCAGAACCAATGTGTGTCGAATGTCACATAAATCTACCGAGCCGCCCCTACATTGCCTCCCGATTTGGCAGTCAAGAAGTTAATCTCGGTGGTCTCGGTGTTGGAGGTCAGTGTCTAACGCGACCCTCGATGGTAAAGAAAAATGTGCTGCGATTGCTCTGGGATTCTGCTGGCGACATTGCTCATCGCCGCTCTCGCCGCCGGCGCATGGACTCGCATTCGGACTGCGAGTTTACAAGATGTTTACAAAAAAGTTACGGTCTTGCCAGCGTTTTTTGGCATAATGGTCTTAGGCTTTGCGCTGCCGCGCGATGTCGAAAGCCGCGCTAGGCGCGCTAAACATGGAAAAACCGGATTCCGTCTCCTATTGAGAGTTGGCTATGAGCGAAACGATCTTGGTGGTTGATGACGAGCAGAAGATAATCGATCTGGCGCGCATGTATCTAGAACAGGATGGCTATCAGGTAAGTTCCGCCACAGACGGGCTAAGCGCCCGCCGTCAGATCCTGGAAGACGCGCCCAACCTGGTTGTTTTGGATCTTATGTTGCCCGGCATGGATGGCTTGGAAGTCTGCCGAAAGGTGCGCGCCGAATCGGATGTTCCGATTATCATGCTGACGGCGCGCAGCGACGATATTGACAAAATTGTCGGGTTGGAATTGGGCGCGGACGACTACCTTACCAAGCCCTTCAATCCGCGGGAGTTGGTCGCGCGCATCAAAGCGATCCTCCGCCGCAGCGACCGCGCGAGCAATCACACAGAAGCGCCGACGCCAATCGTGATTGGCAATTTGCGAATAGATCCGCAGCGCCGCGTTGTTGAGCTGGGCGACCTGGCGGTAGCGCTGCGTATGAAAGAATTCGACTTGCTGCAAACCCTTGCCGAAAATAAGGGCGTCGTTTACAGCCGCGAGCGGCTGCTGGATGTTGTTTGGGGATATGACTTCGCCGGCGAGACCCGCACGGTCGATGTTCATATCGCGCACTTGCGGCACAAATTGAAGGGCATGCAAGCTAGCATCGAGACCGTATGGGGTGTGGGTTACAAGCTTGATGATCGCTAGACGGTTGCGCTTTCTCTTTGGATTACGCGCAAGACTGCTAACGTCTTACCTCGTTCTTTTGCTGGTCGCGCTGGGCGTATTTGCCCTAGCGCTCTTGCTCTTGATCGGAAACCGTCAAGCTCCCCCAGAACCGACTTATGAGCGCTTGGCGGCATTGACGCAGGGTCTAAACCTGCTGGACTTTATCGCCGATTTGCCCCGGGACGCCAATCTCGCTTTCATACAAGAGCAGATTCCCGAATTGCTGGAGGCTTTTGCGGGGTCGCGCAATGTGCGTACGATGCAAATCTGGCTGACCCAGGATGGACCGATGGTGCTCTACGACAGCGCCAATCGATTCGATGCCGGGCAAGCGATCCACTTGCGCGTCGACAGCTACAAGAGCGACGCCCTGGCAAAGGTCTTGAGAAGGGACGGGGAGCAGTTCTTCGGCGCATTCCCCGACCCCGGCGGCAGCGAATGGCTGTTTGGCGGGGTTATGTTTCGGCAGCAGCGCCGCTTGCTTGGCCGCCTGGCTGGGGACAATCTTTGGATTCTGGCCGAGCCAAGGCCCACCGTGCGTCTGCACGAGACACTGGCGGTCTTCAGCAGCGCTTTGGCGCCGCCTCTCATACAGGCTGGGCTTGTCGGCATTGTCTTTTCGATTATCTTGGCGGCGCTGATAAGCCGTACCATCGCCAAGCCGCTGCAGCGGCTTGCCCTAGCCGCGACCGATGTCGCTCGCGGCGATTATGCGGTTCATGTCCCGGCCAGCGGTCCGCCGGAGTTGCGAACATTGGCGGGTTCCTTCAATCGGATGACGGCGGAAGTCATGGCGGCGAACAAGGCTCAGCGCGACTTTCTCGGCAATGTATCCCACGATTTGAAGACCCCTTTGACATCAATTCAGGGCTATTCCCAAGCGATCATCGATGGCGCCGTGGCAGATCCGCAAGCGGCGGCGCAGATCATATACGAAGAAGCGAGTCGCCTAAACCGCATGGTGGTGGCTTTGACCGACCTGGAACAATTGCAAGCGGGCCGTTTGTCGGTGAATCTCGAGACCATTGATATGTCTCTGTTAGCCGACGGCGTGGTGCAGAGCTTGCAGATGCTGGCGGCAAACCAGGGCATTCAGCTGGAGTCGTCCGGCGGGGCGGCGCCATCCATCCGCGGCGACGGCGACCGCCTGGCGCAGGTGCTGACCAACCTCGTCGGCAACGCCCTGAAGTTTACCGAAGCCGGAGGGGTCGTGCGCGTGACGACGACAGCGCAAGGAGACGGTGTTTCCGTGACGATTCAGGATACCGGCATTGGCATCGCCGCAGAAGAGCTGCCGCGCGTGTTCGAGCGCTTCTATCAAGTCGATAAATCGCGCGGTCCGCGCCGGGGGACTGGGCTGGGTTTGGCGATTGCTAAAGAAATCGTGGAGGCGCATGGCGGCAAGATTAGCGCGAGCAGCCGCGGGCGGCATCTGGGTTCGGTGTTCAGTGTGTGGTTGCCTGGGGCAGGGAAGTCGCCGGTGGTCAAGCGCTAGCAAGGATATGTTTCTAAAACGGAATGTCGTCCCCTTTGCCTTTGTACTTGCCTACATAGGCAAGCTTATCGTCGATCGAAACTCGAACAGTATAGTTATCCGAATTCATGCCGGACAAATCCAGCGACAGTTGAAGGTTGGGTATTTCTGCAAATACGTCGGTGTAAATACTCTCAAAATAGTAGGATTCACCCTTCATGATGTCAGCAAAATCAACTCGGATCTTGAACGGCCCGTAGTATTTCGAATCGTTGGGGGAATTGATTCTGAATAATGCGCTTTTGGAATTAAGTGTGCATTCTTTGATGTGAAGCCACTCATTGTTGAACAATTGTCTCTGTTTGCTAACAACAATTTTGGGTTTCCACTGTTGCCATACTGAAGTTGACAATAGATTGTAAAGCGTCTCGTATTCCGCTTGTGAACGACATACGATGTACTCCAAGTAATTCAATGAAATGCTTTTGGGCACAATAACCTCGGCATGCCTGCGGTTTATGATCTCTTGTTTGCGGTACTTCAATGGAGAATTGTGATAAATATCTCTAAACGGGAGATGAATGAACTCGTCAGGAGAATCAAATACTTCATGATGATGACTGGCTAGGCTGCCACTACTGAACTTAGAATCAACCCGAGCAAGGACTCTTCTGAGGTTGAACAGCAGATATATTGGGACCGGGCAGTGGGCGTCCTGGTAAAGTTTGTCGAATGGTTTGAATCCCTCTGCATGGTATGCGGTCGGAGTGAGCGGTCTGAAATAGAACCGCACGTGATCGATAAACATCGTATCCGTTTGCTCTATTATCTGCGAACTTGCGCTGTCTACTTTGAGCAAGCCCCTGTTAATCGCCTCCTGTCTGGAATACAGGAAGCCATGATGAAGCACATTTACAGCATTATTGATATCAGTGAAGTGAAACAGGTAATCTGTCCACCAGCTCCTGTTACCAAGCCAAGACTGTTGTTTCAGATTATCGAGATGATGTCCAATCGTTGAAGAATCCGGCATTAGTCTGTCATCGGTCATGCCGACCTAAGGATTTGAGGTTTGGACTCTATTTGGCCTGACTGAGCTGAAAGCATGAGGCCTATGTCCTGATCTGTAACATCGGGCAAGTCTGAAAGCAGAATCGGTCGAATATAGTCCAGGTTCTGCAGGAAACTTGCCACAAGTATCACGTACTTTGTAAATTCTTCAGGGAAGTCGCGAACAAAGAAATATCCCTTTGGCCTCATAAACGCCCAAACTTGTTCTAGGCTCTCTTTATGAAGATTGAACACTGCTGAGTTGTACTCAAAGCAAAGACTCTGTTCGAAGAGATCTAAGGAGACGGTAAACTTCTCCTCATTTACTATTGTTTCAAAGGATTTACCAGCGCTCGCTAATCGTTTCACTTCTTCCCAAAACTCTATAAAAGGAAGATAGCGAGGTTCACTTCGGTGCCATTTCATAATTTCGCGCATGTTGCGGTGTTCTGGCACGAACCGAGCGTCTGGTCGATGCAAATGGATATAGACGTCAATCGGCAAATGCTGAAGGTACGCCTCCATCATGGGCTGCACCTGTGTTTTCCAGTCAAGCCCGCCATTTCCACATCCAAGCATTGGAAATGATACAGATACGATTCCTTTGGAATCATAAGAGTCCACGAACTTATGCAATCCAGCCTCAATGGATTCAACTCTTGACTCGTTGCGCCAATGCTTCTTTGTCGGGAAGTTGAGTATCCACTTGTGTGGGGTCTTGTATAGCCAAAGCTTGCCGATATCCAACATGCCGTTTTCACAATAATTCTGGTATTGCTCAAACATCTCGGGATAAATTCGTTTGAAGTCCCGAGCGATTCCCTTGCCCATGACCCCGACAGTGTTCACAGTGTTTACGAGCACTTTTGCCGGACTTGTGAACAAATCGCCAACGACATAAGTTATCATGGCGACTACTCCCTTGCACGCTTTGCTCTCAACCTAAGTATAGCAAATGCTGTTAGAACACCAAAAACATCGAAAAGGCAAAGCATGATCGTTGAATACGGTTACATAAAAATAGAACGTATGTACAATTTTGTCAAGTGGAATCGGAACGTTTATTCTGGGAATCTTCTCGGCAACGCATATAAGATCAATCAAAGGCCAGCGCCGGCAAGCCCAGCGAGACCCAGGTCCTGTCGCCCCGCCGGAAAAACCGATCCACGCCTGTCCGCGCGACCAGTTCCGTCCCGTCTTCCAGCGCCAGCCCCAGCCTTTGATAATGCCCATAGAACTCCCGCCAGAGCACGGAAGCCGCCAATCCTTCTTCGGCGAAATTGACATGCAGCGCTTCCGGGCGGATCATCAATTGCACCGCTCCCCTCTTGGGATGGAAGAGCTTTACCGTGCCAAGCGGGCTGGCGGCGGTCAGCCCCTGCGCCTCGCCCGGCAAGAAGTTCGCCTCGCCGATGAAGTGGGCGACTTGACTGTTGATCGGTCGGTTGTAGATGATATGCGGCGTCGCCACCTGCAAGAGCTTGCCTGCGAAGATCACCGCGATTTCGTCAGAGAGGCTCAAGGCTTCGTTTTGGTCGTGTGTGACAAAGACTGCGCTGGTTTCTGTTTCCAGCAGTATGTTGCGCACATCACTGCGGACCTGCGCGCGCAAGCCGGTGTCGAGGTTGGAGAAGGGCTCGTCCAGCAACAAGATATCGGGATTGGGCGCCAAAGCGCGCGCTAGGGCGACGCGCTGTTGCTGGCCCCCCGACAGCTCATGCGGCATTCGATCCGCGAAGAGCGTCAAGCCTACCAGGGACAGCATGCGTTGAACTTGCCGTCGGGATTCTTTACTGTGGCTGGGCAATCCAAATGCGATGTTTTGCGCGACATTCAGATGCGGGAAGAGCGCATAGTCCTGGAATACCATACCGACCCGCCGTTTCTCCGGCGGCGTATAATGATTGTCGTCCGCGACAATGGCGTCGCCGATTTGAATCAGACCGCTGCTAGGACGTTCAAAGCCCGCCAGGAGGCGCAGCGTGGTGGTTTTCCCGCCGCCGCTTGGTCCCAGAATCGTGAGAAACTCGCCGGACCGTAGTTTAAGAGAAACGTCCGCAACGGCTGGCGCATCGCCATCGAATAGCTTGCTGAGATTCTCTGTTTGCAGCGAAAGTTCCATGGCACTTGAGCGAAATGATGACTTGTCGCATCCTAGCATAGTGTATATTTCGCCAGCATAAAGAGCGAAACCGCACAGGGGATTGCGGAACCGAATCGCATATAGTTTTGCGGGCCCGCTAGTGGACCGTTTCTTCCCGGCGCAGAATGATCGCCAGGGCGACGGCTGAAACGATGATCAGCGCGAATCCGGGCAGCGCGATGGACGACAGAAAGGCTTCATCGTATGCGCTCCATATTCGCGTGGCAAAGGTGCGAAATCCGATCGGCCGCAAGATTAATGTGCTGGGCAGCTCTTTCATCACGTTCAAAAATACCAGTGCCGAACCCGCCAGGATACCGCCGCGCGCCAAAGGCACGGTGATGCGCATCAAAGCCTCGCCTGCGGAAAGGCCCAGGCTGCGGGCCGCTTCTTCATAGCGCGGATTGATCTGCTCGAATGCGCTTTGCGTGGCGCTAATGCTAAGCGGCAGATAGCGGATGGCGTAACCGGCTATCAGAAGCGGCAGTGTTTGATACAGGCTCAGCATATTCTGCGAGGCGAAGAAGACCAGCGCCAGCGCGATGACGATGCCGGGCAGGACATAGCCGGTATAAGCCAAGTTCACCAGCCAGCGATTTATCCGCGAGGTTTTTCGCATAGCGAGCAGCGCCAGCGGCAGCGCCGCCATCGTCACGACCAGCGCGGCGACAGCGCTTACGGCGACCGTGTTCTGCAGCAATTCCATGATCGACACATTCACGGGATTGCTGATCGTGCGTCCGATCAGCCAGCTCAATAGCACCAGGAGTGGAACAGCTACACTGATAAAGACAACAGAAAAACAGAACAACAGCGCCGGATAACGCCATAGCCCTAAACTCACCGTCTGGAGTTCGCGCGAAGCGCCAGTGCCGATGCGATAATGACGACCTCGATACTGTATATGCGAATGGATCAGCAGCAGAATCAAGGTCAATCCGATAAGCACCAGCGCCAGCATTGAGGCTTTGTCCATTCGGAAAGATTCCGTTTGAATAAAGATGGCGCGTGTGAAAGCGTTAAAGCGCATGACCGCGACCGCGCCGAAGTCGCTAAGACAATAGAGCGCAGCCATCAACATACCGGCCGTGAGCGCGGGACGAAGCTGCGGCAGCGTCACTCGGCGAAACACCTGCCAGCGGTCGAGACCCAGGCTCTGCCCGGCTTCTTCCAGGCTGCGATCGCTATGCAAGAGCGCTGCGCGTACCGGCAGCAAGATGTAGGGAAAAGTGACCACGGTCAATGTCAAAGTCGCGCCGAAGAAGCCTTTGATATTCGGCAATCGCTCGACGCCCAGTGGTTCTAATATGTCTTGCAGCAGGCCCTTTGGCCCAAAGGCTTCCGTGAAGGTCACGGCAGTCAAATAAGACGGGATGACCATCGCCAACAAGCCGAGCACCAGCCAAGCGCGCCGCCAAGGCAAATCGCTGCGACTTGTCAACCAGGCATAGGGTATGCCGATGGCGGACGCGAAGATCGTCGTGGTCAGCATCAAAGCCAGGCTGTTCGCTACAATGCGCAGATTGCGCGCCTTGAGCAGGTAGTCGATTCCTTCCTGGCCCGCGCCGAGCGCGCGAATGATGACAAAGGCGATGGGGGTCATGACGATTGCGACAACGATGAGACTGACAATCTGCGCCAATTGTCGATTGCCGAGGCGCATGCGCGCAATCACGCCGTGCTGCGGGCGCTGCGGACGAAGTTGTGGTGGGATTATGTGTGAAAGTTGCATAGCTTTTTTCTATTGCGCGATTGCGGGGCGAGGGTAGATTCCCGCCCCGCAACAGCCCTTGCCGGGGCGCTTAATCCAAGGCGCCGCTGTCTTCGATCATTTCCAAGGTGCCTTGCAAGTCATCCAAATCCGACAAATCGATCTCGGGCGATTCGATGTCTGCCAGCGCTGGCAGATCGACCGACGGTTCGACCATCGCTACCAGCGGATACTCGTAAGTCGCGGAGGCGAAATAGGCTTGCGCGCTGTCGCTCAACATGTATTGGATGAATTGCAGCGCGAGATCTGGCTGATCGCTGGAATTGAGAATGGCGGCGCCGGCTATGTTAATCAGCGAGCCAGGATCGCCATCGGGGAAGAAATGCAGGCTGGCGGTGATGTCTGGATCTTCAGCCAGGAACCGGAACAGATAATAGTGATTGACCAGACCGGCGACAATTTCGCCATCAATGACAGCCTTCACGATCGGCGTGTTCTTGGGATAAGACTGTATATCATTGGCGATCATCGCTTCCAGCCAATCCTCTGTATCACAGTCGCCCAGCAAGACGCGCATGGCAGTCACATTGGAGACAAACGAGGCGTTGGTCGGCGCCCAGCCGACGCGTCCCCGCCACTCGTCGCCGGTGAGATCAAGAATGGAATCGGGCAGCTCCAGACCGGCCTCTTCAAGGCTCTCTGGGCTGTAAACCAGGACGCGAGCGCGACCGCTCAATCCTACCCAGACACCATCGGGCGAAACGAAGGCGGGATCTACCACCAGATTCAGCACATCCTCTGGCAGCGCGCTCAGCATGCCCGCGGCTGCCAGCGCGCCCAATGCGCCGCCATCCTGGGCGATGAAGACGTCAGCAGGGCTATTGTCGCCCTCGGTGAGAATCTGATTCGCCACCGCGCTTGTGCCGCCGTACAGAACTTCTATTTCGATGCCGGTATCCTCAACGAACTGATCCATCAATGGACCGATCAGGCTTTCGTTGCGGCCCGAGTAAACGGTGAGTACTTCCTCGTCGGCCGCCGCTAGCGGCAAGGACCAGCCGCTGGCTAAGAGGCAAATCAAGGCAACGAGAAGCGAAAAGCGTTTAACGAACATGCGGTGTACTCCTTGTGTATTTGCTAAATCCTCGCTAGGATTTAGCTAGATAGACGGTGGTCAAATTGGCTAGAGGATAAGCTCGCTAACTTTCCTGCCAGTTTGACCCCTTCTTTTTAGCAGAGAGCTCGGGGTTGTTTCCACGCTTTTGGTAAATTCCACTTTTTCAAAATCTTCAATCAGAAGTTGCTTGCCGAAGGTTGCCGATTTAATCATCGCGGGCTGGAAAGTTGCAGTCGGTTAAACTTGCGCTGCTCGCCAGATTCGGCATGTCAATCGGGCCAGCTAAATTGCATCAAGGACCAGAATTAGGTAATGCCAAGAAAATAATGCAATTTCAAAATATGTATGGATTTGTAGGGGCGTTTCGCTGAAACGCCCACAAATAATAGGTTTTTTCGCGGGCGGCTCGCGAGCCGCCCCTACATCTTGGTAGATTTATGTGACATTCGACACACATTGGTTCTGGTGCAACTGCCCTGGGTCCCCTTGACGCATACTGGACAATAGCGAACTTTGCCAATAGAGTGGAGGCGTTTCGACCTTGATACGCGCGTTAGGGAGCTGACAACATGTCCAACTGGTGGGGCTCTCGTAAGAATGTCTCGTCACGCCTGATATGGGAAGTAGAGGCGATGAAGGCGACCTTTGGCGATACCTTCGAGCTGGTGGTCCCGCCATTTGGCGGCTTGCTCTATTGGCAAGGCTCGGTTGAGATAAACATGAACATCCTGGATACGCCTTTTCACAGCCTCAAAATCGTCTATCCCAAAGAATATCCCAACCGCCCGGCCGAAGCCTACTGCATCAAACCGCGCATCTATAGCGAAAAACATCAGTACGAAGACGGACAGCTCTGCCTCTTTAACCCGAAAGATGGCGAACAATATGGTTGGAATCCCTCGAAATCAACCGCTGTGACCGTGGGCGGATGGGCGATCCAATGGCTGTACGCCTATTACACCTGGCGTTCCACCGGCAAATGGCCCGGCATTGAAGAACGCATTAAAGCGAGCACGCCTTTGCCCCGCCGGCGGAGAAGATAAAGATGCCAAGCAAGGATGAGCTGGATATTCTCAAGCTCATGCAACTGGAAATCGAGTTCTTGCGTAAGCGCTTGCGAGGGATGGCGATGATATCTCGCGGGATTGTACCTAACTTGGTCGTTTCACAGCGCGTAGTGGAGCGCATGCTCTCTGCAGCGAGTCAATATATCGAAGACGAAACTGGTGAAGCCATGGTCGGGTTTATTATTGAAAATGACACGCTTGATGGCTTGCCAACAATTACTGTCCTGGACACTATCTCGCCTGATGAAACCGCTGTGCGCCGCTCGCATACTTTCCATCAAGGGGATGACTTAGCCTATGAAATCTATTGGTGGTTGAGGGAGAACTGGGATTTACATCGGGAGCGACATCGCGGAACGGCGGCATTACCCGAGCGTTTTGATTTGCCGCTTATTCATTTGGGAGACTGGCATAAACAGCCTGGTTCTATGATACAACCTAGCCATGGCGATCTGATGACAGCTTTGTCTTGGCTTGATGATGAAGAAAGGAGTATGGACTATATGCTTGTGCCCATTGTCACTGTGGGTTACGCGCAGATCATTGGCGAATCCGACCTTCCGGTCAACTACAATATTGTGCCGATGGACAATGGCACCGACATGCGTGTTGACTGGTGGTATATACATCGTGATGTACGAGTCTTCCAACCGGTTCATCCAGAGGTAGTGCCTGCAGTACAGATTCCCCCTATGATGAAATATGGCTGGCATTTGGTTGATCCTCTACGCTTAAGTAGTGAGACCTTTGCTTTGGAAGATGATGGTTTACTTGTGCGTAAACTCTTGTATGAATGTGATGGTGAAGTTCCTCTCGAGTTTTGCTTCTACACACTTCGCAACATGGATGCTAATTTTTTCATCTTGCTGGTAACGCAACACGACTATCCACATAGCCGCCCTAAGGCGTTTCTATCTCCATTTGATCAATTTGACCGAAGTTTGGATTTGAGCATTCCTTACTTAACATTCCAGAAACTGTGGGCAGTCGCCGAGCCGATTGATGATCCCCCAGATTGGGAATGGAGCAGCGACAAATACTTGATCGATTATGTGGTGGCAATCGAGGTCGCGCTGGGACTGCGGCAGCCGGCCAAACTGGATATCCCGGTCTTGCTGGACGAGGTTGACTCGACGGCGCAGACTCCTGAGCGCGTGCTGGACGCGCAGCGAGTCGATCCAGCGCCTGAGAACGCGGCGGATGACGATGACCCTGGGCAGGTTTAGCGGACAAGGTCCGCGCTGCTTGGGAATCATGAAGCGCTGCTGGCTGAAGGACTTAGTGTTCGCGAGTGGCAATTTGAGTAAAGAAAGCATCACGACGATATGAGCAACTTATGGACACGTGTGGAGCGGCTGCTCGGCGGCGAAAACCTGCGCAGACTCGCTGAAAAGAAAGTCGGCGTCGTTGGGGTGGGTTCCGGTGGCGGCTTTGTGGCATTGAGCCTGGCGATGAGCGGCGTAGGCAATTTCGTATTGGTGGACAAGGACGTGATCGAACCCGGCAATGTAATGCGGCATGTGGCGGATTTGCGCCATGTCGGGCAAAACAAAGCAGCGGCTCTTGCCGACCTGATAGGCAACCGCAACCGCGACGCGATTGTCGACGTGCGCGCAGGCGCGATCCAAGACTATTGGGAGATCCTCGACGACATCGACATGCTCGTGGTCGGCGTCGACAACGAACAGGTCAAATACGCCATCAACGAGAAGTGTCTTGAAAAGCGCCTTAGCGCGTCTTATGCCGGCGTCTATGAGCGGGGCGAAGGCGGCGATCATGTCATCATCAAGCCATTTGACGGTCCCTGTTACGCCTGTTGGGCGGAAGCGACGCGCGAGGGCGTGAAAATCACCATGGATTCGGTTGGCGATCTGGATTACGGCATGATCGGCGAGGCGGGTACGATGGAGGCGGAACCGGGACTTTGGGTGAATGTCACTAAAGTCGCGGGCATTCAGACGGATTTGATTCTCAACGAGCTGCTGCGCGGCAGCGCGGTTTATGACGAAATGCCCGCCAACACGATCATCCTTACAAACACGGCGCTTGATGTCATCGAAGGCCAGGAGACAGAAGCGCATTCCAGCGTATGGGTGGACATTCAGCGCGACCCGGACTGTCTGGTTTGCGGCGAAAGGCTGAAACAGGGCGTCAGCATGTTAGTCCAGGAAGACGCCGGCGGCATCTCGCTCGACGATCTCGCCGCATCCGACCTGATGACCGACATCGTATTCGAAGAGGATGAATTGGACAACTAGGCTGATCCCGCATGTCGTCGCCATTCCTTAACAATGTCAGAGAGCGTCCGCCGCTGCGCGAGGCGCTCTTTTATGTCAAATGGCGCTTGATACAAGACTTGGTCTGCCGCGCCGGGCGGGCGACCATCATCTTCATAATAGAGCTGGAAGCCGTTTTCGATGGCGACGCGGTAGACACCGGCGTCAAAGATGGGCGCCCGATAGCTTAGCTCCCGTATACCAATACTCAGTAGCAGTTCCTTTTCGGCATGATGCGCCCAGAGGCCAAACAGACTAAGTTTTTGATAGCCATGGTATCCCTTGGGGCGATACCAGACAACAACTGCCGACCACGCTTTGCCGCGCAGCGCCTTGGGACCATGGCATAAGATATTCGGGTAAGTGTCCTGCGTCAGTCTGGCAAAGCTGTCATAGGCCTTGAGCATATCGAGGGCGCGCTCATGCGAACTAAGCGTTCCTTGCGCGGGCGCCGCGCCGCCGAAGGCGCCGCGACCGGCGATCTTGCGCATGATCTCGTCGTAGCGCCGCTGGTTTTCCTCGCCCGACATAGGCTCTGGCATCCTCATGGACAGGTATTCAGCCGCTCGAAAGAAAGTCCTCGACGAGCGCGCGAAACCGCTCGGGATGCTCCATATTAGGCAGATGCGCGGCCTCCGGCATCAGCGCCATGGTCGCGGCGGGCATGCGCTCGCTCAAGTACTCGGCAGCCAGCTTCAAGTAAGGCAAGTCCTTTTCCCCGATGATCACCAGGCTCGGCATCTTGAGTTCCGCCAGGCGCTCGGCGGCCCGCGCCTCGAAGGTCTTGCGCCTGTGCGTTCCGAGCTCCTTGAGCTCGTGTTCGGTGACTTGGCGCGCCATCTCCCATGCGCGCATTCTGGCTTGCTGGTTTAAGTTTTCGCTGGACCGCCCGCAGCCGTCGAACCAGATTTTCATATCAATTTCCGCAACGCGCTCGACGTCCCCGTCCCGAAAGGCCCGCTCCGATTGAGCGAAAAGTTCCTCCGGTCCTGGGACGTCGGCTTCAAAGCCAGCCGGCGCGCCGCCGACAAGGATCAGCGCCCCCACCTCGTCCGGATGTGTCAAGGCGTAGTCGATGGCCAGCCCGGCGCCCATCGAGCAGCCCATCAGGATCAGCGGCGCGCCGACGTCCAGGTAATTGAGCAGGGCGCGCAGATCGTCTTGTATATTGAACTCGCCGTGCACGGGCAGGCTCTTGCCGTAGCCGCGCATGTCAAAGCGCAAGACTTGATGGCTCTTGGCGAAGTGCGCGAATTCCGCGTCCCACATGCGGCAGTCGGCGATGCCGGCGTGGATCATGACGAAGGGCGCGCCAGTCCCCGCCAGCTCATAATAAAGTCGGGCATTGTTAATTTCGGCGTAGCCAGTTTGTATCTGTGTCATTTCCGCTCATTTTCCTTGATACCAATTTGGGACGCCAGAGCTACTCCATCGAGACCTTCGTCAGCTCAACACCATCGCGCAGCGTCTTCTCGTAAGATATGAAGCTTTGGTGGACCTGCATGCCGACCTTCTCGTACAGCGCGACCGCGTTGGTCAAGCTCGCGCCGTCGACTGACAGGCTGACCGTTGTCATGCCGCGATCCCAATACGCGGCGAAGCTGTGACATAACATCGCCTGCGCCAGCCCGCGCCGCCTGTACCCGCGCCGCACGCCGACGATATCGACTAATCCAATGCCCGGATAACGGCTGTTCTCTTTCAGCGCCAAAAGACAACCGGCCGCAAGCTGCGCGCGCTCGTCGACGGCCAGCACAACAAGCCCCGGATCGAAATTTTTGTCAGTGTTAAACCAGCGCCGAAACTCCGCGACGTCCTTGTCAAAGGGCTCTTCGATATAGCCGTAATGATCAGAAAAAGAATTGCGAAAGACATCCACCAACAGCGGCAAATCCTCTTCGTGACGATATGGTTGGAGCGCGATGCCGGCCGGGAAATCCGGCGCCAGCGGCCGCCGCGCCATCGTGATGCGCATTTCGTAGTAGGTGCGGTTCGGCAGGTAACCGGCTTGCGCCAGCGCCGCTTCCGCGAAGCTGTAACCGGCCGGCGTACCGGTTTGCAGACGGACGCGCGCTTCGGGCGGGCAGCGCTTGATGATCTCGTCGGCCTGCTTATCCGCCCAGTCCAAGAGCGCGCCGCTGAGGTTCTGCTTGTGGAAATCCGGATGCACGCCCCAATCGACCCAGGGCCGCACCGGCGTTTCTGATCTGGACCAAATAATCACATAGGCGGCTAATATCCCGCAATCGCTGAACATGCCGAGGGAGAATTTGCCCAGGTCAAAGCGCGGATCTCGCCACATCAGCAGCGTGTCGTCTATGTCAAAGCGCTCATCGGTGCCGGCCTGCTTGGCAATGGCTGTCGCCGCGCGGGCGTATTCCGCCGCGTCTTCAAAACTTAGGGGGCGGGCAGTCAAGTTATTTCGGGTCATTCTCTTTGCATCCTCGCTGGTTCGCTAGATTATGACGAATATGAGGTCATAACAGTTTAAGAAGGGCTATTATAGTGATAAGGGGCGCTCTGTCAAGCCGGCGCGGCCGGCGCTGCCGCGACATTATATGAGCAAAAAGTCTTGCTTAACAGTGTCCACGTTCTGCGGTATGATAAGCGCGTTTTGACTGGATGCCTCGGAGCGCAGCGCGGATGAACAAAACGACCAAACGATTCACCGTTGTCATCGGTGTCATAATGTCGGTAGCCATGGTTGGCAGCTTGATACTGCCGCTATTATCGGGGCAGGTTGCCCAGAGCGATTTCGGCGCCGAAGCGCCGCAGCCGACCCCATTGCCCGAGCCGACTTTTCCGCCGCCCCCGGATATCTCGACGATTGATTTTGACGCGACTCTTTTGCATCCCTCTGGTCTGTTCACGGTTGCCGCGCCGACGGGATGGATTCCCGCCTCGAACAGCAACACGGCTGACGAACTTCGAGCCGGTTTGAGCAATAGCGCCGCGCAAAGCATCTTGGAAGCGCGCATCATCAAGAATCACAGCGGCATTAGCGCGGGGGAAGAACTCAGCGCCTATTTTGACCGTAACTGGCTGCAGAATAGCTGGCGAGAATACTGGAGCTGGGACGAAACCAGCCGCAAGATTAGCGATGACGATCGTGTTGTGATCGACTTCAATCTAACTCGGTCGCGCAGCTATTTCATCGCTCGGCAAGAATCCTGGCTACAAGATGGCGACATTTATAGCGCGCGTGTGGTAACCGCGGAAAACGCGCCCCGTGAACTCAAGTATTTGTTGGAAGGCCTTGTCAAGAGCGTTCGCAGGATCCAAGACTTCGCTGACGCGCCCTTCGATTGGCAAGCCTATTTCGACAATCTGGACAAGCACATCATTCGATATCCGGCCGACTGGCAGTTGACCGATGCCGCCGAAGGTTTGCCCGCCACTATCGCGAGCGATACCGCTACGCTGGTGGTGGAGACGAGCGATGTCGCGCTCGCGAGCGAGGCTGAGGCCAGCGACTGGATCGAGAAATGGCGCGACGGGCTAGAAGCGCTTTCGGTCGAATCAATTGACGTGGGCGGCGCTTCCGGTTATCGGGTCTCCTATCAAATTCAGACGCTGGACGGCGCGACGGACAGCGGCTTGTCGGTCATGTTGAATGGTTTTGACGACCGACTGCATGTCGCCAATGCGCGCCTCCTCGACGTGGACCTGGACTTGCTGCAAGTTGACAGCGCCGAGCACCCCCTGATTGCGGTATTAGATAGCTTCCGGCTGATGCCAGAATTGGAAATCTCGGCCGAATAGGCGGGCGCCTTGGCGCTTCTTCAGTTTTTGCGGTTGACTAAGCTGGAATAGCTTCAATGCGTCAGATTCTTGAACTACAGCCGAACCTGTTTGCCCTGGAAGTTACGTTGCCAGAAATAACGGTGCGGTCGCTAGCTGTTCTGGGCGAGCGCCATGCTGTCATTTGGGATACGCTCACCAGCGCGGATGACATGGCGGCTTTTGAGCCCGTGATCGGCGCAAAACCCTTTCATGTTGTTTATAGCCATGCCGATTGGGATCATGTTTGGGGCACAAAGGGCTTTTCGCGACCGCCGCTGGATATCATCGGGCACAAAGCCTGTTTGCGCCGGTTCGACAAGGACGTGCCGCAGACGCTTTGCGACATGCAGCTGGCTGAACCGGGCAAATGGGATGGCGTCGAGTTAATCCCGCCAAACCTGACCTTCAGTTCGCGCATGAGCCTGGATCTCGGCGGAATCGCCTTGGAGTTGCAGCACCTGCCCGGTCATAGCCCGGATTGCATTCTGGGATGGATACCGCAATGGGGTGTCCTGCTCGGCGGCGACGCCATTGAGACGCCACTACCAGTTGTGAATGATCCCGCCTTGCCGGCGGATTGGCTGGATTCTCTGGAGGCCTGGGCGAATAACAACGCCGTCAAGCGAGCAATCCCGGCGCATGGCAGCATCAATGGACGCGAGAGCCTGGACAGCACTGTGGATTATTTGCGCCGACTGCGTAGCGGCGCTGACATCGCCTTCGAGTCGGAACTTGACGATTTCTATCGGCAGACGCATCAAAAGAATATCGCGCTGGCAAAAGGCGGTGATAAGGGCGATGACTGAGATCCTGCCCGACCTATTGGACTACGGGCTGGTTTTGGTCTTCTGTGGCACAGCCGCCAGCAGGGTTTCGGCAAAAAATCGCGCCTATTACGCCAACCCCGGCAACAGTTTTTGGCGAGCCCTTTATCAAGCCCGCTTTACTGCGCGCCTTTATGAGCCTGCGGAATATCACAAGCTGCGCGATCTGCGCATTGGCTTGACTGATGTGGCAAAAGGCAAGGCCGGCTCCGATGCCGAGCTTAAAAAGACGGACTTCAATCCCGCGGCTTTAAACGCCAAGATTCTTCGCTATAAGCCGCAGATCCTGGCTTTCACCAGCAAAGCCGCTTGGCGCGCCTGGAAAAACCTCGCGCCACAGCAAATGGTTTCCTGGGGCTGGCAGGACGAAATCCATAGCGCGACGCGGCTTTATGTGCTGCCATCGCCCTCTGGCGCGGCGCGGCGCTATTGGGACCTGGATCCCTGGCTGGAGCTAGCCGCGGACTATCGTTCGAGAATGCGGGGAACCTAGAGCTCGACCATGCGCGTTTTTATGAATGACAAACGCCGCGCCCTGGCGCGCGATTTTTCGCCCCCGCGCGCCGGTGACGCAGGCTACGACCTTCATGCCCTTGAAGCGAGCGAAGTCGCGCCAATGCAGCGCATAACCGTCGGCACCGGGCTGCATATTGAGCTTCCGTCCGGGGCTGTTGGATTGGTCAAAGACCGTTCAAGCGTCGCTGCGGCGGGCTTGCACTGTTTGGCGGGCGTCATTGACAACGCCTATCGCGGCGAAATCAAAGTGTTGATGGTGAATCTCGACAGCGAAACCGTGCGAATCAAAGCGGGCCAGAAAATCGCGCAACTCATCGTCGTGCCAGTCTTGACAGAAGAGGTTGAGTTGGCGCCTTGCTTGGAGCAGCTTGCCTCCAGTGAACGCGGCGCAGACGGCTTCGGCTCGACAGGCGAGTAAGCGACCAGACTTGGCGCTCACGGGCTTGCTGGCTGCAAACTGGATTCTAGGCTGTTCCACCGCCATCCACGACCAGGACCTGCCCGGTCATGAAAGCGGCGGCATCCGAGCAGAGGAATAAGGCGGCTCCGGCGATGTCGCTGGTCCTGCCGCCCCGGTTCAATAGCACGCGCTCAGCCGGGACCGGCGGCATATCGTCCTCGGCGATGTTGCCGGCCGCAATCGCGTTGACCAAAATGTTATAAGGCGCCAGTTCGCGCGCCGCTTGCCGCGTCATGCCAAGGATGCTGGATTTGCTAGCGACATAAGCGATGCCCGAGGGCAAGCTGCCGCCGATGCCAACAGCAGCCGCCAAATTGACGATGCGCCCACCGCCTTCATCAGCCATCACACGCCCAACCAGTTGCGTACAAAAGAAGTTGCCGGTGATATTGACTTCGATTTGACGCCGCCAATCCCATTCGTCAATCGCCAGCAAGGGTTCCGCTTTGAATGCGCCGGCGGCATTAACCAGAATGTGAATCTTGCCGAAGGCGTCGCGGGTCTGCTCGATCATGTTGGCTGTCTGGAAGCGATTGGAAACATCGCCGTGCAGCGGCAAGCTGCGGGCGCCACGCGCCTGGGCTTCCGCCGCGACAGCCTCCGCGCGCTCGATATTGAGATCGTTGAGCGCAACCGCGGCGCCGCTCTCCGCCAAGGCGATGGCAATCGCCCGGCCGCTGCCGGCGCCGGACCCCGTCACGAGCGCGTTTTTCCCCGACAGATCAACCGAAAACTTTGGCACAAACTGGCGTCCGGCTAAAAGGGAATGTCGTCTACCGAGCTGGGTCGGTCGGCATAGTTCGACGCGCGATCGTCCCGGCGCTGTCCTTCGGGCCGGCCTCCGCCTTCGCGCCGGCCGCCGCCCTGGGAGTCGTCCCCGCGACTGCCGCCGCCAAGGAACTGAACGCTGCGCGCGGTCAAATCAAGCGAGGACGCGGCTTCGCCATTGTTGTTGATGTATCCCCGCGCCGCTACGTTGCCGATCACCAGGACTTGTCGGCCCTTTGCCAGGTAAGTATTGCAATTTTCCGCTTGCTGCCCCCAGACAGCGACGCGATACCAGGTGGTTCGCTCTTGCTGTTCATTCGTTTGGCGGTCCCGCCAACGTTCCGAGACAGCCACGCTGAAATTGCAGACTGCGCGACCATTTTGCATGTAGCGGAGTTCCGGGTCACCGCCGAGATTTCCTACAATTATTGTCTGATGCCAACTCATTTTTCCGCTCCTAAATCACTTCCTTCAAAAGCCGCCCGGCGCCTAACCGGCGAATCGTGCACAAGAATGCCGCGCATCGGCAACATTGTGACATGGCGCTGTCGCTATTTCATGCTGTCAATTTTAGTTTGCAGAATCTTGCGAGCCACGCCGGGATCGGCTTTCCCGCGCAGCTCGCCCATCACTCTGCCAAACAAGGCATTGATGACTTTGTCGTTGCCATCAAGCACCCGTTGCACCATATCCTGGTTTGTCGCTATCACCTTTTCGACGGCGGCGCCGATGATATCCGGGTCCGAGATCTGCGCCAAACCCTTTTCTTCGACGATAGCTCGGGCGCTCTTGCCCGTATCCCACATCTCGGCAAGCACCTTTTTTCTGGCGGTACTTTGGTTGATCGCGCCATCTTGCACCAGCCTCAGCAATTCGGCGAAGTTTTTCGCCGAGATGGGCGCGCTGTCGATTGCCTCTCGCTTGATGTCATGGGCATTCATCATACGAAAGAGATCTGTCGTGATCCAGTTGCAGGCAAGCTTCGCGTCGACGTCATTGTCGATGAGCTCCTGGAAATAGGCGGCCACCGATCGTTCGGCGGTCAAAATCCCCGCGTCATAGGCGCTCAATTTCAATTCTTTTATGAAACGCCGCTGCAATGCATCGGGCAAAGCCGGCAAGCGCTGCCTCAAGTCCGCCACCCACTCTCGGCTGACCTCGACTATCGGCAGGTCGGGTTCGGGGAAGTAGCGGTATTCGTCCGCTCGTTCTTTGTAGCGCTGCACCGTGATTTTCTGCGACGCTTCGTCCCAGCCCAGCGTAGCGGGCTTCACTGTCGCGCCGCTGCCATAGAGCTGGATCTGTCTTTGCGCTTCATATTCAATGGCTTTGACCATGTTGCGTATGCTATTGAGGTTTTTGATCTCAGTGCGCTCGCGCAGTTCGCTATCGCCTGCGGGCTTGACGCTGACGTTGGCTTCGAAGCGCAGGATGCCCTTGGACATATCGCCGTTATTAACACCCAGATAACGCAAGATGGAACGGAGCTTGCGCGCATAGGCTTCCGCTTCTTCCGCGCTGGCGATATCGGGCTCGGATACAATCTCCAACAGCGGCACGCCGGCGCGATTATAGTCGACCAGGCTGCCGCCCATGGTGTGGGTGAGTTTGCCCGTATCTTCTTCCATGTGCGCTCGGCGGACCCGTATCTGTTTCACCGTCCCATCGTCAAGTTCGATATTGATGAATCCATTGACAGCCAAAGGTCGGTCGTACTGGCTGATTTGATAGCCCTTTGGCAGATCGGGATAAAAGTAGTTTTTGCGGGCGAATTGATTAACGGGGGGGATATCGCAATTGAGCGCCAAGCCGACCATGATGCCGTATTCCATCGCCTGCATATTGATAACGGGCAAGGTTCCAGGCATGCCTAATGAAAGCGGATCAACCGCGCTATTGGGTTCCGCTTCGACGCTATCCACAACCGGACAGCGGCTGAACATCTTGCTCTCGGTTTCCATCTCGGCATGGACTTCCAAGCCGATAACCGTTTTCCATTCGCTCATGAGCCGCATCCAATCAGAGAATCACCTGCACGAGACAATTTAGCACAAAAGTTCGTAAGATGCAAAGCCTGATTTCAAAGACAAAACGCAGCCCCTTCAAAAGTGTTCGATGAGATGTGGCAGGCAAAAGATGAGAATACGAGCGGCAACAGTCGCTCAAGCCAGCGACAGAGATTCCGCCGCTTGCTGCATTAACCCGCGTTTGAGCAAGAAGCGCTCAAGCCGGTTCAAGGCTTCGTGGATAGTATCTTCGCTGGTGGCATAACTGGCGCGCAGGAAACCCTTGCCGCTGGGACCGAAGGCGCTGCCCGGGATGAGCGCCAAGCGCTCTTCCGCCAGCAGTTGCTCGCAAAACGCTTCGTCGCCCATACCGGTGCTTTTGATGCTTGGGAATGCGTAAAAGGCGCCGCGCGGCTCAAAGCAGGACAGCCCCAGGCGGTTAAAGCCGTCGACAATCAGCCGCCGCCGCCGGTCATAGTGCTGACGCATATATTCGACATCGCCCTCGCCATATTGCACGGCTTCCAGAGCCGCGCACTGGCCCATCGTGGGCGCGGACATGATCAAATACTGGTGCAGCTTGTACATGGCTGCGCTGAAATCTTTCGGAGCGGTAACATAGCCAATGCGCCAGCCGGTCATCGCGTAAGACTTGCTCATGCCGCTTAGCACAATGCTGCGCTCGAACATGCCGGGCAGCGTGGCGAAATTGATGTGCTCGACGCCATAAACAAGCCGCTCATAGATCTCGTCGGATACCACAATCAGATCATGTTTCTCCGCGACCGCCGCCACTTGCAGCATGTGCTCGCGCGTCAGAACCGCGCCGGTCGGGTTATTGGGGTAGCTGAGCAAAATCACTTTGCTGCGCGGCGTGACGGCTGCTTCCAAATCCTCGCCCGTCACTTGAAAGTCCTTGTCAACCGAGCTCGGTACTAAAACGGGCTTGCCGCCCGCCATCTCCACAATTGCGGCATTCGCGACAAAACAAGGTTCCACGACCAGCACTTCATCGCCGGGATCTAGCAACGCTTTTAAGGCGAGATAGAGCGCTTCGCTGACGCCAACCGTGATCAAAACTTCATTATCTGGCGAATAGCGCAATTGATAGCGCTTTTCGATATGCGCCGATATAGCCTCGCGTAATTCGTGAATCCCGGCATTGGATGTATAACCCGTGTAGCCGTCGTGGATGCTTTGAACGCCGGCCTCGACAATGTGCGCCGGCGTCACAAAATCGGGCTCGCCGATGCCCAAAGTGACGACATCGTCCATCGTGGCCGCGATGTCGAAATAGCGGCGGATGCCGGAAGGACGTAGTTTTCTCACGCTGCGCGAAAGATATCGGCTCATCTCATGGATTCCTCGTTGAACGAATCTGGATTTTTATATCATGCCAGGCGGGAGATGCTATCCCGCATCTATTTCCAATTATACGCTGTGTTTTCCTACAGTGTGTATGAGGACTTAAATAGAATGCGGGAAAATGAGCTGATGATTAGATCAAGTTGTCGGAATCATTCAGGCATCCAGCTCAGAGATACATTTCGAAACCTTAAGTGCTATACGCAGGATAAGCCAAACGAGGTATGATTCACTCAGTATGCCCACAGTATACCCATGAAAATTATGCGCCGACATATTCCGTCGCTGATATAAGCAAAGCATCAGAGTTTTATTCCATAAGGAGAGGGGCATGACAGATCTGCCAACTTTAGAAAACTGGGATGCGACGCGAGACGCCTTGCACCAGGTTGCGTTGGTGCAGAGCGCCATAAAGGTTGCTTGCGTCGAGCCGCAGCCGAACAGCCTGCAATATAGCCTGAGCGTGACGCCGGCAGGCTTGAGCGCGGCGCCCCTCAATGTTGGCGGCGAACTGCGTTTTGATATCGCGGATTTGCGCTTGGTCTATTCGCGGGAAGACCGCGTGGAATTCGCGCTTGATGTCGTCGGTTATGATCAGAAAACCCTGCTTGACGACCTTGTGAGCGCTTTCGCCGCGCTGGGAATTGAAATCAGCCCGTCGCAGACGCATGTCAAGAGCAAGCAGCGCTTCGCAATCGAACGAGAGCTGGCAGCCGACTATTTGATTGTGCTGGCCGCGGCTTATGCCGCGCTGGCCCGTTTCCGCGCGCGGCTAAGCGGCAGCTTGAGTCCCCTGGTGCTTTGGGCGCATCATTTTGATCTGGGCTTTCTTTGCTTCCCAGGCGCGAACATGGACGAACACAAGGATCCACAGCTGGCTTTTGGCTTCGCAGCCTACAGCCCGGGCTTGGATCGACCCTACTTCTACGCCTATGGCTGGTCTCCCGCAGCGGGTTATTTGCAGATTCCAGTAACGGCGCCGGCGCGGGCGGGAACCGAAGGTTATACGGGCCTCTACGCTGATTACGACGCGCTCGACAAAGGCGACCGCTTTGGCAGCCAAGTCGAGAATATCATGTACGATTATTTCTCGCTTGCCAAAAGGGAACTCTGATGGCGCCACCGAAGGGTTAGAGACTTTCTGGCTCGGGATGCGTAAATGACGCTAGGGAAATGTTGTCAAAACCTTAATCTCGGCGCCCTCGGTGGTGAAAAAAATTCCCTAAACTCCGTGTCCTTTGTGTCTTTGTGATGAAGTTCTTTTGGCGATTGCCCTGGGAATGCGCCGGGTCGATTTGCGGGGACGGTAAGTAATGCGATATTGTTTAGCAAGACGGTTCTTAACATCTTATGACACTTATCGTATAATCAGTTCTTAAGTCATGCTGACGATGTGAAAGGAGTGCGCGGCGGCCAGCATTTTGATCGCTGCGGAAGCGAAGTATGAACGACGAGAATAAAATGCCGAACAACAATCAAAATGATGACGCTGGTCAAGATGGGGCTGCGTCGTCAGCGGATGACATGGGCGACCGCCTGGAGCGATTGGGTGGCGAGCCTGCCCCAGCCATCACACCAGAAGAATTCGAGCGCTTGCAAAAGGCGGGGCAGGTTCACATAGATTCGCGTGGGCGCGTCCGCACCGCGCGGCGAAGCGGCGCCGAGGCCGGCGTTTCGCTCCGCAAACGCCGCGCATGGTATGGCTGAACCCGAATTCCGACAACTTCAAAGCAAGCTATTGGCGCAACTGCGCAGCAGACAATTGCTTGCCGACCCCGATATCGACGCCGCGTTTAGCGCAATCCCGCGCCACTTTTTCTTACCACAGCACGATCTCACAACGGTTTATCAGGACAAAGCCATCGCTCTGAAGCTAAGTCCCTCGGGCGAGACCTTGAGTTCCTCAAGCCAGCCCACAATGATGGCAATCATGCTGCAGCAGTTGCGGCTTGCCCCCGACATGAACGTATTGGAAATCGGCGCCGCGTCGGGATACAACGCCGCCATCTTGAACCATATCGTCGGCGCTGGCGGCTATACAACCAGCTTGGAAATCGACCGCGAACTGGCGGAAGACGCGCGCAATAATTTGTTGAGAGCGGGCTATGGCAAGGTATTGGTGGTGGATTGCGACGCGGTTGGCGGTTACGAGCCGCGCGCGCAATATGATCGCATATTGGCGACGGCCGGCGTCTGGGACGTGCCGCGCAAGTGGCTGCGGCAGCTGCGAGCGGATGGTCGATTAGTTGTCCCGATCTGGCTTGATGGCGTGCAAGTCAGCGCGGCTTTTCTTCCGCAACCGGACGGGACTTATCTAAGCGTCGATAATCGTCCCTGCGCCTTTGTTTACCTGCAGGGCTTGGCAGCGGGACCAGAAGTGCGCAAGAAAATCGGGGGCGCCCATTTGGAAGTTATCGCGGATGACGTCGAAAAGATTGATACCGCTGCCTTGCATCTATTGCTTTCGGAAGCTGGCGAAATACAACGATTGGGGAAACACCTGGAGCCAGAAGAGTTCTGGTATGGATTGCAGCTTTATCTGCTGCTGCGCGAGCCGCCGCGCTACGTATTCGCGGTTTATGCGATTCCCGAAGGCGAAATGGCTTATGGCATGACGGGCAACGGCATATTGTTGTTCCGCCCCAATAGCGCTGTCTTCGCGGCTTATAACGATGGCGGGGTCGCGCGCTGCTTCGGCGGGGCGGCCGCCTTTTTGAAGCTGCAAGCGCTCTTTGACGATTGGCTATCGCTCGAGGGCACGCTGGTAGATCGGCTCTCTTTACGATTGATCCCTATCGACCAGGGCGAGCCCGTCATCCAAAGGGGCAAACTCTTCAGAAGAAAAGACCACTACTTGCACGTATGGCTGGACTGATCGACCTGGCTCATGTGCGGGGCGCGCTCGCGCTGCAAGACTTCGATTCCGCCCGCGCCAGAAAACGCATGGCGCCGGTGCCGCGCGGCTGGCGCAAGCGTGAAAGCACGCCGACGCAAGCCGCGGTCATGGTCTTGCTTTTCCAGGACGACCAAGAGCGCCTCCATACCGTGCTTACCTTGAGGCAGGCCGGGTTGCGCGGCCACAGCGGCCAGGTCAGTTTCCCGGGTGGACGCCAAGACCCGCAGGACGGCAGTTTGACTGACACGGCGCTGCGGGAGACCGGCGAAGAAATCGGGATTTTCCAGGACGAGATACGTATCTTGGGGGAAATGCCGCCGCTTTACATTCCCACATCGCATCACGATGTCTATCCGACGGTCGGCTATTGCGAGGCGCTGCCGCGCTTTCGCCCGAATCCGCAGGAAGTTGCCGAGGTCTTCAGCTTCGCGCTGGACGATCTGCTGCATCCCCGCTTCAAGCGCGAGGAGCGCCGGATGATACGAGGCTACGATGTATGGACGCCATATTACGCTGTCGGCAGGCACAAGGTCTGGGGCGCGACCGCCATTATGCTGAGCGAATTGGAGGAGCGGCTGCGCCAGGTCTTGCCACGGCAGGTATTGCTGGAATTGCGCTAGACAGCGCAGGGTAGCAGGGTAGGCTTGTCGGGAGTGCCATAGCTTGCTATGCTAGCCTCTGCGCGGCATAGCGGCATGCGCCCGCCAACGATTCAAGAAAGAACCAAGACAGCGAAATGGACAGCGTAATTCCTCTATTGGCAGCCGGGACTGGCGGAGCTGTTGGCGCCGGTGAATGGAGCGCCTTGCTCTTCTATGTTGTGATCGCGCTGGGCGTTTCTTTCCTGTGTTCGATCTGGGAAGCGGCCATGCTGTCGACGCCGGTTTCACATATCGAATTACTCGTGCAGGATGGTCACCGTGCCGGCAAGATCATGCAGAAGCTGCGCCAAAATGTCGAACATCCCATCTCCGCTATTTTGACCTTGAACACAATCGCGCATACGGTGGGCGCGGCCGGCGCCGGCGCAGAGGCGACCGCGATCTTCGGCAGCGAATACTTCGGCGTCATTTCGGCTGTTTTGACACTGCTCATATTGGTCTTTTCCGAGATCATTCCCAAGACCTTGGGCGCCGTTTACGCCAAGCCGCTCACCCCGTTTACAGCATATTCGCTGCGGGCAATGCTCATCGTTTTCGCGCCGGCCGTGCGCGCCTTTGAATTCGTCACGCGCGCGATGCGCCCCAGCGAAGACGCGCCAACCGTTACCCGGTCCGAGCTGCAAGTCATGGCGCGGATCAGCGCGCAAGAAGGGGGTATCAAGGAACGTGAGAACCGCATTGTCAACAACCTGCTGCAATTGGCGGATGTGCAGGTCGAGTCGATCATGACGCCGCGCACGGTCGTCTTGATGTTTCAAGAGCAAGCGACCATTGACGATGTCGTGAGCACGCACAAGTTCTTGCCCTATTCACGTATTCCTGTATATGGCGAATCGGCGGACGATATCAAGGGTTATGTCTTGCGGCACGAGATCTATAAGCGCGCTGCCGCGGACGAACATGCCGTGCTCATGCGCGAGATCGCGCTCGAACTGGAGGTCGTGCCGGAAACAAATTCGGTGGCGCAGGTATTGGACGAATTCATCGCTAAACATGAGCATATCTTCCTGGTGATTGACGAATATGGCGGTACGGCGGGGCTGATCACTTTGGAGGACACCGTCGAAACCTTGCTCGGTATCGAGATCATGGACGAATCCGACCATGTGGTGGATTTGCGGCAATTGGCGCGGCGGCGCTATCAAAGCCAGCGCGCCGGTCCGCAACTGAACAGCGGCGCTATCGTGAGAAATACGGATACAAAGGACCATACTGATCCCGCGGCTCCCGGTAGCTGAATCAAGCGCAATGGACCAGCAATATCTGGAACTGCCCAGCTTTCCGTATCGCTTCGATCTGCTCTTGCACATCCTTAGACGAAACGCTTATCCGGCGCGAATGCTCGTCGATGGCGACAGATTATGGACTTTCATTGGCGGGCAGTTGCTGTGCTTCCATCAGGCAGAGCATGTCATTGTCGTGACGGGACCAGAGCTTCACAAATGCGATCAGTCGCGGCGGCATGATTTATCACGGCTTTCGCGGCGAATGCTCGGCTTGGACCGCGATCTCGGCGATTTTTACGCGGCTGCGCGGCATGACGAGCGCCTCTGGCGGCTAATAGCGCCTTTGTTCGGCTTGCCTTTGTTTTGCGCGGAAACCGTCTTTGAAGCGCTAATCACGCTGATAATCGAACAGCATATCACTTGGACCAACGCCTTGCGCTCGCAGCGAACGCTGATGCGGATTCTGCATGCCGGGGTCGTGACGGGCCAGCATAGCATTCATGACTTTCCCTCGCCGCAACAAATCGCGGGGCTGCAAGCGGAGCAATTGCAGCCCTTGAAAATCACCAAGAGCCGCGTCAACTTGATACTAAGCATCGCGCGCGACGTAAAAGGCGGACTATTGGACTGGGAGCGATTGCGCTACTTGGATGCAGCCGATGCCTATAGCAGGCTCATGTCTATCAAGGGCGTCGGCCATTGGACAGCAGCGAATGCGCTCGGCCGCGCTTTTGGCAAATACCCTTACGTCAGCCACAACGACGTGGCTTTGCAAGCCGCGGTCAATCACTATTTCTTTCAAGGTGATGGCGAGAAGAGCGCCGAACAAGTTGTGGACACGCTAAGTGAATACGGCGAGTACGCCGGTTTAGTTGGACATTTTATTTTGCTGCGCTGGGTGCTCGACAAGTATCCTGTGGCGCATTGACTGAAACGTTCGATACATGCAACTGCTGGGACTAAGTTTTCGCCTAAGTAAATCCAACATAATTATGGATATTGTAGGGGCGACACTTAAATCGCCCAAATGAAATGAATCCTGCTGATTGGGCGACTCAGCGAGTCGCCCCTACCGATTCTTATCTTTTGTTGAATTTATTGAGACCGCATTGACAACTGCCAGTTTCAGAGGCGCTCATCCAGCCGAGTTTGACGCTGTGCTGTCGGCGGATTGATTTGCTTCGGGCGGCGGCGGTTGGGTTGGCTGCGCGTTGGCGACCTCTGTTTGCTGTGGCGGCGCAGCCGGTACGTCTACGCCCAAGGTCGCGGGATTCAAGTTCGTGGAGCCAACAGCAGCCTCATCGGGTATATCGGCCGCGCAGCGGAAGCCGATCCAGCGTTGTCCTTCGCTGGGATCCCAAGATTGGCGGTGGACCGCTCGGCTGAAAAAAGGCACGCTGTTCCAGGATCCTCCGCGCAAGACCTTTTGCAATCCAGTCACTGGACCCGTAGGATTGACTGCCGTGCCTTGCCCAGCCAAAGCCGCGTAATATCGCTCGCTATACCAGTCGCTGGCCCATTCCGCCATGTTGCCGGCTAGATCATAAACGCCGTATACGCTGGCTCCCAGCGGAAAGCTGGCGATAGGCAGAGGTCCGGGCGCGGTATCAAGCGGCCGGTTGGTCTTGGCTAGCGCGTTGTCCCAGGCGTTGCCCCAGGGATAAACGCGGCCGTCGTCGCCGCGCGCCGCCCGCTCCCATTCCGCCTCGGTCGGCAGCCGGCGGCCGATAGTCTCGCAGTACTCGCGCGCGCCGTACCAGGTCATGCCATAGGCGGGATACTGGGGCAGGATGCCGGGAATGCTGTAATTGGCGCTATCGAAAACGATTGGCGCGTCCGCGCTTTCGTTGCGCGTTTGAATACAGGGGAAGCCGGCGCAGCCGTTGAGATGACTGCCGGGTCCGCTAACATTGAGGAAGGCGACGTACTGTTCCAGCGTAACTTCCGTGGTCTCCATCAAGAAGGCGTCAACCGTGACGGCGTGGGCGGGATAGGAATCTTCGGCGTAAGTTGCCAGGCAGGCGCCGCTGTCGCGCACAGTACATTCCTCGACCGCCACAATGACTTCGGCCGGCAGCGTTCCCATGGTGAATGTGCCGCCCGGCACGGTAACCGCCAGTGATCGCAATACCAGCAATATCTCCGGTACCTGTAGGGATTGCCGCGCGACGGGCGCGGGCGCATCGGTCAGCAGCGCTGTCGGGACTGGACTTGCTTGCAGCGCCGCTGTCGCCGCGTCGGCGGCGGCCGGAACCGGCGATGATACAGATACGGCGCTCAAGCCCCCGGCCGACAAGGCGGGGTCAGGCGTTGCGGTAACCACGACGAATTCGGTCACAGGCGTTGCGGTGGACCTGTTTGGATCCTCTGTCGCGGTCATCACGACATGCACAACTGTCGTTTCTACGCGCGGCGCCGGCGTCGGCAGCACAACATCGAGCAAGGTGCCTTCGAATATGACTCCGATCATAATGCTGAGGCCGCAAAACAGCCCGGGGATGAACCCAATGACCACCCATTGCCACGCGGCGCTTCGCTGACGCCGTCCACCGATGGGTCTGTAACTCATCCATTTTCTCCTTGTCAGATTGAAGGCGCTGTTTGCAGCCAGGACAGCTTGCGCCATTGACAGCTCAAAGGCGATTGCTCTAGTCCGCTTGCGCGAGTGATATTGTTCTATATGAAAACGCCGCAAAGGGCAAGATGTGGTTGATGCGACTGCCCTGGATTCCAGCAAAACTTGACAAGCTATTGTCCAAAGTTTAGGCTTAGCTTAGGCTGGTAGCGGCGGGAAGGCTCCATTGACCGAAATTAGCGTGACGCCAAAGTCGCCGGCGGCAATCGCGCCCGATGGATTGCGCCCGGTGAATATGCGTACCGATCTGCGCCCTTTGGCGGATTTGATCGAACTGGTATTCGCCGATTCCTTGGATAGCAGCGGCCGTTCAGCTATCCGCGAAATGCGCACCCTCAGCCACATGGGCTACGGGCTCAACCTCATCGCCCGGCTGAACGATCTGGCGCTGGGCATTAGCCTGGGATTTGTCTACATCATGGACGGTCAATTGGTCGGGAATGTGTCCGTCTACCCGGCGGGCTACCCCAAGGACATGCCGGAAACCTGGATCCTGGCAAATGTCGCGGTACATCCCGCATTTCAAGGGCGCGGCATCGCCGGTCAACTCGTGGAGGCCAGCCTGCAAATGATCCGACAAAGAAGCGGCAGACGGGTCATCTTGCAAGTGAACCATGACAATACAGCCGCGCTGAAACTGTATGAACGTCAGGGCTTTCTTTATGAACGCGCCTGGCGCCATTGGCGGCGCAGTGGCTTCCTTAGCGCTCCCTTTTGCGACCGGCATGACTTCCATATCACGCGCCTTAGACACAGCGAATGGCAGTCCGAATACAGCTTGGCGCAGGCGGCGCGCCCCAACGCTTTAGGCGGACTCGGCTGGCTGAAACCCTTGCGCGAATCGAGCTTCCGCGTTGCGCCGTGGCAGCGTCTTATGAAGTTATTTTCTCTGAACAGCCTCGAGAAGTTGATCATCCGTGACGAAGCGACGGCGGCGATTCAAGCCTGCTGCTGGCTTGAATGCCCAATCAGCTTCAGTGATATGCGCTTGCGCTTCTTTGCCTCCCCCCGGCTTGATTATCAGCCACATGCGGAGGCGCTTTTTTGCAATGTTCTAGCGCGTTATTCCCGCTCGACCATCAGCATCGAGCATCCACGCGACGACGAAATTGTTAATGACCTGCTCAAGCGCTTTCAGTTTAAGGTCAAACGAGAACTGTGGCACATGCGTCTGGATCTCTAGTTTGCGCGCGGCGCGGCAGGCCTCTTAAAGATTGTCGCGCCCGGGGCGGAAGCGCGAGGACCTTCTGCGCGTCCTGTCGTCTTTCAGGAGATTGTCCGGCTCCATAGCCTGCGGCGCATAATTGACGCGCTTCTTTGGCAAACGGGGCGGTCGATTGCGGTCGAGATTGTTAGCCGCTCTTATCGTTGGAACTTGTGGCGCTTGTCCCGCGCGCTGTGGCGTCAAGGGCGGCAATGTCTGCTGCACCGCGTTTTGCTCTAAGCTCTGCGCGTGAGCCGCGCCGAGGTACTCACCTAGGATTTGCCGTTGCTGCAGCGCGTCATAGCGCGCGCGCCGTTCTTCCTTGAGGTACTGACGCCGGGAAATCTCCTGTTGGATCTGTTGCGGATGCGGGACCTTGTGAAAGAGTTTGTGTTCGTCGGCGCCGACCAATGACATGCGCACGTCTCCATATTTCATGATAGCGGCGAATAAACCCGTTCTCACCGATTCCACGTTGTCTATGCGCTCGACAAGCACCTGATCGCGCAGGTTTTGCAAGAAAAAAGGCCGCTTATGCACCAGGGTGATGGTATCGTCGGAGATGATGTAGAGGTCGTTGCGCCAATCCCAATCCAGCCAATAATACGTGACGCTGCCAATCAAGAAGGCTGCCATGGAGATGGGGAAAGTAACGATGCGCAAGTCGGGATTTACCACCGTGAAGGTCAATAGCAGGCCTGTCACAGCCAGCAGCGTTACAACGATAGGTATCAGCGTGTGCTGCGCCCAAACGCTGATGTGCTTGCGATAGACGATATCGCCATTGCTCATTTCGACGCAGGTGCTGAAGTAGCCGTTGGTGCCCACGACGGCCTTCGGCGGCGCGCTGGCATCGGCGGGCGAGCCACTGCTCGCTTCTTCTAGGTCGGGATTTTCACCCGCCAGCCAGCGTTGCAACTCATCCCGCACCATGGCGTGGTGACGCTGCGCCTTGCGGCTTTCGAAATACTGTCGATCTTCGATGATCAATTTTTGAAACTGTTCGGGCCGCGGGATTAGGTCCAGTTCCAAATTGCCCTGCGCCCCGGCGGTCTTGATTAGGACGCTGCCATAGCGAAACAACCGTGCAAAGGGATCATAGGGTGGGATTTCGAAGTTGATTTCTTGCACGCTTTCCAAGCCAACTTGCGTTATTTGCCGGTGCATTGCCAGAATGGTCCGCTCAACTCGAATAATGCGCTGGTCCGTGACGATCACGGAGTCGTTGCGCCATTCCGCAAAGAAGTAGATCAGCGCCGTACCGGGCAAAACCAAGGATAGCAGGACTATCAGCAATGAAAGCGCCCCTGCCTGTACAATGAACGCGGTCCCCAACATAGCCGGCATTATCAAAAACGGGATCCAGGCTGCGCGCAGAAATGCCCACCAATGCCGCCGGGTTTCGATCAATACCTCTTCGTCGTCCCTTTGTTCAGCGAAGCGCGGGTTGATCGCCGACCTGGCGGCATCCTGATTTTGCCCGATTGCCGCGCCCAATTCCGTGTGTCGCTCTAAGAGCGCGGCGAAGGTCGCCTTGTCTAGCTTGGCCACGGTAACATTCTGCGACGCGCGTAAGGTTGCGGTCTGCGTGTGATCGCTGAATAGCGCTTCTTGATTGAAAACTTGATCCGGTTTGACGGTTGCCAATGGCGCTAGACTGCCGTCGGGATTCGTTTGAAAAAGGATTGCGACGCCGGAGAGAAGGATCAAAAGTCCGTCGGCCGGCTGATCTTGAAGAAATATATCTTCGCCCGCGCGATAGCTGTGAACGGTCAAAGCCTCGCCGATCAAACGCAAATGCTGGCTGCTGAGCCGCGCGAAAATGGGGATATTCTGGAGTAAGGATTCGCTGGCGACACCTGACATGGAAAGGAATCTCGGTACGCGCTATTCTGCGCTGATTATAGCATAGGTAGCTATGGAGCGCGGCGCACATGCAGTGGGGAAGGGCATTCGCGGAATAAGATCAAAAGCCAGGCCGCGCCTTAGGTACTGAAAATAAATCCCTAAACTTCCTGTCTTTGTGGTAAAAAATTTGAAGCAATTGCCTTGCCACGCAGATTCATGTATCGCAATCTAGGCGAAGCGTGTTATACTTGCCTGGAGACTGAAATCGTGGAATAGGAAAAGACCATGCCTAATTTAGGTCCAACCGAACTTTTTATCGTCTTGATTATTGTAGTGTTGCTTTTCGGCGTCGGCCGCGTATCACGCATCGGCGGCGAGCTTGGCTCGGCAGTGGCGAACTTCCGCAAGGGATTGCAGGAAGGCGCCAAGGCGAAACCGGACGATAATAATCCGATTGAAGAAAACGCTTAAGTCTTCGCCTGCGATTTGCCGAAGGCGCGTTCTAGCATCTTCTCGCTATTGAGCAGGGGCTTGCGCGGGATGCCATTTGGCAGCGCCAAGTTGTGGTCCAGAACATCTCGATTGTAGCGCTCTGCCTGGTCTATAAACTTCTTCTTAAATCGTTCCCAGTCATCTTCAATTATTGATAGCAATTCGCTCTGCTCGGGCTTTTGGGCGGCTTGTCGCGCCGCCAGATATTTCTCCGCCCTGCGCAGCGCCTGGTCCTGTAATTTGCTTTCAAGCTGATCCAGCCGCTGACGATTGGCGATCCATTCGGGCAGCACATCATGGTCGCCCATGATCTTGTGCGTCACGCGTAACTCGGCCGGTGTATACATGTCATTATCGAGGCGCAGCGGCGCCCCCGCGCCCGGCAAATGCGAGATATCGCCATTGCCGATGGCTTCTTTCACCATGTTGTCGACGGTCATTTCCCATTTCTTCATCAGGATTCCTAAGTAGTCTTTGCGTCAAATTGCGGGCGATTCGGTCAGTTGGCTGGCTCGCTTGGGATCTGCAGCGTCTGGCGAACATGGCCATCACGGTCGCTAAGCGTAATTTGCTCCCCCGCTTGCCAAACGGCTTGGTCTCTGCCCCAAAATAGCGCGCCTTCGGTACTGGCGCCGTTGCGTGTATAGATCGCTATCTCCGCATTCGTGAATAGAAGCAAGCCCGGGAAAGTATAGCTGTTGCCATCGGCGTCATTAAGGACCCAACCGCTGATATTAATATCGCCGCCGTTGTTGCGCAGGATTATGCCTTCTCCCGTGATATTGCCGATTTCCTCCACCGACGCGATTTCGATCGGAACTTGGGCGGGCGTAGTTGTTGCGTTTGCGGCGGCCTCGCTGTTGGCGGTGGATGTTGTGCCGCCAGTTTCGATAATTTGCCCTTCGACGCTGCAGCCAGGCAGCGGCACAATCAGCCTATCCCCAATCTGCAAATTGGTGGCGGTCTCGAGCGTCAGATTATTGACTTCGAGCAGAAGATAAGGGTTGGCGCCCCAGCGCTCGGCAATGCCGAAGGGCGTATCCCCGCCTTGCACTGTGTGAAACTTGCAATTGTCCGACAAGAATTCGCCGCCGGCTGCAACCGTCGGCGTGCTTAAGGCGGCGTCTACCGCGCCCAGCCGCGCCGCGTCCACCGTCGCGACAGATTCGGATCCGGACCCGGCAATATCCGCCGGCAGGTCCACTTGGTCAGAACGGCTCGTGGCGGGCTGCAATGTCGCTGCCACGTCGGGGGCGGCGCGGGTCGCTGTGATGATGATCTCAACAGTGATGATTTCGGGCACGGTTTCGCTGCCCGCATTGTCCCCAAAGAGCCTCAAAGCAATGTAGGTGCCGCTGACCGCGGTCAAGAATACTAATACGAGGAAAATGATTGGCAGAAGATAATTATAGCGCCTTTTGCGACCTTGTTTTTGAGTCATGAGCGTTTCCAACTCGATAGATTCGGACTAGCCGATTAAAAGGCGCGGAACATGTTGACGAGCGGAAAAGGTCGTCCACACTGGTACGATGGTCATAGCTGTGTCGTGCCAACATGATACTAGCATAGGTAACTGCGGCTGGCAACGAGGCGGCGCAAGTTATTGTACTCATGACGAAGATGTTCAGTTACAATCGCCCTGGCGAGGAACGGTAGCGAAAGTCGGTTTCATAAATGAAGGTCTTGCTCACAGGCGCGGAGGCGGTTCCCTTTGCCAAGGTCGGCGGTCTGGCTGATGTGCTTGGCTCCTTGCCGGTGGCGCTGCGCAAGCTCGGGCTAGACGCGCGTGTCATGATCCCGGGCTATGGTTTCATCAATCATCTGGAATACGCGATTGAGCCGCTTTTTTCCTTCGACTTCCCGCATCGCCTGGGGACAAACGAGGTCAGGGTATATACTTGCTTTTACGACGGCACTCCCTATTATCTTTTGCAGTCGCCACCCTATTTTGGGCTGGAAGGCGAGGTATATTCCCAATGGCAATGGGACATGGAACGCTTCATCTACCTCAACCAAGCCTTGATGGCCACGCTTTGGCGGCTGGGCGAAGAGATCGGCTGGTTCCCGGAAACCCTCCATGTCAATGACTGGCACACCAGCTTGCTGCCATTTCTTGTTCGCTCGAACAGCGACGTAGCGGAATGGGCATCCTTGGCGACAGCGCTCTCGATTCACAACATCGCTTACCAAGGCAATCACGCGGGCGGCTTCTTGTTCCAGGCCGGCGTTGACGGTCGCCATCGGACCGACCTGGCCTCCGCTGGTTTAAGTGACAATTTGTTGGGCATAGGCATCGCGTACAGCGACATGATATCGACGGTTAGCCCGCGCTATGCCGAGGAAATCAAATACCCTTATGCCGGCTACGAATTGGCGCCATTGGTCAGCAAACGCAGCGCCGATTTGCGCGGGATCTTGAATGGGCTGGATATGGATCTATGGAATCCGGCCAGGGATCCCTGCTTGTTCCAGAATTTCGATGTCCGCGATTTTGAAGAGAAGCGCCCACCCAATAAGGGGCATTTGCAGTCATTTGCCAGATTGCCGGTCGCGCCCGACGTGCCGCTCATCGGCATTGTCAGCCGGCTGGCTGCGCAGAAGGGTTTTGACATGGCGCTGCCGGCGCTGCGTCAGTTGCTGGGGCAGCGCGACCTGCAATTAGTCCTGCTGGGCACGGGCGAAAGCGAACTGGAATACGCCTTTTGGCAGTTGGATCAAGACTTCCCGGACCAAGCCAGAGCCTTTCTGCAATTTGACGGCGCCTTTGCGCAGCAGATCTATGCCGGTTGCGACTTGTTCTTGATGCCCAGCCACTTTGAACCCTGCGGCATGGGGCAAATGATGGCGATGCGCTATGGCGCCTTGCCGCTGGCGCGCGAAACTGGCGGTTTGGCGGATACCGTTAAGAACTACGATAATGGCGCTGCGGATACTGGCACAGGCTTCGTCTTCCATTGGCAAGAGGTTTCGGCGCTGCGGGGCACGCTGGAATGGGCGCTTGATGTCTATCATCAGAACCCGTCAGCTTGGCGCCGCATGCAGAAACGCGGCATGTCTATGGATTTCAGTTGGGAAAAAAGCGCCGGCGAATATATTGAGCTATATAATCTGGCGCGTAGCAAGGTTCTGGCGCGGAGGAGCGAATTGTGAAGATAAAGGCAATCATATTGGCGGGCGGCAAAGGTACCAGATTGGGTGTTTTGACCATCAAGCGAGCCAAGCCAGCTGTTCCCTTTGGCGGCAAGTATCGCATCATCGACTTCGCGTTGAGCAACTGCGTCAATTCCAATGTCTTTGATGTGCTGGTCTTGACGCAGTATCGCCCGCACAGTCTCAACGATCATATTGGCAAAGGACGACCCTGGGATCTGGATCGTTCCTTCACGGGCGGGGTGCGTTTGCTGCAGCCTTATCAAGGCAGCTATGACACGGATTGGTATGCCGGCACCGCGGACGCGGTCGCGCAGAACCTTAATTTTGTGCGGCAAGGACGTCCCGAATACGTGTTGATCTTGTCCGGGGATCACATTTACGAAATGGATTATGACATGCTGGTGCAATATCATCGCGACAAGGGCGCTGACGCGACCGTTTGCACCATTCGCGTTCCCTTGGACGAAGCGAGCCGATTTGGCATTGTGGATACTGATAGCGAATACCGGGTCACGGAGTTTATCGAGAAACCCAGTCAGCCGCCCGGCAATCTGGCCAATATGGGCGTCTATGTTTTTGAATACGGCGTCCTGGAGCGCGCGCTGCAAGAGGACCAAGACGATCCCGCCTCCTCCCATGATTTCGGGCACGACATCTTGCCCAAGATGGTCGCGGCGGATAAGAACGTATGCGCCTATCCCTACGGCGGCTACTGGATTGATGTGGGTACGATAGACGCCTACTGGGAAGCGCACATGGACCTGCTGTCAAGCCCGCCGTCCCTGAATCTGAACGACCGCACCTGGGTGATTCATACCCGCAGCGAGGAGCGCCCGCCGGTGCGCATCGGCGCGGACGCGCGCATCGTGGACAGTATGATCGCCGACGGCTCGGTGATCGGCGCGGGCGCGGTCATCGAGCGTTCGATACTGTCCCCGGGCGTCTTCATCGGTCCCGGGACGGTCCTGCGGGAATCCGTCATCTTGAACGATGCCTATGTCGAAACCGGAGCGGTGATTGAACGCGCGCTGATTGACAAGATCGCGGTCATCGGCCGCGACGCGAGAGTGGGCTCCTGGCAGGATATTGGCGATCTGAAGATAACCAGTATCGGCAAGAACGCGCGCATCCCGCCGCAGTTCACCATTGGCGCGGGATCAGTCATCGGCGCCGATTGCACCCATGCCAGTTTTTCGCGTTTTGATGATAGGATAGTGCCGCCCGGCGCCGATGTGGATTTCCTGATTCGGCCGCGTCGAATCTAACGCTGAGTTTCATCCTTCGCTGCGACAGAAGGCGCGAAGCCGCTCGCCGCCTAATCGGCGAAATGGTTCCAGGAATGTCGCGCTCGCGCAAAAACGGGTAAAGATCATAGCCCGCTTGCCGCCGAGAGACGCAGCGCGCATAAACAGAAACGGGCGGAAAACCGACGGTGTTCAAAGCCCGATATAAGTGAAAGGTAAAGCGCATGAGCAAGGTTAAGGTAGGCGTACAATTGCATCCCCAGCATGTCAGCTACGACGACTATGCGGAAGCGGTGGTAGAGGTTGAGGCGCTGGGGGTCGACTCAATCTGGAATTGGGATCATTTTTTCCCATTGTATGGCGAAGGCAATGACAACCATTTCGAAGCCTGGACCCTGCTGACGGCGATCGCCATGCTGACGGAGCGGGTGGAAATTGGCACGCTGGTGAATTGCAATAGCTATCGCAATCCGGCGCTATTAACGCAGATGGCCAACACCGTCGACCATATCAGCGGCGGTCGCCTGATTCTCGGCATCGGCGCGGGCTGGTTCGAGAAGGACTATGAGGAATTCGGCTATGAATTTGGCAGCGCGGGCAGCCGACTGCGCGCCCTGGAAGCGGCGCTTCCCGTCATCCAGACGCGCATGCGCAAGGAGGTCCCGGCCCCGCTGCGCAATCCAATCCCCATCATGATTGGCGGCGGCGGCGAGAAAGTGACGCTCAAGATCACCGCGCGCTTCGCCGATCTTTGGAATGGCTTCGGACCGCCGGAAACCTGGGCGCGCAAAAGCCGCGTCTTGGATGACTGGTGCGCGGAAGTCGGGCGCGACCCCGCGGAAATCGAACGCACGGTATCCATCAGCCGCGAGCAGGATGTGCCGCATAACCTGGATGCCTACCATTCTGCTGGCGCCACGTACTTCATTTTGCCGATGGGGCTTCCCGCCGACTATGCCAAGGTCGCCGCGCTGGTTTCCTGGCGCGATGGGGTGAATGCTTGAGGGAGCTCAACCGGTTGCCAACGCGGCAACTGAACCGCTGGAAAAGAATCGACGCGGATTAGCCCGGCAGTCCCTCGAGCTCCCGCCGGGAGTTTGAAGGACTGTTTGCTCTTTTATTGAGTGGAACGGGTCGAGCCAACCGGGAAGGCGGCGCACGGTCCTCGCCGAGCGCCGTCGGTTCAAGTGGCGACGACGCAGTTGTCGCTGCCGTGGATGGTGGGCGTGTAGGCGTCAGCTTCCCAATCGTTATGCCACTCGTCGCCATTGACGAGATAACGAAACTGGAATTCGCTGTCCGGCTCAAGCTCCAAGACGAGTTTGAAGCGTCCGTCCTTGAGCGCTTTCATTGGATTTGCAGTTTCGTCCCAGTCGTTGAAGTCGCCCACCAAACAGACTTCGCTGGCATTGAGCGCCGCCGCGGTATAAAACGTCACCTGGACCAGATTTTTGCTCTTGAGGAAACGTTTCTTGAGCATAGGCTTATACCTCGACTACTGAATTATCTCCGCTAAAGGGATTCGGGACATACTGATCGGCTGCCCAGTCGTTGTCCCATTCGCATTCATTGATAAGATAACGGAACTGATAGCGCTTGTTGCGCGGCAAATCGACAGTCGCCTTGAAGCGCCCGTCTTTGAGCGCCCTCATCGGCGTCTCGGATGCGCTCCAACCGTTGAATTCGCCGACGAGGGCAACGGATTCGGCGCTGAGTTCCGGCGCTGTGTAGAAGGTTACTTTGCAGATGTCCTTGCTTTTCAGGTACTTCTTTTTCAGCATCTAGCTTCTCCAAACGATTGCGATTGTCAGATTGTGAACCAGCGACAATTCCATCATATCATAATGGCTTCACTTATCAATAAAAACTCTTCTCGCGACAAGAAATATAACGGTTAATTGTACAAAATAGCTAAGACGACAGGCTGTCGCTGAACGTGCGCCTGCCGCTGGGATTTCTTCGCCTTGCTTGGGTCCAGGACCATCGGCGCCATTTTCCTGGTGCAATCGTCATAAATTGACTGTAGAATGAACGCTTCTAAGGCTTGTCTCACTTGACTCATTCGTCGACATAATTGGAGCATAGCGATGGTACAACCTGTAGCGCGAGTCAAAGTCGCGCCCAAACTGCCTCGGCAGTTAGGGCGCCTGCACGAATTAACTTACAACCTGCGCTGGGCATGGGATCACGAGGCGATTTCGCTGTTTCGGCGGCTCGACCCCGACCTGTGGGAAGAAACGCAGCATAATCCGGAATGGATGCTGGGCCGGATGAGCCAGGAACGGCTGAACGCGCTGGTTGATGACAGCTCGTTTATGGCGCACTACGCGCGCGTTTGCCGCTCTTACGACGAATACATGCGCTCGCAAGACACCTGGTTCGCAAACCAATACGGCGATTTGCCTCGTCAGCCGGTCATCGCGTATTTTTCTATGGAATTCGGCTTGACGGAGTGCTTGCAGAATTACTCCGGGGGTTTAGGCGTCTTGAGCGGCGATCATCTCAAGAGCGCGAGCGACATGGATATCCCGCTGGTCGGCCTGGGCATTTTGTACCAGGAAGGCTATTTCCAGCAGTATCTCAATGCCGACGGCTGGCAGCAGGAATCCTATCCTATCAACGACTACGTCAACTTGCCGGTCACATTGCAGACAGGACCGGACGGCAAGACCATCAAGATCTCTGTGCCCTTGCCGGGGCGTGAACTGTGGGCGCAGATCTGGAAGGTGCAAGTGGGGCGCGTTTCGCTGTACCTGCTTGATACCAATATCGACAAGAATGAACTGGAAGAAGATCGCAACCTGACCGACCGCCTCTACGGTGGCGATCGCCGCACGCGCATCCGTCAGGAGATTCTGTTGGGCATCGGCGGCGCGCGCGCATTAAGCGCCCTCGGTATCGCGGCTGATATCTTTCACATGAACGAAGGTCATTCGGCATTTTTGCTGCTCGAACGCATCCGCGTCTATATGCAGGACCATCAACTGAGTTTCGAACAAGCAAAGGCGCTGACAACGGCGAGCAGCGTTTTCACCATTCACACGCCCGTTTCGGCTGGCTTGGAGCGCTTCGATTTCGATTTGATTGACGAGCATTTCACGGATTTGATGCGTCAGTTGGGACTTTCGCGCGATCAGTTCTTCGATCTGGGGCGGGAAAACATGGGCGACTACGAGTTGTTCTCCATGTCGGTGATGGCGCTGAACCTGTCGTCGGGGGCGAACGGCGTCGCGAAGTTGCATGGCGAAGTCTCGCGCGATATGTGGAAGTGGGTTTACCCGGATGTGCCGGTGCACGAAGTGCCAATTCGCGCCATCACAAACGGCGTTCACGTACAGACCTGGGTCAGCCAAGAGATGGCGCAGCTTTTCGACCGTTACCTGGATCCGGCTTGGCGGGCGGAAGAATCGCGGTCGCAAATCTGGGAAGGCGTGTCGAGCATTCCGGACGCGGAACTGTGGCGGACGCATGTGCGCCGGCGGGAAAGACTGGTGGCTTTCGCGCGCGATCGCCTGCGCGAGCAATTGCAGCGGCGCGGCGTGTCGCAGACAGCGATTGAAGAAGCGGATGAGGTGCTGAATCCGGATGCCTTGACGATCGGCTTCGCGCGCCGCTTCGCCATCTACAAGCGCGCCACATTGATCTTCCGCGATTTGGGCCGCCTGCGCAAATTGCTCACCGATCCGGAAAAGCCCGTGCAATTCATCTTCGCTGGCAAAGCGCACCCGCATGATAATGAAGGCAAAGAATTCATCCGCACCATCGTCAATGTCGCCCGCGATCCAGATTTCCGCGACTCGATTGTCTTTCTGGAAAACTACGATCTGAACGTAGGGCGCTACTTGGTGCAGGGGGTCGACATCTGGCTGAACAATCCGCGCCGCCCCAAAGAAGCCAGCGGCACCAGCGGCATGAAAGTAATCTACAACGCGGGCTTGAATTGCAGTGTACTGGATGGCTGGTGGGACGAGGCTTACCAACGCGATATTGGCTGGTCAATCGGCCATGGCGAGGAGTACGCCGATCACGATTGGGCGGATCAAGACTATATCGAGAGCCAGGCGCTTTACAATCTCTTGGAGCAGGACATCGTACCGCTGTTTTACCGGCAATCCCGCGACGGACTGCCGCGCGACTGGATTCGTCGTGTCAAGCGCAGCATGCGGTGTCTGGCGCCGGTCTTTAACACGCATCGCATGGTGCGGCAATACACCGAAGAGTTCTATATGCCGCGCTATCGGGTCAGCCAAGACATGCGCGCTTGCGGCTTCGCGGGCGCGCTTCAATTCGCGGACTGGCAGGCGAAGCTCGACCAAGTCTGGTCCGATGTCGCGGTCCTGGAAGTGGATATTGACAGCGGCGACGTCGAAATTGGCAGCAATGCGGAAGTGCGCGCCATTGTAGGCTTAGGCGCTTTGAAACCCTGCGACGTGCGCGTGCAACTCTACTACGGCATGCTGGATACCATCGGCAATATCCGAGAAGGGCGGTCGGTTGATATGACGCTCGCGTCCGAAAACGGCGACAACAGTTACTCATTTGTTACCGAACACACCTATCACACGACGGGCAATGTCGGTTTTTCCGTGAGAATTTTGCCCTACCATGACCATTTGCATACGTCCTTCATGCCGCGGAAAATCGTTTGGGCAAAATAGCGCGCGAACTCACAGGGCGTGGATGCGATTGCCCTGAAGCGTCGACCGAGCCGCATTGACCCAGCTTTGCGGCTCGGCTAGAATAGCGGCATCCGAGAACGAAAAGTGATTTGAACATGCGCTATCATATCTGGACCCTTGGCTGTCAAATGAACGTTGCGGATACGCAACTGCTCGCGTCCGAGTTGGAAAAGCTGGGCCATCGTTCGACCGAGCAGGGCGAAGACGCCGATATCATGGTGGTCAATACCTGCGTCGTGCGCAAAAGCGCCGAGGACAAGGGGCTGGGTCGTCTGGGTTTGTTGAGCAAGCTGAAAGAGAGCCATCCGGAAAAGGTGATTGGCGTCATGGGCTGCATGGTCGGGGTGCGCGATCCCCTGTGGATGCGGCAGCGCCTGCCCTATGTCGATGTCTTCATGCCGCCATCTGACCCGGCGCCGATGGTCAGATTCCTTGAAGGACGCATGGACGAAACGGAGGTCCTGCAGCTCGAGGCGCGGGCGCGCCAGACCCGGGACGCCTTGCAGGATGGCGAGCTTATTTTGCCGCAGCATGAACGCGGACAATTGGTCACGGCGCATGTGCCAATCGTATATGGCTGTTCACATGCCTGTACATTCTGCATCATTCCCTTTCGCCGCGGTGTGGAGCGCAGTCGCAGCGTCGGCGAGATCGTCGCGCATGTGCGCAGTTTGGCGGCGCAGGGCGTCAAAGAGGTCACGCTCTTGGGCCAAATCGTGGACCGTTACGGCAAGGATATCTCGGATGGACCGGATCTGGCTGACCTGCTGCGCGTCACTCACGGGGTCGCTGAAGAGGCGGGCATAGAGCGGATCCGCTTCTTGACGAGCCATCCCAATTGGATGACCGACAAGCTGCTTCATACTGTGGCTGAGTTGCCGCGGGTCATGCCGCATATCGAAGTGCCGGTGCAAGCCGGTGATGACGACGTGCTGGCGCGTATGCGGCGCGGATATACTGCCGACCAATATCGCAAGCTGGTGTACAAGATTCGCAAGATCATTCCCCAGGTTGCCATCCACACCGACATCATCGTCGGCTTCCCGGGCGAAACGCGCGCGCAGTTCATGCAGACCTATCAAGTGTTGGAAGAGCTAAAACTCGACAAGGCGCATCTGGCGCGTTACAGCCCGAGACCGCAAACGGTGAGCGCGCGGCGCATGGACGACGATGTGCCGGAGGAAGAAAAGCGCGAGCGGCACAAGCTGCTGGAGGATTTGCAGGCGCAGGTTGTGGCGGAAATCAATTCGCAATACTTGGGTCAAATGGTCGAGGTCTTGGTAGAGAACAAATACAAAGGCAGGTGGCGCGCCCGCAGTCCCCAGAACAAACTCGTATTCTTCGAAGCGGAAGGCGACTGGAAAGGCAAACTGGCGCAGCTAGAAGTGACCTGGACCGGTCCCTGGAGCATGCAAGCGCGTCTGCCCGGGGCAGCACCGCCGACGGCGCCAGCGCATCAGCCGCTAGTTGTTGTCGCCAGTTGATTTTGCTCGCGCGCCGCGGTGCATTAATGGCCAGCGTCCGTCTCGCTTTTTTCCTCTGTACCATTCTAGCGCTTTCAGCTTGTAACCTGCGCAGCAGGTCCGCGCTGCCTGATAGTGGCGAGGCAACCGATACCCCGGCAGGACCGCCTGAAGTCATCATCAACTCGCCGAGCGACGGCGACGAATTTGTGGTTGGCGAAGAAATCTTGGTATCAGTGGACGCCTCCGACAGCATTGGCGTCAATCGCGTTCAGCTTTTTGTGGACAACCAAATCGTCCGCACCGTTTCATCGGAGTCGCTGCAGGGCGATCTGTCGCTGCAGGCTATCCTGAATTATGTCCCGCAGGCCGCCGATTTGGGGGAGATTACGCTGCGGGTCTTGGCTTATCGCGATACGGTGGTTGGCGCAGCTGACGAAATCAGCGTGGTCGTGCGTCAATCGCCGGCTGATATTGTTGCGACGCCCGCGAATCCTTCCAATCTTCCTTTCATCCCCGACGACGAAGTTTGCCGCGCGCTCGTGAACGTCGGCTTGAATTTCCGCACAGGACCCAGCACTGGTTACGCGATTATCACTGTCTTGGACAGCGGTACGCTGGCGCCGATAACCGGTCAGAATAGCGCCAATACATGGTGGCAGTTAAATGTGAGCGGGCGGGCTGGTTGGGTAAGCGCCGACTTCACGACCGAATACGGCGATTGCGCCGCGCTCCCGATTATTGCTGAACCCTAGCTTGATTCGATGGTCAGCTAGGGCGGATATGATAAAATCAAGAAGATGATCGGGATTGCGCCGACAGCCAATATAATTTGCAGCTTCGCTCGGCGCAATTCAGGAATCTCTTGTCGTCTTATTGTTTCCTCGTATTTCGTGAGAGCCCGGGGTGAGCCATGACCATCGCGGTCAAGCGCATCTTATTAGTTACCCGCGATGTGCAGTTTGCCATCAACGTCAAACGCGCGCTGGAGTCCTTGGGCGAATATGCTGTGACGCCGGTCACGGAAGCGCGCAACGCTATCGAGCAATTGCGGCGCAAACCACATCACCTGGCGCTGCTGGATATTGAGAACCTCGCTATTGCGCCAGCGGTGATGATTGACCTAATCCGCGCGCGACAGGGCGAAATCGCTATCGTTTTGGGACCCGACAACCCGACTGCGCGTGAATTGGCGCAGGAATTCCGCGTGCAGGGTCTTGTCGATATTCCAGTGTCCTCAAGAATCTTGATTCCAATTCTGGAAGGCTCGCTGCGAGACGTATACGAGGCTTTGCCACAGACTGCAAGACTGCCGGCAATTGAATTGCAAGAGGACACTGTCAATATCGAATCCTTGGTCGACGGCTTGCTGCTTGACCAGGCGCTGCCTTCGTATACCTTGCAGAAATTGCAGGCATCATATCGGCTGCTGCACCCATCTGACGACGACGAAACGGCTGGTTCGGCTCCCGCTGGCTTGGAGCTGGCAATTGAGTCGGACGACGAAAGCGGGACGATACGCTATTGGCATATTAATCAATTGAACGGTGACGATCAGGCTCTTGCTGCGGCTGGCAAACAGGACGAGGACACCCCGATCTCCAGCCCAGGCGGGCAGACCACAGTGCGCGAGCTAGGCTTGGCGCTGGCGGATCCAAACCTCGACTGGTCGGAATTCGCCAGCACCGCGCCGGAGGTCCAGCGCGTCAAAGCCGATAACCTGGACCGGTTCTTGCGGGAGGCCGGGGACGAGAACACAACCATCGAAAGCCTGGCTGAATTAGCGCTGGGGAGCAAATTCGGCGGTCCCGCATCTGATGGCATTGGGAGCGCGTCGCCGCCGCACAACCAGCGTGGCGGATTCGCGGCGGATACGCTGCCATCCCTGGGCGCGCCGCCACATATTGACCAGAGCACATTGCCGGCGGAATCCACTATAGGCGCCGAGCTGGCGACAACCGCTGCCGCGCGCTCCTTCAGCGCAACTGTTACCAGCCGCGCTGAAGACGCGCTGCCTGCGCCCTTGTACGGCCGAGTTGACGATCCTTATGTCCGGCAAGTGGCGGCTGTCATGACGCAGATGATGACCGAGCTGACTGCGGAAGCGACCCTGCTAACGCGCGACAATGCTGTGGTGGGTCTTTCCGGCGGGCTGCAACCGGATGATCTGAGCGCCTTGCGCAAGGCAATCAACGACGATTGGACTGCGGAACAAGGACAAGCGCGCTTGCGCTTTGTCACCTTGCCCGATGGCGACCGGCGCTTCATGCTCTATTCCAAAGCGACGCTGGATGATTTGACCCTGTCTTTGGTTTTTGCCGGCAGCCAATCCCTGCGCGCGATCAACAGACAAGGCGACCGCATGTTGCAAGCCATGGCGCAAGTCCCCCTTGTCGACGAAGAGACCGCGCAAGACGAATCGGTCACTTATCCGGCGCTCTCGGCGGCGGATGCCCCCGACACTGCGGCGCAATTGACGCAGGCGCTAACCTTCGTTTGGCTTGTCGCCGATCCCGCGACCGCGCTCAGCCAGACCGTGGCTGAACAATTGGTCTTTTGGCTGGAGCTGCAACTCAATAATCTGGGCTGGACGGCGCGCCGCATCGACGTGCACCAGGACTTTGTATATCTGGTAGCGGACATTCCCAAAGGCGTCCCGCCGGACCAAACAGCGAAGGACTTGATGGCGCGGTCGCAGCGCATCGCCCGCGCGGAAGATCCGACCTTGCCGCAGGAGCTTTGGGCGGACGCCTATTTGGTCTTGCAGCCGGGGCGGGATCTGGACATGCGCGAGCTGCAGGGCTTCCTGAGATTCGCCCGCGCGGATGCCTGACTGTCGCAATCGAATCGGATTGGTTATACTCTGCCCAATCTCTCGCAGACAGTTGATTGAAGGTACGCTATGGCAGCCCGCCCGGTTCTATATCTCATTGATGGTCACGCGCTGGCCTATCGCAGCTACTTCGCGCTCCGCCATGGCGGCTTCACGACCACAAATGGCGAAAACACCAACGCCATATACGGGTTTACGCGCACGCTGCTTGATGTCTACGAACATCACCAGCCCAAGTACATCGCGGTAACATTTGACCGTGGGCTCAGCGGGCGCGAAGAGATTTACAGCGAATACAAAGCCACTCGCGAAAAAATGCCGGAAGACCTTTCCAGCCAGTTTGATCGCATTTACGAGATCGTAGGCGCGTTTAATATCCCGCGGCTGACAATGGAGAATATGGAAGCCGATGACATCCTAGGCACGATTAGCAAACAGGCGGTCGAGCAGGGGCTTGACGTACACATTGCCACGGGCGATCGCGACATTCTTCAGCTTGTGTCTCCCCATGTGCGCGTGCAATTGCCGCAGCGCGGCGGCGATGACGTGGTATTGGACGAGGCGGCCTTCCGCGAGCGCTTTGGGCTGGAACCGAGCCAACTGGTCGATCTCAAGGCTTTGGAGGGCGACACGTCGGACAATATCCCCGGCGTGGCTGGGGTAGGGAAAAAGACCGCCACCGACCTCTTGCAGCAGTATGGCGACTTGGAAACGATTTACGCGCATCTGGACGAGCTCAAAACTCGGGTGCGCAATCGTCTGGTCGAGGGGCGCGACATGGCTTTCCTGAGCCGGCGCTTGGCGACCATCATGAGCGACCTGCCCATTCAGTTGGATTTGGAAGCCTGCATTGGACAAGATTTCGCGCTGAAACCGGTGGACGATATTTTCGCCGAGCTTGAGTTCAGGTCATTGCGGGATCGGCTGCTGCAGGTTTATACCGGTCTGCATGGCGACGAAGTCGAGACGGGTATCGTCAACGCGCATGAGATCGTCGAGACTGTGATCGTGCGCGATGAGCGCGGCTTGGCTGAATTGCTCGCTCAACTTAGGACCGCGGATGTCATCGCCTTCGACACCGAGACGACAAGTATTGATCAGATGTCGGCGCAGCTTGTCGGGATATCGCTTGCGGTTGATGGCGACCGCGGGTATTACATACCGGTAGGGCATTCCCGATCAAATGGTCAGGGGCAGGTCAAACTGTTTGCCGAGCCGGTGGGCGATCAACTGCCTTTGGATGTCGTGATTGACGCGATAAGAGCTCCGCTTGAAGACCCGACGATCGCCAAAAGCGCCCATAACGCGGTCTACGATGTCATGATCTTAGGGCGCTATGGCATAAATGTGGCGCCAATCAGTTTTGATACCATGCTGGCGGAATGGGTCTGCAACCCGATCAGTAAATTTCTCGGGCTCAAGGCGCTTGTCTCGCAAAAGCTGGACATCCAAATGACGGAAATCCTTGACTTGCTCGGCACGGGCAAATCACAGATAACGATGGATGCGGTCGAAATCGAAGCGGCGGCGCCTTATGCCGCCGCGGACGCCGCCATGACCTGGCGCTTAGTCGAACCATTGCGAGGCGAATTGCAGGCGGCGGACTTGGATCCGCTCTATTCCACGCTGGAGCTGCCACTGATCCCGATCATCGGCGGCATGCAAGCCAAGGGCGTCACGCTGGATGTGGACTTCCTACGCGATATGAGCGGGCGCTTGCAAAGCCGCATTGGCGAGCTGGGAGCGGGTATATTTGAATTAGGCGGCATCGGCAAATTCAATATCAATAGTCCCAAGCAACTGAACACCGTCCTGTTCGACGTGCTTGAATTGCCCGTTGAAGGGCTGAAGAAGACAAAACTAGGCTATTCGACGGATGCCACAACGCTGGACGCGCTGCGTGATAAACATCCGATTGTCAATATGATTGTGGACTTCCGCGAGCTGTCCAAGCTCAAAAGCACTTATGTGGACGCCTTGCCCGAGTTAGTCAATGAGCGTACCGGGCGCTTGCACACCAGTTACAATCAGACCGGTTCAGCCACCGGGCGCTTCAGCAGCAGCAACCCGAATTTGCAAAATATACCGATACGCACCGAGGTCGGGCGCGAAGTCAGGCGGGCTTTCGTCGCGCCGCCTGGCTATGTTCTGTTGGCGGTCGATTACAGCCAGATTGAATTGCGGGTCATGGCGCATATCAGCCAAGATGAAACGCTGATTGACGCTTTCCATCGCGGTTTGGATATTCATCAAGCGACAGCCGCAGCGGTCAATGGCATCGAGCCCGCGGAGGTCACTTATGAACAGCGTAATTTCGCCAAGCGCGTCAATTTCGGCTTGATGTACGGCATGGGCGCCTTTCGTCTGGCCCGCGATAGCGACTTGACGCTGTCGGAGGCGGAAAAATTTATCACGACCTACTTCGAGCGTATGCCGGGCGTGGAGAACTATATCAAAGAAACCAAAGCTTTTGTCTGGGAGCATGGTTTTACGCGAACGCTTTACGGGCGGCGGCGCATCTACCCGGCCATCAGATCCAATGGCAACCGCCGCAGCACCGCCGCGGAGGAACGCGCCGCCATCAATATGCCCATTCAGGGCACGGCCGCGGATATCCTTAAACAATCGATGATCAACTTGCAAGGTCGGCTGGCGCAAGAGCAGTGCGACGCGGCGATGATTTTGCAAGTCCACGACGAATTGGTCCTGGAAGTTAAGGAAGCGGATTTGTCGGCGGTCACAGCCTTGGTTGTGCAGACGATGGAATCGGCTTTTCCCGATGGCAAGCCCCTGCGCGTCCCTTTGAGAGCCAATGCCAGCTACGGGCGCAACTGGCGCGATATGGCGGAGATAGACCAATCTGCCTGATGGCGAGGACCAAGACCCAGCGCTGCGGAACATTCGCGCTCTCGATTGCCAGGCAGCGCGCTCAGTCGCCTCACGCAGCTTGCGAACTGGGACGTTGCTTGCAGCCGGCCCTATGTTATACTGCGCCTCCTGCGTCCGATGCCAAAAGTGAACCAGCGTAATGAAACACTTCCTCGATTTGGCCAATTGCTCGACTGAAGAACTGCAGCGCCTGCTTGAGATGGCTTTGCGGCTCAAGCAGGAATGGCGGGACGGCGGCAATCAGCCGGTCTTGCGCGGCAAGACGCTTGGCATGATCTTTCAGAAGCCGTCGCTGCGCACGCGCGTGTCATTTGAAATGGCTATGAAACACCTGGGGGGGAGCGCGATCATGCTCGGTCCCCAAGAAATAGGCTTGGGCAAGCGCGAAAGCGTAGCCGATGTCGCGCGCGTTCTGTCAAGCTATGTTGATGGCATCATGGCGCGCGTATTCGACCATTCGCAGGTGGTGGAATTGGCTGACTTCTCCCGTGTGCCGGTCATCAACGGGTTGAGCGACAGCTACCATCCCTGTCAGGCTTTGGCCGATATCATGACCATCCGCGAACATTTTGGGCGGCTTAAGGACCTGCGGCTCGCCTTTGTGGGCGACGGCAACAATGTCGCGGCGTCGGTTGCGCTGGCTTGCGCGCATTTCGGGCTGAGCTTCAGTATCGCGACCCCGGAAGGCTACGAGATGAAGCCGTCGATTCGCGACCAAGCCCATGATCTTGCCGCAAGCAACGGCAGCGCCCTCGAGATGGTCACGCGGCCGCGGCAAGCTGTCGCCGAAGCCGATGTCATTTATACCGATACTTGGGTCAGCATGGGGCAAGAAGCCGAAGCCAAGGAACGCCTGGGCGAATTTGCTGGCTTCCAAGTGAACCAAGACCTGTTGCGCCATGCCAAGGCCGACACTATCGTGTTGCACTGTTTGCCAGCCCACCGCGGCGAAGAAATCACCGACGAAGTGATGGACGGGCCACAATCAAAAGTCTTTGAACAAGCCGAGAACCGAATGCACGCGCAAAAGGCTATCCTGGCTAGCTTGCTGGCATAAGCCTGCGGGCTGGCAGCAGCGGCTTCCTCGGTCCTTGGTGGGCATCTTCACCCTACAATTTGCAATTGGAAAACCCTGTCAAGCGCTTGTCTATGTGCCGCATTGTTTTTCCTGCGGATTACTAAGCGCGGCTGTGTATCCGATGCTAAAATGCCATAAGGATGTTGTGTGAGCAACTGCGCGCGAAGCAGTCGCGCGTTAATCAGGCGGAAGTGGCAGCGGAACCTTGGAACAGATAGCGGTCGTATTACAAAACCTGACGCCATCGGACATCGTGGATATCGTCATCGTTACAGCGCTGTTTTACAGCATCAGTTTTCTGTTTCGCGGGACGCAAGCGGTCACGCTTTTTCGTGGCATCGCCATCATCGTCATTGGGCTAATCGCGCTCGCAACCGTATTCAATTTGCAGGCGCTGAGCTGGTTGCTCGTCAACAGCCTGGCGGCGCTGGTGATCGCGATTCCGGTTATTTTCCAGCCGGAAATCCGCCGCGTCCTGGAGCGCCTGGGGCGGGGTTCGATCTTTGGCAGGCGACAGGCGCCGGAGGAAATCCGGGTCTCGGTGATCAATGAAATCTGCGCCGCAGCGGATAAGCTGTCGGAGCGCCGGCACGGGGCTCTCATTGTCTTGCAGCGCAATAGCGGCCTCGCCGAATATATTCGCACCGGCGTACAGATGGATAGCGTGGTCTCGTCCGATCTGCTGGCGACCGTCTTTTGGCCCCGCACCGAGTTGCACGATGGCGCGGTGATTATCGACAATGCGGGCAGGATTGCCTCAGCCTCCAGTGTCTTGCCGATCACCGCCAGCCGCAACTTGCCCAACCCAAACCTGGGGACGCGCCACCGCGCGGCGGTCGGTATCAGCGAAGTGGGCGATGCCCTGTGCGTGATCGTTTCTGAAGAGACGGGCAAGATCGGCGTGACTAATGGCGGCCGGCTCATCCTCGACCTGGATATACAGCGTTTGCATCTGGTGCTGAGCGCCTATTACGGTCCAGCGGATGTGACCTCGATTTCGCTGCTAGGGCGGCTGCGGGAAAGCTTGCACGATTTGTCGCTTCGTATGCAAATTCGGCGCAGACAACAGGCAAACCCATGATTCAACGTATGCGCGAGTCTGATCTGGCCGGCAATGCGCTTTGGCTGGTCATTTCGGTTATCCTGGCGACCGGTGTTTGGTACATCGCCGTTACTTCGGCTGATCCCATTGATACGCGACGCTTCACCGGTATTCCTATCCAGTTTGTTTCCGGCGATTCCACAGTCATGACCAATAATCCTTTACGCTTTGCCACGGTGGAAATCCAGGGCTCGCAGTCCGCGGTGACATCGCGACGCTCCGAGGACATTGTCGTTCGCGCCGATTTAAGCGATTTGGGCGCTGGCACGCATACCGTGCCATTGGACGTCAAAGTCGCTTGGCCCGAATCCATTGGCATCCGCAGACAAGAGGAGACGCAGCCGTCCCAGGTTACAGTTGAATTAGAGCCGATAGAGACGGTCTCCAGGCCGCTGAACATCGTCGTTGTCGAACCGCCTCCGCTGGGCTTCCGCAATGACGAGCCAGAGACAGAGATTCTTGAGATGTCTGTCAGCGGGGCGGCCAGCATTGTCTCGGAAATCGCCGAGATACGCGGTGATTTGGATTTGTCCCCTCACCGCAGCCCCGTCGAATTGGATCTGCGGCTCTACGCTGTAAATGCGGAAGGAGATCGCCTCATTGATATTGAACTGGAAGCGCAAACCGTGACGATTGCCGTCAATATCACCAGACGCGATGATGTGAGGCAAATCGCCGTGCGGCCGAATGTTCGCGTGGATACCTTGCCGGACGGCTATACCTTGGCCAGCGTGAGCCCGGACCCCAGGTCTCTTTTCGTGGGCGGTCCCTTGGCGCAATTGACGAACATTGCGGACACCTTGTTTACCGTTCCTATCAGCCTGGAAGATCGTCAGGCGGATTTTGTTCTGTCGGTCCCGGTGCAGCTGCCCAGCGATGATCTCTTTGTCATGGATGGGGAGAACAGCATCGCCGTCACCATCGAAATACTTCCGATTATCACCACCCGTCAGATTGACAATATCGCAGTGAATGTCATTGGACTTGCTGATAATTTTGAAGTCGCCATCGTACCGCAAAACGTATCCGCTTATATCAGTGGACCGGTATCCCAGGTCGATCTGCTGACCTCCGACGATATACAAGTGGTTGTCGACTTAAACAGCCTCGAACCCGGCGTATACGATTTGCCGCCGACCGTTGGCATCAGCCAGAGCGAACTTACAGAAGCCAATGTTTCATTGCTGCCGGCGCTGCTTAACGTAGAAATCTTCTCTGCGGAGGCGGCAGAATCGGCTCGAACGGCTAATGGGACAGCCAACGCAGCCAATGGCGGTTGAACAAGGATTAGGATGCGCCTACCGATAATTGTTCGCAGCCACTACAATCTCCATCTTCCTTGACACGATAAGGTATCGCGTCGCTATGGCAAGTAAACCGATAGTTGCTCTGGTTGGCCGTCCCAACGTCGGCAAGAGCACCCTGTTCAACCGCCTGGTAGGCGAACGCATGGCAGTCACGCACGAGATACCGGGCACCACGCGCGATCGCTTGCATGGCGAATCATTTTGGAATGGCCTCACGTTTCAAGTGATTGATACGGGCGGGATCGAGGTGTACCAGCCATCGGGCTCGCGCGATGAATCGCCACTGGCGGAAGGCAGCGCCGCTTTCATCGAAGAGATAATCGAACAAGCGATGATCGCTATTGCTGGCGCGGACCTCATCATTTTGCTCGTCGACGCGCAATTTGGGACGACAGCCGCTGACGAAGCCATTGCGGAAATCCTGCGCCGGTCGGACAAGCCGATCCTCGTCGCCGCGAACAAGATTGATGACCACAGGCGCGCGCAGGATGCCTACGACTTTTATAGTTTGGGCTTGCCCGTGGTGGTGGGCATCAGCGCGATTCACGGCTTTGGCGTGGGCGACTTGCTTGATGAGCTCGCGCTTCAGTTGCGCGCGCGCATGCCCGGTGATGATGAGGAAGAAGCTGAAGACGAGCAGCTCAAGATCGCTGTTGTCGGGCGTCCAAACGCGGGCAAAAGCACGCTGGTGAACAAGTTGATCGGCGAAGATCGCGTGATCGTCAGCGAGGTTGCGGGCACGACGCGCGATGCGATTGACACCGATATCACCTGGTATGGCGAAAGGATAACCTTGATTGATACGGCCGGCATTCGCCGCCGCGGACGTGTAGAATTTGGCGTGGAGAAATTCAGCGTAATCCGAGCGATGAAGGCGATTGGCCGAGCGGACCTGGCTCTGCTGGTCATTGACGCGAGCCTGGGCGTCACGGAACAGGATGAGCACATTGCCGGCTATGTTATTGAGGAATATAAGAGCCTGGTCATTGTTGTGAACAAATGGGACGCCGTCGATAAAGGCGCTTACACGATGAATGCCTTTGTCGACAATATCCGCGATCGACTTCATTTTGTAAGTTATGCGCCGATACTCTTCATCAGCGCTCTGGAAGGTCAACGGGTGCATCAAGTGCTGGAGGTGGCCAATCGTGTCTGGGAGGCGCGCTTCCTCAGAATACCAACTGCCGATGTCAACCGTTTATTGCGCGATGCGGTTCAAAAGCATCCGCCGCATGCCAAAGGGACCAAGCGGCTGAAATTCTTCTACGCGTCGCAAGTGCGCACCGATCCGCCGCTCTTCCTTTTTCATGTGAATGATCCTGCGCAGGTTCATTTTACCTATAAGCGCTACTTGGAAAATCAATTCCGTCAGGCTTACGAATTCGAAGGCACGCCGCTTCGGATGAGTTTTCGCGCCCGTAGCGAGCGCGCTTCATTGCCGGCTGCGGACGCGCGCAAGGATAATGCGCTGGATGCGATAGACTAAGCGGACTTTAAGACGGCGGAGAAAGTGATTGCCCTGACAAGATGCTCTGTATTGCGGTGGCTCAACCTGGCGCATATAATCGGACCGAGAATGAAAACTTGTCGACATCACTATCTACAATGGCGCCGACGGTTGCCTAAGCGAGAAGGCGATGCTTAGAAGTCATACAGGTCAGTTGCCAAGACCGCCGCTTCAGTTGCCGAGCTTGTTGCGGGAGATTGTCGGCACTGTGGTTTTCGTCGTGGCTGTTACCGTGCTCTTCGATTTGGCGATTCCCCGCTCCTTGGTGGACGGGCACAGTATGGAGCCGACGTTCCACGGGGATGATCGCTTGGTTGTCAGCCGCATCCATTATCTGCTTGGCGCGCCGGAACGCGGCGATATTCTGGTCTTCAATTCCTTGGTTCCCAGCGAATTTGAACGAGGAATTATGCTTATCAAGCGGGTGGTTGGCTTGCCGGGTGAAACGGTAGTGTTGCGCGATCAGCAGATCTATATCGACGGCGAGCCGCTTTCGGAAACCTACATCAAGGAACCTTGCGGGATCATGCGCTGCTCCGACCAAACCTGGACGCTTGGAGAAGATGAATACTTCATGATGGGCGACAATCGCAACAACAGCCGCGATTCTCGTCGCTTTGGCGCTGTGCCGCTTAGTAAAATCGTCGGTCAAGTTGTCTTTCGCTATTGGCCCCTGCCATCTATCGGCATGATACCGAATTAGAGCTGCCAAATGACAGATTCAAAAACTGAGGGTTATGCTTGTCCGCGCTGCACAGTAGGTCGTTGCTCGCCGCGCGGGATGACTTTTTCCGAATTGCACCAAGGGCAGTTGCTCGCGATACCGGATGTGCTGGCATACGTCTGCGATGTCTGTCATTTTGTGGAATTTGCGCAGGAGACGCTGGAAGCGCTCTGGCAAGAACTGTATGGGGATCAATCAGATGCGCCAACAGCCGAAGAATTGCCTGCGCTTGCCCAGCAGAAGCGCAGCTCTTCATACGGCGAATAGTCAGGATTGGCAGGCTCGCCAACCTCTCGGGAATCCAATCAGCATAGGGCGGAACAAATGAATAGCAGCGAGCAAGACTTGCGGGATTTGCTTTGTCGCGTGGGAAAACTGATGGTCCAGAAAGGTTTCGTCGACGGCGCGGGCGGCAACATCAGCGCGCGGCTTGATCGCGATCGCGTCTTGCTAAGCCCCAGTGGTTTGTCGCTCGGTTATCTGGCGCCGGAACAGTTGCTCATGGTCAATCTGGCGGGCGAAAGAATAGACGAAGCGACCGCCGCCAATGTGGGCTTGAAGCCCACTTCAGAGAGTCCCATGCACCTCGAATGCTATCGCCAGCGGGACGATATTCAAGGCGCTGTCCATGCGCATCCGCCAACCGCGGCCGCGCTGACCTTGGTCGGCTACGACTTCCAGCAGTGCATCATTCCCGAAGCGGTTGTCTTGCTCGGTTTGATGCCGACAGCGCCGTATTCAAGTCCGTCAAGCGTCGAGAATCGCGATGCAGTCAGCCAACTTATCCGCGAACATGACGCCATCATGCTTTCCAATCATGGGTCGCTAACGGTGGCAAAGTCGCTTTGGGAAGCTTATATGATGTTGGAATGCCTCGAACATTGCGCCAAGATCTTGCACAAGGCGCTTCAAATCAGCGATACGCTGCAACCGATTCCGCCAGCTCAGATCAGAAAACTGCTGGAATATCGCGAGCAATTCGGCTTGCTGCGGTCCGGGGACAATGATCGTTTTAGCAAGTTCCTCGATTCTTAGAACGTCAGGTCTAGGCGACAGCCTGCTACAAACTGACCTTGACTTTCGCTGAATTGGCTTGTAACTTACGGCATTGGATTTGGCCCCTTCGTCTAGCGGCCTAGGATGCCACCCTTTCAAGGTGGAGACACGGGTTCGAGTCCCGTAGGGGCTACGCTGATCTGAGAGACCTCGCCGTCGCTGGCGGGGTCTTTTTCTTCGCTAACCCAGAATCCTTTTAAGTCCTTTCAGCCGCGCGCCAAGTCCCATGCCCAAGCCTAGCTGTCGCAACTTATGCGCCATTCTTTAGCATTCGGGTAGTGAATCCTTTTCGGTTGAATTCTTTCAAGTTCTCGGCATGGGATCTCTTAAACCCCAAGTATGAACGATTTGCTAGGGGCGACGCGGTGAGTCGCCCAATACTCATTCAATTTCTACTCGTCGGGCGATTCAGCGAATCGCCCCTACCAGTTCTCAGGTAGATCTTGTTCTTCAATTCAACCGAATTCGATACACAGCCACCATTTTCGAAGCTTGCATGGCAAAGTGCTATACGCTATATTCCCATTTTTAGATTTCACATGGTTGCGCATAGCTCGTGACGGGACCTGCCCTCGCGCGGGGGAAGTCCGACGATTTAGCTAGAACGGGAATCACGCTTCGTTGATTTGCCAGGAGAGGAAAAATGCCAACTGAATTAGTCAAGCGAGCGGCGCCTGTTCCATTGCAGCATGTGGAAATCAGCAGCGGCTTTTGGGGCGAAAGACAATCCGTCAATCGCGAGGTGACGATCCCGGCCATCTACCGCAAGTTGGAAGAAACCGGACGGATAGATTCCTGGTCGCTGCAGGGACCAGCCAAGCCGCCGTCATCACACCAACGGATTGGCGTGCGCGTGTTTTGGGATTCGGATTCTGGCAAATGGCTGGAAGCGGCCGCCTATAGCCTGGCCACACACCCGGACGCGGAGTTACAGGCGCTCGCTGACGATCTGATTGAGGCCATCGCCGGCGCCCAGCGAGATGACGGCTACTTGAACACCTATTTCCCGGTGCACTTCCCAGAGGGGGAATGGGCGAACCTGCGCGACAACCACGAAATGTACAATGCCGGTCATCTCTTGGAAGCCGCGGTCGCATATACCCAGGCGACCGGCCAAGACAAGCTGCTTGATGTTTTGATTCGCTTCATGGATCACATCGCGGACAGTTTTGGCGCCGAGGCGGGCAAGCGGCGCGGCTACGGCGGACATCCCGAGATCGAGCTGGCGCTGGTCAAGCTGTATCGCGCGACCGGCGAAAAGCGCTTCCTGGATTTGGCCGCCTACTTTGTCGACGAACGGGGCAAAGCGCCACACTATTATGATCAGGAAGCCGAGCAACGCGGGGAAAGCCCGGCAGAATACTGGGCGCGTACCTATCGCTATTGTCAGGCGCATTTGCCGCTGCGCGAACATACCGAGGCGAATGGCCACTCCGTGCGCGCCTGCTACCTCTACGCCGGCATCGCGGATGTCGCGCTGGAAACGGGGGACGATGAACTGTTGCGGCTCTCGCGCTTGTTGTGGGACGATTTAACGCAGCATCAGCTCTACGTTCATGGCGGGGTCGGTCCCTCCCATCATAACGAAGGTTTCACATTCGCATACGATATGCCCACCGAAACAGCCTACTGCGAGACCTGCGCGGCCATCGCCCTGGCTTTTTGGGCGCAGCGTATGTTCCACCTGGATCCGCACAGTCGCTACAGTGACGTGATGGAACGCGCTATCTACAACTCGTCATTGAGCGGACTATCTCATTCCGGCGCCGAATTCTTCTACGCCAATCCGCTGGCGGCTTACCCCGGGGTGAATCCGCTTGGGCGCTGGGATGAACAGGTCGAAGATGGTCATTATCGGCGCGTGAAATGGTATCACTGCCCCTGCTGCCCGCCCAATATCTCGCGTTTGATCGCTGGCATCGGCGAGTATTCCTATTCGCAAGCTGGCAATCGGGTCTACGCGCAGCTATATCACGACAATACGCTTTCACTAGATATTGACGGACAGCAACTGCAATTGGTTCAGAGGACAGCATACCCCTGGCATGGCGACATCAGTTTCACTGTAGAAGCGGCGGGCGCCGTCGACTTCGAGCTGGCGCTGCGCATCCCTGACTGGTGTTACGACTATCACTTGTCAGTAAACGGAGACCCGCAGCGCGCGGCGCTCGACAAGGGTTACGCCGTCTTGGCGCGCCAATGGTCGCATGGCGACCGGGTCGACTTAGCCTTGTCCATGCCGGTCGAGCGCGTCATGCCGCACCCGAAGATCAGACAGACAGCCGGCCAGATCGCGCTGCAGCGCGGTCCGCTCGTCTACTGTCTGGAAGAAGCGGACAATGGACCGCGCTTGGCGAATGTGGCTATCCCCGACGAGTCCGAGCTGAGGGCGTCGTTTGACAGCGAGTTGTTCAGCGGCGTCTCGGTGATAGAGGGCGAGGCGATGCGTATCGAGCCTGTGGAAGCCAGCGCGGCGCTCTATCGCCATCACAGCCAAGTCGCCTACCAGGAATCGCGCTTCACCTTCAAGGCGATACCCTATCATTTGTGGGCGAATCGGGCAGCGGGCGAAATGCGCGTGTGGATTCGCTCGAGTTAGAATTGGCATGTCCCGGGCGCTTCGCCCGGATTAAGAATATCATCTGCGAGAACAATACAGGAGGAAAAGATGAGCATTTCACGCAGAGAGTTCCTGAAGTTGACGGGTGGCTCGGCGACTGCCGCAGCCATGCTTTCGCGTCTGGGTCATCTGCATCCGGCGCTGGCGCAAGATATGACCACCATCACCTTTGGCGGCTGGGGCGGCGTCGCTGAAGACGAAGGCGTCAAGGCGGCCATCGAGGTCTTCGAAGCGGAAAACGAAGACGTCGATGTCGTTTGGCAGCATACGCCGAGCGCAAGCGAATATTCGCGCGTGACACTCACGAATATCGCCGCTGGCACAGCGCCGGATACATCCTTTATTCGGTCGGACGACTATGAAACGCTGGCGACTGGCGGCGTACTGATGGACATCACCGACCTGGTGAAGAATGATCCGCTCCTGGGGCAGCCAAATTATTTCATCGAGCCGCAAGAATCCACCCGCTGCGAGGTCAACGGACGCTGGTATGGCATCGGCTCGACCTGGGTCGCCCACCACATCTACTACAATGCCGAATTGTTTGAAGAAGCTGGCGCCACGCCGCCTGGTTTCCAGGATGACGAGATCTGGGAGTGGGAGGAATTCCTAGAAGTATGCAAGGTCCTCACCAAGGACAGCGCCGGTCGTCACCCCGGCGACGCTGGCTTCGACCGTGAAGATATTGTCCAATGGGCGGTTGACTGGTCGTCGTCCTGGTGGATGCCTTTGGCGGCGGCGGTGCACTCCAACGGCGGCGAGTTCATTACCGAAGACGGCTTGTGCGCGCTGGATAGCCCGGAGGCGCTGGAAGCCATGCAGCGAATCGCCGACCTGGTGCATGTGCATCATGTCGCGCCGCGAGGCTCTTCTATCGAGAGCCTCGGGATGAACAACACGCAAATGATCAATGCGGGTCGCCTGGCTATGGGTGTGGATGGCTCTTGGGCGCTGTCCTGGATGAACCCTTCACTGCTGGATGTAGCGATGGGCACAGGCGCGCTGCCAAAGATGGCGCAGCCCGCCAGCATCATGCAAGCGCACTTCCACTCAGTTCTTTCCTCGACCGAACATCCGGAAGAAGCTTGGCGGTGGCTGCGCTTCCTGGCGACGCCGTTCTATCAAGAACATTTCGCCAAAATCGGTTTATGGATTCCCAACCAATCTGCGATGCTGACTGAGGAGGGCTTGCAGGGCTGGGTGACAGAAGGCATTCATCCGACGAATTATTCACAATTCGCCACGGACTATCTGCCAAAACATGGCGTTGCGGCGCATCTCCCGCCTGGCTGGATTGAAGCTAGGAACGACTACATCACGCCAGCCTTCGAGGCCTTAACCAATGGCGAGCCGGCGGAGGCGGTCTTCCCCGATGCCGTGCGCCAGGCGAATGAAGTCTTGATGATCTCCCGCGAGGGCATGTAAGCAGTCCCGGAGCTTTCTCTAAAACCGCTCCCCAGAATACGCGTTTAGGTTCAGGCGGGGGAGCCGCTCGGCTCCCCCGCCTGAATGTAATATGACCAAGGCAGAATATTGAACATGTCGAGCTTAGCGCAGTCCGCATATAGTGATGCGCATCTTTGGATTACCCGCCAGTACAATCGTCTCAGTTTGAAGCGGCGTCGGACGATCATCGGTTATATTTTCATTCTGCCCTTCATTCTCGGCTTCTTCATCTGGTTCCTCGTACCGGCCTTGGTAGCGGCGAATCTTACCGTACATCGCTGGAATCTCATCTCGCCGCCGCGCTTCGTCGGCATGTTCCAATTCAACAAAATGCTGAGCGATCCGATTCTGGCGCAGAGCCTCAAGGTGACATTCATCTTTTCAGCCATATCCGTGCCGCTTGGCTTGATTTTTGCATTTTTCCTGGCAAACCTGATTAATACCAAAGTTCGCGGCATTGCCATTTTCCGCACGATTTATTTCCTGCCAAGTATTGTGCCGGCGGTGGCGAACGCCATTTTGTGGGCTTGGCTATTCAACACGGAATTCGGTCTGATCAATTTTGTCATTCGCGCCTTTGGCGGTCCCAAGATCGGCTGGCTGCAAGACCCCAACTGGGTGATGCTGGCTTTTGTGATTCTGACAATCTGGGGCGTTGGCGGCTCCATGATTATATTCCTGGCAGGTTTGCAGGGCATCCCGCAGATTTTCTATGAAGCGGCCGAAATCGACGGGGCGGGCCGCTGGCAGCGCCTTCTTTATGTCACCTTGCCCATGATGTCGCCCATCATCTTCTTTAATCTGGTCATCGGCTTTATCAATTCCTTTCAGATCTTTGTCAGCGCCCTGCTCATCACCAACGGCGGACCGCAGCACGCGACGCTGTTCCTGGTGCTCTATGTCTATCGCACAGCCTTTCAAAGCCAGAAGATGGGCTATGCGGCTGTCTTGTCCTGGCTGCTCTTCGCGATTTTGATGCTGCTTTCCTTCATCGTTTTTCGTTATATCGGTTCGCGGGTCTATTACGAGAATCCGGGCGACTAAGGTTAAGCAATGGGCTTCAAAGAAAAACCGTCCCAGTTCGTTGAATCGAGACGCGTCGCCAATTCGCGCGTCGACGTGTTCTACCGCTGGCTGACCTTATTCTTGCTGGTTTTCTTCGCGGTGATCATGATCACGCCATTCATCTGGCTGCTGTCCAGCTCGCTGAAAACGCAGATCAATATCTTTCAGTACCCGCCCCAGTTATTCCCCGACCCCGTCGTGCCGGAAAATTATCTCTATGCCTTGACCTATAAACCCTTCGGCATCTATTTTCGCAACACGGTTTTTGTGGCTGGCATGAACGTGATCGCAGTGGTCTTCACCTCATCGTTCTGCGCTTATGGCTTCGCGCGCATGCGCTTTCCTGGCCGCGACTTTTGGTTCGGCATCGTCATGGCGACGCTATTTTTGCCCTATGCCGTATTGCTGGTGCCAAGTTTCATCATATTCTCGCGCCTGGGCTGGGTGGACACGTTCTTGCCGCTGGTTGTGCCGCCCTTCTTTGGTGGCGGGGCTTTTAACATCTTCCTCATGCGGCAGTTCTTCCGCACCATACCGGAGGAAATCGCGGATGCCGCGCGCATCGACGGCTGCAGCGAATTTGGGGTCTATTGGCGCATCATGCTGCCACTGTCGAAGCCGGCGCTCATCACCATCGGGATCTTCACATTCCTCTTCGCCTGGAACGATTTGATTGGTCCCATTACCTACCTGCGCTCGCCGGATAACTTCACCATCGCTGTCGGATTGGCTTCATTCCGCAGCCAGACAGATATTCATTGGGATCTGCAACTGGCGGCGTCGACGGCGGTGACCTTGCCGGTGATACTCTTATTCTTCTTGGCGCAGCGTTATTTCATTCAAGGGGTTGTCATGACAGGCTTGAAGGGCTAGCTCATTCGCTTAAGCCCAGAAAGCCTTTTCGAGATCGTCGAAATCCGAGGCGGGTCCCTCAAATTTGTTGCGCCCCAACTCGAGGACGTAGACATAATCGGCGATCTTGAGCGCCTCGCGTATTTCTTGATCGACAAGCAAAATGGTCAAGCCTTCTTGATCGCGCAGGTCGACTAACATGCGATAGACTTCTTCGCTTAGCAGCTTGGCCAAGCCGGCCGTCGGTTCGTCCACCAGAATGACCTCGGGATCGGTCATCAAGGTGCGCCCGATTTCGACCATGCGCTGCTGGCCCCCCGACAGGTTGCCGGCCTGCTCGCGCTGCTTTTCGCGCAGGATGGGGAAGCGCTCGTAATTCTCCTCGATTTTCTTTTCCATGCGCCCCTTGTCGTTCTGGAAGGTCCAGGCGCCCATCATCAGATTTTCGCGCACGCTCATGTGTTTGAATACGCCCGGCTGCTGCGGGATATAACTGATGCCGAGATCGATCAGCTTGTGGGTCGGCGTGCCGGTGACATCGCGGCCATTAAGCAAGACCTCGCCACTGTGCGGTTTCAGGAAGCCGTAGATGGCTTTCAACAAGGTGGATTTGCCGACGCCATTCGCGCCGAGAATGGTGGTCAGCTTGCCATTTTCCGCCTTGAGATCAAGCCCGCGCAAGATATGCAGGTCTTCATAGTAGCCGACGTAGAGGTCTCTAATCTCAAGCATAAGCTAGTCATCCTCATCGTGGCCCAGATAGGCGTCAATCACGGCCGGATCATTCTTGACTTGCTGCGGCTCTCCGTCTGCGATCAAGGCGCCAAAGTTAAGCACGATCAGGCGCTGGCTCAATTCAAAGACGGCGCCCATATTGTGGCTAATCAAGATAATGGCTTTGCCGTCCTCGTGCACGCGGTGGATATAATTGTAGATTGTTTCCTGCAGCCGCGGATGAACGCCGGCGAATGGCTCGTCCAAAATGATTACCGACGGATCCAGCATCAAAAGCCGACCCAACTCGAGCAGTTTTCGCTGCCCCCCGCTGAGCGCGCGACTGTATTCGTTGGTCAAATGATCAATCGTTAGCAAAGACAGAATCTGCCGCGCGCGGTCTTCCAGATCGGTTTTGCGCGCCCCGGGCTCGTGAGCCAGACCGGGCACCATCATGTTTTCCATGACAGTCATACGGTTCAGCGCGCGTGTTATCTGGAAGGTACGCCCCAAGCCGGCCCGGGTCACATGGTAGGGGGCGCGCCCATCAATGCGCCGGCCATTGAGATAGATGGTGCCGCTGCTTGGTTTTAGCATGCCGCTCATCAGATTGGTCAAGGTCGTCTTGCCAGCGCCGTTGGGACCAATCATGCCGATCAACTGCGGCTGCGTGACGCTGAATGACACATGATCAACAGCCTGGTTGCCGCCGAAGCGCTTGGCGATCCTGTTTAGTTCCAGGTTGATCTCACTCATCCTGGTCCTCCAGCATCGCCAGGTGATCGTCGTCGTGTTTGCGTTTGGCGACGGTCTCTTTCATGATCAGGTCGCGTCCGCTGAACCAACTGATAATCGGATGAAGCAATCCATTGCGCATGTAGCGCAGGGTGAGAACCATCACCAAGCCGAACAGCGCAAAGCGCCAGGCGCCGGTCTCCCAAACGAAGGCATCGGAGCCGTCCGCCATCGTTAAGCCAAAGGGCAGGGTGATGACCACCTCGCGCATGGCTTCTAACATATAACGCGAAATGAATGCGCCCGCCGCCGCCCCGAAGAGACTTTCCATGCCGCCGATTACCGCATAGGCGATGATCAGCGACATTTGCAGGACTTCCAACTGTTCGGGGATGATGCGCTCCGAACCCACATCGCTATAGAAGATCGCGCCGGCCAAACCAACGATCATGCTGGTGAATACAAAGACCAGAACCTTGTAGCGCACGACATTGACACCCAAAGCCGAGGCCGCGTCTTCATCTTCCCGCATCGCTCGCAGAAAAATGCCGATTGGCGAATGCGTGACGCGATACATGATTAACAGGCAGGCGATGAGCAAGCCAAACATCAAATAGTATTCGATTTGGCGCGCGGTATCGACATCCGCCACTTGCAGCAGCGGGCGCAGCGATAAGCCATTGGAGCCGCCGGTATAGTCGTATTCTGTTAACATGGCGATGCGGAAGAGCTCGGAAAAGGCAATGGTGAACAGCGCCAGATATGCCGAACGCAGCCGCAATAGCAGCCATCCGATTAGCAAACCGACCAGCCCGGCAACGATTGTGCCAATCACAATAGCGCCGAGGGAGGAAATTGAGTCCGGGCTGATAGCGATGCCCAAAGCCGCGAACATCAAGCCGTCGCGAGCGATCAAGCCGGCGACGTAAGCGCCAATCCCCATAAAAGCCATGTGACCAAAGGAAAACTGCCCCGCGATGCCGGCCAGCAGCGCCCAGCTTGATGACATGATGGCGTAAAAGAACCCGCTAATGAACACCGTTTTGCTGTAGTTCGACTGGGAACTGTCGTTGGGGAACCAAAGGAAGAAGATGATCAACAGACCCAACAGCGCGTAACCCAGCTTACGGCGACCTAAGCCAGCGTCAATTGCCCCTTCGAAACGCGTGAAGAGCCCCATGATCAATGCTGCTCCCTTCCGAACAGTCCGGTCGGCTTCAAGAGCAAGACCAGGGCAAAAATCAGTAGCGCAAAGGCTTCTTTATAGGCGGCGCCTCTACTGGGATCGGGATAACAGCCTGCGCCGAGCGCCTCGACGATGCCAACGATAATGCCGCCAAACAAAGCGCCAGGCACCGAACCCAAGCCGCCCAGGACGACAATGACATAAGATCGCCCGACCATCTCGGCGCCCACCCAGGGCACCCAGGCGAAAATCGGGATCAATGCCGCGCCGGACATGGCAGCCAGCATAGAGCCAAGCGCGAATGCCAGCGTATTCATATTGGTGGGGTTGATGCCTGTCACCGCGGCGGCTTGCTTGTCTTGGCTGGTGGCGCGCAAGGCGCGGCCCGTCCAAGACCTTTGCAAGAAATAAAGCAGGGTAAAAATAAGTACGATGCCGACAAGCATGGCAAAGGCGCGATCGCCGATTATGTTCAGCGGTCCAAAGGCGAAGTCTTCAGTAATTTGTGTGCGGGGAAAAGTGAGACGCCGGATCTCGATGAAGCGGTTCGCGCGCTGCGGGAAGGGACCGGCAATCGCCAAGGTCGTGTATTCGATGACGAAGCCGAAGCCGAAGGTGATCAAAATCGCGTATTCCGAGGCTCGTTCGATCAAGCCATCGTGCATGGGTTTTAAGAAGCCGCGCTCGAATGCGGCGCCCATCAAGAAGACGATGAATCCCGCTACCGGGATGCCCCAGATTGGATTCACAGTAACCTCGGCGCCAGTAAGCTCGCTGAGGACGTTGCCGGCGTGCAGCAGAAAATAGAAAGAAAAATAGCCGCCAACCATATACAGTTGACCGTGGGCGAAGCTGACGATTCCCTGAACCGAGTAGATCAGCGTCAAACCGACTGCCATCAACGAATAGATGCAGCCTATCACGACGCCATTGGCTGTCTGCTGCGCAAGATAGGTAACCTGGAATGGCGCTCGCACACAGGGATTGTCGGGGTTCTGAATCGCGAACAAGGTGTAGATCTGCCAGGCGCCGAGCGAGCCCAAGACGATCATCCACTCACGGCTGATCTTGGGTGTGTTCTTCCACATCAGCCCGAATATGAGAGGACCTATCGCGAACCCGCCCAAGGCGGCCGCCGTCAGGGCGTTGTTGTCATCGGCGTCGACATCGTGGTAATGCCGCGGGATAAAATAACTGGCGAGCGCCGCCCACAGGGGACCGGCCAGCAGCAGCCACATGACCGTAGGCAAATTCGCATCGCTGACACGCACCAGAACCTGCGATGAAATGAAGACGGCGATCAGAATGCCCAAAACTAAACTTGCTCGCCGAATCAATTGGGGCAGCAGGTAAAAAAGCCCGACGCCCAGCGGTCCCAGGGCGAAGCCGCCGATCAAGCCGGCTATCTGCAGTCTGGTGGCGCTAATCCGCTCATCGACTTTGAGCTTGCCCTGGCTTTTTGGCAGCGCATACAAACCGATGGCTGCCCACAAGGGACCGGCCAGAAGGAGCCAAGTTGTGAAATCGAATTCCATATTCATGGTTCCTGCAATCGGACACTTGATTTGCAGCGAACGAGGAGGCGGGCGCTGCGCCCGCCTCTCGTCGCAAATTGCGGTATCAAAGCGCCATCAAGCTGCGCGGTCTTTCGGATTGTCGCGCGGCGCTATGGCGAACTGCCGGGCACGACATAGGATGTGCCATGCGTCTGATGGACTTCCGGATAAACAACAGCCGCATCCAACGCGCTCTGTTCAGTCTCGAAGTATTGCAGGACGGTCACGATGGGATCGGGCCATTGATGCCACATGTAGGCCGGTGTGCCTTCCGGCAAGTCTGGGTTGTGCGCGCCGTATTCGAAGTAGTAGCGACCTTGCGACAAGTCAATGTCCACAGTTTCGATCGCGTCAACGATCGCGGCGGCATCCGAGGAACTGCCGGCGCGCTCCATAGCGTCTGCAATGATGTGAACGGCGTCGAAAGATGCCATGGCGTAGCTGGGTACGACGCCTCCCCACTCTTCTTCGAATGCCGCGTTCAATTCACTGCCTATGTCGTTGAACATGGTGGGAATAATGCCCACGCGGTTGAAAGCGCAGTAATTGCCGTCTGGCACGTTTTCCCAATATGTTGAGGAATTGAAGGCATACTGGTTGGTTACACAGATCGTGTCGACGGTCGGCGCGATTCCCAGTTCCGCCATTTGCTGCGTGAGATTGAGCGAAGTCTCGCCCGTCACCAGGATTCGTATGGCGTCAGGCGTTTCCGGGTTCGCTTGGATTCGGCTCAATATCGGAACGAAATCTTCCGTACCAAGTTCGACATCCAGCTTCTCTACCTTTACGCCCGCCGCTTCGAGGCGCATTGATTCATCCGCTGCCGCCGGTTGTCCGTAGTCCGTATTTTCAGCAATCAGGACCACATTCTCTACCCCTAGCGATAGCAGCCAATTCACAACAACAGGACCAACCATGGAGCTAGCAGGAGAAATGCGGAAGACGTGATCGACGCCATCTTCAATCCTAGGCGGTTTACCGTCATATTCGATAATGCCGTTGGCGCTGACATTATCGTTCCATGGCTCTGAGAAGACGGTGGGAATGCCGTTTTCGTCCAACATGGTCATCGTGGCTAAGCCGACGGCGCTGTGGTAGACGCCAACAACGGCATCAACATTATCTTCGAGTATGAGCCGTTCGACCACGGCTTGACCGCGCTCCGGGCTTCCTTCCGAGTCGCCGAAGACGGCATCCACACGGTAATTCGCGCCATCAATTTGGATGCCGCAATCCGCGTTGATGTCGGACACGGCGAGTTCAATAGCCCATTGCATGTTGATTCCACCCTCGACTGAACCAGGCGCCGAAAGCGGCACCAAGCCACCAATCTTGATGGCTTCGTCGGCGAATTCGCAGTGGCCATCCGCGTGGATCACACTAAGCGGCATTAAAGCGATCAACGCCAGCAATATCACCAGCCTGGGGAACAATGATTTACCTTTCATGTCAGACTCCTTGTAGAGAATAAACGGACAATTCCTGCATTTCGGACGCGGGATCGCATGCGGGCCACCCGCGCCGAGCAAGATCAGCAGTCGTCTTCGTTAGCGCCAGAGTGGACACAAGAACTCGGTCTCTCACAACATATTTCACATCACATGCAAGTGCTAATGAAGCGCCTGTAACAAGTTGTTTAGCGCCGATTCCTGCGGATCTCACTTCTTTAGATTAACTTGGGCAGTGATTTATGTCAAGCGAGCGACAAATGCCGGGTGCATTTCAGATTATTGGCAATCAGGCTACCTTGTCCCAAAGGTCGTCAAATTCATGGCCTAAAATCGCTGTACGAATCAGCACCATGCGATTGGCTCCGTCAGCGTTCCATCGCATTCCACTTGCGCTTAGCCTTTGCTTGAATTGTTTGACCCCGCTTTCAACAGTACCGGAGCCAATCGGTATGCCCTTTTTCCGAAATTCGAGATATTGCATGCGGTCTTTATGCCGTTCAAAATATCTGGACTGTTGTGACAGACCGCGCTTGCGTAAGACCCTGATAATTTTGTGAATTTGCCCCAGATACAGGTGATTTTTGTAAGTTTTGAGCCAGCGTTTTCGCTTTTTTGCATCATGTTCATCGGGATAGAGTACTGTAGCGGCATCGGACAGATGTTCAACGGCATGAAACCAGTCCAGCACTTGCCGTCCATCGGGACAGACCTCTTCGGCTACATCCCAAATCCATAAAGCGCCATCAGCCACTACGCTGCGCTTACGGGCGGTTGGCAGGTCATGGGCGAGCGCTAAAGCCCACAACGCTGGTGCAAACTTGTCTTTTGTGCCTAATACGGCGCTGTAACGCACATTCACTCCATGCGCCATTTCCTCTAAGGCGCCGGTCTGCGGATTGCGCTCGAGGCGCTGCTCCACATCAAACACCGCTCCCACCTTCAACTCGCGCCAGCCTTCCTGACGAATATTGACCATACCGCCATCCATCGACAGCCCTTTGCGCTGCTCATGATCGTGACGCGCATCCGGCAACTCGATCCGCTCCAGACTGACCGCTTCACGCTGCCCTTCCACATAGGTTTGCAGCTTTTCACCATAGCGCTGACCCTGTCGCCAGATGCTGGCAGGCGATACATAACGCTCAGCAATCCGTTCAAACACTTCCACACACTGTTCATAAGGCAGCATCCCGCTAAGCCAGACCATGTGTTTGGCAAAAGTCGGACTGAAACCGCTTCCATTCAAACCCAACTGCTCATCCAGGGGAAAAAATCCCTTGCCACAGTCTTGACATTGGTAGTACTTGCGCTCGATTTCCGCCTCACCGCGCAAGGTTAGAACCCTTCTCTTGCGCTTGCCCTTATTACGTAATCTCCCACCGCAGCCCCCACATGCGGGCGAAGTCCCGTCCTGGATCGACATGAGCTCTCGCAAGACGCTTTCACGAAACGCCCCCTCTGTATCCCCTATCAGGTCTTCAATATCATTGATGTGCATATGTTGGCTCATTCGCTGATCGGACAGCATCTTATCAATCGCTGTTTCTGCTTCGGTCAACAATTTTGCCTTCAATTCTTCCCGTTGCTTTGACATCCCGATCCCCCCGACATGCTTAAACCTAACTGTAGTTTATGTCCATTTGCCAATAATCTGAAATGCACCCACAAATGCCTATGGCTGAGATGGCGGATAATGCCGCTGGAGCGCTTGATTTGACAAGCGTTTTCTAAGGTAGTATATTCCCAGCTTACGGATTTGGATGACAGGTCGGCTTTTGCCTAAGGTGGATCTGTGGTAATTTTTTCGCAGGTAAATATGGCAAACTGTTGTTGGAAGGAGGCGCATGGGGAGCTTTATATGCAGCTTGAGAGTAGGGTTCCGAATTCGCATTGTTCTGCATGAAAGAGGATAGAAATGAAAAAAGTCAAACTTATCGTTCCACTATTACTGCTCGCCCTGCTGATCGTCGGGGCGGGTATGTCGACAATGGCGCAAATGTCGGAGCAAGTTTTGCGCTCGGCGCATGACGCCGAATGGACTGGGCTTGATCCGCATGTCGCCAGCACCGTTTCCAGCTTTTATGTGCTGGCGAATGTCGTGGAGTCTCTGACGACCAATGACGATGATCTCCAACTGAGGCCCCTGCTGGCGACAGACTGGTCGCAATCCGAGGACGGCCTCACCTGGACATTCAACCTGCGTGAAGGCGTCCACTTCTCGAACGGCGAAGAGATGACATCCGAGCATGTTGTCTTCTCGATGAATCGCATCATCAATCCCGAAACGGGCTCGGGTCGCGTGGCTTCTGTTGGCGGTCCGGACGCGGTTTGGGAAGCGATGGATGACTATACGATAACCGTCACTACCCCGGATCCCAATGCGATTTTGCCCATTCTTTTGGCAAGCCGCGCCACGGCGATCGTGCATCAAGACAGCGTCGATGAAAACGGGGTGATTGTCGTCCCCATCGGCACAGGTCCCTTCACGGTGGAAGACCTTGATGGCACGATCAGCATGAGGCTGGCAAAGAACGAGAATTACTGGCAAGAGGGCTTGCCGCTGCTCGACGCCGTAGAGATCTCGGTAATCCAGGAAGACGCAGCCCGCGAAGCCGCGCTGCTGGGCGGCGAGGTTGATTTTGTCACCAGCGTCGCGCCACAGGCGGTCGAGGCTTTGCAGAGCAATCCCGATATTGTCGTACACGTCGCGCCGGCCTTGGCTTACAAGTACATTGGATTGAATCTGACCCGCGAGCCCTTCGACGATGCCCGCGTTCGTCAAGCCATCGCTTACGCCATCAACCGCGATGATCTCTGTTCGGCGGGCGACTTTGGTCTTTGCACCCCGCTTTACGGCGGTCCCATCGATACGGGCAGCCCCTGGCACTTCGACTATGCGCCTTATACGCAAGATGTCGAAAAGGCAAAAGCGCTGTTGGCGGAAGCCGGCTATGCGGATGGCTTCGAGATGGAACTGATGCCGACCTCAACTTACCAGGATACCGTGCGGCAGGCGCAGGTTCTCCAGGCTCAGCTGGGCGCTGTCGGCATCCGGACAACCATCAACGCGCCCGAGTGGGCTGAATGGCTCGAGCTTGAAGGCAACTACCGCTACGATGGCTATATCTGCAGTTGGAACGGCCTCACCGACGTTGAGCATTACTACTACCTCCAGCATCGCACCGATGAAGTCTTCAATTTCACCGGTTATAGCGATCCGGACTTTGACGCGCTGGTTGATCAGGGCCGTCAAGTTTCCGATTTCGACGAGCGTTACGCCATCTATGAACAAGCCAATCAGATTCTGGTTGACGCCGTGCCTTACGTCTACTTCTACAACCCGGCCTTTGTGCGGGTCATGAGCACGGACGTCAAGGGCTATGTCTTGCGTTCGGACAATGCCAACCTGTACATGAATACCTATCTGGAAGGCTAGTCGTCTTGTGGGCGCAGCTTGATTCAACTGGGTTGCGCCCGCTTTTTCCTCCATCTGTTAGCCGCAACCAAGATTCGGGGCAACACCGGCTTGAATTATCAGTATGTTGTACAACGCTTGCTTTCGGCGATTGTTGTAGTCCTCGGCGTGACAATTGTGGTCTTCATCATTGTGCAAATCGTGCCGGGCGATCCGGCGCGCGTCATGCTGGGTCCTTATGCCAGCGACGAAGCAGTGCTGGGCTTGCGGGAACGCCTGGGGCTGGATCGGCCGATCCTTGAGCAATATATCTTGTGGCTGGGGCGCGCCGCGCGCGGCGATCTGGGCCAAAGCCTGCTCAATGGGCAAGAAGTCTCGACGCAGTTGTGGGGACGCATCGGACCCTCATTTGAATTGGCGATGGTGTCCCTGGCAATTGGCTTGGCGATCGCTTTCCCCATCGGCATGATCTCGGCGCTGAAACCGGGCAGCGCGATTGATGTCGTGGCGACCTTGTTCAGCCAGATTGGCGTGTCCGTGCCAACATTTTGGATGGGCATTCTGCTGGTCATCGTCGTTTCCTTGAATCTTGGCTGGCTGCCGCCCAGCGGCTACACGCCCATCACAGAAGATCCCGGGGATTGGCTGGCGCATATCATCCTGCCAGCCATCACCGCTGGCTTTGTCAGCGCGTCGATACAAACGCGCTTCATCCGCAGCGCTATGCTGGATGTGCTGAACGCCAATTATATCCAGACCGCCCGCGCCAAGGGTTTGGCGGAACGCGCAGTTGTCGTCAATCACGCGCTGCGCAACGCGCTTATCAATATCGTCACCATCATCGGCTTGCAGATCACCGCGCTCTTCAGCGGCATCGTCATTGTCGAAGTGGTTTTTTCCTGGCCCGGGTTGGGGCGGCTGGCGCTGAACGCCGTGGAAGAAAGGGATTACCCCTTGCTGCAAGGCGCAGTCCTGGTCGTGGCTGTGATGGTCACAATGGTAAACTTGTTTGTTGATTTGCTTTATTTCTTGCTCGATCCGCGCATCGAATATGTTTAGGCGAAAGATCCGCTGGTGGATGTTTCAAAAAGTTTAAGCGCTCGCGGAGTACAACGCGGAGTTCAAATTGAAGAGTCGCTAGGTCCTGCCAACACGCTCTGGCGGGACGCGCTCCGCCGTTTGATCCGGCATCATCTGGCGATGTTTGGCGCCTTTGTGCTGCTCATTGTTGTGGTGATGGGCATATTTGGTCCTGCCATTAGGCCTTATGATCCCAACGGCATGGATTTCTCCAACCGCTTCAGCGACCCTAGCATTCAACATTGGATGGGTACGGATGACTTTGGACGGGACATTTTCTCGCGCATTATCATTGGCGCGCGCGTTTCTTTGCAGGTGGGCTTCGTCGCCGTCAGCGTCGCCACCATTATCGGCACGGGTCTCGGCTTGATTGCCGGTTACAGCACTCGGCTCACCGACGAAGTCATCATGCGCGCCATGGACGTCTTATACGCCTTCCCCGCGATTCTGCTGGCGATAGCGATTATGGCGGCATTGGGCAAGGGCATCGGCAATGCCATGATCGCCATTGGCATCGTCTATATCCCGATCTTCGCCCGCATCGCCCGCGCCGCTGTCTTGGGCATTCGCAACGAAGAATTCATCATCGCGGCAAAAGCGATGGGGGCCGGCGACATCCGTATTCTGCTGACGCACGTGCTGCCCAACGTGCTTTCGCCGATAATCGTGGAAATCACGCTTAGCCTAGCTTTCGCGATTCTAGCGGAAGCGGCGCTAAGTTTCTTTGGACTTGGCACACAGCCGCCGGATCCGAGCTGGGGCAGGATGCTTTCCGAAGGGCGCGACTTTTTCCGACAGTCGGGCTGGATGGGTGTTTTCCCGGGCTTTGCTATCTTCTTCACGGTCATGGGTTTCAACTTCCTCGGCGACGGGATGAGAGACGCGCTCGATCCCAAATTGCGGCGCTAGGCGGCGCCGATGTCCGCCGCGAATCCGCAGCGCCTCATCGGGACGGCAATGCTCTCGGCCAGCGCCTTATTGCTGGAAATCGTCTTAACGCGCTTATTCTCCCTGCTCTTTTTCCCGCCATACGTCTTTCTGGTTATTTCAATCGCGATTCTCGGCATCGGCTTGGGCGCGGCTACCCCCGCGCTGCGCCCGGTTATGGCGCAGGCGAATCGCATCCCGCTTTATGCCTGCGGCGCTGCGCTGACCACTTTATTGCTGCTCATATTTGCGGTCCTGGGCGCTTCCCTGGATCTGCAAATCATGCTTTTCCCTCTGCTTGCCTTGCCATATATTTTCTTCGGTTTGGCCATGTCGTCCTTGTTCAGCCAAAACCCCGCGGCGAGCCGTTTGCTGTATATGAGCGATTTGTTAGGCGCCGGCGTCGCGGCGGTGGCTGCCATCCCCTTGCTGGATCGTTTTGGCGCCATCAACGCCGCACTGCTGGCCGCATTGGGTTTTGCCATTGCCGGGTTCTACTTTCTAAGTCAGCGCAACCGCTGGATCGTGGCGCTCTGTATTGGCTTGTGCGCTGCGCTCTTTGGGGGCAATGTCGCGGCGTCGTTGCTTGATATTGACATGGCGTCCCTGGCGACCCGAAAAGCAATCACCGCGCCCCTGAACTCGGGCGGAAAGATCCTGCAAAGCCATTGGGACGCTTTCGCGCGGACAGACCTGGTGGAACCGGGCGCTGACGGTCCCCTGCGTATTTATGTCGACGGCGGCGCCGCGTCTATCATGCCCTCGGCGGCAGCCCGGCAAGACCTGATTCGAGACATCGGTTTCTTTCCATTTGCGACCGAGCAACCCGAGCGCGTTTATATCATTGGTCCCGGCGCGGGCTTGGACGTTTTTTTCGCCTTGCAGGCGAACGCAGAGGCGGTCACGGCTGTCGAAGTCAACCCGGCCAGCGTAGCGCTCGTTGACGAATGGTCTGGCGTCAACGGGGATCTTTACAATCGACCGGGTGTTGAGCTCATCATCGACGATGGACGCAGCGTATTGCGCCGCGCGACCGACGACTATGACCTGATCTATTTGTCGCAGGTCCTGACATTGGCGGCGGAGCGGGGCGGCTACGCGCTTTCCGAGAATACCATCTACACCGCCGACGCCTTCGCCGATTACTTGGCGCGCCTCGATGACGACGGCCAGATCGCGCTTAAGTTATACGACGAGATCACCTTGACGCGCGCTGTATCGACGGCGCTGGCCGCTTTACGCCGCGGCGGCTTGACTGACGCGGAGGCTATGAAACACCTGGTGGCGCTAGTCGACGAGAAGAGCGATCCGCCGACTCCCCTGTTGCTGATCGGCGCGCAGCCCTATACGGAAGATGATTCATTGGTATTGGGCGCGATCGCGCGCGAGGTTGGCTTCAGTCCCTTGTTTTTGCCCCATGTATTGGCGCGCCCGCCCCTGGATCGGGTGGACAGTGGCGAGGTCCCCTTTGCTTCGCTCATTGAAGCGAGCGCCGATGATATCTCCCCGCCCACAGACAACCGCCCCTATTTCTTCCAGTTCGAGCGCGGGATACCATCGTCCTTGCTGCCATTGACAGTTATGGTCGCGCTCCTGCTTCTGGCTTTGCTGGCGCTCTTCATGCGTCACTGGCGTCGGTCCCTTGACCAAGCCAAGAGACTCATGCCCGCGTTCTTCGCCATGTTGGGCTTGGGTTTCATCGCGCTGGAAATCTATGCCATACAGCAGACAAGGCTCTTCCTCGGTCATCCGACATACGCAGTGACGGTTGTCCTGGCGACTTTTCTGGTGGGTGGCGGGCTCGGCAGCGGTCTCACTCAGCGATATTTTCGCGCTTCTCTGGAGGCGCGTCCCCAATTGGTCGCCGCGCTCATCGCGATTCTTGCGATTCTTTGGAGCCTGCTGTGGCAGGTTGTTGCGCAGGAACTATTTGCTGCGGACTTGATCCTGCGAGGCTTGCTTGTCATATCGCTCACGCTGCCGCTGGCGCTGTGCATGGGCATTCCATTTCCACAGGCGCTTGAATTCATTGGACGCGGCGACCGGCGACAGGTGGCTGTCGCATGGTCCGTCAATGGACTGATGACAGTTGCAGGCTCTGTCGCCGCCGTACTGCTGTCGCTAACAACTGGCTTTACTGCGCTTCTGTGGCTCGGTTGCGGCGCTTATGCCCTGGCGACCTTGTTACTCATATTTGCGCATAGACAGGCGGGAACATGAACGCTGAAAACAAAGAAAACAAAAGCAAGGTCGATGAATCTATCGCCTTGCTGGCCAAGGTGGGCAGGTGCTGGTCGCCGAGCTTCTCGCCGAGCAACTCTTCAGATCTACGGGAATGCGCCTTTGTCAGCGACTTGACAGGCAGTCCTCAAGTCTGGCGTATCGCCCTGTCCGGCGGCTTCCCCGAGGCTGTGACCGCCTTTGAAGAACAAGTCAGCGCTGTTTCCTGGTCGCCGCGTGGGGATTGGCTGGCGGTTGAATCGGCGCCTGGCGGCGGCATGAATGCGCAGATTGACCTCGTGCGGCCCGACGGCAGCGAGCGCCGCCGGCTGACCAAGGGTCATGCGAGCAACAATTGGCTCAATGCCTGGACGAAAGACGGTCGATATGTCCTCTTTTCGTCGAACATGGATCAAGCGGACTCGATGGATAGTTTTCGCATTTGCATCGAGACTGGTTCGACCGAAAAACTGGCGAAAAATTCTGGCACGGGCTTAATCGAAGGGGATTATATCGCAAAGTGCCAAAATGCGGGCTACTCCCGCTTGGTTGTAACATTGCCAGGCGTATCAGACTGGATGCCGAATAGCGCTTTGGCAATGTTTTCTGGTCTGTCATCAATGTGCAGCACTAGCTTCGGTGGGCGACCTGCGGGGCGCTTAGGCTTGTCCAACTTCGGTGGTGTTTCTTCGCTTTTCATCAATCTATCCTTATATGAGTGTCTTACCCGATATTTTCCCACCACGCCGATTCCCATACCTACGCGGTAGTTGCAATGGACGATCATCCAATAGCGCCTCAACGCTGTATCCTTGTATCACAGGATAATCTTCATAATCATCCGACCAGGTTTCTTGGCTACGCTGATTGTTTACTGTACGCATCTGGTTCTCAAAGCAAACCATAATACCCGCAACAGCATCTAACCGCCGCACAGTCTCGCTAAGAGCCTTAACTGAATCGGGTGTTACATTGCCGCCTTTGACCTGCACAATTGCATATTCGCGTTTGACCTTGGCATTGCGAACTACATCAATCTCCATGACGCCATCTACACCGCCATCTGCGCCCCTGTCGCCAGGGTTATGGTACATCCCATGCGCACCAATAGCGCCGCAAACCCACTTCTCAAACTCAAACTTGTCCCGATCAGCTAGGTCTTTTGCGGACCAGAGCGTTTCTGGTACGCCGATGATACGCACATCATCTTTGTTAAGGTGGCGGAAGTTGCCGACAATGCGCTCACGGACTAGCTCTGTAGAGAAGGGCGATATGTCAATTCCGACCCACTTGCGCCCTAAAGACTCGGCTGCGTGTGCGGTTGTGCCACAGCCACAGAATGGATCGAGTATAACATCACCGAGATTGCTACTAGCCTTGATAATACGTTCCAGTAGTGCGAGTGGCTTCTGCGTCGGGTAGCCGAGGCGCTCCCTGGATACATTTCTAACAGGTGGAATATCCCATACATCTGTTACAGCAACTCCCTCATCAGCATAATAAGTATTCCCTGCTTTGATATAATAGTGTCGCCCTTGAGAATCCTTCATATTAAACCTAGAAAGATCTCTGGATTCCTCACGTGGCAATGAAAAGAAGTATGTACTTCCTCGTGAATAAAACAGTAAAACATCATGTTTACGGGCAAACCACCTTTTCCCAATGCCGCCAGTACGATAAGACCAAATAACCTCGTTCTTGAAATTCTTCCTCCCATAAATCCCATCCATAAGTAGCTTCAAATAATGACTTGCTGTCGGGTCGCAGTGGAGATAGATGCTACCTGTCTTTTTCAATACACGTTTCATCGCGTATAGCCGCTTCGCCATATTCAGAAGGTAGGCGGCTAAACTTGCCCCCCCCGAATGTTTGTTCTATTAACTGGGCATATTCAATCACTATCGCCAAATGCCGTGTACTAGGATTCCGTCCTAACTCTGCCAATTGCGCATTGTCTCCATGTTTCCAAGTCCATGTATCTGTAAATGCGCCTACGGGCTTTAGGCTTTTATCCTTACTGCGAAATGGCAGATTGTAATTGCTCTTTGAATTGAATGGGGGATCGAGATAAATTAAATCAATGGATTCATCTGGCAATCGCCCGGGGTCATTCAACACATTTAAGCAATCATCTGCATACAGAGTTCGGTTTTCTATCATGCAATCAAATCCTCATACCGTAGGCGCTTGCCATCCATGCCGCGGACAACAGCGCTCATCTGGTGTCGTGTATCCAAGCTCCGATTATTATGTCGTCCTGCGAACTCGTTTACGTACCGATTCAAGTGCTTCGGACTCAATTGGTGGTATGTCCCCATTATGCCGCGCTTGAACATTGACCAGAAGCTCTCCAGCCCGTTCGTGTGTATCTGCCCGTTCACATATTCGCCGACATTATGCTTGACCGCTTTATGCTTGCGCGGCATTCCTTCGTAGGCGCGCGCTTCATCTGTGTATACGATTGTATCGGGCAAGGTGTTCTCTACCACAATTTCGTGCAATGTTTCTTGTTTCGTATCTTCGACGACCCGGGCTTTGACATCGCCCGTATCACGATCCAATACGCCTACTACAGCAGTTTTGCCGACTGTACCTCGACCAGCATTTAGCTTCTTGTGCGCGTGTTTGTTGCCCTCTTTACCGCCAATGTACGTTTCATCTACCTCAACTTCACTAAAGAATGGCGCATTAGTGGCGGCATAAGCCTCACGAATACGGTGCAACATAAACCATGCCGCCTTTTGCGTAATGCCCAGATCGCGGTGCAACTTCATACTCGATATGCCTTTAAGATTCGTGGCAACCATATACATTGCGATTGCCCATTTCTGATAACCTATCTTTGAACTGTGCATGACCGACTTTGACTTCACCGAGAACCGCTTCTTGCAACCATTACACCGAAAGGGCATTGTCTTGTGCTTTGCATTGTCTTTGATGTTATCGCTTTCACAATATGGGCAGCGAATGCCATTCACCCACCTTTGCTCAACAAACCATTCCTCAGCGGTTTTGTCATCAGGGAAGATTTGGAATAGCTGTAACAAAGTGATACCCTTGCGGAAGTGCTTGCCTGGCGCGCTCTGTGCCATTTGCCAACTCCTTACTTTAGCCTATGGCACTATTATATCATAATTCAGGAGAGCCTGTCAAGGACTATTTTGGCACTTTGCGATATAATCCCCTAATCGAAGATGTAACCGCCGACGGCGCCCGTGCGCTTGTCAAGCGCATCGTCTATCGCGGTGACAATAATGTGCATTTGCTAGACCTGCTCGAGGATCAGACACGCTGTCTGACGCCGCATGATCCTCCCGCAAGTTTCGAAAATGCCCGCTTTTCCGCCGACGGGCGCGACGTATACCTGGCCTCGAACCGGGATCGGGACTTGGCTTGCCTCTGTCGCCTGTCCCTCGGCGGAGACGAAGACTGGCGCATCCTGCAAGCGCGCGCCGACGCGGAACTGGTCGAATTCGCGCTCTGCCCGAGCGGCAAATCGGCGGCTGTTGTTTGGAATATCGCGGGGCGGCAGGAACTGGAACTGATTAACTTGCCGGCCGCCGACAAAGAATGCGAAATCGATTTGCCGGGCGAGATCGTCGAGGGCTTGCGCTTTTCCCCCGACGGCGCCAATCTGGCGATCTGCGTCAGCGGTTCGCGGCTGCCGCAGGATATATGGCTGCTGGACATGGAGACGCTGTCCTTGCGGCAACTGACGCGCAGCCCTCGCATAGGCATAAATCTTGAGCGCCTGGGCGCGGCGCGGTTGCTGCGTTATGCGGCGCATGACGGGCTGCCATTAACAGGCTGGTTATACAGCCCGCCCGACGCTGATGCGCCCTTCCCCACTGTTTTCAGCTTTCATGGCGGACCGGAAGGCCAAGAACAGCCGCGCTTTCGCTATGACTATCAGGCTTTGCTGTCCCGGGGTATCGCCGTATTCGCGCCCAACGTGCGCGGGTCGTCGGGCTTCGGCAAGCGATTTGTCAATCTGGATAACGGCGCGCTGCGCTTCGACGCGATTCAAGATATCGCGTCGACTGTAGCTCATCTGCTCGAGTCCGGCATCGCGGCAGCGGGTCAGTTGGGCATCATGGGCGGCTCTTACGGCGGTTACATGACCATGGCTGGCTTGACGGAGTTCCCCGAGCTGTTTGCCGCTGGCGTGAATCTCTACGGCGTAGTCAATTTCAAGACTTTTTTCGAGCGCACAGAACCATGGATGGCCAGCATCTCCAAGATCGAATACGGCGATCCGGCTACAGAAGGCGATTTGCTGGAGGCTTTGTCCCCCATCCACAAGCTGGAGCGTGTTGCCGCCCCCACGCTGGTATTGCACGGCGCCAACGATACCAATGTGCCGGTCTATGAAGCGGAACAAGTGGTGGCAGCATTAAGCAAGCGGGATGTTCCTGTTGAATACATCCTGTTCCCGGACGAGGGACACGGATTCCGCAAGGAGCGCAATCGATTAAGGTCCGTCAGCGCGATAGTCGAGTGGTTCACGAAGTATTTGTTGCGTTCATAGGGCGATGATTGCGCGACAATGCCAGACTTTATGAGTTTTGCTATCATAGAACCTGTAATCCTCAACTTAAGACAAAGGTGAGCGGCATGAGCAGTTTTTCAATCGGATGCGCCCTGTGGACCTTGGGCGCGACGCCCGACGTGGCCGCGCTGGCGCGGCAAATGGAAATCGCCGCGCGGACCGGCTGTACATCGGTGCAGCCTTGGATCGTCAATGTGGAATACAGTCCCTGCATTTTGGACCCCGAAGTCGGCAGCGCCGCCGACCGCCGCGAGATCGTCAAGATTGCCGAATCGCTGGGTCTCTCATTTAGCGCCTTTTGCGCGCAGTTGCAAGGCGCGGCGACTTATGGCGGCTTGGAAGAAGAAGCAGGTTTGCAGTGGCGGATAGACAAGACCAAAGAAGCCCTGGACACGACGGCGGAGTTAGGCGGTAATATCGTTAGCACGCACGCGGGGCTGCTGCCCGAAGACCGTTCCGATCCCGCCTATCAGACCCTGCTGCATTCAGTTGGCGAGATCGCGGAACACAGCGCCAAGGTCGGCGTAACCTTCGCGCTCGAGACCGGGCAAGAATCACCGCAAGCGCTCAATGACTTCATCGACGAGATCGGCAATCCCTGGCTGCGCGTGAATTATGACCCCTGCAATCTCTTGCGTTTTGGCACAGAGGCGGGCACTGTGCAAGGCGTTCATATCCTGGGCGACAAGATCATCCATACGCACGCCAAAGACTGGAATCCCGCGACGATGCAAGCGACCTGCGGCGAGGGCCTGGTGCCCTGGGATGCCTACATCGGGGCGCTTAAAGCGATCGGATATGACGGCGTCCTGGCGATTGAAGACGAGACCGGCAACGAAGATATGGTCGCTTCCATCGGCCGCAGCTACCAGTTCTTGAGGCGCTATCTCGATGATTAGGGTCGGTATCTTGGGCGCGGGGGGCATAGCCGCGCTTAGTCATCTGCCGGAAATCGCCGCGATTGATGGCATGCAAGTGACGCATATCTGCGGTCGCAGGGGACGACGCTTGCGGCTGCTCTGTGATCGCTTCTCGGTTCCCCGCTATTCGACCCACTGGAGCGATCTGCTCAATGACGAGGACTTGGACGCGGTCATCGTGGCTTTGCCGCACCCGCTGCATGCCGAGGCTGGCTTGGCTGTGCTGGAGCGCGGGTTGCACCTGTTCATGCAGAAGCCGCTCTGCACAACAATGACAGAGGCTGATCAACTCCTTGCCGCCAGCGAGGCGCGACCGGGACAGATTGTCTACTGTCGTCCGTCCTTCGGGGGAGTTGTCTATGAGATGCGCCGGCAAATCAGCGCCGGGGCGATAGGCGTCGTATCCGGCGCGCTGGCGCGCCACAGCCATGGCGGACCCGAGGTCTATTACGCGGAAGTGACAGATGCCTTTGGGGAGCCGCGCACCGAAGGCGACTTCTGGTTTTTCGATGCTGATATGGCGGGCGGCGGCGCTCTCATCGACATGGGCGTTTACGCGATCGCAACTTTGGTCGCCCTGCTGGGCAAAGCCAGCGCGGTGACGGCGCGCCTGACGACGGTGAATAAACCTACGGCTATGGAGGACAGCGCCACGCTCATATTGGATTTCGAGAATGGCGCTCTGGGCACTGCGGAAACCAGTTGGTGCGACCCAGCCAGGTCGTCATACCTGCGCGCGCATGGCACAAGCGGAAAATTGCTGCAAGAGGGTGAATCAATCCAATATATTCGCCCCGGTTCGGCTGACCGCGAGTGGGCTGCGCCGATAAGTGAGACCCGGCCGGCGCCTGGCGCGCCCAACCAACATTTGCAATGGCTGCAGTGCATCAAAGCGGGAACGCAGCCAGAATTATCGAATCTTTGGGCGGCGCGTCATGTGACGGAGATTATGCTGGCCGCGCTTGCGTCCAATGCCCAGGGACGGCGCATTGACCTGCATACGCAGCCCTTTCCGCAATAGCTGTACCTACAACATCGTGAACGATGCGGCGGCAGGAGCGTTTGCCTGCTGCTTTCGGTTAGCTTCGGCGAGTGGCTCGCGCTGCTACGGCATATCGAAATTATCGCTGGATTAGCCTTCGCCCAAGTCAAGCACCGACGCGCGCCAAATATCGCGGTTGTACTCGGCAATTGTGCGGTCGGAAGAGAAGAAACCAGAACGCGCCGCGTTCAAAATCGACATTGTCGTCCAGCGCTCACGGTCGGCAAAAGCCTCTTGCGCCGCCTGCTGGCAGGCCAGGTAACCGGCAAAATCGGCGCAAAGCATGTATTCATCGTGATGCAGCAGCGAATCAACGATGGAGCGGAAGAGCTGTGTATCGCCGCCGGAAAACTGCCCGTTGGCGATCCAGTCTATTGCCATGCGCAAGTCCTCGTTCAGATCGTAATACTGCCAGGGATGATAGCCGCCCGCTTTTGCCGCATAGACCTCTTCTGTCGTCAGCCCGAACAGGAAAAAGTTTTCGGCGCCGACGCGATCCCGTATCTCGATATTTGCCCCGTCCAGAGTGCCGATGGTTAATGCCCCGTTCAGCGCGAACTTCATATTGCCCGTGCCCGAAGCTTCTTTGCCCGCCAGCGAAATCTGTTCAGAAATGTCTGCCGCCGGGTAGACAAGCTGCCCCGTGGTGACGTTGAAGTTCGGCAGGAAGACGATGCGCAATACCTCTGCCGAGACCGGATCTCGGTTGACAACTTCCGCCACCGAATTGATCAGTTTGATGATCAACTTCGCCATGTGGTAGCCCGGCGCGGCTTTGGCGCCAAAGACAAAGGTAATCGGCGCCAGCGCTGTCGAGCTATCGGTCTTCAGCCTTTGATAGAGATGTACGATGTGCAAGATCTTTAGCAATTGCCGCTTGTATTCGTGCAAACGCTTCACCATGACGTCAAACATGGACTCCGTGTTGACGCTCAAGCCGAGCACGCTTTCGATGTGGTCCGCCAACTGAACTTTGTTCGCTCTTTTCATCGCGCGCCAGGCTTGCCGAAAAGCTGGATCGTCAACGAAGTCTTCCAATCCGCGCAGTTCTTCCAGGTTGCTCAGCCAGCCGGGACCGATTTTTCCCGTGATGAGCTCCGCCAAAATAGGATTCGCCAACTGGATAAAGCGACGCGGCGTAACGCCGTTGGTCTTGTTGCCGAATTTTTCCGGCATCATTTCCGCAAATTCGGGGAAGACAGTCTTCCGCAAGAGCTCGGACTGCAGCTCGGCAACGCCGTTGATTGAATAGCTGCCGACGCAAGCCAGGTTCGCCATCCGCACCTGCTTCTCCGCGCCCTCTTCGATGATGGACAGGCGGCTTACCCGATCCGGATCGTTGGGGTAGGTCATGCGCACGTCGTCCAGGAAGCGATGGTTAATCTCGTAGATGATCTCCAGATGACGCGGCAAAACACGCTCCAAGAGCCATACGGGCCATTTCTCCAGCGCCTCGGGCAAGAGCGTGTGTTGCGTGGTCGCAAAGGCGCGGGTCGTGATATCCCAGGCGCGTTCCCAGGGCAATTTGTAGAGATCGACCAGCAGCCGCATCAATTCGGCGATGGCGATCACGGGATGCGAATCGTTGAGGTGAATGACCGCCACTTCCGGCAGCTCGTCCCATTCCGCGTTCTTAATCCTAAAGCGTTTTATGATGTTGTCCAGCGAGCAGGCGACGAAGAAATACTGTTGTTTCAGCCGAAGTTCTTTGCCTTGGGGTGTATTGTCGTTGGGGTAGAGCACTTTTGTCACATTTTCCGAACTGGTCTTCTGTTCCACCGCTCGTGTGTAATCGCCGACATCAAATAGCTGGAGATCAAACTCGCGCGTGGCGCGGGCGCCCCAGAGCCGCAGCATATTGACAGTCTTGGTGCGGTAACCGGGCACCAGGGTATGATAGGGTTGCCCCATAATGGTCTGCCCCGGGATCCAGCGCACACGGTAGTTGCCTTCGCTGTCCTGGTAGCTTTCGGTATAGCCGCCAAATCCTACTTCGACCATATCGTCCGCCTGTGGGAACTCCCAGGGGTTGCCATAGTGCAGCCATTCGTCCGGGCTCTCGACCTGCCAGCCGTCGCGGAAGCTTTGCCGGAAAATGCCATATTCATAGCGAATGCCGTAGCCGACGGCCGGTATATTCAGCGTCGCCAGCGAATCCATGAAACAAGCCGACAGCCGCCCCAAGCCGCCGTTGCCCAAGCCCGGCTCAATATCCAGTCGGCTCAAGTCGGACAAGTCAATGTTATGCTGGCGCATGGTTTCGCGGGCAAAACCGTAGGTGCCGGTGTAGAGCAGATTCTTATCCAACTGTTGGCCGATGAGATATTCCGCCGACAGGTAATAGACGAACTTGGGATTCTGCCGGAAGTAGGCCTCAACGTTTTTCTGCCAGTTGAACATCATGTAGTCGCGCACGGTATGCGACAGAGCCATATACAGATCGTGGCGCGTGGCTGTGTAGATGGCCTGCCCGCGCGTGTAATAGAGGTTGTCGGCAAATGCCTGGGCGAAAGCCTCTTGACTGTGTTCAACCGCTGTAATGTTATCGAAATTCGCAATCATCATGATTTGTCCTGTTTTCTTTCTATCTTTATGTTGCGCGGGAATACACAGCGCCGAAAAATCGCATATTCCTTGATATATTATGCCAATACGCCATTTATATCAAATTTGTAATGCCTGCTTAACGGTTTCTCGGCACGACCTTCGTTTTCCCAACAGATACGCGCTAAAATCGCGTCGCTTGATTCAGAGGAAATGCGAGCCTATGCGCCGGCCAAATATCCTCATCTTATACACGGACCAGCAGCGCTGGGATGCCTTGGGCGTCAACGGCAATGCCGAGATAATGACGCCGCATCTCGACGCGCTGGCCGCTTCCGGCGCGACCTTCACGCGGCATTTTGTGCAGAACCCGGTCTGCATGCCCAGCCGCGTAAGCATGTTGTCCGGTCGCTATCCGTCTAGCCTCGGCATCACGCGTATGGGCGTTCCGGTGCCGCAAGACCTGCTGACCCTGCCGAAAATAGTGAAACCTTATGGCTATCGCACAGCCAATATCGGCAAGCTGCATTTTCTGCCGCATGCCAACCGCGATCACCGTTCGCCGCACCCGGACTATGGCTTTGACCATTTGGAAATCTCCGATGAGCCGGGTGTATACGAAGACGCCTATCGCGCCTGGGTGCGGCAGCGCGCGCCGGAACAGATGGATGGCATCAGCGCTGGCATCCCACCGGCGACGCGCATCTGGCGCAAGACCATGGGAATTGATGACGGCGTCGTACACCGCGGCGATCCGGAAGGGCGATTTGACTTTGACGGCGGGATTCCATTTGCTGCCGACGATGGCTTGACGCATAGCGCTTTTGTCGCCGAGCAGACCATCGAATTCATTCGGCGCTGGGCTAATCAACCATTTATGTGCATCGCTGGATTCTATTCCCCGCATGCGCCCTGGATGACGCCGCAGAAATACCTTGATCTTTACGATCCCGCTCGCCTTACAGCGCTGGCCTTCCCGCCAGAAATCGACCGACAGCGATCTCATGAACCAGGTCAGCGATTTTCGGATGATCATCTGGGCCGCGCCAAACAGGGCTATTACGCCATGATCAGCGAAGTCGACGATTACGTTGGCAAAATCCTCGCGGCATTAGACGCGGCTGGTCAACGGGAAAACACGATTGTCCTTTTCACATCGGATCATGGCGAATGGTTGGGCGAGCATCTCAAGTTTGGCAAAGGCTACCCTGCCGCCGACGCAGTCAGCCGCGTGCCATTGATCGTATCCGCGCCGAATGGCGCGCCCGGTCAGCGGGTTGATGACATCGTCGAAGCCGTGGACATCCTGCCGACCTTGTTGAGTTTGGCCGGCATTCAAGTTCCGCCGACTTTGCAGGGCAGTAGCCTGGGCGATGTTGTCATGACCGGCGCGGGAGCCCCCAAAGAGGCGGCATTGACCGAGGGCGATGGCTGGAAGTGTCTGCGAAATCGCGATTATCGCTATCTGATTCACAGCGACGGCAGTGAATGCCTATGGCATATCGAAACGGATCCAGGCGAATATGTTGATCTTGCCGACGATCCGGCGCATCAGTCGGCGTTGGCGCGCTGCCGCCGTCAATTGCTGGAGCGCCTGCTGCAAATGGAACGTCCGCTAGCGCGTACCTGGACCTACTGAGACCCGTGAATCAAACTTGGCCGTCGTAAAGCCGCGAGCTCATGCCGCCGTCGATCGTCAGCACCGTACCTGTAATGTAGGAGGCGTGATCGCTGACGAGAAAAGCCACGCCCCTGCCCACATCTTCCGGCGCGCCCATCCGCTCCAGCGGGATATACTTTAGCCGGTGCGCCAAGACTTGATCAAGATTATTCCGATCGCTCCAGGCATCTGTCAATATAGCGCCGGGGGCGATGGCGTTCACGCGGATGCGCGGCGCAAGTTCGGCCGCGAGGCTCTTGGTAAAGCCGACGATGCCCGCTTTCGAAGCGGCGTAACCGCTCAAGCCGCCCAGCGTTACCGCGGCGTTGACCGACGACATGTTCACGATGGCGGCGCCTTTGCTTTGCCGCAGGTAGGGCAGGCAGGCTCTTGACATTAAGAACATGCTGCGCAGGTTCACGCTTTGCAGTTGATCCCATTCCGCCGCTGTCATCATGTCAAGATTGAGGACCTGCGTTATGCCGGCATTGTTCACCAGGATATCGATCTTCTGGTAATGGCTGACTGCGGCCTCAACCATGGCTTTGATGCTATATTCTTCGCGTACATCACAGGCGATGAAACGCGCGTCGTGCCCGGCCGATCGGATCTTTTCAGCGACGCGCGCGCCGCTGGCATGATCAAGTTCCGCAATGACAATGCGCGCGCCCTGCGCCGCCAAGACCTGCGCCGTTCCCGCGCCGATGCCGCCCCCGGCCCCGCTGACGACGGCCACTTTATCACGCAAGCGATCGCTGCTGGTCATGGCTAGACGAAGGGGTAATCGCTCTGCGCGAATTCGGCAATGCGATGCCAGAGGCTTTCTATGGCTCGGATGTCATCGTTGTTGAGGCTGATCTTTTGTGGATCCCGGGCAAAGGGGGAGCGCAGGACTCCCCGGCGCCACAAGACATATTTGTGGAAAGAGATGCCGTAGACAGCCGCGTAATTCAAGAGCGGCAGCAGTTGGAAATGTATCTCTTCCGCCTGTTCTTGCTGGTCCGCTTGATACAAATCATAGATTTTGACTTGCACATCCATGACGCCGCCGGCTGGCATATTGCCGCAAGCGCCGCGACTGAGCTCGTCTATCAGATAAATGCCGTTAGCGCCGCCGAAGACGCCTTGACATTGCCCGGCGTCCAATTCTAGAATCTGGTTGATGTGCTGCAAGATCGGGATGGTTTCTTCTTTGATATAGGCGATGTTCGGCTCGGCTGCCATGAGCGCGACGAGTTCGGCGGGGGACAAGGGACTGCCGATTGGCGCCGGCGCGTTCTGGATCATGAGCGGCCGATCGAATTGAGCCAGCGCGCGATAGTAGTCTTTCACATAAGCCTTGGGGGCTTTGCGCAGATAGGGCGGCATCGCCATCAGCGCGCTGGCGCCATTGTCGCAGGCATGACGGGCGAAATCCAGCGCGGCGCCCAGCGTCAGACCTTGCACGCCGACTACCAGAGGAACGCTCCCGTCAATCGTCTTGGCGGCGAATTCGACCACGCGGTAGCGCTCGGCGTCGCTCAAGGTGAAGAATTCGCTTGCCAGCGCCGGCAGGACCAAGCCATGGGCGCGCGCCGCCATACAGTAGTCGATCTGCCTTTGAAAGCTGCGCCAATCGATCGCGCCGTCGTCGGCGAAGGGTGTATGTAGTATTTGAAAAATGCCTGCCAGCACAGTTCACCTCTTTACAGTTTGCGGTACTGTATCCATTTCGGTTGTTTTTTCAGTTCTCGGCACGAGATCTTGAACCCAAAATACGAAGGACTTGGTAAGGGCGACTCGGTGAGTCGCCCAATAATCATTCAGTTTCTACTGTCGGGCGATTCAGCGAATCGCCCCTACCGGTTGTCAGGATGATGTAATTTTATTCAACCGAATACGATACACTACCCAACTCTTCACGTTTGCCTATACGTTGCCAAGTGGCTTTCGTTCACATAAACTATACCCTTAGTTTGGGAACACTCCCACTAGATTCGCATATTAGGATAAACATCATGCGCATATCCAAGGTTGAAGCGTTGCCCGTCCGCATCAAGCGCGATGAAGCCTACCTGGGCAGCCTGCCGGCGTCCGCCAATCCGCAGGCTTATTTCTTGCGTCCGCCTTACCGCGCGCTTTATTCCGCTTATTTCGAGACGGCTTTTGTCAAAGTGACAACCGACGATGGTTTTATCGGCTGGGGCGAGGGGCTGGCGCCGGTCGCGCCGGAAACCGTGCAGGTGATAGTCGAGCAGTTGCTGGCGCCCGCCCTTGTCGGAGGCGATCCGCTAGCCGGCAACGTGCTGTGGAATGTCATGTACGACTTGATGCGCGAGCGCGGGTATTACGGCGGTTTCATGCTCGATGCCATCAGCGCCTGCGATACCGCGCTATGGGACCTGCGCGGCAAGATGCTGTCCCAGCCGGTCTATCAACTGCTGGGCGGCGCCTATCGAGACTCCGTGCCCTGTTATGTTTCCGGCTTGCCAAAGCCAACTGCGGCGGAACGCGTCGAACTTGCCTTATCCTATGTTGACAAGGGTTTCAATGCCTTCAAACTGGCGGCTGGACATGGCTTTCGGGCGGATGCGCAGAGCGTTGAGGCTCTGCGAGTGGCGCTGGGTGATGAGGCGACGCTGCTGCTGGACGCGCACTGGGTCTACCATCTCGATGACGCGGTTCGCCTGGGCAAACGCCTTGAAGAACTGGGGGCGGGATTCTTTGAAGCGCCGATCAATCCCGAAGATATCGCGTCTCATGCGCTGTTGGCGGAGGCCATCGCCATCCCTGTCGCCATCGGCGAGACCGAGCGTACACGCTATCAATTCCGTCCTTGGCTAACGCAAAAAGCCGCCGACATCCTTCAGCCCGATGTCGGCAGAGCCGGCATCTCTGAGCTTGTCAAGATCGCGAACATGGCGGAAGCCTTCAACGTTCGCATGGCGCCGCATTTGAGCGTGGGCTTGGGAATATGCATCGCGGCGACCCTGCATGCGGCGGCGGCGATACCCAACCTGTACCTGTTGGAGTATCAGCCGCCGGTATTTGAAGTTGCCAATATGCTTCTGGAAGCGCCGCTGGTCTGTGCCGACGGGCGCTATGAATTGCCCCGCGGCCCGGGACTCGGCGTCGAGCTGGACGAAAAGCGCCTGCGAAAGCTGCAAGCCTGACCTTGCTCAGTTGGGTACGAGCGGCGCTTTGGGCCGCACGATTTGCCGTCGTTCCGGACTCAGGCGATCAACCAGCGCTTGCGACACTTGGTATCCATGGCGGAAATTGCCCCAGGAAGGACCGTAGCGAAAGACGATAATCCGGCGCTCCCCCGGGTTGCGGCGCTCCGCGGAACCATGACAGAGCGCATCCACAAATAGTATGACATCGCCGGCCTCCATCTGGATCTCGATAGCGCCTTCCACATCATCAACCGACGCTACTTCGCCACGTATTCGATGCGCGTCGCTATCGGGGTGGGGGAAGTGGGACTTGTGGCTGCCTGGCACGACCATGGTCGCGCCGTCGCCGGGACCGATATCCGTCAAAGCCATCAGGATATTGATCTGCCCGCAATGGAACATGCCGTTGTAGTAGCGGAACTGAGTGCGTTTTGTGCCTTCGTGACCGCCGCTGTGCAAACCGATAGCTTCGCCCGGACCGCGGATATTGACGAAGCATTCGTCAATGAACAGGGGACCGTGGTTGTAATCGAAAGTACCAGCGCCGCCGATAAAGAACTTGACCTTTTCGATCCATGACGGGTGGTCGATCAGATTTTCAAAGGCTGCGCCGCCTTCGTAGATCTGCTGCAAGTTCAAGCCATCGTTGTCGCCGTAGTTGTGTCCATGCACATAGCCCTTCCATTCGCCGGGCTTTATGGGCAGCAAGGCGTCAATCGCGGCGTTAATGTCGGCTACCTCTTGACCGGACAATGCGCCCCGCAGCACCAGGAAGCCATTCAGATCGAAAAAGTAAATTTCTCTATCGCTTGGCATCATGTATTCTCGCTTGTTCACGCTTGTATTTACTGACCTATTCGTAACAGTGTACCGAAAAGATTGCGGCCGGCGCATCGCCATGGCTGGCGAGGACTTCCAGGCGCAAGCGCTCAGTTTCAACCGGCTCGTCAAACTTGATTCTGTTGATTGTTTGGTGATTCTCCGTCACCTCTGCCAAGACCCGGCCATTGCCATCCGTGAGGCGGTAATCCTTGACCGCAAAGGGCATCACGTCTTCGGGATGGTCCCACAGGCTCGTTTCCATGGGGTGATCCCAGTCGGTGTCGAACATTAAGACGACCTCGCTGAGACTTTGCGGCAACTGCCACTCGATCTCTAGCGCCGGCTCTGGATCATCGGGGGCGGAAACCCAGGCATTGGCGCCCGCGGTCGGTCGGGCAAGACCGTTGCAGATATTCTGCGGGTCGAAGCCGTTTAGCGGCGGTCTGAAGGTCATGGCGATATTCTGACCCTGTGGTCGGCGCAGCGGCGTCCAAAACTCGAAGCTTTCGACCCCGATATCCTGCGCGGGCTGCTGCGTCCGACGGTGGCTGAGCGCCAGTAATCCCGTGACTCGTTGCTCGCTCAGATGCAGATGGACATGCGGGTTCTCTAATACATGTAGGAAGACGTAACAGTTCTGGTCGAGCGCCTGCTCAAAGTCCAAGTCGATTTCTTGATTTTCACGAGCTTCGAGCTCGAACGAGCGGGACTCCATAATGATGTCCGGACTATGATTGTCCGGCTTGGAACTGACGCGCAATTGCAGGTCTAGCTGGGTAGGCGCGTCGGCGTCGACTGTGATGGACATGCGCGGCAGGCGACCTCGCTGCATGGGTATCATCTGGGCGTAAGGGCGTTCCAACTTGAAGCGCGGACCGTTGTCGGGCAGCGCTTCCAGGCAAAGTTTGCTGGATGCCGTGACTTTTGCCTGCCTAAGCAGATTCTCGTCATCGTCTAGCCTAAACTGGGGAATATATTGCCCTACGCGTTGCAGGTCGCGCTGCAGCAGCTTGATATTATCCGCAGCCGCAATGTCGTGCGGCAAGAGCTGATGCTGGATACAGAGCGCCGCCGCCATGCCGACGGATTGCGCCGCCGATGCCAATGTCAGCATCACGCGCGTTGAACCAAAGGCGACATGCGAGGCGCTCATAATGCGGCCCGTGATGAAGAGATTGCGAATGTTCTTGCTGTATTGAGTACGATAAGGCACTTGATAAACGCCCTTGGCGTGCCATTGGTCGCAGCCGGGCCGCTCGCTGAAGACGCCATCAGCCGGATGAAGGTCGATGGACCAGCCGCCGAAAGAAACGGCGTCGTAGTGCTGTCGCTGTTCGATAATATCTTGCTGGATCATCATATAATAACCCTCGAAGCGGCGACTTTCGCGCTTGCCCGGGATCTGCCCGACCCACTCCAGGGTCAGGTTTTCGGCATCAGGGAACTTGCCGGAGTTCTTAATGTAATGCCAGACGCCATAGACGACTTTCCATAATTGCCACTTGATCGTCTCGGTCTCGTGAACCGTGTCGAGGCGGCCGCCATATTCGATCCACCACAGGCGGCAGCCGTCGATGGCTGTGTTGAAGCTGCGGAAGCGCGGTATCTGGGTGATGTCTTCCAGCGCGTAGCTCGGCGGCACAAATTTGACCGGCTTCCCGACATCCTTGCTGTAGAAATAAATCGAATGTCCCAGCAAATAACCGTATTCATCGCTTGGCGCGAATTTCTCGCCGAATTCCGCGCGCGCTTCTGCCCCCATGCGAAAAGCAGCCCCGGCCTGGAAAGCGACAATGCCGTCGCCGGAGGCATCGCAGAAGAGCGGCGCGTATAATTCGTAGCGCGTCGAATTCTGGCTGCAAAAAGCAGTGACCGATTCGATCGTCTCGCCGTCGGATTTGTTTACGCTGACCGCGGCTGTATTGAGCAGCAGCGTGATATTGTCCTCTTCGACGACCTTTTCCAGCAGCACGGTGTCGAAAATCAGCGTATTGCCTTCCTTATTGCGGTAGGTGTTTTCGACCAGAATCTCGTCGATGACACCGCCTTCGCGCGCCCAGCGGTTGTTATTGCCCATGTGCGACGTGGCGCCCAATGCCCAAAGCCGCACCTCGCTGCTGGCGTTCCCGCCCAGCACGGGACGGTCTTGCACCAGCGCAACCTTGATGCCGGCGCGCGCCGCGGTAATGGCGGCGCAGGTCCCCGCCAAGCCACCGCCGACGATGACCAGATCGCTGTCGACGCGCAGGGTCTTGGGCGGACGAATGTCGGCGGAAAACGCTTCGCTGGTCATCCTGGGGATTTGATTGTCTTGTTTCATAAGGGCATCTGCCTCTGTTTCCGGTCACTAAACATCATTCGTATTTTGTATTCAGGCTTTCAATCGCGCCTATGCGCCATGGCGATCGGGCGGCACGCCATGCTCTTCGCACCATGCGTTCAGCGGGTTTCGTCCGCCCTGTGGCTGGAACTCGAGCGTTTCGTCGATCTCCTCGCCGACCAGGTATTTTTCGGTATCGCTGAGTTTCTCGACAAACTCGAGCTGCTGCTTGACATAATCCATGGGCTTCAGCCAGCGATAGGCATAGCCGATCATGATTGCCTTGCGCGTGACGGCAGTGAAATTAGGCACGCCAGCATGCCAGGTGCGGTATTCAAAGATGACGCAATCGCCCGGATTCAAAAGCGGCTCAATGGCGTTGGCTGGATCGGCTTTGCCCGCTGGGATCTCGATGCGCTCCGTGAGTTTGTTGCTGCCCGGCGAGAGCATGGTAACGCCGGACTGCGGCTGGCTGAGGTCGGTCAGATAAAAGGCGCATTTCAAGCCGATGCGGGGATAGTTGTCTTAGCCCAGGTCCAACTGAGTGCGGCCGTTATCGCGGTGCCAACCCGGCTTGCGTGAACTGTCAGGCGTCCCGGGCGGGTCCGGATGGCGATAAATCAAGTGGCTGGTCGAAAGCTGCAGGTTGGAGCCCAGCAGTTGAATCACCAGCGGCAGGGCGACCTCGTTAGTCAGCAAGGGAATGAAAGCCTCATCCAGCGTGACGCAATTGCGATAACCGTCGTAAATCCCGCCATGTGTGGTATAGCGATTCAGTCTTTCCTCACTTGCGATGACGCGGTCGCCGGCCTCTATCAGACGGCTGATCATGTCTTCATCGAGCGCGTTGCGCACAATGAGATAACCTTGGTCGCGGAATTGCTGTCTCTGTTCTTCGCTAAGTTTGCTGAATCCCTGCATTTTCTATCTCCAGATGCTGATAAGCAGCATTAGATTCTCTAGGCTAAGTATAGGTGAAATAGGCTGTGGCGACACAAGATTTGTCGCTGCGCAGGCGAACCCAGTGCGCGCTGTAGCCGCCGGGAAACACGTGATGCGCGTAACCGCAGCCCGAGACCTTGATACGATCGTAGACCTTCCACGCGCCGTTGCCGAGGAAGTCCACCTCAACCGTGAACATGACTTCGGCAGCATGATCGTGGCTCAGGTGCAAGACCTTCTGGTCGAAGCCGGTCATCAGATAAGGATCGGAGGCTGGACCAGCCTCGATGCGGTCTTCCCACCAGACGCCGCCCCAGCCGGACGGTTTACCGAAATTCCAAAGATCGTCGGTCTTGCCGAACCATAAACCCGACTGCGGCTCGCCGGCTAGATGGTTGGCGCCACCGTGCGGGCTGGCGTTGTCGGCGCCGAGCACGAGCAAGCCCCGATAGGTGCAGAAATCGCCGTGCACCCAAAGATGCGTCGAGATGGGGCGGATGCCCCAAATGTGATTCTCGTAAGCCCAGGGCGACAGTTCATAGAACATGCCGTGACAATCCATCAAGAAGCGCTCGTGCTCAACCTCGCGGATGCGGGGCCATTCGGTTTGCCACATGTGATCAAAGCAATGGCTGGCTTTGGGCAAGCGATAGCGCTTCCATTGCTGGTTCGCCTCGGTAAATACCTGCAAAATGGCTGATCGCTTGTCCCAGCCCATGGCGAAAATCGTGCCGGCGAAATTACCTCGGCCATTGACCTCAATGAAGGGGCTGCGCTCAATGATCCGCCAAGTCTCGCCATCCCATTCGGCGAGACGCCCGGCTGCTTCCGCGCCTGTGAAGTCGCGTTCGTCGTAGCTGTTGTTGGCGACTACCACGCGCCCGAAGTTGCTGTAGGCGGCTTTGAAGTGCGCGTATTTGTGGTCCGGCACACCCAGTTCGACGGTCAGGTCGGCGAGGAAGGCGCACTCAAGCGTATGCACATCCAGCTCATAGAATTCGCCTTCCATGCCCAGCATGTAAACCTTGTTGGCGGGGTCGACCAAATGTCGCATGGTCGAGCAAAGTCGAACTTCCAGCAGCGATTCGATGGTTCGAACGCCGCCCTGGGCGTCGATGACGTAAGGACCCAGAATGAGCTGGTTGGATTCCCAGTGCGCCATGCGGTTTGTGTATGTGCCGACATAGCTGGCTCGATGCTGCTCTATTTCCAATTTGTCGTTGATGACGTATAGCCCGGTGCCGACGCCGCTGGCGGACTTATGCGAGACATAAGTGACCAGCCAAAGCGAGCCCGCCCAAGCCATCATCGCGCCCACGCCGCATTCGCTGCGCGGCGGGCCCAACTCCGCCGAAAGCGCAAGGTGGGGATATACGCCGCTCGCGTTTAGATATTGGCTTGCGACCATCGCGCCTCGCTTTCATGCGCGAATCCGTCGAGCTGGGGCGCGCGAACAATGGGATGGCGAAGAAGCGGCAGCCACCTGGCTTGAAGCCGGTCGCAAAGTACGCGGAGGATATTCGGGGGCGCTTCCATCGACGCGCGTCTCAGCCTTTCATGCCCGATAAGTTGGCGCCTTGAATGAATTGTTTCTGGAACATGAAGAAGACGATCAGCACTGGCACGACCATCAATGTCGAGGCAGCCATCTGTTGATTGTAAATGCCGCCTTGCCCAGGCAGCGAAGTGAATTTGTACAAGCCAATCGCCAATGTATGCAAATCCGGATCTTTAAGATAGATCAAGGGACCGAGGAAGTCGTTCCAACTATTCTGGAAGCTCAAGATGGCGATGACCACGATAGCCGGCTTGGCTAGCGGCACCATGACCTGCGTGAAAATGCGGATTTCGCTGGCGCCGTCAATCTTGGCTGCGTCCAGCAAATCCTGCGGGATGCCGAGGAAAAATTGCCGACAGATGAAAATGTAGAAAGCATTGCCGAAGAAATTCGGCACAATGAGCGGGTAGAAAGTATCGATCCAGCCTATGGCTTCGTAAGCGGCGTAGACCGGTATCAATCGTACGGCGAAGGGCAGCATCAATGTCGCCAGCAAAATCAAAAAGAGCGCGTCGCGAAACGGGAAACGAAAGCGCGCGAAGCCATAAGCGACCAGCGTGCAAGAGCCGATATCGCCGATGAGCGAGATGATGGTGATGAACATGGTGTTGCGGAAAGTTGTGCCGAAGTTCCAGAATCGCAGCGCCTCGCTGTAATTTTCCGGCTGCCAAACGCGGGGGATCCACTGCACCGGGAAGACGCCGACCTGATCCAAGGGCATAAATGAAGACATGAACATCCAGAACAATGGCGCCAGGAACCATAAGCTCATAAGGATAAGCAAGAGATAGAGCAGGGCGCGCCCGATAATTCTTGTCAAGCGGATGAAGGGGGCGCTGGCCAGCAAGCTTGGCGCCGCGGTCTCGGTTGTCATCAGTCCCCCCCTTCGCCTTGATAGAAGACCCAGCGCTGGGATGTCGCTACGATGACCGCGGTGAAGGCGAAAATAATCATGAAGAGGATCCAAGCCAGCGCCGACGAATAACCCATCTGTGGCGGCAGGTATTGAAAAGCGTGGTCAAAGAGATGCAAGACATAAGTACGGGTCGCGTCGCGCGGGGCGCCGCCCGTCATGATGAATATCTGCGCGAAGACTTGAAAGGCGCCGATGATATTGATGAGGACGTTCAGATAAATGGTCGGCGTCATCAGAGGTATGGTGACGCGCCGCAGTCGTTGGAACATATTGGCGCCGTCAATCTTGGCGGCGTCATAATACTCTTCGGGGATGCCTTGCAAACCGGCCAAGAAGATAACCATCGTCACGCCCACCCAGGTCGTGCTCATAATCAAGAAGGCGAGCATGGCGTAATCGGGATCGGCGAACCAGCGAACTCGTGGCAGGCCGATGGAATAGAGCAGGGAATTGAGCAAGCCCGCGCGCGCGTTCAACACATATAGCCATATCACGGATAGCGCCACAATGGGCACGACGGAGGGCAAATAAAACAGTGTCCGCCACAGCCCCAAGAGGCGCACCTTGGTGTTGAGCAGCAGCGCCAGCGCAAAACCAAGCACGATGCGAATCGCGACCGAGCCGCCGACATAAACGCCTGTGTTGCGCAGCGACTTCAGGAACAGCGGATCGTCAGTGAAGATGTGTACATAATGCTCCGCGCCTATCCATTCCGGCGGCTGCACGATGTTGTATTTGGTGAAGCTGAGCAGCAAAGAGGCGATGAAGGGGAAGAGCGCAAACAAAAGCACGCCGACGATCCAAGGGCTGATGAAGAGCAAGCCCATCTTCGCCTCTCGTTTGCGCATGGGCGAAAGATTGTGCCAGCGCTCGCGCCTTTTGCCGCGCAAGGCGCTGAATTGCGAACCAAATGCCGTGGCCATGTTGTCAAACCTTGAGCGAGTGCCGCATGTTTGCTGAATGGGGGCAGCTTAACGATGCCCCCATAATTTCCAGCCTTGACTAGATCTAGCCGTATTCTTCCCAGAATGCGTCCAACAATTCCTGAACTTCCGCTTCCGCATCGGCCAGCGCGGCTTCGATGGTTTTGTCGCCAAAGAGCACATCGTCCACCATGCGGTTCAGTATTTGGTTGGCTTCTGGCTGGACCGGCGCGACCGGTACCAGATAGTCCAGCGCGGCGACGCCCAAAATAGCTTGAGCGCGCGGATGCTCTACGCCGTCTTTCTCATAACCATTGCAATCGACCAGGGGCGACGGCCGCTGCTGCTGCTGGATAAACCAGCAAGCGCCCTTGCCCTCGATTTCAGTGGTCAGCCATTTGACCAACTGCCAGGCTTCGTCGGGATGGGCGGCGTTCTTGGGGATCATATAGCCCCATCCACCATGCGCCCCCCCCCGGCGATCTGCGCTGCCGCTGGGTCCATAAGGAATCGGCGCGACATCATAACTCAGCGTCTCGGCGTGGTCTTCCAGTTGGAAGAGCGTCCAGGAGCCGTTGGACTCTATCGAAACAAGACCCTGAATCAGCGGACCTTGATCAAATTCGCCCGCCATCTCCCAGAAAGCGTTCAACTCTTCAATGCCGTAGTTGATTACCGCCATCGCCTGCATGAATTCCAGCGTCTGCAGACCTGCTTCGTTGTTGATGGTGATGGTGCGCAAATCATCGCTGATCCAGGTCTGGCCATTGGCATTCAGCCAAGCGAGGAAGGGGAAGCCCGTAACCGACTGGGCATTGAAGCCGACCCGCTCCAGGAAACTGCCATCGCCGGTGCGTAAAGCCTCGGCAACTTCCAGCATCTCGTCCCAGGTTTCTGGGAAGTTCTCGATGCCGGCTTCGGCGAAGTGGTCGATGTTGTACCAGGCAATGGCAAAAGCGCCGCCGCCCGGCAAGGGTAGCAGCCAGGTCTTGCCGTTAAATTGCGTACCGGCGAATTCCGAGGGATGGAAGATCGCGGGATCGATGCCATCAGCCGCCATGTAGTCGTCCAGCGGGATGATGGACTCGGTGGCGGCGAAGAAGGGCAGGTCATGACGCCCGAACATCGTCACATCGGGTGGGTTGCCGGCGGCGATAGCAGCCAGCAGATTCTGCAGGCGGTTATCCCAGGGCAAGAAGATAGTGTCCACGCATATACCCGGATTGGCGTCCTCAAAGGCGGCGACTTGCTGCTCCTGTAAAGGAATGCGGTTGCCGCCCCAATGGTGCCAATAAGTCAAGGTTACATCACCCTCGCAATCGGGGTTCTGCGCCGAAACCGTCATCGATAGCGGTAGCACCGCCAACATAATGACTGATACAAGCAACAAAAACGTCGCTCTCTTAATCACAAGATTCTCCTTCCACTTCGGAAACTTATCGAAAAATGGTTGCCGCAAATTAACTCCGCGCGCGTTGATTGAACAGACCTGCGACGCCAGCCGTCAAGTAGCGCGCTTGCATACTATAATTTCTTATGCGGCATTTTGCAACAAAAAATTGCCGGCAGGCGGAACAATCGCATAAAATTAATCGTTCACTACAAAGTATCGCCCCTACCGGCTGACGGGTAGATGTTGTTTTTAACTCAACTGTCTTTGATACACAATCAAATTCCCGCGGCATTAATGAGCGCTATTCGGCTTCTGGCCAGTGCTTCGACAGGATTGGTCAAAGACGGGCTTAGTTCCAGGCTGACGGCGCCGCCATATCCAATGTCATCAAGCGCCCGAAAACTGTCTTTCAGCGTCCGCTCGGTCATCCCGCCATCCAGCAATGCCCAATGGAGGTCTGACTGGCCATCGTTATCGTCAAAGTGTACATAGCCCAAGCGCTGCCCAGCCTCTTGGATCACAGCAGTTGGATCTTCATTTGTCATCTGGATATGCCCGCTGTCGTAAAGCAAGAACAGGTTGGCATGACCCAGGCTCTTGATATAGTTCAGTGTTCTTCTTGCAGTGGGCAAGGCTGTGCCGGGGAAATGCTCTAGCGCAAAGCGAATACGAAGCGCGCTGGCAAACTCCGCGAGTTTTAGCAAACTGTCGCCATATCTGGCAAGCCCGGCCGGGCTGTCATCTTTGCCCGGTATCACGTAAACCGTGTCAGCGGCCAGTGCGGACGCATGCCGGATCGCATCCGTGACATGCTCAAGCGCCTGTGATCGCATGCGGCTGTCCGCGTGATCCAGCGACGCGCCGGCAGGCATAGCGAATGACGCGCCCAGGCAGGAAACCCTCAAACCCAATTCGGCTGCCAAGTCGCGGTTCTTTGCTTTTCGCAAGTTGCCCGGCTGCACATCAATCCATTGGAAGCCCAAATCGCTGATCTGATGCAGCATTTCCGTTTCCGATACTGTCAATGCCCAGGCGCAGCAAGCCAGTCTCATGCCTGTTCCTCCCGCATCAACCGTAGATTCTGACAGATACTAACGCAAGCATGAAGACTTGTCATAAATTGACAAGCTATGGAGCGAGGACTACACTTGGCGGAGTTTATCGGCGGGAGGAAAGCGGAATGACGAACGATGCGCGCGTCGCCTTGATAACTGGCGCGGGATCTGGCATTGGCAGGGTCACTGCCCTGGCTTTTTTGGATGCGGGCTATTCCGTCGTATTGGCGGGCAGACGCGAAAGTAAATTGAGCGAAACCGCCAGCATGGCCAGCCCCAACGGCAAAGGCGCGCTGATTGTACCGACAGACGTCCGCGACCGCGATGCTGTTGCGCGACTCTTTTCCACCATCAGGGAGCGATACGGTAGGCTGGATCTGCTGTTCAACAACGCGGGCATGAGCGCGCCGGGCATCCCCTTGGACAAAGTAGGGCAGCAAGATTGGCTGTCGGTCATTGATGTCAATCTCAATGGCGCCTTTTGGTGCTTGCAAGAAGCCTTTCGCTTGATGAAATCGCAGCGACCGCAAGGGGGCAGGATAATCAACAACGGCTCGATATCCGCGCAGGCGCCGCGCCCGGGTTCAGCGGCTTACACAGCGAGCAAACATGCCCTGACCGGTTTGACAAAAGCGGCCGCGCTGGAAGGCAGAGCCTTTGATATCGCCTGCGGCCAGATTGATATCGGCAATGCCCGCACCGATATGTCCGAAGAGATGCAGCATCGCCTTGAACAGAGCGCCGGTCGGCAGGCGGTCGAGCCGCAGATTGACGCGCGCCACGTGGCCGAGGCTGTTTTGTACATGGCGAACCTGCCGCTGAGCGCGAATGTGCTTTCGATGACGGTTATGGCGAATAAGATGCCCTTCGTGGGCCGCGGTTAGGACGAAGGGATTACTGATGAATGAACTGATTTGGATGTCGGCAGTTGACTTGGCGAGGCGGATTAAGCGTGGCGAACTGTCGGCTGTCGAGGTCCTGCGGGCGCACCTGGAGCAAATTGACGCCCTCAACCCGGACCTGAACGCCATCGTCACTTATTTGCCCGAAATGGCGCTGGACCTAGCCAAAGAAGCCGACGCGCGTCAGGCGAGGGGCGAGGAACTGGGTCCGCTGCACGGGTTGCCGATTGCGCACAAGGACCTGGCGCAGACAAAAGGCATCCGCACCACGTCAGGTTCGCCTGTCTACGCCGATCATGTGCCAGACAGCGACGACTTGCACATCGCGCGCTTGAAGCAGGCGGGTTGCATCACGCTTGGCAAAAGCAATGTGCCGGAATTCGGCGCTGGTTCGCATACTTTTAATCCGGTATTTGGCGCGACATACAATCCCTACGATCTGACTAAGACCTGCGGCGGCAGCAGCGGCGGCGCCGCGGTGGCGCTGGCATCGGGCATGATTCCCATCGCCGACGGCAGCGATATGGGCGGTTCCTTGCGTAATCCCGCCAGCTTCTGCAATGTTGTCGGCTTGCGCCCATCGCCCGGGCGGGTACCGAGTTACCCGAGCGCCAATGCCTGGTCCACGCTGGGGGTCGTCGGCCCGATGGGGCGCACCGTGCAAGACGTGGCGCTGATGCTGAGCGCGATGGCGGGCTACGACCCGCGTTCGCCCATCGCCATTCAGCAGCCGGGCGCGCTTTTTGCCCAGCCGCTGGAACGCGACTTCAAGGGAGTGCGCATCGCCTGGAGCCTCGATTTGGGCGAGTTGCCGGTCGAGCCAGGCGTGGCGCGCGCGCTAGAAGAACAACTGCCGGTATTCGCTGATATTGGCTGCGCTGTCGCCGGCGCCGCGCCCGATTTCAGCGCTGCCTACGACATCTTCCAAACATTGCGCGCCTGGAACTTCGAGCTGGCTTTCGCCGAGCCTTTCGCCATGTTCGGCGAGGGGCGTTTTAAGGAAACGATTCGCTGGAATGTGGCGCGCGGCCGGGGCTTGAGCGCCATTGACATCAGCCGCGCCGAAGCGAAGCGCAGCGAACTCTATCACCGTGTGCGCGAATTCATGGATACTTACGAGTTCTTGCTCTTGCCAACCGCGCAGACGCCGCCCTTTCCCGTTGAATGGGAGTATCCTGAACAAGTGAACGGCGCCAAGATGAAAACTTATATCGACTGGATGATGAGTTGCGCCTACATCACTGTTACCGGCTTGCCGGCCATATCCGTGCCTTGTGGCTTCACGGCGGACGGGCTTCCTGTGGGCATGCAAATCGTCGGTCGCCCGCGCGCCGATTTTGAAGTGCTGCAATTGGCTTATGCCTTCCAAGAAGCGACAGGTTTCTACCGCCACCGACCGCAGCTCGCGGTCGGTGCTGCTGACTGACGGCTGAAACTGGCGCAGAAGGAATGCTCGCGTGGATCTGACGCTGCTCAACTGGCTGCTGGCTTTGTTGCCTGTGCTGACCGTGCTTGTGCTGATGGTCGGCTTGGGTTGGGGCGGCAGCCGCGCGGGATCGGCCGGCTTCATATCGGCTCTGGCGCTTTCGCTTTTGGTGTTTGGCGGCGATTTTCAGTTGGTCGTCGTGGCGGTCGGCAAGTCCATTCTCTTGGCGGTCGATGTGCTCTATATCGTATGGATGGCGCTGTTCTTCTATAACGTCACTTATGAAGCCGGCACGGTCGCCTTGATTGGCAAAAGCCTGCCGCGGCTCACTGCCGACCGCGCCGCGCAAAGTCTACTCATCAGTTGGGTATTCGTCTCGTTGCTGCAAGGCGTCGGCGGCTTCGGCGTGCCAATAGCCGTGGTTGCGCCTTTGCTGGTGGGCTTGGGTTACACCGCAACGCAATCGGTCATCATGGCCTCTCTGGGGCATGGCTGGGCGGTGACTTTTGGATCGCTGGGCACGTCCTTCGTCGCCTTGACGGCTGTTACCGGGCTGCCCGGCGAGGTTTTAGCGCATGACGCCGCTCTGGTCCTGGGCTTGGCTTGCTTGTTCAGCGGCGCGCTAGTCGCCTATGTCAGCGCCGGCTGGGGCGGTTTTTTCCGCTCCATTCCAATGCTGCTGATTGTGGGCGCGGCGATGGGGCTCACGCAATGGTGGATCGCCACTCATGGCATGTGGACCCTGGGTTCGACGACCGGCGCGCTGGCTGGCGCGCTTGTTGGCGTGATGTATGTATTATCGCCGCTTCATCGCGGCAAAGCAGGCAAAGCGAAGCCGACTGCCAACGATGGGTCGCGCAGCTTGGCGCTGGCTTTGTCCGCTTATGGGATTCTGTTGGTTCTGGCTTTCTCCACCAACTTGATCGAACCGCTGCAAGCCGCAGTGGATTCCTTGTTGATCAAGATCGAGTTCCCGGCCCTGTCCACCTCATTCGGCTGGCAAGTGCCGGCTGAATTGGGACGGGCGATCAGCGTTTTTGGTCACGCCGGCGCTATCCTTTTTTATGCCGGCTGCATCTCGTTCTTGCTTTATCGACAAGCGGGTTATTATGCCAGCGACGGTGTATGGGGCAAGATTTGGTCGAGCGTCCGCAAGTCGGCTCTTAAGTCAACGATATCGATTCTGGCTTTGGTGGCGATGGCGTCGCTCATGACGCATAGCGGCATGACGCAAATGATCGCTCGCGGCATCAGTGAGACTGTCAGCGCCTCGGTCTATCCCCTGTTCGCGCCCTTTATTGGCACGCTGGGCGCCTTCATGACCGGCAGCAATACCAATTCCAATGTCGTTTTTGGCGCGCTGCAACAAGAGACAGCCTCTCTGCTGGCGCTGAGCGTGCCGATTGCGCTGGCCGGGCAAACCGCCGGCGCGTCGCTGGGCAGTGTGCTGGCTCCCGCCAAAATCATCGTCGGTTGCAGCACTGTTGGACTGGCCGGGCAGGAAGGTCCGGTGATCAGGACTATGCTTTTATTGGGCTTGATTCCAGTGGCATTCGTCGCGCTTGTCACTTTTGTGAGGATGATGGGTCTGTGACTCAGTTTGTCGTCGCGCAGGCCCCCGCGCTGCTTGGCGATTCTGCGTTTAACGCGGCGTCGTCGGATAGCCGATTGGGTCGATCATGACGTCGACCAGTAGCGGTTTTCCGGTTGACAAGCCGTATTGTATCGCCTCAGCGCATTCGGCTTGCGTTTCGGCACGGCGATAATCTATGCCGAATCCTTGAGCGATCATGCCGAAATCGGGATTGCGGAACTCGGTGCCATAAGCTTGGACTTCACTGCGCGCTTGTGCCGAACGGATGAGGTCAAGCGCCGAATCATTCATTAGGGCGACGATCACCGGCAGTTCCAGCTCCGCTAGCAGTCCCAATTCTCCAATCACCATGGCCAGCCCCGCGTCACCCGTGATGCAAACAACTTGACATCGGCTGATTTTCGCCGCTGCGATGGCGCTGCTCAAGCCATATCCCATCGCCGAAAGACCGTTGGACACCAGATAACTGTTGGGCGAGCGCGCTTGCCAATTAAGCGCCGCAAAAATCTTGTGTGATCCGACATCGGTTGTGACAATGACATCGTCGGGGCTGTGTTCGCGCAATGCGGCGAGAAACTCTTGTGGCAAGACGCGCTTGCTTTGCGCCGCCGGCAAGGCAGACGGAACCTGCTCTTTGCGAAAGGTCATGACCCTCGCCGCGCCCCAGCCCTTGCGCGTAAGAACATCGACACGGGTCAGCGTTTCAAGCCCGTCCGCGATAGGTCCTACAATTTCGATTGCGCTGGCGATACGCGGATCTTCGTTTTCCCAATTGGCAACCCATATCAGAGGCTGCGGTTGCTGCCAGGGCTTGACCAATTCGACGACATCAAAGCCGATGGCGATGATGCAGTCCGCTTCGTTCAATATCTGGTAAGCCGGGTCGCTGACCGTCAGACCCAGAGTGCCTGCAAAGAGGGGATGCTCAGCAGGCAAGGCGCCCTTGCTCTTGGGAGTGTCTATCAGCGGCGCGCCTAGCGTCTCCGCCAGCTGACGCAGCTGAGCATAGGGACCTTCCGGTTCCAAACCCAATCCGACAAGGATGACGGGGCGGCTTTTGCCTGCGAAGAATGCAGCCAAGCGCTCGGGATAGTAGTTGACCGGGCTGGGCGCGAGATTCTCGACAGGCGGCTGTGGGCGCTCGCCGACAGGTTGCAGAGCGACGTCGTTATGAATGCTCAGGTGGGCAGGTCCAGGACGACGGGCCGCGACCGCATACAGCGCATGATCTATGGTCTCCGCGGCCTTATGCGCTGTGATTTCCGCCGTGAACTTGCTGATAGGACGGAATACCGCCTCAAGGTCAAGCGCTTGATGACTGTGATAACCTGCGAAGCTGGGGTCGCTGGCGGCTGTGATTAGCAGGATAGGCGCGCGGTCGAGATAGGCATGGGCGAAACCGGCATAGGCATTGGTCGCGCCCGGTCCCAAGGTGGTGATCGCTATGCCCGGGATGCTCGTCAAGCGGGCTGAGGCAGCCGCCATGAAACAGGCTGAACTCTCGTTTCTGACCAGGACGAACTCAATGCCCTGCGCCCGCAGCGCCTCCAGGATTTCGACGTTTTCCCCGCCCGGCAAGCCATAAACCGTATTCACGCCGGCTGTCGCCAGTTGATTCGCAAGATATTCGGCAATGGTTGTCATGAGGCGCGTTCATTATTCATGTCAGTAAAACCAACAAAGAATTGTAATTTCATTAATAGCGGACAAGCCTTGTAGGGGCGACCAATCTGGTCGCCCGCATTGTTACATATTGATTTCGGGCGACATGGTATGTCGCCCCTACAATTAGTCCTTTTGTCGAGTTTTGCATGACTAACTTGGAACTACTTAAGTCCTTCCTGTCTTCGTGGTGAATAACAATTTGAAACGATTGCCGCGCGACCGGCTACTCAACTGAAAGCAGCAGGTATATGCTGAGCGCCAGCAGAGGCGCAATCATGATCCATTCAAAAGTTCGCTGATTGATGCGATCGATCAGCGCGCGGGCGACGGCAATCGCGACGGGAATCAAGATGAACACCCAGGCGATCGCGAGCAATTTGCTCAGATCAAGAATGCCGATCGTGATGTAGCTGGGCAATTTGGTCAGATTAATCACGGCGAAAAACAAGGTGGTCGTGCCAACAAAGACACGTGGACTCATGTTAGGTTGCAGCAAGAGATAGGCGGTGAATGGCGGCGCGCCTACATTGGCCAGGGTGGAGCCGAACCCGGAAGCCCAGCCAGCGAACCAACCATGCCAGGACCGCGGCTGATAGGCCAATCGGCGCAGACGTTCGCTGCCTATCTTGAAGCTGAGCGCCGCCAAGGTTAATCCGCCGATGATCCGCTTGAGCGTCACCGCGTCAATGTCTTTGAGGATGAAGGCGCCGAGGGCGACGCCAATCAGCGCCGGTCCCAACATCAGCGCTAACAGCTTCTTGTCCCACTGCTTCCAGTAAAAGTACAGGGCGAAGACATCCGCGAAGATGAGCAAGGGCAGAATCAAGCCGACAGCTTCCTGCGGATCAATGATTAGGGAGAGTATCGGCACGGTCAGCGCAACGGGAACGGGTCCTCCCAAGCCGCCTTTGGACAATCCGATCAAGATGGCGACCAGCGCAAATAAAAGCGTCTCTTCCACGATGGCTCGCTTAGCTTAATTTTCAATGAGTTGCGCCTAGCTTGACGCGGAACCGACTTCAATTATATGTCAGGTCTAGCCGTCAAGCGAGAATCGAAATCCCTCCTGCAGGGCAATTGCACCAGAATCAATTATGTGCCGAATGTCACATAAATCTACCGCGATGTAGGGGCGACACTGTGCCGCGCGTAGACACCCACTAGGAGGTCTGTCGCCCATGAAAACAGTGAGAATATCGTGGGCGATTCACAGAATCGCCCCTACATTGCCTCCTTAAATTTTGTGTCCTTTGCGCCTTTGTGCTGAAATTAGGTTTTCCATGAACATGGAATCTGTTAAGCTGCCAGTGGCTGGTCGGGAGGGAGCATATTGGATACGAGGCAACTGAACGAAGAGGGCCGCGAACTCTGGAACCGCAAAGCGCGCTTCTGGGATGATCTCCATGGCCACAAAGGCAATCTCTTCCATCGCCGCCTGATTGAACCGTCGGTCCTGCAACTTCTGGCTTTGCGGGATGGCGAAAGCATTCTCGATGTGGGCTGTGGCAACGGGGCTTTGGCTCGGCGCTTGGCGGAAGAGGGCGCGCAGGTCACCGCTGTAGATTTCAGCGAAGAGATGATTCGATTGGCAAAAAGACGGTCGCGGGGTATTGCTGCGGGCATTGACTATCGCGTCGCCGACGCTACCGACAAAGAGGCGCTGCTTGCGCTCGGGGCTGGGCATTACGCCGCGATCATTTGCTCGATGACCTTGATGGATATCCCGATTGTCGCGCCGCTTTTCGCAGCCGCGTCAGAGTTGCTGCGCCCCGAAGGGAGATTCGTTTTTGCGACGATGCACCCCGCATTTAATTCCAACAATCCCGTATTCTTCCAGGAAAAAGAAGATCGAGACGGTGTCGTGACGACAGTGACCGGCGTCAAGATCAGCGCCTACGTCGATATGCCCCCGGTGAAGGGCTCGGGCGCGCCTGAGGAGCCGACGCCGCATTATTACTTCCATCGACCGCTTGGCGAGCTGCTGCAAGAAGCTTTTGACGCCGGCTTTGTATTGGATGGCTTGTTGGAACCGGCCTTCCCGTCCGAAGACGCCGAGCTGGGAAGGGAACTAAGTTGGACCAAGATGCGGCAGATTCCGCCGGTCTTGACGGCGCGGCTGCGCCTTGCCTAGATCATGCCTATATTGCATGCCTATATTGATGGACCCGCGGCATTCAAGACCGCCGCGTTGAAATCGCCACCGGCCTGGGCGCGCAGCAATTCCAGCAAGTCGCTCAGGGCATTCTCGATATCGGCTTCAGCGTTCTCGTGCTGCGCCTCGACCGTTATGACGGCATCGCTGGTTGTGGCATTGGCTGCGCTGGTCGCGCTTTGGCGCCAACACCAGCGCCTGGCGACCACCATCTGTTTTTCGTCGGAAAAGACTACTTCTCCAACTTCGGGGCGCATGACCTCGCCGCTTCCCAGCTCCTGGTATGTCTCGCTGCCGTCGGCGTAATGAACGGTGATCGCGCCTTGAATCCCGCGCCTGTCAAAAATGGCGACAGGCAAGCCGTAACGAATGCTGACTAGATTGCCGACATCGACAAGCGTGTTTATGCTCGGGATATCGCCCTTCTTGGTCAAACGGCGCAGCAGGGCCTCGGCCGCGCTGCGATACTTGGTGGGCGAAACGCCAAAGGCGCTGATGGCGCGGCGCCAAGCGCTGAGCGATGCCAACTCGCTCAGCGGCGTTGAGCCAATCCTGTCTTTGACCGTCTCTTGCTCCGCCAGGTAGGCTTCTAATAGCTCCGGCGACGTCGGCGCATTGCTCATACCATTCGCCACAATGACGCCGGCCGTCAAATTAGGGTAGTTATGGGTGATCTTCGAATCGTAGCGAAAACTGGACATATTATCCTCCCGGCGCCAACTCAGGCTTTGTCATCATCTCATTCGCTTCCATAGCTTCGAGTCTCATAATGATCCAGATCCATGTCAACAGCGGAACCAAGGCGATAAGCGCGGAGAGGTAAACAATTACGTGAATACTGCCGGTGCCCATCGCATCTATCAACAGGCCGACCATGACGATGCCAAGGGTTTGAAACAACTCGTAGCCAGCGAAATCCAGCGAGAACATGCGTCCCAAATATTCATCCGGCACAATCTGCTGCAGGATGACTGAACTGTAGGTCCAATTTACCGAACCGCCCATCGAGCGCACGACTACCGCCAATGCCAGGATTTCCAGCGATGGCGACATGCCCCATAGCAACCAGCCAACGGCGATCATCACAAAGCCGGTGGTGATCAAGCGGCGGAGGACTTTCACAGAATCGTCGCTGAAGCGATTGGTGACCAATGGTCCGACGATGGCGCCTACGCCAAAAGCCGCCCACAAGATCGCCATGGAGGTGATGCCTTGATCGCCGAGTACAAAGACTTGTGTGCCGTAGATGATCAGCAGGGCGTCGGAATTCGTCACGCTCTGCGCGCTCTTGACAAAGATCGCAGCGGCTGTGCCTGGATGCTTGCGTAAATGGCGGATGCCGTCGGCGAATGTGCGCTTGGCTTTGTCCAGTTTCCTGCGCTGCTCTTGGCCGATTTCGGATCTGGGCGTCAGAGGGATGACAACCGTCATGACCAAAAGGGCGGAAAGCAAAAATGTGAGCGCGTCGATGAATAATGCCGCGCGTATCCCGAAGATTTCGGCGACAATGCCGCCGGCAATGGCGCCAATAGCCAACATGGCCGACCAAGTGATGCTGCTCAATGTATTGCCGATGACCAGTTGGTGGCGATAGAGAACGCTAGGCATGATGGCGTTGCGAGCCGGTTCAAAAATGGAGGATACGAGGAATTGCATGATAGTGAAGACATAAATCAGCGGCAGATACTCCGGTCCTTGCGTTGTCACCAGCAGCCCCAACACCGCCAAGGCGCGCAGAACGTCGCTGATAATCAGCAGCCGTTTGCGGTCGAAGCGGTCCGCCAGGACGCCGGCCAGGGGCCGCATCAATAAGGGCGGTATCATGCGCGCGATCAAGAATGCGCTGACAGCGACGCCTTGATAGCCGCTGCCAGCTGTATACTGCACAATCATTGCCGAGATGACTATGGTGTTGAACCAGTCGCCCAGCAGGCTGACGACCTGCGCCATCCATAGTTTGGCGAAGTCGCGATTGCTGCGTATGAGCTTGATGTATTGCACGAGCAACCCTAATCAGACGGTAGGTCTATTTCCCAGAACTGCGAGCAAAATTGGCGCGCCGAAACAGCGTCTAGTGTACAGTAGGACATGGCAGGTTGCACGATGAACTTGGCTGCGCTTGCAACAGGCGCAATGTTCGGTAATAGATTCTCTTTCAGCTACATAGACAGCCTTCTGCCTCTGGCATAGGATGAGCGTTTGTGAATAAGGACAGAGCGATGGATACATTGATCTACGTGGGCTTAGGGGGCTTCTTCGGCGCGAACGCCCGTTATTTGTTGACGAATTGGGCGGATGGACTTATGCAGGCGCGCTGGGGCGATTTCCCTTTTGGCACCTTGCTGGTGAATCTGCTCGGCTCATTTGCTTTGGCGCTATTTGGGACCTGGTTGGCGGCGCGCAGCGGGCTGTCGCCGCAATTGCGCCTTTTGGTTGGCGCGGGTTTCTTCGGCGCATTTACCACCTTTTCCACATTCGCGAACGAAAGTTTCAGCCTATGGGAGAGTCAAGGGACAAGCGCATTTTTATTGAATGTCGCGCTGAATAATGGCTTATGTCTGGCGGGAGTAGCCTTCGGCATCCTGCTCGGACAGCGTTTCTTCGCTAGCGCCTGATCGCTTCGTTTATGCTCGGCGCGTCTACTTCTCGATAGAGGGAATATGGCTGATATTGTCAAAGTCCTTGCCCTGGCTCTGATCGAGGGTATAACCGAGTTTTTGCCCATTTCGTCCACGGGCCATCTTGTAGTTGGCGCCGCGATCTTGCAGTTCGACACCATGGGCGCGGTATTCGAGGTGTTTATCCAATTTGGCGCGGCTGTAGCGGTTGTAGTCTATTATCGGCAGACCTTGCTCGCGCACTTGGCGGGCCTGCGGTCGCAGCCAGACGTCAGGCGCTTCTGGCTGATGATAATTCTAGCGCTTATTCCAGCCGCTGTGATCGGGTTCATTTTCAACGAGCAAATTGTGACATTGCTGTTCTCTCCCGTCGTTGTGGCCGCTTCTCTGATCCTGGGTGGCTTGGCTTTCTTGCTGGTCGAGCGCCTGCCCCGCTTCTCCCGTCCAACTTTTGCAGATGTCGCGCCATTAACGCAAGTCACGACAAGACAAGCGCTCATCGTTGGCATCGTACAAGTTTTGGCGCTGGTCCCGGGCATGTCTCGCTCCGGCGCGACGATCGTCGGCGGTATGTTGGCCGGCATGAACCGGCGTATCGCCACGGAGTTTTCTTTTTTCCTGGCGATCCCGCTGCTTGGCGGCGCGACGCTCTACAAATTGGCCAGCTCGCTGGCAAGCTTGCCGCAAGATAGCCTGGCGCTTTTACTGCTCGGCGCGGTGCTTTCGGGGATTGTCGCCTGGTTCACGATAGATTGGCTGCTCAAATACGTTTCAAAAAACAGCTTCGTCGTCTTCGGTTACTATCGTATCTTCGCCGGTCTGTTGATCTTGCTAGGCGCTGCGACTGGCGCGATAAGCTAGGCTGCTGTCGCCTGACGGCTTCGGATAATAGAGCACTTTCGGATTCCAAACCTGCTTGCAGTTTTGATTGTCCAATTTCGGCATTTCACTATAATGAATACAAGCCATCAACATGTCTTGAATTGGACGATTTGTCTATGACTTTTCGGCAGAGTAATGACAAAGTGCGCAAGTATATACCCTTATTGCTGATATGCGCGGCGCTATGCCTGCTGGCGACAGCGTGCTTTCGCGACGCTAGCGAAGGCATTGACAGCCAACCGGTAGCCCGCGAGGCCGCGTCGCCAACGGCTGTCGCCAGCGAGACGCCGGAACCAACGCTGACAGTCGAGATCGTCGAAGAACTCTTCACCGAGGAGCCTCCCGATACATTCGCCTTGACTGCAACCGCGCTCATTTCTCGCTTGACCGAGGCTGCGGGCCCGCAAGCAACCGCGCTTCCGGTTGACGACGCTGAGGTAGCGGATTCAACCGGCGTTATAGAAGCGGAAGCAGATACAACCGGTGTTCAAGCCACGCCGATCCCGCTGGTTCGCGTTACGGCGCTCCCGGGCGAAGACTGCATCCACGAGATCCGAGCCGGCGAGACCATGTTCATGTTGTCCTTGGCTTATGGCTCAACGGTGGATGAGATCGCCGCCGCGAGCGAAATAGACAATCCCGACCGCATCGCGGTTGGGCAGCGCATAACGATTCCCGGCTGCGGCACGACCGGTTTCGCTCCGCCTCCAACGTCGCCGCCGCCGCCGACTTCGGTTCCTGGCGCCAGCGAACCGCCCGCTGTTTCGGAAGAAGTCGAGATTTCCGCAGCGGAAGACGAAGAAGGCTTCAGCGCATTGGTGCAACAGGCGCAGGACGCCATCCTGAGCAATGCCCAAGCCGGCGATGCCGACGAATTCAGCGCGCAGTCCGCGAACGCGTCGCCAAGCAGCTACACCGTGCAGCAAAATGATACCTTGCTCGGCATCGCATTGCAGTTCGACACAACTATTGAAGCGCTGGCTTCGTTAAACAACATTGATGATGTGAACAATGTGCAAGCGGGGGACGAGTTGCTGCTGCCCTAAGGCTTTTATGTTGATTGACCGCGACTCATCCAGCGCGATGACAGATTGCGGAAGCCAAAATCGCTGGGGGTGCGGCTGACCCTTGATACGCCAAGTTTCGTTGTGCTATAATCATAGCCGTTCTATAAGTCTTATCTACGCCTGCGGGCGTATTTTTATGGAAGGAAGCCAGCCATGAGCCAGGAACTCATGAATACTCTGGTTGCCGAGAATCACAAGCATCCGGAGATCGAATCAGGTGATACGGTCAGGGTTCATGTGCGCATCGTAGAAGGCAGCCGCGAACGCGTTCAAGTTTTTCAAGGCGTTGTTATCCGCGCTCGCAAGGGCGGCAACGAGGCAAATTTCACTGTCCGACGGATTGCCAGCCACGGTGTGGGGGTCGAGAGGACCTTCCTGCTCCGCAGCCCGCGCGTAGAAAAAGTAGAAATCATGCGCCGCGCCAAAGTGCGTCGAGCGCAACTCTATTACCTGCGCGAGAGACGAGGCAAATCGGCGCGCCTCAAAGAACGCCGTTAAGCCATTCCCAGATCATTTTAGTCTCAGTGCGATAGCGGACTCGGCGACAACGGTCCGCATTTTGCCCTGGGATCAGCGCTTTTCTTTGAGCACATAATAGGTGCCTTTCTTGGCGCCTATCTTGCTGAGAATCCCCTTGTCCACCATATCAACCAGGTCCAGGCGCAAGGTCTCCGCAGAGACGGCATTGATCAATCCGCGGAATTCTCGGTTGGTAATCGAGCCATTTTCGCGAATATATTGCAGCGCGCGCGCTTGCCGATGATTGGTATCGCGCGACCATTCGGGCGGCTTTGGTTTCTTGCGCTCATTATGCAGCGCCAGCGCAAAGCTGTAGGGGCGCGCATCGAACTTGGGCGGCGAATGCCCAGCTTGCTCCATCACCTCGATCATTCGGTCGATGCCCAAGCCCAATTCTTCGATATATCCCCACTGGAATAAGCCGCCCACCAGCCTGGGATTGCGCGAAAAATGCTCGTCTTTGATGTTCTCAACGGTGATGAAACCCGGCAGGCCCCCCGGGGAAATCACCTCAAGCCGGTCGGAAAACATGCGGACTTCGATGCGCCGGCCGCGCAAGCGATAGTCACGATGGCAGATGGCGTTGACTAGCGCTTCGCGCACCGCGAATTGCGGATACTCAAAGGTCTCTTCGCGCTCCAGCCCTTTCACGACAGCGCTAACCGCCATTTCACTCCAGACCAGGTTCCATGTCGCTTCGATCAAGCGCGGGACCGGACCAATGAGCTCTTCCCGCCGCGAATAGCCGGCTAAGCCACTGTCGCCGCGTGGACTGGTCCCCACAAACTTGACGAAGACAACACCGCTTTGCGGCAGCCATTTCTGCGGATATTCGCTAAACAGCAACAAACCGCAAACGGTTGGCTTGCCCTCCGCTGTTATCGCACCGACCTCGGCTAAGAGATTGTTGATTTCGCCATCGTGAGGGCGTTTTGTGCGTTCGGCGCGCTTTTCCAAGTATTCGTCGATCATCTCGCGGCTGAAATCGTCAACTGTGGCGCCCGGCGCCGCTTCCGCCTCGAAGTCGCCGGTGTTCTTCGCGCTTGCCAAGCGCAGGATCTCTTGCCCGCCCAGCGGCCGGTTGACCTTGCCGCTTCTGATCAGCACGCGACCATCAGAAAGCGCGTGCAGCTCGGTGCTCCTGGGAACGCGAATGGCGTAGGCTGGGACATTTCTGGCGGTCTTGCTCGGCTGAAGACGCTCGCTTGCCGCGGGGTTTGCCGGCGGCTGGGACTTGCCATCCTTAGCTTGGAAATATATCGGTTCTAATTTCTCTGTGACCACGGGTGGATTGTAGAGCTCGTCCGCCTGTTTGAGGGCGCTGTCAATTTGCGAGCCCTCCAGCGGCTTGGCGCCGGGATTGCCGCCGCCTGACGGACCGACGACTATAACGCCGCCTTCGGTATTGGCGAAGGCGACCATATTCTCCGCGATCTGGACGGCGTTGGCGGAATCAACAAAGGCTAAGCGGGGACCCTCTCCGCCTATAATGAACTCTGAATCTGTCATTGATTTCGCTGGCTGACTTCCCATAACTAGCGTAGTTTAGCATAGCCATTCGGTGGCGGCGAACCAATTCTTGGTCGAGATCCTATGAAAGTCGGGACAGTATCAGTTGTCCAGCTGAAGGCGATATAGTTATCGCCTTATTGCTTTTCTCTCATTATAATTCTCGGCTGATACGATATGCGCATCGTCATTTATCCAGAGTAAGGGACGCAAGAAATTGCTTGGACTGATCTATCCGATGGGGATGGTCTTGCTCAGTTGGCTGCTGCTGTTCTTGCTGTTCAGCGGACTGGGGCTGATAGTCTTGCGCCTGCTCGGTCATAGCCTCGCTGTCGGGGTCCTCTGGTTCGACAGCTTTTGGCTGGGTTGGGCGCTGACGCTGGCGGCGCTGCAACTGTGGCATCTGTTTTTCCCGGTCGATGACAGGGTCCTTATTCTGCTGGCATTTGTCGCTGCCATTAGCCTGTACCAATATCGCCAGCGAGCAATCCCCCTGCTTTTAGAACTGAAAAACAAGCGCGCTTTTTTGCTGATTCTTTTTGTGGCTTTGTTGTGGCTGTCGAACCGCGCCATAGAAATGCCGGACGAATCCGATACCGGCTTCCGCGATATTCAGGCTGTCATGTGGATGGATGCCTATCCTATCGTTCCCGGGCTGAACAATTTATTCTCGTCCCTGGCTTACAATCACTCCGTCTACTTGTACCATGCCTTGCTGGATACATCGATTTGGTCGGGCCGCTCCTATCATATCGCGACGGGATTGCTGCTGGCGGTCATGCTGGCCTATTCAATTCGGGCCGCGCTTAATCTTTACCGCTGCCGCGCCCAGGACCAAGCGCGCTGGTCGGGGATCTTCACCACGCTTATCATGCCCTTCTTGTTGCTTTCGACGGTCGGGCGCGGCAGCATCGCGCATTTTCTGACCGATACCCCAGTGGAATTGCTAGGCATGCTAGCCATAATCTGGCTGCTGGATTACTTGCAAGACGCGGCTGGAAACACCAGGCCGGATGCCAGCCAGGTCCTTCGCCTATCGATTGTCATCCTGGCTGGGTTCACCGTCAAACAGACATTTTGGGTCTTCGGCGCGAGCTTAGCTGGGCTTGTCATCGTTATTCATTTCGTCAGGGCAGGCGGCTTGACGAATCTTGGCAGTTTGAAGCGCGTGGCTCTGGCAGTCTCGCTGATTGCGGTTTTCTTCGCAGGACCCTGGATGCTGCGCGGGGTTGTCACCAGCGGCTATATCGCCTATCCCCATGCGATCGGCAGGATAGAAGTCGATTGGGCGGAAGCGCCTGAACTCATCGCGTATCGGCAGCGGCAACTGGCGACCAATACCCGGCGGCGTTATGGCGATCCTGAAGTGGTGCTGGCAACTTGGGATTGGGTCGGACCATGGTTCGTCAGAATCCGCAGCAACGTGAAGGATTTCGCGCTACCAGCCGTGTTGACCCTGTCGGGATTGCTTCTCTATGCGGTTGGTCGCATGCGACAGAGAGCCAAAGAAAGCGGAGCGGGATTGGGCTTATGGGTCTTGGCTCCGCTGCTCATCATGCTGGCTTTCTGGTTCTTCAGCCTGCCAAACCTAAAATACGTGCGCTACATCTTTTGGAGCGGGGCGGCGCTTTCATGGTTGCTCGCCCTGCTGACATGGATTAGGATCTCATGGCGCTTGCGTGTCTCTGTGATCTACGCGGTTTTAGGCATTTGTCTAGCATATTTTCTGTTCCTGATCCTGGCGCAGCGAGATTTCCCGGTCTCGGCGGGACCCGGCGATGGCTTTTACAAGCATCACTTGCCGCCGGTCAGAGTTTATGAAACCGCCAGTGGATTGCAATTAAACGTGCCCGACAGCCATATCCACCAATGTTGGCAGATTCCCTTGCCTTGCACGCCCTTCCCGCGGGCAGGTCTTTACGCTCGTGTACCGGGGCAGATTCAGCACGGTTTCGGTTTCAACGCTGCCGAAGCGCTTGAGAACTCTGATGACTGATGATGTTTTGCCGATATAGACAAATGCAGGTCGCTTGAAACGAGCCATTGCATGTCAACGATTATTACGCTTCTAATCAGCCTTGTATCCATCATGTTTCTGCGCGCCTGTTTGGTGACCTTAGGCTACTACAAAGAGCCGATATTAACGGCATTTCAACAGTACGGCGACGAAGTGGGCTTCAGCCCCCTTTTCGAAGCCATCATGTGGGCAAGTTCGCTTGCCTATCTTATTTTTGTTCTACTGGTGCCTTCTTCTTTTCTGATTCTGCTGGGGATCATCGCCTTTGTCTCCTACATCATGCTCTATTGGAAAGTCAAAGACAATATCATGAGTTATCCGGAAGTCTTTTTGCGCTTTCCGCGCTGGTACCGCGATATCGTTGATCATACCTCGCGCGAAGAACGGCGGAAGCTATCGTATATGTGGCTCGGCTTGCCCTTGCGGACAAGATTGCTCTATAACGCTCAACACAACGAGTTTCGCAAATGGGTGGAATTAGTGGTCTTGTCGGTCGCTTAAAGGAAGAGCGGTCCTGCGGACCGCTCAGTTTTGCTGGGAGACCTGGACTCGAACCAGGAACGGCGGAACCAGAATCCGCTGTTTTGCCAATTAAACTATCTCCCACTGCGTCGACAGGAGCTTAGCATAAGGGGCATTGCTTGACAAGCCCAGCGAGTCTGCCGCAGGGCGAATGGGAACAGACTAAGCTAGGATTCGAGACTCGCCAACTGTTTCATCAAGCGGCTCTTGCGGCGCGCGGCATTGCGTTTGTGGACAACGCCACGGCTGGCCAATTTATCCAGATCACGGACCGCCATTCTTGTTGCTTTGCGCGCTTCTTCCAGGTCGCCGCTATCAATGGCTGCGCGCGCCTGCTTGACCAATGTACGCGTTCGATTGCGGTAGGTGCGATTGTGCAAGCGGCGTTTTTCGTTTTGTCTGATACGCTTAATTGCGGATTTATGAGTTGCCATAAGTTATTAGAGGAACCTTGGTTCCTGGCGCTCCTTTCAAAGCGTCTTGCTGGCTCAAGCTCTTGTTTGAACGGAAAAGCATCTTAGCATGACGCAGTTCGCTTGTCTATAGCGCAATCTCATCTGCGCTTCCTGTTCCGCGTCAGTTGGGTCGCGACCTGTTGGGCTGGAATCTCAATCGACGATCTTCGGATCAAGCGCGTCGCGCAAGCCGTCGCCGATCAAATACAGGCAGAATACCGTCGTGGTGATCAGCAGCCCCGGCAAATAGACAAGATGCGGCGCCTTGCGCGCGTATTCCAGCCCGCCGCTCAGCATATTGCCCCAAGTCGGCGTCGGCGGCTGCACGCCGAAGCCCAGAAAACTTAGTGTGGACTCAGCCAAAATCAGGCCGCCGATCGCCTGCGACAAGGTGATGATCAGCAGCGAAAAGATATTGGGGACGATATGGAAAAACATGATGCGCCAGTTGGAAGCGCCCATGGCGCGGGCTGCGATGATATATTCGCGTTCTTTGATGGAATAGGTCTCCGCGCGCACCAGGCGCGTAGTGCCGGTCCAGCCCAGAATGCCAAAGATGAGAACAAGCGTCGCGGCGGTCGGCGACAAAAGCGTCGAGATAATGATCAGAAGGTAGAGTCCCGGTATCGAATTGAGCGTGGTGATGAACCAGATGATCAGATCGTCCGCGAGCCCGCCGTAGAAGCCGGCAAAGGCGCCGACCACGATGCCAATGCCCAGCGACAATATCGCGGCGGCAAGGCCGATGCCCAGCGAAATCCGCCCGCCATAGAGCAATCTGCTGAGGTGGTCGCGCCCCAGCTCGTCGGTTCCCAGCGCATGACCTTGGGAAAATAGCGGCAGATACTTGTCGCGTACCGCTTGTGTTACCTGGTCGACTTGAAAAACGGTCTCGCTAAGAAATGGCGCGCTGATGGCCAACAGGGCAAAGACAGCCAGCACCGCCATCGCCAGCAGCGTGGGGCGGTCGCGGCGAATGCGCCGAAACGCTTTCTGGTAGAGGTTCTGTGACGGCGTGAACCCGTCGTCTTGGCGGCGCTTGAGCTTTGCGATTTTGACTGCGGGCTGGTCCGTTGGCATGGTCTCGATCCTCAGAAGCGCACGCGCGGGTCGGACAGGGCGTATAGAATATCCGCCGCGATGTAACCCAGAATCGCCAAAATAGAGCCAATGACAACCGATGTCATCACGACGGGATAGTCGCGGCTGATGACAGAATCAAATAAGAGCAAGCCAATCCCGGGCCAAGAAAATATGCGCTCGATGATGACTGAGCCGCCAATCAAGCCGAAGATGAGCGGACCCAAAAATACCATCAGCGGGATGATGGCGTTGCGCAGCCCATGCCGAATCCAAACGCCGCGGCTGGTCAAACCTTTTGCCTGCGCGGTGCGGATATAGTCGCTATTGATTGTTTCCAGCATGGAGGCGCGCATGAAGCGCGACCAGCCGGCGACGGGACCCAGAGAGCTGACCAGGACCGGCAAGATCATATAGTGCAGGCGCGCGTGGATTGGCGGGCAGCCCCCGCGTACTGGCGGGCAGCGGCCGCCCATCGGCAAGAAGGGGCTGCCATCTCCGATTCCATAGGGTTCCAAGGCGCGCGGCAAAACCAAGCCCATCAGCATAATCGCCAAGAGGGCAAACCAGAAAACCGGCACAGAATCCCCGAGTACAGCGAATATCCTGGAGGACTTGTCAAAAGCGCGCCCGCGTTGCAGCGCGGCCAGCACGCCGACCAAGAGCCCGCCTAGCACGCCAATCAAAATGACGGCGACATTTAATTCGATGGTGGCGCCCAGGCGTTGGCTGATGAGATGCAGCGGGTTGGAGCCGCGAAACTTGAAAGAGCGACCGAAGTCGCCGCGCAAGATGCCATAATTGTCGCCCCAGGCATCAACTTCGCCATCGGCATTGCTGTCAACCATCATCCAATCATCGCCGATCAGCCAGCGCAAGTATTGAATATGAAAGGGGTCATTGACCCCGCGCTTGATAGCGAGGCGTTCGCGCTCGTCTTGCCGGATGGTGGGATCAAAGGTCAGCAGGGAAACCGGATCGCCGGGCGCCAAAAGCATAATCAAATAGACGATGATGGTGATGCCAAAAAGCGTGGGGATAGCTTGCAAGAGGCGACGGACAATGTACCGTTGCATACCTTGTTGCCTCTAGGCTCGGTTGGCGCTGGCGACCGACGAAGTAGACGACGCATCAAAGAGCCGCGGCTCTCCGATGCGTCAATGTTTCGCTTGCTTAAGGCTGCGTCACTTCCGGCGCTATCCAAGCATCCAGCGAGTAGGTGCGGGAGAAGGGCGTCGGATTCCAGTTGCCGAGTCCCGGCTGTGTCGCGGTCATGGATTCGGAAACGTACATGTAGAAATAGGGCATATCCTCGAAGAGGATTTCCTGCACGCGCGCATAGATTTCGGCGCGGGCTTCCACATCGCAGCCCGGCACAACCCGAGCTTGGTCATTCAGTTCAATCAGCTCGGCGTTGTAATAGGAGCCGAAATTGAAGCCGGCGCCGGGCACATCCACTTCCGGATAGTAGAAGGCGGAAATATCGGGATCCACGGGCAAGCCGAGGCTCCAACCCAACAAATTCATGTCGAAGGTCTGGCCCGTCAGCTCTGGCAGGAAGGCGCTGCCCCAGTCGATCGTCTCGTAGATGGCGTCAAAGCCGACCTTGTTCATCTCCGCCTGGAAGAACAAGCCCATCTGTTCCCCGATGTCGGAGCCGGCCGGGACGTGCAGGTCGAGCGTGAGTGGACTGCCGTTGAACTCTTCGTCAACCTCGCGCGCGAAGAGGCAATCTTGGCAGATTCGCGGCGTATCTGGATTGTCGTCATCGTCAATCCAGCCGGCCTGCGTCAGCTTCTCCATCGCTAATGCGGGCTTGTATTCATATTGCAGGTCCGGATTGTAGACCCAGGATGTCGGGATGGTGTGCGTGGCGACTTTGAATCCGTTGCCTTCGCGGATACCTTCGATGAGCGCGTCCATATCGACGGCGTGGGAAATCGCCTGGCGCACCAGCCGGTCGCCCAAGACCGGATGAGGCTCTTGCGGGATCAGATTGCCTTCCTCATCAAAACCGGGCTGGGGATTATCCGGATTGGCATGATTCATGCCGAAGAAGGTGAAACCGTTGCCCGTGAATTCATAACGCGGGAATTCCAACAGTTCGGGGTCGCTGCGGAAGTCTTCCTGTCGGATGGAAGGCACGCCGATAATGGAGAATTCGCCGGCGATGAAGCGTTCAGTCGCGACATTCTCGTCGGCGACTTGCAGGGTCACGGTTTCGGCCGGGCTGACATAGCCGAGAATGGCATCGGGGTAGGCTTGATCGGCAATCAAGCTGATGCGCTCGCCCGAAGCGAATTCGACGTCTTTGAAAGGACCGAAGGATACTGTCGGGATCCGCCGCGGATCGTCCATCAATGCAGCGTAGTCGTCGCCGTATAGCTCGAAGAATACATGGGCGGGCACAGGCGTGATGTCATTGACGTCGCTGAAGGAGATGCAGTCCGCCTCGGCGAATGTCACAACCACCGTATAATCATCCGGCGCTTCAATGCTGACGATCTTGCCGCCTGCGGGCGTGCCATCGGCCATGGTCTGGAAGATGCCGGCGCGCGGGCTGTCGATTTGGCCGCTGCGCGTCGCTTCGACCGCCCACATATAGTCGGCCGAAGTGATCGGTGTGCCGTCGTTCCAAGCGATGTCCTGACGCAGGTGGACGGTCAGTACGGTGCCGGTCTCATCGTATTGCCAACTGGCGGCCATGGCGCCGTCGAGATTGGGCTCTTCCAAGCCAGTGTAGGGGCTCACACCGATGATTGATGGATACAGCAAGCCATATACAGCGCTGGATGCGGTATCGCCGCCGATAAGCGGATTAAAGGTGGCGGGATCGCCGGCGGTGCTGGATTCAATGATGATGCCGCCCAGACCTGGACCCGGACTTTCTTCGAAGTCTTGCGCGCTCGCTGGCAGCGCAAGCAATAGCAGCAAAATCAACAAGACCCGCAAAATAGGCTTATTCATCAAGCACTTCCTTCCTCTTGTATTGTTTACTCTGGAGGCAGTTCTTCCCTCCACAGATAAGGCTAGTTTAGCACAAGAATATCGAATTAAGAATTTGTTACGATGAGTCTTAAGTTAAAATGTCAGGGTGCCCGATGCGGCCATTTTCTCAATCCTTCCCCTACACTATCAGCCGACCATTTGCGATAATGTTGCTTGATAGCCATTTGTGACGTATTTCTCAAATCAGATTGGGACGGTATCAATGCGCGAATTGCTTGGGATTCCAGTCTTAGGCAGGAGATGGACTAGCGCCTTTTGCGGTATTCTTATTTTCGTCACGGCTGGTTGCGGCACAGTGGCCACCCCCGTATGGCAAGCGCCAACGGAGACCGAAACACAGATGATGGACCAAGAAGAAGCGCAGCCGACGCTGGAGGCGACAAACCCGCCCACCGAGACGCCGCTGCCGCCAACTGCGACGTCGACGCCGGAACCCACCGCCACCAGCAGTCCAGAGCCGACGGCGACGCCCGAAGCGACGGCAACCGAGATCATGTCCCCGCTTGATCGTATGGTATCCATGCGCGATCCGGCCAATGGCGCCATTCTCTTCGAGACATTCCAGGAAACGGCTGGGACAGGCTATTCCTGCGCCAATTGCCATAGCCCAAGCAGCGAAGAAAAGTTGGTGGGTCCGGGCTTGCTCAATATCAAAAGCCGCGCCTTGACCCGCGTCCAAGGACAAAGCGCCGCCGAATACATCTATAACTCAATTGTGAATCCCAAGGATGTGGCTGTCGAAGACTATGACCCGGAGCTGATGCCCGACAATTGGGCGGAGATCTATAGCAATCTGGAGATCTTCGACATCGTGGCTTATTTGTTGACCTTGGAAGGTTAGGCGTCGAAATCAACCCGACGACCGATACGAATCAAAGATTATCCGGCTGACGTCGACAGAATATCGTGGATTTCGCCGCTCAGACAGGACTGCGCGGCGGCGATCTTGTTCCTTTTGTCATGCAGCCAACCCGCATCTTGCTTGATGCGCAGTCCCTGTTGCTCAAGAACCTGCGACGTTGCTGTCGGCGCGGCGCCGCCGGGCAAGCTGCGGGTCTCGACGAAGGCGCGTGGATCAAGCGCCTCTTTTAGCAGGTCCTCCGATAGTTCGACATCCAAATCGAAATCGCCTTTGGCTAGCTCGCGCAGCAAGTCGACTGTCAAATCGTCCGGCGCGAGATCCTTCGCCAGCGCATAGCTCACCAGCGCCGATACCAAGCCGTGCGCCTCGCGGAAGGGCAACTTGCAGTGCCGAACCAGGGTATCCGCCAATTCGGTGACCGTTGTGAATCCCGCGATCGCGCGGGCGCGCAAATGGTCGACGTTCACCTGCAGCGTTTCGATGACCGCGCCATAAAGCTGCAAGATCTCGGCGGCTGTTTCCAGAGAGCCAAACAGCAGCGGCTGGATCTCGTCTTCAATGTCCTGCGTATCGCCAAAAGGGATGTTATGGCACTGCAGGACGATGCCGCTCGCCAATGCCATCATGCGGCTGATGCGCGCGCGCAGGTGTTCGAGAACGACTGGATTCCGCTTCTGCGGCATGATCGAACTGATCTGAATGAAGCTGTCGTCAATGCGAATCGCGCCGCTTTCTCGCGTCGCCCAGAAAAGCATATCATGCGTAAACCTTGACAGATTGACCCCTAGTGAAGACAGGGCATTGGCTACATCGGTCAAATTGTCGGACGCGCCAATGCTGGCATAGGTGCTAAGCTGCACGCTGTCGAAACCCAGGAGCTTGGCGCTGAGTTCTCTGTTGATGGGGAATCCCGTACCGGTTAGGGCGGCGGCGCCTAGCGGACTTTGGTTATTGGTCGCGTGCGCAAAGCGGAGGCGGGCGCTGTCTCGCTCCAGGATGGATAATAGGCCAGCCAGATAATGAGCCAAGGTGGTCGGCTGCGCCGGCTGCGTATGGGTATAGCCGGGCATAAGCGTTTCCAAGTGCGCGAAGGCGAATCGCAGCAATCTGTCTCTGAATGCGATTTGCTCTTCAAATGTTTCCAGCAGCAAGGTTCGCAAAGCCAGGCGCGTCAAAGCATAACCCAGGTCATTGCGGCTGCGCGCCAGCTGCAAGTTGCCGCCAAAAGCGCTGCCGGCCGACTTGATCAACTGCCCCTCTACGGCGAAGAACATATCTTCCAAGCCCGAACGATAGACGACATTGTCTACACCCGCGTCTTCCACCTGGCGTAAGGCAGTGAGCAGAGCCTGGGCATTTTCCAGTGTTATCACATCGCAGCGGTAGAGCATGACAGCGTGGGCGAAATTGGCCGCCATCATGGGTTCAAAATAGTATGTTGTCGCGTCTTGAAAAGCGGGCTGGAGAACGAATTTTTCGTAGAGCGGATGCGGAAAGGTCGCCGATGTCTGCGACAATTGCTAGCCTTTCAGCCCGGTCAAGGCGATGCCTTCAATGATATAGCGCTGAAAGATGATGACTACGATGAGCAGGGGCACAACCGACAGCGAGGCACCGGTCATGATCAAGTTCCAGGATGTATCAGATTCCGACGAGAATAGCTGAATGCCCACCGGCAAGGTGAACATTTCGCTTCTGGTGGTTGCGATCAGGGGCCAGATAAAAGCATTCCAATTGCCGAGGAAGTTGAATATGCAGAGCGCGCCGATGGCCGGCAGGCTGAGCGGCACGGCAACACGCCAGAACAATCCGAATTCACTGACGCCGTCAATGCGCCCGGCGTCCAATAATTCGTCTGGCACGCCTTGCATGAATTGTCGCATCAGGAATATGCCCGCTGCGGTAATCACGCCGGGAAAGGCGATGCCCCAATAGGTATCGACCCAGGTCGGTCCAATCGGTGGATTGGAAGACATGATGAACCAGGGGATCAGCAGCATCTCCGTCGGCACCATCAGCGATGTCAAAAATATGATGAAAATCGGCCGCTTGCCGGGAAATTCATACTTGGCGAAGACGAAGCCTGCCAGCGCGTCAAAGAAAGCCACGCTGACCGTGCTGATAACCGCGACAATGAAGGAATTCTTGTACCAGAGCGGCAGATCAGTCTCGTTGATGACCTCCGCGTAATTGTCCATTGTCGGCTCGATCGGGAATATATTGCGCCGCAGGATCTCTTTCTCCGGCTTAAGCGAGGTGGATAGCATCCACATGAAGGGCACAATCATGGTGAAGGCGATCAGCGTCAGCACAAGGTAGGAAAAGAACTTGTGCGTCCAACTGTCGCCGGCTTTACCGACAGACCTGACGCGGCCCTGATCCTTGAATATGTTTGACGGTGTGATGGATTCCATTGTGCTCACCTCAATTGATGCGCCGTGAAGTGATCGAGAGTTGAATGATGGTAACGCCAAGTATCAGGGCAAAAAGCACAACGGTGAGCGATGAGGCGAAACCCATATTATAGCTACCGAAGGCTTCGTTATAGACATGTAATACGACGGTGAGCGTCGAATCCAGCGGACCGCCGCGCCCCAGCTGTGTCATCGCGACCACCGGCGCGAACATGCGCAGGAAAGAGATCGACTGCAATACCAGCAGATAAACGATGCTGGGATTTAGCAGCGGAAAGGTGATGTAACGGAAGGTGTGCCAGCGGCTCGCCCCATCAACTTCCGCCGCTTCATAATAGGTGCGCGGAATCTGCTTGAGACCAGCCAGGAATATGATGATGGCGAATCCCATGCCTTGCCAGATGACCAGCGCCAGCACCGATGGCAGCGCTTGCTGCGGACTGCGCAAGAAGGGCTGCTGTGGCAGCGAGAGCAATTGCAGGACCACATTAAACAGCCCGAAGCGCGGCTGATACAGCATGCGAAAGACCCAGGCGATGGCAATCGTCGAAGTCACAAAGGGCAAGAAAAAGAGGATGCGATACACGGTGCTCATGAAGCGGATTTCGTTTAGCATCAAGGCGATAAACAGCGCCAGACAGAGTTGAATCGGCACACCGAGAACGACGTAATTAATAGTATTTTGAAACGCGGCTTTTGTCTTTGATTTCTCTTCACCGAGCTCTTCAAAGACCTTTTCATAATTCTGAAAGCCGACGAAGGGCTGTTCCACCGCCAGCGGATTGTAATCGTGCAGGCTCATCTGGAAGGCGAATAATGTGGGATAAATGCGTATGTAGGCGAAGAATACGATGGGAATCGCCAGGAAGATGTACGCCCAGACGATCTTTTTTCGAGCGAGTGTCCAGCGGGAAATGGGATATTTCTTTGATTTCTGAAGGTTTCTCATGCTGACTGCCATGCGTGATAGTCCCTTGGACATGTAACGGAAAACTGCGCCAGACCAACGAAGATCCGGCGCAGCTCATATTGTCTAAAGTCGAAGCGGATGACTAGCGATCCGCCCAGAAATTGTCGATCAGTTCCTGTTCAGCCGCGGCCGCTTCATCCAAGGCATCGCAAGGATCCATGCCACCGAGGCGGACATTGTCGAAGGCGTCAATCAAGACTTGACGTTGCTCGACCTCGTTGACGAAGGCGGTCGAGTGCGCATAAGCCAAACCAGCCGAGAATGGACCCAAAACCGGGTCAGACAAGATCCTGTCGTCGGCGGCCGCCGTGGCTTGGGCTGGCAACTCTCCTACGAGATTCACCCAAAGCGTGCCCGCTGGGGGAGACGTGATGAACTGCAAGAACTTGACGGCCGCTTCCAGGCGCGCCGGGTCGTCATTGGCGCGGCGCGTGATACCATGCGTCCAGTAGGAGCCGAAGGTATGCTGTTCGCCGTTGGGACCAACAGGCAACTCAGCAACGCCGTAATTCAGATCCGGATTGTTGTTTCTGATCGTACCAATACGGAATGAGCCATCGACATGCAGCGCCGTTTCTCCATTTACAAAAGCATCCGAGGCATCCCCGATATCGATGCTACCGGTCACATGCTCCGTTTCGAAGGCGGCCAGCCAACTGAACGCGGCGCAGCCTTCTTCGCTGTTGTAAGTGACCGTGCGGCCGTCCTCGCTATAGGGCGTCGCGCCGAATTGACGGAATAGCACTTCCCGGAGCCAGTGGTGGTCTTGCTCGGCCAGCGCAGTCGTATGACCTTGCTGCGAGATGCTGTAGATATCTTTCTCGTCACCGTCATAGATGGTTGTCGCGATTGCCGCTTCAACGAATTCATCGAGCGTGGCCGGCGGCGACTCCGGATCAAGACCGGCATCGGCGAGGATATCCTTGTTCCAGAACAGCGCCAGCGAACGCACCGCCGTCGGGATCGCCCAATAGCTGCCTTCAAACTTGGAATTGGCCACCATCGGCGAGAAGGTCTCCAGAATGAATTCCTCGCTGAAGTGATCTTCCGGCAACGGCACCAGGTAGCCGGCGTCGACATAAGCCGGGATCCAGCCGTAAAACAGCGTGACGACGTCTGGTCCAACGCCAGCTGGCGCCGAGGCAGCGATTTCTTGGGTGAAGTTGGCATGGGGGATGTCGCTGTTGTGGACAACCTTAATGCCCGGGTTCGCCACTTCAAACAACCCAATGAGTATGTCCATCGCGTAGACACGAGCGCCGAAGTTGTATTGCCAGTACTCGATTTCCACCGTGTCTTGCGCGCCGGCGACGGCGCCCAGCGAAGCGAACAGAATGGCAACCATAACAATTGCGAGCAGTTTTGACAAACGCATTCTCATATCCTCTCTGTTTTTCCTGAATAATGATCTGACACCAAAACTGTAACCCATATCGCCTTAAGACGCAATGAATGTGACAGCGTCCCACGCGAAAACTGTGAAACCTAGAGTTGAATCTGGAACAAGCGCGCGGCGTTGCCGGCGAAGATCAATTGAATGTCGTCCTCGCGATAATTGAGTTCGCGCAGGTCGCGGATCTGGGAACTCAAATAGGGCTCGGCGAATCCGCGTGGGAAATAGCTGGAATCGGTGCCAAAGATGATGCGCTCGGGACCGATGGTTTCCATGTACTTCTGGAACAGCTTCTTGGTCGTCCAGTCGCCATCAACCCATTTGACCCACTGGTTGGATCCGCTGGTGTCTATCGACACATTGGCGCAAGCCCAGCACAACTGCAATGTTTCGCGGATCCAGGCGCAGCCGAAATGCGGCACAACAAAAGTTACTTCGGGGAAGTCCTTCGCCACGTTGTGCAGCTTGAGGGGATTGATATTCTGGTGCCAGGCGATGCCGCCGCCGCTGCCTTGAATGCCGAAGTGGATTAGAACGGGGATATCCAGTTCGGCGCAGGCTTCCCAGACTGGATAGCCCGCTTCGTCTTCGACCGGGCGATCGAGCGTCGGCGCCAGCAGCTTGTAGGCTTTCATGCCGTCTTCGCGCACAGCGCGGCGCAGCTCGTCCGCGGCGCCGTCGGCGAAAAGATAGTGATGCGCGAACCCGATGAAAGTATCCGGATGCCGGCTGACGATTTTTGCCAGGTTCCTGTTGCCGCCGCCGGTGACGAAGCCGACGGCTCTCAAACCGTATTGCCTAATCTCCTCCGCCCAGCGATCCGCCAATTCTTCGTCGCTGAAATCGCCGCGCTCGGGCGGATCGAAACCCCAGGTGGCGCGCCACTGCCGATTGTATTTCATGGCATGCTCGCGCGCGATGCGCGCTCGGCCTTCGCCGCGCCGCTCAACATACTGTTGGCGAAAATCGGGCGCGCCTTCGATGAAGGTGCGCTGCCGCGTCGGGAAATGGGTATGGAAGTCAATGATCTCGAGACCGTTATACATATTTGGCTACCTGTCCACTCAATGTCTGACGAAGGGCTTGTCGCGTTCGCGCTGTATCACGCGAGCGGCATAGTGGAATCATACCAAATACTTCGGAAGACTATCAATTGCGGCAGACCGAAAAGGCGTCGTGTGATTGCAGTCTCGCAGAAGACTAGAGCCTCCCGCGCCACGCGCGGAGAAGTATTGGTAGATAGCCGAGAAAACGCTATACTTGTGTCCGACTTTGAATCAAGGATATTGCGCACTCAAGAAAGGAAGAATCTTATGGTAAGACCGGTGACATTATTCACGGGACAATGGGCGGACCTTCCCTTTGCGACGATTGCTGAAAAAGCGAAAAGCTTCGGTTACGATGGCTTGGAGCTTGCCTGCTGGGGCGACCATTTTGAAGTCGACAAAGCATTGGAAAGCGACAGCTACCTACAGTCGCGTAGAGACGGCTTGGCGCAACATGGTTTGCAGTACTTTTCTATCAGTAATCACCTGGTCGGGCAATGCGTGGCAGAAGCCTTCATTGACGAACGCCACCGCGCGATTCTGCCGGATCGACTCTGGGGCGACGGCGATGCCGACGGCGTGCGCGAGCGCTGCGCCGAGGAAATGAAAAACACGGCGCGCGCCGCCAAGGCATTTGGCGTCGATGTCGTCAATGGTTTCACCGGCAGCCCGGTCTGGCACTTGATTTACCGATTTCCGCCGACATCCGATGAGATGGTTGACGCCGGTTATCAGGAATTCGCGCAGCGCTGGAGCCCGATTTTGGATGTCTTCGCCGCAGAGGGCGTGAAGTTCGCTCTGGAAGCTCACCCGGGCGAAATCGCCTACGACATTTACACCGGCGAAAAGACCTTGGCTGCGCTGGATCAGCACCCAGCCTTCGGCTTCAATTTCGATCCCAGCCATTTCATTCATCAGCTCTTTGACCCCGCCAAGTTTATCGATCGCTTCGCGCATCGCATCTTCCACGTCCATGTAAAAGATTCCAAAGTGACGCTGGACAATGTCAGCAGCATCCTCGGTTCTCACTTGAACTTCGGCGATTCGCGGCGCGGCTGGGACTTCGTGTCTTGCGGGCGTGGCGACCTTGACATCGACTCGATGATTCGCGCGCTGAATCGCGCCGGGTATCGCGGTCCCTTGTCAGTTGAATGGGAAGACAGCGGCATGGATCGCGAATTTGGCGCGACCGAATCCGCGGCCTGGGTCAAGCGCAATGACTTTACTGCCTCTGAGGTGGCATTTGACGCCGCCTTCGCCGACGAGTAAGCGGTCAATCTAAACTTAAGTTGGAGACGAAAGATGTCAGACGAAAAACAAGTAGCGAGTTCCTTCACGAGCATGGCCAGCGCTGGATCCGATGTTGAGGCGCCGGAGATCGGCATCGGCATGTTGGGCTACGCCTTCATGGGCAAGGCTCATACCAACGCTTTCAAGAAGATTCCCTATATGATGTATCCGCCAGTGGCGATTCCGCGCCTGGTCGGCATCGCCGGGCGCAACCAGGAAGCGGTCAGCGCGGCGGCTTCGCGTTATGGATACGAGAATGCCTATACAGACTGGCGCGACTTGGTCGCGAATGATGATGTTCATGTACTGGACAATGGGGGCCCGAATGACGCCCATGCCGAGCCTTGCATCGCCGCGGCCGCAGCCGGCAAGCACATCTTCTGCGAAAAGCCGCTGGCTCGCACGGGCGAAGAAGCCAAGTCGATGCTCGACGCCGTGCAAAAGGCGGGTGTCAAGCACATGGTCGCCTTCAATTATCGTTTTGTCCCGGCCGTTCAACAGGCGAAGAAGATCCTTGAAAGCGGCAAGTTGGGCAGAATCTACCACTGGCGCGCGGTTTACCTCCAGGAATGGGGCATGGATCGCGCCATGGAAAGCACTTGGCGTTTCCAGAAAGACAGTGCAGGCAGCGGCGCTTTGGGCGATCTGGGCGCGCATATCATTGATCTGGCGCGTTTCCTGGTTGGCGAGCCCAAGGCGGTTGCCGGATTGGAACGGACCTGGATCACCGAGCGGCCCGATGGCTCGGGCGGAATGGTCAAGTCAGACGTCGACGATGGTTTCGTGGCGCTGCTGGACTTCGACAACGGCGCGCTGGGGACGGTGGAGGCGACGCGCTTTGCGCAAGGGCGCAAGAACTTCAATTCTTTCGAGATCAATGCCGAGAATGGTTCCATTCAGTTCAATCTGGAGCGGCTTAACGAGCTAAACGTTTTCTGGAAAGGCGAGAATCCCGATACGACCCAAGGCTTCCATAATGTGCTGGTTACAGAAGCGCATCATCCCTATTGGGAAAACTGGTGGCCCCACGGGCATATCATCGGATGGGAACACAGCTTTGTTCACGAATTCCATCATTTCTTCAAGTCCATCGTCAATGGCGACAGCGTCTCGCCTTATGGCGCCGATTTCGTCGACGGTTATCGCAACGCTGTTATCTGCGACGCCATCCTCGAGTCTGCCGCCAGCAGCAGACATGTCGACATCAATTACGCCTGACAGGCGATTGCTTGTATGAAGAGGCGACCAATCTGGTCGCCAAAAAAATACCTCTGTATATGCCCAAGCCTCAGCTTGGGATTGCGGGTGTATAGGCCGCAAACCCGCTCAGGCGCTGCCTGCAACTTGCACGCGGGAGCCATCGCTGACGATGTGAATCGCGCCCATCTGGTCTGTGCGGAAGAGGCGATTCGCTTCATCCAGATCGCGGAACAGCGCCAGAGTGTCGGGATCGGGGTCGCCCCGCCTGTTTGCGATGTCACTCTGTAGCAGCGCGATTTGCGGCTGCGCCAACGCAAGGAACTGGCTGTCGATAGCGCGGACGCTACCGTGCTGGGGGATCTGCATGACACTGGCTTGAGGAGATATGCCTTGCTGCAGCATCATGGCTTGCCCCGCGCTACTCAGGTCAGAAGTCAACAAAACGGATACATCGCCATGAATCACGCGCAGCACCAACACATGATCGCTTAATCTGTCAGTGATCCTCGGCGCTTCGGGCGGGTGCAAGACTTGGATGCTGACGCCGTCTCCGAAATCGATGGAATATCCAGTCTTGACGATCTCTTGCCGGACGCCGGCTTCCGCCAGGCGCTGCGTGACTGCTTGAAAACCTGGACTGCGATTCGGCTGGCCATTGGTCAAAGCCACGCCAACGGAATAGCGTTCGAGCACGCTGTTGAGCGCCGCCATATCCCATTCGTCGGGATGGGTAATCGCCAGGACCTCGATTTCACGATCATAGAAGGGCATTCGGTCGCCAAGCGCTGTCAGCAGGCGGGAGGGGAAGCGACCGCCATCTACCAGCACCTGCGCGCCACCGGGCGTCTCTAGGAGGAAAGCATTGCTGTGCCCCAGATCCAGCGCCCACAGGTGCAGTCGGCCGTCTCGGCGGCTGGCGCGCATCGCGACCATGAGCGCAAGGAGAAGGAACGCGGCTGACAAGACTAGCAAAGTCATGCGTCTCTGCCGCGCGGCAGCGGCAATCCCTGTCCAAAATTGTGGTCTCGAGGCAGCGATCATGGCGCCTCCAATCAAGAGAACATAATATGCCTGTATCAAGCGGGGGTCGAAGTTGAGGGCGATTTCCGCAAAATCGAATTGAGCGAAAGCGCGCACGATCCCAATCGACCACGAGAGCAAGACCATCACGCACCAGAATATAAGGGCGCCGATAACTGGCGCTAACAGGCTGATGCCCGCGGCCAACAGCCCAAGCAAAAGTATTGCCGCCTGTACTGGCACGATCAGGATGTTCACTGGCAGCGCGACCAGCGACAAACGCCCAAAATAAAGCACAATCAGCGGCAAGGTCGCGAGTTGCGCGGCGATTGACACGATCAGTGGTTCGTTGAGCGCGCTATGAATAAGTTGCGCGGCTGCGGGGGTAAAGCGTCGCTCCAGCAATGCACGGAAGCGGCGCGACAGCGGATCCGCAAATAGCCCCAGCCCAAGCACCGCGAAGAAGCTAAGTTGGAAGCCGATGTCCAGCAGCACATTGGGATCGAGCATGGAAAGACAGAGCGTCGCGAAAGCCAAAGAGGTCGGCACAAAGGTTTTGCGTTGCAGCTGCTGCCCGATGACCAGAAGGCTGCTCATCAGCGCGGCTCTCAAAATGCCGCCGTCGGCGCCTACCAGCAGCGTATACACGGCGATGAACAGAATCGCGCCTAGCGCGGCCGGCGTCTTTCCGCTTCCCATTATGCTTCCCGATATGCTGCCAAAAACGCGCATGACAATGGCGCTGATCACCACCATGTTGAAGCCGCTGATGGCGATTATGTGAGCAGCGTCCACCCGCAGAAAGTCGCGCTCAAGCTCCGGCGATATGCCTTGTTCGTCGCCGAGCAAGATGCCGACTAGCAGCCCGGCTTGCGGCTCGGGCAGGACATGATTGATTTTGTCGCGCAGGGTATGCTTGAATTGAATCAATAGCGATTGGAGGGCGGAGCCATAGCCGGAACCCAGGACTTCAACGCCGGCGTTGCGCATTAGCGAATAGACGCCCTGACGAGCCAGGTAGTCGGCGTAGGAGAAACTGTCCCATGTGGCGGGCATAGCCAAGAGGCCGGTCGCCCGAATGTGATCCCCATAGGCAATTGAAACGCTGCGATCCGTTTCGACAAGGACCAAGCCGGCCGTTTTGTACCAGTCGTTCCTGGCGAATATGCCGTCCGCTAGGACACGCAGTTGCGCGCGATCGTCACGAATGACCGGCTCGTCTATGACAAGTCCCGTGATCGTTCCCGAACTGCCGTTGTATCGCGCAATGTCGCTGGCGCCGGGAACTAATACTTGGCGGAGGCCGCCGACAGCGAAAGCGACCAGTGCAATCGCGAGCCAGCGGTGGCAATGTTGTTGCAGGAAAAACGCTAGAACCGTCGCCGCAATCGCCAATAGCAGCCACGACCACGAACTGAGGCTGAGAAAATGTCTCGCTGTGCTGATGCCGAGGACCCAAAAGACAGCGACAAGGATCAGACGCATGTGTTGCTACGGCGCAATAATCGGCGAAGAAGCTCAGGAAAGCCTGTCAGCGCTGAAATGCGAAAGCGGGCATCGACTCTTCAATGCCCGTTCGCGCATATCAAAATGGCAAGCGACGATTAAATGCGATTGCCAATCGGCACCCGCGCGGGCCTGTCAAAGTTAATCGGTTCGCGCTTGACTTCCGGGCGCGGGGCATGGATTGCTTGCATTTCAGGTTCAATCTCGACTGCCGCGGATTCTTCGTATTGCATCAAGTTGATGCCATTACGGATTTCTTCCAGGCTGCGGGTATATTGATGTTCGAGTTGATTGAGTTGAGCGAGAACGTAGGCATCAGCCTCATCCGTGATCTTCGCGGATTCTATCCTAGCTTGTTCAATCACGTACTCGGCGCGGACTTTCGCCTGTTTCACCATCTCATGTTCATCAATCAAATCTTCGCTATGCTGCCGCGCCTGTTGAACAATGCGCGCGGCTTCCTCGTTGGCTTCCGCCAAGACGCGATCGCGCTGCTGGGTCACATGGGCTGCGTTTTGGATTTCTTCCGGAATCGAAATCCGCATTTGATCTATGAGATTGAGGGCGCGCTCTTCGTCAACCATCGTATACCTGGTGCCAAAAAGATGCCGGCCTTCATCAATAAGGTCTTCCAATCGATCCACAAGATGTTGAATGTCCATCAGCTTCCTCCCCACTGAAAGTTAATGACTGCGTTCTTTACGATTGCCTTAGCTGAACTTCTCTTTGAGCGCGCGTTCAATGTTTGGCGGTACCATGGAACTGACGTCACCCCCCAATTCCGAAATTTCTCGAATCGTGCTTGAGCTAATATGTATGTATTGCTCATCCGACAAAATTGCGATTGTTTCCAAATCCGGCGCCAATTTCCGGTTTGCCATGCCCGTGCGAAACTCAAATTCAAAATCCCCAAATACTCGTAATCCACGTATTAAGGCGATGGCGCCTATGGATTGCGCGTACTTTACGGTCAGCGTACTGTATTGCCTCACTGAGATATTGGGATAGCCCTGGAAGACATCCCGCGCAAGTCCAACGCGCTCCGAAATGTTAAACAGTACCGATTTGCCCTTGGGATTCGCATAGATTGCGACAATGATTTGGTCAAAGAACCGCGATGCGCGGATCGCGACATCAATGTGTCCGTAATGTATGGGATCCATTGACGCTGGATATACCGCGATTCCCTTTCCCGACATCTCGCTGCTCCTACGGCACGACATGATTCTAATGGGATTCAAAAAAGCGCGCCAACAGAATCGACATAAATTCTGTCTCAATCGAGCATTTCGCGGAATTATAACTTAAAAACAACTTAGTGTGAGTTGCTGCGCTAGTTTGTGGCTTAAAGGAAACCTGCGCGGGATTGCCCGCTGTGGTTTCGGTGAAGCGCTTGGCGCCCCTCAGCTCAATTCGCTTTTCTCAGCAAAAAGTTGGCGGATGCGATGCGCCAGCAATCGGTGCTCCGGCAAACTCAGCGCCGGATCTTCTTCATAAATCGCGCGCGCCTCGCGTTGCGCCAACCGCACCAACTCCGGCGAAAGCTTTTGCGAGGATTGCAGAACGTTCGCGCCGCTCTGTCGCCAGCCAAGCAAGTCGCCCCCGCCGCGCAATTGCCAGTCCAGTTCCGCCAATGCAAAACCGTCGTTGCTTTGAGCCAGCGCGACCAGGCGCCTCTCCGCAAGGGAGAGCAGGTCTTGTGGCGCTTCGCCCTCCAGTATGTCGTGAACCCGATCCATGTTGACGCTCGCCGACCGGTCCGGGATCAAAAAGCAATATGACTGGTGTTCGCCGCGCCCGACCCGACCTCGGAATTGATGCAACTGCGCCAAGCCAAAACGATTGGCGCCATCAATGACAATGACCGAGGCATTGGGAACGTCGACGCCGACTTCCGCCACCGACGTTGTGACCATCACATCGTGTTCGCCCGCGCTGAATTCCGACATGAGTTGATCCTTTTCGGCGGCGCCCATGCGCCCATGCAAGAGGCAAACGCGATAGCGGAAAAACACCTTTTGCAGGCTTTCAAAGGCTTCTGTGGCCGAGGCGCTTGCGATCGACTCGGATTCTTCGACCAGGGGATGCACAAAAAATGCTTGCCGGCCCTGTTCCAACTGCGCTAGCACAAAACCGTTGAGACGCTCCCGCGCGACCGGATCGATGACCTTTGTCATGATCTGCCGCCGTCCGGGCGGTTTTTCCTTTACCAGCGTCAAATCCAAATCGGCGTAGATCGTCAATGCCAAGGTACGGGGAATCGGCGTCGCCGTCATCACCAGCAGGTGCGGATTGCCGCCCTTGTTGCGCAGCTCGGCGCGCTGACCGACGCCAAAGCGATGCTGCTCGTCAATCACCGCGATGCCCAATTCTTTGAATTCAAGCCCGCCCTGGATCAAGGCATGCGTGCCAACAACGATATCAATTGAGCCGTCGCCCACTCCCCGATAGACAGCTTCACGTTCTGAATTGCTAAGGGCGCTGGTGAGCAGGGCGATCACTGGGCGATTGCTCCCTGGGAAGGCGTCGGCGGCATTTGCAATCTTGCTGTAATGCTGCTCGGCCAAGATGCCAGTTGGGGCCATTAAAGCCGCCTGCTTGTCATTTGATAGCGCTATCGCCATCGCGGCCAGCGCGATGGCGGTCTTGCCGGAGCCGACATCACCCTGGATGAGCCTGTTCATCGGCACGGTCTTCACCATGTCTACACGTATATCCGCGATAGCGGCTTGTTGATCGGCTGTCAGTTCAAACTCGAAAGCCTGCTTGATGAAACCCGCCAAGCCTTCGTCGGATATTGGCAGCGCGGGGACCTGGACGGACTGCCATTCGCGGCGGTTGCCAAGCACGGCGAGCTGCAGCATCAGCAGCTCGTCGAATGCCAAGCGCCGATAGGCATGGCGCAAGTGATCCCAGCCTGCGGGAAAATGCCGCTGGCGCATCGCCCAACCCAAATCCGCCAGTTCCGCGCGATCCAGGACCGATTGCGGTAAAGGGTCGGGCAATGAGCCTGCCCAGTCGGCGCTGAGAGCCTTCATGGTTTTGCGGTATAGCCGCGGGCGCATGCCTTTGCTGAGTCGGTATACCGGTACAATGCCGACGCTTTGCAGATTCTCCAGGTCGACCTGCTCCCATTCCGGGTTCGACATTTGCAGGTTGTCCCGGTACGCGCTTACTTTTCCGCTGAGTACGAGTTGCTTGCCGGGTCGTATTCGGCCCGCGAGATAATGCTGGCCGAAGAAGCGTACTGATAGCGCGCCCGAGCCGTCAGTCACCCGCGCCAGGAAATCTTGTCGCTGGTTTGCGCCGATTACCGCGCCAGCTTGCGAGACAGTTGCGATGATCGTCGTCGTTTCATTTGCAACCAGCTCGCGGATACATTTGAGCCCGGTGTAATCCAGGTAATCGCGCGGGAAATAAAAGAGCAAATGGCCGATGTTATGCAGATCCATCTGCTTGAGCGACTCAGCCAGTTTTGCGCCTATGCCTTTCAGGTCTGTTGTCGGCGCGCCGAGCGCCTCATAGAGCCCGAGCGCTTCTTCAAAACTCCGGTCGGGGCGCGGTATCCGCGGCGGGCGCTGCAAACGCGGCAGCGGCTTGATGTCCGACTCGCCGTTCTGGGAGCCGCCCATATAGTCTTCGTCCCAAGTCGCGTCGTCATCGCGGAAGTCCAGCTTATGCGATGAGGAGCCAGCCTTCCGCGACCGCGAGGACTTGGACTGCCGCCGCTCCGGCTGTTCGCGTCCGCGTTTTTCGCGCGTCGGGCGCGGCTTGTCCACAGCCATTTTTTCAGTCCAAGCGCCCAATCTGTCGCGGTACTCTGGTGGCGCCGGGGCGCGATTGGTGATGCGATCCAATATGTAACTTAACTTATCCTTGCGATTGTCTCCTGGCTCGATCTTGCCATAGTCACTGAGGCAATCCATGATTTCGTCAATGAGAATCTGATGCGCTGGTTTACGCGCTTGTCGGCGCGCTTCGGGCTCCCAATTCTTGCAATAGTCGCTTAAGCCGCCGACTACAGCCGTATCATTGCCGCCTTGTTCGCGTTCCAACTTCAAGATCTTGACCAATGTTTCCAGTGCGGTAGGCATGTATTAGTTTCTCCAGTCTTGGTTCAAGGTCGCCACGCCGATCGAGCCCGGTCCAATATGCGCGCCTAAAGTGGGGCAGACTTCAATGATATGGGTCTCTTTTGGCGCGATCTCGCGGATCGAATCCAAAAAACGCTCGGCGCCAGCGCGATTGTCGATGTGCAAGACCGCGAGACGGTCCAGGGGCGCCTGCTCCCGCGTGAGCGCCTGTAGCTTTGCTTCCGCGCGCGACCAAGTGCGCGAACGCGCCAGCGAGCTGATATCGCCCTCAGCGACGCGCACAATCGGCTTGATCTTGAGCAATGTTCCGATACCGGCTACCAATGAACTCACGCGGCCGCTCCGCTGCAAGTACTGCATCGTATCGATAATCGCGTAAACCTCGCTATGCTGGCGCACCCGTTCAATCGCTTCCAGTATGTCCTGCAAGGACGCGCCCGCGTCCGCTAATTCGGCGGCTGCCCAAACCTGGAATCCTATCCCAAATGTCAGTTGCAAGCTGTCAACCAGCGTTATTCGTTCCGCGTCAACAGCGCGCGCGCCCAGGCGCATGGTATTGAGCACGCCGCTCAGCTTGTCCGGGACATGGATCGAGACGATTTTCTCGGCGCCATCGTTGAGCATGTTCCGGTAGAAGACTTCCGCTTCGCCCGGGGCTGGCGCGGCGGTTGTAGGCTGCGACCTCATGGCGGGCAATTGGCGATAGAAGGCTTGGCGGTCGAGCTGCGCGCCGTCATCGGCAATGCTCTGGTCGCCGATATTGACGTATGTTGGAATGATGCGGATATGCAAATTTCTGACGATCTCGACCGGCAAGTCGCAGACGCTGTCGGCTGCAACTTGAATCCGCTTAAAAGTCATAGTCAAAATCGTCCGTTTCTTTTTCCAATACCGCCACGCCTATCGCGGTCGGACCAAGCCAGGTTGCCAGAGTTGTACTGTACATCGTGAAAGGAAAATGCTGGCCCGGGAATTCCAGAGCCAATCGATCCTGCATGATGCGGGTCTCTTCACTGATTTGGTTCTGGTGCTGCAGCATCACTGCGTCGTCTAATTCATTGAATTCTACCAAAAACTCGACCAAGCGCTCGATGGCTTGGGCGCGGTTGCGCACCTTTTCAATGACGATGATTCTGCCGTCTTCCAAGCTGACAAATGGCTTGATGCCCAGGTGCTCGCTCAGGATCGCATGAGAGGATGTCATGATCTGGTTAGAGCGCAGGTAATCCAGGTTGTGTATGCAATAGACGGAGTAAACGCGGTTGACGGCAGTGCGCACCGCCTGTATCGCCTCTTCGGCTTCAAGTTTGTCGTGGGCGGCTCTTGCCGCGACGCGCACCAGCATACCTTGGCCCGCGCAGAGGCTTTGCGAATCAATTACCGCGATCTCGCAGTCGTTGTCAATTTGCTGCGCAGCCAAGCGCCCGTTTTGCCAACTCTGGCTCAACTCGCGCGACGGGTGAATGGAAATGATCACATCGTAAAAGTGCGAAAGCCGAGCGTAGAGTTCGGCATAGTCGTTTTCCGACGGCGGGATGACGGTCGGCGTCGCGGCAAGATTCCCCAGAAGTTCAAAAGCCTGCTCATTTTCCAGGTCAATATCTTCTTGATAGCGAAGGCCCTCGATTTCAATTTCGTTGGGCAAGATCGTAACTGGGTAATGTTTTAGCAGGCGTGGATTGGAAAATGTCGCGCCGCTATCGGTGACGATATGGATTCGGGGCATCATTCAAGGCCGATCAAATACGGATAAAGGTCTTGTCCACCATAGACCAGATCTAATTCTAATTCGGGATACAAAAATGATAAACGCTCAATCAATTTTCGCGCCTCTTGCTCTTGGGCGCCGTCGCCATAATAAAAGGTCGCCAGTTCATGTTCGGCGCTTAGGACTTTAGCCAAGGCATCGGCTATGACCGCTGCGATCGTGGCGCCGGCAACCATAATCCGCCCGTCGGCGAGCGCTATGAAATCGCCACAGCGTATTGCCAAGCCATGCAGGCGAGAATCTCTAGTTGCCCGCGTGATCTCTAGCGAAATGACTTGCTGGGCTGCGGCTCTCATTGCGCCGACCGCCGCGCTCAAATCGCCGCCGTGTTCATTGCTGTCTTCATACGAACGCAAGGCGATCAAGGCGCTAATCCCCTCGACGACGGAGCTCGTGGGAACAACATTGACCTGCCTCGCTTGGACTGTTTCTGCTGCTTGACTGGCGGTCATGATGATATTGCGATTATTTGGCAAGATGAAGACGCTCGAAGCGCTTATGCCAGCCATCGAAGCGAGGAAGTCTTCCACGCTGGGATTTTTGCCTTGGCCCCCGGGGATTACCGCTGCGCAGCCTAAATCCGCAAAGACTGCCTGTATTCCGTCGCCAGGCGCCACGGCGATCACTGCGTAGGCTTCTGGCGTCTGGTCTTTCGGCGGCGATGAGGCCTCTGGCAGCGGCCTTCGGCGGGCCTGCAATGTCATGTTTTCGACGACGATATCATCCAGCGTCGCGCCGGCTTGAACGGCGTAGTTGATGGGCAGAGCGGGATTGTCCACGTGTATATGCACCTTGACGATGGATTCGTCGCCGACCACCAGCAGAGACCAGCCCACTTGCTCCAGATCTTGTCGGATTTGCGCGACATTCAAGTTCTCGCCCAGCATGAGAAACTGCACATCGTAGCCGTAAGCGCTATCCTGCGGCGGGTCCATCGACCTGCCTGGAGCGGCTGCGACAGGTTTTTCCGCATTCTCCGGGGGATCGAATTCCTTATTAGCTGAGGCCAAGCCTTCCAGGAAGGCAAGCAAGCCCATCGCCCCTGCATCAACGACGCCGGACTCCTTTAGTATCGGCAGCAGATCGGGCGTTCTGCGCAGCGATGCCCGCGCCGCGCGAAGCAGAATATGCAGCGCCTGGGGGAGAGCCAGGCTGTCGTCCGCATGACGCGCGAGGGCGTCGCTCGCTTCGCGCGCGACGGTGAGAATAGTGCCTTCTACCGGGCTGGATACCGCATCATAGGCGAATTGCGCCGCGCCCTGGCATGCGAGAGCGAATTCGGGCGTCGTTAAGGCTTCAGTCCTTTGCAGTCTCTCGGCGAATCCCTTCAGCAGCTGCGAAAGGATGGTGCCGCTGTTCCCGCGGGCGCCCATTAACGCGCCATAGGCGAAGCGCCGGGTTACTTCCGCCAGGTCCGCATTGTCGAGCGTCGCTATTTCGTCGTAGGCGCGCTGGAGCGTGTGGTACATGTTGATTCCCGTGTCGCCGTCTGGCACCGGAAAGACATTCATCTCGTTGATACCTTCGACGTGCTGGGAAAACTGACTGACGGCGCTTGCCAAAGCTTGTTTCAGCGCTTCGCCATTGAAGCCGTTTTTGCCGCTGCACGAAGACATCAGTTGCGCATACCCGCGATGGCTTGACGCAAATCCTGGATACCGGCCGCGATGCCATCGGCATGCCCGAATATGCAAGTGCCGGCGACCATGACATTGGCGCCGGCGCTCCCGGCAATGGCGATCGTCTCGCTATTGATGCCGCCGTCAACTTCAATATCAATATCTGACTGTTGCTCATCAACCATAGCGCGCAGCGCAGCGATCTTGGCGGTCATGCCCGTGATGAACGCTTGACCGCCGAAGCCGGGGTTGACGGTCATCACATTGATGATATCGACCAGGTCCAAGATCTCGCCCAGCGCCGACGCTGGACTATGCGGATTCAGCGCCACGCCGGCGCGGCAGCCGGCGGATTTGATCTGCCCCAGGACGCGATGCAGGTGCGGGCAAGCCTCGACGTGCACGGTGATGGAATCGGCTCCGCAGGCGGCGAAGCGTTCTATGAGCCGCTCCGGCTGGACGGTCATCAGATGCACATCCAGCGGGATGTCCGCGATTTTTTTCACAGCTTCTACAACCAGCGGTCCCATCGTGATATTCGGCACAAAACAGCCGTCCATCACATCGATATGTATCCAATCGGCTCCCGCGGCTTGCGCCTGCGTCACCTCTTCGCCGAGCCGCGTGAAATCCGCCGCGAGTAATGAAGGCGCTATCTTGATTGGCGGGTATGTCATATTGGGACCTCGAATCTTGAGCTCGCCGCGCAGAAAATCATAAGCCTTAGCCGCCGATCCGCTCGAGTGCGATGAGATTCGTTTTCAATTGACCGCAGCCGGCGTCAATGTCGATGCCTCGCCGCAGGCGCACGGTACTGCCAAGTCCATAATGCTTGAGGATATTCCTGAACTTGTCGATATTCTCGTGTTCGGCGGGCGAGCCAGTGTAGCTGTCGGTGGGGTTTAGCGGAATGATGTTGACGTGGCATAAGAGCCCGGCGAGCAGACGACCCAGTTTGTGCGCCTCGTCCGGGCTGTCGTTTTCGCCGGCGATAGCCGCCCACTCGATGGTGATCCGCCGGTTTGTCTTCACCGTGTAATAACGACAAGCGCTGATCAATTCGTCGATGGACCAGCGGCGATTAACGGGCATCAGCGCGGAACGCTCGCTGTCCTCTGATTTGTGCAGGCTCACAGCCAAATTGACTTGAAGACCCTCGTCGGCGAAGCGCCGGATCTGCGGCGCCAAGCCCACGGTGCTGACGGTGATATGTCGAGCGCCGATGCCCAAGCGCTGCATGAATTGGCGGATGGCTTGCAGGGTCTCGTCATAGTTGTGGAAGGGTTCGCCCATGCCCATGAGCACGATATTGCTCAAGCGCTGCCCACCCGCAGCCAGTTCCCGCGCGAAGCGCATCGCCTGTTCAAAAATCTCCGCCGCACTCAGGTTGCGCGCGAAGCCCATCTGCCCCGTAGCGCAAAAGACACAGCCCATCGCGCAGCCGGCCTGTGTCGATAAGCAAGCGGTCTTGCGCTGATCATCATAGGGCATCAGGACGGATTCAATCAATTGGCCGTCCGCCAGTTGATAGAGCCGCTTTTCTGTTCCATCGGCGCTGTTTTGTCGCGTGACAAGCTCTAAGCCGCCCAGCGAAGCGCATTGACCGAGTTTGTCAATAAGGCTCTTGGGTAGATCCGTCATTGCGGCGAAGTCATCTACGCGCTGGTCGTACATCCATCGCCAGAGCTGGCGAGCGCGGAAGGACTTTTCGCCCATCTGAGCCACCAAGCTGCTGAGTTCTGACAGGGACAACGAGTAGAGGTTTGTCATTGGCTTATGGTTGTCCCTGTATTCGTCGAATTAGGCCAAGCTGGCAAAGAGAAAGGGAATCATATTGTAGACGAAATGCGCAATAATAGCTGCGGTGGCGCTAAGGCAGGCGCGGGTCCATCCGAAGGCGAGCGCGACCGCAAACACGATTGCCGCCGCCGGCGTAAAGGCGTATTGCAAGTGGATCGCTGTGAAGAAAAGCGAAACGATCACGATGCCGAAAACGGGCTGCAGCGCGCCGCGAAACAAAATTTCTTCGCCTAGCGCGGCCAAAAGCGCCAAGAGCGCTCCTGAAAAGAGTGAACTGCTAAAGGAATCGAAAATCTGCCGCGCCGCCGCCGTCTGACTTGCGAAACTGCTTGCGGATGCCATACTTTGCCATAGCAATGTGAAGAGCGCGACCGCCAGATACAACATGCAGCCAAGCGCGATGCCAGCCAGCATATCCATACCAGTTGGGAAGCGCAAGCCGAGGCGTTGAACAGTCTGTCTCCAATCCCGGCGAACCAGCCAGCCTACGCCCAAAAGCGCCAGCAAAATATAGGCTGTCGTATCTGTGAACAAGTTGAGCAGAGCGCCTTCGGTTGTGGCATAGGCGGCGAACAGCGCTTGCGGACCGCCCTCGGCGCTCGCAGTCCAATAGAGTAGGGCAAGCGCGAATATCAACAGCAGCAGCGCCAGACGGTGAACAGGCTGCCGGCTGTCAAACCTGGCGGAGCCGCCCGGGCTCGAAACGCTGATCACGCGCTCGACGAGGCGCCAGGGCGACTTAAATCCGATCAAGAGCAGCATGAACACGATTGACGCGGTCGCAAAACCCAAATACAGCCATTGATGAAGGTCCTGCGCGCCGACCGTAACAACTCTGCCCAGCAACTGAATTGCGATGACAGCGGGCAAGGCTGTCTGAAGCAGTCGCAAATAGCGGTGGGCAATGCCGAAAACAGTTGCCGCGTTCGCCAGCAATATCAAAACAGCTATGTATAAGAGTCCAACTAGCGTTAAGTCCATCGGTCGCTTCGTATGCCTGGGTCAGCGCAGTATAAAGGACATCAGCAAAGCGCTCAACTGTCAGCCCACCCGCCGCCGCCGGGTGCATTTCAGATTATTGGCAATCAGGCTACCTTGTCCCAAAGGTCGTCAAATTCATGGCCTAAAATCGCTGTACGAATCAGCACCATGCGATTGGCTCCGTCAGCGTTCCATCGCATTCCACTTGCGCTTAGCCTTTGCTTGAATTGTTTGACCCCGCTTTCAACAGTACCGGAGCCAATCGGTATGCCCTTTTTCCGAAATTCGAGATATTGCATGCGGTCTTTATGCCGTTCAAAATATCTGGACTGTTGTGACAGACCGCGCTTGCGTAAGACCCTGATAATTTTGTGAATTTGCCCCAGATACAGGTGATTTTTGTAAGTTTTGAGCCAGCGTTTTCGCTTTTTTGCATCATGTTCATCGGGATAGAGTACTGTAGCGGCATCGGACAGATGTTCAACGGCATGAAACCAGTCCAGCACTTGCCGTCCATCGGGACAGACCTCTTCGGCTACATCCCAAATCCATAAAGCGCCATCAGCCACTACGCTGCGCTTACGGGCGGTTGGCAGGTCATGGGCGAGCGCTAAAGCCCACAACGCTGGTGCAAACTTGTCTTTTGTGCCTAATACGGCGCTGTAACGCACATTCACTCCATGCGCCATTTCCTCTAAGGCGCCGGTCTGCGGATTGCGCTCGAGGCGCTGCTCCACATCAAACACCGCTCCCACCTTCAACTCGCGCCAGCCTTCCTGACGAATATTGACCATACCGCCATCCATCGACAGCCCTTTGCGCTGCTCATGATCGTGACGCGCATCCGGCAACTCGATCCGCTCCAGACTGACCGCTTCACGCTGCCCTTCCACATAGGTTTGCAGCTTTTCACCATAGCGCTGACCCTGTCGCCAGATGCTGGCAGGCGATACATAACGCTCAGCAATCCGTTCAAACACTTCCACACACTGTTCATAAGGCAGCATCCCGCTAAGCCAGACCATGTGTTTGGCAAAAGTCGGACTGAAACCGCTTCCATTCAAACCCAACTGCTCATCCAGGGGAAAAAATCCCTTGCCACAGTCTTGACATTGGTAGTACTTGCGCTCGATTTCCGCCTCACCGCGCAAGGTTAGAACCCTTCTCTTGCGCTTGCCCTTATTACGTAATCTCCCACCGCAGCCCCCACATGCGGGCGAAGTCCCGTCCTGGATCGACATGAGCTCTCGCAAGACGCTTTCACGAAACGCCCCCTCTGTATCCCCTATCAGGTCTTCAATATCATTGATGTGCATATGTTGGCTCATTCGCTGATCGGACAGCATCTTATCAATCGCTGTTTCTGCTTCGGTCAACAATTTTGCCTTCAATTCTTCCCGTTGCTTTGACATCCCGATCCCCCCGACATGCTTAAACCTAACTGTAGTTTATGTCCATTTGCCAATAATCTGAAATGCACCCCCGCCGCCGCGCATATTGACAAGTCACAGGGCGCTGTGCTAACATCACCTGCGCCACATTGAGACTCGGTTTTCTGTTGGAGAGGTGGCCGAGTGGTTTAAGGCGATGGTCTTGAAAACCATTGTACGGTCCTCCGTACCGCAGGTTCGAATCCTGTCCTCTCCGCCTTAACCACGTTAACAATTTTATAGTTCAGCATGGAGAGGTGCCAGAGTGGTTGATTGGGGCCGCCTGCTAAGCGGTTGTACCTTCACGGGTACCGCAGGTTCGAATCCTGTCCTCTCCGTTTCAATTTTGCCAGGTAGCGCCGGAAAACTGTAAATGAGCGAAAGAATCGTGATCGAAGCGGTCGTAAACAGGTCGCGCAGCGATGTCTGGACCTTGTTCAACCTGCCGGAACATATCACCCAGTGGAACTTCGCCTCGGACGACTGGCGCTGTCCGCGCGCTGAAAATGATCTCAGAGTAGGTGGCAGGCTTCGCTCTCGGATGGAAGCCAAAGACGGCAGCTTTGGTTTTGACTTTGAGGGAATCTACGATCTAGTCGCGCCTGAAAGCAAACTCGCCTACACGATGCCAGACGGCCGCAAAGTTGAAACCAGTTTTGGGGACCTGGAAGAAAAAACCAAGGTCAGGACAGTCTTTGATCCCGAGACGGAAAACCCAGTAGAAATGCAGAAGATGGGCTGGCAAGCGATTCTCGATAATTTCAAGAAATATGCCGAGTCGAGCTAGCGCGAATCAAGAATTAACGTCCGATTCTTGGCGAGCAATTGCTGATAACAACGCAGATTCGGATGCCCCTGAAGGAAAAAAGCTGCAAGATTTCAAAGCGAATCCGCTTAGCCCTCGCCGCTCTGTGTTAGAATTCAGCCACAATTGAGCCAAGCAGCAGGGCAGGTCGCATGTTCATCATTGGTCTGATGTCCGGCACATCCGCGGACGGCGTCGACGCGGCGCTCTTTGAAATCGAGGGCGCCCCGGTCAACCTAAAAACGCGCCTGGTGCATGGACGTACTTACACCTACGAGCCGGCCATGCGCGAAGCTATCCTGCAAACCTGCGATGCCAAAATCAGCCGCGTGCACATGATCGCCGAACTGAATGTGTCCTTGGCGGAAGCATTTGCGGATTGCGCGCTGGGCTTAATCGCCGAGACAAACTTAAGCTGCGGCGACATCGATCTCGTCGGATCGCATGGCCAGACAATTTGGCACAACGTACTTCCCAGCGGGCTGGTCAGCGCGTCGCTGCAAATCGTGGAAGCGGCTGTCCTCGCCGAAAGAACGGGCATCACGACTATCAGCAATTTCCGCGCCCGCGATATCGCCTTGGGCGGGCAAGGCGCGCCGCTCACCAGCTACGTGGATTGGCTCTTGCTGCGGCATCCGCGCTATTGGCGCGCCATACAAAACATTGGCGGCATGGGCAACGTGACTTTCTTGCCGCCGCTCAACAAGCAGCGCGATCGCCCGATCGCCTTTGATACAGGTCCAGGAAACGCGCTGCTCGATGCCGCCGTCAGCCATTTTAGCGGGGGCGAACTCACTTATGATCACGCGGGCGAGATCGCGCAACGCGGTCGGATGAACGAAGAATGGTTGGAGATCTTGCTGCGGCATCCCTATTACCAGCGCGGATACCCGAAGACAACCGGGCGCGAAACCTTCGGTACGGCGGCAGCGCTGGAGTTAATCGCCCAGGCGACGGCGCGGGGCTTGAGCGAGACGGAAATCGTCGCCACCTTGACCGCTTTGACCGCCACTAATATCGCGGAAGCCTACCGGCGCTTCGCGCCCGCTCCGGTTCAAGAAGTGATTCTTGGCGGCGGCGGACGCCACAATCCGGTGATGGTGGCCATGCTGCGCGACCTTTTGGCGCCGGCGCGCATATTGACGCATGAAGACATTGGCATGAACAGCGACTTCAAAGAAGCGCTCGTATTCGCGATATTGGCTTATGAATCCTGGCATGGCCGGGCAGGTACGCTGCCGGCCCTCACTGGCGCGCGCGAAGCTGCCGTCCTCGGTCAGATCACGCCGGGCGCGAACTTCGCCGAGCTGTTGCGAAAGACCTGGTCTATAGCGTCGGCCTGACTCGGCGAATTATCGCTACAGGGCAAGTCCATGTCCAACATGTCGATTTGGCGATGCTAGCCAACCCGCTTGAGTTTTCCGCTGCGTTTGGCATAGTCTTCCGCCATCTTGAAGGCGCGTATCCCGACAGGCAAGAGGACCAAGCCCAATACCAGAAGCGGGACGATGAACTCCGTTAGTTCGGAGGCCGGTTTGCCATCGAGCACCGCGGCGCGGACGCCATCGAGTACGTAGGTGATTGGCGAAAGCACGGCAATCGCTTGCATCCATTCCGGCAAGACCGTAATCGGATAATAGACGCCCGATACCAGCAAAAACGACGCTTGAACCACGCTTGTCATCTGGGCGCCGCGCTCGGGATAAAGCAAAGGTAATATGCTCGCGACTATGCCGATAGAGATGAGAGACAAGCTGCCCGCCAGGATCACTAGCGCCGCCCCAGCCAGGTTCGCGCGCGACAAATCCAACTGAAAGAAGAGCGCCGTCGTGCCGCCAATAATCAATGCCGTTATCAGGCTGTAAATCAGCGAATAAGCGGTTTGGCCGATAAGATGCACCCAGCGCCTGACCGGCGCCATCAAGGTGTATTCGATGGTGCCTTCCCAGCGCTCCCAAGCGATCACCTCGCTGGTCAGCATGAAGATATTCGACAGATAATGCCAGACCAGGGTGCCGATGATTAAGTACATCGTCAAGTACTGCACATCGAAACCGGGCGCGGCGCCGGTCAAGGTTTCCGCGCCCTGCGCGATGAAGATGACCGAAAGCGCAGTCGTTAGCGAATAGAAGAACCAGACCACTTCCCAACCCCAATAACGCTTGGTCAGGTGCCAATTGCGCGCCAAAAAGGCGTAGGATTGCAGAACCTCGAGCCGCAGGGTGGCGAAGCCATGCCGTAAACTCTGTTGCATCATGCCAGCCTTTCTATTTGGGTAGCGGTGTTTCTATGGCATCGCGGTCTATCAGTTGCTCGCCGGTCAGCACCATGAAGACGTCTTCCAGCGTAGGTTGAACCCCATTGCGCGCGATACTGCGTTTGAGATTCTCGGGTTTATCAGTCGCGACCAGCCGACCGTTGTGTATGACAGAGACGCGATCGCATAACATGTCGGCTTCTTCCATGTCGTGCGTCGTGATCAAAATGGTGGCGTCATGGGAATCGCGCAATTCTTCGATGAACGCGTGTACTTCGCGCTTCGAGCGCGGGTCCAGCCCGGTCGTTGGCTCGTCCAGCAATAGCAGAATCGGCGATGTCAGGAAGGCGCGCGCTACCGCTACTTTCTGCTGCATGCCCCGGCTCATCTCTTCCATAGGCTCGTTATAGGACGACTTCTTCAAGCCCAGGCGGCTCATGATCTCGTAGGCTTTCACAGCCGCTTCGGGTCCGCTGACGCCATAGAGCCTGGCGCCGTAGAGCAAGTTTTCCATGGGGCTCAGTTTCTTGAAAAACGCCGCGTCTACCGAAACCCGGCTGATCAATCGTTTTACCGCCATTTCCTGTTCGTCGATATCGATGCCGAAGACGGCGGCGCTGCCTTTGTCGGCTTTGAGAAGCGTCGAGATAAGACGAATCAAAGTCGATTTGCCCGAGCCGTTGGGACCCAAGACGCCAAAAATCTCCCCTCGTTTGATATCAAAGGACACATGATCGACCGCCACAACCGGTTCTTTGTCGCCGGATTTGACCCTGGGCAGGTCCTCTGTAATCGGCAGTTCCAACCTCGCCCCAAGCAGACGTTTCCAAAACGGCGGATGCGGCAAGTGAAAGTACTTGGTGATGTCCCTGACCACGAGCGCGTGTTCAGTATCTGGCAATGGTCCTGCGAGCATCTTGATCTCCTAATGGATTGAGCGAAGCTGGAATCACGAATGAGAATTGCGAATGAGAATTTTGCTACGACGCTTCGCAGCATTGTAGACTTGCCCGCCTCATTTTTGATATACCCTCTTGCTTACAAGTAGGGCGGGTCGGCATTCTGTGAGAGCGCGGCAAAGTTTCTCGCCGATTACGCGACGGGCGGCTGGGGAGCATACAATGAACTATAATGAACTGTCAAGCCCCTTATTGGATCATTCTAATCTCCTTATAGCGCGCTGGGATCGAATTCAGCCTTTCTAAGTAGATCCAAGTTAGTCATGCAAAACTCGACGAAGGGTCTAAATGTAGGGGCGACATACCATGTCGCCCGAAATCAAAACGCAGCTACGTCGGGCGACCAGATTGGTCGCCCCTACACCGCCCCTGCATCTTGGCAGATTTATGTGGCATTCGACCCATAATTGCTTCTGCTGCGATTGCTCTGCGATAAAGGTTCTTGCGTAGATTATCCTAGCCTTGTGGGTTACACTAATCTCATGTGAAAGCGTGGATTATCGAGTTCGGTTTGGATAAAATAGCGGACATGCAAGCCTATCCCTTTGAGTTGGACGACTTCGATCCTGAAGAGGACACGATCACGTGCGAAGTCATTCATACCCCATTTAGCGCGACAGATCGCTCTATCGCCCGGCGCGCGAGCCTGCAGATACTTTATGAACTGGATTCGACCGACCATCCCCTGGCGCTGGCGCTGGAAGCTCATCTTCAAGAACGTCCAGACTCCTATGCCGTCCGTCAGATCATCCGACGCTTCGTTGCAGGCGTGACGGCCAATCGGGCAAGTATCGATCGGCTCATTCAGCACTACGCGCCGGAATGGCCCATCGACCAGGTGGCCACCATAGATCGCAATATCCTGCGCATCGCCGTCTATGAATATTTGCTGCAAAAGCGTGTGACCCCTATCCCCGTGATTATCAACGAGGCGGTGCATCTGGCGCAGTTGTTTGGCGCCGAAAATTCGCATAGCTTTGTACACGGTGTCTTGGGCACGGTCACGTCGGATGAAACGGTAGATTTGCGTCTTCATGCTGTAGAGATGGAAACACCATGAACTTTTTTGGCGTTGGCGGCGCGGAGCTGATCGCAATCCTGGTCATCATGCTGGTCTTCGCCGGACCGAAGCGCATGATCCATTGGTCTTATGTCCTGGGTCAGTACGTCGCGAAATTCCGCGTGATTTGGTCGCAGACGGTTGACCTGGTTCAGAAAGAATTCGACGAGGCCGGCGTCGATATCAAACTGCCCAAGGAGCCGCCGACGCGTCAAAACCTGAACCGAACTTTGGGCGAAGCTATGAAACCGATGACCAAGCCCATTCAAGACTCGATAGATGAAGTGAAGAAAGACGTTGATGCCTTTCAAGAAGTTAGCGACTCCCTGAATAACAAAAGGTCCCAGAAGGCTGATTCAGCGACTGGCAAAGCGCCGGGGGCGGATAAGGGCGCGCCGGAGAAGAAAGCGCCAAAATCGAGCGATTTACCCAAGACCGCGCCTGCCAAAGCGCCAAAAGAGCGCAGCGCCCCGGTTGAAACGACTCCTGCCAATATGGGCGCTTGGAGTGGCGATGGCGGGACCGCGGCAAGCGAGGGAAACGCGAATGGCAAGGCGGCTGACATGGGCGCATGGTCGGCGACAGCGCTTGAGGAATAGGTCGGCAACATGGCGGAAGAACAGTCAATCGAGCAAGTTGAAGATGGTCATGAACTGCGGATGGGCTTCTTTGAACATCTTGACGAGTTGCGCCACCGCTTGACGCGCGCGGTCATCTCGCTTGTCATCGGCACCACTGTCGGCTTCTTCATCACGGACCGCGCCCTCAATATCCTGCGCGAGCCCTTCTGCCGCATACCGTCGGTTGACAATTGCGAACTGACCATCCTCGACCCGACCGGCACCATCATTGTGTATTTTCGCGTTGCCTTGATGATTGGCGGCATCTTGTCCATCCCCATGGTCACATATCAGATCTTGATGTTCATCTTGCCCGGTTTGACACGCAAGGAAAAGCGCTATGTCCTGGCATCGATCCCGGCCACGACCGCCCTGTTTTTGATTGGCACGGTCTTCTCCTGGTATGTCCTATTGCCGCCGGCTTTGGGTTTTCTTAACAATTTTCAGCCGCAGATTTTCGAACCCGAGTGGACCGCCGATCTTTATTTGAGCTTTGTCACGTCGCTGATTTTCTGGATGGGCGTGGCTTTTCAAACGCCCTTGGTTTTCTTCTTGATATCGCTATTGGGCTTCGTCAATTCCGCGACATTGATCCGTCAGTGGCGGGTGGCGGTTATCGGCGCGTCAATCGCAGCCGCGTTGATTACGCCGACAATCGATCCGGTGAATATGTTTCTGGTCATGGCGCCGCTGCTCGCGCTCTATGCTTTGAGCATCGTGCTAGTCTATTTTGGCCACCGCATATCCGGCGTCGATCGCGAGGGCTAGCAGGGCAATCGCCCCTACTGGTTGTCTGGATCTTGTAATTCAATTCAACCGAATTCGATACACTCTCGACTAAGCATACCGCTAACAAGATACCCCTGGATGTGCTAGAATACCGCAGTTTCGCGCGTGGCTCACGCTTGGTCCTTTTGAATGTCATGAATTGGAGCATTGAATGATAGCAGAGAAAGCAAAGTTGATTGCGCCCTATGGAGGCGACCTGGTTAATCTCTTGACGCCCTCCGATCAACTGGCGGACAGGTTGGCTTATGCGGGGAAGCTGCCATCGTTGCAGGTAAGCCCGCGCGTGGCATGCGACTTGGAACTGCTGGCGCTGGGCGCGTTTTCACCCTTGCGCGGATTCATGAACCGAGCCGATTTTCAGTCCGTCCTCGATACGATGCGCCTGAGCGACGGCACGCTTTTCCCCATGCCGATTACCTTGCCGGTCAGTCCCAAAGACAACATTCAGGTCGGGAGCGAAATTACCTTGCGCGATAGCCGCAACAATATCCTGGCCATCCAGCATGTGGAGCAGCTTTATGCCTGGGACTTGCAAGAAACGGCGATTAAGGCATTTGGCAAGTTCGATACGCGGCATCCGATCATCGCTGAAATGCACCGCTGGGGCAAGCTGAATATCGCCGGCAAGCAGGAGGCGCTGCAGTTGCCGCGTCATCCGGATTTCGCTGAATTGCGCCGGACACCGGTCGAGACGCGCGCCGTTTTGGAAAGCTATGGTCACAACAACGTCGTCGCCTTCCAGACGCGTAATCCACTGCATCGCGTGCACGAAGCGTTGACCAAGCGCGCCGCGGCCAGCGTGGACGGGGTGCTGCTGCTGCACCCGGTTGTCGGCATGACACAGCCCGGCGATGTCGATCACTATACCCGTGTCCGCGTCTACAAGACGCTCATCGACAATTATTATGAAGAAGACCGCAGCCTGCTTTCTCTGCTGCCGCTGGCGATGCGCATGGGCGGACCGCGCGAAGCGGTTTGGCATGCCATCATTCGGCGCAATTATGGCGCCAACCATCTGATTGTCGGGCGCGATCACGCCGGTCCCGGCCTGGACTCGCTGGACAAGCCCTTTTACGGTCCCTACGATGCGCAAGACCTGGTCATGCAACATGCGGATGAACTGGGCGTGAAGCCGCTGCCCTTCACCGAAATGGTCTACCTTGAAGATGAGGACAGATACGAAGAGCGCTCCAAATTGCCGGCCGGCGCCAAAGTGCGCAAGATATCCGGCACACAGGTGAGGCAAGATTACCTGGGCAAGGGCTTGCCGCTGCCGGGCTGGTTCTCTCGGCCCGAGGTCGCTCACATCCTCGCGGAAACTTATCCGCCGCGGCATCGGCGGGGTTTGTGTTTGTGGTTCACCGGGCTTAGCGGCTCTGGCAAATCAGCCACAGCCGAACAGATCGTCAATTTGCTGCTGGAAAAAGGCAGAAACGTCACCTTGCTTGACGGCGATGTGGTGCGGACGAATTTGTCCAAGGGCTTGGGCTTCAGCAAAGAAGACCGCGATACGAACATCCGACGCATCGGGTTTGTCGCCAGGGAGATTGTGCGTCACGGCGGTCTGGTAATCTGCGCCGCCATCAGCCCCTACCGCGCGACCAGAGAAAATGTGCGCAACCGCGTGGGCGAGGGTTTCATGGAAATCTATATGGCGACGCCGCTCAGTTATGTCGAAGCGCATGATGTCAAAGGGTTGTATGCCAAGGCGCGGCGCGGCGAGATCACCGGCTTCACCGGCATCGACGATCCCTATGAGCGGCCACTGAATCCCGATTTCACATTGACTGCGGAGAACACCACTGCGCTGGCGAACGCTCAGCTGGTCGTCGATCGCCTGGTCGAATTGGGTTATGTACTCAATGACTAGCTGCGGCGGCGCTTAGGACATCGATCGCAGGATCTTGCTTTCTTCCGATTTGAGTTCGCGGCGGATCACCGTTTTTTCCAGTTCAACCGCAAATAGCACGACTGAGGCGGCCAGGAAGCAGACAGTGATCTGGCTCAATGTCAGCGCGCTGGTATCGAACAAGTCTTGTACGAAGGGCAGATAAACCACGATCAGCTGCAAGACGAATGTCGATACCACCGCCCAGAACAAGAGCCGATTGCCTTTGAAGCCAGTGCGGAAAAACGAACTGCGGTCGCCGGCATGAATCGCCATGACCTCGAACATTTGAGTGAATGCCAGCACGGTGAAGGCAATCGTTCGGGGGATCCTCTCGACGCGGTTTAGCAATTCTCTGCCCGGGTCGCCTTCGCCGAGATCTTGCTCGTCTTCCAGGAATTGTGAACCAGCCGCGCCGCCGCGCCTGTCGAGGAAAGCGAATTGCGCCTCGTCTGTCCAGGCGTCCCATTGTTGCGGTACATATTGTTCCCCGGCCAGCGCGACAACCTCCGCCCGTTCCAGTTTCTCGAGACCCAATGAGGGACTGCGCGCATCCAAGCCGATAGTCGCGTATCCCCATACATAGCTGCCTAGCGTCAAAATCGCTATCAAGATGCCGACCCAGATGATGTGCCGCCCTGTGCCACCCGCGAAAATGCTCTCTTTGACTGGGCGTGGCCGCCGCTGCATGACGCCCGCTTCGGCCGGTTCAAAACCCAGGGCGATGGCCGGCAATCCGTCCGTCACCAGGTTGATCCAGAGTATCTGGATGGCCAGCAAGGGAATCGGTAAATTGATCAGCAGCGCGACGAACATCACCAGTATCTCGCCGACATTAGAACTCAGCAGATACTTGATGAATTTCTTGATGTTGTCATATATGGCGCGGCCTTCCTCGACCGCAGAGACGATCGAACGGAAGTTGTCGTCAGTTAATATCATTTCCGAGGCGCCTTTGCTGACATCGGCGCCGGTGATGCCCATGGCAACGCCGATATCCGCTTGTTTTAGCGCGGGCGCGTCGTTAACGCCGTCGCCGGTCATAGCCACGATATTGCCGCTTTGCTGCAGCGATTGCACCAGTTTGAGTTTGTGCGCCGGCGAAACGCGCGCGAAGCAAGTGCTGCCTTCAAGCGCTAGCGCCAGTTCTTCCATGCTCATCTCATCCAGTTGCGCGCCAGTGATCGCCTTCCGATCCGCGCCCAAGATATTCAGATCTCTGGCGATGGTTTCGGCGGTCAGCGCATGGTCGCCGGTGATCATGATGGTGCGGATGCCGGCTGCTTTTGCCTGTTGCACCGCTTCGGAGGCCTCCGGACGCGCGGGATCGTGGATGCCAACCAAGCCAATTAGCGTGAGCTCGCGTTCGATATCCCAGCTTAGGTCTTCGGGAATCTCGTTCAAGGAACGGTAAGCGACGCCCAAAACGCGCAGCCCGTCATTCGCCATTTGGTCGACCCGCTGCTGCCATTCGCGGCGGCGAGCTCCGTCCATGGGCTTGGGACCGCCTGGCTTATGTTCAGCCTGCGCCCACTCGATCAAGCTATCGGGCGCGCCCTTGGTGAGGACCACATAAGGCGTGTTCGGGAACAAGCGCGCGGCCGAGGCGCTGGCAACTTCGTGAATGGTCGTCATGGCTTTACGTGCGCTGCTGAAGGGCAGCTCCGCCAGGCGCGGCAGGCTCCGCTCTAGGCGCTCGCGCGTTAATCCTGCTTTGCCCGCCGCTACCAACAAGGCTGCTTCGGTGTTGTCTCCCACTACTTTGAATCGTTTGCCGGACGATTCAGCTTCCAGATAAGCATTGGTCGCCAGCGCCATGGCTTGCAGCAGGCGCAAGGCGGTCGCGTCTTTGTCAATGTCTACAAGCGCGCCCCGCCTTTCAGGATTCAGCGCGCCCAAATAGCTCAGCTTGCCTTCTGGCTGATAACCGGCGCCTTCGATTTTAATGTCGTCGTGGTCTGGCAAAACAAGGAATGTCGCGGTCATTTCATTTCTGGTCAGGGTGCCGGTTTTGTCCGAGCAGATCACGGAAACCGAGCCCAGGGTCTCTACCGCCGGCAGTCGGCGAATCAGCGCGTTGCGCTTGACCATCCGATTGGCGCCGAGCGACAGGCCGATGGTGACCAGCGCGGGCAAGCCTTCGGGCACCGCGGCGACGGCCAGGCTGATCGCGATCAAAAACATCTGATCGGCCGGTATGCCTTGCACGGCGAATCCCACCGCGAAGACGATCGCGACGACTATCAGGGCGCCAGTTGCCAGCACGCGCCCGAGTTGATTCAAGCGCCGCTGCAAAGGCGTGACGCCTTCTTCCACTTGCAGCAGCATGGCGGCGATGTTGCCGATTTCGGTACGCAAGCCCGTCGTCGTAACGACCATCTCACCGCGACCGTAATTGACCGCCGTGCCCATGAATGCCATATTGCTGCGGTCGCCGACGGCTACGTTGTCCGAGGCGATGGCAGCTGTATCTTTGCCGACAGGCAGCGATTCGCCGGTGAGTACCGCTTCTTCAATTTCTAGATTGATCGTTTCGATGAGTCTGCCATCGGCCGGGATGCGGTCGCCTTCGGCTATCAGCACGATATCGCCGGGCACGAGATCTTCGGCGCTGATCTCGCGCACTTGGCGCGCGCGCCGAACGCGAACACGCGGGACTTGCAACCGGCTAAGCGCCGCGAGCGCCTGTTCCGCCTGGTATTCCTGATATATGCCGAGCAGCGCGTTTAATGCCACGATTGCCAGGATGACAATGACATCGGTCGCCTCGCCCAGGAAGGCTGAAATCACCGCCGCGACGATGAGAATGATGACCATGATATCGGTGAACTGCGCCAGTATCAGTTTGAACCAGTTGACGCCTTCGTCGGCGGGCAGGGCGTTTTTGCCATATTTGCTTTGACGCGACTGAACTTCAGCAAAATCAAGCCCAGCGGCCTTGTCAAGGCCCAGCGCGTCCAAGGTCTGGTCCACAGCTTGTTGGTAGACTTCGGTCATCGACGGCTCCAACCGGTGTATCGGATGACTTGAAGGGCTCGGGCTGCTAGATTCCGCGCGCAATGATATGCGAAGGGATTCGGAAGCTACACTCCAATTTCTGGGGTGTTTTTCCGCGCTACGCGCCAAGCAAAATGGCGCACTTTGTCGCTTCGCCCAAACTTGACCAGACATTATATGCCACTTTCTTCGATTAGATGAAGCGGCAACGCGCCTGGGACTTGCGGACTTGGAAAGCTACCGGCGCAAGCTATTCATTGGCAGGGCAATCGCACCAGAAGCAATTATGTGTCGAATGTCACATAAATCCACCAAGATCTAGGTGCGGCTCGCGAGTCGCCCGCATATCGCAGGTCAATTTTCCTGGGCGGCACAGCGTGCCGCCCCTACAGATTACGACAGTTGTGGGGAAAATAGTCGATGTTGCGCAATTTCATTTTGGCGCGATTGCTCTGTTTCATTGGCTATTGCCATAGCGACTGATTCTGCTAGTATCGACACTGATCATTTGGCAACTGGCGGTCTCCGATACAGAATGAAAACCATAGATCTGAGAAGCGATACTGTTTCGCATCCCACCCCAGAAATGCGGGAAGCGATGGCGAATGCGGCTGTCGGCGATGATGTTTATCACGACGATCCCACTGTCAATCAATTGGAAGCCGATGCCGCCGCGCTGCTGGGCAAAGAAGCGGCGGTCTTTGTCACTAGCGGCACCCAGGGCAATCTTTGCGCTTTACTGGCGCACTGTCAGCGCGGCGATTCGATCATCATCGGCGATACGTCGCATATCTTCCGCTACGAGCAGGGCGGGCTGGCGCAGTTCGGCGGGATCCTGCCGCATACGATTCCCGTACAGGCGGACGCTACATTGCGCTTAAGCGACATCAACGACGCGATTCAGCCCGACGACGAGCATAAACCAGTCACGCGGCTTGTCGCCCTGGAAAACACGCATAACGCGGCGGGCGGCATACCTTTGTCCGCCGAATACACGGCTCAAGTTGCCGGGCTGGCGCGGGAACATGGCTTGCTGCTGCATATCGATGGCGCCAGGATCTTTAACGCCGCCGCAGCTTTTAATGTTGATGTTAAAGAGCTGGCGGCAGGCGCCGATTCGGTAACCTTTTGCCTTTCCAAGGGGCTCTGCGCGCCCGCGGGTTCCTTGCTGTTGGGCTCGGCCGATTTCATTCGTCGGGCGCGCCGCGCGCGCAAGGCGCTCGGCGGCAGCTTGCGGCAGGCGGGTGTCTTGGCGGCGGCCGGTCTGATCGCCTTACACAAGATGACAGATCGCTTGCGCGAGGATCACCGCAACGCCGGCTTGTTGGCGGAAGGGCTCAGCGAGATACCGCAAGTAATCGTCGAAAAGCACAGCACAAACTTCGTCTACCTTGCGCTTTCGGACGCCGTTCACATGACATCGGCTCAGTTTGTCCACATATTACGTCAAGAATATAATGTCTTCATGTCGCCTTATGGGGGCGAAAACGGCTCAATTCGACTGCGCACCCATTATTGGATTGACCAGCAAGCGATTGACCAGGTGCTTGAAGCGGTAAGAACTATCCTGACATGATAGAAGAGTCCCCGCGCGATCCCGCAAACGGGCTTGCTGAAATAGAAGCGACAGGCGATGCGCCCCTTCATACGTCACAAGCGCATAGCCCCGCGCCCGCGCAATTTCGCGGCGCCACAAGCGATCCGATTTTCGGATTCTTGATTGCCGCCGCGCTCAGCATTGGCTTAGCGCCTATCGTGCCGGATAACGCCGATTTGCGCTACACGCTGGCATGGGGCGCGCTTTCCGGCGTAAGCGTTCTATCCTGGTTGTTTGGCAACATGGAGCGCATCGGGCAAGAAAAACCCGAGAACATCGGCTGGGGTCTGCTTTATAGTTTGCTGCTCGGCATACCCCTGATGATATTTTTGCGTCAATCCATCCTGGAACCGGTCACGGCGCAGATATTCCCGGGCATGACTGCCGGCAGCCTGCTCGCCTTTCTGGTGTTTGTGATGCCGATATCGGAGACGCTGTTCTTTCGCGGTTTGCTGCAAAATCAGTTGCCCTTCTGGATAGTGGGCTTGTTGGCAACGCTCTGGCATGCAATTCTTTTCTTCCCCGTAATGTGGCCGACAGTGACACAGTTGCCCGCTGTAACGGCGGTTATCGTCACCATCTTGCTTTTGATGAATATGGTCTTTGTCTACGTCCGCGAGAGGAATGGTTTGGCGGCCGCTTGGATCTGCCAGATCGTCGCCAATCTGGTCATCCTATACGTGCCTTTTCTCTAGTTGCCCGCGGGCGCGGGCTTAGGGAATCACTCAGCCAAATGTTCAAGCGGGTCGGGCTTGGGTACCGGCTTGAAAAAACCCGCGCAGAACATCAAGGCGAAACCCGCGATGAATCCGCCGATATGCGCCCAATGGGCAACATCGGTCTCAACGCCGATCCAACCCACTTGCTGCAGAATGTCCGTCAAGAACCAATAACCCAGGAAAAGAAATGCGGGCAGGTTGACCGACCACACAAATGGCCGGAAGAAACCCAGCATGGTCTTCACTTTGGCGTCCGGGCGCAAATAGAGAAATCCGCCCATGACCCCGGCGATGGCGCCGCTAGCGCCGATGACGACGCCTGTATCGGCGACTGTGCAAATGGTATTGCCAAGCATGACGTGCGCGGCTGTCGCCATAACGCCAAATGTCAGGTAGGCGGCGACAAACTTGATACTGCCCAAGTAGCGTTCCACCAGCCCGCCAAAAAGGAAAAGAAACCACATATTGCCAAGCACATGGGCGACGCTGGCGTGCAGGAACATACTGCGGAAGGAATCGAGCGTCGTCGTGCCAAGGGGCTGTTCGCCGATTTTGCAGACTTCCAAGCCGTAGTTTTGCAATGCGGCCTTCAAGAAGCCTTCGCCCTGGGCATCCACGGACAGTTCCCAAAGAAACACCAGGATATTCACGACGATCAGCGCGATGGTCGCTTTGGGAAGTTTTTTATCTCGTCCGACTACCGTTAAAGGAAACATCGCCGCTCCCTCTCGCTCAGCCTAACTCATTTACGTTATCACAGGTTTTTGGTTTCGCGCAAGTCAACTTCGTTTTGGGCTGGCATGGACGGCCATTATTCCTTTGCTGAATGGCGGCCCGAGCCCATCGGCGGGGCGATGAAAAAGGAGATGACAAAGATAAGCGCCAGCCCGGTGAAGAATCCGCCGACATGACCCCAATGCACATTGATTCGCGGCGCCACAGAACCCACTTCATAGAAGAACTGCATGAAGAGCCAATAGACCAGATAGACCCAGGCCGGCGCGTTGACGTCATAGCCGAATATCTTGAGAAAAATGATCTTGGAGCGAATGCGCGCCGTGGGGAAAAGGAAGAGGAAAGCGCCGATCACTCCCGAGATCGCGCCGCTGGAGCCGATCATGTATTGCGGTTCGCTGCAGAGCGCGCCATCAAACAAGATGTGACCGAAATGCCCGCCGAACCCGACAATGAGGTAAAAGGCGAGGAACTTCCTGTGTCCCAGATGCTCTTCAATGCGAGAGCCGAATACGTAAAAGATGATGATGTTGGAAGTCAGGTGCACAAAGCTCATGTGCAGGAAGATGCTTCGCGCGCCATCGACGATTGTCTCAAGCGGGCTCTGCTGGCTTATGGCGCATATATTCAAGACGTAACTGCTATATACCTGTTCCAGCGACAATCCGCCGAAAAAGGCGTATAAGAGGACGTAGACAAAGGCTAAGACATTCGTGACAGTGACGAAGAACGCGACGTAGGGTCGAAAGTCCGATTTGCCGACAATCTTGTAGGGGATCATGCCGCTGATTCCTAAAATGCCTTGGAATCAGCTTAGCATAAAGAATTGGCATTAGGCAAATCGGACTGTGTCGACGCGCCCTGCGCGGCCCGCAGAAAAGCCCGCATGATAATGGTCATTTAACAGGGCGTCTCACGAGACGCCCCCAGGTTCTATCTTAGATTCTTAGCGCTGGTCCAGCGGCGTCCAATCGAGATCACAGGGTCCAACATAGTTCGCCTTGGGTCGGATCAGGCGTCCGCCCATCTGCCCGATGATATGCGCCGACCAGCCGGCAACGCGCGCCATGACAAAAAGGGGTGTGAACATGTCGACATCCAGATCCAGGGTATAAAGCACAATCGCGCTATAATAATCCACATTGGGGTAGAGATTGCGCGAGATGAAATACTCGTCCGCCCGAGCCGTCTCCTCCAGCTTGACGGCAATATCGTACCACTTCCGCTTGCCCGAGCTTTCCGCCAACGCTTTCGCGTGCTGCTTGAGAATGCCGGCGCGCGGGTCATTGGATTTGTAGACGCGGTGTCCAATCCCCATGATGCGACGCTCACCGGTCTTGACGTATTTTTCGAACCAGGGGACGACGTTCTCCACTTCGCCGATTTCCAGGAACATTTTCATGGCTTCGGAGTTGGCTCCGCCATGCGCAGGTCCCTTTAGCGCGGCAATGCCGCCGACAACTGCGCTGTGCATATCAGAGCCAGTCGCGGTGATGACGCGGGCGGCAAAGGTGCTGGCGTTCATGCCGTGTTCAGCGAGCAATACCAGATAGACATCCACCGCGGCGCTGGCGGTTTCATCGGGTTCTTCACCCGACATCATATACACGAAGTTCTGCGCCAAGCTCAGGTCCTGACGCGGACGAATCGGCTCCAGACCTTTGGTGACGCGCATCCATGCGGCGCAAATCGTTGTGATTTGTCCGCTCAGGCGTACTGCCTTGGACAGCGCCAGGTCTTTGTCGGTCAGGTTTTCCGCATCCTCGTCAAAGGCGGATAGCATGGAAGCGGCGCTGCGCAGCGCCGCCATGGCCGGCGTGCTTTCCGGCAAGGACTTCATCATGTCTACGATTGGATCTGGAATCGCGGCATTCTTGGCGATGTCCGCTCGCAGCGCTTCGTATTCGGCTTGGTTTGGCAGGCGTATATTGTGAAGCAGGAACAAGACTTCTTCAAATGACGCCTTTTCAGCCAGTTCTTCAATGGCATAGCCGCCATAACTCAGTTTGCCGATTGTTCCGTCAATGAAGCTCGTCGCGATATCCGCTACGACGACTCCCTCTAGCCCACCTTTACTTGCCATCTAGCGCATCTCCTTGATGATTATGATTTCCAGAGTGCCTTTCAATTGCGGCGCGCTTGCCGCCGCGCCAAGCTCTTGATGTTCTCACTGTCTCGATTTGCTCTCGACTGTTTGCCCCTTGTCATCGAGTCAGGCGCAGCCTGATCTTCGCCTTTGGCGACAGTTCCAAGGTTGAGAGTGTCATTCGACAGCGAAGTATAGCACTGTCAATACATGCCTTCAATGACAATCAGCAGAATGGGAGCAATCGCCAAAAATTTGTTCGCTACAGGGCGCGTAGGCCCTGGCAAAAGAGATCGACCGTTGCGCATTGTCCGCGAAGCTGCTAGTCTATGCGCCATGGTGAACTGCAAAGCGACTCATCCCGCGGCAACTAGCTGCCTCTGTTGTTGTAGCATAGAACTATATTGCTTCGCGCGCGGGGATTTCTGCTGATTGAAGACACTTGGTCACCATCCAGCAATAAAGAAACGAGAGTCAACGCGCAAAGGTTGGCTCTTTTTTGTTTTGATGACGGGAAACAAAACTACGATGACGGTTCACATAGGAAAGCTCCTTCAAAATCGGATATGCGAGCAGATGGAAGCTACCTATCCCAACGAAGGCGGCGGCTTTCTTTTGGGCGAGCTGGCGGATAATCGCACTGTCATCCGTGACATCATTCAGGTGGACAACGTTTTCGCGGAAGAGGAACAGTACCATCGTTACGCGATGACCCCACAAGACTGGATGCGGCTTGAAGATGAAGCCGACGACCGTGGGCTAGTCTTAGTGGGATATTATCACAGCCATCCGGATTCGCCGGCGATACCGTCCGAGTACGACCGCGAGCACGCGCTGCCAAATTTCCTATACATCATTACTTCGGTCGAAATGGGCCGGGCAAGCGATATGCGGGTTTGGAAGTTGCGGGCCGATCGCAGCGTCTTTGATAGAGAAGAACTCAAAGTGCTTGATATCGATTAGTTGACGCGCATTCCCGCAAATCGACGGCGGAAGCAGTGTCAACGTGACATAAAGAGAACAGAAGGAGAAGAAAACCATGGCGAGCATTCGCATCCCAACGCCGCTGCGCGCATATACAGGCGGCGCGTCCAACATCGACGTTGCTGGCGCAACGGTTGGCGAGGCGCTGATGAACTTGGTAGAAGCGCATCCAGACCTGCGTGTACATTTGTTTAACGCCGACGAACTGCGCAGCTTCGTCAACATTTTCATAGACGACGAGGATATTCGTTTTATGCAAGGTCTTGATACGGAAATTGCGGCGAGCGACAGCTTGCGCATCATCCCCAGCATCGCCGGCGGAGGCATGTTCGCATTGAGCTTGATGGAGTGGAAATGATGACGAGTTTACATAATCGCATGGCGGATTTGAACAATGAGGAAGTCATTCGCTACAGTCGCCATGTCATCATGCCGGAAGTCGGCATAGAGGGTCAAAGGCGTTTGAAAGCCTCCAATGTTCTTTTGATCGGAACAGGTGGATTGGGCAGCCCATTGGCGCTTTATCTGGCCGCGGCCGGCATCGGGCGTATCGGCTTGGTAGACTATGACGTGGTCGACTTCACCAATCTACAGCGCCAAGTGATACACGGCGTAAGCACCGTTGGACTGTCCAAGCTGGATAGCGCCGCCCAGCGCATGCTCGACCTCAACCCAGATATCGCAGTGGTCAAATATAACGAGCCGCTGACATCCGAGAACGCCGAAGGGATTTTCAGCCAGGGCTGGGACATTGTCATCGACGGTACGGACAACTTCCCGACGCGCTACCTCGTAAACGATGCCTGCGTGAAACTCGGCATTCCGAATGTCTACGGCAGCATTTTCCGCTTCGAGGGACAGTTAAGCGTGTTTTACGCCGAAAGCGGTCCTTGCTATCGCTGCATGTTCCCGGAGCCGCCGCCGCCGGGTCTGGTGCCAAGTTGCGCGGAAGGCGGGGTCCTGGGCATATTGCCTGGCACGATCGGTACCATGCAAGCGACCGAAGCGATCAAGCTGTTGCTGGGAATCGGCGAGCCGATGATCGGCCGCATGCTGCTCTATGATGCCTTGGAAATGAGTTTCCAGACCATTAAAGTTCGCAAAGACCCGGATTGCCCGGTATGCAGCATTGATAAGGCAGATCTTGTGTTGATCGACTATGAGCAATTCTGTGGCATGCCAGCCCACGATCATAGCGAATTCAGCGCCGTCGACGACGCGCGAGAGCTGGAGATCAATTCGGTGTCAGTCCACGATGTGCGAGCCGCGCTGGAAAACGGTCGCGATGTGCTTGTGGTTGATGTCCGCGATCCCCACGAATGGGATATCAGCGCCATCAATGGTACCTTGCGCATCCCCAAACCGGATATTCAATTGGCGAAAAACGGGATTCAAGCCGGGCGCAAGCTCTGGGAAGAAACAATTCTGAAAGGGATGCCCAAAGACAAAACGCTCTACGTTCACTGCCGTTCCGGTAAGCGCAGCGCCGACAGTATCGCGATGCTATCGGAAATCGGCTATAGCTTGGACAAGATGTTCAATGTCGAGGGCGGCATCCTGGCTTGGGCGGACGAGATCGACCCGGAGATGCCGAAGTATTAGGTTTGCAAGACTTGTTGGGTCGCTTGTAAGTGAGGGACAGAATTCTCGCCGGCTGCGCGGATATCATGAAGGTAAAGGCGTTTTGCCTTCCTCGTCTTGATTATGTGGCGGCCTTCAACTCGAACACGATCTCCAAAATACGGTTTTACCACGTCTTCCGCCAAGCCTTCGGGAACGACGATTTGCCACCATCTGCCATCGTCGGTTAACAATTTCAATTCATCCTTCGTCGTATCCGCATATTGCAGCAGGCCGACAACGGTATCCCTGTCATCTGTTATTCTGTATCCGTCCTCAATTGAATCTTCGTTAAACGGCAGAACCATCTCGCTTAATTCATCCCTAGTGCTGTCAAGTAAAATGCTTTTGCGCTGCCCTTCAATTGTGGCTTCAATGCCGACAGCAGTTATGGTGTTTCCGTCAGGAGCAAGCTCTTTAGCTAGTCCGACCAGATTCTGCAAGTATTTTTCATCGTTTAAGGCACTCTTCAATCTTGTTATGTCGCCACAATTTATGAGTCTGAGATTCTCCATTACTTTGAAACGTACAGTATCAAAATATGAAATGCCAGGAAAGTGATTTGGACCGACATAGGTTACGGTCATCCCAATTCTGTAACTTCCAAATGACGATACAGTTGCAAAAACTCGATAATCTTTATCCACTTTCCCACGGTTTCGAAATGTGTATTTGTTTATGCATCCAATCGTATTTCGGATTAAGGTCGAAAACTTTATGATACGCTTGGACAACAACGAAGGCTCAATCAAACCTCTGTTCGCTTCTATTCCCTGCAATGTCATGACCAATTCTTCGTCTTCATGCTGGCTTGTATATTGTCCATATCTCTCTGCGAGTCTCACCCTATCTAAAAGGTCATACAGATCTTCCCGCATACCATCGTTAGGAGTCTGTCTCATAGCTTCCAAGATAAGCTCCTCAGCACTCTCGTGCTCGCCGCAGCGATATGCCAGAGTCGCCGCGCTTCGGTGCAAGATCGCGAACATATGATGAGAAGGATCTTGTCGAAGCAGCTTTGCCGACTCCATTTCCTTTACAAAAGCTTGCTCAGTGAGCTTCAAATATGCAATTTCATCGCCATCAAACTGAGCAATTCGCGCTCTATTAGCTAGCTCGGATGCTTCGCGGTGTAGTCTAACGCTCTTCTTGAGATACGGTTTCGCCGTCATCTTCAGGCATCCTTTGTGTAAAGTTCAGCACTGGCGTTTCAAACTCTACAACTATGATAAAGGCTGGTGTTCCGTCGCTGTCCGAATTCTTGGTTTGCTCAATCTTGTCCGACACGCGCGTTTTGAGAGAGTTGCCAGCGGAAGGACGTAAGATTCCGGAGACTTCCAATCTTGCCGAATGCGCAGGGAAATCCTCTTCATCGTTACAGTCAAGGTTTTCCTTGGTTCCCAGATAGTAATCGATGCCTGTACCGCGCCCTGGTCTAGTATTGACTTCCGACTGATCAACAACCGTAAACGGGGTAAACTCTTCAATCATTAAGAAGGCGATTCCTTCGGCTGCCCATTCGCCAAGGCGCTGACGTTGTCTCCACGAGTGCTTATTCGAGGTTGATTCTAGCTCCGTCCATTGCAGAACGACGCTGAAGAGCGGTTTCTCTTGGTCCTCCACTTCGCATCTAACCGAGACTGGATGACCAGCCTCGGTTAAGGCAACCTGTGCTGCTTGACAGGCTGCGCTGCACTGCTCAGCAGTAAGGCAGCCAATGCCGCTTCGCAGATGCTCTAATTCGATTATATATGATTCGCTCATCTTGAAACAAACCTACCGAGTTGATAATACTTACTTGGCAACTCAATGTCGCTTCGTATCTGTTTCCACTCGGTGAGTATCGACTGCGATAACGCGTCACATATAGCTCTCTACATTTTGGGATGACGACGATAGAGATGGCAAGAGTTAGCGGACGGGGGCTAACCCGCCATAAGCTGCTGCATCAAACCATCAAGCGCCGCCTTTGGGGGCCTCAGGCTTGCCACATCAAGACGAGCCAGCGGCGTCTCAACCAGTCCTTCCGTATCCGCCAGGGTGGGGCGCGGCTCCTCGTAGTAAATCAAGCCCGTGGAGAAGATCTGCTCGCGCAGGGACTGCTCCAGCACATCAATCGCCATGCGGCGATTGCGCGGGTCGTGATCGTTGTCCAGTTTCTTAAGCCGAATGAAACTGCCGTCGTGCATTTCGACATCGATAATGTCGCCAGCTTCATAATCATCGACTTCGATTTCTTCTTTTGCATCCACATAGTCCGGGGCGAGAATCTCGATCTCATGCAGCGGGATCTCGTTGTCCTTGCCGTAGGGATAGCTCTTCGTTGAGGTTTCGGCATTGTTGAAGGTGATGCAGGGGCTGATGATATCGAGCACGGCCGTGCCTTGATGGCGGAAGGCCGCCTTGAGCAGCGCTTGTACTTGTTTGGCGTCGCCGCTAAAGCTGCGCGCCACGAATGACGCGCCCGAAATCACCGCTTCCAGCGCGAGATCAATTGGCGGCATATCATTCAGCCCGTAGTATTTCAGGAACTGCCCCTCGTCTGCCGTGGCGGAGAATTGCCCTTTGGTCAAGCCATAAACGCCGTTGTTTTCGATGATGTACACAAATGGCACATTGCGGCGTATCACATGCTTGAACTGCCCCATGCCGATCGAGCCGCTGTCCCCGTCACCGCTGACGGCTATGCAGGACAATTCCTTGTTCGCCAAAAGCGCGCCAGTCACCACTGACGGCATCCTGCCATGCAATGCGTTAAAACCGTGCGATCCCCCCAAGAAATACGCAGGCGTCTTGCTCGAGCAGCCGATACCGCTAACTTTGATGAATTTGTGCTGCTCGATCCCCATTTCATAGGCAATGCTGATTATCTGGTTCGAGATTGAATCGTGACCGCAGCCGGGACAAAGCGTGCTGGGACGGCCCTTGTATTCGTTTCGGCTCAAACCTATCTGATTGACGCGCGGTGGCATGATTAACCTTCCTGTTCTCTCAAATTCTGGTAGATCCAGTTCGGCGTCATGGGCAGACCATCGCCTAGCGCCAGGGAACGGACATGGGAAATGTCCTCGGGACTCTCGATGTGCAGCAGTTGGTTAAGCTGGCCATCGAAGTTGTTCTCGATCACGAAGATGCTCTTGTGAGAGTGGATGAAATCGCCCACTGCGGAGGCAATCGGCAAAGCGCGGACGCGCAAATAATCGGTTTGGATGCCATCGTTCGCCAGCCAGTCGCGCGCTTCGCGCACGCCGTCTTCGTTGGTGCCGAAGGTGACGATACCGATGTCCGAGCCGCTGCTGTCGTCGATGATCGGCTGCGGCAGCATCTCGCGCGCTGTATCCATTTTGAGGCGCAATCGCGTCATGTTCTCGACCCAATCATCACTGCGCTCGCTGTATGTCGCAAACTCATCGTGCCCCGTGCCCCGCGTGAAAAAAGCCGACAATGGGTGATCGGTGCCGGGCACAGTGCGATAAGGGATGCCATCGCCATCGACATCCATATAGCGGCCCCACTTGCCGTGTTCGTCAACGAAAGACTGTAGTTGCGCCGCGTCGAGAACCTTGCCGCGGTCGATCGGCTGGTCGGGGTAATCGAAAGGCTCGGACAGCCAGTTGTTCATGCCCAGGTCGAGGTCGCTGATAACAAATACCGGCGACTGCAAGGCTTCGGCCAGGTCAAAGGATTTCCAGCCGAATTCGAATGCCTCTTTTAAGTTGCCCGGCAGCAGGCAAAGCTGACGGCTATCCCCATGACCCAAGAAATGCGTGAAGAGCAGGTCGCCTTGGCTGGTGCGGGTGGGCAAGCCTGTGCTGGGTCCCATGCGCGTGATATTCCAGAAGACCGCGGGAATCTCGGCAAAATACGCCAGACCGGCGAATTCCGCCATCAAGCTGATGCCAGGTCCGCTGGTTGAGGTTAGGGCGCGGCTGCCAGCCCAGCCGGCGCCGGTGATGATGCCGGCGGCAGCCAATTCGTCTTCAGCTTGCACGATTGCGATGGTGTTCTCTTTGTTCTCGTTCTGGCGCAGATGCCGGAAACTGATGATGCCGTCGACGAAACTGGTGGACGGTGTGATCGGATACCAGGCGACAACATTGACGCCGCCGAAAACCGCGCCGAGCGCGCCGGCGTCATTTCCCGTCATCATGATTTTGCCGGTTGTGCCATCCATGCTTTCAAAGCGGTAGGGATCGGTCTTTTCAATGTTTTCGGCTGTCCAGTCGTAAGCCAGCCGCACGACATCGTGGTTCATCTTCGCTGGTTTGTCTTTGCCCTTGAAGTTGGACAGCAAGACATCATAGATCAGATCCAGCGGGATGTCGAAGAGCTTGGCGACCGCGCCGACATAGGTCATGTTCTCGACGAGCTTACGAAATGCCGACGGCACTTTGGTCTGTTTCATAAGCGCGGCGACAGGAATCTCGTAGTAAGAGATGTCATCGCGCTGTTTGATGACGCGGGCGATCTTGTCCGTCGTGACGCAGACGCCGCCGGGCGGCAAGTTGGCGACATCTTCGGGAGCAGTGCTATTGTTGTAGGCTACCACGATCTCTGTTACTTCTTTGCGCGCGGTGTAACCATCTTTGCTGGCGCGAATGGTATACCAGGTCGGCAGCCCCTTGATGTTGGAAGGGAACAAGTTCTTGCCATTCACCGGGATGCCCATGCGAAAGAGAGACATCACCAGCACGTTGTTTGAGGTCTGGCTGCCGGAGCCGTTCTTGGTAGCGACCGAGAAGGCGAAGTCGTTGATCACCGGCTCACTTGTAGTTACTTTGGGTTGAGATTGTACGTTTATTGCCATAGCTTCCGCGCAGCGATTTGCGCAAGACTCCTTTCAGACAACATGGTCAAGAATTTCTTCCAGCGGTCCCTGCATCGGTTTGTTCACTTTTAGCCTCTTTTCATCTCCCAAGAGGCGATGCCTGGCTCGTGCCGCAGCAGCCGCGTATGCTCTATAAAAGCCAAGCGAGCGTCGTCGAAACGATTGTTTTTGATCTGCTGTAAAATGATGGCGTGATAATCCCAAACCCGCCGCAGGTAGCTGTAATCCATATAACGGTTGATAGCGACTTCTTCGTACAAATCCCAATAAGCTTCCAGGATTCCCAGAACGAAGGTATTTTCCAGATGCTTGAAGACGGTCAAGTGAAAGAGACGATGTTCGGGATTCGGGATGTGGATAGGCGGGGAATCCAGCTTTTCGTTGGCGCCGTCTATGCAGTTCTGCATGATGTCGAGGTCCTCAGCGCGCAATAAGGCGCAAGCCTCGTTCCAATAGGCGGATTCTACATGGTTGCGCAAAGACGCGAAGGACTCGAAGCTTTCACCGTTCGCCATGGCATATAGCGCGCTGAGGCGCACGGCCGGCGTGAAAGCGTAATTCTTGACGCGAGTGCCGCGCTTGGACCGCACCTCGACCCAGCCCAAGGTCCGCGCCACTTCCAGCTGCTCGCGAACCTTGTTGGCGCTCATGTCAAGATGCGAATCGTTGGTTAGTTCCTGAATCGACGGCAAGCGGTCGCCGGGTTGGAAACCCTGCCGCACGATGTAATTCAGGAAGTCAGAACCGAGGTTTATGCCGCTCATTCATCATATAAATAGAATCAATCAACGGATATAATGAATTATATCATTGCATGATCCGCTTGTCTAGAGATTCGTCGAAATTGGGCAGAGCAATCGCGCCAGAACCAATTATGTGTCGAATGTCACATAAATCTACCGCGATGTAGGGGCGACTCGCTGGACTCTGTTGAGAAACAGCCTCTATCACCCGCCCCCTTGCCCAATAATGAGGCAATTGGAGTCTTATGACCTGTAGTGAGCCGTTAAGCCCCTCTCCCTTTATGGGGGAGGGGTTTGGGGTGGGGGTAAATTGAGTATTTCAACAGAGTCCGCTGAATCGCCCGATCTGAAGAATCCAATTAACGTTGGGCGAGCCTTGGCTCGCCCCTACAAATCCATACATATACTGGATTTGCATTACTTTGTTGGAATTACTTGTGTTCTCTGTGTTCAAAAAATATTATTTGCGATTGACTTGGCATATCTGCGATTCGCTGAACTGATCTTGCTGACTTAACCGGATCGCAGTTTCCGCATTCGCTCCGCGGCGCGCTCCAGCGTCTCGTCGCTCTTGCAAAAGGCGAAACGGACGTGATTTTCCGCATGGCGCCGGTGTTTTGCGCTGAAGAACGCCGAAGGCGGGATGGTGGCTACGCCGATGCGCTCGATACAGTAGCGGCAGAATTCAACATCATCTCCAGCATAGACATCGGAAAAATCGCCCATGATGAAATAGGTGCCTTGCGGCTGAATCGCGGACATGCCGGCCGCGTCTATCACTTGCATGACCAGTTCGCGCTTGCGCGTATACAAAGCCTGATACTCTTCGTAATAGCTATTGCCCAAGGTAAATGCGTAAGCCACAGCTTCCTGCGTCGGGTGGTTGGTCGCGAAGGTGATGAACTGGTGCGCGCGCCAGACGCCGGTGATCAACTCGGGATGTCCATAAACCCAACCGATCTTCCAGCCGGTCATGCCAAAGGTCTTGCCGGCGCTGCCGACCGTCACCGTGCGCTCGAACATGCTATCCAGCGACGCGATCGCGATGTGCTGATGCCCCTCAAATATCAGATGTTCATAAACCTCGTCGGAAATCACGATGACATCGTGCTCGATGCAAAGATCGGCAATCAGCTGAAGTTCCGCCCGCGTATAGACGCGCCCGGTCGGGTTGTTGGGCGTGTTCAGCAGTATCGCCCTGGTGTTGTGGCTAAAGGCGGCGCGCAATTCCGCTTCGTCAAAGGTCCAGTTTGGCGGGTGCATTGGCACATAGACGGGTACGCCGCCGGCCATTTGTATGCCCGGCACATAGCTGTCGTAATACGGCTCAATCACGATTACCTCGTCGCCGGGGTCGACCAAGCCCATGATGGCGCTGAATACCCCTTGCGTCGCGCCGGCCGTGACAATGACGCCGCTTTCGGGGTCGACGTCCAGGTCGTAAAAGACGCCTGCATGCCGAGCCACGCCCGCGCGCAAACTGGGTAGACCCGGGCTTGGCGCATATTGATTCGCGCTGTCGCCGTTTAATGCTTGGATTGCCGCGTCGATAATCTCTTGCGGTCCGTCGAAATCGGGACGGCCCTGCCCAAGATTGACCGCCTGGTGTTGGGCGGCCAGTTGATTGATCTCGGTAAATATGGTTATTCCAAAGGGTTCGACGCGCTTCGCATAACTGGGCATGAATCGTTTCCTGTATCGCCTGGGCAAACAGCGCCTACTATAACACAAGCTTAGTCAGTCCGCGCGTTCGAGCAACTGCTTCGTCATGTCGGTCCCGCGCCGAAAATGCGGATTGTCCTCGCGTGACCTGACAAATACAAATGCGACCTGACGCGCCTGCGAGAGTTCAAGCAGCGCCCGCCAATGGCTCCGATGCTTGACCGGCTTGCCCGCTTGTGTTTTCCAACCCTTGGCTGCCCACTTGCCCAGCCAGTGGTTCATGCCTTTGGCAAGGTATTCCTGCGCTGTCAGCACGGTAACGCTGCGATCGGCTGGCATCGTGGCCAGGCAGGTCTTCGCCGCGATGAGCAGGGCTTCCAATTCACTGATGTTTTCGAGCGCTTCGCCAGCCTCTTGCACTTCTACTTTACATACTGTAACGGCGCACCAGGCTGCCATTTTCCGCTGCGAAGAATAGCGCGTCGAGAGAAAGACCTCAATATCGCTTTCATTTGTAGGCAATGGCTGATCTACAGCATCCACTTTGGGGCGGGCCAAGCGATTCTTTTCCGCCACCGCGAGTCGATCGCAGCGCTCGTTGTAACGGTGGCCCGAATGTCCCTTAATGTAAAGCAATTTGAGCTGGTGGCGTTCCGCCAATTCAAAATATCGCCGCCACAAATCGGCGTTCTTACGGCTTTTTTTTGCGCCCTGGGCGATGTCAATGACATATTTTGAATCAGTGCGAATAGTAACAGTCGCGGGCTGCTTCAAGATCTTCAGGCCCTCGATGACCGCGGTGAGCTCCATTTGGTTATTGGTGGTCATTTCACAGCCGCCGCTGCGGACAGTCTCCTTGATAACGTTTCCGCTTGCGTCGGCCGCGCACAGGATAGCCGCCCAACCGCCCGGCTGGTTGGGCGCGTGAATATCACAGGCGCCATCGGTGTAAAGGGTGATTTGCATCTCGTCTGCCAATTGCACTATGATAGACCTGAAGTTTAGCATACTGGGATGCGAGCAGAAAGACAGCGAGAATCAATGGCGGTTGACCCGGCTTTGCTACAGCAGAAGCGCTACGAAGCCTTCCTGAAGATCACACAAACGGTTGGCGGCGCGGCTTTGACCGGCGCGGTCCCGGGACCCACCCTGGAACTGGCGAAGCAATTGGGTATATCGGTCGCCGATGCCTGGATGTGCTTGGACATATACCGCAAGTATTTCGACCAAGACCTTTCGCGGCAAGACCTTGCGCCTATGATGCAAAGGACCGGAGTCGTGGTATTGGGCGGCGGCATCGCCGGCTACGTCGGCATCCGCCTCGCGCAGGCGGCTTTAAGCGAATTCCTCGAGGACATACCGGTCGCTAATTCGCTTATCACCGCGATCGCCTTCGGCAGTTCGACCTTCATTATCGGTTTGGCTTGGCTGGCGATTGTGGAGCAGAACTACCTGCTGCGGCAAGCGAATGGGAGCTCGGATGATGGCTCGGATGAGGGATCAAATGTGAACTAGCTGGCTTGCAAGACAACTTGTTTCATGGACAGTTGTCGAACCAGCGCCAGCAGCAGCAGTGCCAGCAAGCCGCCGCCGATGCTGACAAGCAAGAATCCCCCCAATCCATAGAGGAAGCCCGAACTTAATGTGCCCAGTCCGGCGCAAAACGCGACCAGCATGTCGTTGAAGCCGGCCACGCGCGTGCGGTCGGAACCGCTAAGCGCGTCGGCAAGCATGGACGATCCAGCGATATAGCCGAAGTTCCAGCCCAAGCCCAGCAAGAACAGTCCCAATAGCAAATAGGGCAATTGCGTCGACAAAGGCGCGATGATCGTGGATGCGACCAGGGTCAATGCCGCCACGACCATCATCGGAATCCGCCCATAGCGATCGATAAGATAACCTGTCAAAGCCGAAAGCCCGAACATGCCCATTACATGCGCCGAAATCACCAAGGAGACGGTTGTGTTGCCATGATCCGCGCGGTGCATGTGCCAGGGCGTGATCGTCATCAAGGTGCTCATCACCGTTTGACAGATTAGCATGGACAGTATCGCGAGTTGCACATTGGGCAGCCGCAGCAGATCTTTGAGCTTGTGCTGGGTATCCGCTTGGTTTTCTTGCTGCTTGCCCTGGGTAACGTATTGTCTCGCCACGATGGCCGGTTCCGGGCGCAGGAAAAGCACGCTGATTAGAAAGGACAAGCCATACATGAAACTGGCGAGCACCCAAGGTCCTGTGGTCAGCCCCTGGCGAAAATCGCTGCCCGGCATGAGGACCTGCGCGAAGGCGGACCTGGCCAAAGCGGGTCCATCTGCCAGGTCAAGCGCCAGCGTTCCAGCCAAACTTGAGCCCGGCTCGATCAGCGCGGGACCAAAAATGGCGCCGATGGTGCCGGCAAAGACGATCCGGCCGATCATCTGCGCGCGCTTTTCGGCCGGGAACATCTCCCCGACCACGAATCGGCTCATCTGGGCGCCCGCCCGCGCCGAGCCCATGCAGGCGGAACTGACCAACAAAAGCGCGAAGTTGCCGTGCAGAACCGCGATCGTGCCCAAGACGCCGCCCAGCGCGCCAAAGGCGTAAGCCGTGCTCAGCCCCATGCGCCGTCCGAAGCGCCCCATATAAATGCCAAAGGCGTATGCCATGATTGAATGCGTAAATGTGACAACGGTTGTCGGCATGCCGGCCGTGCTGTCGCCGCCGCCGAGGATGCCAGCAGCGATGGAATGCAGGGTAAGGATGGAAATTTGCGAAGCCGACATCAGGCTCTGCGTGATGAAAATCGTAACAAGCAGCCTGTGACTGGTTCGCAAGGGATACATATATGGCGCTCCGGGCAATGGTGGGAAACTCGGCTGCAACCTTATCGCTAAACAGCGGCGTAATCAACTGCTAATGATGTTCGGGTCTTTCGTCGCATGACGAGGCGCGGCTGCCCGGAAATGAAACAGCGCGCCGTATTCGGCGCGCTGTCCAGGAATCAATTCCGCGGCATGTCCTAATCGGCAAGGAAGTTGCGCAGCACCGTATGGAGGATGCCGCCGTTTCGATAGTAGTCCACTTCTACGGGGGAATCGAGACGAACAATGACATCAAATTGCGTCGTCGTTCCCGTGTCGCTGGTCGCGCTGATAGTCAATCTGTCCATGGGTTTGACGTCGTCGGCAACAGGGATATCATAAGTCTCGCGCCCAGTCAGCCCCAAGGACTGATACGATTCGCCATTGGCAAAGACGAGGGGCAGCACGCCCATCATCACCAAGTTGCTGCGGTGAATGCGTTCGATGCTTTCCGCGATGACCGCTCGGATACCCAATAGCAGCGTACCCTTCGCCGCCCAATCGCGCGATGAACCCATGCCGTAATCTTTGCCCGCGAGCACGATCAGGGCTGTGCCGTCTTGCTGATACTTCAACGAAGCCTCATAGATCGACATTTCTTCCATGGTCGGCAGGTAGTATGTGACGCCGCCTTCGCTCTTTGGCACCAGCAAATTGCGCAAACGCACGTTGGCGAAGCTGCCTCTGGTCATCACGCGGTCGTTGCCTCGGCGCGATCCGAAGCTGTTGAAATACTGTGGACTGACGTCGTTGTCCAGCAGGTATTGCCCGGCCGGACCGTTGATGGCGATTGCGCCGGCGGGAGATATGTGGTCGGTGGTGACGGAGTCGCCGCCCTTGACCATGACGCGCGCTCCGATGATGGGCTGGATGGGCGCGGGTTCATGCGGGAGATCGACAAAGAAAGGCGGTTCCTGGATATAGGTGCTGTCCGCTCGCCACTCATAGACCGGCTCATCGGTGCTTGGGATGGCGTTCCACTCCTCGTTGCCTTCATAGACGTTGCCGTATTGCTCAAGGTACATGTTGGCGTCCAGGCTGTTCTGCAGCGTAGACACGATTTCGCTTTGAGAAGGCCAAATGTCCTTGAGATAGACGTCGCGCCCAGCGCGATCTTGGGCGATCGGCTCGCTGCTGAGGTCGATATCGACGGTGCCAGCCAGGGCATAGGCGACCACCAGCGGCGGAGAAGCCAGGAAATTGGCGCGGACATCGGGTCCGATCCGGCCCCCAAAGTTGCGATTGCCGCTCAAAACCGAAGCGGCGACAATATCCGCTTGGTGTATCGCCTCGCGCACTGGGTCGGGCAGCGGACCGCTGTTGCCGATGCAGGTGGTGCAGCCATAGCCGACGGTATGGAAGCCCAGCGCTTCCAAGTGCGGCGTGAGCCCAGCTTTGTCCAGATACTCCGTGACTACTTTGGAGCCGGGCGCCAGGCTGGTCTTGACATAAGGTTTGCGCATCAGTCCGCGTTCGTGGGCTTTTTTCGCCAGCAAGCCCGCCGCGACCATCACCGAGGGATTGCTGGTATTGGTGCAGGAGGTGATCGCGGCGATTACCACGGAGCCGTGCTTAAGATCGGCTTCGTCGCCATTGCTGCGGTAGCGGCCGGCGCTGCCCAGTTGATCGGCCGAAAGGGCGAAACCCTGCGGTCCTAAGGGCGCGGTCAGGACTTTTTTGAACTTGGGCTTCAACTCTTTCACTAAAATGCGATCTTGCGGGCGCAAAGGACCGGCGACGCTTGGCTCAACGGTACCCAGATCTAATGACAGATTGTCATTGAAGGCCGGGTCGCAGGTGCCGTCGCTGCGAAACAGGCTCTGTTCCTTGCAATAGCGTTCGACTAATTGCACGGTTGCTTCGTCTCTGCCAGTACGGCGCAGATAGCTGATGACTTCGTCATCCACCGGGAAGAAGCCCATGGTCGCGCCATATTCGGGCGCCATGTTGGCGATGGTCGCGCGGTCGGGCAGGGACATGCTGCCGAGCCCGGGTCCATAAAATTCGACGAACTTGCCGACCACGCCTTTCTGGCGCAGCATTTGCGTCACAACGAGAACCAGGTCAGTGGCTGTCGAGCCTTCGGGCAGTTGTCCCATCAACTTGAAGCCGACCACCTCTGGCATCAGCATATAGATGGGCTGGCCCAACATGGCGGCTTCCGCCTCGATGCCGCCCACACCCCATCCCAGCACGCCCAAGCCATTAACCATTGTGGTGTGACTATCGGTACCGACCAGGCTGTCCGGCAGCGCCACTTTCCCTTCGCCATTTGGGTCATCGTAAAGTTGCACCACTTTTGCCAGGTATTCCAAATTGACTTGGTGCACAATGCCCGTCGCTGGCGGCACAACCTTGAGATTCTCGAAGGCTTTTTGCCCCCAGTGCAGGAATTCATAGCGTTCGCGGTTGCGTACAAATTCCATTTCCGCATTGCGGGCGATCGCATCGGGCTGGCCGAAAAAGTCGACCTGCACCGAGTGATCAATGACCAAATCCACCGGCACAGTGGGGTTGATCTTCTGCGGATCGCCACCCATGCGCGCCATCGCGCTGCGCAAGGCCGCCAGATCCACAAGCGAAGGCACGCCAGTGAAATCTTGCAGAATCACCCGCGCCGGACTAAAGGGAATTTCGGCGGGATTGGGATTGTTGGCATCCCATGAAGCCAGGTTCGCCACGTCGTCTTCCGTGAAGTGACGCCCGTCCTGATTGCGCAGCGCGTTTTCCAACAGGATCTTGATGCTGAATGGCAGCGAATCAACCTGCCCGACGCCGCTATCCGATAGCTTGCTCAATCGGTAAATGACCGCCTGGCCATTGCCCGTAGCGAATGTGCCGCGTGCTCCAAAAACGTCGCTCATTGGCTCTTCCTTTGTGTCTAATGAGACCGGATTATCAGCGCTCGCAACAGAACAAAGAGCGGCAATCGCTCCTCTCTGTTGACCCTGCATTTTACCAGAGTTCCCGGCGCGGTGTTACCGTAGCTCTTTTGCAAGCGTTTGCGTTTTCCGGCGGCGGTCGGCTTGCTTGAGCGGGAAGCGCCGGCCGAAATGCCTGATACTTGTCCTTTTACAAACCGTCGACTGTGCATTAGACTCTTGGCAGGTTGAGCCAGGAATGATTGTCGCAACACGAGGTTGAGAGGAATATGGCAAAAAAGGCAAGTCGCACGCGGGAAGCCAGGCAGCGCCGTCAAAGGCAGCGTCGTCAGAATCGCTGGATGATACTGCTCTTGGCTATTGTAATTGTGGCTGTTGTGGCTGTCGCGATGATTATTGTTTCCAATCAGCCGGTCGAGGCTTATATCCCGCCGGATCTAAGCGAGCGATACGATGACATAACAAGATCGTTCTCTGTCGAGGGTTATCCGCAGCTTGGGGATCTGGACGCGCCGGTCACCCTGGATGAGTACGCCAGCTTCGCCTGCCCAGGTTGCGAGGCGCTGCATAGCGATTCCTTTGACGCCATTCTCGATCGCGTTCGCGGGGGGCAGGTGCTCTATACCTATGTTCCCATGCAGACTGGCTCGATTCCCAATGCCCAGGGCGCGGCGCGGGCTGCGTTATGCGCCGGGCGGCAAGGCATGTTCTGGGAGATGCACGACGTTCTTTTTGATTGGCAAACGCGCTATGCCAACACCGCTTTTTCGCAAAACCGACTGCTGGCCGGCGCCGAGGGGCTAGACCTTAACCCGACGACGCTGACCAATTGCTTCAACTCGGCGGCGATTTCCGAAACGCTAAACAGCGCCCTGACCGAGGATGTTACCGGCACGCCAACCGTGCAAGTCAACGGTGTGACCATCACGTCGGAGCGCGCGGGCGGCGTGCCGTCGACGAGCGAGATAGTCAAAGCGATTGACGACGCCACGCCCAACGATTGGGGAATGCCCGCAGAACCGCCGGCTGATGCGGCAGAGGAAACCGAAGATCTGCCCGATCAAGAAGCGGAAGAAGAAGCGCAGCCGCAAGCACCTGCTGCCGAAGACGAGACGGCCGCGCCAACAGATACGCCGACAGAAACAATGGAGGGCGACGCCGAAGCTAGCCCCACGACCGCCGAAGACGACGCTAACGAAGGAGCTGCCGTCGAAGACGCCGATGCCGAAGCGCCTGTTGAAGCAAGCGCCACAGAAGAAGAACCTGATCAAGAGCTGGAATCTGAAGAAACAGCTGAGGAATCCAGCCAAGGCTAGCGGCGCGATTTCCAGAGCGAAGGGCGGCGTCTCGCGCCGCTGTTATTTTCCCTGCCGCGCAAGCACCGGACCCAGGCTGCGACCGCCCAGAAGGTGCATGTGCAGATGGAACACTTCCTGCCCGCCATGTTTGTTGCAGTTGGTGATCAAGCGGTAGCCATTTTCAGCAATGCCTTCATCTTTGGCGATTTTAGCGGCGACGGTCATCATCCTGCCTAAAGCTAGTTCGTCAGCGGCTGTGACATCGTTCACCGTTGCGATTTCTTTCTTGGGGACAATCAAGACATGCACTGGCGCGATTGGCGCGATATCGCGGAAGGCAATCAGCAAATCGTCCTCGTATACGATGTCGGCCGGGATCTCCCGGGCGATGATTTTTGAGAATACCGTGCTCATGTTTTGCCTCCGGTCTTTGTCTAGCGGGGGATTACATGACCATTCCGCCATCAACAATTATCGTTTGCCCTGTGATATATGAGGCGTCGGGGGAGGCCAGGAACGCGACCGTCTTGGCGATATCTCGCGGATCGCCCATCCTGCCCAGCGGAATCGCACTGATGGCTCGCTCGCGGAGTTCGGCGCTCAAATCGGCGGTCATATCCGTTTCCACGAAGCCCGGCGCCACCGCGTTGACGCGGATGCCGCGGACCGCAAGTTCCTTCGCCAAAGACTTTGTGATGCCGACCAAACCGGCCTTGCTAGCGGCATAGTTGCTTTGGCCCCCGTTGCCGGCAATGCCGACCACGCTGGTGATATTGATGATGGTCCCGCTGCGTTTGCGCATCATGCTGCGCGCGGCTTCCCGACAGCATAACCAGGCGCTGCGCAGATTGCTTGCGATGACGTCATCAAAGTCCTTTGGCTTTAATCTCATAATGACATTGTCTTCTGTGATACCGGCATTGTTCACTAAAATATCGATGCGCGCTCGCTGCGCCAGCACGGACTTGAACAGCGCCTGAACCTGGTCGGCGCTGCTGACATCGGCTTGAAAGGCTTCCGCCGCGCCACCCGCCGCGGTAATCTCCGCGACCAGGTCTTCCGCCGCGTCCGCGCTTCGCTTGTAATTCACCGCCACCAGCGCGCCGCGAGCAGCCAGTTCAAGGCATATCGCTCGCCCGATGCCGCGGCTCCCGCCAGTAACAAGCGCGACCTGGTCCTCAAAATCGGACATTGACGCTCTCCCATTTTTCAGTCCTAAACTGCCGAAACTATAACCTTTGGCGCTAATTGCGGCTAGGGTGACCCGCCGACCCAGCCCAAAAGTTCCATCTGTCCGCGTAGCGCAGCTGTCATATTAACGCTGCCGAAGCCATTAGAGTTGGCTACGTAGACATCGTTCCTGCCGTCGACGCGGGGGTTCACACCGCTGAATGCGATATATTGGCTGTCGGGCGAGAACACCGGGTCGCACATGCTGGGTGGCGGGCTGCCGGTGGCGATATTGCGGTAATCCCCCGCTTTGACACGTATGCCGTAGGGGCATTGTCCCGCGGTTCCGCCGATGGCGATGCGTTGCCCATCCGGGGACCAGGCTGCGGACAGGCCGAAACGGGGAAAATCCAGCTCAGATTCTTCCCACAAGATCGCGCCGTCGGCAGCCATCAAAATGACTTGGTTTGTCACATCAGCCACTTGCAACAGAACCCTTTGCCCGTCCGGGGACCAGGCTTCGGAAAAGTAGCTTGCGCCAGGTCGGCCGGCGATAGGCTGTACCGCCTTCACGTCCCCCGTCAGGATGTCCGCCCGCCATATTCGGCGCCGCGGGTCCAGCAAGTCGAGTGGATCCCCGCTCGCGAAAGCCAGGAACCGCTCGTTTATCCAGGCTGGCGGCTCCGAAACAGTGACGTCGCTCACCTTCTTTATCGTATCGGTCTCAAGCTCCAGCACATAGATCTTGCCCCCGCTTGGCGGCGGCATCGTCCCGGCCTCACAGGCATTTTCTGCGCCCGGTATCCAACTGGGGCAATCAGCGCGATCGGACACAAATGCGATGTAGCGGCCGTCGGGGGACCAACGAGCCCACCAGTCATAAGAACCATGGTTAGTAATGTTGCGGCGCTCGGAGCCGTCTTTGGCATACAAGAAAATGTCAATGTCGTAACCGGTGGTCACCGAGACCGCCAGTTGGCTGCCATCGGGCGACCAGTCCGGCTCAATGTAAAAACCGCGCTGCACCAAGGGATTGTCGCCGGGCAGAACGCGGGCCGCGAACCCGGTCGAGAGATCAAGAATATAAAGCCCATTGCTCTGCAGCTGGTCATCTTGTTTGACAAAAGCCAGGGCATTGCCCGGCCCCGCCAGAAAAACCTCCAGGCGCGTATTAGACGCCAATTCCAAGATGGGGATGCGCGCGCGCGGGTTGTTCGGCGGCGCCAGATAGAGCGTTTGAAGGCCCGTATTGGGCTGCGCAGTCGCGATGTTGGCGATGGTCTGTTGATTGTTGGAGTTGAGAAAGACCAGCATAGGATTGGCTATGCCGTCCTTGACGTTGTCTGGAATATCAGCCATGGCCCAGTTGTCGAAAACGAATCCGACGGCGGGGTAGGGCGTGATGGTGGGGCTGGGGGATGGCGTAAATGTATAGGTCGCGGTGAAGCTGGCTGTTGCGCTGGGCGTCAAGCTGGGCAGAGCTGTGTTTGTCAAAGTCGGCGTCGGCGTCGCGCTATGGGTAGCTGTAGGCGGAACCGTTGGGCGGGATGTCGCTGTCGCGCTCGGGCTTGGACTTGCGCTGGGTTGGCTAAAAGCGCTGCAGGCGCCGAGCAAAATGGCGCAGCAGGCGCTGACGAAGTAAGTTCGCATAGTGTGCCTATACGTTAAATTCGCTTCTACCTTACCATACCCCCTGCTTAACTATACAATTCTACAGCTTCGATTGACCGATGGTTGCAACACGATTGCCGCGGGCTGCATTTCAGATTGTTGGCGCTTCAAGCCCTATCTATCAAAAAGCGGAACTCGGTAGGGGCGAGCCGGTGGACTCTGTTGAGAAACAGCCTCCATCACCCGCCCCCTTGCCCAAAAATGAGGCAATTGGAGTCTTATGACCTGTAGTGATCCGTTAAGCCCCTCTCTCTTTATGGGGGAGGGGTTTGGGGTGGGGGTAAATTGAGTATTTCAACAGAGTCCGGTGGCTCGCCCAAATGTGAGATCTTGGTTTCGGGCGACTCAGCGCTGCGCGTAGACACAGCAGGTCAGTCGCCCCTACCGATCGTCTTTTTATTTGTGATTCTGCTGTTAGAGCGGATAGTCTATGACGAAATTCGATACTATGTTTGTTCATTCTGCCAAAATATTGAAATGCACCCATTGCCGCGGACGAGATCGCTTGCGCGTGCCTGGGCAAGCGGCAACTAATTGCCGCCGCCTTCAGGATTGTCGCGCTGCCGTTTCTCAGCCTCGATGTCACGCTGCCGGCGCGGCGGCGGGTCATGCAGAATCAGGTCGAGCGCCTCTTGCATGTCTTCGATGAATATGACCGAAACATCCTTCTTGACAGATCTGGAAAGATCGCGCAGGTCCTTGCGGTTGTCTTTGGGCAAAATGATCCGCGGGACATTGCGCCGGCGCGCGGCCAGCACTTTTTCCACGACGCCGCCGACGGGCAAGACATGCCCGCGCAGCGTGATTTCCCCCGTCATCGCGTAATCGCTGCGCGCCCGACATTCGCTAAAGGCGGAAACCAAAGCCGCCGCCAGCGTAACCCCGGCCGAGGGACCGTCCTTTTGCACGGCGCCTTCGGGCATGTGAATATGGATGTCATAATTGTCAAAATCTTCGGCGGGCAGATCAAAGTCCTGGGCGCGGGAGCGCAAGTAGCTAAGCGCGATATGCGCCGATTCTTGCAGGACATCGCCCAATTGCCCGGTCAACATCAGATTGCCCTTGCCCGGCGACAATGAAACCTCAATCGTTTGAATGTCGCCCCCGTTGGGCGTCCAGACCAGGCCGCTGACAATGCCAATCGCATCGGCGCGATTAACGCGCGAATCCAGTACCTGGGGCGGACCTAAATACTTCTCCACGATGCTCGGGCTCATGCGCCGCGGGTGATTGCGCCCCGAAGCCAACTGGCGCGCGATCTTGCGACAGATTTTAGCGATTTCCCGTTCGAGGTTGCGCACGCCGCTCTCGTAAGTGAAGTGCCTGATTATGTGCTGCAAAGAAGCCTTGGAAAAACTAGATCCCGCGGAAGCTATGCCGTTGGCTTCCAACTGTTTCGGGATCAAAAAGCGCCGCGCTATCTCGATTTTCTCTTCTTCAGAGTAGCCTTTGAATTCAATGACCTCGAGCCTGTCTTCCAAGGCTTCGGGAATGCTGTATAGGTCGTTGGCTGTCGTGATAAAGGTGACTTTCGACAGATCATAGGCGACTTCAAGATAATGGTCGACGAAATGCTGATTCTGCTCCGGGTCCAGGACTTCCAAAAGGGCGGAGGCTGGATCGCCGCGGAAGTCCGCGCTCATCTTGTCGATCTCGTCCAGCATGAACACGGGGTTAACCGTTTCCGCGCGCTCCATTTGCTGCAGGATGCGCCCTGGCATCGAGCCGATATAAGTCCTGCGGTGGCCGCGGATTTCCGCTTCATCCCGGACCCCGCCGAGGCTGATGCGAAGGAACTTGCAGCCCAAGGCATCGGCGATGCTCTTGCCCAGCGAGGTCTTGCCGACGCCAGGGGGACCCACAAAGCAGAGGATAGGACTTTTCATTTTGTCCCGCGCCAGTTTTCTGACGGCGATATGTTCGATGATGCGCGTTTTGACCTTCTTCAGCCCATAATGAGCGCCGTCGAGAATGTCTTGCGCATGCTGCAAATCCAGGTTTTCCTCGCTCGCGATATGCCAAGGCAAGGTCAATAGCCGATCGAGGTAAGTGTGAATGACGCCGGATTCCGGCGACATCGGCGGAATGACGCCAAGACGCGACAGTTCTTTCATGGCTTTTTCGTGGATGTCGGCCGGCAGATTGGCGTCTTGGATCCTTTCCGAAAGTTCACGCAACTCTTGCTGGAAGATATCCCCATCGCCTAATTCCTGTTGGATAATCCGCATTTGCTCGCGCAAATACATCTCGCGTTGATTAGCGGCGATCTCGTCTTGAAGGCGGGTATGAACTTCATCGTGGAGCTGGCTGTCTTGAAGATCGGCGCTGACAGCGACAGACAGTTGTTCCAGGCGCTGCGCAACGTCGAATTCTTCCAATAGCATCTGCAATTGCTCCGGTTCCAGCGGCGTGATAGCCGCCAGCGTATCGCAGAGTTGTCCCGGATCTTTAACGGCGAGGATATACTTGATCACACTGTCCGGCACAGATTCCAAGTACCTGCTGGAATGTTTAAAAAGTTCCAAGAGCGACGCGCACAGCGATTCGACGCGCTCAGTTTTTTGAAGCTGTTCTTCGACCGCGAGCGCCTGCGCGACGGGGAAGGGCGCGGCCGCGTCTACATCCGTAATCCGCACGCGGCGCCTGCCCTGCACGAGTACGTGGGCATTTTCACCATAGGCGTCGGACAGTTGGCCTGGCGCGATTTCTGTCCCGATTTTGTGGATATGCTGCGCGATCCGCCCGCCATTTAGCGCGGACTGCTGTTTGACCACGATGAGCGTTTGCTGATGCTCTTGGGCATAGCTCACTGCCTGGAAGTTTTCCTCTGTGGTGATGGGAACGAGGCTCATGACCTGCGGGAAAACGACCCGGTCATCCAGCACCAGCAGCGGCAGTTCAAAAGAACCGTCGCTGCCGGGCTCTACGCTTTGTATCGCGGCGAAATCTCTGTTCTGCTTCGTGTTCAAGGAATTCTCTCTAGCTACGTGTACAGTCTCTGGGGCAGGAAGGGAAGTTTAGCCTAATCCTACCTTTTATGTAAAGTATCGGGTCTTGTCGCTATGAGACGGGATCGCTAGACTTGCCATGCTCGGGCAACTGATGAGAACCTGGAGTTCATGCGCGTTCATACTGGAGTGCTGTTCATAGCGGCTGTATTCGGCGCGGCGATTGTGCTGGCTGTGGGAAGCCTGCTGCTTTCGCCGCCGCTGCCGCTGATCAGGCAGGCCGGCTTCGATCGCGACTCCATCAGCCCCGACGCCGACGGCGAAAACGACATTGCCGAATTTGAATACCGCTTGTCGCGGCCCGCAACGGTCGATATAGCGCTGACGGACGCCGGCGGCAAGACCTTTTATTTCCGCGAGAGCCAAGCCCGCGAAGCGGAAGCCTACAGCGTGCTCTTCAGCGGCGTGGTGGATGGCTTCCTGCTGGATGGCGAAACTGTCCCCGGGCATGTTGAACGGCGTTTGTTGCCTGCAGGCAAATACACTTGGCAGCTCAAGGCGCGCACCGAGACCGGCGAAGATATGAACGCCAGCGGCTCCCTGGTGATTCAACCGGGCGATTTTGCCTTGCCGGTCATGTCCACGTTTACGGTGTCGCCGCCGGTTTTTTCACCCAATCAAGATGGCGTGGACGATCGCGTGCAGATCAACATTTATCTGGAAACGGATGTCAAGAGCTTGGATGTATACCTTGTTGATGCGACCGGTGTGCGGATTCCAATTTCCGCTCGGGTAGAAGAGCGCAATTATGGCGAAGCGGGCCGGCATCGCTTCGACTATGAAGGGGGCATTGACCTGGGCGTTGATCCGCCGCCTGACGGCACCTATCGGGTCATCGCGCTGGCGCAAGACGCCGTCGGTCAGCGTACGCGGCAGGAAGCCAGCTTAACAATCGAGACCGGTGGCAAACCCTATGCGGAGATCTCTCCGCAAGCGATCGGCGTGGAAGTCGCTTTTGATGTTTGGTCCTACGAAGATCGCTATTTCACATCGCGCGATAAAACCGGTGATTTGCTGCCCTTGCCGGACGATAGCGAGTCGCTGGCTTATTCCCAGCAAATCACGATTCCCAAGGGACAAATGCTGGTATTCCGATTGACCGTGGAAAACTATGGCGATGTGCCAATTCGCACCTCTGGTCCTCCGCCTGGCACGGTTTACCAGCAAGAACAGCAGGCGGCAACCTTGGGCATGTTTGACGAATCGGGCGCATGGAGAATCGGCATACAATGCGCCACATCGCAAGCAAGCTATCCCTATCGCTGGGCAATCGCTTCGGCTGATAATTTGGTCGAAGTCTTCGACGAAGCCAGCGGCAACAGCTATTCATACTTGCCGGCAAAGGAACGCGCATTGGTCTGGGGGGCGATCCGCATGACCTCCATTGAAGCGCGCAATCCTCAGAACTGCTGGGCGGGCTTGATTCACGAGGACGTCGCAATCAGCCTGCGCAACAACCACGTCGGCGCGCGTTCGATCATGCTGGTCGATCCGGGCGAATCCGCCGCTGATTTAGATGCTTAGAAGTTGCAGCCAGGCGATGTAGCAGTGGATCTGGCAGTCATCATCGTCACCTGGAACAACGAGGCGGTCATCGCCGCTGCGCTGGACAGCCTTCAGGCTGATCTGTCGGCAAGCGACTTGAGCTACGAAATCCAGGTAGTCGACTGCGCGTCAACTGACGCGACGGTTGAGCTGATCCGACGGGATTTCCCGGCTGTCATTTTGAGGACCTGCGAAGAAAACATAGGTTTTGGACGCGCCAATAACCTTGCGCTGCGTTCGCTCGGCTTCGCAAAGCCCGCTAGAGAGACGGGCTTGCCGGGCGCGGTCTACCTATTAAACCCGGACACCGTGACACAATCTGGCGCTACAAAAGCGCTATTCGACGCGCTATTCAGCGACCCTGGCAGAGGCGTCGTTGGCGCGCGCCTCAGTTTCGCTGACGGCAGCTTCCAGCACAGCGCATTTCGCTTCCCTGATCTGCGACAGATCTGGGCGGAGCTCTACCCAACCCCGGGCCGCTGGATTGAGGGTTCGTTTAATGGGCGCTACCCCAGATCATGCTATGAGGCTGCAAAGCCCTTTTTGGTGGATTTCGCCCTGGGCGCGACCATGATGCTGCGGCGCGAGGTCTTGTTGGAAGTCGGTCTCTTTGACGAACAGTTTTTCATTTACTGTGAAGAGGTCGATTGGCAATGGCGGATATGCGAACAGGGCTGGCGTATCCACTGCGTACCGCAAGCTCGCGTGACGCATCTCGGCGGGGGCAGTTCCTCGCAAGCGCGCCCAACGAGCCTGTTCAACCTCTGGAAGAGTCGCTTGCAACTTTATGACAAGCACTATCCGCCCTGGAAACGCTGGCTGGCGCGTAAACTTGTCGCCCATGGCTTAGAACGGCGCATGGCGTCGCTCCCCGCCGGTGAACGCGACTTGATTGAAGCCTGCCGTAAAGTGATCGATTTGGCGCGCGCATGACGCAACTGACTGCCATCGTCTTGACCTATAATGAGGCTCCGCAAATTGAGGCTTGCATCAAAACGCTGCGCTTCGCCGACCGAATCCTGGTTTTTGATTCTTATAGCAGTGACGATACCGTTGCCATTGCGCGGCGAGCTGGCGCGGAAGTTTTGCAGCGGGCATTTGTCAATTACGCCGATCAACGCAACGCGGCGCTCGACGCCGTAACAGGGGAGAGCGAATGGGTCCTCTTTGTCGATGCCGATGAACGCGTCAACGATGATTTGGCTGCCGAAATACGAGGCAAGCTGTCACAGGCTGAATACGCCGCTTGGAAGCTGCCGCGCCACAATTACATCTTCGGCAAATTGACCAAAGGGGCAGGCTGGTATCCGGATTACCAAACGCGGCTGCTGCGTATAGGGAAAGCGCGTTACGACCCGCAAAGGCAGGTCCACGAAGTCGCGCTGCTCGCTGGACCAGTCGGCGCGCTAGACCATCCCATCATCCACTACAACTATCAAAATGTCGCTCACTTCAAGGCTAAGCAAGAGCGCTACCTGCGCTACGACGCGCGGATGCTGTTCGATAAGGGAATACAGCCAAAACCCCAGAACTTTATCTTGCAGCCGCTGCGTCAGTTCTATTGGCGCTTCGTAACCCTAAGAGGCTACCGCGATCATTGGCATGGCTTGAGGTTATCCCTGTTTATGGCTTGGTATGAATATCAAAAATATCGCCGCCTGGCGCAACTGCATGCTGCGGATGGGTCCTAGAGCGGTCCCGGAATAGCCTTGCTACTGTGACACGAGTAATCCATAGCCGCCGTTGTTGCGGCGATACACGACGTTGACCAGTTCGGAATCCGCATTCATGAACATAAAGAAATTGTGGTCGAGCAATTCGAGTTGTTCGATTGCTTCCTCTTCGGTCATCGGGATCATTTCCAGCGCCTTCCGCCGCAGGATTTCCGTCGGCGCGGCCGCGTCTTCGGCGGCAAGGGGCTCGTATTGGGGAACATCTTCAGCCACATCAAGTTCGGCGACGGTGGCGCGATACTTGTCCCGCACGCGCTGATTCTTGGCTTTGCGCTTGCTTTTGAAGCGGTCGATTTGTCGATGAAGCTTGTCGACGGCTTTGTTGATCGCGAAGCGGATTGTATCGCGGTTTTCGATGTTCAGCTCCTCTTCCGCTCGCAATATCGCGCCGCGCGCATGGTGCACCGTGATTTGCGCAATTGCCAGATCAGCGCCGCGGTGCGTGCGGATGATGGACAAGTCTACGCCGACATGAGCGATATTCGGCAGATAGCGGTCTAGTTTATTGATCTTCGACCGAGCATAGCTATTCAGCGACTCCGTGATTTTGATTCCGTCCCCGTGAATGCTGACATCCATTGCCAACCTCCTCGATTTTCAATAAGTGTGCCAAGTATCCGGTATTTGCGGGCATGCTGTCAAATGCGCCCGAAACATTCATGCAATCTCTCGTCACATTACATTCAACGATATGCTAGGTCAAGCGCGCCCAACCGCGAGGCCGTATACCGCGCCTGCGCCCCTGCGCTTCAAAACACGCGCGCACTCATTCAAGGTAGAGCCGGTGGTTACGACGTCGTCAATCAGTAGTATGGCGAGTCCCTTGACCGCGTCCGACGCCTCAAAGGCATCCCTGACATTCGCTATCCGCTGCTCGCCACTTAAGCGCGCTTGTTGGTCTGTTTCTCGTATGCGGCGCATGAAGTCGCTGCGACAGGGGATAGCGCATAGAGCGCTCATGCAAGCGCCGAGCAGCGCGGACTGATTGTATCCGCGTTCATCAAGTCGTTTTTTCGCGAGCGGTACGGGAATGATTAGGTCAAGGGACCAATCAGTCCCCTCGTAGGTCCGCTGCAAGCGCTCCGCTAAGCGCTGGTCTAAGCCCGTGACGCCTTCATATTTGAAGGCTCGAATGGCTTGCTCCAGAATCCCGGCGTAGAGGCCGGTCGACGCCAGCCCATTCAAGGGATCGCCCGAAACACTTCGCGCTTCTATGGGAAAACGCTGCAACTCTTTCAGGCAGTCGGCGCAAAACTGATAATCGACGCGTCCGCAAATGCAAACTGGCGGAAAGACCAGATCAATCAGCCAGTTGCCGACCTGCGACAGCCACGATTGATTGCCGCTGTCGGACCGCATCAAGCCATGTTCGAGCTGCGACACCTGATACTCCCTGCGCTGCTTGACGAATTCGCGCCATATACTAACTCCAATTGTAACATGAATCCGAGGGGAAAATGCGAGAGCAACATATCAAGGCAGGGTATTCGCTTCAGAACCAATTATGTGCCGAATGTCACATAAATCTACCGCGATGTAGGGGCGACACTGTGTGTCGCCCATGAAAAGAGTGAGAATATCGTGGGCGATTCACAGAATCGCCCCTACAAATCCATACATATTTTGAAATTGCATTTCTTTGTTGGAATTACTTCAGTAGATCCAAGTTAGTCATGCAAAACTCGACGAAGAGTCTAAATGTAGGGGCGACAGACCTCCTAGTGGGTGTCTACGCGCAGTACCATGTCGCCCGAAATCAAAACGCAGCAACGTCGGGCGACCAGATTGGTCGCCCCTACACCGCCCCTGTAAAATTTGCATTATTTTCTTTGAACTACTTCATGTGTCCTGGTGGTAAAAAAATGTGAAGCGATTGCCCGGGTTATCGTCGACATCGGGTGCATTTCGGATTATTGGCAAATGGACATAAACTACAGTTAGGTTTAAGCATGTCGGGGGGATCGGGATGTCAAAGCAACGGGAAGAATTGAAGGCAAAATTGTTGACCGAAGCAGAAACAGCGATTGATAAGATGCTGTCCGATCAGCGAATGAGCCAACATATGCACATCAATGATATTGAAGACCTGATAGGGGATACAGAGGGGGCGTTTCGTGAAAGCGTCTTGCGAGAGCTCATGTCGATCCAGGACGGGACTTCGCCCGCATGTGGGGGCTGCGGTGGGAGATTACGTAATAAGGGCAAGCGCAAGAGAAGGGTTCTAACCTTGCGCGGTGAGGCGGAAATCGAGCGCAAGTACTACCAATGTCAAGACTGTGGCAAGGGATTTTTTTCCCCTGGATGAGCAGTTGGGTTTGAATGGAAGCGGTTTCAGTCCGACTTTTGCCAAACACATGGTCTGGCTTAGCGGGATGCTGCCTTATGAACAGTGTGTGGAAGTGTTTGAACGGATTGCTGAGCGTTATGTATCGCCTGCCAGCATCTGGCGGCAGGGTCAGCGCTATGGTGAAAAGCTGCAAACCTATGTGGAAGGGCAGCGTGAAGCGGTCAGTCTGGAGCGGATCGAGTTGCCGGATGCGCGTCACGATCATGAGCAGCGCAAAGGGCTGTCGATGGATGGCGGTATGGTCAATATTCGTCAGGAAGGCTGGCGCGAGTTGAAGGTGGGAGCGGTGTTTGATGTGGAGCAGCGCCTTGAGCGCAATCCGCAGACCGGTGCCTTAGAGGAAATGGCGCATGGAGTGAATGTGCGTTACAGCGCCGTATTAGGCACAAAAGACAAGTTTGCACCAGCGTTGTGGGCTTTAGCGCTCGCCCATGACCTGCCAACCGCCCGTAAGCGCAGCGTAGTGGCTGATGGCGCTTTATGGATTTGGGATGTAGCCGAAGAGGTCTGTCCCGATGGACGGCAAGTGCTGGACTGGTTTCATGCCGTTGAACATCTGTCCGATGCCGCTACAGTACTCTATCCCGATGAACATGATGCAAAAAAGCGAAAACGCTGGCTCAAAACTTACAAAAATCACCTGTATCTGGGGCAAATTCACAAAATTATCAGGGTCTTACGCAAGCGCGGTCTGTCACAACAGTCCAGATATTTTGAACGGCATAAAGACCGCATGCAATATCTCGAATTTCGGAAAAAGGGCATACCGATTGGCTCCGGTACTGTTGAAAGCGGGGTCAAACAATTCAAGCAAAGGCTAAGCGCAAGTGGAATGCGATGGAACGCTGACGGAGCCAATCGCATGGTGCTGATTCGTACAGCGATTTTAGGCCATGAATTTGACGACCTTTGGGACAAGGTAGCCTGATTGCCAATAATCTGAAATGCACCCGTCGACATCAGACCTATCGGCGCTGTGATCGTGGTATAGTTAAGTGCCTAACAGCGACTCTGGCGAGGCAACCGCAAGTCGGGGGGCGAATTGACTTGGAACGCATCGAAGGTTCGGGATTAGTCTATTATCGCAACGAGAACTGGCGCGCTTTGACACACGGCATTTTCACACGTCGGGGTGGCGCTAGTGTTGGGCAATGGCGCTCGCTGAATATGGGCGGCAATATCGGCGACGATGCCGCCGCTGTCAGGGAGAATCACCGGCGCATGTATGCTGCGCTGGCGGCGCAAGGCGACCGCGCGACAACGACCTGGCTGGTGCATGGGACCGATATCGTGGCAGTCGACGCGCCGCCCAACGGCAAGAGTTGGCTGGCGAAAGCTGATGGCATGATCACGGATCAGCCCAACCTGCCTTTGGTGATGCGCTTCGCGGATTGCGCGCCGCTGCTGCTATACGATCCGGTTAAGCAGGCGATTGGATTGGGCCACGCGGGCTGGCGGGGTACCGTGAATGGCATCGCGGCAAAAATGGTACGCGCCATGGCGGATGCCTACGGGAGCAGAGCGCGAGACATTCAAGTTGTCATCGGTCCGGCTATTTCTCATGCGAATTACCCGGTCGGCAGCGAAGTGCTGAGCGCGGCTTATCAGTACTTTGGTGAGGACTCGGGCGTGGTCCGGGTTGATGCAAATGATGGCGCCGCCCGTCTTGATCTGTGGCTGGCGAACCAACTGGATTTGCAACGGGCGGGCGTAGAAGACGTGGAAGCGCTGCGCCTCTGCACCTATGAAAATACCGAGGATTTCTTTTCCCACCGCGCGGAGCAGGGCAAGACCGGACGATTCGGAGTGATCATATCGCTATGAGCATCGTGGAAAACATAAAGCGCGTCGAAGACTCGATTGCGGATGCCTGCGCCAAGGCTGGCAGGGACCCGGCGGAAATTACGCTAGTCGCCGTGAGCAAGCAGAAGACCGTCGCGAACATCGCCGCGGCCGCGGCGGCCGGAATAAAACATTTTGGCGAAAACCGCGTAGAAGAGGGTATTGAGAAGATTGAAGCTGTCAACAACATGGTGGCGCAGCCCCTCACATGGCACATGGTTGGTCACCTGCAAAGCCGCAAAGCCAAACGCGCGCTGCCGCTATTTGACCTGCTTCAGTCGGTTGACAGCTTGCGCTTGGCGCGCAAACTGTCGAGCCTGGCGCAAGCGAAAAACCAGCCTCTCGACATCTTGCTGGAGATTAATATATCGGGAGAAGCATCGAAATATGGATTAGAGGGTTATAATTGGTATGAAGACGAAGCGACGAAGGAAAGACTGTGGCAAGAAATCGGCGCTATCCTGGCGCTGAGTGGCCTCCGCGTGCAGGGATTGATGACAATGGCGCCTTATGGCGCGGCGCCCCAGGCGGTTCGGGGCGTATTTGCTGGCCTCTTTTCCTTGCGAGAAGAGTTGAAGAGCGATTTCGACATGTCGCTGCCGGAGTTAAGCATGGGCATGACGGACGATTATCAGATCGCCATAGAAGAGGGCGCGACCATGATCCGCATTGGTCGCGCGATTTTTGGAGAACGCAAACTTTAATAAGACGAACATGAAAGGTTAGATGACCAATGGAATCCCTGTTTCTTGTTATCTTCTGGGCGCTGCAAGTCTATCAATTGATCCTTTTGGCAAGGGTGTTGATGACCTGGATACCGAATCTCGATTACAGCAACCCGATCGCCCGATTCTTGTATCAAGCGACGGAACCGCTGCTCGCGCCTATCCGCAACGCTTTGCCACACATGGGCGGCATTGATCTCAGCCCCTTAGTTGTCTTTCTGGGCATCAGCGTTCTGATGCAACTGATTTTCTAGGCTGGCTCAACCCGCTTGCCTGCTTGCTGGGTAGCCTAGGCAACAGTTACATCTTGAGCAGTATTCTGCCGCAGTTGCTGCAGTTCACCAGGTTCTGGCCTTGGCTGATGGCAGCCAGCACTGTGCTGTCTTGTTTGATGCCGCAGATTGTGCAGGCTTTTTCTCTCAGAACGGCGACCGGGTGGTTGCCTTTGGCTCTTCTCATGTTCTGATAAGTTTGCAGCGCGGCGGCGGGCGCTTTGGCTAGCGCGCTTTTGCGCGTGCTCATCAGGCTTTCAAGCTCCCTGGTCAGCGCAGTCTTTTTGTTCCGCAAGTCTGTCTGAAGTTCGTCATGTTCTGCTTGGACTTCTTCTAGGCGCTGCCTGCTTTCTGCCATATCTTGGCTGGCTTGGTCGCGCTCCATCATCAGTTGCAAGAGCGCATCATCCAGTTGGGCGCGCCGCCGCGCGAGTGATTCGATTTCCATCTGCATATCCTGCAATTCTTTTGGGTTTCCCACGTTGCCGCTGTAGAGGCGGGTTTCGGTTGCCTTGCGTTTTTCTTCGCTCGCTTCGATCTGATTCTCCAGCTCCCGAGTCAGTTTGCTGTTCTTATCAAGCGCAGTTGCGGCGACTGCAAAACTGTCTTTGGCTTGCCGGAGCAATTCATCTTCCTTCAGTTGCGCGTTGACGGATTTCAGGCCTTTACTGCGCTCAATAATATCGAGCTCGATTGTTTGTATGTCGTACAGCGTCCGCGCTACTTTCATGATTGCTTGCCTCAACTCTCGGTTAGCGAGTGTTCCGCACCCTGTCTGACTGCGCGCAATTGTAACCGATTCACGCTATGTTTCGTAACCGCTATGCGCGAACTCATTCCCTGCCGCGCGGCTCGCGCGCGAATAAACTGACAAGTCCTGTCGCAAAGCCAGTTGCGTCGACAGTATAATTCAGCCTATATCAGCTCTGCTTTGGAACTGCGAGAATGCCAATTGTCAAGTCACAGCCGCGCGGCCGGCTCTTGGAAAGACTTGTCGTCACTCTGGTCTGTTTGTATCTGCTGTCGCCCTTTGGGTCCACATTTAATGCCGTGGTCATTCCCGATGCCCAGGCTGTAACTTTCGGGCTGATATTCGCCGCGCTTTGCGTCTGGTTTTTCTTGCGGCTCCGCAATGGCTGGCGCTGGCATCGGAGCGCCTTGGATCCGCTCCTGCCGCTATGGCTGCTGGCGATCGCGGCATCGATGCTGGCAAACCCGGATGTCACCCGCCGCAGTCTTATCGGCTTGTGGTTCGTCGCCATGTATATCGCCGCCTGGTATTTTCTGCAGGACTGGATCGCGAATCGGCCGGGCGCCAAAGAGTTGCTTGTTGATGGCCTGCTCAGCGCGGGTTTGATGGCGATCGCCTTTAGCGCCATACAAATCCTGCATACCGGCCGGCTGCTGCAACTGGTCAGCGTCATTGGCAATTCCAACGCTCTGGGCTCGGTTCTGGTCCTGCTTGTCCCATTAGCGCTGAGAAAAGTCTGGCGCGCGCGCGCCGGCAAACAGTGGACGCTATGGGGCTTTTACAGCGCGATAGCCATCATCAACCTGGCGCTGACGCTGTCGCGCGGCGCTTGGATCGGGTTATGCCTTGCCTGCGCCACGCTTCTAGCGCTGTCGCTGGCGCACTTTGGTCTATTGTCGCCTGTGCCTTTCCTGGCTTGGTGGGACAAACGAACGAGACCGACGCGACGCCTAGTGTTTGCTTCGTCGGTCGCGGTCATGCTTTGCCTCCTATGCGCTGCCGCGCTGATTATTCACTCTTTCTCGCTACCGGAACGGAGCGCCAACCTGCGCGCGGAGATCTGGCGCTCGGCGCTCATGCAGTTCACGGATGCGCCATTAACGGGCAAGGGACTCTTCGCCTTTGGCCGGCATAGCGGTCCGTATCTTTCCATCCCACCTGCGCAGAGCTATGCCCATGCCCATAATCTGCCGCTGAATATCGCCGCGGAGTTAGGCATCCTGGGATTGTTGGCTCTAGGCGGGACGCTCCTGCTGACAGCCCGGCGTTTCCAGCGCGTCTGGCAGTTGAAGACCGGCAACAATCGCCTGGATTGGCTCTTCTTTGTGGCGGCGCTTATCGGTTTTGGCGCTCATCATCTCGTTGATGTCACCGCCATGATGCCCGCGGTCGCTTTGCTCGGCATAGTCTCGCTGCTTCTGGCATTTGACCCAAGCCATGACCACAGTTTCTCGTCAGCGCGGGTGGGGAAGTTCTGCGCTTTGGGCTTAACGCTGCTCTGGATTTGCTTATTGGCAATTGGCTTCAAGCACAGTCAATCAGCCAGCCGCTATATGGACGCTCTGCGGCTGTCGGCGGCGGGCAAGGCGAATCCCAACTTTGGCGAAGGCGCGCCGCAATATCGTAAGGCGCTTGATACGCTGGACGAATTAATCATGCACGACCAGACAATGCCCGTCTATCACATGCAGAGCGCTATCGTATGGGGCCTGCTTGCCGCAGGCGGGGAGGAAGGCGCCATCGCTCAGGGAATCGAGGCATTCGAGCGCTTCCTGGTTTTGGAACCCTACCATGCCATCTCCTGGGCGAATCTCGCTGTCCTGCAATGGCAAGCGGGCGACCGAGCAGCCGCGATCCGCTCAATGGAGCGCGCGCGCGGTTTGGCGCCGCGCTTGCCGCTATTCTCGATAAAACTTTATCAATATCGGAATGACGACCGCTTCATGCAGTTGAAGCTGCCGCACAGCCGTTACAATCAAGATTTCACACGTTACCAATTCCTGCGCGAGTCCCTACCGGTAACGTTCTTGCCACAACTTTTATGGAGCTTCCAGCAACCCTGAGCTCTTTCACTTGGGCGAATGCCGCGCTCTTATTTAGGCGGCGGGGACGAATATGGCGCGTCGACTAAAGCGACTAACAAGCGAACGCAGCGCGATAATCATTCTCTTTTTGCTGCTATTCGCTATGGCTGCGCGCATCAGCGTCGATACTGACCTGTGGTGGCATCTGCGCAGCGGGCAGCATATCGCCGAAAGCGGGCAACTCATTTACCCGGATCCCTTTTCGCATACCTTCAGCGGCGTCGTGCATTGGAACCACAGCGCCCTTAGCGATGTGCTGCTTTACGCGATCTGGAGACTTTCCGGTTTCGCTGGCATTACCATCGCCTCAGCGCTTGTGGCGCTGGCTGGCATGTGCTTTTTATTCGCCACTTGCCGCGGTTCAGCCTATCCACGCGCATTTCTTATGGTGCTGGGCGCGGCGACCGCGGCTGTCTTTTGGTCGCCGCGTCCACAGATGCTGTCCTTTTTGTTTGCAGCGGTTTTGATGTGGATCCTGCGTGACTTGAAATATCGCGGGCGCGACCGCTTGCTGTGGATCCTGCCCTTGCAAATTATCTGGTGCAATGCGCATGGCGGATTCATCATCGCTTATTTTCTGCTTGGCGCATTTGTTCTTGGCGAAGTCCTCAACACAAAATTCGGGAAGAGCGCAAACCGCCTGTCATGCCAGACCATTCGCAAGCTGCTGCTGCTTTCCATCGCCTCCATTCCATTGCTCGCTATCAATCCGCTGGGGATCCGCGCCTATGTCGTGCCATTCAGCACGATTTTTATGCCCGAATTGGGACGGTATATCCAGGAATGGCAAGCGCCTGATTTCAGTCAGCCGGGCGCCTGGAGCTTTGTCATTTTGCTCGCGCTGGCTCTCGTGACAATGTGGCGGAGCAAGCGGGAACTTGACTTCACCGAGTGGATTCTGGTCTGTGGCGGCGCCGCGCTGGGGCTGCTTGCGGCCAGGAACCTGGCTCTATTCGCCATCACAGCGCTGCCGGTTGCCTCCGATCATCTGGAAGATATTTTGCAAAGCCGACAGTGGGTGATTCCATTCCGAGACGTCGAGTCGCCGACCCGTGTTGTCCTGAACCTCTGCCTGATTATCGTGGTATCGATTGGCATGGGGGCGCGTTTATATCATCTGCTGTCTAAGGAAAGCGTCAGCGCGGGGCTAAAGACTGCCTTGCCAGTTGCTGCTGTCGCGCAGTTGGATTCCCTGGAACACCACGGGAATATGTTCAACAGCTACAATTGGGGGGGATACCTGATGTTCCATGCGCCGCAGTATCCGGTATTCATCGACGGTCGCAGCGATCTTTATCGGTCATTCCTCGCTGAATATTATCATATCGCCACAGCAAGGGGAGACTGGCAACAGGCGCTTGACCGTTGGCGGGTCGGCATTGCCGTGATTGAAAGCCAAAGCGGGCTGGCTCATGCTTTGGCATCGGATCAGAATTGGCAGAGGGTTTATCAGGATCCGCTCGCCAGCGTTTTTCTGCGCCGCAGACCCTTGAGCAATGGATAATTTTTTATGAACAAAGGCTTGGCGGGAACCCGCTCTTCACTTGCCAACATGCCTGTGCTGCTGATGCTCTATTTGAGCTTTCGTTTTATGCTGCTCCTGGCTTATCAACCGGTTCTAAGTGAACAGGGCGAAGTTGGCATTGGCGCCGGCGGCGATCGGCTTTTTCACTTTCGGCTGGCCGCCCTTGCCGATGAGGACAAGTACCCTTACCGAGATTGGTGGAGTGAATTTCCGCCGCTCTGGCCCATAGTTTCCACGGGTGTCTATCTGCTTTTGGGCGAGGCGGTCAATTACAGCAACTGGTCATTCGTAATTGGCATGCTGATGCTCGCTTTCGAGTTGGGGAACTTGTTCTTGCTTCGGGGCATCGGCTGTCTGCTTTATGACGAGCCTACCGGCAATAGCCTGGCTTGGATTTACGCGATTTCAGCCGCCCCCGCCGTATTCATGTGGTGGAACTTCGAGAGCATGATGAACTGTTTTTTTCTGCTCGGCATCTATTGTTTGATCAAAAGGAGAGAGTCGCGAGCCGCCTTAGCGATAGCGGCCGGCATTTTAGTGAAGTTCCTGCCCGCGCTGGTTTTTGGCGCGGTCATTCGCTATCGCGGGCCGCCGACTGTCATTCGTTTCGCGGCGCTCTGCGCGATTGTGGTGTTTTTGGCTTATCTGCCTCTGTTTGCCCTGAATCAGGAATGGGCAGCCCTGTCTTTGCGCGCGCAAGCTGAGAAGCCCAGTTCACAGACCATCTGGGCTCTGCTTGATGGCAATTACGCGACTGGCAACTTTGCTTCGGTCGAAGACCGGCTTAAGCCGCCCGGCCAGATCGATAATACAGCCCTCATCCCCAACTGGTTGCGGCTAGCTATCGCGGCTGGCATAGGTTATATGGTTTTTGTCACAGCAAGACGTTATGACGACCGCGGCTTGATCGCCTTCGTGGGCATTGCTATCCTGATATTCTACCTACAGGCGCAGGCTTGGAGCCCGCAGTGGGCGACCTTAATCATACCATTGACCTTGCTCGTGTTTCCTGACGTTCGCGGTGTACTGGCAAGCATCACGCTGAGCGCACTGGCTTTCGCGGAGTATCCCCTGCTGTGGAGCCGCACAGCTGATCTGGATCCGCCAGGGCAGATGGGCGGTGAATGGTTCTTGCCTTGGGCGCTGATAGTACTCCTGCGCAGCGGATTGCTTGTCGGGCTGGCGCTGGCTTTCTATAAAGTTTTGCGAGAACATTCGGCGGCGCCAGAGATTGGAACGCGGCAGACGGAATGAAAAAACGCCGCCGCCTGCGAGCCTTGGGGGACCTGCTTTCGCAATTGGATTCAAATGATTTCGATAAGCGGGAGCTTGCCTTGTTTCAACTCGGGCTTATGCTTGACCGCAGCAGCCCGGCCGCGGACGCCGAGTTGGCGGAGCGAAACTTGTCGCGCGAGCAGTTGCGCCTGCGCCTCTCCAGCGACGAACAGGAAATGGTGGCTGCTAAGCTGTCGCAGCTCGCGCTCAGGTCGAAAGAGAGCAGCGCCAGCGCTATCTGGACCTTGAGCAAGGTTGAAGCTGGCATATTGCTGGGTCCGCTCTTGGGATTGATCGAGACCTTAGGCGAGCAGCTAGCCGATGAGGCGCCGCATCAAGCCTGTCGCGCGCTCTGCAAATGCCTGGAGGAAAGTGACCATATCTCTGCGCCTATGCGCGCGCGCCTGCGCGATGCCAAGCTCAAGAGCATCTTGTTTCGCTGGCGCGACAGCCGTGACAAGCGCCTGCAAAGGACCGCTAGCAAAGCGCTGGCAATGATCGAGCGCTTGCATGGTTAAGGTCCTTGGCGCGTGCCGCAGGATGGACAGGGCAATCGCTTCAAAATGATGGCGGACGAAATGGCGGGAATCTAAACTGAAACTTATATGCAGAAGTAAATCCAACAAAATAATGCGAAAACATCAGGTCGCTGTAGGGGCGACCAATCTGGTCGCCCGACGTTGCTGCGTTTTGATTTCGGGCGACATGGTATGTCGCCCCTACATTTAGACCCTTCGTCGAGTTTAGCATGACTAACTTGGATCTACTTCTGCGTCCTCTATGTTGAAAAATAATTTGAAGCGATTGCCCTGGCCAGATGGATGAAAGAAAAACGCAATAGCCCTCAGATGCGTTATAATAGCTGTAGCAAATGTATTCTTGCCGGGGAAAAGGGAACGCGATGCCAAGCCTATTCGACAAGATCAATACGCTTGTCAATGCGCAAGTCAATGACCTGCTAGACAAGAATCCTAGATCGCCCTTGGCGCGCATCAAGCTGAACGCCGACGATGCGGAAAAGAACCCGCGCCGCTCGGCGCAGTCATTGCGGCAAAGGCTGGATGAAGCGCTGGACTACGAGGATGAACTGCAAGCGAAGATTGAAGCGCTCCTGCGCGAGACGGCTGACCTGGATCATCAAGTTGATCTTGTCTTGCGGACCGGCGACGAATTCGGCGCGCGCCGCCTGCAGAATCAATTGAATTTTAAGCAGCAGCAATTGACAATCGCCGAATCCGAATTGCGCGATCATCGCCTGCTGACCCAGCATCTGATGCAGGAGATGACGGCAGTCGAAACGGCTATGGTGGACGACCAGGAAGGACAGGCGAAGCCGCGATCTTCATCCAAGGAACGAGGATCGGCGCGCAGAGCAATCCCGGTCCAGGACGCGCGGGATGCCCCGGCTACAGATTCGGACAGCAATTCGCTTATGGGCGCGGTCACTGGCAAACTGGACGAAGCGCGCTCTGGTTTGGAAAACTTGCTAAACAATTCGCCGGTCCCCAAACCGTCGCAGATCACCGGTCATTACGAGCGCTTCGACCTAGTTGTTGACGAAGAGCCAGATCCCCGCAAGCCAAAGCCGCGCAAAAGCGACAAGCTGAATATGGATGCCAGGCTTTCGCGCCTAAGCAAGTCAGGGGACGATAATAACGATCCGGCATAAGCGCCTGCGCGTCTATTCAACCGCCGTTCGCTCAGCCGCTTCGAGCCTGGTGGCGATGTCCTGCATCGACCGTTCAATATGCGGGAAAGCCAGCCACGCGCTCATCAATCCGAAGAGCCCGCCGGTGACCAGCCGATAGAGCGGCTCCGTTTCTCGGACTTGCCAAAACTCAAATGGCGGATAGCTCAGTAGCTGGCTGAATCCATCCAGGGCGATGGGTCCCAAACCGACGAAGAGATAAACGAGGAACGGCAAAGGGCGAATGCGCCAGCGAAAGCGACAATAGACCAGCCCGCCCAGGAACATCATCATATAAATCGCCAGGTCGCGCGCGCAGAGGCTCGTTTTGTAGCCAATAATTTCGTCGCCGATGAAATGCCTCGCGGCGAATTGCTGCGCCACGCTGAAAACCTGCAAGTCCTCAAGCGTCGGCGTCGCTGTCGCCGCGCCGCCATAATATGCAGTCTGCCAATAGCGATATTCTTCGAGGAATCGCGGCGACCCGAGCGCGTATTCTTCAAAGGGCGTGTAGTGGCTGCGCGCCGCGCCGCGCGGATAGAAGAGCTGCTCGCCGAACAAGAACGGCGAGCGAAAAGCGAACTGATGGCAAAAGGGACTATAAATCGTATAGATAAAATCGGCGGGACCGCTTAAGCCCGCCTTGGCAAAGGTCGGCGCCAGCCAAGGCAAGCTGATGTATATGCCCAGGGCGCTCATCACAAAGCACAGCCACTTGCGCGCGCCAAAATGTACTATCGCGCGCAAGCGCGACATGATGGATCTCAGGAGCGCAGTCATCTAAAATTCAATCATGTTTGATTGGCAAGACCGTCTATGCTCCGGCGCAGCGCAGCGGCGCTCACCGGTCCGAAATAGATTTCTTTTATCGTCAGCTGCGAATCAAGCAGATAGGTCGTCGGCAGCCCACGTAGCCCATATAGCGACGCGACCGCCAGCTGCGGATCGAGCAGGACCTTATAAGCGAGCCCCAAGTCCGCGACCCATTTCTCTACTGTGGTGGAAGTCTCGCCGAGGTTGATGGCGATTATGCGCGGCGATTCGGGCTGGGACTGGGCCAGCTCTTGCAGTTCCATCATTTCGGCGCGGCAGGGTTGGCACCAGGTCGCCCAGAAGTTGAGCACGGTCGCGCCTGTTGCCGGACGCAGCACGAAGTTTTCTGAGCTGTGACTTTCCAATGTGAACGAAGGCGCCAGCGACCCGATCGCCGGCGCGCGTCTCGGGCCCGACTCCCGCGCTATTGAAGCGTTGGCCGGCAAGCCATGGTCACGCAGAATAAAGCCAGCCGCGCCCACGCACAGCAGCGCGAGCGCGACTTGCATCAGCTTGCTAATCACGGACATTCAACTTGGTTCAGTCCGCCTCTGACCGCCGGTTAATGCTCCGGAAACATATCATCGAATAGCTCCCGCAGCTGCGGCTCGGTCATGATGCCGAAGTGCTTCGTCCAGATAAGGCCATCGCGCCCGATGATGTAGCTGCTGGGCCGAGTCTGCACGGCGTAACTGTCGTTGATCTCGCCGCTAGCGTCCAGCGCCAAAGGAAAGCTAAGGCCGAATTCATCGCGGAAGTCCCTGATCGCGGCTTCAGTATCATTGTAGGCGATTGCCAGGATCACAAATCCTGATTCACCCCATTCCTCGTAGGCTTTCTGGAATTCCGGCATTTCCCTGCGGCAGGGACCGCACCAAGTGCCCCAGAAATTGAGCAGAACGACCTGGTCCCGCAGGTCGGACAGCGTCATCTCTTGACCGTCAACGTCAGTAATTGTGAAATCGGGCGCGCGGTTGCCTTCCGCCAGACCAACGGCAGGACCCAATTCACTGGCGATGTCGCTAAGACTGCTCAAAGCGTCCTCCGCTAGCGAAGCGGGAGAACCCAAAAGACCCGTTTCTTCGTCAGCAGCCTCATCGTCGCTTGGCAAGGCCAGCGGCTGAGATTCACGCGCTTTCACGCGGAAGCGCGCATCCGCGCCCCCTGCGCCCTTTTCCAAGACAAGACGATACAGACCGTCCTCTTCGAGCGCGACCTGAGCAAAGGATAGAACATGTCATCAGCCATCAAGCTGCTAGCCTTGTCCGCTGTCGCGATCACCGCGTCAGCTGGCGAATACAGCGTCACGGTGAAATCCGATACCTCATTCCCCACCCCGCGAAGCTCGACGTCGATGGCTGTGGCTCCGTCGGCATGGAAGAGGTATTCCAGCCGAGAAACGTCCTGCGAGAAATGTCCGCTGGCGCTTTGATTGATGGCCACGGGCCTGAGCGTCCCGTTTAAGCAAGCGCCGACGTGGCTGAGCCCGACGCGCCCCTCGAAATATCCCACGCCGCATTCTTCTACGCGGAATGTGAAATCGGCGAAATCTCCCTGTGAGAAAGTCTGGCTCAAGCTTTGCAATTGCCCGCTCGCAACCAGGAAACCGATAACAATCAGCAGCGTGCCGCTGAATAGCTCGATCTTGCGCATGTGCCGCTGCAACCGCCGGAGAATGCCTTGGGCGCTGTTCATCAGCAATGCCGTAATAACAAAGGGTATGCCCAAGCCGATCGAATAAGCGCTTAGCAGGAGCATGCCTTGTATGATGTCACCGGTCGTAGCGCCGGTGGCAGCGGCCACCGTGAGTATGGTACCGAGCAGCGGACCAATGCAGGGCGTCCAGCCGGCCGAGAAGACCATGCCCATGAAGGCTGAACCGAGCAGTCCCTCGCGGCTCGAACCCGCGACATCGCCACGCGTGTCGGAATAAATCATCAAGTCCAGTCGGTCGAGAATGCGATTCCAAAAGACCGCGGGCTTGGTAAACGCGCCATTGAGGTACATGGCAAGCGCAAGCGCTGCCGCCAAAGGCAAGGCGATGAGGATCTGCTCGACGAATCCCCAATAAATCAAGGCGCTGGCAACAAGGGCGAATGCGATGCTCAGCAGTATATTATCGAGCAAACCGGCATTGCTCTTGGCGCGCAGCCAGCGGAAGAAGCGCGGCAGCAAACCCATAAACTGCAAACCAAAGAAGATGATGACAAGTCCGCCGATGCGGCCAAGGCTTTCGGTGAATGTGCTGACGAATTGCCCGGCGATGCTGGCCAGGGCCGTCGTCAGGAATCCGATCAACACGAATATCAGGGTGAAGCCCAGCACAAAGGCGATGCCATGCAGCAGCATCTGCAAGCGCACTGCGATTCCAACTGCAGGGGCGCCGCCAGCCGATGTCTGCCGCGCCACGTTATGCGTTAATCTGCCGCCCATATAGCCGATATAAGCTGGCACCAGCGGCAGTACACAGGGCGAGATAAAAGAGAGAAATCCCGCCACCAAAGCTAAACCAAATGTGACATTTTCCATTTTTGCCTAACCCTCTTGGCTAACTGACGCATGCCTAGACTAGCGACAATTGCTTACGAGAAAATTGCCTAAAGCTAAATGCGCGCATACGAATCTGCTGAAAGCGCGAAAGGCAGTTGCGATAGCCGCGCGAAATGCCTCCAGATATTTCCGGCACAGCGCCCCCATGCAGCGAAGAACCGCAAGTGCACGCTATTCCACTTCTTTCAGGATCTTCAAGAATAGTTCCTGCTCTTGTTCCGCCGTTTTGATCTCGCCATCGATCCAGGCGCTGCGCAGACTGTCCAGGATTTCGCGAAAGATTGGTCCAGGCTCCAATCCGGCGCGTATCAAATCCACCCCGTCGATGGTGGCGCGACGATGGCGCCAATCCACCAGATAGGACCCCAGGCGCTCTTTGACGGCGTATTCATCGCCGTCGCAAATCAAGGCGGCGCGTATGGCGCTTTCCGGAATGCCGCCCAGGAAGCGCGTGATAGCGCTGGCTTTGGTCGCGGAGCAACCCAGCCATTCGACCTTTGATAGCAGGCGCGCGAATCCCGCGATCGAAGTGGACAAGGCTTGGGTCAAATTCAGGCGAGCGCAAATCAAAAGCGCATCCTCTTCCGCTATGCCGGCAAAGAGCAGATGCCAGCCTAAGCGAGCCATGTCGTTGGAGTTCCCAGGCGTCTTCCGCATGTGGGCGCGCAAGCGCTTGAACTGGCGGAGCGTGCGCGCGCTGATGCGAAATGAGGCATGAATCCGCGCGAAAACGCCCAGCGCGGACAGCTCAGCGATGATGCGCTCGGGATATTCTTCGCGCAATATCAGGTCCAATTCATGGCGGATGCGCTCTCCGCTGAGGCGCTCAATCACAGGAAGCGCCTCTTGCAAAAGCTCGGCCGTGGCTGATTCAATCGTGAAGTCAAAGCGGCTGGCAAAGCGCAATGCCCGGAAAATGCGCGTCGGATCGTCGATGAAGCTGCGCTCATGCAGAATGCGAATCTTTTTCCCAATGATGTCGCTGTAACCATTTCTTGGATCGAGCAGCTGCCAGGGACTCGATCCAGCTTCAATTCTTAATGCCAGCGCGTTAATGGTGAAATCGCGGCGGCGCAGGTCTTCCAAGATGGAGCCCGGCTTGACCCTGGGCAATGCGGCCGGCGCAAGGTATTCCTCTGTTCGCGCGCTGGCGAAATCGATTTGCGCGGGTATCGCCCCGCTCCCCAGGGACAAATTGTCGATTGCCGCGCTATCAAGCTGCCACTTGGCGGTCGCGAAGGGAATGTGCCGTTCAGTCTCGCCGCCATAAATCCGCGCCAGCCTATCGACGAGGGCAATCGCATCGCCCTCCAGCACAAAATCCAGGTCCAAATTGTCGCGCCCCAGCGCCAAATCCCGTACCACGCCGCCCGCCAGATAGATTGAGCTGTCTTGCGCATGGGCCTGTTCTGCGATAGTCGCGATCAACCGGACTGCGGATTCACCCAGCGCCCCCGCTATCTGTTCCCGGGTCCAGGCTGGTCTTTGAGCCAATTTGCTAGCACTGCACATACGTTGTTCCATTGTTGCACTGTTTTTGCTGTTTGCGCACGCAACCCCCTCCCATGAAGGCGGCGGCATGATTCCGAAATCGCCTGCGCCGCTCTGCGCTGGAGGCAGTGCCGCATCAGGTCAGTTCGATCCAGGGTCCCACCAGTTCGCGTTCGATCATGCTGATTGATGTGGAGAAATTGAAGAAAGCCAGCAGGGCAAATGCGATGGCGGCGGAACGATCGTCGCGGCCCCTTAACATGGTGAAAGTACCCGGCATGATGATCGCCAACCAGAACATATACAGAACATAGACGATCACCCGACCCGAGCGCGGCTGATAGCCCGTCGCCAAGAGCGCAATGCCTATCAGCAAGATCGCGCCGGCCAGCAGCGCATAGGTCAGCATGGCGCCCCAATAGTTCCCGCCGATCGGGTCTCTGCGCGCGGCGATAACGGCTGCCCACACTCCCAGAGCCAAAGAATACAAAACATGTGAATTGAACAGAATTTGATGAATCGTTTCCATGGTCTGACTCTATCCTGGCTGTGCTTACAGCAATTCTAACACAAGGCGCTTATCCGATGGCTAGCGCGCCCATCGCCGACGCCAGCCACACCATCGCGACCAGGTTCGCCACGATAAGTCCCGGACGCTGCACATTGCCGCCGTCACTTGCCAGGTTGCCCCGCATATCAAATTCCCAGGGGAACATCAGGACGATGATGGTCCCAATGATCAGGAAGGTTCCCAGCCAGGGCGGGAATAAGCCATTTAGAATAGAAACTGCCATGCACAATAGCGCCCCAAGCAAAGACGCGAAGCTCAGCAAACGTGTCAAGGGCTTGCCCAGTAAGACGACGGTGTTGCGCAGCCCGGCCGATTTGTCCACTTCGTAGTCGTCAATCTGATTGTAGAATTGGCCATAAGCGGAAAAAAGTATCGCCGCGAGAATCACCAGCCAGGCGACCTGCGGATCGGTATCGTAGGCGAAATAGCCCGTCATCATCAAAAGACCGCTTAGCATCAAGGCATGTGACAATACATCTGTGACCGGCCGAGCCTTCAGCCGGAATGGATGCGCCGAGTACAAATAACAGAGCGCGAGCGTTAAGCCGCCTATCCCTAGCGCCCAGACACCGCTCAGGGCATAGAGCAGCAGGGCGCAGGCTGCGGTTAGCGCTGCCAGGAACCAGCCCTCGCGCGCTGACATCGCGCCATTGCTAATGACGTTGCGGCTCATTTTCTGGGGATTCAGCGCGTCGTCCGGCGCGTCAACGATATTATTGATCACAAATGCGAATGACATCGAGAAGATGTTCGCGGCGATTACCGCGAAGGCGCGCCAATCGACCTCCGCTCCTGTGGCTTCTATCGCGAGCAGGCTGCCAAAGAGGCTAAGCGGAATCGTAAATGGCACATGTTCACGCCAGCGGGACAGGCGTACAGCCGCGACGATTTTCTGAGCAAAGCTGAGCCCTGCAGTCGCATTCATTCGCGGACTTGAACCGTAACCGGGTGATGAAAGAGCAAGTTGAACATGCCGGGAAGCATAACATAAGTTGATATGCAGGCGATACTGTTATTCAGTCCTGCTCTGTGTGCTGAGGAACCGCGCATTGTCTAGCGCGGTCAGCGGCTGTAAGATGCGGGTGATGTTCAAATTACTCAGCTTGACAGCCTTCGCCTGTGTTTTGCTTTCCGCATGCAACCTCGGCAATGTCCCGTCCGGCGGGAAGTCGGCGTCGTCGAATGGGCTGAATCCGCGTCTCGCCGTCGTCAGCGACTCCGCCGCGCTGTCCCCAAGCCCAGCCTTGGACAATACAGCCGTCCCTGTCGCGCCGGCCGAAGCCACACCCGCCTATCCATACACTTGCGACAGCGATGATGGCGAGAGCTCTGCCCGACAAGTTGCCGCTCGGGTTGACATTAACTATGCGCAAAAAGCCGCCAACGTCGATCAGCGCCTTTCCTTCACGAATCGTGAAGACGCGCCTTTGGAGTCCATAATATTGGACGTTCAAGCCAACCAGTGGGATGGCAGTTTCGTGCTTCATGAGCTATTGGTAGACGAGAATCCCGCCTACCACGAACTAGACGCCAATCGGCTGGAAATCCCGCTAGCAACCGCGCTGCCGCCGGGCTGCGCCCTAGAAATCCAAATTCGGTTTCGCTTGCTCCCCGATGCGATACGGGATGGCATGCGCGCCTTTCGCGGTTTTTTCGGTTACAGCCCGCGTCAGCTGAATTTGGCGCATTTTCTGCCCAATGTCGCCGCGCGCATAAACCAAGAATGGCGCATTCACAGCCCGGCAAGTATCGGTGAACAGATCGTCTACGATGTTGCGGATTGGCAGGTGGAAGTGCATGCGCAAGACGCGACGGAGGACCTGAAACTGGCCGCGCCCGGCGAAATCAGCCTTTTGGGACCGGGCTCTTGGCAAGTCGAATTGCGCCAATCGCGTGACTTCGCCCTCAGCTTGAGCGAGGAGTTCCAACTTCACGAAGGCGCTAGCGCCAGCGGTGTTGACGTCGCCGTTTACACGCTGCGCGATTCACAAACGAGTGTCAATATCAACGGCGGGCAAAGCGCATCCCATGTTTTATATGAGACGATTCGGGCCCTGGACCTGTTTGAAAGGCTCTTCGGCAAATACCCCCGTCAACGCTTGGTTCTTGTCCAGGGCGACTTCCCCGATGGCATGGAGTTTACCGGTCTGGTCTTTGTGGGTTCAGCCTGGTTCGCCCAGTTTGACGGGACGCCCTATAACTATCTGACGCTGGTATCCATTCACGAAATCGCTCATCAGTGGTGGTATGCGCTAATTGGGAGCGATGCCGCGCTGCACCCCTGGCTTGACGAAGCCTTGGCGACCTACAGCGAATACCTGTTTATCGAAGCGCATTATCCGGCCGACAAGAATTGGTGGTGGACTTTTCGCGTGGCGGGTTATTTTCCGCAGGGCGATGTCGACAGCGGGGTCTACGAGTTCAATACCTTCCGCGAATACATCAATGCGATTTACCTGCGGGGTGTACAGATGCTGCACAATCTACGCCAAGACATCGGCGACGAGCAGTTCTTCCAGCTTTTGCGCAGCTATGCCGAGATTGGCGCCGGGCAAGTTGTCGATCCCAAAATGTTCTGGGCTTTGCTGCCCGCGGAACAAGCGCCTGTAACGATTGAGACGCGGCAGGAATTCCTGCGCGATCCCGCCGTGGATTCGCTATTCGCGCCTGCGGAAGGCGCCGACAGTTGAGAACAGTTTTGCATGCGTCTACAGGACAAATCTCCAAAGTTCCGACAGATTAATGCGAGGAAAAATCCTGAATGCAGACCCTGCCAATAGATTCACAGATTACCTTTCTCTATGTCCGCGATCTGCAGCGCTCGGCGCTGTTCTATCAAGACATACTCGGCTTTGCGCTGGTTCTGGACCAAGGCAGTTGTCGCATCTATCGGGTGATAGGGGACTGCGCGTTCCTGGGCATTTGCGAAAATGAAAGCGCCGAGACCAGCCAGGACAGCCTCATTTTCACCCTGGTTACGGCGGATGTAGACGGCTGGTACCAGCGCGTCACATCACGGGGCTGGAGCTGCGAGCATGCGCCGCGCGTCAACGAGCGCTACCAGATTTATCATTTCTTTGTCCGGGACCCGGACGGTTATCTCTTGGAAATACAGCGATTCGTCACGCCGGACTGGCTTGAGGGGCGCATGACTTAGCCGGTCGTTTTCATACCCGCGGCGATGCCATTGATCGTAGCCAATGTCGCGCCCAATACCGCTTCGCGCTCGCTGGCGTCCGGGTCAAGCTGGCGCAGTTCCCGCAGCAGCGCGACCTGCATGAAGTTGAGCGGATCGACATAAGGATTCCGCCGTTCAATCGAGGTCTTTATCGCCGCCATATTGGACAGCAAACCCTCTTGCTGCGTGACTTTCATTATCAGCGCGCTGCTGCGGGCGTGCTCGTCCTTGATGCGTTGAAAGAAGCGCTCGCGCAGTTGCGGCGGCTCCACTAAGGAGGCATATAGCTCGGCAATGCCCATGTCCGCTTTGGCGACGTCCAATTGCGCATTGTCGATGATGGCTTTGAAGAAAGCCCATTTCTGGTACATCTCGCGCAGGCTTTCCATGCCCGCGCTGTTTGTTTCGCAATAGCTTTGGAAGGCGCTGCCGATGCCGTACCAGCTCGGCACGATGGCGCGGCTCTGCATCCAACTGAACATCCAAGGGATGGCGCGCATCGCGGCGAAACCGCCTTTTTTTGTGCGCTTGGCCGGGCGCGAACTGATCTGCATCATGCTCAATTCGTTGATTGGCGTCGCTTGCTGCCAGTAGTCGATAAAGCCGTCGCTCTCATAAACAAAATGTCGGTATGCCTGGCTGCTCATCCGCGACAGTTCCGCCATGGTCCGCAGATATTCCGGCGGCACGCGCCGTTCCTCTTGCAAGCCCATGCCAATCAAGACCGCGTTCATGACCTGGTTGAGATGACGATGGGCAATGCCTTTGTTGCTATAACGATAGGCGATGACCTCGCCCTGCTCGGTGATCTTGACGCCCCCGCGCAGGGACTCCGGCGGCTGCGACAAGATGGCGCGATTGGTTGGTCCGCCTCCTCGGCCGATGCTGCCGCCACGGCCATGGAACAATTCCAAAGACACGCCTTGCTCAAGGCAGGTGCTGGTCAGAATTCGCTGGGCGTTATACAGATTCCAGTTCGACGCCAGATAACCGCCGTCCTTGCTGCTGTCGGAGTAACCGATCATGACTTGTTGGCGCAAGCCGCGCTTGCCGGAACGCGCTGCCAGGTACTTGCGATATTCGACGTTATTGAGCAGATGCGTCATGATATCCGGCGCGCGATACAAGTCGTCTATGGTCTCGAACAATGGCACGATGTAGACATCGCTGTCGATGCCGACCTCGCGGGCGAAGAGCAGCATCGTCAAAACATCGCTGGGCTGCTTTGACATACTGGCGATGACGGTGTCGATCACGATCGGGTCATTTTGCTTGTGCGCCCTGCCGATCATCTGCCAGGTACGGATAATGCTTTGCGTCGTTTCTGTGAATACACTGATGTCTATCGGGAATAGGGGACGGCGATTGCGGATCTCAAAACTTAGCAGGTCCTGCTTTTCCGCTTCGGGCAGCGCGAGATAGCCGTCATTGATTGCGTAGAATCTGAAGATCTCGTCCAGGGCGGCCGCGTGCAAGCCCGCGTCCTCACGCACTTCCAGCGGAACCAGGTGCAACCCGAACAAGCGGACCTTGCGCACCAAGCGCTGCACAGCGCCCAGCGCAGCGCGCGTCCCGCGATGCTGTTTCAGGCTGCGCTGTATGACTAAGATATCATTCAGCAGTTCGCGGCTGGAACGATAGCTGTCATCTTTCAGCCGCTCATAAATCCTGGACATCTGCTGGCGATAGGCTTCGCCCGGATACAACTCGCGCGCCTCGTTGTCGGCGGTCAGCGCCGAGCCCAGATCGGCGGAGATGCCAACGCTCTCGGTATCTTGCGTCAAGTGCTGTATCAGATTTTCGACTTCCTCGAGGTAAATCTGGCGCGCGGTCCGGCGCAATGTCGCCAAGGTTTGCAGCGTAACATCTGTTGTCACGTTTGGGTTGCCATCGCGGTCGCCGCCAATCCATGAGGCATAGCGCAGTACCGGCGGCAACTCCGACCAATCGTCGGCCGGATAATGTTCCTCCAGCGCGCCTTGCAGGTCTTCATAAATGTCGATCACGACATCGACAATAACCGACCGGATGAAATAAATACCAAAGTCAACTTCGTCCGCAACTTGTTTCTTGGTCGCGCGGATAGGCCGGGTCTGCCAGAGTTCTTCAACTTCTTCCGCCAATTCGTCTTCCAATTTGCGCAGTTCGCGCGGGAGGAGGTTTTGCCGGTCGCGCGCTTCCATCATGGCGGCGATGTGACGCAGCTTGATGAGAATCTCCTGGCGCTTGGCTTCGGATGGGTGCGCCGTGAGCACCAGCCGAAGGCGCGTCTGGTTCAATAGCTCACGAACCTGATCGGCGCTTTTCCCGTTTTCCTTTAGGGCGCGCACTGCGTTTCGGATTGATTCTTTGAGGGCGCCCTTCGCCTCGCGCTGGCGAATCACGCGAATGCGCTGCAAGTCCTCGGCTATATTTATCAATTGGAAATAGTTGGAGAATGCCTTGATGAGTACGCTTTTGGATGCCAAGGGCAGCGACTCCAGTCGATGAGCGAGCTTGAAGGCCGCCTTGGCGTCGCCGCTGCGCCGCGCCTTGGAGACAGCTCGTATCTCCTCGACCAAGTCAAATGCCTCAATGCCCTCCTGCTCCTGGATAATGACACCGAGCAGGTTTCCCAAGGTCCGGATGTCCTTGCTCAATGAAGAACTGGCGGCTTTTTGCCCGTTGCTCATACCTGTCTCTCCGTTGACCGGGCGGGTTTAGCTTACCCGCTCGCCGCACTATAGTTCAACTTGAGTGCCTATTCCAGAGCAATTCAGAGCAATCGCGCCAAAATGTTGGCGGCTGAAATAGCGGACACCTAAACTGAAAATCAAACACGGAGAACGTAGAGAGCGCAGAGAAAAAGAAAAATATCTTATTTCAACTGTGTTATGGGTCACAAATTACGTTTCGCCAGCGCCTCTTGCCTATTCCTGGCCGCGGTTATAATTGAATAGTCATAGTAACTCCCAAAACTCTGTGTTCTCTGCGCCCTCTGTGTTGAAAAATAATTTGTTGCGATTGCTTTGAGAGCAATTTGAAATGGCTGCTGTAGAGATCCCGATTCTGCTATGATGAAGATCTTGATATTTTCTGATACTGAATCTGGCTAGGCGCTGGCACAGAATATGCAAGAAATCATTGAGTGCGTGGCGAATTTCTCCGAGGGGCGGAGCAGCGAAGTTATCAGAGAAATAGTCGCAGCCATATCATCAACTGAAGGCGTTGCGTTGCTCGGCTGGGAAAGCGATGTCGATCACAACCGATCCGTTGTCACTTTCGCCGGCGAACCGGCCTCCGTTGCTGACGCGGCATTTGCGGGGATAGAGACGGCGTCAGCGCTTATCGATATGAACCGCCATGCCGGGCAGCATCCGCGCATCGGCGCCGCCGATGTCATCCCCTTCGTACCGCTGTATAACGGGAGCATGGATGACTGCGCGCGGCTGGCTCGCGAGCTAGGCGCGCGGGTCGGCAAAGAATTGCGCATACCCGTATACTTGTACGGACAGGCAGCGCTTCAAGAAAGGTATCGCAGGCTGGCGGCCATTCGGCGCGGCGGTTACGAGCGCCTGCGCGAATGTATCGTATCGAGTGATGAACGCGCGCCTGATTTTGGAGCGCGCGTTTTGGGCAGCGCAGGCGCCTGCGCCATCGGCGCGCGCGATATCTTGATCGCTTTTAATGTCTACCTGTCGACAGATGATATCAGGGTCGCTCGTCGCATCGCTCGGGCGCTACGCGAGTCTTCCGGCGGGCTGCCGCATCTTTTGGCGCTGGGTCTCTTGGTCAAAGGCAGAGCGCAGGTATCGATGAATCTGACGAATTACAGAATCACGTCCATCCAGCGCGCGCTGGCAGCCGCCCGTCAAGAGGCGCATAGCCTTGGCGTGAATGTGGAAAGCGCGGAATTGATCGGCTTGGCGCCAAAGGCCGCGCTTGCCGCGCCGGACGGGTCTGCTGTTCAGATCGACAATTACAGTTCGGAGCGCGTCCTGGAGGTTCAACTTGCGCGGCGCTTCAAGCTTTCCGCTGAATGGCGCCTTTACTAAGGCTCGGTCGCTAGCGCCAGCGTGAAGCTGTCAGTCGCTATGCGGCCGATATTGCAGCGCTTCGGCAATGTGCTTGCACCTGAATGCCATCTGAAGCATCCAGATCGGCGATTGTGCGGCTCAGCTTGAGCACCCGGTGATAGCTGCGCGCGCTCAGCTGCAGTTTACGCACGGACAGTGTCAATACCTGCCGCGCTTCCTCTGTCAACACGCAAAACTGGTCGATTTCGCTGACGGACATATCAGCATTGGCAAATAGACCTGGATGCTCCACAAAGCGCGAAATCTGTTTTGCTCGGGCGGCTTCGACGCGCCGCCGGATATCGGCCGAGCTTTCGCCTTCGCCTTTGCCCATCAGCTTGTCATATTCCACCCGCGGCACATCCACGTGCATATCAATGCGATCCAATAAGGGTCCAGAGAGCCGGTTCTGGTAACGCTTGATCTGATTGGGCGTACAATGGCAGGCTCGCGTCGGGTCGCCATAGAAGCCGCATGGACAAGGATTGCGCGCGCCAACCAGCAGAAAATTGGCGGGGAAGGTGATGCTGCCCTGGGCGCGGCTGATGGTGACGACTTTGTCCTCAATCGGTTGCCGCAGCACTTCCAATACTTTGCCTGGCAATTCATTGATTTCGTCCAGGAAGAGCACGCCGCGGTGCGCCAGGCTGATCTCCCCGGGCTTGGGAATGCTGCCCCCGCCGACCAGCCCAACCTGAGAAATCGTGTGGTGCGGGGCGCGGAAGGGCCTCTGCCGCATCAATGGATTGTCCTGCGGCAGCATGTCCACGATGGAATAGACGCGCGTCGCTTCCAATGCTTCTTGCAAGGTCAGCGACGGCAGGATACCGGGCATGGAACGGGCTTGCAGGCTTTTCCCGGCGCCTGGCGGACCCGAAAGCATGATATTGTGATTGCCGGCCGCGGCCACCTCCAGGGCGCGCTTGACATGTTCCTGTCCGCGGATATCGGCGAAGTCGACCAGCCCCTCCGTCATACTATTTTGCGTGTTATTTTCTGAGGGAATGGTGCGGTAGGGCTGGATGGGATTCAGTTGGTAGAGGTGTTCCACCAGTTGCCCGATGGAGCGCACCGGAATGATTTTGACATCTTCAATCAAGCCGGCTTCGGCCGCATCGTCTTCCGGCACATAAACGGTCTCGATATCATGCTGTAGAGCGGTGTATACCATTGGCATCACCCCTTTGACGTGCCGAATGCCGCCGTCAAGGGACAGCTCGCCGATGAACAAGGCGTTTTCCAGCGTATGCAAGGGGATCTGATCGGTCGCCGCCAATACGCCGATTGCGATTGCTAAATCGTAGGCGGGACCATGCTTGTGGATGTCCGCGGGTGACAGATTGACGACATAGGATTTGTTCGGGAAGCGCAGACCGCTGTTGCGAATCGCGGAGCGGGCGCGTTCTTTGCTTTCTTTGACGGCGATGCCCGGCAGACCTACTAAATGAAAACTGGGCAAGGAGGCGCGGGGATTAAAGTCGGTTTGCACCTCGACAATTTGACCGTCCAAGCCGATGACAGCGCAGGTGTTGACGATTGCCAGCATGAAGTCTCCGTGTTCGGCGCATCTTTGTTTGCCTATTTTAACACAAGCTGCGACTATTGCCCTAGTCAAAGTTGAAAAGTCTAACACGAATACGCAAGTAAACTAAGCGCTACTCGAGATGCTTCGCTTGCAAATAGGGGATGATTCCGCCCGCATCCAGAATGCCCTGCACCTGCGCTGGCAGAGCTGGAAAGTCGAACTTCTGTCCAGCCCATGTCAGTAGCGAGTTCTCCGTGTCGATTCCCACGATATCGCCTGCGCTCACAACAGCTACAAGCTCCGGACAGGGAATCGCCAGCAAGCCGTTGTTGATGGCGTTGCGATAGTAAATGCGCGCGAAGCTGCTGGCTATCACCGCGCGGAGGCCGGCATGTTTCAAGCAGGTGACCGCTTGCTCGCGACTGCTGCCATTGCCCCAATTGCGCCCCCCAACTATAACATCGCCTGGCTCGACATTCGCCGCGAACGCGGGATCCAGATCTTCCAAGGCGTGACGCGCCAGCTGCGCGGGATCGTGGCTGACCGTATAGGTATACTTGCCGGGGAAGATAACGTCGGTATTGACGTTGTCCCCATATTTCCAGACGCGATGCGCGCTTGTGGACATGGCTTGCCTTGATGTTTTCCTACACCAATTCTGCTGGATGAATGATATAACCGGCCGCGCAGCTTGCGGCGACAACCGCTGGGTTGGCGAGATAGATGCGCGCGTCGCGCTCGCCCATTCGGCCGCGGAAGTTGCGGTTGGCGCTGCTGATGCAGACCTCGCCGGGCGCCAGCACGCCCATGTGATTGCCCATGCAGGGTCCGCAGCCGGGTGTGCCAATGGTCGCGCCGGCGTCAATCAGGGTAGCGATGTAGCCGGCTGCGCTGGCATCGCGCAGGACCAGCGACGAGGCTGGGATGACGAGCAGCCGCGCGCGGATTTTCTTGCCCCGCAGCACCTCGGCCGCGGCGGCGATATCCTCGAGCCGGCCATTGGTACAGGTGCCAATAAACCCGAGATCGACCGCTGTTTCGCCAAGTTCTGAAAGCGGCAGTACATTGTCAACAGCGTGTGGGCAAGACAGCATCGGTTCTATTTGATTGAGATTGATGTGGCGCTCTTGCGCATAGACAGCGTCGGCATCGGCGTACAGAGCATTGTCGCGAAAATATGCCAGACGTTCTCGATAGTCTTGCGGCCGAGTCCGGCGCAAAACGCGCTCCAGCCAAGCCCAGGTGATGTCGTCCGGCGCAATCCAGGCGTTCTTGGCGCCCATCTCCGCCATCATATTCGTGAGTACGGCTCGCGAATCGGGACTCAGTGCCTTCAAGCCCGCACCCGCGAATTCGACCGCTTTGTAGCTGGCGCCTTCCGATGAAAACTTGCCTATCAAGCGGATGGTCAGGTCCTTCGTCGTGACGCCTTTATTGAGCTCCCCCGCGAGGCTGATGCGAATGGTTTCCGGAACGCGCAGCCATAGCTGGCCAGTCGCCCAGAGCGCAGCGACCTCGCTGCGTCCGATGCCGGCGCTGAACGCGCCAAGCCAGCCAAAATGCGTGCTGTGGCTATCCGCGCCGAGGAGGGACATGCCCGGACCCACGAGTCCCTCTTCGCAGAGAACTTGATGGCAGATTCCCCGTCCGACTTCAAAGAAGTTGCGTATGCCATGTTCGCGAACAAAGCGGCGCACTGCCTGGTGATTGCGGGCATGTTTGGGGCTGGGCGGGGGAACTGCATGATCGAGCGTGATCGCCAAACGTTCCGGATACCGGATACGCCGATGCGGCAGCCGCTCGAATAATTGCGCGATGGCTGCGCTGTTGTCGTGGCTCAGAATCAGGTCCGGCTCGATAACGACGACGTCCCCGGGCTCGACGCCGCTGTTGCCGCTGGCGCGCGCGAGCTGCTTTTCCGTTGCTGTCATCGCCATAGCTCTGGTTCCATTCGCCGCATCGCGTTTCTGCACAGCCGCGGTCGACTTTTGCGAATCTTCAGAAATCGCCAAAACATGGTTGCTCTGGGTTATCAATTGTCTGCTACAATGGCTTGGTTTAGCGACTTCTCCGCCACAAGCAGGTCAGATGCTGCCACAAGATCTTCAGGACAAACTCCGCCACAATGCCGTGGTCAATATCCTCGATGGCAGCTTCTTCGGCCTGAGCATCGTTGGGCTAGCTTCCTATGTTACCATAGTGCCTTTGTTTTTGTCCTATCTTACAGAATCAACCGCGCTCATCGGCTTTGTGGCGACACTCTTTCATATCGGCTGGCAAGTACCGCAGTTGCTGACCTCCAACTATGTCGCGGGCATGCGCCGCTATAAGCCCATGGTGCTCGCCATGACCCTCCTGGAGCGGCGCCTTATTTTGGGTTGGCGCTCGTCGCCTTTTTGATCCCAAGGATTGGCATAGATCTGGCTTTGCTGCTGACGGTCTTGCTGCTCGGCTGGCAGTCCCTGGGCGGCGGATTCACCGGTACTGCCTGGCAAAGCATGATCAGCAAAATCATGCCTGCGCATCGGCTGGGCACATTTTTTGGGCTTCAATCGGCTTGCGTGAACCTGTTTGGGGCCGGGGGCGCTTTGCTCGCCAGCGCTATTCTCGCGAATCTGGAGTTCCCGCAGAACTTCTCCTTACTGTTTTTCATCGCCGCAATCAGTCTATTGGTTTCATTCGTCTTTTTGGCGCTAACCTATGAACCGGCCAGCGAGCCAAAGGACATCGTGGAGCGGATGCCCTGGCGGGAATTCGGTCGGCGTTTGGGCTCGATCCTGCGCGCCGATGACAATTTTCGCTGGTTCTTGATCGCGCGCGGCTTGACCTCGCTTAGCCTGACCGTGATTTCATTTTTCACCATTTATGGCATCCGGCGCTATCAGATGACGCCGGAATTCGTCAGCGCCATGACCAGCGTTCTGCTGGTCTCGCATACCCTGAGCAGCACTATGGTCGGCTGGGCAGGCGACCGCTGGGGGCATCGGCGCGTGCTGATGATAGGCAACCTGGCGACAGTCTTGTCGATTGCGGTCGCCTTGCTGGCGCCGGATGTCAGTTGGTTTTATTTGGTATTCGCCTTGATTGGCGTCGTCAACACGACGCAGTGGTCGACCATCATGACCATCACGGTTCAGTTTAGCTCGGTGGCGGAACGTCCATTCTATATCGGAATGGCGAATACACTAATCGCGCCGGTCACGATATTTGCGCCCATCATAGGCGGCTGGCTGGTAGACGCAGCCAGCTTCGAGCTGGCATTTACGCTTTACGCATTGGCTGGCCTGCTATCGCTGCTGGTTTATCTCATCCCGATGCGAGATCCGAGCGACGCTAACAGCCGCCCCGAGCCTTCCAGCTTGGTCCTCGGGGATTAGTCTTCTAGGGGTTGCATGAGCCCATGGAGTAGATCGTCAACCTCTTGAATCGTGATAGGACCCAGGTCGGCAAGCGCTTTCACTTGCGTCGTGACCAGCCGAAGCAAATCTTCTGGCAGATCGAGCCCGAGCGTCGTGGCGCGGTCGCGGATGGCGTTGCGCCCGACCAGACGATGCGCGACATCAATGAATCGGCTCATGCCAAAGTCTTCGGGAGCTATCGCTTCATAGGTGGTCGGGTTGCGCAAGACGGCTTTGGTATGTACGCCGGCTTTATGATGAAAAGCCACTTCGCCAGTGATGGGCGTATTGAAGGGAATCGCGACGCCTAACTTGCGCGCCACCAGCGCTTCAATTTCCGCTAATAGCGGCAAGTCATATTTCTTTACCAATGATTTGTCGCAGGTGTACAAACGGGCGATTAGGCTGCCCATGGGCGTGATGCCGTTCCTTTCGCCGATTCCCAGCACCGTCGTATCAATATGCGTCGCCCCGGCTTGCAGGGCGCAAAAGGCATTGGCTACCGCGCAGCCGCTGTCGTTGTGGCCATGAAACTCGATGTCGCAGTTGACCACATCGCGCAGGTTGGAAATGAGATTATACGCGCTCAAAGGATCGGCGATGCCCACCGTATCGGCGACGCCGACGCGATCGACGCCGGCCAGGTCCATAGCGCGATAAACCGTCATCACATCGGCGAAATTGCTGCGGAATGTATCTTCCGTGCTAAAGCGCGTCTCGATGTCTTGGTCGTTTAGGTACTCGATAACTCTATGACCGATCTCAATTACTTGCTCAAGGCTCTTGCCATGGCTGTATTCGCGCATGTAATTCGAAGTGCCGATATAAACGTCCGCGCCGTCAACTCCACAGTCGACCGCCAGTTTGGCATCGTCCATATTGGCGCGAATATGCGTCAGCAGCTTGAAACCGCGGGGCATATCCGCCAAGGCGCGGATCGCGTCCGCGCTTTGTGGGCTGGCGACAGGTGTCGAGAGTTCCATATATTCCACACCAAAACGATCCAGCAATTGGGCGATTTCTTTTTTGTCGGCGATGGTGAAGTGCGCGCCGCGGAATTGCTCGCCTTCGCGCAGGGTCGAATCGATGAAATGAAACTCTTGAACGGGCGCGTTTCTGTTGCGCATAAGACTCCTTAATTCGAGCTACAGGGACTCCAGGACCGCAGTGAGCACATCAATCGCAAGCAGGTACTCATCCAGGTTGATATGTTCATCGGGTCTGTGGTCGAGCGCGGAATCACCGGGTCCGTATGCGACAATGGGGCAGCCCCAGCCAGGTCCCGCGATATTCATGTCCGATGTGCCGGTTTTGTAGACAAAACGCGGCGAACCGCCGCTGGCGCGGATCGCCCGCCGGAAAACCCGACTCAGGGCGCTGTTTTTGTCCGCGGTGAAAGCGCGCTCCGCGCCGCGCGTGCAGATTGTCGCGCCGTTGACAGGCTCCAGCATCCGGGTCGCGGCGCCGGGGTCGACGCCCGGCGGCAATCGGAAGCCGATCGTCATTTCGGCAACGCCGTTCACCCCGTCTTGATAGCTGCGAAGATCACGCAGCGATACATCCAGACGGGCGAAGATCGAGTCGATTTCCGGATTGTGTTCTGCGGCGCGATTTTGCAAGCGCAACCAATAGTCGACGGCGCGTTCAGCGGGGCTTGGCGCTTCGCCCGCGCTGTGAGCCAGCCCGCCTTCCCAGCGCCAATCTACAAGAAGCCGGCCTTTGTATCCGAGCGTGATGCGATCCCAGTTCGATGGCTCGCCGATGACGCAGTAGGCGGGCTGATATTGCGTCATCAGATGACGCGCGCCCTTGCTGGTCGCCGCTTCTTCTTCCACAGCGCCCACCACGATGACGCGGCTGTCCTCAGGGAGCTTGGCGCGCTTGGCGGCAACGGCAAAAGCAGCCAAGGGTCCTTTGGCGTCAACCGCTCCCCGGCCGTAGAGCGTCCGCTCCTTGAGCTCGACCGGCGGGAAACCGGCGAAGGTGTCGATATGACCGAGCAGAACGATGTCTGTCTTGCCCCTGCCGACGACGCCTACCGCGTTGCCAACGTCATCGACGAATGCCTCGTCATAGCCAGCGGCGCGCATCCACTGTACCAGGAATACCGCCGCCTCCGACTCTTGGCGCGAGGGGCTGGCGATAGCGACCAGATCGCGCAGCAGTTCTTCCGCTGCGACTGCAGAGATTCCGCTCATGGCTTAGTCCAAAACCTTGGCGATTGCATCTACGATGACTTGCAACTGCTCGCGGCTGATGATAAGCGGCGGCAAGAGGCGCAACGTGTTCAAGCCCGCGGGCAACCCCAGAACGCCATTTTCCTGCAGCGCCTTCAGCGCCGGTGTGACGCGGCCGCGCAACTCCATGCCAAGCATCAGGCCGCGGCCGCGAACCTCGCGTACCGAATTGAGCTCGAGCGCGCGCAAGCGCTCGGCGAACCAAGTTCCATTGACCGCCGCTTGCTTTACCAGTCCTTGATCTCTTAGCGTCGTCAAAGTAGCGATGGCGGCCGCGCAAGCCAGCGGATTGCCGCCGAAGGTGCTGCCATGCGTGGCGCGATCAATCGGACCATGCGCGGCGCGCCAACTGACGATCCCCATGGGCAGTCCCCCGCCAATCGCTTTGGCAATGGCAACGATGTCGGGCCTGATGCCGGCATGTTGAAAGCCGAACCAGCAGCCTGTTCGTCCCAATCCAGTTTGAATCTCGTCAACTATGAGCATGGCGCCTGCGCGGTCGCAGGCGTCGCGCAATGCCCGCAGGTAGTCGTCTTTGGCTGGATGCACGCCGCCTTCGCCCTGCACGGCTTCGGTCACGACGGCCGCGGTGTCTTCCGTGATTGCCTGCCGCGCGGATTCGATGTCGTTATACGCTATGTGCGTCACCGTCGGCAGCCAGGCTTGAAAGGGCTTGCGGTATTTCGGGGTCCAGGTCATGGAAAGGGCGCCGGTGGTCCGCCCGTGGAAGGCGCGTTTTGCCGCGACGATGCCATCGCGCCCTGTCAGCAGCTTCGCCACCTTGAGCGCCCCTTCAATCGCCTCCGCGCCGCTATTGCAGAGAAAAAAGCGCTTCAAATCGGCCGGCATGATGTCCGACAGCAAATTGTATAACTCGGCGCGGCGATCGTTGTAAAAGGATTCGTGGCAAGTAACGAGACGTCCCGCTTGCTCGGCGATTGCGCTTGCTACTGCTGGATGGCTGTGACCCAGTGCCGCCACGCCCTGGCCGCTCGTGGCGTCAAGGTAACGCTTGCCGAGCTCGTCATAGACATAGACACCCTCGCCGCGCACCAGCGCGGTGGGCCTTTTCGCGTAAGCGCCCGAGCCGTGCGCGTCTTCCAAGTCGAAAAGCCTGCTCGCGTCAATCATGCTCTGATCCTTGTACCTGCGCCCCGCAGCGCTTTTGTTACCGGCTGACAGACGCGGCCGTCGGCGATGATGACCTGGCGCAGGCCGCCGTCTAGCGCCTCGCGCGCCGCGACAATTTTGCGTTTCATGCGCCCCTGCGCCCAAGATTCCGCGCTGTCAATTTGCGCGCGCGCCACTTCCGCGACGAAGGATGATTCGTCGGGAAACTCGCGATACAAACCTTTGACATTGCTGAGGATAACAAGCGTTTCGGCAGCCAGCGCCTTGGCAACGGCTGCGGCGGCGCGGTCGCCGTCGACATTGAGCAGACCGTCCACGCTGCTTGCCATAGGCGGCAATACGGGCACTTGGCAAGCAGCGAGCGCTGTTTGCAAGGCGTCGGCGCGCACGGCTTGTATTGAGCCGCTGCAGTCATCGCGCACGATGCGAACGCGTCCATTAAGGACAGCGCGGATGGCTTTTTTGCGCCGGCCGCTGATGGCGACATTCTTTCCCGTTATCCCCAGCGCATTGACGCCGCGCTGCCTCAGAGCGCTTACTACTCGTTGATTGGCCGATTCTGAAGCGCGTACATAGATACCGCGCACAGCGGGCGGCGTGTAGCGAGAACTATGTCCCGACGGCGACGTCAGCGATTGCACTGCGACACCTAGGTCCTGGCACATTTGGTCCATGATCGCGCTGACGCCATGGACCACAAGCAGGGGGCGCTGCCCGGCGATCAAAGCCAGATCGTCGCAAGTCGCGGGCAGGTCCAAGCCCGCGCCGCCGCCGATTTTGACAACCAACAAATTATTACGAGTCATCTTTTCGCTCACAACTAGGGATAGAGACCCGGGAATGTCAATCCCGCAGTCTCCTCGAGTTCAAACATAAGGTTCATGCACTGGAGGGCTGTGCCGGCCGCGCCCTTGCCCAGGTTGTCCAAAGCCGCGACCAGCGCCAGGTGTTTGCCATCCGCGTCCAGCTCAAAGCCGATATCGCAGAAATTGCTGCCGGCGACCACGCGCGGTTCCGGCAGGCGATGCAAGCCAGTTTTGCCGCTGACCAAGCGCAGGAATGGTTCGTCGCGATATTCGGCGCGATAGAGCTTCCAGATGTCGCGCTCGACCTGCGGCTCGCTCAGATAGCAGTGCGCCAAGAGATGAACGCCGCGGACCATCTCGATGGCGGTTACGGCGAAGTCAATCGCAAGGTTCGCGCCCAGTACCAGTTCAACTTCGGCTTTGTGTCGATGTCCTGTCGCCTTATAAGTACGCACGGCGCCGCTTCTGATCGGATGATGCGACCCGGGGTTGGCTTTGTTGCCGCCTTCGGAGGACCCCACTTTGATCTCAATCGCCGCGCGTTCCAGCAAGCCGGCATTGACAAGCGGCAAGAGAGCCAGGTTAATCACGGTCGCGTTGCAGCCCACGCCGCTGACGTAATTCGCGCCGGTCAAGCTTTCGCGATTAACTTCTGGCAATCCATAAACAAAACGATCCAGCCAGCCTGGCGCGGGATGCTCTTCGCCGTACCAACGCTGATAACTGGCTGAACAGTCAAGGCGGAAATCCACCGAGAGATCGATGAGCTTTGGCGCCAGCGCGGCGAAATGGTCGATTTGACGCGCGACAGTACCGTGCGGCATTGCCAAAAACAAAATATCGCAAGCTTCTAGGCTCTCGGGATGGCTAAACTTCAACCTGGATACATCTCTCAGGTTGGGATGCGCGCTGTGGATGTAGCGGCCCGCGTGCTGTCGGCTGGTAATCTGCCGCAGCTCGACTTGAGGATGAAAATGCAGCAGGCGCAGCAGCTCCCCGCCTGTATAGCCGCTGCCGCCAACGATGCCCGCTTGAATCACGCGACCACTCCTACTTCCCCGATAACAAAGTCGATGACTTCCTGGGCGATGTCGACGCCTGTCGGTTTGCTGCTATTGCGGAATTCCATCGTATGGTTGATTTCGTTGACAACGAAATTGCCCCCCGCGTCTTCAAGCAAGTCAATAGCCAGGATGCCGCCGCCGACCGCGTCCGCCGCGCGCAGGCAGATCTTGTTTATGCTCTCGGTCACGGGACAGTTGGTCGCCTGGCCGCCTCGGGCGGTGTTCGTGATCCAGTGGTTGGACTCGCGGTAGATGGCGGCGATGGTGCGGTTGCCAACCACAAAAGCGCGTATATCGCGGCCCGGTTTGTCGACGTATTCCTGTACGTAATAGATGTGATGATTGTAGTCGCCCAAGGTCTGTCGATGTTCCAGAATCGCCTCGGCGCTGTCCCTGTTGTGGACGCGCGCCAACAAACGCCCCCAGGAACCGGTTACCGGCTTCAGAACGGCTGGGTATTCAACGAGATCTATGGCTTGCATCGCGCTTTCCGGCGTGAAAGCCACGCGCGTATGCGGCTGGGGGACGCCGTGCAGCGTGAGCGCGATACTGGTGCGTAATTTGTCCCCGCAAATGGCAGCGGTCTCGTAAGTATTGAAGGTTCGCAGGCCCCAACTATTGAGTATTGCCAGGGCGTACATGCCGCGCGACGTGCTGACGCAGCGTTCGAATACCAAGTCGTATTCGCGCCAGGCGCTGCCGCTTGGCGCCAATTGCTGCGGTCCTGCCGAAATGTTGAAGTTGAGCTCGCGGTCCAGAATGATATCCGGGCTGATATCGCGATTATTGAAGGCCGTGAGTATCAGCTTCTCTTCGGCGCGGATGTGGGTCACAAGCAAGGCAACACGCATAAATGCTATTCTCCCCAGTCTTCTTCAACCTCTGGCGCGAGTTCCAGTTCAAGCGGATCCAGGCGCATGATTTCCAGCTCGATACCACATTCCGGGCAAGACAGTAATTCGTTTTCCATGGCATCGGCGGGAATATCAACCCCGGCGTCACATTCTGGGCAGAGGGGCGTATCATTCGTCATTTTGAGAATCTCCTGCAACTGTTCCCTGCGGCTTACTATAGTTAGGCTGCGCGAATAAAAAAACCCGCCGTCTGGGCGGGTATGCGTTCAATTTCCGAATCAACACAAACAAGCCCAAGCTAGTGGGTAGGGGTCTTCTTCGCCTTCTTGCTTGCGCCTACAGAATGGATACGAATCATCTTAAGATCGTTCCCTTGCCTCACAGAGGCTTGCATCCCCAGGACTTTAGCGGCAATGCGCCTGACACTCTATATGCAGTATATATGAATTTCCCTGTGCATAATATACAGGGCTATAGCGAAAAACGCCTAAGTACGGCATCAAGGGGCTGCAGATACTTAGCGCCAAAAATCGTCAAGTGTACTAGCAGTGGATAAAGATTATACACATGGCGGCGGGTATCGAAGAACTCATGCTCGACCGGCTGTACCTGGCGATACGCGGCGAAGAATTCCCTGCCGACGCCATCAAAGAGCGTCATGTAGGCGAGTTCCATTTCGTTATGCGCGTAATAGAGCGCTGGATCGATGATGCCAACGATATTGCCGTCGCGGGTGATGACATTCGTCCTCCACATGTCGCCGTGAATCAGGACAGGATTATTTGCTTCGATCAAGTAGCGCTCGATCTGACCGGCGAATCCCAGGAGCCGCGCCTGCATTCGCAGCGGCAAATGCCCGGAATCGCGCGCCACGCCAATCATGTACAGGAGTCTATGCTCGCGAAAGAATTCGATCCAGGATTCCGTTTGCTTGTTTGGCTGCGGCAAGGGACCGATTAGGGTATCTCGCTCCAATCCATAGGCAGCCGCGACGATCTGATGGCAATGCGCCAGCAGACGCCCCAATTGAACCAGGCTGGCCGCATCCCAGCCGGTCGCGCCGTCAATATATTCCATCAGCAGTATGTCGGCTTCCGCATGGAATACCTGCGGCACTGGCAGGTTGCTGTTCTCTTGCAGATACCTGAGCATGTAAGCTTCAATGCGCAGGTCGTGGGCGCCGTCGCCGATCTTTGCCACCAAAAGATCACCGCTCTGGCATTCGACTTTGAACACTTCGCTGATCATACCGCCAGGCAATGCCCTTGCCCGCGCGATGGGCTGGTTGATGATGCTCTCGATTCTGGATTGCTGGCGTCGTTTCATGGGCGCTTTCACAATTGATGACGCCATTATAGCGTGGCTACGTGGTCAAGGTGCAGTTGAAACTGCGGTGGACGCAATACGGGTTAGAGTTCTCCGGCAAGACCTCTTGAGGAAGCAGGTAATGGGTGGGCGATGAAGCGGCTGCATTTTTCGATTTCGGCAGTGATTTTCGAGATCAGTCATCAGAATGACCTGCATTCTGTGGTTACATCAGATGAGAGAGGATAATGCGAAAAATGGCAATTACGACCATTTCGGTTGATGTTATAATGTGCGTAGATGTCGATAGCATCCCGCAGAAAGAGCCGCGAGAAACATGGAGGAAAACGACTTAAGCCTTCGCCAGAAGATGGGGCAAGCATAGTTTGAAAATAACTCGAACTGGAGTGACTTACAATGAGCGAGTGGGAAAATATCACGATCATTGGCAGGGATAAGCAGCTAAGCGAACCGCCACTCAACGAAGACATTGAGCTTAGTAAGCAGGTATTCACCCTGTCTGATATGCCTCCTCCGCGTTGGGTGGAGATATGTATCGCCGCCTTAAATGCTGAGCCCGGCAGACTCGGCAGGAAGGCGGAAGTGATCGGTCAGAGCCTATGTGTTTGGGGCGGACCAAACATATTCGACGAGCGCGACGCCAATCATCTAAAGAAGCTCGTGTACTATGCCAATGAGAAATACCGCGAGGCGCTTCAGCCGGTCGATTTCGGTGGCTTAGACGCATTCGGCGGCTAGGGAGCTTCATCACATGCAGATTGATGGGAACCTAATCTTGGGATTCGTAGGCGGCTTGCTGGCAGTGCTAGGCGGCGTCTGGACGGCTTATCGGTTGCTCGGCCACGCCGTCTATTGAGAGCTTGACCAGCAGAGAGAGCGCATCGCAACGCTAGAGACGGGTGCCGGTATTCAGGCACAGAATGTCCAAAACCGTCAAAATCGTGAGGTGGCGCAACGCCATCAGGAGGAAAAGGCAGCTTTGGAGGCTCGTTTACAGCTGGGCAACCGGATTACCTTGCTGGACACGGAGTTTCGGCGTTGGCGTGAAAGAAGGTGGGGCGAATGAGCGTTTCGTGCCCTTAGGGGGAAGGCATTTGCACACAGTAGATCTTTTCCTGTCGCTTTGAGGCTGAGGTAAACAAACTGAGTCAAGCGATTGCCCTGGGTTCAAGACAGCTGTCACTTGACAATGGCGCTGTGACGCCTATACAATGCCCTGTTTGTCCTGAACAGATTGCAGGAGCGCTGGAATGGGTCCCTTACCCAAAAGAAAGGTGTCCAAATCACGCCGCGATCGTCGGCGCGCCCACCATGCCTTGACCTTAAACCATCTGGTTGAGTGCGAAGGCTGCGGAGAGTACCGTATTTCGCATCGCGTCTGCCCAAAGTGCGGCGCCTATGACGGCGAGCAGGTCGTGGAAGTCAAGAATGACTAGCCGCGCATTGGTGGATTCATCTGGACCAAGAAACCGTGCCCATTTCGCGCGGTTTTTTTACGCGCGCCGACCCCGGTCAGCTTGCGGCGCTTCTGTTTCGCGCGGATTTTTTCACAGTTTCAGATGATTGAGGCGCTGCCCAGATGATCGATTGGCGCAGGACGGCGGCGATATTCCCCGGGCAAGGCTCGCAGCTCATCGGGATGGGCAAGGACTTCGCCGCAAAGCATCAGATCGCGCGTCAAACATTTGCGCAAGCTGATGAATTATTGGGATTCTCTTTGTCCAGCCTATGCTGGGCAGGACCGGAAGATCAACTGCATCAGACCGTTCATACGCAGCCGGCGCTCTACGTCTGCAGTGTGGCGATTTGGCGCGTCTTAAAAGAACTCGTCCCCGAATGCGCGCCGAGCTGGATGGCCGGGCATAGCCTGGGCGAATTTTCGGCTTTGACGGCAGCGGGGGCGCTGTCGTTTGAAGAGGGCTTGACTCTGGTGCGGACGCGCGGAGAGCTGATGCGGAAGGCGGGGCAAGACAACCCGGGCGCTATGGCCGCCTTGCTCGGCTTGGATGTAGCGACAGTCGAATCCTTGTGCGCGACGGTTTCGCGCGAGACCAAAAAAACCGTCGTCCTGGCAAACGACAATTGCCCGGGCCAGGCTGTTATTTCCGGCGCGGAGACCGCTGTTGATCGTGCTGTCGCGCTGGCAAGGGAAGCCGGCGCCAAGCGCGCGGTCAAACTGGCTGTGAGCGTCGCGGCTCACTCGCCTCTGATGGCTTCCGCTTCAGCGGACTTTAATCGGGCGATTGAAGCCGCAGACTTGGCTTTGCCAAAGGCGCGGCTTCTGGGCAATGTCAGCGCGGATGTTTTAGTCTCTGTAGACGACATCAGAGCAGAGTTGAATCAACAGTTGACACAGGCGGTGCGTTGGACCGAATCAATGCAAGCGCTTATCGCGAGTGGCGCTGAAACTTTTATCGAAGTCGGCGCGGGCACGGTGCTCAGCGGTTTGATGCGCCGAATCGACCGCAAAAAAAATCGCTTCAGCCTCAATACCGTTGCAGCAATGGACAAGTTTCTGGAATCCATTGCTTAGACAGGGAGCGGGAGGGGGGATAGGGTCGAGGTGGATGACCTGATCAAAACCCAAAGAAAGGGCGCTGTATTTGAAGTTGCGCTTAATCGCCCCGACAAGCGCAACGCGATCAACGACGCGATGATGTCTGCTATTTCCGAGGCTTTTGACCGCGCCGAGACCGAGTTCAACGCCGGCGCCCGCGTGGTTGTTGTCCGTGCCGAAGGGCGGGTCTTTTCATCAGGTATAGATCTGGCGCAGTTTCAAACGCTCGACGAAGGCACGCGCGGGAATCTCTTCCCCTTCACGGCAAGATACCAAGCCATACTCAACAAGATCGAGCGCAGTTCTCTGCCGGTGATTTGTGTCTTGCACGGCTACTGCTTGGGTTTGGCGCTGGAACTGGCGCTGGCTTGCGATTTTCGCATCGCGGTGACGCGCGCCAAACTGGGCTTGCCGGAAGCGCGCCTGGGTATCATACCGGATGTCGGCGGCAGCGTTCGTTTGCTGTCTCTTGTTGGTCCTGCGCGCGCGAAAGATCTGGTCATGACGGGCAGGACGATTGATGCTCGGCAGGCGCTGGAGTGGGGGTTGCTGGACGCGGTCTACAGCAAGGAAGATCTGGACGCGGGCTTGGGCGAATGGGTCGCGAACTTGTGCGCCTCCGCGCCTTTGGCGGTGAGTTACGCCAAGCGTGTGATCAACGACATCAGCGATCCGGCGCGCGGCTTGCAAATCGAGGCTTGGGCGCAGGCGCAGTTATTCCGTAGCGATGACTTCCACAAGGCTGTGCAGGCTATGATCGACAAGACCTATCCCATTGATTGGGAAGGCAAGTAATTCGGGATTATTCCTTCCGCGAATACACGCTCCTGCCCTCAACAATGGTCATGCCTACATTCAATTCAGCGTCGACCAACACCAGATCGGCGTCCTTGCCCAGGGCGATGGCGCCCTTGCGGTCAGCGACGCCTATCGCGCGCGCCGCATTTAGGCTGGCTGTTCGCCAAAGGGATTCTACCGGCAGTTTCGTGACCGACATTAAATTTCGCAAAGCGGCATTCATTGTCAGCGTTGTGCCAGCCAAACTGCCGTCGGCGCGGATGCGCACGCTGCCGTCTTTCTTTTCAACTTCTTGATGCGAGAACTGATAAACGCCATCTGGCAAGCCCGCAATCTTGACCGAGTCGGTGATCAGGATGAGCCGGTCGGGTCCTTTGCAGCGCCAGAGGATTTCAATGGCGGCAGGATGCGCGTGCTCGAGGTCGCAGATCAACTCACAGTTGATGTCATCCAGGCTGAGTACGCCGCCCACGACGCCGGGCTCGCGATGATGCAGCGGCGACATGGCGTTGAAGGCATGCGTCGCGTGACTTAGACCAAGATCCCGCGCCGACCTGATCTGATCATAGCTGCCGTTGGAATGGGCGACCGAGACCGTCAGGCCGCGTTTGACCGCCTCTTTGATTAGCCAGTGGTTTTCGGGGTATTCCGGCGCCAGGGACAAAAGCCGAATGACGTTTAGATCCAGCCAGGGCAATGCCTCCTTTGGGTCGGCTCGACGAATATAGGCGCTGTGCTGCGCGCCGCATTTCTCCGCATTCAGGTAGGGACCTTCCAGGTGGGCGCCAAGCAGTCTGGCGCCGGCCGCGGGCATATCCTGCGCGGCCGACACCGCTTGCAGAGCTTCTCGAATTCGTTCGTCGCTGTCCGTCCAGGTCGTCGCCAGGAAGGAAGTAACGCCGCCGCGGGCAAAGTAAGTCGCCATGCCTGCCAGCGATTCCACCTCGCCGTCCATCACATCGAAGCCGCCGCCGCCATGGGTATGGACATCAATGAAGCCGGGCAAGAGCGTCGCGCCATTGGCGTCTATTATGTGGGACCCGGGCAATTCGGGGGCATCACCGGGCGCGATGGCGGCGATTACACCATTCTCGGCTCGTAGCCAAGCTCGCTCGTAGCAGCCCGTCTCGGCGACGATGCGCGCGTTTTTGATGATGATTGCCGTCGCTATTGTCATCTAATTTCCACATCGTCGATTACCCGATAGAGATAGCCATCGGTCCGTCGCAGCCGCTCGCGCGCGGCCACGGGGCTGATTCCCAGCTTTGCCATCACCACAGCGGTTTTGACGTCGTTATCGGTCGCGGACAGCAAAGCCGCCGCTTGCTCCTCATCGGTATCGGTCAATTGCATCACCAAGCGCAGCGCTCTGCCCCCCAGCTTCTGGTTGGTGACGCGCAAGTCGACCATCAGATTGCGGTAGACTTTTCCCAAGCGGATCATGGTGGCGGTACTAATCATGTTTAGAATCAACTTCTGGGCAGTGCCCGCTTTCATGCGCGTCGAACCGGCGATGACTTCTGGACCGACTTCCACTGCTATGCCGATATCCGCGAGATCCAGCATGGGCGCCTTCTCGTTGCAGCAGATAGCGATGGTCCGCGCAGGTATCGAGCTCGCGTAAGTCAAAGCCCCGATGACGTAAGGCGTGGCGCCGCTGGCCGCGATCCCGCAGACGACATCGCCGCTGCAAAGCCCGCGTTGCCGCAGGTCCTGCCCGCCCATTTCCGCACTGTCTTCCGCGCCTTCAACTGCGCGGAAGACAGCCGCTTGACCGCCCGCGAGCAGACCCTGCACCTGCTCGGGATGGGCGCCAAAGGTCGGTACACATTCTACCGCATCAAGTATAGCGAGCCTTCCGCTGGTCCCTGCGCCGACATAGAAGAGCCGGCCGCCGTCCCGCAAAGACTGCGCGACTGTATCAACCGCGCGCGCGATCTGCGGCAGCGCTTGCCTCACCGCTTGCGCCACGCGGGCGTCTTCGTCATTGATCGCCGCCAGCATATCAAGTGTGGACATTTTGTCGATGCCCGCGGTAGCGGGGTTCTGATTCTCGGTAGAAAGTATCATGCCGCGTTTACCCGTTCCCATTCCATTTTCGCCAAGAGAGCCGCGCCGATGACCGGCGGATGCCTGGCGATAGGGCGCTGCTCCAGCCCCAGTCGTCGCGCCACGTCGATTGAAAGCAGGTTGTCCTTTTCGAGCAAGCCGCCGGCAAAAGCGATTTCAGCGCCAGGGTAGTCGAGACGCTGGACAAGCAATTTTGTCTGTCGAACAAGCTGAATCGCCGCCGCTTGCAAGATGTTAAGCGCAGGCCAATTGCCGTCCTCGGCAAGTGTTAGAACGATCCTTGCGATGTCGGCGATGCGCGTCGCGGGCGGGGATTGACTTCGATAGAGCCAGTCAACTATCAGCCGGTGATTTGATATGCCAAGCCTCTGCAATATGCAATCAAATAGCGGGTCATCGCGCTTGACGTCGACGCCCTCGCCAACTCTATCGTATCGCTCAATCATTTGCTGCAACGCTTGCCGGCCGATCCAGTAACTGCTGCCCGGATCGCCCAGAAGGTATCCCCAACCGCCGATCTGCAGCCGCCGACCGGCCGGCGAAATGCCGAATGCCGCGCTTCCCGTACCGGCCAGCAGTAAGACGCCATGGCGCTTTGTCAGCGCGCCAACCAGCGCGATTTCGAGGTCGGATGCGGCGACGAGCAGGCTGTCTGGCAAGACCGGTTCTAGCGTGGCTATCAGCCAGTCGCGGCTGTGTTCGGCTGATGCGCCGGCGACGCCGATTGCAACTGATTGAATGGCTTGTGGAGAAACTTCCGCCCGCCGCAGGCAGCTTAGTATCGCGGCTCGAATATGCTTTTGCGCCTGATCTTTGCCCACCAGGTTAGGGTTGGAGGCGCTGGTCTTAAGGCTGCTGATGACTTGCATAGCGCCGTCTGTAATGGCGATGCGCAGGCTGGTTCCGCCGCCGTCAATGCCCATAAAGAACTGCTGCTTCATCTGTCCTCGACCCCGCGAACAATCAGATCGTGAATTGAGCGGCGGAATGAATGAATCTTTTCCGCCTGACGACCATGATAAACTCGGTTGCTCAAGACAGCCGTGACCAAATGCCGATCCGGATCGACCCAGAGCGAAGTCCCGGTAAAGCCGGTGTGCCCATAAGAAGCATCGCTATACAGGTCGCCGGCCGACGAATCTGCCGCGGCTTTGAGCATCCAGCCCAATCCCATGCGGAACTGCCCGGAAGCCTGCTGGCTGGTCGCGGACCGCCGCAGTCGCGCCGACAGGCGCAAGCGACGGTCGCCCGAAACCCAAGCCTGCCCAAAGGCGGCGACATCACGGGCTGTTGCGAACAAACCGGCATGTCCCGCAATGCCCCCCAGCCCGCAGGCGTTTTCGTCGTGGACTTCTCCCCAAGCGCGGCGGCGGCGCCAAGTATCATCGTATTCAGTCGGCGCGGTTTTTTCTTTGGGCAGGCCATTTTGGACTGGATTATAGGTGAAAGAACGCAGATTCAGCGGCATTAGAACGCGCTCGGCTATTGCCTTGTCGAGCCGCTCGCCCTGCAATCGCGCCAGCGCCTCGCCCAGCAGCATGATGCCGATATCGCTGTAACGGACGGTTTCGCCAACGGGACCGGCAAAGGGAAAGCTCAACATGCTCGCCAAGCCTCTTCGCCAGTGGGATTCGTCGTATGCGCTTCTAAATGCTGGGGCTGGGGGAGCCTGTTCCCTTGCCAGCAAATACACGGAACGCCAAGGCGGCAAACCGGAGCTATGCGTCAAGAGATGCTTGAACCGGACCTCTGTTGCGTCGACGCTGAGTACGTCATACTCGCCATCAATGGGCAGAAATCGTCTGCTATGCGGGTCTTGGCTGCCGGCTATCCCGCGTGGATTCACTTGGCCGAATTCTGGAATGACATCGACCAGTCTATCTTGCAGTCCTATTTTGCCGGCTTGAACCAGCGTCAAGAAGCTGGTTTCGACGACGATCTTGGTAAGCGACGCCAAGTCGAACAAGGTATCAGTGACGACCGACAGCCGGCGTGTCTGCGGATCAATCCAGCCCCAGGCGTCATCCAGAACAATGTCGCCGCGATGAATAACACACAGGCTAAGCGCGGGGAAGCTGCCAGGCAGATGTCGCTCGAGCAGCGCTTCTAGCGCGGTCTTGAAGCGTTTATTCGCGAGCAGACCTCCATTTGTCGCGGTCATTCGCTCAGCTCCAGATTCACCGTGAGCCGCCCTGTCGGCGCATAATCGCCACAGATGGCGTCGACCGCGGCCTCGAGTGATGGCGCGCTATCGCCGTTGCTGCAAAGAATGGCGCCGGCGCCGCTTATCGCATTGGCGTCATAGGGATCCCGCAGGCAAAGCAATACTGAACCGGGCTGGAGGTCAATAACTGCTTGAGCCGCTTGGGCTTGCCAAGGCAGCCGGTGGGCGTTCCTGGTCGCTACTATTAAGATTTCCGGCAAGATCTGCGATTCCGCGTCTAGCGCTTCGGCTTGGGCGAGCGCCTGGTCAAGCTGGGATTCCGAGCGGACAATCAGGCTTTCCGCAAGCGGCAAGCGCTCCTGGAGATAGCGGGAGAGCGCCGTAGCAGAATCTTGGTCCGCCGCGCTTGAAGGCAAGCCCGGGGCGAACTCGATACATAACAGGCGCGATCTGGGGCTGGCAATGGGGAAGCGATCAGATGAGCGCAATAGGACCGTGCCCGCTCTGGCTGCTTTTCTTGTTAGAGAACGGTGGGCTTCGCAGGCGACGATCGCTAAAGGCGGGCGTTCATCCAATTGGCAGCGACGTTTGAGCGCAGCGATGCGCGCCAGGGATTTGTCGATACGCTCAAGCGAAATGCGCCGGGATGCCGCCGCCTGCAAAAGGGCATCGTAGGCGGCTTCTTGCGCAGCGCGGCTGTGCGAAAACAACAGCATATCCACCCCCGCCAGGACGGCGAGCACGGCGGATTCACCCGCACCCCAGCCGTCGGCGCAGTCTGTGATGGCTTTCATCTCCATGCAGTCTGTGCAGACTGCGCCATCATAACCCAGTTCGCGGCGTAGTAAGCCATCGATTAGGCGCGGCGATAAAGTTGCCGGGTAGCGGTCGTCCAGTTCCTCGAACATGACATGCGTCGTCATGATGCAGGGCGCGTCCGCGCTGATAGCGCCGCGAAAGGGCATCAGGTCTTCTTCATACAAAAAATCCAGGGAGCCGGCTACTTTGGCAAGCGCATGGTGTGTATCAATCTCGCTATTGCCCAGCCCTGGAAAATGCTTGGCGGTGGCGGCGATGCCCGCCCGCCCGAAGCCTTTGATCTGCGCGACAACAAAGTCCCTGACCAGATCTTTATCCGCGCCTGCCGAGCGCGTGCCGACAGACGGATTCACCTTGTTATGCGCGATATCGGCGACCGGCGCCAAGTTCCAGTTGATGCCGAGGGCGGCCAATTCTCGCCCCAGCATGAATGCGATATCTTCCGCGAGTCGCGCATCGCGGGAAGCGCCGAGCGCCATCGCGCCGGGGCTTTCGCTGAAGCCAGCGCGCAATCGCGCTACAGCGCCGCCTTCTTGATCGATACCCACAAGGATGGGATATTTTGCCGCATGATGACATGAATCCACAAGCTGCTTGACCTGTGGGGGCGATTCGACATTGCGCGCGAAGAGATAGACGCCGCCGACACGCCCGGATGCCAGCCAGTCCAAAAGGTAAGATGGCGCGCCGGCGCCGTCGAAACCTACCATCAAGATCTGCCCGATTTTTTCTTCCAGGCTCAGCATATTTCGGTTCTAAGCCAAGCTCGCGGCGGCATTGCGTTTTTCCCACTTGATCATCAGCTGATATATCAGGAGCGAAAGCAGCGCGCTTAAGAAAATGAAGGCGCTGATCAACTCGATTGCAATATTCTCCGCGAATATCCCCGCGACGCCGGAAAGCGTTGCGCCACCCAAGCCGGCGCAACCGACCTGGAAGCCTATCGCGTTTGAGGCGTGTTCCGCGCCGACGCGGCCTGGCGTTTGCAGAATCAAAATCGGGAACTGTGCCGCTAAGCCGAAACCCAAAGCCAGCAGTCCGACAAAGCTGGAAATATCGGCGACATTGGCGAATAACAAGAATGCGCCTAGGACCGTCAGCCCAAAGCTGATATTCAGCAATGCTCTGTCGCCCATGCGCAAAGCTAAAAGCCCCATGAGCATGCGACCAATGGTAAAGCTGCCCCAATAGGCGCTAACCCAGGCGCTCGAAGTCTCTTGCGGGATGCCCCTTGCTTCGACGAAAAGCGTGTTTGCCAGTTGCCCGGCGCCGATCTCTATGCCTCCGTACAGGAAGAAGTATAACAGGCTGATCCATACGATCGGACGTCGTAGCGTTTCCTGCAGTGGCGCTTTTGCGTCAACCGCTTTGCTTTTGCCGCGCTTTGGTTTCTTTATCTTCCATAGCGGCAGGGACAACAGCACAGAGAGACCGAGCAGCAGGATCACGCCGCCCATAATCACGTAGCCAAATTGCCAGCCCGCTTCCAGGTCGAGCACGAGGAAAGTCACCAGCGCAGGCGCGAATGTCAGCCCGATGCCCCAGCAAGCGTGCAGCCAATTCATTTGGCTGGCGCCGTAATTCGACGCCACGAAGATATTCGTTCCCGCGTCTATCGTGCCTTTGCCAATGCTGGCGATAAAGGCGGCCAGCAGCAAGGCGATCCAGATTGGCGCGATGGCATAACCAAGCAAGCCCAATCCCGCGATCGCCAAGCCGCTAAGCAAGACGGAGGCGATGCTGAATCTGTTTATCAATGTGCCGCATAAAAACGCCGCTATCAGCCCGCCAAGCATGGCGGCGCTTAACAGCGTGCCTAATGAATCCAAGGAGACGCCGAAGGTGGGCTGTATGAAAGTCCAGGCGATATTCAGCAGCCCGGTGGCTAAGCCGATGGCGATGAAAATCAGATAGGCAATCAGAATGGGCAGTGATTTTTCGATTTTCAATGTGGCTCGCTTCGGTTGATTTAGAAGAGAAAGATGAGAAAGATGAGAATATGATACCTTGCGGCGGCTTGCGCGTCATGGCGCCTTGCCAGGAATCGGCATCCTTAGCGCAATTGCTTTTGCCGGATTGCCCCGCCTGGATTAGAAGCGGCTAGGATGACTCCGCTCGATAAACCGTATCGCCTAATCGGACAATTGCTTCTTCGGCAGCGGATTCGACTTCCATGTAATAGCCGCGCAAGCCGCCGCTTAATAGCTTTAGATCGGCCTGTGTCTCTCTCGGCGATAAGGCGCGGCGCTCCCGCGCGTAGCGGACGAAGGGTTCGCAGGGCGGAATCGGCTTGATGTCGCACAAGAAGATCAGGGAATCATGCTGTCGCGAGCGTATCGCCAGCCTCTGTCCCAGTTCTTGCGGCGATACTAGACGATTGGACTTGATGATGATGTTCTCGCCAGCGCTGCCGTCGCGGAGATGCCCCCCGAATTCATTTCGCATCCGCTGATAGTGGCTCGTAAAGCCGATGCTAATTTTGTTGTCGCCGCGGAATCTGGACTGTGGGTGGCGCAAGTGATGAACATCCAAATAAGCCATTTCTCTGTTGAGAAAATCCAGGATGCCGACAATGCCGAAGGTTGTCAGCCTGATCTCCTGCAATATCATGATGCCGGCCGGATCATATACGGTCTGCTTGTCGTTGACGGTTGTTTTCAACGGGTTCTGCTGAATCTGTAATTGTTCAATGCTGCCGATCTTTTCCATATCGCTTATTCTAATGTCGTTCCGCAAATCCGAAAGCGACCTTGATTGTACATCACCGGTCAAGAAATCCCGAAACCAGGGCAGTCGCATCATGTTTTTACCACCGAGAACACCAAGAACATTGAGATAAGGTTCTTTTTGGCGAAACGCTATCTCACTGCTGATCAGAACAGAAGATCGCTTTTCTTATCTATCGAAATTGTCCGCGGCTGTTCGAAAATGGAAACGCTTTTCTCTGTGACCTCTGTGTCCTCTGTAGTTATATTTTGGTTGATTTTATCATATATTGAAGGACTATGATTATGAAGCGATTGCCCTGTTTCGCTGACGAAGGCGCGATATGCTAAACTCAAGCTCAGTATCAAATGCTATAGGCAGACAGTGAATAGCCCCGTCAAGGGATGCCGGACCTAGCTAGCCGGGAGCTTAGTCCATGGGGACTCAACAGGTGATGGATTTGCAGGAGCCGCGGCCCGACGAAGGCTTTGACCAAGCCAGCCTTGCCCGGTATCTAGCCGGCGAGCTGGAAGGGGCGGAGCAGCCGCTGACTGTGCGGCAGTACACGGGTGGCATGGCCAACCTGACCTATCTGTTAAGTTTCGGCGCTACACATGAATACGTTCTGCGGCGGCCGCCGATAGGTCATTACGCGCCGACAGCGCATGATATGTCGCGCGAATACAGAGCGCTTTCGGCTTTGAACCCCGTATTTCGCTTTGCGCCGCGCACCTATCTGTATGTTGAAGACGCCAGCGTGATAGGCGCGCCATTTCTTATCATGGAGCGACGCAAAGGAGTCGTCGTCCGCCGCGGCATGCCGGCGAGCTTCGCCGCCATGCCAGATGCGGCGCGGCGGCTAAGCGAGACGCTGGTGGATGTCCTGGTCGCGTTCCATGCTGTCGATTACGAGTCGATCGGTCTAGCGGAACTTGGCAGGCCCGCGGGATTTATCAGCCGGCAAGTGGCAGGCTGGTATCGACGCTGGAACGCGGCAAAACTTGAAGACAGCGCCGTCGTCGAGCAGCTCTATGCCTGGCTGGTCGAAAACATGCCGGAATCGCCTTCCCCGACCTTGGTACACAACGACTACAAGCTGGACAACACAATCTTCGCTGCTGAAGATCCATCCATGATGACCGCGCTATTGGATTGGGATATGTGCACCCTGGGCGATCCCTTGCTTGATTTGGCGACCTTATTGACCTACTGGACTGAACCCAGCGATCCACAGCATCTATTGCAATTGACGCCGATGCCGACCGGGGACCAGGGCTTTTTCACCAGGAAGCAGATCATCGCCAGATATGCCGAAGGCAGCGGCCGCGACGTGGGTGATATTCGCTTTTATCAGGCTCTTGCGCTTTTCAGATGGATGGTCTACATGCAGCAGATGCACTTTCGCTATGTCCAGGGGATGACCAAGGACCATCGCTTCAAGCGCTTGGATGAGACAGCGGCGCTCTTGGCGGTAAGCGCGTTGCAGGCTTCGCGCGGCGCGTTCGCCTAGAATAAAAGGTCAGATGAAGTCGAGGTAATCCGTTGTGGCTTTTTCGATCTCGGCGTAATGCCCGCGCAAATGGGCGTATTCGTCGGGAATGGTCGCGGCGAGTTGATACATGGCTTCGCGAATCATCTGCGAAAGCGCCTGGCGCGGTATGCGTTTGCCCCCCTCGATGCGAAAGCGAAATCCTTTTCCAAATACGACCTTTGCATAAGCGCGGCGCAGGCGCTTCATGCGCGATTTCCAGTTTTCTGCGCCGCATATAGCTGTGGGAACGATAACAGCGTCGGATTTTGTCGCGACGTAAGCCAGGCCGTCCTTGCCCGGCTGCAAGCCCCCGGCGTGACGAGTGCCTTCCGGCGCCATCAAGACCAGTTGCCCGCTTTGCAGCAGGGCGATCGTTTGCATGAGCGCCTTACGGTCATAACCGCCGCGATGGATCGGGAAATGTCCCCATTGCCGCAGGAACCAGCCCACAACAGGAATACGGAAATTTTCGATTTTTGAGAGCGAAATTGTATAGCGGAAAGGAATGCTGGCTGTCACGACGATAGGATCCAGGTAGGATATGTGGTTAATCATGAGCGACGCGCTGCCCTGGCGAGGCACATTTTCCAGACCTTCGACCTCAATCTTGCAAAAGGCCGGCGCCGCTGCCCGCAGCATGGGCAGGAGAATTCGCCGGCGCCGGTCATATTCCGGCTGGCGGGCTATGTATTCCTCAATGCTCAGTTCATGGCTCAGTTTGGCGGGCATGCGCATTTTAGTCAAAACTTAGCTATGCTTGCGCTGCTTGCGCTCGCGCCGTTTTCGGCGGATTTCCGCCAGTTCTTTGGCTGGCGTCATCAGCGCGTCGACTTCGCTTTGGTCGAGCTGATACCAGGTGCCCTTGCGCAAGGTGCCTAATCCGAGTTGCCCGATGTGCGTGCGAACCAAGCGCATCACCGGATGACCCAGGACAGCGGCTACCCGGCGGATCTGCCGCTTGCGTCCTTCGACCATGATAATACGCAAGGTGCTGGACCGTCTGTTGGACGCCAATACCTTGACGGAGCAGGCGGCGGTACGGCTGTTGTCCAGCCAAATGCCCGCTTCCCATTTTTCCAGCGTTTCGCGCCGGAGCCTGCCCTTGACCGTGACCTTGTAAGTTTTGGTGTGTTCAAATCGCGGATGCGTCGCTTTGTTGGCTAATTCCCCGTCGTTGGTCAAGATCATCAGCCCCTCGCTGTCGGCGTCGAGGCGTCCGATGGTGAAGAGGTGTCCGGGCAAATCAATCAGTTCGCGTATAGTGGGGCGGCTATCGTCTGGCGACGATTCGTTTGTCGATAGCACGCCCTTCGGCTTGTTCACGACGATGTATAGCGGGTCGGACGCGCCTCCGATGCGCTCGCCATCCACCCGGATGATATCCTTCCGCGGGTCCGCTTTTGTCCCGAGTTCGATGACCTTGCCGTTAACCCGCACTCTGCCCGCGCGGATCATTTCTTCGCATTTGCGGCGCGATCCGATATCGGCTTGCGCCATGATTTTCTGCACGCGTTCTGATGTCATGCTGGCTTATCTTCGCTTGTATAAGGGTGACGCGCCAATGAGGGCATCATAGGAAACTCGCTGCCTGCCTGCTAGGGTTAATCGGCGCTATTTGATACATAAGCCAATTCAAGCGGAAAGACATAGCCGAACATAGCAATGAAAAAACGCCCCGAGCTGTCATTCGATGGTCTTGTCTGTCACGATGAATTGCAGCGGAATCCCCAATAGCAGGCGTGTTTGCGCCACCAGGGTAGGCAAGGCGACGACAAGCAGCGTCAACACCAGCATAAAGGGGATGCTCAACAACTCTTGCAGGCTTTCCACGAAGGTGTAGGGACCGTCTCGCGGCGGTCGGATACGATAGTCCTGGATTTGAAATACGATGACGAGGACTATCATGGTGATGCCGGAAATCGCCAAAAGGATCCAGGCGGGATGGCTTCTGGAAATGCCGTCAATGGCATAAGACAGCTTGTCCGAGGCGGCAAAGAAGGTATCCAACTGCACTGGCGCGATTTCGGGATGAAACAGCACGGGCAATTGCGATCCAACCGTCAGGATGATCCAACCGGCGCCGGCCAGCAAGATATCATGCGCGATTCTGAACAATAACTTCAAGGAGTTGAACGATACGACATGAGGATTCTCGATCAACTTGGCCAGCATGTAACCGACCTCTTTGCTGCCCCAGGCATGGCGCAGTGTCTGGGTATAGCGGTTCTTGACAGAACGAAAGATGTTGGAACCGGTGGTCGAATCCGCCAAGAAGGGCAGGAAAATGTGCTGTAGAGAAACTTTGCCGCCGGTGGCGAAATAGGCTTTGATCAACATGTGCCATTCATCGGCGATCACGTCGGTATCCCAGTTGCCGCTTTGCTCGAGCAATTTCAAGCTGAGCGAATAGGAGGACATCGGCATCGCCATCCACCAGGGCGCGGCCAGGTAAGCCATCTCAAAAGCCGTGGCATAGGTGTTGATAATGCGCATCAAGGGGTTGACTTGCCAAATATTGCCGTGATAGCGAATTGGCGCCTGCCAGAAGGTGCGATGCCTGTCTTTGCTGGCGGCGAATAAATAAGTGAGGGCGGCAAAGTGCTTCGGGTGCCAGCGCGTGTCGGCATCCATGGTTGTCACGACGATGTTGTCGATGTCCAGGTTTTCCGGCTCGACCACTTTGTCAAAGTACCATTTGACCGCCCAGGACAGATTGGCCGACTTGCATTGCATTTCGCCAATCAAGCCACGTGGATGCACCGTGTAATATACGTTGCGAAAATGCGCGGCGAAATGGCGTTGCAAGAAAAGCGCTTTGCGATAGCTATTCGGTTCTCCGCCTTCCATTGCCAGGACGATCGAGATTTGCGATTTGGCGTTGTGCTGCTGCCGGAGGTGGTTCAGCGTTCGGCTGAGAACTTCAAGCGATTCCTTGTAGTTGGGGATGATTACAAGATGCTGCACGTCGTCCCAGGCGACGCCAACCTCGTCTTCAATTTCCTGGTATTTTTGGTACCAGTCGATCGCTTCCCAGGTATTGATCTTGCGATTGCCCATGGTGTTGGCGATGCCGGCGGACAAGAACCTGAGCGCCGAATAGAGGGCTACAAATGCAGCTGTCAGCATCAGAGTTAGCGGAAATGCGACCGCGCTTGCGATTGAGAGCAGCAGGACTAGCCAGGCGATAAAGCCCGGAATTCCGTCGAGAACGCGTTCGGGAATCGGCGGGAGCGGGGCGCCGCCCCAAATCGAACGGCCTACTTCGGACGGATAGGGCTGTCGTTGATTGTCGGATGTGTTGGGCACAAATATCTTGTCGGCGGATAAACTGTCCCGAGCGCCTAAATCATAGCATACAGCATATTGCCAACAAGCCAAAATCAAGGTCGGAGCAGGTCCGGCGAGCTGCGGCGCTTGCCGCATCCTAGCCAAGCGCGGTCAAGACTTGGCGCCCTTGCCGCCCTTAAGGCCGCGCTGGCTGGCGACCGATACCAGATTCGTCTGATAGTCGTACATGTTGCGGCGTTTTTCCGCCTGCGCTTCGCGCGCCAGGTCCACCAACTTCTGGACCACTTGGCTTGGCGACAGCCCATCTTCCCGCCAGAGATAAAGCGCGAGCGAACCGGGCATAGTGTTTATTTCATTGAGATAAATCTCATCTCGCTCAGGTCTTACCAAGAAATCAATGCGCGCGATGCCACGACCGTCGACAGCCTGGAAGGCGCGCAGGCTCAGTTGCCGCAAGCGCTGCGCCAGCGCGTCGCTGACCGGCGCCGGGATGATGCGCTCGGCGCTCTTCATGCCTTCATCCCCGCGCAGATACTTGTCCTCATAGGACAGGAAATCGTCCCAAGAAACAGGCTGTTCCAATGTAGAGGCTTGACATTCGCTGCCGAAGCCTATGACAGAACAATTGATCTCAATGCCGTCGGCGATCGCTGGCTCAACTATGATGCGCCGATCGAAATTGGCGGCGATGTCGATACCCGCGCGCAGCAGCGGGGTGGAATCCGCTCGGCTGATGCCGATGCTGGAGCCCAGCGTCGCCGGCTTTATGAAGAGCGGGAATGCCAGATTTTGCTGGATCGCTTCAAGCACTTGATCGGGCTGGTTTAACCAGCTTTCGCGGGTGAATACGAAATCTTCGAGCACTGGGACGCCCGCTTGACGCAGCACCATCTTGGTCATAGCTTTGTCATTGGTCAGCGCCGAGCCTAGCGTGGCGTATCCGACATAGGGTATGTCCGCCAGTTCGAGCAAACCCTGGAGACTGCCGTCTTCGCCGTGTGTGCCGTGCAGCGCGGGAAAAGCGACGTCTATGCGCTGGACAAGGCTCTTGCTGAATCTGCCAGCCAGGGGTTTCACGATGAGACCATGGTGGCGCGTATCCGGCGATAGCAGGCAGGGGCTGACCCCTTCCAGTCGCAGCAAGTCATCACGAGCGAAGTTGTCCAATTTCAACAGCGGCGCGCCGGTGTACCAGGCGCCGTCGCGGGAGATGTAGACGGGCGCCACCTCGTACAAATCCGCGGGAAACGCTCCCATTATCTGCTGCCCGGTCACGATGGACACATCGTGTTCGACGCTGCGGCCGCCAAAGATGACCGCCACGCGCGTTCGCCGCCGATTGCTCATGGTCCCTTCCCATGTCCTTGCTGTATCAGTGCAGTACTATGCAAATTATGACTGATGATGTCAATAATGTTTCATGGCGCTCCTTTGCGGAGCGTCTAATAGGTATCGGGCAAATCATTCAAGAAAAGCACGGTGTCCTTCGCTCTCAGGTTCTGCTGGTACCAAGCCACCGATTCCGCCAAGGTTTCATACACTTGTACCCGCGCCATGTCATAGCCGGTCGAGCGAATGCCTTCAAAAACAGGCTTGGTCTGCTCTCTGCCGATAAGGATGATATCGGTGGCGTATTCGCTGGCCAGAACGCCCAGTTTGCGGTTTTCCTGTTCCTGCAATGCGCCGAGTTCGATCATGCCCGGCGTGATCAGCAGCCTTTTGCCTGCTTTGTGCATGCCCAGTGCCTTTAGCGCGCTGACAACGCCTTTTGGGTTGGCGCTGTAGGCGTCATTGATGATGGTGATGCCCGCAGGCGTCATTTGCCGAACCAGTCGACTCTCCGCCGGTTTGAGCGAGCCGATTCTCATGGCGATGTCACGCAAAGGCATGCCCTCGTGAAATGCAACCGCGACGCACAGCAGGAGATTTGTAACATTGTGTTCGCCAATGACCGGCGTGCTTAGCTGGGCTTGCTCGCCTGTCGCCACGTTGCTGACTGTGAAGCGAAGCCCCCCCAAACTTTCTTCCATGTCAGTCGCGATCCAGGTTACGTTTTCGCGCCGCGCCTCAGCGAGGGTCAATTCTCGGCTTACGGACAAGCGCGTCTTAGGATGACCGAGGGCGATCATCTCGCGGATCCAGGCGTTGTCCCAGTTGAAAACGCCGACGCCGTCTTCCTTGAGATTCTTGATTATTTCGTATTTGGCGCGCATGACATTGTCCAGCGAGCCAAACCGTTCCAGATGCTGCGGACCAATTTCTGTGACAATCGCAAGGTCGGGCGGCGTCAACTGGCAGATGCGGTGGATCTCGCCAGGCACATAGGCGCCCATTTCACTGATGAAGTATTCCGTTCGATAGTCGTCGACGAGGTCGCGATTGATCGCCAGCGAGATGCCCATTAGCGTGTTATAGCTCTTTGGCGTGGCATAGGCGCGATATCGCAGGCTCAGGATGTCGCGCAAGAAGTCTTTGGTTGTTGTTTTGCCGTAGCTGCCGGTGATGCCTATGATTTTGGGCTTGGTCGAGTTCAGCACCGCGCGCGCCTGCGACAGAAAGCGCCGCCGCTGGTAACTCTCGAAGGGCTGCAGAATCAGGTTGCCCATTGTCAGCCAGATTGGAGCCAGCAAGAAAAGGATAAACCCCGTCGTACTGATCGCTAGCGGCGCAATCCGCATCGAATGAAATCCTTCAATTGCATTCATCGCCGCCACGACGGCTGCCCCTTGCGCGAGGGCGGCGCATAAGGCGGCGGCGGCCAGCATACGCTGGACGCGACCCGTGCGGACGAGCGGCTTTTTGATTTCTTGTTCTGGCGGGGTCCAGACGGCGACAAGAGCCGCGACAAACATCATCAAGAGTGAGAGAGCGCCGTTTGGCTCTTCAGTTAGGAAGGCGGGGACGATAGCAAGGACCGTGCCGAGGAACCAGGCTGCCAGCGCGCGCTTGGGCAAAAGGCGGCGCGGCGACCGGCGCAGCCACATCAAAAAGCGCCGGCTCATGTATTCTTCAATTTGGTAGAAACGAGCCAGTTGATAAATGCGCAGCCAGGTTCCAACTAGCCAGAAGCCCGCCAATGCAAATAGCCAGAGACTTGGCACTGTTTTATCCCCATACGCTGCAAGCGCATTATAAGGGCTTTCCACGATTAGACAACAGGACGGCGAAACGGTCGCTTTGCGCTATCTGGTGAGTTGAGATTGGGCGCTTGAATAGAGCGAGTTCATGATAGCCGCGGTGCGGCGCGCATAGTCAAGATAGGCATAGTGGCCCCCGCCTTCGTGCACGATTAAGGCGGCGTCGGGAATGCTGCTTTCCAGCTTCTTGCCCATCCAAAGCGGCGTTTCCGTATCCGCGTCGCCCCAGATCAAGATTGTTGGCGCCTTCACTCTGCTTGCGTGAGGCAGCAAGTCTTGGCTGACGACATTGACCAGGGTTTTGCGCATGACCGGCGATGCGGCTTGATAATCCGGCGAAGCATATCTCCTGTTGTAGCGCTGACGAAGGTCCTCGGCGATTGCGGCAGCGCCGATGCGTTTCAAGCTGTCGCGGACCGACCGATAGACCCGCAGGCGCAATTGGCTGGACAGGGCTTGCTTCTCTTTGATGCCGGCGCTGTTTGACAAGACCATGCTCATGAGACGATCGCTGTGCTCGGACGCGAGTATCAAGCCAATGCGCCCGCCCAGCGAATGACCGAAGTAATGTATTCGCTCCAGGCGGTGTGAATCGAGATAGGCGACGCAGAAGGCGGCGTAATCGAAGATCGTGAATGGGACCGGCGGTTCGGCGCTTTCGCCGAATCCGGGCAAGTCCAACATGAATAGCTGAAAATCAAACTGTTCGAGGTATAGAGCCAAGGGCTGCAATAGCTCAAGATTGGCGCCCCAGCCGTGAATCAACAACACGGGTGGTCCCCTGCCAATCACGCGTTCGCGGATCTCAATACCATTGACGACGATGCGCCGGGCGCTGTCCAAGGCGGGTCAACCGATGGAACTGAGTGGAATCGAGACTTGACGCGCTGCGCGGCGCTCGCTGATGGGCGTGACGGGCGGGCATTCCCAAGCCTGTTCCGCTGTGGTAGAACGCTCTTTGGCGAATTTCGGCAGGATGCCGCAGGCGAAGCATTTGTCGCGGCAATCGACGCGCGTTTCGCGCCGGACGCTCATGAGATAATCTTCTTTGAGGAACTTCTTGTGTATGCCGACGTCGATGTGATCCCAAGGGAAGACCTCGTCCAGGTCCCGCTCGCGGAAGTTGTAGAAGTCAGGATCCAAGCCGCAATCCGCGAATGCCGCTAGCCATTTGTGATGCTGGTGTTGATCTTGCCAAGCATCGAATTTGCAGCCCGATTCCCAGGCGCGGCGAATTACCCGCCCCAAACGGCGATCTCCCCGGCTTAGCCAGCCTTCAAACTCGCTGCCGTCATAGTCGTTCCAGCGCAGGTGCATGCCGCCGCGGCGCATTTGCCGCTTCAACAGCGCTTGCTTGCGTTCAACTTGGTCGCGCCTGTCCAGCGGCGCCCATTGGAAGGGCGTATGCGGTTTGGGAATAAAGGTGCTGACGCCAATGTTCAGTGTGGCTTTCTTGCCCAGTATTTTGGTACCTTCATTGAGCGTCCGCAGGCAGAGATCGATAATAGCCTGAACGTCTTCCAGCGCCTCCGCCGGATGGCCGATCATGAAATAGAACTTGATTGTGCGCCATCCGCGCGAATACACGTCTTTGGCGGTCTGGATGACTTGGTCGTCGGGCACGAATTTGTTAATCATGTCGCGCATTTTCTCGGTAGCGGCCTCTGGCGCGAAGGTGAAGCCGCTGCGGCGCGTATCGCCGAGCTTTTCCAGCAGGTCGGCGCTCGCGCTCTCGATGCGCAGGCTGGGCAAGCTCAAACTCAAGCCGGCGTCCTTATAGACGCGGTTGACTTCTTCCGCAAGTTCTTCCACCCATACGTAATCGGAAGAGGACAAGCTCAATAAGCTGATCTCCTCGAAACCAGTGTTCTGCACGATCTCCGCGATTGCCGACATGATCTCCTCAATCGGGCGCTCCCGCACGGGGCGCGTCACCATGCCGGCGTGACAGAATCGACATCCCCGCGTACAGCCGCGCATAATCTCGATCGGGGCGCGGTTATGCACGGTGTCGACATTAGGCACGATGAACTTGGTGAAGGGCTTGGGCAGTGAAATCACGATGCGTTTCAGCACGCGCTCCGGTATGCCCGGCTGATTGGGCTTAATGGCGAATATGCTGCCATCCGGCTGATATTCGACGTCGTAAAACCGCGGCACATACAGGCCTTGGACCTGGGCGAGCGCCTTGAGTTGTTCGTTTCGGGGTCTGTTCTTCAGTTGTCCCATCACCGAAGCGATCTCTACGATGATCTCTTCGCCTTCGCCAATGACAAAGGCGTCAATGAAGTCCGACATGGGTTCTGGATTGAAACAGGCATGACCGCCTGCGATCACCAATGGCTGCCGCTCATCGCGCTCCCGGCTCAAAATGGGCAAGCCGGACAGGTCAATCAGATTTAAGGCGTTGGTATAAAGCTGCTCGTAGGGCAAGCTGATGCCGAGGATATCAAATTCACTAACCGGGCGCTTGCTTTCTAGCGAATACAACGGGATCTCATGCTCGCGCATGATCGCTTCCATGTCCAGCCAAGGGGAAAAGACGCGCTCGGCCAGCATGTTGTCGCGCAGATTGACTTGGTGGTAGAGGTTCATAATGCCCAGGTTGGACATGCCCAAATCGTAAATGTCCGGGAAGGCCAGGGCGACCTTGATTTCTGTGGCGTCCCATGCTTTGACGACGCTGTTGTACTCGCCGCCGACATAGCGCCCCGGTTTTTCCACTTGTAACAAGAAGCGTTCCAATTTAGGCTCGATCGCAGCGGAAACCGTCATCAGATTGTCCAGCCATTCTTATGTTTGGCATCACGATACTGTGATTATAGCCTATGCCAGCAGGCTTGTGTAGCGATGTAGAATCAAGGTCCAGGGCATTCACAGCAAAATGGCGTCATTTAGAATAACGTATATTCTAAGCAAAATTTAACTACAGAGGACAGAGAAGTAGTTCAAAGAAAATAATGCAAATTTTACAGAGGCGGTGTAGGGGCGACCAATCTGGTCGCCCGACGTTACTGTGTTTTGATTTCGGGCGACATGGTATGTCGCCCCTACAATCGACTTAAGGGATTGAAAACAGTTCTATTTTCGTAATTTTTGCATTGTGGATCCATCTTTATTGGGCAAGAGGCAGAAGGATTGGGGCAAAAAATTGATGAGTAGTCATAATAGCGGACAAGCCTTGTAGGGGCGACCAATCTGGTCGCCCGCATTGTTACGTATTGATTTCGGGCGACATGGTATGTCGCCCCTACAATATCCATGATTATGTTGGATTTGCATTTCTTTGTTGGGCTTACTGAGAACAAAGAGAAAAAGAATAATTTGATGCAATTGCCTTGCCATCTACGCGCGCTTGCTTGTCTATTGCTTTTGTTGTTGCTGACGGCCGCGAACATCGCGCAAGAATACGGGCGGGAGATTACCGCCGAAAACTTGCCGCGGTTGCGCTCTTACGCGCGGATTGACTTCGCAGATATTGACGCTCAGCTTGCGATCGGCTGGTTCGCAGCCAATGAGGACGCGACTGAGTTCCTGTTTCTCGGCTCAGCGGACGAGATCTATCGCATTGCGTTATTGCATGATTCGCGGCGCTGGCTCAGCCGACAAGTGCGCGGCGCAGGCTCCTTTGCCCTAATTGATGCCATACAGCTACAGGGTCAGCCTATTATCCTGCATCAGTCTGATGGAAAATACCTTATCAATGAAAACAGACTCCCGCATGACAAGGTTCCTGTCGCGCTTTTTCACGGCATTGCAGAAGACGAACTGTTTGTTGAAGCGGCTGCTGCTGATGGCCAAACGCAATTCCTGCGCTACCGGCTGGAGCCTGAAACGGGTGAAATCAGCTTGCGGGATGTGATTCCTTTCCCGGCTGCTGCGGATGATGCGCCTGTCATACGCATAGGCAGAATAGACTTTCCGGTGGTGATCCTGTCGGCATTGGCGGAAAACAAACTGTACTTGCGCATCTATCCCGATTTCTTCAACGCAAGCGCAGCCAAGGAATATCAGCTCCTCAACGGTCCGGCTGTGTTCGGCGCGGTGAACGCGCCCTCAGCCAGTCATTTCGCTTGGACAAATCCCTCAAGAGAGCAGCTCAATCTATTGGATCTGTCGACGGGAGAAAACCGCATTGTGGCGTCGCTTGATGGCGCTTATGCGCAATACCTCTTGCTATCCAAGGATGCCAGCGCGATTCTGGCGGTGAACCTGGATTTCCAGCCTGTGCTAGTCGCTTGGGATGCCAAAAGCGGGGAACGCTATGACCTGGGACCCTATCGTGAATGCGGCAGAATACCGGATAATGTTGAGATCAGCCGAGACGGTCGTGCGCTGATTATCGGCTGCGATACCGGTCTGGAAATATGGCGGATATTTGAATGATAGGAGAGAGACAGATGATCTTAAAAGCGGTTCGCGCAATGATTGATTACCACTACAGGTCCTACGACCAAGTTTGGTCCTCTGTGATGGAATTGAGTCGGGAACAATTCGTGCAAGAATTCGATTATTCCTTGGGCTCAGTGCGCAATCAGCTGGCGCACGTGATGAATGTCGATGACCGCTGGCTGTCTCGTCTGCAGAATCAGCAGCCGACGCAAATCCTCAATTTCTCGGATTTCCCGGACGCGCTAACAGTGCGGCAGCAGTGGGAGCCGATTCGCCAGAAGGTCCAGGATTATGCGCTGGGACTGAGCCGCGAGCAGTTGGAAGAAACTGTAGCCCTTCATTTCCCCGGACGCGGAGGCAGCCACCACAACAGTCGCTGGGAAATCTTGCTGCATGTGGTCAATCACGGCACAGACCACCGCGCCCAGATTCTGGCGCTGCTGAACGAGCTGGGCGCTCAAACCTTTGAGCAAGATCTCATTCTGCATTTGTGGTCCCAAGAAGCGGACTGAGCTACAAGCGACTCAATTCCCGCGCGATCTGCCCCGCGACCCGCGAATTGTTGACAAGCAAAGCGATGTTCGCTTCCAGGGAAGCCCCGTCTGTCAGTTGGCTGACGCGATTCAGGACAAATGGCGTAATGGCATTGCCGCTTATGCGGGCTTTTTCCGCCTCGCGCGTTGCCTGCTCAATGGCATCTTCCGCGGTGGGAGCCTCTAAGGCTTTGTCGGCCGGGACAGGCACAGCCACAAGTATGCCGTGCAGCGCGCCCAGCGCCTGAGCCGCCTGGATAATCTGCGCCGCTTGCAGGGCGGAATCCACACGCTGGTCAATTGGCAATCCGCTGCTTGGCGCGTAAAAGGCCGGCAAGCTGTCGGTCTGGAAACCCAGAATCGGCACGCCTTGCGTCTCTAAAACCTCGAGCGTGAGCGGCAAATCGAGGATGGACTTCGCGCCGGATGATACGACGGCGACATGCGTGCGCCCGAATTCGATCAAATCGGCCGAGACATCTTGCGGCTGGCCCCGGTGAACGCCGCCGATGCCACCGGTGGCGAAGACCTTGATGCCGACCATGTCCGCGACGATCATCGTGCCCGCCACGGTGGTGGCGCCGGTTTGACGCAGGGCGAGGGCGATGGGCAAATCGCGCCGGCTGCATTTGCGGACGCTGCCTGCGGGCAAGTTCGCCAGATGAATAATCTGCTCTTCGGAGATGCCGACGACGATGGCGCCATCGAGGATAGCGATCGTGGCGGGCAGCGCGCCGCTTTCACGCACCGCCGCTTCCATCGCCAAGGCGGTTTCCACGTTGAGCGGATTGGGCAATCCATGTGTGATTAGCGTCGACTCCAATGCGACCACTGGCTCGCCATTGCTAAGCGCTTCTTTTACATTGGGACTGACCTGCAAAGACTCGGTCATCAATCTCGCTTTCTTTGTTAGGCAATCAGACGTGATTCTAGCGCGCTGCCTCGCCGACGAATATCGCGCCGGGCAGCTTCAAAATAGCCCGTCAATCGGGCAGTATATGCAGTCGAAAACGATGCACAGTATGGTGATAGCCCGCGAGTCCCATCTCTTCGATAAGCTGATCGGGGCGTAAATTGCCGCGATCGCCGACCGAAAGATGCGCGATTAGGTCACAGTTCCGCTCCACATGCAGATCAATGATCAGAGGACGCAGATCCATTACGCTGCGGCGTCGTTTTCGGACTCTTTCGACCACGATGCTCTCTCGTTCAAGTATTTCCTTTATACGCTGATTGAGCAGGGCATGGTCCACGGGATCAAGAAAGCTGACACGGTATTCAGCGCTGAGTATGCGCGATTGCATGGTCGATTCACGTAAATCGACATCCTGGATGCGCTGGATGGACAAGCCGGCGGGCGCCACCTGCATAAGGCATTGCGCCAATTCTTCCGTTTGCAGGTCAATCGCCTCGCGCAAGGCGATATCGACAATTTCGCACTCGCTTGTGATCCCAAGCGGAAGGGGCATCGCCAACTGGAGGCGGGGTCTGGTATTGAATCCTTGTGTATATAAGATTGGCAGCCCGGCGCGGCGCAGCACGCGTTCCCAGATTTTGGCGACGTCTAGGCTGCTGGTGTATTTAAGGGGACCAGATTTGCCAAAGGTGATGCGAAGTTTTTGCGCAACCGGCGAAATATGCGTCATTGTTGTTTGAGCCTGATTGGAAGGGATGGGATGTCTGGGGTAGAATACTCGTCGTATCCCGATTAGACAATGGAAGGATGATGACGCAGAGCAGCGATGTCGATAGCGCGGGGCGGGGCGGGCGTCATGCCGAGTTGGATAGACTGCGGCGCGACCGTTATCGCAAAAGCGTGATCCTGCCATTTGGATTAGTCTTGCTCTTGGTCTTGGCGTATATAGGCATCGCGCTGGCGCTGCCCGCGCCGACTCAAGTGGCGGTGCTTTCCGACGCGGCATTTTCTTTGCTGGTTCTTGGTCCGGCGGCTTTGTGCTTGTTTCCTCTCACTATTGCAATGCTTGTCTTTGTCGCGCTGGTACATCGCTGGCAAAGCGGGACGATGTCTCCGTTGCGCCGCCTGGAGCGCTGGACGGCGACCTTAGAAAGCAATGCGGACAGGTGGCTGGGCGGCATAGACCAGCGCATCTTGAATTGGGCGGTGGCTTTTGCCCCAATTCGACAATTGCTTAGAAGCTTTGATACACTGTCAGATGAAACGGTTGACGAGGAAGAGGCATGACAGACGAAAGACGCCCCATGAACGAAGAAAATCGCCTGGAGCGCAAAACGCGCGCGCTTATACTTGGCGTCGGTTTTGGCGCGATTGTTGGTTTGGTCTCCAGCTATTTGTACACGCGCGCGGCGGAAGAATCCGACGGATCGGATTCGGCGGGTCCGCGCGCTATATCGACCGGACAATTGCTGGCTGTCCTGCTCGCGATACTGGGCGTGGTGCGTCAAGTTGCCGAGCTGGGGAAACCGAAGAAACCTGGGAAGAAATAGCGCAATGTGCGGCAGATTCACTTTGACGGCTGATGCCGAAGCCATTCAGCTTGCCTTTGGCTTGAGTGATGTATCGGTTTGGGAGGGATCGCGTTACAATATCGCGCCGTCTCAAATGGCGCCGGTTATTACGAACCATAATCCGCGGGCTTTGACGCTTCTGAAATGGGGGCTTGTTCCATATTGGGCAAAGGATCCCGCCATCGGCAACCGCATGATAAACGCCCGGTCGGAAACAGTTGCGGAAAAAACATCGTTCAGGACGGCGTTTAAGAAGAGGCGCTGTTTGATCCCAGCCGACGGCTTTTTTGAATGGGCGAAGCGAAATGGTAAAAAAGCGCCGATGTATATCAAGCGGAGAGACCGAGCAATCTTCGCATTGGCCGGCTTATGGGAAAACTGGCAACAGCCGGATGGGCCTTGGCTGGGCTCCTGCTCTATTCTGACAACAGAAGCCAATGATTTCCTTCGCCCGATACATCATCGCATGCCAGTCATGATTGAGCCAGAAGATTATGATACCTGGTTGTCCGATGAAGTACTAAGCCCGCAGCAATGGCTCCCGCTCATGACTGGCTGCGCTAGCGAGCAAATGACCGCCTTTGAAGTTTCTACTCTGGTGAATCGAGCAATAAACAACAATCCTGCTGTCATTGCCCCGGTTGATACGGACATTCAGCAGCAGCTTTTCTAGTCCTTCGGATAGGAAGATTTCAGTTGTCCTGTTCTTTCTTGAGATGGCGCTCGAGCACAAACTTGAAGGGGTCCGACACTGGGGGAATCATTACCTTGCGGGAGCGCCCGCCGGCAATCACTTCGCCGACAAGGTCTAGCTCTTCCAGCAGGTCCATGATACGAGCCGCGCGCGGATAGCCCAAGCCCAGGCGTCGTTGGATGAGCGACGCCGAAGCCTCTTGCGCTTCTACCACCAGTTTGATGACTTCTTCCAGCATGGGGTCGGTATCAGTCAAGAATTGACGCCGCTTCAAGGTCCTCTCCCAGGGTCCCCGCTTCACTGTTGCGCCGCTGTCCGCGTCAAAGCGCGCGGCTTGCCAACCCTGCCAATGTTGCAGCACCGCGCGTACATCGTCTTCGGAAACATAGCAACCTTGGACGCGCTGCGGTCCGGCCGCGTCGGATGATAGAAATAGCATGTCCCCCTTGCCCAACAGATGCTCGGCGCCGGTTTTGTCCAGGATAACGCGGGAATCCGCGCCTGACGCGACAGAAAAGGCGATGCGCGCTGGAAAGTTGGCTTTGATGAGACCGGTGATCACGTCCACGCTCGGACGCTGCGTCGCCACGACCATGTGCATGCCAACCGCGCGCGCCATCTGCGCCAGCCTTGTGATGCAGGCTTCTGTTTCCACCGGGTCGCGCAGCATGAGATCGCCTATTTCGTCAATCATGATCGCCAAGTAGGGCAGTTTGCTGTCGGAATTGCCGTTTTCTTCTTGCCGCTTGTTGAAAATGTCGATGTTGCGCGCGGAGTGTTTTTCCAGCAATTTGTACCTGCGATCCATTTCCCGCGTGCACCAGCGCAAGACCCCAATGATCCGCTCGTTGTCCGTTTCCACCGGTCCTAACAAATGAGGGATGCCGTTGAAGCGCGTTAACTCGACCATCTTTGGATCAAGCATGACCATTTGCAGCCGGTCGGGAGCGTTTTGCATGAGCAAGGAAGTGGCGATAGCCGCCATACACACGGACTTGCCGGAACCGGTTGTCCCGGCGATCAGAAGATGCGGCATGGCTGTAAGGTCGATTGGCACGGGCTTGCCCATAACGTCCCGCCCCAAGGGAATCATCAGAGCGGAAGCCGAATGAGCGCAGGCGTTTCGATAGCTATCGCTTTCCATTACGTTGCGCAGCGCGACGATGCTTGCTTGCTTGTTTGGCACTTCGATGCCCATGTAATTTGTGCCAGGCACCGGGGTTTCCATACGCAGTCGCTTGGCTGCCAGCGCCAGGGACAAATCACGCCAATAGGAGGCGATCTTGCTTAATCGAATGCGTTCGCTGCCGTCTGCCTTGTGAGGCTGCAGCGCGTAGCGGGTGACCGTTGGTCCCACTTGCACATCTACAACATGAATCTCTATGTCGAATTCCAGGAGCGTGTTTTCGATAAGCGAGACATTCTTGTCGATTTCTTCTGCTTCGGGCAATAGCAGTTCGATTGGGGAAAGCAATTCAAGCGCGGGCAGCGCGCCTTCGTCGTAGTCGCTCGCCGCTAGGCTCTCATTCTTAACTTGCCTATCGTCGTTTGTGGCTGGCAACGCTGATTCTTCGACGTCAATTGCTGCCGCGGATTCCGCGGCAACGGCAACCCCGTCTACTTTGTCCGCTTGGTCAGCCAATTCGCCTGATGAGGCATCTGTCTCAGTCGGCTCAGTCGTCTCCGAGCTCGACGCGGATTCATCCTGAACTTCAATCGGTTTAGTCTCATCCGCGGTAGCAAGATTGTCTCGCAGCTCTTCGGGGATGTTTTCCGGATCTGGTCGAATGCGCATGATGCGAGTTCGAAAACCCGGTGTTGTCGCCAAGCGCTGATACAAACTGCTGCCGTCGTGCTCAAGCGCTGAATTTCTTGCCTGCCCAGGATCCTGACTATAATCGCTTAACTGTTGGCTTAAATCGCCCAGAAAAGCGACAATGTGTCGTCGCCTCAAGCCGATGAAAACCACAAGGGATATGACGATCAGAAGCGCGAAAAAAGCGAGGGCGGGCTGTCTTCCCATGACCCAGTAAAATGGGTAACTGATGCCCCAGCCTATGAGCCCGCCGCCTTGCCCGGCCCGAGCCAGCGCGCGCAATTCCACGTCGCTGTTGCTTAGATGCAGCAGCGCCAAAACTGACAGGAATATGATTTCCAGCGCCAGCATGCGCACTGAACTGAAACCGACGCGAATGCCCGCTTTTGGCAGCCACAAGAGGATCCCGAAGGCGAACAGAGCGCCAGCGACAAAAACGCTGCCATTGCCAAATAACTTGTGCAATATGTCAGCCCAGGTAAGCGCCACCAAGGCTTCGGACGGGAAGTAGAGCGAAATGAAGGAAAGAATGCCAAAGACAAAGAGCGCGAATCCGACGACTTCGTCGATCCAGGGCGGCAAGCTATCTTTGAGATCTTCCCAAAAATCGTACTCTAGTTGCTCGTCTTCCAGGGGCTTGATGACGGATTGCCTTTGAACCGCCATAACCGCCTCGGATACCTGCTCGGTGGCTTGCGGATCAACCGGTTGTTCTTGCGTCATATTTGCTGCGAATCCCTACTGTCTCTACCTTCACAAGCCTAGCATGATTGGGGAATCGCGCAGAAAAAATGAGGGCGAAAATGAACAATCCGGGAAAGGCAATCTTAGCCCTGGGATTGCTTTTCTCGCTGCAACAAAAGCTCGGACACAGCCAGAATAGCCACGCGCTGTTTGCGGTAGAGGTCCGCTTCACTCATGCTAAGGCGGCGGGCGACGTCGCGCACTTTTTTTCTTTCGAGGAATCTCAACTGCAAGATGTTGTATAAGGTCCATTCCGGGCTGGCCAGCTTGCGTTCGCCATCGGGTTTGAGCGCAGCGATACAGTCTTGGAGTATGTTGCGCAAGGCGTTGACAGCTGTGTCTTGGTCCGCGCTCATTCTTGCCTGCACGATGCGCAGGTTGATCAAGTTGCTTTGGGTGATGCCCGCGCCGCCCCAATAGTGTCGCAGCGCCGCGCGCACCTGCTCAAATAGCTCCTGTTGGTCCGGCCAGCTCTCCACCGCCGCGAACTGAGCCTGCGATTGCCGATACTCGACTTGTACGGCGCGCGACCGCGTCATCTGAAACTGCGGCAGCAAGCCCTCCAGCAGCGTGTACATCTCGGATTGCAAACTCATGTCTTCGAGGCTCTTTTCCAGGCGATCCAGATAGGCGTAGAGAATACTCTGTGGATCGTCCAGCTCCGTGCGTAGAGAGTCCTTGTTCGGCAATGCCAATGCGCCAATGACGCGCCTGGGCGATTTGTCGACGGGGATGCGGCTGCTGTACAGAGGAATTAGAGCATAATCCCGCCATTCGACCAATACCTTGCCGGCGCCTTGAGATTGCGGCTTGGCCAGGGTTTGGCGCAAGTCATGGTCGGCTCGCAAGTCCTCTTCCGCGAAGCCTGCTTGCCCGACCTGGTTCAGAAACTCTGGAGTTCCGTTCACGATGTGAATCACACAGGCTTGGTCAATGCGCATGTAGTCGCATATCGACTCGGTGGTCGCGGCGATCAATTGTGACAGGTCGCTTCGGGTCAGGACCCGCTCGCTAAGGGATTGCAGCATCGTAATCTGCGCGCCGTCTTCGTCTCGATATATGAAAAGCAGCTCAAAATAGGGCAGGGCGAGTGATACGAACCACTGCCAGAGCAAGACTGCGGCCACGACCGCGGGCGGGGTAAAGGCCTCGCCTGGCAAACCCAGGATGCGCGTCGCCTGTGCAGTGAAGTTGATTACAGCCAGTGCGATCAAGCCAGTTGCAGGTCCCCGCAGCAAGAAGTCCAGCAGTTGCTTTTTGACCAATCTATCTGGAATATCCGACCCAAAAAAGTATAGGGGATAGGACAGGAAAAACAGCATCAAAATGATGATGATGTTCGCCGTGTTGATGACCAAGAGGCCAAAGACGCTTAATTCGTCGCCTGGGCTGAGCAGTACGGAATAAGGAAAGATGCCCAAAGCGGGCGTCAGGATGGCGATTTGCAGGAATGCCATGCGCCGCTGTGTGCCTTGGGTCAGGCAGCGCTTGCGAGCGCGCTGTACATTATAGAAGGCGAAGCCGTTGGCGGCGACGAAATAGACGCAATAGACGGGGAAGAGAGAACCGGCCTGGATGCTCAGGTATCCCTGCGCGTCAACGAAGACAAACAGAGAATCGGCAAATGCCGCGGACAGCAAAAAGCCGGCGCCGATCAAATACAGGATGCGTATCACCCGCCGCCGCCGCCCGCGCGATGGCAGCCCAGTGGTTGCCAGCAGGGCGTCTGACAAGTGGTACATGGCCGCCGGTATAAAGGCGATGCCGATCCACTGCAAGCGTGAAGCGATCTCGTGGGCGGCGTAGTCTGGTTCCAGCGAGATGAAAGCATCCGCGACATAAGCGATTGTTACGCAGGCGAGCACAACCGCCGACGATTTGGCGACTCGGTTCTTTAGATTCCGCGTGAGATTAAAGAGCAATAGAGAAACGGCTATGATCGCATTGCTCGCGGTCAATGTCTCGTTGACAATTAGCAGAATCGCAGTTGCCAGATCCAATGCAAGCCTCTGAAGATGGGGTCAGATGGGGTCCGCAGGATTGACTCTATAACAAGTTTAGCAAATTATGGCGAATACACTGTTTCTAAACGGCAACGCTGAAGAAGACCGCGATCTCTCGACTGGGCAAATGCCGGTCGTTGAAGCCGCAAAAGACAAAGCCCTGGTCCTGGGCGAATTGGATGCAGGGATAATTGGTGGTCGCGATCTCGAACATGATCTGCCGCAGCGCGTTTTCACGCGCCCAAACCCGCGCCGCGTTCACCAAGCGCGAACCCAAGCTCTGACGCCGATTGGGACGGTCGACAACGATGTCCTGCAAATAGGCGATTTCGCTGGTTTCGTCAACGCGCATGGATAGGAAAGCGAGAATACGGTGGGAATCCCGGTCTTGGGCGACGACAAAGCAATGACGCCGCCTGATAGCCATTGCCAAATGCCTGGGGTCGGTCTCGTGCCTGGCCTCAAGCGGGCGCGGCAGACGCTGACGGCGATAGCTAATCTGAATCTGCTCCGTCAGTTCCTGCACGGTCATTTGCCAGACGTGCTCGGTGCGGTAGTCGCTTTGCAACTCCAGGCAAAACGGAATGTCGGTTTCGACACCGTCGCGTATGACGATTCGAGACTGGTCGATTGCCGGTTGCATCATGACCTCGCGTCTCCATGTTTTGCCAAGGCTATCTTACAGAAAATGACCCCAAGCGCGCAAGGCGAATGGGGTCATTATACAAGACGAATTGGGGATCACGGGCGGGATAGCGCTTAAACTTCGTACAAATAGTCCTTCAGAATCACGTGCGCCGACGACTGACGCAGTCGGTTGAGGGCTTGCGCCTCCAATTGGCGAACGCGTTCCCGCGTGACGCCTATCGTCTGGCCCACTTCCTCCAGCGTGTAGACGCGGCCGTCGGCTAGTCCATAACGCAGGCGCAGAATCTGCGCTTCGCGCGGCGGCAGCTTGTCGAGCGCCTGCTGCAACTGGACATGCAGCAAGTGCGTCGCGACTTCGTCGGAAGGCGCCGGGCTATTAATGTCTTCAACGAAATCGCCAAAGGTCGAGTCGCCTTCGTCGTCGATGGGCGTTTCCAAACTGACCGGACGCCGAGAAATCTCCAGCAAGTTTTCCACTTTGTCCGGTGTGGTTTCCATGCCTAGCGCCAACTCGTCAATCTTGGGTTCGCGCCCCAGTTCTTGCAGCAACTGCAACTGAACGCGGCGCATGCGATTTAACTGATCGCCCATGTGAACGGGCACGCGAATGGTGCGCCCCTGGTCGGCGACGGCGCGGCTGACCGCTTGGCGGATCCACCAGGTAGCGTAGGTGCTGAACTTGTGGCCCCGCTGGTATTCGAATTTGTTGGTGGCGCGGATCAAACCGATGTTGCCTTCTTGGATGAGATCAAGGAAAGGCACGCCGCGCCCGATATACTTCTTGGCAACGCTGATGACCAGGCGCGCGTTTGCGCGAATCAAGTGCTCCTGCGCCTTTTCCCCGTCGAAAACGATGCCGCGCAGTTGTTGCTCTTCGCTCCAGGTCAATTCATCGGCGCGCAGCGCGGCGGCATTTTCCAGTCGCTCGTTCGCGAACACCGCCGCTTCCATACGCTTGGCGAGCATCACTTCTTCATTGGCGGTCAATAGCGGCACGCGACCCGCTTCTTTGAGATACAAGCCAACGACATCGTCGGTATCAAGCGCCGCTTGATAGCCGGCGTCGCTCGTCAGGTCCTTTTTCAGGACCCTGAGCAGGGCATCGCGCTCGGCTTGATCTTCGTCTTCCGTTTCTGCGATTAGCGGATCGCTATGCGGCTTCTGCTCCTTAGCGTCGTCGCTGACTTCCTCCGCGCTTTTCGCGGTTGCCGGAACAACCTCAATTCCCGCTTCCAGCAGGCTGTCCATGAGGTCATCGAGAAGCGCGACATCAGCTTCGACATCCGGCAGCAACTCCAAAATGTCGCTGTAGGTGACAAAACCTTGCTTGTTGGCTTTGCCTACAAGCTGTTTGTGGACCTCTTCTCGCTGACTGATATTTGTAACATTGTCCAGAACTGCAACCACGGACAAGCCTTTCTGCTAAACCGCTCTAATATAGAGCCTTGCCAACAATAACCGCTATAAAAACAATTATAATCCATCCTGTATATTGCCAGACAACTAGAACCAGGCGCCTGGCGCGCAAATCTATTTTACTTGATCATTCGCCGGGACGAAGATTAATCGTTCAAAAAAATCTCAGGGATTCTCTGCAAGGTCCAACTGCCGACTCGCCAATTATACAATTGCCTTGACGCATTTGCTCACTCAGCCAAGCAATGACCGTTATACGCTTTCCCTACTCGCTAATGTTGCTTGGCAGTCCAATAGTGCAATTTAACCCCAATTTGATTTCTTGTCAAGTTTTTCGTGACAATTTCTTCATTCGAGTTGTTTTGAATGCTTTAGCATGCGAATAGCAGTCATTTTTCGCACTCATTTTAGTTGCGGGAAGTCGCATTCCGTCAGCCGCCCCAACATTGCCTTTCGATTTAGAAGTCAAGCATCTAATCTGGATGGTCTCAGCGTGCTCGGTGGAAAAGAAAACTGCGCTGCGATTGCTCGGAGTCAGAGCGCGCCGCGGATAACGCCGGCGCAAGAGTTGTGTTAAACTGGGACAAATGCTGAATTGGCTTTGACGTATAGTAGGCGGCTTGTGTTTGGATTCGTTCCATCGCTCTATCCTCGTTCGCTCAGAGTGTTGATAGCTTTGGCGGCACTCTTTCCGATATCGCTTGCGGTCCTAATTGCTGCATCAGCCCTGCAAATGATCGGCGTCGCCTACAATATACCACAACTGGTTTATGGAACCGAAATGATAGCGCAATCATCTGGGATCTTGCTGGGTTCCGCTATCGCAATTGCTGGCGGCATTTCAGTTGCGAGCCTCCTAAGCAAGGCGCTTTGCACAAGCGAATGGGTCTTCCATCCAAAGGTCAAGAACAGCAGGGCCGACGCCGGCACTTGCGAAAACGCAACCGATACTGATGTTATGCCTTTGCTGGAATCTTTGTCAAGAAGGGAGCGGGATCTGCTGAGGCGGCGTCTGGCGGAATCTCGTTTAGCTATCCGCCACGACGGTGTGCTCATCGCGCGCGAACAAGCCGACATGATGCGGAAGATAGAAGAATTCATTCTGCTATGACGCGCGACATTCGCATTTGCCGCAAACCACCGCGCTTACTCGAAAATATATTGTGTCTCGTCATCCTGGTGCAACATGCACAAGGAAGCTGAAAAAGTGCATAATTCTATCGCCCTGTGTTGACGGGCGGCAAAAGCTTCTTTAGAATGCCTTTCGTTTGAACTTGGGCCGCAATGGAATGGAGCAGGCATAAGCGTGAAAGCCTATCCGCAAATGAACCCGCGTACTAGGCGCAGGCGCGCAATTGCGCCGATAGAGTTCAGTGTGGACCTTTCGCATTCCTGATGCCCTGCGTCGATTAATCGTTGAAAGCACACCCTGATCTCGAAATGACGGTCAGGGTTTTTTGTTTGCGAGGTATTTGCTATGTCTAGAATACGAGCTGGCGTTTTTGGCGGATCTGGTTACGCCGGTCTGGATCTTCTTGAGTTGCTGAATCATCATCCGCAGGTAGAGCTTGCCTTCGCCACCTCCAATACTTATGTTGGGGAGGCCGCCCCGGGAACCGATCTGACATTCGTGAGGCCGGGCTCGGCTGCGCTTGATGACGTCGATGTGATATTCTTGGCGCTTCCTCACAAAGCCTCCGCCGAAGTAGCCCGCCGTGGCTTGGACGCCGGGCTCAAGGTTGTCGATCTGTCGGCTGACCTGCGCCTTGATACGGCTGAGAGCTATGAAAAGGATTATGGCATTCCGCACCCGCATCCGGAATTGCTGCCAAGGCCCTATGGCTTGCCCGAGATCAACCGCGCCAATATCATCGATCAAGATTTGATCGCGACGCCGGGTTGCTATCCAACGACAACTTTGCTCGGGTTATTTCCCTTATTGACTTGCGGAGGCATCCGCCATGGCGCGCCCATCATCGTCGACGCAAAATCGGGTGTGACGGGCGCGGGGCGCAAGCCCTCGCTCAGCACGCATTTTGCCGAAGTCTACGGCAACCTGCTGCCATACAAGACGGGCCGCTCCCATCGCCACGTCGGCGAAATGGAACAAGAGGCGCTCAAACTGGACGGGGAAATTGGTCCTATCATCTTTTGTCCGCATTTGCTGCCGGTGGATCGCGGGCTGATGTCTAGCATTTACGTAACGCTCGACGACTCGCTATCCAGCGTGGGGGCGCAGGATCTCTTCTGCGAAGTTTATGCGAACGAGGCTTTGGTGGATGTGCTTCCGCTCGGCGTGCAAGCCAGCCTGAAGGACGCGGTAAAGACCAACAAATGCGTCATCAGCGTCACGCCGGTCTTGCAGCAGTATCTGCATGTCACCAGCGTCACGGACAATCTGCGCAAAGGCGCTGCCAGCCAGGCGGTGCAAAACATGAATCTGATGTTCGGGATTGATGAAACGCTTGGGTTAATCTAGTGAGCGGCGCTATTTCCTTAATCAAGATCTCCGGGCATTATCTGGATGATGAAGCCTTGCTGCGGCGCTTTGCGGAGGCAGTCGCCGAGCGCGCGGAGCCATTGGTCATTGTGCATGGTGGCGGCATAGAGATCACGCGCTTGCAGGAACGCCTGAATATAGAACCAACTTATGTGGACGGGCTGCGGGTTACGGACGACCGGTCCCTGTCGCTGGTGGAAATGGTGCTCTGCGGTAGCGTCAACAAGCGCCTGGTCAGGCATTTGCTCAACGCCGGCGTTGATGCGCAGGGCTTGTCGGGCGTCGATCGTGGTCTGGTGCGCGCCCGGCAAATGCGGCACGAGTCTGTGGATATGCAGTATACCGGCTCTGTCGAGTCCGTGCGGGGCGAAGTCTTGTTTCAATTGCTGGACCTGGGCGTGACGCCTGTGATTGCGCCGGTCAGCGCCGGCACGGACAGCAACTTCAATCTGAATGCGGACCCGGTCTCTGGGGCGCTGGCGACGGCGCTCGGGGCGGGAAGCGTCGTTTTCATCTCCAATGTCTCCGGCGTTTTAGTGGATAAGGCGCTGGTCGAGAGACTAAGCGAAGCCGAAGCGCGAGACTTGATCGCCAACGGGACCATCTACGGCGGCATGATACCAAAAGTCGAATCGGCGCTGGATGTGCTATCATCGGGACTGCCCAAAGCCATAATCACGGATTTGGAAGGCTGGGCGCGCGGAGCGGGAACGACATTTGTACCATAACTATTGTCAAGTTCGATACAGAGGGATGAGATGACTCTTCAAAGCGAAGTAATTCAAAAAGATCAAACGTATAGCGTGCCGGTCGCGGCGCGTCCGGATTTTGTATTGGCGCGGGGCGAAGGCGTCACGGTCTACGATACAGAAGGCAAAGCCTATACGGACTGGGTGGCCGGCATCGCGGTGAACGCCCTGGGTTATGGCGACGAAGAGCTGACGGCGGTTGTCAACCAGCAATTGAAGACCGGTTTGATTCATGTCAGCGGTCTGTATCATACGCAGGCGCTTGCCGAGCTCGCGGAATTGCTCTGCCAGCATTCTTTCGCCGACAAAGTCTACTTCTGCAACAGCGGCGCCGAAGCGAACGAAGGCGCGCTGAAGTTCGCCCGCAAAGTAGCCTATGTCAACGAAATGCCTAACAAGACCAAGGTGGTCAGCTTCAGTGAGGCTTTTCATGGCCGAACGATGGGCGCTCTAGCCATCACGCCCAAAGAGAAGTATCAGACCCCGTTTAAGCCCATGGTGCCCGGCGCGGTCGTCGGCGAATTCAACAATATCGACAGCGCCAGAGAAATGATTGACGACGATACCGTAGCCGTCATCGTCGAGCCCTTGCAAGGCGAAGGCGGCATCAACATTGCCACAGCGGAGTTCCTGCAAGCGCTGCGGCAACTGTGCGACGAGAAGGGCGCGACGCTCATTTTCGACGAGATTCAGTGCGGGCTTGGGCGCACCGGCGACCTGTGGGGCTATAGTTTTAGCGGCATATCACCTGACATTATGACATTGGCGAAACCTCTGGCGGGCGGCTTGCCTGTTGGCGCCATATTGACAACCGAGGCTGTCGGCGGCGCGATGCAGCCGGGCGACCACGGCTCGACATTTTCCGGCGGCGCGGTGGTGATGCGCGCGGCGGAGATGGTCGTCAAGCGTGTCTTGAGCGACGGTTTCCTGGAACATGTGAAAGAAGTCGGCGACTACCTGTTGGATCGCCTCTCGGAAATCAACAGCCCGCATATCAAAGATGTGCGGGGGCGGGGCCTCATGGCGGGAATCGAGCTGGATGTGGCGACGGCTGATATCGTGCAAAAGGGTTACGAACATGGCTTGCTGCTGGTCAATTCTGGCGCCAACGTGATTCGCTTTGTCCCGCCCTTGATTATCGAAAAGAAACATGTCGATGAATTGGCGGAAAAACTGACGCTCATCCTGGAGGAAGTCGATGATCAAGATTAGTCCCGAGATTCGCTCTGTAACTGGCTTCCGCGTCGCCGGCGTTCATGCGGGCTTGAAGAAAGACGGCGCGCTGGATTTCGCGCTCATCAGCAGCGAGACGGATTGCGCGACGGCCGGGGTCTTCACCCGCAACAAGGTCAAAGCCGCGCCCGTGCTTTTGAACATGGAACGCTTGCGAGACAATGCCGCCGGCATCCGCGCTGTCGCCATCAACACTGTCAGCGCCAATGCCTGCACCGGCGCCCTGGGCTTGGAAAAGGCCCGCGCCAGCGCGGACTTGGTTTCCGAGCATCTGGGGATCAACAGCGACCAGGTCTTGGTGATGTCAACAGGCGTCATCGGCACGCATTTGCCGATGGACAAGATTTCCCGCGGGGTGGCGCTTGCCAGCGAGAACCTGGGCGACGGCTGGTCGGACGCTGCCGCCGGCATCATGACAACGGACACCCGCCCTAAACTTGGCTCCGTCACTATCGAGACGGGCAAGGGACAAGTTACTTTGGCGGGCATCGTCAAAGGCGCGGGCATGATCGCGCCCAATATGGCGACCATGCTCAGCGTCATCGCGACCGATGCCCGCATTGAGCTGCCATTGGCGCAGGCGGCGCTCTCCGCGGCGGCCCAGTCTAGCTATAACCGCATCGTCGTCGATGGCGATACCAGCACAAATGACATGGTCTTTCTGATGTGCAATGGCGCCAGCGGCGTCGATGTCTCGGACGAAGCTGATGTCGAGATTTTCCAAGCCGCCTTGAATGCGCTGGCGAAGCACCTCGCGCAAGCGGTGGTGCGCGATGGCGAGGGCGTCACAAAGTTTGTCACGCTGGACATACGCAACGCGGAGTCTGTCGCGGCCGCCGAGCGCATCGGTCAGACGATTGGCGCTTCGGTCCTGACCAAGTCCGCGTTTTATGGCAGCGACGCCAATTGGGGACGAATCATTGCGGCCGCTGGACGCGCCGAGGCGCCCTTTGATCCGGACAGCTCCTCGCTCTATGTCGCGGCCGGCGAGTCGCTGCCCGCGGCGGAAAGGGGCTTGCTGATCTTCAGCCAGGGCATGCCGACCGACTATCTTGAAGACGATGCCGCCGCCATCATGGCCGAACCCTCGATCACTTTCACATTGGATTGTGGCTTGGGCAGGGCTGGCGCTACCATTTGGACCTGTGACATCAGTCACGATTACATCACCATCAATGGCGACTATCGTTCTTGATAAGCTCGAGGGTTATCATGCCCGCTTTGCCCGCAGTATTGGCGCTTGAAGACGGCAGGGTTTTCCCGGGCGAAGGCTTTGGCGCGGAAGGCGTGCAAACCGGCGAAATCGTATTCAACACGTCGATGACCGGCTATCAAGAGATTCTGACCGACCCATCATATTATCGGCAGATTGTAGCGATGACCGTGCCTCATGTCGGCAATACCGGCGTCAATCTCGAAGATCCGGAATCGAAGAAAGTCTGGGTCTCTGGCTTCGTGGTGCGTTCGCTTAGCCCCATCGTCAGCAATTGGCGCAACCGCGGCGACTTGGCGACATATCTGCGCGACAATGGCGTCATCGGCGTTTCGGGCTTGGCCACCCGCGCGCTTGTGCGGCATATCCGAGCCAAAGGCGTGATGCGGGCGGCAGTGGCGCACGGCGACGCGGCGCTGGATACGGATAGTTTAACGGCGCTCGCGCGCGCTTCACTGGACATGTCGGGCGCCAATTTGGTCGACGCGGTTACAGCTTCGGCGGCATACGACTGGCGCGAGGGCAGCGATCCGCAATGGTACGGCGATGCCAGCCCGGCGCGCGCGCGTCCCTTGGTTGTGGCTTATGACTTTGGCGTCAAACACAATATCCTGCGCATGCTGACGGACCGCGGCTTGCGCGTCACAGTTGTTCCCGCGGGGACTTCCCCCTGCGAGCTGCGCGCCTTGGCTCCATCGGGCATCTTCCTCAGCAACGGTCCTGGGGATCCCGCAGCGGTGGATTACGCCATCGAGAATGTCAGATCCCTCCTGGGCGAGCTGCCGATTTTCGGCATCTGCCTGGGGCATCAGATTCTTGCGCTTGCCCTGGGCGGCAAAACCGAAAAAATGCCTTTCGGCCACCGTGGGGGCAATCAACCGGTGAAGAATCTGCGCACTGGCGAAGTAGAAATCGCGACGCACAATCATGGCTTCGCGGTTTCAGCGGATAGCGACCTGGGCGGCGGCGAAGTGACGCATATCAACTTGAACGACAATACAGTTGCCGGCTTGCGCCACCAAGCCTTACGGGCTTTTAGCGTGCAATATCACCCCGAGGCTGCGCCTGGTCCGCACGATTCGATGTACCTGTTTGATGAATTCGTAGCGGCGGTTCAAGACCTGGTTTAGCTGCTCTATAGTCACAATTTGGCGGTCCCCCAGAATATGGAATGAATCAATGCCCAAACGGTCGGATATCAAGACAATCATGATTATCGGTTCCGGACCGATCGTCATCGGACAAGCCTGCGAATTTGATTATAGCGGCGTCCAGGCTTGCAAAGCGCTGAAGCAAAAAGGCTATCGCGTGGTCTTGCTTAACTCCAACCCGGCGACGATCATGACCGATCCCGAATTTGCCGACGCGACCTATATCGAGCCGCTTACCCCATCCATCTGCGAGCAGATCATCGCCAAAGAAAAGCCCGATGCCTTGCTGCCTACTGTTGGCGGGCAGACCGCGCTCAACCTGGCTGTGGCGCTGCAAGAGGCGGGTTTGCTGGATCATTTTTCTGTGGAGCTAATAGGCGCCAGCCTGAACAGCATCCAGCTTGCCGAAGACCGGCAACTCTTTAATGAGACAATGCGCGAGATCGGCTTGCGCGTGCCGGATAGTAAAGTGGTTGGCGATGTCGAGGCTGCATTGTCTTTTGCCGCGCGGATCGGTTATCCGACTCTGATTCGTCCGTCCTTCACGATGGGCGGGGCTGGGGGCGGTGTGGCGTATGATGAGGACGAACTGCGAGCGGTGGCGGCAAATGGCATTCGCCAGAGCCCGGTCGGGCAGGTGCTGGTGGACAAAAGCCTGCTGGGCTGGAAAGAATACGAGCTCGAGCTGATGCGCGACGCGAAGGGCAACTTCGTCGTCGTTTGCTCGATCGAAAACCTCGACCCGATGGGCGTGCATACCGGCGACAGCATCACCATCGCGCCGGCCCAGACGCTCACAGACAAGGAATTGCAGCGCTTGCGCAATATGTCTCGCATGATATTCGACCGCGTGGGCATCACGACCGGCGGCGCCAACGTGCAATTTGCCATTAACCCGGCTGACGGCGAAGTCTATGTCATTGAGATGAACCCGCGCGTCTCTCGTTCCTCGGCGCTGGCTAGCAAAGCGACCGGCTTCCCGATCGCCAAGATCGCCGCTCTGCTTGCGGTAGGTTATACCTTAGACGAGATCGCCAACGACATCACCCGGCAAACGCCAGCCAGCTTTGAGCCGTCTTTGGATTATGTCGTGGTCAAGATTCCGCGTTGGGATTTCAAAAAGTTTGCTGGCGCCGATCCCGTATTGGGTCCACAGATGAAAGCCGTAGGCGAAGTGATGGCCATCGGCAGGACTTTTCCCGAAGCGCTGCAAAAAGCGGTTCGCTCGCTGGACATCGGTATTGACGGCTTTGGCAGCCAGGCGCGGGAGCATCTGTCGCCGGAAGCGCTAAGTGTGCCGACGGCTCAACGCTTGTTCCAGGTGGCGAGGGTGATTGGCGAAGGCGTCCCAATTGATGAAATTGTCCGCCAGACGCGCTTTGATCCCTGGTTTGTCCAGCAAATGAGCGAGCTAATGGCCATCCACAATAGGCTATTGGAGCGGGATCTGCGCCTTGCCGATTTGGATTGCCGCGACATGGTTAAGCTAAAGCGCTATGGATTCAGCGACGCTTATATCGCTGGGCTGTTGGGCGAAGCGGAGCTTGCCGTTCGGCGTCAGCGCAAGTCCCTGGGCGTCCGCGCCAATTTCTATCGCGTCGATACCTGCGCCGCGGAATTCGCGGCGCATACACCATATCTTTATTCGACTTACGAAATGGACGACGAAGCGCAGCCCGTCTCGACGCGGAAAGTGATGATTCTCGGCGGGGGTCCCAATCGTATCGGGCAAGGCATCGAGTTCGATTATTGTTGCGTTCACGCCTGCTTCGCATTGCGAGAGATGGGCTACGAGACGATTATGGTCAATTGCAATCCGGAGACGGTCAGCACCGACTACGACACCGCGGACCGCTTGTATTTCGAGCCGCTGACCGCGGAAGACGTTATGAACATCGTCGACCGCGAAGAGCCGGATGGCCTACTCGTGCAGTTTGGCGGTCAAAGTCCGCTTAATATCGCCCGCGACTTGCAGCGAATGGGCGCGCCAATTTGGGGCACGTCGGTTGATACGATCGACCTGGCGGAAGACAGAGAACGCTTCAATGCCCTCATGGGTGAACTAAATATCAGGCAGCCGGCGGGCGCGACGATTATTATGAGAAATGAGGCAACACGCGCCGCTCGCCGCATCGCTTATCCGCTGCTGGTACGCCCCAGTTATGTCTTGGGCGGGCGTGGCATGGCGATTGTTTTTGACGAGGAGCAACTGCTGGCTTGGCTGGACAGTAACGTGACCTGGGGCGACCATCCGGTCTTGCTCGACCAGTTCTTGGATGACGCCTATGAAGTCGATGTCGACGCTCTGGCGGATGGCGAGCAAGTTACAATTGGCGGCATCATGCAGCATATCGAACAGGCGGGCGTGCACAGCGGCGATTCCGCCTGTGTTGTGCCGCCCTATAAAATCAGTTATTTTCATCTGGATGTCATCCGAGACTATACGCAGCGTATTGGGTTGGCATTGAACATCAAGGGTCTGTTTAATATACAGTTCGCGGTCAAGGATGACGAAGTATACGTCCTGGAAGTGAATCCGCGCGCCAGTCGGACGGTTCCATTTATCAGCAAGGCGATTGGGCAGCCATTGGCGCGCTATGCGGCGCAAATCGCCGCGGGCAAAACCCTGCAAGAGATCGGCTTCGTTGCGGAACCGGCAATAGACGGTTTTTTTGTTAAGGAAGCCGTTTTTCCTTTTCAGAAGTTCCCGGGGGTCGACGCGCGCCTGGGACCAGAGATGCGCTCGACGGGAGAGGTGATGGGTCGCGCCTCGTCCTTCGGTCACGCCTATGTCAAGGCGCAGGCGGCTGCGGGAACGCCATTGCCAATAGGCGGTACCGTGTTCATCAGCGTGAATGACTTTGACAAAGGCGTTGTCGCCAAGATTGCCCGAGACCTGGTTCAATTCGGCTTTCGGCTGGTGGCGACGGCTGGCACTGCCGGGTGGCTAAACAGCCTGGGAATCGACGCTAGCCCAGTGAAGAAGCTGTCGCAAGGCGCGCCAAACATCTTGGACCTGATGCAAGACGGCGGAGTTGATTTGGTCATTAACACCCCCAGGGGGGGCCAGGCGCACGAAGACGGCATGCGCATCCGCAGCCAGGCTTACGCTCTTGGCGTGCCGATTATCACCACCATGAGCGCGGCGGCCGCTTCTGTACAGGGCATTCGTCGCCTGCGCGAAAGCCCGCTCAGCGTGCGCAGTTTACAATCGCATTATGCGGAAACGGGCAAAACAAGCGAGAATTGAGAGGACGAACAGCCAATGGCGCCTGCCTACAAAAGATATCTTGAAGAGATTCTCATTGATGAGGATCGCCTTCAAGCGCGTATCGCCGAACTTGGCAAGATGCTTAACCGCGATTATGCGGGTTGCGAAGATCTGATGCTCTTGTGCATTCTGAAGGGCGGCGTCATGTTCTTGTCGGATTTGTCGCGTCATATCCAGGTGCCGCACATGATTGATTTCATGGCAGCCAGCAGCTATGGGCATGGCGCGCGGCAGTCTGCTGGATCGGTGCGCATTGATATGGATCTGCGGACCGATGTGCGGGGCAAACATGTCCTGGTTGTTGAGGACATCATTGACAGCGGCTATACCCTCAGTTTTGTCATAAAGACGCTAAAAAGCCGCGATCCAGCCAGCTTAAAGCTCTGCGCCTTGCTCAACAAGCAGTCGCGCCGGGAAGTCGAGATTGACGTCGATTATGTCGGTTTCGATATCGAAAACAAGTTCGTTTTTGGTTATGGGCTCGATCTGGATGAACGATTCCGCAACCTGCCATTTGTCGGCGTGGCGCGGCAGGATGCGCTGCTAGATGAGTAATGCCGCGCCCCGCCTGGAATGGAGCGAATTTGTATACGACTTGCAGCGCCTTCTGCGCGACAAAGGCGTCACAACACCGCTGTACGTCGTAGGGGGCGCGGTGCGCGACGCCTATAAACGCGCGGAAATCACCGACATTGATATCGCGGTCGACGGCGATGCCTTGAGTATCGCCAAGAAAATTGCCGACTGGTTAGATGCCGATATTTACATCATGGATCGCGAACGCGGCGTCGCGCGCGTCTTTGTCAAGCGCGGGTCGGGAGCGATTTTGCTTGATTTCGCGCGCTTTCGCGGCGCGACCCTCGCCGACGATCTCCGCAAGCGCGACTTCACCGTGAATGCCCTGGCGGCCGACCTGCTCGGCGACCTGTCGCAGATGATTGATTTGCTTGGTGGCGGGCGCGACCTACGCGAACGGGTCTTGCGCCGCTGTTCGCCAAATGCGATCGAGCAAGATCCTCTGCGCGCCCTGCGTGCAGTGCGACAAAGCACGCAGTTGGCTTTGAAGATTCACCCGGCGACATTGTCCGATATTCATCAGTTCGCGGCCGGGCTTAGCCAGATTTCGCCCGAAAGAATACGCGACGAGTTTTTCAAGTTGCTGGCGCTCGACAAAGCCGCTCGCGGGCTGCGGGTCTTAGAACACCTGGGGCTGCTCCAGCGCATCTTGCCGGATCAGTTTGGCTTGAAGCAGGCGCCAGGGAAGTCCCCACGTCAATTGGATGCCTGGTCGCGCAGCCTGCAAGTGACCGAGCGCATGTGCGCGATATTGGCGGCTGTTAGCGACAGGCGCACAGACAACAGCGCGGCCGCCTTTGATCTCGGCATGTTGGTTATGCAAATGGGTCGCTTTCGCCGACAATTGCAACAGCGCTTTCGCCGCAGCTATGGCAACGGGAGACGGCATAAAGAATTATTAGTCCTGGCCGCGCTCTTGAGCGACCCGGATGAGCTGGAACCTGCAAGAGCGGGAGAGCAATGGTCGCGGACGGCTAAAGCTGTTTCCCGGTCGCTGCGGCTAACGCTGGAAGAGGGTCGTCAACTGTCGCTGGTCCTGTGCAACTATCAGGTCATACTCGCTGAATCAGAGTGGTCGCCATTGGCGCGACATCGCTTTTGGTTTGGCATAGGCGAAGCGGGCATCGACGCCATTTTCCTGGCGGCGGCAGTCTATTTAGGCATGCAAGGCGCGGAGATGCGGCAAGCGGAGTGGCTTGCTTTTGTCGATAGCGCGACTGGCTTGCTGGATACCTGGTTCAATCAATATGAGGACGTCGTCAATCCGCCGCCCCTGCTGGATGGCGATGACATCATGCAAGCGCTTGGCATCGCGGGCGGACCGAAAATAGGCGCGCTGTTGAGCGCCTTGCGCGAGGCGCAGGTCCTCGGCACAGTGCGCAGCGTTTCGGACGCGCGCGACTTCCTTTCCCGCCAACACGTCGAATCGAGCTGAGTCAGAATCCGCTTCATCAATTAGCGCGCTATTCATTTCAGAAGTTCCAAGAAAGTAATGAAAAAATTAGGATGCTGTAGGGGCGACCAATCTGACTCTGTTGAAATACTCAATTTACCCCCACCCCAAACCCCTCCCCCATAAAGAGAGAGGGGCTTAACGGATCACTACAGCTCATAAGGCTCCAATTGCCTCATTCTTAGGCAAGGGGGCGGGTGATGGAGGCTGTTTCTCAACAGAGTCAATCTGGTCGCCCGCATTGTTACATATTGATTTCGGGCGACATGGTATGTCGCCCCTACAATATCCATTATTATGTTGGATTTGCATTTCTTTGTTGGTTTTACTGAGGGCACAGAGAAAAGATGTAGGGGCGACTCTGTGAGTCGCCCAAAGCCTAGACAACGACGTTGAACTTGCAGATTTTCATTACTCACTTGGATCTAATTCTGTACACTGGGTCAGTTCAAGGGATCGACGAACTCGAAGAACAGCAACATAGTCCTGCCATAGACGCGCCGATCAGTTTCGCGCAAGCAGCGCAAGCAAATCTCAGCTTCCAATTCGCGCGGATCAATCTGTACGATGACGATCGATTGCGCATCATGCCAGGATGGATTTCCGTCGAGCGTTCTCAGCGTTGCCAGCCAAAGCTCCCGGTATTGCGGCGGCGCGATGTAAATATAATCGAATCGTCTTGCCGGGGAGCGTTTGATCAGGTCGAATGCGTCGCGGCGCAGCAGGACCGCGCGCGCCTCGAGCCGCGTTCGCTTGAGGTTCTCGCGCACGGTGCGCAGCGCGGCGCGCTGGCGGTCGACAAAATGGACCTGTTCGCCGCCGCGACTGAGCGCTTCTATGCCGACGCTGCCGGTGCCGGCAAACAAGTCGAGCATGCTCGCGCCGATGATGTCATCGCCGATGATGCTGAAGAGGGCTTCTTTGACCCGATCCATGATCGGGCGCGTATTATCCCCGGGGACGGCTTTCAGCCGTGCGCCGCGGGCGCTGCCAGCGATGACGCGCAGGGACATCAGAGCGCCAGTTTTTCCAAGACGCTGCGGAGGGCGCGGGGCTTTGCCAGTGGCGCGGTCGCATTGCCGCTGCTGCGCGCCAGATGCCCCTTGGTGAGATGCAAGATCTGCCTAATCGCGGATTGAAGCATGGCGGGGCTTAGGCACTCCCGCCCCCAACGTCCTTGATACGCTGATTCAGCATGCGCGTGAGCATCATAAAGCGATCGTCGTCGTTGGAATCCAGATCGTTGGCGCCGACGTGACCCTCGACGTGGGAGGTCGTGCGCGCGGCCTGGAGCGCTTTCTGCGCCAAGTCAAGCGCGTTTTGGAAAGCGGCGCTTGCCGCGCTGTTAGTTCCACCCGCTTTGTGCGCCAGCCCGAGGCCATAATGCGCGTCAACATTCTCGGGATTGGCGCCGATGACTTCTTCAAACAATTTGATCGCTTCCGAGTTATTGCCATCGCGGTGCGCGCGCCAGGCTCTGCCAACTCGTTCGGTTGTGGGTAAGGTAGACATGTGAACTCCTATCTCTTTTCTATAAGCCGCCTCGCTCAGGTTGCGGGAAGGCTCAAAATGTTCAGTGAACGCGGCCGGACGATGCGCCGTTCGCCATGGCGCATCAGGCAAGGTCCGTGCCGATTAAGCCTATTCTACTTCATAATCATGGCTTTGTACCAATCGGCTCTGGGCAATACAGGCGCGCTCGCGCCTCATCTTGTCTTGCCGCTTAACTTGGCGGGTGATATGCTATCGTCGCCATGGGATTAAATAAGAAACGCCATTTGGCGATACGTTATGCAGCGGAAGCAGACTTGATGCAGGCAGCTCGTATTTGGCAGGAGCGCGCCTCGTTATTACAGCAGGTGGATGATCTTCAGCAACTAAACCCGCAAGGGCTGCTCGCTTGGCAGCGACAAGCCAGATCGTGGCTGAAGCAGGACCAATGCGGTTTCTTCGTCGGAGAAGTGAACAAGGTATTATCCGGCTACATGGTGGTCATGATCTGCGCGGGACCAGCCGGGCTGGAGCCGGCCGCCCTTGGGAATGTGCTTGATATGGCTCTTGACCTGCACGAATCACATCCGGGCCTCGGCGGCGCCTTGTTGGATGCGGCGCGTCAATGGCTTATGGCGCGCGATATAGGTTATTTGACCGTGGACGTACCGGCGCGTTATCCCGTTGAAGAGGCTTTCTGGCGGGCGCAAGGCGCGCGTTTGCGATTTAATCAAAATTGGTTGGCGCTATAATAAAATTCCCTTGCTCGCCTGTGGAGAAGGCCAGATATTTTGTGCGCGTTCGCTAGACCCGATAGCCGCCGCCGAGCGGCTGTGATACGAACGGCGAATGAAGCCGACGCCGACCGTATCGGCTGTCTGTGGTTGGAAATGGTGGAATTCCACCAGGCTTTTGATCCGCTCACGTTCCGCGCGGCCGACGATGGCGCCGGCATGTACGCGCAGCGGATCCTGCAGCGCTTGTCCGATCCCTGGACACGCATTCTGGTGGCCGAGGTTGAAGGCGATATCGTCGCCTATGCGCTTGGCTTGGTGGCTGACATCACGACCGAGATGTTTCAGCCGCTTCGCAGTGGTTTGCTGGCGGACATTTACGTCAGCGCCGAACATCGCCGCTGTGGGCTGGGCAAAGCGCTGGTGACAAAAATGTCAGACTGGTTTCAAACGCAGCGAGTGAGCCATTTTGAATGGCATGTCAGCGCGCAGAACCCGGCGGCGATTCAGTTTTGGCAGGCAATCGGCGGCAAAGCGACGATGCTGCGCATGCGCGCCGAGATCTGAAGGAGTTGATAGTGACGGAACAACTCTATCTGCGCGACAGTTATCTGCGGGAGTTTGCCGCCAAAGTCGTCTCGCATGATATCGAAAACAATGCTGTGACACTCGATAGGACGGCTTTTTATCCTGGCGGCGGCGGTCAGCCCTGCGACATCGGCAAGCTCCGCAAGGGGCAGGGCGAATACGCTGTTGACAAGGTCATGCGCGGGAACTTGCACGTTATCAAGGGACCGCTGCCTCCGCTTGGCAGCGACGTGCGGGGCTTGATTGACTGGGAACGGCGCTACAAGCTGATGCGCACCCACACCGCGATGCATGTTTTGTGCGGACTTGTCTGGCGCGACTATCAGGCAAGTGTCACCGGCGGCAATATGGCTATTCTCTCGGGCAGGATGGACTTCGAATTCGCGCGGCTGGCGCCGGAAGTCGTGGCTGATATTGAAGAGAAGATCAATATAGAAGTCGCCGCAGCCCGCGACGTCAAAGTGCAGATTTTGCCGCGTAGCGCCGCCTTTGCGATTCCCGATCTGATTCGCACCAAGATCAATTTGCTGCCGGAGGCGATTAAGGAAGTGCGGACGGTGGAAATCGTCGGGCTCGATCTGCAGGCCGATGGCGGAACGCATGTCGCCAATACGCGCGAAGTTGGCGCGATAAGAATCAGCAAGTACAAGAGCAAGGGCGGCATCAACAAGCGGCTCTATGTGGAGATCGACGACTGATGCGCTATCTGCATCCGGTGCAGGCGCATGAACGGTTTGTCGCCAGTGGAGAATACGCCTTCGCCAAAGATGGCAGATCGCTTAACAAGACAGAATCATGGACGATTCATGAATTGGGCGACGGCAGCAAGTTCATTCGCCTTGACAGCGACGCGCGCGAAGAAGAAGGCAAGTCGCTGCTGGCGGAGCTGTTGATCAGCCGCGCCGACGATGTCATGCGATTTGACCTGCGCTATGAAAATGTTCAGTTTCAAGGCGGCGTCAGGTCCCTGTCCGCCACATACAGCTTGCTTGACCAGGTCATGCAGGTTGGCTACCGCATGAATGGCGCGGCGCGCAGCTATCTTGAACGAGAACTTCCGCCAGAGGTTTTGCTGGATATCCCCTTTCTGATTATGCGCGGGAGGACGCTCTTCGCGCTGTCAGAACGCGCGGGAAAACCGATCGCTGTTTTTGTGCCGATGTATGAACATGCGCAGTTATTCCCTGGAATAACGCGCAGCGTGGCATCGCCGGTCGAGCGATTGGGTCGCGAGCGTCTGGCGCTGGGGGTGCGTGCAATCGATACGCAGCGATTCCGCTATGTCGATAAAGCAGCGTCTTACTGGGTTGATGAGCTGGGCATTGTCATCAAACGAATAAACGCCTTCAAGCAGCATGAATTCTCGGTGACTGTGCGCAATTATGCGCGCCGTCCGTTGTAGGTTTGGCGGCAACTGCCAATACAAGCGTTCCTGGAAAGCGATGACAAATGCTTAAGCGCTTGCGTATTTTCCTCGGTCCAGCCCGGTTCAAGGCTTTGTTCCTGCTGCTTGGGTTTACCGGTCTTGCCAGTCTATTGCTGACTATCGTGGCTGATAGGCTCGACTGGGCGACAGCCGCGCAGAGCTTGCTGCTCGCCGTTTTCCTCGCTGGCGCAGCCTATCTCATTCTAGGTCGATTAACCCGCGAAGAACGTATTCGCTGGCTGGCGGTGATCCTGCCGGCAGTTCTGGCAATCGTCATTGCCGCGGCCATTCTGCCTCACTTAACTGGGCTGTTCGTTGGCGCTGGCATCGGCTGGATCGTCGCCGGCATCTTCATCTTTAACGGGGCGCGGGGACCACAGAATTACAAGCGCGCCGTTCGTTCCATGCGCAAGGGAGATTATGCCGCCGCCATCAAGTCGATCAGCGCGCAGATTAAGCTCGAACCTGCGCGGGGCGAGCATTATCGCTTTCGGGCGGAACTTTATCGACTGGCGGGCAAGCTTGAGGCCGCGAAGCAGGACTATCGCAAGATGATCAATTTGGAGCAGCAAACTGCGGTTGCCTATAATGGTTTGGCGGAAGTGGAATTGCAGGCGGGCAACTATCAGAAAGCCTTTGAAGCCGCTGAAACCGCCTACGAAATGTCCCCGGAAGAGTGGGTGGCTGCCTACAACCTGGGCATGATCGAAGACCGCTTGGGGCGCAGTGAAGGCGCGATAGAGCGCCTTCGCTCCGCCTTGGCGCTAAAGATGCCCGATTCTCGACACCGGCTGCTTGCTCATCTATACTTATTAAGAGCCTATCTGCGCCTGGGTGATTCAGTTAGCGCGAAACAGGCTCTGGCTGCGATGAAGAGAGAAAAGTCCGGTCTTGAAGAGTGGCAGGTCATCATGAGCGCTGACGAGGCGCATGCCTTGCGGGACGTGTTAAGCGAAGATATCGAATACGCCGGCCAGCTGCTTCAGGATGAAATTGCCCTGGAGACTGCGCGGGTTGGAGGACTATGATGTCGGCGCGCCGCTTGATCGGGTGGATAGCGGTCTTCGTTTCTGTTGCGCTGGCGCTGCTGGGCATAGTGGTTTTTGTCCTGGGCGTCGTGATCGAATTCGCCAGCGGCATGACGCAGCCCCTTGATCCCTACCTGTCGCCGGTAGCGCAATTGTCCTTGGCGGGCCTATGCTTGTCCGCGAGCATGATCGTGCTGGGTTTCTTGCTCGTCGGCATCTTATTGGCGCGGCAGTCTCGTCAGTACGGCGCGGGATATGGCGAAGCGTATCGTCTCATCCAGAAATTGCAGTTCCCACAGGCGATTCAATTGTTGGAACGCGTATTGGCCGGCGGCAAAATCACCCCGGACCTGCTCATGCTCTTGACAAGCGCCTATGCCTACAACGGGCAGCTAGCCAAAGCCCAGGCAACAGCCGATCAAGCAGTGCAGATGTTCCCGCAAAACGCCGCCGCTTATATGACCCTGGCAAACGGCTATCGCATGCAGGCGAGCTACGGTGAAGCAGCCATGGCGCTACAGACAGCCGCGCAGCTTTCGCCCGATCAGCCGATTATCTGGGCGGAATTGGGCTTCATACAACAGTTGGCGGGCGAGCGCGATTCCGCTATCGAGTCCTTCCAACATGCGGCGCTCTATGCGATGCCTGCCATGTACAGCGTGCGCGTCAATTATTATCTCGCGCAACACTACTTAAATATCGGGGATTCCAAAAACGCGCTGCGCGCGACCGAGCGCATGAAGAGTACAAAACATGGCTTGAAGGCTTGGAAGTCCACGCTGACTGCTCTGGAAGGCACTGCCTACGGCAGTTTGCTCAATTACGAAATCGAAAAAATCGAGCGCGCGATCAGCGATAGCGAAGAACAGCAGCAAGAGGCATGATCCTCGCTCATTTCGCGCGCGATCTCTACCAGCGCCTGCCCAATTGGGACAGGTCTGCTCGGCTGTCGCTGTATATGGCGGCTATTCTGCTCGTCGTCTTGCTATTGCTCGGCTTTCTTGGTCCAGACGAAATCAAGCTGCCGGCTCGTCTTGGCGCTTTCACTTTGCTCTTGACGCTGCAGCTACTGTTCTTTTGGGGCAATCGTCGCGCTATTTCGCCTTATCACCAAGCCCAGCAGCACTATATGCGTGGCGAATACGAGCTGGCGCGGGATTTGCTCGAGACAGTTCCGCAAGACCAGCGCGAGTCCGTTGACGCTCTGGCGCTTTTGGGCAACTGTTACCGGCAGTTGGGGCAGTTGGACGCAAGCCGGGCGGCGATTAGGCGGGCACTGGCATTGAAGCCGGACTATCATTACGCGCTTTACGCCGCCGGCAAGTTAAGTCTGGTCCGCGGGGACTTCCATGATGCCAAGGCTCGCTTTGAAAGCGCCTTGGCGGCTGGGACGCCAGCGCTGGTTCATTTTGATTTGGGCCAAGTTTGCTATTACCTCGGCAGCGCCGACGCGGCGGCGCATCTGCGAAAGTTCCAAGCCGCGTCCCTTGATGAGCCGGCCAAGGCGGTCATGGCGACATATTATCTGTTGGACATAAGCAAAACGGGCGCTTGGTCTCCGCTGCTGACCCAGGAAGTTATCGCATATTGGCGGGACGAAGCCCAGCGCTTTCAGCAGACGGAGTATGGCAAACGCTTGCTGGCAGACATCGAGCAACTCCAAGACAAGATGCGGCTCCAAGAAGCATGATCAGGCGCTCTCCTCATCTTGACTTTCCACTATACTTGCCGCGCGCCGCCTAAACAGGCGAAGTATTTCACCCTATCGAAATCTCCCGCGCTAAGCCATAATTTCTGCGTTATTTGAGGCGCATGAGGAGGTGGAAACGTGGTGTCGCCGCGCGAATCGCTCGCACCGCGGGTCATTGCCATAGTGATGCGAACAAAGGTCTAGTCCTCCGATTCTTTTTATGTCGTCGACCCGTATCACTATCATGGAGAGATAATCCGTCATGTTTAGGGCAGTAAACTCGAAGATCAATAGCGAGAGCATCAACAAACTCGAACAGAAGCAATTGGATTTCTGGCGCTTCAACCGCGTATTTGAGCGCAGCACCGAAGGGCGGGAAGACGCGCCTCGATACGTGTTTTATGAAGGACCGCCAACAGCGAATGGCAAGCCGGCCAGCCATCATGTCTTGGCGCGGGCATTCAAAGATATGTTCCCGCGCTACAAAGTGATGAATGGCTTTTATTGTCTGCGGCGAGGCGGCTGGGACACACACGGCCTGCCGGTCGAAATCGCGGTCGAAAGGGAACTCGGCTTCGACAATAAGAGCCAGATCGAAGAATATGGCGTTGCGGAATTCAACGAAAAATGCCGTTCCACCGTGTTCCGCCACATCATCGAATGGGAGAAATTCACCGAGCGCATCGCCTTTTGGGTAAACATCGACGACGCCTATGTGACATTTTCGAATGAGTACATCGAAAGCGTCTGGTGGATCCTCAAAGAGTTTTGGGACAAGGGCTTGCTCTATCGCGGCTACAAAGTTGTGCCCTACAGCCCCACCTCCGGCACGCCTTTGAGCAGCCACGAGGTTTCGCTCGGTTACAAGACCATCGTTGATCCCAGCATATTTGTACGCTTTCCGCTCAAGGACCAGCCGGGTGTCTACCTGCTGGCTTGGACGACAACGCCTTGGACTTTGCCAGCCAATGCCGCGCTGGCGGTTGGCGCGGATGTGGACTATGTACAGGTCGAAGGATCTGCCTCCGATGGCGGGGGCGCCGAACAGCTTATCCTGGCGGAAGCGCTCATGGAAAAGGTGCTGGACGGCGATATCGAATACAAGGTGACGCGGCGCCTCAAGGGCCGGGATATGCTTGGCTGGCGCTATCATCCGCTCTATACCTTCTTGCCAGTGGAAAACGATTACGCCTACGTGGTAGCGGCGGACTACGTGAGCACGGAAGACGGCACAGGCATCGTGCATACGGCGCCGGCTTATGGCGTGGACGATTTGGAAACGGGAAGAAAACACGACTTGCCGGTTCTCATCACGGTTGACGAGACCGGTTGCTTTGTTGACGCTTGCGCCAATTTCCGCGGGTTGTGGTTCAAAGACGCCGACAAGGAAATCATCGCGGACCTGCTGGAACGCGGCTTGATGTATCGCAACGAGAAATACGAGCATACCTACCCGCACAACTGGCGCGATGATACGCCGCTGATGTACTTCGCGCGCGAAACCTGGTTCATCGACACGCTGAAATACAAACAGACCATGATCGACCTCAATCAGACCATAAACTGGGTGCCCGATCACCTGAAGGACGGGCGCTTTGGCAACTGGCTCGAGGATCTCAAAGAGTGGTCCCTGGGGCGGGAACGCTATTGGGGCACGCCTTTGCCGGTCTGGGTTGACGACGAAACCGGGGAAATGCTCTGCGTCGGCAGCGTCGAGGAGTTAAGCGAACTGGCCGGCGAAGACTTGAGCGAACTGGATTTGCATAGACCCTACGTCGACGACGTCACCTTCGATAATCCCAACGGCGAAGGCGGACTCATGCGCCGGGTGCCGGAAGTGATTGACGTCTGGTTCGACAGTGGCGCCATGCAGGTGGCGCAGTGGGCTTATCCCCAAAAGAATAGGGATATGCTGGAAGAACAGCACCCTGCCGACTATATCTGCGAGGCTGTCGATCAAACGCGCGGCTGGTTCTATAGCCTGCACGCGATTGGCGCCATGCTCTTCGATTCAGTCGCCTTCAAAAACGTCATCTCGCTTGGGCATATCCTGGACGAAAACGGGCAAAAGATGTCGACCAGCAAAGGCAATGTCGTCGACCCTTGGGAGGTGCTGGAAGAAGCGGGCGCGGATGCCTTTCGCTGGTATCTTTATACCTCTGGTCCGCCGGGCGAACCGCGTCGTTTTTCCAAAAACCTGGTGAGCGAAGTCATCAAGAAGTTTTGGTCCACACTGTGGAATACCTATAGCTTCTTCGTAACTTACGCCAACATTGATTCCTGGACGCCGGCGCTGAGCGCGCCTCCGCCGGCCGAACGGGAATTGCTGGATCGCTGGGTCTTGGCGGAATTGCACAGCCTGGTCAAGACCGTAACCGATGCCTATGAGAACTACGATGCGGTTGCCGCGACCAGACCCGTCGAAGAATTTGTGATGCGCTTGAGCAATTGGTACGTGCGACTGAGCCGCGAACGGTTCTGGAAGAGCGATGTGGACGCGAGCAAACGCTCGGCTTATGCGACATTGTACGAGGTGCTGACAACCTTGGCGCAATTGCTGGCGCCGACGATGCCATTCTTGAGCGAAGAGCTGTATCGCAATCTGGTAGGCGAACAAGACGGCTCGCCCGCAGACAGCGTCCATTTGTCGGCCTGGCCCAGTTGCGATGAAACCTTGATAGTCGACGAGCTCATAACGGAAATGGCGCTGACGCAGCGCTTGGTGAGCTTGGGCTTGGCAGCGCGCAACGCGGCGCAAATCGGCGTTCGGCAACCTCTAGCCAGCGCCCAATTCGCTACTCGGGATGTAGCGGAGTCGGAGATAATCGAACGTTACGCGAGCTTGATCAAGAGCGAGTTGAATGTGAAAGACATCAAGGTCATGGGCGCGGACGATGCGGACCGATTCGAGGCGACTACCGTCTACAGCCTCAACCCCTTGCCGCGTTTCCTGGGACCAAAATTCGGCAAAGACTTCAAAGCGCTGCAGTCGGCGCTCAAGAATGGTGAACAAGACTACCTGCGACCCTTTGCCGAGCGCCTGCTAGCGGGGCAAGACATCACTGTCGAGCTTGACGGCAAAACCTACGATATTGCCAATGCCGAATGCGAGGTTAAGGTCACGATCGAGACGCCAGAAGGCGCGGTTGAAGACGGCGGCTACATTGTGGTCCTGGATACGCGCTTGTCCTCCGACCTCCTGGAAGAAGGACTGGCGCGAGAGCTGATCAGGCGGATCCAGAATTTGCGCAAGGTTGCGGACTTCGAATTGGACGATCGCATTTGCATTGTCTATTCCGAGGCCTCGGACGCCATTGACGCTGTTCTGCAGCTCTTCAGTGGATACATCAGCCAAGAGACCTTGGCGGACGAGTTGGGGCCTGGCGCTCCCTCAGAAGATTTCGTCAGCGAAAGCGTCGAAATCAAAGGCGAAACACTCACAATTGGCGTGAGGCTATCCGGCTAATTTAGCATATTTGGCTAAGCATTTCGTGGAGGCGGCGTCTAAAGCAGCCTTCACCCTACCGTTTTGGCTAGCAATATGCTAAGTTATTGGCTATAAGATACAAATCTGCGCCGTCGATTTGTTGTTTCTGCCAATGAGATACTGGGCAGACGCTATTCGGCGCTATTCAGGTGTGCGGGAATCTAGCCATGTCAGATAAAAACACTGCTTCAATTCAATCCTTGCTTAGGTATTCTTTACCACTGGGCGCGAGCGTTGTAGCCGGCGATCCGGAAACGCAAGTGAATTGGTCGGTCACTATTCGCGCGCAGCCGCCTGTTTTCCCTGATATTTACGGCGGGGAGCTGGCGCTGGTGTCTATGGACGTTTTGCGCAGCTTCGATGATCGGCTGCGTTTGGCGGCTGTGATTCGTCTCTTGTCCGATATCGGCGTCAATGCGGTTCTAGCGACCGGCGAAATCGGTCAGAGCGCTAAAGACGCCGCGGACGACTGCGGCACGGTTTTGGTATCGGTTCCCTTGGATACCAGCTTGACCACGGTTGAACGCGCGGTGAACTCGCTGCTATTGAACCAATCCGCGCGCCTGACCGAGCGAGCTATCGAGATTCAACGGCAATTGACGCGCTTGGCTGCCGAGAATCGTGATCTTGGCAGTCTGCTGCAAGTTATGTCGCGTTCGACGGGCAAGCCTATCGTCATACACGACGATGCTGGCCGGATGATTTCCCAGATCTATCCCAATGTTGGTCGCCGCAGTCTCAACGGTCGCTACCCGCCGGCGGAATTGCCTTTGGGGGATTTTCAGACCTGGTTGGCGCATGAAGCGCCGCCCAGCCAAGGCATCATCAGCCCTAGCCCCTTGGGCTTCACAACGGTGCTCAAGGTGGAAAAGCGCGTGGCCGGTTATCTTTCGCTGGTGGATCAAAAGAGCGAGCTGGATGAATTCGCGCGCTTGGTTTTGGCTTATGGCGCCGATGTTTGCGCGATAGAAATGGCGAAGAACCGCGCCATCGCTTCGGCAGTTGAGCAGACGCGAGGCGATTGGATCCAGATGTGGCTGAGTGGCACGCCGGCCGATGACGATTTGCTCCGCACCCGCGCGCGGCAAGCAGGCTTTCAACCCGGCGCTTCCTACCTGGTGTCTGTCTTTCGCGCGATAACAGAGGGGGGGCAGTCGCTTTCCCTGGAATCATTGATTTCGCTGGTCCGTGACGACATGTCGCGCCGGCAGATCGATGGCGCCGTTGGACAATACGTCGATGTGATCGTGGTCTTGTATCCGCTAGACGAAGCTGATGCCACGGGACTGTCGCGGACGCGCGCGATTATCGAGGATGTACGCGGGCAAATCTCGAGCCGCCATGCAAATGGTTTGATTGCGGCCGGCATAAGCCGCCCGGCGACGGGACTTTCCATGTTGCGGCAAGCCTACCGCGAGGCGAAAGACGCCGTTGGCATTTCCTACCAGTTGAGCGATCGCGACACGACGACATTCTACGGCGATCTCAAATTGTTTCAGTTGCTCCTGGCTTTGAAAGAACGCAACCTGGACAATCTACATCAGTTCTACGACGACGCCTTGGGTCCGCTGGTTGAACACGACAACCGCAAACAGAGCGACCTGATTCGCACCTTGAGCGGATTCTTTGAAGCAAATGGCAATCTAGCCAAGGCGGCGCAAGCCCTTGATGTGCACCGCAACACCTTGGTCTATCGGCTCGAACGCATTGCCGAACTCACGAAAATGGACCTGGACGACTCGGACAATCGGCTCATCTTGCACTTGGCGCTCAAAACCCAGCGCGTCCTGGCGACGATCCCCGGGCAACCCTCAACAGCATAAGCAAGGAAATTGACCGCTGTCATGATGGCTGCCGGCAGATCACCGGCAGCATTTGATTCGGCTAGCTTTCGTTGACGATATTGCGCGCGCCGGGCGGCGCGATCTTCACGAAGTGAGCTTCGGGGCGCTTCAGCAGGGCATAGAGCGGCTCTGCAGCCTGCGATTGATGATTCTCCTCGAGCGTCCGGATGTAGGCATTCAAGAGTTCGCGCACATCCTGATGTCCCTCGTCGTCTAGCTTCTGCGCCTCGACCACGGATCCAGGAGCGATACGGCGTCTGATTGCGTCTATGGTCAGATTCATTTCCGGCTGTACGCGCTGATAGACGACGCCGCCGGTCATGCCGGCGCACATCCATGGTCCGGGGTCGCCCAAGACAACCGCGCGCCCGGATGTCATATACTCGAAGGCATAGCCCTTTAGGTTCGCGCGCGCGCCCAACCCCCCGAGGCCGTCTTTTAACGGTTCGGTGATTTCGCCGCCAAAGACCACGTCGGCGCCGCTCATGCGGATGCAGGCTCGTGTATCGGCGTTGCCTTGCACGATAAACAGGCCCCCCTGCGCGCCATAAGCGAAGCTCTTGCCTACCGAGCCGTCCAAGCGCCGCCCATTGTGATTCAAGCCCTTCAAGATGGAGATCTTGCTGCCTATGGCGCATTTCCCCACCCCGTCTTGCGCGCCGCCTTCGACCAGAACGTTTACGGGAGCATCCAGGAAGGCGGCGAGGCCATTGCCTGGAATCGCCGAATTGCTGAAGCTCAGATTTATGGCGCGTATACGGTCGCTGTGCGGGACGGATTTCCGCTGGATAGCGCCCGCGAGGTGCGTACCCAAGGCGCGATCCATCGCCATGACTTGCTCGTCATCATAGGTGAGTTCGTATTCTCCCCGGTTGACGTACTTGGCAACCACATCGGTTATTTGCTTGCTGACGGTGTTGCGCGGACGTGTGACGCGGCGTCCGCCGGGCTGCGCGCGAGCTTTCTGCACGCCCGGGACCGAACGAAGCAAGTTGCTCAGGTCTATCCTGTCATGGTGGGAGCGCTGTTGCAGCAAGTCGGCGCGGCCGACAATATCTTGCAAGTTGCTTATGCCCATCTTCGCCAGCCACTTGCGAATGTCGTCGCCCAGGGCGTCAAACATCGTGACGATGCTTTCGGCCGATCCGCGCTCTTCAAAGGGGCGGAAGGCTTTGAAATTCCGTTTTTCAGCTTCTTCCTTGGTTTTGACATGCGTGGTGATGCCGACGTGGCAGGTGCCGTCATGGCAGCCGCGGCAAATGGTGCAGCCGACCGCCACCATGGCCAAAGTGGCGAAGCCCACGCGATTTGCGCCCAGGCAGACCATCTTTATCACATCGCGGCCGCTCTTCATGCCGCCGTCAACCCAGATCTCCACATCGTCGCGCAGTCCGCTGTGGATGAGATGACGATGCGCCATCCATACGCCGATCTCGGCCGGCAAGCCAACATGGCGCAAGGCGTGCGCGCGGGCGGCGCCAGTGCTGCCGGTGTAGCCGGTGATGGTGATGATATCGGCGCCGGCTTTGGCGACGCCTACCGCGATGATGCCGATGCCGGGCACCACGGGCAGCTTGACCGACACTTTGGCGTGTGGATTGGCGGTTTTGAGTTCATCAATCAGTTGCGCCAAGTCCTCAATCGAGTACAAATCGTGATTATTGCTAGGGGAGATCAAGCCGATGCCCGGTGATGTGCTGCGGACGGCGGCAATCTGCTCGGTCACTTTATAGCCGGGCAGGTGACCGCCTTCGCCTGGTTTGGCGCCTTGGCCGATTTTGATCTCGATATAGTCGGCGCTGTTCAAGAAGGCGATGTTGACGCCGAAGCGGCCCGACGCGACTTGTTGCCCGCGATTGCGCGGATACTTGCCCAGCAGGTCGTGAATCTCGCCGCCTTCGCCGTTCATGCAGATGATGTTGAGCTGGTGAGCAGCTTCAAAATAGGCGCGATAGGCTAGCTCGCCCTGGGACCCAAAGGACATGGCGCTGATCAAAACAGGCATGTCATATCCCTTGATGCTGATGTCAACATCGTCAGGGTTTAAGGGCTTTGAACTCTCTTTCACCGACATGATATGCCGCAGCGACACGGGCATTCGGTCTTCCAGTTTCATTAGCGTGTCGGTGTATGCCTCGAAATCCAGTTCACCGTGAGCGACCGCCTCCGCTTTCTTCCACATCTTTGGATAGAAGCGTTCGGGGTTTTTCAGGCGCGCGCGCGCCTCGCCACGGAACTCTTTGGCGCGCTCTTCGGCGTCATTCAGCAGCGCGGTCCAGGTTAAGCCTCGGCCGGCCGAGCCAAAGTAGTTCGGCGTTCCCAGCAGGTTGACCAAGTTCTTGGATAGGCCAATCGAACTGAAACTATGCCCATAGCCGCGCAATTCGTGACAGCCTACAGTGGACGTGATCTTCTGGAGCGCGGCATGGATCGCCTTTAGCGAATTGCCGAGATAAGTTTTAATATGGTCATCTGTCAGCGGATTCTTGCTGCCGCGCGGGGCAGTGCCCAAGCAGACTGCGTACATCGCGTAGGGCAATATGGCGTTCGCGCCCAAGCTGAGACAAATGGACAAATCGTGCATGTCGCGCAATGCGCCCGAACGCACCACCAATCCAACCCGTCTGCGCAGGTTGGGCGAATGGTCCGCCATTCGCAGCGCTTTGTCCACGGCAGCGGTCGCCAACAATGGATCAATGAATAATTGCTCGCCCGACGCCACCTTGTTGTCGTCGAGGATGATGCACTGAACGCCGGCCAGAACATCCTCAACCGCCTGTGACTGAAGCATTTCGATGGCTTGGTCGATTGAAGTGTCTGGGGGGCAGCCCATCGATAGATAACTGACGCGATCGGCGAAGACATCAGCCAGATCCTCGATCATCATGGCGCCATGTTGCGCCGCGATATCGCGGACCAGCGCCGTATCTTCGACGTCGGGTATCGCTTCCAGCAGAAGCGGGATTTCCAGGCGAATCAAGGTTGCTTCGTCGTTTCGCCCAAGGGCGATTTCGGGTCGAGCGCCAATGAGGACCTGGGACGAAAACTGTGATTGTTCGCGTTCGCGGTCAATTGACGGGTTGGTCACGACGGCGATTGTCTCTTTGAAATAGTCGGCCAAATTGACGCGCAGGTTGCTCAGCGCGGCCACGGGACCGTCCCAGCCGAGGCTGCCAATTTGCTCCTTGGCGTTTTCAGCCAGCGACGACATGACTTCTACGTGGTAACGTTCCCAACCGAAGCCGGCCATGACAGCGGCATTCACTTTGACCGGCGAATCCGACCAAGGCAGCTTCACGGCGCTCTTGCGAGCTTCGGGCGCTTTCTCCATCACGGCTACGGGCGCCGCCTCCATTTGCAACTGTCGCTCCCCGTCCGGTGTCGGCGGCATCGGGTAATTGCCGCTTGGCGCTGTAGAGCCAAAGTCGGAACTGGAAACCCAAATGTCGGCGCCAGGCGCTGCGCTGGGCTTGCGGTCGCGATACTTGTTATAGACATGGCGCTGAATAGCCGGGTAGTCGAGAACCTGAATCGAGTGACCAGTGTTGATCTCAAGCGCGATCTTTTCGCCGGGCGCCATCGGTTTGGGGCTGACAGACATGGAATCCAGCGGATAAACGCCGCGTTCCGACGAAACAAAGTATTCTTTCTCGGTTTCCCCGAACCAGAGCGGCCGCAATCCCAGCGCGTCGACGCTGAAAACCGCCATGTTGCCCAAGCGAGAGGCGACGGCGGCCGGACCCTGAGCGAAGGGACCAAATGACTGCCGGATTTCGTCGTACATATCGTGGATTTCCGGCGCGTCCTGAATCAGATCGTGGCTGAATGGCGGGAAAACGTGTTCCATCGCTTCGATCAGGTCGAGTCCATGGCGCATGCACAGCGCGTAGATCGTCCGGTCGACATCCTGGGAATCCGAGCCATTTTCCACCATGGGTATCTTGAGCATTTCCGATTCCAGCCGGAAGCGGGAAATGGTGTTGAATTCACCATTGTGCCCAATCAGACAGAAGGGCTGCGCGCGTTCAAAGATCGGATTGGTATTTGTGCTGTAGCGCGCGTGCCCCATGGTGAGTGACGAAGCGTAGTCGGGATCGCGCAATTCCGGGTAGTAGCGGCGCAGGATCTCGATGGTGCCTTGCACTTTGTAAACCACGCTGTGCGAAGAGAAAGATGGCAAATGCACGCCAAGATCCGCTTCCAACTGGACGTGCAGCTCGAAAAGAGTCGCATCCAGCTTGGCGGATGGCACTTGACCGTTGATCCCGGCGATCTGCCAAAAGACGGGTTCATTCTTTTCCGCATTGGGTCCCAGCACCTGGGAATTCACCCGCCTGTTGCGGTCGATTAATATGTGCAAACCGGCTTCGCTGATATGCCGGCAGATCTGATCAATGATGTTCTGCGATCGCGCCCGGTCAGCGGCGGGGATCATCACGTGGGCGACCCAGAAATTGCGGTCAGTCGCCAATGACGATCTTAGCCCGGCTTCGGCTAGCCACCTCGTCCAAAGCTGGCGCGGGATATCCGTCAATACGCCGACGCCATCGCCTTCGCCATTGATATAACCGGTGCGATGCCCCATGCGCGTCAAGGCTTCTATTGTTCGTTTGACGTTGCCATGCGTGGCTTGCCCGCCCTTGCGCACGGAACAAATAAGCGCGCAGGCGTCGCGATGATCGCGATCTATGCGATGAAGATCGGCAAAGTCATCGTTTTGGGAAAGAGCCATCTCATTTCCTCCAATGGACCAGTGTCGTCGCACAATACAACAAGCGTTCACAAGAACTCATCGTGAAGCCTGTTCGCTATTAACGTTGTTTGACTTTTGTCACTTTTCGCATTATGTACGCTATATTGTACCAGATTGCCTCGACGGCGCTATTGCTGGAAATTATGGACAATTCCACTATACCATTGGGCAAAATATACAAATAGCGCAACTCAATTTTGTAATGGACAACCAGCGAACCAGTCAAGCCAGGGGGCGCAAGGGCGGCAAAGTAGACAAAGGCGATACATCGTCGGAAGCCCGTCGGTTTCCAAGCGAATTAGCCGAGCGCGAGCAGCCGTCTGATGGTCAGCGCAAGGTGCAATGCCAGGCGCGTTTCGGGTCTGTGCAGGTCAATTGCGGCAATTTCGTTAATGCGATTCATGCGATAGAGCAGCGTGTTGCGGTGGACGATAAGGGATTCGGCCGTTTGCGACAGATTGCCGTGGCAATTGAAAAAGGCTTCCAGTGTCTTGATCAAGTCCGCGTTCTGGCGCATGTCATAATCCATTATGGGACCAAGCGTATCCTCGCAAAAGTCGCCTAGCTTGTCTCTGTCGGAGAGGCTCAGGATGAGTTGGTATACGCCCAGGTCGCCAATATAAAGCGGCGAGTCTGTTTGCAGGCGCTCAGCCAGCTCCATGGCTTGCACGGCGTCGCGGTAACTACTGCGCCAGCCGTTGATATCCCGCGCGATCTGGCCCAAGCCGATGGCGATGCGATGTTGCGGATACTGACGGTTCAGCTCTTTGCTGAAGGCATTGGACAGTTCCATGCTTTGATCGACGGGGTCGGCGTAATCGGTCGCATGGAAGACGACGACTTGCGCTTCTTTTTCTCTAGTCCAGACCAGCGCGGAACAATTGCGGCTGGCGATGATGGTATTCACCGTGGTTTCCAATCGCCGCAGCGAGGGACGGTTTTCGCCGCGCCAAGACAATACAAAGGCGATATGCGTTTGCGTCATATCGTGATTGAAGCGCTCGCCCTGGCGAACGGCTTCCTGCTGACTAACATCGCCCAGCAAGAGTCGATCAAGGAAGGTGCCGCGCAGGCGCTTCTCTGTTTCATTCACTGCTTTTTGCTTCGCCATTTCCAAAGCGCAGGCGGCCGCGCCGTGCTCGCAAACCAACTGGTCAATTTCATCGAGATCGCCTTCGCGCCAGATGATTGACAAGTAGCCGCGGCCAACGCCCTTGGTGATCACCGGCGCAACCAAGCGCGCAACGCCGGATATTGGCAGCGCCTGCATGAGCACCGGCGGGTCGATTTCGACGACGCGATGGCGATCATGCAATTCAACCGGCAGATTGTCCTGCTTCTTCAAAAAGAACTCGATGTCATCCCAAATATCAACGAATTCCGGCTGGATCTTGTGCGACAGCGGATGCAAACGCTTGTCGTGAATGATGACGGCTTTTTTGGTCAAACGCGCCATGGCCGCGATTAACTCGTCCATGCCTTCGTTGCGCGAAGAAATCTGTGTCAACTGACGATATATCTGGGTCGCGCGGCGTTCAATTTGTCCCTTGCGGTTGACTAGCAGGCTGATAATCGTCTTTTCGATATCGCGAATGCGCGCATTGTTGCTTAGGTTCAAGACTGGAAGATTGCGGGCTTTTGCCTCGGCTAGGGCGGAGGCGCTCACCGCGCCGCAAAATGCAACTGCGGAGGCATGCGCGCCGGCGCACCACTGAATTAGCTCGGTGTCTCCATGCGCCTTCGGCGGATTGTTCACTGGGGCTATCAAGACAAGCTCGCGCTTTTGCACTTGCTTGGAAGCTATATCGTCTTCAGGATGGATCACCGTTGTCCAGGTCACCGGGCGATCCAGCAGCCCCTCGCCCGACAGGATATAGGTGCTCAGCGGCAGCGCCAGTTTGCGAACTTCCTCTAAGGTGATCTCTTGCGCGCTAGGTCTTTTCATGGCGGCCTCCAGTGTGGATGGCTATTCGATATTAATTACGTTTCATTAGCGAAAATGCCTATCCCGATCACAAAAACGGCCAGCAAGACAACTGGTAAACTCATGTCCAATTCCGGCCGTTCCAGCAGGCTGTAAATTGCTATGCCAAAACTTATTGTTCCAGCGAGCCAGGTCGAGAAGCTGACGCGCCACTTCTGCCGATGCTGGTAAATGCCAGAGGCGAATAGCGCCAGTCCAGCGAAAAAGGGACTAAGCGCGTTATGCGGACTTAACCAGTCCGGCATGATGCCAGGGATAAGCAAAACCGCGACCAAGCCAAGCCAGGTTAGGCGCTCTATGCGCAATTCAGCGCTGGTCTTCGCCAGAACAGGGTCTTCTGCAGCCATGACAAGCCTCTAAGTACAGTGGCGCGACGGTTTGCCTATTTGCGGCAGGCGCCACTGCGCTCAAGCTGTATTATATAGTATCTACAATAACTTGTACATATTGCCCAGAACATGGTGCATTGCAATCACCCTGATTGTTCAGTTCCTGCATTGTTGAGCAATGCAGGATTATCATGCCATTGTTGGACTGACGGGGCGTCACAGTGCGGCGAATAACTTAGCGCGTCTTCTCTCGCATGAGCTTGCTGTGCAAACCAATCCAGTTATTGGGGTCGCGCGTGAGTTTGTTGACCTTGATATCGGCGAAATGCGGGAAGAGCTTGAATATGGCTTCCGGGACCTGTTCCCAATCGTCGTTTCTGACCAGTCTTTCCAAGGCAGCCGAAGAAAGCGAGCACCACCACCATTTTTGCTGGAAGTCGTCGGCTTTTTTCCAATAGCCCCGTTTCTCCCAGGCGACGATCGATTCCAGGACCGTAGCGTCAATTGCCCGCAAATTGAAAATGACCGCGGCTACCATATCCTTGGAACTGTCATCTATCGCAGTCTTTTGCCCAAGATGCCGCAGAATCTCGGCGATGGTTCGCATGTGCGCCTTGCGTCGTTTGCCGGGGCTGTTTGTGTTGATTACCCGCGCCATGGACTATTTCTCGGCTGTCGGATGATGAGGACGGATACCGCGATAGATGCGCAGGCCACCTATGGTCTTGAGAATCGTGGCGGCGTCCCGGCCGGTTATTTCCGCTAGCTCCAGCGAGTCAAGGGCTTGGTTGCCATTGACTAGCAGCGCGCGAAAAACGCTGTCAATGAGGCCAATGTGCTCGCTGATGAAATCTTCCCTTTGCGCTGATTCCCTAATCGCAAAGCCCAATGTATCCAACTGGAAAACTTCGCCAGTCTGTGGGTCAACGTAGTCAAACAACTCGTGCATGTCTTGCCGCTCGAGCTGTGTCTGTTGTTCGCGCGTCAGGTGCGTCAGCAGATAAACATGTAAATCGTCTCGGCTTGTCTCCCACCATTCATAGTCGATACGAAACTTGGTATTTATGCTGGGTTTGATCAGATAGTTGAGAGACATGGTTGGTCCACCATTCACTCGCTGAGTTTCCAATAGTTGCCGCCGACATACTCGAATTCGGGATTCGCAACGAGCGTGGCGCAGATGGGACCCGGCGGGCAGCGTCGTAGAATATTGATCGTGCTGTAAAGAACCTTGGCGTGTACCGACTTTTGCGGGTTCTGTTTGCTTAACTCGGCAATCAGGCTGCGCAACAGCTTCGCAAGCGGCGTCTGCTTGTTTTGCACATTCTTGCCCAGGAGATCGACTGCGGGAAGCACGTTGACGCCAACAATTATCATGTCATCGTAATCAGCGCCGATAGCGCGTTTTGCCGTGCCAAAACGAAGCAGATCCTTCTCGGTGCTTTCGACCACGGGGATCCATTCGGTGCGCGGGCGATAACTGTCAAACTCAATTTCGAATCGACTGGGGTCGTCGGTCCGATTGAGATAAACGTAGGCGCCGACGGGAAGATGATGCTTTTTGTAAAGCGCGGCCAGACCATAAACATATTTGAAGCGATGGACAACCCAACAAGGGTGTTCCTCTTTATCGACGGCATCAACGATCGTAATCGCGATGCGCGGCGTCTTGGCGCCCGGGAAGACATGTTTGGTTTCCGAATTGATAGGCAAGGTGCCCACGCGCCGATGCGGATAGGACAAAGTAATGCTGACCTCTTCGTCGGGTGGCTGGGATTTCACGGGCGAATGCTCGTCGTCCAAATCATATTCCAGTTGAAGCATTTCGTTCTCGAGCAGCCCTCGATCATATTCGACCGGCTGGTACTGCAGAATCTTGGGAACCTGCCGCACCATCCGAGGCAGCAGGCGGGTCAAATGCCAAAGTATGATGCCAGCGGGACCGACTTCATCAAATCGTTCATCCTGGTTCATGGCGTAGTTCAAGGAAAAGATTTGCAAGGCTTTTGCTGAATCCCCGAGTCCGCCAATCTGCTCCAGGATTATATCTGGTCCCAGCGGTCCTCCTCCCTGCATGTCCAAGACCGCTTCCGCCAGGTGCAGGTGCCCGATGTCAACCTCTTGCATAAGTTCGCGTACAAACCAGGTTCCCGCGATCCGCACCAGATCCGGGTTCTTTTCCAGAGCTTCGTTCACTTGTTGGATAATCGTCACTTGTGGGGCATTGACGATGTCCGCAACGCTGAATTCGCTATGTGAATAACCGGGATGATGATTGTTCTCGGGCTCGTTGAGGGGGTGCTCGCCGTTGTATTCCGTGGCGAATTCACGCGCAGGCGCGTCCGACGAGGCAGACAGGTCGTCGAATGCGACTGACGCGACTTTGAATGAGCCTACATTGTTGTTCTTGCCGTTTCGTAAGCCAATAACAGTGGCGGTACGGTAGTTCATTTGCGAGAAGGTTAGTCGATCGCCGACAGCGAAGATTCCGCAAGGCTGGTAGACCTTGGCACCTTGATATTGCTGCTCAAGCTGTCGTTTGATATTTTCTTCGCGCTGTTTGATAATGGCAGTGGCAAGCTCTACGCTGGACAAGGGCATCTCTTTTTCCAGCAGGAGGTTGGTGATGCTATCTATGTCTTCAGCACCGATTGAGAAGCTGTAGGCCCAATGATGTGCCGGTAACAAGGTCATCGGCCTCCTTTTCTTCTTAGGGCTAGCTCAATATCAAGCATAGAAATTGCCGAGGATTTGCTAATAATCTTGATACCGCTGCAATCCTACTGTAAGCGCTTGCTTGTCGTCAAGCGCAACTTGCGTCAATCTTGGCGCCTGACATGGATTCGCTGGAGGATTGACCCGTTTGACCTTGTCCGGACGCGCCAATTAGCTTGAAGCGTCATTTTTGCTGGACTCCGATGTGAACGAGGCGACTGTTGACCTGATATGCTTGCTGGACTATACTTAGCCTTTGTGGAGTGAAAAGGCGCAAATACAAAGGCAAGTGTGATGTCAACCAAAAGAACATGGCAGCCAAAAGTCCGACGCCGCAAGCGCGTGCACGGATTCCGCAAGCGGATGAGTACCAGTAATGGACGTCGTGTCCTGAAGGCAAGGCGGCGGCGCGGACGTCATCAGCTTGCCGTTACGCCCAACCATGTCAAAAAAGTCAACTGGAATGCAAGTTAGCTGATGAAAGCTGCCCTCAGGTTGCGGCAGTCGCGCGATTTCGCTCGTGTGAGGCAAGAAGGCAAAGTTTATCGCCATCCGGTAATGCTGCTCAGCTTACGCGACAACAGCTTGCCCTGCAATCGCTATGGCTTCGTCGTTGGCAAGCGCGTCGGGGCGGCTGTATCGCGCAACCGCTGCAAACGCCGCCTTCGAGCTTTGATTGACGGCATTCACAATTGTCTCGGGCAGGGCTACGATATCGTGATCGTTGCCAAACCCGCGATAACTCAGCAACCTTTTAGCGAATTGCGGCGTATAGTGAATGTCTTGTTCCAGCGCGCGCGCCTGTTGAGGGGCGGCTGAAGTGTTCAAGTGGATCTTGCTGCGAGCGATCCGCGGCTACAAGCGAATACTGTCGCCTGTGCTGCCATCCGCTTGTCGATTCACGCCAACTTGTTCCGCGTATGCTTACGAGGCAATCGAAGTCTATGGACCTGCGCGAGGCGCGTGGATGGGATTGCGGCGAATATTGAGATGCCATCCGCTTAACCCAGGCGGTTACGATCCCGTTCCCCCAAGGAGTGATGTTTGAACTTGACGAAACACAGGCGAATTCGCTTTAGCATGATTATGCTGCTGGTTGCGCTGGCCGCGACGTCTTGTGTTGGAACGCGCATGGGCGTCAGTTGGCCATCGGTCGGCCTTATTGAACTCAATGGAAAAGAACATATTTCGCTTTCCTACAACGACCAGGTGGCAATTTTGAGCCCGGCCAATGGCGTGCCAGCCAGATTGATCAATCCCGATAGCGGCAATCCCATACGCGATAACGAGAACAATCCACGCAGTTGGGTACTTTCGGGCGCGTCCTCTGAAAACGCGCAGTTTTACGCTTTGCCTATCCGCCTGGACGCGGAAACGCTTTTGGCCGCCGACCATAACAAAAGGCTGCTGAAGGTCGATACCGTCGTGGCGGAAGTGCAGCGCGCCATATCTGTGGCGGATCAGATCGTCGCCAGCATGCTCGAGGTCGAGGACGTCGTCTACGTTCCGTATCAGAATGGCGGCTTGAGAGCGACTTCAAAGATCGACTTCAGCGAATTGTGGACCTTCCCCACAAACGGGGGCATTTGGGCGAAGCCGCTATTGGTGGATGACATGATCCTTGTATCCACGATGGATCATCAGTTATACGCGATTGATCGGACAAGCGGGGCGCAGATTTGGTCGGCCGACCTGGGCGGGAGCGTCGCCTCGACTCCATTATTGGCGAATGGCCGCCTTTATGTCGGCAGCTTCAACAAGGCTTTTTTTGAAATTTCGCTGGATGGTCAGATCCTGAGCAAGTATGACACGCAGAATTGGGTCTGGGGAACGCCGGCGATTGACGAGTTCGGCATCATCTACGTGGCGGATCTCGGCGGATATGTGCACGCGCTTGATTCGCGCGACGCCTTGAGCGAACGTTGGTCCGTGCAGGTGGCGGAACGGGGCATTCAGGCGGGCCCGCTGTTTTATGATCAGCGCGTGATTGTTTCTTCGCGCGATGGCAAGGTCTATTGGCTAGACAGCCGCGATGGCGAGTTGATCAACGCGCGCGAAATCGAAGGAGCGCCCGAGTTGCTTGGCAATTTGCTGTTACTGGAGCCTAGCGAGACAATGGATATTGATGAACCCTTGATCATTGTCAGTTCAGTCGATCCTGGCAAGCTCTTAATCGCCTTTGGGGTCGATGGACGCCAAACCTGGGTTTACCCTCGTTAGCCTTTCGACGGGAGCAATGTAGCATGTGGGACATCATCCTAAACCCCTTCGTGACAATCCTGACTTGGTTATATGCGCTGCTTAGCCAGGATATCGTTCTTGCGATTGTCGTCTTGACGGTCATTATTCGCTTATTGACATATCCCTTGCTGGCGAAGCAGCAAGAGTCTTCGCGCAAGATGCAGCAGATTCAGCCGCAGTTGAAGAAGCTGCAGGAGAAGTACAAAAACGACAAGGAAAAGCTCTCCCAAGCCCAAATGAAGTTATATCGGGAGAATAAAGTTAATCCGGTCGGCGGCTGTTTTCCACTGGTAATCCAGTTCCCGATCTTGATAGGTTTGTATCAGGCGATATTTTTTGCCCTGGCAGCAACGCCCTTCCAGTTGATTGACCTGTCCGAGCGCTTGCTCATTCCTGGATTGGATGCCTTGATTCCCCTGCAAAGGATGTGGAGCCCGATACCGGGGCTAACGCAATTATTGCCCGAAATGGATCTGACGCTGCCGCCGACGGCGAACCCGTCTTACGCGCTGGTCTTGCCCTTGTTGGTGCTCGTTACAACCTGGGGGCAGTCCAAGCTGACAATGGCCACGACCAAGGGCAAGAGCGAGCAGAAAGATGACGACGATGATGACGACAGTAGCAGCGGCGTGGGGGGCCAAGCGCAAGCCATGACAAAGAGCATGACAACGATCATGCCCATCATGTTTGGCGCCTTTTCGCTGTCCTTTTCGGTGGGCTTGTCTATCTATTTTGTCACTTCCAATTTGATTGGCATTGTTCAATACAGTCCGCAGGGGCGGCAACTGCTGGACAAAGTATTTCGGAAGAAGCAGACTGACGATGTGATTGTTGATATTGAGCTAGAGGATGATCAACCGGCCAAGAAAGCGCGCCGGTCAAGAAAAAAGAAGCCTCGCAGGAAATAAGCTGTTGCATTGGGCTCGTCGACGACAGAGGATGAAAACATGGAAATGATAGAAGTGACCGGCAACTCGGTCGAAGCAGCGATCAGCAAGGGCTTGGCGGAATTGAACGCGGCGCCCGCAGACGTGATGATCGAAGTCCTGGAAGAACCGAATACGGGGCTATTCGGCTTCGGCGCGCGGGAAGCGCGCGTTCGCATGGTGCTGATTGGAAGACGAAAGGCGGCGGCGGAGCCAGAAGTCGCCAGCGCCGACGAAAGGCGCGGCGACGATTCTTCGCCCGAGCCTAATCTGAAAACTGTATCAGAAGAAGATCTCGGCGAAGACGCCATCGTCGGCAAACAGGTGCTCGAAGAATTGCTCGATAAAATGCGGGTTGAGGGGCGCGTCAGCGTGCAGATGACGGATGACGATGCGGACGGTGAAGAACCCCACTGGATGTTGAACGTGACCGGCGACGGCATCAACCGCTTGATTGGCCGGCGTGGAGAAACCTTGTCCTCCTTGCAATATATCGTCCGGCTGATCTGCAGCCGGCGCTTGGAGCGGCGCGCGAACATTATCGTGGACGCCGCTGGTTATAAAGCGGGTCGTTCAAAACGTCTGCGCGGGCTGGCAAACCGCATGGCGAAACAAGCGGTGCAGCAGGGGCGCACCATTACGCTCGAGCCGATGCACCCGAATGAACGCCGCATCGTTCATTTGACGCTGCGCGGCCGTCAAGATGTTATGACGCAGAGCGTCGGCGAGGGACGCGCCCGCAAAGTTACTATCGTTCCCAAATGACAGAATGCGGCCAACAAGTCCGTTATCTTGCAGAGACGCGGAAATTGCGCCTTTGTTTTTTCGCAACAGCCTGAAATCGCATGTCCGCGACCTCCGAAATTGATGTCTTGCTAGTTGGCAACATAACGGCTGACTTGACGCCCGGCGGCAAGATGCTCGGTGGCACGGTGGCTTATGCCGCGCCGACATACGCCGCCTTTGGGCATCGGGTCGGCGTTTTGACCAGCGCCGCTTATGACGAGTCCCTGCTCGGTCAGCTTTTGCGCTTTGGCAAAGTTCTGTCGCTGCCAGCGGCTTCTTCGCTGACCTACGAAAACGTATACAGCAACCATGGGCGGCGGCAGTACGTGCGCGCAAGAGCCTGTGATTTACGCTTCGGCGACCTGCCCAACGCTTGGCTGAATGCGCCTTATGTGCACCTGGGTCCTTTGGCGGCCGAGCTCGACCCGCTGGAAATGGCGCGCAACTTCCCGAATGCGACAGTGATGTTGACCTTGCAGGGTTTGATGCGGCAATGGGGCGAAGATGGCTTGGTCCGCTTCCGACCCTGGTTTGACGCCGAAGCCCTAAAACTGATTGACATCATCGTCTATAGTCAGGAAGATATACAGCAGTATCCCCAGTTGACAGCGAAAATGCGCGACCTTTGCAAGCACTTGATCGTCACCAACGGTCGCAACGGCGGCACGTACTACTCCGGGGACCAGGGGATGCGCTACGCAAGTCTGGACGTCAGCCCGCTGGATCTCACCGGCGCGGGCGACGTTTTTGCGGCCGCGCTGCTCGGGGTATTGCCCCTGGCCGAGAATGACATGCGCAAGGCAGTCCGCATTGCCGGGCGCTTGGCCGCCTACTCTGTAACCCGCAGCGGACTAGACAGCGCGCCCACTGCGGACGAAATCGCCAGAGAAATAAAGCGTTTTCAAGGAGGCTGAGCTTTGATTGATATGATTCTCTTCAACGGCAACATTATCACGCTCGACGCGCGACGGCCGAGAGTTTCTGCGCTAGCGACGGCTTACGGGCGCATAGCGGCGCTCGGGGATGACGGCGAGATTCGTCGCTTGGCGGGGTCTGCTACGGTCGAAATCAATCTGGATGGGAAAACGGTTCTGCCCGGCTTGACAGACGCTCATATTCACTGGGAGTGGCAAGCGCGCTCCCTGCGCTCTGTCGATGTATTTGAAGTACCCAGCAAAGCCATCGCGTTGGAGCGCGTGCGCGAACGCGCGGCCGCGACCCCGCCCGGCGAATGGATTACCGGGCAGGGTTGGACGCAAGATCTGTGGGCGGATCGCGCCTTCCCGACCAGGTTCGATTTGGATGCCGTCGCCCCGGATAATCCGGTGGTTTTGTTCGCGAAGAGCGGGCACGCGGACTGGGTCAACTCCAGGGCGCTGGAAGCGGCTCGCATTACGTCCGCAACGGCGGATCCCGAAGGCGGCGCAATTATGCGCGATGATGGCGGCGAAGCTACCGGAATTCTGCTGGAAACGGCGGGCGATCTGGTAAAGGCAGCGGTCCCCGATCCAACCAGCGAGCAATTGGCGGATATGATGGCGGAGGCGCAGCAAGCAGCCCTGGCTTGTGGCATCACAATGATTCATGATTTTGACGACCCGTCCTGTCTGCTTGCGCTGCAACTGCTGCGCGAGCAAGAACGGCTGGACCTGCGCGCGCTCAAGCATATCAATTTGAACTGGCTGGACGCGGCGCTGGAATCGGGAATCCGCAGCGGCTTCGGCGACGACTGGATCCGGATCGGCGCGCTGAAACTCTTTGCGGATGGCGCTTTGGGACCGAAGACCGCGCTTATGTTTGAGCCATACATTGGCGAGCCGGAAAACTACGGCATGGCATTGGTGGACAAAGAAGAGATGATCGAACATGTCAGCCGCGCCAGCCAACTGGGTCTGGCGTCGACGATTCATGCTATCGGCGACAAAGCCGTTCATGACGTGCTGGATGTTTATGAAAGCGTCCGCCGCGAAGAAAAAGCTCGGGGCGAGCCGCGAACAAGCCGCCGACACAGAATCGAACACGTGCAGATTATTCACCCGCAGGACGCGGGGCGCTTGGCGGAGCTGGATATTATCGCTTCCATGCAGCCGATTCATGCAACTTCGGATATGCTTGCGGCGGATCGATATTGGGGCGATCGCGCGGAGTACGCCTACAATCCGCGTTTACAGTTGGAGCATGGCGCGCGCATCGCATTCGGTTCGGACGCGCCGGTGGAGCCCTTTAATCCCTGGCTGGGCATCCACGCGGCTGTTACACGGCAGCGCGACGGGCTGCCCAAAGCGGGTTGGCGCCCGGGAGCGCGACTTAGCTTGCACGAGGCTTTGCTCGGTTTCACGCAAGGTCCCGCCTACGCCGCCGGTATGGAAGACCGGCTCGGCAAGCTGGCGGCCGGCTATCTTGCCGACCTGCACCTTATCAATTGCGATCCCTATCAAGTCCCGCCAGAAGAATTGGCTTCGGTCAAGACGCTAGGCGCAATGGTTGACGGGAAATGGCGCCACCGGGTCTTCGATTGATTTCGACCATCCGCGCCGACGAATTAGGACAGCGCTGCCGTGCTGAAGACAACCTTGAATGGTCGGCAATATATCACGACGCTGCGATACAGGCTTAAATCGATTTCAGTGGGAATCTCGTAGTTTTGGTTGCCCACGTTGCCTTTTAGCGCCCCGAGGTGTACTTCGTTGCTGCCCAGGCCAGCGAAGGTGCTCGTCGGTATCTCGGTTGACAGATAGACATGCAGATCCGGTCCATTCTTGGATCGGAAGTCTTCGAAGCGCAAGACACGATCACCGTCGGGCAATTCGTAGATCGTCGCTGTCCCCACAGCGCCATGGATGGGGTCGATGTCGATGAAAGAGCCAGCTGAATGGACCAGCGGCTCGGCTGGCATATCGGTCGGCATCGCTTGCTGCTCTTGCGGCACAACCACATCAGCCCCGGTCTGGGCGATGGCGACTTCTTTCGCCATATCCTCGTTATCCTTCGCCATAGCCACGAGCGCGTCTTTCTCCTCTTCGGGCATGTCGCGCACGGCATCGCGCTGTTCGGCACTCAATCCAGGGAAAGCCTCGTCTACTTCGTTGGTGACGAAGTAGAGCCAGGGTTGGGTAATAAGCAAGCCCGCGACAATAACGATGATCACGGCTATGCCGATGATGGTTCGATTCAGTCTCATGTCGATTCCCCTTAACTTATGCGAAAATAAACGCGACTACGGTATCACCTTGATACAGATGACTATCGGTCTATAATCCTCATAATAACCGATAGAAAGTAAATATCCCATTAGCGGAACAAAGGAGCGAAAGAAATGGCACGCGAAGGTTTAATGGTTGGCGATAATGAACATCATGTTCAGCACGAGATGCTGCAAACCGGGATGGACGCGCCGGACTTTCAGCTGATTGCCAACGACCTAAGTTCAAAGTCCCTGGGCGACTATGGCGACCGAGTCAAGATCATCAGCGTTATTCCATCCATCGATACGGGCGTATGTTCCGCCCAGACTCGGCGTTTCAACGAAGAAGCGGCGGCGCTGCAGAACACAGTCGTCCTGACAGTGAGCGCGGACATGCCCTTCGCGTTGGGGCGCTTTTGCGGCGCCGAAGGCATCGAAAATACCGAGACGCTTTCAACGCAGCGCGACATGAAGTTTGCCGATGACTACGGCGTCCACGATACCGAGTGGCGGATCTGTCAGCGCGCGGTCTTCGTGATTGATCAACGCAATGTCTTGCAGCACGCGCAATACGTGAACATCATTGGCAACGAGGTCGATTTCGCTGCCGCCTTGACGAAGGCGCGCGAGTTGGCTTCTGGCTAGGTCGGCGCAAGTACAAAATACAAAGGAACGACGATGAGCGATACAAGACGGCGAAAGCTGGCGGGCTTGCTGGTTGATTACTCGACCCAGGTGCAGCCGGGGGATTGGGTAGGCATACTTGGCAACCTCGGCTCGCTGCCAATTTTGCGCGATATCCATGCAGCGGTAATCGACGCCGGCGGCTTCCCCAGCCTCTTTGTCGAGGACGAGCAAATGCAGCGCTATTTCCTGCGCAATGCCAATGACAATCAGATGCAGTGGATCGACCCAAGCATGCGGCTTTACGTTGATGAAGCCGATGTATACATCCGGGCGCTGGCCCCAGAAAATACCCGAGCGATGACGAACATTGACGCGCAGCGCTTGCAGCTGCAGCGCGCCGCCCAAAGCGACATACTTCAGACGAGATTGCAGCGATCGGCCGCGGGGAAATTCCGCTGGGTTGGCACGCTCTTCCCGTCCCAGGCATCGGCTCAGGAAGCCAATATGAGCTTCGAGGAATATGAAGACTTCGTCTACCGCGCCTGCTTCTGCGATCAAGCGGACCCAGCGGGGGAGTGGCGCAAGCTGAGCGCAATGCAGCAGCACAAGGTCGATTATTTGCTTGGCAAGAAGCATGTTCAGTTGCAGGGTCCCAATATCGAACTTGAATTGAGCATTGAGGAGCGCCGCTTTATCAACAGCGACGGCAAGCGCAATATGCCCAGCGGCGAGATTTTCACGGGTCCTGTTGAAAATAGCGTCAATGGTTGGGTGCGTTTTACCTATCCGGCGGTTGTCGGCGGTCGAGCGGTAAGCGGCATTGAGTTGACCTTCGAAGACGGCAAAGTGTCGCGCGCCTCCGCCGAGATGAACGAAGATCTGCTGCAAGCCCAGTTAAACACCGACGCTGGCGCGCGCTACCTGGGCGAATTCGCAATCGGCACAAATTTCGGCATCGACCGCTTCACCGGCAGCGTCCTCTTTGATGAAAAGATTGGCGGTACTGTTCACATGGCGATCGGCATGGGCTACCCAGAGACTGGCAGCCGCAATATCAGCGCGGTCCATTGGGACATGATTTGCGACATGCGCAGGGATAGCTCAATCCTCGTCGATGGCGAGCTCTTCTATGAGAACGGCGCCTTCACGATTTAGTCCTCGATAAAACCAAAGAGATCGGCGCCAGCGACGAAAGAGCCGCTGGCGCCAGTTCTCATTGACAGATTTCAGATTCCGCTTCCTCGTCTTGGATGCACAGCCAAGCGACTGGATTTGCGCCAGTCTTGGCTTGCGAGTTTCGGGAGATGCCCCCATTATCATTAGCTATACTTTGGGCAGTTGATGACAGCATCATCAACTGTTGGGGGAGCGCCGCATGTCCAGTTTTGCATTGAAGCCAAAACCTGCGCAGCCGGGGAAGCCGGTTGTCGCCATCGCCAATACCAAGTCGGCCTTCAGCAACGTGCGCAGCGGACCCGGCATTAACTATCAAGACGTTGGAGATCTGCTGGATAATGCGCTGATTGTCTATTATCCGGCTACGAAGACGCCGGGAAATTGGGTCTGGGTGGAAAAGGCGGGTTTGCGCGGATGGGTCTATGCCGGCTATATCGAATTCATTCCGGCGATTGGGGCGAAGCCTTCTCCACATCCGCCGACGCCATACGATGGCAAGGTCGCGCTGTGGCACTGGAAGGGCACAGCCATCCCCGAGGATTCAATCGCAGAACTGCTCGGCAATATCAAGTCTCGTACCCCCAACGTGGAGCAAATCTGGGTCAAGATCACCGAGGGCAGCGACTGGATGGCTGAGTTCGATAGCAGCGACCTGGCGATAACAGGCGCGAGCGCCATCGACGCCTGGGTAAGCGCCTGTCAAAACGCGGGACTCGAGTTTCATGCCTGGTGCGTGCCGCATGGCTTGGATGCGGAGGCGGAAAGCGCCATTCTAATCGAGGCTTGCCAGCGCCCCGGCGTCCATTCGCTGGTCTTGGATATTGAGCAGCCGCCGGGCTATTGGCAGGGCGGGGAAGCGGGCGTCCGTCCCTTTATGCTCGCGCTGCGCCGCGGGCTGGGCGCGAACTTTCATATTGGCATCAGCGTTGATCCGCGCAAGCACAATAAGGCGGCGATTTTCCCCGACGCCTGGAGCCCCTTTGTCGATAGCGTACATCCACAGACCTATTGGACGACTTTTCGCAGGTCGGTCGAAAAAACGCTAAGCGATATGTATGCCGCCTGGAGCGGATACGGCAAGCCGATCATCCCGGCTTTGCAGGGCAAAGCGCCCGTTCAGGAGCAAAAAGAGGCGCATACGCTGGCGACGCAGCAGCACGGCTCAAAGGGATTGAGTTGGTGGCGCTACGGCGTGATTTCACAGTGGACGGCGATCAATACGGCGATTGAACTGACCCAATCCCCGGCGGACGAGAGCCTGGAAAACATTGAGAATTTTACAGATGAAGTCATAATTTTGCCCTCTGGGCAGGGGTTCCGCAGTGGCACCTATACTGGTCAGCCCGAATTCAATGTGCGGGAGAATACTTGGGGCTGGGACTACCTGCATACAACAACGGAAGTACGCACGAGCAAAGTCTGGGCGGAATGGCGCGACGACCTGCCGCAGTCGGGGCTCTACGAGATTTCCGCTTTCATCCCCAGCCGCTATTCAACGACAAGGCGCGCGCGCTACAAGGTGCACGGCATCGTCGGCACCGACACCGAAGTCGTGATTGACATCAACCAGCATATCAACCGCAATACATGGACGCCCTTGGGCATATTTGATCTGGATCGCAAGATGCCCAATGCCGGGCGCGTCTTCTTGAATGACGTGACCGGCGAGGAGGACAGATCGATCGCTTTTGATGCCGTGCGTTTTCGCCGCATTGTTTCAACACCGCCGGGCTATACGCCAGCCCCGGAGCCCGGCGACCAGCCTAGCGCGCCGCCAGCGCGCGGCAAAGACAGGCCCAGCGTGGTCAACGGCGTAAATGTCGCCGATGGATACGACTCGCCCATTGGCAGCAGTGAACAGCGCAAGGGCGAAGATGTATGGCCCCCCGGTTGGCGGGACGCCTCTCCCTTTGGCAAGCTCTATTTCATCGGCACGCCCAGTGAAGCCTATCACACCGGCGCGGACTTGAATTTCGGGCGTCCCTATCAAGACAAGGGCATGTCGATTTACGCTTGCGCGAGCGGCATTGTCACATTTGCGGCGCGCTTGAGCATCTGGGGCAATTTAATCGTAATCAAGCATGATCCATTGTTTAAGCCCGGCGGGGCGGTGATATACAGCCGTTATGCGCATGTGCAGAATATGCGCGTGGTAGTGGGTCAGAGGGTGTCGCGCGGGGAGCGGATCTGCGAGGTTAGCGACGCTTTTGGGCGCTTTGTGCCACATCTACATTTTGATCTGAGTCCAACCACGATGTTTGAGACGCGACCCGGGAATTGGCCCAAGCTCGACTACGACATGTTAATCAGAAACTATATCGATCCCTTGCAGTGGATCCGCAGGAATCGACCATAGCCGCCGCCTGTATGCGCGCTTCCTCCGTGGCTGAGGCGGGACCAGCTTAGAACAAGCCCCAGTCGCTTGCCGCGCCTTCTTCCATCATGCTAGGGTCCCACATCTCCATACCCATTTCGATGGTAGTCGGCAAGCCCAGGAAATCTTGCGCTGTGCGGCGCGTTTGCTCCAGCAACTGTGGCGCATAGGGGCAAAACGGCGTGGTCATGATCATGTTGACATGCGCGCGATCCGCTTCGATGTCGACGCCGCGGACAAGACCCAATTCGATCACGTTCATGCCGATTTCCGGATCAATGACGGATCGCAAGGCTTCGTAGAGCCCAGCTTCCCTTTCAACCGTTTCCTGCATTTTTTGTTCCCCCATAAATAGGCTGCTCAATTCACCATAAATCACATGCTTGGAAGGCATGGAAAATATGATGATACTTCCTTCGCTCAACGAACCTAGCATAGTACAGCGACCACGTGTTGTCAATCAGGTCGGAATCGCCGGGCGCAATTCAGATTATTGGCAATTAACCACCTACGCGACCCGCTGAAACGCCCTACATTGCCTCCCAATTTGACAGATAAGAGGATTTTCTCGGTGGTTTCGGTGTCGGCGGTCAGTGTCTACGCGACCCTCGGTGCTTACGGAAATATTCTGCTGCGATCGCATCCAGCGCGTTTTCTATCGCATTGACAGGCTGAAAGGGCGCTGTTATACTGCGAACAAGTTCGAGTCGGTTATAGAGTAAATTTAACCGACATTAAATCGCAGTGAGAGGAGATATGCCAAGGATGGTAGCGACGTTGGAAATACGCAACCTCCATGCGAGCGTGGATTCGGAAGACGATCTCATCTTGAATGGCGTCAACCTGACGATAAAACAGGGCGAAGTCCACGCGCTTATGGGACCAAACGGCTCCGGCAAAAGTACGCTGGCCAACGTTTTGATGGGCAATCCCGCCTATGTCGCGCGCGAAGGGCAAATTCTGCTCGATGGCGAAGATGTCTTGGAGATGGAAGCTGACGAACGCAGCCGCGCTGGCTTGTTCTTGGCTTTTCAATACCCGGTGGCGATACCCGGTGTGACGCTGGGCAACTTCTTGCGCCACGCTATTAACGCCCGTTTGAAGGCGGAAGATCCGGAAAGCAAAGGCATCCCGATCCCGCAATTCGCGCGTATGATGCGCCAAAAAATGAGCGCTCTGGAGATCGATCATTCCTTCGCGGGCCGCTACCTCAACGAAGGATTCAGCGGCGGCGAAAAGAAACGCGCGGAGATCTTGCAGATGGCTGTGCTCGAACCCCGCATCGCCGTGCTGGATGAGACGGATTCCGGCCTGGATATTGACGCATTGCGAATCGTCGCAGACGGGGTCAGCTCGCTCACCGGTCCCGATATGGGCGTTCTGGTGATCACACATTATCAGCGCATTCTCAATCACATCAAGCCGGATTTCGTTCACGTCCTGTATGGCGGCCGAATCGTGGAAAGCGGGGGAGCGTCGCTTGCTCTCGAGCTGGAAGAAAAAGGCTACGATTGGGTGCGCGAAAAGCACAGTCTGTTGCAAGCTGCCGAAGCGTAAACCTAGCCCACGAGGTAAACAATATGTCCGAAGTAATCAAAAGCGATAAGCAGCTCACCTTCGAGGAAGAGGCGCTGAAGGACGTCGGCTTAACGTATGCGGAGAAGTACGGTTTCCATGACGACGATATCGAGTATTCCTTCAAGAGCCAGAAGGGCGTCAACGAGGAGATTGTTCGTCAAATCAGCGGGATGAAAGAAGAGCCGCAATGGATGACCGACCTGCGCGTTGAAGCCTATCACATCTTTTTGGACAAGCCGACGCCGCAATGGGGCGGGGAACTCAACAACATCGACTACGACGACATCTACTATTATGTGCGCGCCACGGACCAGACCGAGCAGGATTGGGATGAAGTGCCGCAGGAGATCAAAGAGACCTTTGATCGGCTAGGGATTCCCGAAGCCGAGCAAAAGTTCTTGCATGGCGTCTCCGCCCAATACGACAGCGAATCGGTCTACCACAAGATCCAGGAAAACCTGGAGGATCAGGGTGTCATATTCCTCGATATGGACTCGGGATTGCGGGAATACCCGGAAATCGTGAAAGAGTATTTCACGACGGTGATCCCGTCCAACGATAATAAGTTCGCCGCGCTGAATACGGCGGTCTGGTCGGGCGGCAGCTTTATCTATGTGCCGCCGGGCGTCCAGGTGGAAATGCCGCTGCAAGCCTACTTCCGCATTAACACCCAGAACATGGGACAGTTCGAGCGCACGCTGATCATCGTTGACGAGGGCGCTTATGTGCACTATGTCGAAGGCTGTACCGCGCCAATCTATAGCTCGGACAGCTTGCACAGCGCTGTGGTCGAGATCATTGTCAAGGAAGGCGGTCGCTGCCGCTATACGACGATTCAGAATTGGTCCAACAATGTTTACAATCTGGTCACCAAACGCGCTGTCGCCGAAAAGAACGCCACCATGGAATGGGTCGACGGCAACCTTGGCAGTCGCCTGACCATGAAGTACCCGGCGGTGATCTTGCGTGGAGACGGCGCGCATGGCGAGGTGCTGTCTATCGCCTTTGCCGGCGAGGGACAGCATCAGGACGCCGGCGCCAAGATCACCCACCTCGCGCCGAATACAACCAGCCAGATAATCAGCAAATCAATCAGCAAGGATGGCGGGCGCGCCAGCTATCGCGGATTGCTCAAGATCGCCGAGGCAGCCCGCAGCAGCAAGAGCAACGTGGTCTGCGACGCCCTGCTGCTCGACGATTTCAGCCGCTCGGATACTTATCCCACCATCGAAATTGACGCCCGGGACGTGACCATGGGGCACGAGGCATCGGTGAGCAAAGTCGGGGAAGATCAGCTCTTCTACCTGATGAGCCGCGGCATGAGCGAAGACGAAGCTAATGCGATGATCGTGAATGGCTTCCTCGAGCCCTTGGTCAAGGAGTTGCCCATGGAATATGCGCTGGAATTGAATCGCCTGATTCAAATCCAGTTGGAGGGTTCCATCGGCTAATCATTCCAGAGCGGTCCAGACAGTAATCCAAATCATAATCGTATAGGAAGTCACAGAAGGAGATTGTTCGTGGCTGTTGTGAGACGACGGTCTGCGCTCCCGCAAGCGCCGGTATTTAGCAAAGCGGATGTCGAAGCGCTGAGCGAAGAACATAATGAACCCGGTTGGATGCGTGAACGGCGCGTCAAAGCCTGGGAACTCTACGAAAGCACGCCAATGCCCCACCTGGAAGAAGAATGGCGGCGCACAGATTATCGTCATATTCGCTGGGATCAGGCTTCGGCAATGACCGCCGCCAACGGCGCCGGCGCGCATCAAGTGCCGGCGAAACATTTAGAGCCGCTCACCGGCGACGAGCAGGGTGGTTTGCTGGTATTGGTCGACGGTGAAGTGGTTCATCGCGAGCTCGCCGGCGAGCTGCGCGAGCAGGGCATCGTATTTGCCGACCTGCGTACAGCGCTCAAGGAACACGAAGAGTTGCTGCACGCGCACTTCATGACCGCGGCTGTCAAAGCGAGTGAAGGCAAGTTTGCCGCGCTGCACGCCGCGTTATGGGATCATGGCGCCTTTGTCTTTGTCCCGCGCAACTGCCACGCGGCGCTGCCCCTGCGTGTCATCTGCTACAATTCGCAGTCTGGCGCGGCAATGGGTCACATCCTGGTGGTGCTGGAAGAGAACGCGAGCGCGACTGTGCAGGTCGAATATGCCTCGAGCCCGGGCGAAGCGCATGCCTCATATATCGGCGTCACCGAATTGATTGTCGGCGCTGCTGGCAATCTGCGTTATGTTTCCCTGCAAGATTGGAATCGCGAGACCTTTGAGTTCAGTCATCAGCGCGGCTTGGTCGGGCGCGACGCGCAGTTGGACTGGGTCAACGGCGTGATGGGCAGCCGGCTTACCAAAGCCTTTATTGAGGTTGACGCTGTCGGCACTGGGGCTAACGCGCGTGTCAGCGGATTCTTTTTCGCCGATCATGACCAGTTCTTTGACCTTGATACGCAGCAGAATCACAATGCGCCGCTGACCAATACGGATCTCTTGTTCAAGGGCGCGGCGCGCGACAATGCCCGAACGCTCTGGCAGGGCATGATCAAATCTTTGCCGAAAATGCAGAAGATCGATGGCTATCAGGTCTGTCGCAATTTGATGCTGAGCGACGCAGCGCGCATGGACAGCATCCCGGGCTTGGAGATCGAGGCGGATGATGTGGCTTGTTCTCATGCCGCTACTTTCGGCACCCTGGAAGAAGAGCCGATCTATTATTTGATGAGCCGGGGCATCACACGTCCACAGGCTCAACTCATGATCATCGAGGGATTCTTTGATGAACTGCTGCAGCGCATTCCCTTCGAGCGGGTGCGGCGGCGTTTGATGGACGAAATTGAAACCAAAATCATCGGCTAAGCTGTCAGTTATGTAGCCCGATTGCGCGCTTGTTCTCGTTCTTCTAACATGTAAGACTGGCTCTTGGAAGCGCATCTAAATGATGCGCTTTTGTCTTAAACGACTAAACTGGATGCGGCCTCGTTAATGGAAGACATGTACCGCGAGATCATTCTGGATCACGCCCGAAACCACCGTCATTGGGGCTTGCTCGAGCCAAATGATCTGGATCACGAAGAATCAAACCCGCTCTGTGGCGACCGGCTGCGCCTAACGCTGCGGCTCGACCCCGAGCAGGTCATTACCGCAGTTGGCTGGGACGGCGAAGGCTGCGCCATTAGCCAAGCATCGGCGTCGATGTTTGGCGAGGAGATTCTGGGCATGCGGCTTGCCGAGGCGCTGGCGATCGACAAACAAGCCCTCCTGGACAACATCGGGCTGTCCTTGAGCATCAATCGCGTCAAATGCGCCTTGCTGCCTCTGAAGACGCTTGTCATCGGCGCCATGGGCCAGCAAGGCAGCGAACGCTGGATCTTGATCGAGACGGGGGACGATAGCTAGTGGCCAGGTGGGTTACACTTTGCCCGAGCGACGAACTCGAGGATGGTCAGCGCGAGGTCTTTGGCATTGATGGCTTGTGGATCGCGGTCTTCAACGTTGGCGGGATACTCTATGCGATAGAAGATCTCTGCACCCACGATGGCAATGCGCTTGCATTTGACCGGGATGATCGCCCCAGCGCGCTTGTTGGACAGGAAATCGAATGTCCCCGGCACGGCGGACGATTTGATATCCGCAGTGGCAAGGCGACCAGGAGCCCGGCGGAAATTGATGTTCGCTGGTTCGAAACTCGCGTAGTGGATAATCATATACAGGTACAGCTCGAGGCTTAGGCATGCGGGCTAAGTTCAGGTCGATTCAAGCGGGGATGGCGTCGGGCGAAACGCTGCTAATGGCGCATCGCGGCACCATGGCGTCGGCGCCCATGAATACCATGGCGGCTTTTGAACTGGCGGTGGAGCAAGGCGCGGACGGCATTGAGCTTGACGTACAGCTTTCGCGCGACGGCCATGTGGCGGTATTGCACGACTTTTCGCTTGATGCCACCACCGACGGCAGCGGTCCCCTGGCGCAGAAATCCTTGTCGGAACTGCAAGAATTGGACGCGGGCGGTTGGTTTTCCAGCGAGTTCGCCGGCGAAGGAATACCGACATTGGCTCAGGTATTTGAGTCGCTGGGGGACAGAACGCTCTTCAATGTCGAAATCAAATCTGGCGGCGCAAGCTCGAGCAAGCTCGCGGAGCAAGTCGCGGCCTGCATCCGATGTTTTTCTGTAGGAGACCGGGTTGTCGTTTCTTCTTTCGACCCCACCATTTTGCTTAATTTCCGCCGCTTAATGCCAGCGGTCATGATCGGATTCCTCTACGATGCGGCGCTGAAACCTGAATACTATGTTCCACTAAAGAGATTATCGCACGAGGCAAGGCACCCAAGGCATGAGCTGGTCGATGAAACGTATATGGGCTGGGCGCGGGAAAACAACTATTATGTGAATACTTGGACCGTCAATGAACCGAGGCGTGCCGCGCAACTGCGCAGTCTCGGCGTCAACGCGATTATCTCGGACGATCCAAAGCTGTTGTTCGACGCGCTCTCGTCATGAAGCGTGGTATCCGCAGCCGTCTGCTGCGCTTCGCATTTCAGCTCTTATACAACGAATTCGCCTTCGCTTATGACAGCATCAGCCGGCTGGTGTCATTGAACCAGTGGCGGGGCTGGCAGCGCTCTGTATTGCCGTACTTGGACAAGGTCGGTCCTGGCGCCATTTTGGAGCTTGCGCATGGTACCGGAGCGCTGCAGGTCGATCTGTTGCGGGAGGATTATGCAACGGTGGCATTGGACTTGTCCCCGTACATGGGCAGTATCGCCAAAAAGCGATTATCACGAGAGAGCCTCTCTACAGATTTCATTCGCGGCGATGCGCTTTCGCTTCCTTTCGCAAGCGAGTCCTTTGCCGCGATTGTCGCGACTTTCCCCGCCTCGTTCATCCTAAATGAGGCTTGCCTTGCCGAAATCAATCGCGTCCTGGCACAGCGTGGCAGAGCCATAATCGTCATGTCTGCGCTCCTCGAGGGGCGGGGAATGCGCAGAGCCTTTATTCGTCTTTTGTACCGAATCACGGGCCAGTCGACGGGTCCGGCTCACAGCGCAGTATACAAACGCGCATTCGCGGGACATGGCTTGTCGGTCGAGCCACATGAGGTCGCTTGCCAAGGCAGCGTACTTCACTTGGTCCTGCTGCGGAAAGCGCTGACAGAAGTATCAGATCACGAATAAAAGAGTCTGGCAATTGACGCCCAAGCATGATATATTGGGCAGTGTTGTCGCGGTGGATGTAGCTCAACGGCAGAGCGCCTGATTGTGGTTCAGGTGGTTGAGGGTTCAAGTCCCTTCATCCACCCACCTTCGCAATAAGCTCCGAATTGAAATCTAAACATGAAGCAGTCGTTTCTCTGCTCCCGGATGGCTGTTTGCCTCGGCATGATTGCGTTCAATTAGTTGTGCGTGCGCAGCGGGCGGCTGCGTCTTCGGGTCAAGCGGCGCATGCCCGTCACTTGAGGCGCCGGCGCTGGCCCCACTTCCGGAGCCGCGGGACTCACAGATATGTGATCCCGGCCAAGATAATCTGGCTGCTCCCGACTTGGCGCGACTCTATCATCAAATAAGCGGGACAGATCACTGTTCCTCTCGCTCAAACCACCGCCGTCTCGCTCCCGGGTAGACAAATCCCTGAGGGATTCGCTTGGACTTGACTGCGCATCCGCGATCTCGCTGGGCTTCTGCAAGCCAAAAATCTCAAACACGCTCAGCGTTGACTTGTCCACAGCGTCTCGTTGAGCGCGGACGGGCACTGGCCGGTCGCTTGGCATGTCTTCGGCGGGTTTTTCTGGAACTACAGGAACTACAGGAGCTGCAGGAACTGCCGGAACTTCCGGCGCTGGCGCTTCTTCAACGATTGTTTCCCGAATGTCAGGTTCTATACTGACGACTTCGGAGTCTATCGGTTCGGTGGCCGCTTCTATCTCGTTCAGTTGCCATGCCATGTCCAGCAAGCCATCGCCGCCGAGCACAACAGGATTGGGCTTGGTATCGCCATCGCTTTGTCCGGCTGCCGGGCTTGGCTCTTCGTCGAGCGTATACGCGATTGGCTGCAAGTCTTCGAGCGCGTCCGCCTCGTCGCCCGCTTCGGACGCTTGCTCAACAAAGTTTGAGGGATGGCGCGGTTGATAACTGGATCGTTCATCGGGGTCCGGCGCTTCGCGGACGGTCGCGCGGGCGGAGTAGGACGACCCCCCGCCGGATTCCTTTTTGACCAGATCGTGCAAGTTGCGCAGGCTGTCTTGAATCTGCTTGCTGGTCTTGCGCTTCAGACGCATCGCATTGCGCAAGCCACCTAACACGCCGCCCGATTCATAGTTAAAGGTCCAGCGAACCAAGGTGCCTTCATTGACTTCTTGCAGGCGAATGCGGCCCTGATTATCGCCATAACCGGGACCGTCGACGATGAAATACTCGTATCCCAAGGTGTCATACCAGGCAGTCGCTTCAAATACGACGTCGCGCCCTTTGGCATAAGAATAGCGCCAGCGCGCGCCTTTGCCTTCGCGTTCTGTGGTGAGGAAGGATACTGCGGATACACCTGCTTGCCAGTCCGCAGCCGAGGCGATATCGCCCAGAAAACGCCATATTATATCCGGCGCTGCAGGAATCATGATCTCCAGATCGATAACGTGCATCTTTCGCGCCTTCAAGACGTGACTGTACCGTGGCTTTATGCTACACTAACTTGGGATTTTACCACTGGCTGATTGAATAGCAATTACATGCTCAACCCGGTGTTTGTTTTCGGTTTTGTACTCGCGACCTTGTACGGTCTTGGCTTCCACGTCGCAATGGGCGGATCGGCAAGGCGCATGGTCTTGTTTGTCACGACAAGTTGGGTGGGCTTCCTGCTTGGTCAATACATTGGCGAATTCCTTAGAATTGACCTTTTTCGCATTGGCATCGTCCATTTACTGCCCGCTACTGTCTGTTCTTTTGTGTTTCTGGTATTCGCGCATTTGATTACGACCGAAACACAGGGCAGGGTGACGCGGCGTTAAGCCATGGCGGAAAACGACAATGGCAGCATAGCGCATCCGCCAGAGGAAAGCAGCGACAGCTCTGGCAGCAGCATTACCCTGATAGTCAAGCTTTCCGCAGCTGTCCTCATACTCTTGATTCTGGCGCTGCTCGTGTTTGCTCTGGTTGTGGCTCTTACCGCAGCAGAGACTTGGGCGCCGTTCTTCCAGATTTTCCGGGACGTTTTGATCATCATCGTAGTCGTCGAAGCGGTCTTGATCGTCACTGCTTTTGCAATTCTGATCTTGCAGGCCGCAGGCTTCATAATCATGCTGAAAACCGAAATCAAGCCAATCCTTGACAATGCGAGAGAAACGACCCGCCTGACCAAATCAACCGCCGAATTCGTTAGCCAAAACAGCGTCGATCCTTTGATACAGATAAAGAGTTTCATTTCAGGCTTGTTAGGCTTCTTGCGCGAAATAATCCGCATTCGCGCTCTCTTGCGGACCGAACCCGCCGAGGAAAAAGATGGCGAAGACGCCTAACAATTTTGGGCTAGATCAAAACGCAACCTGCCTGGCAATTTTGCTGGGGATGATTCTTGGCGCGCTATACGCCATCACGCATATCGACAAGCGTGGGGCGGTGCGGCGTAAAGATATTGCCCAAATTGGCGGCGGCAGCCTGGAATTGGAGATCGAAGCCAGCTTGGACGATGCCAAAGCGCAAGCCAGACAGCGACTGCGCGAAGGCAGTCAGGCGGATTCAATCTGATTGAATGCCCAGCCCAGCGCTGCCAATACATCGCCTGCGATGACGCTGCGGCTGCTGCCGACTCTGTCGACGGCGATAGTCCCCGCCAGCGCGTGCGCATAAGCCCCCAAACATGTGGAATCGTATGCGGACATCCCTTGGGCGCGCAAGCCAGCGATCAGTCCCGCCAAGACATCGCCAGTGCCAGCGGCGCCTAGGGCGTCAGTCTTGAAGGGGTTGACTGCAAGCGCTCCTGTCGGATCCGCAATCAAAGTGTGGGCTCCCTTTAGCGCGAGTACAAGATTCCACTCGGCAGCCGCGCCCGTGGCGAGCTGCCAGCGATTCGCCTTCACCTCGGCCGTGGACGATTTTGTCAAGCGCGCCATCTCCCCGGCATGAGGCGTGATAATGGTTTTTGCCGGCAGTTTTTGCCACCAATCGCGGATCTCGCTTAATATATTGAGCGCGTCGGCATCTACAACGAGCGGGGGCAGATCCTTTGCTTCAAGCAGTTTTGCTACAAATGCCTTTGTGGAGGGATGCCTGCCCAGGCCGCATCCCAGAAGCAGAGCGTCATAGCCCCGCGAATGCTCGACTATCATCTCGGCAGCCGCTTCGTTGATAGCCCCGTCAGTATCCGGCAGCGACAGGTATGTCGGTTCGCGCAAGCGGCTTGCAACTGTGCGAACTAGGTCCCGAGTCGTGGCCGCGGTTACCAGCCCGGCGCCGGAACGATAGGCGGCTTCGGCAGAGAGGGCAAGCGCGCCGCTGTAGTTTGGCGAACCCGCGACAACCATCACTTTGCCGAATGTGCCTTTGTGACCATCAAGAGGCCGCGGGGGCAATAATGAGCGCGCTGTTTCTTCGACCAAGACCGAGCTTGTTATGGCAGCTAGTTCTGGAAAGGAATCGGGAATGTCAATGGGCGAGACGATCAGATCGCCTACGTATCTGGCTGCGGGAAAGGTAAACAGCCCGGGCTTGGCGGCAATGAAGGTCATGGTTTCGTCAGCCAAGAGCGTATTATTGTCCGCTTGCCCGCTGTCGCAATCGACTCCGCTTGGGCAATCAAGGGCGAAGACAAAGGGACGGGCGCTTTTTTCATGTTCGTCAAGCGCTTGAGCGCCAGTTGCGCCAGAGGACACGGAACGCTTGAGCATCAGATTGACGACGCGCAAGACTTTGGCGGCGACGCCGCGCGGCGGCAAACGCAGTCCGATGCCGAATACAGCGTCTACGATCACATCGGCGCTCGCGATCAAGCGCTTGAGCAAGCGGAAGTCATGGTCATCAGAGGCTTTGGCGACAAAAAGTCCCGCTGCCAGCGCCCGGGCGAGAACGTCGTCGTTTTCAGGTCGCGGCTGCAGCAGGTATATGCGAATCTGCGCGGATGAATGCCGCGCCATGTCAAGCGCCATGACCAAACCATCGCCGCCGTTGTTGCCCTTGCCAATCAGAAAGGCGACACGCGTCCCATCCCTGATGTCGATGCGCCGACGCAAATGCTTTCCCGCAGCGCCGCCGGCCTTCCGCATCATCTGCTCATAACTGAAGAGCCTGGCGTCGACCGCAGCTTCGATCTGCCGTATTTTTTCGACTGAGGCTACTTTCATGTCTTGGTGAGCAATCCTTAACCCAAAATACGAACGAAATGGCAGGGGCGCTTCGCTAAAACGCCCGCAAATCAAAGGTCAGTTTCTTAGGTGGCACAGCGCTGCGCATAGACGCTGCAGGTCAGCCGCCCCACCATTTTGCCAGGCTTATGTAACATTCGACATATATTTGCTGTTGAAGCGATTGCCCTGAGCTGTCGTTTCTAGTATTCGCGCTCAATGACAAGATTGGCGAGACGAAGCAATTCTTCTTTGTAGCACGAATTTGGAATGACAGTAAGCTGGGCAATGGCGCCTTGCACAAGCAACTCAGCCTGTTCGCGGGCTTTTGCAATGGTGTTGCCTTCCAACAACCGGCGCTTGATTCGGTGCATCGGATCGCCGCTGTTATGCCCGCCGTTGCTGGCGCCGGCCTCATTCAAAGCGACCGCGACGCCGCGACCTTGTTCGAGGTCGATACCTGTGGATTTGCCCAGCGTGGATTCGTCGGCGACCAAGTCCAATATGTCATCCACTATCTGAAATGCCAGGCCCAGGTTGAAGCCATAATTTGAGAGCGCGGCCACGGCGTCGCCGCTGCCGTCCGCCAGCTTGGCGCCGATAGTCGCCGCCGCGCGGAAGAGCGCGGCGGTTTTGAGCGCGATAATGCGCATGTAGATGTCGCGGGTGAAGATATTGTCTTTAACGGCGCTTGCCTGGAGCGTTTCGCCTTCTACAAGCGCGGTCGCCGCCTTTGCCAGGTCTACGTTCAGATGCTGATACGGCGCCATCAATTCGTAGACGGCGGTGAACAAAAAATCACCGGTCAATAGCGCGAATGTGCGCCCCCAAATGGAATTCACCGACGGCCGCCCGCGGCGGACGATGCCATGATCATTGATGTCATCGTGCACCACGCTGGCCGTGTGCATAAGCTCGACTGCGGCCGCGGGCTTTGCCACAAGTTCCAGGTCATCGCCGCCCAGCGCAAGATATGAGAGCAGCAAAAGGCGCGGACGAATCCGTTTGCCGCCGGCGCTCAAGATGTGGCGGCTGGCGTCCTTAAGGACATCAACCTCGCTGCTCGTCGCCTGAAACATGGCTTGTTCGACAGATTCCAACCCCGCATCGACAAGCTCGCCAAGGCTCGCTTGACCCACCGCCCAAGCCGTCATGTCAGACTCCAAATCATCAATTGTGAATTTCAGTACTATCTAAAAGTATTGTACAAAAAGAACGAAATCAGTCAAGCAAATTACATACAACAGCGCCGCGTACCTGGAGTTTGCCTGCTTTTGACGGGATTTGCAACGGATTGATTGACTTCCGCTTTCCGGCAACAGCGCGAACAGGCAACTTAGATCGCTTCCAGGCACTTGCCAAGCGTCTGGCAGAGTTGTGAAATATGCAACCGGTCGTGCTGCGCCGTGAAATAAGCCATTTCCAGCAAATTGGTTAAGCCGAATATGCTATGCCGGGCTGGCCGCAGCCAGTCCTGCGGCGCCAGCTCGGCGATTAGCGCGAGGGTAGACAGTCGCTTTTCTCGGAATTCCTTGGCTACATCGCGGGGGCGGTCGCTGCAGGTTGGCACGTCTGGTCCCGGCGGGGGCAGCGCGCGGATAAATGGATTCTCGATTCTCAGGATCTGTTGCAAGCGCTTCTGATGAACTGCGGTTTCCGTTTCCGCCAAATGGCAAAGTATTTGAACGATGGACCATTCATCTGGATCCGGTTTTTGATGCCATTGCTGCTCTTTCACTTCGCTAAGCAAGCCAAAAAGTGCGCCAAGATTGCCCAAAAACTGCGGCTTTAGCATCGTTTCTCGCAACGGTCCTCCACTATAGCGCTGCCGCCAACCAGCGCTTTGCACATGGTCAAGCAGGTCGCCTAAGGCGGTATTGTTTTCAAGCTGCCAGATGTGCAGACCAACGGTCTCTGCTGGCAGAGTATCCTGCTGCCGGTTGCCGCCTACCAATAGGGCTTCGTCGGGTTCGATGCCGATGCGGGCGATCAGTTCGGCGTAAAAGGCCGGATCGGTTTTGGCGAAGTGCGTATTCTGGCTGGAGCTGACAAAAGCGAATGACTCAAGGAAATCCCCGAGCCCAGCCCAGCGCAGCTGGTGAATGACAACAGCTTCTCGATAGATCGGGTCGCTGACGATGGCGACTGACAGCCCTTTGTCAAGCAGGGCTTGCGCGAGAGGCCGCGCGCCTGCGGCAGCGCTGGTCCAACCGCGCGCTTGCTCGAATGACGCTTGATGAAGCGGCTCAAGCAGCGGCAGGATGTCGCTGACGGGGGCATTCAGGTCCGCGGCGATGCTCGCCGTCATAAGCTCATCGTTTGTGGACACACAGTCGCGCCGGTTATTCAGCTTCTGCCTTGCCCTATGGAAGACGCCGTCCGCGCTTGCGATGCCGGTATCTGCCTCCAGATGCTGCGCGAAGGCGCGACGGAAGGTCTTGGCCGATTGCTGGTCCGCTTGGTCTAAAAAGGCATTGTCGAGGTCGAGCAATACAGCTTTAATCATCGCCTTTTTCCAGCGCTTTGCGGAAAATGTCTAAACCCGGGTGGTCGTCCGGGCAGCCTACATAAGGATCTACTTTTTCGCCGTTCTTTAGGCAGATCGCTTCGACCTCTACGCGGCGCATCAAGCCCAATAGCCCAGATCGAATGGTCAGCCTCAGTTCTGTGTCGCGGCTGGCATTTGCCAAAAGGATATCTGGCACAGGGCATTTGGCGCAATCTTTTGCATGCCAATCCAACGAGTCGGGATTTTGCGTTGCCAGGCGGCATTCCTCTACATCGCGGGTATGTCGATTGTAATCGGCGTAAAAGTGCGCGCATTCGCGCCCTGCTGGGGTTATCATAGGCATTCCTCAGTCTTGCTGAAGCCATTGACTGGCGGTTTGCGGCAAGTTATCCAGGGGACCATATCTGATGGCGCATTCTGGCAGGGATTCCAGAAAGCTGGCTCCGTAGTTCTTGCTGATGACCCGCTTGTCAAATATAGCCACAATGCCACGATCGCTGCTGCTGCGGATCAGACGACCAAACCCTTGCCGAAAGCGGAGTATCGCGTCCGGCACGGCATATTGTTGAAAGGCTTTCTCGTATGACTCCGAGCGTGCCGAGAAGATCGGATTGGACGGTACTGCGAAAGGCAGCCGGGCGATGACGACCGCGCTGAGATCTTCGCCTGGAATGTCAATACCTTCCCAAAAGCTTCTCGTCCCCATGAGCACGGCGCGTTCTGTCGACTTGAAGCTTTGCAAAAGCGCCTCGCGGCTGGTACCGAAACTCTGATCATAAACTACAATATCGCCCAATTTCAGCCGGGGACTGATCGCCCTAGATGTCTCGCGCAATTGCGCATAACTGGTAAAGAGCACCATAACGCGACCTTCTAATTCGGCCGCCAGCTCAATGATGCCGCGCTCTACCATCTTTTGATAAGCGCTGCGCTGGTTCGGTTCCGGCATGTCATCCGGGACATATACCAGTGTCGATCGCTTGTAATCGAAGGGCGAGCCTAAAGCCAAGGTCTCGTAGTGATCCGCATAGAGACGTTCTTTAATGTGATCGAAATTGCCCTGTGTGCGCAAGGTAGCGCTGGTCAGGATGATGCTCTCTTTGCGCTGATTCAGGAATTCTTCCATCAACGGTCCAACGTGCAGAGGAGAAATATGGATGCGCAGTTTTTCCGCTTTGTCGCCGGGCGTGACGGCATAGACCATGTTGCTATCTGGCTCGATAGTGAATTGCTCCAGCTGATCGTGCAGGGTATTTAGAAAATGAAGCTGCGCAAGAATCTCACTTCTGTACTCAGCGAGCTCAGGGATCTGGTATGGTTCGTAGCGTGGCAGGGCGCTCGCCAGATGGCTCAGCGCGTCGGCGACCGCCAGAAAATACTCGGCGAGTTGCTTCCAGGCAGTTTGCGCGTTTGCGAAACTGCCGGAATCGCGATGGGAGTTCAGCAGGCGCATTTGATAGCGGCTGCCACGGTCTTGGCTGGCGGCGAAATCATGCAATGCGCGGAAGTACTTGCGCACTTTTGTATTCATGATACGCAGCGTCTCTTCCGTATTGCCGACAAAGCGCTCAAGCTTGTCGAGCTCCGGCGCGGGGACGGCGCTTCTCGCGGCGGACAGCAATTCTCTCAACGTACTGCTTCTTCCGGCGCCGATTTCCCGCAGCCGCGCAATTATCAAGTGTTCGTCTATCCGGCGGCTGAGCCCCTCAGTGATGGCGTCTTCAAGGTGATGCGCCTCGTCAACGATGAGGTTCAAATATTCCGGCAGGACGCGATTTTCGATATTCGCGTCCGCAATTAGCAAGGCATGATTCGTAATCAAAATATGCGCCGATTCCGCTCGGCGACGCGCCCTGTAGTAGGGGCAGACGCCATTCATTTCCGAAGCGCATCGGAAGCTCGTGCAATCTTCGTCTTGCGCGCTCAGGCGCGACCAAGTATTCCACTCGCCGGCTCTCAGGCTCAAGTCTCCGCGATCCCCGTTGCAGCCATCCTGCATCCAGACCAGGACCTTGGCCAGCGTTCGCAACTCTTCCAGGTTCGCGGGCTTGCGCCGGCGCAGCGCATCAAGCCGGCGAGGACAGAGATAGTTGCCGCGCCCCTTCATTATGGAGGCTTTTAAGTCGCGCTGGATAAGCTCGTGAACGATTGGCATATCTTTGTTTAACAACTGCTCCTGCAAATTGATGGTATGGGTCGAGACCACGACACGTTGGTCGTTGCGACTTGCCCATTGCGCGGCCGGGAGCAAATATGCCAGCGATTTGCCGGTGCCGGTGCCCGCTTCGATCAACACTTGATCGCCTTCGTTCAACGTGGCCGCGACTTCGCAAGCCATTTGCGCCTGTGGCGCGCGCGCTTCGTAGCTCGGCAAGCGCGCTGCAAGATCGCCGCTTGCGCCAAACATCCGGCGGATTTGCTCCAGGTCTACTTTGCTGCGGGAGGCTTGGGAGGGTTTCAGTGGTTTGCCGGCTGGCTCTTCCGTGAAGAATGGACTGTAAATTCGCCCGTCATTGCCTGATTGCAGGGATTCCGACAGCGCCGATTGGAACAGCGGCAACAGGCGCCATTGTTTAGAGCCGGCTGCGCTGGCGATTTCAGCCAAAATCGCGCGGGGCAGCTGCAGCAGCTTCTGCCACAGAGTCCAGTACAGTTGCCCGGTGGCGGTGGCGTCGTCCAGGGCGCGATGGGCTTTTTCAAGTTGGATGCCGGCAGTCGCAGCCAGGCTGCTAAGACTATATCGCGGGGCGGAAGGCAACATGATGGCAGCCAACTCGTAGGTATCAATGGCAGCGTTTTCCGCCAGCAAACCGTGTTTGCGCATGAAAGACACATCAAAGCTGGCGTTGTGGGCGATTACTGGCGCGCTGCCAAACTGGGCTTGCAACTCCCCCAGGATATGCTTGATTGGCGGCGCCTGCTGGACGTCTTCCGGGTGAATGCCGGTCAAATGCGTGATTTCTACGGGAATGGGTCCGGTGGGCTTAACAAAAGTCTGGTAAGTGTCGACGAGTTCTCCGTCAGCGAATTTGGCGATGCCAATCTCGATTATTTCACATGTGGCGACATCTAAGCCCGTCGTCTCCAAGTCAAAGGCGATCAATTCGCCGCGCATGTAGGTCTCCCGTCCAAAGCCATTTCAATGCAATTCAAAGCCAGTCCGAAGCCGCTAGAGTATAGCACAGGCGCGAAAGGGAGCACCTGCCCAGCGCCTGCCGCGCGGCGATGGCAATCTCGTAGCGTCGGAGTTCTTGTTCAGCTTGGTCTTGACACTTACTCGGATGCGTCTGCTGTTGCGTCGTCGCCGTCCGCTTGTCCCGCGGATTGCTCAGTTGCAGCCGCTTTGGATTCCGCCTGTCTGAATAGAGTCTCCAGTTGTCTGCGCCGGGCGGGCAGGTCAGTTCTTTCGATGCCAACGTATTCTTCGCGTTCGAGCAGCTGCCAGTTGTCATCGGAGAACAAGCTCCAGAGCAGGGACTGAACATTGATGTCCGCCAGCGCCATTTCATTTGCCAGAAGGCTGGCGGGGCGCGACAGCGGATAGGCACCATTCCCTATCGTATCAAGGCTTGGCGATACACAGCCAGAGCCGCCATCTACGCTGACAAGGCGCACATTGGCTTGTGCCTTATCCAGCACTTCCTGGTAATCGCTCCAGGTCATATAGGTAAGCGAGCCCGCAACATTGGCCACGGCGGCCGCTCGGTATAAAGAATCAAAGTCCTTTTCTGTATCGCGCCTGATAGGTGGCGCGGTTTCGCGCAGACCCTGCAGCAGAATATCCGCATAGCGATCGACCGACGCCAAGCCGAACAGGGTCATTGCCTGTTCCGGCATAGAGGCGTCGATGTCGCGCCAAGCCATGACTCGGTCCGTTGAAGCGGCATTCCAAATCGCATCGATTTGTTCCAAGGTCAGGCACATGCTGTGCCGATCCGCCGCATTGCCCAGCAGCACCGTTGTGTGACTGCCGATATCGATATTAACCGTATTGATTTCGCTCTCATCGCAGGCTTGCGTATCGACCGTATGCGGTGGAGAGTCGAGTATCGCTAAATCAGCTTCGCTCGCACAGAGGCTCGCGACGCCGGCTGACTGCCCAAGGACCTTGATACTGACTTGCAGTTGGGCGCTATCCCCGAACAAGCTGGATGAAACGCGGTCTAGCAACTGATGGGCATTGGCTGAACCGCTGATGTTGACAAGGCCGGTTAACTCTTCGGGTATCTCGAATTCCGTCTCGCCTGCGCCGACGGCGAATGTCGCATCGGGATTCGCTAGCATCTGCGCGTTCAGTCCATAGGTCTCCGCTGTAGGCGGGCTAAAGCCATGTACCTCGATGGACCCCGCGGATTCCGGACTGATCAACACTTGCAGGAATTTTTCGAGCGCTGTGTTGGCCGACATGCGCGTTCGATTCACGTACAGAAAATAAGATTGGGCGAAAGGATAGTGGCCTGATTCGAGATTCTCTGCGGACGGGCTGACACAATCGGAATCCTCGGCGCTCTTGATATCGAGCGTTTTGATTGTCTCATCGCTTGCCAAGTCAGGGCTAAAAGGCAGAATTGCCAGCGAGCCTGCGGTTGCGCCGGCTCTTGCGACCGCGTCGGCGACCAGATCATAAGTTTCGACATCATTGCGAAGTTGGTCGCCCGCGATATTGCTGTCGGCAATGGCGTACTCAAGTGTATTCCGACGCGGCGCGAGAATCACGATAGGCAGCGTATCCGTTTCCGGGGCATAGTCCGCCCAATCAGCAGCTTGATTGCTGGAGGACGGTTTCAGGAATGAATCCAGTTCGCTGCTGGAAATACAGGCAAGCGGCACTGCATGGTGGGCCCCAAAGGCAATGATTTTGTGCGCGAACAGGAATTCGCTGTGAAGGACTTCATTGGCATTGCAAATCAGGTCTTCGGCAGCGCTGATCGCGCGCGCCGCCACAACGATATCAATCTCTCCGTTACAGAAGATATCGATGCCGCGGGGCGTGCCTTTGGCAGAAATATTGAGGGAGTCTATGTCTGCGGCTTCGCCCAAAGCAAGCAAGACCTCACTCATGATCCTCGAGCCGACAATCGAAATGGCTGTGTCATCCTGAGCGATGGAGAAGTTTGCGGGCCACAATAGCGTAAGCAGGCAAAGCAAAACGAGGCGATTGCGAAAATGTTTCATCAAGCGAGAACTCCTGACAGGTCCCGTATAGTATCTGAAGGATTGTACAATTCGGACAGCGATTGTAAAGTCATAGTTTGCGCGGCTATTGTCGTCGGCGGCGACAACCGCCGACGACGATGGTCAAGAAAACATCATTCATTGCTGAACCGCAATGCAAAGGTCAAATAATCTTGAGCGCCAAAATTCAGAGTGTTTACGAAATGATCGGCGGGGAAGAACCGATCCGCAAGCTGGTCGACGCCTTTTACGCCAAAGTTTATCAAGACCCCGTACTCCGTCCCATGTTCCCCGACGATATAGAAGAGAGCAAGCGCCGGCAATTCTTGTTTTTAATTCAGTTCTTCGGGGGTCCGCGCCTGTATCTGGAAGAGCGCGGCCACCCGCGACTTCGTATGCGCCATTTCCCCTTTGCGATTGATCGCCGCGCGCGCGATCATTGGTTGCGGCACATGTTGGAAGCGATTGATGAAGCCGGGATCGACGGCTTGGCGCGGGAGCAGATGACTGAATACTTCGACCGCGCCTCAGCTTTCTTGATCAACCGTCATGATGATATTCAAATCGCGGAATAAGCCTTAGCGAAGTCTATCCCGCCTGCAAAACGTATTTTACGAAAGCTTCGGCTGTCCAGGGCAAAGCCGGTACAAAAAAATGCTCGTGGATGGCGGCAGCGAAGACTCTGATTTCATATTGGGCGTCGCGCGCCATGCGCAGTTGCAAGAAGCGCATGAGGTTGTGGGCGTCGATTTTGGCGACCCAAGTGTAATAGACGCTGAAGCCAGGCAGAAATAGACGCGCCATTTCCTTGGAAACGCCCTTGTCAAGCGCTTCGGCATAGAGTTGGTATCCCTGGTCATAATGTTCGAGGAGCTTGTCCCTCAGCTCGTCGTTTTCTAATTCCCCGAGCGCGCCTTCACTAGCTTGCTTATTGTCTTGGCTTTGTTTGCGCCAGACATCGGGTACATAGAAGTCGCTCTCCTGGAAGGGCGTATAGCGCCCCGATTGAGCATTCATGTTCCAGGTGCGATGGCGCACCCACTGCCACCAAGTCACCAGCGGCGCCCGCACGCGGAACTTGAATTCCACCATTTCAAAGGGCGATGTATGGCGGTGACGCAGCAGGTAAAACAGCAGTTTCTTGTCTCGGTCGGGTCCCTTGCTTTCGCCCAGGAAGCTCACGCGCGCGGCATTGACAATGGCTAGATCGCCAGAGATATCTGTATCGGGATGCGGCATCATGTCGACGAGTTCTATCCAGCCCTTGTCAAGGACGTCGACGCGCTTGCCTATCAAGGATTGGGACATTTGTCGCTCCAGATCCTTCTGTATTTCGTCCTCACAGGAAACGAGCGCTTTTCATTGAATTTACTCAAGAGCGAAGTCAAGCGCCCAAGTATTGGAGCGCCAGAAAAACGCGAGACTCCTCGTCTTCCGGGGCGTCAAGCGGCAGCGCCTGGACCGCAGTTTGGGCTTCAATCACGCTGTAGCCGAGGGCTGTCAAGGCATCGATAACATCGGCATTGATGGTGCTAGCGCCGTCGACAGGCGCGCTGTCCAAGACCGTTGCCAATTTGTCGCGCAATTCCAAGACAATTTTCTCGGCGGTTTTCTTGCCGATGCCAGGCACACGGCTCAGTACCTCGGGTCTGTCGTTTGTCACCGCGCCACGCACGTTGTCCACACTAAGCGAACTGAGAATGGTAATCGCCAGCTTGGGACCGATGCCGCTGATCTTGATGAAGCTATCGAAGAGCTCGCGCTCGGCCTCGCTTGCGAAACCATACAAGGTTAATGAATCTTCACGAACAACCAGCCGGGTGTGCAGAAAGACTTGCTCACCGGTTATTTTCTCTAGCGTGCTAAACGGCGCCAGCACTTCAATTCCGATGCCGCCTACCAGGACAAGGACTCGCCCCGAGTCCTTGAAGCCAAGTCGTCCTTCCAGGCTGGCAATCATCGTAAGAGGATACCTTAAAGCGTGTAAGCAGGACTCAACCGGTAACTGTGAATGTCCGTGATGGCGACAGCTAAGGCATCGGCGGCATCGTCCGGCTTCGGCGCGGCGTCGAGGCTGAGCAGCAAGCGAACCATTTCCTGCATTTGCGCTTTGTCCGCGCCGCCATAACCCGTTACCGCTTGCTTAACCATATTCGGCTTGTATTCCGCCATGGGAATACCGGCGCTTTGCAAGCTCAAGAGCACCACGCCACGCGCTTGCGCCACTGTCATGGCGTTTGTCACATTCCTGGCGAAGAATAATTCTTCCACCCCGGCGCGGTCCGGTTGAAACTCGGCAATAAGCTCTGCCAATTCCCGATATATCTTGAACAATCTTTCGGGCATGGCTGTGTCGGATCGCGTTCGGATCACCCCGTAACGCAGCGCCTCCAGCGAGCCGTCTACATGCTCGCGAACGAATCCGTATCCCAGGCTGGCTGTTCCCGGATCTATGCCCAGCGATATCATCTTAGGACTCGAAAGCCGCCAAAACATCGTCGGTGATATTGAGGTTCGAGGCGACAGACTGTACGTCGTCGGACTCCTCCAGTTGTTCCATGAGGCGCATGTTCTGCAGCGCCTTGCCTGTAGAGACATCCAGCTCATTTTGCGGGAACCAACGCAGCTCGCTGTCTTCGAAGTCAAAGCCGGCCGCGCTAAGCGCCTGTTCAACGGCGCCATACTCGTCGCGCGGGGTATAGACGGCGATGAGCCCGTCTTCTTCAACCACGTCATCGGCGCCAGCATCGGCCGCCTGCATAAATACATCGTCGAAATCCGCTTCCCCCCGGATTGTCAAGTAACCTTTCTGATCGAATTGCCACATGACGGCGCCGGTGGTAGCCAAGGTCCCTTCATGCTTGCTAAACGCATGCTTGATCTCGGCTAGGGCGCGATTCTTATTATCAGTCATTATCTCGACGATATAAGCGACGCCTTGCGGTCCATAACCTTCGTATAGGATTTCGACGAGTTCGCCGCCGGCGATTTCGCCCGTGCCCTTCTTGATGGCGCGCTCAATGTTGTCCTTGGGCATATTGGCGGCGCGCGCCTTGCTCACCGCCAATTTGAGCCGCGGGTTCGCGCCTTCATCGCCGCCGCCTTCGCGGGCCGCCACCATGATTTCCCGCCCCAGACGAGTGAAAATCTTGGCGCGTTTGGCGTCTTCGGCTCCCTTTTTGCGTTTTATCGTGGACCACTTGCTATGACCGGACATGACCCGATTTCCCCGATGCGTCCTTCGCTTTGCCGCAATTATACAAGCGACAATACAGTGTGCAAATGCTATAATTGTCTCTGTTACCGCGTCGCGGTTTCGTTTTATCGAGGTAATAATTTGACTGATACAGAACAAACGACGGCGATTCAAGGACCTGATACTGTGCTTGAAAATCCGTCTGGCCAGGTAGTCCGCTCGGCGATTTCCCCTGGACGACTGGCTTGGCTGGTGCTCTGGCTCGCTTTTGGCATGTTCTGCGCGCTTAGCATCACGACGGCACTGGCGATATACACCTATCTCTTTCAGTCCACAGAAGCGATACCGGCCGTTTTGCAAGTCTCGCAAGGCACGGTAGGCGTCACAGGCTCGGACTTCGTCGAAACCGTACAGCGCGATCGTCAAAGCCTGACCAATACGCAGACCAGCATCAGCACCGATTCCTTGTCACAGGCGACAATCCAGTTCCGCGACGCGCCCGCATTTGAAGGAGCGCCGCCGCCCTTGCTCGCGGCAGTGGCTTTGCAGAGCAACACCTTAATCACTTTCCAACGCGCTTCCCGACCGCGCTTTGACTGGAGCCTGAATCAACACAGAATCAGCTTCTCCAATTTGAAGGGCAAGATAGATGTTTTTGTAACCGGCGCCGTCGACAAACGATTCTTGCTTAGCGTAGTTACCGCGGGGGGCTTGTCTGTTCAGTTCCTTGAGGATGGTCGCTATCGCGTTTCGGCGACGGATGATGAAGTGCGCATTCTCAATGTGATGGGCAAAGCCTCCGCCTATTTCGCCGATGATATGTCCAGCCAGAGGATTGTGCCAGCCGGGCAGGAGATGGTTGTCAGACTCGGCAATCGAACGATTGAAACGCGCGCGACAGTCCGCAATGTCTTGTCCAATTCTTTGTTCAGCATACAAGACAGGGAGCATAATTCATCCCCGGAGCAATTTTCCACGCCGGCGCAATGGGGCTGTCTCGTCGAGCAAGAAAGCGACCCGCGCGGGATGTTCTCGTTCGAGCCCTTCGACGGCAGATCAGGTTTGCGCTTGCGCAGGCTCCACAACGCCACCTCTCATGGCGAGGTGCGTTGCACGCAATCCTTTGGCGAAGACGGCATTGACGTGAGCGATTATGATTCCATCAAGGTCCTCGTGACATTTTATGTGAATTCTCAGTCTTTAAGCCAATGCGGGATTCTTGGCAGCGAATGCCCGCTGATGCTGCGCCTGCGATATGAGGATCCATTGTCCGTCGGCCGAACTTGGATTCGTGGTTTCTACTTTGCAAAAGAGGTCATCACAGACTACCCAACGCTGTGCAGCACTTGCATTCAAGAACACGAAATCATCAACAAACAGGCTTGGTACACCTTTGAGTCAGAGAACTTGTTAAGCATGTTAGGCGCAAACGATCATCCCGAAAGTTTATTATGGATCTTGCTTGAAGCCTCGGGACATCAGTTTGATACCATCATCAGCGAGATTCTGCTCCTGGTCGACAAAGCGAACGGCGACGCTGCCGAGACCGAGGGCGAAGGCTAATCGAAGCGACGACTGCTGAGTCGCCCAATACTCAGTTAGTTTCTACTCGTCGGGCGGTTCAGCGAACCGCCCCTGCCAGTCGTCTTTTTTCTACCGATTTCGATACACTGTCCGCGCAGCCAAATGAATTGCGCCTGGCTTGTGACGCTGATATACTAAAGTCTAAGCATCGCAATTGGCGCTACTAAGGCGAGCAAGGATACGCTCGCCGTATGGTGCGCTCATAAAGATTCTGCAAGCAACAGATTCCCGGAAAAATGCAGATGCCAGAAGGCTTTGACGACATCCTGCTAATCGCGGTTGTATTCGCCGCCGTCTTTTTAGCGTCGATCTGGCTCTCCCTGGTTATGTGGGCTTACCGCGACATGCGCCAGCGCTCCCGCGATCCCTTGGCTCGGGCGCTGGTTGCCTTGCTGGTGCTTTTGCTAAACGTACCCGGTATCTTTGTTTACATTTTGCTGCGCCCAAGAGAGACGCTTTCAGAAGTGTATGAGCGGTCTTTGGAAGAAGAAGCCTTGCTGCAGGAGATAGAAGAGAAGCCGGGCTGCCCAAATTGTTCGCAGCGCGTCGAGCAGGACTGGCAGGCTTGCCCCCACTGCCACGCCCGGCTGAAAAAAGCCTGTGTAGATTGTGGCTATCTTCTGGACTTGGCATGGAACATCTGCCCAAGATGCACCACGAGCCAAGTGAGCTACACCTCGGACGGCACGATTGCGACGAGCTCCCGGCATGTAAAGCCCTCGGAACCCCCGCCCATAGACGCCAAGTGGGTCGCGTCCTAGACATCGCCGAGATTGCGGCCGTCCCGTTTCAGATTTCGCCTTCTTGGCCGACGGTATGAATCTTGATGAGATTGGTCTGGCCATGAATGCCGAATGGCACGCCGGCGATGATCACCAGGCGATCGCCCCGCGCAACCAGTTCCCGGTCATGCGCCGCTCGAATGATGACGCTGATCATTTCGTCGATGGAAGCGAATTCGGGTACTAGCAGGGGCACGACGCCCCAGACAAGCGCCATGCGCCTCTGCGTCGTCGGGCTCGGGGTCATGCAAAGGATGGGGGTGCGGGGGCGTTCTTTGGCGACGCGCCGCGTGGTATAGCCGGACAAACTGGTTGTGACAATCGCGGTTGGATTGATGAAGCGCGAAATGTCAAATGTCGCCCGGCAGATGGCATCGGAAATGAACTCGCGCGACTTGGCGCCATTAGCGCCGATCATGTCTGGCGCGCTGGCTTTTTCCGCAATATTTTTCAGATGCTCCTCGGCAATGAGGGCGATCTTGCTCATCACTTCGACAGCCCGCACCGGGAAATTGCCGCTGGCGCTTTCCGCGCTCAACATGATGGCATCGGTGCCGTCGATGATAGCATTGTAGACGTCGCTGGCTTCGGCTCTGGTCGGGCGCGGGTTCTCCGTCATGGACTCCAGCATTTGCGTGGCTGTTATCACCGGCTTGGCGACGTCGTTGCACAAATTGATTATGCGCTTTTGATGAAAGGGCACCTCTTCGGCCGGGGTTTCGACACCCAGATCACCGCGGGCGACCATGATGCCCTGGCATACGGCAATGATCTCCTCGATGTTTTCTAGCGCTTCTCCCATTTCGATCTTGGCGATAATGGCCGCGTCTTTGCCATAATCTTTCATTAAGTCCTGCATCTCGCGAATGTCATTTGCCGAGCGCACAAAGGACATCGCCAAATAATCACAATTCTTGGAAAGGGCGAACTTGACGTCTTCACGGTCCTTATCCGTGATTGCCGACAGCGTCAGCCGCGCGTTTGGCGCCGACACGCCCTTGCGGGATTTCAGAGCTCCGCCGACTACCACCTCGCAGACCAGTTCGCGAGCGCCGCTGTCATTCACCTTGAACTGTAAATTGCCGTCGTCAAGCAACAGGTTCGTGCCGGCGCTGATGTCTTTCAAAAACTCGGGATGGGGCAAGGACACAAGACAATTGTTTCCCACAACCTCGTCCAGGGTTAGGGTGATGGCGTCCCCGGGGTAGAGCATGGTCGGCTCATTCGCCAGCTTGCCAATGCGAATCTTGGGACCTTGAATATCGCAGAGGATGGCGACAACAGTTTCTTCTTCTTCGGCGATGCGTCGGACCGTATCAATGACCTTCCCGTGAGTTTCATGATCGCCGTGCGAAAAATTGATACGCGCCACATTCATGCCTGCTCGGATCATGGCGCGCAGCGTCTTGGCATCGCGCGAGGCGGGTCCAATCGTCGCAACAATCTTGGTATGCTTGCCGTGAAGAGTCAGTCGCACCCTGCAAACCTTTCGCGGGTTGACACTATTGTACATCCAGTTTGAGGTTGGCGAATGCGCTTGAACCGGCGTAGCGCGCCGCGCCGCCCAACTGCTCCTCGATGCGCAGCAGTTGATTGTATTTGGCGATGCGGTCGGTGCGCGCGGGCGCCCCGGTCTTGATCTGGCCGCTGTTCATCGCCACCGCGATATCGGCGATGGTGCTGTCTTCCGTTTCGCCGCTGCGGTGGCTGGTGACGACGGTCATGTTGTGCCGCTGCGCCAGTTGCCCGGCCGCGAAAGCCTCGGTCAAGCTGCCAATCTGGTTGACCTTGAAGAGCAAAGAATTCGCGGCGCGCTCCTTGATGGCGCGCTTGACTTTTTCCACATTGGTAACAAGAAGGTCGTCGCCGACGATTTGCACGCGATCGCCGATTTGGGCGACCATGCGCGACCAGTTCTCCCAGTCGTTTTCGTCCAAGCCGTCTTCTATCGAGATGATGGGATAGCGGTCGCACCAGTCGGTCCAGAATTCAACCATCTCTTCGCCGGTCAGTTTTCGCCCTTCAATCTCGAGGTTGTAAAGACCGTCGCTATAGATTTCCGATGCCGCAGGATCCAGCGCGATGAAGATGTCTTCGCCCGCGCGGTAGCCGGCTTTGGCGATCGCTTCCATGATGACGTCCAAAGCCGCTTGATTGCTGCCCAGGCTCGGCGCGAACCCGCCCTCATCGCCGACAGTGGTCGGATAACCCTTGTCGTTTAAGACCTCTCTCAGCTTGTGATATATCTCCGTACCCCAGCGCAGCGCTTCGCGGAAACTTGGCGCTCCCACCGGCATGACCATGAATTCCTGGAAATCGGTACTGCCCAAAGCATGTTTGCCGCCATTCATGATATTCATCATCGGCGTTGGCAACAGGTGGGCGTGAATGCCGCCCAGATAGGCGTAAAGCGGGGTGCGCAGGCTGTTTGCAGCCGCGTGCGCCAGCGCTAATGATACGCCCAGGATGGCGTTTGCGCCCAATTTGCTTTTTGTGGCGGTGCCGTCGATCTGGAGCATCAGTTCGTCGAGCGCTTTCTGATCGAATGGTTCCAATCCCAGCAGCTCCGGCGCTATGATGTCGTTGACGGAAGCGAGGGCTTTGAGAACGCCTTTGCCGAGGTAGCGCGACTTGTCTCCATCGCGCATTTCCAGCGCCTCGTGTTCGCCTGTGGAAGCGCCACTGGGAACGATGGCTCTGCCAATCGTCCCGTTCGACAAGTGTATTTCGACTTCGACAGTGGGGTTGCCGCGCGAATCCAATACTTCACGACCGCGCACCATTGTCATCTTTGGCATATTTCCGCGTCTCCTGCCTGTGTCTTATCTTTTTCGCAATACATACCAAGGCAATGATATTACATCATTTCGGTCAAACATAGCGCTAATCGCCGCAACAGCAAAGCGATAATGCTGAGTGACAGTCTGTCATTGAACTTGCGGAGGCTCTCGGTGTAAAATGGCTGTGATTCCGACAATCTGTCCAGAGCGAGCCTAGCGAATGCGGACCGGCAAACAAGTGTATTTGGATCACTCCGCCTCGACGCCGGTTGATGCCCGCGTCATCAAAGCGATGCTGCCCTATTTCGACGAAGTTTATGGCAACCCGTCATCAGCGCATCGTTTTGGCAGCAGCGCCGAGCGCGCTATTGAAGATGCCCGCATCACGGTCGCTGGCATACTGAATTGCCAACCCGCGGAAGTCATATTCACCAGTTGCGGCACGGAAAGCGACAACCTCGCTATTCGCGGGGCCGGTTGGTCGGCGCGCCATCGCGGCGAGCCGTCGCGACTGATCACGACGCCAATTGAACACAGCGCCGTGACCAATACCGTCAAGCAAATGAAGGCGCTGATGGCTTTCGAGGCGGGTATCGCGCCAGTTGACAAATATGGCTTGGTCGAACCCGAGGCTTTTGCCGAGGCCAGCCAAGCTGGCGGCGCCTTGGCCAGCGTCATTTATGCCAGCAACGAATTGGGTACCATCCAGGATTTGCCGTTGCTGTCCGGCATTGCGCATGCGCATGGCCTGCTTATACACACGGATGCCGTACAGGCGGGCGGGCAACTAGATCTTGATGTAGAGCGGCTTGGGGTGGACATGCTTAGTTTGTCCGCGCACAAATTCTATGGTCCCAAGGGCGTGGGAATCCTTTACGTCAGAGACGGCGTAGAATTGGCGCCCTCGCAAAGCGGCGGCGGTCATGAACGCGGGCTGCGCGCCGGGACACACAATACGGCTTTCATCGTGGGTATGGCGAAGGCGCTGGAATTGGCTTATGACGAGCAGAACCAGCGGCTCGGGCATTTCACCAAGCTGCGCGATCAACTGATTCAAGGCATTTTGAATCGCTTGCCTTGCGCGGCGCTTAGCGGGCATCCGCAGCGGCGTCTTCCCTCGCACGCCAGTTTTATCCTCCACGGTATAGACGCCAATGCCTTGATGATGCACCTTGATATGTACGGCTTGGCGGCCAGCAGCGGTTCCGCCTGCAAAACCGGCAATCCCGAGCCATCGGAGATCTTGCTGGGCGCGGGCTATTCGGAGGACGAGGCAAAATGCGGGCTGCGCTTGTCCGTTGGCTTGCAAAACACCGAAGAAGACATCAGCTACGCGCTGGATGTGCTGACAACAGCAGTGGAAAAACTGAGCAATCTCAAAAGAGAAATGGCGCGATGAGCGGAAATGACAAGCGCGTAGTCGTCGCGATGAGCGGCGGCGTCGATAGCTCCGTGTCCGCGGCTCTGCTGGTCGAGCGTGGTTATGATGTCATTGGCATGATGATGCGCCTATGGTCGGACGAAGCGCTGGGAGGTCCCGCGCATAATCGCTGTTGCACGCCGAAGCAGATGTCCGACGCGCGCGAAATAGCGGACCAGCTCGGCATTCCCTTTTATGTTCTGGACACCAAGGATGTGTTTCGCAATACGGTTGTTCAATACTTCATCGACCGCCATCGCGACGGCTTCACGCCCAATCCCTGTTTGCAGTGCAATCGACATATCCGTTTTGATTGGCTGCTCAAGAATGCCTTGGCGCTGGATGCCGACTACCTCGCGACCGGGCATTACGCGCGCATTGACCGCGACAGCTCTGGGGAATACCGCTTGCGCCGCGGCGCGGATGCTGGCAAGGACCAGAGCTATGTCTTGAGTGTGCTGACGCAAGCGCAACTGGCTCGTACAATGTTCCCCGTTGGCGAGCTCCCCAAGCGGGAGGTGCGCGCCCTGGCAAAGAAATTCGGCTTGAACGTAGAAGGTAAGAAAGACAGCCAGGATTTGTGTTTCCTGGGAGGAAATGACTATCGCAACTTCTTGCGCGCGCATGCGCCGGATTTGACGCAGCCCGGACCAATTGTGCGCAAAAACGGCGAAGAGCTGGGCAGGCATCAGGGCTTGTCGAATTACACCATTGGTCAGCGCCGCGGGCTGGGCTTTTCTTATGCTGAACCCTTGTACGTTCTGGAAATGAATTCCGCGAACAATTCGCTTGTGGTCGGGACCAGCGCGGAGCTCGGCCGAGACGACTTGCTCGCGGATTCAGTGAACTGGGTCAGCGGAGCATGTCCAGCGCGGAGCTTCCGCGCCCAGGTCAAGATCCGCTACCAAGCGCGCGCGCAGCCAGCCATGATAGAGCCAATAGGCGCGCAGCAAATATACCTGCGTTTCGACCGGCCGCAGCGCGATATCACGCCGGGGCAGGCGGCCGTCATTTATGACGGGGATGTCTGCTTGGGCGGCGGGGTGATTGCCAAATTTGAAGATATGGAATCAGTTCGCGGGCAGTCCGCATCCGCGCTAATTTCCACTTAAGATCACATTAATCACATCAACATCACAACGATAGCGCTGCCTGCAATAAAGGGACCGTATGGCATCGTCTCAAATGGCTGATAGCCCCCCGTCTTGATATATCGAGCGACTATGAGGGCGACGGCGCCGGCCGCGGCCGCGAAAATTGAAATAATGACCGCCAGAATGATATTCGGGAAACCGACCGTCAGTCCCACGGCTGCCATCAATACCACATCTCCAAATCCGAAGGCGCTTCCTGCAAGCGGCTTGCCGCGGTTTCGGCTCAAAACGCGCGCGAACAACGCGCCACCGAGATAGACAGCATAGAAGACAGCGAATCCAATCAAAGCGCCAATCGCCGCCGCAGGCAACCCAGGCTCGCTGAGGGGAATCAAAACGGCGTCAAGCAATGCCAGCGCGCCTAGTGCCAGCGCGGCGGCAAATGGAATGCGCCGGTGTTCCAAGTCAATTACTGTGATTAACACAAAGAGCGCCGCATAGACAAACTTAATGAGCGTCGCGGATGACAGCAGCGCGGCGTCATGCCGGATATCGGCGTAATACAGCAGCATCAGCAGCGCGCTGGCTATTTCCGTCAGCGGGTAGCGCCAACTGAGCAAGGCGCTGCCGCTCCTAAACTCGTCTCCGCTCGACTGCGGCGGCGCCCGCAAGTTGAACAGGAAGGCGCCAATGCCGAGCCAGGCGAACCAAGGACGCCGCGTGCCGTCGGCGTAGCGCGGCGTCCTCAAGGCTTGGCGCGTGGGCAGGGCGTCCGCGAGCATGTTTATCACGCCGCCGGCCAACAGACCCGTGATTGCGACCGCGCAGGCTTCCAGAAACATCAATGATTTCGCCTAATCACGGGATCGGCGCGATTTCTGGGGCTGGCGGCAATAAACTGAAAGATATGGCTAACATCAGGATTACGCTGATGACAGCCGCCGCTAGGATGGCGGCGCGCTGCTTTTGCGACAGAGCAGTCTCATCGTATCTCGTGTCGGCCTGTGTATCAAAGATCAGTTCGAGCGGTCCGACGCCCGCTGCGCCTATGCGCCAAAGCTGAAACTCTGCTTGGCTATTCTTGAGCGATACGATTAGTTGCAGCAAACCCTGGTCGCCGATTCCTTCTAAATCCGCGCTCGACGGAATGGCGGCCGAATTGGGGTGTGAATGATAGACGCCCATCCAAACATGGTTTTCAGCATCAAGGTTCTTCAAGGCGCGCAATTGCTCGTTGGGCGCGAAAGAGAAGCTCGACTGTTTATTCGACGCGACATTGCATAGGGGAATCGCGCTTTGGATCGTTTTGCCGTCTCCGGCGATCAATCCGCAGGCTTCATTCGGGACCTGCGCCAGCGCATCGTGCAAAATAATCTTGGCAACCTTTCGCGGCATCGTAATCGCCATATCATGGTGCTTTCGCCGGAACCTCGAACTGGATTTGAGACTTGTCCTGCGGGGGATCGCGCGTCTCGTAATAGAGTTCGGCGGTCATGGTGTAGGCGCCAACGGGATCATGCAAGCCGCGAATGTGCATGGTGAATTCATTTTCGTAGTGCATTGTGGCGATGACATCCAGGTCGCTCACTTGCAGTCCATCCTCGCGCCGGGCGACAATGACCAAATTGGGTCTTTCTTGAAATGGCGTCAGTTTCAAATTTACCTTCACACGAAAACCATCGGCGTAGGGACTGGCGCGGAAGTCCTCGATGCGGATCTTGTCTTTGGGCTGCGGCGCCAAATTGGCGTCATTAAAAAGATGGATCTCCATGTTGGGACCTTCCTGTTATTGCACGGATTCTTTTAAGGCTTTCAAGGCGGCCAGCGCTTCCTCGTAATTGTCAACCGGTGCCAAGATATGGTCGCGCGAGTATGCGGCGAAGACCAAAACCGGAATGCCACATTGAGCCAGCGATCGGCTGACCCGCGCGATGAAACCCACCAAATCCGGCTCCAGAAGCGCGTCTAGGGTGATCAGCCGGTAGACAATGTCGCTTTGCGTCGCCAATCTCAGTCGACGCTGGAATTCTTGACAGACTTCATCCGGCAATAGCAGCGTCACTTCATCCTGGTCCGCGAGCATAGCCGAAAAGGGCAGGCTGGCTTCGGCGATGATAGCGGCTGCGGCGGTAATGCCATTCGCCGGCAGCTTCAATAGTCGATAGTTGGTCGCGTCGCTGCGAAATTCACAGGCGCGCAGGGCTTCTTCAACTGTTTGAGACATGGCATGTCACTCGTCGAATTGATAGGTTGCTTCGGCATAATAGCGCACGCCGCGTTCGGCTAGCTTCTGTTGCAGCCATTGCCGCAACTCGCGGTTTTTTTCTTCGAGCGGGCTTTCTTCGCGCAGCTTGCGCATGGGGTAATTGAGTTTTAGCGCCCGCCCGTGGATGATATGGCGGCTCACGCCGGGCGGCAAGAAGGCTTTTTTCGTCGCCGCGTCAATAATATCTTGCGGCTGATAACTTGGGAACATCACAAGCGCGATCGCGCAGGGATAGAGCGACCAGATCTGATTGGGATCGGTCAAGGGGCTGCGATACAAAATTGCCTGCTGATGATATGCCTCAACGACCCGGCGCAATGTGGCGTTTCGCTGGGAGAGATTGTCCGCGCCAGCGTGGATGCCGACAACCGGTCCGTCGCGCAACAGAACTTGCGCAGCCGCGCTGGAATCCCAGCCGTCGCGAATATCAATGTCGCGGATGGCTTCCAGCCGGCTAAGGAAGGCGTCTGCCTCCCAATCCGATACGATGTGCTGCCAAACACCCAGCTCGATAAACTGCGATTCATAATCCACGACCTGAATCAAGATGTGCTCGTAATCCAGATATTCGAGCGAGCTATGTCGGTTGGCGCCATCCAGCAGAACATATCTGCCGTCAGCGAGGGCGGCGACAACAGGCGGATTCGTGAAATACTCCGCCTGCCGCAGGCGCGATACCAAGGGTTGCGAGCGCTGCATGTCGTTCTTTTCGTGCGGCAAGACCTCATGGATGTTGACGATCCGCAAATCCGGCGGCGGCGAGCTTATTGGATTCGTCTTCATGCAGTTCCTTTGTACAATGGCGCGTAATATCTCAATAGATTATCACGAAGAAATCACGAGGGCAATTGCGCCAAAATCATTTTATGAGGGGGTTACAGATGGGAGCCAAGCAGCAGGGAGCGGACGCGACGCGGGACCGTTGGCTGACGATGCCGCGAACCTTGTCCTTTGTCTTTAACGGCGATGATGTCTTGATGTTGAAGCGGGACGCCGGCAAACGCGTATTCCCAAATCAATACAACGGCTTGGGCGGTCACGTCGAACGCGACGAAGACGTCCGCAGCAGCGCGCTGCGGGAGATAAAGGAAGAATCGGGCTTGATTGTACATTCGCTGCGTTTGCGCGGCATCCACAATATCGACGCCGGCGCAGCCAGTGGCATCCTGCTCTTTATTTTTACTGCGATTAGCGACAGTCGAGACCTGCAGCCGGACAGTCCAGAGGGTAGACTGGAATGGATACCAATTGACAATGTGCTGGATTATGATCTGGTCGAGGACCTTCCGCAGTTGCTCCCGCGCGTCTTCAACCTGCCAGCCGGGCATGAACCTTTATATGCGCACGTCGGTTATGATGAAGAAGACGAGATACGCTTGCGATTTGTGGAGTAGGTATGTATTGCCCTGTGAATTGATCGCCACGGTGTCGCGAGGAATTGGAATGCTAAATGCCTGAACCGACGCCGACAGCGCCTTCGCACGCCAATGCCGAAACGCGGCAAGCTGATGGACCGAGAAGGATCAGTCGCTGGTGGCGCGTCGGCTGTGGCCTTCTTCTGCCGCTATGGTTTATGCTCTTGATGATGCCATGCGCGCTATTATATTTGGCGGTCAATGGCGAAATCCGCATCTGGCAGGAGGGCGTCCCGGATCCTTTTGCCCAGCCGCGTCTGTTGATTTCCTTAATCAGTGAAGCGGATGATCGTGGACTGCGCATCGAAACGTCGTCGGTCTTTCATGCAGACGCAGACAACCTGAGGACATGCGTGGAGACTAAGGTTCGCTTTCTACTTTGGGAATCGCAAGGCGGCAACCAGGACGTTTCATATTGCGAATGCTATGAAAGAGTGGACGTAGAATCAGCCTGGGCCTGGGACCGAACCTATGGCAATAGCTGTACGACGACAGAATAGACGAGCGCGGGAAACGAAGGATGGAACTCCTTCAAAACATTGACCCAAGTCTATTGCCATATATCGGCTTTGGCTGCGCCTTGCTATGCGTGCTATTGATTGTCATCGGCTTCGTCTTGCAAGCCATAAGCGGATTCTTTGATGTGATCGTTGGTTTTGCCGAGATCGCATTGGAGATACTGCAAGGCGGTCCGGTAGCATGGTGCGGCTGTCTGCTGCTTATTGCGGGACTGCTGGCAGCTTCGGGGCTGGTCATTCTATATTTGAACGCCCCCGCCAGTTGCGCCGAGCAGGCAACGAACTTTTGTCGCTGGTTTGGCTTTATCCCCTAGCCGACTTTTTTCTTGCGCCGATCCAAGAAATATACTTTGCGTCGCTAAGTAAATTGCAGTAGAATACCGGTGGGCCTATACGCTGGAGTATGACCTTGGCAACGAGCGCCATAACACTTGTAGAATCCGAAATCTATGCGGCGGAGATCGACAAAGGCGGTCTTTGGCTACGCAACAAACGCTGGGATCTCTTCTTCATCACATTGAGCGTTGCTGTGGTGCCTCTGCCCTATGTCCTGTACCTGCTCGGCGTGCAAATGGGCATGGACGACGACTTCAGCCGCAACCTGGTCAACGCTTTTGTCGCAATTGCCATCGGCGGACCGCACATGATGTCTACATTCCTGCGCACAGGCTTGGACGAGGGCTTCAAAGATCGCTATCCAACCTTGATTCGATCCTCGATCATAATCCCCGTCATCGTGATATCTTTGGCTTTTTTGAACTTGAACTTGATGCTCACGTTTTTCTTCTTTTGGGCATCGCTTCATGTGCTTCATCAGGTGACCTATATCGTCGAACTTTACAACCATAAGGAAGCGAAGTTCGTGCGCAAGAGCGCCTTGAGCCCGCTAGCGAGATTCATTGATTACGCCATTGTGCTGACCAGTCTGTTTCCTATTGCGATGTGGAAGATCAGCCAAGGTCAATTTGAAATCGGCCAAAACGACCTGGGAGAGGCGATTCCGGATCTATTTCAGCAGCCGCATAATCCCTGGTTATTCATGCTCGCGACAATCGTATTCGCAACAGCGCTTGTCGCGTATTTGTACAAGTCCCTGGCGGAATATCGCCAGGGCACGCTCAATGTCCCCAAGTTTGTCTTCATCAGCTTGACGGTAACCGTGGCTTTTTTCACGCCCATGCTGCCCAATCTCGATACCGCCTTCCAAGGTCTGAATACCTGGCACTCTTTCCAGTATCTGGCGATAACCTTTTACATCATCAAGATTCGGCAAATGATTGGCAACTTAGAGGGCGCCGCGCCGCTGGTGGCAAAGTTCAGCCGACGCACCAAAGACGCTCGCGCGCTTTACGCCTTCAGCGCGATGTTGCTGGTAGGCTCGGGGGTCATCTTCTTACTGGTCTATGGCTTGGCTGGCATCGTCAAACCTGGCATTGACGGCAACAGTCATTTTGATATCGCCTATTATACAGCTATTCTGTCTTTCCTTTGGATCCACTACTACCACGACCATTTCCTGTTCACGGACTTTGAAGCGCTCGACGGCGCTTTCGAATCGTAACGGCAGAAGACGCCGCGCCTATGGGAAGACTTGCTGAACCCATTGCATCGGGTCAACGTTCACGCCATGAAGCCAAACTTCCCAATGTAGATGAGGACCGGTGCTGCGGCCCGTTGAACCGATGGCGCCGATGACCTGACCGGAAGTCACTTGCTCGCCCAGGCTCACTTGAATGCTGTTTTGGTGCGCGTAGACCGTGTACAGCCCCCAGCCATGATCGATGACAGTCGCGCGCCCGCGGATGTTTAGCGTATCCGCCAAGACAACAATGCCGTCGGCCGCGGCCAAGACGGAGGTTCCCGTCGCGCCAGCGAAATCGACGCCGCGATGGTAACGGTCGTAGGCGCTGCCATTGTAGGAACGCAGGGTGCCAAAACGCGCGTTCATGGTCGCGGCGGCCGGCAGGCTTAGCGACGCCTCCCAATACTTCTCTTCGCTGAATGGACTTGTTACCCGGCTCATCAGGGCAAGCTCTTCGCTCTCTATGGCTGGCGCCAGCAATTCAGTATTGTTAATTGTGATGTTCTGATAGCCATATCCGCCGGCGATGATTTGCAGATTGGCCGCGATCGCGACCGCTGTCCCTTCTGCGTCAACCAGGTCGAGCCGCAGCGGATAAATGTCTTGTCCAGTGAACATTGGGATGCCGACCAAGACATTGTGACGCCTGCTGTCCGCGCTTGCGATGATGCGCAGTTCCTGCCCCAAGAAGCTGCCGCTGACTTCGACTGGAATCGTCGTTTGGACTTTGAAGCGGGCTGTTCTGCCTTCTTCAAGTATCAGCGGATCTATCGTGAAGGAAGTGACGATGTCTGGCAGGTCCTGCGCCAGCCGCGGCGGTTCGATACCGGGGATAAGCAGTCGCTGACCGATGGAGATCTGGGTTGGGTCCTGCAAGTTGTTTCCCCTGGCGATATCGCTGACCGTCATGTTGAAGCGCATCCCGATGTCGAACACGGTATCGCCAGCCTCAACGGTGTGGAAAAAGGCGAAATTAGGGTCAGCGAGCATGAGATTGGAAGGATTAGCCGCGCTGGGGGAAAGCGGCTGCGAGCTTGAAGGAATTGATTCTTCAGCGCCGGCTTGGTCCACGGTCGGACTTGGCTCTGCCGCGAGCTCGCCTGGGACAATGACAAGGCGCTGCCCGACATAAACTTCCGCATCTTCGGCCAGCCCGTTGAGAGACAAGAGCTCATCCACGGTCTTGCCATAAGCGGTCGCGATACTATGAATGGTTTCGCCGGCCAAGGCGGTATGCGCGAGCGGTTCATCCGGTAGCCCTTGTATGAGGGGAATGATCAAGCGTTGACCGACGACGATGCTATCGTTGTCGGTGATGCCATTGGCTTTTGCCACTTCTGCGGCGAAGAGATCGTACTGCAAAGCGATGCGAAACAGATTTTCGCCGCGCTGCACCACGTGCATTGCCAGGACGGAATTGCTTTGCTCTTGCGCCAACAGCAAGTGCGAGAAACTTGAGAACAGGGAAAGCAAGATGAAAAAACTCAGTGCGCCGAGCGTCTTCAAGGCGGCTCCTTGTCAAAGATCAACATATCCCCGATTCGCGCCCGATCGAGCGCGGAGGGCAGAGATTCAATATAGTACTTGGCGGGCGCTTTAGGCAGATAGAAAAAACACCGCGGTCTGGTGACCGCCTTGTCGACCACCACGCCGCGCTTGTCCAGCCAGATTATGCCTATGCTAAAGCGCATTCCAATCGTATGCACGGCGGCGAATACACGAGTTTGTTTCGATAGAACAAAGATGGCGCCTTCGCCCTCGGCCAGACTCGATACGAACAACAGCCCTCGCAGGCGACAGAAGAAGCTCGCGCAAATCTTGGCGCGAGCTAATGTTATTTCCTGGGTTCGGGCGTTTTCGACGACAGTCCACTTGCTCATCCTGGAATGGTAAGCAGCTGGCCCGCGTACACCGCGAGATAGTCGATGATGTGATTCACCGCGGCCAACTCAACGACGCTAACGCCAAAGCGCTCGGCAATTTGGAAGAGCGTGTCGCCGGTCTGTACGATGTATGTCGAAGGCGCGGAAGTTGGGATTGGCGTAGGTGAAGGTATCGTTGTCGCCGTCGCGGTCGCATCAACATTTTGATCGCCAGTCGGCGTGCCTTCGCCAGCGGCGGCCGGAATTCGCAAGACCTGATTAGGCTGAATCAGTCTGGGATTCGTGATTCCGTTCAACTCTACTATCGCGTCAATCGTGGTATTGAATTGAGTCGCTATTTCGTCAAGCGTGTCGCTAATCTGCACGATATACGTCGTGAAGAATCCGCTGGAAGCGCCAACAGCGGCAGTCAAATGGTACTGTGGGGTCGCCGTTGGCAGCGGCGTTGGCACGGCAGTGGGAATCAGCAAAACCAGTCCGGCCGACAGTTGGTCAGGGTTTTGAATACCGTTCAGTTGAATCAGCGCCTCGACCGATGTTTGATAATCCACGGCGATGCCCAAGAGCGTATCGCCTGTCACTACGGTATAGGTTACCGGGGTCGCCGTTGGCGTCGCCGTCTCGGTAGGCGGAATCGGGGTGGCTGTATGGGTTGGCGCATCGGGAGGCTGCGGCGTTTCGGAGGGATCGGGCAGGTTAATCGGCACGACCAACTGTTGGCTGACAACGATCAAGGAACTTTCTAGCTCGTTGGCGTCCTTAATCGCGGCTTCCGTACTGCCATACTGCAGCGCAATTGCTGAAATCGTATCTTCCTCAATGACGATGTGAATGACGGTTTCGGGATATAGCTCGGCAATTGAAGGACCGTCGGCGTCTGGCGTATCAGTGATCGTAGCGGTTGGTTCGGCCGTATTCGTCGGTGTCGGCGTCGATGTTGGCTCTGCTGTGGCTGTTGCTTCCGGGGTGGCGGTCGCCGCCTGAGTGGCTGTCGGTTCTTCGTCTAGCGCCGCGTCTGGCGTCGCTGTATCAGTAGCTGACGGCTCTAGGGTGGCTGTGGCTTCTACCTCGGGTTCACTTACCAGTTCCTCGTTGGTCTCTGACGTGGGCGTGCTGTCCACCACCACGACATTCTGGGTTGCCGCCTCCAGCACCGCGTCCTCCAGGTATATGTAGTTATTGGCGACAGGCTCGCCGACGGTAGATTCGACGAATACCGTGATCGTCGCGCTTTCCGCTTCTGCTATGACCGAATACTGGTAGAAGGCGTTATACAAAAAGACTGCGGTTGTTGACCAGATGATATCTTCGCTGGCGCCGTCTGTGCCGCCGGCGGGATCGATACCGACTCGAACGCTGACGTTGCCGGGCTGCTCGCTGATTTCCCAATCCTGGCCGATAGAAGACCATACCCAGGCGTATATGCTGAAGCGATAGTTTGCGCCGACGGTCAGGCTGTCAACTTGCTGATAAATGCCGCCCTGGTGCGTCGCGTATTGGTTGAAATAGACTTGGGCTTTGCCAGTCTCGTCGCCGCGCGTGCGCACAGTCTCTTCATCGTAGAAAGGCGCGTGATTGGCGTAGGCGGGGCTGCCGTCAGCGCGCGCTATGTGCCAAGCGCTCCATCCAGCGGCGATGTTTTGCGGCGCATCACCCTCTTGCGCGACAAATTCTTCTTCAAAACCGGGATTGCTCAATAGGTTTTCAGCAGTTTGTGGTTGTCCATAAATGACATTAAGAGCAAGACACAGGACTACAATGAAAAAAAGTGCCGATAATCGTTTCATCGCTTACCCCCCGAGTGTGAACTGCGTTGCGCGCCACAACTTCAGTATAATTGCCAGTCTATATCGAGCAAAGCAACAGACTGATAACCTACCGTGAAACAAGCGCGATTGTAGCTTGAGAATAATCACAGTATAGCGTAACCTTGCGTGGCGCGCCAAACGGCAGGCTGCCTATTCCGCGTTGACGTGATGCGCCCGAAGCGATTTCCTGTTTACAGCGCAATCAGCCCAGCTTCGGTCAAGAAACCAGGCGTCGCGAAGACAGCGACAGCGATTTGAATTGCCAGGCGGCTAGCTGACTAAATGGAGGAAACAAGCGTTGAAGTTGCACGAATATCAATCCAAGTTCTTGTTTCGCGATTTCGGGATACCGATACCCGAAGGGGCGGTGGCGACGACAGCCGACGAGGTCGAGCGCATCGCTGCCGAGCTGGGCGGGCTTGTCGTCATCAAAGCGCAGGTGCATGTCGGTGGCCGCGGCAAGGCCGGCGGCGTCAAAGTAGCCAAGAATGCCGAGCAAGCCCGTGCTTATGCCGAAGAGATTCTTGGAATGGACATCAAAGGACTGCGCGTCGAGAAAGTATTGGTCGATCCCGGCGCGGATATTGATCGCGAGATCTACCTGGCGATCACCAACGACAGAGGGGCGGGGCAGCCCCTGATCATGGCGTCTATGGACGGCGGCATGGATATTGAAGAGCTAAATCGCGAGCGGCCCGAGGCGATTACCCGAGAGCATGTTGATCCAATCTTGGGCTTGCAAGGATTCCAAGTTACTTACATTGCCAGCGCGATGGGTATGCCGCGGACGCTGTGGCGTCAATTTGGATCAATCCTGCGCGGTCTTTACCAGTGCTACGTTCAAAGCGATGCGGAACTGGCGGAAATCAACCCCTTGGTTATCACTGGCGCGGGCGATCTTCTGGCGGTCGACGGCAAAGTTATCATTGATGACAACGCGCTCTTCCGCCAGCCGAAGCTAACAGCCGAACGCGACGCCAGCGACGAACTTGCCTCGGAGCGTCAAGCGCGCGAAGCGGGAATCACTTACATCAAGCTGGACGGTCAAATCGGCTGCATGGTCAACGGCGCCGGTTTGGCGATGACAACAATGGACATGACCAAGCTCTATGGAGACGCGCACGGCATCGGACCGGCGAACTTTCTGGATATCGGCGGCGGCGCGTCTCCCGAGCAAGTTGCCACGGCTTTGCGCATCATCCTGTCCGACGCCAACGTCAAGTGTGTTCTGTTTAATATCTTTGGCGGCATCACCCGTTGCGACGAAGTAGCCAAGGGCATCTTGACAGCCTATAACGAGGTGAAACCGGAGGCGCCCATGGTCATCCGGCTGCAAGGCACCAACGCCCTCGCCGGCAACCGCATCATCAACGAAGCGCGGATCCCCAACATCTTAAGCGCCGAGACCTTGACCGACGCCGCCAAAATGGCTGTGGCTGCTGTGAAGGAAGGGGCTTAAGATGTCGATTCTCATTGACCGAAGTTCCAAAGTTCTGGTACAGGGCATAACCGGGCGGCAGGGCGGCTTCCACGCCAAGCTCATGATGGATTATGGAACAGATGTTGTTGGCGGCGTCACGCCAGGGAAAGGCGGCGAATGGTTCGAGGGCAAGCCGGTCTTCGACACCATGCGCAAAGCTGTCGAAACGACCAATGCCGATGTCAGCCTGGTGACAGTGCCGGCGCGCTTCGCCGCGGACGCCATAATGGAAGCGGCGGACGCTGGCGTCCGGCTTGTCATTTGCTTGACCGAGCATATCCCCGTCTCGGACATGATGAAGGCGCTCAGTTTTTGCGCTCAAAAAAGTACCCGTTTGATCGGTCCCAATTGCCCGGGCTTGATGACGCCCGGTCAAGCCAAAGTCGGCATCATTCCCGCGATGGTGGCGGCGCCGGGCAATGTCGGGGTGGTATCCAAGAGCGGCACATTGACTTATGAAGTCGGTTTTGCCATGAAAAACGCGGGTATCGGCAACTCAACTATTGTCGGGATCGGCGGCGACCCGGTCATCGGCACCACCTTTGTTGAAGTTCTCGAAATGTTCGAGAACGACCCGGAAACGGAAAAAGTCGCTTTGCTGGGCGAAATCGGCGGCAGCGCAGAGATCATCGCAGCTGAATACATCAAGAATGCGATGACAAAACCGGTCGCTGCTTTCATCGCCGGTCGCAGCGCGCCTCCAGGCAAACGCATGGGACATGCCGGCGCGATCGTCGATGGTGGCGAGGGATCGGCCGAGGAAAAGATCCAGGCGCTGGAAGCGGCTGGCGCGCGCGTCGCGGCGAATCCCGAAGAGATCCCCGACTTGCTAAGCTAAGGCGCTTGCGCATCAGGGCGGCCCGGCGCTTTGTGATGCTGGCGGCAGCGCGCTTCATAAGATTCTTGGGCGCCTACCAATATGATGGGATCATGGTACGAGGCCGGCGCCCCGTTAACCAAGCGTTGCGTGCGGCTGGCGTTTTCCCCGCAGACAACACAGATTGCATGCAGTTTGACAACCTCTTCGGCGATGCACAGCAATCGCGGCATTGCGCCGAAGGGCTCGCCGCGGAAGTCAAGATCAAGCCCGGCGATGATCACGCGGATGTTGAATTTGTCGACGAGTTCTTGCACCACGCTGACGATGCCGCCGTCAAAGAACTGAGCTTCATCAATCGCGACGACAGTCGTATCTCCATTTGCGCATTTCAGGATTTCGCTAGAATCTGATACCGGGATCGCAGCGACTGTCTGACCGGTATGACTGGTAATATTTTGGATCCCGTAGCGGTCGTCGAGACTGGGCTTAAATACCTTGATCTTCTGTTTGGCGATGATGGCGCGGCGGACGCGTCGAATCAGTTCCTCGGTCTTGCCACAGAACATGCTTCCGCAAATGACTTCAATACGACCTGAATGCGTCTGCATTTAGCGAGCGTCCTTCAATGCTTGATGAATGGATCTATTGAATTGTGAAGAGCGGACCTGTGTTATTCGTGATGGCTGGGGCAGTCAACAAAAGTGAATGCCCCGCTAGATTTTGTCAAATGCGCCGTCAATTGGCGATTTCGTAGCCCTTGGCGCGCAGCGTTTTCTTGAGATCGCTCAATACCTTGCGCCCAATGCCCTGGATTGCCAGGATGCTTTCTTCATCGTCTTCGTCGCCCAGGCGGTTCAGCACATCAGCAACCACGCTGATGCCATTGTCTTTCAGGATATTGGTGTAGCGCGAACCCAAGTCCAGTTCACGAATCGGCAGCTCCAGCGGCGCGCGATCCGCTTCCCGCTGTTCTTGCTCGGAACGGATATCATCGCGCTGCTTCAGCCGCTTCATGAATTTGTCGACGCGTCCCTCGGTATCGACAATGCGCTGCTCGCCCGTGTAAAAGGGGTGACAGTTCGAGCAGATTTCCACTGTCAGGGATTCGACCGTGGCGCCGGTTGTCCAGGTTGTGCCACAGGTGATGCAGCGAACTTGCGCCTCGTGCCAGGCGGGGTGAATCGCTTCCTTCATGACTTCCTCCGCGCATTCACGGCTCGGCAGAGTGGCGTGAATGACTTACTGAGCCAATTGGCTAGGTTAGGGTCTGGCCCGTCTTCTCGTGCGTCTCATAGACGCTGATGCGCTTTTGCCCATTGCGTCCGCGCATTTTTTCAAATGTCACAAAACCCGGGCGCGTTGCGAATATGGTGTAGTCTTTGCCCATGTCGACGCCTTCGCCCGGATGGAATTTGGTGCCGCGCTGACGCACGATGATGTTGCCGGGGATAACAAATTGTCCGCCGTAATTCTTTACGCCGAGCCTTTTTGAGTTGCTGTCGCGGCCGTTGCTGGACGAGCCGCCGCCTTTTTTATGCGCCATTGTGAAAGGTCTCCTGCTAAATAGACCGGTCAAATCGAAATATCGTCAATGCGCAGCCGCGTGTAGTATTGACGGTGGCCCTGTTTGCGGCGGTAATTTGTGCGCTGGCGATATTTGTATACGATGATCTTTTTGCCGCGGAACTGATCCACAACAGTTGCCGAAACCGACGCGCCCTCGACCCGGGGTTGGCCAATAACTGTGGCATCCCCGTTGGCGACCAGCAATACGTCGCCGATCTCTATCGAATCGCCAATGGCGTCCGGCAGGCGGTCTACATCAATTGTCGCGCCGACTACCGCGCGATACTGCTTGCCGCCACTGCGGATGATTGCGTACATATTGGCTTATCTCCAATCTTCGCTTCTGTTCTCCGCGGGGAAGCTCTATGCGGCTCCACAAACGGGGAAAATTGGTCTAACAGTAAAATACCCCACACCGGTTTGCAGGGCGACAGGCAGTATATACCTTGCTCGCTCAGTTGGTCAAGGCGCATTTTCGCGGGAAATGCTGTTGACGGCGTAACGCTAGCGAAGCTGGAAGTCATGTGATCAACATGGCATCGCCGAAGGAATAGAAGCGATAAGCCTTTTCTTTTGCGATCTCATAGGCGCCCAAAATAGCTTCGCGCCCGGCAAAAGCGCTGAGCATCATCAGCAATGTCGAGCGCGGCAAATGGAAATTTGTGATCATGGCGTCAACCACGCGCCAGCGATAACCCGGATATATGAACAGGTCGGTATCGCCGCTAAATGGAGCGACCGGATTTTTCCCGGAAGCGACTGAATGATGGTCTTGGCTGCTGTTGTCGTCCTGATTTCGTGATCGCGCCGCGCTCTCCAGCGTGCGGGCGGAAGTTGTGCCGACCGCGACTACGCGCTGTCCGGAGGCGATGGCGTCGTTGATAATATCGGCGGCTTCGCGCCCCAAGCTGGCGAATTCGCTGTGGATGACATGATCCGCGACCGCGTCGACAGCTACCGGCTGAAAAGTATCGAGCCCAATGTGCAAGGTGCAATAGGCAAGCCTAAGCCCGGCATGTTGCAGAGACGCCAATAGCTCGGGTGTAAAATGCAAGCCGGCGGTAGGCGCGGCCGCCGAACCCGCGACCGCGCTGTAAACCGTCTGATATTGTTCCGGTTCGTCAAGCCTTCTGCGGATATAAGGCGGCAAGGGAATATCGCCCAAGCCAGGCAAAAGCTCGTCGATCGCGCGCTCAAACTCGATGACATGTTGGCCGCGTTGCCGCTTTTCTATGCTGACGCAAGATATGGCTCCTTTGTCCAGATCGAGGCGCGCGCCTTCACGAATGTTGCGGCCTCGGATTAGCGCATTCCAGCGAGTTGCGCTCAAGCGGCGCAGCAGCAGAATCTCGACTTTGCCGCCGCTCGCGGCTTTGCGCGCCGCCAGTCGCGCCGGTATCACGCGTGTGTTGTTCATCACCAGCACATCATTTGGCTTCAAAAGACTGGCTATCTCGCTGAAACGGAAGTGACCGATGTCGCCCGTGGCTCTATCGAGGTGGAGCAATCTTGACGAATCGCGAGGACTGGCCGGCTGCTGCGCGATAAGTTCCGGGGGCAGATGATAGTCGAAATCGCTGACTTTCATATAAGCTGTTGCTGGTCGGGCGCGGCGTCGCCGGGCAATGCGATATCTAAATGCTGGTAGGCGCGCGGCGTACATGCGCGCCCCCGGGGTGTTCGGTCGATAAATCCCAGCTGTATCAAATAAGGTTCATAGACATCCATGATAGTCGCACTGTCTTCGCTAATGGCGGCGGCAATCGTTTCCAAGCCCACCGGTCCGCCGCTGAATTTCTCGATGATCGTCCGCAAGATGCGCCGATCGATGTCGTCCAAACCCAAGTGGTCGATTTCCATCAAAGCCAAAGCCCGTTGGGTAACGTCTTCGTCTATTCTGCCGTCCGCCCGCGCCTCGGCGAAGTCGCGCACGCGCCGCAACAAACGCAAGCCCACGCGAGGCGTGCCGCGGGCGCGTTTGGCTATCTCGACCGTACCTGCGGGATTGATAGCGACGTCAAGCAGCCCAGCCGCCCGTTCCACGATCTGTTCCATTGCCGGCTGTTCATAAAAGTCAAGCCGAAAGCTGGCGCCGAAGCGGTCGCGCAGCGGCGCGGCCAACAGCGCCAAGCGCGTGGTGGCGCCGATCACAGTGAACCTTGGCAGATTGAGGCGCAAGGTCTTGGCGGCCGGTCCTTTGCCGATGACGATGTCGAGCACAAAGTCTTCCATCGCCGGGTAGAGGATCTCTTCGATTGCTTTGCCCAGCCGATGCACTTCGTCGATGAAAAGGATGTCGCCCTTTTTCAGGTGCGTCAGAATGGCAGCCAGGTCGCCGGCTCTTTCTATCGCGGGACCCGCCGTAACCCGGATATTTGCGCCAACTTCGTTTGAAACGACGTAGGCGAGCGACGTCTTGCCTAAGCCCGGCGGACCGTAAAACAGCAAGTGGTCGATGGGCTCGCCACGGCCCGCCGCCGCCTCGATAATGATGCTTAGATTCTCTCGGACTCGGTCTTGACCCACCACATCCGCCAGCCGCCGGGGCCGCAGCGCGATGTTTTCGCGGTCGGATTTGCCTTTGCTGCCGCTTACGAAGCGCTCGTCGCCTGGCATTGCCCTTGTTTGTCCTCGATTCACTTGTTGAACATATCCCTTCCTCGCGCCAGGAGCGGGTATGTTTTTCTGCGTGAGCGCGACATTCCTGGGACTTTATTCGCCGATTGCGCACTCTAGCAGAGTATAACCGAGGGCAAGGCGCTTGCAATGCTTGCTTTACAATGTCCAGCCGCCCCCGTAAACTATAGTTGATTGCAAGCGTTCGGAGGAGCGGGCTATCATGTCAGATCAATTGCAGGTTTCGTCTCATCCTTTGGTCAAGCACAAGCTGACTCGGCTGCGTGATATCGATACCGACCACCGGCGCTTTCGTGAATTGGTGCGGGAGTTGGCGCTGCTCATGTGCTACGAGGCGACGCAAGACTTGCATCTTCGACCCAAAGTTGTCAATACGCCGATGGGCGAAGCGACCGGTTCGGAGGCTGACGAAATCATCGGGCTGGTGCCCATCTTGCGCGCGGGGCTGGGACTGGTCGACGGCATTCAGGAACTCTTGCCCTCGGTCCAAGTTTGGCATATCGGGCTCTACCGCGACGAAGCGACACTGCGACCGGTGCAGTATTACAACAAGCTGCCGGACGCGCCTACAGTGCAACTTTGTCTAGTGCTGGATCCCATGCTGGCCACTGGCGGCTCCGCGATAGCGACGATCGATATCCTCAAGCGATGGGGGACAAAGCGCGTCAAATATGTTGGTGTATTGGCCGCGCCGGAAGGCGTCGCCGCTTTGTCGGCTGCGCATCCCGACGTGCCGATTCACGTTGCCGAGCTTGACGAGCGGCTGAACGATATCGGATTCATCGTGCCGGGCTTGGGCGATGCCGGGGATCGCATGTTTGGCACCTGATGTTGGATTCATACGCCTATATCATCGTATTCAATTGCGCGCTCGCTTTGGCTTTGCTGACGATACCCGTGGCGCGCTATTTGAGCATGCGCTTTGGCGTCACGTCCATTCCGGGCGGCCGCCGGCAAGAACGGGCGGCAATGCCAAAGCTGGGCGGCTTGGCGATCTTTGTCGGCTTCACTGTCACGGTCCTGCTGGCGCAATTTTTGCCTGTGCCGCGCAGCGACCCAAACGAGATAAATCGACTGGCGGGCTTGGTTTCCGGCGGTTTGCTGATCTTCATCCTGGGCGTGATTGATGACGTTTTTGACCTGAACTACTTTCAGATCTTTTGCTTTCAAATTGTGACGGCTGTGATCGCCATCGCCTTTCAAATCTTCATCGAGTTTTTCAATAACCCGCTCACTGGGATCAAGACCGACCCCTGGTCGCCCGTTGTGACAGTCGCGCTGACGATGTTCTGGCTCGTCTTGATGATGAATACGGTCAACCTGCTGGATGGCTCGGACGGCTTGGCGGGTGGCATCGCCTTCATCGCGGCAATTGTCTTGTTTCTTAATAGCGCGTTTCGGCTGGAGCCGCCGCAGACTAGCGTGAGCTTGCTGCATCTGGCTTTCGCGGGCGCTGTCCTCGGCTTCCTCATACACAACTTTTATCCGGCGCGCATCTACGTTGGCGGCAGCGCTTGGTTCCTCGGTTACGTCCTGGGTTGCCTCAGCATCATAGGCGGCGCAAAAATGGCGACCATTCTCCTTGTGATGGGCTTGCCGCTGATGGACCTGGGCTGGCAAGTGCTGAACCGCCTTCGGCACGGCAATAATCCCTTCCAGGGCGATCGCGGGCATTTGCATTTCAGATTGCTGGATACAGGCGCGCTCAGTCCGCGTCAGATCGCGCTGGGCTATTATGTCATTTGCGCCTTCCTGGGCTTTCTGACCCTGGTCACGACAAGCCAGCTTTTCAAGTTCATCGCGATTGTCGCGATGCTGGTCTGCATCGCGATTGGCTTCATCGCGGTGGGCCGTATTGCCAATCCGCGCGCGCGCTACGACGATTCATCTTCGAATGCTTCCCCATCGTCATAAATCTCAAGGTCATCCAGCGGCTCGTAACGGAGTTCGCCCGCGTCGCCGTCGATGTCCTCTTGTCTTGAACGCTGGGATGGCTTGGGAACGGCGCGCGTCTTTGGCTTGGATCTATTGACAGCCACGTTTGGCGCGCTTTTTCGCAGATCTTTATCCGATTCTCCCGGCGCATTGCCGGAGTCCGCGTCTGCCGCTGCCAGAGTCGGCGGCGGGTCCTGCGCTGATGAAAAAGGACGGGAGAATCCCAAGTCGGTCGACGGAATTTCTTGATTATCGTCCGAGCCTTCATTATCTTCTGGAGGCGCGCTAAAGGGACGGCTAAAAGGCGCGGGCGCGGATGGTTCTCGCTCGACGTCTGCTGGGGAAGCTTTAGTTTTCGGCTGATGGGTGGACGCGGGAGCCGGTTCCCGCGTCAGGTCGATTGGCGTTTTCGCGATTGTCTCGGGCATCCTGTTCGGTCGAAAACTGACCTTGCGGCTCTTGTCCATCTGGTCACTTAGATCGCTGGCAGCGACCGACGCCGGCTTTTGCTTAGGCTCGCGCTTGGGATCGGCATCTGTCGCAGGTGCTACATTGAGCACGGCAGCTACCGGTTTGCTGACCGGTTCTTTGCCCGGCGGTCCGGGAATCGGCAATGGCAGCGCATATATCGAGCGGATTATTTTTTCTGGCTTGGGAGCGTCGCCTGTTGTTCGCGGCGCTCTGCCTTCTCGATTGCCTGCGCCTTGTGCCGTCAGCGCCTCTTGCCGAGCCTGGGTGATCATTTTGCCTTCAGCGAATGTGGCGCTGTGGCCCGTCATCCTTTTAATGCCGGCTTCTATCAAGCCCAGGATCAGCGCCATGAGAAAATTTATGCTTGATGTAGCGAACAAGATTAAGCACAGGCTGCTCAAGAGCCGGCGCCCATTAGAGCCGAGGACTGCCATGCCTTCAATGTCGCTTGCCATGCCGATGGCGAAGGCGCCTGTCAAGATCGCGATGGCTATCAGGCGGTAACGCTTGCGCAATTCCTGCGAAATTGGCGGGAGCATGGTGTTGGCGATGGTGAACATCAGATAAAACCAGAGTCCGAAATCCGGCTGCCTGAGCAAGCGCCCGATCGCCCGGGACAGATCTGCGACGCCGCCGCCCGTCGCGATAAGCAGCGAATACTCAAATTCCATGACATCGGTCGCGATCAGCCAAAGCGCGGCCAAGGCGACCATCAGGGGCGCGCCTTCGATTATCATGCGCTTGAACGCCGTGGTCCTGGGCGGAAACCGCATCAGGCTCAGTTGAAGTTCGTCGATTTCGCCTTGCTTTGGCAATTGAAATGAGCGCTTCGCCCGCACATTCAAAGCGCCGGCTGTCAGCCAGCGGCAGATTTCGCGCAGCGCGATGCCGGGCAAAAAAGCGCTGTAATAGAAAACGACTGTGGTATTCGGATTATGGGTCAGCAGCCAGCCCACTTTTAAGATATGCTGGCGCATCCACTGTTCGCTGCGCCGAAAGATGGCAAACAGCAGGAGGAGCAGGGAGGTGAGCGCCAAAAGATCCAGCGCGCCCAGATTATGATCCTTTCACCCCAGAAGCGATTTCGATAAGCGAGGCGAAGTCATGCACATCGAGCGAAGCGCCGCCAACCAAGGCGCCGTCGATATCGGGTTGCGACATGAACTCAGCCATATTCGACGGCTTGACGCTGCCGCCGTATTGAATGCGCGTGGCTTCCGCGACGTCTCGCCCGTACATGTCGCTGATGGCGCCGCGCAGAGCCGATGCGATTATGGCATTGGCGAGCTCGCCACTGGCGCTGCGTCCCGTGCCTATCGCCCAGATCGGTTCATAGGCGATGACTACCTTTGCCATGTCCGCTGCGGAAAGGCCGTCTAATGCCGCCCGAACTTGTCCGCTGACGAAGGACTCGGTCTGCCCGGCATCGTTCTGTTCCAGGCTTTCGCCGACGGCGATGATTACCCCCAAGCCCATAGCTAAAGCCGCTTTCGCTTTCCGGTTGACGGTTTCATCCGTTTCATTCAGATAGGCGCGACATTCGGAGTGACCCACGATGATATAGCTCACGTAATCGCGCAGCATGGCGGCCGATACCTCTGAAGTATAGGCGCCGCTTGCTTCCCAATGTCCATTCTGCGCGGCGACTTCAATGGCGCTGTCTTGCAGCGCGTCGGCAACTGCCGTCAAGGCAAGATAAGTCGGGGACACGACTTTTTCTACCGACTCGAAACGCTCGATCTTCGGCAGCAAATCCTTCACAAACTGGACCGATTCGCCCGGACTTTTGTTCATCTTCCAGTTGCCGGCAACGATTGGGGTTCTTGTCATCGTCCATTCCTTTATCGTCGATTCTATCAGAAGTGAATGCTGCCGCTAGCCCTTCAAGCGGCTAATCTGTAAGAATTCTCAGCGATCCGTCAGCGCGGCCAGCCCGGGCAGAGTTTTGCCTTCCAGCAGCTCCAGGCTGGCGCCGCCGCCGGTCGATATGTGTGAAATCCGCTCGGCAAGCCCGGCTTGTTCGACGGCGGCTGCGGAATCGCCGCCGCCCACGATCGTGGTCGCGCCCTTTGCGGTCTCCTTCGCCAGCGCCTCCGCAATGCCAAAGGTGCCGGCGGCGAAACTAGGCATTTCAAAGACGCCCATGGGTCCATTCCAGACGATCGTTTTTGCGCCGCTCAGCTCGCGCGCGAAAAGAGCGATGGTGGCGGGTCCGATATCCAGGGACTGCCAGCCCGGCAGCAGGTCTGCGGCGGCGTCTAGCACACGCTGCGCCGCGCCGTTATCGAAGGCGTCGGCGATGCGCTGGTCAATCGGCAGTAAGAGCTTGTTACCGGCTTGCGCCAGCAAATCCCGGGCGATGTCAAGCGCCTCGAGTTCGACCAGCGAATCAGCCATGTGTCGTCCTTGGGCGGCGAAAAAAGTATTTGCCATCCCGCCGCCTACCAAGAGCTTGTCCACTTTGTCCAAGAGCGCTTCAATGACGTCGATCTTTCCGGAAACTTTGGCGCCGCCCAGGATGGCGACAAAGGGATCCTGGGGATCATCAATCGTTGTGGATAGATAATCAATCTCTTTTTCCAGCAGCAGACCAGCGACGGCTGTCATGGTTTCGCAGACGCCTACGTTCGAGGCATGCGCGCGATGCGCGCTTCCAAAGGCGTCGTTGACAAAAATCTCGCCATGTTTCGCCAATTGGCGGGCAAAGTCTGGATCATTCTTGGTTTCGCCGGCATGAAAGCGCGTATTTTCCAAGAGAATGACGCTGGAGTTTGGCAAGTTGTCAATCATGGAATCGACGTCTGCACCGATGCAATCATCGGCGAAGGCGACGTCCAGGTCCAGATACTTCGCCAAAACCGGCGCCACCGGCGCCAAAGAAAGCTCCGCTAGGCGCTTGCCCTTGGGACGGCCCAAATGCGACATCAAGACCAGCGAGCGCGGCTGCTGCGCGAGAATGTATTCGATCGTCGGGATTGCCGCCCGAATACGGGTATCATCCGCGACAGTCGTGCTGTCCAGCGGCACGTTGAAATCCACCCGCAGCAAGACCCGTCTGCCGGCGAATGATAGGTCTCGAACCGTCATCTTGTTCATTGACTTGCTCCCGCAAGATGCAAAAAGGCGAGGTGATTCGCCTCGCCCTCGGTTTCTAGCGCGCCTCTCTACAGACGGTCGCCGACGAATTTCGCCAGGTCCGCCGTTCGGCAGGAATATCCCCATTCGTTGTCATACCAGGTGATGACCTTCACCAGGTCCTCCGCGACATCCGTGGACAGCGCGTCTATGACGCTGGAATGCGGATTGCCGATGTAATCCGTCGAGACCAAAGGTTCATGCGATACATCCAGATAACCACGCATCGGTCCGGCCGCCGCCTCTTCAAAGGCGTCGATCAATGCTTCTTTGCTCGGCGTTTTTTCAACCGTCGCCACGAAATCGACCAAAGAGCCGGTCGGCGTTGGCACACGCACCGCCATGCCGTCGAATTTGCCTTTCAATTCGGGAATGACCAGAGACACGGCCTGCGCGGCGCCGGTGCTGGTCGGGATGATGTTGACAGCGGCGGCTCGCGCGCGGCGCAGGTCGCTATGCGGCAAATCGAGGATCTGCTGATCATTGGTATAGCTATGAATTGTGGTCATGAATCCCTGCTTGATGCCAAAGACATCGTTGACGACCTTGGCTGGGGGCGCCAGACAATTGGTTGTGCAGGAGGCGTTAGACAAGATGCTGTGCTGGGACGGATCGTATTGATCCTGGTTGACGCCCAGGACGATCGTGAGGTCCTCGCCCTTGGCTGGGGCGGATATGATGACCTTTTTTGCGCCAGCTTGCAGATGCTTCGAGGCGCTGGCTCGGTCGCGGAAAATGCCGGTGCTTTCAATGACGATGTCAACGCCCAGGTCGCCCCAGGGCAGTTGCGCCGGATCGCGTTCGGAAAGGGCGGCGATGCGCTTGCCATCGACGATCAGCGCGTCGTCTGCCACCTCGACAGTCCCTTCGTATACACCGTAATTCGAATCATAGCGGAATAAGTGCGCCATCGTGTTCAAATCGCCCAGATCGTTAAAGGCTGCAATGTCAATGTCATCGGGGTAACGTTCCAGCATGGCTTTTAGCGCCTGCCGTCCAATGCGCCCGAATCCGTTGATTCCAACTCGTACTGCCATTGTCAATTCTCCCTTTATCTTTCGCGAGCAATCGCCAGCGTACATAACTGTAATAGCTTAGTATAGGCTCGCCGATTTTGACATGCTGAAACCTCATAAATCCTCGCGCCGCGCTCACAGCCTTATCGCTTTCGAGACATGGCAATCAGCAAGCAAGGCAGGGTTACCAGAATGATGATGGCAATGGCGGCGTCGACGAACAGGCGTTCCGGATACAGGCGTATCAAAGTATCGGCGAAGGCAAATCGCCAGGTGCCGGCGGCGAAGAACATCTCATGAAAGACATCAAAAGCCCGGTCCCAGGTAGTCCCGGCAATGACAGCGAGCGTTGCCAGCGCTGCCAGCGTCAGTAGACTGCCCAGGCGCATTCCTCGCAGGATTGCTCGACGGTAGGCTATGGATCGCCAGGCCAGGGTGACAGCCGCGCAGGCAATTATGCCTAGCCCCAAACCAAAGGCGAATAACATATTGATGACACCTTTGACGTCTTCCATGTGAGCAAGCGCGGCTTGGGAAAACATCGGGCAGGCGTCGTCATTATTGTAGGCGCCCAGGCATTGTTCCGCAGATAGGGTTAAATCGCCCAGGAATTCGATATTCTCCCCATTCACCAGATAATCGAGCGCGTGGTAGCCCAGGCTGAGGCGGTCTGCTGCGCTCAAGCCATAGGGATCGCTCGGGAAGCCCGGGCGTGTGTATTCGTAGCGCAAAAACGCATGTGAAAGCACAAGACGCAGCGCGCCCAGCAGCAGCAATGCCGGGAAGGCCAGCGCGGCGCCGACGAGCAAAAGACGGCTGAGCCTGTCGCTAGGGTTCATCGGCTTGTCGGAATTCTTCCGCCCGACCGGACAACAAGAAGTCGAGGACGATCGAATCGATCAATGTTTCCACTGGCGCCCGGTCATCGGTGAAGATGATGTCGCTTGCGCCCAGCGGGACCAAAGAATCCGCAGCCAATTCCACCATTTCGTAGAGCGCTGGATCAACGGAATCAATCCGATATTGCAGGTTTTGACGCAGGTTAGACGCGCTGCTTGGCTCGACTGTTGCGTAGAGAATGGTATTAAATGATGCCGGTACATCCAGGGCATGTACGCTCGGGAAAACTTGCGACATGGTATTGGCGAGCGCGTCGACCAAGCGCCGGTCGGTATCGGTACGTCCCACATTGATGATGACAAGTCCATTTTGCGACAGTCGCGCTTTTGCTTCCAGGAAAAATTCAACCGTCGTCAGGTGCCAGGGAATATAGGGCGGGCGATAGGCGTCAATGCCGATAACGCTGTAGCTGCGCTCCATTTGCCCTATTTGCCCTATATGATTGAGCAGATAGCGCCCGTCGCCTGTATAGGCGGTCAAGTTGGGCAGGGAAGCCGCGTTCATATCAAAATAGGTTTCGCCGGCCGCGATAATTTCTGGATCGATTTCAATGCCGTCAATCAGAATATCGCCGTAGATCGCCGTGAATTGCCGCGGGATGGTGCCCGCAGCCAAGCCAATCAGCAGCAGTGATGTCACTTGATCGGCGCGGAAGGGCGGGTTATTGAAAAAGGGACCGACCAGGAAATAGTCCCAGGTCCCGCCATAGAGGATTTCGGTTTCGTGCCATTGGCTGTGGATGCCTTGCCCTTCGTTCAGATACAGATAGCGATAGCCAGCGCTGTCTTCTTGCACCTGGATATAGTTGTAGGCGCTTTCTTTCTCGTATCGGAGTGTGGAATTGGCGGCGGGCGGACGCAGCGGTCCCTGCAGCAAGAAATGCGCCAGCAATAGGATAAGTATCGGCATGAACAGATAGGCAAAGGCCGCCCTGCGCTTGACCGCGAAGAGGCCCACCCAGGCGACTGAATATAAAATGCCGGCGAAGAGCAGAAAGGTACGCGTCGTGCCTAGCTCCGGGATGATCCACAGCACCGGGAAGAAGGTTCCCAAGAGGCTGCCCAAAGTGCTGACGGCGTAAATCTGCCCGGCGATCTTGCCGGATTCTTCAATGCGCTGCACCGCCAGCCGAATCACGAAAGGCGATACCGTGCCCAGCATCGTAACCGGGATGGAAAAAAGCACCAGCACCGAAACGAATGAACCCAGCGCCAGCGCCGCGTCCGCGCCGAAGACCGCTTGCGCGGCTTGGCTAACAACCGGTCGGGCGATGAGGGGAATCAAGGCGCAGAGGAAAGCCGCCCAGATGACGATCTGCAGCAAGACGCCAATGCGCGGGTATCTGTCCGCCAGGCGCCCGCCCACGAAGTAGCCGACAGTCAAATAGAGCAGCATCAGTCCGATGACATTTGCCCAGACCAGATTGCTGTTGCCAAAGACATTGCCCAGCAAGCGCGAAGCCGACAACTCGATGGCTAGGGTGGTCATGCCGCTGAAGAAGGCGATAATGTACAAATATCTGTTCATGTGTATTGTGACTCTCAAGGGACAAGCAGGCTGCTATTTTGCTGCCGCCGAGCGGCTCTTGCCGGGTGATGACATGATCAAATCTGTTTCCAGGAATCCAAGACAGGCGCGACTTCATTATGCGCTTGCGCCCAGGAAAAATCAATGAGCGTTCGCGTCCGGCGCGCCAGCCCTGCCGATGCCGCGGCCATTGCCGCCATCGCGGAAGAAAGTTTTGGCGAAGCCTTCAATGTGGATCGCATCCGCCGGCTTTTGCAGTCGGGTCGCAACTATACGCTCCTTGCCCTGGACGCCCAGGGTATCCGGGCTTTTGCGGACAATTTCATCACCGTGTCAGTGACGGGGGAGCGACGCCTTGAGTTGGATCTCTTGGCTGTGCAAGCGAAGGCGCGCGGAATGGGCATCGGCCGCCGGCTGATTGCCGAAAGCCTTCTGCTTGCCAGAACGCTCGACGCGACATTGCTGCGCGCCTTAGTCAAAAGCGAGAATCAGGCCATGCGCGGCCTCTGCGGTTCCTGCGGGTTCGCGCTGTCCCAAGAAAGCTATGGGCTCTATGTCGCGTCTCCCGCGCTCGGTTCAAGTGTAGCGTTAGATGCCACAGGGTCCCATCTTGTGTCGGTTGAGACGCTTGCCTACAACGGTATCTGGATCGAAGGCGCATTGACAGGGGACGCGATAGGCCGGGCGCAGTCTGTCGCGTCCGCGCGGCAATTGGCTACCGTTGGCGCGCTGGTCGCGCAAAGTGATCGCGCCGCGGCTAAGCTCTTGATTAACAATGGATTTACTCTGCTCGGCGTTTATGACTGGTGGACGCTTAGGCTGAAAAACGGCTGATTTTGAATAGGCGATCATTGTGCGGCGTCGCGCCATCAAGCGCCAGATCGCTGAGCATTTTGCCGATGATGGTGCTGAATTTGAAGCCATGCCCGCTGAAACCCGCGCCAATCACGACATGAGAATGGCGGGGGTGTTTGTCCACGATGAAGTGCTCGTCCGGGCTTTGTGTGTAAAGGCAGATGCGGCTCTCTTTCACTGGCGCTTCCGCAAGCCCCGGAATATGACAGCGCAAAAAGTCTCGAACGCTTTCAAGGTTTTCCGGATCGGGATTGTAATCGATTTCGCGCGGATGACGATGTGGCGGGCCGCCATGAAAGGCGACTTTGAAACCGGAGCCGTCATGCGAGGGAATGCCGTATAACGTTTCGGGGAACAATCCGCTCACATGCGCGATCCAGACCGGGCAGCTCTCGGCTTCATAAAGACTGGACTGGCGCGTCGACATAAAGTTCAACTGGCAGCGCAAGGGCTGGAGCGGCAGGTCAAGTCCGGTTTCCAAGAGCAGCGAGCGCGCCCAGGAACCGGCTGTCACGACTAGCTTGCCGGCCGAGTAGTTGCCGGCCTCGGTGGCGACGTCGACGCTGTCCTGATGAATCGACAGATCGGCGACGGCGGTCTTGTCTTTGAGGATAGCGCCGTTCTGCCGCGCGAGCTTGATATGCCCTTTTACAGCCGCGGAGGCTTTGACGAAACCGCTATCCGGTTGGTAGAGGACGCGAAAATCCTCACCCAGACGAAATTGCGGAAAGCGCCGTTGCGCTTCCGCAACTGATAGCAGCTCATGCGCTATCCCGCCCGACTGCACAGCCTCAATCGTTGCTTGCAGCATCTCATCGTCTGCGGGACCGAAATCGATGCCGCCCGTCTTCACATAAAGCCGCTCTCCCAAAGCCTCTTCGACAGCGAACCATAGCGGAAAAGTGTCTTTTGCCAGCTCGACGTATTCCGGATAGTCATAGGAATAACGAATGATGCGCGAATAGCCATAAGAACTGCCGCGCCGGTGATCAAGCTCAAATTGTTCGAGCAAGAGTACCCGCTGATTTCGCTGGCTGAAATAATAGGCGGCCGCGCTGCCCATCGCGCCAGCGCCAATGATTATCACATCAAATGTTTGCTTCATTTGCTTAACCTTCGTATTCCTTCGTCTGCGACTACATGGCTTTCAGTATAGACTGTGAGCGCGGCGGATCTTCGCGCCGATTGCGCCCCGAGCAGCTTAAATTGGACGCTGTTCCAAGGCGACTGTCAAGTCGTCGCCATTGCCGATAATGAGCGTAGGAATCTTCGCCAATTGCAGCATGCCGCGGATTTCGCTCGAATCTTGCCGAGCATCGAAAGTCTGCGGATCAATGAAGACGCAGATCGGGCGGACGCCGCGCCTGATCATGATTTGCGCCTCGGCAATCCAGCCCTCGTCCAATGATGATGTGATGATCATGAGCGTTGTGCCCCGCGTGAAATGCGGCGTCTCCAGCGATAACATTTGCCTCAGCGTATGGTTCGACGTGCTGCGCGCGACCGCCAGCGCTTGAAAGATCCTGGTCAATTGACGGTTGCCGCGGTCTGGCTGGAAAACCTGGCGGAAGGGACTGTAGGCGCCGTATCCCACAACGCGCTCGCTCTCGATGAAGTATTTCGCCAGCGAGGCCGCGATGACGACGCCGTATTCTTCGCTTGATGGGGGAATCCAGTGCCGCTCGGAAAGGACGTTCCTGCCTTGTGTCGCGCGCCGCAGTCCAGGCGCTTCGTACAAAGAATCAGAAGAGAAATCGCTAAACAGCCAGATATCCACCAGCGGGTCCAGCTCAAATTCCTTGACCATGATATTGCCGGTGCGCGCGGTGGAGCGCCAGTGGATGCGGTTCATACTGTCGCCAGCGACGTAGTCGCGGATGCTGCTGGCATTGGTGGTGATCTCGTGCGTAAGCTGCCGCTGGGCGTCGCCGCCAGATAAAATGCCTATGGGCAAAACCACCTTATTGAGATCCACGGTCATCGGATACACGATCAGCTTCTCGGTCGCGCTTAGCCGGCGTGGCGAGCGGAAGAAACCAAAGGGATCGCTGCTAATCACAGTCAGCGGACCCAGCTGAAACTCGCCGCGTACGACGCAGATTGTTTCGACGTCCCAACTATATTCTTTGGCGCCCAGCAGCGACGGCACAACGTGGCTGGCATGGTGGCCCGGCAGGCTGGAATGGTCGTGAATTTCCAACCAGAGTTTCGGCAAGATGCCGGTTTTTCTTACGCTGAATGACTCGCGAAACATTCGCCCCACCTGGGATCGACGTGTGCGCGTCCTGCGCTGCAGGGCGATGCCGCGCAGGGTGATCCAGGTCCACAGGAACGATAGCAGGAGGGCTGCCGCGATCAGGTAAGTCAAATTGAACAGCTCTGGACTGCCGGTGAACAAACCGGCCAACAGATTGATAATCATCAAGATATAAAGGATGTTGCGTCGGTTTGGCATAGGAGCTTAGCGCAGGGATGCGCCAGGCACCGGCGTCGTCTGCAAGATGTCTTGCACGACCGTTCGCGAGCTGATGTTTTTGATGCGCGCGGCCGGACCAACGATGATGCGATGCGCCAGCGTCACTTCGGCCAGAGCCTTCACATCGTCCGGGATAACATAGTCGCGGCCCGTCATGGTGGCGCGGGCTTGCGCGGTGCGGAAAAGCGCCAAGGAGCCGCGCGGGCTGCTGCCGAGATAGACATCAGGGTGCCGGCGCGAAGCGGTGATCAAGTTTACGATATACTGCTTCACCTCTTGCGCGACATAGACATCTTTGATCAATTGCTGGACAGACAGCAACTCTTGCAAGCTGACCACCTGCTGGAGATTGTTAATGGGATGCTGGTATTGCTGCGCGGATAAGATCTTCAACTCTTCTTGCGGCTGCGGATAACCCATCTGGATCCGAATCAGAAAGCGATCCAGTTGCGCTTCGGGCAAGGGGAAGGTGCCCTCGTATTCGATCGGGTTCTGGGTAGCCATAATCAGAAAGGGATTGCTCAGCCGGTAAGTAACCCCGTCGACCGTCATCTGGCCCTCTTCCATGGCTTCCAACAGCGCCGACTGCGTTTTTGGCGTGGCGCGGTTTATCTCGTCGGCGAGTACAATCTGCGCCATGATTGGTCCGGGCCGAAACTCAAACTCGCGCGATTTTGGGTTGAAGATGGAAACGCCGGTGATGTCCGAGGGCAGCATGTCCGGCGTGAACTGAATACGATTGAAGGTGCAGCCCACCGCGCGAGCCAGGGACTTCGCCATCATGGTTTTACCCACGCCGGGTATGTCTTCGAGCAAGATATGGCCGCGACAAAGCAGACCGAGTGTGGTGAGCCGGATCTCGTTGCCCTTGCCCATGATGACCTGGCTCACAGCGTTTGCGATACGCTCGGCAATTTCTTGCACCGGCGTCATGCTTTGCTGAGCCTGTCGGGCGACCCGCGTCCCTTCGTACTGTTCGCTCATTGATACCGTTCCATTTGCGTGTCGATAGCCCTTGCAGTATGCTATATCTGTTGGAAACGCATGCTAGCAGCGGTCAAGTATTGGGAAGCCTTGGCCGCTCAGCTTGCCCTTTGCGCCACGTCTAGTATAATTAAACACGGCAATATGCTATATGGCAAATCTGCCATCCCACGTTTGTTGCTTCAAAGTTGATCATGCGCCTGGCGCCAAAAGATGGCGATTATTCCGTATTTAGAATCGTTGTTCGCGAATGTTTTTTTGAGATTGAAAGGAGCGGGGCGATGCGGCAATTGCAGGCGGATGCGGTGGGCGCGCGCCTGCGCCAAGTGCATGCGCTAAACCCCGAGCTGGAAGCGATCGCGCTTGTCAGCGTCGAGGGCGTCAACATGTCGTCGTTTCTGCCGAATGATGTAAACAATGATGCCAGTGATGAACGCATGTCCGCGATGAGCGCGGCGATGGTGGGCTGGGGCGAGCGCATCGCGCTGGAGCTGGGGCGGGGCAGCCTGGATCATCTCATGATAAAAGGCGCTTGCGGCTTTGTGCTGATGCTGTCTGTCAACGACGAAGCTGTGCTGACAGCGGTCCTTAACGACGAAGCCAAATTGGGATTGCTGCTGTTGGATCTGCGGCGGGCGGCGGCGGACTTGGCGGAAATGATTTAGATTGCATTCTTCGGCGCTGGCTGGATGCCGTTTGCGGCTGGCGACAGATGATTTTTAACCTGTATAGCGGGCTAACAAGCGATAATTGAACAAGGGGCGAGGTGGAAGCGAGATGGCTAGTCCCAAATACATATTCTGTACCGGCGGTGTGCTAAGTTCTGTTGGCAAGGGGCTGACGGTCGCGGCGATAGGCCGTATATTAAAAGCCCGCGGCTTAAAAGTGGCGCTGCAAAAATTGGATCCCTATCTCAATGTTGATCCCGGGACGATGAGCCCATATCAGCATGGCGAGGTCTTTGTTACCGCTGACGGCGCCGAAACCGACCTTGATTTAGGCCACTACGAGCGCTTCGTAGACGAAAATGTCAGCCGACTGTCAAATGTCACAGCCGGGCAAGTCTACCTGACGGTGATCGAAAAAGAGCGCAAGGGCGACTACCTCGGGGGTACGATTCAAGTTGTTCCCCATATAACCAACGAGATCAAACGCTGCATGAAATTGGTTGGGCAGCGCAGCGGCGCCGATGTTGTCATTGTCGAAGTGGGCGGGACTGCCGGCGACATCGAAGGCTTGCCCTTCCTCGAAGCGCTGCGTCAACTGCGCACAGAGCTCACGCGCAGCGAGGCTCTTTATGTTCATGTCACATTCTTGCCGCATATCGGCGCTACCGATGAGCTGAAGACCAAACCGACCCAACATAGCGTGCGTGAATTGCGCGGTATCGGTATCCAGCCGGACGTGATCATCGCTCGCACCGATCACCCTGCCAACCATGATATCATCAACAAGATCGCGCTCTTTTGCGATGTCGACGAAGATGCCGTCATTCCCTTGGAAACGACGGACAACATTTATGCCGTGCCTTTATTGATCGAAGAAACAGGCTTGGCTGATTACATTCTCGACCGCTTCAAGATTCACGCTTCGCCGCCGGACTTGCTCGAGTGGCGGCGGCTGGTAAAGCGTTTTCGGGCGGCGAAAGACAAGCTGCGAATTGGTATCGTGGGTAAATATGTGGAGCTTCATGACGCCTACATGTCGGTGAAAGAGTCGATCGCCCACGCGGCGATTCAAAATGCTCAGGATGTCGAGGTCCTCTGGATCCATTCTGGCGAATTGGAAAAAGGCAAGCATCGGGATAAGCTGCGCGACCTCGACGGCCTTGTGGTGCCCGGCGGCTTTGGTTATCGGGGCATTGAAGGCAAAATCGTGGCAGCCAAGTTCGCAAGGGAAAACAAAGTGCCCTATTTGGGTCTGTGCCTGGGCATGCAAGTCATGTGCATCGAGTTCGCTCGCAACGTACTCGGTTTGGAAGACGCCAACAGCTTCGAATTCGACGTCAGCACGCCAGATCCGATCATCGATCTCATGCTCGAGCAGCGCGCCATCACCGATATGGGCGGCACGATGAGGCTGGGAGAATACCCCTGCGCGCTGGTCCCCAACTCACTCGCGGCGGAAGCCTATGGCCTCAAGCAGGTCATGGAACGTCATCGGCATCGCTTCGAGTTCAATAATGCTTACAGAGATCAATTTGCCCAAAATGGCGTCTGTTTCAGCGGACTAAGCCCGGACAAGGTCCTGGTGGAAATCTCTGAACTTCGGGACCATCCATTCATGTTGGGAACGCAATTCCATCCGGAATTTCTCAGTCGACCGAATCGTCCTCATCCGCTCTTTTCGGCTTTCATAGGCGCTTGCGGAACCTTCCGCGATGCCAAAGCGAGCATGACGCGCACGATGCCTTCTGGCATGGAATCGGCCGAATGAGCCTGCATAGCGTGATGCGCCATTTCTTGCTCCGGCTATATTTCTAATGACGAGGTAATGTGATGGGCTTACGCGAATTCTTTGCCGCAATCCCAAAAGTAGATCTCAATTTGCAGTTGACCGGCGCCTTCGTTGACGAAGGTTTGCTGATGATCGCGCGCCAAAACGGGGTCCCCGCCGAGGCCGAGGATTTTGCATTCTGGGCGGATATGCTGGTCAATCCTGATTATAAGCGCGTCGATGAACTAGCCGCCGTCGCTGGATCTTGGGTGCGCTATCCCGAGGATGTCGCGCGAGTCGTCTACGATATCGGCGTCGTGCTTGCCAAAGCCAAGGTCAGCTATGCCGAAATAGCTGTCACGCCATCCGAATTCATAGGTAAATCTTCGATGAGCATTGAGGTCTTCATCAACGCGCTCAATGACGGGCGAGACCGCGCGCTGCGGGCTTGGGGCGTCGATATGGCTTGGATCTTGTGCATACCGCGGGACAATCCCCGAGTTGGCGATGACGTGGCGCGCTGGGCGACTAGCGCGGCGGCGAAGGGTGGCAACGTGGTCGCTCTCGGCTTGATCGGGGAAGACGACCCGCAGCCGGTGGGCCAGTTCAAACGCGCCTTCGCAACCGCGCGCAAGAAGGGCATATTCACCGTAGCGCAAACCGGCGGCATGGACGCCGACAGCTTGCTCTTGGCTTTGGAGGAGCTCGAACCGCATCGGCTAAGCGAAACCTGGGCTATCCATAATCAACCGGACATCATCAACCATCTGGCAGAAGCCGGCATTCCCGTGGTTCTTTCCATAAGTCGGGCGCTGCGGCGCGGCTTGATTGACGCTGCCTCCGCCTATCCTCTCCGCGCGCTTGTCGACAATAAGGTGCAAGCGCTTCTGGCTTCGGGCATGCCAAGGCTTTACCAGAGCTCGCTTGTGGATGAATACGTCATGGCGGTTGAGCAATGCGGCTTGCAGCTAAACGATGTCGTCGACCTGGCTCGCAGATCTATTCAGCTGTCATTCTTGGATGACGAACGGAAGCAGACCTTGCTTGATAACTTCGACAAGCAATTGGAATTCGCCAAGCTCAGCTATCTGGATGAATGAGCGCCTCGGTCTCCGTATAAAAAACCGCGTCGCCCATGCGCCGCGGGAGCAAATTAATTCTGCGAGCGCGACCTGCTTGTGGGCGTTTCGCCGGATGCGCTTTGCGCGGCTGTGGAGTTAGGCAATGTAACGAAGCAGGCGCGCTTTATTCAACCGGGGTAACGGTGATGTTGCCATAAACGCTGTCATCCACCGGCATGCTAACGACAAGGCGATTGCCGTTTTCCACCTTTGCTCGCGCTTCGTTTCCCTTCACGGGTATGGGCAGTTCGACCGAGCGACTGACAGCGCCAAAGCGGCGCTCCTGCATGAAATAGCGCGCCGTTGTCGGCGTGGATTCGGCTTCTGTTTGCAGGGCGATGGTCAGCACGTCGCTTTCGAGGCTGATCTCTATGCTTTCTTTGAGCAAGCCATCAATGGACCCCGTGCGGATGACAAGTTGATCTTCCGCCGCATACATATCAAGCGCGAGCTGTTCGGAGCCGCTAGTGACATTGCGGATGCCTTTTTCGATCTGTTTGCTGATATGCTCGCCAATGTTCTGTATTTCTTTCATTGGGTCGAATCGTTGTTCTTTATTCATCTCGTCTCCTGGCAGCAAAGACTTCTCTATCATTATACGTGTATCGGGGAAAATTGTCGCGGGTTCTTGATGGTCTCGCAACTTTTACCTGCGGGCAGGGCTTGATTTCAAGTCTTTCATAAATCACAGTCATCGGATATGATTCGGCGCATTTGATTCTGGAAACGGAAGCCTCATGCCAAGGGTAGCGTATCAAGGGATTCCCGGCGCAAATTCAGAGATCGCGGTGCGGCAGCATTTCGGACCCGATGTAGACTGCCTGCCTTGCCAGGATTTTAATCATCTCTTTGATGCCTTGCAGTCGGGTGAAGCCGATTACAGCTTGCTGCCGGTCGAGAACGCTTTGGCGGGCTCGGTCAGCGGCGCTTACGAGATGCTGCTCGACCACGATGTGCGTATCCAAGCGGAGGTGATCCTGCACGTTCACCACGCTTTGCTTGGGATTTCTGGCACGGTCTTGGATGAAATCAAACAAGTCCGCTCCCACCCGCAAGCCTTGATGCAATGCGAAAGATTTCTGAAACGCTACAACATCGAACCTGTGGGTTGGTACGACACAGCCGGCTCGGCGCATGACCTCGCCCATGAGCCACAGCCGGGGCTGGGCGCGATCGCGACGGAATTGGCGGCGGAGCTTTATGGTCTGGCGGTTATCGCAAAAGAAATCGAGGACGAGCCCTATAATTATACGCGCTTCCTTTTGATGGGCGACGGCGATCCCGAACCCTCGGATTACAACAAGACCTCAATCGTATTCGCCACGCGCAATCAGCCCGCCGCGCTGTATCAATGCCTGGGCGAGTTCGCCAAGCGAGATTTGAACTTGACCAAGCTGGAATCCCGTCCGCGCCGCAACAGACCCTGGGAGCCGCTGTTTTATCTCGACTTTGAAGGGCACTGGCAAGATCCAAAATGCCAGGATGTTCTGACGCAATTGCTGCACTTGACATCATTTGTAAAAATGCTGGGTTCCTATCCCGCTGTGCGCTCCGGCACCGTGGGGATGTAAGGCAGGTTGAGTTGATGACGAAGATTGATGTAGCGATTCTGGGCGCGACCGGCGCTGTAGGCCAGCGCTTCATTCAACTGTTGGACGGGCATCCCTGGTTTCAAGTACGCGAAGTCATCGGGTCGAGCCGCAGTGCGGGCAAAACCTATGGCGAAGCCGCTCACTGGGTGCTGGAAGGCAATCCGCCGGGCAATGTCGCGAACCTGACCGTGAAAGCCCTGAATGCCCCCTTGGATTCGCCACTGGTCTTTTCGGCATTGCCCAAGGAAGCGGCGATAGATCGTGAAGTGGAGCTGGCTGCAGGGGGGCATGTTCTTTGTACCAATGTGTCCCTGAACCGTATGGCGCCGGATGTCCCGCTCCTGCTGCCGGAAGTCAACGCCGAGCATGTTGACTTGATCGATGTACAGCGTTATCGGCGCGGCTGGTCTAGCGGAGCGCTGGTGGCGAACTCCAACTGTACGGTGATGCCGGTGGTCATGTCCTTGAAGCCGCTCTTGAAATACGGTGTTCGCCGCCTGCACCTGGTCAGCGAGCAGGCTATTAGCGGGGCCGGCTATCCTGGCGTGCCTTCTCTGGACATCCTGGGCAATATCATCCCCTATGTACCGGGCGACGAAGATAAGATGCAGACCGAATCGCGCAAGATGCTGGGCGAGTTGCGCGACGGCGCGATTGATGAGCTGGAAATGATCGTCAGCGCGACTTGCACGCGCGTGCCGGTGATTGACGGTCACTTGGTGAATATCTCGGTCGAGCTGGAAGACGCGCCAGATGACGAGACGATCATCCAGGACTGGCGATCTTTTCGCGGACCAAATCCTGTGCCGGCGCTGCCGAGCGCGCCCAGCAGTCCGCTGCAGTATCTGGAGCAAACCGACCGTCCGCAGCCCCGGCGCGACCGCGACGCCGGGCGGGGCATGGTGACGAGCATCGGCCGCCTGCGCCATTGCCCCATATTGGGTTACAAGTTTGCGGCGCTTTCGCATAACACGGTGCGGGGCGCGGCGGGATGCAGCATCTTGAACGCGGAATTACTGGCGGTGAAGGGTTACATCCACGGTTCGCCGGTGGCGGAACTCGCTATGGCGAAGTGATTCTTCACGACTTGACGCTTAAATGCAGCTCAAATAAAGCTCAATTGTAGTCGCCGCTTGAATAGACATAAACCGCTGGACCGGTATAGTCCCCGTTGGCAAAGTCATATTCATCTTGCGCCCATTGGAATAACCAGTGCGCGTCGGTAATGGTCATGTTGACACAGCCGTGGCTCTTGCGATAGCCGAATCCGTCGTGCCAGTAAGCGCCGTGTAAGGCGATATCGCCGTCGAAGTACATCGTCCACGGCACTTCTTGCAGATAATAAAAATCAGGCTGATTATAAGCGCCGCTCATGAGCGTTCGCGGGAAACGCACATAGACATGGAATAGGCCCTCATTGGTGGGCCATTCTTCCAAACCCGAAGATATCAAGGTGGCAAAGACGGGCTTGTCGCCTTCGTAGGCGATGGCAACTTGTTCGTAAAGGTCAACGCTGACCCACTTATGCGTATCGACTTCTAGCGGTTTTTCCACTGGCAAGAGCTTGGCGACCTTGAATTGATGCACCCATTGATCAGTGCCGATTTGGTACCAGTCATAGCCATCAACTTCGACAGTTGAGTAGATGTTGACCCGGGAATAGCGATAGAGAAAGGGGTTGCTCGCGGCTTCGGGTCCGCCTGGGCTGGTCGCGCCATTCAAGTGGCGCAAGGTCCAAGCCATCGTGTAGGGCAGCCCTTGGTTTGGCAAGAGCACGCCCGCGAACCTTGATGGCGTCCAGGGCTCGCCCAGGCTGTCGGACAAGACCCACTTGCCGTCGCCAACATGCGCCCAGCCATCCAATTCTTCCTGCACGGTGACGAAGCTGTAACCTGTGCCGAGCGTATCTATGATCTCGCCAGCCGGTTGATCATAGATCTTCAGTTCGGCGTTGACCTGTCGGTACTCGCGGTCATGGAGCAGCGCTTCATCAACCGGTAGCGGAAGCACCTGTGGGCTGGGGTACGAGGCGATGGCGCTCTGATCCAAACCGCAGCTGCCAGCCGCGCAGCCACTCTGCGCGCGGACCAAGCCAAATACATTCAGGCTCAGAACACATACAAGTACGCAAAAAGTAGATCGGATCATTTGCTATCCCATGGACTTAGACAAGCACACTTCACTATCACTATAATGGTCAATCGCTTGGGATTTCAAGTTCGCATGCCGTCACGCAGAACAATCGTAGGTTTCTTTGTCTAGTTGCCCCGACCTAGAGCCACCGTCCGCACAGCGAAACCTATCCTCGCCCCTTAGGCTCCACCTCCATTATGACATAATTTGCGAATTTGGTATGATTGTGCAATTTCCATTCGAGCAGGGCGGGAGGACAGGCACATGGAAGTCTTGGGCATAGACATAGGCGGGTCGGGCATCAAAGGCGCAATTGTCGATACGTCCAAGGGCGAATTTCTTACCGAGCGCCTGCGCATAGCGACGCCGCAACCTGCCAAACCTGAACCCGTTGCGGCTGTCGTCGGCGAGATAGTCCGCCGCTTTAGCTGGGACGGAGCGATCGGCTGCACATTTCCCGCTGTTGTACAGCATGGCATAACCCGGACCGCGGCGAACGTCGACGACGAGTGGATTGGGACCGATGCCCAGGCGCTCTTTCGCGCGGCTACCGGCAATGCGGTGCTGGCGCTCAATGACGCTGACGCTGCCGGCATCGCGGAATTGCAGTTTGGCGCCGGCAAAGACCAAGGCGGCTTGGTCGTCATCCTGACCTTGGGCACCGGCGTCGGCAGCGCATTTTTCATTAACGGGCTTTTGATACCAAATACAGAATTTGGTCATCTCATTATTCGAGGCAAAAGCGCGGAAGACCGCACTTCCGACCGCGGCCGCCAGGAAAACGGGTACAGCTGGCGCAAGTGGGGCAAGCGCCTTTCCGAGCACCTGCGTTATATGGAGACGCTCTTTACGCCGGACCTATTCATCATCGGGGGCGGCGGAAGCAAGAAATATGACAAGTTCTTCCCGCATATTTCTTGCGCTACAAAAATCGTGCCGGCGAAATTGCGCAACCGGGCTGGCATTATTGGCGCGGCAATTGCCGCCCGCGATCTGGTTTGAATCAATCTTATGTTTCAGCGAAGAAATGGCGGCTATTTTTCTTCGGTAGCCGCAAAAGTTCCCCACAGTCGGTTGTGATACAAGAGCGGCAATTTGTCGCTTGTCCAGCCGCCGGCCTGAACTAAGCCAACAAACATGGAATTCTCTCCGACATTGATCATGTGCTCGACTGTGCAGCCAAGCCAAGCCATGGCATCGGGGATGATCGGATCGCCCTGCGAGGTCCTTTCGCAGTTCAGCCCGTCGAAGCGGTTATCGAGCTGATCATCGTAGTAGCCGGCAAAGCGCTTGCCGATCTCTAATTGCTGGTCGGAAAGAATGCTCACCGAGAAATGCCCCTCGCGCGCCATGTAGGCGCGTATATCGAGCCGATTGGCGATGTTCAGGCAAACCAGGGGCGGGGTCATGCTCACGCTGGCAAAGGAGTTGACTGTTATCGCCTGCCAATCTCCCGCGGACGCTACCGAGACTACGGTGATGCCAGCCGTCCAGCAGGCTAGCATGTTCTTGAATGCTTGACCGTCGACTTCGCTCATGAAATCTTCCTCTTTTCGCCGGTTACGCGCCGAGCGTATTCTAATTGGACTTGTGCGAAATATCACCCGCGAAAACCGAGCGTGTCCTTCAATCATTGTTGGCATCTTTGGCATCGTCGGCGCTTGAGCTGCGCTGGGGACGCCACAATTGATAATCGAAGCCATTCATCACAATGATTTGATCAAGCTGATAGCTGGAATGAATCGCGCTCATCACCGGCGGAGGGAACAAGCCCGCGCGAATGATCGCCAATGCAAATTTCTGAGACCTGATCATTTGCATCAACTCTGTCGGGTCGAACAAACCGTTCTTCCATAAATTATTCAATTGTATGGCATTGCTTATGACTTCACGACCGCTGCGCAGATTGAATCCAGCATCTTCGGAGAGCAGCAGCCCGTCGGATTGCTTGATGGCGTCGACGATCTGCCAGCCTCCCGCATAATCGGCTTGAGAGGGCAGGTGGCCGGTGACCGCGTAGCCGACCGTCCAACCGGCGGGATCGTACAAAGGGTAGCGCCAGGCGGGCAGCGGTTGAATGTTCAGCGCCGAGGCGATTGGCGCGAAGAGCTGCCCCGATGTCGGCAATTTGAAAACGCTGATGCCGTATGCCAGGAATAGAATCGTGGCGAACAGCGCCAGCAATCCGCCATTTGCATGCCCCGCGATGGGCTTAAAGAAGCGCGACAGATAATTGCCCGGCAAATGCCAAGATCTGTTTAGCGAGCGGGCGAGGAAAATCCCGCTCAAGATACAGATGGCGGCCAGCGCAGTAACAAAATAGCTGTCGCCAGCGCCCCATTTACCGGCCGCGCTGGTGTTGATGAAGGCGGCAATGAACCAGATTGAATAGACCGACAGTCTATCAAAATAAATCTCATAAAGGACCAGGGCAATTGCCAGCGCGATCAACCAGCCATGGAGTCTTAGGAACTGCTGCAGCAAACCCAGGAACTGGTCCAGTTGATAGGGATTCTGATTGGCGGCGATTATGTTGATCCACCAATGACCCTCGGTCGCGAGCGTCAAAAGCGCGAAAATGGCGCCAGCTGCAAGCCCAAGACCCAAGCTGTATTGAATCGCGGCGCGCGGATTGCGCAAGAACAGCCATAAGGATACGGCGATACAACTGCTGTAGGCAAGCTGCTTGGTATAGCCGGCGCAAAGCAGCAAGGCAAAGGCGACAAAGAGTCGCCGTCTTGTTTTCGCGCTCGGGTCGAAGGCTCGCGCGATGATTACGACAGCCAAGGTTTCGAACATCACCATGAGCAAATGCTGACGCAGCATCGGACCGTTATGATAGACATAATTGGACGACAAGAAAGCCAGACCGGCGATGGCGGCGATCATGCGATGTCCCGAATCGCGAAACACCCCCCAAGCGATAGCCAAGGCGGTGACGAGCGTCGCCCCGAAAATAATCAGACGTCCATACCAAAACTGCGCGCCAAACAGTTTCACAAAGGGGACCATCAACAGATGAAATAGCGGGGGATAGCCACTGCCGTAGAAGGGAAAGACCTCGTTGTCGCAGAAGGGGCAGCGCCCAGCGGCTAGCAAAACCGCGTTATTGAGTTCAAAGCCCTCCCCTTGATCGTAATCAAAAGGAAATGGGATGAGGGCGACGCCGAATGCCAGGTACACAAAGGCATGTACAAGCAGCAAACAGAGCAGCATAATCAATAGGAAATTAAGGATGCGTTGCATTGCGTTTATAGATTCAGGCACTCAATGAATTCCAAAGATGAAGCGACGATCTACGATCGTTATTGCCAATCAGTCTAGCACAAGGCGGTCAGGAAATGCGCAACGAGCTGCCACAGTTCCAAAAAGTACGCCGTCGATACGCGGCCGACTTTATCAATGACGCTTTGTCTGGCCCGCGAGGCGCCTGTCTGATAAAGCTGATTGAATACGACGACCATCACTTTCGCGCGGTTTTCCGCAAGAGCTATTTCGAACTGCGCGAAAGCGCGGCAAAGCCCAGTAAATCGCAGTGGAACACGCTCAAGAAAAAACTCAAGCGGCGCAACCGCAGGGTATTTGTATTTCGTGATTACGGATCGGTAACATGTTCGCAATACGCGGCGCTTGGGCAGGATCAAGCCTGTTTATATCTAGACTTCGGCTTTTTGCTCGCCTAAGTCTAGGGCTGTTGATCTTGCTTGAAGTTGATGAACCGATAGCCGACGCCACGCTCGGTTATGATATAACGCGGGTTTGAAGGATCTTCTTCTATCTTTTCGCGCAGATAGTTGACATACAGCCGCACGTAATGCGCCTCGTCCCGGTATTCATATCCCCAGACTTTTTGCAAGATCTGATCGTGCGGCACCGTCCAGCCCGCGTTGCGAATCAGATGATACAAGAGGCGATACTCCGTCGGGCGCAACTTCACTGCCGCGCCATCTACAATAACCTGACGCTGGTTGAAATCCACGCTAAGCCGATCGTCAACGCGCAAGATGGCTTCTGCGGTTGATGGTTTTTCCAGTCGCCGAAATAGCGCTTTGATGCGGCTTGACAGTTCCCGCGGTCCAAAGGGCTTGGTGATGTAATCATCGGCGCCCAGTTCCAAACCCAGCACTTTGTCGTTTTCCTCGCCTTTGGCGGTCAGCATAATGACCGGAATATCGGAAAACTCGCGCAGCATGCGCAAAGTCTCGAAGCCATCCAGATCCGGCATCATGACGTCGAGGATAAGCAGGTCCGGCAATTGCTTGCGCAGCGCGTCCAGCGCTTCCAAACCGTTGTGCGCCTCGATTACTTGATGGTCTTCCAATTCGAGGTTCATGCGAATGAAGCCAATCATGCGCGGTTCGTCGTCAACTACCAAAATAGTCTTGCGCTTGCGAACCCGATTGATGGATGCTGGGACTGAATTCATCTTTGTCGTCTATTCCTTCAATTTCTTGGGCAGAGCGTCAATCATGCCGCAACTGATTATGATACGTAGAAAGACTTTGTCGCGACGCGTTTCGACTGGACCTAGATATTGACGTCGTCGCCCGGGACTTTCAATATGATGACGGAAATATTGTCCGTCCCCCCATGGTCATTTGCAAGGCTGACCAGCCGATCACAGGCTGCTTGCGGGCTTGTTGATTCGAGCGTCACGCGCTTCAATGTTTCGTCGTCCACTTGGTCCCACAAACCATCACTGCAGATTATCATTTGAGCGGCCGCGGGCAAGGTGCGGATCAATCTTTCCACTTTCAGGCTCTCATTTTGTCCGATCGCTCGGTATAGCACATTCTTCTGCGGGTAATACTCGGCTTCTTCGGGCGTGAGTTCTTTCATCTCGATCAGCCGCTGCACCAAAGTGTGGTCAGTCGTCAACTGCTCGATTTCATCATGGTGGACCAGATAGGCGCGGCTGTCGCCCACATGCGCAAGATAAGCCAGGTTGCCGACAATCGCCACAGTGGACAAGGTCGTGCCGCCGCCCGGCACCGCGTCAATGACTGCCAAATTCGCCTTTTCTGTCGCGGCGACCAAAGCTTCGAGGATCATCGTTTTTTCCGCGGCGCGGAAATTCCGCAGCAAGGGCATATAAACGCTTTGCAGCATCTCGGAGGCCAGCGTCTGCACGGCGATGCCCGCGGCTCTTTCGCCGTCGAGATGCCCGCCCATACCATCCGCGACAACAAAGAAACCAAAGTCCGGGCGGTTTTCCACGGTCATCGTATGCCACTGCATGGCGAAACAAGCGTCTTCGTTATTGCCGCGCAGCTTGCCAACATCGCTCGCGATACCATAGCTCAAGGCGCGCTTGGGCTTATATTCGCGCGCCGGCTCACGGTGTGGCGCGGCGGGTTGCGCGCGCGACCGCCGCTGTGTTATGCCCGGCCTTTCTTGCGGCTGACCTTGCGCTTCTTTGTCGGCGTCGGATTCCGCATCCGCTATAGCGTCGCTCTCGGATGACGGCTGCTGCGGCGGCAATTGTTCAACATCAACTTCGTCAGCGACTTGCTGGGCTTCAGCCTCCGCCGCGCTTGGCACAGGCATTGGCGGCGCGCTGCTGCTGCGTGTAACATGGGCTACACGGCGAGAGGACCTGTCCCTTCCCATATCGTCGGGGGACCTGCCAAAAAGACGCCGCAACAAGTTCACCGTGTTGTCCTAATTTCCATGTAAGCTACTCTACAATATCAACAACAAACACATCCCTAGAAATGGATTCGATCAAGAGCACTGTTTGGATTCAATTGCGTCGAGACTTGCGCAACATCCTGCCTGCTAGCTTGCGCGCCCCACTACTGTAGCGTAGATGTCCGCGAACCTTGACTTGCATAATTATATTTTAGCAATACCATTGGCGCAATCTCTGGCTTTCAATGAAACCAGCCCTGATGATGAGCCCAGAAGCGCCGTTTTCCGCCTACATCCACATACCATTTTGCGAGACGCGCTGCAGCTATTGCGCCTTCAACATCTACACCGATCTTGAGTCGCTGGCGCCGGCGTATATCCGCGCGCTACTGCAAGAGATCGAATGCGCCTCGGCGAAGAACCCAAATCAGCAGATTCATACCGTCTACTTCGGGGGCGGAACCCCGTCCCTGCTCGCAGCGCCTTACTATCGGGACATCCTGCGTTGCTTGGCGGAGCGCTTCTCCCTGGCTGGCGATCTTGAAGTCTCCATGGAGACCAATCCCAATGACATATCAACTTCGTATTTGAGCGAATTGCGCGAGCTTGGCATCAACCGCTTGAGCATTGGCATGCAGTCGGCATCGGAAAGAGTGCTGCGTCTTTTTGAGCGCCGCCATGACCTCGCTGCCGTCGCAGACGCCATGCGTTGCGCGCGCAATGCCGGCTTCGATAATGTCAACCTGGATGTCATCTTTGGCTCGCCGGGCGAGAGCCTCGCTGAATGGAAACCGACGGTCGACGCGATTCTGGGTTATGCGCCGGAGCATGTCTCGATCTACGGCCTGGAACTAAAAGGCGGGACGGCATTGCGCGCGCAAGTCGACGCCGGCGCATTGCCGCAGCCCGAAGACGATATTTTCGCGGACATGTACGAATATGCCTCAAGCAGCCTGGCACGCGCCGGTTATGCGCAATACGAGATTAGCAATTGGGCGCGGCCCCAGTTTGAATGTCGCCACAACTTGCAGTATTGGCGCAACTTGCCCTATTTTGGCTTTGGCGCGGGCGCGCATGGATTCGCAGGCGGCATTCGATATTCCAACATCGCCAATCCCATACGTTATGTCGAGGCGCTCAAGGCGGGCGCAGGCGCGGAATATGATTTCCCGCTCACGCCAGCCGTCGCCAAATCGACAGTCGTCGACGAGAACGCTGACCTGTATGAGACGGTCATGATGGGCATCAGGCTAACCCGCGAGGGCTTGCATCGTCCGACATTCCAAAGGCGTTTCGGCCTGGACATCGCCGACAAGTTCCCCGTCGGCATTGAGAAAATGGAGACATTGGGCTTGATTCACGTGGAAAGCGACCGCCTCCGCTTAAGCGAGCGGGGACGGTTGCTTAGCAACGCGGTAATCCGGGAGCTGGTATAAACGAATCAATCTATTAATTTGATCTCCGCCTTCCGAAGCTGGTCAATATCTTGGGAAGCGCTGCATAACATGGCGATGCGCAATTGCGCCTTCAATTCGGCAATCAGTTGATCAACCGCCGCGGCCGATTCCTGCGCCGCGCGTAAGAAGGGGCTGGCTAGCCCGGCCAGACTTGCGCCCAATGCGATAGTTTTGGCGATGTCGACGCCGTCGCGCAAGCCGCCGCTGGCGAAAACCGGCAAGTTTGGCGCCGCCGCCCGCGCGTTAGAAAGCGCCTCGGCAGTGGGGATGCCCCAATCGGCGAAGCTGCGTGCCACGCGCGCGTGGGTGGGCGTAGGCGCGCGGTGATATTCCACTTCGCTCCAGGAAGTGCCGCCAGAGCCAGCCACGTCAATTGCGGCAACGCCGGCTTTGGCCAAATCGACTACGTTTCTGTGGGAAAAGCCCCAGCCAACTTCTTTGGCAATGACCGGCACGGAGAGATGACTGCATATCGTTTCTACTTTCCGCAATAGACCGGAAAAATCGACATCGCCTTCGGCTTGCACCGCCTCCTGCAATACATTGAAATGAAGAATCAAGGCATCGGCAGCCACCATGTCGATCGCCTTTTGACACTCTTCGATGCCATAGCCATAGTTGAGCTGCACGGCGCCGAGGTTGGCGAAAAGCAGTATGTCCGGCGCGACTTGACGAATCTGAAAGGTGCTTGCCAAGGATTCATCTTCTATCGCGGCTCGCTGTGAACCCAAACCCATCGCTATGCCATGTTTTTGCGCCGCCGCCGCAAGATGTCTATTGATGCGCCGCGCAGTTTCGGTCCCGCCGGTCATCGACGACATCAGTATCGGCGACCCCAGCCGCTTGCCAAATACTCGCAGCGAAGTATCGACATCATGCAAACTTAACTCGGGAACCGCCTGATGAGTCAAACGATACCGTTCAAGTCCGGTGCGAATGCGGGGAAACTGAACATCCTCTTGCAGGTTGATCCGGATGTGATCCAGCTTGCGGCTTTCTGTTGACGGTGTTTCCGTGACTTTTGGCATAAGGAAGTGTTCCCTATATTGAGGCGCTTGCAGAATCCAAGCCGCCACCGAACATCGTACTGTCGAAATATTGGCCTGTCAATTATACGCGTCGCCAGCATAGAGACTGGCAGGGAAAATGATAAACGGTATAATTGGCGCTTATGTGAGTGCTAAAGATTCCGTTGGAGGAGGAGTGACCAAGATGGCGTCTATTGAAGATCGGGTCAAAGGAATCGTGGTTGAGTTGCTTGGTGTGGAAGATGAACGCGTCGTGAGTACCGCGAGTTTCCGCGAAGATCTGGAAGCCGACTCGCTCGACCTCGTAGAATTGATCATGGCATTTGAGGAAGAATTCGGCGGCGAAATCAGCGACGAAGACGCGCAGCGCATCGAAACTGTTGGTCAAGCCGTGGAATACATTCAATCCAATATGGAATAATCCGTAACATCAGGTCCATTTACTCTTAAGAAAAGAGGCAGCGACCGCTGTCTCTTTTTCTATTACGCGCAGATATAAGAAAATGGAGACAACCTTGTCCGCATCTCGCGTCATCGCCGTCTTAGGAAGCTACGCAGCGCATTGAAAGCGAAAGCGCCATAAGCCACTAAGATTAGAAATAAGCCGCCGCCTGTCTCACCTTGTTCCAGCGTAACATGATATAACTCAAGCGCTTGCGATTGCCCCAGGAGTGATGTGACGATTCCCGCTGCCGCAATGACGATAGTGACGAAGGACCTAAACTGCGCCGACGACATAAGGCGCAGTCCTAGTGGCAAGATGATTGTAGCGATGGCGAGAGCCGACTGTTGCCGATAGTTTGGATCGGCGATGTTCTGCAGGAATTCCAGGGGCGGGAGCTGTGCGACCGCGAGTAAGACGACAAAAAGCAAAGCAAGAAAACGCGCCTTGCCTCTGCTGAACCAAAGCGTGATAATCGCCGCTAAAATCGGCAATTGCGCGCGCAGCAGCAGTGGCGTGATCAATGGCGGCATTGCCTGATGTTGCTGTATGGGATGCAAGCTCGTCCACTCAGCCAAATCGAATGCGTTGAGGGTCATAGCTGCATTCGGGGCTATTATCCAGGGCAGGAGATAACCCGCCAATGCCAGCAGCAAGAGAAAAGGCGTCTCCTTCCCAGCAGCATGTTTTTCGCCATTTGCCATGTTCATCGGTCTTACAAACCTCGATTCTTAACCGGACTATGATTCTTAGTCACAGCCCAAGCAATTCATCGTAGATGGACTTATGCCGGCGCGCGGTTTTCGCCCAAGAGAAACGCTTAACATGCTCAATGCCAGCGGCGGCTAGCTGCCGCCTCAAGGCTGCGTCGGTCAGCAATCTCATCATGGCGGCGCTGATTGCGTCGCTGTCCAGTGGATTAACCAGAATGCCCGCAGTACCGGCGACTTCGGGCAGCGACGACAGATCGCTTGTGATGACAGCTGTGCCACAAGCCATCGCTTCCAGAACCGGTAGCCCGAAGCCTTCGTACAATGAAACTGCAAGCAGCGCGCGCGCGCCGGTGTAGAGCGCGGGCAGATCTTCATCGGGCGCGAAACCAAGTATATGGACCCGGTCCTCCAGCCCGGTTTCCTTGATGCTGCGGTACATCTCGTCTTCGAGCCAGCCACTGCCGCCGGCAATGGCATAATGCATGTCTAGTCCTTGATCTTGTAAACTTGCTAATGCCCGGATTACGCGGCTATAGTTTTTGCGCGGCTGGACAGTGCCGACCGACAGGACATAGGTTTTGTCTTTCAAGCCATGCTTGGCCAATACTGCTTGTAATGCCAGCTTGTCTGTCACCCGACTGAACCGGTCATCCACCCCGGAATATAATACGCTGATCTTGTCGGGGGGCGTCCGGTAGAATGCAATGAGATCGTCTTTGGTCGCCTGGGAAACCGCCAGGACCCGATCTGCCCGCGCGACAGAACGCGGCACCACGGCTTCCAAATATCGTCTTAGCGACGCGCTGGCAGCGTCTGGCACGCGCAGGAAGCTCAGGTCATGCACTGTCAGCAAACTGCGTGTTCGGGGCAAGGTCGGCGGCAAGACGAAGTCGGTGGCGTGGAACAAATCCACAGCCCCGGTGAACGTTTCGACAGGCAGCGGCAGCTGAGCGCGATGCCAGATCCTCGCCAGCCAGCTTGGTGTCAAAATTGTCGGACGCCAGTTAAAATTGGCGCCGGGCGGGCGCGGGAGCTGCGCGCGTTTTGCGCCGGCGACGAAGAGACGGTAGTCCGCCGCCGCATCTTCGACGGCGAGCGCTGCCGTCAATTCGCGCACGTAGCGCCCGATGCCGCCACCCTGTTCGTAGGCGGCTGTGTAGTCGATGGCAATACGGGACACGTTATTCGACGTCGTTAAAAGTCCAGTAGCGGTTTGCGAGGAAGTTCCATATCATCACCACAATGACGCCGATGAACTGCGAGATCATCGTGCCTAGTTTCAGTTCGTCTAATAGAACGGGGTTGTAAGCCGAAATCATGTTTTGAATCGCAGCGGTCGACCATGCGCCAAAGAAAGCAAATGAACTTGTAATCCAAATTGTCCGGCCGATCCACCCAATCACGCTGACTATGGAAAATTGAGTCAACTGGCGGCGAACTGAATAGGATCTTGAGTCCGGGTAAGTCCAAAGGCGATTCCAGGTGAAATTGCTGCTAACCGCCAGTGTAAAGCTGATGGTCGTGGCGAGCGCCACGTTGAGCGGCAGCTCCATGTTTTGCTCATCGGCCGCCGGCAAAACAGTCGACTGCAAGAGAAATAATATGCCGAAGTCGATGACAAAGCCCAGCAAACCGATAAACGCGAATTTGATGAATCGCTCGACTTCTTTGGCTCGGCTCCCGCCGATTCGGCTGGCCAGGGCAATGATGAAACGATCAATCGGCGTTGATAACCCTTGATAAGCCCCGCCTTTAGGCGGGACATCCGGCGTAATCGCTTGAGACATAGCTAATCCAGAACCAGTTTGTGGTTAAGCTGCTGATGAAAAACCGCGAGCATACCTAATAATACACCAATATGTAAAAAGAGATTGTTCACAAAGAGGTTATCAAAAATGCTATGCACCGCCAGGTATGTCCAACTGCCCAGCAGACCGATGGCAGTCGCTCGAGCGAAAGAATCCGGATGGGCGCGCGCGCGCCAGGTGACCAGAAAAACTGCCAGCCAGAAACATAGATAGGCGGCCAAGCCGACTATGCCGGTTTCCGCCAGGGTATTGAGATAAAAATTATGGGCGTGGCCCAAAGGCGCCTGCCAGTTTATCAGTCGATACTTGTCATAGACGACCTCGTAGTTTCCCAGCCCGACCCCCAGAATTGGCTTGGATTGCGCCATATTGAGCGCCGCCTGCCAATGGGCGACTCTTTCCACCACCGCGTAGTTTGTCGGGCTGATATCTACACCGCGAATATCTTCCATCCGCAGAAAATCGTCAGCGGAAGCCGTCAAGCGATTGACAAGGGATTGCGGCAGCAACCCGCCCAGCCATAGTCCGGCAATCAGCAGCGCTAGACCAAGGGCGGCGGCCAATCCTGTTGCGGCGCGTTTCGGCAACGCGAAGAGCATAACCGCCGCCGAAACTGCTGTGCCGAGCCAGGCGCCGCGGCTCCAGGAAGCGAGCAGGGCGGCCGCTAGCAAGCCCGCGCACAACCCGAAGCAGAGCAGCAGCCGCAAGGAATGCCAGTGAATCCGCTGCTGCTTTTGGTATAGAGAAAGCAGCGCCGCAAACTGAACATAAGCGCCCATCAAAGCCAGCGGGAGCATAAGCCCCATGAAGCCGGCAAAGGGATTCGGCTGCCCAAAGCTGCCAAAGGCGCGGAAAAACCGTCCTAAGATGGCAAGATGGTCTGCGCCGCTGCCGCCAAAAAATATGTAGAGCCCGACCAGCGCATTGGCTGTAGCGGCGACCAGCAGCGCGAATACCAGCCAGGTCCAGTGAAACTGTTCCGAAATCGTTATTTGCCAGACAAAAAGCGCCATCAAGACCCATTTGAGCCACTCGCGCAGCCAGGCGGACTGCGAGGCGCTCGTCCAAGACCCCAGCGCGAATACGGCGCAAAGACACAAGATCGCCGACAATACGATGTTGCGCTGGTGGGTGAGCACGGGTTTGCGCAGGGCAATTCGATGCGCCAGCCACAGTCCAAAGTACACAATGAACAGTATTTGACCGATATCCAGCGGGAGCTCAATTGCGGATTCCGTCGCGATTAGCGTCCGCAAAGGCGCGAGAACCAACAGTACAAGCAGCATCGCCACTGGAGAAGCCAGCGCTGCGATCAAACCCAAGCCTGCGAGAGTCAGACCAAGGAATACAGGCGTCGCAATGAAGACATTCGCGAACGCGGCGGCGAGCGCGATGACAAGCCAGAAGAGCCGCCCGCTTAATAGGTTCTGCAACCCAGGCATCTCAAGTGGCGGCGATAACTTGGCGAAAATAGGCGATTGTGCGCGCGAGGCCCTCTTCCAGCGCCACTTGCGGTCGCCAGTCGAGCAACTCATGCGCGCGGCTGGCGTCCGGTTTGCGCGTTTGCGGGTCGCCATCGATGCGCAGTCCGTCGTCGAATATGATGCCGGCGGGATTGGCTGACACGCGGTTGACTATATTCGCGAAATCAAGAATGCTCACTTCGCGCGTGGTCCCGATATTGACCGGCTCTACAAAACCGCTGTCAAGCAAACGCACGACGCCCTCCACCAGGTCGTCAATGTATTGGAAGCAACGTGTTTGACTGCCGTCGCCATAAACGGTCAGCGCTTCGCCGCGGATGGCTTGTCCCACAAAATTGGGCACGACGCGGCCATCGTCCAGGCGCATCCGGGGTCCATAGGTGTTGAAGATACGCACGATGCGGGTATCCATGCCGTGTTGCCGATGATAAGCCATCACCAGCGCTTCCGCATACCGTTTCGCTTCGTCGTATACGCCGCGTGGTCCAACGGGGTCCACATTGCCGGCATAGTCCTCGCTCTGCGGATGCACCTGCGGATCTCCATAGACCTCGGATGTGGACGCCAGCAAAAAACGCGCGCGCTTCGCCCGCGCCAAACCCAGCGCGTTGTGCGTGCCGAGCGCGCCGACTTTCAAGGTCTGGATTGGATATTTGAGATAGTCGATCGGGCTGGCGGGGGAGGCAAAATGCAGAACGGCGTCGATTTGGCCCGAAAGGTGGATGAAGTTGCTGACATCGTGATAAACGAATTCAAAATGACGATTGCCAGCCAGGTGCGAGATGTTGTCCTGGGTGCCCGTGATGAGGTTGTCTACCGCCACCACCCGATGACCATCGCCCAAGAAGCGATCGCATAAATGCGAGCCGATGAAGCCAGCCCCGCCTGTGATTAGTACACGCAAGTCTTCTTATCCTCGTTATGATTGGCTGGGCAAAGTGTACCACAGTTCGTCATATCACTGCTTGGCTCCGCGCGTGATTGGAATCGGAAAAGGATGCGGTAGCCGGCGCCAGTTCACGCAGACGCGCTACCGCAGCCAACTGGAACATAAAAATGAAAGCCAAGTCGATGACAAAGACGCTGTTGTCAATTAAGCCATGACCCAATAGCGCCGCCATGCTGCCTATCAGACCTAGCATGAGCGCGAAACCAGTTCTGTCTGAATTTCTCCACTTGCTCAAAGCGCTAAGGGCATAGCGCCAGAATGCAAACTGCAAGAGCAGAAAGAGAATCAGACCCAAAATACCCAGCCTTGTCCAAAAATCCAGTAAAAAATTATGCGGGTGCGACAGATTCAGGTCCCAGATGGCGTCGGGTCGGACGTATGCCCCACTGAAATAATAGAGGAACTGATCCAATCCGATTCCGGTAATGGGATGATCGCGAATGATTTCGATGGCGCTCTCCCACAGTCGCAGGCGAAGAAAACTGGTGCCGGTAGAGAAGTCAAGTATATTGGCAAAGCGCGCCGAAACCTGTGTCAGCACAGCCAATCCAACCGCTAGCGCAGTCGCGATGCCCAAGATCGGGACCAATGCCCTTCGCCGAGCGAAAGCGATCAGCAGGACCGCGATCCCGATGGGGATTCCGAGAAGTATCGCGCCCACGCTCTGCGTCAAAAGCGTCGTTATGCCCATGACAAGCAGCGCTGCCGCCCAGAAGATCCGTGCGCGCTCGCTTTGCTGAGCCAGCAGCAGCAGCGCCAGCGCAAAGGGCATCGTCCGCCCAAGCAACAAGCCGACATTATTGGGCGAGCCATAGACGGAAATGAGGCGGCGCGCGCCCTCTTCCGCGACTATGACATCGTTGCCGGCAAAGTATCGCAACAATCCAATGACGCAGACCAATAGCGAAGCGAAGACAAGCCCGAAGACGCAGTGTGTAATAGTTGCTTTGGATGGACGCGCCGCTCTGAATATCACATAGAAAAGCAGCGGCTCCAGAACCAGTGTCCGCAGTTCTCTCGCCGCCACATCAGCATGCCGCGCCCAGCTTAAAGACAGGATTGCGATAAGCGAGATGCCAGCTACTGCAATGTCGATACTGTTAATGCGCGGGAGCAGCGACTTTATATGCAGCGGATAGCCGCTGTTCGCCATTTGCCGCTGCTCGCCCAGCCAAACGAAGAATCTAAAGAACGCCGCGATTGACGTGATCAGAATCAAGATTTCCACCATCGGGAAGGCAAAGCGGTACAACTCGACAGGACTTAGAAAGAAGGGCGCCCAGAACAAGGTCAAGATCAAGCCCGTTTCCAGGCGCTGGAAGATCAAGACGAAGAGGACCAGGCTAGAAACAATAGTCAAGAGAAACCAAGGTGACAGGTATAGGATTCCGCCAGTTGCCAGAGCGATCAGGATATTGATCTCGTCGCGGACGAAGAGGGCAGGTCTGTGACTTGTCCATGTCCACAACATGGCAAATAGCAGCGTCAAGGACGCCAGGCCGCTTATCGCCAGATGCGCTGTCGCCGACAGTCCCGCAAACACAAGACCGATAGGGGGAATCCAGCGGCGCCATGGCGAGGTCGCGAAGGTCAACAATCCGAGGACCAGCGACAAGAGTGTCGCGAAAATGCCGAGCGCGATCTGCCGGTCGAAGGCGGCTGACAGATCCCCAGAGCTCACGGCATAGCCGGCGATTGCCCAGCGATCCCATCCGCGATCCGCCACAACCCGCAGCGTATGAGGCGCGAGGGGCAAGTTGCGCGCGACGGGAAGCAAATTCTGTTCCGGACCATGCGAGTTGCTGCGCAGAAAGATATAGCTGTTGCCATCCGAGTCCTGGGCTGTCGCGTTTGCTGGGCGGCCGTCCACGGTCGGATATAGAAAGGCAATATAGTCATCCTCCCGCAAGAGCATGGCGAGATCAGTACCGTAGAAGTCGAATTCGAGCTGACTGTCGCTCGTTTCTAGCCAGCCGATATCCGCACCCAATTCGCTGAATTGCCAGAGTCCACTGTAACGCGCCTGTTCGCTGCGCGCGTGGAAGAGGCCGTTCTGCGCCTGGGCGGGAAAATCATAGTTTTGCAGGGCTGTCAACAAATCGGAGGGCTGATCATCCGGTCCAATCAGCGCGAAACCCCACTGCGCGCTGGCGCTTTCTACATTGGGCTGCCAATGGTGCAAGAACATCGCGCCTAGCCAGGGCAACTCACGCTGGGCGCGGTCGAATGCTTGCAGCGTATACATAATCCGCTCGTTCGGGGTGACGCTGCCCCAAATAGATGGTTCGCCCGCCCAATCAGGCGGCAAACTATTCCAGCCCCAATGGCTCGCCCATAGCGGCGTCCGCCCGTCATCGCGCGCCAGCATCACTTCGCGCAGGGCGACAATGCGGGAAAAGTTCAGGATGCCTTCATCAACGCGTCGATCCAGTGGCGAGCTTGAGAATCCATAAGGCTTTCCTGCCACGATGTCCATTAGCTCGGCCGCGCCGAGTTGATACAGCGCTTCAAGATAAAGCAAGTCGCTGATATTCTGAGGACCGGTCTCGGTGGTGGGGGCTAGGGCTGCTGCGATAATCTTTGCCGTTGAATCCTCAGCCAAGATCCCCCCCCGGCCAGCGGCAAGCAGAGCCAGGTAATCAGCCGGTCTGGGTTGCAGCGATCCCCAAGCATCGGCGAGGTTCGGCTCGTCCCAGATCTGATAATAATCCACGACATCGCCATAGCGTCGCGCGAAGTTGCCCGCGAAACGAGCGAAGTCATCGAGTGACTGTGGCGGAGCTGTCTCCGTCGCCGCGCTTCCCGGTGGCGAGACGCGCGCCCATTCCGGCGAATGCATGAGCGTGACAACCGGCTGCAAACGTGGATATTCGCGCAGAACGGCAAAGATCTTGTCCCACTGCGCCCAATCGTACTGGTCCTTGCTAAGCTCAATTTCATCCCAATAGACGAATTGCCGCAGCCATACAAAACCGGTTTGACTGATAAGGGCAAGATTGTCATGCAGGCTGTCAAGCTCATACTGACGCAGGTCAACATTCACGCCGGACCGAGGCGCCAGGAAGGGGAGATTTTGGTCCACCGTCGCATCAACGTAGCCGCGCAGTTCGAAATCACGAAAGTGGACAGTACCCAGGGTGGCTGTCAAGCTGCCCGAAATCAGCAGCAAACTGATGAGGACCATTATCGGCTGTCGCATTATCCTGTCCAAACCGGATTGCTCGCGCCGCCGTCAAATGTGATCTGCTGGCTTGCGCCGGATTGTATGTCGATCACCCAAATATCACCCAAATATACAACAGCGATGTATTGCGCATCCGGGCTCCAAGCCATGTCAGTGGCGCTTAGACCAAAGTCGCTCTTGCTGATGCCAGGTTGATCGGCGCCCGGAAAGATCGCTTGCTGATTGCTGCCGTCGCGATCCGCGAGGACGAGGTCGTACTCGCTGTAGATGCTATTGTAGGGTTCGCGCGCCTGCAACCACGCCAAATAGCCTTCATTGTTTTCGGAGCCCGGTATGGTGCCGCTCGGTGAAAAAACCGAAGCCGCCCACATACCGACCGCGCGTCGCATTGTCGCCTGGAATCCGCCATCCGCGTCAAGAATCGCGAGATCAAATACGGGGCTGGTTGTGGGCGGTTCGCTAGCCAGGGGCGCGCCATGCGCGGTGGCGGATATAAAGTTGCCGTCGGCGGACCATGACAGCTGTGAAAGCCAGACCCAAGAGCCGGAGGTGTTAAACTCCGGATACTCAAGCAATGTCTTAACTTGCTTGCCTTCGAGCGCAACCACGCCCACACTGTTGGCATTCACCCATGCCAGCCTGTCCCCGCGCGGCGACCAAGCGTAGTTGGTCCCCCACCATCCAAGCGGTCCTCCCGTATCTTCCCCAATGATTTCCTGGATGGAAAGCGCGCGGCCCGTATGGCGGTCGATCTGCATCAGCCACAGGTTGTTAAGGGACTTCCACAGCGCCTGTCCCTGGCCGCGCTCGCCGGTCGAATAGGCGATTGTATTGCTAGGTCCGGGTCGCCATTCTGCAAAAAGCGCATCGGTTGGCGCCAATTTGACAGGCGCGGCGTCGGCAGCGAGGGATACCATCCAGAGTTCGTTAAAGAACTTTTCGCTTCCGCTGCCGCCCACGGTATAAAGCAGCAGCGAGCCGTCGGGATTGGCCGCGAATACCAAGGAGTCGAGATTCTGGCTATTGCGCAGGGCGCGCTTATTGACGGCGTTGTCACGGATGCTCCAGGCAGTCCCGTTGTTGATATAACTTAGCGTTCCCGGCAGCTCTAGCGCTTCGACCGAACGCGCGGGACCCACCAAGACGATTTCGTCCCTTGGCTCGGTGATGATAGTCGGCTGTCCAATGAGGCTGCGCCCGGATTCCACATCGTCTTCAACAAGGACGCGGTAACAGGCTTCCTGCAAGCCTCTCTGCCCGGCCTGGCTCAATCTTTCTTGCCCGAGCGCGATACCCTCGTATGGAATCCGCTGGATTTGGAAGGGCAGGCTTTCGCGCTGACAGACTTGCTCTTCCCGCACTCGGCGCACCGTGACAAGCATGCCGTCGGCCAGTTGCAGGTTCAGCGGGTGACTGATTCGATCCAGTTCACCCAGAACAATCTGGGCGTTCGCCAGCAATTCTTCGACAGATACCCGCGAAGCATAAGTGAAGGACTGCGTTCTGCCATCGGCGAGCAAGGAGACATTAAAGGTAAGTTCTTCAACCGGCGCGCGACAGGCGACAAGGACAAGCAAAATGCAAAGCAAAGTGCAAGCCAAAGCGCGGGAGCGGATCAATACTCTGGTCCTCTTGGAACCCCTTGATAAGTACTTATATCGTAGTCGATTTTCCCGCGAGGACAAATAAGCGCGGGTGCAAACCGCTTAGACTTATCTTAGTTTCCGAAATCCCGCGCCAGTTGGATTGCGCGATACATCTTCGCAGCAAATTGACTTCATGCGTCAATAGAATCAGTACCGCGCCTGGCTTGGCAACCCGGTAGGCTTCGCGCAGCAAGGCTGGATATAGCTGGAGATTGTCGGCATGTGATCCGACGCGCCCGCCAAAAGGCAAATCCGCGTAGATTCGGTCAATCGCGCGCGCAGGCAGCGGGATGCGCCCCGCGTCAGCGTTCACTAGAATAACGCGATGCGACGTGCCGGAGGCGCGAAGATTCTGCTCAGCCGCGCCTAGCGTTTCGGCGCTGATGTCGACCGCGAGCATTTGATCCGAGCTGCTTCCAAGGGCATGTTCCACCAGAATGGTTCCGCTGCCACAGCACAAGTTAAGGACCCTTTCCCGCGCGTCGCCCGGGCGGATATTTGTCATGGCATAAGCGACTGTCGCGTTCAGCGCGCCGGGCAGATTGACGACTCGCCAATCGCGCTTCGACAAAGGACGCGGTCCCAGGCGCGCCAGAACTTCCCAGCCCGCCCGATCAGCTGGCCGCACCAGGCGCAGATAAAGTTCGCCTTTCTTGTCCTCCGCCAATTCAAGATCGAGAGCGCTCGCCAATTCACGTTTCAATCGCAGTATCACCTGCGTGTTCGCTCCCGCGGCCCCGATACCCAGTCTGGGATTTTGTGTTGTCCAGCCGCGCATGGCCGCCCGCAAGATTCCGATTAATCGCGTGAGATGCTGATGGCCCAACAATGCTTTGGGGCGCGGCGCCTCGAAGCGATGTACGCCATAGACCGCAATTGCCGAGCGAAGATTTAAGAGCAGCCCAGCGTCGCCAGCAAAGCGAAAGCGGAAGAATCCCGGTCTAAGGAGCGCTAAACTATGCGGTATGACGCCGTCATAGGAATTAAGTTCCTCCATTGCAAAAGCCTCTAAACCCGCAATACATTCCAACTCGTATTCCTTGGCGATACTTGCCCCCTTGCGCATCTGCGCTGGCATCCCAGTAATTCAAACAAAGTAATGCAAATTGAATTTTACAGATTGGGCGACACAGCGAGTCGCCCCTACCGTTTTAAGTTTTTGTAGGATTTATTCCTGCTTCAAGGTTCTAAGAATATCTTGCATTAGTCTTTGTTATGCACGGCGTAATCGCCGAGCCTGCCGAAGTTGACAGCGCCAGGTGGACCCCGCGTCAATATTATAGCGCAGCGCATGACTGGACCCGGGAGCGCAACGCTATCATCATTTCAGGAAAGGGTAGGGCAAACGCCCAGAAGCAATTATGCGTCGAAACTCGCATAAATCTACCGAGATCTAGGGGCGGCTGACGGTCTATGTCTACGCGACCCTCGGTGCTTAAGAAAGATCTGATGCGATTGCGCTATCGGGCGAAAGCTGCGAGCTAGTTGATGCACGACCTGTGTAGTAGAATTGCAGGCCAGTCATCCGAGCGAGCTCAAACGCGCAATCGTTCTGACATCACGGTTTGTAGATAATATCCGCTGGAGAATCTATGAAGATCGCTTTACTCGCTTTTCTGTTATCATTTGCCACTGTCGCAACTGCCCAAGATAGCGCGCCTGCGGATTCAAACGGCGAAGACAGCTCAGCCGCCGAAACGTCTGCGCCGGGCATGGATGATGTCGATGATAGCAGTACTGCCGCGCTTGATACGCCGCTTTTGCAGGATGATCTGCAATTGCTGGTGGGCAACGTGCAGCGGCCCAATGCCATGGTCTGGTTCGAGGATCACCTCTACACCGTCTGCAACGGCGACTGGACGATTTACCAGATTGATGATCAGAGCGGCGACACGATCACTTATGTCTTTGGTATCAAGAATGGCCACAGCATGCTCATGGAGAGCACGGCTGCGGGCTTCGACCTGTGGGTTCCCGACCCCGATAGCCAGACACTTTGGAAAGTCAACCAGGACCGGCTCGCGCCAGAAAACGTGTTCAGTCAACTGGAAGCGCCCTGGGGCATAGCCCGTTTTGACGAGAACTCGCTGCTGCTGTCTGACACCAAAGCCAACGCCATCGTGCAAGTAACAGAAGCTGGCAAAGCCAATACCATCGCCTCGGAATTGCGCTCGCCAACCGGCATCGCCATCGACGAAAGCCGGATCTATTTTGCCAACGGCGGCAGCGCGCGTCGTGGCATCGAATGGATCCAGCTGGAGGAAAACGGCGCCATCTCTCAGCCGAGACCCTTGGTAAAGGGATTGCAAAACACCAGCAATATCATCGTCGGGGCTGACGGGCTGCTCTACTTCGCTTATGCCTTGGGCACGCGCGCGGTCATCGGCCGCGTCAATCCCGCTGATTGCCTGGAGGAGGGGTGCAGCGGGGACGAGACGGAAATGCTTGTTTTCTCGGATTTACCGGCGCCCGCATCTATGGCGCTCTCGTCTGACCTGCGGCTCTTCTTGCACAGCCGCTTCCGCCCGGAGGTCTACTGGGCGCAGTTGCCGACCTGACATGCGCAAGACGCTTGCTTAAGTTGACTCCGCGCTGTCGACAGCGAACTTCAGATAGTAGTCGCTGACTTGCCTGGGCAGGGACAGGGTCAAGTGCCAGCCATTCTCGTCCGAAGACTCGCGGCGAATATATCCGCGCTCGTACAGTTTTGAATACTCGCCGCCAGCCTGATAGGGAAGCAGCACCTCAAGCGTAGTTTCCCGTTCCGCCAAGACATCGCGCATGGTGGACAGCAAGTCGGCAATGCCCCTGCCGTCCAGCGCGGAGGCGGCGACAAGTCCGCGATAATTGTCGACCAGCGGCAACTGTGGCAGCGGACCGTCTAACAGGTCAATCTTGTTCAGCACCAGCAGCCGGGGCATGCCGGCGGCGTCAATTTCCGCCAAAGTATCTTCCACCGCGTCGATATGCTGCCAGGCGTTGGGATGACTAATGTCGACAACATGCAAGAGCAGATCGGCTTCTACGACCTCTTCAAGTGTCGCGCGGAAGGCGGCAATCAAGGTGGTTGGCAGCTTCTGGATAAAGCCGACGGTATCGGTTAGCAGGACATCCGAGTGATTGGGCAAAGAAATGCGCCTGGTCGTGGGATCAAGCGTCGCAAAAAGCTGATCGGCGGCATAGATGTCGGAATCCGCCAGCGCGTTCAACAAGCTCGATTTGCCGGCGTTGGTATAGCCCACCAACGCAGCCAAAGGCATGCCAGAGCTCTTCCGCCGACGTCGATGCAGGCTGCGGTGCGCGCGTACTTGCTCGAGCGAGGCTTTTAGCTTGGTGATCTTGCGGGTAATCTCGCGCCGGTCGACTTCGAGTTGAGTTTCGCCCGGACCGCGCAGGCCAACACCGCCAGAGCCGCCGCGCGCGCCCCCGCCACCGGCCTGTCTCGCCAGGTGCGTCCACTGCCGCGTCAAACGCGGCAATCGATACTCATATTGCGCCAATTCAACTTGCAGGGCGCCTTCGCTGGTGCGCGCGTGCTGCGCGAATATATCCAGAATCAGCGCCGAACGATCGAGCAGCCTGATCGTCTCGCCAAGCTGTTTTTCCAGTTCGCGCTGGTGTCGGGGAGAGAGTTCTTCGTCGAATACGATGACGTTGACGTCGAGTAAAGCAATCTCATCCAAGATTTGCTCCAGCTTGCCGGAGCCGATGAAGGTCTTGGCATTGATCCTGCGCAGGCGCTGAAAGCATTGTCCGACGACCTCCAGACCCGCGGTTTCGGCCAGGAGCGCAAGCTCGCTCAAGGAATCCGCTACCGAAAAAGGCGCTGCCGCCTGCTGCAGCTTGATACCAACAAGATAGGCGCGTTCAGCCTGTTCGTTCTTAATTAGCTCAGTTTTTGGCATATTGCCCCAGCTCGTTGTTTTCGAGGTTTCTTCGAATCACTGGATCATCCAGTTCATTAAGCGCGGCTAACATCGCGTTGCGGGCGCGCTCGGCATAAGCTTGCCGGCGTTCCCTCTTGTTTTTGATTCTTAGCGCCAATGGCGGCAATATGCCCAAGTTCGCTTTCATAGGTTGGAAGTCTTTTGGCGGGCAACTTGTCACATAGTGACACAGAGCGCCCAACATCGTCTCTTGCGGCGCCGTCCATTTGGGCGCGCCATTCAGTTGTCGCGACAGATTGAGCGCGGCGATGTAGCCGGTGGCTGTATTGCCGACATAACCTTCGACGCCGGTTATTTGACCGGCGAAATACAAATTTGAATTCTGACGAAACTGCATCGTCGCTCGCAGGAGCGCCGGCGCGTTCAAAAAAGTATTACGGTGCATTTGCCCCATACGAATAAAATCGGCCTCTTCCAAGCCAGGAATGAGCCGCAGTATCTCTTTCTGCTGTTTCCAGCGGATGTTGGTTTGGAAGCCAACCAGATTATACAGGCTGCCAGCGAGGTTGTCTTGCCGCAACTGCACAACTGCATAGGGACGGCGGTCACTGTGCGGATCAGTCAAACCGACCGGACGCATGGGACCAAAAGCCAGCGTATCGTCGCCGCGCTTCGCCAATTGCTCAATTGGAACACAGCCTTCGAAAAAGTTAGGGTCTTCCCGCTCGAAGTCGCGCAGCTCGATGGTCTCGGCATTTTGCAGGGCATGAACGAAGCGCAGATATTGTTCGCGGTCCATTGGGCAGTTAATGTAATCTCCATTTTTGTTGTTGTTATCGTCGCTATCGCCGCCTCTGCCGTAGCGATTGCCGGTGAAAGCGCGCGTCATGTTAATGCTGCGGGCTTCTACAATGGGGGAGATGGCGTCGTAAAAGTAAAGGTAATCTTCACCGGTATAGCGCGCGATCTCTTTTGCCATCGCCGGCGACGTCAAGGGGCCCGTCGCCACAATCGTGGGCGCGTCCCCGGGCAATTCGGTCGCTTCCTCTCGTATCAGCTCGATGTTGGGGTGGCGATTTAAGGTGTCGGTGACGCTCTCGGCGAAGCGCAGCCGGTCTACTGCCAAAGCGCCCCCGGCCGGCACAGAAGCGGCTTCGGCACAGCGCATGAGCAGCGAGCCCAGCATTTTCATTTCCGCCTGTAAGATTCCCGTGGCGCGATCTGGCAACTTGGAACCCAGGGAATTGCTGCAGACCAATTCCGCCAAGCGGTCGCTCACGTGAGCGCCGGTCGAGCGTTGGGGGCGCATTTCGTATAACAGAACGCGATGCCCGCGCTCCGCCAATTGCCAAGCGGCTTCGCAGCCTGCCAATCCGCCGCCGATCACTGTCACGCGCTGGTCCATTGAGGCTTCCCTTTAGTCTTTTAGAGCCGGCGGATGATAATTGAGGCGTTTTGCCCGCCCAAGCCGAAGCTGTTGGACATAAGGGTATGGATGCCCGGCGCTTCACGCGCCTGATTCGGCACATAGTCCAGGTCACAGTCGGGATCGGGCGTATCGTTGTTAATGGTCGGGTGCAAGAGTTCGCGCTCTAGGGTCATCAAGCAGGCGGCCAATTCCAGGGAACCGCATCCGGCCATGGCATGGCCGATCATGCTTTTGGTCGAGCTGACAGGGATGCCATAGGCGGCTTCGCCAAAGACACGCTTTATCGCCTTCGTTTCGATCAAATCGTTGGCGACTGTTGATGAGCCATGCGCATTGATGTATTCGATTTCCGTTGGCTCGACCCGAGCGTCGTGCAATGCCCATTGCATGGCGCGCTGGGCGCCGGCGCCTTCTGGATTGGGCGCGGCGACATGATAGGCGTCGGAGGAGGACGAATAGCCCAGGACCTCGGCATAAATCGGCGCGTCGCGCCCCCGCGCATGTTCCAGGCTTTCGACAAGAAAGACGGCGCCGCCTTCCCCCAGCACAAAGCCGGAGCGATCGGCGTCGAAAGGGCGGCTGGCGGCCGCTGGCTTATCGTTATACTCCCGGGTCAGGGCGCGCGTGGCGCTGAAACCGGCGAGAATGTAATCAAACATAACGGCGTCAACTGCGCCGGCAATCGCGGCATCGCAGCGGCCAAATTGAATCAGATCCGTCGCGGTGCCAACGGCTTGAACGCCTGTGGCGCAGGCGACCGACGGCGTTACCAGAGGACCGACAGCGCCCATCATGCGGCTGACATAATGAGAGAGCATATTAGGCAGCGCGTTGATGATGCTCATCGGGTTGGCGCGCTTGTGGTCGGATTTTCGCCAGTCGCGGATGCCCGATTCGCCGATTTCGTAGCTGCCGAGCGTTGTGCCGAGTATGGTCGCGACCCGGTTGCCTATCTCAGCAATATCGTCTACCTGGAATCCAGCGTCTTCCACCGCTTGGGCAGCGGCCACGATGGCGAACTGCGATGCCCGACCCATCCGGCGCGCTTGCTTGGGCGGAATATACTGTGATGAATCGAAGTTGAGGACTTCGGCGCCGATCTTGACATTTAGGTGTTCTGTCTCTACGTTTTGCAGGCGGCGCACGCCAGATTGCCCCTGCGCTATCGCTTCCCAGAACTCGTATTTTGCACCCAGGGGGGAAACCACGCCCAGCCCAGTGATGACGACCCGCTTGCGATCATGTCGCGTCAATTGCATTATGCGTGACTCCGCTAGAGGACGATTGCTGCGCTATTCCGCTGTGGATCGCGCCGATGACGTTTTCTTGCACAGCAGTACGCGCTTGCCTGATCGCGTTTTTGATGCCGGTCGCGGAGTTCTGCCCGTGGCCAATGATGACAACGCCATTGACACCCAAAAGGGGCGCCCCGCCGATTTCGGAAGTATCGACCCGACGCCGGATGCGATTGAAGGCTGGCCGCGCCAGCGCGCCCCCAAGCAAGGATATCACGTCGCCGCGAAGCTCCTGGCGAATTAATGTCGTGACATAGTGGGTCGTCGCTTCGAACATCTTCAGCACGATGTTGCCGACGAATCCGTCCATCACGATGACATCGGCGACGGCGCCCATGAGCTGAACCGGTTCGACGTTGCCAACGAAGTTCAGTTGGCCGCGCGTCAGGATCTCCGAGGCGTCGCGAATGAGCTGGTTGCCCTTGGTATCTTCCGCTCCGTTGGATAACAAGGCGATGCGCGGTTGCGGATATTCGAGCACGCGCTGGGCGTAAATACTGCCCATCATGGCGAACTGCGTAACCCACTCGGCCTTAACATCCGTGTTGGCTCCGACATCAAGAAAAATCATCCGATGATCGCTGATAGGGAACAGAGCCGACAGCACTGGTCTTTTTACGCCGGGGATGCGGCGCAAGGTTTTCAAAGTCGCGATAGCGTGCACCGCGCCGGTATTGCCCATTGTGACAAAGGCATCGGCATCGCCTGTCTTGACGGCGTCAAGGGCAACGTGAATCGAAGACCTGGCTTTGGACTTGAGCACATCCGCGGGCCGCTCGTCCATGGCGATGTCCGTCGGCGCGTGCAGGATCTCTATATTGCCGGCGCTGACATCGTGCTTTTTTAGCTCGGCTTCGACTGTGGCTTGGTCGCCCACGAGAACAATCGTATCGCCAAACTCGTTGGCGGCCATAACGCCCCCGGCCACGTCCGCAATTGGACGAGTGTCTGTACCCATCGCATCTACAGCAATGCGCATGTACCCAAGACCTTCTTTAGGAATCAACCAAATACAATCAATGCTAATAATAAGGCAGGATGGGTGCTCGCTCAAGATGAATTAAGGACAGTGCAGAGCAATCGCACCAGAACCAATTATGTGCCGAATGTCACATAAATCTACCGCGATGTAGGGGCGATTCTGTGTGTCGCCCATGAAAGAGTGAGAATATCGTGGGCGACACACAGAATCGCCCCTACATTGCCTCCTATTTGCCAGAAAAGGAGTTAAATCTTGGTGTCCTCGGTGGTTAAAATAATCTGGTGCGATTGCTCTGTGGGGAACCACGCAGAGGATTGACATTATAGGCGAAAACCATATACTATTCGCTAGAAATGCCCTGATGGCGGAACTGGCAGACGCGCACGGTTGAGGGCCGTGTCCTTAACGGGGTGGAGGTTCGAGTCCTCTTCAGGGCATCCCATGGAGCTTGCCTCTGTTGGCGAGCTTTTTTCTTGCGCTTGATATGAAGCAGATGTAAACTGCCATTGAAGAAGCTGGCTCTTGACGAAGGACGCTTGCATGAGTGAAGCCACTGATGCGGTAATTCGCCGCGCGTATGAGTTGATCGAAGACGATCAGCTTGAGCAAGCGCAAGCGGTCTTGGCGCCGTTGCTGGAAGCAGAGAGCAATAATCCAGCGCTCTGGTGGGTCTATGCTCATGCCGTTACTGAAAGCGCCATCGGGGCGGCCGCACTCGATCGCGTGCTGCAGCTCGATCCGACCTATCCCGGGGCGCGTGAACTGAAAGCGGAGCTTGTTTCCGCGCAAGGCGGGCTGGTCAGCGGTCTGGATTCTGGACTGCATTTCGCCAGCGCGCAGTCAGAACAAGTTGATGACAGTCATATTGACGACTGGGAAGCGATAAAACCCGGGATAGAAGAGACCCCCGCCAATCCTCGCGCGGGTCGTGGATTCGTGCTGATTATCGTGGCGCTGCTGGTATTGGCTTCTGGCGCCGTGCTTGTTCTTTCTGGCGCAATTGAAATTGATGAGATCCTGTCGCTGTTTAACCAAGCGACGAAGGAGCCCGTCATTGTCGTGGTCGAGCCTAACCTTGAAGCAAGCGCAACTGATTCGCCTATCACGCCTGAATCGACCGATGAATCGAGCAATGAAGCGACCAGTGAAGCGACCGCTACGGCTTCCGCGATTCCATTAACCGCGACCGACGAACCCACGGATGCGGCCGCCGCGGCCTCGCTAATCGCGACCGGCGAAGCCACGCTTGAGGCTTCCGCAATCCCACTAACCGCGACCGACGAACCCACGTCGGAACCCACATCTGAGCCGACTGTCGCAGCGGAAGAAGAAACGACGCCCACCGTGACCGCTACCGCTACACAGCCTCCGCTCAGCGTAGAAAGTTTTATCGAACTTGTCGTCGAGCAGATCAGCGATTTCACCATAGACGCGTCTCGCAGCGCGGCGAGAGAGACTCAACTTGGTATGACGATTGATATTTTCATCTGTTCGGAGCCGGGTCCAGAATTCAATACTCGGCTTGGCGCCGTCATGGATGCGGCGGCGAACCTGCACAAAAGCATGCCCGAGCAAGTAGAGGCTTTTGCCGTCAGCCTGCTCAATTGCGCCGATCCAGACGACAGCGCGCGGACGATTGGCGTGGATCGCAGCATTCTCGATGACTTCGCCACGGGCGAGATAGAAGCCGAAGCCTTCCAGCAAGCTTGGCGTCTCTTGGAATAAGCGCGTTTTCAGCACCTATCCGCATCAGAACATCTTATATCGCGACTGTTTTCTTGGCCGCGAGTGATTACAATATCCTGGGCTTTCAGCTTTGTCTCGTCACATTGACAACGTTGACTATGCCTGTTTGACCTTTCTCATTAAAGAACTCAGAGCAGCTTCATGAGCGATGGACAGAAAGTCATCAGCAAGAATCGCAAGGCGCAGCGCGATTATTTGATCAAGGACCGCTACGAGGCTGGTTTGGTGCTGCTTGGGTCGGAGATCAAATCGATTCGCGCGCATCGCATCAACATCGGCGATGGATTTGTGCAAGAGCGGGAGCGCGAACTTTGGCTGATGAATACGCATATCGCGCCCTATAAGCAGGCGCGGCATTTCGGCCATACCGATCCGCGGCGGCCGCGCAAGCTCCTGCTGCATCGGCGCGAGATCAACCGCATCATTAGCCGCATTCGCGAGAACGGCATGACCGCTATCCCGCTGCAAGTTTATCTGGAGCGGGGCCGGGCAAAGGTCGAAATAGGCATTGCTAAAGGCAAGAGGCAGTATGACAAGCGCGCTGATTTGGCAAAGCGCGACGCCAATCGTCAAATCGCCAGGGCGCTAAAGGAGCGCTATTGATTTAGGGACTGACACGACGGTTGATTGGCGTCCTAGAGGATGTTAGAATCGCCGCACTTGAATGAAATTTCCAGAGACTAGACCAAGGCAATGGCAAACTCCAGCAACAAGAAACCCCGCGTATTGTCCGGGATACAGCCATCAGGCAACTTGACCATCGGCAACTACCTTGGCGCATTGAAGCAATGGGTCGAAGTGCAGTGGGACTATGACTGTTTTTACTGCGTGGTCGATCTGCACGCCGTGACCGTCCCGCAGGACCCCGCCGAGCTGCGGCAGAAAACCCGCGAAAGCGCAGCCATGTATATCGCGGCCGGGATTGACCCTGAGGTCTCCACGATCTTTGTGCAGTCGCACATAGCCGCGCACTCCGAATTGGCTTGGATGCTGACCTGCATGGCGCCTTTGGGCTGGCTGCAGCGGATGACGCAGTTCAAGGACAAGGCGGGCAAGCAAAACCAGGAGTCGATCGGCGCCGGGCTGCTCAATTATCCCGCGCTGATGGCCGCGGACATTCTGCTTTATCACGCGGACTTGGTGCCGGTCGGCGATGATCAAAATCAGCATCTGGAATTCACGCGCGACCTGGCGCAGCGCTTTAACCATCTCTATGGCGAGACTTTCACCTTGCCCTCGGTGATGAACCCGCAAGCCGGCGCCCGCATCATGGGGCTGGACAACCCGACCGCCAAAATGTCCAAGAGCGAAGCCTCAGAAAATCATGCCGTCTTCCTGTTCGATGACTTGCCGCGCGCCCGCAAGAAAGTCATGCGCGCGGTTACCGATTCGCATCGCGACATCCGCTTTAGCGGCGAAGCGGAACGCGCCGGCGTCAATAATCTGCTGACCATTTATCAGGCGATCAGCAAGGAATCACAAGAAGCAATCGAAGCGGATTTTGCTGGCAAAGGTTATGGCGACCTGAAAAAGGCGGTCGCGGAGGCTGTCCTATCAACCCTGGAGCCCCTGCAAGCGCGTTACAACGAACTCATGAACGAAGCCGGCTACCTGGATTCCGTGCTTAAGCTGGGTCGAGAGAAGGCGGGTGCGGTTGCCGAGCGCACACTGAAGCTCGCGCAGGATCGCATGGGATTCCTGGCGCCGTCTTGACCATGACCGCAGGCTGATATAGAATCGTTGCCCAAGCCCCATTCGTCTAGTGGCCTAGGACGTGGCCCTCTCAAGGCCAAAACAGGAGTTCGAGTCTCCTATGGGGCACAATCGTTTCAATCCATTTTCGCCTTGTTCCGCACGCAGTCCGTCCAGGACTGTGGAACGTTGCGAGTCTTTCTCCGCCAGGCAAAGTCCGACTGCTTATGGCTTCCATCGTATTTGCCAAAACGCAATCCAATCTTGGCGACAGAATTCGTGCGCGCGGCGATAGCCGAGGGAAAAAGCCGCACTCTTAAATTAACCCTATAGAAACAGATGTATAAAGAGTTAAATACACGACGCCATGCCCTTCGCCTGCTTGAATTGACAGCAAGAGACAATCGAGGATGATCGCCAGCTACTTGATCCCGGCGGAACGGGTCCAAACCGAAATCGTCATCAAGAAATCGCGCTTCATCACGACCGCGCAACTGGCAACTTCAGTACCAGAGGCTCGCGGCGTCATCGCCGGCGCGCGCGCGGAAATGCCGGATGCGAATCATCATGTTTATGCCTTCCGCGTCGGCTTCGGCAAGACGGTGACGGAAGGCATGAGCGACGATGGCGAGCCGAAAGGCACATCAGGTCCCCCCACTTTGGTAGTGTTGCGCGGTTCGGGCATTGGAGACATCGCTCTGGTGACCACCCGCTACTTTGGCGGAACCAAGCTCGGGACTGGCGGATTGGTCCGCGCTTATACCGAGTCCGCGCAAGAAGCGCTTTCCATGTTGAAAACGGAACTAAAGGTCGAGAAACGATTGCTTGGCTTGGAGCTGCCCTACTCGCTTTACAATATCGTCAAAAGGCTCATCGCGACCCACCGCGGCGAGATCCAAGAAGAAGAATTCACGGCTCAGGTTATGCTTATCGTTCGATTCACCGTGGATGATTCGGCAGCGTTTTCAGTAGATCTGCAAGAGCGCACTTCGGCTCAGGTTTCGATTGTAGACTTATAGCGGCTTTAGCTTGACACGCTCGCAGCGATGAAGCGCCGCAATTGCAGCAGCGCGCGATGCGATGGCGCGATACTCTCCGCCCGCTCGACAAACTGCTTCGCATCGTCTAGCTGGCCATTTTCTATCAGGTAGCTGGCTGTCTGCGCCAGCAAGGAAACATCGTTTGGGAATTCGCCGATGCCGGCGTTCAGCGTTGAGATGGCTTCGCCGCGGGACATGCGATTCCACTGGATCTGGGCAATGCCCAAAACGATACGAGCATGGTTCCCGGCTCGATCCTTCGCTTCGCTTAATACCTCAATGGCGCTTTCATTATCTTGCCAGCTCATGTAGCAGCGCGACAAAGTGACATAAAGATCGATCAATTTCGGCGCGATTTCAATGGCTGCTTCCAGCAATTGAACATCGCTCTCGCGGATGGCCCGCTTGGCGTTTAGCAATACTTTGATCTCGGCGAAACTCTGTTCAAAATCGGGCTGTTCGGCGGAAAGTTCCAGCCGCTGCAATTCCAGTTCCAGTTCGTCATCAACAGTTCCCATAACACGCCGGCATTCTTGCAATGTTTGTTTTGCCAATTGCGGCTTGCCGTCGACGATAGCTAGCTGCGCCAAATTCGCATACAGGTATGGGTTTCGAATCGGCTCGACCATCGCGTTCTGCAGAATCTGATAGGCTGGCGTCAAGGAGTCGCTATCAGCCAACCTTTCGATGATCTCGCCCAGGTATGCGGAGTTCTCATCGCCTTCGACCAATCGCTCGAAATAGTCCCACAGCTCATCGTCGTCGACATCAATCATGTACATCAACGCTAGTTGCAATGCCTGTAGATTGTGTGGCTGCGTTTCCAATAAAGCCTTTAACGCGCCAATAATTTCATAAGGAATCTGTTCGCTTTCGTCGATGTCCTCGGGCTCAATCAGCAGCACATCTTCAATCTGCCAGTTATTCGCCTCGGACATCATCAAGAGCTCGGCATATTTCCAGTACAGCGCCGGATGCTCAATGCCCGTTTCCAGCGCCCGTTGACAGGTATCGATCGCTTCCAAAGCCCGCCCCGCGTCGAGGCTGACCGCTATCATCGTGTACCAGACGCTCGCTTCCGCGCCCTCTGCGACCAGGTTGTCGAGCATTGCCAGCGCGCGGTCAACGTAGCCCAACCTGCTCAAGCCCAGCGCCGCAAGCGCCCGACCTTGGGCGGACTCGTCCTCACTTGCGAATGCCCGCTCAACCTGCGCTACCAGAACTTCACCGAGGCTCTCAAGTCCCAATCGCATCACTTGTTGGCAGATCATTCCCAGGCACCAGAATGCGAATTCGCTGCCAATCTGACGACAGGCTTGAGCGAAAGACAAGAATTGCGATTCGATTTCCTCCTCAGTCCACTCAACTCCCCAATGGCTCAGGTAAAGGTCGAGATTCCAGCCGAAGAGTTCTTCCAGCAGACTATGCAGCGCTGGGGAATCTTGCTCGAGTTTGGGATAATCAATCACCAGATGAAGCGGCTCTTGTTCAAACAGGTTCTGTACAAGTTCCGCAGCAATTGACGGCAAAGCTCCTATAAGTTCCGGCACGCTCGGATAAGCGAATGTCAGAGATGAATTAACGTCCGCGTTGACCATGCTAATGTCGATTTGAAGCTGTAATTCCGCTGTCGCCTCGCGAAAGGCGGCGGACCCATACAGCGCCAAATTGTCGTCAAGCCCCTCCAGTTCCCAGTCTACCGGTGAGAACTGGTAATCATCGCTCGTGATGTCGCTGTCGTCATCATCCGTTTCAATCTTGACAAAACAGCGGTATACCTTGACGCCGGGCCACTGCTCCAGCAGATAACAGAGGCAAGACGCGATGCCCATGGCAAGATCGGGCTTGGTAGCGCTGATAATCGGATAAACAGCGATTCGGAAAGGCTCTTCGCTATTGATGGTATCGGCCAGAATGGCCGTGCTGCCAAATATCGAGGAGGCCGCCTGACCGGAGTCAGCGCGCCGGTCGATTGACTTCATTTTCTCGGCTGCGTTTAACATATTTATGCCCAAAGGAATACACCCCACCAGATGATGGGGTGCATATAATGCTTAATCGTATGCTTCGGCCCGAATCGGCGCTTATTCGACCACCGGCACTCGGCTGAAGTCGCCGCGGAACACGACGAAATCGTTATTCAGCCAGCCTTGACCGAAATGCCCCTCGACCAAGTACCAGCCGCGATTCCTGGAAAGCCCCAGGACCGCCAGTTGTGATCCGCCGCGAACACTGGTGATGATATCATAGCCGGCGCCTGGACCAGTCCGAATGTTCAGACGATGGGTATTGACCACAGCGCGAGGAGTTGGTCCCGAAAGCGCGACTGATGGCGGATCGGGCAATGGAACGTTACGCAATTGCGTGAAATTGCCGCGGGTCACCGTGTAATAGGAATTGACCCAGCCGACCCCGGCGGGAGAGTTCACTTGGTACCACAAATTGTCGCTGCCAATTGACACGACCGGCAGCTCGGTTCCCCCAGGCACTGTCGTAACAATGTGGTGGTTCGCGCCAGGACCGCTCCGGACATTTAGGTTGCCGGTGTTCACGACCAAGTGCGGCGTACCGGGAGCGATTGTTGGTCCATCGGATTCTTGGCTGACCCTCGGTATGCCCGAGAATATACCGCGCGGGATGGTGTAATAGGAGTTGACCCAGCCTGTTCCTAGCGCGCTTTCAACTTGATACCATAGGCCGCCGCTATCAATGGCGACGACCGGCAGCAAGGTTCCGCCAGGCACACTGCCCATGGAATGATAGCCAACGCCTGGACCGTTGCGGACATTTATGTTGCCCGTGTTCACGACCAGATGCGCTTGGCTCGGCACCAGCGCTGGCTCGTCAGCTGCCCGCATATTTAGGATTGGAACGCGAGAGAAATTCCCCCGGTCAATCGTATAATGCGAATTGACCCAGCCGCTTCCTGCCAAGCTGGATACCTGGAACCACAGTCGACCGCTGTCAATAGCCGTCACAGGCAACTCTGTGCCGCCTGGAACCGAAGTAATGACGGAATAGCCGACCCCCGGACCGCTGCGAATATTCAGCCGGTGCGTGTTGACCACCAAATGCGCCGAACTCGCTTGCGCGGCGCTCGTTATGGGAAAGGACGCTAGCAATGCCAAAACGACCAAAAAGACAAAACTAAAGCGACTGCTTTTGCGCAATTTCATAACACCCCCCAAGTATTATGTTCCGCTGGCACAAGCACAGCGAACTATTTCAGTATCTTGAACGATTTCAGTATAATTTCGCGCTTGTTATCACGCAAACGAATTAACGCGAAATAAGTAGGCAATTTGTCATGCGCTAAATAATTGGGCTTGGAAGTGCCGAATAAAGCATACCGACGGACTGACAGGTTCGCCTTGAAACCCCGATAACGATGGTTTTGACAGAAAGCCACCGGGTTTGGTGAGAACCCCGAAAATATCCAAGAAGATAGACAGTTACGCTGTTTGGGTGCATTTCAGATTATTGGCAATCAGGCTACCTTGTCCCAAAGGTCGTCAAATTCATGGCCTAAAATCGCTGTACGAATCAGCACCATGCGATTGGCTCCGTCAGCGTTCCATCGCATTCCACTTGCGCTTAGCCTTTGCTTGAATTGTTTGACCCCGCTTTCAACAGTACCGGAGCCAATCGGTATGCCCTTTTTCCGAAATTCGAGATATTGCATGCGGTCTTTATGCCGTTCAAAATATCTGGACTGTTGTGACAGACCGCGCTTGCGTAAGACCCTGATAATTTTGTGAATTTGCCCCAGATACAGGTGATTTTTGTAAGTTTTGAGCCAGCGTTTTCGCTTTTTTGCATCATGTTCATCGGGATAGAGTACTGTAGCGGCATCGGACAGATGTTCAACGGCATGAAACCAGTCCAGCACTTGCCGTCCATCGGGACAGACCTCTTCGGCTACATCCCAAATCCATAAAGCGCCATCAGCCACTACGCTGCGCTTACGGGCGGTTGGCAGGTCATGGGCGAGCGCTAAAGCCCACAACGCTGGTGCAAACTTGTCTTTTGTGCCTAATACGGCGCTGTAACGCACATTCACTCCATGCGCCATTTCCTCTAAGGCGCCGGTCTGCGGATTGCGCTCGAGGCGCTGCTCCACATCAAACACCGCTCCCACCTTCAACTCGCGCCAGCCTTCCTGACGAATATTGACCATACCGCCATCCATCGACAGCCCTTTGCGCTGCTCATGATCGTGACGCGCATCCGGCAACTCGATCCGCTCCAGACTGACCGCTTCACGCTGCCCTTCCACATAGGTTTGCAGCTTTTCACCATAGCGCTGACCCTGTCGCCAGATGCTGGCAGGCGATACATAACGCTCAGCAATCCGTTCAAACACTTCCACACACTGTTCATAAGGCAGCATCCCGCTAAGCCAGACCATGTGTTTGGCAAAAGTCGGACTGAAACCGCTTCCATTCAAACCCAACTGCTCATCCAGGGAAAAAATCCCTTGCCACAGTCTTGACATTGGTAGTACTTGCGCTCGATTTCCGCCTCACCGCGCAAGGTTAGAACCCTTCTCTTGCGCTTGCCCTTATTACGTAATCTCCCACCGCAGCCCCCACATGCGGGCGAAGTCCCGTCCTGGATCGACATGAGCTCTCGCAAGACGCTTTCACGAAACGCCCCCTCTGTATCCCCTATCAGGTCTTCAATATCATTGATGTGCATATGTTGGCTCATGCGCTGATCGGACAGCATCTTATCAATCGCTGTTTCTGCTTCGGTCAACAATTTTGCCTTCAATTCTTCCCGTTGCTTTGACATCCCGATCCCCCCGACATGCTTAAACCTAACTGTAGTTTATGTCCATTTGCCAATAATCTGAAATGCACCCCACGCTGTTTCGCAAAATTGACACTTTCGGTGACCCATGTTAAACTGACAACGAATCTGAAAAAGGGAGAGGAATGACCATGGCGCTCGCACAGCAAATGCAGACTGGAATTCAAGTGGATACTTCCGTACTGACGGTAACGCCTTCAGCCGTCGCCATCATTAAGGATTTGCTGCAACAACGCGCCATCCCCGAACACGCCTTGCGCGTATTCGTGACTGGCGGCGGTTGTTCGGGCATGCAGTATGGCATGGCTTTTCAGGAAGCTGCGGAAGCTGGCGATACGGTGGTATCCGCCGACGGCGTGCGCCTGCTGGTAGACCCCAGCAGTATGATGTATCTGCGCGGGGCGACCATCGACTATGTTGATACGCTAATCGGCGGGGGCTTTCGCATCGACAACCCCAACGCCCTTTCCAGTTGCGGCTGTGGACACTCTTTTAAGTCCTCTGATGAGCAAAACGGCGAAGCCACCGATGGTTGCGGCACTTGCAGCAGCTATTAGATTAATCGCCATTGCGCCGTCAGATTGACATTTCTCCATTAAAGCCGACCTACGCGGTGGACTGTTTTGCGCTGTATTTGGGTTGCCTGCAACCGAGATTCACTGACGGATCATATTGATTAGCAGGCCGACCGCCCCGAACCCAGCGAGCATCAGAATCGGTAACAAAGGCGGGATGCCCGAGCGACCTTCGGGGTCGGCGCGGTTTTCATCTTCCGTCGGCTGACCGGCGCTGCCGGTTGGCATGATAGCTGGCAAATCTGGCGGGCGCGTAAATGTTGGCAAGGGGGAGGCTCTTCTCCCAGCATCTGCGCGCCTTGCCGCGCCAGCTTCCGTGGATATGACTAAAACGCGCGACTCGTCGTCCGCTGCAGCGGCGACCGCCTCACCTCCCCCCGTTTCAAGGCTGTTATCCGCAACCGGAATGACGCTGATGTCCGCAAAATTATCCACAACTTGAATGTTGCTTAGATCGCCCGTTACGTCTACCAATTCCCCATAGACCCAGGCTCGGCCGTTGGGAGAAGGTTCGTAGCGCAATTCGTACCATTGAAAGTAACGGCGTAGAGCCGGATAGAGGGCGCCAAAGGAGATCGTCCCCAGGACTTCGCTTTCCAGGTCAGGCGCGGCCCGAACGTTGATGTTGCCGGCCGTCGCGGGCGCCTGCAGAAAGGTCGGTCCCGGCAAAGTCGCTGTCGGCAAGCTAGTTACCGTGGGAGAGAATGCTTGGGACTCCGGCGCGGATGCGGTCACAAGCCTGACGACGACGGGGGTGGCGGTTCGCTGCGCCTGCGCGCCCACTTCAACATTTGGCGCAACTAGCAGCCAGATCGCCACAGTCGAGCCCAGGAACCACAGCAATTCATACATCTTGAATAGCATGTTACCACGAAATTTGATTAAGTTTCGTGCTTCTACCCTGCTCGGCAATCACACTGCGATTGTCCACCGAGTTGACCAGATAACCCTGATAGGCTTGATTTTTCAATCCGACCACTCGCCACCCGCTCATCGTGAAAGGCGGCGCTTGCAGCGCTGGCGAACAATGTACGCAGTCGGCGGGTACCCATTCCCCATTGTAACGGCGGGCAATATGTAGATGTGTCGCTGTTGAATAGCCGCCTGCGCAGGACGGGTATCCCAAGATCTCCCCCGCTTCCACAATCTGTCCTTCTTCCAGGGAATCCGCATGAGTGGTATGCAGATACAAGATTGTCCAGCCGCTTCCCTCATTGCCGTCCAGGTCGAGATCTAGAATGACGGCGCCTTCAGACAGCCGGGCGATTTTGCCGCGGGCGACCGCGGTAACCGGAAAAGTACTTGTATAACAATAATGTACCGGACCTGCTTCTTCTGGCGGAGCGAAATCGACCGACGCCCAAGCGCTGCCATTCCCCCAGCCGCCGTGAAATCCCCCCGTAAAGCGCCAAACCTCGCCCGGCCGAAACGGCAGGCTCAGCTCGGGCTGTTTCAACGGGACTCTATTCTCTTGCTCGTTGTCTGCAAAGGGATCGCCAAACAGGTCGCGATATAATTGATAGAAGCCGCCGTCGCCAACATCGCGCTCCCAACCCGCTCCGGAAATCATTCTGGCGAAAACATGCTGAATCGCGGCGCTGCCGGCGTTTAGATCCGCATGATAAAGCAGGCGGCTGCCATCAGCGAAATCAATAATAACGTCGCCGCGATACTTTCTTCCGTAATAGCCATAATTGAGTTGGTCAGCAAACCAGACCAACTGGGCATATAACCCGGGGCGGCCAATTCCGTCTGATGTATCAGGCGGGAATAAGGGATAAAGCATCTGCTCGTGATTGACATCAAGATTTGAAAGCAGCCCCGCCCGGTACTCCAGGAAAGCCAGCAAGACACGCGGATCGACGCTGAACTCCAACGAGACCCGTTGCACGATTTCACTTGCCGACAGCTCGATATTGACCGAACTGCCGTCGGCTCGGCGCGACGCGGCAGTAGCGACCATTGTGCGCAATACACCTGGCTGATTTTCAATAAAACCTTGGACGTCAAAGGACTGCGCGCTCTCCGAACGCGCTAGCCTCGCATCCGGCAGGATATGAAAAGCCGGTCCATTGGCGTCGGGCGGCGCTGGCAGCTTGATGATTTGTCCTACCGTCAGCAAGTCGGGGTTGCGCAAGTCATTTGTCGCCATCAGCGTTTCTATGGACAGCCCGTGAATTGAGGCGATCCTTGATAAGGTATCGCCCCAAGCCACAACATATTCTGTGAGATTATTCGGCGATTGCGAGTTGACTGCCGCGTTGTCAGCGTTCTTGGTCGCTTCGGCGAAACGCCCCGCGACTTGCGCGGGAAGCGTCGCGGTAGCAAGAACGATGCTTGGGACTTCCGTTTGGATTGCTTGCTCGCTGGGCGCCAACTGAGCCTTTGCTGTTTCTGCTGTTGCGGATACTGCGGATGCTGCGGACACAAATGAAGCGCTCGTCGCTGTGCCCCTTGCCTCAAGAATGGCTGTCACGGCTTGGACTTGGTTGATATTTTCCGCCGAACCAGGAAAGGTGCATCCTGCGGCAAAAAAGAGGAATAGCCAACTTGATATGATGGGCAGTCGCATTTATTTCTTCGTCTGCTACGCTTAACCTAAGCTGCTCTTGGGCGCTTGCGTCAACAAATGTATACTAATCCAGGATTGAAATACGCGAAACGAGTACAAGGAGTTTCTTATGGCTTCTGCCGACGAAGTCAAGAACATATTCCCAAACCTGGCGGAGCGCTTCCTGCCGGAAAAAGCTGACGGCATAGATGCAGGGATCCTCTTTGATCTCAGCGGAGACAATGGCGGCCTGTATTGGATCAAGATTAGCGGTGGATCAATCGAACATGGCGCAGGCGAAATCAGCGACCCGGCGATGACCTTGAAAGCCAGCGCCGACGACTGGCACGCGGTTTCCACTGGCAATATGAATGCCATGCAGGCGTTTATGACCGGTAAGCTAAAGATTCTTGGCGAAATGAGCCTGGCGATGAAATTGCAAACGATGTTTGCCTTATGACCTGCCGTCGCTCCGCCTCTTAGCGTCGAGTTGTCGCGAGGCGCCCCAGCGTGCCATCTCGCTTGATAAGCGCGGCCGCGAGTTTTTCGGCATCGTCCTAGTAATCGTCGAACTCCATATTGAGCGCTGGCATGCTCAAGCTGAAACTCGCGGCGTCGATGGCTTCTTCAACGGCTTCCAGGATTTCCCGGTCTTCTTGGCTCTCTTCCAGATCACAGAGGATTTCAAATGCCCGTTTGCCACCGATCTCACCCAGCGCCCATATAGCCATTAGCTGAATCTCTTGGTCGTCGCCGGCGCTTAAGGCTTCGATCAAGCGAAGGCTTTCTTCCAGTTGCAGCGCGCCGCAGGCTTGAACCGCTTCGTATAAGATCTGGCTATCGCTGTTCTCCAATTCTTCGAGCACGGTATCGCGCCAGATCTTGTCGCAGGTCCTGCCCATGGCATAAATCGCGCTGACCTTCAGCAAGTGATTGCCATCATGATAGGCTGCCCGGATCATAGCCGGCACTTCCGCATGACTTGAATTGGCAATCGCTTCCAGCGCCCGGCGGCGGATCTCTAGCGGCGCGTGTCGATCCTTGAACGCCGTATGCGCCAGCTCCTGCGCCTCGCGCGCGACATTCGCGGGGATGTCCCCGTATTCTCCCAAGAGAATAAAGCGAGCCAATGCCGAAAACGCTTTGGCGCGCACATCATGCGACATGTCGCCGCGAGCCAGCTCCAGCAACTCCCGCATCGTCGCCAGGGATCCGTCAGACCAAAGCAATTCAATAGCTGCCGTCCGAACCAGACTGCTTTTATCTGTCAGGTTCATGCGAGCGAAGGCGGCGTAATCCAATTCGAATACCGTTTCGCTTGTCTCGAGCAATTGCTTGAGGATTTGATGTTTGTAGGTCGCGGGAAAACCAGCCCAATCTGATGCCAAGCGCTCCAATTCAAGCTCGGACAAATCGGATAATCCGTAAATCACGCTAGACGAATGACTTGCTGAACTCGAATGGGCTTCGTTTTTTAATGCCTTGATAACATCAGTCAGTTCGGGCTTTCTTAAGCCCGCTGCTTCCAAGGCGATCTCCGGCTCTGTCATGGCTCTGCCCCGCGGCGCTAGGTGATGCTGGGCGGATCCAGCAGATCGATGACCATGATGATCAGGCCCAGCACCAGCAAAATCAGGATTCCGATCTGGTGAATACGCGCTTCAATCCTCGGGTTGATTGGCTTGCCACGCAGCATCTCGAGCAAGACAAATACGATTCGGCCGCCATCGAGCGCCGGTATCGGCAGCAGATTACTGATTCCCAGGAATATACTGATGAGCGCGATGAAATTGAGCATTAATCCAGGACCTTCTTGCAAGCTGCGCTGGAGGAATTCGCCGCCGATCTTGCTAATGCCAATGATACTAATGGGGCGCGCGTCCCTGCCGCTCAATGATCCATCAAGCAGGCGTCCTGGGATCGAAGCGATGAGCTCGAAGGTATTGCGTGTTGTTCGCAGGCTATGCGAAATAGCCGCCGAAATGCTTTGAGCAATCATCTCCGTTTTGTAACCGGCGTTCGCGAAGCGGGTCTGGTCTTGCAAACCAAACTGAGATCGTATGGCGACGCCGAGCCGGCCTTCGCCTTCCGGCGGATTGACGCGGGGTACGACTCGTATTTCCACTGGCAGTTGTCTTCCATCGTCCAGGTCGCGCAAGAACGTCAAACTCATCACGCGGCCTTCGTATTCCCGCGTTAGGTCGCGCAGCACCGCTACCGCGTCCCCAGTCGCCGGCAGGCGCGCCGAATTGATGTGGGTAAGCAGGTCGCCTGCTTGGATGCCCGCTTGGAAGGCCGGCGATTCCTCTTGTACCCCTACCACCTGTATAAAAGCCTGTCGCTCTTCAAAACCCGGTTTCAGCGTAAGCGTATACGGTTCGCCTGTCTCCTGTCGCAGAAGTGAAAATGTTATCGATTCCTGGCTGTAAGACGCGAGGATCTCGTAAAATGACGCGAAATCTTCAAAGCGCTCGCCATTGACCATTTCGATGGCGTCGCCGACGCTTGCGGGGCTGTCAGCAAATAGCGAGCCATCCGGAATTGCCGCCAATTGCGCCAACCCGCCAACTTGAGTCGGCAAACCAATCAATGCGACTATGAAGAATAGGATCATGGCAGTGGCGAAATTGGCCAGCGCGCCCGCTGCCATAAAGAATAAGCGGCCCAGTGGCGGCGCCTCGTTCACCGACATCATGCGCTGCTCTTGCACGCCGCGCAAACGCAATTGTTCGCGCTCGGTCAAGCCTCCGCCATGCGCGCCATAACGCTCTTCCAGAGTTTCGCGGTCCCGCTTCACTTTGTCGTCGCCGGCTGGACCGATCATGTCCTCGCCCAGCGGACGCACAAACCCGCCGATCGGTAGCGCGTTGAGCGTGAATTCGGTTTCGCCCCACATAAACAGTCTTGCCAAGCGCGGCGGGAATCCAATGCCGAATTCCAAGACATTGATGCCGACCAGCTTGGCGGCGAAGAAATGCCCCAATTCATGAATGATGATGGCGGGGATCAAAATGATTCCAAAAGCCATTACCGCCAATAGGATGTCATTGCCCGCTGCGTGGAAGGTCATGAATTATCACCTTGCTCTGGCTTCAATTACCTACATTGTAGGGCGTAGGCGCAAAAACGCGCAAGCCATTCTAATCTGTCCGCAGCCCCGCTTTCAACAACCGCGCGCCCCCGCCAACTGATGAACGAATGACTTCGATATGCGGATCAAGTTCTGTGAGGCGCTGCGCGACCGCGGCTGCGTCCTCGGCGCCGCAAATGCAATGCACATTGGGACCGGCGTCCAGTGTATAAGCCACTTGAATGCCTTGAGCCCGCCACTCTCGAACAGCGAGCATGATGCCCAAGGATTTCGGCAGCCAATAGAATAGCGCCGGCCTGCTGGTCATCATGACAGCGTGCATCAAATTGCTGTCCTCTTCTACTACGGCTGCCAAACGCTCAAAGTCACGCGCTAGAATGGCATGTTTCGCGCTTTCGAGTCGAGCGGCGGCGTTTGCAACCCGCGTCTTTTGCAAGACACTGCTATTAGCCGTCGCATGACCGGCTGTTGAACCGACCTGTTTATGAGCCCGGCTGATAACCGCGATCACGTCTTCGAGGGACCAATAGTCAGGACCTGCGATGGACTCCGCATAAGATTCCTTGTCGGCGCCGCCAGCGCGCCATTCGACGAATCCCGCGGGGATCGAGCGCGCGGCCGAGCCGGAGCCGCGCCGCGCCAGCACACTCAATTCGCGCTCGGAATACCGCCTGCCGAGCGCGGCTGTCGCCGCCAAGGTCAGCGCAGCGAAAGCCGACGCGGATGAGGCGATTCCCGCGCCCATGGGAAAATTGTTGAACGAAGATATATCGGCGCGCAAGGTTGATCCCAGTTCTTCGCGCAGTGTATCGAGATGCGCGCTGACTCTATGGAGCGCGGCCGGGACCGCGGGTTTCCCGTTAATCATCAAGCGGTCTGCTTCCAGCGCGTCAGACCAGGTTACTTTGGTTGTGGAATGCAATGCCGCAAGATTCATGCTGAGCGACGAATTGGACGGCAGCCGAATAACATGATCCCGATTGCCCCAATACTTGATAAAGGCGATATTCGAATGCGCCCTGGCGCTTGCGGTATATTCAGTGTCCATCGTTTCAATCCGCGGACCGCGCTCTTGCTAAGTTAAATGCATCTAGCAAAGCCGCACGATAGCACTAAACTAATAGACCTGTCTACTGTCTAAGCAGCGAGGCACAGCTTGAGTACCTTCCGCGCCTTAATCCGATCCATGCGCCCTCAGCAATGGACAAAGAACATCCTCTTCGTTTTCCCCGCGATTCTCTTCGACGCTAAAATCCTGGAACTCGATTTGTTGATACGGGTAATTGCCGCCGCTGGGTTGCTCGTGCTTGTTTCGGGCAGCGTTTACATCGTCAACGACCTGATGGACCGGGAACAGGACCGGGCGCATCCGCGCAAACGTCATCGTCCCATTGCCTCTGGCATGCTCTCTGTGACGGTCGCGAAGCTAGCCGCGGCCCTACTCGCTGCTGTCAGCTTGGGGCTGGCCTATCGCTTGGACTTCGAGCTATTCCTTCTGCTCGCCTTATATCTGCTAACGCAGCTCGTCTATTCGCTTCGTCTGAAGCACATCGCCTTGCTCGATGTGCTCATTGTTGCCGCGGGCTTTGTCATTCGCGTTATGGTCGGCGGCGTCGTCATCGACGTTGAAGTTTCGCCTTGGTTATATGCCTTTACCGGTTTGCTCGCTCTGTTCCTGGTGGTTGGCAAGCGCCGGCAAGAACTTGTACTGTTAGGCGATCAAGCCGCCAACACGCGCCAAACTTTCCGACAGTATAATCTTCCCCTGCTGGACGACATGCTGCGCATCGTCACCACTTCCACGCTCATTACTTATATTTTGTATACGATAGAAGTGGAAACGATGACCAAGCACGGCGCGAACTTGGGATTGATCACGGTCCCATTTGTACTTTATGGCTTGCTGCGCTACTTGTACTTGTTGCATGTGGAAGAAACTTCCAGCGCGCCGGAAGAAATACTGCTCGCTGACCGGCCGATACAGCTTGCGCTTTTCTTGGCTGGCATTGCCTATTTCATCATTCTCTATGTCTTGTAACAGTGCCCCGTTCAAATCCAGCGCGCCGGCCAAGATCATTCTCTTGGGAGAACATGCCGTTGTATATGGGATGCCGGCGATTGCCGCGCCGATACGATCCTTGCGCGCTTATGCCAGCGCCCAGCCCTCTGATACGGCGCTAAACATCTGGTCAACCGAGCTCGAAAAGCGCGTCTCAATCGATGCGCCTTTATCCGATGATTCCGCGCGACCAATGCGACAGTTGCTGCGGATGGCTGCTAACTATTTTGGCATGAGCAAAGCAACCGGTGAGCTCGTCATTAAATCAGATATTCCTTTTGCGGGAGGCTTGGGAAGCGGCGCGGCTGTATCTGCCGCTGTCATACGCGCTTTGGCGGCGCTGTTCGGTCGGGAAATCCCCGCTGAAGACCTGAATCAGTTGGTATTCGAAATGGAAAAGATTCATCACGGCACACCCAGCGGCATTGACAATACCGTCGTGGTATACGAGCGCCCTGTGTACTTCGAACGAGGCAAAGACCATGAGCTGCTGACTGTCGAAGCCCCCTGCCACATCGTGATTGCCGATACCGGACGCGCCGTGAAGACGCGCGAGGCGGTGGATCGCGTGCGCCAGCGCTACGCTGAACGGCAATCAGAGACTGAGGATATATTTCGGAGAATCAGCCAAGTTGTGCGCAGCGCCCGGCGCGCGCTTGAGAGCGGCCAGCAGCCGCAATTGGGCGCTTTAATGAGCGAGAACCATGAAATGCTGCGGCAGCTTGGCATATCGTCGCCGGAATTGGATAACCTGGTTGAGGCCAGCATCGCCGCAGGCGCACTGGGCGCCAAACTCTCCGGCGGCGGCATGGGGGGCAATATGATCGCTTTGGCAGACGGTTCAACCCTGCCAGCGCTAAGGCGAGCCCTGTGCCTGGCGGGGGCAGTGAGCGTCATTGACTTTATATTGGACTAAGACCGGTTTCTCATGACGACCTTCATCAAACTGGGTGGCTCGCTCATCACCGACAAGCGCAAAGCGCGGACATTTCGCCGAGAAGCCACAAGAATAATCGCGAGCCAAATAAAAGCAGTATGGCAAGCGGAACCCGGCTTGCGCTTGGTCATCGGGCACGGCAGCGGTTCATTTGGGCATTTTGCGGCGAAACATCATCAAACAGCAGCCGGCGTCTACTCGGCCGAACAGTGGCTCGCATTCAGCAAAGTTGCCGAGGCCGCCGTGGCGCTAAGCCAACTTGTTTTGCTTGAACTGTTGGCGCAAGGCTTACCGGCGCTGCGCTTCCAGCCCTCGTCATTCACAGAATCCGCCGACGGGCACATCGTCGAAATGCCAACGCGCCTAATCGCTCAAGCTCTGGAATCCGGCATCATCCCGCTTGTTCATGGCGATGTCGCGCTTGACAGCCAAATGGGCGGCGCAATCATTTCCACAGAGCGGATTTTCGCGCATCTGGCAAAGTCTTTGCCGGTTAAGCGCATCATCTTGCTAGGCGAAGTAGATGGCGTTCTGGACGACGCCGGGCGCGTCATCCCGTCAATCACAGCCTCGAGTTTCGATTCGATCAGATCTGCCCTGGGTCCCTCGTCTGGCATTGATGTGACAGGCGGCATGCTGCAAAAGGTTGAAGAGATGTTGGCATTGCTTGATGCCGTTCCCAACTTGGAAGTTTTTATTGTCAACGGACGACAGCCTGACGTGTTGACTGATCTGATCTGTCATGGCCGGCGAAGGGGCACCAGAATCACCCTGGGACCATAACTCAGTTGCCATCCAGCCGCAGGTTGAATAACAAGGGATAAAAACCGTAGGCGTCGAAGCGCAGGTCGCGCGCGTTTGATCTCGCCAGGCGCAGCCGTACATTCTCGCGGATTGGCAGGACGAGCGCGTTTGTCATCAGATAGGCTTGAATATCATAGTATTGGCTGCGCCGGGCGGACGGATCCTGTGTTTCCACCGCGTTCAGCAACAGACCGTTAAGCGCTTCGTCGGCCATTCTGGAAGGCGAGTAAAGCGACTGGTTCGAGAATACCCTGCCCAAAATCGCGGGATCCAGCCCGTAAGCCTCGATTGCGACCAAGTCGTTTTCACCCGCTTGGATTTTTTCGGCCAGCCTGCCGAAACCAGGCACGGAATCGATCTTGAGCTGCACACCAATTTGCCGCCACTGTTCACGAAGGAATTCGGCAACTTCGGGCAGCTGGCCCCAGGGCGGAATAAGAACTGACAGCCGCAGCGGCGCGCCAGCGCGTTCCAGAACCCCGTCCCTATCCAAGTCTTGATAACCCCTCTGCGCAAGCAGCTCTTGTGCAAGTCCCAGATCAAAGCTCAACTCGTTTACAAACCCGGTGTGAGCATAGCCGCTAGCGACTGATAAAGGCGCCCAAGCCACAGGCGAGAAATTGGCGTAGATCTTGTTCGCAATCGCGACGCGATTGGTAGCGAGCAGCAATGCCCGCCTGACCTCGGGGTCATTGACATGCTCGCGCCGGGTATTGAACAGGAGCTGAACCGTCTGCCCGGGGATCTCAATGGGCATTACCTGGATTTGACTGTTGCCAGCGAGGTTTGTGACAGCCTCCGGCGCAACTTCGTCAAGGATATCGAAGGGCTCGCTCAAAATCTGTTGTGAAGTCGCGCTCTGTTCTCCCGCGATGTAAAATTCAATGACTTGCGCCTCGCCGCCACTTAAAGACGAATAGATGCCCGCATTAGTTGCGTACAGCTCGAAGCGCCGCAAGACAATGCGGTCCCCGGGCAAGTATTTTTCCAGGGCGAATGGTCCGCTGCCGACCTGATGAAACTGATAGCGCAAGTTATCGTAGGCGGCGAGTGCCTGCTCGCTGGCCATGCCGAGGAATGGCTGAGCCAGGCTGTCAAGCAAGGGCGCAAACGGCGAGTGGAAATAGAGTCGAATCGTTCGCGCGTCAAGAATTTCATAGCGGCTAAAGGGACCAAGCAGGCTGCGCGCGCGGCGAGACACAATGGCCGGATCCATAATCCGATCCAAATTGGCAGCCACAGAAGCCGCGGAGAAGGACGACCCGTCATGGAAGTGAACATCGTCGCGCAAATGAAAGGTATAGACCAGCCCATCCGACGATCTGTCCCAGGATCGAGCCAAGCCGGGCAGAAACTCTTTCGTTCGGGTATCGCGGTATACGAGCGTGTCATAAATCTGCCGGAAGATCATACCGGCTTCGGGCAGCTCGGCGATATGGGGATCCAGGATCGGGAAATCCGCGGTCAAGGCATATCGGACGCAGCGGTTATCCTGCTGACATGGCGCGCGATTTCTCTCGCCGGCGCAGCCGACGAGAAAAAGAACGATGCCGACTGCCAGGGCGACTGTACACAATCGATGCATTTTGCCTTGCCTTTGCTCGGCACGAGCATAGCACATGCGCTGAAAAGGTCTCCCTACCTTGATACTCGCTTAAACAAAAGGTGACATGCCTTTCCACTTTACAAGAATAACAAAGTTGCGTAATTTTTATGTATGATTGAACATCCGCCTTGCGCGCCATCTGCGGCGAATCTATGAACGAGCCTTTTCAAGGACTGGTTTCTTCCGGCGATGGCGAGCGCCATGCGACTGTGCCGGTCTGGCGAAACATAGTGATTCAGCTGGCACTGATAATCGCGCTTTGTCTCCTGCTGCTTGTCTTGTCAGAAGCATTGGCGCTAAAACCGCAAGACGACGTCAGCCGCATTCTCACGGCGGTATTGCTGCTATTCCCGCCCGCTGTTTGGCTGGCGGTCGCGGTAGCGCCGGAAGCGCAAAGCGCTTCGCCTAGACGCCGCCTGATTGGCGTCGCCGTCCTCTCCGCTTTGTCGGCCGCGGCGATCGGCCTGCCGCTGGTACAGGACTTCTTTCGTTTGGAAGATTGGCTGCCTTTGGAGACGGTCTTCCGCCGGATTCTGGGCTTCGCCTTGACGGCTGGCTTTGTCGATGGGGGCCTCAAGCTTCTGGTTCTTAGGTTCACCATTTACCCTGACGAACTGCGCATGCGCAGCGACGCCGTGGCTTATTGCTTAGCGAGCGCGGTGGGTTACAGCTTCTATCTCAACATCGCAATCGTCTGGCAGCTCCAGCCTTCTCTGGCAATTGCAGCCAACTATGTGCTGGCCAATCTCGCGATTCAGTTCGCATCGTCCATGTTCATCGCCTTGGGACTGGCGGAATCTTATTTCGGCAACGCCTTTCCACTGGTGCTGCCAGCAAACATCATAGCCGCAGCCGCGACCACTGGTCTCATCGCCCCTGTCTTTACGAGTATAATGAGCGGACCCTTGGGCGCTGCGGGAAATGATGATCAGCCCCTGTTCGGGATACTTTTCCTAATCGCTGCGATTTGCTTGACTGCCGCAGTGACCTTTTTCTTGTACAACGCATCCGAAAGACGAGAACGCGAAGCGTTTGTGAGCAGCAGAGACAGTGATGGCATTTGATGCGGGACCCGCTCCGGCTGTCATCTTGACGCCTCGGCAGCGTTGGTCGATGGTCTTCAGCTTCGTATTGATTGGGCTGGGTCTGATCGCCGGCGCCAACCTGCGCGACAGCAGCCTCAACCAATCCTTGATATACAGCAATGTCGAAGCCGGCATCACAGCGCGCTATCCGCATCGCTGGCTATTAAGCGAGGCTGCGGACTATGTATTTCGCGTGGAGGACACAGCGCAACTGGGTTTCAATACGCAAATAGAGCTGCGCACATTGCCCGTCGGACCCGATACAAGCGAGCGCAATCTTTTGGATCGTTTGACGCTGCGACGGTCTCAGACGCTGATTGACTACACGGTGCTCGGTTATGATATCTATGTCTTGCCGGACGACAATGCAGCGGTGACGATGTCCTACTCCTATGTCTCCAGAGATACCAGCCCATTCCTGGAAGGCGTTTCGGCAATTGTCGCGGGCTTGGACGTGCTCATGATCAGCCGGGGCCAAGCGGTCATCGTTTCCTTCCGCGCCGACGCCAGCATCTTTCAGCGTGAACGAGCCATTCTGGATCGCTTCATCCAAAGCCTGGAGTTTTGATGGTTTTTTGATTGTGATGATGAATAAGTATTCGACATCCTTTTTTACAGAACCTCTTGATCATGTAAATAGAGGGCTTGTTTTCTTATGCGAGCGCGGCAGACTTTTTCGCTGCCGCCGAGCGGCTCTAATTGTCGGATTTCTGCTTTGGCTTTTTTCGCCCTCGCATTCAATAGGAGTCGCCCAGAGTGATCTGGATGCCATAAAGCGGGCGACAGTCTTCATCTATCAAGTGCAAAGCCTGGCAAACGATCTGGTCGTGAAATGCGTCAGCACGGGCACAATCGTCAGCGCGGACGGTTTGATCCTAACAAATGCGCACAGCGTGCTGCCAAGCCAAACTTGCGACGGCGAAACGCTAATCGTTTCCATGAATGTCGATCTCAATGAACCGCCGGCGCCAAAATATCGCGCCGAGATCGCCAATGCCGACCAAGGTCTGGACATCGCGGTTCTGCGCATCACGCGCGAGCTGGATGGTCGTCTGATTGCGGCGGGCGCGCTTCCCGTCTTGCCATTTGTTGGCATCGGCGCCTCGGCGAATGTTGACATTGATGACAACATTCTCGTGGCCGGCTATCGGGATATCGGCAATCAAGCCGTGACGGTCGCGCGCGGGACAATCACAGCTTTCATCTCGGAACCGCGCGGCGGCGCTCGCGCTTGGTTCAAGACCCGGGCGGAACTGCCGGGAACGATGGCTGGCGGCGGCGCATTCGACAGTCTGGGGCAATTGATCGGCATCCCTACCAGCGCGAAATACGGCCGCCCCGCGACGGAAGCCAACTGTCGTTTCATTGAAGACACGACCGGCGATGGTCTTATCAACAGCAGCGATCACTGTGTTCCCACTGGCGACTTCATCAGTACGATAAGGCCGATTCGTCTGGCGCAAAGCCTGATCAGAGGCGCTGCTCTTGGTCTGGGCGTGCAAATCCATACCGTGCCTACGGAGATGCAGTTGTCAACCGAAGCTCCTTCTGTTTCTCGGCTGATCTTTTCCCCTTCCGTGGTGGACGGTTTGCCTTCGACAGTTGTTGGGGCGATGCCCGCCAATACCAACAGCCTCTATCTTTTTTTTGACTATCACAACATGAGTCCCGAAACGGTATACGAGCTGCGTGTCACGCGCGACGGCATACCGGACGCCACTTTCAGCTTGCCGCCCGTGCACTGGAGCGGCGGACAAAACGGCATGTGGTATATCGGCAGCCGAGATCAGCCCTGGCCCAACGGCGCTTATCAGTTTACCTTGCTGCTCAACGGCTTGGCCGCAGCCAGCCAGCAAATCGTCGTCGGCGGCGGAGCGGACAATTCGGCTCGCTTCAGCAATATCGTCTTTGGTTTGCTGGATAATCAGGGCAATCTCATCGGCAACGGCTATATCTTGCCAACCGGTGTAACTGCCTACGCTCGCTTTCTTTATGCCAATTTGACAGCCGGAACCCCCTGGAGCACGATTTGGTACTACGGTGGCGCGGAGGTCGGGCGCACGAACGATATCTGGTCGCGCGGCGCGAATGGCTCGGACGTCGTTCAACTGCGCCCTCTCGGTGGGCTGATACCGGGAAAGTATCGCCTCGAGCTTTACCTCGACCGCGTTCTATCCGCCACCTCGGATTTTGTCGTCGCCGGGGGGACGGGCGGTCCCCTGCCCGCTGTGTTTTTTAATGGGCGTTATGTTTCCGCCTCAAGCGCATTCGAAGCGAGGAACGCAACTGCGTCATCGGGCATAACAGAAGCGGTGCCTGCGATTTTTGCGCTATTCGATTGGCAGAACATCGCTGCTGGCACAGAATGGACGATCCGCTGGCTGGTTGACGATTTGCCGTTTTTCGAATCGACTTATGCTTGGGTCACGCTAGAAAGCGGCTCCGACTTTATGCTATCCGTTAATTCGCCCCCAGACGGCAAGTATCAATTGCAATTGCTGGTGAATAACTTGCAGATTTTGGCAATCGAAGACAGCGTCGGCATCGGACAATTGCCGATTGATCGTCTGGCTGAATACGAAGGCGCTTTGCTGCGCGGACGTGTGCTGGATGCCGCGACTTTGACCGGCATCGCCAGCGTGACCATCGTGCTGATAAGCGAAGATTATTCAGCCAGTGAATTCGAATGGAAAGCAGAACAAGTCTTCGCCACCGCCATGACGGATCGCAATGGCGATTTTCAATTTGCCCGCCCCTTGGCGGCGGATACGCCCTATAGCGTCATTGTCGCCGCGGACGGGTACTTGCCGCTCGCCGCGGACAGCTTTCAGTTCACCGCCGACCAGCGACAAGTTGATATCACGATGGAATTGGTCCGCGGTTACTTAAATGACTGACAAGCGAAGACTGGATGTGCTGCTGGTCAAGCGGGAACTTGCCGATAGCCGCAATAAAGCAGCTGCCATGATCATGGCGGCCGAGGTCAGCGTTGATGGCAAACTCGTGGATAAACCGGGCACGATGGTCGCCAGCAACGCGCGCATTCGGCTCAAGCAGAAACGGCGTTATGTCAGTCGCGCTGGGCTCAAGCTGGAAGCGGCTCTGCGCGAATTCAAAATCGATGTCACAGACAAAGTTTGCGCGGATGTCGGCGCGAGCACGGGCGGCTTCACGGATTGCTTGCTGCGGGCGGGCGCGGCGCGCGTTCATGCTATTGATGTTGGCAACGGCATTCTCGACTATAAGTTGCGACAGGATGAGCGCGTCCGCCTGCTGGAAAGGACGAACGCGCGCTATCTGGATTCGCTGGGCGAGCTCGTAGGCTTGGTCGTTGTCGATGTTTCATTCATCTCTCTGCGGCATATCTTGCCCCGGGTCAAGGGCTGGCTCTTGCCCAATGCCGACCTGGTTGTCCTGGTCAAACCTCAGTTCGAAGCCGGCAAGGCGGATGTTGGCAAGGGCGGCATCGTCAGAGATCCAGCGGTGCATCGGCGCGTTTTGCAAGAGATCGCGAAGCATGCCATCGCGCAGGGCTTCGCGGTCCTGGACCTGATGCGCTCGCCCATAACCGGGCAAAAGGGCAATGTCGAATTCTTGATGTGGCTGCGGGACGCCGAGCCAAGCGTTTCGCACAGCGACAATCTCGCTGCCATCGGGCGCCTGATTGATTCCAGGTCGTAGCTAGCCCTACTCCAGCAATCGATTATCGATGATAATCATTCTCAAAAGTCCGGAACAAAGACGAACATGCAAATCGATCAAATCCGCAACTTCTGCATCATAGCCCATGTTGATCACGGCAAGAGCACCTTGGCCGATCGTTTGCTGGAATTGACCAAGACCGTCGCCGCGCGCGAGATGCAAGAGCAGTTGCTGGACAGCATGGCGCTGGAACGCGAACGCGGCGTGACGATCAAAGCCTCCGCGGTGAGAATGCTTTACGACGCCGACGACGGCAATCAATATACCATCAACTTGATAGACACCCCGGGGCACGTCGATTTCACATACGAAGTCAGCCGAGCCTTGCAAGCCTGCGAGGGGGCGATTCTGGTCGTCGACGCCAGCCAGGGAATCGAAGCGCAGACGCTCTCCAATGTCTATCTGGCGCTGGAACAAGACCTGGAGATCATTCCAGTCATCAACAAGATCGATCTGCCTGCGGCGCAGCCGAGCGATGTGGCGCGTGACGTCGAAGAATTGTTGGGTACGCCAGCGGGGGAAATGTGCCGCATTTCCGCCAAGAACGGCATCGGCGTGCGCGACCTGCTGGAAAAAGTGCTCAGTGAAGTGCCTGCGCCCGCAACCGCAGCCGGGCAGCCCTTCCGCGCCCTGGTCTTCGATTCGCACTACGACGCCTACAAAGGCGTCATCGCCTATGTGCGCGTGGTTGATGGCGCGATTAATCGGCGTCAAATGCTCAAACTTGTCGCGACGGGCGCCCGCTTCGAGCCTGTGGAAATCGGCGTATTCGACCCCATCATGCGTGGCGTAGAAGACTTGCGCGCCGGAGAAGTCGGATATATCGCGACTGGTCTGAAAACCGTGCGCGAATGCCGCGTGGGCGATACCGTCACTTGGGCGAACAACGGCAGCCAGGCCCCCTTGCCCGGCTACGAGACGGTCAAGCCGATGGTCTTTGCCGGCATCTACCCGACGAACAACGAAGACTACGCCGATCTGCGCGACGCGCTCGACAAGCTGCAGCTCAACGACGCTTCCCTGGTCTTTCAGCCAGAAACATCGCAGGCGCTGAATTTCGGTTTCCGCGTGGGTTTCCTGGGTTTGTTCCACATGGAGATCGTACAGGAGCGCCTGGAGCGCGAATACGACCTGGACATCTTGGCCACAGCGCCGAGCGTCGAATACCGCGTGCAGCAAAAGAATGGCGAGACCGCTCTGATAGACAGCCCGGCTCTGCTGCCCGAGGAAAACGCGATAGTCGAGATCCAAGAGCCCTGGCTGAAGATCCAGATTTACGCCCCGCAAAAATATATCGGGGCGGTCATGGATCTGGTCATCAACAAGCGCGGCTTATACGAAACGACCGAATACCTAGACGCGACGCGGGTCATCTTGCATTTTTCAATTCCACTGTCGGAAATAATCATCGACTTCTATGACAAGCTCAAAAGCGTCACCCAGGGTTATGCCAGTCTCGACTATCAATTTGAAGAATATCGCGCTGGCGACTTGGTCAAGATCGATGTCCTGGTCAATGCCGAGCCAGTTGATGCCTTGGCGATGATTTGCCATCGCGACCATGCCTATCACCGCGGGCAGCGTTTGATCACCCGGCTCAAGAAACTAATCCCGCGGCAGATGTTCACGGTGCCGGTGCAAGCCGCTGTTGGCAAACGGGTTATCTCGCGCGCGAATGTCAAAGCGCTGCGGAAAGATGTGCTTGCCAAGTGTTACGGCGGGGACGTCACGCGGAAAAAGAAATTGCTGGAAAAACAAAAAAAGGGCAAAAAGCGCATGAAGATGATCGGGTCGGTAGAGCTGCCGCAAGAAGCCTTCATGGCGCTTTTGAGCCTGGACGAATGAACTCGTATTGTCACCCTAGTCCTGCGCTCCATCCCCATCCTTGAGCATCCGCCACAAATTAGCCAGCCCCCAGCGAGACAGCCAGTCCTGCGCCAGATTGGAGCGAGCGCCGAAGCCGTAGGCTCGATACGCGACGCCATCGACGCTTGCGATGGCGATGGCGCTGCCCTGCTCAAGATCCGCGTTCTCGTCCAAATCGGGGTAACTCAGCGCTACGACGCAGGCATCTGTTCCCTTTTCTCGTCGAATCTGCTGCACCGCATGCACTGCTAATTCTCTCAGGGTCGCATCCCGCGGATCCCGCCCGAGCTCGTCGAACAGCTCATCAGGATGCGCAAAAATCTCTGAAGTAACCAGCGGCAGACCCGCATCCAGTCGTTCGCTAATGACGCCGGGCAAGCCAGCTTCCAATATGTGAAGCGAGAGCTGGCGCGCCGCCAGCAACTGGGAAACAACGCTCTCCAATGTCGCTTCGTCGCTGCCGAAGATATGCTCCCCTACCCGGTCAATAAGCCGCTGCTGCATCGCGTCCAGCAGCGACTCTGCTGCGTCTTTGCGCTTCGCCTTGGCGGTCATACGGATATCGACGCAGCCATGATGCGCCGCCAGACCGACGCTGGGATTGCGCTCATTGAGAATATCCGCGCCGATCATGTCATCGAGCGAACTTTCGCCGATGCCGGCCGTCCTCAATGTCCGGGCAACGATGACGCCAAGGTCGAACTTGCGCAGCAGATAAGGCAGCACGGATTCGGTCAGCAGGTATTTCATTTCTCGCGGCACCCCGGGCAGGCTGATGACGATGCCCCGCTCCGACTCGACAATGAAGGCAGGCGCTGTGCCGACAGGATTCTCGATCAATAGCGCTGCTTGCGGCAAGTAGGCTTGTTGCCGATTGTTTGCGGTCATGGGGACGCCAAAGCCGCGGAATCTTTCGGCGATTTCGTCATATAAGGGTTGATGAAACTCGAGCGGTCTTTCAGTGGCGTCGGCAACGGCTTGCCGCGTCATATCGTCCACAGTTGGTCCTAGCCCGCCGCAGGTGATAACAATCTCCGCGCGGCTTAGCGCCGCCCGTATCGATTCGGCGATCCGGCCCAGGTTGTCGCCCACCGTCGTCATGAAGAAAATGTTGACCCCGACGTTGCGCAACTGCCGCGCCATGAAAACCGAATTTGTATCTGTGATCTCGCCCAGGAGCAATTCCGTTCCAATTGCAATGATCTCCGCGTTTGGGTTGTCTGCCATGGCTTCTTTGTTCTCCGCTGAGTTCTCTGTATGTTTTCCGTGAGTCCGCGATGAGAATTTACGGCAATTTTACATCAATTTGCCAAAATAGTTGCAAAATCAGAAAAAACCGCTATAATTGCCACTATAAAAGTATTTCACTGTCAAGTAAGGTCTTTGTGCAGTTTTAACAATATTTTCGTCTATCTAAGCAATTGATCGGAGGCTGTCGTGGCTGGTGTTACATTCAATCATGTTTCAAAGGATTTTGGCGATCAACGTGTCGTGTCGGACTTGAACATTGAGGTCGCCGACAAGGAATTCCTGGTTTTCGTCGGACCATCCGGCTGCGGTAAATCGACGAGCTTGCGTATGCTCGCTGGCTTGGAAGAAATCACCGAAGGCGAGATTTTGATTGGCGACCGCGTTGTCAACAATGTCGCGCCAAAGGACCGCGATGTGGCGATGGTCTTCCAGAGTTACGCCCTTTACCCGCACATGACCGTCTATGATAACATGGCTTTTGGTCTAAAGCTGCGCAAAACTCCCAAGAAAATCATTGACGAGCGCGTGCGCGAAGCCGCCAATGAATTGGGTATCGGGCACTTGCTGGATCGGCGTCCGCGGCAGCTTTCCGGCGGTCAGCGTCAACGCGTCGCTGTCGGTCGCGCGATTGTGCGCGAGCCAGCCGTCTTCTTGATGGACGAGCCCCTGTCGAACCTCGATGCCAAACTGCGCGTCGAAGCCCGTTCCTTCATCAGCCGCCTGCATCAGCGTCTGGAAACGACCTTCATCTATGTAACGCACGATCAGGTCGAAGCCATGACCATGGGCACGCGCATCTGCGTACTCAACGAAGGAAAATTGCAGCAGATTGATTCCCCTTACAATCTCTATCACAATCCACGCAACGTCTTCGTGGCTGGTTTCATTGGCAGCCCTTCGATGAACTTCTTCGACGCGACGCTCAAACCGGATGGCGATCGCATTATCGTCGACTTGGGCGCGTTCTCGCTGCCCTTGCCCGCGGACAAGACCGCAACCTACAGTGATCATATCGGTTCAGATGTCGTCTGCGGCATCCGCCCGGAAGACATCCATGACTCAAATTACCTGCCCCAGGGCATCATTCCAGCCGATCTCATGTCCAATGTTGAGGTCGTTGAGCAGATGGGCAACGAGGTGATCATCTATCTCGAAAGCGGCGGCAAGAACTTCATCGCGCGCACCGACCCGCGGACGGATGCGAGCGTGGGCAACGATATGAACGTGACATTCAATCTGGACAACATCCACCTCTTCGATTCCAACAGCGAGATTTCGCTGGCTTATGATGAAAAGCGCAAGGTTGCTCAAAAAGCTTAGCCCGGGTTTCTCACTTCTCTGCAAAAGACAAAAGCCGCTCGCAAGAGCGGCTTTTTCTTGTCTGCCGATATTTCAAAATGATTTCGCTATAGCGCCGGGCGGAACTTGTATCCGTAGACAATCATTCCTTGAGCCCCGTCAGTTGTAAGTTTGCGGGTCACCATCTCTACCCGGTCGCCAATCCGCACCGCTCCGTCAATGTCTGTCAATTGCGCTGTGACCAGCCCGCCGTCATCCAGCTCTACCAAGGCTAGATAGTACGGCGCCTGGGATTCATAGCCCAGAGGCGGCTCCTGCAATAGCGTAAAACTGTAAACCGCGCCAGCCGCGGCAGGTTGCTGACGCGCATACCGTGTTGCGGGATCCGCTGTCTCTCGGTCCAGCATTAGACTTTCTCCGCCTCTAATGTCGCTGCGCGGCGCAGCGGTGTTGGGCGCCTTGCTGTGGACTGTGGATTGAGCTCCGCCCGTCGCCCCGCGCCTGCGGCGCTTTTGATCAGGCGATAGCGAAGTTTGTTATTTCGCCAGTATTTGGCTACTCGCATGATGTCGCTCCCCCCAAGGTTAGACCTTCGCCATCACTTTAAGAACAGCGGCCTATCAAAAGCTATCGTGATAGCAATTGACACTGTCATAGTCTATCGGTCTGCATCCGGCTGTCTCTGTAAGATGTGCGTAACCACGGTGCTGCCGGGACCGGCGATATTTTGGATGAGCGCGCGGCGCGCGCCCGCTACTTGATTCAAGCCAGCGGACTGGCGCAATTGCAGCGTCGCCTCGACCGCTTGGTAGATGCCGGTGGCTCCGCCGGGATTGCCCCGGCTTTTTAAGCCTCCAAAAGTGCTTATAGGAAGATCGCTATCCAGGGCGATGCCCGCCCCCATGTCCGAGGCCAACACCCAGGCAGCGCCCGGCTGACAATAGCCCATCGCTTCAAGCGCCAGCGCCGTCAAAATAGTATAGGCGTCATGCAATTCCAGCAGGTCGATATCCTCGCGCTCAAGCTGGGCTTGTTCCAGCGCGTCAAAAAACGATTTTCCAACTGCCTCTAGCTGCAGTGGATCGTCGCGATCTTGCAGCATGAATCGATCCGTCGCGACCGCGCTCGCGCAGATCTGCACTGGCTGCGGCGCCATGTCTGCCGCAAGCTCTGACCCAACCAATACCAGAGCCGCGGCTCCGTCCCCGTCGGGCGCGCAATCAAATAGGCTGACCGGGTCGGCAAGCATAGGCGCTTTGGAAAATGCTCCATCACGCAACTTGTTGCGATACATGGCGCGGGGATTGACAGCGCCATTTCTATGCGCGTTGACGCTAAAGCCGGCAAACTGCGCAAGCGATAGATCGTACTCAAACATATAGCGCCGCATCAATAGCGCGGCCAAGGCTGTCATAGTCACGCCGTTGACCGCTTCCAGGTCGGCGTCCAGACTGACATTGCGCGCGCCCACCCGGGCGGCGCCAACGATGTCAGTCGCCTTCTCAACGCCGACGACCAGCGCCGCTCTCACGGCTCCGGAGGCTACTGCCAGACAAGCGGTCCGCAGCGCGACGCCGCCCGAAGCGTCGCCCGCTTCGCAGGTGAATGCTTCTATGCCAGGCATGCCCAATTCAGCAGCAATCAAGCTGCCCAACTGGGTCTGTTGATTGAAACTCGCGCCATAGGCATTGCCGATATATAAGGCGTCGACCTGGGCCCTCCCCGCATCTTCGAGGGCAAACCGGGCAGCTTCCGCGGCTAGCTCGCGAATGCCTTGCGACCAGTGTTCGCGCACCGGGATCATGCCCGCGCCGATGATTGATACGTTCATAGGTTTCTAATCCTTCAGTTTTCCGCGAAAGCGCGTGTATGCGCCATAGTCGATTTCTGTGCGGCGCTTGATGTAGTCGCGCGCGCCAGGGTGGTTTTGCGGTTTTTCGTCGATCCTCTCGGTGACGAGCAGATCAAAAGCGTCCGAACCGGCGCCACTGCCATAGCTCACCATCAATATCCGATCGCCAGGGCGAGCCTGATCGAGGATTGCGGTCAATCCGATCATGCAGGAACCAGAGTAAACATTGCCGATGTCGTTGGCGAGCAAGCCGGCCGCGATTTGCTCTGTCGTGAAACCAAGCGACTTGGCGGCGCGCGCGGGGAACTTGACATTGGGCTGATGAAAAACGGCATGTTGATAATCACCCGCGTGAGTGCCCATCATATCCATCAAAGCCGATGCCGCGGCCATGGTATGGGCGAAGTAGGCTGGTTCGCCGGTGAAGCGATCGCCATGGCTGGGAAAGGTTTCCCCGGATCTGCGCCAGAAATCGGGCGTATCCGTGACGTAACTGTAACTCCCTTGATAGACGGCGTAACTTTCCTCAGCCGGTCCCAATATAAATGCAGCGCCACCGGATCCTGCCGTGAATTCCAGAGCGTCGCCGGGCCTGCCTTGGGCTGTATCCATGCCGATGCTTAGCGTATAGCGCGCCATACCGCTGCCGACGATCCCAATCGACGCTTGTACGGCTTCGGTCCCGGCTTTGCAGGCGAACTCCCAATCCGCGGCTTGGATATTGGGCGAGGCGCCAATGCTTTCGGCGACGATCGTACTGGAAGGTTTTACCGCGTAGGGGTGGCTCTCGCTGCCGACCCAAACCGCGCGGATATCTTCGGCGTCAATCCCTGCGCAAGCGATAGCGTTGCGCGCCGCCTCAATTGACATCGTAATCACATCTTCGTCTATGCCCGCCACGGCCTTTTCCCGCACCGGCGACGCAGCCTGTCCTTGCGTCCAAATACGCGCTATCTCGGTCCCTGGCAGACGGTAGCGCGGCAGGTAAGCGCCATAGCCGACGATGCCGACGCTGCGATCCGGCTGCATCAGCCAGCGTGATTCATTCTTCATGTTCTTGACTTTCGTTGATTGACCAGGTCTCTCGCGCGTTCCAAGCGAATCTCGCCTTGCTCGTGCATTTGCTGCGCTATCAACACGACGTCTTCGGCAGCGGCGCCGGCGGCAATCGCCAGCTGACGGGCGTGCATCCGCATGTGCCCGCGCTGAATGCCGTCGGTGGCCAGCGCGCGCATTGCCGCCAGGTTTTGCGCCAGCCCTACCGCCGCGGCCACTTCCGCCAGTTGCCGCGCCGAGCGCAGCCCGAGAATCTTGAGCGCGGTCTGCGCCAGGCGCTGGACGCGGGTTGCCCCCCCGACAATGCCGACCGCCAGGGGCAATTCAATGCGCCCGCGCAAGTCGCCGCGGTCGTCTTTCCACCAGCGAGATAGGCTTGAATAGCGCCCCCCGCGCGCCGCATAGGCATGCGCGCCCGCTTCGACCGCCCGCCAGTCATTCCCAGTAGCGATCAGCAGCGCGTCAATGCCGTTCATGATGCCCTTGTTATGCGTGGCCGCGCGGTAGGGATCCAATTCGGCGAATACGGCAGCCTCCAGTATGCCGTCGATGACTTCCGCCCCGCTCGCGTATTCATTGCCGAGAGCCGAAGCGGGAATACTGCCTTCCGCCCATGCCTTTCTCTCGTCGGACAAGTTGCTGAGGATGCGCAGATTCGCCCGACCGCCTGTGATCTTTTCGATAAGTGGCGAGATCTCTTCCAGCGCTGTATTCACTGCGTTCGCGCCCATGGCGTCGCGCGCGTCGTAGAGCAGATGAATGACGATCATTTGCCCTATGCTTGTATTCTGGAAAACGCGCGTCCGCAGGTCGACTGCGCCGCCGCCGCGGCGCTTGATGCTGCCGGCTGTTCCGTTTGCTTTGTCTAGTATCTCCGCCTTATGCCGCGCAATAGCCTGGACAGCGCGCTCCCTGTCCTGGATATCAAGCAGTTGAATTTGTCCGATCATCACTGGGTCGTCGCTCGCCGCCCGGAAGCCGCCACCGGCGCGAAAGAGCTTGGCGGCAAAGCTGCAAGCGGCAAGCACCGATGGCTCTTCAATGACCATTGGAACCAGGTAGTCGACATCATTAATCAAGAAATTCGTGGCGACGCCAAAAGGCAAGCAATAGCGTCCGATGACGTTTTCAATCATCAGATCGGCCTCAGGCATAGCCAAGCCGCCTTCTTCAAGAGCTTTTAAGTCGTCAGTCCCAAGATCAGCCCAAGCGCGGATAATCGCTTGCCTCTCGGCAAGGGACCGCTTGTACAAGCCAGATAGGGATGATGCGCGTTCTTGTATCATGAGGTTCATCATAGCCCTCGGCTGCTCGCAGAATCTATCATCGCAGTCGCGATAGCTATCAACTTGCGCAAGGGCGGCGCCGCAGCCACCGTTGAGGAGGGGCTGGCGCCACGAAAACAAAAAGTCCACATGAAGTGGACTTTGTCGTTGAGAATTTTGGGTTTTAGTCTGGCAAAATGCGCGTGCCCATAAAGGCATCCAACCAGATGACGAAGACCAGGCCGATCGGAATCGACGTGAAGAGAAAATAGATCATGCCGTATTCTTCAATACTGACGCCCTGTGGCGTTTGCACTGCGCTAAAAAGCGGCAGCATATCAAAGCCGATTGTTATGGTCCCGTAACCGACAAGCAGACCCAGCGCCATCGAAATCACCCAAACAACGATTCGGCGGATCGTAAGACTCGACATAACTCGCTCCGTATAAGCCTTAGCTGAATGACCGCTATTGTACGACGGATTGCCCGTCAAGCGCAAGTGACGGAATGCTCAAGTCAGTACAATCGCATCAGATTATTATTCAACACAATTTAAACCAAGTTAGTCATGAAAAACTCGATGATAGGTCGCAATGTAGGGGCGACATACCATGTCCCCGAAATCAAAACGCAGCAACGTCGGGCGACCAGATTGGTCGCCCCTACAGCGTCCTGATGTTTTCGCATTATTTTCTTGGATCTACTTCTGTATCCTCTCTAGTGATTAGCGTTTTGAAGCGTTTTCCCTGTTCGCATGTCGATTGAATGTTGTTAATCGCTGTCCGCCCTGCTACACTCTGGAAAGTTCGAACTTGCTCCCAAATGTTCGCGCCTTCGTTTCCACGCTTTTGTCACAAGATCGGGAGAATGCTGTGGCTGATATTTACGACAAGTTAGCGGGATTTACGGTCGCCAAGGAAGCCATGGAAATGGGCATTTACCCCTTCTTCCGCGCGCTCAGCGACTCCGAAGGAACGTCAGCGACTTTCGAAGACAAAGAGGTCGTCATGCTGGGGTCCAACAATTACCTGGGCTTGACAACCGACAGCCGCGTGCAAGAGGCGGCGATTGAAGCGACAAGGCGCTACGGCACCAGTGTCACGGGTTCGCGCTTTCTCAATGGCACGCTTGAACTGCACCTCGAGGCGGACCGGCGTTTGGCTCAGTTCGTGGGCAAGGAAGCGGCGCTGGTTTTTTCCACCGGCTACCAGACGAACCTGGGGACTGTCTCGGCTTTAATCGGGAAGAACGATGTAGCCATCCTGGACAAGGACGTGCATGCCTCCGTTGTTGACGGGGTTTCCATGTCGCGCGGCACGATGAAACGCTTCAAACACAATGATATTGTCGACCTCGAACGCATCTTGAGCGGGATACCGGCGGAACAAGGCAAAATTGTCATGGTCGACGGGGTCTATAGCATGGGCGGGGATTTCGCCCTGTTGCCACAGATCGTAGAAGTCTGCAAGAAATATGAGGCGCGCATTCTCGTTGACGACGCGCACGGCATTGGCGTGGCCGGAGGCGGACGTGGGACGGCGGCGCACTTTGGTCTAAGCGATCAAGTCGACCTCATCATGGGCACATTTAGCAAGAGCTTCGCATCTATCGGAGGATTCATCGCCGGGTCGGCCGACGTGATCCACTACATCCAGCATCACGCCCGCTCGCTGATTTTTTCCGCCGCATTGCCCGCCCCGAATCTGGCGGCGGTGCTGGCGGCGCTGGACATCATCGAAAACGAGCCGGAACATGTCCAGCAGGTCTGGAAAAACGCGGAGTACATGCGCAAGGGTTTGATCGAACTCGGATATGACACCTTCAATAGTCAGACGCCCATCATCCCAGTCAAGATTGGCGAGCAGTTTCGCACCGGTCTTACCTGGATGGCATTGATCGAAGAAGGCGTCTATACCAACCCGGTCGTCCCGCCAGCAACGCCGCCCAATCAAGCCCTCCTGCGCACGAGCTACATCGCGACGCATCGCCAGCATCACCTGGACCGCGCCTTGGTCGCCTTCGAGCGAGTAGGCAAAAACCTCGATTTGATCCCGTCGCGCGAACCCGTCTAAACAGAAAAACCGCGGCTATCTCGGGGCTATTGGTCCCAGCTCAGGCGTCGGTCACGATTAGGCGGCCTGCGCCCTCTATGACATCGCCGATGATGACCGCATCGTCGCCGTTCTGTCGCAAATCATCAAGCAAGTCCGCCGCTTTATCCGCCGCCACGGACATCAGCAAGCCGCCCGATGTCTGCGGATCGAAAAGCAGCGCCTTGTGAATATCGCCGGCGCCGTCGCAAAACGACAGCCAGCGCGAAAAAAAGTCGCGATTGCGTTCCGTGCCACCCGGAAATACGCCGCGTTCCGCGTAGGTCATTGTCCCGGGCAGCCAGGCGAGCTCAGCGAAGTTCAGGCGAAAATCGACCTGGCTTAAGCGAGCCATCTCATGTCCATGCCCGGCCAAGCCAAATCCGGTAATGTCCGTCATCGCGCTTACTTTATGCACTTGCGCGCATTGCGCCGCATTGCGATTGAGCCGCGACATGACCTTGACGGCGCTCTCGATATGCGCCGCGGAAGCCAGCCCGCGCTTCAAGGCGGTCGTAATAACGCCCGTGCCCAGCGGCTTGCTCAATACGAGTTTGTCGCCGGGACGCGCGCCGGCTTTGCGAATGATATTCGCCACCGAGACCTGCCCCGTCACCGATAGACCGTATTTCGGCTCTTCGTCGCTTATTGAATGTCCGCCTGCAATGACCGCGCCAGCCTCGCGCACTTTTTCCGCCCCACCCCGCAGAATCTCTTGCAGGATATCAAGCCCGAGCCCCTCCGGATAGGCCACCAGGTTTATCGCCAGCAGTGGCTCGCCGCCCATGGCATAAACATCGCTGAGCGCGTTTGCCGCGGCGATCGCGCCAAATTCATAGGGGGTATCGACGACAGGCGGGAAGAAATCTGTTGTGCTTATGATCGCGCGGCTCTCATCTATTTGATAAACCGCCGCGTCATCCGGCTCGGATAAGCCCACCAGCACCTGGGGAAATTCTTCAGACTTAAAATTGTCGCTTAGTGGCTGCAAAACTTGCGCCAAATCGCCCGGGTTGAGCTTGGACGCTCAACCGGCGCAGGCAGCCAAGCTCGTCAGCTTGATCTCAAAATCGCTCATAATCCTGTACCCTCTAAGAAAAAGGCTCACAGCTAAGTGAGCCTATCATACCGTTGGTCGGGGTACCCGGATTCGAACCGGGGACCTCTTACACCCCATGCAAGCGCGCTAGCCGGACTGCGCCATACCCCGAACATAACTTTATGATAACACATTTACGAGAATCTGCCAGCCCGCCAGGCGATTGCGCTATTATTTGGTCTCCGCCCGGCTGCGCCGCTAGCCATCGACCGGTAAAACGCCGTAGGTGCAGGAGTCATAATCTTGACCGACAATGACCGCATAATCATATTCGCGCGCTGCATCGGCTTGAGTTTCTACCTGCTTCCGATTCATGTTTAGGGCTTTGCTGATACCCAGCGTCAAACTCCCTTTGCTCGCGGCTACATAGTCAATCAACTTGCTCGATTCTACAATCTCTCCGTTTGTCAAAGGACCGAGGGCCACGGAGTTGTAGCCGTCCCAGCGCAAGCGTTCGCTGGCGACGATGTCCCAGTCTGCGTTGCCAGAGCCGTTGTAAACAGCGATTGAAGGACCCGACAAACCCACTTGATTGGCTGATGGCGGCGTATAGAAATCTCGCATGAGCTCCGCAACAGTTTCATAAACCGGCAAGAGCACAGATTCATCGCTCGGGGTCCGCCAATTCTTGGTATGGTACAAACGCCGAAAGGTGAAGTTTTGCACGCGGTCGAGATCAAGCTCGAGCAAATGCGGCAGCAGGCTAAGCATGGCGTCAAACGGCAGGTTCGTATCAACAATCTCTTCCAGCTCGCCCCATATCGCTGGCACTGTGCTGATCAAGCCATTGCCGCGCGCTTTGCGCCACATGCCGCGCAGCAGCAACTGTTGGCGGCGTCCCCGATCCAAGTCATCCGTATAGCGGCGGGTACGCGCATACCACAAAGCGTCAAAACCATCGAATGTATAATAACCGACATCCAGTGTACGCCAGTCGTATTCGCTGCCTTCGGCAACACCGGTTGCCGTGCGCGTGACCGGGTACAAGTCTCGGTAGGTGCAATCGACCGCGATATCGACGCCCCCGAGTCGGTCGATGATGGTCTTGAAGCCCGAAAAATTGACGCGCGCGTAGTAGTGCGCGTTTATCCCGAAATTGTAAAAGATGGTCTGCCGCAAAAGACCGAATCCACCACCGGGTTCCCAGCCGATATTTCTGCCAATCCCGAAAGCTGTGTTGAGCCGCCCCATCTTGCCGCTGGGGATGTAAACAAAAAGATCGCGCGGCAGATTCATCATGGAAACCGTGCCGGTTTCCGTGTTCAGCGATACGAGGATCATGGTATCAGTTCGTACCGACCGGTCTTCCGTCAATTCGTCGTCGCCGCCCAACAGTATGATATTGATCAAATCGTAGTCGCGGGGGATAAAAGGAACCCGTGTGGGCACGGCAGTGCCGGCAAGCTCAAGCCCCGCTTGTGGATCCGCAGGCAGGATGAGCCGCGGCAGATTCACAGGTTGAGGCGTACCGACAGACGCGGGCGCAGTTGCCTTGGGTGGCGTCGTCTGTGGGCTTGGGGTACTGGTCTCGAATACTTGTTGCATCAATACAATCTGCGCTTCGCCGCTTAAGCTTTGTCCGGGAGCTTGCCTTGCCAAAGCTGTGCCTGTGGCGCGATAGTCCTGTTGACGGGCATCGCTAGTCGCGCTGTATTGCACTTGGGCGCTCCAGAGACTCAATACTTGCGCAACCGTCCACAGGGTCGCCAGCAGCAGAAATGTCGCCGTCAGATAGACAAGGAGCTTGAGCGATAAGCGCGACATTGTTCGAAGAATAGTCATGATGACTCCATTGCGTTGAAAAAAGTATGCGAGCGCGTTTCTAATTATCACTTACATTGACGAATTTTTCGCTTCATGGCGCCACAAAAAGGACTGGAATGTCGCAAATCGAGTCTTGCGACAGCCTGCCCTGTTCATCCACGATGCTCAAACGCAGCCTGTGCAATCCAAGACCAAATACTTCGCTATTTATTAACGAGATGACATCATTTGTCACGGAATCATATCCCTCAATATACGGCAAGTATTTGTCCGACCAAGCTGGACGGACCTCAAGCCGGAACTCAGAATCTTCTGGCAAATTAACCGAGCCGATGACCTCAAATATCCCGCGTATCTCTTGCAAGGCAGCTGGCGACACGATGCGCGACGATTCCAAATCGCAACCGAGCGTCTTTGGCGGAAGCGAGGCATCCGGGAAAACCGGCGCCCTTGTTGCTGGCGGCGTACTAGGCATGGCCGGCAGCAGCAGGGTCTCCCCTGCCAATACACCTCGGATCGGCTCAAAACAATTGCCTGTCTGAATTTCGACAATACTAGCGCCTATGCTTTGCGCAATGGCAAGCAAGTTGTCGCCTTCCGCAACCTGATAGGGTTCCCAATCATGCGCTACTTCGCAGATTTCCGCTGGCCTAGCTGGGACGAATCCAAGCGCGGTAGGCGTTGGCACCAATCTCGAATAGACCAAGGGCAGCATGGAAGCGGTGGCGCTGGCATGTACCGTCGGCCTAACAATGACTTCATATTCGGGGGTGGCAGCCAGGACAGTCTGCGAGGGTCTAGCCGCAGTTTCTTCTGCTACAGCCCTCGTCAATGTCACAATTTCAGCTGAACGCTTATCCGCAGTCGGGCTTAGCGCCGGACTTATTGGCGTATCTTCCGTTGTAGTTACAGAAACTCTTGTTTCGCTTTCAGGCATTCTGGTCGCTACAGATTTTTCAGGGCTTGCAGGCGCCGTCCGCTTCGCTATTGCCGTGCGGGTTGCGCGGGTATGACGCTCTGCGCTTGTCGCAGTCGCCACAATCTCGTCAGCCGCGGTCAGGCTTGGAAGGTCCGCAATTGTAGGCGTGGCGGTTGAAGTTGCAGTCCGCTTCACCAACGGCCTGCGACTTGGACGGATATCCCGCTGAACGCGCCTTACTGTTTCCACAATCGCGTCAGTCGCGGTTGAGCTTGGAAGGTCCGCAGTTGTAGGCATGGCGGTTGATGTTGCTGTCAGTTTCACCAAAGCCGTGCGACTGGCACGGATCTCCCGCTGAACGCGCGTTTCAGTCTCTACAATCTCGTCAGTTGCGGTCGGACTTGAAACATCAGCAGCGGTTGGCGAGTCGGTTGCAATAGCAGTTGATGTGGCCGTCCGCTTCACCAAAGCCGTGCGGCTGGCGCGGATCTCACTCTGAACGCGCGTTGCTGTTTCCGTAATCTCGTCAGCCGCGGTCTGGCTTTGAACGTCCGTTGCAATTGGCATGTCGGTTGCGGTTGATGTGAGTTTCACCAAGGCTGTGCGACTGGCACGAATCTCCCGCTGAACGCGCGTTGCTGTTTCCACGATCTCGTCAATCGCGGTCAGGCTTGGAAGGTCCGAAGTTGTAGGCGAGACGGTTGCGGTTGTAGTTGCAGTCTGCCTCACCAAAGCCGTGCGACTTGGACGGATTTCCCGCTGATCGCTAGCTTTTGTCTCTTCAATTTCGTCAGTTGCGGTCAGACTGGGAAAATCCGTCGCGGTAGCAGTGGCGGAGGCAATGGCGGTTGATGTTGTCGTCGCAGTCCGCTTCAAAATAGCTGTGCGGCTGGCGCGGATATCTCGCTGAACGCGCGTTTCAGTCTCCACGATTTCGTCAGTCGCGGTCGGGCTTGGAAGGTCCGCAATTGTAGGCGTGGCGGTTTCGGTTGTAGTTGCAGTCCGCTTCACAGAAGCTGTGCGACTTGCGCGGGTATCACGCTGAACGCTTGCCTTGGTCTCTACAATTTCGTCAGTCGCGGTCGAGCTTGGAAGGTCCGCAGTTGTAGGCGAGACGGTTGCCGTCGCAGTCCGCTTCACCAAAGCCGTGCGACTTGCGCGGGTATCACGCTGAACGCTTGCCTTGGTCTCTACAATTTCGTCAGTCGCGGTCGAGCTTGGAAGGTCCGCAGTTGTAGGCGTGGCGGTTGCCGTTGCTGTCAGTTTCACCAAAGCCGTCCGGCTGGCGCGGATCTCACGCTGAACGGGCGTGGCTGTTTCCACAATCGCATCAGTCGCGGTCGGACTTGAATCGTCATCAGATGTTGCCGAGGCGCTGGTAGTTGCGGCTGATGTTTCCGTCTGCTCCACCAACGCCGTGCGACTTGGGCGGATTTCCCGCTGAACGCTAGCTTTTGTCTCTTCAATCTCGTCAGTCGCGGTCGAGCTTGGAAGGTCCGCAGTTGTAGGCGTGCCGGTTGATGTTGCCGTCGCAGTCCGCTTCACCAAAGCCGTGCGACTTGCGCGGGTATCACGCTGAACGCTTGCCTTGGTCTCTACAATTTCGTCAGTCGCGGTCGAGCTTGGAAGGTCCGCAGTTGTAGGCGTGGCGGTTGCCGTTGCTGTCAGTTTCACCAAAGCCGTCCGGCTGGCGCGGATCTCACGCTGAACGGGCGTGGCTGTTTCCACAATCGCATCAGTCGCGGTCTGGCTTGAATCGCCCGCTGCCGTTGGCGTTGCGGAAGCAGTTGCAGTAGCCGTCTGCTTCAAAATAGCCGTGCGACTTGGGCGGATTTCCCGCTGAACGCTAGCTTTCGTCTCCACGATCGCGTCAGTCGCGGTCGGGCTTGAAACATCAGCTGCGGTTGGCGTGACGGTTGATGTTGCTGTTGCCGTCCGCTTCACCAACGGCCTGCGACTTGGACGGATATCCCGCTGAACGCTAGCTTTCGTTTCTACAATCTCGCCCGTCGCGGTCGGGCTTGAATCGTCTTTAGCAATTGGTGTGGCGGTGGCGGTTGTAGTTGCTGTCAGTTTCACCAACGCCGTACGGCCCGCGCGGGAATCGCGCTCTTCGCTTGTCGCGGTCGCCACAATCTCGTCAATTGCGGTCGGACTTGAAATGTCCGCAGTTGTAACTGTAGCGATGGCAATGGCGGTTGATGTTTCCGTCTGCATCACCAGAGCCGCGCGGCTGGCGCGAGTATCGCTGGCTGCGCTTGTCGCGGTCTGCGCGATCTCGAAAGTCGTCGTCGGGCTAGCGAAGTCTGTCAAGCTTGCCGCGCCAGCAACAGTCGCCGTCACCGTTCTCTTTTCCAGCGCTGTTAAGCTGGCAAGCGGCGCTATTTGACTGGGCGCTTCTGGTATCACTGCGCTGTCTGTCGCTTGAGTCCGCGCCGCGGCGGGCGCCACAACCGTCTCAATCTCCGTCGTCTGTTGTATTACAACTGGCGTCCGCCGGATAGGCGACGCAGTGCCAGTGATAACAGCAGGCGCTTCAAGTGTCGCTTCTTCGACGCTCAGCTCTTCTGCCGTCGATTCAACGCTGGTAGCCGCAGGAAAATCGGTAGGTGTTTCTTCTGTCGCGACAGGCAGGGGACTCGCGCTTGGGGTGGCGGAAGCGGTCGCGGTAGTGGCTTCTGTGGCGGGTGGAAAATCAGTCGCGCTCGGCGTCAGTATGAAGGTGGCTGCGCTTACGGGAACTGTCGCTTCGGGCGAGATGGTGGCGCTGGCAAGGGCGAGGGCTGTCTCGCTGGGGAGCGCGCTTGGGACATGCGTTGGAGATGGCGAGGGTAGGCCGCGGGTAGCGATCGAAAGTACGATGGCGAAAAACAATGCGAATAAGAGAGCCGCCAATACAACAAGCGCGACAGCAAGCTCTTTGCCCAAGTTGCGCTGCATAGCTATTTCCCGACTGGTGGCATCGGCCGCGTCGGCAAATCGAGGTGAAAGACGCTGCCTTCGCCGGGTTTGCTGTCGATCCACAAATCGCCAGCATGGGCGCGGGCAAAAGCTCTGGCAACTGTCATACCAACGCCGGTATCGCTCAGTCCTTCGATCTTGGGGTTTTCGCGCAGATACTTGCGGGCGAAGACACGCGGAAGATCCTTTGCGGGGATTCCGCCGCCTTTGTCTTCAACGCTAATGCGAATCGCTTCAACAGGCTCTTCACCGGCTGGGCGGCGCGCCGACGCGACTGTCGCGGTAAGGAATAAAGGCGCGCCTTGTTCGGACACATCACAAGCGTTCTGCAGCAGATGGCGCAAGACCTGCCTTATACAATCGACATCAACCGCGATCTTCGGCAGTCCATCGTCAACAGACATGTCTAACGCTAATTGCTTCTGATGAATATCTGCGGAAAGCGAAGTGATTGTCTCGTCCAGCAGGTCTACAATGTCAGTTTCCGCATAGGACAAGACCTGTTCATCGGGACCAAGATTCATCAGGTCTTCCAGCAATGACGTGAGCCGCCCCAGATTAGCGGTTACGCGCTGCAGGACCTCGAGCTGAGCCGCGCCCAGAATGCCTATCGACTCCTGCAAGAGAATATCCGCGCAGTCCGATATAGCGCTTACGGGCGCCCCCATCTCGCGCACCAGCTCAATCGTCCGCTCCACTTCGACAAGTTGGCTAGCCGCAGTAGCCGCTTCGCGTGATTCCGTCCGCCCCGCTTGCTCCAGGCTAACGGACCCCAGCGCAGTTTTCGCCTCGCCAAGCTCCAGCGCCAGCTTCTCCCGCTCTTCCTTCAAGGTGGAAACTGTGTCTTGCAATTCTTGCAGCCGCGTCCGCAGCGGGGGCTCGCCCGACGCGTCGGCAGAGACGGGCAAACTGTCGGCCAGCCGCGCGGTCAATTGATCGCGGATGCGCAAGAGATTGTCCCTCTCGCTGGAAAGATCAGAAATTTGACGCTCTAAATCGGTTCGCCTCTGCCCGCCGGTCTCTAATTGACGCTGCAAATCCTCAATTCGCCCCTGCAGCTCGCGCTTGTCCTTTTCGCGCGCTTCATAGCGCTGCAAGAGCGCTTGGTAATCTCGCCGCATCTCCTCACGCAGGTTCAGCAGTGCTTCATGGTCAGCGCTCAACTGTTTGAGTTGATTCCGCAGTTCAGTTATTTTGCTGCCATCGTTATCGACATGCTTGGCCCCTTCCCGCGCAAGAATGTCACGCTCATGTTGTAGCGCAGCGGCTTCTGCCTCAAAACTCCATGCCAAGATATATCCCGCCATTTTGCCTATATCGTCCAAAAGCGCTCGCTGGTCAGGCGAAAGCTCGCCAAGCCGATCCGGCATAAGGACCAGTAACACTGTCAGGACCTCGTCTTCATTGGATTCTAAGCACATTGGCTGAATATAGGCTGTCCCAGTGGCGCCGATCTTTAGAGCGCGGAACAAGGCTTCAACTTCCTGTTTCTCTTGATCAGCCCTTAAGATTCGCTGTTCGCGGCGTTGCATCGCAGCAATTATTGTCGGCTGATTTTCCAAGCTCAATGAAAGGCCGTCCAAGTTTTGACTGTTCACATTGTCTTGGCTCGCGATGACATTAGCATAGGTTTCGTCATCCATCCGCAGCAACAAACAAACTTCCGCCTCTAGCAATTCGAGCGCGGTTGCCAGAACTTGCTCTGGGATTTCAGCTTCTTCGCGCTTGTCCATCATCATGCCCAAAGCCCGCAGCAGTTGGCGATTATCTTGGGCTGCTATCGATTCGTCTTGGCGCGTCCGCATGACAGGCTCTTCTTCCGCGCGCGCCGCTATTTCGCGCTCGCGCGCGGCAAGGCTCTCAGCTTCTGTCCGCAGCGCGCTACTTGACGCTGCGCTTGCAGCCAGACGACGCTCCAGTGACGCGACAATCAGCCGATGGATGACGACTGGCGCCAAGGCAAGCCCAGCCAGATAGGCCCAGCGGGCGCCGCCCAGATAGCTGCCTGTCAACTCGGCATTGGCAAACTGCCAGCTATCCCAGCCGTTGCCCAGGACAATTAGAAGAAAAAAGAGGCATTTCAAGGGCGCGTCGAAGACCTGATTGAAGTTGAATGCAACAGCGACGAAACCTATTAATCCGATGGCGAGGGGCAAAATGGACCACAATGGCGCCAATTCGCTTGTATTGAACATGGCGCTTGTTTCAAACTTGTCGAACCAGTCGCTGGCAGTGTAGAAGAATAGGATCAGGCTCAGGACGATTGTCCCGCCCAACCACAGGCTCGCAAGCCTCCCTCGCTGCCTGTTGTCCGCGCTCAAGAAAGCCCAGGTGATGAACCCCAGCGAGAGCGACATGCCCAGCCTCTCCAACGCAGGCATGATCATTGATGCTTCGATGGATGCTTCAATGGATGACAGCAGCGAAAACAGCGCAGCCGTCATCAGGCTTAGCCAGATGCCTAGCAAAGCAATCGCTGTCACAGTAAACCGATATGTCGCTTGTTCAGCCTCGAGGCGAGAACGCAAACTAAAAGCAAGGAATAGCGTGGCTTGACTCAATCCCAATACCAGCAGGAAAAAAATCAGGTCGCCGGGCGATTCAATTAATAGGTCAAGGAAATCGAGTGGAATCTGCGGCAACTGGCACCATCCATACGCGTGCTAAGATTTTCGCGACAAAGCCACAAGTTTTTTCGGCAGAGGAATACAGACAATCGCGCGCACAATACTCCCATTTGCATGCGCTTGGCGGCAATCCATTCGACTAACAAGTATAGCACAAGGCGTATAAGCGGCATGGACTTGGCGCCGTCAAAAACGCTTTTGGATGGCGCCCTTGAAGGCGCCTTGCACTGGGGTCTACTGTGCTTCACAAACAGCGCATTCTCGCCTTATCTGTGACTTTGCTGTTGACGATATACCTGCGCGCCGCTAGACTCGCATAGAATCCAGCCCTACGAGATTTGCTTCCGTGTCCCGTCAATTCGCGACCTTGATCCGCCGCTTCCCCGCATTGCTGCGCTTTCCTTTTCTTATATTTCGCAGATTGCAATCTCGCTACACGGTCGGGGTGGCTGGCGTCGTCCTGGATGAGCGGGGCCGCGTGCTGATTGTGGAGCATGCCTACCACCCTCGCTATCCCTGGGGACTGCCGGGGGGCTGGATTGGTGAAGACGAAGCGCCCGCAGACGCGATCTTGCGCGAACTCCGCGAGGAACTCCAACTGGTCGCCGAAGTGAACACTGTTTTGCATACCGCGAAGCCATTCAAAAACCATATTGATCTGTCTTTCCTTTGTAATTCGCTCAGCCCCGTCGGCGCGCTAAACATGGAATTGCTCGACTTTCGCTGGGTCGATCCTGACAATTTGCCCGATCTGCACGAGTTTCACCGTCAGTCAATCAAGATTGCCCTTGGTTGCTGCGCGCGAGGAGGCCAATGGGAGCGCAACTGAACTCCCGCCGGCGCCAAGGTGGATTCTCGCTGCTGTTTTCTTTTTCGCTGCTCCTGCTGCTCGCCGCCAGCGCCATTCTTGTTTACGAACTTGTGGCATTCAGCCGCCGCGAAGAGCTATTGCCATCGGGTATCACGGTTGCCGGCGTCAACGTCAGCGGCTTGAGCGGTCGCGATGCGGTCTCCCGTTGGGAAAGCATTTACGCCGAGCCGCTAGTGTTGCTTTACCCCGATTCCCTTGGGGGGCAGCCGCATCCGATTCGTTTGCACCCAGATCAAATCGGCTGGAGAATAAGCAACGATCCGATGCTCGCTGACGCTTTGGCATCGGGCGAGACCGGCGGTGGCTTCTGGCGGCGCTTTCTAGACTTCCTGCTGGGCAACGAATTAATCGTTTCCAGAGAGATTAGCCTCCTGGCCGACTATCAGAGTTATGCCCTGGAGGCCTTCTTGCAAGACCTCGCGCTGCGCTATGGCAGCCCACCCGGCTTAGCGGGATACGACTTGCAAACCTTGAGCGTCTATCCGGGCGAAAGCGGCTACACCCTCGATATCGCCGCCGCGATGGATGTCATAGACAGCGCTTTGCGTTCCTCAGAGTCACGCACAGTCGCTCTGCCTGTCAGCCCAATCGACAACGAGTTGCCGTCAATGGACACCTTACGTGAATTAATCGTTGATTACCTGGATCAGGTTGGCTTCATTTACGATGGCCAAAGCACAGTCGCTTCGATCTTTATACTTGACTTGATCAGCGGCGAAGAGCTGAACATACTCGGCGACGTCGCCTATTCCGCAGCCAGCACCATCAAGCTGCCCATCATGCTGGATTACTTCCGCGCGCGGCCAGACAGCCCCTCACAGGATGAAGCCTGGCTGCTAGCGAATTCTCTCTTGTGCAGCAACAACGCGTCGTCCAATCTGTTGATGGAAATCATCGGCGGCGGGGACATATTTGCCGGCATTCAAAGCGTCAATGACACGCTGCAAAACGCGGGCGCCTTCAATTCCTTCATTACCGCGCCCTTTTTCCTCGGCGTGCAAGGCCAACGATTGGGGTCAATTCAAGGTCCAGAGACAGCGCCAAACCAGACCTATGTTACCGGCGCGGATCCATTTAATCAGACGACTGCCGAAGACATGGGCACGCTCTTTAACCTGCTTTACGACTGCGCGGAGTTCGGCTCGGGCTTGCTTGCCGCCTTCCCAGGGGGGCAGGTCACCCAGCAAGAATGCCGCCAAATGCTGGAGTTAACCAGCGCGAATGACCTCGAACGCTTGTTGCAAGGCGGCATACCGCAAAGCGCGCGCATCTCGCATAAAAACGGCTGGATCTTCGACACCGTTGGCGACGCCGGTGTCGTTTATTCGCCGAATGGCCATCACTATGTCATTTCAGTTTTTCTGTGGGAAGAAACAGAATTCCAGGACTATGAAAAACTTTGGCCCCTCGTTGAAGAGATTTCACGCGCGGCCTGGAATTTCTTCAATCCGGAAAACGTCTTGCTCGTGCCGCGCGCCAATCTGCCCGTCACCGCGCAAGAGTGTGAAGGAAACTATCTGCCGCCGGGGCCGGAATTCGTCAACCTCAATGACATCAATAGTTGGCGGCGCAGGTAAGCATTATCGCCTGCTCGCCAGCATGGCACGAAACTCATCCGAATCCCAGCGTCCGCGCTAGAAGCTGGCGATTGCCGCTTGCGACGATTCGTAGATTGTGAAGATCTCATCCAGTTTTGAAGCCTGCAATGACTCAAGCGCCGGGGTGGACGGCTCCGCCAGGCGAATTTCGCCGCCAGCGCGCCGGACTTGCTTCAGTCCCGCGTATAATCCGCGCAAACCAGCAATATCCAGCAGACTTATGTCGGACAAGTCGATCACCAAAGCGCGCAGCTCCGCCGCCAGCGCCTCTTCGATCACTTGAGCCAGCGCCGAGACACTTGTGGAATCCAACTCTCCGGCGATTTCGATAAAGCCGACCTTGCCGTAACTGGTCAAATTGACGCTTATCAAGCTGTTTCCACCGATCATCCGCTCGTGCTACAATGATATTTCATCGCTTTCCTTGCGTCAGGATATGACATTGGCAATCAATCAAACCAGAGTAATTATGACGGAGTCGACTGACTGACATGGATCTGAATTACGTGGCTTTGATAACAGTTGTAGTCACGCTGCTTCTGGTCATGATCCAGCGCGCGGAAGCGGCGCGGCGGCGGCTGGTGACTGGTTTTGTGTTTATCTGCCTGCTGATTATCCGCCACAACGCCTTCCTCAAGGGCGACCTGCACGACGAGACGCTGCTGGCTTTTGTCTTGAGCCTCCTGCTAAGCGCCCTGTTCTGGCTGCTTGTCGGCAAGTATAACCCGCCGGGCAACAGCGACGAAATCCGCGTCATCGGCATGGACGACTAGGTCCCTTGAGCGAGTTCAATCGATGATGTTGATTGGCACAACATCGGCGCCCTGCAACATCGCCAGGCTGATGCGCGCGGCAACGCGCTCGGAAAGCTGGCGAAAGGCTCTGCCCGACTCCGTATCAATGTTGTGAATCGCTACCGGGCGTCCAAGATCCCCGCCCACGCGAACTTCAACTGCCAGCGGAACACGCCCCAAAAACGGTATCTCGCGCTGATTGGCGAATGCCTCTCCGCCACCGCTGCCAAAGAAGTCGCCAGACATATTCTCAACGACACCCAAAACTGGCACATTTAGTTGCTCAAACATCGCGGCCGCCCGCACAGCATCCGCAACCGCAACCGCTTGCGGCTGAGTCACAATGATGCCGCCGGTCAGCGGGAATGACTGCGCCAGCGAGAGCGGCGCGTCGCCCGTGCCTGGCGGCAGGTCTACGATCATGTAGTCCACCCTGCCCCAGTCCACATCAGTGAAAAACTGACGAATGGCGCTATGTAGCATCGGTCCGCGCATGATCATCGGCTTGTCCGGTGTGGTCAAAAAACCGGTGCTGATGAGCTTGACGCCATAGACCTCCAGTGGCTGCATCTTGTTGTTGCTGACCTTCGGTCGGCCGCTGCCCAAGCCGAACATCTGCGGAATGTTGGGGTTGAGAATATCGGCGTCGATTAAACCCACGCTGGCGCCGGCTTCCGCCAGCGACACAGCCAGGTTCGTGGCCATGGTGCTTTTCCCAACGCCCCCCTTGCCGCTGGCAATGGCGACGATCGAATTCATCGGCACATCGAGCCGTCCATGTATGCGGCGATCCGTCGGCACCTGCGCATCCCAGTTGATGCGCAGCTCGCTGATGCCCGCGACCGCGCCGAGCAGCGCGGCCTCGCAGCGCTCGACGAACACATCTTTCAGCGGACAGGCGGGTGTTGTCAGGACGATGGTGAACTCCGCGATGCCATTCTCGACGCGGAGGTTCCGCACCATGTCGAGCGATACGATATCCTGGTTTAATTCGGGCTCAATGACCGTAGACAAAGCGCCCATTACGCGATCTTCAATTGATGTCATGCTTGTACCTCGGGAATCCGATTGCGACTTCGACGTACTATACCATCCTTCTGTCCCTTGACGAAGGCAAGCCGCGCAGGCGCGGCAATATACGGTCAAAGACCCGCAAACTCAGATTATGCTGTGATTGAAGTGGGGAAACTTCACCCGCCGCTCCTGGCGGCGCGTTTCGCTTTGCGTTCGAGGGCTTTCCGCCGGCGCTCTTCGCGCTTGGCGTCGTCCTCGCTCCAGGGGGTCGCGCTTTCCGCCGGCGCGGATGCGGGGGGCGGGTCCGCTGCCACGGCGGCTGCCGCAGCTGGGACCGTAGCAGCCTCAGCTTGTGCTGTCTGCGCTCGAGAACTAGGGCGGGCGCTGGTGCTGCCTCGTCGCGCCTCTTTGGCGGCGTCTTTATGTTCCCAGGTGCCGCGAACCATCATCTCTTCATAGGCGCGCGTGGGAGCGATGCCGCGCCAGTATGAAGCGGGCTTGGACAGCTTTTCCTTGTCGTGAATATGGTTGCTGGTACGGTCGTAGCTGGCTAATTCGTAGTCGTGATCCATTTTGATGGCATCGAAGGGACAGTACTCGGCGCAATAGCCACAATTCATGCAAATGTCGATATCAATGAAAAAAGCCTCGGGTTCCGGCACGGGACGCCCGGTGTTGGGATCATTTCCGCGCACGATCCAGATGCACTGCGGCGGGCAAACTTTGGCGCAAATGCCGCAACTGGTGCACCAGTCCTTGCCGCTGCGGGTGGGATGATCTTCGTCTTCAACAATCAGAAAAGGCACAAAGCGAAAGCGTTCCGGCACCGCCACTTTCTCATCGGGATACTGGACCGTGATGACGCCCTTGGCTTCGGTGCCTTGCCGCAGGCCGAAATTATCGGTCGAGTGCGAATACTTGCGCAAGCCATAGCGAAGGTCATCGACAAATGAGTCGATGAAATGTCGCAAAGTCAGCAGCAGTCCTTTTGCCAAACCCGTTCCGTACATGTTGTCTCCTAGGCTTGCCTTATACGCCGCATTCCGCAGCCGCGGGCTCCTTATGGCATCCGCGCCCTAGCGATCGGTTTCACCAAGTACAATGTCAATGCTGCCCAAAATACCGACGATATCAGCCACCTTGTACCCGGCGCTCATCAATCCCATCGGCGTCAAATTGATAAAACTGGGCGCGCGCACATGATAGCGCCAGGGATTGGACGAGCCGCCCCTGCCGCCGGCCGATACGATGTAATAGCCCAACTCGCCTTTGCCGTTCTCGACGCGGCCGTAAGCCTCGCCGAAGGGAACGCGCGGCGCATAAGCGCCTGGCTTTCCGTCAGCCCAGATTGATTCGCCCTTTGTTGCCTCCAGGCGCGGCAATATCTGCTTGAGAATGCGCACGCTTTCCCGCAACTCTGTGACCCGAACGCAGTAGCGGGCGTACATGTCGCCCTCTTGTTCCACCGCCACATCGAAATCCAGTTCCGGGTAGATGCTATAGGCATCGGCGCGGCGAATATCGTAGGCGACGCCGCTGCCGCGCAGCAATGGACCCGCCGCGCTGTAATTGATCGCGTCATCCGCCTTCAGGACACCTACGCCAATAGAGCGTTCCAGCAGAATCTCGTTCTGCGTCAAGAGTTGTTCCAATTCATCAATGGTGCGCGGGATGCGTTCATTAACCATTTCGGTCAGGAATTGCATGGTGTTGTAATCGCGAACGCGATCGTTCGTCAGGTTGCTGACGCTCTTTATGCGCTCGGGCAAATCAGCAAAAAGACCGCCGAAACGCATGTAATTGCACATCATGCGGCTGCCCGCAACTGCTTCGAAGAAATCAAGAATTCGTTCGCGTTCCTGGATAAAATACAAGACGGGCGTGAAGAAAGCGCCAATATCGTTCAACCAGAAGCCGATGGCCCACAGATGATTCACGATGCGGCTGAGCTCCACCATCATCACGCGAATCGCTTCGCAGCGATAAGTCGGCGGATTGTATTTCCTGCCCAGGCTCATCAACTGTTCGACGGCGAGCACATAACCGTGGTTATTGCCCATGCTCGAGATGTAATCCAGTCGATCTGTAAAGGGAATGTTGTGCAGATAGGTATTGCGCTCGCCAATCTTTTCGTGATTGCGATGCAAGTACCCCATGACCGGTTCCAAGGAGGTCACGGTTTCGCCATCGACCGTCAGCAACATGCGGAAGACCCCATGCGTACTGGGATGATGCGGACCCATGTTAACGATCAGTTCGTTTGTCTCGAAACCATCCTTGTCCAGGATGCGCTCGACATCGACGCCCAAGCCGAGCGAAGCGTATACTTCGCTTTCGGAGGTATCCATCAAGCGGTTGAGATCAATATCCGGCGGATAGTTCACATTCTTGCCGAAGACGTTCTTTTCTTCGGAACGGTGAACATGACCGCCGGGCCAGCGGTTGTCAAATGGCTTCTGTTCTTCTTCATAATAGGCTTCGCGCCAGTCTTTGCGCATCGGATGACCGTGGAAACCGTCCCACATGAGAATCCGGCGCAGGTTCGGGTGCCCCGGGAATTTGATACCGTATAGATCCCATGCCTCGCGCTCTTGAAAATCGGCGCCGCGCCACAGCGGCGTGAGCGAAGGAATCTCAGGATTGTCGCGCTCGGTCTGCGCCTTGAAGACCAGCGCGCCCCCGCCGCTCGTGCGGTAGGCGTGGTAAACCATCTCCATGTGATCGCCCGCGCCGAGGTAATCGACCGCGGTCGCGCTGGAAAGATAGTCGAAACCAAGTTCATCACGGATTGAGCGGGCAACCTCAAGCAGCTTATTCGCCTGTACAATGACGCCAGAATATCCTTCGCGCTCATCGTCAGAAACCGCGTCGGGATGCTTTGACTTCAGATAGGCAATTGAATCTTCAATCGAAACAGCGGTGACAACATCATCAAGGGCTAAAGCGGGACTCGCCATCTTACGCTATTCCTCTTCTGCTTCCGTCGCCCTGCGCGAGGCGCGCGCCGCTTTTCTGGCGAGAGCGCGCAGGCGGCGTTTTTCACGGATCTCTTCGGCCTCTGTCCAGGGATTCCCGCCAGTCGGCAAGACAAAACTCAGGGCGTCATCGGAAATCGCGGCGCTAGCGACGCTTGCAACGTCCGCAGTTTCCGTCTTCACCGCCACCATTTGACTTATGCTGGGCAACTCGCGTTGCCCTACTATGGTCATATCTTCGGCAGCCGCTTCGGCTTGACGCCGAATCATATCCATCTGACGCGGATCAATGATGTCGGGACCCAATACCGGGACAGGTGTCGGCTCGGCAGGTCCTATGCCATACCATGGCACGTCATCGCCGTTGGCGATGCTCTGCCCGTCGATTTTCCGTTGCAGCGCGATCATGCCATAGAGCAGCGCTTGCGGCGTAGGCGGGCAGCCGGGTACATAGACATCAACTGGCAGGTATTTGTCAATGCCGGAAACTACGTTATAGCCTTCCTTGAAGGGACCGCCCCCGCTGGCGCAGGCGCCCATCGCCAAAACATATTTCGGTTCCGGCATCTGGTTATACAAGCGCACAATCGGCACGACCATCTTTTTGGTCACAGTGCCGGAAACGATCATGAGATCAGCTTGACGGGGAGTCGCGCGCATCACCTCGAAACCAAAGCGAGAGAAATCGAAGCGCGAAGAAGCCGTGGCGATCATTTCGATGGCGCAGCAAGCCAAGCCAAAGAGCATGGGCCACATGGAATTGCGCCGTCCCCAATTATACAGTTGGCTCAGACTGGTGATCGCGATATTGTTTTCCAATTCAGCGGGAACAGGAAACTCGGTTTTCTGTAACTCTTGCAGGTTCAAGTCCATCTATTCACCGGTCTCCTCGTACCATTCACGCAGAATCGCTCGCAAAATCGCATCATTGACCAAGTCGGGGTCATCGGAAAAACCGGGCAGCGCAACAATGCGCGCGTTCAAGTCATCCAAGGTCAGGTCTTCCAAGACGATATTCGGATATTGATCCCTCAATGCCAAAACGATTTCGTAGGTCGAATCCCAATCCAGGCGCTGGCCGCTCATGACCAACCTATTCTAACACGGCAGCGCGCTTGCGCTTGCTGAAAGAAGCGCCAACTGAAAAAACTCCCGCGCAATACCCGTGTCTATGGGAAGCCCCTTGCCCGGCAACAATTTTCATGCTGAATTGCCGAATCGTGCTGCAAGTATATAGAGCGCAGCCGAGATTGTCAAGAATTTCACAATCGCCTCCCTGCCCAGTCAATCGGCGCGGACCACAATGGAACCACGGCGGTCGACCCGGGTGGCAAGCGCCCGGGCTTCAAGTCCCCGGTCGCTGTAAACTTTCCGCATGGCGCCGGCAACCTTTGCGGCCACTGACTTCGCATCGCATAGCGCGCAGAGCGTCGGTCCAGCGCCGCCGATAAAGACAGCCAAGGCGCCTTTGGCTTTGGCTGCTTTACGAACCTCCGGCAAATGCGGCATCAAGCTGGCGCGCGCCGGTTCAGCAACGAGATCGTTTTCCATCGCCGTTGCCAAAGCCTGCAGGTCGCCGCGATGCAAAGCGTCAATCAAAAGGGCGACTTTGCCGGTCTGATGGATTAGCGTGGGCAAGCTGACATGCGAGGGCATCACAGCGCGGGCTTCGGCAGTGGGAACCGCGACCGCTGGCGTAACCAAAGCCAGATGCAAGTTTTCGGGAATCGGCAGGGGCTGGATGGCCTCGACTGTAATCCCGGCAACCAACGTGACGCCCCCCAGCAAACAGGGCGCAACGTTGTCCGCATGATAACCGCTAACCAGAGCTTCGCCTTCCAAACAGAATGGCAGCAGTTGCTCGCGGCTAAATGGTTCGCCATATAACTTGTTTAAGGCGACAACGGTAACCACAGCGCTTGCGGCGCTGCTGCCTAGGCCGCTGGCTAGCGGCAAGCCCTTAAAGAGCTCAATGCGCAAGCCCCGTTTTTCCCCAATATATTCAAGGAAAGCGCTTGCGGAAACGGATGCGACATTCTTGTCGGGCTCGCGGGGCAGCTTGCCGGCGTCGCCTTCGATCTTGCTAATGACAATCTTGGGCGAGTCTTGAAAGGCGACGATGGCGCGGTCGCCTATGCCTGCTAAAGCCAGCCCCAGGATATCGAAACCGACGCCGAGGTTCGCAACGGTAGCCGGCGCAAAGGCTTCGACTCTGGAAAATGACATGAAGGATCGCTATCCTAACTGCGATTTCGTGAGGAGAGGTCGAGCAAATGCCAAGCATACTACAATGTATCGATTGCGGGCAACAATACCCAATCGACCGAGTCATTTACGGCTGCGAGGGTTGCGGCGGCTTGCTCGATGTTCGGCACGACTTCCGCGAATCCGCCGCCACACTGACGCGAGATTTCTTTGACAAGCGGCTAGGAACGCTCGCGTCGCCATACAACAGCGGCGTATGGCGATTCAAGGAATTGATCTATCCCGGCCTCGACGACGCGCGCATCGTCAGCCGGGCGGAGGGCAACACCAATCTATATCACTTGCCGCGCGTCGCCGCGTATATCGGCGTCGATACGCTCTATCTCAAGCACGAAGGCGAGAATCCAACAGGGTCCTTTAAGGACCGCGGTATGACAACCGGTGTCACGCAAGCCAAGATTCTCGGCATGGAGCGCGTGGCTTGCGCGTCGACCGGCAACACCTCGGCATCCATGGCCTCTTATGCCGCGCGCGCGGGCATGCAAGGCATCGTATTTCTGCAGAATCAACAGATTGCCCTGGGCAAGCTGGCGCAAGGCATCGCCTACGGCGCGACATGTTTACAAATCAATGCCGATTTCGACCGCAACATGGCGCTGGTGCGCGAAGTCGCGCAGCGCCTGCGAATCTATATTTTGAACTCTGTCAATCCCTTTCGGCTCGAGGGTCAAAAGACCATCATGTTCGAGGCATTGCAACAGTTGCGCTGGCAAGTTCCCGACTGGATAGTCGTGCCCGGCGGCAATTTGGGCAACAGTTCCGCCTTTGGCAAAAGCCTGCTGGAAATGCTGGATCTCGGCTTGATCGACCGCATGCCGCGCCTGGCAATCATTCAAGCGGAAGGGGCGAATCCCCTGTATCGGTATTTCGCCAGTGGCTTCAAAGATTTCCAAGCGGTGAAGGCGCAGACGATCGCGACCGCGATAAAGATAGGCAATCCCGTCAACCTGCAAAAAGCGATCCGCACGCTGGAATGGACAGGCGGCGTCGTGGAGCAAGTAAGCGATCAGCAAATCATGGATGCCAAAGCCATCGTCGACGGCGTCGGCATCGGCTGCGAACCGGCCTCCGCCTGCTCGGTCGCCGGCGCCAAAAAGCTGATTGAGAGAGGCGTCATCTCGCGCGGAGACACCGTGGTCGGTATCTTGACCGGTCATGTGCTGAAAGACCCGGAAGCGACCATGGGCTACCACGCGAACAATCTGCCCGCGATTGATCCCGCTTACCAAAATGCGGTGAGGCAAACTGATGATGACCTGCGGCGGATTGTCGAATTGCTCGAAGACCAAACGATAAGCGCTTTGCCGTCATAGCGAAGCCGCTGCTGGCCGCGGATTATTAATGGTTAGGAAGCGGGAACTTTGCACAGGGACTGATTGAGGTCGGCGATGATATCTTCGGCGTCTTCGATACCCAGCGCCAGACGAACGAGATTGTCCTCAATGCCAATCGCTCGCCGTTCCTCGGCGCTCAGGTCGTAATAACTCACATAGGCGGGTTGCTCGATGAGGCTTTCCGTGCCGCCCAGGCTCGGCGCGATATACGGTATGCGCAGGCGATCAATGAAGTCGCTGGTGTCGTCCAGGCTTCCCGCTACCTGGAAACTTACCACGCCACCAAATCCGTTCATTTGCTTCTTGGCAATCGCATGATCGGGATGGGACGCCAAGCCAGGATAAAAGACGCGCGCGATCTGCGCATGCCGCTCCAGAAAGCGCGCTACCTCGAGCGCAGTTTCATTTTGATGCCGCACGCGCACCGCCAGCGTCTTCAAGCCGCGCTCTATCAGAAAGGCTTGATGCGGGTCAATCACGTTGCCAAGCATGCCACGGGCGTCTTTCAGCGCCTTGATGCGCGCCGCGCCCCCTGCGATAACGCCGGCCAGCACATCGTTATGACCGCCGAAATACTTGGTTGCGCTATGCAGGACAAAATCGACGCCGTATGCCAGGGGCTTCAAGTTGACTGGCGTGGCAAACGTGGTATCCAAAAGCGTCATTGCTCGGTATTGTTTGCCAATCGCCACCAGCCGCTCCAGGTCCGCCACGCGCAAATACGGGTTGGTCGGTGTTTCAGTGAAGATGAAGCGCGTTTTGCGCGGCACGATGGCGGCTTCCAGCGCTTCATAATCCCCCATAGGCACGACAGTGGTGGCAACGCCGAATTTCTTCAAGGTCGTATCGCAAAACTGCCGTGTCCTCCGATAACAGTCATCGGTCATGATGATATGGGTATCCGGACGCAGCACCGTCAGAAAGAGCGACGTAACAGCCGACATGCCCGAGGGGTAGATGACCGCGTCTTCAGCGCCTTCCAATTCGGCAATGCGATCCTCCACCGACCAGACGGAGGGATTGCCGTAACGCCCGTATTCTTCGCGGTCCAGTTCGCCGCCATAGACCTTCGCCTCGAGAAATTCGATTAGCTTAGCCGTGTTCTCAAATGTATAGGTGGCGGATTGCACAATGGGCGTCGTAATGGAATGGAAGCCCTTCTTGCGCGGCGCGCCGCCATGCACGGATTGTGTGCTGGCGCCCGCAAAATTCGCTACATGCTGTTCTTTCGATGATTTCATCGTCTCGCCTCATCCAAACAAAAAAGCCCAAACGGCGGCTGCGCTTACGCCAGTTTGGGCTTCCGTTATTTGACAAAAACAGTGACTGCGGCACAGTCCACGGAATAACCTGCATGTTTCTCAGGCGTTTACCCTCATCTTCCAGAATACCTGCCGAATTTAGCACCTTCCCATTGCCATCTGGGGGTTGCTGTGGCTTCGTAGAGTCGGTCTCTCCACCACCTCTGGATAAGCGTAAAACTTCATCTTCAATTGTTAATGGCGCGTATCATAACACAGATAAGCTGTGGCTGCAACAGCTTGAGCGCAGTCGCTTCAAAATCATCGTTCATCTATGTAGCATAGATTCAAACAATAATTTAACCACATAGGACAAAGATATAAAACCAACAAAATAATGCGAAAACATCAGGACGCTGTAGGGACGACCAATCTGGTCGCCCGACGTTGCTGCGTTTTGATTTCGGGCGACATGGTACTGCGCGTAGACACCCACTAGGAGGTCTGTCGCCCCTACATTTAGACCCTTCGTCGAGTTTTGCATGACTAACTTGGATCTACTGAGAGCACAGAGAAAAGCCTTTCAAAAATGATTATTGTGTACTTCTCACTAAGAAGTGGGCTTAAATGGCAAATCACTGTGAGTAATTCCAACAAAGAGATGCAATTCCAGAATATGTATGGATTTGTAGGGATGAGCCCGTGGCTCGCTCAACGTGAATTGAATCCTACAGATTGCGCGACTGCCGGTCTGTGTCTATGCGACCGAGCGAGTCGCCTCTACATTTTCATTATTTTCTTGGGTTTATTCAGGTGGATTCAGAGAAGTTTCGTCCTGTATAAACTTCACTCTGCGTCCTCTGTGTCCTCTGTGTTCAAAAAAATCTGGTGAGATTGCCCTGAGAACAACCCCCCTCTCGTTATCTATTCACAACAATTGTGCTATGCTTATTCAAGAATGAGCGCCGAGATCGGAAGGTCCTCCAGATCATGAACACTTCAGCTTTCCGCGTCAGGGGTGGAAACGCCTTACATGGCGAGGTTCAAGTGCAAAAGGCGAAGAACGCCATCCTCGGGATGATCGCGGCTTCCATCGTCGTCGAAGCCGGCGAAACAGTATTGCATGGCGTCCCCAACATAGAAGACGTGCAGCGCGCGTTCGAGCTTTTGCGCTCGATCGGCGCGACGGTCGACCACGACGAACTGAACGGGACCGTCCGGATTGACGCTTCCGGCGTGAATACCGGCATCCTGCCGGACGATATTGCCTCCAAGTTTCGCGGCTCTGTGCTTTTTTTGGCGCCGCTGCAGATTCGCCTCGGCTATGTCGAATTGCCAGGCAGCGGCGGATGTGATATCGGCACGCGCAAGATCGACTTTCATCATCGCGGATTCGCGCGTCTCGGCGCAAGGGTGCAATACTACGAGGACGGGCGCACGGTGATTGATCTCAAGCGTCGCCGCTTCACCGGCACGTCGCTCTATCTTGACTTGCCGAGCCACACCGGCACCGAGAATCTGATGCTCGCCGCGGCGATGGCTGAGGGGCAGACCATTTTGGAAAACGCGTCGGTCGAACCCGAGGTGCTCGACTTTGGCAATTTTTTGATCGCAATGGGCGCCGACATACGCGGTCTAGGCACGCATACGCTCCTGATCAATGGCGTTGAGGAACTGCGCGCCATCGAATATACACCTATGCCGGATCGCTTGGTGGCGGGTACAGTCATGGCGGCCACCGCAATAACCGGTGGCGATGTCACGATTCGTGATGTCGAACCGGATCACCTGCGTATTGTCATCGCGAAGCTGGAACAGATGGCTGTAGGCATCGAGGTTGATGGCAAGGCGATCCGTGTTTTTCGCCCACGGCAGCGGCCTCTGAATCCGATCAATATCCAGACGAACTTCTACCCCGGTTTCCCGACGGATCTGCAACCCTGTTTTGCGGCTTTATCCAGCGTGGCAAGTGGCGCTAGCTATATCCGCGAACGCATCTTCGATGACCGTTACGATTACGTCGACGCGCTGCTGCAAATGGGAGCGGATATTATTATCAGTCAGAACAATGTCTGCATTATCAAGGGTGTCAAAAGGTTGCGCCCAGCGCGCATAAGGGCGGAAAGCATCCGCGCCGGCGCCACAGTCCTGCTGGCTGCCCTGGCGACTGCTGGCGAAAGCGTCATCGAGAATGTCTACCAAATCGACCGCGGTTACGAAGATATTGAATACCTGTTTAACCAGCTTGGCGCCGACATCACGCGCATTGAAACGCAACCAGCTCCGGCGCTCGCCTGGTGATTCCAGACGCTCCAATTCCAAGTGAATCCAGTCTAGCGCCGGCTACAACCCGGCGATTACCGCTTCCGCGAATTCCTCTGTGGAGACCGCCCCGCCGTCTTGCCCGGCGATATCGGCAGTCCTCAATCCAGCGGCGAGCGCGGCGTCGATTGCCGCTTCAATAGAGGCGGCTTCCGCTTCCAAGCCCAGGCTGTAACGCAGCAGCATGGCGGCGCTCAAGAACATGCCAATGGGATTGGCTTTGCCTTGACCGGCGATATCCGGCGCGGAGCCGTGCACAGGTTCGTACAAGCCAAATTGATCCGAGCGCAATGAAGCCGAAGGCAGCATGCCTAGGCTGCCAGCCAAGACAGAGGCTTCATCGCTGAGGATGTCGCCAAACATATTGCCCGCGACGATCACATCAAAGCTGCCCGGCCGCGTGAGCAAGTGCATGGTCGCGGCATCTACCAGCAGATGCTCCAGTGCCACATCCGCGTAATCTTCGGAAACATCAACGACCGTTCGCCGCCAGAGACGCATGGAAGCCAATACATTGGCTTTGTCGACCGAACACAATTTTTTACGGCGACCCTGCGCGGCACGAAAGGCGACGTTGGCCACCTGTTCAACCTCAGCGCGCGTGTAGCGCATGGTATCGTGAGAGTCTTCGCCGCTGCCCTGTTCTTGCCGGTCGCCAAAATAAATGCCGCTGACCAGCTCGCGCACAAATAGAATGTCGACGTCTTGCAAGAGTTCGGCGCGCAGCGGCGCATGTTCCAGCAAAGCCGGATATGTCTTCACCGGGCGCAGATTCGCAAACAAGCCAAAGTGCTGGCGCAGCCCGAGCAGTCCGCGTTCCGGCTGCACGCTCGCTGTCGGGTCCGACCATTTGGGTCCGCCAACCGCCCCAAGCAATATCGCATCGGCATCCTCGCAGATTTTGATTGTCTCTTCAGGGAGCGGGTCACCGGTTTCATCGATGGCGATGCCGCCTATCAGCCCTTCATCAAAGGTGAAAACATGCCCGTGTTTCTCGGCTATGACAGTCAATAGGCGGGTCGCATGTCCCACGACTTCTGGTCCGATGCCATCGCCCGGCAATACGGCAATTGTCGCCTTCATATCGCATTCTCTCCAGTAAGCATAAGGCGGCGCAAACTGAGGGCGCGCCGCGGGTGAATAAAATCCGTCTTAGTCGCTCGTCATCAAGGTCGGCTGCACATTTTTTGCGTCGGACTTCTCGTCGGACATTTCTTCGGCGACCGACAAGCCATATTCGACGCTGTCGACCAGCGCCAGCCAACTCGCGCAGATGATGTCGGTCCCCGCGCCCACTGTACTCCAGCGTTGCTTGCCGTTGTATGAATCGATCAAGACGCGCGTCATCGCGCCGGTGGCGTTCTGGCTATCCAGGATACGCACCTTGTAATCCACCAACTGAATGTCTCGCAGCGCCGGATAATTCGGCAGCAAAGCCTTCCTCAGCGCCAGATCGAGCGCGTTTACAGGTCCATTGCCTTCGGCAGCCGTATGCACGACATCGCCATCTACATCGAGTTTGACCATTGCCTCCGCCAACTGTCCGCGGCCCTGACGGTCTTCAACAATCACAGTGAAATCAATCAAGTTAAAAAGCGGTTCGTAGTCCGGCCGGGCGCGCCGCAGCCGCACCGCGACCGACGCCTCCGCGCCTTCAAACACAAATCCGGCGTTCTCCAGGCGCTTGATGTCATTCAAGACCTGGACCGCCTCGTCTTTGGAAACATCCAAGCCGAGTTCTTCCGCCTTGCTTAGCAGATTGCCGCGGCCCGACAGATCGGACACCAAGACCCGAGTTTCGTTGCCAACCTGCGTCGGTTCGATATGCTGGTAGCTGTCCACGTTGCGCCGCATTGCCGCCACGTGGATGCCGCCTTTGTGCGCGAAGGCGCTCTTGCCGACGTAAGGCAAATGCCTGTCCGGCGCCAAATTGGCGATCTCGGCGACCGCGCGCGACAGGCGCGTCAGGGTAGCGAGATTGCCATCGCGCGCCAAACAAGGCATGTTCATCTTGAGAATCAGATCTGGTATGATGCTGCAGAGATTAGCATTGCCACAGCGTTCGCCATAACCGTTGATCGTGCCTTGAACATGGATAGCGCCCGCGCGCACCGCCGCCAGTGAATTGGCGACCGCAAGTTCGCTGTCGTTGTGCGTGTGGATGCCGAAATCCATCTCGGGAAACAGCTCGCGCGCCTTGTGCATGAATTCCGCCACTTCCCAAGGCGTCGAACCGCCGTTGGTATCACAGAGCACGATGACGTCGGCGCCGCCTGCGCAGGCCGCGGCCAAGGTATCAAACCCGTATTCCATGTCCAGCTTGGCGCCATCGAAGAAGTGTTCGGCGTCATAAATCACTTCTTTGCCCAGGCTCTTGAGAAAGGCGAGACTGTCGGCGATCATGTTCAGGTTTTCTTCGGCTGTGGTCTGCAAGACATCGGTGACGTGCAACATGGAGGTTTTGCCGACGACCGTGACCACTGGCGTATTGGCAGCGACCAGAGCGCGTATATTCACATCCTCTTCGGGCTTCACGCCTTTGCGCCGCGTGGAACCAAAGGCGGCGATCCGCGAATGCCGCAGGTCCATCTCCCGCGTCTGTTCAAAGTAGGCAGCGTCTTTGGGGTTGGAACCGGGCCAACCGCCTTCAATATATCTGACGCCCAATTCGTCGAGCAGTCTCGTGATGTGAATCTTGTCCGCCACCGAAAAGGAGATGCCTTCTCGCTGGCTGCCGTCGCGCAAGGTTGTATCGTAGATTGCCACACTTCGCTTCAAGTCAAACCTCCCCCGCCAATCGCAAATCGATCAGGCGGTGGTCTCCACCCGCTGCGGATTGCGCGCTTCAAACTCACCCACCTCGTCAGCCAAGTTGAGCAGGTAGCCCAACTGATCCACACCGTTCAACAGGCAATACTTGGAAAAGCCATCCAGCGGAAACTGGATCTGGCGGCCATCTGGCAGCGTCAAGCTTTGCGCTTCTACGTCTGCGCTTAGGCTGGTACTGGGGTCTTCCTCTGCCAAGCTGAACAATTGCCGCTGCGTTTCTTCATCAACGATGATGGGGAGCAAGCCATTCTTCAGCGCGTTGTTGCGGAAGATATCGGCGAACTCCGTACTGATGACGGCTTTGAAACCAGCGCCGATCAGCGCCCAGGGCGCGTGCTCGCGGGAGCTGCCGCAGCCGAAGTTATTGCCGGCGATCAAGACTGAGGCGCCGGCATAGGCGGGATTGTTCAAAATGAAGTCCGGGTTCGGCGTTACGCCGTCTTCTTGATAGCGCCAGTCGCAGAACGCTGCCTTGCCCAAGCCGTCTTTGTCCGTCACTTTGAGGAAGCGCGCGGGAATGATCTGGTCGGTATCAATATCATTCACCGGTATGGCGACGATCGTCCCTTGGATATGTTTCAGTTTTTCCATGGTATTCTCACTTGTATTCTCCGGGCAGCTCTTGGGTTAAAGCAGGGCGCGTGGATCGCTAACGACGCCGGCGACAGCGGAAGCGGCCGCGGTCAAGGGACTGGCCAGGAAGGTTCGTCCGCCTTTGCCCTGCCGGCCTTCGAAGTTGCGATTGCTGGTCGAAACCGCATATTGACCCGGCTCCAGTTGGTCGCCGTTCATCGCGATGCACATGGAACAGCCCGCTTCCCGCCATTCCGCGCCAGCCGCGCGGAAGACCTCGTGCAGACCTTCGCTTTCGGCTTGTCGCTTGACCTGCTGAGAGCCCGGCACAACCATCATGCGCACGCTTTCCGCCACTTGACGGCCCGCAATGAACTTGGCTGCCTGCCGCAAATCGCTTATGCGCGAGTTCGTGCAACTGCCGATAAAGACCACATCAATCGGCTTTCCCAGCAGCGGTTGACCAGGTTGCAGATCCATGTAGGCAAGCGCTTTGTCGAGAGCGATTTTCTTGTTGACGTCCCTTTCGTCATCGGGGGCGGGCACCGCGGCGGTGATGGGCATGCCCATTCCGGGATTCGTCCCGTAGGTGATCATCGGTATCAGGTCCTCAGCCCACAATGTGATTTCCTGGTTGTATGCCGCGCCATCGTCAGTCGGCAGTTGCCGCCAATCCGCCAGCGCGGCCTCCCAGTCGGCGCCCGACGGCGCATGTTTGCGTCCATTGATGTACTCAAATGTGCTATCGTCAGGGGCGACCATGCCGGCGCGCGCGCCACCTTCAATTGACATATTGCAAACGGTCATCCGCCCTTCCATGCTCAGATTGCGTATCGCCTCTCCGCGATATTCGAAGACATATCCCGTTCCCCCGCCGATGCCGATGCGGGCGATTATCGCCAGGATAATATCCTTTGCGGTGACGCCCTCGTCCAGCGCGCCTTCGACATTGACAGCCATGGTTTTGGGTTTGTTCTGCAAAAGCGTCTGCGTCGCCAGGACATGACCGACTTCGCTGGTGCCGATGCCAAAAGCCAAGGCTCCGAAAGCGCCATGGGTGCTGGTGTGGCTGTCGCCGCAGACAATGGTCATGCCAGGCTGCGTGAGCCCTTTTTCCGGTCCGATGACGTGTACGATACCTTGGTGTTCGTCGCCCAAGGCATACATGGGGATAGCGAAATCGCTGCAATTCCGCGTGAAGGTATCGAGCTGTTTGGCTGCCATCGCGTCCGCGACCGGGATGATGCCCAGCTCGTTGCGGGGTGTGGTCGGCGTGCTATGATCCATGGTGCCAATGGTCAGGTCGGGACGCCGCACCGCGAGTCCGCGTTCGCGCAACATCGAAAAGGCTTGCGGAGACGTAACTTCGTGTACCAGATGCAAGTCAATATAGAGTACCGCGGGACTGTCGTCGCTCTGATCTCTAACTGTATGCGAATCCCATACCTTCTCAAAAAGGGTGCGGGGTCTCCCATTATTGGTCATGACATTTCCTCTCGCAAATCATACGGGCTGAATGCTGTCTTTCGCGCTTTAGGAAGCTGATGTTAATCCCACCGTTGCCGCTTCGCCTTCCGGCGCGATGTCCCCGATACCCAGTCGGGATATCATGCGGTTCAAAGCCGCGACATAGGCTTTAACGCTGGAAACGATAATATCGCTGTCAGCGCCATATCCGCCAAAGGTATGGCTGCTGTTTTCCGGCGAGATGCGCACGGTTACTTCCCCCAGCGCGTCGATGCCTTCGGTCACGCTGTGCACATTGAATTCCAGCAAGACATTGGGCGCCTGTATGATCTCGTCGATGGCGCGGTAAGACGCGTCCACTGGTCCGGTGCCAACCGACGCGACCACGAATTCCTCGCCGTCCTGATTGACCATTTTGACCGTCGCGGTTGGCAAACCCATCGTGCCGCAGGCGACTTGAATATCAATCAAGCGATAATGATCTTCTGGTTTTTGAGCGGCTTCATCCGCGACCAAGGCTTCCAGGTCGGCGTCGGTAACGGTCTTTTTCAGGTCCGCCAGATCCTTGAAGCGCTTGAAAATTTCGACTAGCCCTTCGCCATCAAGCTCGTATCCCAGCTCGCGCAGGCGAACCCGCAGCGCATGTCGTCCGCTGAGCTTGCCCAATACGAGCTTGCTCTGGGTCAATCCGACGTCTTCCGGCATCATGATCTCAAAGGTTTCGGCGTTTTTGAGTACGCCGTCTTGATGTATGCCGGATTCATGCGCGAAGGCGTTGGCGCCGACGATCGCCTTGTTGGGCTGCACCGGCATGCCCATATAGTTGCGGACCATGCGGCTGGTTTTCATAATTTGCGTCGAGTCGATATTGCTGCGCAGGCCGTAATAGGCTTTGCGCGTCTGGATCGCCATCACGACTTCTTCCATGCTGGTATTGCCCGCGCGCTCGCCAATGCCGTTGATGGTGACTTCGACCTGGCGCACGCCTTTCTTCAAGCCCGCCAGGGTATTGGCGGTCGCCAGCCCCAGATCGTTATGGCAATGCACAGACCAGATCACCCCACTGCCGGGTCCGGCGCCGGGCGTCTCGTTGATCAGCATTTCCAGCGTTTCCGCCCATTCGGTCGGCATCACATAGCCGACCGTATCCGGGATGTTCAAGGTAGTGGCGCCGGCTGCGACAGCTACCGCGCAGGCTTGGATTAAGTATTCCGTGTCGGTGCGTCCGGCGTCCATTGGACTGAATTCGACATCTTCACAGAGGCTTTTCGCTAGGCTGACGGCTTCGTGAATGCGCTGCAAGCCTTGCTCTTTGTCAATGCGCAGCATCGCCAGATGGCTCGGCGAGGTCCCCAGGAAGGTATGGATGCGCGGTTTGGCTGCTTCGCGCACGCCTTCCCAGGCGGTCAAAATATCGCCTTCCAGCGCGCGCGACAAGCCCGCGATCGTCGGCCCGTCTGGCGTTCCGACTTCGCGGGCAATCCGCTGCACAGCTTTCAAGTCGTCTGGGGAGGCGGCTGGGAACCCGGCTTCTATCACATCGACGCCGAGGCGCGACAATTGTCGGGCAATTTCCAGCTTTTCGGCGCTGGACAAGGTCGCGCCCGGGCTTTGCTCGCCGTCCCGCAGCGTCGTGTCAAAGACGATGACAGTGTTTTCGTCGTACGTTCGCTTTACCATGAAGAGGTGTTCCTTTCGTCATTCGATTCCGGTCAAGTTCATCAATCATTCGCCGTCTAAGGTCAACGAGACCATCTTCTGACATGTCAACACCTCCTTTCCGTCTGTGTTCTCGGGACAGCGCTTTGGCGGTCCCGCTAGTCGCTTTGCTTGATATTCTTGGCGTCGAGGAAGGGCATCATCTGGCGAAGATCTGCGCCGACTTTCTCGATTAACAGATCATGTTCGCGTTGGCGGCGGGCATTGAAATTGGGCCGCCCCTGGCGATTTTCGTCGATCCAATCACGCGCGAATTCGCCATTTTGGATCCGCTGCAAGACACCGGCCATTTCTTCCTTGACTGTTTCTTCAAATTGGTCGCCGATGACATAGCCGCCTTGTTCCGCCGTATTGCTGACGCTGTACCACATATAGCTTAAGCCGCCTTCATAGAGCAAGTCCACAATGAGCTTCAACTCGTGCAGGCACTCAAAATAGGCCACCTCCGGCTGATAGCCCGCTTTTACCAGGATCTCGAAGCTGGCGCGAATCAGGGCGGTTACGCCGCCGCATAAGACAACTTGCTCGCCAAAAAGATCGGTCTCGGTTTCTTCCTTGAAAGTGGTTTCGATGACGCCCGCGCGCGTACAGCCAATGGCTTTCGCATAAGCCAGCGCCAGCGCGGTCGCATTGCCGCTGGCGTCCTGTTCAACCGCGACCAGCCCGGGCGTTCCCGCGCCTTCCGTGAAGACTTCCCGCACGCGATGTCCCGGCGCCTTGGGCGCGACCATCGCCACATCCGCGCTTTGCGGCGGGACGATCTCTTTGAAATGGATATTGAAGCCGTGCGCGAACATCAACATGGCGCCGTCTTTCAAATTGGGCGCGATATGTTCTTCATAGACCGCCGCCTGCCGGGTATCGGGAATCAAGATCATGACCACATCGGCGCGTTTGGTCGCTTCCGCAACCGTGAAAACTTGCAGCCCGTCCGCCTCGGCTTTTGCTTTGCTCTGGCTGCCCGCGTGCAAACCGATAATCACATCTTGGTCCTGGTCGCGCGCATTGAGAGCGTGGGCATGCCCTTGGCTGCCATAGCCAATCACCGCGATGGTCTTGCCATCCAGCAGTTTTAGATCTGCGTCTTGGTCGTAATAAAGTTTCGCCATTGATGCATATTCTCCCTGTTCAAATGATCGTTAAGCAAGCCGCCGCGGCGCAAAGCGTCAAAACGTATTTCCGTTGCCGCGGGCGGATATTTCGCCCTGAATCTTGGATAGATCGCGGCGCGTGAAGTTGGTGTCGTGAATCCGGGTGCCGCGCCCCATCGATACCACGCCCGTGCGAATCATTTCAACGATGCCGATTGGCCGGACTTCATCAATGAACTCTTCGAGTATTTCTTCGGTGGCGACCATCTCGATGATGGCGACCTTGGGACCGACATCGACAATGCGCGCCGGGTAGCGATCGCAGATCTCGGTTATGGTATTGCGCGAGTCGGCATCGTCATTCCGCACCTTGATGAGCGCCAGGTCGCGTTCGACATGCGGTTCGTTGTCCAGCACGCGCACGTCGATGACGTTCACGAGCTTCTGTAAGTTATTCGCGATCTTCCTGGCGTATTCGGGACCCGCGACGACGCGAATGGTCATGCGCGAAATATGCGGCTTGTGCGTACGCCCGACAGTCAAGCTGTCGATGTTGAAGGCGCGCCGGCGGAAGAGACTGGCAATCCTGTTTAAGACGCCGGGTTCATTTTCCACCAAAGCGACAACGGTCACCTTGTTGATGTCTACTTGGCTGGTCATTATGCCTCCCCGGGCTTGGGACGGCGTTTCATGTCATGCAAGTCCGCGCCGGCCGGCACCATCGGATAAACCATCTCTTCTTTTTCAACCACGAACTCGATCAACGTGGGACCGTCTATTCCGCGGGCGAATTGAACGGCATCCTCAATCTCATCTCGTTTTGTCACCCGGCGATTGGGGATGCGATAAGCATCCGCCAGCTTGCAAAAGTCAGGATTAAACAGCGGCGTCGCTTCATAGCGCTTCTCATAGAATAATTCTTGCCACTGCCGCACCATGCCCAGGAAAAAATTGTTGATGATGGCGATATTGACATTGACGTTTTCCTGCGCGGCTGTTGCCAGCTCGCAGAGCGTCATCTGGAAACCGCCGTCGCCGACAATCGCCCAGACTTCTTCATCGGGCTTGCCGAATTTGGCGCCGATTGCCGCCGGGAAGCCGAAACCCATCGTGCCAAGTCCGCCACTGGTGAGCAAGGTCGAAGGACGTTGATGCGGATAATACTGCGCCTCCAGCATCTGGTGCTGCCCGACATCGGTGACGGTGATGGCTTCGCCCTGGGTGTGCCGCCAGATATCGTTGATAACCTGCGCCGTCAAAAGCCGACCGGGTGTTTCGTAATTGAGTATGTCGCGCTCGCTGGAGTCTTCCAACCAGTCACGGATTTGCCCGATCCACTGCGGATGCGATTTCGGCTCTAATGAGCGCAGCATCTGCGAGAGCACTGTCTTCAAGTCGCCGGCGATGCCGACGTCGGCGCGCACATTTTTGTTGATTTCCGAGCGATCGATATCGACATGAATCTTGCGCGCGTTTAAGGCATAGGTCTTCAGGTTGCCGGTAACGCGATCATCAAAGCGCATGCCCAAGGCGATGAGCAAATCGGCTTCTTGAATGGCCAAGTTCGCGGATGCTTCGCCGTGCATGCCCATCATGCCGATCACCAGCGGGTGATCTTCCGGCATGCCGCCCTTGCCCAGCAAGGTCAGCGCCACCGGGATCTGCGCCCGCTCGGACAGTTCGCGCAGTTCCCCCATAGCGCCGGACATCATGACGCCGTGGCCCGCAAGAATCACCGGACGCTCCGCTTCATCAATCAATTGCAATGCCGCGCCGAGCTCGGATTCGGAGGCGGATGAGGGCGGATGATAACCTGGCAGCACAATCTCGCCTTGCGGGTATTCGAATTCGGTCACAGCCAGTTGCACGTCTTTGGGAACGTCAACCAGCACCGGACCCGGACGCCCCGTGCGCGCAATATGAAAGGCTTCTTTCATCGTGTAAGCGAGGTCTCGTACATCGGTAACCAGATAATTGTGTTTGGTGATGGGCAGCGTCACGCCTGTGACATCGGTCTCTTGAAAGGCGTCGGAGCCGATGGCTGGGATGGGCACCTGGCCCGTTATCGCCAAGATGGGAGAAGAGTCCATCATCGCTGTTGCCAAGCCGGTTACCAGGTTAGTCGCGCCCGGTCCGCTAGTGGCGATGCAAACGCCGACCTCGCCGGTAGCGCGCGCATAGCCGTCAGCCATGTGCGACGCGCCCTGCTCGTGCCGCACCAAGACGTGATGCAGGCGGTCTTCGTATTTGGTCATGGCGTCGTAGGTTGGCAATATCGCGCCGCCGGGATAGCCAAACATGACGTGAACACCCTCTTGCAGCAGGCACTCCATGATGATTTCCGAACCTGTGAGTTTCATCATCGCCTCCTTGGCGCGCTTGCCTCGCTCCAAAATAGTGACCGCATCATGCCTGGACGAATGTCAGCCAGTTATATTTATCCGGCGCTTCCCCGGATGTAATCGCGAAAAACTCGCTTTGAACGGATTCGGTGATGGGACCTCGCGCGCCACAGCCAATCTGGATTCTGTCAACCGACTTCACTGGCGTGACTTCGGCAGCGGTGCCCGTGAAGAAGATCTCGTCTGCCATATAGAGCATCTCGCGGGCAACCGGCTGAAAGCGAATCTCAAAGCCTTGCGCTTGCAGGATCTGCAGGGCGCTGTCGCGTGTGATGCCCATCAATATCGACGACCAAGCGCCAGGCGTGTAAACGACGCCATCCAGGATGACGAAGATATTCTCCCCCGCGCCTTCACTGACGTACCCGCTGACGTCCAGGGCGATGCCCTCTTGGAATCCGTTATCGTGCGCTTCCATGCTGACGAACTGGCTGTTGACGTAATTCCCGCCGGCTTTGACGAGCGCCATGTGCGTGTCCGGCGCCATGCGGCGGAAGGAACTGATCTGTACGTCAACGCCTTGTTCAATGGCTTCCGCGCCCAGGTAGCGTCCCCATTCCATAGTGAAGATGGCGGTTTCGGTTTTGGCGCGTCCCCGCCCTTCCAAGCCGAGGGCGCCGCTGCCGCGGAAAATAATGGGACGGATGTAGCAGGATTCATGGCCATTCCTGCGCACGGTTTCGATGATTGCGCTGTCGAGTGAATCGGGATCGTATTCGTGGTCGATGCGCATGACGCGAGCGCCTTGCATCAGGCGCTCCGTGTGCTCGCGCAGGCGAAAAACCGCTGGACCCTTGGGCGTGTCATAAGCGCGGATGCCTTCAAAGACGCTGGAACCATAATGCAGGGCATGGGCGCTGACATGTACTGTCGCATCATCCCATTTTACAAATTCGCCGTTGCGCCAAATCCATTCAGCAGTCATCTACTTTCCTCTCTAGCTTCTTGTCTCATGCCAGCCTGTTCCCAAGCGCCATTCCCTCAATAAACTAAAAAGCCCCCCTTGGCTTGGGAGGCTGTTTTCTTCTGGTTGCTGCCGCGCTTCCTGCCCAAACCTTTAGAGTCCAATGATAATCAAGAGGACAATGACAAGAATGACAAGGCTTAGCTGACGAATCGCGGAACTGGTCTGCATCTGTTGCGCGGTCTCCCTTGTAAGGAATAGGCGTAAAATAGCGAACTTTCTCATATCTGTCAAGGAATTGGCGGATTGCCTCTGCCGCAATGCCAAGTATTTCATAGACATTTACAGGGATACCTCGTACAGACTACCCAACTAGCTGGACAATCGCGTCTTTGCCAGGGCAATCTGCTTGCGAACTTCATCAGGCGCGGTTCCGCCGTAGGTATTGCGCTGCGCCACCGACCGGGCGAAATCAAATACGTCCGCGACATCGTCGCCGAATAGCGGGGAAATGGCTTGCAGGCTGGGCAGAGGAAGAGCCGACAACTCCGTCTGGCTTGCGCCAGCGAGACGCGCGACTTCGCCGACGACATGATGCGCCTGACGGAAAGGCAGCCCTTTGCGCACCAGGTAATCAGCCAAATCTGTCGCGAGCAGCTCCTCTTTCAAAGAAGCGGCCATGGCTTCGGCATTCACCTGGAGGCTGGCGACAATCGCCGTCATCACCGGCAGCAACTGGCGCATGGTATCGCATGAATCGAATAGCGATTCTTTGTCCTCTTGCAAGTCCTTGTTGTAGCCGCTGGGCAAGCCCTTTAAGGTAGTCAAGAAGCCGGCCAGATTGCCGACGAGCCGGCCCGCCTTGCCGCGCATCAACTCCATCGGGTCGGCGTTGCGCTTTTGCGGCATCAAACTGGAACCAGTGCTGTAGCGATCATCCAGGCTGATGAATCCGAAGGCTGGATTGGAGTATAAAAGCATGTCCTCCGCCAATCGACTCAGGTGGCTCGCGCATAGCGCGATCGCGTATAAAAGATCGGCGACGAAATCCCTATCGCTGACGGCATCCAGGCTGTTCTGGCTCGGCGCGTCAAAGCCCAAGTCAGCGGCGATTTGCTGACGATCCAGAGAAAAGGGGTTGCCGGCCAGCGCGCCCGACCCGAGCGGGCAAATCGACATGCGCTGGAGAGCCGAGCCCAAGCGATCCTGGTCGCGCTCCAGCATCCAGAAAAAGCTCATCAACCAGTGCGCGACCGTGATTGGCTGCGCCGGTTGCAGATGCGTGTAGCCCGGCAGCAAAGTGTCGACGTGCTTTTCGCTGGTCGCGACGATCGCGGCTTGTAGAGCCCGCACTTCGCTTGACAGGCGCTCGGCAGCGCGCATGCTCCACAGACGGAAATCCGTCGCCACTTGATCATTGCGGCTGCGGCCCGTGTGCAGCTTGCCGCCGACAGCGCCGATGATCTCGATCAGACGTCGTTCGACAGCGGTATGCACATCTTCATCGGCTTCCTGCAGCTCGAAGTCGCCGGTCTCGAATTCCTGCAGAACTTCGCGCAATCCCGCAACGATGGTCTGCGCTTCGTCAGCGCTAATGACTTCGGCATCGGCAAGCGCCAGAGCATAGACGATGCTGCCTTCGATGTCCTCGCGGTAAAAGCGAATGTCGAAGCCTATGCTGTCGTTTAGCGCCCGCAGATCTTGGTCGCTTGGTTCAGTGAACCGTCCGCCCCAAAGGCTCATACTGCCATCCTTGCGTGATTCATGAGCTAGTCCCGCTTGAACTTGCTGTAATCCGGCTGCCGATAACTGGTCTTGCCGCCGCCCTCGGTTTGCAACATGGCTTCCACTTTTATCGGCAAACCGAAGAGTTGAATGAAGCCCTGGGCATCCTGCTGGTTATAGACGTCTTCTTCGCCGAAGGAGGCATAATCTTCGCGGTACAAGCTATAGGGGCTTCTGCGCCCTGCCACCGCGACATTGCCTTTGTAGAGCTTCAAGCGCACGAGGCCCGACACAGTGCGCTGCGTGACATCCACGAAGGCGTCCAAGGCTTCGCGCAGCTTGCTGTACCACAGGCCATTGTAAACCAGCTCAGCGTATTTTGCCGCCAGGATGTCCTTGTACTGCATCGTGTGTTTGTCCAAGCAGATGCTTTCCAGCAATTGATGAGCGCGATTCACGATTGTGCCGGCCGGCGTCTCGTATACGCCGCGGCTCTTCATGCCGACCAATCGGTTTTCCACAAGATCGATTCTGCCTATGCCATGCGCGCCGCCGATTTTGTTCAGCTTCAAGAACAGATCGACAGCGTTCATGTTTTCGCCGTTCAAGCGGACGGGATTGCCAGCTTCAAATTCAATCTCGATGTATTCGGCTTGGTCAGGCGCTTGCTCGGGACTGTTGGAAAGCTGATACATGCTGTCTTCGGGCTCGTTCCAGGGGTTTTCCAACAAGCCGCCTTCATGCGACAGGTGGAAGATATTGCGGTCGCGGCTGTAGATGTCTTTCTCGGTATGTGAGACCGGCACCTTGAATTCTTCCGCGTAAGCCAGGGCGTCTTCCCGGCTGCGGATGTCCCATTCGCGCCAGGGAGCGATGGTCTTCAGCTTGGGGTTGAGCGCCATCGTCGATACCTCAAAGCGCACCTGATCGTTCCCCTTGCCGGTACAACCATGCGCGACAGCATCGGCTTTTTCCATTTCGGCAATCTCGACCATGTGCTTGGCGATCAAAGGGCGGGCGAACGACGTGCCGAGCAGGTACTCGCGCTCGTATATCGCGCCGGCTCGCATTGTCGGGAAGACAAAATCTGTCAGAAACTCTTCGCGCAGATCCCGGATATAGAGCTTCGACGCGCCCGAGGAGATCGCTTTTGCTTCCAAGCCCTCAAGTTCCTCCTCTTGCCCCAAGTCCGCGCAGAAACAGACGACTTCGCAGCCGTAATTGTTCTTCAGCCAAGGTACGATCACCGACGTGTCCAAGCCGCCACTATAGGCAAGTACTACTTTTGAAATAGCGGACGCTGCCATTTGCCAACTCCATCTGAAGGTTCGTCAATATCGCCAAGTGTAATCAATCTTGCCGCATTTGGAAGTGGTTGCTAGGCGGCATTAACGTAGGTCATTGGCGCCGCAAGGGCAAAACACGCTTGCCTAGAGCCGCTCGCCTAGCTAAAATATGCGACGAGTTTTGCTGTCTTCTTGAAATGGAGCGCCAGATGACGACTGTGGACGATCTGCGGAAAATGCGCGATGAAAAAGCCTTGCCTCACCTGGAACAATATGCGCCGGTTTGGATCATCAGCGAAGAAAATTTTGAATCTGACGAAGCGATCCAGTTTCATGTGCTTTTTCAACATCACTTGCATGGCTGGGTGAACCGCCGCTATCGTTATGATGGCTTCAACGATACGCTTTATCACAAGGGACAAACCACGCTAAGCGAAGACGCTGCGCTGGAGCTCATGGACGACGCCCCCTATATCGAAGCGGGAGTCGCCGACATCCCCAACGCTTACGGTGGCTAGGTCTTTGGCAATTTTTTACAGGCGACCGTTTTGAAGAGTTCGATTAAGCGCTCGGCGATGGCTGACCAAGCATAGTCCTGCGCCGCGCGCGCCGCGCTGGCGCCCATGGACGCAGATTTCGCAGGGTCGCTCACCAATGCGATGATGGCTTCTGTTAGCGAGATCGGCTCCCGCGCGGGGACATGGAATCCTGTCTCCCTATCCCGCACCAGGAATTGCAGCCCCCCCACCTGTGATGCGATGACGGGTGTGCCACAAGCCATCGCTTCCAAAGCCACCATGCCAAAGGATTCATAATCCGATGGCACGATGACAGCCGTCGCGGCGGAATAGTAGACTGGCAAGTGCGCTTGTTCTTTTGCGCCCACGAAGCTCACGATCTGCTTGATGCCCAATCTGCTGCTGAGGTCCTGTAGGCGCTGCAGCTCCCGATCGCGGCGCGATTCCAGATCGCCGCCGACGATCATGAAATGAAGTCGCTTGAGCAGCGACGATCGGCGCTCTCGCAAGACATGCAGCGCCTCCAGAATGGTGTCAACCGCTTTCAGCGGTTCGATGCGCCCGACAAAAAGCAAAACATGTCTATCAGGATTAAGCCCGAGGCTTGTCCGCGCCGCGGCCGCCGGCAAATTGCTATTAAATTGTTCAAGATTGACGCCGGGGGGGATGACAACCAATTGCCTGCGCCTGGCGCGATAGAGCCAGCGCAACTGCGCCAATTCAGCCGGCGTGGCCGCGATGACCCGGTCCGCCCAGTTCAAAACCTGCGCTTCGGTTAATATGCGGCGGTCGGGTTGATAGAATTCATTGGCTTGGATGCGCTTCTTCATGTGGCCCAGCGTATGAAACATCTGTACAAAACAGATGCCCCAAGCCTCTTTCAGTTTGGCGGCAACCCAGCCGCTTAGCCAGTAATGACTGTAAACGATGTCGTAGCGCAGATTGCCCAGGGCGGCGAAAGCCATCAGGTTGGCGGTGAATTCGGAAAGATGAGGGTACTGTTCGTCGGAGGGCAACGGCGTCGCCGGACCAGCCTCGAGATAGATCAGGCGCACATTGGCGCCAATGGCATGGTCTACATCCGGTTCAGCTGGCGAAGATTTTCGGGTAAAAATGTCGATGTGGTAGCCAAGTTTGCCTAATTCTTGCGCCAGCTCGCGGATGTAGACGTTCATCCCGCCCGTCTTCATCCCGCCCATTGGCGCCAGCGGACTCGTATGGACACTCAGCAGGGCAATGCGTTGAATCGACATCAATTGATTCGCAAAGTCAAGTTGCCCGGATATTCAATATGGTGGTATCGCGTCCGCCCATGCGGTACTTGTAGTTCTCGTCGCCGCGTAGAAAATCGTAAAATTTGTAGCCGCTTTTAATGGCATGTTGGATGTTATAAGCCAGCAGAACGATGCCGGGGCTCAACTGGCTATAACCCTGATGATCGTGACCTGAGTTATAGACCATCACGCGGTCCCCATAGACAAAGTTCATGTAGGCGGCGACGCGCGCTGCGCCAATGGTCAAGAAGCTCAGTTGCAGCCAGCCCTTGTCTTGCGCCAATGGCACGATCCTTTTGAAAAAGCGCATATTGCCGTCATCCTGCAAGAAGCGCTCTTTTTCCGGGTCGCTGGCCGCCATCAAGCGCGCGAAATGGCCGATTTCTTGCTCCAGGTTATCCGTGCCATTCACAATGTACCAATCAATCGCGCTGTCCGAACCTTGAATACGCCGCAGCTTGCGCCGCACTTCGTGACGTTGTTTCTTGTCCAGCAGCAGCATATATCCGCGCCAGTCACTGGGAAGATCAATGACCGGGCAGACTTCCTGCGGCTCTACCACAGTTGTGAATCCCCGTTCCCGCAACAAATCGGGAAGGATCTCGCGCGTCGGGGACTCTTGCGGGATGTTGCAGAGATCGAAGCAATCGATATGAGCGCGCTCTGCCGCGAAGTAATCGGCAAAGGCTGTGAAGACGGGTCCCAAATAGTCCGCGTCTATGATGAAATCGAGGTAATCCGTCACGTCCACGCAGCCGATTATCTGGGCTGTTGTCCCACGCTCGGATTCTGTGAGGAATAATGGCGCTATGCCGACAAGCCTTCCCCGCTCGCGACAAGTCAAAATCAATAGCTCGCCGGGCTGATAGGCGGCCCACCAAGTCGAGTGCCATTCCCAGGTGTAAAAAATACAGTCGGATTGAGCGCGCCCCAGCAGATCCTTCCATTCCGCCTGCAGGGCATCAAATACCGTCGCTTCACGGTGAACGCTTAGTTTCACTTTTGCCTCTGTCCTTCGTCGGATTCGCGTCTCGGGTAAAGGAGCGAACTCAATACTTGTGACATAGCTGAGCTGTCCATTCTTACGAAGCGCATGCCACTTGGCTTCGTTTAGCTAGCCGGAACTTTTGGGGTCGCCGGATCGTTGCCCCACTCTTTCCACGAGCCGTCGTAAACCCGCAAATTTCTTGCTCCCGCCACTTCAAGCGCGAGCATGACCAAGCTGGCGGAAACGCCTGAGTTACAGTAAATCACCGTATCTTCGGCATCCAGTCGGATGCCCAATTCGGAAAATTGCGCTTGCAGGTCGTCGCTAGGCTTCAGTGTCAGGTCATCGGCGAGCATGGTCTTGCTGGGCAGGTTGATTGCTGTCGGGATATGCCCCGCGAATTGGGCCCGCGATGCCTTTCCCGCAAATTCGGCAGGCGAGCGCACATCCAGCAGTTGCATGGCATCGGCGTCGATCCCGCGCAGAATATCGCCAGCCACCGCTTTCAAACGAGAATTCCTTGCTGGTACGAAGGCGCCCGGTCGCGCTGTGGGCGGAGTGACTTCTGTGGTCCGCTGTTCGGCTGTCCACTTCCCCCAACCGCCATCGAGGATCTGAACGTTTTCGTGGCCATAATACAGCAGGCACCAGCGCATGCGCGCCGCGAACATGCTCGCGGCATCGTCATAGACGACTACGCGACTGTCATTGCCGATTCCCAGCCGGCTCATCAAAGCGGCAAAGCGCTCCGGCGAAGCAATATCGTTTGATGGCGAACCCGGCTCGACAATATCGGACTGCCAATCGACGAAAACCGCGCCGGGAATATGCGCGGCTTCATAAGCGGCGCGATCGCTAATATAATGGGGCGGCGGCGCTGTCGGCGGCAGCACCTTGCCGCGCATGTCGATAAGCCGCAGATCACCGTCATTCAGGTGCGCTTGCAGCCAAGCAGTACTTGCCAATTGCGCAGGCATAAGCTCCTCCAGGATCATCTTTCCGCAACAGAGACTTGCTGTCTTGCAAAATCCGCCTACAGCTCAATGTATCATCGAGAGGCTTCTCTCCGATATAATATATCCAAAGTTGACCGAGTTTGCCGATGAAAAAGCGCATCCGTGGCTTAAAACGCGCCATTTTTCAATTGGATTTCGATCTGTATCGGGTCCAGGTGCCAATCCCTGGTTATAATGCTTCGCATCTCAGCGTCATTGATCTTTCCCCGCAAGACATCGAGCAAACAATCGTTTTCCAGCACGGTTTCGCCGGCGTCGCCGAATCCTGGGAATACCAGCTTACGCATTTCGCCCATCAGTTTCGCGTGATCGCGCCGGAGCTGCGCGGGCATGGGCAGAGCGACGCCCCGCACAGCGAGTACGATATGCCGGAGCTGGTTGAAGATTTGCATCATGTCGTTACTTCGCTGAATCTTCCGCGACAATTTGTCTTGGTGGGCCACTCCTTTGGCGGCGCGATATGTGTTGAATACGCCAATGCCTATCCGGAACGCGTCGCCAAACTCGTGCTGGTTGCCACAGCCGGGGAATATCCCCTGCCCCGGGCAGCGTCCTTGCTGTTTCATATTCCCAGTAAGGTCGCCCTGCCGTTTTGGCGCTATCGACGCAAATGGGACGCGGAGTTTCACGCGCTCAAGCAGATCTTCCTCAACGCGCTTCATCAGTGGCAAGGCTGGTCGCTCTTGCGAAATATCACGGCGGAGTCGCTGGTAATCACGGGCGAACGAGATACCTATTTCCCGCGCTACATTTATGATGATGTCGCCAAGATGATGCCCAATGCCGAGGTCTATGACATAGGCTCGGCGAAACACAAGGTTCAGTTAGAGCGTCACGAGGCGGTGAACCGCGCCATCGAACGCTTCATTTTGGCTGCCCAACACAGCAGTTGGCGCAGCGAATCCGCTCTTGACCGGCTCAATCGCGGCCGACCCTGGCTGAGCCACTATCACCTCGATACCCCGCACGAGATTCCGATTCCCAATCAGCCGCTCTTTCGCTTTTTAGAGAGCGCGGCCGACTGGCGCCCCAAAGGCATCGCGACAGTGTTTTATGGCAAGACCATGACCTACCGTGAACTTGAGGCGAGAGTCAATCAGTTCGCGCGCGGCTTGAGCAAGATTGGAATTGGACCAGGCGAGCGTGTGATGATCGTCTTGCCCAACACACCGCAATTCATCATCGCCTACTACGCGATTCTCAAACTTAAGGCAGTGGTTGTGCTGTCGAACCCCGACGCGAATGAGCAATTGATCATTTCGCAAGCGCAAGAAACCGAAGCCAAAGCGCTCATCACGCTAAGCGCCTTTAGCGAACTGGCGGATCTGATTCAAGGCAGGACAAGAGCCCAAACTGTCATCTTCACACGGATTGGCAAGCAGGTCACGACAAGCCAGAGCGAGGTATTTGGCCGGCACAAACACCCAACTCAATCGGACGAAGCCATCGCCGAACGCATCGGCCTGTTCATGTCGGATGTGATGGCTGACGAGCCGCCGACCCCGCCGCAAGTTGACGTGAATCCAAGCGATCTCGCCGTGATTTCCTTCACTAGCGGTACCACCGGCAAACCCCGCGGCGTCTGCCTGTCGCACAGGAACCTGGTCGCGAATGCCCTGCAAACGCGACATTGGATGCCCGAAATCGAATATGGCGAAGAAACTGTCATGGCGGTTGTGCCCTTCGAACATAGCTATGGCATGACCGCGGCGATGAATCTGCCGATTTTGATAGCGGCGAAGATCGTGATCGTTTCGGTCTTTGAATTGCGCCAGGTGCTGGAACAGATAAAACGGCACAAGCCGACCTTGTTCCCGGGCGTGCCCTCGATGTTCACGCTGATCAATCAAGCGCCCAAGGTCAGGAGCTATGGGCTCTCGTCCATAAAAGCCTGTATCAGCGGCGCAGCCCCCTTGCCAGTGGAAGTGCAGGAGGCTTTCGAAAAATTGACGCGGGGGCGCCTGGTTGAGGGCTATGGGCTCACCGAAGCCGCTCCCGTAACGCACTCCAATCCGCTATATGGGCTGCGCAAGGTCGGTTCGATTGGCGTGCCGCTGCCGAATACCGATGCCAAAATCGTCGATCTGCTGAATGGAAAGGAGCTAGCCCCAGGTGAAATCGGCGAGCTGCTCATCCGCGGTCCGCAAATTATGCAAGGGTATTGGCGCGCGCCCGAAGAAAACGAGACCGCCTTGCGTGAAGATTGGCTGCATACCAGCGATGTCGCTGTGATGGACGACGAAGGTTACTTCAAGATCATCAGCCGCAAGCGCGATACCATCTTCACGGGCGATTTCAGCGTCTACCCGCGTGATGTCGAAGAAGTGCTTTACGAGAACAATAAGGTTCTGGAAGCAGCCGTCGTCGGCGTCGGACGAGAAAAGGACCAGCAAAAGATCAAGGCTTATGTTGTGCCGAGACCCGATGTCGCCTTATCCAAGGAGGAGCTGGTCGCCTTGTGCAGGCGGCGACTGGAAGAATATGCCGTGCCATGGGAGATCGAGTTTCGGCAAGAGTTGCCGCGCTCGTTTATCGGCAAGGTGCTGCGGCGCATGCTTTTTGAAGAGGAGATGGGGAAATAGACCCGCGCTATGCCTGATCTGCCGCTGTTTCCGCTCAACACCGTTTTGTTCCCCGGTATGCAACTTAAACTGCATATCTTTGAGGATCGCTACAAGTTGATGATCCGCCGCTGTATACATGACGAGAGTCCATTTGGCGTGATCTTAATCAAGAGCGGTCGGGAAGCGCAGGGACCAGTTGCAATAACCCATGAGGTCGGCTGCGCGGCGCAGATAATCGAGGTGCAGAAGCTGCCCTTTGATCGAATGAATATCCTCGCCCTGGGGCAAAGGCGCTTTCGCCTTCATGGGTTGGACCACAGCGAGCCTTATCTGCTTGGGGATGTCGAGTACTTTGTACCGCGAGAAGATGACAAAGCCGCCATGCGCCATTTCGCCGGCAGGCTGCGGCCGCTTATCATTCGCTATCTGGAAATTCTCACCGCGGCGGAAGCAGTGGAATTCGATCCTGAGCAAATCCCCCGTTCGCCCAAGTCGCTTGCCCAAATCGCCGCTATCCTTTTGCAGGCGGACAATGCTCAGAAGCAGGAGCTGCTGCGCCAGGACAATATGGCGCAGCTCTTGGACTTGCTGGTTGAGACCTATCGCCTGGAGACAATGCTGCTGGGCATGCGCCTGAACCCGCCCGGAGAAGACTTCAACATTGGACCCTTTTCCAGCAACTAATGATGAATACCAAGGCAATCGCTTGAAGCCCACCCCCGATCATCAATACAAAGCGTGAGGCAGGCGCTTGACAAGCATGCTCAAATTCTTGTTGCGGCTTTGCTTTGTACTGTCTGCCACCCTCATCCTGCTGGAGATCGCGTTCCAGCTTGCTTTTCTTCACCTGCCGCGGGAACTGATACAACGCATGCCGCAATACCGCGCGCGCTCGGGATTTCGCTTAGACACGGAACACGGGGCGCGGGAATCGCCTGCCGGCGAAGTTGTCCACATAGGTGTCGACCAGTATTCCGGCGACCTGTTCCGCTTGACATGCCTTTCGACAGCTCACACGCAATTCTTCGAGCCATACACGGTGAGATTCACGCGCGACCAGCACGGCTTCCGCAATCCAGAACCATGGCGCGACTATCTTGATTTGCTCGTAATTGGGGATTCATTCACGGCGGCGGAAACAATACAGCATCCTTTCTGGACCGGGCTTGCCGAATCGACGCTGTCATTGGCTTTTCCCGGCAGTGGCACAATCGAACAAAGTCTCTTGCTGGACGCCTACGGCTTGCCGCTGCAACCGGATACGGTCGTCCTGGCTTACTTCGCCGGCAACGATATGTCCGACAATCAAACCTTCCAGGATCTGCGGCGCGCTGGCCAGACGATTGCCGACCAGGCGCGCCAGAATCGCTCTCCATTGGAGTATTTGGCCACCCTTCATCTGGCATTATATCTGCGTGATATGATCCATCGAGCCGGCATAAGCGACTGCCACTATCCGCAAATCGCGCATACAGACCCAGCGATGCCCGTTGCATTCTTTGACAAGCTGCTGCCGGTGCTCGCCTTGGACGCCGAGACCTTGCGCGCCAGCGACATGTTCCAAGTTACGCAGTCCGCAATCGTTGATTTGTCGCAAGAGCTGGCGGGGCGCGGAATCCGCTTTGTGATAATGTATATCCCGCAGAAGGCGGAGTTGTTCTGGCAGTATCTTGACGACGAAAGCAAAGGCGCAATCGCGGAATACGTTACGGAGCGCATCGCGCCGCTCGCGCCGCACGCTCCGGAGAACATCGACAAAAATATCTCCGCGCAGCGCGATCTGTGGTCAGCAGTCGCGCTGGAACAGCAGATCGAGTTCCTGGATATGACCCCGGCTTTGCGATTAGCGCTAGAAAACGGGCGCTCGCCCTATTTCTTTGCCGATACCCACTGGAATCAATTGGGGCACGATCTCGCCCGTCAGGAACTGCAGAAAATCCTGAATTAGTGTAGGCTTGTCTATGATTTCAACATGCGCAAAATGCTCGTAAGCATTTACATGTTCGGCGAAGAGGAGAAGTAAACACTTGAAGGAATACTGGAAAATTGCCTGGGAGCGCTTCAGTCTCAATTCGAGCATCGTGGCTGACGGTAATGGACGCTTCATCGCGACGCTATTCTATTTCACGATTCTGGTTCCGTTTGGGTTATTGTCTTCCCTCTTCATGGATCCCCTGCGCATCCGCAAAGATGAAGTAGCATGGCAACAGCGCGAGGCGGTCCCGTCCGATCTTGATTCGGCCAGAGAGCAGAGTTGAGTATGTATATTCTGGGCATATCAGCCTTTTATCACGATTCCGCCGCTGCGCTCATCAAGAATGGCGAGGTGGTGGCGGCGGCCATGGAAGAACGCTTTACGCGGCTGAAACACGATAACAGCTTTCCCCAACTTGCCGCGGAATTCTGCCTCGAACAGGCTGGCATTGCCCCACAAGAGCTTGACTACGTGGTCTTTTACGAAAAGCCGCTCGTGAAGTTTGAGCGCATATTGCAGACAGCCTTGAACAGTTTTCCTCGTTCATCGAGCCTGTGGCGGGAATCCATGCTGACCTGGTTGACGGACAAACTCTGGGTGCGCAGCCACGTCGCTCGAGTAATCGGCGTTCCCCAAGAGAAAATACTCTTTTGCGATCACCACATGAGCCACGCCGCCAGCGCATTTTTCGCCTGCCCCTACAAAGAAGCCGCGATTCTGACCGTGGATGGCGTGGGCGAATGGACGACGACCACCTTAGGCCTTGGCAAAAGCTCGCTCGGCGAGAGCGACGCCACAGCCCCGACCATTGACTTATTTGAAGAGCAGCGCTTCCCGCATTCTTTAGGTTTGCTCTATTCGACATTTACGGCTTGGCTCGGCTTCCGTGTCAATAACGGTGAATACAAAGTCATGGGTATGAGCCCTTACGGCGAGGCGCGATATTTGGACAAAGTTTATCAGGTCATCGCGCAAGACCGCGCCACGGGCGCCTTTCGCCTTGATATGTCCTATTTTGACTTCCACCGCTCCACAACGCGCAGCTACAGCAACAAGTTTCTCGATCTATTTGGGGAAAAACGCGACCCTGACAGCGACTTCTTTACCGCGCTTACGCAGCCGCAGCGCCAGGACGAAAAACGAGCGATGGAAGTCAACCAATATTATGCCGATGTCGCCGCCAGCGTGCAGCAAGTCACCGAAGATACGCTTATTAACATCGCCACCTATCTGCACAAGAAAACGGGCATGAAGAAGCTGGTGATGGCTGGCGGGGTCGCGCTTAATACCAAAGCCAATTGGCGGGTTCTGAACGAGACGCCCTTTGATGAACTTTGGATTCAGCCGGCGGCGGGCGACGATGGCGGCGCCTTGGGCGCCGCGCTATGGGCATGGCATATTGTCCTGGGCAAACCGCGCCGCTGGGTGCAGACACACGCCTATTTCGGCAAGGGTTATGACGACGCTGATTGCCGGTCATTCCTCGAGGCGGCTGGCTTGCGCTATGAATCCTTCGACGACGAATGCAAATTGACAGAAACCATCGTAGACGCCATGACGCGGCAGCAGGTGATTGGATTTCACCAGGGCCGCTTCGAATGGGGTCCGCGCGCGCTGGGGAATCGCAGTATCCTGGCCGATCCCCGTGGCGAAGAAATGAAAGAAGTCGTGAATACCAAGATTAAGTTTCGCGAACCATTTCGGCCCTTCGCCCCGGTCATCCTCCGCGAGCGGTCGCCGGAGTATTTTGACTATCCGCAAGTTGCGGAGCACGATAGTCCGCGTTATATGTTGATGGTCGCCCCGATTAAGTCGGACAAACAGTCGGAAATCCATGCCGTCAACCACGAGGGCACGGGACGGCTGCAATCCATTGACCGCGCTACCAACCCGCGCTACTATGATGTCGTCAAGCAGTTTGGGGACGCGACTGGCGTGCCCGTTGTCCTCAATACGTCCTTTAACCTGCGGGGCGAGCCAATCGTCAACACGCCGCAAGAAGCTTTTAACACTTTCCGCAATAGCGATATTGATATGTTGGTCCTAGGGTCGCACGTGGTGCGGAAGCCGCTTTGATTCGACTAGGAAACGACGAGGAGCCAAAATGAGTTCCAAAGTAAAAACAAGCAAGAATAGTCCGAGCGCGCTCCAGGATTTTTTCATGCGTCTGGGTGTTCTCGGCGAGCTGCTGGCTTTTTTGTGGAAACGCAAATTGTACTGGATGTTGCCGCTGGTGATCACGCTCTTGGTCTTCGCTCTTGTGATCATGTTGGGCAGCGCGAGTCCCGCTGGCGTATTCATTTACTCTCTCTTCTAGGACGGTCGCTTTGCCAGCCTGTGAGTTCATCAAGAGCGAGATGATGCTGTGGATCTAAAGACGGTGGTAATGATTGCGCTAGTAGCGTTGGTCGCCTGGCTCGCTTGGCAAGTCCACCGCCGCTCGGTCAGCCAGCGACAAATCTATGGCGGCGCCTCCGCCGCCCTCTGCAACTTTCTTTCGGGGCTGTGCTTTGCGGCGATCTTGCCCACGGTCTGCGCATCGGTCCTGGTCTTGCATCCGGATATGCTGGAAGTCGCGGGCCTAACACTCAGCCCGATCATCGTGATCCTCGTCGGTCTGGCGCTCCTGAGCCTGCTCTTCTCGATCCTGTTCGCCATCTTCGAGCGCGGACCGTCGGAGCGCGCGGGACAAGAAACAGCCTTGCGCGCTGCGCAGGGCTGGACTGAGCAGGATGCCAAGTCTTCTGGCTTGTAGCCGGCGACTGATTAGATATCCAGGTTGCGCACCTGCCGGGCATGCGTCTGGATGAAGCGCCTGCGCGGCGGCACGCTAGCGCCCATCAGCATATCGAATACCTTATCCGCGTCGGCCGCATCTTCAATCGTTACTTGCAGCAGCGTCCGCGTGTCGGGATCCATGGTGGTCTCCCACAGTTGATCCGGGTTCATTTCGCCCAGACCCTTATAGCGCTGAACGCTGACTTTGTCCTTATTCTTGAAAGCCTTAATGGATTGCTCCAACAGTTGCCCGTCGTCCAAACCGGCTTGCGGGTAAACGTATTGCGTCTTGCGGCCGTTTTTCAGTAGATAAATCGGCGGTTGGGCAATATAAAGATGCCCCTGCTGGATAATCTGCGGCATGTGACGAAAGAAGAAAGTCAATAGCAGGGTGCGGATATGGCTGCCATCGACGTCGGCGTCCGTCATAATGATCACGCGGCCATAACGTAGCTTGTCGATCGTCATCTCGTCATGGATGCCGGTGCCCAAAGCGGAAATCAAAGACTTGATCTCGTTGTTGTCGAGTATCTTGTCTATGCGCGCCCGCTCGGTATTGAGTATCTTGCCCCGCAGCGGCAGAATGGCTTGGAAATGGCGGTCTCTGCCTTGCTTGGCGCTGCCACCGGCCGAGTCGCCCTCGACGATGTAGATTTCAGCGTTATCGCCACGCTGCGAGCAATCAGCCAATTTGCCCGGCAGGGTGCTGCTTTCCAGCAGGCTCGGTCCGCTGCGGACCAGATCCCGCGCTTTCTTCGCCGCTTCGCGCGCGCGCTTGCTGGTCATACACTTCTCGACGATTCGCCGCGCCTCGCGACTATTGGTATCCAAGAATTCGTTTAAGGATTCGGTTACGACTTGCGAAACCGCGCCTTGCACCTCTGGATTCAGCAGCTTGACTTTTGTCTGGCTTTCGAATTGTGGATCCGGATGTTTGACGCTGACTACCGCGGTCAGCCCTTCCAGCGTGTCATTGCCGGAAAAGTTCCCCTCCTTTTCTTTCAACATCCCCGCTCGCCTGGCGTAGCGGTTGATCACTCCTGTTACCGCCGCCCGCAAGCCGGTGACATGCGTGCCGCCGTCCGGCGTATTGATGGTGTTGGTGAAAGCGAGTTCTGTCGTGATGGCGACGTCCGAGTATTGCATCGCGACTTCAACGCCGATCTTGTAGGGCGCATCGTTGCGATCCACGTATTCAATGTCCCGCTCGGCATGAATGATGCTGTGGACGGCGCGCCGGCTGCGATTCAAATAACGCACAAAAGAACGTAAGCCGCCGTCAAAATAGAAGGTGACCTCGCGCGGAATCGGCTTGGCTCGCTCGTCGCGCAGCTTGATCGTCACTTGCCGCGTCACAAAAGCCATTTCCCGAAAACGTGTCATCAAGGTATTGAAGTTGAAGGCGTTCTCTTCCATGACGGTGAAATCCGGTACAAAGGAAATCATCGTGCCCGTTTCTTCTTCATTGCGCAGCTTGCGTATCTTTTTCACAGGGCTGGTGCGTAAGCCTTCTTCATAGGTCTGCCGCCAGACATGATCGTCTCGAAAGATGGTGGCAGTCAATTCCGCCGACAAGGCGTTTACGGCCGACACGCCGACGCCATGCAAACCACCGCTAACCGTGTAGACTTCGTTATCGAACTTGCCGCCCGCGCCGATCACCGTCATGACGACTTCGAGCGCGGCTTTGCCGCTCTCGTGCATATCGACTGGAATGCCGACGCCATTATCCAGGATGGTCGCGCCGCCGTTCTCGTGCAATGTCACTTCAATGCGATCGCAGCGCCCAGCCAAAGCCTCGTCAATCGAGTTGTCGACGACCTCATAGATCAAGTGATGCAGCGCGCTGGCGTCGGTGCCCCCAACGTACATGCCCGGGCGCCTGCGAACATGCTCGCGCGGGCTCAGCTGCTGGATATTCTTCGCGGTATAGTCATTCTGCTGCTGTTCAACTATTTCCTTGTCTTTTGCCATGGTGTCCCCTGCCAGCCAAACAATAACCGACGAAGCTCTAAATTAAGCCTCGGTTCTCATCGTAAACTGCCTGCCGAAATAGCGACAGTTCTTCCGAATAATGAACGGCGGTTCTCTTCATTAATTATACTAGACTGTAGACCTATAGACAACGGGCGAGGCTAGCAATTTGAGCCCTACAGCATTGACAGCTTGCGGCGCGGCTCCTACAATTTCGCCAGTTGCCTCTGTAGCTCAGCGGACAGAGCACCGGTCTTCTAAACCGATGGTCGCAGGTTCGAGTCCTGCCAGGGGCGCTTTAGAACCCCTAGCGCGCGCTACACGCGCGACATCTGTCTAGTCTAAGCCATGATGTCGCTGAAGAGTTGCTGGACTTCGCCGGAAAGTCTCAGCTTGGATGACTTAGCCCACTTCTCCAATGTTCGGTAATGCGCGACTGCCTCGGCACGCCGCCCCAACTGGTCGTATAGTCTCAAGAGCTTGGTATGAATCGCTTCATTCGCGTAGTCGCTATCAAGCGCCCGCCTTAAGTTGTGCAGCGCCAATTCTGGCTTGCCGTCCCGCGCCCAGTAGGCCGCGGTGTTGACAAGCGCTTCGATATAAGCCATCTGGTAAGCCTCTCGCCGTTCCAGTATCCATGGCTCATTATGCCCTTGCAAAAAAGGACCGCGATACAAATTGACAAGTCGCTGCCAAACTGCAAAAGGATCCTCAGGCTCGCCATAGCGCCCAAGCATGAGCGCTTCCACGAATTCGCAGGCGTCATAATAAAATGGCACATTCGGGTTGATGCGATAATAGCTGCCGTCGTGCATCAGCTCACATAGAAAAGCGCCTAAGACTTCGTCAAAGTATTTCTTGGGATTCTTTAATACCTTGCTTTTCAGCAAGTTGATATGACGACCGAAAGTCGCGTGCTGATTAAACATCTCTTTTGTGATGCCGCTTATGAAATTGCGCAAGTTTATGTCGTCAGGATTGAAGGAATAATAGAAAGTGCGCATATCAGGATCGGCAATCAGACTGGCGAGCAGAACGTTCCGCAAGCGATTTGCAGGATGCAAGAGCACTATTTTCGCATCCGCCGCATAGCGGTTGAAAACTTCAAGCGCGGGCTGCAGCCTGCTTTGTATAGCCATGACGGTTAGCGATCCTTGGCGTGACTGAAACTGAAGATGGCAGTCTAACTGTCCGCTTCGGCGTCTAATTGCGCCAGTTCGCGCCGCAAAGTTTTTCCAACCGCGGTCTTGGGCAATTCGTCGATGAAGTCGATGCGTCGGGGAATCTCGTATGGCGCTAATTTGTCCTCAAGGAATCCGATGATATCTTCAGCTGTGGCAGTCTGATCCGGTTTCAAAACGATCCAGGCTTTCAGCGCTTCTTGTCCCGCTCGCTGCGGATGCGGGATGCCGGCAACGCCGACTTCTAATACTGCAGCGTGCGCGCTTATGGCGTTCTCCAACGTTGTTGGATAGACGTTGTAGCCGCCTATCAGCGCCATATCCTTTTTGCGATCGACGATATAAAAATAACCATCTTCGTCCATGCGGGCGATATCGCCCGTATACAGCCAGCGCTTGCCATGCTTCTCTCGCAGCGCGTTTTGCGTCTCTTCCAGCATGCCATGATAGCCAACCATCACATTTGGTCCCGCCATCAGCAACTCGCCCACCTCCCCAACCGGCACATCCGTCTCGCCGTCCTCCAGGCTGACAATGCGCATGTCCATTTCCGGCAGCGGCAAGCCGATTGATCCGGGTCGGTTTTCTTTATAGATCGGGTTGACGTGAGTGGCGGTCGGCGCTTCACTCATGCCAAAGCCTTCCCGCACCGAACCGCCCGAAAGCCGCTCGAACTCCTTTTTCGTCGCCAGCGGCAAGGGCGCGGAACCGCTCAAACACAAGTGCAGGGAGCTCAGGTCGACTTCCCCGTTCTTGACCCGGGCATGGTTGTTGATAGCATTGTACAGAGCTGGAACGCCAGGAAACAGCGTCGTGCGAAATGTCTCGATATTGCCCAGCACATCGTCGATATCACGGGGATTCGGCACAAGCACGATCTTGCAGCCCCGGTAAACGCTTGTGCTGACTACCACGACCAATCCATAGACGTGGAAAAACGGAATGGCGCCGAGAAAAATCTCATCCTCGGTTGGGGTATCAAAGAGATCCAAGATGCTTTCCGTTTGCAGCATATTCGCCACCAACGCGCGATGCTTGGACATGGCGGCTTTGGCGACGCCGGTGGTCCCGCCGGTGTATTGGAAAATCGCCAGGTCTTCAGGTCCCACCTCGACCTCCGCCCGCTTGCCATCATATTCTTTTAAGAGCTCCTGGAACCAATGGTCGCCACTTTCCAGCTTGGCTAGAAAATGACCATCCTTTTTTTCCCTAGCAATGGTGAACAAGAACTTCGCCAAAGGCGGCAGATATTCTTTGACATTGGCGACGATGACTGTCTTGACTTTTGTCCGCGGCTGGACCTGTTTGACAAGTCCATAAAAGAGCGTCATCGTCAGTATGAACTCGGCGTCGCAGTCATTGATCTGCTGCGCCATTTTATCCGCGGGATAAGTTGGATTGGTCGCGGCGACTACGCCGCCTGCCTTGAGAATGGCAAAAAAACTAATCACAAAAGCCACCGAGTTCGGCATCACGATAGCGACGCGATCGCTCTTTTTGAGCCCCCGATCGACCAAGGCGGCCGCCAAAGCATCCGAGGCGCGGTCAAGTTCCGCGTAGCTAAAGTTCCTGCTCACGCGCCCGATCAGGGGCAAGGCGGCCGGCGTGATCAATGCCGTGTTCTGCGGGATTCTCGCGCTTGTGTCCTTTAAGAATTGGTGTAATGGCACTTCGGGGAATTCAAGCGTTGTGGGCATGCCCACATCATAGTTCTCGGTCCAGGGACGCTCCGCATAAGTGACCATCAGAACTCGCTCCGATTTTATTTCTCAGTATTTATCGTCATAGTATAACATAAGTAAAACCCAGCCAGAAAAGATAATTCACCACAGAGGCGCAGAAGTAAAACCAAGTTAGTCATGCAAAAATTCAGGAAATCTTTTAACCCCCCTCAGTCCCCCCATTGCAATGGGGGGAAGTTTTGCATTCTAATGAGACCGATTACTTTGCGGCTGACTCCCTTTGATCTTGATCCGTTTTTGTGGACACTGAATTTGTCTAATTCGCAGCCTCTTCAAATTGCATCGGGCTAGTGAAACTCAGCGACGAATGCCGCCTGTGCCGGTTATACCAGCCTTCGATGTAGTGAAGTATCTCTGCCTTCGCCTCATTGATGGTATGGAATACCCGGTTTGCGCATTCGGTCTTCAGCGTTGCGAAGAAACTTTCCATCATCGCGTTGTCATAGCAATTGCCTGCGGCGCTCATGCTCGCCTGGATACGATGGTCCGCCAGCAACTGCTGATAACGCCGATCGGTGTACTGGCTGCCGCGATCGCTGTGGTGGATAAGCGCTCCGATGACGCGTCGCCGAGCCAGCGCCATTTTCAGGGCATCCTGCGCCAAGGCGCTAGGCGCCGTCCGCTTCATGGACCAGCCTACAATCCGACGCGAGTAGGCATCCAATACCACTGCTAGATAGAGCCAGCCCTGTGCGGTAGCGATTTGTACGATGTCTGCCAGCCACTTCTGATTCATAGCCGTCGCCTTGAAATCTTGCTGCAGGCGATTGGGCGCCGCTGATGCCAGCGCTCCCGCTTTCTTTCTGCGCCGATAGCCCTGTTTGCGCAGCGCGTAGATGCCGGCAAGCCGCATCAAGCGCGCTACCCGCTTGCGGCTGACGCGCCAGCCCTGCGCGAACAGCTCCGCCCAGATGCGTGGGCTGCCATAGGTATGGCGACTACGCTCAAAGCTCTCTCGAATTAGACGCAGCAACTGCGCATCTTCCCGCTTGTGTTGGCTCACTCCGCGTTTTAACCAGGCGAAGAAACCACTCCGGCTCACATTCAGCACTCGGCACATGCGTGACAGCCTAAACTCTCGACGATGCCGCAAAATGAAGTCAAACTTCATCGCTTTTGATCCTGAGAAAACACTTGGATAGCTTTTTTTAAAATGTCGCGCTCTTCCCGAGCCACTGACAATTCATGCTTCAAACGTCGAATCTCGGCATCAGTTTCGCGCTCGGCGCTGGGCTTAAGCGTATCACTATTTTCATCGACCCGATAGCGCTGCCGCCATTTGTAGATCAATCCCGGCGTGATGCCCAGGTCGCGCTCGACCTGAGCAACTGTCATGCCGGGCTGCGCCGCCAAGTTCAAGGCTTCCCGTTTCAACTCATCTGGATACTTCATCATGAATTTCCCCTTACCTTTCCCACCTCTATTTTATTGGACAACTTGGCTGTCCACAAAATCGGGCAAGTTCACTTCTCCAATGCTTTGGGGAAGGGCTGGGGATGGGGTTAGAGAGGAACATGCTCATATTCTCATTATTTTCTTTGAACTACTGAAGGCATAGAGTTTTTCAGTATACAGACAACTATTCACAAAAATCCGTAGCCCTAAATATACCCGAGCGCTACCGATATGTGATTTGTCGCTAGACAACATACCAGACTAACGTGAAGGGTCTAGCCAGGCTGACCAACTCGCCGGCAGCCGGGCGATCCGACCAGTCCCGTCCAGGCAGACCAGCTTCAGTTTCGCCTTGAACAGACGCCGCCCGCTCGGCGCGTCAAGGATCTCGCAGGCGAAGGTGACGGTGCGGCTGCGGTAGTCGGCAATCCAGGTGCGCACGCTTACTTCTTGATCATAGCGCGCCGCCAATAGATATTTCGCTTCTAGTTCGCCGGCCGCCAGGAAATGCCCAGCGCGCTCAATGTCGGCATAGCTTAAGCCGTGATCGCGAATATACGCGCTGCGGCCCTCTTCAAACCAGACTAAATAGGCGGCATGATGAACGACGCCCATCTTGTCCGTTTCGGCGTAACGGACGTGGAAGGTAATCTCGCTTACATAAGGATCGGCGGACGACATCAATATCCCTTTACAGTTTGTTCAAAACGCATAGTCTAATGCGCGATACCCGCGACATACAAGGATTGAATGCTGGCGTATTTCTGCGACACTTGATGAATCCAGCGAAAATGCCGCGCTGCACATAATAACAAGCCTGCTGCTGGCATGAGCAAGTCGCTTGGCTAAACAAGGGAGACTGTGATGAGACGACTGACGACGATTGTATTGGCGATGCTGCTCTTTGTTGCCATCGGCTTGACAACTTCGGCGCAAAAGCTGGAGGACCCTTACGCAGAGGCGCCAAAATCGCGCGCGGAGGATGGCGCTTTTGTCCTGGGCAATGCCAGCGCGCGCATGCGATTCATAGAGTTTTCCGATTTTCTCTGTGGCTACTGTCAAAGCTACGAGCCGATTGCCGCCGAATTCATCCAGAAGTATGTTCTGAGCGGTCAAGCCCAATTCGAATACCGCATGTTCCCGGTTGTTGACCCGGAGTTATCTCCGCTTAGCGCGGCGCTGGCGGAATGCGCCGATACCTTGTCGCCAGGGTTGTTCTGGCTAGCGCATGACCTCTTGTTCGATATCGCTAGCAACGCTGGATTCAGCGCAGAGTCGGCGGTTCACGTCGCCGAAGCGCTTGAGCTCGACCATGCCGAGCTGGTCGATTGCGCGTCAGAGGCGCGCCAATATCAAGCCGATCAACTTTACGGACTGGGATTGGGCGTGCAGGGAACGCCGTCTCTGTTTGTTCAATATGACAACGCGGCGCCAATAGCGATCGCGGCCCCCCTGCCAGAACATTTCGCGGCGCTGGTTGAGGCTATTCGTCCGGAGACTAGCGAGGCTGTCAAGATTGAAGAGGGACCTTATGCGGGCATCAGCGCGTTTCGCGGCGCGGACGGCGGATTCGTCTTGGGCGAGCCTGACGCGCCGCTGACCATCGTCGCCTTCGAAGATTTTCTCTGCGCGCATTGTCAAGCATATCTTGAGACTGTACACAGTTTCATAGATTCTCATGTGCGCGCGGGCATGGCGCAATTCGAGTTCCGTTTTTTCCCCTTGATCGACCCCCAAGTTTCTGTACAAGGCGCTCGCATCGCGGAATGCGTGGGAAACCTGGACATGAGTAAGTTCTGGGACGCGCATGATTTGCTGTTCGAGTTGGCGCAAGAGCGGGCGCTCGGCGCGGACAGCGGGGATGAAGTCGCAGAAGCACTCGATCTGGACGCCGCAGCTCTGGCAAGCTGTATGGAACGTTCGATTCAGTTTCTTATTGATACTCGCCTGGGGCAGGCGCTCGGCGTAACCGGCACACCGGCGATTCGCGCGCGGCGCGATGGCGGCCAAGCTGATGTCATCTACGCTGGGGGACAGGCTCTGGATCGGGGCGGAACGCCCTTGGATGTTCTAGTCGCCCTGGCCGATGGCTCCGCAGGAGTCACTGTCGGTCCGCCTGAGCCGAGCGTTCTGGACGCCACTATGTTGCCAGATCTCAGCTTGCTTACGGGAGAACCCTGTGGACCGCCCTGCTGGCAAAATATCAGTCCCGGTAAAACGGACATGCAGGACGCATTGCAGATCATAAGTCAACTGGATTCCATCACAATCGCGCAAGCGACAGATGCGGAGATCGTATTCGGCTACGCCTCCGGCCCCCCTTGCTGTCAAATCGTCAGTGACGACCAGGGACTGGTAACCGCGATCGTGCTGCAACTGGCGCCGCAGGCGCTCGTCGGCGAGGTGATTCAATTTTTAGGCGAGCCGCAATACGTAACGGGCATGCCCTTTAGCGACAAAGAATATCTGCTCGTGCTCGTGTATCCGGAAAAAACAAGTATTCTCTACGCCATGGTGGCGGGCGCGGACGGCTCTTTGGACGAGCTTTCGCCGGTTGTTTCGGTCATATACGCTTCCGACGAACAAATGAACCAAGTGATCAGCATGACGCCGCTAGACAATTGGAAAGGCTATCTGAGTTACGGCGCTTACATGGACGGGGAGTTCGACCAGCATCCCTAGCAGTAGCAGCTAGCAGCTAATCTTTGGGCTGATGACGGTTTTGCAGCGTCAGCTCCACATCCTGGAGGGAAATGTCCAGCTCCGCCATCAAAACCAAAACATGATAAAACAGGTCGGCCAGTTCGTTCACTTGTTCCTGTCGGCTCTGGACTAAAGCGGCGATGACGGTCTCTACCGCTTCTTCGCCCACTTTCTGGGCGATTTTGTCGCGCCCCTCGCCGAAAAGATGATTGGTATAGCCGCCTTCAGTTGGGTTCAACTTGCGATCGTGGATGATCGCTTCTAGTGTCTTGAGCATATCGCTCATCGTCGGTTCCCTGTCTAATCTCGCTGCGGCTCGCGACTAAACTGATCAAAACTGCGATAGAAGCAACTTCTGGCATTGGTGTGGCAGGCGGGTCCGGCCGGTTGCACCAAGAGCAGCAGCGTATCGCCATCGCAATCGATGCGAATGTCAATCACCTTCTGGGTATTGCCGGAAGTCTCGCCTTTTTGCCACAGGACTTGCCGGCTGCGGCTCCAGAAGGTCGTCTTCCCGCTATCCAGCGTGGCTTTTAAAGATTGCGCGTTCATATAAGCCAACATCAAAACCTCAAGCGTCGTCGCGTCTTGCACGATCGCCGGTATCAGACCTTGATCGTTCCATTGAATCGCCTCTATAACGCTCTTTTCAAGAGGCATCGGATCCCTCCCAGCCAGAGAGCCGCGTCGGAACGCCATTGTCATGCAAATAGCGCTTGAGATCGGCGATACGCAATTCATTGAAGTGAAAGAGCGTTGCCGCCAAAGCCGCGTCCGCGCCGCCTTCTTCTAGCGCTTCGCGGAAATGCTCTTTTGTTCCCGCGCCGCCGGATGCGATCACCGGAATGGATACCGCATCCGCTACCGCCTGTGTCATTTCGATATCATAGCCGGACTTGGTGCCGTCCTTATCCATACTCGTCAGCAATATCTCCCCGGCTCCGCGTTCCTCGACTTCTTTCGCCCAGGGCACAGCTTCTTTATCAGTCGGGATGCGCCCGCCGTTGATGTGAACAAGCCATTTGCCCTCGACTCTGCGCGGGTCAATCGCCACGACGATGCACTGGCTGCCAAAGCCCCAAGCGCCCGCCGAGATCAATTCCGGGTTTCGGACCGCGGCGCTATTGATCGAGACTTTATCGGCGCCTGCCAACAGAGTCTCGCGTATATCGTCGATGCTGCGAATGCCCCCGCCAACACAATATGGAATGAAGATGCTATCCGCCACCTGTTTGACCATTTCCAGCCTGGTCTTGCGCGCCTCGTGCGACGCGGTGATATCAAGGAAAACCAGCTCGTCAGCGCCTTCCCAGTCATACACAACCGCTTGCTCGACGGGGTCGCCGGCGTCGCGCAGGTCAATGAAATTCACGCCTTTGACGACGCGCCCGTCCTTCACATCAAGACAAGGTATGATTCGCTTCGCCAACATCATTCACCGCCTTTCGTTGCTCGCAGGGCAGCGCCCAGCGAGATCTTTTTCTGATACAGCGCCATGCCGATAATCGCGCCCGCCACGACGCCGCTGGCCGCGAGCTGCTCGATTTCTCCTATGCTGCCGATGCCCCCGGACGCGATCGCCCGCAGCCCGGTTTCGCGCGCCAATGCGATCGTGCCGTCAATGTTCGCGCCACTTAACATGCCGTCTCGTTTGACATCGGTATACAGGGCATGCCTGGCGTCCATGGCGAATAAGCGCCTGCCAAACTCAAGCGGCGTCTGCGTCGATAATTCCGTCCAACCATGCGTGGCGACCTTGCCGTCTTTGGCGTCCAGGGCGACGCAGATTGCGTCGACGCCAAAGCAGTCCAGCGCTTCGCCAACCTTGTCCGGTTCCTTGACCGCCAGCGTCCCCAGGACCACCCGAGAAGCGCCCGCCGCCAGCGCGTCGCCCACAGCATGCAAATCTCGCAAGCCGCCGCCAAATTGCAGCTTAACATCCAGTTTGGCGACAGCCTCCAAGACGCTTATGTTCTCGTTGGCGGCGTCAAAGGCGCCATCCAAATTAACCATGTGAATCCATTCCGCTCCTTGGTCAATCCACATTTGCGCGGTCGCTACCGGGTCGCTGCTGAAGACTGTTTCTTGGCTCAAATCCCCTTCGCGCAGTCGCACGACTTTCCCGCCGCGCAGGTCAATCGCCGGGTAGATTATCATCGCTCAGCTCCTCGATTCTCAAAAAGTTCTTCAATATCCGCAAGCCATTGATTTGACTTTTCTCAGGATGAAACTGCAGGCCGTATATGTTGCCGGATTGCACAGCGGCGGCGAATTCAAGCCCGTAATCAACTGCGGCGATAACCGCACTGGTATCCTGCGGCGCGCAATAATAGCTGTGCACAAAGTATACGTGGCTGCGTTCGTCAAGCCTATGAAACAGTGGCGAACGTTTTTTCAAATCAAGTTGATTCCAGCCCATGTGCGGCACCTTGCGATCCAAAAAAGCCGGGAAGCGCAGCACCCGCCCCGGTATGATTCCCAAGCCTTTGTGCTCGCCCATCTCCTCGCCGATGTCAAAAAGCATTTGCATGCCGACGCAGATGCCAAGATAGGGAACGCCGCTGGCAAGCGCGTCCAGCAGGGGCGCGACCAAATCGCGCCGGCGCATCTGCTCCATGCTCGCCCCAAATGCGCCCACACCCGGCAAGATGATCTTGGTCGCGCCGGCTAACTCCGAACCATGCCGCGCCAGCCGCAAATCAGGCGCCTGAAGATGCTTCAGCGCGTGCATAACGCTCCTGAGATTTCCCGCTCCATAATCAATAACTGCCAGCATCCGACTCTCCTCATCCAAAGAAAAAGCCCCGCTAGGGAGCGGGACTTCAGTGACAAACCAAATGGCATGAAGCAAATAGCCCTAGAACGCTCCTGTTCCGGTTGAGGAAAAATGATGGTGATGATGGCGCAGCGTTTTCTTCACGGCTGTTTCCGCTCCACTCTCGCTGCAAATTATATGGGACATGGTCCTAGCTGTCAATGTAGAACACTCGGGGATTCAGAGTAATCGCAGCACATTTTTTTTACCATCGAGGACACCGAGATTTAACTCCTTTTCTGGCAAAAAGGAGGCAATGTAGAGGCGATTCTGTGAATCGCCCACGATATTCTCACTCTTTTCATGGGCGACACACAGTGTCGCCCCTACATCTCGGTAGATTTATGTGACATTCGACACACATTGGTTCTGCTGCGATTGCTCTGCCCCCGGATTTCTGCAATGATTGTCTATAGGCGCTGCAAATGCTATAATCAAGCATACCATCATTCCGCGCCAGTCTATTTGACGGCAGGAGCAGGCTCCATGCAAATCAATCAAATCGCCAGTATGATCGAGTGGCTGGATGAAGAGCGCCGCCGCGACAAAGCCATTATCGCGACGCTGGAAGAACGCGTCGAGCAGCAAGTCGAGTTCATCGCCCAGATGCAGCGGCGTGTCAAGAGCGTCGAATCCGACCATAGCGTCATCAAGCAAGAAACGCTGCCCGCCCAAAAAGAACATGACATCATCGATAAACTGCGGGCTGAAATGGCGCAAATGCTGGAAAATGCCGAGGCGCGCCGCCTGACCGCGGAACGCGAAGCCGAACGCCGCGTCGATTTGCAGCGGGACACGGCCCAGCGCAGCGTCCGCGAACTCGGCGAAAAAACCGACCGCATCGAAAGGCAGTTGGCGAATATCAGCGGACTGCAAAGCGAAGGCGACCGCCTGACCAACGCGATGCGCGTGCTAAACCAGGAAATGGACGACCTGACCAAGCAGCTCGAAGGACCAGATCGGCGCCTCACCTTCCTCGAAGAACAGCGGCGGACCGACGCGCGGCGCCTGGCGGAGATCGAAACTGAAATGCCGGAGTACAAGAAATCGGTCGATGGCATTTTACCAAAACTGGGACTCATTGAAGACTTGGCAGTGCGCAACGAGCGCCGCATCCAAGATTACAGCAGCGTCGACCGCGAGCGCAGAGAACAACTGCAGCAATTCATCGACCAGCAGCAATTGATGACGCAGCAGCGCGACCAGCAAATGGCGGATCTGACCAAGCGCTTTGGCGTGCACGATGCCGAATTGCAGAAAAACATAGAGCGCTTCGAAATCTGGGCGCAAGCCTACCGAGAGATGAAACGCATCATCGACGATTTCAACCGCATTGGCGACCGGCTGGAACGGCGCATCAACGAAGTGGCGGAAATGCAGCGGCTTAGCGAAGAACGCTTCCGCCAGGAATGGAACGACTGGCGCGACGAAGATCAGAAGCGCTGGAAACAGTTGACCCTGTCCAGCGATGAGGTCTGGCGCAACCATGACCGGGAATTTGATAGCTTCGTGCATCGGATTGGCGACGTCGAAGCGCAAATCCCCGACGTTCGCGCCAATATCGAAAGGCTCTGGCAATTGGAACGGGCCCGCGCCGAACTGTATCGAGAGCGCTATCAGGCTCTGCTCCACCAATACGACAGTAGCGCGTTCAGCGAAGAGACCAGCGGCATCCCAAGCGCCGAAAGTCTCCTCGACGGCAACGCGGTTGGCAGCGGATAAGCAATGCGGGTCATCGGCACCTCTGGCCACGTCGATCACGGCAAGTCCACATTAGTCGAAAAACTGAGCGGCATTAACCCGGATCGGCTCGCTGAAGAACAGAGCCGTCAAATGACGATTGATCTGGGATTCGCCTGGATGAGCCTAGCCAATGGCGAGACAGTTGGCATCGTCGATGTGCCGGGTCATCGCGATTTCATCGAAAATATGCTGGCGGGTGTTGGCGGCATTGACGCGGCGCTGCTGGTTATTGCCGCTGACGAAGGCATCATGCCACAGACCCGCGAGCACCTGGCTATCCTGCGGTTATTAGACGTAAAAGACATCATCGTTGTCATCAGCAAGGTCGATTTGATTGAAGACCCGGACTGGATCGAATTGGTCCGCCTGGATATCGAAGAGCTCTTCGCGCAGCATCAGCTGCCGGCGCCGCCAATGGTCGATGTCTCCGCCCACAGCGGGCAAGGCTTAAGCCAATTGATCGAGACCCTGCAGGGAGTTTTGCAAGGTGCGCCGCAGCGCGTCGATTACGGCCAGCCGCGTTTGCCGATTGATCGCGTATTTGTTGTCGGCGGCTTCGGCACCGTTGTCACTGGCACGCTCGCGGGCGGCAGCCTGTCGACGGGCTTCAGCGTCGAGTTGCAGCCGACGGGGCTGGCCGGGCGCATCCGCGGCTTGCAAAGCTACAATCAGGCTGTTGAAACTGTGGCGCCGGGCAGCCGCGTGGCTGTGAACATCGCCGGGATCAGCAGCGATCAAGTCAAGCGCGGCGATATGTTAACGTCCCCGGGGCAGCTCCGCCCTAGCGCCATGGTCGACGCCCAGTTTTCTCAGCTGGCGGATCTGGACCGTCCACTCGAACACAACGCGGAAGTCAAGTTTTTCTGCGGCGCGTCCGAATCGATTGCCAAGGTGCGGCTGCTCGATGCCGAGCAACTTTATCCCGGCGACGAAGGCTGGCTGCAAATCCGCCTGCGCGACGCGCTTCCGCTCGCTCGCGGCGACCGCTACATCTTGCGTTTCCCCTCGCCGGCCCAGACTATCGGCGGGGGCCTGATCGTCGATGCCCGCCCGCGTCGACGCTTAAAGCGATTTCAGCAAGGCATTATCCAAGACTTGGAACTGCGTTTGCGCGGGACGCCGGCGGAAAGACTGGCGATGTCCGCCGCCGGAGGAAAGCCCGTTACGCTCAAAGAGTTGCAGTCCAGCCTGGGTTATAGCGATGAAGATACCCAAAAGGCATTGCGGGAGGCGCTTGACCTTGGCTTGGTCAAGCAGCTCGACAAAGCGCGCTTCTGGTCAAGCGTTTCCTGGCATAAGCTGGTCAATCGGGCGCTGGCGCAGTTAGGCGCTTTCCACAGCGAGCATCCGCTGCGGCTGGGCATGCCGCGCGCGCAATTGCGCAGCCGGCTTGATGTCAAGCTCAGCCTGCTTGATCAAATCCTTGACGGGGAAGAACGCATCGCCACAGAAGGAAATCTGTTGCGGCTTCACAATCACAAAGTGGAATTTGACGCCGAGCAAAGCGCCAAGATCGACCATCTCATGCGGCTTATTCAAAGCAGCCCTTATGCGCCGCCTTCGATAAACGAGCTGAACGATATCGCCGGAGAAGATGTCCTGCGAGCGCTGCTCGATTTGCGCGCCTTGGTCAAGGTCAACGAGCGCATCGCCTTTGCCAGCGCCGATTATGATTTTATGGTCAGCGAGATTCGGCAAAAGATTCGCGAGCATGGCGAGATTGACGCCAAGACCTTGCGCGATCAATTTGGCACATCGCGCAAGTACGCGATCGCGCTGCTGGAACATCTCGATTCCCTCGGCATCACCCAGCGCGTGGGCGATGTCCGCAAAAGGGGCCGCAATATGTGAGCGCCTCGTGGCCAAGGCCTGAGCGCTACAGCCGCCAATTCTCATCTAGTCAATCGCAGCATGACCTTGTCGCCTTGTTCTACATCCAGCAGATCTGCCGCATTCCCCTGGTTCGCGCCGATCTCTAGGAAGCCGTTGCTGTCAATTAGCGCCAGGGCAGCCCCAAGCGGCGCTTCGTGATAGGCGCGGGAGATGCCATGAATGCTATGACTGTGGATCGTAACGATGGCGCTGGCGGCGAACAGCCGCAGCGTCGGGCTGCCAGCATGCCAGAGCGCGTCAAGGCTCAGCTCATCATCGTCCACCCGGCGCAGGCGGCCAATACTGGTGATGATATTGCCGAAATGATCAATGCGCATCACCTCGCCAATCACACCCTGTCGCGTACAACTTAGCTGCGGTTTGGGCAAGCTGAGAATCCGCTCCAGCTTTTGTCCCATATCCTTTAGACAGGCGGGATCTCGCGCCAAGCGCGCGGCGGCCGGCGCGAAAATATCACGGCCATGGAAGGTATGACTAGCTCTGGGCAAGTGATATGCGGGATTGTCCAGCGAGACCGCCTGATATGCCGCAGCGAGCTTATCCAAGCTGTAGCTGAGCAATCCGTTGTCCGGCGCGACGAAATGATAACCGGCGCATCTCACCGCGATTGGCTTGCGCGCGCTGCCGACGCCCGGATCCACCACCACGCAGAAGACTGTGCCTTCTGGGAAATAGCGGTAACTGTTCATCAGCGCGAATGCGCCTTCCCGAATATTCTGCGGCTGGATGGCATGCGTGATATCCACAATTTTTAGATCTGCCGCAATAGTGAGCATGACCGCTTTCATTGTTGCCACGTAGCTGTCTTCAGTTCCGAAATCGGTCAGAATCGCTGCGATTTTTGTCATAAAGCGCTCTTTCCCCGCGGGCGGCTCACAAAGCGTAATTGTAGCTTATACCGCTGTCCCAGAAAGATGGAAGCGCCCAGGATGCGCAATCCGCTGCCCGCCGCTACAATGGTTGCATCAAAGAGGGGAGCAAGATGCGCCGCAGCCGTTCGCAGCTAGAGCAGCAAGAATTGGACACGCTCGCGCCTTACGCGCTGTTCAGTCGGCATTCGCGCGGACGTTTGCATCACGAAGCCGAGCCGCGCTATCGCACCGCTTTTCAACGCGATAGAGATCGCATCGTGCATTGCGAAGCCTTTCGTCTGCTCGAATACAAAACGCAAGTATTTGTCAATGACGCGGGGGACTATTTCCGCACCCGGCTGACGCATACGCTAGAGGTCGCGCAAATCGGCCGCACGCTGGCCCGCGCCCTGGGCCTCAATGAAGACTTGGTCGAAGCCATCTGCCTGGCGCATGACCTCGGACATCCGCCTTTTGGGCATGCTGGCGAAGACATTTTGAACCAGCTCATGGCCGACTGGGGCGGCTTTAACCACAATCACCAAAGTTTTCGTGTCCTGACAAAACTGGAACGGCGCTATCCCAAATGGAATGGCTTGAACCTGAGCGCCGAGACCCTGGAAGGCGTCGCCAAGCACGAAACCGAATACGACATCAGCCACCTGGCCGGTATCGAGACCAAGACAGGCGCGAGCCTGGAGGCGCAGATCGCTAACATAGCCGACGAATTGGCCTACAACGCGCACGATCTCGATGACGGTCTGCAAGCCGGGCTCATCCGCGTCGAGCAATTGCAGCGCCTGGATATCTGGCGAATTGTGACCGACCGACTGCAATGGAGCGGCGGTCGGATGGGGGAGGTAGACCGTCATCATGTCATCAGAGAATTGCTGGGCATGCAAGTCGACGATGTCCTGGAAAACAGCACCGGCAACATTGAAATGGCGCAGCCTAAATCGTCTATGGATGTGCAGCGGATGTCTCAGCCGCTAATTTGCCATAGCCAGGTACAGCAAAGACAGAACCGCGATCTGAAGGACTTTCTCTATGAGAACATGTACCGCCATTATAGAATCGTGCGCATGCAGACCCGCGCCGAACATATCCTGCAGGCTTTGTTTGCCGGGTATATGAAAGAACCCCGACAATTGCCGGATGACTTCCGCGCCAGGCTGACCAAGGAAGACACCGAGCGCGTCGTGGCCGACTATATCGCGAGCCTGACCGATCGCAGCGCCTTCCTGGAATATCAACAGTTCTTCGACCCAAAATCTTGAACGAGAGCGGAAAATAGCCATGCCGGGAGAAACGCTGCTCAACCAACGCTATGAGCTGCTTGCCCAACAGGGCTCCGGCGGGATGTCGGTCATCTACAAGTCGCTCGACCGCATGCTTGGTCGCACGGTGGCTATCAAAATCCTCCGGCCCAGCTTGACCGAAGACCCGGCTTTTTTGGAGAAGTTCCAACTAGAAGCGCGCAGCGTCGCTATGATGTCGCACCCCAATATCGTAACCGTACACGATGTGGGCAGCGACGGTCATACTCACTATATCGTGATGGAGATGATTGAGGGACTTGACCTGAAGAAAGTCATCCGAGCCCGCGGCGCTTTGCCATTGGAGCGCGCGCTCGATTACGGAATCCAAATCTGCGCCGGGCTAGGCTTCGCGCATCGCTCGCAATTGGTTCACGCCGACGTGAAGCCGCAGAACATATTGATCAACCGCGATGGCGTGATCAAAGTAACGGATTTCGGCATCGCCCAAGCTTATACGGACACCATGCCGCAAACGCGCAGCGAAATCGTCTGGGGCAGCCCGCATTACTTCGCGCCGGAACAAGCGCGCGGAGAAAAACCCTCGCCCGCGTCCGATGTTTATTCGATCGGCGTCGTCATGTTCGAGATGTTCACGGGCCGCCTGCCCTACATTGGCACGTCCCAAAGGGAGCTCGCGCTGGCGCATATCCAGTCCGATATTCCCCAGGCGCTTGACATCAATCCGAACCTGCCCGAAGAAGTCAGCCACATTATCGCCAAGGTGATGAGCAAGCGGCCGAATGACCGTTATAAACATGCGGATCAGTTGGGTCAGATTTTGCAGCGGGCGCGCGAACGCGCCAAGTTCGCCCAAATGCAATCCGAGCGGGAGCGTATGGCGCTGCCACCCGCCATCGCTAATCCGCCCACCCCGGCGGCCGCGCCAAATCCGCCGCCAGCGCCAAGCTTCACGACCAATGCGGGCGCCCAAGCCTCTCCCTTGGCTCCCTCGTCTCCGGGTCTACCGGTTCCGGCTGTGCCGTCACAGCCGCCCCTTCCCGCTCCTGGACAAACGACGTCAGCGCCACCCGCTCCGCCGCCCGCTCAATTCAACGCGGATGGCGCGCGCAAGCTTGGCGCTACCGGCAGCTTCACCGGACCCTTGCCGCCGCATAGACAAGACAAAAGAAATGGCTTGGATGTCGTGACGCTCATACTGATAGCCTTGGCAATCTGCGCGCTGGCTGGTCTGGTGCCCCTGTATTTTTTCGGCGTCTTTCCAATCCTGAGCTGATACGCGGATTTAGGCGCGTCGAAATTCGACCGCCAATTGCTCGCGCGTCAGGTGAATCAGAGTGCTGTTGCCGCTGGGCGACTCGAAGGGCGACGGACAGCGTTCCAACTGCGCTACCAGCGTTTGCATCTCTTCAGTCGCTAAAATCTGCCCGCTTTTGACCGCTGCCACCGCAGCCAGGACGGCCAGCGCTGCTTCGGCGCCCTTGCCCTGGCGCGACAAATTCTCCAGTATGCCGGGGAAGCTGTCGGCGAGGCGCTTTGACGCGATGACCCTTGGCAGCGCCCGGAAGACATAAGTATGCGGTCCGAAAGGTTCGATCTCGAAGCCCAATTCGGACAGAACATCGGCGCATTCGCCCAGCAGGCTGTCATGCTCCGGCGACAGCAAGACCGTCTGGCTGTCGACAACTGGCTCGGCGCTCAGGTCCCCGGCGCGCCATTCTTCGCGCAGCTCTTCGTACAGAATGCGCTCGTGAGCGGCCTGTTGGTCTATCAAGTAGAGCCCGGCCGGTCCTTCAGCCACGATATACATAGCGCCAATTTGCCCAACGACGCGCAGAATCGGCAAGGTGCGGGGTTTGACAGGCGCCTCCGCCTTTTCTGGTATGCTTCCCAAGTCGGCATCATGAAAGAAGTCTTCTTCGGCAATTCCGACAAACGGCGACCTTGGAGGACTGTAGTCTATGCGTTCATTTGTGAAGCCGGCCGCTGCCCACTGATCGGCATGGGATTCATCAACATCCGCCGCCAAAAGCGCTTGGCGCACCGCCCGCTGCACCGTCGAAAATACCTGGCTCGGTTCGCGAAAACGCACCTGCGCTTTTGTCGGATGCACGTTGACATCGACGAATTCCGCGGGCAGGGAAATCAGCAGTACGGCAAAAGGGAATGTCCCGGCTTTGATTAAGCCTTCATAAGCTTGGGTGACGGCGTGGCTGAGCGCATTGTCTTGTATGGCGCGGCCATTAACAAAGAGTACGATGCGCGAGCGGTCGCTCCGCGTGAGATCAGGCAAGGATGCGTAGCCGCGCACGGCGATTGTCGCTTTGCCTATGCGCGCGGGACCCGCGCTTTCAATGACAATCATGCGCCTGAAATGATTAGGTCCCAAGACCGCGGCGACGACGTCCGCCAGATCACCGCGCCCGGAAGAACGAAACTGCTCGCGTTTGTCTTGTTTCAGCGTGAAAGCAATCTGCGGATAAGCCATGGCGTAACGCGTGACAACCTGCTGGATATTGCGCTTCTCCGTTCGGTCCGCCTTCAAAAACTTCAGGCGGGCAGGTGTATTGAAGAACAGATTCTCCACCGCGACAACCGTGCCGGCCGGGGCGCCAATCGGGACTTGATGGCGAACCAAGCCTCCATTCAAGCGCAGGGATATGCCCATCGGATCGGCGCGATGTCGGGTGATGATCTTAGTTTGGCTGACGGCCGCGATGCTGGCGAGCGCCTCCCCGCGGAAGCCCAGGGTCGACAAGTCTTCCAGATCTTCCGTGGCGCGCAACTTGCTGGTGGCGTGCCGCGTGAAAGCCAGCTCAATCTCCCTGCCCGGAATGCCCGCGCCATTGTCCGACACGCGGATGAGCTGTTTACCCCCGGCTATCGACTCCACATGTACCGCAGAAGCGCCAGCGTCGATTGAGTTTTCGATCAACTCTTTCACCGCGGAAGCTGGGCGTTCGACAGCCTCGCCAGCCGCGATGCGCGCGATAACCTCTTCGGGCAAAACAATTATTGCCATTTCGATTTTGTTCCTCAGCGCCAGCAAATGCCAGCGAGTATAACAGAAAATAAAGGCCCATCATTAGACTTGTCGCGCCCGGCAATCGTTTCAAAATCATAGATCCTCAATATGTCGCGGATTCAAAGCAAAATTCACCAAAGAGGCACAGAAGTAAAACCAACAAAATAATGCAAAACATCAGGACGCTGTAGGGGGGACCAATCTGGTCGCCCGACGTTGCTGCGTTTTGATTTCGTGCGACATAGTATGTCGCCCCTACAAATCCAATATATGTATGGATTTGTAGGGGCGAGCCTGGGCTCGCCCAACGTTAATTGAATTCTACTGATTGGACGACTCAGCGAGTCGCCCCTGCCGTTTCTCATTATTTTCTTGGGTTTACTCGAGAGCGCAGAGAAAAGTCTTTCATTTATAAAACGGTGTAATGGCACTTCTATTTTGGATCCCGTTACAGTCATTTTCACCCATTAGTACTAAGATTCTAAAGTGTTCTGCCCTGAATAAAACTAAACTCGGTGTCCTTGGTGGTTAAAAGCAATTTGCTGCGATTGCCCCGCCGCGACAGACCTGCCTTGATTGCCCGGCGGCGCGCTGCTACAATACGATTAGCCAGCGCCACCCTAGCTCAATTGGCAGAGCGATCGCTTCGTAAGCGATAGGTTATGGGTTCAAGTCCCATGGGTGGCTATCAATGCCAGGCGTCGACAGACTTAACATTTGAATATAATAAAACGATGATCGGGAGGAGTAGACAAGTTTATCGTAAGCAGAGACGCGGGTCATAGTCTGGAAGCCCGCCTGCGAGACCTTGTCGAAAGTCGCCCGGGAGTTGCCCGAAAGAACGCAGCCGCTAGTAGAGTCGGGCCGGTTCACGCCCGTTATCGCGTCTCGAGCGCAGCGGACGCTTGTCCGCTGAAACAAGGTGGTACCGCGAAACTGAGCCTTTCGTCCTTGTCTGGGGCGGGAGGCTTTTTGATTGCATTAGGAAAAGGAACAGAACCATGAGAGCGAGCGCCGAAAGCAATATGCCGCGCAACTTCAACTATGCCGATGCGGAGCATCGTCTATATGACTGGTGGGAGCGCAATGGCTGGTTCAAACCCGAGGTCGCTGGACCCGACGCCGAACCCTTTGTCGTCAGCATGCCGCCGCCTAATGTGACCGGCAATCTACATCTTGGGCACGCCCTTTTTGGCGCGCTCGAAGACTTGATGATTCGCTACGAGCGCATGCGCGGGAAAGCGGCGCTCTGGCTGCCGGGGACCGATCACGCCGGCATCGCCACGCAATTGCAAGTCGAGAACATGCTGCGCGAAGAAGGCGTCAGCCGCGAGCAAGTGGGCTATGAAGAATTCTTGCAGCGGACCTGGCAATGGAAAGAAGAACAGGGCGGCGCAATCACGCGGCAGTTGCGTCGGCTCGGCGCCAGCTGCGACTGGGATCGCGAACGCTTCACGCTCGACGACGGCTTGTCAACAGCGGTCAGGCAGGCTTTTTTGACCCTGTGGGAACAAGGATTGATCTACCGTGGACCGCGCCTGGTCAACTGGAGCCCGGGTTTGCAGACAGCCGTTTCCGACTTGGAAGTCGAAACCCGGGAAGAACAAGTCACGCTCTATTACTTCAAATATCCGCTCAAGGACGGCGGACATATTCCCGTGGCCACGACCCGCCCCGAAACTATCCTGGGCGACACTGCGCTTGCGGTGAATCCCGCCGACGCGCGTTACGCGGCTTACATTGGCAAGAGCGCCATTGTGCCCATCCTGGGGCGGGAGATCCCGGTGATCGGCGATGACGCTGTGGACATGGAATTTGGCACGGGCGCGCTCAAAGTGACGCCCGCCCATGACTTCAACGACTACGAAATCGCGCAGCGCCATCAGCTCGCGCTGATTAACGTCCTCAACAAGGACGCCAGCATGAACGCGAAGGCCGGCAAATACGCGGGCGCCGATCGTTACGATTGTCGCGAGCGCCTGTGGCGCGATATGGCAGCGGCGGGCTTGACCATCAAGACAACGCCCTATACCACGCGCATCCCGCGCAGCCAGCGCGGCGGAGAAGTCGTCGAGCCGCTGATGAGTACGCAGTGGTACGTTCGCATCCAACCCTTGGCGGAAAAAGCGCTGGCGGCCGTTCGCAGGGGCGAGATCAAAATCGTGCCCGAACACTACGAAAAAGTATATTTTCACTGGCTGGAAAACATTCAAGATTGGTGCATCAGCCGTCAGCTGTGGTGGGGACATCGCATCCCGGCCTGGTATCGCGAAAAAGACGGCGACCCGGAGGGCGAAATCTATGTCGGCAGCGCCGCCCCGCCGGAAGACGGCTGGGTGATGGAAGAAGATGTCCTGGATACCTGGTTCAGCAGCGGCTTATGGCCCTTCAGCACCCTGGGCTGGCCCGCCGAAAGCGACGATCTCCAGCGCTATTATCCGACGCAGGTCATGGAGACTGGTCACGACATATTGTTTTTCTGGGTGGCGCGCATGATCATGATGGGGCTGTGGTTCACGGACAAGCCGCCCTTCCATACTGTCTACCTTCACGGCTTAGTCCGCGACAAGCATGGCAAAAAGTTCAGCAAGTCCCTGGGCAACGTCATTGACCCACTGACCATTGTCGACAAGCTGGGGGCGGATCCCTTGCGCTTCACGCTAATCACCAGCGGATCGCCGGGCAACGATGTCAATCTGGACGAAACGCGCGTCGACCACACCTTCCGTTTCATCAACAAAGTGTGGCAAATCACGTCATTTATCAACATGAATCTAGAAGGCGATCTCGAGCTGGGCTTGCCAGCTGTCAATGAACTCGATCTGCCGGCGCGTTGGATTCTCAGCAGGCTGCAGCGCCTGATCGCCAACGTGCAGCACCTCTTCGACATTTATCAATATGGCGAAGCCGGCAGCCAGATTCTAGCATTCATGTGGGATGAATTTGCGCCCAACTACCTCGAAATCAGCAAACATGCCATGTATGCCGGGGACGAAAGCGAGAAAATCGCGACGCAGCGCGTTCTGGTAACGGTGCAAGACACATGTCTGCGCTTGCTGCATCCTTTCATGCCTTTCATGACCGAAGAAGCCTGGCGCTACATCCCCCACGATGGCGAAGCGCTTATCATCGCCGCTTGGCCCCCTGCGGATGAGGCCCTAATCGACGCCGCGAGCGAGTCTCGCATGAATCTCTTGCTGGAGTTGGTGCGAGAGCTGCGCAATGTCCGCAGTGAATACAAGGTCGATCCCGGCCAGCGCATCACTGCACTGGCAAAAGCCCGTCCCGCCGCCGCAAAAGATCTTGAAAAGTATGGCTTCGTCTTCAGTCGGCTTTGCAACGTGGCGGAATTGCAACTGCTTTCCTCGGAGGATCCGGAGCCGGCGAATTCCGTCAGTATCGTCGTCAGCGATATCACGCTCTATCTGCCTTTGGAAGGCATGCTCGATCTTGAAGCGGAAAGCCAGCGACTTGAGAACGAAGGAAAGCGTTTGAGGCAGCAGATCGACAAAACACGTGTGATGCTGAGCAACGACAATTTCCTGAACAAGGCGCCGGCCGCGATCGTCCAGCGGGAACGCGACCGACTGGCTGATTTGGAATCGGCCTACGCCCAAGTGGCGGAGCGCCTGTCCAGCCTGTCGCGCTAGTTCGAACTTGCTGGCACTATCGGCTGGCGCCGCCGCGGGATGGTCAGAGGTCATCCCGTAAGCCTCGAATACCGCCCTTTTAATCCGCTATAATGGGTTTGCAAGGGAGGATTTCGCTTGTCTCAATCTTTCAAACGCTGCCCGATCTGTGAAGCGCGCAACCCGCGCGACGCCAGCGCCTGTTCAAATTGCGGGACGGCAATAGACGATGTCGAGGCGCAAGCGCTCTCGGATGAAAGCAATCCGGCCTGGCGCGACTACGACTATCGTCATGGCGAGGCTGACCTGTATGAAGGGGCGCTGCAAGACGCCGCGCGCAGGCTCTCTGCGGGCATTGCCGTCGTTGGCATGGCGCTGCTCGCCGTCATTGGCCTGGCAATTGTCAGCATGCTATCAGCGCGACTAAATGCCCCGCTCGGCGAATTGCCGGCGACCGCGCCCCCGGCGCGTCCGAGCTTTGCGACAGTGACGCCGAGTATTCCAACCGCCGTTCCCACGCCCACGCCTCTGCCGACGCTTGTGCCAAGCGAAACCTCGACGCCGTCGCCCTGCATCCATCGCGTCGCCGCGGGCGACTCCTTAATCAGCATTATCGCGCTTTGCGGATACCGCAGCCTGGATATCTTGCCAACCGTGCAAGCGATTAACGGCATCGTTGATGAATCGCGCATTCAGATCGGTCAGGATATCGTCGTCCCCTTGCCGAGCGCCACGCTGGACCCGCTTTCAACATCAGTTCCGCAATCGGATGTTTCCGCCAGCCTGGAAGATAATTCAGCGACAGACGGATTCGCGCTGCTCTCCTTCGATCCATTCGCGGCTACACTGACGCCTACGTTATTGCCGGGGCTGATGTGGCACCGGGTTGCCGCGGGAGAGAACATGATTGAGATCGCCCTGCGCTACGCTACCAACGCCAAGCAACTTTCCGACTTGAATCCGGAAGTGGAATTCGCCTTATGCGAGTTTGGCTTGCCCTTCGGCGGCGGCGAGTGCATAGTCGAATTGTTTGAAGGACAGACCTTGCGCGTGCCCGCGCCCACCGCCACGATAACACCTGTGCCGACTCTATCCGGCAGCGAAACGCCTGTCCCGTCCGCCACGGCTACGATCAACGCGCCTTTCGCCGTTGGACCGCCCGATGAAGCCATTTTCGGCGTGAGCGACCAAATCACGCTGCGCTGGGTCGCCCCGGGCACCTTGACAGCGAATGAAACTTTCCGTGTTGTCTTGTCCGAGGTCGACACAGCCAATCGCTTCTATGCCGAAACGCGCGATCTTTTTTTCATATTGCCGCGGCAATGGCAGGCGGACGATGACCAAGCCCACAGCTATACCTGGCAAGTGTCCATTGTCAACCTAACTACCGACGCCTCGCCTCACGCAACGGAGATGCGGACATTGGTTTGGCAAGGCTCGCGAGGCGGCGCCTCATGATTTGCAGTCGCTCCCCCCGCGCGCTGTTGACTGTGTTTCTCTTCGCCATGTCCGCTTGCAACATCGGCAATCCCGCCGCCACCAGAACGCCGATAATTGAGCAGGAAGAAATCGCGACAGCCGCACCGCCGCCGTCAGCCACGGCTATTCCGCTGCCCTCCGCGACAGACAGGCGCGAGCCTACTTTGGAAATCGCAACGGCGACCGCCACAGACACAGCAGCGCCGCCGACGCCGACCGCGATACCAACGGCGACATCTGCCTTCTTTGAATACCTGGTCCAAGAAGATGACACGCTGTTTTACATCATTCAACTGCCGCAACACGGCTTCGGCTACGACCCGGGGGTTGCCGCGACCGTGGTTGCCCTCAACGACAACATCATCCACATCGACCTGCTGCCGCCGGTCGGCAATACGATCTTCATACCCCGACCAACTTCAACCGCTACTGCTGTGGGCGCCAGCGCCACGGAAGAGGTCTTGGCGACGATCGGCCTTATTCAGGACTCCGGCGCGCCACTGCAAGCTGGTTCCAGCGTCGGCTGCTACGAAGTTGAATCGGGCGACTCAATCGTGGCGATCGCCGAACAATACAGCACCACGCTGGAAGTCCTAAGCCAATTGAACCAAGAAATTCAGTTTTTTGGCTGCGCCTTCACCGAACCGAGCGGCGGACCCGACTGCCGACCGAATATTCAAATCGGCCAGTGCGTCTTCGTTCCTTTGCCATCACCGCTGCCAAGCAAAACGCCAACGCCGACCGGCGACGAAACCGCGACGCCGACAGCCACTCATCTTCCGCCGCGTCTGATTTTCCCGGCCGACGGCGCATTAGTTCGGGCGAATGAACTGCGGCTGCAATGGGTCGGCATCAGCGGAATAAATGACGAGAATGAGTACCTCGTCGAACTGATCGATCAGACAGCCAGCAAATCTTTGCCCATGGTTAGCCAAGCGAATGATCTGATCATACCCGAAGCCGCCGCGCCCGCTGATGGCCGCTCTCACCTCATGCAATGGCGAGTGAGCGTCGCCCGCAAAGACGACCAAGGCGTCTATACCATCGTCGGCGCGCCGGGCATCTGGCGCACATTTGAGTGGGCGCGCCAGTAACCAGGTAATTGCAAGAACGTATTCCCAGCAAATGAAAGAAAATTCGCCACAGAGACACAGAAGTAATTCCAAGTTTGTCATGAAAAACTCGACGATAGGTCGCAATGTAGGGGCGACAGACCTCCTAGTGGGTGTCTACGCGCAGTACCATGTCGCCCGAAATCTATCCACATCAAATTAGGCGACCTGACAGGTCGCCCCTTCACAACTGTATAATTTGCAATATGTTCTCTGATTTACTTCCGCGATGCTACGTCATCCCCGTTCAGACGCCCTTTTCTCTATTTCCGCGTAAGCTTCGAAGGCGGGGCGGTCGATCCCGTCAGCATCAACAAGACTGAAGAAACAGCCTTCGCTGTCGCCCACCGCGCAGCCATTTAAGTTGTACAAGAACATCCCCGCAATAGTGTCCAGCCCAGTGGCGATGTCGTAAGCTTGCGCGGCGTAACGCGCCTGTTCAGCCTGGTCCGTGTAGCGGAGCCACTCGAGACCGCTCGCCGGAGTCGCCAGATTCGCCCCCTCGATTGTCCCCCAACCCACCTGTGTAATGTAGATCGGGAGTTCAGCGGATTCATTGCGGCGGAGGACATCGTGATAGAGAGTGAGAATCTCCCGAAAATAGTGCAAATGCGATTCGTAGTGCGTGTCCACGCCCGGCGGCTGTTCGCAGCAGAAGAGCGTGGGCGGTACCGCCGACGCCCCAAATAGCGCGCTAATGCCGTCGCTGTAACCGGCAGCGCCTTCATGGAGCATGTTCTGCAAGAACAAACCGGTTTCCACGGAATTGTAATTGTCAGTAAACCCGACTGGCGCCAGACCCGCGCTGATCACAAGCGCGTCGCTGTCCGCCGACTTGATGGCCCCGTAGGCGATTTTCAGCAGTTCCACGTAGTAGACCGCCCCGATATTGATCTTGTCCGGGAGACCGTATTCGCCCGAGTCGCCCCTTGTTAAGGACCCTTCGTAGACTGGCGCGTTCCAGTATTTCAGCAGATTGGGCGCTTTCCAGATCTCGTAAGCATCGGCAATACCGGCGTAGCGCTGCGCCAATAGGCTCATGAAATTACCGAAGTCCTCCAGATTCTCCGGTGGTCCCGAATTAGCGCGCAGCGAACTGTTCAGTTGCTGGCTATATGCTCCGCGCGACCATTCCGGCGCTGCGTATACATTAAGCAGAATTTGTATCCCGAGTTGGTCCAAGCCCGCAATAAGCGCGTCCAAAGCGCCGAAGGCGAAGCTGTTTTCGGTCGGTTCCAACTCTGCCCAGCTGACTTCGATCTTTGCCCAATTGACGCCAAGAGCTTTGACCCGACGCAAGATATCCGGCGTGTTTTCGAGATCCGGGAACAACGTGATGCCGCGAGCGAATTCGCGCCGCAGCGCGCTCCCAGCAGCTTGGGGCAAAAGAATCGTTTGACCCGATACGATATGGTTGCGGTTGCTGATTCCGTTTAGCCTAAGCAGATCCTCGACCGTCGTATCGGCGCGCAAGGCGATTTCGAATAAGGAATCGCCGGGTTTAATCTCGTAAGCAGCTACTTTGCTCAAATCCAGCCGCGGCACGAGCAGCTCGTCGCCGACGAAAAGCAAGCGCGAGTCTCCCAGGCTGTTCAGCGACTGGAGAGCCTCGATGCTGGTGTTGAAGCGTTTCGCAATCGTGTACAAGCTGTCGTTCGGGCGGACGGTATAGCGCTCGATGCCCACCGCCAAAGCCAGTTTCTCGAAGCCTGAATCGGCATCTTCCCTGCGGGCATGCGTATCCGAAGCCAAGCCGAATATCACGGCAATCGCCATGCCCAGAAAGCTACGGATGATCAGATTCTGTAAGCGCATGCCATAATCCGTTTGCGGCCGAGCCTCTTGCAAGCCGGGTCTCGTAGGCGCGTCGCCCAGCCTGCGTCTCGACTACAATTCTTCTATTGGCATGTTACATGGTGCGATGGAGCAAATCTACAAACCGCGGGGCATAGTAGGACTAGCATCAAGTCTTCGGAGGATAGTCGAAGTTTTGCAGCAAAAAACTGTCCGCTCCGCCCTCTGTCAGCAGGCGCTCGCCGCTGACAGGTTCGTACCAGCCGAGGCGCAATTCATAGCTCCCTGCTGGCAAGGTCTCGGCTGGCAAATAGTAGACATCTCGGAAGATCTCGCCCGGCGACCAGGTTCTGCTGTCGCTGCGCCCGGATTGCGGGAATTGGTCGTCTTGCGCCCAAAGGCTGCTGCCCGTTTGCGGATTTCTTTCGCCATATACGTGTACAAATGACTTTAGCGACTTGCTGGCGCTTTCGCTGGCGCTTTCAATGGAACGCCAATACACATGCAGCAGCAACTCGCCGCTGGGCAGCGGGTCGTCAAAGAAGCGGTAGCCAAGCAATTCAACCGCCCCGCCAAAAATTGTCAGCGGCATAGCGCCGCTGTCCACAACTTTCCATTCTTTGTATTGTCGAATAGCCAAACCCGAGGCGTCGCTGAGCAGGACCAGCTGCATATTGTCCCGCATCCAATCCTCGACGGCGCGCGCGTTCCGCCATGATGGGTTCGCATTGGATACGACGTAAATGCTGTCGTAGTTCCCCCGCGCCGCCTCCAATTCGTCGCTGATGCTCTCCACGGATTGTGATGGTCCGGTGGGTAAAGCGCGATCTTCGGCGGGACCGCGATAATAGTAGCCAAAAGCCGCGTCCGCGCTCAACTGAATGACAAGATCGTCCTGGGTCACGCTGGACATGAGAAAGTCGCCTAGCTCTTGCCAGGCGGGTGATTTGCGGGAAGCCTCATCGTAGAAGTGGCTGTGAAGCGACAAAGTTGAAAGTATAAGCCAAGGCGATAAAAGCAGCGGCATGACGTATCCACTCCGCGCTCCCGTGGCTTTGGCGATCAAATCTGCCAAACGAGCGCTGCCCAAGGCTATTAGCAGAATAAAGGCTGGCACAGTCCCCAGGACGTAGCGCGGATGGAAGATGTTCACGCGGGTAGAAACGAGCGCAAGCAGCAAAAATGGCATGACGACGATAGCTGCGGTGAATTGAATCTGGCGTCTTGAGCCCCTCGCGACAATGTATGCGAAAAAACCCAGCGCGAGGGCGAGCCAGACCCAGTTCGAGCCTCCGGGCGCGGCCTCCCCCAGGGTCAAGACCGGCAAGAAGCGGAACAAGAAATCGGGAAGATAGAGCGACTCAAGGTTGCCGGGATACGCGCCAGACGCTAATAGCCTGGCTTGCAGCAAGAGCAAAGACGTCAGCGCAATCAACAGGACCATGCCCTGCAAGGACAAGTATTTCAACAAGAAACGCCGATTGCTTTTTTTATAGCAAATGGCGATGGCGACCAGGGCAATCGACATGAATACTTCGCTGTAAAACATCAGCGCGCCGCTGACAGCCATCACCGCATAGAGCAGCCAGTTTCTCATCAGCGGACGCTCAATCAGGCGCAGACCCAGCCACAAGCTCGTCACACTCAAGCCGGCCCAGATGGCATAATTGCGAAAGTCCTGGCTATGCCAGATTTCGTAGGGATGAACCGCCCATATCAGTGCGGCGGCCATGCCGCTTATTCGCCTGCCAGAAAGGCGGAAAGCCAAGGCGTATGCCGCCGCGACGCCGATCAAATTGCCCAGGACCGGTAGCATACGCAAGCTAAAGGGACTGTCGATGCCGCCGATGAGCAGACCCCAAAACCGAAACAAACCATAAGTCAGCGGCGGATGCGGCTCTAGCGTCGCGATATCGGTCAAGGACTGACGCAAGGGAATGCCAGCCCAGTTCAGCGCGCTAAAGGCTTCGTCTCCGCGTAGCGGCACTGCGGCGAGTTCGTGCAATCGCAAGGCGAAACCAAGCCAGATAATCAGTATAAGAATTGCCAGATTGATGGGTCGCGCCATGCGGGCTCAGATTGTCGCTTTTTCGAAAGCTTCAATCTGTTCGTCAGAAAGCGGCATCAGGCTGGCGTTTTTTGCGGCGCCCGCTTCGTCCGCAAGCCGGCGTTTGGCATCGCGCATGAAGTCCTTCAGGTTCGGGGACAAACTCGTATCGGCGAAAAGAACGGGCGTATCCAATTCGTCATCGAAATTTATCTTCGCCGACGGGTCGACAAAGACCACGAGCGCTTGCACCTCCACATCAGGGGCGATCTCATCAATAGACCGTTGCAGCTCCTGACGAGCAAGCTCGGCATCGCGCAGGGGCTTGCCAATGCCGTCCAGCCGGAACAATGAAAAGAACTTGCTGATGATATTGCGATGGCTGCGGAACTTGCCGTCGCGGAAAGTGAATTCTTGATCGTGCCAGCGGGTGACAATCGCATATACGCCTTGCGGGCAAAGCAGAACGTGGCGCGCCGGAAAATGATAATAGTTGTACAAGACGCTCTTATTGCTCAAGCCTTTCAAGCCGTCCGCGATCGCCTTCTCTGGGCGTGGCGCGCGCGCCCAGAGATTTGTCATGCGCACGGAAAGCACAGTCAAAATGAAGGCGATAGGCAACATGGCAGACTGCGCGATCACGCCGATTGAATCCGGAATGTCGCCCGTGAGCAGGGATGCGTTAATCACGAAAAAGCTCAGAATCAAAGCGCCGAATGTGCCGAAGAAAAGGTAGTTGGTTAGCTTGCGATTGCGGCGAGCCAATTTCTTGTTCGTAACAACCCGCATGACGCTACCTCAATATCCAGTTTGCGCGATTAGCCAGTAATAGTTTTGGCGACATTAGCCCGCTCAGGCGCCATCGATATCTATGACCAGAATGAACTCTTCATCATCAATGTGGTTGCGTATCCTGCTGCTGCTTGGGCAGGGCGGATCCGAATCCGGCACATCAACTTTGCGATAGAGGATCCTCGCGCTTTGATCGATCACGTCGATACTAATCGCGATGGTGCAATTGCCCCGCTTGAACTGCCTCGGCTCCTCGGCGCCATGACGATACTCGACATAGCCAGCGCGAAACTCAATCTCGCAGGCTGGCGAATAGGGAATCCATATCTGGTCTCCGCTTCTCTTTTTGGGCCTGCCAATAAAGCAGTAATCTAAAGAGGTGCTCGGATAGGGTGTACTGGTATGCCAAGCTCTGTCGTAGCAGCGCTGGCTGCCGCCAGCCCAATTCAAGACATATTCACTGAACCAGATATTGTCGAATTCGTTGGTCTCTTCCACTTTTTCGTCGTAATCAAGCCTGATTTGTATACGGTGAAGCTCAAGAACATGGGAGTCCACAATCATTGGACCGATCTCAAGCACACTCCGGTTGCCCGGTCCCAGCTGCGATGTTGGCACCTTAAGCTCCCGCGCTTCCGTCACGTTTCCTGTTTGAACATGGATATTTTCCACGACCACTTTCACGTCCGATGAAGGCGTATCAAACCAACTATTGCCCGTATTGACCACCGGTACCTCAAACCCGGTCAAGAGTCCGCATTCAAGCGGATGTGGATCAATGCGCGACCAACCCAGTACCAGATTCACATTTTGCGGCGAATCGTCCGAGCGCGGCAAGAAATAGGACAGGTAGCTGGCATGTGTGACTTCGACGCAGACCAATTCGCCAAAGCGCACAGAAGGCAAGACATACCAGCGCTCCGGTATATCGCGCGATTCGGCGATGATCGCTTGTTCCAAGTCGCCCGGCTGGACACGCATGCAATGCGTTACCGGCACCGGCAACGTGCCGACGGCGCCTTCAACATGCAATTCTTCCGGAATTCTCGCCACCAACTTGTAAAGATGGCCCGCGCGCTGGACATCGAGCGAGACACCGGATGGCTGCACGACGCTTGTCGGCGCGTCGAACTCTCTGTTGACGCCGCACTCAATTCTGAACGCGCCCTCGCCGGAGATGTCGATGTCTTCGGGATCATAAAGCAAATCGCCGCAGTAAGGATAGGAATCCAGGATAGATGTGTCTTGGTCGCTGTCGTCTACAAATTGCTTGCCTACAAGTACAGTGTTTTCCGTCTCTTCAAAAAACGGCGTGCGCAATTCAGCTGTGATGCGCGCGATGCCGCCCATGTCGATGCCAACCGGCTCGCTGCCGTCGCCAGGTCCCAAGACCTGCGCGCTGGACAAGGCATTGACGTCAAAAGCGCCGCCTGGCGTCCAAGCCCAATAGGTCAGCACGGATGAACCGGAGGTATCGGCGTTAAATCGGAAGCCCACCGGCAAGTAGAACCCGACCCAGACAACTGGCTCCGACACAATCGCCGCTTGTTCTAGCAGAATCCGATTGGCGCCGGCGGCGTTGATTGCTACCTGCTGCCGATGAATCAGCGTCGCGTCCACGGGCGAGCCGCCATTCGCGTCTTGATAGATGACCAAATCCACGGCGGCGCCTGGTACGGCGCGGTTTACGAATATGGTCACCGCGTCCAGCGCAGTGGGCAGGTTCAGACCGAGAGGACTGAGATCAAAACCATTTATCACCAACGAAGCTTCGCCTTCGATGACAAAAACTTGATTCTCGGCGCCGGAGTTGTTGCTGATGATCGTGTCCCCGGCTGTGGCCCGCTGGGATGCCAACACCAGGAAAAGCGTCAGAAAAAAGATGCCGTAACGCGCATTCTTCAATCGTCTTAGCATGATAGCTTCCCTAACCAATCGACAAGGCCAACACTTGCGTATTGTAGATTCCTTTTGAGAATTGGTCAAGCAAGCTATAGACCTATCGATAACACTAGCTTATGACCGCATGCGCCGATATAATTGCGCGGTTCATACCGTATCAGGATCTTTTCCATGTTAGAGTTCGTGCTGGTATTCGCTATTCTATCGCTCGCTTTGGGTGCCTATTGGGCGATGTTCATTTTCCCAAAGCAGCGCGCTTTTAAGCACAAACAGAAAGTCGTGCGATCCTTGCACGTCGGCGATGAAATCGTTACCTATGGCGGCATCGTCGGCAAAATCGTCGACATAGACGCGGATTCCGGCATCTCTTATGTGGAGATCGCTGACGGCGTGACCATCAAGCTGCTGACAGCAGCCTTGCAACAGGTCTATGATTCACAGGAAATCGCCCGAAACGCGAATATAGGATTGGGCGACCAGCGGGCAGAGCGCGGAACAAGCTGAAAACCGACCCTATACACGAAAGGTCCCACCTATGAGCAGTCATGTTCGATGGCTGATCCTTATCATTGCCTTAAGCCTTTTCTGCATTTGGGTTGCTACGCCACCCGAATTCAAGGGCGTAGAGACCGAAGCCTGCGCAAAGGCGACAGCGGAGGAACTGGAATCACTCCGCTGCAGCGAAAACCTAGAAATTGACGCTGACGGCGATGGCGAGAATGAATTCACGCTGAACATCACGCAGAGCCTGGGCTTGGATCTCGTCGGGGGCCTGCGGGTGCTTTTGCAGGCGGATATCCCAACGCAGAACTTCACCCGGGAAGAACTGTCGGAAACCGCCAACAATGTCTCGCGCCGCGTGAACGCGCTGGGCTTGACCGAAGCAACCGTGCAAGTGCAAGGCCGCGATCGCATTTTGGTTGAATTGCCCGGCGTGCGCGATCCTGAACAGGCGGTCGCCACCATCCAGCAAACAGCGCTATTGGAGTTTGTTGACTTTGGCGGCTTGTCCAACCAGGTGCTGGACCTGATCGGACGGGAAATCGTCACCAGCGAACAGATCGCGCTGCGCGGCGAACGAAGCGGTGAAGAAGGTGAGGAAGATTCACTGGCCGGGCGGCTGGCGCATCCGGTCAACGGTTTGCCCTTCCGCACGGTGATGACCGGCGCCGGCTTGCAGGCGGCGAGCGCGGTCTTGGCGCCCGCGCAAGGCACGGGCAACCCCCAATGGCTGATCAATTTCGAAATTAAGGAAGACTTCCAGAATATATTCGGGAGTTTCACCGGCGAGCGCATCGGGCAGCCGATGGCGATTGTGCTGGACGGCGAAGTGCTGTCCGCGCCCACCATTCAAGCGCAACTGTCAACCGGCGGCGTCATTTCGGGCCAATTCACCGAACAGGAAGCAAACACCCTGGCGCTGCAATTGCGCTCGGGCGCCTTGCCCATACCGCTCCGGATTGAGAGCGCGCAGGAAGTCGGCGCGACCCTGGGACAAGAATCAGTCAGGCTTAGTGTACAAGCCGGCGTCGTCGGCGTCATGGTTGTGCTGGCCTTCATGCTCATTTACTATCGCCTGCCGGGCTTGGCGGCGGATCTGGCGCTGATCGTATTCATTTTCTTGAATATCGCCGTCTTCAAGCTCTTGCCGGTGACATTAACCTTGCCGGCCATCACTGGTTTTCTAATATCTATCGGAACGGCTGTTGACGGCAACATCCTGATTTTCGAACGGATCAAAGAAGAATTGCGCGCGGGCCTCGCGCTGGAAGATGCTTTGAAGGCCGGCTTCGACCGCGCCTGGACATCCATTCGCGATTCCAATCTCTCGACGATTATCATCTGCGGGATTCTCTTCATGTTCGGGCAGACGCCCGGCGCCAGCATCGTCGCGGGCTTCGCCGTGACTCTGGCCATCGGCTTGGTTTTGAATCTGTTCACCGCCGTGATCGTTACGCGTACCTTTTTGTACGTTCTCGTGGGCCTGTTCCGTAACACAGTTGACCGCAATCGCGCGCTGCTAGGCGTATAGAGGAGAGCCTTTATGTTCAAGATTGTAGAGAAACGCCGCTGGTTCTTCTTGCTTTCGGCCGCGGTCATCGGGCCGGGACTGTTGATTATGCTCTTGTCGACGCTTTCGACCGGCTCGCCCTTCCGCTTGAGCATCGACTTTGTCGGCGGCAGCATATACGAATTGAAGTTCCAAGAAGCGGGCGCGACCGAAGACGGCCTCCGTCAAGTTTTCAGCGCGGTCGGCGATGACAATATCATCATCCAGCGCATTGGCCAGGCAAGCGACTATCGCTGGTCTGTGCGCGCCGGTTTCCACGACGTAGAGGTGACAAACGAAATTCTGCTGCGCCTGGGCGAGATTACGCCGATTGACCGAGACAGCTTCCGCGTGGAAACCGTCTCCGCCACCATTGGTCAAGAGGTGACGCGTTCCGCGCTGGCTGCGGTAGCGGTCGGCGCATTGGTGATCACCGGCTTCATCGTGATCGCCTTTCGTCAGGTGCCTAACGCCATACGCTACGGCGTCTGCGCCATCGCGGCCATGATCCACGACATCCTGCTGGTGATGGGTGTCATGTCGCTCTTCGGGCTATTGCTCGGCTGGGAAATCGACGCCTTGTTCTTGACAGCGGTCTTGACCGTTGTGGGTTTCTCTGTGCAAGACTCGATCGTCGTCTTTGACCGTATTCGCGAAAATATCCCGAAACATCTTGGCGAGCCTTACGAGACGATCGTCAATCGCAGCATCTGGGAGACCATTCACCGTTCACTTGCCACGCAACTGAACGCCTTTTTTATCATGATTGCCATCTTGCTATTTGGCGGGGAAACCGTCAAGCAATTCATCGCGATTCTGTTTATCGGTTTGCTATCGGGCACCTATTCGTCGATCTTCACGGCGGTTCCGCTTTTGGTCGCTTGGGAAAAAGGCGAACTGCCCTTCACCGGCAAGAAGCCGAAGAACGGCGATCTTGAAGAAACCGACTTGGCTCCAGCCAGTTCCAGTTAATGGCGGAAGTGCCGCCCACCTGTGAAGATCATCGCCATGTCGTAATAGTCAGCCGTTTCAATCACTTGAGCATCGCGGATGGAGCCGCCCGGCTGTATGACGCAGGTGACGCCCGCCCGCGCCGCGGTTTCAATGCCATCGGGAAAAGGAAAGAAAGCATCCGAAGCCAGGACCGCGCTTGTCACCTCGTCCCCGGCTTTTTTGATCGCGAGTTCTACCGCGTCTACCCTGCTCGGCAAACCGCCTCCGATGCCGATTGTTCGCCTGCCTTGCGCAAGCACAATCGCATTGGACTTGACATGCTGCACCGCTTTCCAGGCGAATCGCAGAGATTCCAATTCCGTATCAAGCGCCACACGCGCGCTAACCGTCCGCATGACCGCCTCGGGCGGGTCGCCCAGGTCAATTGTCTGCGCGAGCACGCCGCCCATGACCGAGCGAACCTCCAGATTGCCTGATCCATAAGGCTGCGGAACTTGCAAGATTCTGCAGTTCTTGCGCCGCTCGCGCAGTTGTGTCAGCGCTCCGTCCGAAAAGGCAGGCGCGACGATGGCTTCCACAAATAAGGCTTCCAAAGCGGCAACAAATGCCTCGTCGACCTCGCGATTGACGGCGATGATGCCGCCGAAGGCTGAAACCGGATCGGAAGCCAAGGCTTGCGGATAAGCTTGGGCGATGGAGCCGGCCGAGGCGATGCCGGTCGGATTGAGATGCTTGACGATCACAACCGTTGCTTCGTTAAAGCTGCTGACAGCGCGCCAGGCGGCATCGACATCGAGGATATTGTTGTAGGACAGTTGCTTTCCGCCCAATTGCGCGGCGCCCAAGGGCAAGTCAGATAAGCGCGGCGAATAATAGGCGGCGCTTTGATGGGGGTTTTCGCCGTAACGCAGTTCATTGCTGCGCAGCATGCTAATGGCAATGCTTTCGGGCATGCCCGTGGATGCTGGAGCGGGCAAGCCCGATTCGTAAAGATAGGCGTGGATTGCCATGTCATAATCACGGGTATGGGCAAAGGCTTTCACCGCGAGCTCGCGCCGGCGCGCTAGGTCAATCCGCCCCCCTTCGTGCAATGCCTGCATGATAGACTGATAGTCTTCCGGATCGCAAATGGTTATCACGCGTTCGAAGTTCTTGGCTGCCCCGCGCAACATGGTTACGCCACCGATATCAATCTGTTCAATGACGTCGCTCAAGTTTTCGTCCTCAGCCAGCGCTGTTTCGATGAATGGATAGAGGTTGCAGACGATCATCGAGATGGGTGCGAAACCAAAACTCTCGATCTCCCGCAAGTCCGCCTCGTTATCGCGCGCCAGGATGCCGCTGTGGATGGCCGGATGCAAGGTCTTGACACGGCCGCCAAGCATCTCGGGCAGGCCCGTAAGCTGTTCCAGGCTAGTGACCGGCACACCAGACTCTTCTAGGATCTTGCGAGTTCCGCCGCTGGCGACAATTTCCCAGCCGTAGGTCAGCAATGAATGGGCGAACTCGGTGATTCCGATCTTGTTCGAAACACTGAATAAAGCGCGAGGCATCTTGTGTTCTGCCCTTCCCTTCACTTTATTTTGATCTTCGGATTATAGTCGCAATTGCCGTTCGGCGCATAGTCTGTTGGTCCGTCGTCGAAGTCAATTCAATCGCCTAATCGCTTCACGCTTCACATGAACTGTCGGCTTACTTCCGACGGCCGGGTTGCCATCGCGCGACTTGCAGCTCAAGGTCAAACCGTCCTGCGGCAGGCGAATACGGACTTCGCTGTATTCACCGCGGAACACAGCGGACTCGATCTGGCCCCGCCGCGCTATCGCTGTACTGCCGCCCCCGTCGCCGAGTTCAATCCCGTCCGGATGGATCAAGAAGGCGTCGCTTTCGGCGGCATCCGGCGCAAATTTATGTCGCAGCGCGCGCGTGAAGCGATTGTCTCCAAATCGAAATATATTAGAAAAACCCAGGAATCTCGCGACATGTTTGTCCTGCGGGTGGTGATATAAATCAAAGGGTCTAGCGAACTGTCGGATCCTGCCTTTGTCCATCAGCGCAATCCGATCGGCAATCGCGTAGGCTTCGCGGTGGTCGTGCGTGACATACAGCGCGCTCAAACCCGCGCTATGGATAATCTCTCTCAGTTCGAGCGCCAGCTTGTCTCTCAAAAGCGCATCCAGCGAACCAAGCGGCTCGTCCAGCATCAGCAAGCGCGGTTCGGGCGCCAGGCTGCGCGCCAGGGCGACGCGCTGCTGTTCCCCGCCCGACAAAGTCCCGATGCTGCGTCCGCCATAACCCGCCAATCCAACTTGATCCAGCATTTCTTCCACTCGCTGTGCTATATCGCTCGCAGCCATGCGCCGCCGCCGCAGGCCGTATGCGATGTTGTCGGATACCGACATGTGCGGGAAGAGCGCGAAATCTTGGAACATCAGTCCGAAGCCGCGTTCATGCGCGGGCAAGCGTCGCAGGTCGCGCCCGTCGAGCAGCAGGTCGCCTGCATAGTCGGAAATCAAGCCGGCGACGATGCGCAAGAGCGTGGTCTTGCCGCAGCCGCTTGCTCCCAGCAGACAGACGATCTCATCTTGCGCGACCGTCAAGTTGACATTGTCTAGCGCAACCGCCTCGTCATAGACATAAGACAGGTTCTTCAATTGGAGCATCGGATCAAGCATCGGATCAAGCATCAGAATTCGCCCACCCCAGCGACGCGCAGGCGTTCTATCATGACAAAACCCAGGGCGCATACCAAGAGCAGGATGACGCTCATCGCCAATGCCTGGCGATAGGATGCCAGACCGGGATCGCCAATGAGCCGGTAAATCACGACCGGAATCGTCACCGACTCGCGCTGCGCGACAAAGAGCGAAGCCCCGAATTCGCCCATGCTCACCGTAAAGGCGAAGGTCGCCCCCACCGCGATGCCCCGGCTGACCAGTGGCAGGTCAATGGTTCTCAGCAAGTCATAAGGTCCCGCGCCTAAAACCTGCGCCGCCTCGCGCGTTGAGGGCGGGATCGCGCGCAAACTCGGCAATACGCTGCGAACGACAAAGGGAAATGCCACCAAAGTGTGCGAAATGGGAATAATGAGCCAAGATGATCGCAGATTAAGCGGGGGCTCGTCCAGAGCGACGATGAAGCCGAAGCCGAGCGTAACCGCGCTGGTCGCCAGCGGCAGCATGAGCAGCGGATCCACAAAACGCGCGAGCGGTCCGCGACCCACGATCATGAAGGATGCGATCAACCCGATGACCAGCGCCATGCAAGTTGACATCAGCGCGAAGCGCAGCGAATTAGCGACGGATGCGATCGGAGCGATAAACAGCAGCGACCCACGCGACGATTCAGCAAGCGCCAAGTAATTGCTCAGGTCCAAGGCGCCATCCTTCAGCGCCGAACGCGCCACCAGCGCCAGAAGCGGCGTGAATAGCAAGGCGAAGATGAAGATCACGACGCCCCAGACCAGGGCTCTTTCGCGCGCGTTCTTGGCGGGCTTCGCTGCCGCCTTGCCACTGCCAATTGCAAATTGCGCGCTGCGCTGCAAATGCGTATACAGGATCATCAAGGCGAACATCGCGCCAATTTGCAACAGGGAAAGCGCCGCAGCCAGTGGCAGGTTGAAGAGGTTAATCGTCTGATAGTAGATTTGCACTTCCAACGTTGCGAAGCGGATGCCGCCCAAGATCAAGACAACACCAAAACTGGTGAAGGCGAACATGAAGACAAGAGCGCCGGCGGAAAGCAGCGCGGGCTGAATGAGCGGCAATCTGATATCGCGCCAAAGCGCCCACTCGTCCGCGCCCAGCACGCGAGCCGCTTCCTCCGCCGCGATACCTTGGGTGGACCAATAACTGGTCATGATCCTCAAGGCGATGGCGAAGTTGTAGAAGACGTGTGCGATTATGACGATCGCCAGCGTGCGTTCCAGTTGAATCGGACTGTAATCTAGGGAGAACAAGGTCATCAGCAGATCGTTCAGCAAACCGCGCCTGCCAATCAAAGACATGAAAGCCATGGCGACTACAACTGTGGGCAGCACAAAAGGCAGCGTTGCCAATGCCAGCAATAGCGATTTGCCGGCGAAACGATAGCGCGAAAAGACGAAGGCGCAGGGCAAAGCCAATAACAAGGTCAAAACCGTGGAGAGCGCCGCTTGATACACGGTGAAGAGAAACACGCCGACGTAGTAGTCCGACGAGAGCAGGCGCAGGAAAGCGGACAGATCCAACCAGCCCTCGGGACGCAAACCGATGTCCAGTATCGCCAACAGCGGATAGAAATAAAATAGCGCCAGAAAGGTCAATGGCACAAGGTAGACGAGGCGCCAGTAGGGCCGCCGCAAGCGCGTCAACGCAGCATGACCTCCGACCAAGCCTGTATCCAATCTTCACGATTCGCTTCGATATCGGCCGGCGCAAGCGCGGCCGGTTGTTCAGGAATCGCCGCCAGCTCGGCAAAGATCCCTGGCAGCGGGATGTCTTCGCGCACCGGGAAAACAAACATGTTCAGCGGCAGGTCGGCCTGGAAGGCTTGGCTCAGCATGAAGTCGACAAACTGCCGCGCGCCTTGTGGATTGCGCGCGTTCACAAGGATTCCCGCGTATTCAACTTGGCGAAAACACATATCGTCGCCAACCAGGGCGCCGGTGAAGGGACCGTCCTCGGGATTTTCGCTGAATAGCGCCTCGGCCGGCGGGCTGCTGGCGTAACTCACCACCAGCGGACGGGAGCCCAGGTCGCGCCCGGGCGCGCTGAATTCGCCGAAGTAGGCTTCTGTCCAGCCGTCAACGACCAGTACGTCGTTGCTGCGCAGGTCTGCCCAATAATCGAGAAATGTGTAATCGCCTTCCGTGCCGAATACCGCAATTGTCGCCAGCAGGAATGCCAGCCCCGGGGAAGACGTCGCCGGGTTTTGGACGACGAGCAAGCCCTCGTACTCGCTCAAAGTCAGATCGGCGAGGCTCGCCGGCAGCTCTATCTCGTTCGCCTCAAAATACGCGATAACGTAATTGACGCAGACATCGCCGTAGTTGACCGGCGTAACGGCGTGATTGACATCCGGGATAAAGGATTCGGCGACGAATTGCAGCTGGGGGGATTCATAAGGCAAGAATATCTCGGCCTCCAGCGCGCGACTGAGAAAGCTGTTGTCAATGCCGTACAAGACATCGCCCAAGGGGTTGTTCACGCTCAGAATCGATTGATTCACCATGGCGCCGGCATCGCCCGCGCGCAGTATTTCAACTGTCAGCCCGGTCTGCGCTTCAAATGCCTCCAATACCGATTCCGAGGCTGCGAAACTGTCATGGGTCACCACAACAACCCTGTCATTATCCTGGGACGAAACTGTAAGCACGATCTGGACTAATAGCAAAATGACGACAACTGACCTCGCGTACATGAGAAAGGCTCCCTTCATTAGAATATCCTTGGCTTCTGTCGCGGCGACTTGGAGCGCCCTATGCGAGTGAAATGAAAACCACCCTTGTAAGGCTGTCTACAAGGGTGGCTTGGTTTCGTTCACGGTGGACATCCCTACGCCAGTATTATCTGGATCAGGTGAATGGGTCGGCGCGATTTTTCGCGCCCTCTCAGCTTGCAAAAGCAAGCTCCCCAAGTCTCGACATATTCAATTGTGACTTCATTATACTGGCAACGCGGCCTGCTGGCAACATTGCAGTGCAATCGCATCTAATTCTTATTTAAGCACCGGGTACACAAGTAAAACCAAGTAAGTAATGAGAATTCACCACAGAGGCGCTGAGGACACAGAGAATTAACGTTTATCTGCAAGTAAGGAGGCAATGTAGGGGCGACTCGCTGAGTCGCCCGATCTGTAGAATTCAATAAATGTTGGGCTTCTCACGAGTCGCCCTTGCCATTTTCTCTGTGCACTCTGTGTCCCCTGCTGTTTAATTTCAGTTGTAATTTCCATCATCCTAAATGACAGCGATTTGACGCGATTGCACCGCCGCTATTCTTGCAAGAAGTCCTCCAAGAATTCCGCGAAGCGGCCCGAATTGCAGGCTTCGACATACTTCAAGATGGCGCCGCCGGCGACGGGATAGCGCGGATAACAACTCGTCGGCGCCGCGCCCTCCGCTATATGTACGAGCATGTCACAGCCGGGGTATGGGATGATGACGCCCTGCGCGCTAGGCCGCAGATCGTCGACAATCGTTTCGACAGTCGCCAGGACCGTATCAGCCAAATAGACCAATTCCATATCGATACCCAAATTATTGTTGATAAGCACATTGCCCTGTTTATCGCCCGCCAAACCATGGATGACGGCGACATCGCAGGGAATCGCCGGGAAAGCCAAGAGTTCGTCGCCCTTGTATGGATCAGTCACCGTTTTGACATCGGGCCGCAAGGAAGGCAGATCCGTGCCAAGCCAGGCGCGCGACGGCATGAAGCCCACGCCGGCGATGGCCGCGCGAATGCCCATCACGATGCTCGCTTCGGTCTCTTCAATCACCTTGACACGCTGCGACTGCGCAAACTGCGTGAACATCGGCGCCAAGCCAAAGGATTCCAAGCCAAAATAAGCCGAGCGAACCTGCCGGACACATCCAGCGCCGATTAACAAGTCGGATTCCATGCCGCCAGTGAAACTGAGCAGCGTCAGGTTGCGCGGACGCGGCGATCGGCGCAGCAAAGCCTTAACGAATCCCATGGGCCGCCGATACAGGGTCATACCGCCGAGCGCCAGAGTTTGACCATCGCGGACGACATTCGCCGCTTCTTCAATGGATATGAATGAAACGAAATGCTCACCCATCTCTGCGAAATTTCCCTGTCAAATATTGATGAGCAACGAGCGCCGTCGCCTGTTGCAAAGTCCGCGGACGCGCTTTGCGACGCCGCAATTTCGCCATGATAACGTATACTATACAGGTATTGAAGCCGCTTCATTGACGGCCCATTGACGGAGAACCATCATGCTTTCACAGTCGCCGCTCCATCGGCGCCACGCCCAGGTATTGAAACCGCTTCTGATAAGCGCAGTTGTTTTCATTGTCGGCTTTATCGCGGGCAGCATGGCATTGTCCAACCGCAGCGACGCCCAAGAGCGAAGGGCGCTAAGCGCAACCGACCAAGCTTTCGAGCCCTTTTGGGATGCTTATGCGATTGTTGAATCCCGCTATGTCGATCCCGTCGATATTGACATACTGGTCAATGGCGCCATCGACGGCATGATCGGCGCGCTGGAAGATGAACACAGCGGCTACATCCAGCAGCCCGATTTGTGTGATCGAGCCAGCGACTTCTCGGGCGAATTCTCCGGCATCGGCGTTACCATTCGCACGATCGAAGACACCGGAGAAATCGAGATTGTCACGGTGATTCCCGGCTCGCCGGCCGCAGGCGCGGGCCTCTTGCCCGGCGATGTCTTTTACGAAGTCGAGGGTCAGTTGGTCGCCGGCAAGACGCAAGCGGAATTAACGGCGCTTGTCCCTGGACCGCGTGGCACAACAGTTGCCATCACTTTCAAGCGCGGCGATGAACTGCTCAGCTTCGAAATTACGCGCGAGCTCTTTACCTTGCCCAACGTCACCTACCAGGCGCTTGGCGACAAGATCGCGCACGTGAAAATGCTGGACTTCAATGACCTCTCGCGCGCGCAACTGGACGAGGCGCTCAAAGACATCGACATCAATAAAACCAGCGGCTTGATCTTTGATATTCGCGACAACCCGGGCGGGACGCTGGCCAGCGCGATCGAAATCGGCAGCGCCTTCATCAAGGACGGCGCGCTCTTGCGGCAAGTCTCGCGGGACCAGAGCGAAGAAGTCACCCGCGCCCACGGCGATTATGCCGATATTGATGTGCCGATAGTTGTATTGGTCAATGAAACAAGCGCCAGCGCGGCGGAAGTGATCGCCGGCGCCATGCAGGACTATGGCGTCGCCACTATCATGGGCGAACCTACCTTCGGCAAGGGCACGGTACAGAATATCGTCCCCGACCTGGCAAACGGCGCTTGCCTGCGCATTACGGTGAAGCGCTGGCTAAGACCCAATGGCTCCTGGATTCACGCGCAGGGCATCACGCCGGATATCATCGTCGAATGGGACCCGCAAACCAACGAAGAGCGCGAACATGATTTGCAGCTCGAGGCGGCAATCGAATTCCTGCAAGACTTGCGCGACTAAAAGCGGCAACTGACGTATATTTACTCTGTGGCAACCCGCGCTCCATTCTAGGCTATTCACAAGCTGGAAGCGGTGCTATACTGTCGGTGTTTCGCACTAGGGTTGAATACAAGGAGCTATAGCATGGCTGTCGCCTTGCAGATTTCTTCAATCGTTATTTCCATCGCGATGATCATTCTCATCTTGCTGCAGGTCAAAGGCGGCGCCTTGGGCAGCTTGTTGGGCGGCGACGCTGGCGGCGGCATCGCCCGCACCCGGCGCGGGCTGGAGAAAACGCTATTTCGCATCACGATATTCTTGTGCATCGCCTTTCTTGGCATAGCGCTCTTTTCTGTGGCAACGACCGGCTGAATCTCAGCTAGCTTCATTCGCAATTGAAGCAGGCGCTCAATTCTCAGTTACCGCCAATTAGCCAGCAGTGGTTCAGCAATCCATGACTAGACTCAAAGGCGGGTCATGTTTCGCGGATTCCGTTTGCAGTTTCTGGCGCTGATACTGGCCGCGGCTGTTTGTTCATTTGCCCTCGTCTTCCGCGTCAGCCGGGCGCCGCAAGGTCAGCCGCAAAGGCCGACGCTCCCCGCCTCCAGCGGAGGCGACGCCACGCCCGCGCCAGCTTCATCGCCCGCCGCAGCGCAAGTCCCTGCGACCTCAGTCCCTCAAACCCAGCCGACAGACCGGGCAATTTATCGCGAAGGACTGGTCGGCGCGGTCCAGCGACTGAATCCGCTCTTTGCACAGCTCAATCCCGTCGACCGAGACCTTACGAGCCTGATCTTCCGGGGTCTCTTCGCGACTGACAACTATGGCGCGCCCGTGCTTGATCTGGCGGAAAACCTGACCATATCGGGCGACAGCCTCGAATATGTATTGGAATTGCGCCAGGATGTCACGTGGCAGGACGGCGTTGCCTTCAGCGCCGACGACGTCGTCTATACCATGTCCTTGCTCAGCGATCCGGATTATGCGTTCTATTCGCCCAGCGCTGAGTTTTGGCGCACGGTCGAAACGCAAAAGCTGTCGGATCACCTGCTGCGTTTTCGCCTGGCGCAGCCGCTAGCGAGCTTCACGCGACTATTGACAATCGGCATCCTCCCGGAACATGCCCTGCGCGGGACGACAGTTTCGGACCTGGCAAGCCACCCCTTTAACTTGTCGCCAATTGGCGCGGGTCCCTACCAACTCGGCGAATTGCGCCTTGATCCATCGGGCAAGATCGGCGCCATTCTGATGCAGCTCGCGCCCGAATACATGGCGCGTGACGATACACAAAGCGGCTATCAATTGCGGGAACTGCTCTTCAATCTTTATGCGACTGCGGATGAGGCGATTCAAGCCTACCGCCGCGGCGAAGTTGATGTATTGGCGAACCTTGGATCTCGTGACGCGCTGCTAAGTTTGCCCGAGGCGCGTCTGCACACCAGCATCGATTCGACCCTGAATATCCTTATTTTCAACTGGCGGGAGCGGGCATTTGCCGATCGACGACTGCGCCGCGCGCTGGCATTGAGCCTCAATCAGGTGGAGCTGGTCGCGGCGCGCCTGGCGGGCCAAGCCATAGTCGCCGACAGCCCCCTAATCCCGGGCATGTCAGTTTATCAGTTCAACGATTCTTGGAGCGCGCATGACCCTGCGCTTGCGCTCTCACTGCTGGAAACCATTGCCGGCGCGCGGTCGGATGCGGAAGCAAGCGCCGAGACGGATGAGCTTACCTTGCTCGTGGAGAATACCGACTCCTTGACCGCGCTTGCATTCGACATCGCCGCTCAATGGCGGCAGCTAGGGCTGGCAGTCGATGTGCTCTCAGTCGGTCCTGCCGAGTTGCTGGAGCGGCTGCGCGCCGGCGAATTCGCTGCGGCGATCGTTTCGCAGCGCATTGGAGCGGAACCCGACGTTTATCGCTTTTGGCATCCCGCGCAAGCCGGCGCTGGTCAGAATTACGGCAGCGCGGCGCAAAACGAGATCGCGGAGTTGCTCGATGCCGCGCGTCGGACAATTAATAGCATAGCCCGCCAGCAAATGTATCAACAGTTCCAGGCGATATTTGCCGAAAAGACGATCGCCATTCCCCTGTATTACCCGCTCTATTCCATGATCGTCCGCGATTCAATTGAAGGACTGCGGCTGGGTTTTCTCGGCAGCGCCGCCGACCGCTTCCGCGACATAAGTTCCTGGAGATTCGCAGCCAGGTCTAACGAATAGAGCAGCTATAGCGCGCCTTCTTGCCGCAAGATCGCGCGCAGCAGGTCTTTGCGCGCGGCGCCGCCCAAGGTCTCCAGCTTGCGCGTCGCCAGTGGGTCAATCTCTTCGCGCAAGAGTCGTAGATCCTCAGCATCCGGCGGCGGGGTTTGGCATAGATCCGGCGCAAGCTCCAAGTCGAAGCCGGTCTTGCGCTTGATCCTTGCGATATCGCTATGGGCATGCGTCGATATGACGCGCATGCGTCCTTCCCGCCAGTCAAACTGGCCCAAGTTAGAAACCAGGTAGCGGGGACCGCCCCCCTGCTTCCGTTGCGGCGCGTGTCCCAGGCCGCTGAGAAAATCGATCTTCGCTGCGAATGTCAAACGCGAATGACGCGGTACATAGAGAAAGGTGTGATCATAGAGTGGCGTCACGTCCGGTATGCCGCCGCTGCCCGGCAGCCGCATCCGTGGCTTCTCATAGTCCTTGCCAAAGGCGATATTGTTGAAGTTGCCGCGGCTGTCGACCTGGGCTGGGCGGAAAAACTCTTTCGGACGATACTTGGGCAGAATATCTGCGGCGCCAGTGGCGAAACCGAGATGAATTAGTCCCTTGCCTACCCACAGGCTCTCGATGTCCGTGATGCCCAAAGGACCCCAGTCTTGCACCAGCGCCTGCCCTATCGCCGAAGTAAATCGGGCGCGCGGCGCGTAGCGAATCTTGCCCAGGATTAAGCCAGCCGATACCAGCGGGGTGTTGATCCCCTGCGCCCAGACATCGCCGTCCTTGACTTGCTTTGATATACAGACGCAGATCTGCTCGTCAACGGTATATTGAGAATTGTCTGCCAACGAGATTCCTTAGAACGTTCTAGTCGGCATTCACCAAACGAACGAACTGGCGTTTGCCCACTTGCAAAATAGCCGGGAGCATCTCCGGTGAAACAGCCGTTTGCAAGCTGTCTACTTTTTCTTCGTTTAGTCGCACGCCATTCTGCTGAATAAGTCGTTTGGCTTCGCCGCGGCTGCCAACCATGCCCAGCCGCACCAGGATATCGCGGATTTCTTCGGTTGCCGGCAGCACCGCTTCATCAATATCGTCCGGGATGCCGCTGCCGCCCCGGAACACCTCGTTCCAGCGCTTTTGCGCCGCTTCCGCTTCGGCCGCGCCATGGAAGATGCCCACGATCTCGCCCGCGAGATTCATCTTGGTTTCATTGGGATGCAGCTCGCCGGCTTGCAGCTTCCGCTCCAGCTCCTCCACCTGCGCCTGTGTCCAGCCCAATATCAATTTATGATAGCTGCCCATGGCTTTGTCGGGCAAACTCATGACCTTGCCGTACATGTCCCAAGGCTCGGACAAGAGCGGAATATGGTTGCCCATGCTCTTCGACATCTTGTCATCGCCATCGGTGCCGGGCAGGCTCTCCCCCATGATAAGCGCGATCTGCGGCTTCTGGCCCAATCCGGTCTGCAGCTTGCGGCCAGCCACCAGGATGTTAAACAATTGGTCTTGTCCGCCGACTTGCACATCAGCTTCTTGCGCGACGGCGTCGTAGGCTTGCATCAGCGCATAGAAGAATTCGTGCAAGAAGATCGCCTTGCCATCGTCGATACGCTTGGCGAAGTTCTCTCTGACCAGGAATTGCTGAACCGTGAAATGACTCGCCAGCCGTATGATGTCGGCGAAATCCAGGGTCGCCAGCCATTCGTCATTGCGGCGGACCCGCGTCAAATCGCGATCGAGAATCTTGAAGGCTTGCTCCGCGTAGGTGCAGGCGTTGTCTTCGACATTCTGCATGGTCAATTGATCCCGCGCGCTGTCTTTGTCCGAGGGATCGCCGATCAAACTGGTAAATGTACCGATCAGAAAAGTTACGTCGTGCCCGAAGTCCTGGAATTGCCGCAGCTTGCGCATGGTGATGGTGTGGCCCAAGTGCAAATCGGAGGTGCGCGGATCGTAGCCGCAGTAGACGCGCAGGGGCCGCCCTTCCGCCTCGCACTCCTGTAAGCGTTTCCGCAGCTCCTTCGCCATATTGTCACGAGTCTCTGGATCGCCGTAAGCCGCGCCGGACATCAATACTTCGACTTGTTCTTCAATTGTCACCATAGCCATTTTCTCGTTGCGTCAGTTCACCTTAGAACGGGCAGTATACCATATCAGCCGCATATTTTCAGGTTGGGGCGCCATGGCAAGGGCAATCGCATCAGAACCAATGTGTGCCGAATGTCACATAAATCTACCAAGATGGTGGGGCGGCACTGTGTGTCGCCCATGAAAAGAGTGAGAATATCGTGGGCGATTCACAGAATTGCCCCTACATTGCCTCCTTTTTGCCAGAATAAGGAGTTAAATCTCGGTGCTCTCGGTGCTTAAAATCCGCTGCGATTGCGCTGGTTCTAGCTATAGTCTTGCCAAGGGCTTGGGATTATCATTATTCTTGTGTCCGAATGAAAGAAAACCGGTAAAGGTCTTCAAGTCAATGACAAGGGAACAGAGCATGCAAAGTATGAGCAGCGCGGAAGTTAGACAGACCTTCCTCGACTATTTCGAAGAGATGGGACACAAGCGGGTGGCCTCCTCCTCCCTAGTGCCAGCCAAGGATCCCACGCTACTCTTTGTTAATGCGGGCATGGTGCAATTCAAAGACGTTTTCCTGGGCTTGGACAAGCGAAGCTATAGCTGCGCGACCACCTCGCAGAAGTGCATGCGCGTCAGCGGCAAACACAATGACCTGGAAAACGTCGGACCATCGCCCCGTCACCACACCTTCTTCGAGATGCTGGGCAATTTCAGCTTTGGCGATTATTTCAAGCGCGACGCCATCAAATTCGCCTTTCAATTGTTGACCGAGGTCTATAAGCTGCCGGCCGACCGCCTGGTCTTCACGGTCTATGAAAATGATGACGAAGCCTATGCTTGCTGGGTCAACGACGTCGGCGTCAGCCCGAAACGGGTCGCGCGTATGGGTCCCGCCACCAACTTCTGGCAGATGGCTGATACCGGTCCCTGCGGTCCGACGTCAGAGATCCATTGGGACAAGCAGCCATCAGCGGGAGAAGACGACATTATACCCTTGCTGCAAGCGGAGGACGATCGCTTCCTCGAAATATGGAATCTGGTTTTTATGCAGTTCAATCGCCAGCAAGCCGATCCCGAACACAGCGGACGCTGGGATGAGCCGCTGCCCGCGCCGGGCGTCGACACCGGCATGGGTTTCGAGCGCATCACATCCATCTTGCAGGGCGTCGACGCCACCTACGAGACAGATATTTTCATGCCGATCATCAAACGGACGCAGGAACTGACCGGGCATAACGATGAAGAGCGCGACGCCAACATCGTGCCATATCGCGTCATAGCCGATCATATTCGCGCGGCTCTATTTCTCATTAGCGATGGCGTTTTCCCCGGCGCAAAAGGACGCGCCGCCATACCTCGCATCGTCATCCGGCGGGCAGTCCGCTTCGGCGCGATGATCGGCTTTGACGGTCCCTTCCTCGCGCAGGTCGCCGATACCGCCATCGAGATTATGGGCGAGCATTACCAGGAACTCGTCGAACAAGCCGACAGCATCAAGCGCGTCATCACGCAAGAGGAAGAACGCTTCCGTCTGACCATGGAACGCGGGCTGGTCGAGTTGGACGACATGCTGGAGAAACTGGAGCCGTCTGGCGCCCTGAAAGGCGCGAGCGCATTTTACCTCAAGGCAACGCTGGGACTGCCCTTTCAAGTCACAAAGGACGTCGCCGAAGAGCGAGGGTTCAGCGTTGACGAAGCCGGTTTCAGGTCCGCGGAAGCCGAGCATGCCCGTATCAGCGGCGGCGGGCAAGCGCTGGGCGAAATGCAATCCGTCGACTTTTATAAAGACTTGCTCGGGAGGCTGCGAGAAGCGGGCGGCGCGAGCGATGACGGCCTCAGCTACAATCCTTATGACGACGCGCCCTGCGAGACTCGCGTTTTGGCGCTGATTCAAGACAATCGCTTAGTGGAAAAGGCATTGCTAGGCGAAAAAGTCGAAGTCGTTTTGGGCGCGACAAACTTTTATGTGGAAGCCGGCGGCCAGGTGAGCGATACCGGTTTGATCGCCGCCGACGATTGGCTAATCGAAGTCGAATCCATGAAGCAGCCGCTGGCGGGTCTCGTCGTACACGCCGGCGAAGTTGTCGAGGGCAATCCCGGGACAGGCGATGCGGTTCTAGCGCAAGTTGACCGCGACCGACGGGGGAATATCACCCGCAACCATACGGCGACGCATTTGCTGCATGCGACGCTGCGCAAGCAGTTGGGCAGTCATGTCCAACAGAAAGGCTCGCTGGTTGCGCCTGATCGCCTGCGTTTCGACTTTTCTCATCCAGAAAAACTGAGCGCTAGCGAGCTTACCCGCATAGCGGGGGAAATCAACCGGGCGGTACTTTCCAACTACGCGGTCCATGCCTCAAAGAAATCTCTGGAAGATGCGCGCCGCGAAGGCGCGATGGCGCTTTTTGGCGAAAAATACGGCGACGTCGTGCGCACAGTTGTCATCGAAGCCGACGGCCAGCGCTATAGCTATGAGTTATGTGGCGGCGTGCATGTCCAGCGCACAGCGGAAATCGGCAGTTTCGTTTTCACCAGCGAAGGCAGCGTCAGCGCTGGCATTCGCCGGGTCGAGGCTCTGACCGGCTTGCCTGCTGCCGTCTATGCGCAAGGTAGATTGGCGCTGCTTGAGGAAATCGCCCAGCAACTGGGCGCCTCACCCGATTCTGCCTCGGCCAAGCTCGGCGGCTTGCAGCGGGAACTTGGCGGCGCGCGGCGGGAGATTGACGCCTTGCGGCGACAATTGGCGAAGACCAGTTTTGATGAGATGCTTGACAAGCGCTTGGAAAGCATCAACGGCAAGCAAGGCTTGCTGGTGCGCTTGGACGCCGTTCCCATGGAAACCATGCGCGAAATGACCGATTGGTTCCGCAACCGCGTGGAAAAGGGTGTCATGGTACTCGCCAGCGACATAAACGGTCGCCCGCAAATCGTCGTGGCGGTGACAGACGCGCTGGTCAAAGATGGCTTGCGCGCGGGCGATCTCATCAAACCCATCGCCCAAGTTGTGGGCGGCGGTGGCGGCGGCCGCCCACAGATGGCGCAGGCTGGCGGCAAAGACAGCGGCAAAATCAATGAGGCTCTCCTGCGAGCGCGCGAATTGATCGCCCAAGCCTAGACCGAGCCAAGCCAAATCCAGCCTACAAGTGAAGTCATTCAGGACATGAGGCCAGAGACCGTAGAGCTAAAACTCGATCCCAGTGACAGCTTCGCGTCAGTGAAGCCGCGCCTGTCGGGGTTGCGCGGCAAGCGCGTCTTGCTGGTTCTTTCCCCGTCCGGAACGCTCTGCAAACGTAAACTGGACTTGATCCTTTTGCAGCGAGAAGCCTACCGGCGCGCGATTCAACTCGCCTTGGTCAGCCGCGAGCCCGACATAAACGAACATGCCAAGGAACTCAATATCAGTTGTTTTGATTCTGTTGCGACCAGCGAAAAAAACAGATGGAAGCGCGGACGCCAGAAAATCTTTTTGCCGCGCCACCACCAGCCGAGCAAGTCGCAGCCGCCCGAAGAACTACGCTCGATAGCCAGCCGCGTCTTGCGCCGCGATAGGCGCCCTTCCCGTCTACGGACCGTTTTGGAACGCCTGATTGTCCTGGCGCTGCTCGCATTCGCAACGCTTGCGGCGCTCTTTGTGGTTGTTCCCGGCGCAAGCGTGGAAGTCAGCTTGCGGGCGGAACCCATCGCTGCCGCCATGACCGTCATCGCCGACGCCTCCGCCGACGGGCTTGACCTGGACAAAGGCATTATCCCCGCGCAAATCGTCCGCGCCACCGTCGAGACCACTGCCACCCTGCCAACCACGGGCATTCGCAACCTGGATGAAGTACCTGCCCGCGGCACGGCGCGTTTCACTAACTTGACCGAGGCGCCAGTGACCATCCCCGCAAACACGATTTTGAGCATGGACGGCGCCGCGCCCTTGCTGTTCCGCACCGTCCTGGATGTATTCTTGCCGGCCGGGAGGGACCAGACAGCCAATGCGCCATTTGAGGCGATGCAACAGTACAGCGGCGAGCGCGGCAACATCGCGGCTGGGCAGATCAACCTGATCGTCGGACCCTTGGCGGAAAGCGTAACCGTGACAAATCCAGCGGGGACCAGCGGCGGCATGTTGCGCGCGGTTAATATCGTTTCCGCTGTTGACAAAGACATGCTGCTTGATATCGTCCGCGGACAGTTGCAGTCGCTCGGTTATGAGGAAATCCAATCCACTCTGACCGAGTCGCAGGTCATCATAATCGAGTCAATAGCGATAGCAGAAGAGCGGAAAGATTGGACGAACTTCTCCTCGGATGTCGGTCTGATGGCGGCGGAATTGACTTTGACCATGCGCGCGGTTGTATCGGCGCTGGTGATTGACGACCGCTTGGGACGTCAGGTCTCATTGGCGCGGCTGCGCGACCGCGTGCCGCCCGACAAGACCTTGCTCGAGGAGGCGCTGCGCTATGCGCGCGGTCCGCTGACGCAGCCGACTTCGGGCGAGCGCGTTTCTTTTGTCGCCGAAACCAGCGGCGCGCTTGTTAAACAGCTTGATACGGCAAGCCTGCTCGATAAGCTCGCGGGCATAACGATAGCGGATGCCTTGCAGGTCCTGCGTTCCCAGCCCGAGCTGGTCCCGCCGACTGAATCTTCCATCGAAGTTTTTCCAGAGGGTTTCAAGCGGATGCCGCTATTGCCGGTAAGGATTGATCTCCAAGTGCGGCTGCCCGCATGACCGGACGATTGCTAGGCTTAGACCACGGGAGCAAGCGCATCGGCCTTGCCCTTAGCGATGCCTTGGGTATCGGCGCGCGCGAGTTAGGCATCGTGCACAGCACCAGCCGCGACAGAGATTTCGAGCAGATCCTCGCGATAGCCCGGCGTGAGGGAGCCCGCGGTTTCGTCGTAGGCGTGCCTCACAATCCCAACGCGCCAGAGGGCGTCGAGCTGCAAGCTGATAAAGTAAAGCGCTGGATCGAGGGACTGCGCGACTGCACTAATCTGCCGATATATGAAGTCAGCGAATATCTAACTAGCGCGGAAGCCAGGGAGTTGGCGCGTCAACTGAATCGCAAACCAGAGCAGCCCATCGACGATCTGGCGGCCAGGGTCATCCTGCAAGCGTATCTTGACGAGCAAAGCTACGCTTAAGGCAAGGCTGTAAACGCCCGCCCCGCATGAAGAGCGAAAAAGCACTATACTGGGACAAGGCATCGCCAAACGCTACAAACGGCAACTGCTGCTGTGATATGTTGACATTCGATTATCGCTAGGAATCATCTGTGCGCGATCTGGACGATACACGGCCGAGCCGCAGCTACTATTTGCATAACCACAATGCGGACCTAAAAGGACCGCCCAAGCTGCTCTTGTGGGGTCTCATTCTATTTACGCTGCTCATAGTTGCCGGTGTCGCCGGCGCTGTTATCGGTTTCCGCGAGCTTCTGCAGCCGGCGCAGCAACAGCGTGTGATTGATCAGCTGCCCTTCATGCGCATGTTCAAAGAGCCAACGCCCGCGGGCGGACTTTTTCCAACGCTGGCTTCGCGTTCTGGCGAAAGCGAGGCGCTGGCGCTGCTGGATATGCCCCTGGAAATCGCCAGTTCCACGCCCCGAGCCAGCGGCTCCTCGGCGACGCCCATCGCAGTCATGGTGGAGACTGTCGTCGTATCGACGAGCGCCCCGACGCCTACGCAGGCCGCGGCAACGGTAACAGATAGCATAGCCGTCCAAACCGCAACCGCGTTGTCCCCTACCCCGCCGCCGGCGACCATGGCAAAAGAGACCGCTGTCTCCCCGGTCAACCTGTCCGGCGGCGAACTGCCTTCATCAGCCAGAATATACGGCATTCTTCACCAGCAGCAAACTTGGAACAACTGCGGTCCCGCAACCATTACGATGGCGATGAGCTATTACGGCTGGCAGGCCGACCAGTCCGCCGCCGGCAGCGCCCTCAAACCGAATCGCGAAGACAAAAATGTCAGCCCGCACGAGCTGGCGGCTTATGTGGAAGAAGCCAGCGATCTTAAGGCGATCTCGCGCATGGGCGGCACGCTAGACCTGCTAAAGCGCTTGGTGGCAAATGACTTCCCGGTCGTCATAGAGACCGGCGCCATGTTCGAAGCTTATGACTGGATCGGTCATTATCGCGTCGTGGTCGCCTACGACGACGCCTATCAGCGCTTCTATTTCTTTGACAGCTTCCTCGGCGTCGGCGAAGGCGCGCAGGGCGTGGCGACAAGTTACGCCGAGGTTGACAAGGACTGGCAGGCTTTCAACCGCAGTTTCATCGTCGTCTATGAGCCGCAGCGCGAAGGGCTTCTGCGCAGCCTCCTGGACAGTCACTGGGACGCGAAGGACGCGGCGCAGCTTGCCTTTGATGTGGCGCAGGCGGAAGCGCGCCAGAACCCCAGCGATGCCTTTGCCTGGTTCAATATGGGCACATCTCTGGTCGCCTTGCAGCGCTACCAAGAAGCCGCCACCGCTTTTGATCAGTCGCGCCGGCTGGGACCGCCCTGGCGGATGATGTGGTACCAGTTTGGCGCCTTCAAGGCTTATTATCAGCTGGGCAGGTACGATGATGTCCTGAGCCTGGTGAAGGTCAACCTGAACAACGCCGAAGAAATCGAGGAGACATATTATTGGCAAGGGCTGGTCTTGCAAGCCCAAGACAAACCCGAGCAAGCCGCGTCGTCGTTCCGGCGGGCGCTGGTCTATAACCCCAACTATGACGAAGCGCGCGCCGCGCTCGCCCAGCTCAACTAGAAACCCGCATGGCATCCGAGCTTTCGTCGCCTGACAAGCGTCTGCTGCAGCGCAACCGCAAAATCGCGCGCTCGACCTTGACGGTGATGATCGCCTTCGGGGCCGCCAAGCTGATCAGTCTGCTGCAAACTTTGATCATCGCGCGGGCTTTTGGCGTTGGCAGCGAATTGGACGCTTATGTAGCGGCTAATCGCATCCCCGAACTAATCGTGGTCTTGATCTCTGGCGGCGCTTTGACGCACGCCTTTATTCCCGTATTCAGCGGCTATTTGGCGCGGGGAGACGTCGACGCCGCCTGGCGATTGTCCAGCAATCTGATCAATACGATTTTCACGCTCGCGCTAATCTTGAGCGGGCTGGTCTTCTTCATGGCGCCATGGTTCGCGCGCCAGGTGGTCGCGCCTGGCTTTGACGCCGCCACCGCGCAAAACACAATTGAAATGATGCGCATCCTCCTTTTGAGCACGATTATCTTTTCGATCAGCGGCATCTTCAGCGGCATACTTAATTCTCATCAGCATTTTCTTTTGCCGGCGCTAGCGCCGATCATGTTTGATCTCGGCATTCTCTTTGGCGTCTTGTTTCTGCTGCCCGGCTTTGGCGTACATGGCATCGCGATTGGCGCCGTGATCGGCTCCGCCTTGCATTTCAGCATCCAAGTGCCCGGTCTTATCCGATACAAGATGTCTTGGAATCTCCGCCTCGGCTTGACAAACCCGGACCTTTGGCGCGTGATTCGCTTGATGCTGCCGCGCATTGGCGGGCTGGGCGTCTTCGCGCTGAACTTCTTGGTGATGAACAATATCGCTTCGCGGCTGAGCGTCGGCTCGGTGAGCGCGCTCGACTGGGGCTGGCGCTTGATGCAAATCCCGCAGACCTTGCTTGGCACGGCGATGGGAATCGTGATCTTCCCGACTCTGGCTGCGCTGAGCGAAGTGAGAGACCTCGACGGCAAGCGCGACGCGATGTCCGGAGCACTGCGCTTTGTCCTTGTTACCAGCATCCCGTCCGCGCTGGGTTTGATCGTTCTAGGCAGACCCCTTATTGGACTGCTGGAACGAGGGGCATTCGACGCGGCGGCGTCGGCGCTGGTCTATAGCTGCCTGAGCATGTTTACGCTGGGGCTTATCGTGCATTCGGCGCTAGAAGTCATCGCCCGCAGCTTTTACGCGGACAAAGACACCTTGACTCCGTTCTACGCGGCGCTGGGCGGCGCGGCGATCAACTTGGTATTCGCAATCCTGCTCAGCGACGTCGCGACAGTTGATTCGCGTATGTTCGCCAACTCGCTTGCGCGCGCGTTTCCCGTCCTTGGCTTCCAGCCTTATATTGGCAATGTCAGCGGATTGGCGCTGGCCAATTCCCTGGGCGTGATGTTCGAGGTCCTTTGCCTGCTGGTGATCTTGCGAAAACGCTGGCGCGGCATCCGGGAAGGGTCGCTGGCAAGCAGTCTTATGAAGTCGCTGATTGCGTCGCTGGTCATGGCCGCCGCCATTGTCCTGCTGGACATGCTGTGGCAGGCTGGGCTACCGGGAAAGGATCTCTCGCTGACAATCATGCGCCTGTTCGTGCAAGGGCTTGCGGGCTTGCTGGTATTCCTTGTCGCCGCCGCCCTGATGAAAATGCGGGAGCTATCCGAATTGATGAACATGTTTCGTGGACAGTCAACAGCATGACAGAAAAGGAGCACGCATGACGATTGAAGTCCTGTCCTTGACCTTGGGCGCTTTTGCCGCCAATGCTTATCTGGTGGCCGACAGCGAAACCAAGAACGCGATTCTCATCGATCCGGTTGATAGCGCGCCGGTGATATTGAAGGCGGCATCCGAGCGCGGATGGCGCATTCAGCTGATGATCGCGACGCACGCCCACCTCGACCATGTCATGGCCAGCAAAGCGATAAAGGAGGACTTGGGAATTCCGTTTTACATCCAAGAGCAGTGCCTGCCCTGGCTGGCGGATCTGCCCGCGCAAGCCAAACTGTTCGGCTTGGGCGACTCCCCGGCAGCTGCCCAGCCGGATCGCCTTTTGACCAGCGTGAGCGAAATCATCGAGCTGGATACCATCCGCTTGAAAACGCTTTACACGCCCGGGCATGCGCCGGGCCACTTGAGCCTGCTGATGCAAGACCAAGCCATGCTCTTCAGCGGAGATACGCTTTTCGCCGGCAGCATCGGCCGCACGGACCTGCCCGGCGGCGACTATCAGCTGCTGATGCGCTCTATCTTCGAGAAGCTCATGCCGCTGCACGACGAGATCCGCGTCCTGCCAGGCCACATGGGCGCGACCACCATCGGCCGCGAACGACGCAGCAATCCTTTCCTGCTCTCATTCGACGAGAACGCGCAATGAGTCACCCTGCGGAGCCTTTGCTCTTGTTTGCGCTTATCCGATGAAACCGTCGGGTACACATATCCTGGCGCTCTTCCTGGATGGCATTGGGCTGGGCGCGGATGATCCCAATGTAAACCCCTTCGCGGCCGCCGATTTGCCCACGCTTCATGGTCTTGCCAATGGCAAGCGCTGGCTGGCGAACACTGGGCGAGTCGCGGGACATAACGCTGTATTTGTACCAACCGATGCCTGCCTGGGTGTGCCTGGCCGCCCGCAAAGCGGCACGGGCCAAGCCAGCCTGCTTACCGGTTTGAACGCGCCCAAGTTGATTGGAAAGCATTATGGACCAAAACCCGATCAAGCGACGCGCAATCTCATCGCCCAGCATAGCTATTTCAAATCACTGGGCGAACGCGGCAAGACAGCCCGCTTGCTAACCGCTTATCCGCCGCGCCTTCTGCACGATTTCGCCCGTGGCAAGACGCTTCGCTCCAGCATCCAGCAGGCGGCTTACGAATCCGGAATAGAGCACTTCACGGTGAGCGACGTCGTCGAAAAGCGCGCTTTGACCGCAGAGTGGACCACTGCCAGTTGGCGGCGCTACTTGGGCATTTCGCGCTTGCCCGATTATTCACCGCGGCAAGCTGGCAAGTTGCTGGCGCAGCTCTCGCGCGGCTACGACTTTGCTTTCCATTCACACTGGCTGACAGATCGCATCGGGCATCGCGGTCCCTTCGCGCGCGGGCTAAGCCTATTGGAGACATTCGACGAAGTATTGGCCGGGGCGCTGGCCGAATGGCGCGCCGACGAAGGACTAATCGTCGTGGTCAGCGATCACGGCAACATGGAGGACTTAAGCACCCGCCGCCATACGCTCAACTTGGTGCCGACGCTAGTCGTCGGCCAGCGCGCCCAAGACTTCGCCGACGGTTACAAGTCTCTGACGGATTTTGTGCCGGCTTGTGATAGAATCCTCTTCGATTCCTGATGAATAACCAGCGCGGCTCCGAGCCATTCTTCAACGACAAGGCAATCAAGTCGATTCTGGCAATTGTCTTTGGTCGCCTGGTCATCAACGTTTCCAGGCGCTTCCCCTACCCCTTCGTTTCCGCTATTGCCGATACCTTCAGCGTGCGGGCTGACAGCATCCAGAACGTGATCGCTCTGACAAACGGCGCTGGTTTGCTCAGCCCGGTATTGGGTATTATTTCCGAACATTACGAGCGCAAGGTCGTGATGGTTGGCATGATCGCCATGATGGCGCTCATGAGTATGCTGGGCGCGCTATTCGCCGACTATGGCGTCTTTGTGGTGGTGATGTTTGCCTTCGGCATCGGCAAGACCATCTACGACCCCACGTTCCAAGCCTATTTGGGCGATTTGGTGCCCTTCGGCCGGCGCGCCCGCGTGATGGGCATCTCCGAACTGAGCTGGGCGCTGTCTTTGGTTGTCGCCGCGCCCGTTGCCGGTTACTTGTTGGACAACAGCAATCTACAGTCCGTCTTCGTTTTTCTGGCTGTCTCGCTGGCGCTGGGCGCAGTGGCGCTATGGATTTTTGTTGAGTCCGATGAGCAGCCCGATCACAGTCACGAACGGATACGCATCATCAACCCATTAACCGCCATACGCACGGTCAGCGCGCACCCGCCGGCGGTCTTTGCACTCTTGTATTCCATGTGCCTGACGCTCTCCCACGAGATCTTTTTCATCAATTATGGTCTTTGGATGGAGGACTCCTTCGGTCTTGTTCTCACAGCGCTAGGCACGGTAACGATTGTTATTGCCGTCGCCGAGGTCTTTGGCGAGTTTATCGTTATTGCCGTCGCGGACCGCTTCGGGACCAAAGCCACCTCGATGACCGGCATGTTGATCGCAGCGATATGCTTTTTCATCATCCCCTATCTGTCTTTCAGTTTGCCTTTTGCCATGTTCGCCATATTCATCATGTTCATCGCCATCGAGACGGCGATTGTCTCGGCGCTGCCGCTGTTTACCGAGATTCTGCCGAAATCGCGCGCCGTGATGATGAGCGCCAACATGGGCGCGCATTCCCTCGGGCGCGTGGTCGGCGCGGCGCTTGGCGCCTTGGTATATGCCCAATCGGGCGGCAACTTCACACTGGTCGGTCTGATCGCCGGCGGATTGGGACTGATCGCCTATTTCATCATGTGGCGGCTGGTGCCGCGTCAGGACTAGGCATAGCGCTTGAAACAGTAGACAAGGTTTCGACTTGACTAACGATTGCCGCTACACTAAAATCTTCAAGCGCAAAATCTGTCAGGACTTTTGATGTTCGAATCACTATCACAGAGACTGGATACAGCCTTCGAGGGCTTGCGCAAGGGCGGCACCGTCAAGGAAGCTGACGTCAAAGCCGCTATGCGCGAAGTTCGCATGGCTCTGCTCGAGGCGGACGTCGCCTTGCCGATCGTGAAGGACTTCATCAAGTCGGTGCGCGAGCGCGCTATCGGCGAAGAAGTCCACAAAGCGCTCAAGCCCAGCGAGCAAGTTGTCAAGATCATCCACGAAGAACTCGTCGAAATGCTCGGCGATGCGGGCCGTTTGAACTATAGCGGCAGCGTCAAACCCCATGTCATTATGCTGGTGGGTCTGCAAGGTTCCGGCAAGACGACTAACGGCGCAAAACTGGCGCTGCACTTGCGCGGGGAAGGGCGCAAGCCACTCATGATCGCCGCGGACACCTACCGTCCAGCCGCGGTGGATCAATTGGTGACGCTCGCTAAACAGATTAGCGTTCCTTATTATGAAGAAGGAACCAGCGACAAGCCGCCGGCCATTGTCAAGCGCGGCATCAAAGCCGCAAAAGAGGCCAGCGCCGACATCGTCATCATCGACACCGCGGGCCGCCTGCAAATCGACGAGGCCTTGATGGCTGAGCTTGAAGATATCAAGCGCATCGCGCAGCCTGCGGAAATCTTGTTGGTCGCGGACGCCATGACCGGGCAGGAAGCGGTTAATATCGCGCGGGGTTTTAACGAGCGCCTCGGCATCACCGGTCTGGTATTGACCAAGATTGACGGCGACGCCCGCGGTGGCGCGGCGCTTTCTATGCGCGCGGTGACCGGCGTGCCTATCAAGTACATGGGAACGGGCGAAAAAGTAAGCGCGGACACGCTTGAGCTATTCCATCCCGACCGCATCGCCCAGCGCATCCTTGGCATGGGCGATATCATGTCCTTGATCGAGAAGACCGAATCTGTTTACGAGGAAGAAGAAGCGCTGCGCCTGCAAAACAAGATCATGAAGAATGAGTTCACATTGCAGGACTTTCTCGATCAGTTGCAGAAGATCCGGCGCATGGGTCCGCTGGGCAAGGTGATGGGCATGATACCTGGCATGTCCAAACTGCAAATGCAGGCGGATTTTGACGACCAGGACATCGAAAAACGCATCAAAAAAGTTGAAGCGATCATCAATTCCATGACACCCAAGGAACGCCAGCATCCACGTATTCTCAAAGCCAGCCGCAAGCGCAGGATCGCCGGCGGCAGCGGCGTCGAGGTGCGGGATGTGAACGAATTGCTGAAACAGTTTCAACAAATGAGCAAACTTATGAATCAACTCAGCCGAGGCAAAGTACCTCATATACCTGGCTTAAACTTGTAAAGCCGGTCAACAGGAGAACAGCAAATGGTAAGAATTCGCTTGCGCCGACAAGGCTTGAAACGGCAACCCACCTATCGCATCGTCGTGACAGACCAGCGGAAGGCGCGCAACGGCAGCTATCTGGAAAACATCGGCTACTATAACCCGCGCACACGCCCAGCCACCGAGGTTATCGCCGAAGATCGGGCGCTTTATTGGCTCAGCGTCGGCGCGCAACCGAGCGATGCCGTGCGCCGCTTGATGGATCACACCGGCACCTGGGAGCGCTTCCAGCGCTTGCGGGCTGGCGAGACCTTGGAAGATCTGGTGCAAGAAGCGGAAAACAACCAGGCCGAGTTGCCCAGCCCGAAAACGAATTACCCGGCGCCGGGCGATGGCGAAAGCAAAATCAAAGCGCGCGAAGCCGCTCGGCTTGCCAGCGAAGAAGCCGCGGGCGGCGACAGCTAATGGCAGTGGAACGCCCCCGAATTGCCGAAGAAGAACTTGTGCAATACATCGCGGAAAACCTGGTCAACAATCCGGATCAAGTCCAATTGTCGCGGCGGGACAGCGGACGAACTGTCGTCCTGGAACTATCTGTGGCTTCGGACGATATGGGGCGCGTGATTGGGCGCAGCGGACGTGTCGCCAATGCGATACGCGCGCTCTTGCGCGCCGTGCCGAGCCACGAAGAAGGCCGCGACAGCCGCAGACGCCGGGTCATCCTTGAAATCGAATAAGCCGCCGCAAAGTATCGGGTCCCCGCTCCCGCAACATCTTGTTGTTGGCGAGATATTGCGTCCCCATGGTGTGCGGGGCGAAGCGCGCATGCGCGTCATCACCGACTATCCCGAGCATTTGACGACATTAAAATCGCTATATCTCGGCAAATCCGCCGACGACAGCGAGCTCATTGAAGTCGAGCTGCAAAAGATTCGTTTTCACAAAGCCTATGCCCTGCTTACGCTTGCTGGATGCCGCAGTCGCGAAGAGGTCGATCGGCTACGAGGCAAGCTGGTGCTCATACCTATGCGCGACGCGATTCCGCTGCAGCCCGGCGAGTATTATCTTTTTCAACTTGTTGGCATGCGGGTGAGAGATGGCGAACGAACGATAGGCGTCGTAAAAGAAGTCTTGCAGACCGGCGCCAATGACGTCTACGTGGTGCATAGCGAAGCGCAGGGCGACGTGCTCTTGCCGGCGCACCAGGAAACAATCCAATCTATCGACTTCGAAAACGAGGTCATCACCATGGTCTTGCCGGACGGATTATTAACTTGCCATTCCTAACTTGACAAAAAAAATCGCTTGCTGATATGCTGTTGACGCCGACGAAACAGCAACGGTCCCTCATGCAAGGAAGCGAAGAACAGCAGTATTGGCTGGGTTTGCACCTGATTCCGCAGCTTGGCAACGCCAAGCTCGCGCTGTTGCTGGCTCGCATTCCCTCTGTGACCGAGCTTTGGCGGGAATCCGACGACCATCTGCTGCGCTTGGACTTGCCGCGTAAATTATTACGGCAGTTTATCGCCGGGCGGCAATCTATCGACCTACAGCGAGAAATGGACAAAGTACGGCAATGCGGCGCGCAACTCGTCACATTAGCTGATCCAGCGTATCCGCGGCTCTTGCGCGAGATCGTCGATCGTCCGCTCCTTCTCTATGTCCGGGGACAGCTGGCAGCGGCGGATGACAAAACCATCGCGGTTGTCGGCACGCGTAAGCCGAGCAAATACGGCTGGGATGCGGCGCGAACGCTTGCGCGCAACTTGGCGCGGCATGATGTTACGATTGTATCCGGCTTGGCTCATGGGATTGACACTGCCGCGCACCGCGGCGCGTTAGACGGTGGGCGCACCATCGCCGTGATGGCGACGGGCATTGATCGAGTTTATCCGGCCGAGAATACAGATTTGGCGGAGCAAATCGCGGCGAAGGGCGCTCTCATCACCGAGATGCCAATCGGCGCCGCGCCGCTGGGCAAGAATTTCCCCCGGCGCAACCGGATCATCAGCGGCATGTCTCTTGGCGTCTTGGTCGCCGAGGCGCCGGAAAAGAGCGGCGCGATGAATACCGTCAGCCATGCTATTGACCAGGGAAGAGATGTCTTTGCGCTGCCGCACAACATCTTCAGCAAAACGGGCCAGGGCACAAATGCCTTGATTCAAGACGGCGCCAAACTGGTGATGCGCGAGAATGATATGCTCGAAGAGCTGAATATGACCCACTTGCACATGCAGGCGCGGGTTGAGACCAAGAATATTCAGCCGGAAAATGATACCGAATCTTTGATTATGCGGCAGCTTGGCGCTGATCCCATACATATCGATGTCATCGTGCGCCAGACCAATTTGTCAACCGCGGCGGTTTCCAGCTCCCTTACACTGCTGGAGCTAAAAGGACTTGCCGAGACAGCGGGTCCTATGCAATACTGCCGTGCGCGCTAACCGAAAGGTACGGGAAAGCAGGTCCTAGTGGAACATTTCTACGCGCTAATCGCCGCCGGCGGACATGGCACGCGCCTTTGGCCCATGAGCCGCGCGAAACTGCCGAAGCAGATGCTGCCCCTGATCGATGATCACTCTATGTTCCGGACCAGTGTCGAGCGGATCTCCGGTCTGTTTGCGCTTGAAGACATATTTGTGGTTACGGGCCAGGATTACGCCGAGGAATTGCGCCAGGAAGTTCCCCACATTCCGGCTGAGAATTTCGTCATCGAACCTTATGCTAAGAACACCGCGCCTGCGCTTGCCCTGGCTTTGTCAACCATCCAAGCGCGCGATCCAGAGGCGGTTGTCGCGATCTTGACGGCCGATCATCACATTGCCGATCACGACAAGTTCCGCCGTGTTTTGGGGGCGGCCTGGCAGATCGCCCAAGAGGACAGAATTGTTACATTGGGCATCACGCCCTTGCATCCGGCCACCGGTTACGGCTACATACAGCAAGGTCCGCCCATCACAGAAGTTGACGACTTCACGGTCTATGAATCGAAGCGCTTCACCGAAAAGCCGGATATCGTGCGCGCGACGCAGTTTCTCGCTTCGGGGCAATACAGTTGGAATTCCGGCATGTTCATCTGGAAGGTCAGCAGCGCTATGAGCGCTTTCGAACAATTCCAGCCAGCCATTTACGCGATGTGCGCCTATCTTCAGTCCGCCTTTAACGCGCCCGACTATCAGCAGAAGCTGGAAGGCATTTGGAATACCATGCCCAAGCTGTCCATTGATGTGGCGATTATGGAAAAATCCGAGAACATAGCCGTGATTCCCATCGACATCGGCTGGAGCGATATTGGCAGTTGGTCCTCCTTGTACCATATTTTGCCGCAAGACAGCTTTGGCAACTGCATCAAGGGCGACGCGGTCGACAATCGGGTGATACTTGATACGCGCGATACTTTGGTTTACAGCGATCGGCTGACAGTGGCAATCGGCGTCGACGATATGGTCATTGTCGATACGGACGATGTGCTGCTGATCTGCCATAAGGACCGCACGCAGGACGTGAAGCAAGTCGTGGACTATCTGAAAGAAAACGGCAGCGATGAGTATCTTTGATGTGCCATTAACGCAGTCGAAGTTCTGTGCCACCATTGAAGGAAGCGATATGAGCGATGAAAAGATTCAAAGTTTACAGGCATACTGCGTCAAATGCAGGACCAAGCGCGACTTGCGGGATCCGGAAGCTGTTTATACCAAAACAGGCGCGCCCGGCAGCAAGGGTACTTGCCCGATATGCGCTACCAAACTCTTTCGAATGGGCAAAACAGCGGCTCATGCCCAGGTTCCCAAGCCGGAAAAACTCGCTAAGCCGGCCAGGAAGGCGAAACCGAAGTCCAGGAAAACCGCCAAACCCCGCAAGAAATCATCTCGCAATCGTATTGGCAAATTGGTCATTGTAGAGTCCCCCGCAAAAGCCCGCAGCATAGGCGGCTTTCTTGGCAAGGGCTACACGGTCATGTCTTCCAAAGGTCATGTTCGGGATTTGCTCAAATCCCAGCTATCCGTGGAGATTGAGAAGGAATTCGAGCCGAAATACCGTGTGCCCAACGACAAGCGCGACATCGTCAAAGAGTTGAAACAAGCCGCCAAGAACGCGGAAGAGATCTTTTTGGCCACAGACCCCGACCGTGAAGGCGAAGCCATCGCCTGGCATTTGGTCGCCGCGGCCGATATGCCAAGCTCCGGGGTAAAGCGAGTCGTCTTCCACGAGATTACCGACAGCGCCGTTGCCGATGCCTTCGCCCACCCGCGCGATATCAATATGGACTTGGTCAATGCCCAGCAGGCGCGCCGCATCTTGGATCGGCTCGTCGGCTATAACATCACCGAGTTGCTATGGGACAAAGTGCGCAATCGCTTGTCGGCGGGCCGCGTGCAAAGTATCGCGCTGCGCCTGGTGGTTGAGCGCGAAAAGGAGATACAAGCCTTTGTCGCGACTGAATACTGGACGGTCGACGCTTTGTTGTCCAAGCGGAATCCCAATGGCAAGCAGGACGGGTTCCAAGCGCGCTTGCTAAAAGTCGCTGGCGAAGACCCGTTATTTGATAGCGAAGCCGCGGTACGCCCCCACCAGGAAGTGCTGGAAAAAAGCCTCTACAGAGTTGATGACGTCAAACGCGGGACCCGCCAGCGCAAGCCCTCCGCGCCATTCACAACAAGCACCTTGCAACAGGAAGCTTCGCGCCGGTTGAATTACAGCGCCCGGCGGACTATGCAGCTCGCCCAACAGCTATACGAGGGCATCGCGATTGGTCAAGGCAGCCCCGTTGGATTGATAACCTATATGCGAACGGACAGCGTACAAGTCTCGCAACAGGCGCAAAGCGAAGCCCGCAGTTACATTCACAATCGGTTCGGCAAAACCTATACGCCCAAGCAAGCCCCCAAATACAAAACAAGGTCGCGCGGGGCGCAGGAGGCTCACGAGGCTGTGCGCCCTACCAGCGTCATGCGAAGCCCAGCCGAGATGCAGCCGCATCTCAACAAAGACCAGTTCCGCATGTACAAACTGATTTGGGAGCGCTTCGTCGCCAGCCAAATGTCGAATGCGGTTTATAACACCATCCGGCTCGATATCAAAGCGGGGCTGAGCGAAGATAATCTACCTTACCTTTTCCGCGCCTCGGGCCGCACCTTGAAATTCGCTGGATTCCTCGCGCTGCAGCAAGATAGCCGCGATGATGAAAGCCGAGCCGCAGGCTCCGAGCGGCAACTGTTCCCGGAGTTGCGCAAGAACGAGTGGCTGGACCTGCAAAGCCTCTCCCCCGAACAGCATTTTACCCAGCCGCCCCCGCGCTATACCGAAGCCACATTGATTCAAAAGCTGGAAGAATACGGCATTGGCAGGCCCAGCACCTATGCGCCTACCGTGACCATCATCCAGAGTCGAGATTATGTCAACAAAGAAGATAAGCGCCTCGTGCCCACAGAGACGGGCTGTGTTGTCAGCGATCTCTTGTCCGAGTACTTCAGCGAAGAAATGGACTATTCTTTCACAGCCAAAATGGAAGATCAGCTCGACGACATTTCGGAAGGCAAGTCCGACTGGCGTCCTATGCTCGGGGACTTTTATCTACCCTTCGAGCAGCGGCTGGTTAATGCCCGCGCCAATATGCCCAAGCAGATCCAACAAGAGTTTGTCGGGCGCAACTGTCCCCAATGCGAAAGCGGCGATCTGGTGATCAAGTACGGGCGCTGGGGCAAGTTCATCGGATGTTCCAACTATCCTGAATGCCGCCATACCGAACAATTTCTGGAGCGCACTGGTTTGCTCTGTCCTGAGTGCGGTCTTGCGCAGGGCGGAGAACTGGTCGAAAGACGAGCCAAAAAGGGCAGGCGACGCCTGTTCTATGGTTGCAGCCGCTTTCCCGATTGCGAGTATTCGACCTGGAATCTGCCCAAGAACCTGGACAAGGTACCAGCGCCTGCGGCGGAAGCGAGCCAACGAGAACGCAGCGCCTGAAAATAAAGGCGCTGCCCGCTTTGCATTAAATCTCAACCCTCTGTATACTCAATAACAGAATAGAGAGCGAGGCGAGTCTTGGCAATTTCGTCTTGCATTTTGAGCGTAGCCTTTGTTTGCCCAGTGTCGACTTGAAGGGTCGGGTATTATGAGTTTTCAAGATCGTAATTCAAATCAAACAGCAGAGGGCGAAGACTTTTCCAAGGGATCGCCTTCGGCTAGTGACGAGGGAGGCTTCTTGGGAAGCCTGCCGGGCAATGTGTCCGGCGTTTTTGACAATAGCAGGTTCAGCGAGTCCGCGCCCAAACGCGCCACCATCGCGACCATCTTGATTGGCATGTTGCTGGGCATGTTCGCCGCTTATGTCCTGCTGCCGACAGAGTTTACGGGCGCCGCGCCCCGGCACATGAGCCAAGGCGCGATCGACCAATGGGTGCGGATGGTGGCGGTCGGGCATTCCGAGGAAATCCATTACGATGACGCCAATGCGCTTATCGCGCTGGAAAAAGTGCCGAACCCGCAAGCGGTTGTCGCGCGCCTGGAGCGCAACGGGAATATAGGCGTGAGTGAACGCGAAGCGATATCCGCCTTGCAGAATATCGCCGGCTTCGACAATCTAAGCGGCGCCATAGCGCCAGCGGACCCAGGTATAATTGCCAGCAGCCTGCAGATTGTCTTGGCATTGGCAATTGTCGCGATTGCCGCGCCAGTGCTCGTGATTGCATGGCGCAGCGTCGCGCCCGGCGCTTCGGCTGTTTCTTCAAGCGAGCGCCGCGCCGCGCGCAGCTCGGCTGGGGCGGGTTCCCAGGTTGCCCCGCGCGCTCGTAATATGCCCCAGGCTTCGCCATCCGCGGTCCCTGCTACACAGTGGACCCAAGAGGAGACAGAAAAAAGCGGCGTTCTGCATCCACAATATGGCGTACCCGTTTTGCAAACCGTTTCCAGCTATGTTAAGGGACAGAATTACGATGAATCATTCGCCATAGAACTTGGTCCGAAGCAGGGCAATCAATTCCTGGGCGAATGCGGAATCTCGACAGCGACCATGGTCGGCAATGAATTGCAGGCAATCGAATTCTGGGGATTCGATATGGCGTCGCAGGAGACGCGCACCAAGGTATTCGCCGCGCCCGCCGCCATCAGCGATCCCGCTCTGATCGCAGCTGTCGGCAATCGCGTCAAAGACCCGACCGCCGACATTGTCGCGGCGACTTCGGGCGCCATTCTCGTCGTCGATACCTATTCGATACAATTGCAGGCGGAGATAAAAAGCGTCATCTGCAACTATGGCGGCGGCGCGCCCAATAGCGGCATCGAAACTTTGCAGATCGAAATCCTGGCTTGGCAGAAGCAGAGCCAGCAAGTCGGCACTCCTGCCGGGACCAGCGCGCCCCCGGTCGCCGAGAATCCTTTCATGGATTATTCCAATATGGAATACGCGTCGTCCGAGCAGATGCCATCGACGGCGCCACCCCCGCCGGCGGCCGGGCAATTTGACCCGCCCAAGCCAAGTTCGAGACAGGTCCCGCAAGGGCAAGTCCCGGAAGACGAAGAGGAAGATCCCTTCGGCGGCACCGGCAACTTCATGCCCTATTCGTGATTGTTGGCTATAAACGGGGTTTTGATGCGCCCCTAGTCGGCGGCTCGGAGAGCGATACATGGCAAGCGTGCTTTAGGTCGCACGCAGCCGCCAGCTAGCGAATGTCCACGATCTTGAATTTGATAGGACCGTCAGGCGTCTGAACTTTAACTTTTCGGCCGCGTGTTTTGCCTAACAATGCCGAGCCGATCGGACTCTTCTGCGAGATCTTTCGTTCGCGCGGATTAGCCTCGGCGCTGCCCACAATGCGATATTCTTCGTCTTCGTCGAATCCGTCTTCGCGGATGACCACAACCGAGCCGACTCGCACTTCGTCGCTCGGTCCCGTGTTGTCAACGATGATGGCGCTTCTTAATGTCGCCTCGATTTGCTGCACGCGCCCTTCTACGATGCCAAGTTGTTCCTTGGCGTCGTGATAATCCGCGTTTTCTTTCAAGTCGCCCTGCGCCCTAGCTTCCTTGAGCTTGCGCGCGAGCTCGGGCCGCCGATGTTCGGTAAGCTCCAGTAATTTCTTGCGCAGCTCGGATTCGCCCTCTTTGGTCAAATAGACTTCTTCTGTTGACATCGTTGCTTCCTTCGCAATGCGACTTCCCTGTCAGTTGCTTGCCATGATCTTCAGCACGCTTTGCCTCGAAGGTTAATGGCGCCTCATAGTAAAGTACCCGCGTCCTTCTTCGAGCGTCGCTGCCGCTCTATCAGCCACCGAACGTTCTGCCGATGCAAATCCCGGACCAGTCCATTGAGCAGCGCTTGGCTCTTGCCACAGTCCTCCGCCGTGATCCATTCTAGGGCTTCAGCCGCATCCAGCGCAAGGCTCTCCGCAACTGCCCGGTCAAGCAAGTCCAGGTAAGCCAGATCGCTGTCAATTTTTTCCTCTGCTTCACCCCGCAGGATGATATCGCCATGACCTTGCACGATATTTTCAAAGGCCGTGTTGCGCAGCCGCCGCAGCGAGCGCTTAAAATCCTCGAAATCGCCGTCCACGAAAAAAGGTATTGGCATGATGGTATCCGCCGCGAAAAGAATATCTTCTTCTTCCACCACGCACACAATCGAATCTGGGCTGTGACCGGGGCTGGACCACATCCTAATCGTCGTGTCGCCCAAGCATAAGCTAAGTTCATCGTCGAAGACGATATTTGGCAGCGCGAGCCTGACCGATTCGAACTCCGGCGACGACTCTTTTAGGTGTTGCAAACTGTCGCGTCCGCGGGTATCCAGCAGCTCGCGGCACAGCCGATGACTGATCACCTGCGCACCAGGGAAAAAGCAAGTGCCGGTTGTATGATCGGCATGAAAATGCGTATTGATGACAAAGGCAAATTCATAGCCCAGGCCAGATTCGACAAAGCGACAGATTCGCTGGCTTTCTTCCGGGTAAAGAAGCGTATCGATCAAAACAGCGCCTTCCGAAGTTAGGACGACGCCGGCCGTCACCTGCGCATACTGGTCACTGCGAAAAACGAGGATATTGTCGGTGATTCGTTCACGTTGCATTCGGCAAAAGCAATCGAAAAAAGCAGGCAATGTTCACACAGCAGAAGTATAGTTAACGGCGTGTTCAAAATCAAGACAGGATAGGCTGCGCCGCTTGCCCGCGCTAGCCTTTCCTGTATACTGACCGTATTGTCTAGCCAGAAAGCGAGAGCTTCATCCGATGTCCTCATTTACATTAGCCCCCCTTGCCCACGCAAGGAGCGGGCTTGTTATTTTCTGTGAGCGCGGCCGGGCAATTCGCCGCCGCCTAGCGGCTGTCCGCCGTGCAGCCGTCCGATTTGCGCTGATTATTTTCGCGCTGCTGTTGATGGCAAGCGCGCCCGCGCAAGCCCAGTCGATTGCCCGCATCGGCGTTATCGACCGCATGGGCGGGTCTATCGCCCGGGCCGCCCAGCTCGCGGCAAAACACATCAACGAAAGCGGCGGATTGCAGGGCGCTAACGGCGCACGATTCGAGCTCGCCGTTGCTGTGACATCACCAGACAATATGGACATCGCCACAGCGAACATGCGGCAGGCGGATGTCATCGCTGTCTTGGGTCCGCGCTCGCCAGAGGCTCTGCAGGCGGCTTTGCCACAGCTGCAAGATCTCGGAGTTCCGGTTTTCACCACAATATCCAGCGATACTTTACTTTTGCAAGATAACAGCGGACTCATTTTCCGCAGCGTCGCCCAAGAAATGCTGCAAAGCCGCGCGCTAGCAACCTATTTGCTTCAGTCGCTGGGCGCTCGCCGGATCATGTCAATTCAGCTTGACGCCGCAAGCACCTCGAGCCTGATCGGATTCGCTTCCGCATTGTCGGAAGCCGGCTTGAGCTTGTCCAATCTCTTATACGACGAAACCGGCAACGACATTGTCTCCATCACGAATGAGATCACAGCGCGGCAACCGGATGCCCTGGTCATTTATGGGCCGCCACTCTTGGCGGCGCAAACGTACCTGCAGCTGCGCGCAGCCGGATTCGCTGGACCCGTCAGTTACAGCCAGGCTTTGGACCCGGATTTTGTCAGCCTGGCGCCGAGCGACAGCCGGACCGGCATCCTAGTCGCGAGCCCTTGGTCTTTCACATCAACCGCTGGAGCCAGCCAGCGATTCGTATTGGAATATGCCAGCGCCTATGGCAGGCTGCCGGACGCTGTCAGCGCGGCCAGTTATGACGCCGTCGGCCTGCTGGCGGCAGCCTACCGGCGTCCCGGTCGCCTCGCCGACAACATCGCAGCCCTGCAGCGTTATGACGGCGTGCAGGGTCCGCTAAGCCCCGCGGACCTGCCGCGTGGCGAGACCAGCGCAAACGTCGTGATCGCCGAGTTTAACGAGTATGGAACGGCAAATGCCGTAGCCAGTTATCGCGGCGGCGCGCTAAGCGCAGCTATTCGACCCAGCCTAGCGACAGCCACGCCCACCGCTCAGCCATCGCCCACTCCTTCGGGCTACCAGCTGCGGATTCTCAGCGACTATCAAAATATCCGCAGCGGACCCGACCTCAGCTTTGATGTCATCGGGCAGCTCCCGGGCGGCGCGCAGGCAGAGGTCATTGGCGCCACGGAAGATTTCGCCTGGCTCTTAATCGATTTCCGTGGGCAATGGGGCTGGCTGGCTTCTTACCTGGTAGAAACGGTCGGCAATCGAAACCAAGTGCCGATCATGCTGCCGCCGCCAAATCCGACACCGCCGGCAAGCGCTGACGCAGCTTCATCAAGTTAGTCGCCGCGGGTTTTAAGTAATACCGAGTAAGGAAAGAAAATTCACCACAGAGGAACAGAGGGCACAGAGAAAAATGTCAGCGCGACTATATGTAATTCGCATCATCAGCGCAATCGTAGAGAACAATTATTTTTCGAATGTCACATAAGTTCAACGAATTGCCGAGGCGACTCTGTGCCGCGCGTAGGTCGCGTAGACACTGACCGCCGACACTGCGGGTGTCGCCCAATCTGTAGGATTCTTTTCACGTTGGGCGAGCCAAGGCTCGCCCCTACAAATCCATACATATTTTGAAATTGCATTTCTCTGTTGGAATTACTTAGGTGGATGGGGTCGCTGAGCTTGACGTATTGAATGGCAGTTGCTTTTCTTGCCGGCGACGCCACTGTCAAAGATTTCACTCGTTGATCTCGATATCGACGAATGTCGTGGTATAGGCTTCTACCTGGATTTTCTCGCGATAGGCAATCGAGCCGCTCTCCTTCAGCACAATTATCTCGTACTCGCCGGCTGGCAGATCGCCAACAGTAAAGTTTTCTCCCCAGACCGGATCGCTGTTGACCAGCTCGCTGCCATAGGTATAGACTTCTCGGTTCACTTTGTCCGACCGCGCGACCAAGCGCTTTTCCGTGATTGCTTCACCGAATTCATCGTGTATGTAGCCGGCAATCATGCCATTGTTGACGTAGTATTGCAGCCACAACTCGGGATTGCGCGTTTGGCGATAGTCGAAGGGGCTCGCTACGCGCACTTCATAGTGCAAGTGCGCGCCGAGAGCCACGCCAGTTGAGCCGACAGCGCCCAATAGCGCGCCATCTTCAACCGCCTGCCCCGTACTCACTTTGATTCTGTCAAGATGGCCATATAGCGTGAACACGGGCTGGCCATTGAGCGAATGCAGGTCATGCACGAGTATCACGACATTGCCGTAATAATCCGCTTGCGGACCCACAATCGTCTCGCTGTCGGAACCGGCGAAGACAACTTTGCCCGCGCCGGAAGCGTAGACCAGCGTTCCCCGCGGATTCACAAATTCGACGCCAAGATGCACGGGTCGAGCGCCCAATTGCGTGCCGCCATAGGGATAGGTGCGGTCGGGCCAATGCACCAAGTCCTCGTCCAATTGGATCGGCCGCCGCAGCAAGTGATGTTCTTCCGGCTCAATCAGCGCGATTGCCGTCGCCATCGCGTCCGGTCCGGCGAGCGCGCTGTTCGCGCTCGGCTGAATGGTTTCAGTTGCTGGCGGCGTCGCACTTTGCGCAGCGGATAATGACAGCCCCGCCAAGCAGAAAATGGCAAGCGCCACAGATGACGTGAACGCGAGTAAGGTCTTATTCATGGTTGGGTTGCGCCGCTTAGCGCTCCTTGGCGAGACGGTTCGTCGCACGGTCTGGCAAATGTGGCGGGTGCATAAGTCGCTTCGAGTTTACCACGAGCGCTCGTTCCATTGCAGCAAAGGCCGATACCAACTTGAGCCTGAATTTGCCGACCTATGAGCGAAATTCAAGCGAATGCCGTGAACGGAACCCGCCTGTGCTTCGCAACAAATTTGTTTTGTAATTCCAAGTTTGTCATGAAAAACTCGACGATAGATCCTAATGTAGGGGCGACATACCATGTCGCCCGAAATCTATACACATCAAATTGGGCGACCTGATAGGTCGCCCCTACACAGCCCCTGTATAATTTGCATTATTTTCTTTGCACTACTTTCACGAGGAAATGCTGAAATCGGTGGACGCATGCGCTTGACCATTAACAAAAAGCGTCGCGCGATAATTGCCCGGCAGAAAGGGAAAATCCACCGGCGTGGCAAAAAACCAGATACACTCGGCCGCCGCCGCATAGGATGCCCGCCATGACACCCGATATAAGACGCGCTCGCCAGATCGCCAGTCAACTTCAAAATAGGTATCCGGGCGCAGTCCCTCGACGCGGGCTGTGACATAGATGCGTTCATTGCCGGAATCGAAGCGGCTAACCGCCCCTGTGGAGCAGCCGCTGCTGGCATTGACAGCTCGCGCAGTCGCCAGATCCACAATGCGCATGGTTGATAGGTCGCTTTCATTCTCTGACATATCATCCATCATGTCTTGTTCCAAGGAACTTCCCATGTCTGCGGCGTTTACTATCATTGCCCGGATCTCAGTCGTCGGCGTCAATGCCGCTTGCAAAGTCGCGCCTAAAGCCGCATTCACTTGAGACAAAGCCGCAACTCTTGTTCCCCCGGCCGACACTGTCGCGGCCGCCCGCGCCTGATCCAAGTCGGCCGCTCGCTGCAGAGCGGTCATTTCCAAGACAAATATCGTGGCATTCGCGTCAATAGGCATCTGAGCGTTTTCATTTGCCAGCGCTTGACAGCCAGCCAGAACCAGCGCAAGAAGCAGCCAACTCAGGTAGAAAATCCCCGCGCCGAATCTCTTTTGGATATTGGAACTAGAAAATGCAGCGTATCTCAAGGCTTGTTCCACAATCGCAACTATCTTCGCCTGGCTAGCGGAATCCAAGGAAGATACAGCTCCGCATCGCTGGCTTAAAAGTTCTAGGTCTTATTATATCAAGATCAGCCTTAGCTTGGGGGCCTCGTCTTTTACTTGGCAGAAACAAAATCGAGCCATGCCGCAATCCGAGTACAGCACTTGCCCGCTCCTGGAGCATCTGCTAGGATTGGCTGTATGCCCCCGTAGCTCAGGGGATAGAGCGCTGGTTTCCGGAACCAGGCGCACAGGTTCGAATCCTGTCGGGGGTGCATATCAAGCTGTCTTGTTCCAAGTTCTTCACACAGCTTCATCTGCCGCTTCAGACTGCTGCCACGCGCGCTCGGTATTCAGCCATGTTGACAACCCTGCGCTTCATCCGCGCTTCTTCGGCCGCAAAAGCCAATAGGTGACTTTCGAGCGACTCGCGCGCTGTTGTTACGCTGTCGTCAGGGTTGCCCTTGATGCTGTTCAAGAAGCTGCGGACGATGCCAAAATCCCCGCCGCCGTGGCCGCTGCTGTCCCGCGCGATCACAGGCGCCTCTTCTACTTCGCCGCTCAGGTGATGGTGTATGCGGATGACATGCCCCTTGGACGAGAATTTGCCATAAAGCGTGGCTTTGGTCCCGTCCCAGCGCATCGTGCGGCATTCTTCGTCGCCTTGCCCGTTCATGACCAGCGTCACCGTCGCGCCGTCTTCCATTTCCATATTCACCGTTTGGTGATCCACCACGTCGTTGTCACAGAAATAGACACAGCGCCCGTACCAGTCGCTCTTCAGTTTCTGCAAACGGGCGCTGACCGTCGGCTCGAGGGTAACGGCATCAAGGGGCCAGCCAGCGCCGTCATGGGCATAACGTCTGGTCGCCTCGTACTTGCAAGTTTCAGCCGCGGGGCAGCCATCGGTACACCGTTCCGTCGCGCCGGGCGGCGCGTTTTCCGGCGTGAAATGCGTTAGCGAGCCGAAGGAATTCAGATACTTCACCTTCGTCTGCAAGAGCCACAGCAGGATATCAAAGTCGTGACAGCACTTGCTAAGGATCATCGGTCCCGATGTCGATTCTCGCCGCCAATTCCCGCGCACGAAACTATGCGCCATGTGATAGTAAATCAGATTCTCCCGATGCGTGACGCTGACGACCCGTCCCAGTTTTCCAGACTGCAGAACCGAGCGCATGGTTTGCCAAAAGGGCGTGTAGCGCAGGACGTGGCAGACCTGCAGCAAGCGCCCGGCCGCTTCCGCCTTTTGCACCAGTTGCAAGTTCTCGCGCAGGACCGGAGTCATGGGTTTTTCCAATAGCACGTCATATCCCTCGTCCAGCATGCGCATCGTTGAGTCGAAATGGTCGCGGTCCATGGTGCAGTTGATGATCGTTTCCGCTTTTTTCCCGGGCGCGCTCAGCAAAGATTGCCAGTCTTCAAAAGCCATCTGTGGCGGGATGTCGTGGTCGCGGACGAGGCGCTGCCGCTTTTGCGCATCCGGCTCCGCAACGCCGACGACGCGCAATTCCCGCGGGTACTCCAGCGCGAACTTGCTGTAGGCTTTGCCTCTCCCGCCCGCTCCCACGATGATAGTATCTATTGCTGTCATACTGGCAGCTCCTGAACATAAGGCACGGCTGACAAGATTTCACCTGGTTGCTCCGGGTTGCATTGCCCTGATACTTCCTAGGTCGCGATTACAGGCGAACCCGCGCTGTACATCTACGCAGCGGCAACTGATCGGGACGCAGTCCTGCCCGGAGCGATGCAACCCTCTCAAGTGTATCACGATATCGTCTTATGCTTGATGCCGCAAAACTGACTCCAGTGAACTGCTATATGGTCAGGCGCGCCTAAGCTCTGCTATACTTTGCAAGCATAACTATACCCACAGTACAAATAGCAACAGGAGATTGCGATGCATAAGCTTATGAGGATTATCTTTCTCGTTCTGTTTGTGGCGAGCTTCGGCTTCGCCGCAAGCGCGCAAGAGGGGGGGGGCATTTTGATCGGGACCAACTTCGGTGGAGACCCGACAAATATGAATCCGCTTATTTCCAACAACACGGTTGAGTTAGCGCTCAACGAATTCCTATTCCCCAGCCTTTACAATATCGATCCAGAAACGCGGGCGCCCATGAAAGCCGGACGCAACGATCAAGACAACGGCTTGGCGCTGGATTGGACCATCTCTGACGATGGCTTGGTTTACACCTTCACCCTGCGCGACGACCTCACATGGAACGATGGCGCGCCCGTTACCGCCTTCGACTACAAGTTCACCTTTGACGCCTTGGCCAGCGGAGAAACCTCATCGCCGCGCACCGATGTGCTGCAAAGCGTCGAGAGCGTCGAAGCGGTCGACGCCACAACCCTGGTCGTCACGTTGAAACTGGCCTCCTGCCGCGTGATTGAAGAACTCGATGACTTCGGCATCTTGCCCCAGCACATAATCGAGCCTATGCTCGATGGCAATTACGCCGAGATTGACAATCTGGAGTACAACAAGAATCCTAATGTCACCGCGGGCGTCTTCAACTTTGGCGCGCTGGTGCCAGACCAGCAGACCAGTTTGATTCGCAACGAGAATTACTGGATGGACGTTTCCCCCGAAGGTTACATCATCCGCAACGTGCCCGACCAAATCGTCGGCATCGAGCAATTCCTGGTGGGCGAGGTCAACTCGGTTGGCACAGCGGGTTCAGCATCCGTGCCGGCCGTGCAAATGCAAGACTTCCGCGATCGCGCCGAAGCCGGCGAATTCCAGATCTATGAATATGTCGATGACGGTTTGACCTTCGTCGGTTTCAACTTGGCTGACCGCGGCAACCCGGTCAACGGCAATGATGACGACGGTAATCCCATGGACCAGGGCAAGCACCCGCTCTTTGGCGATGTTCGCGTGCGCCAGGCTGTGGCGCAGGCGGTGAACTATACCGACATCATTGAAGGCGCGGCCGAAGGCGAAGCGGTGCAGGTCAACAGCTTTGGAACGCCCGCCCTTTGGGGATACGATTCCAGTATCGAGCCTTGGGAATACAATCCAGAAGCGGCTTTGGCTTTGCTGGCGGAAGCTGGTTTCGTCGATGACGATGATGACCCGAGCAGTCCGCTGGTCGCCACCGAAGACGCCCTATACGCCGAACCCGGCACGCCCTTCGCCTTCGAATTGCTGACCAATTCCGGCAATCTGGTTCGCGAAGCGGCCGGCACGGTGATTCAAGATCAACTGGGTCAGATCGGCATCGAAGTCGATTTCCAGACGCAAGAATTTGGCGCGCTGGTTCAGTTCCTGCTGGGTCAAGACTTTGACGCCATCATGATCGGATTCACCAATCTTGACCAAGACACCGACGCTCGCAACGTATTCACGCCGGTTGGCGACTTGGTTGGCGGCGGATTCAACTTCGTCTCCTACCGCAATGACCGCGTTACCGAACTCTATGACGAGGCGCTGGCGCTGCCGGGTTGCTCTTTCGAGGGCCGCCAGGCGCTCTACCACGAGATCAGCCGCATCTTGCACGAAGACCTGCCCTGGTGGTGGCTATTCGCGCCCTTCAGCATGTATGCCGAAGCCAACTCGGTCCAGAACTGGATGCCATACGCGGAGATCCGCTACGCCAACATGGCTGATATCGCTATCAGCCCCTAAAGCGATTTAGTCAATATGAGAAGAACGCGCTGGTTTACTTGCCAGCGCGTTCTACCCTTTGCTGAAGCAATCGTAATTTTTTCTGAAACTGGATTATTCATGCTCAAATACATCATACGCCGCTTGGTGCAATCGATACCGATATTCTTCGGCATCACGCTGCTGTCTTATTTTTTGTTGTGGCTGGCGCCGGGCGATCCGATTATCAGGCTCTATTTCGCCCCAAATATCAAAGCGGAACGCCGGGCGGAACTGCGGGCGCAGCTTGGCGTCGATGACCCCTTCCACATCCAGTATTTGCGCTGGCTCACTGGTGACGACTGGCTGCGTTGGGATAGCGACAGCGATGGCATTGCCGACCAAGCCTTTGAACTTTTCACCCAGCTTGATACCAACGGCGATGGCATCCCAGAGCTGCCGGGCAGCAATTATGGCATTCTGCGCGGCGATTTTGGCGATTCTTTTGTGCGGAAAAAGCCGGTGATGGAGATCATAGCGGCTGCTATACCGGCAACACTGGAGCTAAGCATTACCGCTTTGTTCCTGGCCATGGTTTTGGGCATCCCAATTGGCGTCATTTCAGCGGTGAAAAAAGGCAGCTTGTTTGACAATGTAGCGCGGGTGCTGGCGGTTGTCATTAACGCCGTGCCGAATTTTTGGCTCGGACTGATATTAATATTGATTTTCGGCGTTTATTTGGGTTTCGTCCCCTTGGGCGGCAGATGTGGCTTGACACTCACAGGCGAATGCCCGCCGATCTTGCAGCGCTGGCAGTATCTTGTGCTGCCCGCAATCGTACTTGCCGGGGCCGATTTAGCGAACTTTTCTCGTTATCTGCGCACCTCGACTTTGGAAGTGCTAAGTCAAGATTATATCCGCACTGCCAAAGCGAAAGGACTGTCCCAACGGCAAATCGATTTCCGACACGCCTTTCGCAATGCGCTAATTCCCTTCGCTACGCTGCTGGGACCAATCCTGACCAATTTGTGGGCTGGCGCCACAGTCATCGAGACAGTTTTCGCCTGGCCCGGGCTTGGGCGAGTCTTCTTCAATGCCGCTATCCAGCAAGATTACCCGGTTGTCATGGGCATTGTAATCATTTCCGCTATCGCTACCATTCTTGGCTTGATGCTTTCCGATATCTTGTATGTCATCATTGATCCGCGCATTCGCTTGACATAGGAGCGGCCCCAGATGCTTAAAAGCAAGACTGGCGTCTCAACGATTGAAGCTGATCAGATGCTGCGCAGCCGTTCGCTGTCGCAGTTAGCGCTAATTCGTTTGGCCAGTGACAAGCTGTCCATGGCAGCTATCGCGGTTCTGCTCTTGCTGACCCTTCTATCGGTGGGCGCGCCGCTGATAACCAGCATCTTGGGTGTGGACCCCAACACAACAAATGCAGCGGAAGCAAAGCATCTGCCTGTCTTCAGCGCCGGGCACATCCTCGGCACCGACAATCTCGGCCGCGATCACCTTTCGCGCTTATTATACGCGGGCCAAGTTTCCTTGCTGATTGGTTTCTTGTCCGGGACTTTAGCGCTGGTGGTCGGGGTGACATTAGGCATCCTCACCGGCTACCTCGGCGGCATACTTGATGACATTTTGTACTGGATTATCACGACGCTGAATTCAATACCCGTATTGGTTTTGTTGATTGTCATCTCCACCATCTTTCAGCCGGACGCTGGCACATTGATATTTTCGCTTGTGCTATTGATTTGGACGCTGACCTGCCGGCTAGTGCGCGGCGAGACGCTATCAATACGTTCGCGGGAATACATTGTAAGCGCCAAAGCGATCGGCGCGTCCGATGCCAGGATTATGCTGGTTCATATCCTGCCCAACATCTTCTCTGTGACCATTATCAACTTAGCCATCATCATCGGCAATGTCATTCTGATTGAGTCCGCCTTGAGTTTCTTGGGGCTCGGCGTACAACCGCCTACCGCCACTTGGGGCAATATGCTCAGCAAATCGCGGGAATTCTTCAAAGTAGCGCCGCACCTGGTCTTCTTTCCCGGCGTCCTGATATCGACCGTCGTGCTCTGCCTTTACATCATAGGCGACGGTTTGCGCGACGCCTTTGACCCCACTGCAAAAGACTAAACGCTAATCCGTCCCAAACTTGTATATCGTAGTCGATTCATAGCGTCCGCCGGGGCGCAAGACCGTGGACGGGAATTGCGGCTGATTGGGCGAATTAGGGAAGTGCTGCGTCTCCAAAGCCAGACCGTCGCCTTGGCGATACATGCGCCCGCTCGACCCGGCCAGCGTGCTATCGAGAAAATTGCCCGAGTAGAATTGCATGCCCGGTTCCGTCGTCCAAACTTCCATGCGCCTACCATAACGCGGTTCATAGACCCCCGCCGCGAAACCCAGTTCGCCCTCGGACAGGCTCTCCCGATTGAGCGCGAAATTGTGGTCGTAGCCTTGGGCCAGCGCGATCTGCGCCTGCGATGACCGCAGCCCGGCCGCGATTGCTTTGGAATTGCGAAAGTCCAAGGGTGTATCCGCAACCGCCGCCAATTCGCCGGTCGGGATCAAATTGCTGTCAATGGGCGTGTAGCGGTCGGCATTTATGGTCAGGATATGATCGTAAATCGTGCCCTCGCCTTCACCTAACAAGTTGAAATAGCTATGGTTGGTCAAATTGACGATCGTCGGCGCGTCTGTTGTCGCTGAATAATCAATGCGCAGCGCATTATCGTCGCTCAGCGTGTAGCTCACGGCAACGTCCAGGTTGCCCGGATAACCTTCTTCGCCGTCCGCGCTGCGGTAAGTTAATTCCAGACCCGGTTCTAAACCCTCTGTCAATTCGCGCGCTTGCCAGACTCGCTTGTCGAAGCCCTTCTCTCCGCCATGCAAGCTGTACGAACCGTCGTTTATGGAAAGCCTGTATTCCCTTCCGTCCAGTGTGAAGCGGCCAGCGGCGATACGATTGGCGTAGCGCCCGGTGATAGCGCCAAAATAAGGATGCCCGGCTTCGTATTTTTCCAGGTTCTCGAAGCCCAGCGCGACATTGGCAAAGCGGTCCTGGCGGTCGGGCGCGCGGATGGATGTGATGATGCCGCCGTAAGTGATGACACTCACTTCCATGCCAGCGCTGTTCCGCAGCGCAAATTGCTCTATCGTTTCTCCGGCTTTCGTTTTCCCGTATATCGCCATGCGCAATTCTCTCCTGAGCACAGAATCAGTTTCAAAGAAATATACCGCATTTCTGGCAATATTTTGCCATTTCCGCCTTAGAGGCGAGGTAATCCAGGGCAATCGCTTGGCACTAAGCTTTGAGGGTAATTTGCGCTACAATGCTTAACTTGGATCCTTAGAAACTGGAGCGCAAAATGGAATATCGTTCTCTCGGACGCACAGGCGTGATGGTCAGCGAATTCTGCCTCGGCTGCATGAACTTCGGCGGCGTAACCAGCGACGCCGACGGCATGCACATTATCGACCGCGCCATAGATGAAGGTTTTAACTTTCTCGATACCGCCAACGTGTATGGCAGCGGCGCAAGTGAGCTCGCAGTCGGCAAAGCGCTACGACGCAATGGCAAGCGGGAGCGCATCGTGCTCGCCACCAAGGTGCAGGGTCGCATGGACGACGACGACATCCTGGCGGCCGGCAACAACCGGCGACACATCATCCAGGCTTGCGAAGCGTCCCTGAAGCGCTTGGGTACCGACTATATCGACCTCTATCAGCTGCATCGTCCCAACTCCAACATTCCCATCGACGAGACCCTGCGCGCGCTCGACGACTTGATTCGCGCGGGCAAAGTGCGCTATATCGGCGCCAGCACCTTCCCAGCCTGGCGTATCCTGGAATCTTTCTGGGTGGCAAAAGAACTCGGGCTCAACCGTTTCGTTAGCGAGCAGCCGCCCTATCACTTGCTGGACCGCAGCATCGAACGCGAATTGATCCCCATGGCGCAGAGTTATGGCATGGCGATTTTGCCTTGGTCGCCGCTGGCCCGCGGTTTTTTGAGCGGCAAATACAAGCGCGGGCAGCCAATCCCGGGCGACAGTCGCTTTGGCAGCGATGCCGGACGCGGACCCGCGATCGAACGCCGCGCGCAGCAGCACTTCGGCGAGCGCGCCTACGATCTGCTGGATGCGGTCACAGAACTGGCGCGGGAAAAAGGCTGCAGCCCCAGTCAGATCGCCTTGGCTTGGGTCCTCAGCAAGCCCGGCGTGACCAGCGTCATCATCGGTCCGCGCACGATGGAGCACCTGATAGACAATATCGGCGCTCTCGAAGTGGCATTGAGCGAGACCGACCATGCCCAGCTCGACATGGCCGCAGAACCCGAATTGGCGACCGTGCCTTATTATCACGGCAGCATGATCGATTTCAAACCGTCGGATTACGGCTGGAACTAGACCCGCAATAGCGGGTCATGCCTCCGGCGAGCTCTGTTCTTTTTTCAGAACCGCCAGGCGGTCATATTCGTCGCGTGATTTGTAGAATTCGTCCAGCGGGAAACAGCCGGACACCATGCCGTTGCGCGGGGCGGTTGTGCAGTCGCTAAAGGTGCGGCAGATGCGTTTGCGCTGCAAAGGCTCCCCCGCCAGCAAATCAGCCGGCAGGTGTGGATAGCTCAGCGCCATACGTCCCAATCCAATGAAATCAGCCATGCCGCGCTTGATCACGGCCTGCGCGACATTGGGCAGCCAATCCTGCAGATAAGAATAGCCCGATCCAACCATCGTCAGCTCAGGAAAAGCCGCTTTCAGTTCCGCCGTCACTTGGATCTGACGGGCGACGCCCACCAGCGGATCTTCGGGCAGCAAGTATCCATCGGAAGGCGGGAAGATGGCCGGGCGCTGAATATGAAAATTGTAATAGGGGCTGCCGGCGGTGATGCAAACCAAGCCGATGTCCAGCTCGCGCAGCAGCCCCAGGAAACGCTTAGGCTCGCTCAGGTCATAGCCGATGCCGCTGCCGTCCCCGCCGAATGCGAATGGATAGGATGAATAGCTTTCAGCGCCAAAAGGCATCGGCTCGCCGATGCGATCCTGGCCCGCCTGAAAAGGCGCCCAGTCAATCGCGCTCAAGCGGACGCCAATATCCAAGCCCGGCGCCAAGGCGCGAACCAGCTCAACCGTTTCCCGCAAGAATCGACTGCGCTGCTCGAAGCTGCCGCCATATTTCCCTGCGCGATTGACCGCGCTGAGGAACTCGTGGCCCAGGTAGCCGTGGCAATGTTTGATGTCAACAAAGTCGAAGCCAGCGCGCTGCGCTAAAACCGCCGCCCGGCCGAAGTCTTCAATCAAGGCGCTGATCTCGCTGTCGCTCATCAGGCAGTTGGCATCTTGGAGATGGAATTTCTTGTCCAGCAAGGGATGCCGGTAAAGCGTCATCGGTTCCAGCTCGGGACCATTGGGACGGCAGAAGCGCCCCGAATGCGTCAACTGCAAACCGATTAGGGGCAGGTCTGCCGCCCCAAAACGCGCTTCATGCGCTTCCTGCAAGGTCTGCCGCAAGCCCGCAATGCTCGCCACAGTTTGGTCATTGATGACCAACTGACGCGCATTGGCGCGTCCGTCATGACGCACCGCTACCGCTTCGCCGCCCCATATTAACTTGGCGCCGCTCTCGCCAAAGCGCCGCCAGCGCCGAAGGGTCAAGTCGGTCGCTCCGCCGTCAGGCGCGCCATCCCAGCCTTCCATAGGAAGAATGGCGAAACGGTTCGAGAAATCATGCTGACGGTAGGCATAAGGTCGCGCTAGCGGAGATTCGCTCCCGCGTTCCGCTCGCGCGTCAACCGGCAGGTCGGCGCCGACGGCTTCGCAATAACTCGTGAATTGCTGATAGTTGCGCAATTGCGCGACTCGTCGGTAGCGCATCCGCTAGCTCGCTTTCAAAACATTCAGGCTTCTGGCGATGTCCGTCAGGATGGGCATATCGCTGGCCGGCCGCCGCGGCGAATCGGGATGTGTTTGGTCGGATTCGATCCAGCCGCGCAGCTTCAAAAACTGCGCCGCGGAATGTTTGTAGGCCGGCACCGGCGGACGAAATACCAGGAATCCCAAATACTGGAGCAGATCGTTTAATTGATAGAAAGCAGCATCCCCCGCCAGCCATAAGGCATCGCGTTTGGCGAAGAGATCGGGCGCGAAGGTGCTCAAGCCCAGCAGATAATCACTGCCGTACATCACCATATCAATTGCCAGGTCGTTGCCGGTGTAAACCTTGAAATCCGGTCGCACTCGGTCGCGCAGAATCAAGCGCTGCCATTCCAACTGGCGGCTCAGCGAAGAATGCTTGGCGCCCAGGCAGCGCTTTAGCCCCAACAAACCTTCATAAGTCTGCATATCGTAAATGGCGCCAAATGGCGCGAACATAGTACCCAGCTCAAAGGCGATGAAACCGTCGGTGGACCTGCCCAATCGCTCGTAGGCGGCGACGATCGCCTCGTCCGCTTGCCCGGTCAAGCCATAGGACTGGAAGATAATCGGCAGGCCGCCCTGCGCCTGTATCAACTCGATCTGGCGCAGATAGGCGTCGCCGTCAAAGGCAGCTCCCGCCTTGTCCGATACAAAGGCGCCCGCCACGAAATCGCCGCCTGCCAGAACTTCGCGCGTGACTTCCAAGACCTGTTGACGCTGGGCTTCGCTGATTAGGTTGGCGTATCCGGTATCCATATTGACAGCTGGTGTCAAGCCGGCTTCCGCCGTGCGCCGCACATGATTCGCCAAACCAAGCCAGTCAATCTCGCTGTTGTCATGGAAAGGCAAGAGGATGGCGCTGATGCCGGCGATCTGGCGTTTGGGTCTTATCATCTCAATTGGGTTGATATTCAATTCCATTACCTTCTCTCGCTAGGCTCTATAACTTAATCTTCCAGCTTTCTAAAGTCAGCGTCAATCGCCGTCTGGCAAAAATGCCTGAACAGGAGCCAGGTCAAAGCGTGGATTCTCCTTGAGCAAACCAAGATCTTCGCCATCGCGCGTCGCGCGCACGTCATCTCGATGAAACTGCACGGCATAAGCCAGCCGCGGCTGGTCCGTGATATTGGCTCCCGAGCCATGCAATGTCAAGCGCGAGAAAGCCACCGCGTCGCCGGGCATCATGCGCAGCGGCAAAAAGGTCCCCGGTTCTACAGCCACCGTGCGATGTCCATCCCGGTCCTCGCTTTCAACTGGGTCGAAGGTGCCTTGCAAGTGGGTGCCTGGGGCAATCTGTAGACAGCCGTTGTCGGGCGTCATTTCCATAAGCGCGAACCAAATGTTGATGCCGGGACCATCGAAACGCGTATATTGATTGTCCTGATGAAAATGGAAGCGACCGCCGCCACCACCGCTCTTGACCGCCGTGAAAGGCAGATAGAGCGTCGCAGGACCGCCCATCAATTGCCCTGCCAGCGCATTTAATGCCTCGCTGTGGATGAGGCGCTCCAGACTTGAACCGGCCAAATACTGTCGGCTCTGGCGCAATTTGTCTTTGCTGGTCCGGGCTTGGCGCAGATCGTCCCTGCCAATGCCCAAGCCTGCCATCACCTGAAGCGTTTCTTCAGCCAGAGCAGCCGCCGCTCCCTGCGCGATCAAACCCGGCAGGCACAAATATCCATAGATGTTATAGAAGCTGATCTCCTTGCCGCTAAGCTGGCGGTAGCGCAACAATTCAGAGTTCATTGCAGTTCCTTATTCATGCGTAATTCAAATTCGCTTAATGGCGGCGAAGGTCGCGCTGGGAGCGACTTTGGCATGCCGGCTCGCTTGCTAGAACCTTGCCGGCAAAAACTTGGCGATTTCCAGCATATCATATAACATCATGCCATTGACCGCACCTTCGGAATGCGCTTCATGAAAATCAAATTCGGATATAGAGACATTGAGTTCCCAAGCCGACAACTAGGTCAACTGCGCGACAGCCAGGATCTGCTAGGCGACGCGCCGGCGATATGGCAGCGCCTGAATACGGACGGCTATCTTCTGCTGCGCGGTCTCATAGCAAGAGAGACGGTATTGGCTGGCCGGCGCCTCATCATGGAAGAGTTGCATGCGCAGCAGGCGCTGGCGCCTAATACGCCGATTCTGGAAGGCGTCATGCCACGTGGCGGTCGCGCGGCGCGCCTGAGAAACGCCAGTCTTGTGCATCACCCGGCCCTACTTGCCATATTGGAAAACGGCGCGCTCTTCGCTTTGTTCGAGGCGCTTTTCGGCGAGGCGGCGCTGACGTTCACATACAAATGGATGCGCGCGATAGGCAAGGAACAGTACACTGGCGCTCACTACGATTTTGTTTACATGGGACGCGGCTCGCGCAATCTGTACACCGTCTGGATTCCTTTCGGCGATATCCCTATCGAGCAGGGGACACTGGCGGTTTGCCGCGGTTCGCATAACCTAGACAGCTTCGCCCGCATTCGAGATACTTACGGCCGTTCGGATGTTGATCGCGACGGCATTGAGGGTTGGTTCGAGCGCGATCCGCTGGAGATCGTCGCGAAGTTTGGCGGGCAATGGCTGGGTTCGGACTATCGCGCCGGCGATGTTATCATCTTCGGCATGCACACCATGCACGCCTCGACGACCAATCTCACGAACAAATATCGTTTGAGTTGCGATGTGCGCTATCAACCGGCTAGCGAACCCGTCGACGAGCGCTGGAAGAAAGGCGGGGCGGGCCACTATGGGTCAATCCGTCGCGACATGAAAGCAGCGCGCGCGGAATGGGGCTTATGAGCGACTATACGCGCGTTCGCCGCATATCTGACAATTATTAGGAAGCAAGGTGCTTCATGCTGATTTCTGAAATGAACTGGATGCAAGTAGAGGACTACCTCAAAGGCGACGACCGCTGCATTCTGCCGACGGGCAGCACCGAGCAGCACGCCTATATGAGCCTCAGCGTGGATACGATCCTGGCAGCGCGCTTGGCAAAGGATGTGGGCGACTTAGCCGGGGCGCCGGTTTATCCGGTCCTGCCTTATGGGCTGGCGCAGCAGTGGACAGCCTTCCCGGGCACAGTCACGCTGCGCGTCCGCACCTACCTGGCGCTAATCCGCGATGTGCTTGATAGCATCCGCCGCGCGGGCTTCCGCCGCATCCTGCTCGTCAACGGCCACGGCGGCAATGCGCCCGCCATTGGCATGCTCAAGGAGTGGATGATGGACAATAGCGATAGCCAGGTCAAATGGCATAACTGGTATAACGCGCCCAAGACCTGGAAAAAAGTGTTAGAAACAGACCCGGTTGGCTCGCATGCTTCCTGGATGGAGAATTACCCCTGGACGCGACTTGAAGGCATTGAAATGCCAAGCGAGCAAAGACCGCTAATTGATGTATCGCTCTTGGAGCGCTTGAATCCCGCGGCGATTCGTAAACATGTGCTGGACGGCAATATGGGTGGCTTCTATCAACGCTCTGACGAAGAAATGCTGGCGATCTGGCAGGTGGCGGTTGAGGAAACGCTTGAACTGCTTGAGGAAGGCTGGGACTAATGCAAATCGTAATCTGGGGCGCCGGCGCAATCGGCGGCACGCTGGGCGCTTATCTGCTGCGCGCGGGCCACGAAATCATTTTTGTCGATGTCGTCGAAGAACACGTGGCGAAAATCAAGCAAGCGGGACTGGCTATCACCGGTCCTGTCGATGAATTCACTGTAGACGCGGCAGCGCTTTTGCCGCATCAATTGCGGGGGAAATACCCGATCATTCTGCTTTGCACCAAAGCGCAACACACAGGCGCGGCCACCGAGACGCTCGTCGAGCACCTTGCGGACGACGGCTATGTCATGTCGGTGCAGAACGGGCTGAACGAGTTGCTCATTCGCGAGATTGTTGGCAGCGACCGCACATTGGGCGCATTTATCAATTTCAGCGCCGACTATCACGAGCCGGGCAAGATCCTCTTTGGCGGGCGCGGCGCGGTGGTGCTCGGCGAATTGGATGGCGCGATTACAAGCCGCCTGGAACAGATTGGCGCCGCTTTCCGCGACTTCGACCCCAACACGATTATCAGCGACAATCTCTGGGGCTACCTTTGGGGCAAGGAAGCTTATGGCGCCATGCTTTTTGTATCCGCCTTGACAAACGAATCTATCGCGGCGGCGCTGGCTGACCCAGGCTACCGAGATCTGTACATTCGCGCCGCGCATGAGATCCTGGCAGTGGCGGCGCAAATCGGCGTGGAAGCGCGCGGTTTCAACGGCTTTGATCCCGCGGCATTCCTGGCAAATGACCAAGCTGGCATTAAGAAATCGCTGGACACGCTGGTCGCCTTCAACCGCGAATCCGCCAAGACGCATAGCGGCATCTGGCGCGACCTGGCGGTCCGCAAGCGCAAAACTGAAGTCATCATGTACGAACCGATCTTGGCGCAAGGCGAGACGGTCGGAATAGACCTGCCCCTTACGCGGCGCTGGATCGAGATGATTCACGAGATCGAAGACGGCAGCCGACCACAGGCCCTTGCCAATCTCGACGAGTTAAAGGCGGAATTGCCATGAACATTAACTTTGACGGCAAAACGGTCATCGTCACCGGTGCCGCTCACGGCTTCGGCCGCGCCATCAGCCTGGCATTCGCGTCCCGCGGCGCGTCAGTCTGGGCTTGCGACGTGATCGAAGACGAACTGGCGGAAACCCGACAACTTTGTCGGGAAGCCGGCGGCGCGTGCGAAATCGCGCGCGTCGATGTGCGCGATCGGGCGGCGGTCTTCGCCTTCGTCGAGCGCGCGCTGGCCACCGAAGGCGCAGCGCAGATCTTGGTGAACAACGCCGGCGGCGTACAGGGCCAGGTTGGCAAGCCGCTGGAACAGGTCACAGAAGCGGAATGGGACAGCATCCTTGAGGTCAATACACGGGCGGCGTTTTTCTTCGCGCAAGCGCTTGCGCCATCAATGAAAGCGCAGGCATACGGCCGGATTATCAACATCTCCAGCGGCGCGGGCTTGGGTCCCAGCTTGACAGGCATTCAAGCTTACGCCGCCGCCAAAGCGGGCCAAATCAATCTCACGCGACAACTGGCTCAGGAATTGGGCAAATGGCAGATCACGGTGAACAATATCGCGCCCGGCTTCGTCTTGTCCAATCCCACCTCTATCAGACAGTACGAATCTTATGGCGCCGCAGGGCAAAAGGCGCTGCTGGAGCGCTTTGCGCTTAAACGGCTCGGCAATGCCGAAGACATCGCGCATGGCGTGCTCTTCTTCGCGTCGGATTATGCCAACTGGATCACCGGTCAGGTGCTTTCGATAGACGGCGGACGCTGAGACTGTCCGGCCGCCGCATCCGGGAATAACATTAATCGGTTCAGAAGCAAAAAGAGCCAACCGCCGGTTGGCTCTTTTGTCTTAGGTTCGGCATCTGCTAGCGCTGCGCCAGCGCTTCAAGTACGCGCGGCGCGGTCATCGGCGTCTGCGACAGCCGCACCCCGGTCGCATCGGCCACGGCATTGGCAATCGCGGCCACCGTTGGGATCACCGGCGGTTCGCCCACCCCGCGCGCGCCAAAGGGTCCGCTCTCCGACGGAACTTCGACGATTTGCGTCTGTATCGGCGCAGCCTGCATGGCGTCCGGCATGGCATAGTCCATCCAGGAGCCAGTCAGCAGTTGACCGTTCTCATCGTAGCGCATCTCTTCGTAGAGCGCCCAGCCGACGCCTTGCACGGCGCCGCCCTGCATCTGACCTTCAACCGCCAGCGGATTGATGGCGCGTCCGACGTCTTGCACCACAGCCAGATTCACCAGATTGACTTCGCCGGTCTCCTCATCCACCTCAACTTCGGCGACCTGCGCCGAGAACGACGGCGCGCGGTCGGTCACGGCTTGTCGACCGTTGCCGTAAACAGGTTCGTAAGCGCCGCCAAATGTCATCGTCTTGCCGGCCAGCTCGCCCAAGCCGATGGATCGATCGGGGAAACCGCGCACCTGCACGCGCCCGTCGACAATCTCAAGGTCCTCGCTGGCGACTTCAAATTCTTCGGCGGCAATCGCCAGGGTTTGCCGACGAGCGTCTTCCGCGGCGCGGATAACGGCATTGCCCAGGGTATACATGGTCTTGCTGCCGCCGACGCCCCCACCATAAGGCGCGCTGTCGGTATCGCTGTAGACGAAGCGCACTTGCTCGGGATCAATGCCATAAGCCTCTGCCGCGAGCAGCGCGAAGCTGGTCGGCGTGCCGGACAGGTCGGCCGTGCCAATCTGCACCTGCAAAACGCCATCTCGGTTGAGCTTGCAAGCGGCCGCGCCCGGCTCCAGACCGCCCATCCAGCCGCCGATCGCCACGCCGACGCCACGACCGGCCGCGCGCGATTCCTTCCGGTTTTTCCACAGGGGATGCTCGCGCACGGCTTCTAAGGTCTGGACCATGCCGATATTCGAGAAGGCGCTTTCATCGGGCATGAGGTCGCCGGCTTGCGCCGCGTTCATCAGCCGCAATTCGATCGGATCCATGCCCAGCTGCGCGGCCGCTTCATCAAAGAGCGTTTCCGCAGCCATAAAGGCTGTGGGAGAGGTCGGCGCGCGGTAAGCGCCGACGGATTGCTTAAAGGTCACGACATTGATTGATTCCAGCAGAACATTGTCGCAGGGATAAAAATTAGCGAATTGGAAAGAAGCAAAACCGCCTAATCCGCTTGGATAGATCCCGGTATCAGCCGTGGCCAGCGCTTGCATAGCGAGCAAGGTACCGTCTTGCTTGAAACCGAGCTTAGCGGAAAGCCGCAGGGCTGGCGCTGGATTTGTGCTCAGGAGTTCCTCGCCTCGCGTGAGAATCAAACTCACCGGGCGTCCCACTGTGGCCGCGATCAGCGCCACCATAGGCTCGTACAAGCCGAACTTCGCGCCGAATGCGCCGCCGACCGGCATGGCATAGACGGTGACGTCAGATTCCGGGATGCCCAGCGTGTCCGCCACGTCCAGCCTCACGCCAAAGGGCGACTGCATGCTGCCCCACATGGTAAGCCCGCCGTTGACCGGGTTTGGCTGCGCAACCCAACCCTGGGTCTCGATTGAACTTTGATGCACCATCGGCGTTTCAAAAGTACGTTCCACAATGAGATCGGCCGCGGCAAAAGCCGCCGCGACATCGCCGCGCGCAATCTTGGTTCGTCCAGCGATGTTGGACGCTTCTTCCTCTTCTTCCTCGGCGTCGCCGCCAGCGTCCGCGCCATGCGCGGCTTCGTCTTCCGCGCCGGTGGGGATGCCGTTGGGCCAAACCAGCGGGGCGCCGTCCGCCATTGCCGCATCCATAGATGTGGCAGCGTCCAGCGGCTCGTAATGCACATCCACCAATTCGGCGCCATCGGCGGCCGCGGCTTGGTCATCGGCAAGCACAACCGCCACCGGTTGCCCCACAAAGATGACGCGGCCCCGCGCCAACATCAGCTTCGCGCGGGATGATGGCGCCATAGCGGGGAGATCATCGGCGGTCAAAACACGCTGCACGCCCGGCAGCGCCATAGCCGCCGCGACATCAATCCCCTTGATATTGGCATGCGCGTAACTGCTGAGGACGAACCTGGCATGCAGCATGCCCGCCAGCTTCAAATCGCCCGTATACTTGAGATTGCCCGTGACCTTGGCGCCGCCGTCGATCATCGGGGTCGGTTGTCCAACAAATGAGAAATCTGACATCTTATCCTCCTTTATGCTTCACGTTTATGCCACAAATGAAAGAAACTGCCGTTTAGCTCGTCACAGTCTCCAGGATTGGATAACCTTCGTTCTTCGTCCGTTCGCGGAACAAGTTGCTTAGGCGCATGGTCATCGCGCCAGTTTGACCGGCGCCAATAGTCCTGCCATCCAGCTCGACAACCGGCGCCAATTCCCCCATTGTGCCGGTGCAAAACATTTCATCGGCTCGGTAAATTTCGGACAGCGAGATGTCTTTGACCTGGTATGGGATGGCTTCATCCTGACAGATCTCCAAAACCGCCGCCCGCGTGATGCCTTCCGGGCAAGAGCCCGTATCCGATGTCATGACAATTCCGTCGGCGACAATGAACACATGGGTTGCATTTGTCTCGGCGAGGAAACCGCGATAATCGAGCATCAAGGCGTCGTCGACGCCGGCCGCGTTCGCCTGGATTTTCGCCAGAATCGAGTTTATCAGATTGCAGGAGTGGATATTCTGATCGACGCAATCCGGCGGAATGCGCCGAATGCCGGAGGTGATCAAGCGTATGCCGCTCTTGTCATATACCGGCGCTTTGCGCTCGGCGAGGACGATCAATGTCGGTCCTTGATTGTTGAGCCGGGTATCCATCCCGCTAGTATATTTGACGCCGCGGGTCAAGGTCAAACGAATGTGAACGCCGTCCGTCATTTCATTGGCGCGCAGTGTCTTGCTTATCTCCTTGATGATCGCTTCGTGGCTGGGAATCTCGGCAAATGCCAGCGCCTGCGCCGAGGCGCGCAAGCGGTCGAGATGGGGGATCAATTTGAAAATCCTGCCCTCATACAGTCGCAAGCCTTCCCAAACGGCATCGCCGCCTTGCACCGCCGAATCAAAGGGGCTGATGCCGGCCAGGTCGCGGTGATAGAGTTCGCCATTGATATTGATGAGCAGGTCTTTGTTCTGGGGATTAAATGCTTGTTTCATGTCTCGCCTTAGTTTATGCAATGCTCTGCCATCTGCTCGTAAAGCCCTTGGCATTGGTCGAGCAAGCCGCGCAGATGTTGCGGCAGCGAACTGTCATCATGCCTGTAGGGCGCGAATCCGGTCGACTTTTCCACACTGGCATACCAATGCTTCGCCCAGATGCCATCGCTTTCATGCCTGCCTGCCTGCCATCTGAGCATCGCGCTCTCAAAGGGCAGATCGAGCAGCGCGCAGAGCCCCCGCAGCGAGCCTTCCGGGTCGGTCAAAACGCCGCGCGATGAGATTACCGGCGGCACGGTGCCCGTAACCTTGCGCACATATTGGAAAATCTCCACTTGCTGCGCCAGCCCCAACTGATCGAGACGCGGGTTAGGAATCACTTTTGAGAAGGACAATAGCATTCGGCGCGGGTCCCTTATCAAAAAACAATTGGAAACTTGAGCGATCCAGGAGCGGTCGATATGCTTGAGCATGTGCTGCGTCATGTGCTTTTGATAGACGATCTTGCCAGCGCTCGAGCCATCTGGGACCAATCCATCAATCACGCGGCGCCAGTCCGTCTCGTATGTCGCGATGATCTCCTCTGCGCCAGGGTGATCGTAACCGGTGAATTGGAGATAATGCGCATAAAATGGCTCGTCGATCACCGTCGTATCGCTTCGGCTCGCCCAAGAGCGCATCAAGGCTGTCGAGATATTCCGTGGTCCAGACCACATGGCGATAACACGCTGCGACAATTCACCTATCCCCGCACAAACATCAGCCACTACAATACGCCTGTTCGGTCGTCGCGCAAAGCACCGAATTGCTATGGCAATTGCCGCGAACGAACAATCGCCATTGTACCTTATCACATAACGTATGTCACATACCGTGTGTAGCGGATGCTCAAGACCTTCAGGCAAAAAACGCGCCGCGCCGTCAAGCCGCTAGTCCGACCGGCCTGGCTGCTGCTGACTGCTGTCTACATTGTCTTTGCAACCAATTGGTCCCCGCTTGAATATGTGGAGCTGGGGGAAGCGCAGATCGTCCAGACAACTAAGCCATTAGTCTGCGTACATACGTTATTGGAAAACGAAGTGCAGGAGTGGAAGATCAAGCGCTCGCTGGAACTGGCGCGAGAGATGGGCGCGACGAGCATCGTGCAGTTCTTCCCCTGGGCATACTTTGAGCCTGTCGATGATCAGTACAACTGGCGGCAAGCGGATCTCATCGTCCGTCACGCGCTGAACCAGGGCCTGCGCGTCATCGCCCGGCTGGGTCTGGTGCCCGACTGGGCGCGCCCCCGGGAGTTCGAGGACCGCGCCACCACGCTCAATTTCTTGCCGGAAGACTCCTTCGACGATTTCGCCGAATACGCCTCGCGGCTAGCGACGCGCTACACAGAAGAAATCCAGCATTTTATCGTTTGGAACGAACCCAATCTCAGCTTCGAGTGGGGTTATCGACCGGTCGACCCAGCCGCTTACACGCGCTTGCTGCAATTGAGTTACCGAGCGATCAAAGACGCCAATCCAAAAGCGCTTGTTTTGGCGGGCGCGCTGGCGCCGACAAACGAAGCCCCCGGCAGCTCAGCCGGGCTCAACGAGACCATCTATCTGCGCGAGATGTATCGCAGCGGCGCGGTGCCATACTTTGACGCTTTGGCGGTACACAGCTATGGCTCAACCGAACCGGCTGAAGCCGAGCCTAGCGCCGACCGGATTAACTTCCGCCGTCTGGAAGCCCTGCGTCGAATCATGCTAGAGGCCGGCGACGCGGCAAAACCCGTTTTCATCACCGAGAGTGGTTGGAATGACCATCCGCGCTGGACCGGCGCGGTCCGCCCGTCGCAGCGGCTGCAATATACGCTAAATGCTTTTGAATACGCGCAGGCACATTGGGACTGGGTGGAGCAACTCTGCATCTGGGCATTTCGTTATCCCGCGCCCCTGAATGGCCACCCGGACAACTTCACGCTCGTCAGTCCGGAATTCGAACTGAAGCCTATCTATTATGCGCTGCAAGACTATGCCCGTGGCTGGGAACGCCGCGCTACCCGGTGGCTGCCGCCGCCGGCGGGGGCATGAATATGCGGATGCGTCTGGGGCTGTCGCTTGGCTTACTGTTCATCTCGGCCGTTTTGCTGTTTCTTTTTGTATCATTGACAGAGCGCCCGGCCGACAAAGCCAAAGCCTTTCCCCGCGGGCTCATCGCCGTCGGCGTCGACGCCAGTGTGCCGCCCTTTGCCAGCGACGAGGACCAGGCGGTCACTGGTCTGGATATCGATCTGGCGAATGCCATCGCGCGCCAAATTGAGCTGCCGCTGCGATTTGTCAACATCAGCTATTACGGCTTGTACGATGCTTTGATAAGCGGCGAGGTTGATATACTGATTTCAGCCTTGCGTGTTGAAGCGGCGCGCATGGACGATGTCCGCTATACTCGACACTATTTTAATAATGGCCTGCTGCTGGTCGCGCCAGGCGACAAACCCATCACGTCGCTTGAGGGGCTGGCGCGGCAGAAGATCGCCTATGAGTTTGGCAGCGGAGCAGACACAGAGTTGCGCAAGCTGGAAGACGATAATGAGACAGTAACAGGTCTGCCCTATGAACTGCCGAGATATGCGCTGGATGCGCTGCGCCTGTCATACGCCGATGCCGCCATTGTGGACGCAACCGCCTATGGCTTATACCAGAGCCAGCATCCTGATTGGAGTGCCGCGCATACTTACCTCACACAGGATCATTACGCGATCGCGGCGCGGCGCGACAACCTGGACGCCTGGCGACTTGTCGATGAGGCTTTGGCCGCTTTGAAAGAAAGCGGAGAACTCGCTAGAATTATCGCCAGGTGGTTATGAGATCTAATAAGGAGAGCGCCTTATGCCCGACAAAATTCGCTGGGGTATCTTGAGCACGGCTAATATCGGCCGCAAAGTCATCCCGGCTATCCATGCCTCAAGCAACGGCGTCGTGGCAGCCGTCGGCAGCCGATCGCTGGAACGCGCGCGGGAATTCGCCGCCGAGCAGAATATCCCAATCGCCTATGGCAGCTATGAAGAGTTGCTCGCAAGCGGCGAAGTCGACGCCATCTACAATCCATTGCCGAATAGCATGCACGCCGAATGGAGCATCAAATGCGCCCAAGCGGGCCAAGCCACGCTCTGCGAGAAACCTTTCGCCAGCGACGCGGCGGAAGCGCAGACGATAGTCGACGCGTTTGCAGAGCATGACGTCGTGCTGGCGGAGGCTTTTATGTACCGCTTTCATCCCCAGCAGGCCAAGGTCAAATCCATCCTGGCGGAAGGCGGCATCGGCGATCTGAAACTCATCAACAGCAGCTTCACCTTTTACATCAGCGATACGGCCAATATCCGTTTGAGCAAGGCGCTGGCCGGTGGCGGTTTGATGGACGTGGGCTGTTATTGCGTCAATTTGATGCGCTTCATCACAGGCGAAGAACCGCAGGCGGTCAGCGCAGTTGGGAATATCGGTCCCAAAACAGGCGTCGACGAGATTCTGGCTGGCGCGCTGAAGTTCCCCTCGGGCGTCATTGGACACTTCGACTGCGGCTTGCGCGCGTCCCGCCAGCAGAGCTACCGGCTCAAGGGGACAGAGGGGGCGCTTGTCGTCAGATCAAGTTTCACGCCGGACAAGCATAAGGACGCGATCGTGCAACATTGGCGGGGCGATCAATTGACCGAACATGTCGTCCCGCCAGTTGACCACTATCAATTGATGGTCGAAGATTTTGCCGACGCCCTGCTCGCGGGGCGCGCCCCGCGCTTTCCGCCGAGCGACGCCGTTCGTAATATGGAAGTGATCGACAAGATGCTTGGGCAGCTAGGCTAGTCGCCGGCTTGCGCCAGCATCCGTTCGCCCGTTTGCACGCGCCATAGCGTCGCGTACAAGCCATTGACATGCACCAGGGCTTCGTGCCCGCCGCTTTCCCGCAATTGGCCCCCTTGCAAGACATAGATCATGTCGGCGTTGCGAATGGTGGACAGGCGATGGGCGATAACGATGATGGTGCGCCCGACAGCGATGCGTTCCAGCGAACGCTGTATGGCGGCTTCGGTCTCGTTGTCGACTGAAGAAGTCGCCTCGTCGAGTATCAGTATGGGCGGATCCGTCAGCACCGCCCGGGCGATGGACAAGCGCTGTCGCTGTCCGCCGGAAAGTTTCTGCCCGCGCTCCCCGACAACTGTGTCGTATCCTTGCGGCAGCTCAGTGATGAATTGGTGCGCCTCGGCGATCTTGGCCGCTTCCACAATGAGATGCTCCGGCACATCTTGGGCGCCATAGGCGATATTTTCGCGCACGGTGCCGTGGAAGAGAAAGACGTCCTGGCTGACCAAGCCGATGGCATTGCGAATATCCGCCTGCTTCAAGTCCCGCAGATCGTAGCCATCAAGCAGAACGCGCCCGCGTGTCACGTCGTAATAGCGCAGCAGCAGCTTGATGACGGTGCTTTTGCCCGCGCCGGTCGCGCCGACGATGGCCACCGTTTCACCGGCCGGGAAGTCCAAGCTCAAGCGCTCTATGATTTCACGCCCGTCGCTGTAGGCGAAACTAACGTCATCCAGGCGCATATCGCCGCTGATTGAGGCTATCGGCAAGGCAATGTCGCCATCGTTGATTTTGCGCTTGATGCCCAGTAAATCCAGGATGCGTATGGTCGATGCCATCGCCCTTTGGTACAGATCAAATGTCTCCCCCAGCTTGGTCAGGGGCCAAAGCAAACGCTGAGTCATGAATACCAGCACACTGAAAGCGCCAACATCCAAGACGCCGTTGAGCGCCAATTGTCCCCCGGCAACGGTGATGGCGATGAATCCCGTCACGATTACCATCCGTATCAAGGGGGAAAAAGCGGAACTCAGTCGGATGGCGCGGCGATTGCGCTCGACATACTCCTTGCTTTCGACGCGCAGGCGCTCCGCTTCGTAATCCTCGGCGGTGAAGCTCTTGATGGTTGCGATGCCGCTTAGGCTATTGGACAAGTGGTGGTTGATCATGCTGACTTGTTCGCGCACCGAGATGTAGCGCGGCGCAAGCAAGCGCTGAAAACGCATGGAACCCCAGATGATGAAGGGAATAGGTAGCGCCGCCATCCAAGCGATGCTGGGCGCGACCAAGAAGAAGATGCCGCCAATCACCACCACGGTGGTGACGATCTGCACCACATCGCTGGCTCCGATATCCAGGAAACGCTCCAACTGATTGATGTCGTCATTCAGCACCGCCATCAATCCGCCCGTGCTTTGATCTTCAAAATATGCCAGTTCCAGGTGCTGCACATGGTCATAAGCGTCGACGCGCAAATCGTGCTGCATGGACTGCGCCAGATTGCGCCAGTGAACCCGCTGGATGTATTCGAACAAAGATTCAAGAATCCATACAAGCAGCGTTACGAAGCCCAGGATCAGCAGTTGATGAGTCAAGTCGGCGACGCCCAGCCGTCCCAGAAGCGAGTCCTGCCTTTGCACGACGATATCGACCGCCACCCCGATCAAGACCGGCGGCATGATGTCAAAAATCTTGCCCAGCGCGGAGTAGACAGTGGCAAAAGCCACCCGCCGCTTGTATACCGAGGCGTAGTTCAATAAACGAAGGAAGGGATGACCGCTATTTTTCGGCTTGCTCATTATGCAGTGTCAACCGACGAATAGGAAAAAGGATTCCAGGATTATAGGTAAGACGGCGCGTGGCTGCTAGCGACAATGGCGAGCTATTTTCGGCACATCGCGGCTCACTGACTTGCCGGCGGAAAAGCGCTAGCGGATGAGACCGCCCCCGCTTGATCCAGCCGCCAGCGCCGCCACTTCTTCGTAATCGACCAAGGGCAGATCGCCCGGGATGGTGTATTTGTGAGAGGACATGGCGACGCCCCATTTTAGCGCCAAGGCAAGATCCGTATGGGTCAGCCAGGCGTAAAGAAAGCCCGCGGCGAAAGCGTCTCCACCGCCTATGCGCCCGACTTCGCCGGCCAGGATGGCCGATTGCTGAAAGCGCTCGCCATTTGGGGAAATCGCCTGCGCGCCATCTTTGCCCAGGGTCATGATGATGAGCGTCTCGGGATATTGCGAGGCTAAAGCAGCTAGCGCGTCTGTGGCAGTCGAGTCGCCATAAAGAGCCTTGTAATCTCCATAGGGGCAGAACACGATATCCGCTAGCGCCATGGCTTCGTCACAGCCAGCCGCGGCCTGCTCGCCCGACCACAAAGTGCTGCGATAATTAGTGTCGAAGCTAAGCTGCCAGCCGACGTCCCGCGCGCGCTGCATGGCTGCCAGCGCGGTCGCCTTGGCGCAATCGCTGATGGCCAGCGTTATCCCAGTAACATGAAAGAGGCGGCTCATATCAGCTGCGAACAAATCCGCAGGCAGATCCGCGGGCTGGACGCGGCTCGCCGCTGAATCTTTTCGATCATAGATTATGCGGCTGGCGCGCGGCGCCTGCGACTGCTCGTGGAAAAATATGCCCAGCCGCTCATCCTCCGCCCAGACGATATGACTGACATCCACACCATATTGCTGAATGCGGTTGCTCACATAGCGGCCCATGGGCGACGCGGGCAAGCGCGAGAACCAGGCGGTTTCCATGCCCAGGCGCGCCAATCCAATCGCTGTATTGGATTCTGTCCCGCCAACCCAAATGTCGAAGGAAGTAGTCTGCTCAATGCGCAAATAGCCCGGCGGCGTCAAGCGCATCATCGTCTCGCCAAATGTCACCACATCGTATTTTGGCATGATCTTGCCTTTCCAAGGCGCCGGTCGATCCATCTCCAACCAGTCTTTGCGTGCCGCCGCGATCCGTCTGGCATGAGCATAATGATACCGCTATACTCATTTCATGGCACATATCGGAATAGACGCTCGTCTAACTCACTACCGCGTAGGCGGCATAAGCCGATATACCAGGGGCATCATTTCTGCTCTGGAAGACAATCCGCCCGCCCAGAAAATAACTGTCTTCCAAAGCCGCAAAGCCAAAGGCGCGCTACCCCGCCGCTTCGCAAGCGCCAATTTGTGGACGCCCCCGCATCATCCCTGGGAGCGCATGGCGCTGTCAGTTGAACTATTCGGGCGGCGCTTGGATTTGTTGCACAGTCCCGATTTCATCGCGCCCATGCGCGGCGCGCGCCGCCACGTCATCACCGTGCACGACTTGAGCTTCATCCACTATCCCGAATACATGACCGCTGCCAGCCGCCGATATTACAATGCTCAGATCCAAGCCTCGGTCAAGCGCTCGGACCATATCTTGGCCAATAGCTTCGCTACCAAGCAGGACTTTGTAGACATCCTTGACGTGCCGCCGCAGAAAATAACAGTTCATCATTTGGGGGTGGAGGATGGTTTTTGTCCCCTGCCCCGCTCGGTCACCAAGCCGGTGATCAAGCACTTGGATTTACCGGAAACATATCTTCTGTTTGTCGGCACCATCGAACCGCGCAAGAATCTTGTCGGCTTGGCGCGCGCCTATCGCGACCTGAAAGACGAGCTGCCCGATCTGCCACAACTGTTAATCGCGGGCCGGCCCGGCTGGCATTTTGAGCAGCTTATGCGCGACATAACTCAAGTCGGCGTCAATGACAGCTTGATCTTTCGTCACGATATTTCTGACGCGCAGTTGCCCGCGATATACAACCATGCGCTATTGCTGGTCTTGCCCTCTTATTACGAAGGCTTTGGGTTGCCGGTCCTGGAAGCGATGGCTTGCGGGACCGTTCCCATCGTGAGCAACGCGGCCGCCTTGCCGGAAATCGTGGCGGATGTCGGCATCTTGGTTGATCCTCATGATTCCGCCACGATCGCGCAAGCCATGCAGCGCGTGCTCGGCGATAGCGCCTGGCGCGCGGCGCAGTCGGCCGCGGGCATCAAACGCGCCAAGCGATTTCGCTGGGACGCCGCCGCGCAAACGGCGCGCGACGTTTATCAAGCTCTTCTCAACTGAACCAGCGATGGAAATCTTGCTGCTTAGCCCAGACAACCCTTTTCCCAGCGAATCGGGCGCGGCGATACGCAATTATGGCATCATTCGCGGTCTCCACGGCTCTGGACACAAGGTGACGCTGCTGTGTTTCAGTGATGCCGCGCTGGACCCCGACACGAACCCGCTTTTTCATTATTGCCGCGAGATCCACAGCTGCCCGATGCCACAGCGCAGCAAATCGCAGCGCGTAGTCTCGCTGCTCGCCACGCAAAAGGCGGATATGGAAGATCGCTTGATGAGCGCTGGCTTCGCGCGAAAGCTCGCCGCGATTCTCGATGCGCGCGCCTTCGATATCATCCAATTTTCCGGCATCGAACTGGGCAGCTATCTGCCAATGATCAATATGAAAAAAGGGAAAGCCAAAGTTGTTTACGATGCCCTCAACGCGGAAGCTGAATTGCAGCGGCAGATATCCCGGCTGGACAGGCAGCGACCGTCTCGCCTGCATACCGCGCTCTATTCGGCGGTTCAGGCGCGCCGCCTCGAGCGTTACGAGCGCAAGTTATGCGAGTCCGTTGACGCGGTGATCGCCGTCAGCGAAGAAGACCGCAACCTGCTGAAATCTTATGCGGGCGCGCCAATTTTTGTCATGCCCAGCGGCATTTTTGTCGACGACTACCGATCCTGCTCTGGCGGACGGCGAGCAAGCAATCAGCTGGTGTTCACCGGGAAAATGGATTATCGGCCAAATGTCGATGCGGTGGAATGGTTCTGTGATGCAATCCTGCCTGTGCTGTTGCAGCGGCATCCCGCGTTGAAATTGATTATCGTCGGCAGGAATCCGCATCCGCGCATCCGCGCCTTGGCTGATGGCGATCATGTGACAGTGACCGGCTGGGTCGAGTCGGCGTTGCCTTACTTAAAAGAGACGACGCTATTTGTCTTGCCCATGCGCATGGGCAGCGGCACTCGGCTCAAGATACTCGAAGCGATGGCTGCGGGCTGCGCGGTCGTTTCGACAGCGCTGGGCGCATCCGGTCTGCATGGGTCAATACGAGAAGCAATCGAAATCGCGGACGACGCCGATAGTTTCGCGGTTGCCATATCGACGCTCTTAAGCGATGCGGATCGTCGTCAAGCGCTGGGCGAAGAAGGGCGCGAGCAGGTACGGGCGCATTACGACTGGTCGGCGCTCATGCGCCATCTCCTAAGCGCATATAAGGAACTGGGCTTTGGATAAAGAGACCTTGGCGCGCCGCAATATGAGCAAGGCGCGGACCTTGCATCAGCCGTCGGCGCTGCATTCAATAAGGGACTTATTGCTATCCCGCCTCGACAAGATGCCAATTCCGCCACAACGCGCCATCTCCAACCGGGCGCTTGTCATACGCCCGGACCACCTCGGCGACGCCCTGCTAATGGGTCCCGCGCTTCAGTTTATCAAGCGCATGCGCCCTCAAACAGAAATACACGTCATCTGCGGTGCCTGGGCGGCCGAAATACTGGCTCATTTCGACGAGGTTGATGTCGTACTGACGCTCGATTTCCCCGGCTTCCAGCGCCGGCGCAGCTCGCCGACGCGCAATGCTTATCTGCTCGCGCTGGATTCGGCGCGTATGCTGCGCAGAATCGGCTATGATAGCGCGCTAATCATGCGCCCAGACCATTGGTGGGGGGCAATGCTAGCATTTCTGGCGGGCATCCGCGAGCGCATCGGTTACGACAATGCCAATGTCGCGCCTTTTCTGACCGGAGGCTTGTCCCAGCAACAGGAACATGCCGTCCTGCAAAACCTGCGCTTGATAGAGTTCTGGCTTGGCGCTGCCCATGATCGGGATATCGAATTGACTTTAGCCGTCGACCCAGCCGACGCCGCCACCGTGGAGCAGCTCCTCCACGATCGGGGAATCGACATTGAGCAGCCCATCATCTGCATACATCCCGGCTCCGGGATGCCCAGTAAACTCTGGCAACCGGACAAATGGGCGGAAGCCGCGGATCAAATCGCGCAGCTGCGCAAAGCGGCGATCATCTTCACCGGCAGCTTGGGCGAAGCAGCTTTAATCGACGACATCGCCGGCATGATGAAGACGAAGTCGTATTCGGTCGCCGGGGAGACAAACGCGGCTCAGTTGGCGGCGCTTTATCAACGCGCCTGCGCGGTCCTGGGTGCGGACAGTGGCGCCATGCACGTAGCCGCCGCCGCACGCAGCCCCACCGTGACCTTGTTCGGTCCTGCCGACCCAATTGAATTCGCCCCCTGGGGCGATCCCCGAAAGCACGCGACAATCACATCGCAGATCGCATGTCGCCCTTGCCGCATCCTCGATTGGGGCGATGACCCGCTGGCATACCATCCTTGTGTGCGAGATATCAGCGTGAGCCAGGTCCTTGAAGCGACTCAGCGCGTATTAGCAGCCAGCAGCGCCGACGACTAGCCTGTTGCAACTCAGCTCGTAAGCGCCGCCTCGTCACGAGGTTCGACTGACAGCGTCTTTTCATTGCGATATGTGACCATGCCCGGTCCCGCGCCCTTGATCGCTTTGACAAATTTGACACGGGTATAATCCACCAGGACACGCTTGTCGTCGCGTTTTTGGCTGTAATAGGCTGCGACGGCTGCCGCCGCTAATATCAAGTCGTCGCCGATGCGCCTGCCATCGTTGCGGATGACGACATGAGCGCCCGGCGCGCCACGCGCGTGCAGCCAAATATCCTGTCTGTTGGCGGTCTTGAAGGTGAGCTGGTCATTCTGTCGGCTGTTGCGGCCAATCCAAACTACATAGCCGTCGCGGCTGACAACACGCAGCGGACCTTGCCGGCCCCCGCCGCCAATCCGTTTGAGTTTCTTGCCTTGCCAATGCCCGCGTTCTTGCAGCATCTGCATAACGTCGTCAATCTGGAGCCAGTTGCTGGCCGAGGCTAGGTCGGATTCCAACTGCGCCATGAACGCTAATTCCGTTTTCGTTTCCGCGATCAAAGCCGGCAGCGCTTTGCGCGCCCCTTTCGCCTTTTCGTATCTGCGAAAATAGCTTTGCGCGTTCTCGATCGGGTTGAGCGCGGGGTCGAGCTTAATGATCAACTCCGGCTCGTCGGGTTCATATTGCGCGCGCAGCAAATCCTGTCCTTCACGCAGGGCAGTTTGATAAGCCAGGATAAGTTCGCCGCTCTGCTTTATGCGCCGCATTTCGCTTTCATCTTTGAAGCCCCGTTCCAGAGAAGCAAGTTTCGCCGATAGTCTCGTCCGCGCTTCAGCTATCGCATTCCGCACAGGTTTTTTGGCTTCGTCGTAGGCGTCGGCGCTGCGGACCAAGCCAAAGTATTCGCTGATCGCGCCGCTCATGGTTGGGCGAGCTTGCCAATCCAGGAATGACAGTGGGAAGGCGGCAAATTCGGCGGCGACGCCCAGCTCATAGCCGAGGCCCGGCTGCCAATGCCGACGCAATAGCGGCGCCACAAGCGACTCGTAGGCATCAAGCAGCGCGCGGCAGTCGCTATCGCGCGCTTTGGCGTCGGGACGTCCGCTGGCGCGGAAGACAATTTCTTTGGCTAGCAGCGGGCTCATGCCGAGGATGCGCCCCGGCAAGACCCGTCTCATTTGCATCGACGGCTTCTTTACCGCGTCCATGATGCCCCGCAAGCTCTCAACAGTGACCTCGCTCGGCGTCAGTTGGTCCTGGATTGGCGGCGGCGGCACATAGTTGTGCTGGGGCAAGCTCAAGCGATAGCGGTTCTCGTCGGGACCCACGCGCTTGAGGCAGTCCAGTATCAAGCCGGCGCGCAGGAGCAGGACGTTGGCGCGCCGCGGCATAAGTTCGGCGACAAGCGAGATGTCGCCTTCTGGACCCTCAATATCTATCCGCAGCAGTCTTTCCCAATCCGGCTGACTGACATGCGCGATAATTCCGCCTTCGACAGTTCGCCGGCAGAGCAGCCCCAGTTGCGTCGGTTTCAGCAGACCGCGGCGCAGCTTCCCCCCAGCGATGTATGCGCGAGGCTGGTTGGCGTCGGCGCTCAAATAGAGATAGTGGCGCATTCGATTGGCGTAGATTTCCAGACCGATGCCCATCGCGTCGACATCAATCACGTCTTGCACGCGCCCGCCGACCAGTCTATCCATGAATTCATCCACCAGCGCCGAAATCGTGAAGACGTCAAAGCTCATGCGATTGCCTGGATCTGTTTAACTGAGAGCGTTTCTCTTTGATGAACGGGCAGCGCCGCACCAGCTAAAGCGCGGATCTGCCCGCGCGTCTAAAAGCCCGGCGGCTCTTCGGTGAGCGTCAGCAAATAGGCGATAATATGGCCCAGCTCTTGCTCACTGAGTTGTTCGTCATAGTTGTTCGGCATCGAATCGCTGTAGTCTTCGACTAAAAATACGCCCGGGAAAAGGATCGCCTCGTACAGGTATTGTTCAGCAGAAAGCGGCGGACGGCGCTCAGCCGCAAAATTGCCAATACCGTCGAAAAGGGGCGACAGGCTGCCGTCTCCCAAGACATGGCAAGTGTAACATTCGTATTCGTTGATTAAGCCCCCGCCGATAAAGGCGTCAGCGCCTTCCAGCGCAGCGGCGACCTCGGCCGCGTATGACTCTTCAGACAGGGTCGCGGTGGCAGCGCTTGAGGAATTGTCAATTAGAATATATGCGATGAGCAGGACGAAGGCAATCAACACGATCGCAAACAGCGCAAGCGCGGCTTTTGGCTTGGTCCGCTGAGTTGCTTTGGTCTCGTCAGACATGGGACTTGAGCTCACTATTGAACATCAGACTTGCCGCGCCTCGCTGTCGAGCGCCTTCACGGGCGCATTCACGCATTCAAATGAAGAGCAAGTCGCTTCGGGCTGGTCATAATGAGCGTGAATAAGGGCAAATATAGGGAAATGCAAGTGCGCGCGCGGACGAAGTGGCTCAGGCTTCCGCTTCTTGACGCGCAACAGTCACTTGACGATTCAAGAGCCAAATGACCAGCGCCAAGGTCAGGCCTGCCCCAAGCACATTGACAAGAATGAAACCAACAACCAAGATGAAGGCTATCGCTTGATCGGGTGTGGCGGTCAGCGCGTTCCCGCTTGGATCCGTCGTTTGCTGTATCGCCAAATCCGACGAGAGCAGGTTCGATGAAATCGCGCCGCCGGCCAACAAGACGATGAAAATAAGAGCCAAGGCTCCCAGTCGCTGCATAGATCCGCTCCGATACGCTTACGCAGGTGATTGTACTATCTATCACAAAGCGCGGCAAGGCATCAAGACCATTTGCATCTGAGCAATCGCATCAAATTAATTCTTAGCACAAAGACACGAAGGACAGGAAGTTAGGGAATTATATGGGAATCAGCGCAAATCAAAAGACCGTCACCAACTGTTCGCGTTCGGGTCCGACGCTGACGCTCCGAATTGGCACATCACATAGCTCGGCGATGCGTTTGACATAGTTTCTGGCGGCTTCTGGCAATTGCTCCAGCGCGCGACATCCGCTGATATCTTCTTGCCAGCCGGGCAGGCTTTCATAGATCGGCACGGCGCATGCCAATTGCTCATTGGTCACCGGCGGATATTCGCGGCGTTCGCCATCGATTTGATATGCCACCGCCAGTTTCAGTTCGTCAATGCCCGACAGGATATCCATTTTTGTAAGCATCAATTCGCTCAAGCCATTGACGCTGGCGGCATAGCGCAGCATAACGACATCGAGCCAGCCGCAGCGGCGCGGACGACCTGTCGTCGTGCCAAACTCATCCCAGAAGTTAGCGCCGGTGCCACGCAAATGCTGCGCGATTTCCCCGTCCAGCTCCGTTGGCATGGGGCCGCCGCCAACCCGGGTGCTGAAAGCCTTGGCAACGCCAATCACGCGCTCGACAAATAGCGGACCGACGCCCAGCCCGGTCAGAGCGCCGCCGGCTGTGGGCGAAGAACTGGTGACGAAGGGATAAGAGCCGTGATCGATATCAAGCATGGTTCCCTGCGCGCCTTCACACAGAACTCGCTTGCCCCCCTGCAAAGCCTTATGCAGGTAGATGGACACATCTTTGATATAAGGACGCAAGAATACGGCTGCTGCCAGGTAGCTCTCCGCTGCCGCTGTTGCATCCAAGGCATCCAACCCTTGCTGCCGCAATTCGGCATTCCGGGCTGCGACGGCGGCGCTCAGGCGCTCGGCAAAGACTTCAATGTCCAGCAGCATATCGCCTGTCCTGATGCCGGCGCGGTTGGTCTTGTCCAGATAGGCGGGACCGATGCCGCGCAGCGTTGTGCCGATCTTCTCGGCGCCCAGGGAGCGTTCTCTCGCTTTGTCCAGCTCGATATGAGCGGGCGTGATGATGTGCGCGCGGGAACTGATGACCAGGCGCCGCGGACTAATGTCCAGACCCTGCTGCTTGAGCGATTGGATCTCTCGCACGAGGTTGACTGGGTTGATCACCATCCCGTTGCCCATGACGGAAACGACATCCTCATGCAAAATGCCGGAGGGCACCAGATGCAGCTTGTAGACTTCACTGCCCAGCGCCACCGTATGCCCGGCGTTGTCGCCACCGGCGTAGCGCGCCACGATATCGGCTGAGGAAGCCAGCCAGTCGACCGCGCGCCCTTTGCCTTCGTCCCCCCATTGCGCTCCTATCAAGATCGTAATTGGCATATCCGTTTTCTTCTGTCCCCGCTCAATCCGGTTAAAACTCAGCTTGGCGCAAAGGATCGCCCAAGCTGAAAGTAATCTGCTTGTCGCCCCAGGTTTCGATGTGTTGATCTGGACCCAGGACCAGCGCGGACCCTTTATCAATGGCGAGGCCCACCGCATCCGGTTGCTTTTGAAAGACCAACTGCGCTGTTTCTGTCGCGAGGGCGCTGTTCACATCCACCGCCACATAGACGTCTTCGACGAAATTCAAGGCTTTTGCGACATTGCCGGACGGGTCCAAATAATATGAGCCGGCTAGCGTTGCTGCCAAGCCTTCAAAGAGAACCAGCGCGCCAGCTTGCAGCGCCTCTTTTATGGCATGGGCAACTGTCTGGGTCATAAGTCGCTTCAAGCGGTGAATGTCGGCGCCCGCTTCGATGACGATCATGCCGGCGCCGCTCAAGCGTTCATGTATTTCGTTATTGTCTTGGTCGGCCAGATCAACCAGATAACCCGATGGCGCGCCCAATTCCGCCAGGTCGTCCATCAGGGCGTCGCCAGCATCACCCGCGAGCGAAATATAAGCGATCGCGCCGGAGGCATTGCATCTGCTCAAAGCCAAGGCGCGGACCTCGCTATGCGGATCGGCGCTGCCAGCCAGCACCAGCCAGCCATGCGATTCCAGCCAGCGAATCGGAAGCCTGTCCAGCATCTACTCGCCCGCTCCCAGATAGTCCGCGATTAGCGCCGACATCATGCCGACGCTGAGCGGCAGAACATCTTCGTCAATATCGAAGCGTGGATGATGATGAGGGAAGTCCAGTTCGCGTTCGTGATTTGCCGAACCCACCAGCAGATAGGCGCTGGGATTGCGCTGCATGAACAAGCCGACGTCTTCCGAAGCCATCCAAGGCTGCCGCACCACGTCGATTGCATCGCCCAAGCCAGCAAAGACCGAGCGCGCATGAGCAGCCACCTCGGCATCGTTGACAATCGCGCCGATGCCTAAGCCAAAATTGACATCGGCGCGGCAAGCCATGCCCTGCGCCAAGCTCGTTGCAATGTCATAGATGCGCGACTTGATGGTCTCGCGCGTCTCTTCGCGGAAAAGACGGTAGGATCCACTAAAACTCACCGTCTGCGGGATGATGTTGCGGGCGCTGCCGCCTTTTAATGTTCCTATCGTCAGCACAACTGTGTCCAGCGGATCAATGTTGCGGCTGACAATCGACTGCAGCGCGACGATGATTTGGGCGCTGCACACGATGGGATCGGCTGTTTGATGCGGCATAGCGCCGTGACCGCCCTTGCCGGTAACTGTAATCTCGAACACCCCTGCGCCGGACATCGTCGGTCCGTCCACGACGCTCACTTTGCCAACCTCAAGATCGTTCCAGAGATGGATGCCCAGGGTTCGATCCGGCGCCGGCGCTTCCAGCGCGCCATCGTCAATCATGGCGCTCGCGCCGCTGCCGACTTCTTCGGCCGGCTGAAAGACAAATTTGACTCGGCCGCCCAGTTGCTCGCGGTGATTGTTCAGCAGCTTGGCGATGCCCAGCGCGATGGCGGTATGTCCATCGTGGCCGCAGGCGTGCATTACCCCCGCCGCCTGCGAAGCGTATTCAGCTTGGTTTTCTTCTTGTATCGGCAGGGCGTCCATATCGGCGCGGTACAAGATTGTGGGTCCGTCCTGCTCGCCTTCCAATATGCCTATCACGCCGGTTTTGCCCACGCCAGTTTGCACTTCCAAGCCCAGATTATTGAGCTCCTCAGCCACAATGCCGGCGGTGCGATGTTCTTGATAAGCCAGTTCCGGATGACGATGAAAATCGCGCCGTCTGTCTATCAACTCGTCGCGCAGGGTTTCCGCCTCTGTCATATAGTCAATTGCCATGTTTCCCTATCCTAAGTTTATGATGTGAAATTTTTCGATATGACGCGGGTATTCGGGAGGCGCTTCGGGGTCCAGCGTATGTTCGCGTATGCGCTCCGCCATTTTGTCCATATCCGCAATCTGGCTCTTATGCGCGTAGAGCGAGCGGATTTTGGTCTCTATGGAATCGGAGACATCGACAGTATGCGTTGGTTCCGCGGCGCCGGCGATGTAAACGGTGGGCACCTTGTGCGTGGCCAAGCCTTCGTCGCGCTCCTGCTCCAGAAAATTCAGGCGGTCGCGCGCTGTCGGGAAGACCGCCTCCAGTGTCGCCGCGCCTATGGCGCGATGGTCGGGATGGTTGATGCCGCGCGTGCCACGCCAAAAAACCGTCGGATCAAGCGTGACGACGATGTCCGGCTTGGTAAGGCGTATCACCCTGGTGATATCGCGTCGGAGCGCCAGCGTCGGGAACAGTTCGCCGTCGCGGTAGCGCAGAAAAATGACTTCCTTGACGCCCAGCACGGCAGCGGCTTCGCGCTCTTCTTGCTCCCGGATCTGCGAGAGGCGCTCATGGGTCATGTCTGGATCGGCGCTGCCCTTGTCGCCACTGGTGGCGACAAGAAAGGTAATCTCCGCGCCGTCAGCAGCCCATTTGGCGAAGGTCGCGCCGGCGAAGAATTCTGGATCATCGGGATGGGCGAAAACACCGAGTATTCGTTGCGCGCGCGCATTATCGTTTTCTGTCATATTGGCATTCCGTGCTTCAGATTCAATCGCCGCTATTGGACCGCTTAGGTGAGGAATTGTCGCGCCGGCGGGGTCGGCGTCTGCCGCGACGCCGCCTTGAGCTCTTGCCTTGCTCGGCTGTTTTTTCACGCGGTCGCCGCGCAGCGCGCTCGCGGTCGCTGTCTTCCTCAGTTTTCGCTGGCGCATCCGAGCGCTCGGAAGGCCCGGAACGCGCTTGACGTGACGCGATCAGATCAGATTGGCGCTTGCCAACTGGCTTGCCGCACTCGCAACTGCCGTCGCCGTGCTTGTCGCAGGGGGAATGCGCCTTTTCAGCCAATTTGCGGAATTCTTCCAGCGGGATGATTTCCTCTCTCGTGACGACTTTTCGGACGCCCTCTCCCAGGTCCACCATGACAGCGTCGCGCAAAGGGAGCTGGTCGATTACCCGCGCTTCGCCATGCGGGGTACCGACTCGCTTGTTGCGCCGCGGCAGCTTGCGCCGGGCTTCCACGTATTGTTCGTATTCGTAAACGAGGCAGCAACGCAGCCGTCCGCACATGCCTGTGATTTCCGACGGGTTCAACGAGACGCCTTGAGCCTTTGCCATTTTGATCGAGATCGGACTGAAGTCGGTCAAGAAGGTGCTGCAACAGCGCGTCTCGCCACAGGCGCCAAAACCGCCCAAGAGTTTTGCGGCGTCGCGAGGTCCGATCTGCCGCATTTCGATGCGCGCGTCGAATTTACGTTGCAGCCGCTTCTGCAAAACAGCTGTATCCATCTTTTCTTCGGCGCTGAACAAGAAGGTGATCACGCTTCCGTCGTAGTTGTATTGCGCGGCGACGAACTTGACGCCGGAAAGACGGCGCAAGTTGGCGGCAGTTTCCTGACAGGTAGCGAGAGCATCTGCTTCTTTCGATTCCCAATGCTGCCGCAATACCAGGTCGCGGGGGGTGGCTTGCCGCAGGATCTGCCGTACTGTGCGATTGGAATCGGGCGCGGTAAAGCCCATCACCTGGCCCATCTGCCGGCCGCGCAAGGTATCGACGATGACAAAATCGCCCTTTTTCAACTCGGGAGATGTCGAATAATCAAAATGATAAAGCTTGCCGATCTTTTGAAATCGCACACCTGCGACGAGTCGCGTTTCTTCTGCATGAACTGTTGCCATATAAGTTCGCCTTCCGTATGGACTAGAGAATTGCCCCGACAAATCGTCGAGCAATTTAGTTTTCGCGCCAATCCGCTCGGCGGCAAGGATATGCCGGCCGCGCTCACACTAGATTATAAGCCTTGTCACCGCCTAAGAGACGTGGTTCATTAGAATAAAGATACAGGTACGCGAATGTTTTGCACTTTACTTGAAAAAGGCTGCAAACGCAACATCGACAAGCTCAAATTCGCTGGCGGCGATTGTTGCCCAATTGCAAAAAATGCTAGAATATCTGTAGAGGCGCCTATCTGCCGATAATGCGAAAATGATCTCATTCCAGCGCATTCAGTTGTGGCGAACGAGCATTGCATGGCAATCTTAACCATGAAATTCGGTGGCGGCTCGCTGGGGACGGCAAAGGCGCTCGCCCAAGTTTTAGCCATCATCATCAACGAGTCGAAACGCTGGGAACGCATCTTGATCGTGGCGTCGGCGCTGGAGGGTGTCACAGATATGCTGCTCGAGGCGGCCTTGCAAGCCCGAGTCGGCGACCAGCGGGGCTATCGCCGCATCGCCGCTACTTTGCGCGCGCGGCACATGGCGCTAGCCGATCAATTGCCCTTCGACCCGTCCGCCCGCAACGCGCTCAAAGCGGACATCGACCAGTTGCTTTCCGACATGCTAGATCAATGTCAGAGGGTAGCCAACAACCTGAATGACGAGCTGCTGCCCAGCATGAGCGATGCTATGGTCGCGGTAGGCGAGCGGCTGTCCGCGCGCGTCATCGCCGCTTTGCTGCGCCAGAATGATATCCGCGGCGTCACTGTCGATGGCACCGAATTGATCGTCACGGACGACGTGCACGGCAATGCGAATCCACTCTTGCAGCGCACGGCTCAGCGCGTCCAGGACCTGCTCCTGCCCATGCTGGAACGTGAGATTGTGCCGGTGGTGACCGGCTACATCGGCGCGACTGAAACGGGAGAAACCACAACGCTCGGTCGCGGCGGAACGGATTTCACCGCTTCTGTGCTGAGCGCGCTGCTCGGAGCGGAGGCGCTGTGGATCTGGAGCGATGTCGACGGTTTGATGTCCGCCGACCCGCGCGAAATCTCCAGCGCGCGGGTGATTCCCAAGCTAGATTATAACGAGGCGGCGGAGCTGGCTTATTTCGGCGCTAAGATACTGCATGCCAAAATGATCGCGCCCCTGGCAAAACGCGGGATTCCTTTGCGCATCAAGAATATCTACCATCCCCAGAAGACCGGTACGGCGATTTCTCATAGAGCTGCTCAGGATCAGCCCGTAATAAAAGCCGTTACTTCCATCCAGGGCTTGGCTTTGACGCGACCTACAAGCGGTTCGATGGCGGGCATCACGCGGCTGGTGGGCAATACGCTCTTCAAGACCCTGGGCATGCGTACTGAAGTGATGATCGCCTCGCAATCCTCCAGCAGCAGCTTTCTCGCTCTGGTGATTCCAACCAGCATCGGCATTGATGGCGTGGATCGACTGCAACAGGCGCTGCGGGAGAAGATGGCGGAGTACCCGGAAAAGATGCCCTGGACGATTGATACAGTCTCGCTGGTTACCGCCATCGGGGATAACATCAGTTCTTCACCTGGGTTGCTGGCGACAGTTCTGGCAAACTTGGATGATATTCCCCTTTTGGGATTGGCAATCGGTCCCTCGAATTGCAGCGTCACCGCGGCCGTATCACAAGCGGATTCACGCGTGGCGCTGGCGCGAATGCACGAGCTGACCGTCAAAAGCGGCTGAGATAGCGCTCGAGCTCCCAAGATGTGACTTGCCTGTTATATTCGGAACACTCGTGGCGTTTGGCGGCGATGTAACGATCGCTGACATAAGGTCCCAGCGCGGAAAGAATCACATCGTTTTCGCTGAGCGCGTCCAGCGCTTCGTCAAGGGACTGCGGAAGCACCTCTATATGACGCATGCGACCGCTGGTACGGCGCATAAGCGTCTCTTCCAGCGGTTCGGACAGCGGCATCTTGTGCCTGATGCCATCGAGCCCAGCCTGCAGCATGACTGCCATCGCCAGATAGGGGTTGGCAGTCGGGTCGGGGCAGCGCAATTCCAAACGCGTATGATATTCCTTGCCTGGGACGGTGCTCGGCACACGGATCAGGGCATTGCGATTCACATGCGCCCAGGTCACGTCCACCGGCGCTTCAAAGCTGGTGCCCAATCGCTTGTAAGAATTGACCAGCGGCGCCAAGACCGCGCACATGGCGCGCGCATGTTCCAACTGCCCGGCCAGGAAGAACTGGGCAACTTCCGACAAACCATATTCGCCTTCTTTGTCCGCGAAGAGGTTCGCGCCGGACGCGACATCGTGCAGGCTTTGATGGGTGTGCATGCCCGAGCCCGGGAAATCGGCATGCGGGCGCGGCATGAAGGTGCAATAGTAGTCGCGCTCCCTGGCAATCGTCTTCAGCGCGATTCGCGCGGTTAATACGTTGTCCGCCGAACGCAGCGCGTCGTCGTATTGAAAATCGATTTCGTGTTGGCCCGCGCCCGTCTCCGAATGTGTCGAATCCACGCGGATGTCCAGCTTGTCCAGAGACGCGAGTATGGCGCGCCCGATCGCTTGGATCGGGTCGTCTGTCAAATCGAAATAGCCGGCAATGTCATGATTCGCGACAATTTGCGGTTGCCCTTTTTCATCAAAAGGAAAAAGAAAAAACTCCAGCTCCATGCCGATCTTGAAGAGAAAGCCCATTTCCCGGGCTTGTTCCAGCACCTTCGCCAAGAGATTACGCGGATCGCCGATGAAAGGATCGCCGTTTTGCGTCGCGATTGAACAGATCAGTCTGGCGGTTTTGTCGTCGCCGTCCGTCCAAGGCAATACGGCGAAGCTCGACAAATCCGGCGCCAAGATCATGTCGCTTTCCGCGACCCGCGCGAAACCTTCAATTGCGGAGCCATCAAAATGCGATCCGTTATCCAGCACATTTTCCAATTCCGCAGCCGGTATCATGACGCTCTTGACCAAGCCCGTGATATCGGTGAACCAGAGCGAAATAAAGCGCACCCGTTCTTCCTGAACAGTCTGCAAGACTTCAACTGCCGTGGCCATATTCCACCCTGTTGATCCCGATTTACCTGTGCGAAGTCAAGTATAGGCGCAATGGACGCGCTTGGGATATCGACGAGATAGCCAAATATCCGCGCCGGAATTCATTTTATTTCGCCAGTTAATTATCCAAGATTTGCCATCTGCGCAGCAAGGCATGCACCGCCAGGATATAGCTGTGCCAGCCAAAGCCGGCGATTTGGCCCAGGCATACCCCCGACAATAGCGACTTGTGCCGAAATGGCTCGCGCCCGTGAATATTTGAAAGATGGACTTCGATCACAGGCAAGGCGACCGCCGTGATGGCGTCGCGCAATGCGATTGATGTATGCGTATATGCGCCTGGATTGAAGACCACTCCGTCCGCCCAGCCGCTCGCCGCGTGCAAATGATCAATTAATTCGCCTTCGTGGTTGGACTGTTCCGCGCGCGACTCGACTTCAAATGGACTGACATGTTGCTGGATGGCGCGATTGATCTCGTCCAGCGTCATACTGCCATAGACCTCCGGCTGCCGCGTACCCAGCAGGTTCAAATTGGGACCGTGCAAGATCAGAATCCGCTTTGACATCATTATCGCCCCTCGTTATAAAACAGCCAGGACCTCTTCTTTTGGCAAGCCCTCGACAATTGTCGCTGCACCCAAGCCCTTTAACAATACGAAGCGCGACTGGCCGTCCCGCCATTTCTTGTCAGTCGACATCGCCGCGTACCAGGCTTCGGGATCCAAGTCGATGTCCACCGGCAAGCCGATTCTCTCGAAAATAGCCCGGACCCGCTGCAGCAAGCGCTCTTCTATCATGCCTCTGGCGCGCGACAATTGCGCGGCTTTGCAGATGCCAATGGCGACCGCTTCGCCATGAGGGACGCTGTATTGCGTCACTCGCTCGATGGCGTGCCCGAAAGTATGCCCCAGGTTGAGATGGGCGCGGATTCCCCGCTCGTAGGGATCTGCTTCCACGACTTCAACTTTCACTTGGATCGCAAGTCTCAGCAATTCGACCAGGTTTTCCTGCTCCCACATTGCGGGATCTAGCAGCGCGGTCTGCGCAATCAAGCCGTGTTTAATCACTTCCGCCATGCCGCAGCGCCATTGCAGCGGCGGCAAGGTTTCCAATACCTCTGGATCTATTAACACAGCGTCTGGCTGTTTGAAGGCGCCAATCAAGTTTTTGCCCTGCGGCATATCGACGCCGACCTTGCCGCCCACGCTGGAATCGACCATAGCCAGCAGCGTGCTTGGCGCTTGAATCAAGCGGATGCCGCGCATATAGGTGGCCGCGGCATAACCCGCCATATCGCCCAGAACGCCGCCGCCCAGCGCAAGCAGCGTCGTGCCGCGGTCGGCGCCCAGCGCCAGCAGATCTTGATATATTTCTGAAACTGTCTCCAAGTTCTTGTATTCTTCGCCATCTCTCACGGTTATGATGTCGGCGCTGGACAAGCGACTCGCTAATGCCTCGGCGTGCAGCGGAGCGACCGTCTCGTTGGTCGCGATGACTACGTGTCCGCCTAATCCGAGCCTGTCGATGTGTCGCTTGATATCGCTGAGGAGACCACTTTCAATGCAAATGTCGTAACTGCCGCTCGGCGTTCGTACCTGAATCCGTCTCTCACAGAGCGCGGCGATTTCACCGGCGATGGCTTCGACTGATTTGCCACTTGTCTCGATTTGATTGGGAATCGCCGCATAGGCTGATTGCCGCTGTTCCAACAGCGCTTGCCAGTGGACCGCCAGTGGCCGTTTAGCCGCTTCGGATAAGCGGACGCTTATCTCGGCTTTGCTGGCATTTAAGCATATCAGCTTTCCCGTCCGCCCCATCAAAGCGCGCATTTCCGCTGGCACAAGCGCGCCGCCGCCAGTCGCGATCACTAAGCCGGATTGAGTGGAAAGCTCCTGCGCCAAGCCACGCTCAAGGGTGCGGAATAGCGCTTCGCCGTGCCGCTCAAAGAGTTCTGGTATCGCCAAACCAAATCGTTCTTCGATGACTGCGTCCATATCGACGAACTGTCGATCAAGCAGGTCGGCGACTCGTTGCCCGACCGTTGACTTGCCCGTTCCCATGAAGCCGGTGATGATGATGTTTTCCTTGCCGCTCATACGTCGTACCCAAAGCGCCACTCGCTATTGTCCATCGGCAGGTCGCTCACGCGGTTGCGGCGCAATGCCGCGAAGCGCGGCCGCATTTCTTCGATACTGTCCCCGCCCAGTTTTTCCAGCAGCGCGTCGGTCAGCACGATGGCCATCATGGCTTCGCCAACTGGCACCGCCCGCGGCAAAGCGCAGAAGTCGCTGCGTTCGTAAACCGTCATGTTGGGCTCTCCGCTGGCCAGGTCAACCGAACCGGCGCCGCGCAGCATAGTGGAAATGGGCTTCATCGCCACACGCACGATAAGCGGCTGCCCGGTGGAAATCCCCCCTTCCAAGCCGCCGGCGCGGTTCGTCTGTCGGGACAGATTGCCGTCGGCGTCAACGGTGATTTCGTCGTGCACCTGTGACCCGCGCTTGCCAGCGTTCTCGAAAGCGCTGCCTATTTCCGCGCCTTTCATCGCTTGGATGCTGACCATAGCCGCCACCAGTTTGCCGTCCAGTTTGCGATCATAATGCACATGCGAGCCCAGCCCCGGCGGCAAGCCGCGCGCGACAACTTCAAAGACGCCCCCCAGCGTGTCCTTGTCGATTTTCACCTGTCGAATGGCCGCGTGCATGCGTTCGGCGGCCGCGGCATCGGGGCAGCGCACGTCATTGTCCTCGTTGCGGGCAATGCGTTCCGCCAAGGGCATGGCCGCCAAGTCCGCCTTGACGTCGCCCAACTGCGACACATAGCCATCAACCTTGATGCCGAATTCGTCCAGGAAGCGCTTGCAAATCCCGCCGATGGCCACGCGCATCGTCGTCTCCCGCGCGCTGGCGCGTTCCAGCGAGAGCCGCAGTTCGCGATAGCCATATTTGAGGGCGCCGGTCAAATCCGCGTGGCCCGGGCGCGGCGTCGTTATCGGCGTGATATCCCGTTCCTTCCAGCTTTTGAAATCGCGGTTTTGCACGTGCAGCGCGATGGGAGCGCCGGTCGTCATGCCGTTCATCACGCCAGAGCTGATGACGATCTTGTCTTTCTCGATCTGCATACGGCCGCCGGAGCCGTAGCCTTTCTGTCGCCGGCGCAAATCGCGGTTGATATCTTCGGCTGTAAGCGGCAAGCCGGCCGGCATGCCTTCCAGAATGGCGGTCAAGCCTGGTCCGTGGCTTTCGCCCGCGGTGAAGAAGCGAATTGGCATATCGGTTTCGTCCTTGTCCTCGGATCTGATTTCCGTCTCTAGCCCTTGATTTGCCCCAGGGCAATCACATCAAAATTATTCGCCACAAAAACACGAAAGTCACAAAGATTATGTTTCGGGTATGCCCCCCAAAACGCGCTCCATAATGTTAGAACGCAACTTATGCCCAGCTTTTAGTCTTTATCCGTACGCTCCAAAGCCGCCTGCGCCGCGCCCAGCATCACATCAACCGGCGGCGCGAGCCCCGTCCAGATCTCGAAAGAACGCGCCCCTTGCCGCGCCAGCATGCCCAAGCCGCCAATTGCTATGCCGCCACGCGCGCTGCATTGCCGCATCAGCGCCGTCTTCGCCGGTCGGTAGACCGTGTCGTAAACCGTCACGCCCTGCGGGAACGGTAGGCCCTGTATCCAAGGCGACTGATCGACATGGGGATGCAAGCCCGCCGACGTGCAGTTGATGATCAGCGACATGCCCCAATCCACGGCTTCATCCAGCGTCATGACCGCGATGCCGTCTATGCCAGCCGCCCTGCTCAACTCCGCGACCAAGCGTTCGGCTCTCGACTTAGTTCGATTGACAATCGCCACTTGGGCCCTTGCTCGCGCCAAGCCGTAAACCGCCGCCCGCGCCGCGCCGCCCGCGCCCAATACCAAAACCCGCTGCTGCGCAATCGGCAGGCCATGCGCCCGCAAATCGTCGACCAAGCCAGCGGCATCGGTATTCGTACCGCTATTGTTCCTAAAATCGACCGTATTGACCGCGCCGATTGCTCGCGCGATTTCATCCGGGCGCACCAATTCCAGCATGGCTTCTTTGTGCGGCACAGTCACATTGATGCCGATGTAGCCATGATTTTTGGGTTCTCGCAGCCCATAGCGCAATATATCCGGCGGAATCGACATGGCGTCGTAAAGCCAATCGGACATGCCCAAGGCGGCAAATGCCGCGTTGTGCATGACCGGGCTCAAGCTATGCTCAATCGGAAAACCGATGACGCCAACTCGGTTTTGACTCATGTCTCCGTCTCCATTGACGTCAATACTAGCAACGATCTGTCTCAAGCCGGCTCAATATGCGCGCCGCAGTTGATGAACGTCCCCGCAAAACCGGGGAAGGAATCCGCCACGCAAGCGGCGTCGCTGACCAGGGTTTCGCCGGAGGCGACCGTGCCAGCGATGGTCATGCTCATCGCGATGCGATGATCGTCTTGCCCGTCCACATCGGCGCCCGTCAATTGTTGCGCGCCAAGGATGCGAAAGCCATCCTCGCGCTCTTCGATTTCCGCGCCCATTTTACGCAATTCGCCCGCCATAACCGCTATGCGGTCGGTCTCCTTGACGCGCAGCTCACGCGCATCGCGCACAATCGTCTCGCCGGTGGCGCGCAATGCCGCGACCATAAAGATGGGAAACTCGTCAATCATTCTAACCACTGTTTCTCCAGCGATTTCAATGCTTTTCAATTCGCTGGTCCTGACGCGAATATCGCCTATCGGCTCCCCGCCTTCAATGCTGCGAACAGTCGTATGGATGTCGGCATTCATCGCTTCCAGCACATCCAGCAGACCCGTGCGCGTCGGATTCAGGTTGACGCCAGTGACGGTCAAATCGCTGTCCGGACTTATCAAGCCAGCCACCAAAAGGAAAGCCGCCGAGGAAAAATCACCTGGAATCGTCATATCCAGCGGTTCAAGTTTTTCCGGCGGATGCAATGTCATCCGGTGCGGATCCTCGTCAGCGAAGTCAATCCTAACGCCCATAGACCGCAGCATGCGTTCCGTGTGATCGCGCGTGGGTCCCGGCTGAATCACCGTTGTGGGACCATCGGCAAAGAGCGCCGCCAGCAAGACCGCGCTCTTCACCTGGGCGCTGGCCACAGGCAGACGGTAGGTGACGCCGCTTAATGCCGAGCGCTGAATCCTCAGCGGGCAGCAGCCGTTCGTCGAGTCAATCTGCGCGCCCATGCTTTGCAAGGGACTTGTGATGCGCTTCATCGGGCGCCGCCGCAATTGCTCGCTGCCGTCCAATATGCTGGGAAAAGGCTGTCCGGCCATGATACCAGCCAACAAACGAATGCCGGTGCCGGCGTTCTTCAAGTTAAGCGCTTGATCCGCCTCGCGCAATTCACCTCCGTGAATGAGCATGGTATGCGCGTCCTGACGTTCGATCCGCGCCCCCAAGTCGGTCATCGCGCCGAGCGTCGCTTCCGTATCGCCTGCCGCCAGCCAATTGCGAATATGCGAGCTGCCCGCGGCAATCGAACCCAACATGACAGCGCGGTGCGAAAGCGATTTGTCGCCAGGTATCGTCGTGCTGCCGAGCAGCTTGCCACCGGGAGCCGCCAGCAATCGGCTAGGTCTATCTGTGGTTCTCATAGTTGTCCGCCCATTCCTTCCGCGCGCGCCTTATCGGTTGCAGGGACTGGCTCAATCGCTGCTCGTCCCCGCCGATCAACATCGTCTCCAGCATCGCCAACTGCATGCGGAACTGCGCCAGCAGCGTGGCGACAGCCTTGGTATTGGTACTCAAAATATCCCCCATCATCGTCACATCGCTGGCCGCCAAACGGCTGGTATCGCGAAATCCCCCAGCCGCCAATTCCCAGTAAGCGGCGTCCTGCCGCGCCTGATTGGCCACCGTCGCCACCAAAGTCGCGCTCAACAAATAGGGTAAATGACTGATGCCGGCCACGATCTGGTCGTGCCTTTCCGCTTCCATTTCTATCGGGATGGCGCCTAGCGTTTCCACCAAGGATAGAGCGCGCAGGCGCGCCGCCGGCGTGGTACGGCGGGAGGGGCAAAGCACAAAGGGACGATTCGCGTACAAGGCGCGATCGGATTGTTCGATGCCGCCGTTTTCCTTGCCGGTCATAGGATGCCCGCCCATGGCGTTGACGCCGACGGGCAGGCTGGCCATGGCATCGACAATATCTTGCTTGGTGCTGCCAATATCGACGACCAGTGTGTTCGAGCGCAAGTAGGAGCCGATGCGCATCTTGAGCATCTCGACGATGGCCCGCACCGGCGCGGCGAGTAAAACAACATCCGCGTGATTGACGCCCGCAAAAAGATCGTCCGTGGCGCTATCGACGAATCCCTGCCGCAGGCTATAGGCGCGGGTGGAGCCGCAAGAATCAATGCCGGTGATGTGATCGGCGTGCTCGCGCAGCGCCAGCGCCAGCGACCCGCCCATCAACCCCATGCCAACTATCGACAGATGACGCGCCTGAAAACTGCTAGCGATCATATCTATATCCCCGCTTCATCATCGCGCGCCAGGTCGGGACGCAGCTGGACCGCCCCGCGCAAGAAGACGTGCTGTATGTCGTTGATGGATTTGTCGGTGTTCCAGTGAATCAGGACGCGAATGCACATCGGCAGGCCATGTTTCACATCAGCTTCTTGAAAGCCCATCAGCGCGGTACGCGTCCAGCCCATCATGCGCGCCGCCTTGGCGGGAAATGTATCGTCCAATTCTGGCGTGGCGGAAAACAATACGCTCGCCACATCTTCTTCGACGATGCCATTGCGGTCGATCATTATCTGCAGCAATTCCTGAGTCGCCGCCAGGATGTCGTCGTTGGAGTTGCTCTCAACTGTGGTCGCGCCGCGGATGCCCCGTATCATTTTCCAGGTATCTCCTTAGGTATTAGCAAACAAAAAAGGCGCTGAGCATTTCACTCTGCGCCTCATTTATTGTTCCGATCAAATGATCTTCAGTCGCCAGCGCGAAACACCCCAACCCGGTTTATGCAGTTTGGGAAGCAATAATAGTCGAAGGTTAAGGCTGTAACCAGTGCGCCCTTAGTCATAATCGACGCTCGCGCCTCGCGGTATCGGATGCGACTTATAGACTGATGATACACTGCGCCAGTTGATATCGGAATAGTTATTTCCGACGCAAACGATGCGATTGGCATTGCTGGCGCTGATCTGGATTTCCACGCTCGGCGCAGTGAACTTGCGTCCGACATCGCTCTTGAAATGGCTCTGCCCGATGAACTTTAGCGTATTGGGGATGCGTTGTCCAACCCGAAGCGCGCAGATGATCTTGAAGGCGACTTCGTTGGCGATCTGCTCGTTGGGAACGAAGGGCCAAGGCTTGAGGTCGTACTCGATGGTCGTGAGGCGACTGCTGGCTTCGATATCGAGAATGCGGATATCGTCAATGTGACGGGAGACGAGGGAGCGGATTGTTGCGACGGTCAAGCCGGAACGCACTAGCGGAATGAGCTTATCCAACCGTTTCTAGCCAGAACGCGCGCGATCCGATAGATCGCCCGACGAATAGAAACTGAATGCGCATTGGGCGACTCACCGAGTCGCTCCTACCAACGTCCTTCATATTCTGGATTTAGGATCTCGTATCAAGGACTGTCTAAATGCATTTCACCGAAATAGATACACTATCTGTGCTCTCTGCGCCTCTGTGGTGAATCTATCCTCGAATCGCCTCACACAATGATCCCGCCAGCTCCCGCAGGGCAGAGACGCCCTGGCCGCCTGCCCTGACCAGCGCCGAGCCGACGATGAAGCCGTCCACCAATTCACTCACCTGGCGCGCATGCGCCGGCGTGCTGATGCCAAAGCCCAATACCAGCGGCTTGTCCGTCCGCGAGCGCAGCCGCGCGATGAAATCTGTCAAGTATGTCGGCAGTTGCGCGCGCGCGCCGGTGATGCCCGTCAAAGAAACTACATAGATAAAGCCGGTCGCGTGCGCCGCAGCCATCTCTATGCGCCGGTCATTGCTGGTCGGCGCTAAAAAGAATACCAATGCCAGCCCCTCGCGCGCGCAGCTTTCCGCGAACATGGCCGCTTCTTCGGGCGGCAGATCCGGCACGATCAAGCCGTCGGCGCCGGCCGCGCGCGCGTCGCGGACGAACTGATCGGCCCCATAAGCCACCAGCGGGTTGGCGTAGCCCATCATCAGCATCGGTTGGCAAATGCCTTTTGCGCGCAAGGCGCGAACGGCGTCAAGGCATTTGCGCACCGTCGTGCCGTTTTCCAGCGCGACCTGAGTCGCCGCCTGAATCGTAGGACCGTCGGCGATGGGATCACTGAAGGGGATGCCGATTTCGAAGCCGTCCGCGCCTGCCTGCGCCATGGCTTCGACAGCCTCCAGCGACTCTTGATAGCTCGGATAGCCGATGGGGAAATAAGGCAAAAAAGCCGCGCGTACATCCGCGCGCGCGGCCGCGAACATCTTGTCCAGCGCGGCTAGTCCATGAAGCTCTCGTCGTTTTGTCATTTCCGTCATTTCTAGTTCACTCCCCCAGCGCCGACTGCTTAGCTGCCCAGGACGCCGATGACCGTATCCAGGTCTTTATCGCCCCGCCCGGAAAGATTGACCAGCAATACGCTATCCCGCGGCATGGCCGGGGCGCGCTTGATGGCTTCGGCAACCGCATGCGCACTTTCCAAAGCCGGGATGATGCCTTCTGTTTTGCTCAAGACCTGAAAGGCTTCCAGGGCTTCTTCATCTGTCGCCAAAGTATAAAAGGCGCGTTCCATCTGCCGCAGATGGGCATGTTCCGGTCCAACAGAGGGATAATCCAGACCAGCCGAGATGCTATGCGTTTCCATGATTTGTCCGTCATCGTTTTGCATCACGTAAGAGCGGGTCCCGTGCAAGATGCCGGGGCGGCTGATATCGAGATCGGCAAAGCGCGCCGCATGTTCGCGACTTTCGATGCCGCGCCCGCCCGCTTCAACGCCGATCAATTCCGTGCCCCCGTCATCGCGGAAGGCATGGAACATGCCAATGGCATTGCTGCCGCCACCGACGCAAGCGATGCAAACGTCAGGAAGTTGCCCGGTCATATCCTGAATCTGTTCGCGGGCTTCGGCGCCGATGACACTTTGAAAGTCGCGAACCATCATCGGATAGGGATGCGGTCCCAGCGCCGAACCTAGCAGATAGAAGGTCGTCTCCACATTGGTTACCCAGTCGCGCATCGCTTCGTTGATGGCGTCCTTGAGCGTGCGGCTGCCGCTGGTCACGGGGATCACTTCCGCGCCCAGCAATTTCATGCGGAAGACGTTTGGCTGCTGCCGCTTGATGTCCACTGTGCCCATGTAGACATGACAGTCCAAACCGAGCAAAGCCATCGCCGTCGCTGTGCCTACGCCGTGTTGACCGGCGCCGGTTTCGGCAATGATGCGTTTTTTGCCCATGCGTTTCGCCAGCAAACCTTGTCCCAGGGCGTTATTGATCTTGTGCGCGCCAGTATGGGCGAGGTCCTCGCGCTTGAGATAGATCTGCGCGCCGCCCAGGCGCTCACTCAAGCGGCGCGCATAACTTACTGGCGTCGGTCTTCCCGTATAGGTGCGCTGCAAATGGGCGAGCTCGCCATGAAAGTTGGGGTCGGCAATCGCATCGGCGTAGGCGCTCTCTAGCTCGTCAAGCGCGGGCATGATCGTTTCCGGCACGAAGCGTCCGCCGAATTCACCGAAATAGCCACGCGCGTCCGGCAGCTCAGTGATATCCCTGCGTATGTATAATTCTGTCATTTTCGCGCATCCTCACTTGATTCAAATGTACAAATGCTTTTCGCCGGCAAAATATCTCCGCGCCAGGAGCAGCGCCTTCAGAGCATAGCGATCGACGCTCGCTATGAAGTCGTCGGCGCTAATCCTTATGTGTTTCGCTCCCAGTCCGACCGCTTCGACCGTCACATTGTCGAGCTCGCCCGCCAGCAAGCGGACACCGGCCTCGAGCGGCAGCTTCAATAAACCCGATATTTCCGCTTTACCATAGTTGTAGTCTTGCAAGTCCAGATCGCATTCATATAAGAAAACATGACAGATTTGACAGTCGATCAGATCGCGGTAACGCGCTATACCCAGGCGGCGTCCAAGTGGAACCAGGCTCTCGAACTTGACGCGCAAGCCCAACTCTTCTTCGATTTCGCGCCGGCCGTCAGCGACGCTTTCACCGGCCTCGAGGTGCCCGGCCGCGCTTATATCGACTTTGCCGGGATACATATCCTTGTCGTCCTTGCGAATTTGCAAAATCACATATTCGCCGCCATCGCGCTCGCGCCCAATCACCCAGCAGTGAAAGACCTGATGCCAGTCGCCATCGCGATGCACAGCCTCGCGCGATTTGACGCCGATATGCCGCAATGATTCGTCGTAGATGTCGAACGTTTCGTTCAATTGGTCTTCCTCAACTGGCATTGCTCGCTTGCGTGATGAAAGCGCGCAGCTTGTCTTCGTCTTTGTGCCCCGGTATCCCGGCTTCGACGCCGCTGGCGACGTCTATTCCCCAGGGGCGGATCGCCCGCAGGCGCGCCGCGACATTCTGAGGATTCAGGCCGCCGGCCAGCATCAGCCGCGGCGCCGCCTCCCGCAGCGCCAGCGCCACATCAACAGCCGCTGTTTCCCCAGTGCCGCCGTATAGCTTGGGGTTAAAGGCGTCCAGCAAGAGCGACGGCATTCGTTCATCCGCCGCTGTGGCGTTACCGTAGCGTTCGGCGTCTTCCAGCGCGGCGTCCGCGGTCTTGGGGCGAATGCCCTTGAAGGCGATATCGCGCAAGTCTTTCAGCGTTTCTGGGCTTTCGTCCCCGCTTAGCTGCGCGCAATCCAGGTCGACCGCCGCAGCTAGCTCACGCACGCTTTCCGCCGATTCATTGACAAATACGCCGACTAATAGCGGGCAATCAGCGCCGAGCCGCGCGCGCAGCCGCTTGACAAGATCGACCGCGGCGTCCGTCTCAATGAATCGAGGGGATTCGGGATAGAAGTTCAACCCGATCAAGTCGGCGCCGGCTGAGGCCACCATCAGCGCGTTTTGGTAAGACCGCAGACCACAAACTTTGATTTTAGCCATCGCAGCCTCGACTCTGCCCGCTTAAATCACGCAGCGAACTTACCATGTCGGGCGCTTTCACCAGCGATTCGCCAACCAAGACAGCGTCCGCGCCAAAAGAGGCCATGGTGCGCGCATCGGCGGCATCGCGGATTCCGCTCTCCGCCACCAGCACCACGTCGTCGTCCACCATGCGAGCCAGTCGCGCGGTCGTACCCAGGTCCACGTTGAAGGTCTTCAAATCGCGATTGTTGATGCCGATCAATTTGGCGTCGAGCTTCAACGCGCGTTCCAGCTCCTCTTCGTTATGCGCCTCGACCAAAGCGCACATACCGCAGTCGAGCGTCAGCGCATAAAGCTGCCGCAATTGCGAGTCGGAAAGCGCCGCGACAATCAGCAGGATCGCATCGGCGCCGGCCACGCGCCCTTCATAGATTTGAAAGGGATCGATGACAAAGTCCTTGCGCAAAAGCGGCAGGTCTACCGCCGCCCGCACAGCGCGCAGATAAGCCAAGCTGCCTAGAAAGAAGTCTTCGTCGGTCAGGACAGAAATCGCCGCCGCGCCGTTAAAGGCATAAGTCGCCGCCATCAGGACCGGCGCGAAGTCATGCGTCAGCAAACCCTTGCTCGGCGAGGCGCGTTTGACCTCGGCAATCAAGGCGAGCTTGTCCTTTTGCAAGGCGGCTATCATGTCGCGCGGCGGAAAAGGAAGAGCCTCCGATTCGGCTCGCAGCGCGGCGAGCGAAATTGCGGACTTGCGCTTGGCAACTTCCTCAACTTTCCTCGCGAGGATGCGGTCCAAGACCGTGTCAGTCTTGACAAAGGGCGAGGTCATGAAGCCAAGCTTTGACTCAAAGCGATTAGCTGATCGAGCTTTGCGATGGCTTCGCCACTGTCAATTGCCTCCCGCGCCAGCTCGATGCCATCCGCAATCGAAGCGCTGCGGCCAGCAGCCATGATCGCCGCCCCGGCATTGAGCAGCACCACGTCGCGTTTGGCGCCGCTATCGTCGCCCGCTAGCACCGAACGGAGGATGGCGGCGTTGGTCGGCGCGTCATCGCCTTTGAGATCGGTGATGTGGGCGGTGTGGAAGCCAAGCTCGGTCGGGTCGACGTCAATGTGGACGATCTCCCCGTCTTCCTGCAAGTAACTGATGCGATTGGGACCTGTGGTTGTCAACTCGTCCAAGCCGCCATAGCCATTCACCACCATGGCTGATTTCGACCCCAAGCCGCGCAGCGCTTTCGCCAGCAAATCGGTCAGTTCCGGCGCGAAGACGCCCATCAATTGACGTTGCGCCCCGGCTGGGTTGGTCAGCGGACCGAGGATGTTGAAGATCGTGCGGATGCCCAATTCCCGCCGCGGTCCAATCGCGTGGCGCATGGCGGGGTGCAGTTTAATCGCAAACAGGAAGCCGATGCCGATTTCATCGACGCATTTCCCAACTTGCTCTGGGCTAAGATCCAGATTCACGCCCAGCTCTGCCAAGACATCCGCGCTGCCGCATTTGCTGCTGGCGGCGCGGTTGCCGTGTTTTGCCACGGGAATCCCGGCCGCGGCCGCTACAAAAGCCACCGTGGTGCTGATGTTGAAGGTGCCAGACCTGTCGCCGCCAGTGCCGCAGGTATCCAGCAGATCGCCGTCGACGTTCGTTGGCACAGTGCTGGCGGCCGCGCGCATGGCTCGGGCGCTGCCGATTATCTCCTCGATGGTTTCGCCTTTCATGCGCAGCGCCATCAAATAGGCGCCGATCTGCGCATCGCTGGCGCCGCCGTTCATGATTTGCAGCATGACCATTTTCGCCTCGTCGATACTCAAATGCGCGAATCGACTCATGCCATCAATGGCATTCCGAATGTTTATCATTGTCCTTGTCGCCATAATCAGTTCCTCATTTCAGTTTATAAATTGATCGTCAGCAGGGCTGATATTGCAGGAAATTGCCCAGCATTTTCATGCCGTAGCGCGTCAAGATGCTTTCAGGATGAAACTGCAAGCCGATGACGGGATGCTCTTTGTGCCGCAGTCCCATGATTTCGCCGCTGGCCGTCCGCGCCGTGATCATCAGGCAGTCGGGCAGGCTCGCTTCTTCCACGATTAAGCTGTGATAGCGCGTCGCCTCGAAGGGATCGGGAATGTCGCCGAAGATCGTATCGCCTTGGTGATAGATCATGCTGGTCTTGCCGTGCATCAATTCCGGCGCGCGCACAACCACACCGCCATAAGCTTCGCCGATCGCCTGATGCCCCAGGCAAACGCCCAGCAAGGGGAACTCCGCCCCCAGCTGGCGAATCAATTCCAGCGAGACGCCCGCGTCCAAGGGATAGCCTGGACCTGGGGAGATCACGATACGCTCCGGCTTTAGGGCGCGTATCTCGCCTACGGTGATTTTGTCGTTGCGATACACTGTCAACTCCGCGCCCAGCTCGCCTAATTCCTGTACGATGTTATAAGTGAAACTGTCGTAATTGTCGATCACCAGGATCATCTTCGCTTCCCTTCAAACATTCCATTTTCCCGCGCGCTAGGTGAGCTGGCAAAGAGGAGCCTCACCTTAGGCCTTCTTCGGCATATCGGACAGCTTCGAATACCGCCTCGGCTTTGTTGATGGACTCGTAGTATTCGGCCGTGGGGTCGCTGTCGGCGACGATGCCGCCGCCCGCCTGTACGCTGATGCTGCCGTTTTGCATCAGCAAGGTGCGTATCGTGATACACATATCCATCGAGCCGTCGAAGCTGAAGTAACCAACCGCCCCGCCATAAGGACCGCGCCGCGTCTCCTCGAGTTCTTCGATTATTTCCATAGCGCGCACTTTCGGCGCGCCACTGAGGGTCCCGGCCGGGAAGGTCGCTCGCAGCAAATCGAATGCGTCCATGTTCTGGCGGATGACCCCCTCGACCTGGCTCACGATATGCATCACATGCGAGTAGCGTTCAATATACATCATCTTGGTCACTTTGACGGTGCCATAATCGCAGACGCGCCCGAGGTCATTGCGTCCGAGGTCGACCAGCATCACATGTTCAGCCCGCTCTTTGGGGTCGTTAATCAGTTCTTCTTCGAGTTGCAAATCTTCTTGATCGTTTTTTCCGCGCCGGCGCGTGCCCGCCAGGGGCCGATTATACGCGATGCCATCTTCCAGCCGCACGAGCATCTCTGGCGAAGCGCCAACCAGGTTCAAGTCGTCGCCGAATTCCAACAAGAACATATAGGGCGAGGGATTGGTCGCGCGCAAGGCGCGGTAAATCTGCAGGGGAGTCGCCGTCGTCTGCCGGCTGAAGCGCTGCGCCAGCACGATCTGAAAGGCGTCGCCATCGCGTATGTACTCTTTTGCTTTGCGGACGCGGTCTTCGTGGACGTGCTGTCCAACGTTTGAGACAAGATCGCCGTGGTGAATGCCCGCCGGCGCCACGTAAGCCTGATGTTCCATCGGCCGCGCCAATGCCTCAACGATTTGATCAATGCTCGCGATGGCGCGGTCATAAGCGGCGTCGGGATCATTGTCCGTATTGTGGGCGTTTGCCAGCACGGTCAATTGATGTTTCACGCGATCAAAAATGACCAGCGTATCCGGCAGCATGAAAGCCACAGTTGGCACGCCCAGGTCATCGGAGGCGGTCGCCGGCAAGTCCTCGAAATAGCGTACAATGTCATAAGACATATAACCCACCGCGCCGCCAACAAAACGCGGCAAGCCTTCCAGCGGCACTGGATTCACGTCTTGAAAATGACTTTTGACGACATGCAGCGGGTCCTGGCTTTTGGGGATAGGATAGCTGGTCCTGCGCCCGTCGCGCTCGAAATGAACCATATTGTCTTTGACTATCAATACGCCCTTGGGGTTCACGCCGATAAAGGAATAACGTCCCGCTTGCTCGCCGCCTTCGACGCTCTCTAGCAAGAAGGCTGGTTTGCCCGCTTCCTTCAACTGCATATAGACGGAGACCGGCGTTTCCAAGTCGGCCAGCAGGGTGCAGTAAACTGGCACATGGTCGCCCTTTTCAAAATAAGCGCGCATCTCCGCTCGCGTCGGTCGGATATCTTGTCGCGCTCGGTCGGTCGCATTCAGCATTGTCAGTCGCTCCCCAAAATCAAAAAAACCCGAATCATCCATTCAAGGACGAGAAGGGTTTCCCGCGGTGCCACCTTGATTATCCGCCTATAGCGGATCACTTTGCGGATACAGATCAAACGATCGATATCCCGCGCCTAGATTACGGAGCGCTCACCGTCGCAAGCTACTCGGTTCTCCCTTTCGCCTGCGCAACTCCCCAGTCCATTCCGCATCTCTGGATGTCTCGCGTTCACAGCGTCTAGCGATTCTCTGTACACCACGATAATGCGTACTACTCTGGTTCACAGTCTTTCATGCTATTCAATTGCGGACATGCTAGCGCATCGCGCAAGACCTGTCAAGCGTCCGGGCAATTGCATCCAGGGCAATCGCGCCAGAACCAATGTGTGTCGAATGTCACATAAATCGCCTTTGTGCCTAAGCAAAGATTTGCTATACTAAGCCCGAATATGCGTTCTACAACTTTCTAATCACAGGAGCCGGAATTGAGCCTGAGCAACCGAGAAATCGCCGACATTTTTGAGCGATGCGCCGACATGCTGCAAATCCGCGGCGACAACATTCATCGCGTACTGTCCTACCGGCGCGCAGCCGAGACAATTCGCGCGGTCCCGCGCGATATACGTGTCATCGCGGCCGAAGGGGCTTTGACTGATCTCAGCAATATCGGCAAGACGATCGCCGCCAAAATCGACGAAATGCTGGAGACGGGAGAACTGGACTTTTACAACCGCCTCAAAGCCGAGATCCCCGAGGGCTTGGTCGAGATCATGCACATCAATGGCGTGGGACCGAAGAAAGCCAAGCTGTTCTGGGAACAATTAGATATTACCGACGTCGAAGAGTTGCGGACAGCGGCGGCCGACGGTCAATTGGCTGGGCTGCCCGGCATGGGGAAGAAGAGCCAGCAGAAGATTCTCGACGGCATCGAGGCGCTGTCGCGGCAAACCGGTCGCGCGTCAATCGGCGACGCCCTGCCCGCCGCGCAGCAGATTCTCGATATGCTGTTGGCATTGCCGGAGGCGCAAGCGGGGGCCCTGGCCGGCAGCATCCGCCGCGGACGAGAAACGATTGGCGATGTCGACATTCTTGTTGCCAGCGACCAATCCGCGCCAATTATGGACTGCTTTGTCGGCATGGAAAACGTCGCCAGGATCCTCGGGCACGGACCCACAAAAAGCTCGGTGGAATTGCTCTCCGGCTTGCAAGTCGATGTGCGCGTCCTGGAAAAGGCGCGTTGGGGCACGGCGCTCAACTATTTCACGGGCAGTCTGGCGCATAACGTCAAAATGCGGCAAATCGCGCTTGAGCACGGGTTGAGCCTGAACGAACAGGCCTTGAGCCCGGTGGACGAAAATAAAGCGATTGTCGAATCGGCACCCAAGATCCTCTGCGACAGCGAAGAAAAAGTCTACGCGACTTTGGGCATGCAATACGTGCCGCCGGAACTGCGCGAAGACGCGGGCGAGATTGAAGCAGCCCAGAATCATCAATTGCCGCGTTTGATCACCAGAGACGATATCGTCGCCGACCTGCACATGCACAGCACTTATAGCGATGGCAAAAACAGCATAGTCGAAATGGCGGAAGCCTGTATCCAGCGCCGCTTGAAGTACATCGTCATTACCGATCATTCGCGCAGCCTGGGCATCGCCAATGGCCTCACTATCGAGCGCCTGCTGGAACAAGTTCAAGAAGTCCGGCGAGTCAAGGACGCGCTGGGCGACAAAATCGAAATCTTGGCTGGCAGCGAGGTGGATATCCGCGCCGATGGCAGCCTGGACTTCCCCGACGAGATCCTGGCGCAATTGGATTTTGTCATCGCCTCTTTGCATGTTGGCTTACAGCAGAAGCGCGGGCAAGTCACGATGCGCTTGCTCAATGCCATCAACAATCCTCATGTGGATATGATCGGGCATCCGTCGGCGCGGCAGTTCCCGAACCGAGAAGCGGTAGACGCTGACTGGGACGCCGTCTTGCGCGCCGCAAGTGAAAGCAATACCATCTTGGAGATCAACGCCAATCCGCTGCGCCTCGATCTCAAGCCGGAGTTGGCGCGCTTGGCAAAGGAAATGGGCGCATTGCTCGCCATCAACACCGACGCGCATCGCGTGGCGCACCTGGACCTGATGGACTATGGCATTCGCAACGCCCGCCGCGGCTGGATTGAAGCGCGTCACGTTGTCAATACTTGGTCCTTCGAGCGCTTCAGCGCCTGGCTCAAGCATAAGAATCAGTAGCCTTGCAAGCGCCATGGTCGAACAAAGTCCGCAACCTAGCCTGTCCGAGGTCGGGAGCTCCAGCGAATCACAACGGCAGCAGCCCGCCTATGAACAGCGACCGCTGCCATTGCGGCAGGCTCCGGGAAGACCGGACCGCCGCCAGAAGGGGGCTGCAAGTCCGCTTTATTTTCCATTATGGTCCTTGGGATTCACGCTTTTGACCGTGATAATCTTGGCCGGGGGCGCAGTCCTGGCGCTGCTTTCCCTGCGAAGCGGAGCCCCCCTGCCCCATGTCGAGCCGGTTATACAGATCGTTGTCGCCGATCCAGCCAAGATCAGCGAATCAACCCAGAACGACGCCGCCGAAGTCAATCGTGGGGCGACGAGCGACGGCGTCGAGGTCGTCATCGCTCCGCAAGCTGGGTCCGATCTTGCGATGGAGGGACCGCTATTGCCTACGGTCGCTTTCGCAGCCAGTCCCGCGCCCATTACCGTCGGGGCTGGCGTCGTGGTTGCCGGCGTCGGCGATCAGGAATTGAACATCCGCAACCTGCCCGGCATAAGCCAAAGTCAAATCCTTTTCCGGGCACCGGAAGGCTCGCTGTTCGACATCACCGACGGACCCCAAGAAGCGGACGGCTTCAGTTGGTGGAAAGTGAGAGACAGGCAATTCCAGGTGGAAGGCTGGGCAGTGGCGAACTATTTGCAAGTGAATTCATGAGCGACAGGAACCGACCTTGAGCCAAACTATCCAGGAACGCATCGTCGACCTGTGCGAAGCGCTTCATCAGCACGTTTATCGATACTATGTCTTAAACGCGCCGACGATTTCCGATGCCGAGTACGACCGTCTCTTCCAGGAATTACAGGAACTCGAGACCCAGTACCCTGATTTGGCGCGGTCGGATTCGCCGACTCAACGCGTCGGCTCTGATCTAAGCGCGGATTTCCCCAAGGTCCCTCATCCCGCGCCCATTCTCAGCCTGGCAAACGCCTTTGACGCGGATGACCTGCGCGCCTGGGAAGAACGGAACCGGCGGCTCCTGCCCGCCGGGGCGCAACTGAAATATGTCTTGCAGCCCAAGCTGGACGGCTTGTCTATCGTCATTACTTATGAAGACGGCATCTTGACCCGCGCGGCGACGCGCGGCAACGGCGACCTTGGCGATGACGTCACGGCAAATGTAAAAACGATCCGCTCGGTTCCCCTGCGCATTCCGGTAGATCCCGACCTGGGCAGCCCGCCGCGGCGTCTGGTTGTGCGCGGCGAAGTGCTTTTTCACAAAGACAGCTTTGCAGAATTGAACAAAGAGCAGGCGGCGCGGGGCTTGCCGCTCTATGTGAACGCGCGCAACACCGCTTCCGGGTCGCTCAAGCAGAAGGACAGCCGCGCAACAGCCAAGCGCAAGCTCACCGCCTATATTTACAGTGTGGTTGACAGCCGCGGCATCGAATTGACCAGCGAGTGGCAGACGCTGCGGCGGCTCCAAGATCTGGGATTTAATATCATCGCCGACCCCCAAGTTTTTGATGGTCTTGATGGGGTCGCCGCGACCTTGCCCGGCTGGCTGGAACGGCGCAACGATTTGCCATTCGAGATTGATGGCATGGTATTAAAAGTGGACAACCTGGCGCAAGCCCGTGAACTGGGCGTGGTCGGCAAGGATCCGCGCGGCGCTGTCGCCTACAAATTCCCGGCTGAGGAAGCCATCACCCAACTGCTCGATGTCGCCATTAATGTCGGACGCACGGGTAAAGTCACGCCCACCGCTCAACTCGTCCCGGTCTTCATCGGCGGCGTGACTGTCTCCAACGCCAGCCTGCACAACTACGATCAGATCGCCGCATTGGATATCCGATTTGGCGATCATGTCGTCATCAAACGCTCGGGCGATGTGATTCCTTATGTCATCGGACCGGTGACTTCCGCGCGTGATGGGGCGGGCTCGCCCATACTGCCTCCGACAGATTGTCCCTTTTGCGCTACCAAGCTCATCCAGCCGGCTGGCGCGGTCGACTGGTTCTGTCAGAATCCCACCTGCCCGGAACGGGTGAGGCGCACGCTGGATTTCTTTGTATCGCGCGGCGCCATGGATATCGAAGGCATGGGTCCGCAGACTATTGATACGCTGATCAAAGAGGGGCTGATTCAAGATGAAGCCGATATCTTTTATTTGACAGCGGCGCCGCTGCTGGCGCTGGAAGGCTTCGCCGAAAAGAAGGTGGAGAACCTGCTGGCCTCAATCTCGGCGGCAAAGTCCCGTCCCTTTTCGCAGGTGCTGGCCTCGATGGGGATAGATGGCGTCGGCGGGACGGTCGCGGCGCTGATTAGCGACAATTTCCAGTCCATGCAGCAGCTGCTGGAGACCGCGCAAAACATCAGCGCGGCGGAGGAACGATTCGCGGAAGCCGTAAGACCGCTGCTAGCGACAGTGGGGGAAACAGGCGCGGAGATCGACAAGATTGTCCACCGTCTCCTGCATCCCAATCTCGAACTGGCGCCGCGCTATTTGCATGCCGAGGACCTGGCAAGTCGCCTTGAGCGTCTGCTCAAACCTTTGTTGCTTTCAAGCGGCGAAGTGAAGAGAATCGAAAATAGCCTGGCGGAACTCATCGCGCTGGCTCGTCCGCTGCATACGCTGGAAGGACTCGGACCAATACTGGTTCAAAATATCGTGGACTGGTTCGCCGACGCGCATCACCAGAAAGTGTTGCGCAAGATGTTTGAGGCCGGCGTAAATATGCGCGCCGAGCAGAAGACGATCGCTGGTTCTAGCCTGTCAGGCAAGACCTTGGTGCTGACAGGCGCGATGAGTGTCCCACGCGCTGACATCAAAGCCTTGGTCGAAGCCAATGGCGGCAAAGTAACCAGCAGCGTGAGCAAGAAAACCAGTTATGTCGTGGCCGGCGATTCGCCCGGCAGCAAGGTGGACAAAGCCTTGAAAAACAATGTGTCGGTCATCAGCGAAGATGAGCTGCGCGCCTTGATCGCCGATTAGCGCCGGTCTAGGTTCAACAGACTTTGGCAAAACCCCGCGACCTCGCCGCGCTTAGCGCTTGGCAGTCCAAGCGGGATTGGCGAATTGTTCCGCCATCAGACTCTTTATTCGCTCAATCTCGTCGGCGCTGAGCTCCTGGCATAGGATGTCAGAAGCGTATGCTCGCTCGGCTCCCCTGGCAATGGCGGCGGCGACATCGTCCCAGCTCGGGGACGATTCCAGTACCGTTTCCAGCGTCACGGCACGCTCGCGCAGGCGCTGCCGCTGCGCCGCGCGTTCCGCTTCCCGCTCGAAACTCAAGACGTCGCAAATGCGCGCGACATCGCCGCGGATCGGGATTGTGCCATGCTGCAATATGCCAGCCTTGCGGCGCATCTGCGCGCTGCCAACCAGCTTGCGGCCAGCGACGGTAATCTCGTAATGAGACGCGACTTCAAAACAGACGGGACCCGCGCTCTTGCTATTCCGCGGATCCTTGACTTGCGAAAGGACTGTCATCCCGAAGCTTTCCAAGCCACTTGCCAAGCCCGCGCCGATGCGCCGGTAGCTGTCGACGAGTTTGCCGGCCGCCAAGGGATGATTGATTGGCAGGCACAGGCTGTAAGTCAATTCATCGCCGTGCAGAATCGCCTTGCCGCCCGTCGGTCGGCGCACAAGCTGCCAGCCGCGCGCGCGCAAACGCGCCATATCGACATCACGCGAGCGTTGTCCGTAACCTAAAGAGAGACAGATCGGCTCCCAACCGTAGAGCCGCAGGGTCGGCGGCTGTAGCCCGGCGGAAACCGCCTCGAATATGGCGCAATCCGTCGCCATGTTTAGCGAACCATTTCCAAAGTCCGAGTCTCGTATCAAACGGAGTTGCGGCATTTTTCCGCCTTGCCTATACTGTCAATTGATCCAGATTCGCCAACTGAACGGAACCGTCGCCGAATGGCCCAATCATTCGACAACAAAGACAGCGCTTTGTCAAATACCAAGGCGCTGCGCGCCTCGATGGATCTAGCCGACAGAGCCAGAACATCATCGCCCGACTATCGTCCGCCGAGTTCATTTCAGGAACCCATACGCGTACCGCCGCCCCCGCCGGATCCCTCGGCTCGCCGACGCCGTCCCGTGCGCAGGTGGGGCGGCAAACGGCGACTCCGGGATTGGGCTTGGGTCTTTCTTGCGGGAGGCATGATAAGCGTATTCGCTGTCGTCATCCTCGGCATGTTGGTGCTGGTGCGGCTGCCTCAGTCTTCTCAAGAGGTCTTGCCGACAATGGACATTTCCAGCCAACTGCCAACGCCTGTGGATGCGCGCACGGATTATATCGCCGACGGCAGGATCGTCGGCGTAGACGTCCTGCCTTTGCAAGATGGCAGCTTGGTTGAGCTGCGCCCATGGGACGGCGAATCGCGCTTCACGCTGGTCGTCGGCGGGCTGGACAGGCGGCCCGAAGAAACCGGCCTGGCGCATCGCACCGACAGCCTGATGATCCTGAGCATTGATCCCAATAGCAGCAGCATCGGCATTTTGAGCATCCCGCGCGACTTGCTGGTTAGCGTGCCCGGTTATGCCAAGCGGCAGAAGATCAACACGGTGCTGCCCAATGGCGAAGGACAGCGCTATGGATTCGGTCCGACGCTGCTGCAGCAGACCGTGCAATACAACTTCGGCATCCCCGTGCACAACTACGTATTGATGGATTTCCAGGCGCTTATCGACATCGTTGACATCATTGACGGCATCGAAATCACCATCGACTACACCTTGGACGACCCGAAGTACCCGGATATGAACTACGGCTATGACCCGCTATTCATCCCAGCCGGCACGCACAAGCTGAACGGCTATAACGCCCTGCGTTTCGCCCGCACCAGACATGGCAACAACGACATGCGCCGCGCCGAGCGGCAGCAATTGGTGCTCTATGCGATTCGCGATCGCATTCTCAGCTTCGACATGGTCCCGCGCCTTATCTTGCAGGCGCCGCAACTTTGGGCGACGCTCAGCGACAACTTGTATACCGGCTTGGAACTCGGGCAGGTCATTCAGCTGGCGCTTTTTGTCAAAGACATTGACCTGGCCAACATCACGACGGGTGTCATGAATTACAATTATGTTGAAGACTACACCACAGAAGACGGCTTATTCGCGTTGATTCCCAGCCAAGGCCAAGTTGGCTACCTCATGCGCAATGTCTTCGGCGACAACTACAGCCAGTAACAAGCAAAAAAACAGCGCGCGGATGCCGCGCGCTGTCTATGATGTCGAGCCCACTGTACCGTGTAGCCATAGTGTCGCGAACCTGCAAGATTACAGGCTGGGAGCCGCTCGATAACCTCTGTTTTGGCTCAAGCCTATTACATCAGCTACCAAAGATAGACTCCCGTCAAAAGAATGTTGGCTCGGCACATATAGTTCTATCACGAATACAGCAGGTTCAGGCATTTATAACAAATTCGCGCAGCCATGTAAAGTAAAAAGTGGCGCAATAGGCAAGGTCCGGTTGAAGCCAAGTATTCAATATCTCAAGTAGCGTCTATAATAGGTTTATCTCAAACGCAATCGAAATATGAGGGATTCGACGGGGGAGAAAAAATGAGCGACGATCTCTTTAAGGAAAGTCTGGCCGAATTAATCGGGACCTTTGTTTTGGTATTTGTGGGGGGCGCCGCTGTGCTGGTCGCGCCTGTGTTTGGCGTCTTGGTTCCGGCCCTGGCGCATGGCTTGATTCTGGTCGCGCTGGTCTATACATACGGCCATATTTCGGGAGCCCAGGTCAATCCAGCCGTCACGCTGGGCTTGCTGATCGGCGGCAAGCAAGACCTGAACAAGTCGCTGGTCTACATGTTGGCGCAATTCATCGGCGGCATCATCGCCGCTGTCGTGCTGACAGCAGTCTTCCCACAGGACAACGCAGCCGTCGTCGGCTTCTTGGGCGAGGCGGCATACAATTTCGGGCAAACCACCGGATTCCTCACGGCCGATAGCGTCTGGACCGCGGCCCTCTATGAAGCCATTTTGACCTTCTTCCTGGTTAGCGCTGTTTTTCAGGCAGCAGTTTATGGACATGCCGGCAAATTGATGGGGGTGGCGATCGGCTTCACGCTAGCGGCCAGCATCCTCGCAGGCGGTCCCGCCACTGGCGCTTCTTTGAATCCCGCGCGTACGCTGGGACCAGCGCTTGTGGCCGGCGATACATCATATCTCATCCCCTATTTGATCGGCATTTTCGCCGGCGGCGCGGTCGCCGGGCTGCTGCACGGGATGATCTTTACTTCGGATGAATAGACTTGATAGCGGGGGCGCAGATACCAGCCCCCGCCCACTGTATTCGACGTCGCCGCCTAATCCACAGACTCCTCGGGAAGATCCAGTTGGATATGCAATTCCTTTAGCTGCTCGCTTTCCGCCGTCGATGGCGCATGCGCCATAATATCAGCGCCGCCTTGGGTCTTCGGGAAAGCGATCACCTCGCGGATATTGGGCGAGCCCGCCAATAGCATGACCAAGCGGTCAATGCCCCAAGCCATGCCGCCGTGCGGTGGCGCGCCATATTCGAAGGCTTCCAGCATGTGGCCGAATTCCGCCATGGCATGCTCCATCGTTTGGCCAATCAGCGGGAAGATCTTTTCTTGTATCTGCCGATCATGAATGCGGATGCTGCCGCCGCCCACTTCATAGCCATTGCAAATCAGATCGTACTGTGATCCGCGCGCCTTGCCCGGATCGCTTTCCAGCAGATGCAGATCCTCGGGCAGGGGCATGGTGAACATGTGCTGGGAGGGGTCCCAGCGTTGATGTTCGTCGTCCCAGATGAACTCCGGGAAATCGATCACCCAGCAAAATGCCAGCAAGTTATCGTCAAGTTGCAGCTCGGCTTTGAAGTGATTGCGCAAGGCATCGGTCACAGCGTAAACGATCTGCGGCTCGTCCGACATGAACAAGAGCAAATCGCCGCCTTCGGCGTCCATAGCCTCCAGCAATTCGAGTTTGAGTTCCACGCTGAAGAATTTGCCGACGGGTCCCCTGAGCTGGTCCCCCGGTTCGGTCGGAACGGTGATATAAGCCAAACCTTTGGCGCCGGCGCGCCGCGCCAAATTCTCCAGATCGCGCGCTTCCTTGCGCAATTGCGTGCCGCTTAATGCAGCGGCTTTGCCCGGCACGCGCAGGCATTTGACCGGCTTGCCCGCCTTGACATTCTCCACGAAGACCGGGAAGGCGCAGCGCCCGGCGATATGGCTGATGTCAATGGCGCGTAAATCGAAGCGGATGTCCGGCCGATCCGTGCCGTACTGCTCCAATGCGTCTTGGTACAACATCCTTTGAAAGGGCTCGGCAATCAGGCGCTTTTCCGGCGTCAAGGTCTTGACGATTTCGCTCGCCAGCTTTTCCATGAGGCTCATCACGTCTTCGCGCTCGACGAAGCTCATCTCAAGATCAAGCTGAGTGAACTCCGGCTGTCTATCGCCGCGCAGGTCTTCATCGCGGAAACAGCGCGCGATTTGAAAATAGCGCTCGACACCCCCGACCATGAGCAACTGTTTGAGTTGTTGAGGGGACTGTGGAAGCGCATAGAACCTGCCGGGTTGCAAGCGGCTCGGGACAAGGAAGTCCCGCGCGCCTTCCGGCGTCGTCTTGAAGAGTATCGGCGTCTCGACCTCTATGAAGTCTTCCGCATCAAGAAAATCGCGAATGAACTTGACGGTCTTGTGGCGCAGGATCATGTTGCGTTGCATTGGCTCGCGGCGCAAATCCAAATACCGGTGGCGCATGCGCAGCGCCTCATCCACATCGCCGTCGTCCTTGTTGATGTAAAAGGGTGGCGTCTTCGATTTGTTCAAGATGAGGATTTCATCGGCTACGATGTCGATATCGCCCGTGGGCAAGTCCGGATTGGCTGTCCCTTCGGGCCTGATGCGCACCGTACCGGTAACCTGCAAGACATATTCATTGCGGGCGCTGTCCGCTATGGCGTGCGCGGCCGGCGCCAATTCCAAATCGACAACAACCTGCGTGACGCCCCAGCGATCGCGCAAATCAATGAAGATGAGACCGCCCTGGTCACGCCGGCGATTGACCCAACCCGCCAATGAAACCGCTGTTCCGGCGTCCTTTCCTCTCAATTCGCCGCAGGTGCGTGTCTTCATCATGCGATTATCGCTCCTTTTCAGTCAACATTGGTTCACAAGAGCTCAGAAACGATTCTAAGAATTCTCGAATTGAGCTTTGGCTTGCGCGAATTCAGCTATGAACCAAGCGCGAAGGATATCATGAAGCGCCGGCCAAACCTAGTGTTATTCCAGACTGCCCAGAGCAATCGCACCAGATTATTTTTAAACACAGAGGACGCAGAGGACACCGAGATTTAACTCCTTTTCTGGCAAAAAGGAGGCAATGTAAGGGCGATTCTGTGAATCGCCCACGATATTCTCACTCTTTCCATGGGCGGCAGACCCGCAGTGTCTACGTGCGGCACAGTGTCGCCCCTACATCGCGGTAGATTTATGTGACATTCGGCACATAATTGGTTCTGGTGCGATTGCTCTGCAGACCGCCACAGCCTTCTTTAATTTCCGGAAGCGTTGACTGCGCTTTACAGTTGGCGCCGAATTGACTACACTGATATTCATGTTTTCACGCGATTACACGGTCACGAAGCGCCAGCTCGGTCTTGCCTTTGTCGCCATCGGCATCGCCGGCATCGCCGGTGTGTTGGCGATTGACATTTTACAGGTGGGACGAGAGGGCGGCATCGGTCCCGCCCAGGCATTTGCTCTCTTTGTCCTGGTCATCTTGTTGATTGTGGGCTTGACGCTCATTCCACTAGGTGACGCGCCCGCCTAGCCAGCATGAGCATATTCTTGCGGCGTCTGCAGGGCGGCTTAATGTTGGCGGCAACGCTGGCTCTGCTCTTCTCTTTGCTGGTTTACCTGCTTTACGCCATCAATTTGATTCCATTCCCATTCGATTACGACCAGGGCGAGGGCTTCGAATTACAAGACAGCGTCCTGTTCAGCCAAGGGCAGTTGCCTTACCGCGACACCGAAGTCTACCCGTTTTACGCCAGCAATTATCCGCCGCTCTATCATGTGTTGGCAGCCCCCTTTGTCTGGGTATTTGGTCCCGCCTACTGGTACGGCCGGGTCTTGAGCTTCCTCGCATCGCTCGCAGCCGCCTGCGCCATCAGCTATGCCGTGTATCGCGACGGTCATCGACAGCTTTGGCTCGCTCTCTTGTCCGGCTTGGCATTTCTCGCCTCCAATTTCGTGTATCACATCGGACCCTTGTTCCGCCAGCATATACTGATGGTCGCGCTTGAGACAGTCGCGATCGTGATGCTGGCAGGCGCGTTCCCGCGGCGCGACAAGCGCGGCATCGCTTTGGGACTGCTGCTGTTGATCTGCGCTGGTTATACCAAACAGCTGGCTGCCATCACAGCGGTCGCGGCCTTGGCATGGATGTTTTTGCGGCAGCCGCGCGCCGCGCTGGGCTGGGCGGTTGGTTTCAGCGGCTGCGGCGCATTGATCTTCCTCTGGCTGAATCTGGCTTCCGACGGTCATTGGTGGACGCAGACGATCATCGCCAATGTCAACCAGTTCCACCCTTACCAAGCCTTTGGATTGTTTGTCCTGTGGTTTCAACTGCATGGTTTCTTGCTAGTCCCCGCCGGACTGCTGCTCGTCTATGAGACCTATTTTGATCGGCTGTCGATCTACGCGGTATGGTTTATCTTCGCCGCGCTATTGGGCGGCATCGCTTCCGGCACATGGGGCGCGGGCGACAGTTATTTCAGCACCTCGCTAGCCGCCGCATGTATCCTCAGCGGCATTTGCCTCTCGCGCTGCGCGAAGGCGGCATGGCGCTCTCCGCCTTGGCTGCAAAGCGTATTTGTACCAGGAGACGGCGCTGCCTGGCTGATTCCGCTGCTCGTTCCAATACTCTATCTTGGCTATGCCCGCGCGACGCTGAAGATGCCCACAGATGGCGCCTTCGCCCCGCTGGCCAGCTTGCTGCGCGTCGAGGCAAATACGCGCGACGCATTTTATGATTCCGCTTCTTATGAGGCGCCGGGTTACGCCAACATCGGTTACTTCGTCACTGAGGCGGATGAGGCGGCGGGCTGGCGCATCGTGGCGCTGATCAAGGGAAGCGACCGTCCTGTCTTGAGCGAAGACGCGGGCTTTGCCTTCGGGTCCCAACGCGAGATTGTGTCCAATCCAACACAATTGCGCAATCTGTACCTGGCTCGCGCATTCCGGGGAGACCGGCTAATCGAGATGATCGAGGCGCGTCATTTTGGCTTGGTGATACTGCGCGCGCAGTTCTATCCGACGCCGGTTCTGGAAGCGATTGGCCGCGCCTACGAGCATTGGCAGACCATTCGCATGAATCGATTTGACTATCTGATTCTGCGTCCGCAGATCGACCCTACTGAATAACTGCCAGGAGCGACCTATGACAAGCGCTTACGCGACGCATGCGAGCTTTAGCGAACACGATTTCCCGCGGCATCCTGAACATGCCGGACGCATTCAAGCGGTGTGGTCGGCTTTGGCAGAGGCCGGATTGGCTGATCAACTGCTCGCGCTGGCGCCCGCTCCCGCCACTGAAGAACAGATCTTGGCGGTACATACCGTCGAGCATCTGGACAGATTGGTCGCAATCAGCCAGATGGACCGCATGGTCATGCTCGACCAGGATACCTATGCCCTGCCTTGCTCGCTGGCAGTCAGTCGCCTGGCAGCCGGCGCCATGATCAGCGCGGTCGACGCCGTTTGCGCTGGCGACGCCGATAATGCGCTGGCGATCGCGCGGCCACCGGGCCACCATGCGACAGCCGAGCGGCAGATGGGTTTCTGCCTGCTAAACAATGTCGCTATCGGCGCGCGTCACGCGCTGACAAAGCAGCAAGCGCGGCGGGTCATGATTCTCGACTACGACGTGCATCATGGCAATGGCAGTCAAGATATCTTTTACAGCGATCCGGAGGTCATGTTTCTGTCCATTCACCAAAGTCCCTATTACCCGGGCACTGGCAGCCTGGACGAAGTCGGAGCGGCTGCCGGAAAAGGCGCAACATTAAACATACCTGTACCAGTTGGGCACGGCGACCATGCGTATCGGCTTTTGTTTGAACAGGTGGTGAGGCCAGCGACAGAGCGCTTCCAGCCCGACCTGATGCTGGTCTCGGTCGGCTTTGACGCGCACTGGATGGATCCGCTGGCCGGCATGCGCTTGAGCCTGGCTGGGTATGACTGGCTGGCGCGGGAGTGCCTGAAGCTGGCGCGGCGAGTCTGCGGCGGGAAGATTGTATTCCTGATGGAAGGCGGCTACGATTTGCCAGCGCTGGCTCATGGCTGGCGCAATATCGCGCGCGCGCTGCTGGGTTCGAAGGAAATGAGCGATCCCTACGGAACTGTAGCAGCAGGCGCCGACAGTCGCGATATCCAAAAGCTGATTGATCGCGTTCGGCTAATTCACGGCATCTAGGTCAGCAGCAGGTCGCCCTCGGCGCCTTGCGCCACTAGCAAGCTGCCGCGCAATTCGAAGACCTGGTCCCGCAATGCCGCCGCCTTTTCGAATTCCAGGGATTGAGCGGCTTTCTGCATTTCTTTTTCCAGTTCTTCAATCATATTCTCAAGTTCGTCGGCGGGCAGCCCCAGCAAGCCCTCGTTCAGCGCCGCTGGCTCCGCCTTTTCCTCGCTATCAATCGAACGCAAGCGGTCGGTTATGTCCTGAATATCTTTGACAATTTGCTGTGGTACGATATCGTTTTCCAGGTTGAACGCTTCTTGCTTGGCGCGGCGTCGGTCCGTCTCGTTGATGGCGGCCGCCATGGCCGGCGTCGTCTTATCCGCGTACATGATAACTTTGCCCTCGAGATGCCGCGCGGCGCGCCCGATTGTTTGTATCAGCGCCGGCTCCGAGCGCAGGAAACCCGCCTTGTCCGCGTCCAGTATTGCCACCAGCGAAACTTCCGGCAGATCCAAGCCCTCCCGCAAGAGGTTGATGCCTACCAAGACATCATAGACGCCTATGCGCAGGTCGCGCAGGATTTCAACGCGCTCAAGCGTATCAACTTCCGCATGTAGATACTGCCCTTTGATGCCGAGTTCGTTTATGTATCCCGCCAGCTCTTCGGACATGCGTTGCGTCAAGGTCGTGACCAAAACACGCTGACCTCTCTTTATGCGCAATGCAATCTCCTGCAGCAAATCGTCAATCTGCCCGTCAATCGGACGCACGTCAACCTGGGGGTCAACAATGCCGGTTGGCCGGATGATTTGCTCCGCGGTATTTTGCGCATGTTCATGCTCGTATGGACCCGGCGTCGCGCTAGTGTAAATTGACTGCCCCACCCTTTGTTCGAACTCATCGAACTTCAGCGGTCGGTTATCCAATGCGCTCGGCAAGCGGAAGCCGTAATCGATCAAGACTTGCTTGCGCTGGCGGTCGCCGTTGTACATGCCGCGGATCTGCGGCACGGTCATGTGGCTTTCGTCGATTATCAGCAGGTGATCATCGGGCAGGTAGTCAATCAAGGTGAAGGGCGCGCTGCCGGGCGGACGCCGGTCAAAATGCCGCGAATAGTTCTCGATGCCGGTCGTGAAGCCCACCTCGCGCAGCATTTCCACGTCATAGCGCGTGCGCTGCTCGATTCGCTGCGCCTCGATCAGCTTGTCTTCGCCTTTGAAATACTTGATCTGTTCTTCCAGTTCCGTTTCGATATCGTGAAGAGCCTCGCGGATATGCTCCTCGTCGGTGATGTATTCGCGGGCCGGGAAGACGGTCACCAGCTCGTGCGTATGTATCACTTCCATGGTCAATGGATGAAATTCTATAATCTTTTCGATTTCATCGCCCCATAGATAGATGCGGTAAGCCATTTCCGAGTAACCCGGCACAATCTCCAATGTGTCGCCGCGCACGCGAAAGGAGCCGCGCCGCAGCTCCATATCGTTGCGGTTATACTGAATCCGCACCAGATCGCGCAGAATCCGCTCGCGCCGGATCTCGTCGCCGACCTTCAATTCAACCGACATTTTGCGCCAGTTCACCGGATCGCCCAAGCCATAAATGCAAGAGACCGAGGCTACGATGAGCACATCGCGCCGCGTAAACAGCGACGCCGTCGCCGACAGGCGCAGGCGTTCTATCTGTTCATTGATGTCGGTCGACTTTTCGATATACAGGTCGTGGCGCGGCACATAAGCTTCCGGCTGATAGTAGTCATAATAGCTGACGAAGTATTCGATGGCGTTGTTGGGGAACAAGCGCTTGAATTCGGCGTAGAGTTGCGCCGCCAAGGTCTTGTTATGCGCCATGACCAGGGTCGGGCGCTGGGTCGTCTGCACGATATTCGCCACGGTAAAAGTCTTGCCGGTGCCAGTCGCGCCCAGCAAGGTCTGATGGCGGTGACCCCGCCGCAAACCATCGAGAAGGTCATCAATGGCGCTGGGCTGGTCGCCGGTTGGCTCGAAGGGCGATTCCAGTTGAAACTCGGGCATTCGTAGCTCCAGGCTCTTTCAGAACAGGCGTTCGATCTGGCATTCAGTATAGCCCGATTCCAGGGCTGATTTCAAGGCAAAACATGGCAAATCAAAATAATTTCTCGATAGCTATTGACAAGCTTCTTGGGCAATGATATTATCAAAATCGCAACGAATTTTGTTGCATTGACGTTGCGGGGTGGAGCAGTGGTAGCTCATCGGGCTCATAACCCGAAGGTCGTTGGTTCGAATCCAGCCCCCGCTATTCTGCTGATGTAGCTCAGCTGGTTAGAGCGCACGACTCATAATCGTGAGGTCGGAAGTTCAAGTCTTCCCATCAGCACCTGGATCGAGATCCCGCGTCGGGGTCTTTTTTTGTTGTCCACCCATATTTGACGCATTAAAACAGATGTGCTAATATATGTTTAGTCAGGTTCATTCCTTGAACGAATCTTAAATTCTATTGAGGAGATGAGAAATGAAACGCTCCGACCTGTTGATGAAGATTATAGCCGCTGCCGACGGGGATAAGGTCACGCCAGTTCAACTGCAGAAAGTGGCGTTCTTGGTTAGCATGGAATTCCCGCAGGATTTGCCGAACAATTATTACGCTTTCGAGAAATATGACTATGGTCCTTTTTCTCTTCAAGTTTATAAAGATGCCGAAAAACTCGAAGAGGAAGGTTTAGTTTCGATTGAAATAAACCGCAAAGGCGGATGGAAAGAATACTCGGCTACGCACCGCGGTCGAAAATCTAAATTGGATACGATCCCACAGAATATCTCCGATTTCATAGAGGACAAGATGGCTTGGGCTAGACAACTTTCTTTCCAGCAACTTGTAAGGGCGATTTATCGAGAGTATCCCGAATACCGGGAAAACAGCGTGTTCCAAAGCAGATAAACTATGACGCTAATCATTGGAGTACGGTGTGAAGAAGGTGTAGTTGTTGGTGCCGACACTATTGCAACATACGGAACGCCATTTGGGGCAAGTACAATTGAGCAGGAAGTCAAGAGCAAAGTTTCTGTAAGTAATGACAATGTTATCATAGGCTCAGCTGGAGCGGTTGGATTGAGCCAACTGATAATAGCGGAACTACAAAGTCATTGGGGCAAAATTAAGAAAAGGCCGGTTAATCGCGCAAGAACAGAAATTACGAGACTGTTGTGGTCACAGATTGAACCAGCATTTGCCAGAGCAAATATTGCTGCACAGTTTGTCGGTCAAGAGGCATTTCAAAGTGTTGCCTGTTCCTTTATCGTTGCATTACCTCTGGATGATAAGCCCGTACTGCTACAGTACAATATGCAAGCGGAATCGGAAGAGTATACTGCTGATCTGCCAATAGTATCTATAGGGAGTGGCCAGGCTCAAGCTGACCCGTTTTTAGCATTCGTCAAGCGCGTGATGTGGGATGATCAAGCTCCTAGAACCATTGGACAAGGAATATTTGGCGTGTTGTGGACTCTTAAGCACGTAATCAATGTGAATGCCGGTCATGGCGTCGGGGGCAATCCAACTATTGCTGTTTTGCAGCGACGCCGGCAAGAATGGCGAGCTGAGGTCTTAGATGAAGATCGTCTTTCGGAACGGAAACAAGCCATTGAAGCAGCCGAAAAATGGTTAGCGAGTTACGGAAGCGAGTATGACCCAGAAACATACAGTGGCAAATAAATAGCTTCATTCTACATTTCCCCTTTCAGCAAATCCTCAATCGTCTCCCGCCGCCGACTGACTTCCCAACTTCTTCCATCAACCTCCACAACCACCTCCGCCGGGCGCAGCCGGCTATTGTAGTTGCTCGCCATGGCCATGCCATAGGCGCCGGCTGTCAAAATCGCAACTCTGTCCCCAACCTGTAGCCGCGCCAGCTGCCGGTCTGTCGCCAGCACATCCGTAGACTCGCAGACGGGACCCACAACCTGCGCCAAGACGCGCTCATCGCCCGACTGAACAAGCGGAACGATTTCGTGATGCGCGCCATATAATGCGGGGCGGATCAGTTCAGTCATGCTGGCGTCGACGATGTAGAAGACCTTGCCTGCCTGTTTTTTCACATAAAGCAGCGTCGCGAGCAAAATGCCGGCATCCGCAACGATTGCCCTGCCCGGTTCCAGCAAAACCTGATACCCGCGTAAAAGAGGCGCAATCTCGCTGACGAGATTCTCAAGCGATGGCTTTGCCTGATCGCGCCTATAGGCAACCGGAAAGCCGCCGCCAGATTGAGCGTATGGATTTGCGGATAGGGAGCAATCAACTGCGTCGTCTTCGCCAGCGCCGCAATTGTCGCGACTGTGTCGCCAAGCTGGCTGCCGATATGCAGATGAATGCCGCAGATATTGAGATAAGGATAGCGTTCAGCCTGTGCCAAGGCTTTGCGTATCGCCCCCGCAGTCAAGCCGAACTTCGCGCCGCCGTGCCCGGTCGATATGTGCGGATGGGTATCCGCAGTCACTTCGGGATTGAAACGCAGCGCCACTTGCGCCTTGTGCCTGCCAATAGCAGCCGCTGCTTCATTTATGTACTGCAGCTCGCGCTCATTCTCGACATTAAACCAGCCGATGCCGCGCTGCGCCGCCAACTCAATTTCCGCGACTGTCTTGCCGACTCCCGCGAATACGATGTCTTGTGCAGCCGCCCCGGCCTGCAACGCGCGGACGATCTCGCCAGCGCTCACGGCGTCGATGCCGGCGCCATCGTCAATCAGCGTCCGCAGGATGACCGCGTTGCTATTGGCTTTTGCGCTGTAATGTATGCGCGCGCCGACCGGTTCGAAGGCGCCTCGCAAACGACGGTAATTCTCTTGAATGCGCTTGAGGCTGTAAAGATAAACCGGTGTCTCAAGCTGCCGCGCGATGGCAGCCACCGGCAAATCGTCGATCATCAGCCTGTCATCGACGAAGCGTATTGAACTGTTGAAGACCATTGGACCGGCTTGCCCCTTCAACATATCTTTAGCAGTTTGCGCATAACAAAAAAGAGACATAGTCGCTATGTCTCTTGGCTGCGGGAGCGACGGGATTTGAACCCGCGATCTCCGGCTTGACAGGCCGGCATGTTAACCGCTACACCACGCCCCCAGCTATTCAGAGTACGTTATCATTTGCCTGAAACACTGTCAAGTATAATTTGACTGGTTGACTGGTTGACTGGTCGGTTGAGTTCCCTTGGCTAAACACGACGCAATGCTATTAATCGCTACAACTGCCCAAAGCCGCCAATCGCGCTGGATTTGCCCGACAAATATCGGGCGGTCAGTATCAATATAAGAATCGACGGCGCCACGAAGACCAGGGACATGGCAGCCGTCAGCGCATTGTTGCTGCCAGAGGCCGTCGAGAAGAGCAGCACGGGCATGGTGATCACCTGCCCCGCCCCAATCAGAAATGTCAAGATATACTGGCTCCAGGAGATCAAGTAGGCAAAGAGGCTCGCCACGACAATGCCGGGGAAAATCGCGGGCAGGGTCACATGCCAGAAAGTCGCCAGCGCGCCAGCGCCCAGCGATCGCGCTTGTTGCTCGTATTCCGGGTTGTAATTGGAGAAAACGCCGGACAAGGTAAGCACCACATAAGGCATCACTGGCACCAAATGAACCAAGCCAACGCCAAGCAGATTGCCGGATAGTCCCCAGCGAATGAAGTTGATATTCAGCCCCATAGCCACAGCGATGCCCGGCACGATGGTCGGCGATATGATCAGGAACTCTATCACCCGCTTGCCGCGAAAGGAATACAGCCCCATTGCGCGAGCCGCGGGCAGGCCGATGATGACGGAGCTGAGCGTTACGCCCACCGCCAAGATCGTGCTGTTCAGCAAAGCCTCGGGCACTTTGGAATTGGACGCGACAATTGATTCCCAGGCGCGCAGGCTGATTTCCGTGGGAAACAGTTGCGGATAAAACCAGCGAAAGGAAAATGCGTTGAAGAAGAAGGCAATCAGGGGTGTCAAGAGCAAAAATATCAGCAGCGCGACGGCGCAATAGTGCAGAACGCGAGCCAGTTCTTTGCTGCTGAGAAAACGAGACGAGACGGCTGCCGATGTTGTCACGGGTACTCTCAATCTTGGCGGATCGCGCGGCGGCTCAACCACATATAGCCGAGCACCAGGAAGAAAACGATAATCGATATGATGATGCTGATGGCCATGCCCTCGGTACGCGAGTTCAAATCGGGATTACGGAAAAACCGCACCGCCGTTACCGACAGCGTCCGCGGGAAGCGCACGCCCAATATCGCCGGTACCTCGTATGAACCAAAGGAGAAGGCAAATACCAGAATCGAGCCGGAAAGCAGACCGGGCATAACCAGGGGCAATATCACATAACGAAAGCGCTGCCAGCGATTGGCGCCCAGGCTGCGCGCCAAATCTTCGTAATCGACGCCTAGCGATTGCAAGACCGCCAATACGATCACCCCGACAAATGGCACCTCTTTCCAGACAAAGGACAAGATGATGCCGATGCCAAATTTGTCTTTGACAAGGACCGGGAAGTCGCTGGGTCCGCCAAAGACGCCCAGTTGCGCCCCGGTGCGTGAAATCAACCCGCTCTGGGAAAACAGGAAGAGGATGCCAATCGCCGCTACCACATGCGGAACCGGCAGATTCAATTGATAAAGGAAAGTGGCAAAGCGCTTGCCGAAGAAACTGCGTCGCAGCAAGAGCGCGGTGGCCAGCGCCAGCACCGCCGACAAAAATGTGCTGCCGAAGCTGACCCAGAGCGTCAACAAGAGACCTTGCCAGAATACAGCTGCGTATTGTTCGGAAAATATGATGTTCTGATAGGCTTGCAGCGAGATCTCGGTGCGACCGATAATCGGCTGCCAACCGAGGCTGACCAGCGTGCCGTAGCTCAAACCGCCGATGAACAGAAACAGGATTACCGCCATGGTCGGCGCCAACATGATTGGGATGCGCCAGCGCTCCCAAAATCCCATTAAATCGCTCCCGCTTCAGATGTGTAAATCTTGCTCGGTTAGGACAAACGCTCGTAATGCAAGGTCATCCTATCGCGCTTATGCACCAAGCCGCATTCTATCACATCGCTCGTTCTGTCTCCACCGATCCACCGCATCTGGATCCACGGCGTCATTCACAAGCCGAGGCGATTGGCATACAATTCAGGTCTGTCTGTTACGCTCGTGAATTGACAATGACGTGACCTACCGCAAAGTGCTGGCATTCTGGCTGCCCTTGGCAATGGCTTGGCTCTTGATGACCGTTGAAGGTCCTATGATCCAAAGCGTCATCAGCCGCAAGCCAGATTCCGAAACGCAATTGGCCGCCTTCGGCTTGATGTTCTCCTTGTCCATTTTGATCGAAACCCCGGTCATCATGCTTTTGGCGACCGGCAGCGCCTTGGCGCGCAACCAGCAAGCCTTTCGCGTCTTGTGGCGCTTCATGATGACGGTCAACCTGCTGGTAACCGCGGTCGCCATTCTAATGGCTTTCACGCCCTTGCTCGACTTTTATCTTGATACCTTGCTGCATGTCCCCGCGCACATCGTCGAGGCGACGCGCCCCGCCATGCGCGTCATGATCATCTGGGGCGGCTTAATCGGCTATCGCCGCTTCCACCAAGGCATCATGATCCGCTTTGGCAAAACGCGCTATGTGGGTTATGGCACGGTTTTGCGGGTGCTCGTTTCGGGGGGCATGGCTTTTGCCCTGGGCGCCATCACCCAGATCGCCGGCGCCGCCATCGGCGCCTTGGCTTTGGTATGCGCTGTGGCGGCGGAAGCCCTCTATACCCACCGCGTCTCCCGCGACGATGTCAGCAACTTACTGCAGACGCCGCTCGCGGATAAACTGCAAGCCTTAAGCTACGGCGACGCGCTGCGCTTCCATCTGCCTTTGGCTGTCACCAGTTTTGTCACTTTGTTGATTCATCCGGTCATCGAACGCGGACTCGCCAGCATGCCGGATGCCGCGCAGAGCCTGGCGGCATGGCCCGTCATATTCTCGATCATGCTCGTAACGCGATCGGGCGGCATGGCCTATCAAGAGGTCGTTATCTCGCTGGATGACAGCGAAGAGAATCACCGCATCCTGCGCGGGTTCACCCTGCGCCTCGGGACCTGCCTGAGTCTGATCATGATCGGTTTTGTCTTCACGCCCTTGATCGACTTTTACAATACGAGGATTTTGGATGTGCCGCAAAACCTGCAACAGCTTGTGCTGCTGGGCACGCAATCCGCTTGCCTCATCCCCCTGCTGACGACATTGCAAAGTTACTTGCGCGCCCTGCTCATGCTAAGCCGCAAGACCGCTGCCATCTACCAAGCCATCATCTTGGGTTTCCTTGTCACGACGGTCATCGTATGGGCTGGCATAGACCGCGGCATGCACGGGGTGCTAGCCGCGGGTTTGGGGCTGACCATCGGGCAAATCATCGAGCTGGGTTTTCTTTATTTCATATATCGCCGCCAAGACGCGGCGCTGCGGCTGCACTGGCAGTCCGCCGTGGCGCTTGCAAGCGGCGGTTAATTCTGACGCCTCGCCCGACTCTGGCGCGCTCTCAAGCGAAATGAATGCAGGCATTTGCGATGGCTCTATGCCGAAGGCTCGAAAGGATACTGCGAACATGACTTATATGAACGACATATTGCCTCTGCGGCAGCAAGCTGCCATTCGCGACGACTGGCTAAAAAAGCGCTTGGATAGGTTCATCCCGCAGCTGCTGGAGCGCGTCAACATTGATATGTGGATCATCGCTTGCCGGGAATACAACGAAGACCCGGTGCTGATGTCGATGCTGCCCGCCACGTCCATGTCCGCGCGGCGGCGCACCATGTTGGTCTTCTCGCGGGAGCGAGACGGCTCTGTCCGCCGGCTGACGCTGTCTCGCTACGGTTATGACGATCTCTATGAAACAGTCTGGGATCCCGACGAAGAAGATCAGCATGAATGCCTGGCGCGCCTGGTCGCGGAACGCGATCCGGCGACGATTGGCATCAACAGCTCCGCAACATTTTCCTTCGGCGATGGCATATCGCTGACTGAACATTCGCTCATTTGCGAAGCTTTGGGCGAGCCGTACCGGTCGCGCATTGTGAATGCGGAAAATCTTTGCGTGGGCTGGTTAGAGCGGCGCCTGCCCGAAGAGATCCGCGCCTATCCGCGCCTGGTCGAAACGGGCCATCAGATTATCGCCCGCGCCTTCTCGAGCGAGGTCATCCATCCGGGCATCACGACGACAGATGACGTCGTCTGGTGGATGCGCCAGACCATGCAAGACGCGGGCTTAATAGCCTGGTTCCAGCCGACTATCGATATTCAAGCGCCGGACCAAAGCTATGATGCTAGCGACGATCCGCGCAAGACGATCCTGCCCGGCGACCTGCTGCACTGCGATATGGGCTTCCATTACCTGGGCTTGGCCACCGACCAGCAGCAGCATGCCTATGTATTGCGTCCCGGCGAAACGGATGCGCCAGCCGGATTACGCGCCGCGCTGGCCGACGGCAATCGGCTGCAAGACATCCATCTCGGCCGGATGCAAATCGGCGCTAGCGGGAACGAGGTGCTGCGGGAATCGCTCGAAGCGGCAAGCGCCGAGTGCATTCGGTCCCAGATTTATTCGCATCCGCTCGGGTTCCATGGCCATGCCGCTGGACCACTCATCGGTCTCTGGGATCGGCAAGACGGCGTTCCCGGCTTGGGCGATTATCCGCTCTATGACGACACGGTCTATTCCATCGAGTTGAACGTCCTCCACAGCGTGCCAGAATGGGATGGCCAAGACGCGCGCATCATGCTGGAGGAAGACGCGGTCCTCAGCGGCGGCGCCATGCGCTGGCTGGATGGCAGGCAAGAATTCTTCTACTTGATCGGCTAGATAGGCAAATCCGCCGCCCCGCCCTGTTCACTGTCGCCGCGCGACTTTTTCTGTGGGCAATCACGCGGTATAGTTCGATAAAGGACTTTCGCGGAGGGACTGGCTATGCCAATGGGTCGCTTTGATAAACAGCGCGTTCAACTCGAGGGAGAGCAATGGTCCCTGGTATACAGCCTGGAGATCGCCCCGCAAGAGTTGAAATTTGAAGACCTGCACCCGATGAGCAGCTATGTTCGTCAACAAGACATCGCCCGTATGCACTACGCCCGCGCCAAAGCGCGCGGACAGGACAATCCGCATATCTTGACCTGGACGGCCATGCAGACCGACCGCCGGGCGCAACAGATGTTTCCCGGGCTCGACTATAGTTTTGAGGGCGAGCATATCATCAGCGCCAATTCCTTTGTCGCCCGCGTCCTGCGCCAATTGCTGGCGCGCGGCTGGCTGCAATTGCACGAATACATCGGCGATACTTACGAATGGCATACGGAAATAGCGCCCGAGAACGTCGACTGGGGCGCGCGCGCGGAGTCCTTGACGCGCTGGCTGGAAGAATCGATTCAACTCGACCTCTACCCCAACATCGAAAGAGGCAGCTACCAGCCGCGCCTGTTTCAGGAATTTGACGCCACGCGCAACTTCGTGCGCATCGGCCGCTGCGACTTTGTCCGCCACTTCGTGCAGAATCACGAGCGTATGGCGGCATTCAACACATCGCACTTCTTGCACGAACATGACGACCTCGTCAGTCATCATTCCGGTTACGGCGACGCCATCGGCTTGATGCTGTCGCAGCATACCATCTTGCGCCCGCCGCTTTATAAACGCGGCTGCCTGCTTTATGACGGCACAGCCTGGACAGTGCAAAGCATGAGCCTCGAAGACATTGTCCTGATATTGCCGGATGATATCAGCCTGCGAGCTGACGGTGGCGGCGACTATCAGTTCCAATTGAATCCCGCCGCTGATTCGGCTATCGCCATCTACACCCGTGCCGCGCGCTTGGCCGAAAACGGTCGCCCGCTCGACCGGACGCCGGCGGAAGACCATCGCCATGAATTTGTCATTGTGAATCGCCAGGTGCTTAGCTGGAAACGCGACGGGGGGCTGCAGATTCCCCAAAATGGCTTTGTCTTGTCACTAAAAGCCGACGCGCTCCCACAATCCATTATCGAGAACATCGCCGAGGCTGCCTGGATAGAATATGAATTTGCCGATCCGTCGCGAGGCTTGGTTGCCGGCGTCCAGGCCGGTCCCATCTTGCTGCAAGATGGTCGCAACGCGCTCGAATCCAGGCACATAAACGAGGAGTATTGGTCCAGCCGCAACATCGACGGCGAACATATTGTTGGTATCACACCGGTCTATATGGATCCCAGCGCGCGCAGCGAAAGAAAAGCGCGCAGCGCGCTAGGCATCAAAGAAGACGGAAACCTGCTGCTGCTGGTGGTCGACGGTTGCGACCCCGGGTCCAGAACTGAATTGGATAGCGTGGGCGCGACGCTCTACGAGCTGGTGGACTTGTTGGGCGAGAGAGGCGCTATCGATGCTTTGAATTTGAGCGGAGAAGGCTCCTCGCATTTGTTTGTGCAAGGCGGGTTGGCAAACCGCCCGTCCGACCGGCGCGGGCAAAAAGGCGTCGTCTATGAGCGGATGCTCGCTTCAATCGGAATTGTCGGCGCCGTCGGCTGAGCTTTTGCCGTCCCAGCGAAATTCACGCGGCGGCGGACCAAAAGCCTTGATGAAGTCATCCACAGCCTGCCGTCCATTGCGCCTTAAACCGTTGAAGAAAGCCAGGCGATCGGCATTGCGATAGTCCAGGCGCTGTACCGTGAACGGGGCGAGAGTCTCGCGATCTTTGCGCCGCCGGCTGATATCCAGATAGTATTGCAGCGCGTTATCGACGCTGTTCGCGTCAGTCCAGTCGGACTTGTAAATCGCTTGACCGGCGCGATTGAAAATCCAGGTCATGTTGGGCATGCTGCCATAGGCGCGGTGACAAGGTCCATCCAGGGCGTCGACGAGAATCGGCCGGCTGACGCCAAGCTCGTCGCGCAGCGCCGCGGCATGACGGAACTTTTGCTCCAGCGAAGTTAAATGGGGGTAGCGCTCGGCCGGGTGCGCCTCGTTGGTATACAGGAATACCGACGCCACGCCAGCCTCGGCGTATTTGTCGGCGATCGCATTCATGGATGGACCCGCCATCCCACAATACGGTCAAGTGAAGCTGCCGAATTCCACCACCAGATAGAGGTTGCTTGACCACCATTCACCGAGCGAAGTCCGCGCCCGGTCCCGCAATTGCCAGAGCGGGAAATCCGGGGCGGCGGCGCCTAATTCCGGGCTCTCATCAAAGCGCATCCAGGGCATGAACTTCTCTGGCACAAATTCGTCATAATTGTACTGACGCAATAGTTCGCTATTCATCTCCGCCCCGTTTCTCAAAAACCATATCTGTACTTATCTCTTCGCCACAGCCTGCAGCGCCTGCCAGATCTTATCGTCCAATTCGATCTCGCCAGCCGCCACAACACGCTCGAAATGCTTGTCGCCGCGCTCGCCGGGCACAGGAATCTCGGCCACCCCAGGCAATCGCTTTAATGCTTTGACCCGAGCTGTCAATTCGCTGACGCCGGATTGAAAGCTATCCAGGTCCTCCGCCAGCAGCTCGGGATCAATTGCGAAGATCAGATTGCCCCAATCCAGCTTCGCGCCAGCATCATTTCGCGATGCGCCAACCAGCGGTCTCGTCAGAATCTCGACAATCAATGCCAGGGCAGCGCCTTTGAAACCGCCAAAAGCCTTGATTGCGCCAGCCAGCGCCTGGGCGGGATCGGTCGTGAACTGGCCGCCTTGATTGTAAGCCACGCCCTCTGGAATCGGCTTGCCCTCCGCATTTGCCAAGTGGATGCCGTACCAGGCAATCGCAGCTGTCGCCATGTCGAGCACGATCGGTTTCCCAGCCGTCGGGATGCCAATCGCTAAAGGATTCGTGCCTAGGAAGGCTTCATAGGACCCATAGGGCGCCATGAGTTCCGGCGAACCCGAAAACACAAAGCCCAGCAAACCCGCATCCGCGATGCGGCGCGCGTAATAGCCGATGGCGCCAGTGGGAGAATTTGTTCTGCGCGTTCCCACAATGCCAAAGCCATGTTCCCGCGCTTTTTCAATGGTGATCTGGCATGAGCTGCTCATGACGACCATGCCCTGGTTCCAGCCGCCGTCAAGCAAAGCCGAAAGCTTCGTTTCCTTGGCAATGCGGATGCGCCCGGCTGCGGGATTGGCCGGCATGCCGGGACCCAGCAGTTTGATGACATTCTGATTGTTGCCGCGCAGTTGCGCGTACATGATGATCTCGAGAATGATCTCGGTATCAGCCGCGTCATAGCCCTGCTTGGCGATGGCGCGCCGAGTAACGTCGCGCAGCCTCTCGATTCCCACCTTCATAAGACCATGCTCCATCTTGCCTGGCGGCAATCGCGCCCTTAGACCTTGCCGCGTACTAAGTTATTGGCTGTCAAATACCGGTAACTGTCATGCACCGCTTGCAGCATGTCGCCGTCGCAGCGGTCAATCTCAACGATATGCCATTCAGCCGTCTCCGCAGTGGTCCTCACGATTTCCGGCACAGCCATTTTCCCGGCGCCGACCGCCGTCATATTATCATCCAAGCGCAGCGAGCCGTCCTTCAGATGAATTAGCGGGGCGCGCGCGCCCGCTTGTTTAACGGCTTCCACCGCATCCAAGCCGCCGACTTGCGCCCAGTAGGTATCAATTTCAAGGAAGACATCATCGTCGAGCTCATTGAGCATCACATCCATGGTGGCGCAGCCATTCAATTCTTTGTACTCCCACCAGTGATTGTGATAACCCAAGCGCACTTCGCTGGCGCTCATGCTTTCGCTGGCGCGGTTCAGGCGCTCGCAGACGCGCTTGACCGCATCCAAGGTTGTGAATTCGGCCTCCGGCAAATAAGCCACGGCAACACGCGACAGATCAAAAGCCGCCGCTACCGCCAGCACAGATTCCAGGTTCGCTTCGTCGGGAAAAGCCACGTGGCTATTGCAGACTTCAAGATTCAATTCTTGAAAGAGCGCCGCCGCATCGCTCAAACCGCCAGGCATCCCGCCATAGGGTTCGACGCCAACATAGCCCATTGCGGCGACGCTGCGGACGATCCCCTCAAAGTCGTCTTCAAGCTCCGCGCGCAATGAGTACAATTGTAATGCCACGGGTTTCATATTTGACATGGAATCTCCCTTTTCACCAGGTGCGATTGCTATACAATTATTTTCAGGCTTCTGGAAGAGAATACCAGAGTCAATCAAGCGCTTATTGCTTACTTAATCTCCCCTCATTCTCCGCGTGCTGTTTTGTTTTGATCAACAGTTTAAGGTTGGATAAAGTTGTTCGTTAGGCTCATCCGCAGCGCGTGACCACGATCAACAACGGATTCCCGCCATTAATCACGTCTCCCAGGATCAATAATTCATGGCAACCGCTACGAGCGATATACCGCGAAAAAACACAGACGAATCAAATAAGCAGAGCGCATTGGCTAAGTGGGCGCGCCTGATCGGATACCTGAAGAAATACCGACTTTGGGTGCTAACCGCGCTCTGTGGCATCATCGGCAGCAATCTGCTGGCTGTCGCCGTGCCCTACATCTTGCGCGATGTCGTCGATATCGGCATAGAAAAGCGAGACAGCAGCTTTATGCTCAGCGCCGGCTTGCTCGTTGTTGGATTGGGGGTCCTGCGCGGGATCTCTGCCTTCTTCGGCCGGTACTTCGGCGAGCGTCTTTCCCATTATGTCGCCTACGATATTCGCAATCAAATCTATGACAAGGTGCAGCGTCAGTCCTTCACCTACCACGACAGCGCGCAAGTCGGCACGATTATCACCCGCGCCATAAGCGATGTCAACGAGATTCAGCGCTATTTCAACTTCGGTCTGATGGATGGCTTAAACGTGCTCCTGCTCATGATCGGTGTCGTAAGCATCATGCTAGCGACCAGTCCGGCGCTGGCAGTGGCGTCATTTGTGCCATTGGTTCCGCTGGCGCTATTTTCCAATCGCTTTGTGATGCGCGTGCACCCGCGCTGGAAACAAGTGATGGACCGGATGCAGGCTCTGAGCAATCATATCCAGGAAAACGCGCTGGGCGCCGAAGTTGTGCGGGTCTTCGCCCGCGAAAGCTACGAAATCGAAAGATTTCACGCCGAGAACAAACGGCTCTACGACGAACAGCTGGATTTCATTCGGCAATGGATCACATTTCTACCCGCCAGCGCATTCCTGGCCGCCATGTCAACCGCGCTGGTTTTGCTCTTTGGCGGGTATCTGGAAGCGCGCGGCATGGCCAATATCACCGTCGGACTGGTAGTCACCTTCAACGCCTATGTGCTGCTGCTGGCGCAGCCTCTGCGATTTGTCGGTTTTATCATTCTGCTGACCACGCAAGCGGTCGCCAGCGGCGAACGCGTCTTTCAGATTCTCGATCATGAAGAATTGGTCGTAAACAAGCCCAATGCGGCGCGGACGCGCATTAGGGGAAATGTGCGCTTCGACAATGTCAGCACGCAATACGTCGGTTCCGACCACGCCATCGTGAAAAACATTAATCTCGAAGCCCACCCCGGCGAGATCGTCGCCATCATCGGGCTGACCGGCGCGGGCAAAACAACCATCGCCAACCTGATCCCGCGTTTTTATGATGTCACGGATGGGCGCGTCCTGCTTGACGGCGTCGATGTGCGCGATATTGACCTGGATCACCTGCGCAGCCAGATCGGCATCGTCATGCAGCAGTCCTTGCTCTTTTCGGCGACGATTGAAGAAAACATCGCTTATGGCAACCCCGCCGCCAGCCGCGATCAGATTGAAGCAGCCGCCATAGCCGCGAACGCCCACGATTTCATCATGGACTTCCCCGACGGCTACCAAACTGACGTCGGCGAACGCGGCATTACCCTGTCCGGCGGTCAGAAGCAACGGATCGCCATCGCCCGCGCGCTTTTGATTGATCCTCGTATTCTGATATTGGACGACGCCACCAGCAGCGTGGATACGCAGACCGAGCATCTCATTCAACAGGCTCTCGATCGCATAATGGAGGGGCGCACGACATTTGTCATCGCGCAGCGCATGAGCTCAATCTTGAAAGCCGACCAGATCATCGTTCTGCGGGATGGCGAAATCATTCAACAGGGTACGCACGAGACCCTGTTGGCCGACGGCGGACTCTACGAAGAGATTTACAAGCTGCAACTGGAAGAGCAAGAGCGCGTTCGTCGGGAAGCCATAATCGCCGGCATCATCAAGATCCCGCTGGAAGAACGGCGCTCCACACAGCAGTTCCGCAATTTGATCGATCGCCTCGCCGGGCGCATCACCAAGAATTGAGAAAGACAGGCATGACCGTCAGCAAAGACAAAGCCCAGAACCGGCGCCAGCCGAAGCGCAAGCCAATCGCGAACGAGCGCGGCATTCTCGAAATCGAGGACGACCACAAGCCAGGCTTCGACCGCGATGTCACAGCTCGCCTTTTCAGCTACTTGAGGCCGCACCGTTACAAACTGACTGTTGCTGTGATGACCATGCTCTTGAGCGTGTTCGCCAATGTTATCAGCCCGCCCTTGATTGGCTGGGCAATCGACGAAGGCATCCGCAGGCGAGACATGTCCGTAGTCGTCTTGGGCGTGATCGTCTTCATCCTTATCCAAATCCTGGGCTTCATCGGCTTCCGCGTGCAACTCGGCAATATGGCGGTCATCGGGCAGACCATCATTCAAACGCTGCGCGATCAACTCTTTGATCACATTCAGTATCTGTCTATAGATTTCTTCGCCGAATATGAAGTCGGCCGCCTGATCGCCCGCGTGATCAGCGATGTGAACGTGATACGCGAGGCGGTGACATTCGCCGCCGTCGGCAGCATACGCGAGGTCTTGATGCTGGGCGGCATTCTCATCTCGATGATCCTGATCAATATCCAGCTTACTTTGGTCGCCTTTACCGTCTTGGTCGTTCTGGCGTTGCTGGCCAACTTTTGGCGCGTTCACGCGCGCAGCGCCTACTTGCGCGTGTCGGACGCCAACGCCAAGGTCAACGCGGAACTATCCGAAGCCTTCAATGGCGTGCGCGTCACACAAGCTTTTTCGCGCCAAGCGCGCAACTACGACCGTTTTGTCAACGAGATCAACATGGCGAGCCGCCAAGCCACCGTCCGCGCAACCCTCATTTCCGGCTTGTTCTATCCCACCGTTGAATTGATTGGCGGCGTGGCGACAGGGACCTTGATTTTTGTCGGCGGCAGCCTGGTGCTGGAAGACAAGATCACTGTGGGCGTCTTGCTCGCCTTTATCTTGTATATCCAGCAGTTCTTCTTTCCGATTCGACTGCTGGCGCAGCGCTATAACCTCTTGCAGGCTGTTATCGCCTCTGCCTATCGCATCTTCAAACTGATGGATCACCCAGCCAGCATTCGCGACCAGGTCAGCGCCGACAATCTGCCCGGCATCCAGGGCGATATCCGTTTCGACGATGTCTCCTTCCGCTATACCAAGGATGGCGAATGGGTGCTGAAGCAGGTCAACCTGGACGTAGCCGCGGGTTCGACAGTGGCTTTCGTCGGGCATACCGGCGCCGGCAAGACCACCATGGTCAAGCTCCTGATGCGTTTCTACGACGTCAGCAAGGGGACCATCACAGTGGATGGCTATAACCTGAAAGATGTAAGTCAAAACAGCTTGCGGCGGCAGATCAGCGTGGTGCCGCAAGACACGCACCTGTTTTCCGGCACGGTCATGGACAATATACGCTATGGCCGCTTGAACGCGACCGACGATGAGGTCGTTGAGGCGGCCAAGACCGTCGGCGCGCACCAGTTCATCACCGGGCTGACCGACGGCTATCTCACCGATATCATGGAAGGCGGCGCTGTGCTGTCGACCGGGCAGCGCCAGTTATTGGCTTTCGCCCGCGCCCTGCTGGCGGATCCGCGCGTCCTAATCCTTGACGAAGCCACCAGCAATATCGATACGCAAACCGAACGAATTATCCAAAAAGCCTTGGATCGCCTGTTGGAGGGCCGCACCAGCTTTGTCATCGCGCATCGGCTGAGCACAATCACATCAGCCGATATGATCGTTGTCATGGACCATGGCGAAATCATTGAGCAAGGCAGTCATCAAGAATTGCTGGCGCAGGAAGGGGTTTATCATCAGCTCTTCACGCTGGTTTGATCACGGCTGGATCGAGACTTGTCATCAGCGCCGATTATCGTCTGAAAACTGAAAGTCGAGATCGCTTGCGCGGCGAATCATTTTCTCGCCATAGCGATCGCGCAAGTTATCCAGCGCCGACTGCAAGTCGCCAACTTGACGGTCTAGGGATTGATCCGCCCAAAGTCCGATTTGACGCTTCGGCATAGCAAAGCCGCTCAAAGCCACGCCAATCAAGCGCACTGCCCGGTCCTGGATCCAATGCTTTTCAAACAGCGCTTTTGCCTGCGAGCAAATCTCATCGTCTAGGGCGGTGGGGCTGTCCAGCGCGACTTGCCTGGTCAAGGTGCTAAAGTCGCTCCAACGCAGCTTGAGCCTGACTGTCGCGCCGGCTACGCCCGCCTTGCGCGCTTGCCTGCCAACGCCATCCGACAAGCGCCGCAGGGTCAACTCCAACTGCGTCCTGTCGCTCACGTCGCGGGCAAAGGTCACTTCTTTGCTGATCGATTTCGCTTCTCCAGACGACAAGACCGGACGATGATCAATGCCTTGCGCGCGCCGCCACAATTCACTCCCCAGTTTTCCAAGCCTCCGCTGCAGCGCGGCTTCCGACCAATGCGCCAAGTCTCCAACTCTTGTCAGTCCCAAGGCAGCCAAGGTATCCGCCGTCTTTGGTCCCACCCCCCAGAGCGCGCGTATCGGCAGCGCCGCCATGAACTGACTTTCCTCGCCAGGGGGCACAATCGTGATGGTATTTGGCGGCTTGTCCTTCGCTTGGCGCGCCTTACCTACCGTATTAGCGGTCTTCGCTACCAGCTTGTTCGTCGCTCCACCGAGCGAACAGGGCAGATCCAACTCTTTGTTGATGCGCGCCTGCAAAGCCCGCGCGATTTCTTCTATGGGGCTGGGCAGGATCGTCACATCGAGAAAGGCTTCGTCAATTGACAAGGGTTCCACATCCGGCGCTGTATCGCGCAAAACAGCCATGACCTGCCGCGAACGTTCCGAATAGGCGCCGCGCGTCTGGGAAACGATGATTAGTTCTGAGCAGAGCCGCAAAGCCTGCGCCATGGGCATGGCTGAGCGCACGCCATATTTACGCGCCGGGTACGATGCCGAAGCGACCACGCCGCGCTCGCCCGGCTGCCCGCCTACAGCAATCGGCTTGCCCCGCAAGTCCGGATTAAACTGCTCCTCGACAGCGCAGAAAAAAGCGTCCAAATCCAGATGAAGGATTTTCCTTGTTTTTGGCATGGCTCTGGTTCTCAACTCAAAAGGAAGATATCTTCGCGCGGCTCTGCAAAGCGCTATAGAATATATTTTCTATTGTATCAGGTCTTGATGAGGAAATCAATCATCTCGGCATCTTCAACAGGGCAATCGCACCAGAACCAATTCTTGTCAAATGTCACATAAATTAAGTAATTGTAAGGGCGACACCGTGTGTCACCCATGAAAACAGTGAGAATATCGTGGGCGATTCACAGGACTCCGTTGAAATGCTACCCCATCCCCCGTCCCCTTCCCCGAAGCATCAGGGAAGGGGAGTCTTATGATCTGTATTGAGCCGTTAAGCCCCTCCCTCTTTATGGGGGAGGGGTTTGGGGTGGGGGTAAATCAAGTATTTCAACAGAGTCCACAGAATCGCCCCTACATTGCCTCCTTTTCTGCCAGAAAAGGAGTTAATTTCGGTGTTCTCGGTGTCCTCGGTGGTTAAAATAATCTGGTGCGATTGCTCTGCCACAGACTCGCGCCGACCTTCGATTTCGGGGCAAAGCGGCTATAATACTGCCAGCGCAAATCGTCCGAAGCGACAGGAAAGTCCATGCCAATCGACATTCATCCCGACGCCATCCGCGCCTTGGTCAACGGCGAAATGGGCGCGCCTGGTTCGATTTTGGGCAGACATCAGCATGGCGACAATGTATCGGTCCGGACTTTCAGACCTTGGGCTGAACGCATAGATGTCGTCGACGAGCAAACCGGCAAGCGCGCGCCGATGCAAAAGCTGCACGCTGAGGGATTCTTTGTGGCGGAGCTCGACAAGTCATGGACTTCCGTCAGCTATCATTACGAAGCGACTGCGCAAGACGGGGATGTGGAGGTTTACACGGAGCCTTACATCTACCCGCCCCTGCTCACGGACTACGATATCTTTCTCTTCGCCCAAGGCCGGAATTACGATATCTACAAAAAACTGGGGGCGCATCCACGGCGGGTTGACGGGGTAACGGGCGTCAATTTCGCTGTTTGGGCGCCAAACTGCTATAAAGTGGCGCTGACCGGCGACTTTAATCGCTGGGACGCGCGCGTTCATTGTTTAAAAGCCAATGGCGATTCCGGCATCTGGGAGATTTTCCTGCCCGACCTGGAGCCGGGCAGCAGCTACAAATACGAAATCCGCTCCCACAACGACGGCTATCGCGCCGAAAAAGCCGATCCCTATGCTTTCTACTCCGAAGCGCGGCCCTCAACCGCTTCCGTCGTTTACGATATAGCGCAATACCAGTGGCAGGACGACAACTGGATGACCGTCCGCGCCCAAAGGGACCCGCTTGTAGAGGCTATGAACATTTACGAGGCGCACCCGGGTTCCTGGCGGCGCGACCAAACGAAGAACTTCCTGAGCTATCGCCAGCTGGCGCGGGAATTGGTACCGTATCTTGTCGACATGGGTTATACGCATCTGGAGCTTATGCCCGTCGCCGAACACCCCTTAGACGCCTCCTGGGGCTATCAGGTCACGGGTTACTTCGCGCCCACCAGCCGCTATGGGACGCCAAGCGACTTCATGCGCCTGGTCGATACTTGTCATCAGAACGGTATCGCGGTCATCCTCGACTGGGTGCCGGCGCACTTCCCCAAGGACGGCCACGGGCTCAACTATTTTGACGGCACCCATCTCTATAGCCACGAGGATCCGCGCCAAGGCGAACACCCCGAATGGGGCACCATGATTTTCAACTACGAGCGCAACGAAGTGCGCAACTTCTTGATATCAAACGCCCTTTTCTGGCTCAAGGAATATCATATCGACGGCCTGCGCGTCGACGCCGTGTCTTCGATGATTTACCTGAATTTCTCACGTGAAGACGGGGATTGGGTCGCGAACAAATACGGCAGCCACGAGAACCTGGGCGCGCTCAAGTTCTTGCGGGAATTCAACACCGTTGTCCATGCCGAAGCGCCCGGCGCGGTCACCATCGCCGAAGAATCAACCGCCTGGCCCATGGTTTCTCGCCCGACTTATGTCGGCGGGCTGGGCTTCACGCTTAAATGGAACATGGGCTGGATGCACGACACCCTGGCATATATGCAGCATGATCCGGCGCACCGGCGCTTTCATCATCACCGCATCACCTTCGCCCTGCTTTACGCCTTCAGCGAGAACTTCGTCTTGCCGCTGTCCCATGACGAAGTCGTGCACATGAAGGGTTCTCTCATCAACAAGCTGCCCGGCGACTACTGGCAGAAGTTCGCGCAACTGCGCCTGCTATTCGGCTATCAGTACACCCAAGTCGGCAAAATCCTAAACTTCATGGGCAACGAAATCGGGCAATTCTCCGAATGGAGCGAAGAGCGCAGCCTCGACTGGCATCTGCTCGAACACGACAAACACGCGCAATTGCAAGCCTGGGTGAAAGCGCTCAACCATTTCTACCGAGAGCAGCCGGCTTTATGGCAAGTCGACTTTGACGGCGCTGGCTTTGCTTGGATTGAAGCCAATGACGCCGATCACAGCGTCTACAGCTATATCCGTTACGCTGCGGATAAAAGCGATTTTTTGGTCGTGATTCTGAACTGTACGCCAGTTGTCCGTGATGACTATCGCGTCGGCGTACCGCAAGCGGGCTATTATCAAGAGTTGCTCAATAGCGATGCCGCGGCTTTCGGCGGGGCGAACATTGGCAATCTCGGCGGGGTCGAAAGCGAAGAAGCTGCCAGCCACAGCCTGCCATATAGCATTCGTTTGCGCCTGCCGCCGCTAGCGATTCTCATGCTCAAGCTCAGATCAGATTAAGCGCTGCGGCAAGAATCGGATCTCATCGTCGTTTGGGTTGAGGCGTAAGCAAAGCTAAGAGCATGACCACAATTGCAAGCAGCGCGCCCAGCGCAAGCGCCGGCTGGTAGCCGCCGGCATAATCGAAACTCAAGCCAAATAGCGCCGGTCCGATCGCGCTGCCGATGATGCCCGCGCTGAAGACAAAGCCGCGAATCTCGCCTTGAAATCTGCGTCCGAACATATTGGTCCAGACCGCCCCGTCAAATACATAACCGATGCCCAGCCCCAAGCCGCTCGCCATAGCATAAAGCATCAGCAGCCAGGTATCCCGCATAATCATCGCCAACAGGCAGGCGCCCGCAAGCCCCAGCATGGCCAGGACGACGACAACCGAGGGCGGGAAACGGTCGATCAGATATCCCGCCAGCAGCGCCGACGCAGCCGCGAAGATTGACAGCAAGGCGAAGGTCTCTGTCGCCACTTGCGGGCTGTGATCCAATTGCGCGAAGATTGACACCTGATGCAAAACCAGCCCCGTCCCCCAAGCCGAAGGCAGCATTCGCGCGAACATATAGAGCCAAAGCGCTGGCGCGCGCATCGCCTCTCTCAGGGTCCAGTTTTCTTCATTGACATCTCCGGCGCTGGGATGAGCTTGCGCTTGGGAAGCGCGCTGCGCGCTTTCATTGTCCGGCAACATGCCATACTCTTCGGGGCTGTTGCGCATCAAGAGGCCAAACAGCGGGACTACGAGAGCGCTAACGCCAATTCCCAGTATGACAAAAGCCTGCCGCCAATCCAAGCTCTCCAGCAGCGCTCGCAGCCCATTCACGTATAAGCCTTGAAAAAGCGCGTAAGCCAGCGCGAGATAGGCCATCATGCGGCCCCGGCGCGAGCGAAACCAATTGGCCACCGCTGTCGAACTGACCAGGGTGAGCGCGCCCTGCCCCAAACCGCGAATGCCGATGAAGGCGAAGAGCAGCATGATCGGACCGCTGATGATGGCGCACAGGCAAAGGACCAAACTGAACAGGAAACCAATCGCCACGCCGGTTCGTCGATTGCCGGCCAAATCCAGTTTTCTGCCCAGCCAGGTCAGGCTCAATGACGCGATAAAGGTGCCAAGTCCATAGAGGCTGCTAACCGTCGTGCGATCCAAACCAAAATCGGCGATGAAATAATCCATGAACAAGGAAACGGAGTAACTCTGGCCCGGCGAGCTTGCTACCGTGCCAACAAGCGCCACAAACCAGACCACCCAGCCATAGTAGACCGGCATGGTCCTCACAAGCGACCTGTATCCCGGCGCTTTTGCAGTCATTTCGCCTCACTTTAATTTCTCACCCTGCTATTGCAGGGAGAACGTAAATCATTCACTACGGGCTCGGCAGACCATTAGTCCGCCGAAAAGTATCTGTTTCGCGCAATCCAAAAACTGATTAGGACCCGAACATTATAAATGGCGGACCTGGATTTAACAGTCGGCGCAATAAAGCATGTTAGAATTGATTATAAATATGCAGCTCCTTTACCATTTCCTAAAAAAGACAAAAGGGAGTTTACTCCAATGGTCATCCCGTCAGATTTGGAAATCGCCCAAAATGCCAATCTCCTTCATATCAATGAGATCGCCGAGCAGATGGGTTTGGACCCCGAGCGCGACCTTGAGCATTACGGGAAATATGTCGCCAAGGTCAACCTGGAAGCCTTAGAGCGGCTGCAAGAGCGCCCCAACGCCAAATACGTTGATGTCACAGCTATCACCCCGACCCCGCTGGGAGAAGGCAAATCGACCACAACCGTCGGCATCGGCCAGGCGATGAAACATATCGGCAAAAAAGCCGTCATCACTGTGCGCCAGCCCTCGCAGGGTCCGACCTTTGGCATCAAAGGCGGCGCGGCCGGGGGTGGCTACAGCCAGATCGTGCCGATGGAGAACTTCAACCTGCATTTGACCGGCGACATCCACGCAATCAGCGCCGCGCATAATCTGATCGCCGCTATGCTCGACGCCCATATTTACCACGGCAACAAGCGCGATATTGACATCCACAACATCCCCTGGCGGCGTGTGGTCGATCTCAACGACCGCGCCTTGCGCAATATCGTCATTGGCTTGGGCAAACGCTTTGATGGCGTCCCGCGCGAAAGCGGCTACGACATCACTGTCGCTTCCGAGATAATGGCGATCCTGGCTTTGACCACATCGCTGCAAGACATGCGCGAGCGTATTGGCAGAATGGTCGTCGCTTACGACAAGGGCAAAAACCCGGTCAGCGCGGAAGACATAGGCGCAGCCGGCGCAGCCACTGTCTTGATGAAAGAAGCCATCAAACCGAACTTGATGCAGTCGCTGGAAAATACGCCGGCGCTGGTGCACGCCGGTCCCTTCGCCAATATCGCCCATGGCAATTCCTCCATCATCGCCGACTTGATCGCCATGAAAACCGGCGAATATGTCGTTACCGAATCGGGCTTCGGCGCGGATATCGGCGCGGAGAAATTCTTCAATATCAAATCGCGCGTCTCTGGCTTGAAACCCAATGCGGTTGTGTTGGTCACGACCATTCGCGCGCTGAAAGCGCATACCGGCAAGTACACCATTATCCCAGGCAAGCAGATTGACCCGGCGCTGAAAGAAGAAAACGTCGCCGACGTGCAAAATGGCGCGGCTAATATGGTGCGCCATTTGGAAAATCTCATGAAATTTGGCGTCAATCCCGTGGTCGCGATCAACGTCTTCGCCGACGATACTGAAAAGGAAATCGCGGCTGTGCGAGAGATCGCGCTGGCGGCCGGCGCCACCGGCGTATCCGTCGCGCGGCATTGGGCGCAAGGCGGGGCCGGCGCGGCCGAACTGGCGGAAATGATCGTCTCGGCCTGCGACATGCCCAACGACTTCCGCTTGCTCTACCCGAACGACATGTCCATCAGGGACAAGATCGAGACCATCGCCACCGAGATCTACCGGGCTGATGGCGTCGATTACGCGCCGATTGCCCAGCGCAAGATTAGACAATACGAAGACCAGGGTTTACGCCAACTGCCGATTTGCATGGCGAAAACGCACCTCAGCCTGAGCGACAACCCCAAGCTCAAAGGCGCGCCCGACGGCTTCCGCATCACCATCACCGACATTCGCGCCTCGGCCGGAGCCGGCTTCATCTACCCGCTCTGTGGCGATGTCCGCACCATGCCGGGCTTGGGCAGAAGCCCAGCCGCGATGAATGTCGATATTGACGCCGATGGCAAGGTGGTGGGCTTGTTCTAGCGCCGGGCGATAACTACAAAATCCTCATTTACCACAAAGACACGAAGAACACAAAGATTAAAGATAATTCTAAGACCGCGAAATCTAGGGTCGCTAGGTCGCGGAGACACTGACCGGCAGCATCGAGAAAAGCGAAAAGATTCACTATATTTTGTGTTCTTTGTGTCTTTGTGGTGAATTTGTAAACTAAAACATAGCAGCGGAACATTCAGTGCAAAGGCGCTGGGCTTTGGTTATAATGCGTCGCGAATAAGGAGGGGCCATTGTCATCCGCAAAAAATAACGAATCTACAGTAAGCCAACACGCATTTGCCTATCAGCCGCAGCCGATCAACGGCGACTTCCTGGGCAAGCACATTATCTCGGTCGATCAGTTCCAGCGCAGAGACCTCGACATTCTTTTTGACGCCGCCACATCTATTCGCAAGCGCATTCGCAGCCATGACCGTGGCTTGACCGAGCTATGCGCGGGCAAAGTGATGGCGTCGCTCTTCTTTGAAGCCAGCACCCGCACCGATATGTCCTTTCAAGCGGCTATGCGGCGGCTGGGCGGCGATGTCATCGCCGTCAGCAACGGGGTGCGGTTTTCTTCCATGTACAAGGGCGAAAATCTGTCAGACACCATCCGCGCGACCGGCTGTTACGCCGACGTCATTGTCTTGCGCCATCCGGAGATCGGCTCTTCTTACGAAGCCGGCTATTATTTGGATCTCTTGAATACTCGCATTGACAATCCCACAGTCGCCATTAGCGGCGGCGACGGCATCGGCGAACACCCCACCCAGGCTTTGCTCGATATCTTCACCATCTTCGACCGCAAGGGTTCGCTTGACAATTTGACCATTACCCTGGTGGGCGATCTCAAGCACGGCCGCACGGTCCACTCGCTGGCAAAGCTGGCAGCCTATTACGATGCAAAAAATGTCCGGCTCTGTTTGGTCGCGCCGGAAAGCCTTGCCATGCCCAGGGATGTTACCAGCTTGGTAAAAGACAAAGGCCTCACGGTAATCGAAACCGACGATCTGATGGACGTGATCGCCCAGACAGACGTCATCTATTGGACGCGCATACAAGAGGAGCGATTCGCGGATCCCGACATTTACGACACGATCAAAGACCGTTTTATCATGACGCCGCGTGTCTTCGCCAAAGCGCGCCCGAGCGCCATCTTGATGCACCCCCTGCCGCGCAAACACGAGATGGGCACGCGCCTTGATCACGATATTCTCGATGACGACCCGCGTTCGATTTACTTCGAACAGATGGAAAACGGCATGTTCGTGCGCATGGCGCTGCTGGTCAAGGTTTTGCGCGGGGTTTATGTCTGATGCCCTTAGTGCAAATTCCCGGCATGATCGATCCGCACACCCACCTGCGCGATCTCGACTGGGCGAACAAGGCCACTTTCGCGTCGGAAACAGAAGCAGCCATCGCCGCTGGCTATTGGGCTGTCTTTGATATGCCCAATACCGCCCCCTCCACAACCGACGAAAACCGGCTCAAGGACAAATTGCGGCGGCTGGATCGCGCGGCGCATTGCGATTGGGGGGTCTATTTTGGCGCTTCGCAAGCTGACAATAGCGAGGCCTATGAAAGGATCGCCGCGCGCGTTTGCGGCTTGAAAATCTACAACAATTCCACCACCGGGGATCTGCTCATCAATAAACAAAGCGATCGCGAGCGTCACTTTCGCGCCTGGTCCGCCAACAAGTTGATTGCCGTGCATGCCGAGGAAGAGACCGTCCGCGACATCCTCGCGCTGGTGAGGAAATATCGGCAGCCGACGCATTTTCTTCACATCAGCAGCGCCCGCGAAATCGACCTGTTAAGGCAAGCCAAAGAAGACGGCCTGCCCGTGACGATCGGCGTCTGTCCGCATCATCTGTTTCTCACTGAAGACGACCTGGGAACCTTGGGTCCTTATGGGTTGATGAAACCGCCCTTAAAGTCCATAGACGACCAGCGCGCGTTGTGGGAAGCCATCAGCCTGGGCATAGTTGATATCATCGAATCCGATCATGCGCCGCATACTTTTGCCGAAAAAGAATCGGATTGCCCGCCCTTTGGCGTACCGGGCTTGGATACGACGCTGCCGCTGATGCTGCGCGCTGCCAAGAACGGCCGACTTCCCCTGGACCAAGCGATCAATATGCTGTCGCGAAACGTGCAGCGGATTTGGCGGATAAATCCACTACCCAAAACATACACTCTGATAGATACTGACTACAGTTATGTCATTGAACGCGAAAAATTAAGAACCAAGTGCGGCTGGTCGCCCTTTGAAGGCTTGCGTGTCTACGGCAAGGTGCGCGAAGTTTGGATCCGCGGCCATTTAGTCTTCGACGGTGAAAATGTCCTCAGCCCGCCCGGATTTGGCAGAAACCTGTTCGGTTTAGTCGCATGAATAAAGGATGACAGAATGTTGCTCCGCGTATACGACCGGATGTATTCCGGTCTAAACAAGGCGCTAATATTCAAATCATCCGCGCAACGCTCCCACGATATCATCATCGAAATACTACGTCTGATGGACCGCATGCCAATTGCCGTGCCTTTGGCTCATGCGCTGCACAATTTATTTTGGCAAGAGCGCCAGGTCTTTGTTGGCGGCGTCAAACTCTCGCATCCGCTCATGCTCGCCGCAGGCTTGGTAAAAGGCGATTCTTTCAAAGATGAAGAAACCGCCCTGAATGAGGGCATAGCTTCTGGCCGCAATATACTGCCTGGCGCCCGCATAATGCCCGCTTTAGTTGGTCCGACAGAGTTCGGTTCTTTCACGCGCTTCCCCCGCGCGGGTAATCCCGGCACAGTCGTTTGGCGAAAGTCAGCTTCGCGCTCTTTGCAGAATCGCTTTGGTTTGAAGAACCCGGGCGCGCGCGCGGCAGCCGAGTTTCTCGGCATGCGGAAAGAGCGCCTGCCGAGCGAATTCGGCATCAACATCGCTGTTTCGCCCGGTATTCACAACATCGATCAACAAGAGCGCGAAGTCGTCGAGTCTCTGGAGTTTTTCCTCGACGAAGATGTATTGCCTGCCTGGTTCACCTTGAACTTGAGCTGCCCCAATACCGACGACGACCCGCTGGGTTATCAACTGGAAGCGGAGACGCGACGCCTCTGCGGCGCCTTCATCAACTGCCTGGCGCAACGCGCTTTGGCGATTCCGCTGTGGGTGAAGATCAGCCCCGGGCTGGAGCCTGAGCAGTACCATGCCCTGGTGCGGATCTTCCGCGAGGTCGGCGTGAAAGCTGTCGTCGCGACAAATACGCTGCCCAAGCCCAGCCCCGACGATCCTGAGCAAATCGCCGGGCTTGGCGGGGGAGAATTACTCGACTCAACGCTCCGCGCAGTCAAACATTTGCGCGAGGAAATCGTTCGTAGCAATGCGCCGATCGACATTGTCGCTTGCGGCGGCATCCTCGACGGCGCGAGTTTTCAAGCTTATCGTGAACTAGGCGTCAAAGCGGCGCAGTATTGGTCGGCGCTGGTATATCGCGGTCCCTTGGCCGCCGCGCTCATCGAAAGCGAATTGGCAGCTTATGAATACAAATACGAAGCGGCGCATAGCGAAAGCCTTGCTTGATATCGGCGCGGTCGGTTTCGCGCCGGGGGCGCCCATCACATTCAAGTCGGGCATTGTTTCCCCGGTTTACGTCGACAATCGCATTCTGATCTATCACCCCAATGCTTGGCATAAGGTCGTCACAGGCTTCGCGACCATAATCACGGATTTAGCGCTCGAATTTGACTTGATCGCGGGTGTTGCCGTCGGCGGCGTGCCCCATAGCTCCGCCCTGGCTTATAGCCTGAACAAGCCCTCAGTTTTCATACGCAAGGCAAGCAAAGGACATGGCAGAGCGCAGCGCATTGAAGGCGGCCAGGTCGCAGGCAAGCGCGTCCTCCTGGTCGAAGACCTGGTCACGACCGCTGGCAGCAGTCTGTCGGCGCTGGCTGCATTGCGCGAGCAGGGAGCGATCGTCACTGACATGGTCGCGATCCTAAGTTACGGATTCATGGAAGCGCGCGAAGCCTTGAGAGGCGCCCGAGTCGAACTGCATACATTGACCGATTTCGCAGTCCTGCTGGAACAGGCTTTGCAGCGCGTGCTGTTTGACGAGCGCGACGAAGCTGTCATACGCAGGTGGTTCGCCGATCCGCATCACTGGGATCCCAAAAGCGAATGAGCGCCTTGCACAAATACGAGCGCCGGGTCGACGCGGTTGATTCCCTGCTTTGCGTCGGTCTCGACAGCGACAGCGCCCGATTGCCCGGGTCCTTCAAATCCGCCCAGTTCCCGCAACTGGCTTTTAACCGCCGCGTCATTGAGCAATGCGCCAGCTACGTCAGCGCTTTCAAGTTCAATATGGCATTTTACGAGGCGGCCGGCGCGGCCGGCTGGCGGCAATTGCAGGCCTCCCTGGATTATCTTCGTCAACATCAGCCCGGGGTTCTGACTATCAGCGATGCCAAGCGCGGCGACATCGGCAACAGCAGCGCCGCCTACGCCCGCGCCATTTTCGACGAACTGGGCTTCGACGCGGTGACGCTGAATCCCTACCTCGGCCGCGACGCCTTGCAGCCTTTTCTGGACTACGAAGACAAAGCCTGCATCATATTGTGCCGCACCTCGAATGCCGGCTCGGGCGAACTGCAGGACTTGCCCGCGGGGGGGCGGCCGCTCTGGCAAGCGCTGGCCGAAACTGTCGTCGATGCTTGGAACGCGAAGGGCAACTGTATGCTGGTCGCGGGGGCAACTTTTCCGGACGAGATGGCCGCCATTCGCTCGATCGCAGGCGATATGACCATACTAGCGCCGGGGATTGGCGCGCAAGGCGGGGACATCGGTCCTGTGCTGAGAGCGGGACTAAACAAGCGCGGCAAAGGACTTATCATCAGCGCGTCGCGCAGCGTCATATTCGCGGGAGATCCAGCCGGCGCCGCAAAATCCTTGCGAGACGAGATCAACCGTTTTCGCCCGTGACGGCTGACCGCAACCAAGGAATTTTGATAAGCCTATTCCCCGCTCCGACAAAGCCATTCCGCTTTCCCGCCATAATTGAATTGGGCGCTCAACTTGCCTGCTGCCAGATTAGCTTCGGGATTACGGCGCGGCGCATCACGAAATACGATGTGGCTTCAGGGTCTGGACATCATCAGCAAAGACATGCTGCCCTTCTGCGCGATTTTGCCGTCCTGCTTGACGATGCGCAGGTCCAGCGTAACCAAGCCCCCGCCCAGGCGGCGCGCCTGCTTGGCTTCAGTAACTTTTAGCTCGGCATGGATGGTATCGCCGATGTAAACCGGGTGGCTAAACTTCATTTCCAAGCCGCGGAAGCCTAGTACAGTCCGCTCCAGTATGCCCAGTTGATAAGCTTGCCCGATGGCGTAGCTCAAGCTCAGCATGCCATGGGCGACCCGCGCGCCCATGAATGAATCATGGCTATATTCGGCGTCCGTGTGCATGGGATTGAAGTCGCCGGTCAAGGCGGCGAACTGCACCAGATCCGCTTCCGTTATCGTGCGGCCTCTGGTGCGCAAAGTCTGCCCAATTGCAAATTCCTCGAAGTACAGACCACGCGGTCCATCGGCTTCCATTTTGAACATGCCCGCTTTCTTTCCACTTGGTTCCGCTTGTTCCGCTCCGCAGCGCGTTTTAGCCGTCTAATCAAAACAGCGCCAGAATTATCTGGCGCTGTTACAGTTAATCTCATATTGCATCAAGTTCTCCGCCAAGCGTTATCCGCCCGCTGAACCATTGTCCGCGTCATTGGCTTGAGCGCCATCATCGTCGGCAGTCTGCTCAATTGCGGGAGGACTGTCGCCCGCAGCATCGACATTCGCCGGAAAAGCGTTGCCGAGCAAGGGCGCGATGACCAGTGACACAATCGCCAAGAGTTTCAACAAGATGTTCAAAGACGGTCCCGAGGTATCCTTGAAGGGGTCGCCGACCGTATCGCCCACGACCGCCGCCTTGTGCGCGTCAGAGCCCTTGCCGCCGTAATTGCCAGCTTCGATGTTCTTCTTGGCATTGTCCCAGGCGCCGCCGGCGTTCGCCATCATCACCGCCAACATGAATGCGGAAACCAGCGAACCCAGCAAGACGCCTACCAAGGTGATCGGCGCGACAAAGTCGCCCAAGGCGTTTCCTCTGCCCAATACCGCCAGCAGCGCCACGCCCACCGGCACGCCCACCGCGATGATGCCGGGCAGCAGCATCTGTCGGATGGCGCTGTCGGTGCTGATTGCCACGCAGCGTTCATAGTCGGGTTCGGCTTCGCCTTCCATAATGCCTTTGATTTCGCGGAACTGCCGGCGCACTTCTTCTACGATCTGCTGCGCCGCGTCGCCCACCGCGACCATCGTCAAAGCGCTGAAAATGTAGGGGAGCAATCCGCCGATGAAGAGTCCTGTGACAAATTGTGGATTAAGCAAGAGATCCGCTGGATTGATTGCAGAACCCAGCGCGGTGCTGCCGCCCGCCGTCAGCGCCGTGATGAAGGCCGCGGTCAGCGCCAGCGCCGTCATGGCTGCCGAGCCGATCGCGAAGCCTTTGCCGGTGGCGGCCGTGGTATTGCCCAGGCTGTCCAGCGCGTCGGTGCGGTCCCTGACCTCTTCCGGCAGGTCGGACATTTCGGCAATGCCGCCGGCGTTATCCGCCACCGGACCGTAGGCGTCCGTCGCCAGGGTAATTCCCAGGGTCGATAACATGCCGACAGCCGCCACCGCCACGCCGTACAAGCCGGCTTGCGATGTCGCCAACAATGTAATCACGACCACAATGACGACCGGCGCCAGCGTGCTCATCATGCCCAATGCCAGCCCGCGGATAACCACAATGCCCGCCCCGCCTTCCGCCGCTGCGGAAAGAGCCTTGGTGGGTCCATAGGTATCGGCAGTGAAGTATTCGGTGAAATAGCCGATCAGCACGCCACCAATCAGTCCGCTCAGCGTGGCGATGACGATGCCCAGGTTTTTATCCCCGAATGGCAGGGCAAAACCCAGGATGATCACGACAATGCCGATCATCAGCGAGGCGCTGTAGATGCCGGTGCGAATGCTGCCAAGCAGCTTCTCTTGATCGGCGCCCTCTTCCGTTTTCACCAGGAAGGTCGCGATGATACTGATGATGAGACCGGCGGTCGCCACCAGCAGCGGAAAGACCTGCGCCGCTACCAAGCCGTCTCCAACAAAGGCGCCAGCGCTTGTCGCCAGCGAAATCGCGGCAATGATAGAGCTGGCGTAGCTCTCAAACAGGTCGGAGCCCATGCCCGCCACGTCGCCGACATTGTCGCCGACATTGTCCGCGATTGTGGCCGGGTTGCGCGGGTCGTCTTCCGGGATTCCCGCTTCGGTTTTGCCGACCAGGTCCGCGCCAACATCAGCGGCTTTGGTATAGATGCCGCCCCCGACGCGCGCGAAGATTGCGATCGACGTGCCGCCGAAGCCAAATCCCGCCAAGGCGGAGGCGGCTTGCGCGGCATCGCCGAGTTCATTGACGAAGAGAATGAACAGGATGCTGATGCCGAGCAGCGCCAGCGATACCACCATGGTGCTCATCACCGTGCCGCTGGCGAAGGCGACGCGCAAGCCCTTGTTCAAACTCTGCGACGCGGCCTGTGCTGTGCGCACATTGGCGCGCACCGCAATGTACATGCCGATATAGCCGGAAAGCCCCGACGCCAAAGCGCCCAGGACAAATGCCACCGCCGTGAGCGGCGACATGCCAGAGCCCGGCGCCGCGCTCAAAAAGACCAGCGCAACTGTCACAATCACAACCAGGACAGCCACCGCGCGATACTCCCGACTGAGAAATGCCTGCGCCCCGCGCTGGATGGCCGCGGCTATCTGTTTCATGCGGTCGGATCCTTCATCTTGCGCCAAAACATAGCTGCGCTGATAGAGCGAGAAGAGCAATCCAATCACCCCCGCTACGACCGCAATCAAGACGGTTGTATTCATATCAATCATTTATCAGACTCCTCTGTCCACTTGCGCGACTTGTTCCCGCGGATGCGCCCCGACGCCGGATTTGCCGAAGGACTTGATTATGCGCTTCGTATCAATTGTATGCGCCCTCACAGCAAACCTGCCAACATATAACCTGCGAATCTTATCGCAATTGGCGTTGTTTTCAACAGCGAATAGCGCTTGTAGCGCCTTGTTTCTAGGATATGATGAGAAGAAGCGAAAACATGAATACAAGATGACGCATCCTGCTCACAGGCTTGGCGCCCAGGGCGAATCCCTCGCCCGACAATATCTGATCAGACGCGGCTATGAGATTGTCGCCAGCAACTGGTCGACGCGATATGGCGAGATCGACATCATCGCGCGCGCCAATGGCGTCATCGTCTTTGTTGAAGTGAAGACGCGCCAAGACAACGATACTGAATCGGCTTTCGCCGGCATCACCCGCGCCAAACACGAACGGCTGCTCAAGGCAGTCTATCAATACCTGCACGAGCGCGAGCTGGACGAGGCGCGCTGGCGCATAGACGCGATTGGCATCGCCTGGCAGCGCCGGGACCAGCCGATCATCGATCATATTGAGGATGTCTTTGACTGGTAAAGCGCAACCGCTGCTCATCCTGCTTGGTCCCACCGGGGTCGGGAAAACTGAATTCGCCATCGATTTGGCGCTGCGCTTGAACGGGGAAATCGTCGGCGCGGACAGCCGTCAGATCTACCGCTACCTGGATATCGGCACAGCCAAACCGACGCCGCAGCAACAATCCCAAGTACCGCACCATTTGATTGATTTTGTCGCGCCGGACGCCAACTTGACCCTGGCAGAATACCAGGACCTCGCTTACCGCCGCATTGACCATATCCAGGCCCAGGGCAAGCTGCCGCTGCTGGCAGGCGGCACGGGTCAATACATCACGGCTGTCGAAGAAGGCTGGTCCATCCCGCGGGTAGCGCCCGATCACGACTTGCGCGCCGAACTGGAAGCCTTCGCGGCGCAGCATTCGGCGGGGGCTTTGCATGAAAAGCTGCGGCGAGCGGACCCCCGCGCCGCCGCGCGCATCCACCCCAACAACAGCCGACGTGTCATACGCGCTCTCGAGGTTCATAGTCGCACCGGGCAAGCCATTAGCAAGCTGCAAGAGAAGCAGCCGCCGCCCTATCGGATCCTCACATTGGGCTTGCGCCTGGATCGCGCTATTCTCTACCCTCGCGTCGATGCCCGCGTTGACAGGATGATCGCAGCCGGCTTTATCAGCGAAGTGCGGCGCCTGCTCGAACTGGGCATCGACCGGCGCTTGCCAGCCATGAGCGGCATCGGCTACCGGGAGATCGCCGAGCATCTGCTGGATGACGCGCCGCTGGACGAGGCGATTGAACGCAGTAAATTCAGAACGCATGATTTCATCCGTCGGCAGGATGTCTGGTTCCGCGGGCACGACAACGGGATTCTATGGCATAATGTTGAAGAAATTGACGCCGACTTCCTGGCGCAGATCGTAATTGAATGGATAGGACAATAGCCGTGACAGAGATGGTTCCCGCCGACGCCAATCCCAATCCCTTCATTGGCGTCACTTTGTTGATTGTCCTGCTGGTCTTCGTCTTGCCGGAGCGCCTGCCGCAATTCATCTCGGATTTGTCGCCCTATTTCTTCGGCGGCATTCCCTGTTCGCGGCTGCCGGCCGCTCGAGACCTGGCGGCGCATCAGTCCGTTATCGGGCGTTCAGTTGAAGACCCGCTTCAGCTCGCGGTCGCGCCTACAAAGCCAGATCCTAACGGCGCCTTGCTTGTCCGATTGACTGTGACCAATCTGTCGCTTGGCGCGCTGCCTATAGTGTTTCAAGCGGATAATATCGCGGTCGCCGCCAGCGACGACGGGGGCAAGGGCTTCGGCTTCATTGTCGAACCAGCGCCGGCCGCAGGTTTGCCTGGGCGGCAAGCGCCCGATCCAGCCGGTTACGCGGAGCCGGACATACGACTGCTGGGACCGCGCCAGCGTTGCGCGCATGCGCTCGATCTGATCGCATCGCAAGATATGATAGACAATGGCGGCAGGATCCGCGCCTACTATAGAATGACCGTCGCCGGCGAACATCAGACGCGGGACGAGGGAGTGCGTTCTATTTTTGCCGACCAGGGACTCGACTTCCTAAGCGAAGGGGTCATTTTCTCCGAATCAGTTGAAATCGCGTCCAGCGCGTCATAATCCAGCGCGTTTTTACCTAGGCGGGCAGCGCGCGCTGCGAGTAGAGGAAATCGGATGTCGAGCGAAAAAAAACTGACACATCTGGGCGCGGACGGCCAGGTTACGATGGTTGATGTCGGCGCCAAACCCGTGAGCGAGCGCATCGCCATCGCCGCCGGCACTGTGGAGATGAAAGCCGAGACCCTGGGGCTGATTCGAGATGGCAATCTCAAGAAAGGCGACCTGCTCGGCGCCGCCCGCATCGCCGGCATCATGGGCGCCAAGCGCACGGCCGAGCTCATCCCGCTTTGCCATCCCATCGCCCTGAGCAAGATCTCGCTTGACCTGCAATTTGACAGCGATAACAATGCGATTGACATTGTCGCAACCGTCAAAGCCAGCGGCGTGACCGGGGTGGAAATGGAAGCCTTGACCGCCGTTTCCGTCGCGGCTTTAACGATATACGATATGGCGAAAGCGGTCGACCGCAGCATGCGCCTGACTAACATTCGCTTGCTGGAGAAGCGCGGCGGCACGCGCGGCGACTATAAAGCAATTCAGTAAGGGACAACTATGCAAATAAGAGTGCTCTTCTTCGCCACTTTGCGCGATCTGGTTGGCGCGCGACAACTGACAGTTGAAATTAGCGGAGCAAACAGCAGCGTCGCGCAGCTCCGTCAGACCTTAATCGCCACCTACCCAGCCGCGAAAGACAACCTGGGCATCGCGCTGGCCGCCATCAACGAAGAATTCGCATTTGACAAGGACGCCATCCAAGATGGCGATGAGGTGGCCTTCTTCCCGCCCGTCAGCGGCGGGTCGGCTGAGCTGTCGGATCGCCCGGAAGTTTTTTGGCTGCCCGAAGAAGCGATTGACCACGACGAGATTATCGCGGCGATTAGCACGCCGCGGGCCGGCGCGGTCTGTTTGTTCACGGGCTTGGTGCGCGGTCAAACGGAAAAAGCGGGTCATCTGCCGCGAACCGAGTCGCTGGAATACGAGGCATACGCTCCAATGGCGCTGGCGAAGATGAAACAGGTCGCGCAAGAAATCCGCGGCAAATGGCACAAAGTGGAAGGCATCGCCATCGTCCAGCGCATCGGCAAACTGGCTGTCGGCGAAAACACTGTTCTCATCGCCTGTTCCGCGCCGCACCGCGACGACGGCTGTTTCGAAGCCGCGCGCTACGGCATTGACCGCCTGAAGGAGATCGTCCCGGTCTGGAAAAAGGAAATCGGCGTGGACGGCCAAGCCTGGGTCGAAGGCAACTATCAGCCAAAGGTCGAGGATCAAACGGTTTCATGAACCGATGTGCTATGCTAGAAAGGCGCGTCAATCAGGATGCTCCCGTTAGAATAGTTGCGACAGCAATGTAGGATCATGTCAAATTCCAATAACAATATAAGCAGTTTTCAGGATATCCTTGGCGTCCGATTCCGTGATCAGGCGCTGTTGACCCAAGCCTTGACCCACAGTTCATACGCCAACGAATACGGGCATATAGACAGCACTGTCCGCGACAACGAAAGGCTGGAGTTTCTCGGCGACGCCGTGCTCGACATCCTTGTCGCCGACATGCTCTTTCAGAAGTATCCCGACGTCACCGAAGGCGAGTTGACCCGATTGCGCGCTGCCCTGGTGAGGACGGAATCGCTGGCGCATATCGGGAGCCAATTCCAACTTGGGCAGTACCTGCGCATCGGACATGGCGAAGAAATCACAGGCGGGCGACAGCGAATCACGATCTTGTGCCGCGCCTTTGAAGCGGTCATCGGCGCCATGTACCTCGACAGCGGCATGGAGACCGTCAAGGACTTCGTCATGACCAGCTTGCTGGAATTGCTCGACTATGTGATTGAAAACAATCTCTATGTTGACGCCCGCAGTGAATTGCAGGAACAGATTCAAGCGCAGCTGAGCATCGAGCCCATATATCGCCTGGCTGGCGAGCAGGGTCCGGATCATGCCCGCGAATTCCGTGTTGAAGTCTCTATCGGAGAAAGCATTATCGGCAGCGGCCGCGGCGCCAGCAAACGCGCCGCGGCTCAAGACGCGGCCCGCGCCGCGCTAGAGCAACTGGAAGCTGTGGGTCTGCCGGAGTTAAACGAAATAGCGGATCGGCTGGAATAGCTTAGCGCCGCCGCCGGCGGCGAAAGCAGTTCTCGCAGATGCGATAGCGATGGCCCGATGGCAAGGTCGCGCCACAGGATCGGCAGCGCCTGGCCATGTCCAGATTTCTAAGCAGCGCCTCGTCAATCGAAAGCGACCATTCGCGCCGCTCTTCGCGCACTTGCGCATGCGCCTCGCAGTATTGGCTGAACTCCCTCCGCCGCGACAACCACAAATAGATGTCGGCGCAAGCGATCGACATTTCGGTCGCTTCCAGATCCGCCGAGTTGACAATCGGCGCTGGCGCTTCTGGCGGCAAGGGGATTTGATAGCCTTCGAGGATCATGTGGGCGCAATCCAGCCAGTAGATGCGCGTGGTCTTGCGCGCCGGCGCATTGACCAACTGTAAAGCATTCGCCAAGCCCAATCTTTCGATTTCATCGTCGGCGAGCATTTTCGCCAATTCAATTCTCTCGACCAGGTCAGCCGTGGTGATGACCGCGCGCAACTCTTGCGGGATGGACTCCAACACCGCCCATTGCCCCAACTGCTCCGCCAGGTTGCCCGGTATCAGCCGCAGATCGTCCACCGTCGGCGCCACGCGAGCGAAAGTCAGCGTCGGCGGTTCCTGGGCATAGAGTTCGCGTATCGTCTGCAATTGCGGCTTGCTGGTCGCGCTGATGAGCCCGGTCTTGGACAAGCCAAAGCGGCCCGCGCGTCCGCCGATTTGTTGCACCTCGCTCGGATACAAGACACGGTCATTCTTGCCGTCAAATTTCTCGGTGTCATAAAAGCAGACCACATCGGCCGGCAGATTCAAGCCCATGCCAACAGCGTCAGTCGCGACGCAGATCTCGGTTTCGCCTTCCGCAAAGCGATCCGCCTGTCGCCGCCTGACTTCGGGCGGCAAGCTGCCATAGACCACCGAGACCGCCCGCCCCAGCCTTTCCAGCTTCATTTTCAATTCCAGAACCGCTTGACGGGAGAAAGCCACCAATATCGTATAAGGCGGCAAAGTCTCCAGTGTATGATGCTGTTCGGAAACGGCGATCGGCGCCAGGCGTTGATGTTCCAGGACCTCGCAGGGGATTTCCGCCGCGCCCGCCAAGACTTCTATCAAGCCGCGCGCTGTCGGCGGACCGATGATGTGCATTTCCGGCGCGGCTGATTCCATCATCGCGCGCGTCCAAGCCCAGCCGCGGTCGGCGTCCGCGAGCATCTGCGCTTCGTCCACGATGACGCAATCGCCGCTCTTGGCGGGGTTGAACATTTCGATGGTCGCGGCTGTGAGCTTGGCGCCTTCGACCGGGATGTACTCCTCGCCGGTCAGCAGACTGCAAGCCACGCTTTCAGCGTTAAGCCGGTCAAAGATCTCATAAGCCAGCAAGCGCAAGGGCGCGAGGTACCAGCCAGAGCCCGCGTCCTTGAGCGCCCCCAGCGCGTCATGGGTTTTCCCGCTGTTGGGCGCGCCAATATGCAAATAGATTTGCTGCTGATCGCGATAGGGATAACGCCACTTGGGAAAGGCGTCGATCAAGCGGTTGCGCAGCTTGCTTTGCGCGTCTCGCTTCTTGCGCCTGCGCGGACCTTTGCGCCGGCGCCGGCGTCGGCCGCGCGCTGGCGCTCCTTCGGCGGCGTCCAGGCTATCGCGAAACTCAGCATAGGTCTCGGGCAAGGTCCACAAGCCACGCACATCGCGCCATATCATGCGCTTGCCCGGTATGCCCGCTTGCTGCAGCCAGGCTTTTAATGTTTTGTCGTCGATCGACAGCGCCGACTGCAAATCACCCGGGCGCAGGCTCTCATAACCCGCGATCATCTCGCGCAAATCGAGGTCCTGCGCGGTCGGGCGCAAGCTGTAAACTGGAAAGCGCAAGACACCTTTGGGATCGAGGAAGCTATCCAGCGCCAGTTCTTTTGCCGCCAGTTTCAAAGTTGCCGGTTGGACGCCGACCAGTCGCGCCGCTTCGTCGAGCGCGTAGCTGCGCGCGGCCACTTGCGACTCCGCCGTATCAGCGTTGCTGAGGCTCTGTTCATGCGCATCGCGCAGCGCGTTCCCGCAGAACTCGAGCAGGTGTTGCCAAGCCGCGTCATCGCTCGCCGTCGTTCTCGGTCCGTTTTCCCGGACCCGTTCTATGCTAGTTGTCAAAGTAAATCTCCGTGAATTCCCAGATGTCAGATTGGCGAAGCGCTATCTAGTTTGTCCAGTTGTACTGGGAAACAGGGGATAGGTCATCTTCTACGTCGATTGAGTTTTTATCGGCAGGCTCCGGCCTCTGCCCGAATAGCGCGATCTGTCGGCTGGCGACGACGCCGCAAGTCTCCAAAAGCGAGGCAACAAGCTTGGTCTTCTTGCCCGATTCGCTATAAACTTCCGCCGCGAACTGAGCCGGGGGTTTCTGCGCCTTGCGTCGATTGCAGGCGGCGCAGGCGACGCCTAAATTACCGGGCTCGTTGCTGCCGCCTCGCTTCAAGCTGACGATATGATCCAGCTCGAAGGGAATGCCCAACAGATTGACATCGCACCATTCGCAGCGCCCGGCCGATTCCAGTATGCGATTCCGCAAGCGCGCGGCGTCCAGCCTGCCCGCGGCGCCGGCGCCCCTGGCGCGCGCGTTAAGCCAAGCCGCATAGCGCGCCAGCCCCTGGGGGTCCAGTTTATCTTGATATTTCATTCACTGTCTTCGATTTGCGGGTTATCCAGGCGAAAGCCATGGCCTCGTACAGTTACAACGTATTGGTGGTCTGCGTCAATCTCGGCTAAGCGGTCGCGCAAGCGGCGGACCAAGGCGTCAATCGCCTGCTCGCTGACGCCGGCGCCCATGGCATCGGGCCAAACCGCTTCAACCACATCGTTGCGCGTACACACACCGCCTTGGCTGGCAAACAGAATCTCCAGCAAGTGATACTGCGGCAGGCTCAAAGGCGGATTAAGCGCCAGCCCGCCTATGGCGACTTGGCGCGACTCGGGGTCCAGCCGCAGGCGCGTGCCCGTATTCGCCGCGGTCGGGATCACCTTGGGCAAGGAGCGCGTCGTAGTTGGCGCCGTCGCGCCCGAGCCAACGAAGCGCAGCAGAATATCCTTGGCGACGCGGATCTCGTCACCATCTTCCAGCTCGCGCAGCCCCAGCAGACGATAGCCGTTGACCCAGGTACCGTTTTTGCTATTATTATCCTCAATCAAGCAGGAACCGCCCAGCATGCGAAACTTTAGATGCTGGCGAGAAACCTGGCGCGAAGGAATAACGATATCACAAACATCCTCGCGTCCCAAGGTCATGACTTCACGGTCTAGCATCCAATGTTGGTTAGTAAGCGAACCATCAAGCCAAACAATGACCGGGAATTCATCGGAGTCCCGAGACATGATTGCGCTTCCCTTTCCGCGACTTGCCAAGCCGCAGATTCCCAATCTGTTGCGTAACAAAATTATACAATATTATTTCTGGGTCCACGACCTTCCATTGCTCCATTTTCGCGCCACAGGTATAATCTTGCGTTAGCATTCGCAAATCACGGGGGATCCAGCTTTGGGCATTTTTCGCCGCGGCTTGTCAAAAACACGCCAGTCCTTTTTTGGACGCATTTCTCAGATCCTGGGCAAGACCGAAATCGACGACGACACCTGGGACGAGATCGAAACGCTGCTGATCCAAGCTGACTGTGGATTCGACACAACTTTGAAAGTCATTGACAGTTTGCAAGACCGCGTGCGCGCGCAGGGCTTCACCCGCTCCGACCAATTGCAGACTGCGCTGAAAGAGACGCTGGGCGCTCTTTTGCAGTTCCCGCCGGTCATGGATATCTCCGGGCGCGACTTGTCGATCATTCTTGTGGTCGGCGTCAATGGCTCGGGCAAGACCACGTCAATCGCCAAGCTGGCGCACCGGCTCAAGAACCTCTCCAATCGCAAGGTCATGATCGCGGCCGGCGATACCTTTCGCGCCGCCGCCATCGAGCAATTGCAGACCTGGGGGGAGCGCGTTGATGTGCCGGTAATCGCCAATCGGCCGGGTTCCGATCCTGGCGCGGTCGTCTATGACGCCACCGCCGCCGCCAAAGCGCGCGGTTTCGAGATCTTGCTGGTCGATACCGCGGGCCGCCTGCAGAACAACACCAATCTGATGCGCGAGCTGACCAAGATTAGCGAAGTGTCCGGCAATGTCGTCGCGGAGGCGCCGCACGAAGTGCTTTTGGTGCTTGACGGCACGACGGGCCAGAACGCCATCGAACAGGCGAAACGCTTCCAAGAAGCCGCCGGCGTGACCGGCGTCATCGTCACCAAGCTGGACAGTACAGCCAAAGGCGGCATGGTCTTTTCCATCTTCAACGATCTGCAGTTGCCGGTTCATTACCTGGGGCTCGGCGAAGGAATTCACGATTTGGTGCTCTTCACGCCGGAGTTTTTCGTCGACAGCCTCTTTGACGACGATGACGCGGACCAAGCGAGCTAAACGGTTTTGCGGCGGATCACCAGCCTGGGCAACAGCAAGGTCAAGCTGATTCAGCGGCTGCGCAAGAAACGCGGACGGCAAAGCGAATCGCGCTTCGTGGTTGAATACCTGCGCGACATACAGCGCGCCCTCCTGCAAGAGTACGAGCTCGATTTTCTGCTGGCCTGCCCCGCGCTTGCGGGAAGCCAGGCGAGGGACTTCGCGGCGAGCCGAGACGCCATTGAGGTCAGTCCGCAGATACTCAAGCGCCTCAGCTATCGAGAGAACCCCAGCGGCCTGCTCGCCGTTATGAAGACGAAGCGGGCTAGAAGCCTGCAGGACTTGAATAGGTCGAAACTTGATACAGCCATACTTTTGGTGGACCCGCGCAAACCGGGCAATATTGGCGCGCTGCTGCGCACGGGCGATGCGGCCGGCATCGACGCGATGATACTGGTTGATTGCGCGCTGGACATTTATAATCCCAATATCATCCGCAACAGCGCCGGCGCCTGTTTCGGCCAGAACATCTATCAGCTAAACAGCGAAGAAGCGATCGCCTGTTTCAAAGAGCGTGGTTTTCAACTGATCGCCGCGGACGGACGAGGTGAAAGCAGTTTATTTTGCCTCGACCTCCGGCCTAAGACCGCAATCGTCTTGGGAACGGAAGCGGCCGGACTTGGCGCCAAATGGCTGCAGATCTGCGATCGACGCGTTCGCATACCGATGGTAGGCAGCCTGGCCGATTCACTCAACCTGTCGGTCTGTGGCGCCATTTTCATGTACGAGCTATTGCGGCAGCGACAAACTGAATGACATAGCGGCGAAACATAGGCTCAGCCAGGGCATGAGAGCAATATGGAAAACCTGATTAGCAAGCTGCGCGAACTCCAGGCGCAGATAAACGAATTGATGACGCGAATTGATATCCCCGGCAAGGCGCGGCTCGCCGACGAATTGGAGACCGCCGCTAGCGCAAGCGCGTTCTGGAACGATCCAGAGGCCGCGCAAAAGACTATGCGGCAATTATCTAGGCTGAAGGCGGCTGTGGACAAATGGCAGTCCGTCTCCCAACGCATCAGCGACGCCATCGAACTGGCGGAAATCGCGGATGATGACATGCTCGAGGACATGGAGAAAGAGACGGCCGAATTGTCTGAGCTGGTCGAAACCATGTCTTGGCAAGCGATGTTTTCCGGCGAATACGATAGCGAAGACGCCATTTTCGCCATTCATGCCGGCGCGGGCGGCGTTGACGCCCAGGATTGGACGGAAATGCTGGAACGCATGTACCTGCGCTGGATGGAGCAGAATGGCTATAAAGCCGAGATCCTCGAGCGCAGCGGCGGCGAAGAAGCGGGCCTCAAAAGCGTCACCATCAGCGTGAAAGGCGACAAAGCCTTCGGCTATTTGCAGAGCGAAGAAGGCGTGCATCGGCTGGTGCGCCTCAGCCCCTTTGACAGCGCCAGGCGCCGTCACACCTCTTTCGCCAAGGTTGAACTGTGGCCAGATATCCATTCTGACATCGAAATCGAAATAGCCGACCGCGACATCCGCATCGATACCTACCGCGCCAGTGGCGCGGGGGGCCAGCACGTGCAAAAGAATGATACCGCCGTGCGCATCACCCACCTGCCGACCGCTATCGTCGTTCAGTGCCAGAACCAACGCAGCCAGGCGCAGAATCGCGATCGCGCGATGCAAATCTTGCGCGCGCGCCTCTTCGAAATGGAACGCGCCAAACAAGAGGCGGAAATGGCACAGCTAAAAGGCGAAAACGTTGACGCCGGCTGGGGCAATCAGATTCGCTCATACGTTTTGCATCCCTACCAAATGGTGAAAGATCACCGCACGAACGTCGAAATCGGCAATACGACCGCTGTGCTCGACGGGCGGCTGGGCGAGTTCATCGAGGCATATCTGCGGCATAAAATCAGCGCTTAAGCGCTGGCATCCCACAGCTTTTCTCGCTGTGCTAGGCGCTTAGTAAACTTGATGCGATTGCCCTGGAATCGCCACACATAGACGCGACATTTGCAGTGGAATATGTTAGGCTAGACGCAAGTCCTAATGCGAAAGTGGACGCCACATGTTGACTTCGACAAGCGCCTATTCTAGAGATTTGGAATCGCTGCTGCGGACGCTGGCGGACATCAAACCGAATGAACAAGATCTCATCGCTGCCGCCTACTTCCGCGCGGAATCCGCCCATGACGGGCAAAAGCGAAAATCGGGCGAACCTTATTTCACGCATTGCGTCGCCGTCGCCAGCATTTTGGCTGAAATGCAAATGGATGCCGAGACGATCGCGGCGGGCTTGCTCCATGATGTCGTTGAAGATAGCGACCTGACCATCGACGCGCTGCGCGCCGAATTCGGCGCCTCTATCGCCGTTCTGGTTGATGGCGTCACCAAACTGAAGAATCTGCCGATCAAAAATGTTTCCCCGGTTGGCGATTCGCGGCGCAGCAGCACGGTCAACCGCGAGATGGAATACATTCGCAAAATGCTGCTGACCATGGGCGATGACGTGCGCGTCGTATTGGTCAAGCTGGCGGATCGTTTGCACAATATGCGCACGCTCGGATATATGCCGCCGCATAAGCAGAAGTCGATCGCGCAAGAGACGATGGACATTTTCGCGCCCCTGGCCAATCGGCTCGGCATCTGGCAGATGAAATGGGAACTGGAAGACCTGGCTTTTCGTTATCTCAATCCCACAGCCTATCGCTCAATTGCCAAAGCCCTCGACGAAAGACGCGACGAGCGCGAAGAATATGTGGACCGCATTCGCGACATTCTCGTCCGCGAGCTGCAAACGAACAAAATCAGCAAAGTAACCATCTCCGCGCGCCCCAAACATATCTACAGCATCTACAACAAAATGAGCAATAAGGGAGTGCCGCTCGAACAGATCTATGACATTCGCGGCATGAGAGTGTTGGTCGACACGCTGGCGGAATGTTACCTGGCGCTAGGCATCGTTCACAATTTATGGCGCCCGATACCTAACGAATTCGACGACTATATCGCCAACCCCAAGGACAATTTCTACCGCAGCCTGCATACGGCTGTTCACGACGATGAAGGCAAAACAGTCGAGGTGCAAATTCGCACTTGGGAAATGCACGAAGACGCCGGATATGGCATTGCCGCGCACTGGCGCTACAAAGAGGACCATCAGGGGCATGACGACGCCTTCGAGCAGCGCCTGGCTTTCCTGCGGCGTTTGATGGAGTTTGGTCCCGATGTCAACGACGCCTCGCAATTTGTTGATGTGGTCAAGTCGGAGGTCTTCCAAGATCGTGTCTACAGCGTCACGCCCAATGGCGACATCGTCGATCTGCCGGTTGGCGCTACAGCCATCGACTTCGCCTATCATATCCATACGGATATCGGCAATCGCTGCCGCGGCGCCAAAATCAACGGGCGACTGGCGCCGCTCAATTACAAACTCAAAATGGGCGATCAAGTTGAAATCCTCACCGCCAAGCGCGGCGGACCCAGCATGGATTGGCTGAACCCCGATCTTGACTATGCCGTGACAAGCCGCGCGCGCAGCAAGATTCGTCATTGGCTGCGCAAGCAGGATCGCGAAAAGCACATCATCATGGGACGCGAAGTCCTGGAGCGCGAATTAAAACGCCTCGGCGTCCTGGACAAGGTCAGTTTCGAGTCCGTCGCGCGCCTGCTCTCATTTGAGAAATTGGACGACTTTCTGGCCGGTATCGGCTCTGGGGATGTCACCGGTTCGCAAATCACCAATCGCGTCTTGGAAGACGAACGACGGAAGTCGGCGGAAAACATCAGCGAAGAAGATCTGCTGAAACCGCGGGCAAAATCCAGCGGCGCCAACGTCGTCAAGGGCGTAAGCATCATGGGCGCCAGCGGCATGCTGGTAAACCTGGCGCGCTGCTGCTCGCCTATGCCGGGCGACGAAATTGTGGGCTATATCACCCGTGGGCGCGGCGTGACAGTCCATCGTGATTATTGCCCAAATATCGTGGCGCTGCGCGATGTCGAGCGCTTGATTGGCGTCTCTTGGGGACCCGAAGAAGAAGAACAGCGCTACGACGTGCCTGTGGAAGTCGTGGCTTATGATCGCGAAGGCTTAATGCGCGAAATCAGCACCATCATCTCCGACCAAAACGTGAATATGTCCTCGGTCGATGTCGCCACGCGACAGCATATCGCCACGCTTAATCTGCAGTTGGAAATCGCGAGCCACCAGCAGTTGACGCGCATCCTCAGCAAACTGGAAATGGTCCCCAGCGTCGTCGAAGCCCGCCGCCGCAACACCAGCTAATCCCCACACCCTTTATGCGCATCGCACTGCTGGAATCCTATTACGGCGGCAGTCATAAAGCCTGGGCTGATGGCTACAAGACATTCTCTGCCCACGACATTGACCTGGTTACGCTGCCAGCGCAATTCTGGAAATGGCGCATGCAAGGCGCCGCCATCAGTTTTGCCCGTCTGCTCGCTTCCAAGCCCGATCTTATTCTGGCTTCGAGCATGATAGACCTTTCCATCTTTCGCGCCCTCACCTATCGCCAGTTGGGCGATGCGCCGATTGCGCTATACTTCCATGAAAACCAGCTATCCTATCCCCAGAATCGACGCCAGGGGCATGGCTGGCGTTATGGTTTCATCAATTACGTAAGCGCCCTGACCGCTGACGGCAATTATTTCAACAGCGCATTTCACCTGCGTGATTTTATGGAGCAGTTGCCGCGCCTGCTCAAGCATTTTCCCGACTTCAACGAATTGCACAGCATCGAAGCTATCCGCGCCAAATCACAGGTCTTGCCGCTGGGCATGGACCTGCGCCGCCTCGATCAATTCAAGGTTCCGCCCCAGCGAGACGGCGCGCCCCTTATCCTTTGGAACCATCGCTGGGAAGCGGACAAAGATCCCGAGGCTTTTGCACAAAGCCTGCTGCAGCTTGCCCGCGAAGGCTTGGACTTTCGCGTCGCCATAACCGGCCAGCGCTTTGGCGAGATGCCCGCGGCCTTTCAAAAATTGCAAGCGCAACTGCCCGTTCGTCCCGATCGGCCTCTACGGATTGAACAGTTGGGATACCTGGACTCCTTCGCCGAATATGCCGAGCTTCTGTGGCGCGCCGACTATGTTGTCAGCACGGCTTGGCAGGAGTTTTTCGGCGTCGCAATCTGCGAGGCGATCTATTGCAACTGCGTCCCGATCTTGCCGGACCGCCTCAATTATCCTGACCTGCTGACGGAGGAGCTGCGAGGACAATGCCTTTACACGCGCGGACGCCTCACCGCCCAGTTGCGCCGCCATTTGCTCGGCGATATCGACGTCGACATCGCCCCATTGCGAGCGAAAATCGCCGAATATGACTGGCGCGTCATGGCGCCGCGATATGATGCGGAACTGCTAGCGCTGGCTAGTCGTCATTGATTGCGCCCGAGTCAGCGCCGTTTGATTTGAAATGAACATCATCATTTGCCGCCTGGTCCGCCTCGTCCAAGATCAACTCGATTTCTTCCAGAGGCAATCCACGCTGCGCGGGCGGCTGGATTTCTTTCTGTGAATGACCGGCATCCGCTTTAGGGTCCTCCTCATCTGTCGGAGCAATCGCATCATCCGACAAGCCAGGCTCAACGATAAAGGGATCCACACGCTCACGATATTCGACCACGCCGACCACTGTCTCTTTGTCGCGCAGGGCGATGACCGGCTGGCAGCCGTCCAGGCGCTGCGCCATCTGATTCGCCAGCCGTATCGACATATATTTGGCTTTGTTGCGGTTGGTCAGGACCAGAATCGTATCGTCCAGACGACCGGCGGTGGCGGCGACAACTTGCCGACCGCCGAAGAACTGGTCAGCGATGGCTTTGCCAACGCCGCCGCGCGCTTGCGCGCTCAACTGGTTGATGGGCGCTGTCATGGCGATTCCGTCTTCGGCGACAATCCAAGCCTGCATTTTGTCATGCGCCAGGCAAGCGCCAACGACGCGATCGCCCTTATCTTTTAGCTGTATCCCGCGCACACCGCTCGATGTCAAACCTGTAGGGCGAATATCACCCTCGCGGAAGCGGATCGCATAACCGCGCGCTGTCAAGAGCAGCAGCTCGTCAGCGCCGCTGGTATAAAGCACATTGACAAGTCGATCATTCTTCGCCAGGTTCATCACGCTAAATTCGTGAGACATCATGCCGGGCAAATCGCCCACATGCAGTCGTTTCACTTGTCCCAGCGCTGTCGTGAAGCATAAATAGCCCGTCTCGATATTCATCGGCAAACACATGAACATGACGATCTTCCGCTTGGCGGATAGCGAGGACAAATCACTGAAGCGCATGCCGTCGGCAGCCTGCTCCACTTGAGGTATCTGCTGCACGGGCACCGTGGCGCAACCGCCCTTGTTTGTAAAGAGATGCAGAATCTGCCCGGTTGTGCTGTGTTGCAGCAAGCGTGGCGGGACTTTTGTCGCCGTCCTCACTCTGGGTGCTTCATCCAGCGGCGTGCGACCCAGCAGACCCCGGGTGCTGAACATGACCACCGTCTTCTCTTCCGGAACCAAGAAATCTTCCAGCCGGAAGGCAGTCGCCTCGCTTTCGACAATGACGCTGCGGCGGCGGTCGCCATGCTTCTCTTTCGCTTCCTTCAGATCCGTGGCAATGCGCCTGCGCTGTTTCTGCGGGCTCGCCAAGAGCGCCTCCAGCGACGCGATGAGCTTTATCGTTTCCCGGTGCTCTTGGCGGATCTTCCTTATTTCCAGCGAGGCCAAGCGCCGCAAAGGCATATCCAGTATCGCCCCCGCCTGAATCACGGTCACTTTGAAGTTCTTGACCAAGTTGTTCCTGGCGGTCTCGGCATTGCGCGATTTGCGAATGGTCTGGATCACCGCATCCAGGTTGTCCAGCGCGATGATCAAGCCTTCCAGCACATGAGCCCGCTCCCGCGCGCGCGCCAGGTCGAAGCGGCTGCGGCGTTGAACGACCTCCAGGCGATGTTCCAAATAGATGCGCAGCGCTTGCTTTAGGTTAAGCAGGCGCGGCTGGCCATCAACCAGCGCCAGCATGATAATGCCAAATGTTGACTGCAGCGGCGTCAACTTGAAAAGCGCCGCCAATACTTCTTTGACATCGGCGCCGCGCTGCAACTCTATCACCAGGCGCACCGTATTCTGCCGGTCAGACTCGTCACGCAAATCGGCAAGACCATCCAATTTGCCCGAGCTTACCAGCGCCGCGATGCGTTCGATCAGCGTGGTTTTATTTGTTTGGTAGGGCAATTCGCTGACGATAATGCGAGACTTGCCGCGTCCCATATCTTCAATATGCACCTTCGCCCGCAAGGTGATCTTGCCGCGCCCGGTCGCGAAAGCCGCGCGCAGCATATCCTCGTCGCCGCGCAGCTTGTAAATGACGCCGCCCGTGGGGAAATCCGGTCCCCGAACGAATTGCATCAGCTCGTCGACGCCGATGTCTTCAATGCGATCCCAGTCGTCGAGCAGATGAACGAGGGCGTCGCAGATCTCCCCCAGGTTGTGCGGCGGGATATTGGTGGACATGCCGACCGCGATTCCCGAAGCGCCATTCACCAGCAGGTTCGGCAATACCGACGGCAATACCGACGGCTCGTTCAGCGTGCCGTCAAAATTCTCGACGAAATCAACCGTTTCCTTGTTGATATCAACCAGCAATTGGCTGCCAAAGCTCGCCATTCTGGCCTCGGTATAACGCATGGCTGCCGCGCCATCGCCATCGATGCTGCCGAAGTTGCCTTGGCCGTCAATCAGCATGTAGCGCATGGAAAAGTCCTGCGCCATACGCACCATCGTTTCGTATACCGCGCCATCGCCATGCGGGTGATATTTGCCCAATACTTCGCCGACGATGCGCGCGCTCTTTTTATGCGCGCCGCCCGGGTTGATGCCCATGTCGTGCATCGCATACAGGATCCGCCGATGTACCGGCTTCAAGCCATCGCGCGCGTCGGGCAGGGCGCGCGAAACAATGACGCTCATCGCATAGCTCAAATAAGCGTCGCGCATCTCCCGCTCAATATTCACTTGATGAATGGATCGATCGGTCATGAACCGTCCTCAATCGCTTGCTGATGTTACCATCTGGGGCGCATGCTTATTGAAGATACGCAAAGCGCGGCAGCGATAATTGCGGCATAGGGGCTCTTGGCGCCAAGTCGACGTCTTCGCAACGAGCATCTCTCGTCCATTGTAGAATGCAATCTGACAAAGTGTCAAATTGCAGAACCGACTTTGTAGCGCAGCGCACGCAGCGATTCTAAACACAAGTTAATCCAAACGAGAATAGAAAGCGGCATATTGATATGGTAGACTTTTGCCATGTTTCATAGAAGCATCGCGCGTCGCCTCCTTGCCGCCTCCGTCGCCTGTGGATTTGCGCTAGCCGGTTGCGCCAGCCAAGCGCCTGAACCGACCGTCGCTATCGCTCCGGAAGTTAAACTCGTAGCGAACGTCACAGAGATCATTGAGACGCCCGCCCCGCAAGAACCTGTCAATTTACCAACTGTTGCGCTCCGCCAGCTCCCAACGCTGGATGCCGATGCGACCGACCACCCGCCCGCCTCGCCTGAACCTAGCCCCAGCCAACAGCGAGCGGCAACCGGACGGGTGATAGGCGCGATTATTGACGCGGACTATCAAATCCCGCCAACCAGCACAGCCCGTCCTACAGCGTTCACAGCGGACACGCAGTTAGATTTGCCGCCGCCGCAATCGCGGGTTGACATCACGACGCCATTGCCAGTTGGCGAGCTCCAACTGGATGCGAGCCAGATGGGGATCCAGGCGCATTACAATTTTGATGTCCTCGATTGGGACCGGACTTTGCAACAGATTGCCGCGCTGCGCATGGCTTGGATCAAACTGCAAGCGTCCTGGGAGTGGATGCAGCCCGATTTCGCCGGTCAATTCGAAGAGAATTTCCGCCTCTTCCAATTGCATGTGCAAGAAGCTGACAAGCGCGGCAACAAAGTCTTGCTCAGTATCGCCAAAGCGCCGGATTGGGCGCGACAATCCAATCAAAGCGAAGACGGTCCCCCTGACGATCTCAATCAACTCGCCGCCTTCATAGGCTTGCTGCTGGAAAAACTCGGTCCTTATATCGACGCCATCGAAATCTGGAACGAACCCAATCTCAAGCGCGAATGGACGGGTCCGCATGCCTTCGATGGCGCGGGTTATATGGAATTGTTCCGTGTTGGATACGATGCCGTGCGCGCCTACTCGCCAAATATCGCGGTGATAACGGCCGGGCTGGCGCCCACCGGCAACTCGCAGAACGTCTCGGTCAACGATCGCAGCTTCCTGCGTCAAATGTACCAGGCCGGTTTAGCGAGTTATCCGGATGTGCTCATCGGCATTCATCCTTACAGTTGGGGCAATCCGCCGGATTTCGTCTGCTGCAACAATGTGGATGGACAGGGCTGGGACGACCAGCCGCAGTTTTTCTTTTCGCAAAATATCCGCGATTACAGCGAAATCATCCGAGCAAATGGACATGACGCCCAGATGTGGGCGACGGAGTTCGGCTGGGCGACCTGGGAAGGCTATCCGACCGAAGCGCCCGACCCTTGGATGTATTACAATACAGCGCTCGATCAACGCGACTATACCATGCGCGCCTTCCAAATCGCGCAGTCTCGCGATGATATCGACGTCATGATCTTATGGAACCTGAGTTTCGCCGAAGAACTGACCATCAATAATCGCAGCGAACTGGCAGGTTATAGCCTGCTCTACCCCAGCCTTAACGGCAGCAATATACAGCTGCAACGACCGCTCTATCGAGCCTTGGCCGACCGTCCCTGATAGTCGCGTCGTCCATCAAAAAGAGGCAAAAAGGCGCAAAAAAGGGGCGAGATACCGCAGGTATCTCGCCCCTTGCTATTCTTGCTAACTGGCGCATTGCCCCGGCTGCTAGAGTTCGCTCAAGATATTCTCGAAGTCGTCTTGATCGCTCAGGTCGTCGAAGTCCAGCGCGCCTTGGGCTTCCAGCGTCACCGACGGCGCGACCGCTTCACGGTCTTGATAGGCATGGAAACCAGTGCCGGCCGGGATCAGCTTGCCGATGATCACATTTTCCTTTAGCCCGTGCAAGGTATCCTTCTTGCCCTCGATGGCCGCGCCGGCCAGCACTTTGATCGTATGCTGGAAGCTGGCGGCAGCCAAGTAGCTGTCCGTTTCCAGCGCCGCTTTGGTGATGCCGAGCAGGATGGGCGTCGCTTGGCAGATCTCCTTGTCCTCGGCTTTTAGCGATTCGTTGATCTCCAGCAATTTCAGCCGGTCGATAAAATCCCCGGGCAGCAATTCGCTGTCTCCGCTCTTGGTGACCTGCACCTTGCACATCATCTTGCGGATGACGGTCTCGAAATGCTTGTCAGCAATGTTGACGCCTTGGCTGCGGTATACTTCTTGAATCTCGCTCAACAAGTACATTTGCGTCTCTTTCGCGCCCAATACATGCAAGATGCGATGCGGATTCTTGGAGCCTTCGGTCAACTGTTCGCCAGCAGCCACGGTCATGCCGTCATGGATCGACTTGCGCAAGCGCGCATTGGCGGGGATCTCATGATCTTCCGATTCGCTGGTTTCATAACGGATGAAGACTGTATGGTCCTCGATGTGAACCGTTCCAGCCAAGCCCGCCTTCAACTCTTCGTCGCCGTTGCGCGCGACTAAGCCGCCGACTGCGACTTCTTTTCTGTCCTCAACGCAAATTTCCCAGTCTTCAGGCAGAACGTGGGTCTCGTTCTCCACTTCGCTCTTGATAACCGTTGCGATGCGCGCGCCATCTTCGCGCTCGTGCAGGCGCAAGATGCCGTCAAGCTCGGTCATCACCGATTCGCCCTTGGGTTTACGACGGGCTTCAAACAACTCCTCAACACGCGGCAAGCCGCTGGTAATGTCACGCACTTCGGCCGTGCCGCCACTGTGGAAAGTGCGCAATGTGAGCTGTGTGCCCGGTTCGCCAATGGACTGCGCCGCGATGATGCCCACCGCAGAGCCGATACTGACCATTTCGCCGGTGCCCAAATCGCGTCCATAGCAGAGCGCGCAAACGCCGTGTATCAGTTTACAGGTCAAGGGACTGCGAACCGCTATCTCCTCGACGCTCGATTGATCAATCGCGGTCGCAATTTCTTCATCAATGATTTCGTTGCGTCCGACAATCAACTCATCACTGTCGGGATCAAACAGGTCTTGCGAGGCGCAGCGGCCAACAATGCGCTCTGGGATAGATTGTCCGGCAACATTATCCGACCGGCGAATAATCAAGCCTTGCTCGGTTGTGTTGCAATCCCAGCGATTGACAATCATATCCTGCGCCACATCGACCAGACGCCGCGTCAAATAACCCGCGTCCGCCGTGCGCAGCGCCGTATCGGCCAAGCCCTTGCGCGCGCCATGTGTGGAAATGAAGTACTCCAGCGAATTCAAGCCCTCCCGGAAATGGCTGCGAATTGGCAAATCAATGATGCGCCCGGAAGGGTCTGACATCAATCCGCGCATGCCCGCCAATTGCGTAATCGGACCAAAGCCACCTTTAGTTGACCCGGACAGCGTCATAATCGCGATGGGTCCATAGGGATCCAGCGTGTCCTGGATTTGCTCCTGCAAATAATCTTTCGCGCGGTTCCACTCGTCGATTGTGATCTGATAGCGCTCTTCTTCGGTCATCAAGCCACGGCGGAAGTCGCGCTCGGCGCGGGTTACTACCTCGTCCGCCTGTTGCAGGATGTCCTTGCGCTCGTCCGGAATCGTCAGATCGCTCACCGCAATCGTCGTGCCGGAAATCGTCGCATAGTGGAAACCGAAGTTCTTGATAGCGTCCACCACCTCGGGCGTAACCTCCGCGCCGATAACTTGGTAGCAGCGGGCCACCAGTTGCTGCAAGCCTTTCTTGCCCATCGTTTCCTGGACGAAGCGCATCTCGTCAGGCAAGATGCGGTTGAAGATCGCCCGTCCCACCGTGCAGATTTCCGGTTCTTCCTGGGGACCGCGCGTATCATACACATTGCCCAGCAAAATCGGCGTATGCAGACCCACCAAACCGATGCGGTATAGATATTCAACCTCGTCCATGTCGACGACTACGCGGCGCTCGTGCAGGTTGGTGATCTCCAGCTGATCTTCAAGGCCCTTGGCAGACATATATTTGCGCATCTCGTAGGCGTTGGCCAGGATGCAATCGACCTCGCCGTCAAGCAGCGCTTGAACAGTGCGATCAACAGCCGTCTCCAAGACTTTGGGGCGGCCGTTTTCATCTGGCACGGTCTTGTCAAGATAAAGCTCGATATTGGGCACTTGCCGGAACTGCGCGTAATAGTAGCCATTGGACCGGACGGCGATGCCAACCTTGCGCTCGCCACTGTACAGGACCTGCTCGGAACGGAATTCGTCGGCGCGCGCTTTCAGCGCCACAATCTCAACGGTGGGATCCATGGTCAAATAATAATTCCCCAGCACCATGTCCTTGGAAGGACCGACGATAGGCATGCCATCGGATGGCTTCAACAAGTTGCGCGTACTCAGCATCAGTTCGCGCGCTTCTTTGACAGCCTGTTCGCTCAGCGGCACATGAACCGCCATTTGATCGCCATCGAAATCGGCGTTAAAGGCGGAACAGACCAGGGGATGAATTTGGATCGCCTTGCCTTCAACCAGCAGCGGCTCGAAGGCTTGAATGCCCAGGCGATGCAAGGTCGGCGCGCGGTTCAAGAGCACCGGTCGCTCGCCAATCACTTCTTCCAGGACCTCCCATACCTCCGGGCGCTCGCGCTCGATGATGCGCTTGGCGCCTTTGACATTGCTGGCATAGTTGTATTGCACCAATCGGCTGATCACAAAGGGCCGGTAGAGCTCCAGCGCCATCGTCTTGGGCAAGCCGCATTGATGCAGTTTCAGCTTGGGACCAATGACGATAACCGAACGACCCGAATAATCGACGCGCTTGCCAAGCAGATTGCGGCGGAAGCGCCCCTTCTTGCCCTTGAGCATATCGCTCAAGGATTTCAGTTCACGCCGGCCGCGGCGGCTTAATGCCTTGCCGCGCTGGCTATTGTCGATCAAACTGTCAACCGCTTCTTGCAGCATACGCTTTTCGTTGCGCACGATGACATCCGGCGCGCCTAGATCCAGCAGATGCTTCAGCCGGTTATTGCGGTTAATGACGCGGCGATACAAATCGTTCAAGTCGCTGGTAGCGAAACGACCGCCATCCAACTGCACCATCGGCCGCAGATCGGGGGGAATCACCGGCAGAACGGTCAGAATCATCCACTCCGGACGATTGCCGTTCGGCTCGTTTTCCTGGTTGGTTTCATCGATGTCCATAACGGTACTGCGGCTGTTGCGCAAGCTTTCGACCACGCGCAAGCGCTTGGTGGCTTTGCGGCTGCGCTGCTTCGACTTGCTGGTGCGGACTTCAATCCAAAGTTCTTCCGCCAGCTTCGCCAAGTTGAGCGTGCCCAGGATCTCGTGAAAGGCTTCCGCGCCCATATTGGCTTGGAAGACATTGCCGAAGCGGCTCTTTAGTTCGCGATAGCGGCTTTCCGACAAGAACTGCAAGACATGCAGATCATCTAATTCAGTGATTTGCTTCTCGGCGCTGTTGCGCAGATTTGCTATGCGATCCTCGAGTTCAGCCACTTGTTCGTCCAGTGACGAATCCACATCAAGATTGGCATCGTCGATATCGCCGCCGATCTTAGCGATTTCGGCTTTGCTCAACTCTTCAATTTCAGACTGTAATCTGCTGAGGTATTCGTTGACTTGGGTTTGGATGCGCGAGATGTGGTCGTTAGTGATTTCCTCGCCTTTTTCAACGACTACTGTCTCTGTCGCTTGCAAGCTGATTTCCACAGAGGCGGCTTGACCCAACATGCTTTCGACGCGGGTCTGCGCCACTTGGGCTTCGTTCATCACCTCGTCGCTTAGCCGCGCCAGTTCACCGTCAAAATGACTGCGAATCGCTTTGACTTTGCTATCATATTCCTCCGCAAGTTGATCGCGGTTTTCCCGCAGCTCGCTGAACTGGTCTTCCAACTCGCCAGTGAGTTCCTGCTCTTTCAGCTCCAGTTCTTTCTCAATGCGTGTGATCGCTTTGCTGCGCGCGTCTTGATCGACTTGCGTAACGACAAACTGCGCGAAGTAAAGCACGCGATCCAGGTTGCGTCGGCTCACGTCCAATAGCAGACCCAAATAGCTCGGCACGCGCCGTGTATACCATACATGAGCGACCGGCGCCGCCAGTTCAATATGCCCCATGCGTTCGCGCCGCACCGACGACCGCGTCACCTCGACGCCACATTTATCACAGATGATGCCGCGATAACGGATGTTCTTGTACTTTCCACAATAGCATTGCCAGTCTCGTGTGGGACCGAAAATCCGCTCGCAGAACAGCCCGTCCATTTCCGGACGCAGCCGCCGATAATTGATCGTTTCCGGTTTCGTCACCTCTCCATAAGACCAGGACCGAATCTGTTCAGGAGAAGCCAGGCTAATACGTAACGCGCTAAAGTCTTTCGCCTCCAAGGCGTAACCTCCTTTGCGCTATAATGCTGTAGATAGAAAGTAGATGACCTGATGAAACTGTTGCACAATCACCGTCAAATACAAATAGACAACAGAAGGCGCAGCCCCTGTGCCTCATAAGCAATGTGATTTATTTGCGTGTTTCCATCACTCGGCATTGTATCTTGCCTATATGCGCTTGTCAAGGCAATTGCTGCAAGTCCGCGGACAATCGCTTCACAATAATGACAACTGAACTGGCGCAATTGCAAAATGTGCTATAATGCCCGCTCGAAACCGATGTCCTGGAGCAAAGTAATGACACCCTTGCTCAACGTCGATACCGCCCTTGCGAAGATCCTCGCCGACATGAACACCTTGCGGGCTGAGACCGTTTCGCTGCCCGAATCGCATAACCGCGTCATCGCCAGCGACCTCATCTGCCCTATCGACCTGCCGCCCTTCGACAACTCGGCAATGGACGGCTATGCAATCCACTATGAAGACAGCGCCGGCGCCAGCCGCGCCAACCCGGCCGCGCTCTCGGTGACGATGGATATACTGGCCGGCAGCGCGCCGGACCGCCGACTTGAACCAGGACAGGCCGCCCGCATCATGACCGGCGCCCCCGTGCCCACAGGCGCGACAGCGGTCATCCCGGTTGAAGACACCGACGATGACTGGCAAAAGGGCGAAAGCAGCCCCCTGCCCGCAGTTGCGCGTCTCTACCGCCAGCTCGCTCGTGGTGAGAATATCCGCTGCGCCGGCGAAAATATCGCCGCAGGCGCCACAGTCATGGCGGCTGGCAGGGTCATCGGAGCAGCGGAAATCGGCATGTTGGCGGCTATCGGCTGTTCACGCCTCGAAGTCATTCGCCGCCCCAAGGTCGCCATCCTCAGCAGTGGCGATGAACTCGTCGACATATACGACGAACTGGCGCCCGGGAAAATCCGCGATACCAACGGCTACACGCTCGCAAGCCTCGTTCGGCAATCGGGCGCTATACCGATCCGCCTGCCCATCGCCAAGGACAGGCTGGAATCCATCCGCGCCCTCTATCGCCGCGCGCTGGAGATTAAGCCCGACCTGCTGATCAGCACAGCTGGCGTATCCGTCGGCGCCGCCGATCTGGTCAGGACGGTCATGGACGAGCTCGGCGATATCGATTTTTGGCGCATCAATATGCGGCCCGGCAAGCCGCTGGCTTATGGCGCCATCCAGGGTTTGCCATTTTTTGGCTTGCCCGGCAATCCCGTTTCGACCATGGTCACCTTCGAAGTCCTGGTCAAGCCCGCGCTGGCGAAAATCGCCGGCCGCCCCTTCAAACGGGAAACCGTGAAAGCCATTACCACGTCACCCATGAAGTCGGACGGGCGGCGCAGCTACAACCGCGTCATCTTGTCGCAAAAAAATGGACGACTCATGGCGCAAAGCACCGGTATCCAAAGTTCGGGCGCGCTCATGTCCATGGTCAAGGCTGACGGCTTGGCGATCATACCCGAAGGCATGACCCAGGTCCCGGCCGGCAGCGAGCTAAACGTGATACTCTTGCGGCAGCCGGAATGGTAGCCTTGGGCTCAATCTGCGCGATATTGATAGGGCAAGCGGCTGCGGTATCAAGACTTAATTGCGGAGTAAGTCAATTGTCTATGGATACGAACAGCAACGTACGATTTGAAATTGCCAGCAGCCTGGCAGTTGTTCTCTCCATTGTGATAATGGCTCTAGAAACCTTTGAATTGCCGGAGGGTCTGAAGAATCTCTTCTTTAGTATAGAAATAATTTTGACGGTGTATTTTGTCGCAGAGTATGTTTTGCGAATTGTAATTGCAGAGAATAAACGTGAGTATCTGAGCAGTTTTTACGGACTTGTTGATTTGATTGCCTTACTCCCGATTTTGATCCACGCGACCGCCAGTGTGCGCGTCGTCCGCTTACTTCGGATGTTGAGAGTCATACGCCTGTTAAAATTGACGCGCTACAGCGAAGCGATGGATCGTTACCAAGAAGCGCTAAAGCTGATTGTTTCAGAGGTGATGCTTTTCATTGGCGTGTCTTTTGTCTTCATTCTCGGATTCGCATTTGTCATTTATGAAGTTGAACATGAAGTGCAGCCAGACGCTTACAGCAACATATTCGATGCAATTTGGTGGGCTGTAATATCTCTCACCTCGGTGGGCTATGGTGATGTATACCCCTTGACTACGTCTGGACGTTTATTGACTTTGGCGATGGTGCTTACGGGTATGGGCATCGTAGCCGTTCCTACTGCATTACTTGCGTCAGCACTTAGCAAAGTAAATAAAGGGAATTATATACCTATGCACATTAGTCCTTGACAGCCTCTTCAATACAGTGTACACTAAGTACATAAATAAGAGAGGTGAATTATGGCACACAGCGCACCAGGACAACACTATCGCAAGGGCATATCCTTGATAGATGCAGTCAAGAAATTCGGCGATGACGCTTCGGCAGAAGCATGGTTCGTCGAGCGGCGCTGGCCTGATGGTATCCAGTGCGTACAGTGCGATTCAAAGCGCATTGCTACTCGCAAGCCTAATGCTCGGCGCAAGACACCTGTATATCATTGTAACGACTGCAAGAAGGATTTTACAGTCAAAACAGGAACGATCATGCACGATTCGCGCTTGGTGCTAAGCAAATGGGCAATGGCGTTCTACTTGTTCAGTACGCACTTGAAGGGCGTATCAAGCATGAAATTGCACAGGGACTTAGGAATTACGCAGAAGTCCGCTTGGTACATGGCGCATCGTATACGCGAAACATGGAACGACGCAACAGAGAAGTTCTACAGCGAAGTAGAAGTAGATGAAACTTACATAGGCGGCAAGGAAGGCAACAAACACGCGCACAAGAAGCTGAATGCTGGGCGCGGTACAGTCGGCAAGACTGCGGTTGTCGGCGTACTGGATCGGGACACGGGTGATGTCAAAGCCCAAGTCGTCGAGGATACGAAACAAGAAACATTGCACGAAATTGTGGTAGAGAACACCTTGCCCGATACAATCGTGTACACAGACGAAGCTCGCGCTTATGAAGGAATGCCGCGCAAGCATAAAGCGGTCAAGCATAATGTCGGCGAATATGTGAACGGGCAGATACACACGAACGGGCTGGAGAGCTTCTGGTCAATGTTCAAGCGCGGATACATGGGAACGTACCACCAGATTAGCCCGAAGCACTTGAATCGCTATGTGAACGAGTTCGCTGGTCGGCACAATAGCCGTCCGCTGGATACACGGCATCAAATGGCAAGCATCGTGCGCCGCATGGAAGGCAAGCGGCTACGGTATCGGGACCTGACCTCGGAATAAGTCCACAGATCAATATTAATCCTTGAATAATCACATGAAAGGCAAGAGAAATGCCGTATGCACTGAAATTAGTCCAAGACAAGAAGTTCGATCTGCCACTAGACACAGGTATTGAGAGAGCAGTTTTGTTTCTTATAAATAACGGAATTGAAACTTGGGAGTCTTGCGAAGGTGGCGAAGGACACTCATACCCAGAGCCAGCAGTCCGTTTTCACGGAGGGTACTCAGAACTCCTACGAGCGGCTAGTTTGTTAATTGGACGACAGTTTCCTGTAAAGCGTTTTAGCCGAGTGCATCGCGTAATCGAAGGAGAACTGGACAGGATGACCAACGAAGTGGTCTTCTACAAGAAAGTTCCTCTCGAAAAATACGACACCCTTGAGAAAAGAGTCTGACACTACTTGCACACACCATCTCGTTGGTATTCTGCGCATATATCGCACAACGGGAGACCGCCGGTGCCAGTTTGACAGTTATCAGGGTGAATTTGCTGGCTTGCAGGGCAATTTTCACAAACATGATGGGCAATGCTACCTTCATCAGAATACCACGCCATTTCAACTTCTCCGATCTGTGTTTATAACGGATTGAAAATGATAGGCGATATTCTAGTCCGCATTGTCGCGTGGGTCAATAGCTGATTTCAATGCGTGGGACTCGGTCATCTTTATAAGTGCAGATGCGGGCAGATCCAATCCTTTCGCCAGAGCAAAGATGATATGTAGCGAAGGTGACTTTTCTCCACGCTCAATCTCGCCAATGTAGTTCCGGTGGCTACCGCAACGGAAAGCAAGTTTTTCTTGAGAAAGTCCTAGCTGAAGTCGACGCTTCCTAACAGCGCCCCCAAAGGATTTGCTGATATGTCGCATCCCTGCACCTGTGTCTAAGTGCAAGGATTGTCGTTGATATAAGCAATCTGGCTACAAGCTATTGCGGGTAGGCGGAATATGGGATATAGTCGTTTTCAGTACAGTCTCCGAAAAGAGTGTACTGAAGCGTTTCGGGGGGCGGATCATAGAGTTGGTAGCTCACCCGCCCCGCGAAACTGGTGTGCAGAGAGCGGCGTGTTCCTATTTCAGGGGCGCGCCACCCTCGCCGCATATATTTATCAAAAAGTTCAATTCGGAACAAGGGGGGAAATCTAATGTTCAGTAGATTAGTTCTGGTTATTGTGTGTCTGGTGTTTGTGGTGTCTGGGGGCATGGCACAAGTTGAGTTTGAGATTCAGGAACCATCGCAAGCGATGATTGAGAATTATAAGCGGCGCGCCAATACAGGGGAATCGGTCAACTTTTTGATGACGTTGCAACTTGATACCCACTGCGCAATACTAAAGCTGAAAAGCTCAGGCGAACTACACAAAGGCGTTTGTGTGTTTTATGAGGCATATCGAGATATTACATATCTATATGTGGCCCCATATTTTCAAGACTTGTTAATTTTCCGGGATGGTGAACTGACGTATATTGGACCAAGCGAGATAAATGGAACCCCCTATGTTGAAATCGACCCTGCGCCAGGTGACTATGAGGTGTTTATCAAACACTATACGAAGGACGAGACGAAGGTCGTTAAGTTTACGATTAGTGATTGAGATAGATGAAAATGGAAAAGCATAAGAACTCCCCTGAGCAATATGAAGGCAGAGAAGCTACGACGAATGTAAATGTTGACGTGAAAAGTGGTGGGGGATTCCAAAGCGGTCTGAGCTTTGGATTTGGTTGCATAGCGGCTGGCATTATCTTCTTTGTTGTTGTCCTTCTGATGTGTAGATTGACAATGGGATAGTGTATTCAGTAGTATACAAATGAGGTTTCCTGATGTCAAATAAGAACGAGAGCAAGCCTGCTGGAGACGATGAAAAGCGCCCCGTTGGGCGTCCGGTTGAGAAGCCGTACCCTGAGCGAATCGAAGCCAGCCCGGAAGAGATTGCCGAGATGGTACTGCGTATGCCGAACAAAAAGCGCGATGAATGGCGCTATCTCAAAGAATGAGCCGCAAGGCTAATGTGCATAGGTATATAATTCCCTAAATAAAAATCCGGGAGATGACTAATGCCAATCCAGAATAATCACGCTATATTCTGTGATTAAATTTTGCAGCGATATCCAGGCTCAATCCGGATAAGCGCAGGTGATTGCTGAGCTGTTTCGTTTCCGAAATAATCCTCTTTTAGAAATCTGGCTGGAAGGAATATGACACTGATTAGCGCAAAGCGTCTGCAAGCACTCTCAGTCATTTTCGGATTGTTCGTGAGCGGCTATCTAAGCTATTTGAAGATTGCCGATACGCCATCAGTCTGCGTCAAGGGCGGACCCTTCAACTGCGACCTGGTGCTGAATTCCAAGTATTCGGAATTGGGGGGCATCCCGATCGCCTGGCTCGGCTTGGCAATTTACCTTATGCTCGCCTTCATCCTGCTAATCGAAGACCGACACCAGCTGCTCAGGCTCTATGGACGGCTCGCCGCCTTCGGCGTCGCCCTGTTCGCCTGGCTCTTTTCGATGTGGCTGGTTTATGTGCAATTCGCGCTGTTGGGAGCGCTTTGCCCCTGGTGCCTGTCGCACGAGGTCAATTTCACAATTCTCTTTGCGCTCATCTGCCTGCGGCTCTACCGCGAATTGTCAGATGAAGAGGAGCACAGTCCTGAATAAAAAACGGAAGACCTAACGCGATCTTCCGTCGATTATCCATTTTTGCCCTTGGCTTGGCTTAAGTCCCCCGCAATGTGCGAGCGAGAATCTCTTCCTGACGGCTGCGGTGATTAGCGTTGCGCGTGCGGCGCTTGTTGTCGTTGCGATTGGGATTTTCGTCTGTGCTGCCCATCGCCCGCCGGAAAGCCTGCGCCATGGATGTCGGCACTTCAACTTCGTCCTCAGCTTCTTCTTCAAGCATCGCCATGGCTTCCTCGTCCTTTTTCATGGACAAGTCAATCTGGCGCGGGCGCCCGCTTTTCTTGATAACGCGCACTTCCACTTCTTGCCCTATCGCGGCGATATCGCTCGGCGATTTCACATAGCCATCCGCCATTTCCGACACATGAACCATACCCGGGCGCTCCGCGCCAATATCGACGAACACCCCAAATTTCTCGACGCGGATCACTTCGCCCATATAGGTATTGCCCTGCTTTATCGATTGCCAGGGGACCATGGGCGGCTTCTCCATGGTGAGCGCAACATAGCCATCACGCCTGGTCTTATAGACGTAGGCTGTGATATCAGAAGCCACCTGCACGACTTCATCAAAGCGGCGTTGCTCGCCATCCGCAAGCTGCGAGATATGCAACAAGGCATCCTGGCCCGTGCCGATATCCACCAGCGCCCCGTATATTCCCACATGTTTTACCCGGCCAGCAACCGCCGTGCCAACATCAAAGGTCTGCGCTACTTCAGCCATATTGATCCCGCTCCTCCAAATCTGTTCTCGAGAACCGCGCGCTATGCCGATCCACAAATGTCTTCGTTTTCTACATCTTCGCCGATGAAATCGAAGTTGTCGTCGATGGTATCGTTGAATCCCCCAAAGCCTTGCCAATCGTAGAGGCGCGAACAAGCCAATAGCAAGTCCATCTCGTCTGGCGCCAAGTACATGGCGCCAAGTACCTCGCTGCTGGTTGACAGCCGGCCCGTTTCGGCGCCGGCGACAAAAGCGTAAACCACCATCGGCACTTGGGGATAAACCAGCGCCATATAGGCTTGTTCGGCCGCCGGCGCTTCTCCGCCCAGGTAAAGCGGTTCGCCATAGCGATCCATCACCGGTCCCAAGCTCATGACGGGCGCGAATTGCAGCAACAAGGAAGTTATTGTTTCGCCGTCGCGGCTGAAGACCTGGCAACAGACTTGGCCTTCTTCCGGTGCGAAGCCGAAGATGCGCGCGTCGCTGCCCTCTTCTCTTTCAGCTTCCTGGATCTCCGTGTAGCAGGTATCTTGCCGGGAAATTTGACCGGCGTCGCTGCCCGCTTGACTCTCCGTCTCTGGATCATCCGGTAGACAAGCATTTTCTTCGATCATTAGCTTGGCGTCGCGATATACGGTTTCACCCGGTACGATCCCGTTCCAACAAGGCGCTTCGCAGGGCTCGCCGCTCAATAGACTGAGGTCTTTGAGCTTGGTTTCGTCGAGCAGTCTGACTTCTTGCGCGCATCCTGCAAGTATGACGACTGTGAGAAGAAGGGATACTGCGTAAAGGAGACGTTTCATTCGGTTTCGCTTTCAACCGGTCTTAGACGACATTAGCCGCAGATGATAACAGGGTCTTATGGCATTGTACAGTATTGGAACAGCCTCGACCGATAGAGACTCTGACACAGATGAAGCAGGCGACCCTCAAGCAGCCGCCTGCCGAAAATCAAACTTTTTCCAAGACCAGCGAATAATTGCCTATCGTGCCGCCATATTGAGCGGCGTATCGCGTCGCGACAATCGTGTAAGGACCGTTCTCCGTCAGCTCCAAGCCGCTGATGATCGAATCCGTTGCGAAGCCGCTCGTGCCCAGCAGCGCCGGATCGCCATCATCATTGGCGGCGATTTCCACCCCGCTCGGGCTTATCAAGAATAGGCTGGTATCAAGCACCTGCGCCGCGGCGTTCATACGGATCGTAACCGTCTCGCCGGCCGCGCCTTGGAAGTTATAAACGTCGAAGGTGTTGGATGGCGAAATCGTACCCGTCGCCACATCCCCCGCTACTATCTCTGGCGCGTCGAAAGCTGCAGCCTGATAGGGAATCATGGCGCTGCCGTCGTCGATGAAGCCGCCGTCGCCCGCCGCTGCGCTGCCGTCCGGCTGTACAGTGAAATTGGTCACAAAGCGCTGATTGGCCAGCGGGAACACACGTTCAAGCACGATCGTCTGCCCTCTAACCACAACCGCCAAGGTGAAGTCAACCGGTTGCGGCAGATTCGAGCAGGCGTTCTGATACCATACTTCAACCTCGTATGTGCCTGGCCGCATCCGGCCGGGGGGCCAATAAATGTAAGACACCGGCGCGCCCGATGCCGCAGGAATACAATTGACGTTGCCGGCTTCTTGCAAGACGCCGCCGCTGCTCCCGAAGGGAATATCGTCAAATACCGCTCCCCCGATCGGGTCGCGCACGAGCAATTGCAGGTCGGCATTTGTGCCCCAAACCAAGGTCACTTCGATATCGCCCGGCGGTAAATCCAGCGCCGTGAGCTCGGCGGGAACTTCGCTGGCGGGACCGCTCAAGGTCAACTGGAACTGGCCCTCTGTCCCGCCCAATTCCTTGCCGTATCGCGTGGCGATGATCGTGAAGCTGCCACTGCTCAATAGACGCGCGTTGCTAATCAGCGAATCAGTCGTGCCCGCCGAATCATCGTTGACGCTGACGACAGAACCGTTCTGGTCAACGATTTGCAGCAGCGCATCAAGGTTTGGTCCCAGCGCTTGCATGCTAACCGATATCAACTCCCCTGCCGTACCTGTGAAGGAATAAGTCTGGAAGGGCGCTTCATTGCTTATGGCGCCAGGCACGGGAATATCTCGGCTGATCGCTACCGGTATATTCGTAGCGATGTCGAATGCAGTCGGCAGCCTGGTTAAGCTGGCATCCGGGTAGACGTCGCCGGCGCTCACCGTCGCGCCGCCCTCGCTATCGACCTCGAAGCGGGCGACATAGACGCTGTCCTGCCCTTGCAGCGGCGGCGCCAGGACACCGGTGATGGTGTCGGCCAACGTATTGTTCACCGTTACCTCGGCGGCGAAGGGAATGGAGCCCACGCTGCTATCACAAGCTTCGCGATAAAAGATCAGCACTTCATAGCTGCCCGTGGGCAAGAACCCGGGCTGCCAGACGGCTGTTTCTTCCGGGCTGGGGCTGAGCACCTGGCACAAGCCATTGGCGTCGAAGCCAAATACCCCGCCATTGTTCGTGACGCGCGATTCCCAATACAAGGTCTGCCCCGACGGATCGCGCACTTGAAGATTCATATCGGCCGCGCCCGTCCATGTCAGCCGCACCTCAATGCCCGCAGGCATCAATACCTGGCTCACAGCCGCGCCGGCGGCCTCATCGGTCTGTACTTCCGACGCTGCCGGCGCTGCCGCGGCTTCGGCGGCGCCGATTCCCAAAGTGATATCAAAATTGCTGTCTGTTGCCGGGCGACCTGGCGCCATATACACGACGACAAAATAACGCCCCCCTGTGGCCAATTCAGCCCCGTCAATCGCGGCGCTGCCGCTACCGGCTTCGTCGATAGCGCGCGCGATGACATTGCCATTGGCGTCGCTTAGCAAGAGCGCCAAAGCCTGCCCGCTTGCGCTTTCCACTGTAATTGTCGCGGCCGAGCCAAGCGCCGCGTCAAATACATAAGAGGTAGCGCTGCCCCCTGCTCCCAAGGAGTCGCTCAATGTCGAACCTGGCGCCAGGATGCGCGCCGCCTCCTGCGCGGATACAGGCGCTAGGACCAGAAGCAGCGCCATGACAACTGCAATGAGCGGCGGCTTGCGCCTAATTTGGATTTTAGTCATCAATTGAGACATGCGAGTTGCCCCCCTCCAAAAAACGCGAGACAGGTACGGTCGCCTCTAGTTTACACGGTAACTGCGCAAAGTTTAGTCTGCTTTTTCCCGCGTGTCGGCAAATGACCGTATCCGCCTGGCTGGCATCTGTAAAAAGTCTAGCCGACTAAGAATATCCGTGCCATACAAACTGCCTACGGATGCCTGACGCCTATCCCACGCGCGACAACTCGCTCTGAGGAAACCCTCGCTGTGGAATGCCAGTGTTTACAAGGGCTACAGGCGATATATCCCTCCCGGCAGCGTGTACAGGCAAACTTCCGCAGCTTCACTGAGCGCCAAAATTGGCGAAAAGCGCCCTTATAATTTCCAGCAAATCAATCTGCTGACAGGTTCAAGCATAAAAAAGTGAGGATGTCATGAATCAGAAATTGATGCGTCTGCTGCTAATCGCCATCATTGGAGCGACTACATCAATGTTGGTGTTTGGCGCTGAACAAGCGACACATATCGTACAGCGAGGCGAAACGATTTACCGCATCGCGCTGCGCTACGGCCTTACGCCCGAAGAGTTGATGAGCGCAAATAACATTGAAGACCCGCGCTTCATCCATTCGGGCTTGGAGCTGAATCTGTTTTCTTCCAGCGCTGCCCCAGCGCCGCCGCCCGCCGCCCAAGCCGGTCCGCAAGCGCAAGCCGTCGCCCCTGCCGCTCCAGCCCCTCAGCCAGTGAGCGCGTCGGTCAGCGTAGGCACGCGGCAGCAGTATGTCGTGCGCCGAGGCGATTTCCTGACCCAGCTAGGCATCGATCTGGATACAAGCTGGATCGCCCTTGCTGGATTGAACAAGCTCGAAGCCCCATACGTCCTGCATGTCGGCTCAACGTTGTTGATACCCGAAAGAGCGGACGTGGAGTTGTATGACCCGGAATACGCCGCCTGGAAGTGGTTTGATATCTTCGCCCACCAGCCGGGAGCGCAGGGCGGCGTCGGGCGGGAAATCGTGATCTTGCTAAACGCCCAAGCGATTTATGCCTATGAAAACGGCGTATTACAGAATGCGGTGCGGGTATCGACGGGCAAGAAAGCGACGCCAACAGTCATAGGCGATCATAAGATCTGGCTGAAGCGGCGCAGTCAAACCATGTCTGGACCGGGCTATTCCTTGGACAATGTCGAATGGGTCATGTATTTCTACAGGGACTATGCCATCCACGGCACCTGGTGGCACACCAACTTTGGGCAGCCCATGAGCCATGGCTGCGTCAACTTGACCAATACCGATGCGCAATGGTTCTATGAGTTCGCCAGCATCGGCACCCCTGTTCATGTACGCTAACATCTCAAGATCTTAGACCTTCACGCGCTTGAGCCGCCGCCGTCCAAACCCAGGGCGGCGGCGCGCTTTTGCATCGCCCCCAATACCAGCGGCACGTGAAAATCCCAAACATCCACGCCCAGCGCCGCGCAGCCGTCAATGACATCCTGTCTGTTGACGCCGGCCGCAAAAGCCTTGTCCTTCCACTTTTTACGAATGCTCTTGATTTTGACATCGCGGATATCTTTGCTCGGGCGCACCAAAGCCACCGCCGTGATCAAACCGGTGAGCTCGTCCACCGCGTAAAGCGCCTTGTCGCGCAGCGTCCGCCGGTCGTCGGCCGCCAGGGGACCGTGACTCAGGATAGTCCGGACGTCTTCCTCGCCCAAGCCGCGCTCGCGCAGAATCGGCGCCCCGTCCATCGGATGCTGCTCCAGCGACGGATGCAGCTCCCAGTCAAAATCGTGCAGCAAACCCACCAATCCCCAGGAATCGGGATCTTCGCCATAGTGTTCGGCATAATCGCGCATGGCGAATTCAACCGACAGCATGTGCTTGCGCAAGCCGTCCGAACCCACGAATTCACATACGATGCCCCAAGCCGTCTCTCTGTTCAAAGCCTCAATCCTCCATCTTTAGGCAATCACGAATCTTTTCGTGATACCATATATCCGCAAATGATTCAACAAGAGAAGCGCAGGTAGTTCTATCCTTTGCGGGTGAATTCTTTTTTCAGTTCTCGGCGTGAGATCCCTTGAACAAAATATGAAGGATTTGGTAGGGGCGACTCGGTGAGTCGCCCAAATCTCATTCAGTTTCTACTCGTCGGGCGATTCAGCGGACTCTGTTGAAATACTTGATTTACCCCCACCCCAAACCCCTCCCCCATAAAGAGGGAGGGGCTTAACGGCTCAATACAGGTCATAAGACTCCCCTTCCCTGATGCTTCGGGGAAGGGGTAGAATTTCAACAGCGTCCAGCGAATCGCCCCTATCGGTTGTCTGGATGTTGTAATTCAAGCGAATTTGATGCACTACCAAAGCGCGCAGCGACTGTTTTCGCGGGCAGCAACAACAAAATACGTCGTTTGACTTTGCGCCGCTGTCATCAGCCTTTCACGGCGCCGAAGGTAATCCCGCGGATCAGGTATTTCTGCGCGAACAAAGCGAAGATGATCATCGGCAGGATCATGGCGACGCTCATCGCCGCCATCGGACCCCACTGGATGCCCTTGTCACTCACGAAGCCGGCCACCGCGATCGACAAAACACTGGCTTTGCGCCGAGCCACGCTCGAAGCAATCAGGAATTCATTCCAGGACAAGAAGGCGGTCAAGATACCGGCCGCGGCCACGCTAGGCATGGCAATCGGCAGCACAACCCGCCAGAATCGTTGCCAGACGCTGGCGCCATCGACGATGGCCGCCTCTTCGATTTCCGCCGGCAAATCTTGAAAAACGACTAGCATCAGCCAGGTAACAAAGGGAATCGTGATGCCTAGCTGGCCGATGATGATCGCCCAAACCGTATCCAGCAAATCAAGTTCTCGCATAACCAAGAAAAACGGGATGACCGTGGTCACGCGGGGATAAAAGCGGATGAATAAAAAGATAAAGGTTACGCCAGCCAGGATCTTCGCCGATAGCCGCATGCGCGCCAAGCCATAAGCCGCCAGCGTGCCGGCGACAATGGTGATGCCAGTCGTCCAGATGGTTACCGTGAAGCTGTTGCGAAAATACCGGAAGGTCTTGCTGTCCTCAAACAATTCCTGATAATGCTGGAAAGTAACCTCGCTTGGCAATATCGTCGGCGGGACGGACAAGAACTCGCGCGGCAGCTTCACGCTGTTGATCACCAGATACACCAGCGGAATCAGAACCGAGAGACAAGCGATGAGCAAAATGAAACTGTGCGCCCAAGCCAAGAAGCGTTGTTTTGCTGTTTTTTGCCGTCCCATAGGCTTCGCCTTGCGATTCTCCTCTGCCCGCTACCAGTCCTTGCGCTGAAACCAAAAGACGACGCCGATGGAAAAACTGGCGAAGACCATGAAAATCCATGACGAGGCGGCGGCCGCGCCAAAATCAAAGGCGCGCAGCCCCAAGGTGTAAATGTAATAAGTAAGCGTATAGGTACTGTAGCCGGGACCGCCAAATGTCAGCGAATAGATGGAATCCAGCGACAGCAGCGATTCCAGCATGCGGAAGACCAAGGTCAGCAGCAGCAAGGGCATCAGCAGCGGCAGCTCGATGTGAAGGAAGGTGCGCAGGCGGGATGCGCCATCAATCGCCGCCACCTCCAGCAAGTCGTCGGGGATGCTGGCGATCGCCGCCCCAACGACCAGCAAAACGAAAGGGGTCCATTGCCAGGTATCCAGCAGAATAACCGACGCAATCGCCCCATCCGCCGTCGCCAGCCACTCCGGTCCCTTGATGCCGATCGCGCCCAGCACGTGATTGACTAAGCCAGCCCGAGAATTCAACAGAATGCGCCACAAGGTGCCAGCCGCCACCGGCGCGATCACCATTGGCATAATCAGCAGCGTGCGAATCGCTCGCATGCGCCAACTGGTCCCCATGGTCAAATAAGCCAGACAGACGCCCAGGAGCATTTCGAGTACTAGCGCGCCGCCAGTGATCAGAATGCTGTTGCGCACCGAGCGCCTGAATGTTTCGTCGGAAAGCTCCTTGGCGAAATTGTCCAAGCCCACAAAACCCTTTGGGACTTGCGATTCAGTCAGCACCCAATCCTGAACGGACAGGAAAGCCGAATAGACAAGCGGATAGAATTGCACCGCCACCACGATGATGAAAGCCGGTATCACAAAAAGGACCATCCAAGGCAAATCGTGCCGGCGATGCCAACTCGAATTTGGACGCTTCCTAGCGGATAACCTGGACATATTCAATGTTCCACGAAATTAGCGCGCTGTTGAGGCGGACAGCGCTTTTGATGTAAAGAAGAGAAATGAAAAGGCGGGAGCCAAAAACCCCCGCCCAATAGCGCTAACCTTCTTGCATCTGACCCTGCGCCGCAGCCGATTGCACCAGACCTTCCGGCACCTCCAGCTCCGACCAGTCGGCCAGCGTATTCGCCAGCATCGTCTCCACATCAACCGCGTCGATGACAAATTCGCCCATGTGGCGGAAGAAGATCTCGAAGGCGGCGAAGATCCAAGGCACGGATTCCGCCCGATCCAAGTTCGCGACCATGTTGGGGAAATCGTGGCTGTATTGCTCGATCAGCTCGGGATCTTCGTATGTGCTCAAGAAGGGCGAACCAACGCCCAGTTCGACAAAGCGCCGCTTCGCCTCTTCTTCGTTGATGTAATGCTTGATCCATTCCCAAGCCGCGTCCGGGTTCTCGCTGAAACCCGAAATGAAGAGATTCCAAGCCGACAGGAAGGGGAAGCCCGGTCCCGGGAAGGGCGCGGTCGCCCAATTATCGACCACCAGCGACGCATCCGGATTCTGCGCGTCCGCCCGTACAAAGCTGACCCAGCAGATCATGGTCGCGGCATTGCCCGTCAGGAAGACCGAATTGGCTTCGTCGATGCTCAAACCCGTCGCGCCCTCGGGATTGTAATCCAGCAGGCTCTTCATCTGGTTCAAGGCGGCGACAGCTTTATCGTGATCCAGCGCGTAGTTGCCCTCGGCATCCACCAGATAGCCATCGTACATGCCCAGGAAGATGGCGGGCGTCTGCTCGTAAGCGCCAAATGCGAAGACGTTCGGCGCGACATCACTGCCCTCCAGATGCGCGTCCAACACGTCCAGCGCCTCGAAGAACTCGTCCCAGGTCTCCCAGTCAGCCGATATGCCAGCTTCCTCGAAGATGTCGGTGCGATAAATCAGACCGTAGGCATCGGCGCTGTAGGGGATGCCGATGCGCTTGCCGTCAAAGAAACCGGAAGGACCCGGCTGCATCAGACCCTCGATGATGTTGCCGTCCCACATGTCGCGCTCGATGAGCTCGTCCAGCGGGTGCATCTGATCCCAGACGCTGCCGATCCAGAAGTCGCCGGAAATCACGTCGAATTCGCCCGTGCCCGTGCTCAGATCGGTGATGTGATTCTGCACCAGCACGACGAAGGGCGAGGCGACGATCTCGAGCTCGATGCCGGTCATTTCCTCGAAGCCGGGCTCGAGCTGCTCGGCGCCGATGTCATAAGTGCCGGACTGCATGAAGGTGGTGACGACTTCCGCGCCGGCATGGGGCATGTCCTGGGCGAGAACGCCGAAGGGCAGCGCCAGCAATAGCGCGAGTGTGAGAAGAGTGAGTTTTTTCATGATGTTCCTCTTTCTGTAAATTGGATTGGATGGATGGGAAGCTGAAAAAGTATAAGCGCCTCCTTATGGGATGTGGGCGGATGGATAGCTTGCTAACAGTGATTATAGCGGCTTTGGGTTGGGATGGCGAATTTGGGGGAGATTCGCTGCCGATGTCTCAAGCTTGGGTGTGATTGATAGGTAATCTAATTATGGACATCTCTTATGTATACAGAATTTCCGAAAAACGATTGACAATACGGTCGATAGTTTTACGGACATTGAACAAGGCATCATCGGCAAATTCTACTTCTTCCTGGCCTAGCCTCTCATGTTCGAGGGCAATGGCATATTCAACTGCGGCGACTTCATAACACATCTCGCGAAACGCTTTTCCTGAAGTTCTCCCATTGCTTGCTTGCAACGCGCTCGAAATCTGAAGATGATCCAAATTGATGTAAATCGTTTTATCCAAACCGTTGTAACGTGAGCGCGGTTCTGAAGGTGTTACATTCTCGTAATTGATTGAAAAGATTGCTCTGCGCCGCTTACTTTGACCTCGCTCTATCTTTTTCTTAACACCAGGATCAGTTCCTTCAATTAACGAAGGACCTGGTCGAGGAGTATCGCCTTCAGTAGCACTTTTACCTTTGGTACCATTCCCATGAGGATTACCTGCTTCTTGCAAGCCGCTTGGTTCTTCTCCGCCACCTGGAGTTACCGAGCTCGTTTCGCCGGCGTTCTCGTTGGCAAGCATCACACCAGTCTTATTTTGGATCTTCCGCGCGTTCTCCAGAGCCAATTCCTGCTGAGCAAAATCATCATTTAGAACCTTGGCAATTCTGTCAGCTTCCTTTGCCAGTTTCTTTGCCTGCTCCGAATTTCGCCGCTCTTGTTCCTCCTTAACAAGTTGAAGACGAACTTTCTCGAGTTCTTGTGAAATCCAGCCCAACAGCATCGCTACAACGGGGTTTTGATCATTGAGTCGAATGCTTCGCGTGTTATCAAAAGGCGGGATTTCCCACCCATTATCCTCGAGAATGGGAACATCCACGTCGCCAAAAATATATTGCGTTTGCTCTTTGTTTTCTATTCCTACTTGAGTGGTTTCATGCCAGATTCCGTGTGAAAGAATATCAATCCCAACTCTTTCGTCATCAAGCGGCGTCGGCGCAATCTTGATATTCAAGACAATCTCGCCAGTGTGTTCCTGTAAATGTGGTGGAGGTTTTACTTGAATATGTTTCCGGTAGCTAATCTCTTCAAGTTTACACTGATGGCCGTTAATGGAAACCTGCGCTCGGCCACGATAGCGGCTCAGATGCCGCTCGATATACTGAATCACTTTTTCACTTTTTGGGCGTTTTCTTGAAATGAACTTTGTGACAGTTATTGTCGTCCCATCGTTATTTAATGTAACTTCATCCACAACAATGTTACGTACAGGAATCGGTTTACCATCTTCTGCTTCTTTGATATCTTTGCGAGTTAGTTGTACAACGTTTTGCAAACCACATTGCACCGTCTCAATTTCCAACGAATTCGCTAGCCCAAAGGCCGCAGACTTGCCAGTGCCAAATCGGCCCCGCACACGTTTGCCACGTTTCCGGTGAATGTTTTCACCGTGCATTTGGAAGAATGCCGCCAGTTCCGAGCGCGACATCCCTTTCCCATTATCGGCTACAACTATTTTGTTTTTGGAAACTAGAGCTTCAACAGTAACAAGCTCATCGTCTTTAGCCGCGTCCAATGAGTTCGATATGTATTCCCAAACCACTTTTTCGAAAGTATTAAAATAGGCAGCACTTTGCTCAAGATCTCGGGATACATGCGATGTAACTCGTAAATCACTCATTAGATTTACCTTTACTCAAACTCCTGCGCGAATTGAACTTGGAAGTATTGCCATAAAGATTGCATTTTCTCATCCTGACTTATAGTGCTTGTGACGAAATCATACCTGCGTTGGCGAGCTTTTAGTGAAAAGTATTCATTTATTTTAGCGAATTCAAAAAAGTCGTTTCGGGTAATCTCATCAGATTTACCGGAACTATGCAACTGATATGCCCTTGAATTACTAAGCCGTCTCATTTCTAGCTTCTGGGAACCAAGTAATGAATCTCGGCGCAAGCTTAATGAACTTTCTTTCCGTCCTCCATCTTTATAATTGACATGCTTAAACCACTCCATTCCTGCCTTCGATAGCATCCAGCCCTTAGAGCCAGTGCCAATAACCAACGCTCCATTTCGCTTTCTGCGAGCATCTTGTAAGGATTGATTAACGACTTGAATATCAATATGTTCGGGATATTTTCGCCAGGTGAATTTTCCCGGAGCCAATTCATTTACATGAATGGCGATATCTTCACTATCTACGAGTTTTTCGTGACCACCCAGATTGCCTAGCGCGATAGTTACTAGATGAACATTCGAAAATGATTTGGACAACATCAGCCGCAGTCTCCGAGATGACAAGCGGTTATTTGGCGCTTCCAGGTGTTGAAGCTCAGTTGGATTCGATCACCAACTTCACAGTCTAGGTCGGTCATAACCGGTAAGAGGCCACGGATTTCGTTTTCAGTTACTCTCAACGGACTCTTTTGCCCGAGTATATTCCACTCGCCGATAAGATTAGGCAATCTCTCAGACACCATTACCCCAGTTGCCAACGTCATAAGACTGAGTGTAGCATAGACATTAATGTTGCCATAAGTATCATATTCCACTTTGAGATCTAGAGGGATGCGTTCTGCCGCCGACCGCGCTCGCTCAATCGCATCATAATCCGGCTGAACCCCCCGCAATTTATACAGACCTTGCTGAAATCTATCGAACAACGGAGATCTTTTTAAAGTCGCGTGTAAAGTTGCTGCAGATAGTGGGCTATCGACAATTGCAGCCATTAATTCTGAATGATGAGCAACATCGTGATTTGCACGAAGAGTTTGGAGGATGACTTCTTCTCCCCTATTTAACTCTTCAACTAGACTTCCATGCCAGAACCAGAAATTATCCTCATTTGAATATCCACTGTTCCTGAGAATTATCTCAAGAATATAAATTGGGGGAACTGGGAAGTCTGTACGTACAAGAGTATGTTCGATAGCAAAATATACATCGTGAATTTCTACCGGCCCGCAATGTTGGAACATCTTAATTAAGGACTTATGAAATACCTGACTCTTGTTTTGAGAATCTGGTGTAATGTCAATTGTCATATACCAATCTTGACTAACTTCATAATATTCTAGTGCTTCAAGGACGTCGCGTAGTTCTTTGGCCGCCAATGAGATCTCGGACTGCTCAGCAAGCCACTCCACAGATACTGCGCCAGAATGATGAAGATGTTTCTGAATGAGTCGCCTTGCCTCGCGTGGTAAATTCTTCTGGAGAAAAAGAGTCCTTACCGGTGTTGAAGACTTACCATTTTGATGGAGCTCAATCATGTATTCCAAGGTTTCTGGAATTTCGGCCTCCCCGGTAATGCGACATATCGCAATCATCATCTCAATAAGATCGTAATCGTGATATTCTTCAATCGACCAATCTCCCAGTAGCCCTGTTTTCAACAAACTATGTGTCCATTCGCGAAACGACAAGTTTATATTACAAGCGTATAATATAGCGCTACGAATTCTGGCACCAGCCTGTAGTGACCCCAGAAGTCTTGATTGAACATGATTCTCGATTTGACGTGCTCGTTCTCTAGTCACCCCAAGTTCCACTCCGACAGATTCAAGTGTTTGTCCGTCAAATCCATGTCGCATCAGCAGGACTTTGATTTGTCGTTCGTCAAGAGAGGCGGACAGCTTTTCAATTTCGTCTGCAACAGAACTTGAAGACATATTGATGTTCATTAGCTTGGCATACAAACTCAAGTCATAATCCCGATTTGTTTCGACAAGCTCTATAAGCCGCTGTCCATCAATTTCTAAGTCTGGATGCAACAATCGAAGTCGAATCTGGTTGGAAAGAGTTCGTTGTAGCCCTTTGATCACTTGATGTACTGGAACTGTAGGTGGTCCCAAGTCCACGAATATAGAATTATTAGAAGTTGCGGAGTAACCAATCCTTGACTCGGGCTCCGGTTCAGAGAAATGGCCGATTAATTCAATGGTCTCCAGTTTTGTATGAATCTCAGCGATTCCCTTTTCTCCTAGATTTCGCACATCCCACAATTGCTCACGGCTATGCAAATCCAAAAGGTCACCAATAGATTTTATTCCATTACGTCTTACAGCATTAAAAACCCTTGGGGCCAAATGTGGCCTGAGTATTTCAACGGAATCATCAGGATTGCAAAATATCTTGTCCATCCCCCTCACCCCCTTAACCCACCCTCCGTCATCGCGCGAGCGTCCAGCGCCGCGTCCAGCTCATCCGACTCCATCAAGCCCAGCTCCAGCACCACCTCGCGCACGCTCTTGCCCTCAGCCAGCGCCTGCTTCGCCACCTTCGCGCCATTGTTGTAACCGATGATGGGATTCAGCGCCGTCACCAGAATCGGATTGCGCTCCAGCCAGCTCTCCGTCCGCTCGCGATTGAGTATCAGCCCGGCCATCAGCTTCTCCGTGAAAGCGGCGACCGCGCCGATCATCACGGTCATCATTTCGTTCAAGTTATGCGCGATGATGGGCATCATCACATTCAGTTCAAATTGCCCGGCCGCGCCGCAGAGGTTGACCGTCGTATCGTTGCCGATCACGTGGTACATGGCTTGGTTCAGCATCTCCGCCAGCACGGGATTGACCTTGCCCGGCATGATGGACGAACCAGGCTGCACCGTCGGGCAGGTCAGCTCGGCGATGCCGGTGGTCGGTCCCGCGCTCAGCAGTCGCAGATCATTGGCGATGCGCGTGAAATCCATTGCCAGGTTGCGCAGCGCCGCGCTGAAAAAGACCGCGTCCCCCATGGACTGCATGGATTCGAACAAGTCATCGCTCTCGTAGAGTTCAATGCCGCTCAGCGCCGACAGCTTGGCTACCATGCGCCGGTGATACTCCGGATGCGCGTTCAAGCCGGTGCCGGCCGCCGTCCCGCCGATGCCCAGCCGCCGCAGCCCTTCCGCCGCGAACTTGACCTTGTCGCTGCCCCGCTCGATCGCCGTCGCCCACGCGCCCACTTCCTGCCCCAGCCGAATCGGTACCGCGTCCTGCAGATGCGTCCGCCCGCTCTTGACCACATCGTCCCATTCGGCCGCCTTGCCCCGCGTTACCTCGACGAAGCGCGCCAGCGCATCCAGCAGATCGTCCAGCCGCCACAGAGCGCCCAGCCGGATCGCCGTCGGTATCGTATCATTGGTCGATTGCGCCATATTCGCGTGGTCATTGGGATGCACCGGCTTGTCGCTCGCTTCCACGGGGTAGCCGAGAATCTGGTTGGCGCGGTTGGCCATCACTTCGTTGGTGTTCATGTTGTGGCTGGTTCCCGCGCCGGCTTGGAAGGGATCGACCACGAAATGTTCATGGTGCAAGCCGCCCGTGATTTCGTCGCCCGCCGCGATAATCGCCCGCGCCAGCTCAGGGTCGAGCAAACCCAGCTCCATGTTGACCTCAGCCGCCGCCCGTTTGATCAGCGCCATGCTCCAGATGAAAGCCGGCAGCGGCTTCATGCCCGTGATCGGGAAGTTCTCCAGCGCGCGCTGCGTCTGCGCCGCATAAAGCGCTCCTTTGGGAACCCGCACCTCGCCAATCGAATCCTTCTCTATGCGAAACTCAGCCATCAATGCCTTCTCCTGTCTATCTTCGCCACCGTCCGCGGCGCCCAAATCGAAATCAAAAAGAGCGCTACCATTGTAACGCCCTTTAACTGCGTTGAGAACAATCAGCGGATTTATGTCGCCGCGGCGTAATTCTCCGCCACCTGCGTCCAGTTGATCAGGTTGAAGAAGGCGGCGATGTAATCCGGGCGCCGATTCTGATAGTTGAGATAATAAGCATGCTCCCAGACGTCTATGCCGAGGATGGGCGTATTGCCTTCCATCAAGGGACTATCTTGATTCGGCCTGGTCTCAATGCGCAGCGAGCCGCTATCAGCGACCAGCCAAGCCCAGCCCGAGCCAAATACGCTCGCGGCCGCCGCCGAATACGCAATCTTGAAATCCGCGAAACCGCCAAAGGCGCCGTTGATCGCGGCCGCCAGCGCGCCGCTTGGTTCTCCGCCGCCGTCCGGGCTCATGATCTGCCAGAACAAGCAATGGTTGGCATAGCCGCCGCCATTGTTGCGCACAGCCCTGCGGATATTCTCCGGCATCACGTCGAGGCTGGCGAGAATCTCTTCAATACGCTTGCCAGCCCAGTCTGTGCCTTCAAGCGCCGCGTTCAGCTTCTTCGTATAGCCGGCATGGTGTTTGCCATGATGCAGTTCCATGGTAAAGGCATCAATATGCGGCTGCAGCGCGTCATAGGCATAGGGCAGTTGCGGCAATTCGAAGCGACCGCCTGCCCTGCCCGCGCCATCATTTGCCGTATCTGGCGCCGAGCCAAAAACGCTCGTGGGCGACACAGCGCCACCAAGCGCGCTAAAGCCAGCCGCCGCCGCTTTGAGCATGTCGCGACGGCTGGGCAGTTCAGGCCGATTCTTCTTCATATCGCAAGAGCCTAGGGCTAACTAGCGGCGGCGAAGAGCTCGCTCACTTTCGCCCAGTTAATCACGTTGAAGAAGGCCGCGATGTAGTCCGGACGCCGATTCTGATAGTTCAGGTAATAGGCGTGCTCCCAGACGTCGAGACCCAGGATGGGTGTATTGCCTGTCATCAAGGGACTATCCTGGTTCGGTGTCGAACAGACCTGCAGAGCGCCGCCTTCCACCGCCAGCCAAGCCCAGCCAGAGCCGAAACGGGTGGCTGCCGCGGCCGAGAAGGCCGCTTTGAATTCATCGAAGCTGCCGCAGGCGCTGTTGATGGCATCCGCCAATGCGCCGCTCGGCTCGCCGCCGCCATCGGGGCTCATAACCTGCCAGAACAGATTGTGGTTGGCGTAACCCCCGCCATTGTTGCGCACAGCCGTGCGGATGTTCTCCGGCACCGAGTCCAAATCAGCGAGGATATCTTCGATGCTCATGCCAGCAAGATCAGTGCCCTCAATCGCGCCGTTCAGATTGCTGGTATAACTTGCGTGGTGCTTGCCATGATGTATGCCCATCGTGCGCCCATCAATATGCGGTTCCAAGGCGTCCTGCGCATAGGGAAGAGACGGTAATTCAAAAGCCATGATTCTTTCTCCTGTACAACTTGTCCTTTACGGGATTGACAAGGCTATTCTAGCACAGGTAAGCCCGTTTTCACTACTCTTTGCGCTGCTCTGCCAGGGCAATTGCAGCAATTTTTTCCAGCCACAAAAGCGCGAAGGACATAAAGATTTACGAATTCAAAATAATTGAAGCGATTGCCCTGCGCGGCATCGCAATCATTTCCCTCGCGGAGACATAGCAGCAAATGAATGCGCCAGTCGCGGCTCTCAAGAATGCGCAAACGGGGATTCCGACTTGCATTTCGGAGGAATCCAAAGATGATTAGCCCCACTGTCTACAGGAGCGCGGCTTGAATACCAAGGACACATCCGGGCAATCGCGATCTACGCCGTTCAAAGCCTACGTTGTGGTGGTCATCGCCATCGTCGCTACCTCGTCCGCCGCCATCCTGATCCGCTTCGCTCTCGACCAAAACATGCCGCCCTTGCTGATCGTCGCGGCGCGCTTGCTGATCGCCTCGCTCGCGCTCAGCCCGATTGCGCTGCGGCGACATAGAGCCTTTCTTAGCGAACTTTCCTCCGCCGAAGCGCTCTTGATCGCCATCGCGGGCGTCTGCCTGGCGATCCATTTCACCGCCTGGGTGACATCCTTGCAATATACAACCGTCCTGGTGAGCGTCGTCATCGTATCAACCGGTCCCATCTGGGTAGCGATTCTCGAGGTCATCTTCCTGCACATTCGACTTTCGCGTCTGGTCGTTCTGGGGCTCATCGTCGCCCTGGCCGGCGGCGCCTTGATCGGCTGGCCGCAAGGCGAAGCGCAACTCGAAATGATGACGGCGCCGGGCGCGGCAAACGCCACCTTGATTGGGGCCGGTCTGGCTTGGCTGGGCGCGTTGAGCGTATCGGTCTATATGCTGATAGGGCGCAAGCTGCGCGCCCAGCTGCCGGTCATCCCCTACGTCTGGCTGGTCTACAGCATCGCAGCCGCCTGCACCCTGGCCGTCATGCTGGCCAGGGCGACGCCGGCGCTCGGTTACAGCATCGAAGGCTATCTCGTCCTGCTGGCAATGGGCTTGGTCCCGCAGCTTATCGGGCATTCTTCTTTGAATTATCTGCTCGAGTACTTTCCCGCGGCGCTGGTCAGCATGTTTTCGCAACTGGAGCCGATCGGCAGCGCGCTCTTGGCGCTAGTCCTGTTCCGCGAACTGCCGCCAAATCAACAAATCCTGGGCAGCCTGACGATCATCGCCGGCGTCGTGCTGGCCAGCCGCGGCGAGATCCGGCAAGCGCATAAAAGGATAGCGGCGGGAACTGACAATGCGCCTTAGACCGGTCCAGTCAAGGGCGACGCAGCTTTGGATCCTGGTGGCTCTCTCCACCGTGTCTTGGTCTTTTGGTCCCATCTGCATCCGTTTTGCCTTGCAGCACGATGTCCCGCCGGCGCTTATTTCTAGCGGGCGCATGATTGTCGGCGCGCTCTTTTTCACACCCTATGTCTGGCACAAATACGCCGCTGACATCCGCTTAATGCCGGCTCGCAGCCGCTGGCTGGCCATCTTCGCGGGCGCCATGTTCGGCTTCAACATCACACTGAACGCGGCGTCGCTGGAGCATATCAGCGTCATAATTGGACAAGCGCTGATCGCCACTATTCCCATTTGGGTCGCCATTCAGGAGGTGGCGATTCTAAAGGTCAAACTGAAGGGATCCGTATGGCTGGGGGTCTTTGTAGCGCTGCTGGGCGCGATCCTGATTTCCTGGGCGACCTCGGGCGAAGCGCCGCCGCTGCCGGGGGGCAATCCAAGTCTGGGCATCCTCATGGCGCTGATCAGCGCCTGCTCCGCATCCCTGTATATCATCATCGGGCGCAAGGTCCGCGGCAGCGTGTCCTTCGTCCCTTACATCTGGCTGGTATACACCAGCGGGGCTGTCACAACCCTGCTCATTATCGCCTTGAGCCGAACGCAAGTTCTCGGTTACGAATGGCAAGGTTATTTCTGGGTTCTGCTGCTGGCGGTTTTGGCGCAGATCATCGGGCACGGGGTGCTGAATTTCGTACTGCGATACCTGTCGCCAACGACATTAACAGTCACGGCGCAGACCGTGCCGGCGCTTAGCGTATTGTGGGCGCTGCTAATTCTGAGCGAGACCCCGTCAACGACACAGGTTGGCGGCAGCATTGTCCTAATAGTCGGCGTCGGCATCGTATTGCGGGCGCAGCATCGCCTTAAGACCCGGTCAAGTTAATACCGGCGAATGAGGACGCGCCCGGAACGACGAAATACTCGAGTGTCTCATCCGAAAGCAGCAGTGGCGCGGAAAGCCGCCGCAAGGTGCCGTCGCTGATTAGCTCTTGCAGCGTGTAATCAAGCAGCAAATGAAAATCCAGATCATTATGCCTGACGGCAAAGGCGTAATACGAACGGCTATACCAGCGCTCCGTCAGCTTCAATGCGTTTGGACTGGCTTCAAGGTGCGGTATCAGCGCCAGGCTATCAGCATAGATGGCGTCCGCGTTGTCAAAGTCCAGCAGGTTTAGCGCGGCCTCGGCCGCCCGGCTTTGGTAGAACTGCACACTCGCGTTGATGCTGTCAGCCCAAGCCTGCGCGCGATCGCGCGCTGTTTCATCATCTATCATGATGCCGATCCATTGACCCCGCAGGTCGTTGAAGCCGGTGATGCTTGAGTTGGCTGGCGCCATGAGGCGGTCGCCATGCAGCAGATAAGGCGCGGCATAGTCCACTGTATTCGCCCAGCGCCAGTCGGGCTTCACGCCGACAACAAGATCAAGCTCGCCATCCTGCAAGAGCGAGAATGCAGCCCCCGGTTCACTGGGGATCCACTCTAAGCCCACCGCCCACCTGCGCGCGATCTCCTCGACAAGAGCGCGATTCAACCGCGCGAGCTTATCTTCGGGCTGCGCATTAGGCTGGGCGTCGTCAATCAAACCGCCGACTCTCAAGACACGTGTCTGCAAAAGGTTTGGCAGCGTGTATTGCGCTGGATAGGTAATTTCCCTGGGGAATTGCCCGGGCTGCGGTCGCTCGCCTAGGTTATCCCAGAGGCGCGCGAACTCGGCGCGATAATCTTGCCCGGGAAAATACTCCCGGAACAGGTCTTCAAGTTGGTCCTCCGCGAACAAATACTGAATGCTGCGATTTAGCAAGTTGCGCAGGCTGGCGTCTTGCCGCTTGATTGCCAGAGCATGCGCTTCGACCAAGACAGGCTCTTCAAGAATGCGAAATTCGTCGGCGTATGCGCGCGAGACTTGCAGGAAATCCTGCTCTTCGCCAATGATGGCTTCAACATCCCCGCGGGACAGGGCTGCCAACGCCTTGTCAAGCGTTAGATAAGGCGCTTTGTCGAGCGCAAGCTCGAGCCTCGCTTCCCATAGACCCAGAGCAGTTTCCGAGCGTGTTCCCAGAACGAAGCCTATCTTCTGATTAAGCAGCGCATCGGGCGCCGCGTAGGCGCTGTCAGCCCGCGTCATCAGCCCTTGCTTGCCAAGCAAATATGTTTGGCTGAACTCAACTTGCTCGCCGAGTTCGCGATAATGCACAAGGGCCGAAGCGACGACGTGCACGTCGCCGGACTCAAGTTGCTCAATTGCGTTTTGACGCGTAACCTGCGCGAGCTGCAAGTCAACTTCCCAAGTCTCCGCCAGCAAGCGCAGGACTTCCACGTCAAATCCGCGCAATTCGCCTTGCAAGCTCAACTCACTATAGGGCGGCTCGTTGAAAAGCACACCGGCGATCAGCTCGCCATTTTCCGCGATATGCGCGACAGCGGATGTCCTGTGCAGCGCGGGCTCGGGCGCTTGGGAGGTTGAAGTTGGCACGAGCGTCGGCACGCTAAGCCTGGGAACTGCCGTGTGATCTTGCGCCATCCCGCCCAAAGCGGGGACCAGGAAAACGAAGAGTAGAATCGCCGGGGACAGAATCCGTTTCATCACGGCTCAACGATAGAGATTGTAGCGGTCAATATAATCTAGCACCGCATCGGGCGCCAGATAGCGAACGCTAAGACCCGCGCGCAGCCGTTCAGTCACAAAAGTTGAAGAAAGCCACATGCTGAGCATTGGCACATCGACGATGTCGACTTGCTGCGACAAACCCGGCAGCAGATGATCGTGCATAGCCGGCGCGATATCTTCGTCAGCCCGTTTCATGACCGCCAGACGGCAGCAACGATACAGGTCTTGGGCGCGCTTCCAGCTCGGCAAAGAGCGAAGATTGTCCCCGCCCATGACAAAGTAAAGTTCGGCATCCGGATATGCTTCGCGGATGACGCGGACCGTGTCCGCCGAGTAGTGCGGACCGGCGCGATCGATATCGACGCGAGAAATGCTGAAATGCGGATTGCCCTTGATGGCCAGCTCTAGCATCGCCAGACGATGCTTGACAGGCAAGCGCGTCTCGCCCTGCTTGACCGGGTGATCCGCTACCGGCACAAAGAGAATGTGATCCATCCGCAAGGCTTCTCGGCTATACTCCGCCAAGATTAGATGGCCCATTTGCGGCGGATCGAATGTTCCGCCCAAAATGCCAATCCGCTCGCGTTTCACTCGGTCCACTCCAGTTCGTATTCGCCAATAAAAACCGTATCGCCTTCTTGTATGCCCGCATCCGCCAATGCTTGAGCGACGCCTAGTGTTTCCAGCGTCTTTTGGAAGCGCGCGACCGCTTCTTCATAATCCCAATAAGTCATGGCGGCCGCCCGTTCAATGCCAACGCCGCTAACATAGAAGAGGCCATCTTCTCGTTTGATCTCGAAAGAGACATCGCTGTCTTCTAGCTCGTAAACAGGCAATTCGCTAACCGGATGAAGGAATAGGTTGGGGGATTCCGGCGCCAGCTCGAAGGCGCGTTGGATCAATCCGCTAACGTTTTCACGTGTCAATGCGGAGATAGCGAGCGTATCCGCCACACCGCGTTCCGCCAATTGTTCCTGCAGCAGCGACAAATACTCGCGCACGTCGGGCAAATCAAGTTTGTTGATCACCACAATTTCCGGGCGATCCGCCAGCCGATCGTCAAAGAGCGCCAATTCGGCTTTGATTTGATTATAGTCCGCGACCGGATCATCTGACGAGCCATCCAGAACATGGATTATCATGCTGGTTCTCTGGATATGCCGCAAGAAGGCATGCCCCAAGCCAAGCCCCAGATGCGCGCCTTCGATCAGCCCGGGTATATCGGCGAATACCAGATCGCTGTTGTCATAGATCACCGTACCCAAGTTAGGCTGCAAGGTCGTAAAGGGATAGTCCGCGATCTTCGGCTTGGCGTTGCTGAGCACCGAAAGCAGAGTTGACTTGCCGGCATTCGGCAAGCCCACCAGCGCTACATCGGCGATCATCTTGAGTTCAAGCGTTAGCCAGCGTTCTTCGCCTGGCTCGCCTTTTTCCGCCAGTCGCGGCGCTTGATTGGCAGCCGTCTTGAACAAAGCGTTGCCCCGGCCGCCTCTTCCTCCGCGAGCGACCAGGACCTGCGCCCCCTCCGTTACCAAATCCGCGAGTATTGCGCCTGTTTTCGCCGCGCGGACAACCGTCCCCAATGGCACCTGAACCACGAGCGCGTCGGCGTCGGCGCCAGACTTGTTGCTGGAGCCGCCCTTAGCGCCTGCTTTCGCCTTGTAATGCACGCGCCTGTGGAAGAAAAACAGCGTGTTTAGATTGCTGTCGGCTTGCAAGACGACATCGCCGCCGCGGCCGCCGCTGCCGCCGGAGGGTCCGCCACGCGGCACATATTTCTCGCGCCGGAACGATACCATGCCATCGCCGCCCTTGCCGCTAGCGACAAAAATCTTTGCCTCGTCAATTAGCATAGTCGCGCAAATCGTCTCGTCTCGTCTCGTCATTTGCCTAAGCCCAAGAGCATACACGAGACTTCAAGCGGCGTGTAGACGCATCCTGCGATTGCCCCGTCGACGACAGTCGATTAGATTCCCAAGACCAGACAAGCAAACTATAATTGTAGGAAAGGAATGCCGCTTCAGATCTACATTGTCGCAGCATCAGGCGCTTTGAGGATGCCGGTCCCTTGATCGAAAAAATCATCTGGCAAGGTCATAGCAGTTTTCTTATTGGCGCGGAGCCGCGCATTCAGATCGCCCCTTGGCGCGTCATACAAGACGATTCAGCGCCGGATATCATCCTCGTCGGGCACGATCATTACGACCATTGTTCGCTCGCGGATATAGAGAAAATACGCGGCGACAATACCCTGATCATTGGGAACGAGGCGGTGGCGCGCGTCGTCGCGGGCGCAAATGTAATTCGAGATTGGCAGAGCATCAATCTGGGCAAGGCGAGCGTCAAAGGGGTGCCGGCTTATTCAGTCAGCGACCCGCGCCATCCACGAGAAGACAAGGGTTTGGGATTCCTAATTTCTTTGGATTACTACGACATCTACTATGTTGGCGATTCGAACATCGTGCCGGAGATGTCCATGCTACAGCCAGACATTTTGCTTTTGCCAATTGACGGCTATGGTCGCATGTCGGTGGAAGAGGGGCTGCGCCTGGTAACGATGCTGAAGCCGCGCTGGACCATTCCCTACAATTGGGGTCGCGCCGGGGAAGAAGCGACGGCGCTGGACGCGCAGAGCTTCAAAGTAAGAGCGGCGCAGCATTCAGAAGTATTGCTGCTGCCTATCAGCCAATGACATCAGATCTTGGACGCCGAGCGACAGTATGGAATCAGGCGGCTGGATCAATGATGTCGGACAAGGCGATGATTGAACCGTCGCTGGCGACAATTTGCGGCTTTTCCTCTCCGCGCACCACGCTCTCGCTGATGACCACCTTGGTAATGTCATTGCGGCTGGGCGCCTCGTACATGACATCCAGCAAGCAAGACTCGATAATCGAGCGCAAGCCGCGCGCTCCGGTTTCGCGGCTGATTGCCAGTTCCGCCGCCGCGCGCAGGGCAGGCTCTTCGAAAACAAGCTCTACTTCGTCCAGCGCGAGCAGATGCTCATACTGTTTTACAAGCGCGTTCTTGGGCTCGACCAAGATGCGGACCAAATCATCCAGTTCGAGCGCCTCCAAAGAAACCAGCACCGGCAAACGGCCGACCATTTCCGGGATCATGCCGTGCTGGATCAAGTCTTCGGGCAATAGCTCCTTCAAGATATCCGCATTCGTTTCCTTTTGGTCTTCTTGCTGCGCGCCAAAACCCATTTTGCTCTTCATGCCAACACGCCGTCGCACAACGTCTTCGATGCCGGAGAATGTTCCGGCTACGATAAACAAGATATTTCGCGTGTCGATCTGCAGAAACTCCTGGTGCGGATGCTTGCGTCCGCCCTGCGGCGGCACATTGGCGACAGTGCCTTCGATAATCTTGAGCAGAGCTTGCTGCACGCCTTCGCCAGAGACATCGCGCGTGATTGATGGATTGGCGTTGGACTTGCGCGAGATCTTGTCGATTTCGTCAATATAAATGATGCCCCGTTCCGCGCGGGCGATATCGCCATCCGCCGCTTGAATCAGCCGCAGCAAGATATTTTCCACATCTTCTCCGACGTAGCCGGCTTCTGTCAGCGCGGTTGCGTCGGTAATACAGATTGGCACATCCAGAATCCGCGCCAAGGTTTGCGCCAGGAGCGTCTTGCCCGAGCCTGTGGGACCGAGCAAAAGGATATTGCTCTTGTCCAGTTCCAGATCTTCGGGTTCCAGATTCGATTGGATGCGCTTGTAATGGTTGTAGACTGCGACGCTCAAGACGCGCTTGGCGCCGTGCTGCCCGATGACATATTCGTCAAGTCGCTGGGAAATCTGGCGCGGGGACAACTGCAACTCAAATTCGAGGTTGCTCTCGATCGCTTGTTCCTCGCCATTGTCTTCATTTGCCAGCAAGTTATAACAGAGTTCAACGCAGAAATTGCAGATAAATAAGTTGTCGGATCCGGCGATCAATCGATCAACTTCGTCGTGCGAGCGCCCACAGAAGGTGCAGCGATGCCTAACTGTAGAATAGGTCATGTGAGAACCCCCTTAGCCTCCCGCTCTTCGGAAAGCAATACCGCATCAACCAGGCCGAAGTCGGTCGCTTCTTGCGCGGTCATGTACACATCACGGTCGGTAACTCGTTCGATCTCTTCTGCAGTGCGCCCCGTGTGGTGAACGAAGATTTCGATTAAGCGTTTCTTCAAACGGACAATCTCTTCCGCCTGAATGATAATGTCGGAAGCCTGCCCTTGCGCCCCGCCCAGCGGCTGGTGCATGTGGATGGTGGCGTTGGGCAAAGCCATGCGCATGCCCCCTTCGCCAGATGCCAGCAATACCGTGCCGAAACTGGCGGTAATGCCGACGGCGACAGTACTTACCGGAGCCATCACTTGCTGCATGGTATCGTAAATGGCCATGCCAGCGTAGACGATGCCGCCAGGCGAATTGATGTACATCTGGATGCGGCGGTCGGGACCTTCGCGTTCCAGGAAGAGCATCTGCGCGACGATCAAGTTAGCGATCTGATCATTGATACCGCTGCCGACGAAAATTATGCGTTCCTTGAGCAAGAGAGAATAGATATCGTAGGCGCGCTCGCCGCGGCTGCCCTGCTCGATCACCATTGGGATTACGTTGTGAATGCTATTCATCATCCTGTCATTTGCCTTTCTGTTTCAGCTGAGAATCGCTGTCATCGTCTTCATTTGTCTTCATTCGCCAACTTTGCTTTTGTCAAGATCGCCCGCTTCCTCATCGCTGGCGTCGCCCGCGTCCCTTGCTGTCGCTTGGGCTTCACTTGTCGGCACAGTCTCCCGCTCTGGGTCAACTGCGCTCATATCGTCGTCAGACTCGTCCTCGTCAAAATCATCGCTGTCTGGCAGTTCTTCGCTATCCACATAGCCTCGCAGTCTTTCAAAACTTTCTCGCGCCAGTTTTAAGTCGTCGCGCAATTGCGCAAAATACGAATCTACAGCCTCGTCCGGGTCTTCCCCGCGGCCGATAGCCCAAAGTCTTTCGTTAAGCTGGCTGATGAACAATTCACTGCGGTGATTGGCGCGCATTTCCGGGGTGTCCATGATTTTGCGGACCTCGGGGCTATTCCCTAAACCTGCTACAGCCAAATTCATCCGCAGGTCAAGGTGTTCATCAGCCACTTCAACTTCTTCTTCTTTTATTAACTCCATTGTCACCAAGCTTTCTTCAAGCGACTGCGTCGCCTGCTCATGAAAACGCAGCCGAAAGGATTCCTGCGTTTCGCCAGAATAGCGGTAAAAGTCCTCCAGGCGGAGGTTTCTCTGCTTCAGACCGTCCTCGAATTCTTCGACGAATGCGTCTATTCGATCTTCGAGCAGTAGCTCGGGATAGTGAATCTCGGCGCCTGCGACAATTTGTTCCAAGACTTGCCCGCTATAGTCTGACTTGGCTTGATCAAGCGCCATTCTTTCCATATCTCTGCGAGCATTTTCCCGCAATGCCGCCATGTCCATCAATTCGGCGCCGCGATTCTTGCTGGATTTCTCCGCAAAGGCATCGTCAAGGTCCGGAATCCGGATAGATTCGATTTTTTTGACCGTCACCACAAAATATACCTGGCGGTTGGCTATCGTTTTGTCGGCATCATCGTCGGGAACGGTCAATTCAAATTCTATATCCGAGCCCAGTTCAGCGCCGACAATCGCTTCAACGAATCCGTCGAGAAAAGGATCTTCGCTGGGATCCAGAATCACGATAGCGTTTTCATCGTGAACAAAGGTGTCGCCCTTCCGCGGCACATAGGGCATATCATCTTCTTCGTTCCATGCCACGTCATCTGGCTCGCCATCAGCGTCATCAGTTTCATCAGTTTCATCAGATTGTTCCGTCTCATCGCCGTCAATCTCAGGCTCATCAGCGTCGGGTTCTTCGCCATCCAGGAACTCGCTGTCCACCGATAAGGTAACTCGATTGCCTAGTTCCGCCACTTCACACTGATCGTTAAGAACTTCGAGGTCGAGCAGGCGCAATCGCTGCAAGGCTTCATTCACAAGCTCCTCGGGGACTTCAGGCTCTTCAAAGTCTATTCGGACATCTTGGTAGTTGTTCAATTCAACTTCCGGCTGCAAGGGCACGGTGAAGACAAATGTTGGCGCGGGTTCTAGCTTAAAATCCTCAAAAGCGCCCGGACCGTAGGAATTGACTTCGGACTCCTCAAGCGCCTGTTTGTACAGTTCTTCGCCGAGCGAGTCTATCGCCTCTTCCAGGATCGCCGCTTCGCCCACATGTTGCGCGACAATGCGATAAGGCGCTTTGCCTTTGCGAAAGCCCTTAATCCTCACACGCTGTGATATTTGCCGAGCGGCTTTCTGCTTGGCGCTTGTCAACTGATCTTCTTCAATCTCGATAGTCAGTTGCGCTCGGTGGTTTTCGATTCTCTCGGTTTGCAGGTTCAATTCGCCATCCTCGATCATATCAGTTGGATTCTAGCACGTGAATTTTTCGCGCAAAGTAAAGCTTATATCAGAAAAGGCAAAGGCGCGAACCGCGCCCGTAAATGTTACTTGCATTTTTTGAGGAAGGAGGGACTCGAACCCTCACCTCAAAAGAGACATGATCCTAAGTCATGCGCGTCTGCCAATTCCGCCACTTCCCCTGGGAGCCAAAAGCCTCTGCGCGATGCATCGCGCTCGAGCTGTTTTTCGACGCCGCAACCGCGCGCGGCTGCGAAGCTCCGAATAAGCCGAACCCCGGCGAAATTATAATGAAGCCCGGCCGAGCCGACAAGGGCAGATAGCTACTGCAGCTCCACGCCAGAGACGTCCGAAACGTCAATGCTTTTGATCTGATTGAGAACACTGTTGATGATCAACTGCGCGAAGCGAAAGAGCGCTTGGATCTGGGCGATGCGATCAAGATAAAGACGAGCCAGCAACTGTTCGTCGTAGGGCAAGTCATTGATGGTGCCCGATATACGCTGCCTGTTTTCTTCCATCACCGCCAAGGCGCGCTCGACATCACGGAGTTCGCGGCCGCTGAGTATGTTCGAGAAAATCTGCCAGAAATCCGTCTCGGATTGATAGTATTTGCGTCTTCCGCTGCCGCCTCTCACCCAAACCTGCCTGACCATGCCCATGCGTTCCAGCGAGCGCATATTTGTACTCACGCTGGCTTTGGATATGCCCAAGCGGGCTGTCATATCGTCGAGCGACAAGGGTTCCGCGCTCAGGAGCAAGGTGCCAAACAACTGCCCCATCACTGTGCTGAAGCCAAAATAATCCGCCAATTGCCCCAAGCCATCAAGCATGCTGTCGTGCACGATCTGCAGGTCATTTGTCAAGGGCTTGCTCTTTTTGTTATCGCTGGTCCCCTCGAGGTTCATTTTCCCCCACCTAGGCGGCGCGCCGCGCAATTCAAGCCTTTCCACGGGAAAGCTCATAACGGCCTGCAAAGTAAACGGTGTTGGGATTTTAGCATTTGCGCCAGGAGCCTGCAAGCAAGGCCAATTGTCGCCACATTTTGAAACGCTTGCCCAGACCTGGCTCGCAAGTCCCTTGTCTAGCGAGATAAATGGCTCGGTGGTAGTATTTCATTGTAGAAAGTTTCACAAACGCTTCGGCTGGGATAGTCAAGCAAATGTTGCTTAAGCCGCCAGAGAACATTCCCGACATCGTGATAGGCCGTCTGCCGCTTTACCTGCGGGCATTGCGCCGTTTACAGCAAGAGGGACATGACGTCACGTCCTCGCATGAGCTGGGCAAGCGTTTGGATATCAGCTCGGCGCAGATACGCAAGGATTTATCTCATTTTGGGGGATTTGGCAAACAAGGCACCGGCTACCAAATCGAGTACCTCATCGAAAAGCTGCAAGACGTTTTGCAAGTGAATCAAGAATGGATGGTTGTTGTCGTCGGCGCGGGCAACCTCGGCATCGCGATATCGCGCTATCGCGGTTTCCAAGACAGGGGTTTTCGCATCGCCCACCTGTTTGACATCAGTCCGCAAAAGATCGGGCTGGCGATTGACGAATTCGTCGTGGAGCCAATAGCGGATCTGAATAAGACGATTCGTGAAGAAGGCATCAAAATCGCCATGCTGGCGGTACCGGCCGAACATGCGCAGTCTGTGGCTGATCAGTTGGTCGAGGCGGGCGTCCAGGCGATTCTGAACTACGCCCCCATCAACATCACCGTGCCAGCAAATGTGCAGATCCAATACATTGATCCCGTTACGCACTTGCAGCACATGACTTACTACCTCAGCCAAGATTGAGGCGCGTCGCCCGCGAGCCCCAAGCGGCAATTTTTGCCAAATTCGCGAGCGTCTTCATTTATCAGTTATCAAAAATAATTGGCTTGCGCCAAGCGTCTGAGGATGGCGGGGTCTTCCAAGGCGCGTCCACAGCCGACAACCACGTTAATCAGCGGATTGTCGGCGCGATAGACCGGCACGCCGGTTTCCTGAGTCAAAAATGTATCGACGCCGCGCAGCAATGCGCCGCCGCCAGACAGGACAATGCCGCGATCGATGATATCGGATGAAAGCTCTGGCGGTGTGGTGGCCAGGACCGCTTTGACAACCGCGGCGATCTGCCCCAGCGGTTCCGCCAGCGCCTCCACCACCTCGCCGGTGGTGACGCGCACCGTGCGCGGCAGCCCCGTCACATTGTCGCGGCCTTGGATTTCCATTGTCATCTCTTGAGTTTGATCGACCGCTGCGCCAATCTGTATTTTGATCGATTCCGCCGTCGGCTGTCCGATAGTCAAATTGTACTTGCGCCGAATGTAACTGATGATGCCGTCATCCAGCCGCAAACCGCCAACCCGCCCGCTTTCCGCCCGCACGATATTGTTCATCGTCAATACCGCGGCTTCGGTAATGCCGCCGCCGATGTTAACAACCATGCCGCCGGCCGGCGTGCCTACCGGCAATCCCGCGCCCAGCGCCGATGCCATCGGTTCCCACATCAGTTGCACTTCACGCGCGCCAGCTGTGAGGATTGCTTCCCGCACCGCGCGTTTCTCGACACTGGTGGCGCCATAAGGGACGGAAACCATCACCGACGGCCGGAAGAGCCGCATGCGACCAGCGATTTTGCCGAAGAAATATTCCAGCATGGCTTCCGTGACTTCGTAGTCGGCAATCACGCCATTCTGCAGGGGCCGCATCACCTGAATATCTTCATCGTCCACCCTGCCCAGCATTTCCCGAGCCGGTTGACCGAAATCAACGATGCGCTCTTCTTCCGCCAGCAAGGCGACGAGAGAGGGTTCTTGCAGCACGATTCTTCCGCTGTCGTAAATGAGAACGTTGACCGTTCCCAAGTCAACACCCAAGCGTTTACCTAACAATGAAGCTCCAAGATACTATTCGCTCCGCGTGAGACCTCACTATCAATTCTACATAGAAGACGAATCTTGCGCAAAGCAAGAGCGACACTTCCGGGAGCGCAAACGACGCCCACGCCGTTGGCGCAGGCGCCCAAAACAAAAGACACCCGAGCGCTATTACGGCGTCGGGTGTTTATCATATCCTAGGATTGTTGCAGCGCGACGAATGCTCAGATTTCTTCGGCGTCCTCTTCGACGATGCGCAGCATCAATCCGCGGTTGCGCACCTTTTGGCTTATGCGCACAGCCAGGTTGGCTCGCCGCAGCTCCAACTCCGCTTGTCGATTGTCCAAGCCCGGCGGTCCTTCCTCCAGGATCACACGCGCGCGCGCCCGAGCCTCTTGCGCTTTCTCCAGATCAAGCGCATAGGAAGACTCTGCCAGGTCCGCGAGCACCACCACTTTGTCCGGGCGCACGTCAACCACGCCGCCATAGATGGCGAAGCTTTCTTCCGCCTCGCCTTTACGCACGACAAGCTCGCCAAAAGATAGCGTTGTCAAAACAGGCGCGTGATTAGGCAGCACGCCCATCTCGCCTTCAACCGCCGGCACGATGACGATGTCGGCTTCGGGCTCGTCGAAAATCTTCGCTTCTTGCGTCACCAGTTCGATGTGAATCGGCATTGTCGCCCTCACTAATTTAGTTCTCGCGGCTGGCGTAGCGCTCCTGCACATCTTCGATGGGACCAGCCATATAGAAGTCTTGCTCGGGAATATGATCGACTTCGCCGTCCAATATCATGCGGAAGCCGCGCACGGTGTCTTTGATGGGCACATAGCGCCCAGCCTGCCCGGTGAATTGCTCTGCCACGAACATGGGCTGGCTGAGGAAGTTTTCCATCTTGCGCGCGCGCGCCACCAAGACCTTGTCGTCATCGGACAATTCCTCGACCCCGAGAATGGCGATGATATCTTGCAAGTCCTTATAACGCTGAAGCACTTGCTGCGACTCGCGAGCGGTGCTGTAGTGGTCTTCCCCGACAATTTCCGGCGCCAGGATATTGCTCGTGCTGGACAGCGGATCCACCGCGGGGAACAAGCCGCGGGCGGCGATGGAACGCTCAAGCGCGATGGTGCTGTCCAGATGCGTGAATACCGCCACCGGCGCTGGGTCGGAATAATCGTCAGCAGGCACATAGACCGCCTGCATCGAGGTGATCGAACCGCTCTTGGTCGAGGTGATGCGCTCTTGCAGCATGCCCATCTCTTCGCCTAGGTTGGGCTGATAGCCTACCGCGGAGGGCATGCGACCTAGCAATGCCGATACTTCCGCGCCGGCCAGCGAATAACGGAAAATATTGTCGATGAAGATCAAGACATCGCGGCCCTGGTCGCGGAAGTACTCCGCCATAGTCAAACCGGACAAGCCCACCCGCAGGCGCACGCCGGGCGGTTCGTTCATTTGCCCGAAGACCATCGCCAACTTGTCCAGCACATTGGCTTCTTTCATCTCGTGATAGAGATCCGTGCCTTCGCGCGTCCGTTCTCCCACACCGGCAAAGACCGACAAACCATCGTGCTGCGTGGCGATGGAGTTAATCAGTTCCTGAATGGTGACGGTCTTGCCAACGCCTGCGCCGCCGAAGATGCCTGTCTTGCCGCCCTTCGTCATGGGAGCGACCAGATCAATGACTTTCATGCCGGTCTCGAAGAGTTCAATCGTGGGCGACTGGTCCTCGAAGGACGGGGCGTCGGCGTGGATCGGCCGCCTTTCGACGTCATCCGGCACTGCCTCGCCCATATCGACGGGGCGACCGAGGACATTGAAGATCCGTCCCAGAGTGGGCGCGCCGACCGGCACAGCGATGGGTTGGCCCGTGGCAATCGCCGGCGCCCCACGCGCCAAGCCATCGGTCGAATCCATCGCGACAGTGCGCACAGAGCTTTCGCCCAAGTGCAATTCCACTTCCAGCACCAGATCGTCCTCACCTTCGCGCGGGACTTCCACGGCGTCAAAAATATCCGGCAATTCCCCGGCCGGGAATTCGACATCTACCACGTTTCCCAAGACCTGTGTAACGGCGCCTTGAATAACTGCCATCATCTGCTCCTTACTCGCTCGCAGGATCGGTCGAATCTAGCTAAACATCCTGCAATTGTTTGCTGCTGTCAAAAATGTCCACAATGTCTGTGCTTGCTTTATCAATCGCCTGCTGCAAGGCGTTGGCTCCGCCGACGATATCAAGAATCTCCGCGGTGATAGCAGCCTGCCGGGCTTTATTGTATTGCAAGGTGAGATCGGCAGTCAGTTGCGTGGCGTTGTCAGTGGCGTTTTTCATGGCTGCCATGCGCGCGGCATGTTCGCTGGCCTGCGCTTCCAGCAAGGCTTGATAAAGCTGCAATTCGGTAAAGCGCGGCACAATTTCGTCCACGACGGCTGTGGCGCTCGGCTCGTATTCGTAATTCTGGATGCCCCCGCTGACGCTGGCCACATCCTTGACATATTCGGCCGCCACTTGCTGGGCGATGGTATCGGTGGTCAAGGGCAGCCAACCCAAGACGGCCGGCCGCTGCGCCAGCATGTTGATGAAGTCAGTATAGGCGATCAGCACCTCGTCCGCTTCGCCGTCGAGATAAGCGTCCATGGCGATGCGCGCGATCGGCCTGATGTCCGAAATCTTTGGTTCGGCCGGCATGTCGCTGAAAGAGGCCACGATGTTGGCGCCGGAGCGCGCGAGAGAATCGCGCCCTTTGCGCCCGACCGCCACGTAATCGACAGGCTTGCCGAGCCGGGTAGCGAAGCGTTGCGCGACGCGCAGGATATTCGTATTGTAAGCGCCCGCCAAGCCGCGGTCGGACGTGATGACCACGACCATCACGCGATTGATCTCTTCACGCGACGTGAGCAGCGGATGAAGCGGGGTGCTCTTGCTGGCCGCTTGAACATTGACCAAGATCTCCCAGGCTTTTTCGGCAAAGGCGCGGCTCGCCAGCACCCTGGCTTGCGCCCGCCGCACGCGCGATGCCGAGACCGCTTCCAGCGCCCTTGTGATCTGGGCGATGTTTTTGACGCTGCGTATGCGATTCTTGACTTCTCTCAGTGTTGCCATCTAGTGTCTCCTCTCGGCGGCAATCGGCGACACTAAGCCCAGGTCTCGTTGAATGCGCTGATCGCTTGCTCCAGTTTTTCCTGGATTTGCTCTTTGACCTTCTCATTGCTGTTTTCCCGAACGAATTCGACTACATCGGAGAATTGCGTCCGGTAGGCGCGCAAGAATTCTTCCTTCCAAGCGATCATTCTTTCGACCGGCACATCATCGGTCAGACCGCCGGTGCCGGCATAGGTCAAGGCGACCTGTTCATCCAGCGAAAGGGTCTGATACTGAACCTGCTTGAACAATTCAGTCAGGCGCATGCCGCGGTCCAACTGCAGTTGCGTCGCCTTGTCCAGGTTGGAACCAAACTGGGCAAAAGCCGCCAGGTCGCGGAATTGCGCCATCTGCAGTTTCAGCCCGCCGGCCACATCCTTCATCGCCCGCGTCTGGGCCGCGCTGCCGACGCGGCTGACGCTGATGCCGGTATTTATCGCCGGACGCACACCGGCGTTAAATAGTTCGGATTCGAGGTAGATCTGGCCATCGGTGATAGAAATGACATTGGTGGGGATAAAGGCTGATACATCGCCAAGCAAGGTTTCGATGATGGGCAAGGCGGTCAAACTGCCGCCGCCGCGTTCGTCGCTGAGTTGGGCGGCCCGCTCCAGCAAGCGGCTATGCAAGTAGAAGACATCGCCCGGGAAGGCTTCGCGCCCTGGCGGGCGGCGCATCAAAAGCGAGACCTGGCGGTAGGCATTGGCGTGTTTGGAAAGATCATCGTAAATGACCAGCGCGTCCTTGCCGTTTTCCATGAACCATTCGCCGATGGCGCAGCCAGAATAAGGCGCCAGATACTGCAAAGCCGCCGCGTCCGACGCCGACGCCACGACGATGGTCGTGTAATCCATAGCGCCTTCGTGTTCCAGCGTTTCCCGAATGCGCGCGACTTCGCCGCGGCGTTTGCCCACCGCGACATAAATGCAATACATGTCTTCGCCTTTTTGGTTGACGATGGTATCCAATGCCACGGCTGTCTTGCCGGTCTGGCGATCGCCGATGATCAACTCGCGCTGCCCGCGTCCGATGGGAAACATGGTGTCTATAGAAAGGATGCCCGTTTGCACGGGGCGGTCGACGCTGCGGCGTTGCATCACGCCGGGGGCAATACGCTCGATGTTGTAATACTCGTCGAATTGAACGGGACCGCGACCGTCAATGGGCTCACCCAAGGCGTTGACCACCCGCCCCACCAAGCCCATGCCCACAGGCACAGAAGCGATACGACCCAAGGCGCTTACGCTGTCGCCTTCTTGAATATCATCATAGGCGCCCATGATGATGACGCCGACATTGTCTTTTTCCAGATTGAAGGCGATGCCGGCAATGCCGTTATCGAACTGGACAAGCTCGTTATAGCGCACGTTATCCAAGCCGGAAATGCGGGCGATGCCGTCGCCGACTTCCGTGACATAACCGACTTCTACAGATTCGAGCTCGCTCAGCTCAAAATCTTGGATCTGCTCAAGAATTGAATCATAAATGTTGTCTGCCATTCAAAGCGGCTCCTTGATCTTCGCCTTATGCTTTTGCATCCTCAATAAAGCCAACGAGGCGCGCAGAGGAACGCAAATGCCAACATGCCGATATTGTAATGCATGACCTGGCATTTGTCCATATTTTCACAAATGGATTTTCCTGTTTGCCAGGACTTCGCCGTCGCTTTCAAATTAACAAGGGCGCTGCTAAACGCTGCCTCGGTCTCGCAGCAACTGGATATGATTCCAGGATATTGGTAATTTAGTCATCTTTCGCGCCCAAAGCCTGAGAGCGCCGGTAGGCCGCCCATACGCCTTTGGACAGGACCGTGCGCAACCCGCCCTTGTCCATCTCGTAGAGAGCCGCGGCGGTGGTGCCGCCCGGGCTAGTGACTTGATTGCGCAACTGGGCTGGATGCAAGCCCGATTGCCGCGCGTATTCGACCGAACCCGCAAGCGTCTGCGTAACCAGCTGCTCGGCGTCCCGGCGGGAGAAGCCCATGTGCACCCCGGCGTCAATCAAGGATTCCATAAACATAAAAACATAAGCGGGTCCCGAGCCGCTCAGCGCCGTCGCCATGTCGAGGAAGCGCTCGTCTTCCGCGAAGATCTGCTCGCCCATGGCGCCCAATAGCAGCTCGGTCTGTCGCCGCTGCTCCCGTCCCACAGCGGGCGCGGCCGTCCAAACGGTGATGCCTTTGCCAATTTGCCCCGGCGTATTGGGCATGGAACGCACGACGCGGCCATTGCGCAAGCTATCCGCGATTGTGCCCAGGGGCACGCCGGCGACGATGCTCACGATCAAAGAAACGTCAGCGACCAGACCTTGTAGCTCTGGCAAGACCTTGTCCATGACCTGCGGTTTGACAGACAGGACCAGGACCTTCGCCTCGTGGGCGGCAATCTGATTGTCGGCTGTGCAGCGAATCCCGTATTGAGCGCAAATCTCGTCCAGGCGCGACTGGTTTGGGTCGGCTGCCAGGATGTTTTCGGGCGCTACCAATTGCTGGCGCAGCAAACCCTTGATCATTGCCTCGCCCATCACGCCCGCGCCAATAAACGATATTGTCTCGCCGTTGAATGCCATTTCTTCACCTTTTTGGCAGTTAAAGCCGCTCTTCGCCCCTGCTTAGATAATAATACGCGCGCCTTTGCCGTCCTTCAACAGCGCTCACAAAGTCGGCAACGACGTAGCCTGATGCCATCAGCTTGCCCAACAGTTCGCGTATGTGCGTGCGCCAACTGCGCGCGACAACCGGATCATGTTCATCAAGATGCCGAATGTCCGGCGGGATCTCGACCAACAGACTGCAGGCATTAGCGTGTTGCGCGAAAGCGCGTGGAGCCAGCCTTGGACCCGATGCCTCGCTGACATTTACAATCGGCGTATTCTCATCCAGGCATTGCTGAACGGTCCTTCCGCTCCTGCAGCCGGCTGCGCAGGCTTGCGCTCGCTTGCCCTTCACCCGCCATTGTAGGACTAGGCGATCCGCGTACAAGCTGTCGGATTCGGGATAGTCGAAATAATTGACGGCGAAGCGGCTGGATAGCGCGCCCAGTTTTCTAAAGTTCAAATGCGCATTTGCCGCCAGCAGCGGATCAACTGTCCATGTTACCAGGTCTATGCCCTGCTTGAGAGCGATATCACGTTGAGCCATCTTCAGCTTGAAGCCGATATTGCGGCCTCTGTATTGCCGCAAGACGAGCATGCGTTTAGACATAATCAGCAGGTTCGACGCGGCGCGCTCCGTATCCGGGACTTCCGGCGCTTCTGACGCTTCTTGATCCATGGCTGTGCCAAAAAAACCCATGACGAAGCCGACCAACTGCTCTTCATCATAAGCGCCAAGATAAGCGCCAAGCAAGTGGCCCCCATGGTGACAAATCGTATGCAGCACGTGACCCGGCACGAGATTGCTGGCGTCCGTGCCCCAATAATCCTTCTGCAGCTCGACCGCCTGCTGAAACTGCCGCGCTGTCATCAGGCGCTTGATTTCTATATTGGACATCGTCAGCCTCCGCTATACAGGACGCGGACGCCGACGGAAGGTATCGCGCAGCAAACCGGCGAGATGACGACGCCGTGGCAAATAGCCTAACAAGGTGTCTTCGAAACGGCGCGGATGGAAACCAAAGTGATTGAAAGCGCCGCCAAGCGGAGCTGTGCGGCTGGCGGCCAGGATATCCAACCATTGACTTGTCATCAGCGCCCGCGGCAATACCCGGCTGTAGATGGCCGTAATCCAGCGCAGCAGATAGGGCGGCACAGGCACGATTGCCCGGCGCATCCGGGTAACGCGCATCACGGTCGCGATCATATCACGCAAACTCAAATACTCGGGTCCGCCAATTTCCACCGTGGCGTCGACCAAATCCACCAAATCCAGGCTACGATATAGGGCTTCCACCAGGTCGTCAATATAGATCGGGTGCAGCGCCACTTCGCCGTAGCCGGGCATCAAGAAAAACAAGGGATTGACGCGCAGCATACTGGCGATGTGATTAACAAAGGCGTCATCGGGCGCAAATACCAGTCCGCTGCGGACGATAGTATAGGCGACGCCGCTTTCGCGCAGCAGAACTTCGACCTCGCCCTTGGCGCGATGCAAGGCGTAGGCAGAGGCTTGGGCGGCTCCGATATGGCTGATGGTAATGATGCGACCGACGCGCGCCGCGCGCGCCACCGCGACCAATACGCGCGTTCCTTCAATCTCTATCTGGTTTAAGTCCCCGCGGCGGCCCCACCACTGCGCGCTGGAAAGATGGATCACGACATGGCATCCCGTCACCGCGCGAAACAGCGCTTCTTCCTCCAGGACGCTGCCGCTGACCAGTTCCGGCGCATGCGCATGTCTCCCGTCCCAGGGCAATCCCCGCAGCAGCCGCTCCGGCAGCAGGCAACGCGTCGGCAGACCTTCTTGCATCAAGCGCCGAACCAGATGCCGGCCTATCAGACCTGTCGCTCCTGTTACCAGAATCATAAGCTCTCGCGAAAACTGAAAATACGAAATGCCTGCCGGTCGCCGTCCTAGAACCCCCGCAGGAAAGCGCTATTATAAAAGCCAAAGAAAAGACTGTAAAGCAACGCGAAACAAGTCGCCGTGTTATTATAGGCGTATAGGCTGGAGGCAGCGGCAAAGCGCGGGCGTCGGCACAGACCCGCGCGCGCTGAGCTGATGCGGTTGATTAGGCGCCAAGTGCGCGCAGGCGACATCGGACAGCCAAAGCTAATAGGGTCATTTGAGCGACCGTCGGAGGGTTCCTTGGAAAGAACGCGCATCGTCATCACGGGCTTGGGAATCATCTGCCCGACTGGCAACAATGTCAGCGAGGCTTGGCGGAACACTGCCGACGGCGTGAACGGTATCGACTTCATCACGCGCTACGACCGCAAATTGACGCAGAATCAGTTGGCTGGGGAAGTCAAAAATTTCGACCCGAACATCATTTTTGGGCGCAAAGAAGCCAGACGCATCGACCGCGTCGCGCAGTTCGCTTTGGAAGCGAGCCGGCAAGCCATGGCAGACAGCGGTTTGAAGGTCGACCAGAACAATATGTACGATGTTGGCTGCGTGGTAGGTTCTGGCGTCGGCGGCATCAATTCCTTTGTAGAAGCGCAGCAGGCGATTGACAGCAGAGGACACCGCGGCATCAAACCCCTGGCGATACCCAAGATACTCAGCGACTCCTGCTCGGGCGTCGTTTCATTGTCTTATAACCTGCGCGGACCCAATCACTGTATCGTTACCGCCTGCGCCTCGGGCAATAACGCCATCGGCGAAGCGATGCACATCATCCGCCGCGGCGACGCCAAAGCCATGTTGGCCGGCGCCGCGGAAGCAGCCATCGTGCCACTTTGTGTGGCTGGGTTCAATAACATGACCGCGCTCAGCCGCAATGAGGACCCCGAAAGCGCGTCGCGTCCCTTTGACCGCAATCGCGACGGCTTTGTGCCCGGCGAAGGCGCCGGCATGTTGGTCCTCGAGGAGTTGAATTTCGCACTGGAACGAGGCGCGCCGATCTATGCGGAACTGCTCGGCTACGGCCATACGTCGGACGCTTTCCACATCACCGCGCCTATGGAAACCGGCGAAGGCGCCGCCCGCGCCATCGAAATCGCGCTGGCAGACGCCAGTCTGCGCGCCGAGGACATTAACTACATCAACGCCCACGGAACTAGCACACCCTTAAATGACACCGCCGAAACCAACGCCATCAAACTGGCGCTGGGAGAAGCCGCTTATGGCATCCCGGTCAGCTCGACCAAGTCCATGACCGGACATCTCCTGGGCGGCGGCGCGGCGATTGAAGCCGTGTTCAGCATCATGGCAATGCGCGACAATTTCCTGCCGCCTACCATTCACCTGCGTGAGCCCGACCCGGATTGCGATCTGAATTATGTACCCAATGTGGGCTGCGCGCGCGAAGTTAGCCATGTCATGTCAAACGCCTTCGGCTTTGGCGGGCACAATGCCGTGCTAGTATTTGGCGAATATCGAGAAAATGGCAAAGCCTAGCAGTTCCCAAAACCAAGCTATTGACGCGCCTGCGGGGCCGGTCTTCGCCCATGTTGTCGGCTGGGGCATGGCTGTTCCTGACAAGGTCATGACCAACGAAGAAATCTCGGCATTTGTAGAAACCAGCGACGAGTGGATTTACGCGCGGACCGGCATCAAGGAACGCTATATCGCCAATGAAGACGAATCCACAGCCACCCTGGCCTATGCGGCCGCGCAGCAGGCGCTCGAAGTGGCGGACATCTTGCCCACCGACCTGGATCTCATCGTCGTCGCGACCTCGACGCCAGAGAATATTTTCCCCAGTTCAGCCAGCTTGGTGCAAGATTGGCTGAATGCGCAACACGCCGGCGCATTCGATTTGAGCGCCGCTTGTTCCGGCTTTGTCTACGCGCTGAATATGGCCGCCGATTCGATCCGCGCGGGCAGTATTCAGACGGCGCTTGTGATTGGCGCGGAAACCATGAGCCGCATCCTGGATTGGCAAGATCGCAGCACTTGCATCCTTTTTGGCGACGGCGCTGGCGCTGTTGTTCTGGCGGCCAGCGAGATCGAAGGCGGCGTGAAATCAAGCGTCTTGCGTTCCGACGGCGCCGGCAGCGACCTGCTGGCGATTCCCAGCGTGGGCAGCATAGACGCGGCTGATTCGCGCGGCGGCGTCAACGGCAACCAGCTATACAAGATGACCATGGCCGGCGGCGAAGTCTTCCGTTTCGCGACGCGGGTCGTCAACGACAGCATCGAACAAGCCAGCGCGCTGGCCGGCATAGGCGTCGAGGATATCGATCTGGTCATCCCGCACCAAGCCAACCACCGCATCTTGCAAGCCGCGGCGCGCAAGCTGGGCATAGACATCAAGAAGTTCATGAGCAATGTCGAGTATTATGGCAATACCTCAGCCGCGTCCATTCCGATCGCCTTGTGCGAAGCCATCGAGCAGAAGCGCATTCAAGACAAGGATCATATCGCGCTGGTTGGCTTCGGCGGCGGCTTGACCTGGGCTTCTATGATCATTCAATGGGGCATTCCCAAGCCGAGCGAGCAGCAGGGTTCCGTTTTCAACCGGCAACGCCGCAAAGTGGAGTATCGCATTGCCAGGTTGCGTTCCCGCTCGCGCCGTTTGCGGCGCCGCGTCAAGCGCGGGATTGCGGATTTCCGCGATTGAGCCTGCGCGCCCGCCAATGGCGCGCCTTATCTTGGCGGGGTTAGCGTGGGCAGCGGTTCCGAGATGTAGATGTGCACGAGACAACTTGCCCGCAAAGTTTTGGTGACATCAAAGACCATCAGACGGAACTGATATTCGCCGGGTTCGTAGGCGGCGGGAACGAATTGACTGAACTCAGCCGCCTCGCGCACTTCCGTGTTTTGATCTTCAATGACTTGGAAGTTGCCAAAGGTGCTGGGACCCATGATCTCGATCGAGCCAAAAGCGAACTGATCGGTGAAGACGGTGCCCACCACCGGAATCGGCTGGAAGACGCGCATGCCGTTCCCGGGTATGATCAATTGCGCCTCGGGGCTGTTGCAGCCTATGGCTGGCGCGGCCGGTATCAGCGTGCCGACAGGCGTCGGCGTCGGCGCCGGCGTCGGTTGAATCTGGCCCGTGAAGTCCTCCGCCCGCGGCAAGGCGACCGGGTCAATGCCCAGATTGCCCGAAGGCGTTGCGGGCAAAGGCGTTTCAAATACGCCATCGTCAACCCGCGCCGCCGCCACCAGCTCCTGGATCTGACGATCGCGCCTCACTTCCGGCGCGACGATCAATTGAATGCCGGCGACAATCAGCGCGAACTCCAGCAAAACGATGACCGCGGTTATGGCGTTCGTCCGCCGATAGCGCGACAGATCGCGCTCCAGTTCAAAATATGAAGAACGATACTCATCGCTCCAGACAAAATAACGGCGCAGCGCAAAGAGAATGCCCGCGGCAATCAGAAAATATATGCCCAGCGCCACCTGATCAATAAAGGCAACAATTATCGTCATGTCGGAAAACGCTTGAGAACACCTTTCAGGATTGCGGTCAAGCGCGGGACGATTATTTTACCAGCTTCCAGGACCTCCTCATGGTTGGTTTCAAAGGCGCTATCGACAGTGTCGATGGCGACATTGGTCACGCCGGAACAAGCCATAACCCGCAGGCCCCCGTGGCGCGCCACCAATACTTCATGTACTGTCGACATGCCAACCGTATCGGCGCCGAGCATTCTGAGCATGCGGATTTCGGCCGGAGTCTCGAAGGCTGGACCCGACAGCGCGCAATAAACGCCGCTATGCAGGGGGATGCCCTCTTCCCGCGCTACCTCGAGCGCGAGCTGCCTCAGCTCCCGATCATAAGCCTGCGCCAAACCGACAAAACGTTCTCCCAGTGAGTCGTCATTGGGACCCATCAGAGGATTGGCGCCGACCATGCCGGGGAAATTAATATGGTCTTCGATCAACATGACGTCGCCGACGGCGTAGGTTGGGTTGATGCCGCCGGCCGCGTTGGTCAGTATCACTGTGCCTATGCCCAAAGCCTGCATCACCCGGATCGGGAACGTAAGCTCTTGCATGGTGTAGCCCTCGTAGAAGTGGGCGCGCCCTTGCTGCGCGGCGACCGTCTGCCCAGCCAGATTGCCAATGACCAGATTGCCCTGATGACCAAATACGGTAGAGCTGGGCCAACCGGGGATGGATGCGTAGGGAATCACGACGCGATCAGCCAGGCTGTCCGCCAGCGAACCCAAACCAGAGCCCAAGACCAGACCGACAGCAGGTTTATGAGAACTGCGTTCGCGGATGACTTCAGCGGCGGCGGCAAAATCTTTCTGGCTCTGCATGGGCTTGCTCCCGGTGTATTTGATAATCCTGTGTGTAAACCTTTGACAAAATGCCGCTATCGACGTGTCCTTGCCTAGCGCCGCGAGCTGGCTTTAATTACGTTTTTCACCCGCCGTTTTAACAGATTCAATTCAATCCGCCCCTAAGCTGATAGCCGCCCAAGACCTAGCAAATAGCGTGTCTGACAGTGGCTTTCGACTTAAAACATCTTATCACAACTTGCATATCTCCGATATAATTGAGGAAAATCGCCTGGTGTGACGCGATGAGGACAGGCATTTGAACGATATTCGCAGGCAGTTTCGCTCCGCGCGGAACTTGCTCTTGATAGTCTTTCCAGTCGGCATCGCCGGTATCATGCTCATTGAAAAGCTCCCCTTTGTTGATGCCGCCTGGCTCTTGATTATCACGCTCACGACAATTGGATATGGCGACAGTGTCCCCCAAACACAGCTGGGGAAGATTTTCATCATTTGCCTGGTGCTGGTGGGGCTGGGCTCATTGACCTTTTTCCTGTCTTCGTCATTCGCCCTTTTGTTCAGCGTGGAAGCCGTCGCCCGCCGGCGCAGGACGGCGACGGCGAAGAAAATCGCCAAGCTTGATGGCCAATACATCATCTGCGGCAGCGGTGAAATGGTGGACAAGACCATCGGCTACGTCTTGCACAGCGCGCAGATCCGCCGCAAACAGCACCAAGACACCGTTTACCAACCCATTGAGCGCTTCTTTAATCGCCTATTCGGTCCTGTCAAGCGGAGCCGCTTCCTGGGTTTGCGTCGTTTTGTCCATAACATATTCGTCTTCTACTTCAACCATTTCTCAGAGCATATTACCTTGCTCGATCTTCTGGTGGTGGTGACGGAAGACATAGATTACGCCGAGCGCTTGCGCAGCGCGGGCATCCTGGTGGTCGAGGGCGAGCCGACCGACGACGATTCGCTGCTCGACGCGGGCATCGCGCGGGCGCGGGCGATCATGGTCATGCTCAATCAAGATACCGAGGGTCTGCTCACGGTCCTCACCGCGCGCAATCTTAATCCCGCGCTCTACATCACCGCAGCCGCAATTGATGTCGAACTCAAGATCAAGATGATACGCGCCGGCGCGAATTACGTGCTCGCCCCATACGAGGTGGCGTCGCAATTCTTGAACAGCGCCACATTAAGGCCCGCGGTCAATGATTATTTCTACAGTATCCTCTTCGATCAGGAAACGAAACACCAGATGACGCAGCTTGAGCTCGGGGACAGTTCGCCTTGGATCGGAAAGCGCATCAGCGATCTGAAATTGCGCGAGCGCTATGACGCCAGCATTCTGGGCATACGGACGAAGGACGTGGACTTCGTCCATACGCCGCGGAGCGGCCGCGTATTGACCGAAGGCGACATCTTGTTAGGCGTCGCGCCCGGTCCCATGATACCAAAATTGCAGCTTGAATGCCGCCCGAGCGGGCAAGATTTTACGCGCTTCGCGACCTTCCAGCGGCTGGTCATGTCCCCCCCGCTTAAGCGCCTGGACGAGACGCTCAACCTGGACGAATCCGCAGAAGAGATAGAGTCGATGTCGAAACATTTTATCATCTGCGGCAATGATCACATTATCGAAACCGCCGCCCGTTTCTTGAATCCAGCGCGGCCCTTTGTCTTATTGAGCGATGACGACAGGCTGACGCGGGAATGGCTGGACAGGGGTTTTCGCGTTGTGCGCGGCAACCCCGCCAAAGAAGAGGTCTTGAAAAAAGCGGGCATCAAGCGGGCGCAAGCGTTCATGCTCTCGATCGAAGACAAGGCAGTCGCTGTATTAACCGTCTTGTCAGCGCGCAGCATCAGCAAATCCTTGCTCATCTCCGCAGCCGCTAGCACCGATGATATGATCGAGAAGCTGCATCGTTCGGGCGCGGACCGCGTTGTCAGCCCTTTCCACGTCGCGGGACAATTCGTACTGCTCTCGACCACGCGCCCGGAAATAACCGAATTCTTGCAGCACGTGATATACAACGAGGCGACCGGGCTGGAAACGGCTGAGCTCTACATGGAGAACGATTCCCCCTGGATCGGGCAGAGCATCGGTTCGCTGAGCTTGGCGCTAAGATATCAAGCTGGGGTGATCGGCGTTCGACAAGCGAACGGCTCAGAATTTATCTATGTGCCGCCAATGACGCATGTCATCCAGCCAAATGAGGTGCTGATTGTCATCACGCCCATGGAGTTTTTCGACGAAATGCGCGCGGAAGCGGCCGGCGCCAAAGATAAACGCCCCGCGACTTTAAGGGTTCAGAGCGATCTCCATTCCAGCGGCGTCTGGTCGCGCGATATGATCCGAGAATTGATCAATCAGCAGGACGACAGCTAGTTTGAAGCGTTCTTCTCTTGCTCTGGCAGTCTGGGCGGACGGCGCGTCCGCTTGACTTGCTTATCGCAAAGGATGGTATCGCTGCTGACTTCAACGCGGGTGATATGGTTGAGGGAGCCGGCAAAGACATCCTGCAAGTTTCCCTTGCGCGGCAATGACAAGATATCGGACCAATAGCGCCGGCCGATGAGCACCGGCTGCCCCAGCGCAGCCTGAAAACTGGGAATGAGCAGGTCCTCGCTACCCCGCGCATAGGAGCCCAAAATCTGATAAATCACCTTCGGCTGCAAACGGGGCTGATCGCCCTGTACAACCAGCACAGCGGCGATATGAGCCGGCATTGAGCGCAGGCCGGCCTTAAGCGCGAACAGAGCCTCGCCTTGCAGGTGGAGCAGATCGGGCAGCCCCAGACTGTCGTCTTGACTATTGCTTGAGCCATTGGCGCCCGGTAAGCCCGTTGAAGCGCTCTTGCCCGCTCGACTGGCAACCACTTTGACGCCCAGCGGTTTGACAGCCGCTCGCGCGCCGCGCGCCCAGCGGGCCGCCGCCACGCGTATTGGAGCGATTCTCGAGCGAATCAACTGCTCTGTGACATGGGCAAGGACGGTCTTGCCGCCCTCCGTGGACAAAAGCATGCTCGGCGGCTGTTTGCCGTTGGAGCCCCCGGCCGCGAGGACAATGGCGCCGACCGCGCGCTGCACCTCGTAGACTGGCTCCGCGCCGCGCACCGCGCCAATAGCCACGGCTTGAACGCGCGGGCTCAGCAAGCTCAGCCGCGCGATCATGCGCGCGCGTCCGCGCAAAAAAGCGTTTTCCGGCGCCCGGTTCAAGAAAATCACCACACGAGCTTGTTGCGGCACGTTTTTTAAGCCCATGGCCTCATCCCGCAGGGCTTGCGCCAGCCAAGGCGATTTGACCGGACTGTTGCGCAGAAAGCCGTATTGTTCGACCAATGCCTGTGGATTGTAAACATGCTCTTCGTCCAGCGGCTTGCCCAAAGCGTTTAGGGAAGCGACCGGCACGACCAGCGATGTTTCGGAGGGGATGCGCGGTTCATCGTCATAGGGCGCTTTGAGCGGCAAGCCATCCGCCCTGTCCGCCTCCACCAGCAAGACATCGGAATCCACAGTGTCCAGCAGCTCCCGCGCCCAATCTTGCCGGGGCCCGCTCAGGACTCCCTTTTGCCAGGTTGAATTGTCATAGAGAAAGACAAACTTATACTCGCTCAGCGCCTGAGATATCGCCTCCGCGCCGCTATCATAGCGCATGGCATGTGGATAGAGACTCAACTGTTCCGCCGGGAATTCCCTTGTCGCCGTCGCCAGCACCCGCCAGCCGGATTCGGCCAATTCGTAGCCAAGGCCGACCAACAGCGAGGTCTTGCCGCCCGCGCCGACAAAAGCCGCAACGTCGCCGCGCGAAATATCAAATGCCTGACTTAATCTCATGCAGTCTCCCAATCACGCTTTGCCGCAAGCGCAGGAGGCCTCATAGGGCTACAAGATACGCCGATATACGTGAATCTGCCTATCATAACACGAACGGGCCGCCGTCGCTTGTGAATCGCTATGGTGATCAGCGCAATCGCGTCAAGATATATTTCAACACAGAGGCGCAGAAGTAATTCCAAGAAAGTAATGCGAATTTTACAGGCGCGACCTATCAGGTCGCCCAATTTGATGTGTATAGATTTCGGGCGGCACAGCCTGCCGCCCCTACAGATTAGAAAAGTTGTGGAGAAAATAGCCGATGTCAGCGCAATTAAATTTGAAGTGATTGCCCGGCGCGCCGCTCCTCCACCCATCGGACTTAGACAGCGCCAATGCCCTGCCGCCGCAATGCCTTGAGGACTTTCTGCGGGGTAAAGGGTTGAGAATCCACCCAGGCGCCGGTCGCGTCATAGATGGCCGCGGCGATTGCCGGCGCCAGCGGCAGGAAAGGCATCTCCGCCATGCCGCGCGCGCCCCAGGGACCGATGGGGTCGGGATTTTCCAGAACGACCGATTTCACAATGGGCGGCACGTCCAAGGAAGTAGGAATGAGGTAGGTTGACAAAAACGGGTTCAAGACCCGGCCTTCGTGCGAAACCAGTTCCTCCATCAAAGCGTAGCCCTGCGCTTGAACGATGGCGCCTTCGATCTGCCCCTGCAATTGCTGCGGATTGATGACCTTGCCGACATCGTTGGCGCAGACCACTTCCAGCAGCTGCACTTGTCCCGTTTCGATATCGACCTCGACCTCAACCGCTTCGGCGACATAACCATAAGCGAAATTGGGATCGCACTCCCCGGTTTCGGGATCAAAAGGCGTGGTCGGCGGCGGATGGTACATATACTCGCCCTTGGCCGGTCGCTCTTCGTCATGCCATTTTCGCAGGGCGATTTCAGCCGCGCCGCGAATGGCGTTGCCGGACATAAAAGAAAGCCGCGATGCCGACGCGCTGCCGGATGAACCCGAAGTCGCCGTGTCCGAAGCGACAATGCGCACTTTGTCGAAGGGGACGCCGACCGCGTGGGCCGCCATCTGGCTGAGCGCGGTATGCGCGCCTTGCCCGACATCGGCGCCGGCGTGATAGAGCGTCACCGACTCGATCGCGCCCTCGCCCTGAATCTCGATGCCCGCCCAGCAGTGCTCGGGGAAGCCAAAACTGAAACCCACGTTCTTGAAGCCACCGGCTATGCCCCGACCGCGCCGTTTGCTGCTGTCGTCGGGATGACTGGCTTTTCGCAGCCGCCAGCCAGTGTTTCGCCGCCGCCACCAAGACTCTTGCCCGCAAGCCGCGAAGACCTGCGGCATGGTCACGCCAGCCGGGAATGGCGCGCCCACCGAGCCGATGCTGCCTTCTCTGATGGTGTTCTTCATGCGCAGCTCGAGCGGATCCATGTTCAGCGCGGCCGCCAGCCGGTTCATCTGCCCTTCGGCCGCCAGCAAAGCCTGGGGCGCGCCAAAACCGCGGAATGCGCCCGAGGGTATGTTATTGGTGTAGACGGTGTAGTATCGACATGGACGTTAGGTATCTCGTAAGGTCCGGTCACAGTGAGCTGCGCGTTGCCTAGCACCTTGTTGGAGGTATAGTTGTAAGCGCCGGCGTCGCCAATCACGGTGGCGGAAGCCGCAGTCAACACGCCAGCGCTGCTAGCGCCCCATTTCGCCCTAACTTTAATCGGATGACGCTTGTGATGATAGAGGATCGACTCTTCGCGATTCCATTGGATTTTGACGGGCTGGCGCAGCTTCCAAGCCGCCAGCGCCAGCACGATCTGGACGGTCATATCCTCTCTGCCGCCAAAGGCGCCGCCAATGGCGGGATAGATCACGCGCACCTGGTCCGCTGGCAAGCCCAGAGCATGATAGATCTGTTCTTGATCTTCATGCGTCCATTGCCCGGCCACGACCACGGTCACCCGGTCCTCTTCGTCGATGTAGGCAAGCCCGGCTTCCGGTTGCAGATAGGCGTGTTCCTGCCAGGTCGTCTCATATTCCGCCTCGACCACGACATCGGCCTGCGCCCAGCCAGCAGCCATGTCCCCCCTGCGGATGCGATACTGCGTCAGCAGATTGTTTGGGCTTGCCGGATGCAGTTGCGGCGCGCCGTCCTCCATAGCCGCTTCGGGGTCAAATACGGCGGGCAAGTCTTCGTATGCGACCTTGATCAGGTCAAGTGCTGCGCGGGCGATGGCGTCGCTTTCGGCGACAACGGTCGCCACCATGTCCATGTAACAGCGCGCGACATCGCTTCCCGCTTTCGCGCCGCCCGGTCCACAGAGCACGGGCTGATCCTTGATGACCAAGCCATATTCGTTGACGGGCACGTCAAGGCTTGTGAAAACACGCAGCACGCCGGGCAGCGCTTCCGCGCGGCTGGCGTCTACATGCAGCACACGGGCATGCGCGCGCTCGCTAAACTTGAGGCGCATCCACAACTGTCCTTCGATATCGATATCGCCGGGATAGCGAGTCTCGCCGGTGACCTTGCCCCGGGCGTCAATACGTTTGACCGACTGATTGATGACGCTTGTGGTTTCTGCGGACAATTGTCTAATCCCTGTCTAATGCCATGCGGCGAATGGAAGGCGAACGGAAAGCGCCTAGAAGGCCGGCATCGCCTCGAATGTCGTTTCGATCAGCTTCTCTGTCTCGTTATAAAAGATCCGTCGCAAAATGGCGATGGCCGCGGCATAAGTCGGTTCAACGCCGCCATAACTGAGGCTGCCCGCGCCAAGATTCTGGCCCGCCTTGGTCGGTTTATCCGAGGCGTAATGCAGGAAGCCAATATCAAACTTGACCGAATGCAGGTTGACAATCTCGTTCATGGGATGCCGCTGCGGGCGGAAGGCTTCGAAGACTGCGGAAAGGTAGGGTCCCCCTTCCATCTCGATATCGGTATAGCCCTCTTTATAAAATACGCTCATATAGTGTGGATTCTGCAAAAAGGTGCCCAAGACCGTGACCGCTTTTTGATTGTCGAGGATATTGCCATGGCGCATATAGGAGCGGACGTGGCGCGCGGTGAAGCAATTGCGGAAAAGATAGGTATTCTGCGAATGTTCATCGTGGATGACATTGGGGATCATCATATCGCCGATGCGTCCATTCAGCGTGGCCGACTTGCCCATGACATAGACGCCATCCAAGCGATCTACGCCTTCGGAAATGCGGCTTAGCAATTCGTAAGAGGCCATGCCCAGGGGATAGTCGATATTGATGATGATGGCGGTGCTGTGGCGCAGCGGCTCGAGATCGTCGGCGCGCCCCAGGCGCGGATCAAACCAGCGCGCCTCCAGCTTGCCCAATTCGATCACCTGGGTCTCTATCTCGAAACCTTGGCGACTGGGAACCCGGTGGATGCCCAGACGATTCTCTTCCTCTTGCAATATGCGCTTGGCTTCGCTGCCTCGCTCGGAGAGATACTGGCGCAGCACAAAATATAGAAAATTGTCCATACTTTTGTGATAACTCTGTTTGATGTCCTCGTATTCGGTCAACAGGGACTTTTCTTGAAATTTCTCGATATAACCTATCAGACTTTCTTCGTAACGCCGGGCGAAGCCAGCCAACAAGTTGATAAGAGAATGCGTATTGCTGGATACGAAGTAGACGGGCTTTTCATCCAGCGCTATGCCAACATGCGACAGCTCTTCGCTCAAGTGATTCCACCAGGAGGCGGTGGCATGACGATAATCGGCCAGCGAACCGGATATCAGGCGCAAGCTCATGTTTTTGCGCTGTCGGCTCATTTCCAGCAAGTTATTGACGAATTCGTCTTTCCACAGCAAATGCAGCCGGCGCAAATCACTGACCGCCATGTACAAACCTTGCGCCAATTGCGCGAAGTCGGCGGGGGCTAAAGCATTGTCGTCGGCATGGGCCAAGAGCAGGTCTCGCAGGTCTTGTTTTTGCAGCAAGTTATGCAGCTTGTTCCATTCGATTTGAAAGGCTGTCAAGATCGGCACCAGATCATCAATGTCGGAGCGGCTTATGATGTAGACCGCCATGGTATAGGCGCCATTGAAGCGCGTCCGACGCCGGCGCCCCGGCGCGTATACTTGCCGCCAATTCGCGATATTTTTATAGCCGGCCGCCACAAAGGCGCGATCCATCTGCCCGACCAGCACTTCTTCGACTTGGGTGATGCAGGGCGGCAAGCGCAGGGCGCTGTACATCAAGGCGGAGACATCGGGCTGCGGTTCGCTCGCGAACTCGTGCAAGGACGAGCGCATGACGATATGGCTCTCGACCAAGGTCTCAATTTGGATGGCGTCGCTGGAGCGCAACAAGGAGTAATAGGTGCGCATATACAGTTCTATTTCTTCGCTGCCGGTCCTCGGCACTTGTCTGTCCATGCGCTAGCCTTCGACCCCGCTCTTCCGCGCTTTGCTCGCGGCCTCAAAGGCATTGACGATCTTGTAATAGCCGGTGCAGCGGCAGAGGTTGCCGCTAATGCTGTAATTGATCTGATCCCGGCTAGGCTCTTCAATCTCCTCAAGCAGTTTCGCGCCCGCCATCAAGAAGCCCGGCGTGCAGTAACCGCATTGCACCGCCGCTTCGTCGATGAAGGCGCTTTGGATCGGGTGCAGTTCTTCTTGTTGCGCCAGACCCTCTACCGTCACAATCTCGGCCTCATGCGCCCTGGGCGCGTGCACCATACAAGCCATGACGGCGACATCGTCAAGGAAAACGGTACAGGCGCCGCATTCGCCTTCGGCGCAACCTTCCTTCGTCCCCGGAAGTTTGACATCATCGCGCAGCCAGTGCAGGAGCGACTTCTGCTGGCCTGTGCGGACAAGCAGCGATTCGCCATTGACGGTAGTTTCAATCGGGGTATCTGGCAGATGCCTGGTTTGCGCTGGCAAAGCGTTTTTCACCTTGGCTTGGTCTTTGCCCCAAAGCATAGGCGGGGCGCTTGGCAAGCCCGTTTCAAAGGTCTCGCGCGCCAAGCGCCGCAGCGCCCGCGCCACCAGAACCTGCGCCATCTCGCTGCGATATTCGGCGCTGCCGCGGATGTCGTCAATGGGAGTGGCGGCTTCGCGAGCCAAGCGCGCAGCCTCCGCGATGTTTTCCGGGTTCAAGCGCTTTCCAAGCAAGAATTCCTCAGCAGCCCGCGCGCGGATGATGACGGCGGCCACGCTGCCCAGGGTTATGCGAGCAGCGGAGACAGTCTCATCGTCTGCGAAAGAAAGGACGACCGCCGCGTCAACCACGGATATCGCCTGGGCGCGCCGCAAACCCAGCTTCAAGAATATGCCGCGCTGATGGTCCTGCAGGGCGGGAAATGAAATCTCGCTCAGCATTTCATTGGGTCGCAAAACTGTTTGACGGAAGCCACTGTAAAAGTCTTCCAGCGCAAGCGTGCGTTCGCCCGCCAGCGACGAAAGCGTTACCCGCGCGCCCAAGGCGATCAAGGGCGTGATGGTATCGTTGGCGGGCGAAGCGGTAATGAGATTGCCGGCCACCGTCGCGCGGTTGCGTATCTGCGGCGCGCCGACCTCCCAGGAAGCCTGAGCCAGCGGCAACCCGCGCTCCCGTATCAGCGCGCTGCCCAGGACATGATTATGACTTGCCAAAGGTCCCAAACTGATCAGGCCGTCGCGCAAGTTGATTTCATCCAGTCCTTTGACCCGCGTGATATCGACCAGGACCTGCAGTTGCGGATGCTGCCCGCGCTCCATCTCGATGATCAGATCCGTGCCGCCGGCGACAATCCGCGCCGCCCCCCGGTGCTGATCGAGCAAAGCGAGCGCTTCCTCGACCTCGCTGACGCAATGATATGCCTGCCACATAGCGGCGCTGCCTCCTCCGGGCATCGGCTCATGAGGCCGATTGCGGTTCCAACTCCAATACCGTAAATGGATTGATATTCAAGACGCAGGTGGACTTGAACTGCGTTCGCACGACTTTGCGCCGATCCCAGGTATGTACATGACCGTGCAACATATAGCGGGGCCGGTGCCACTTCAAGAAATTGATGAAACTGTCGAAGCCGCGATGCGCGACGTCCCTGCCGTCGTGGATGTTGCGCGCCGGTGAATGCGTGACAAAGAGATCAATACGGTGCCTTCTCATCACGCGATTCCAGAGGACCTTCCTGCCCAATTGCAGGACCTTCCAGTGCATTTGCATTTGTGTGTACTGGATTTTCCCGGCATTATAGCGAATGGAACCCTCCAGCCCAGCCAGCGTCAATCCTTTGTACTCAACCACCTTGCCATGCAAGTCAATCCCGCCGGGCGGGTCCTCCTGGTAGATCTCGTCGTGATTGCCGCGCACATAAAACATCGGCACGCTGATGATGGTGCTGATGAAATCGAGATAACCCGGCGGCATATCGCCGCAGCTCACGATGAGATCAATATCGCTATATTGACGCCGCAGATTGACCGCGCTATGCAGCTGTGGCGCTTCAATATCGCTGACGCACAGGATCTTCACAGTCCGGTCTCAAATAGCAAAATAGCCACCCATTTTCCCGGTCCGCGCGCTCGCTAGCCGGAATAGCCGCTGGCGAAGGCGTCGATCATCAGGCGCACGTCCTCGCCCAAGGGATAAAGAATGGGACAGGTGGCGCCGGCGGAGATGTATTCGCGCACCTTGGCTTTGACCTCCGCGGGCGTGCCCGAAGCTGTGATCATCTGAACGACGTCATCCGGCACGAGTTTCATAGCCTCGAGGATTTGCTCCTCGGTGGCGGGCCAGGTCAAGACCTGCCCGATCTCCTCCAGCAAATCCGGGCTGACGCCGCTGGCTTTCATGATGTGCGGCTGTTGGCCCAGGTATTGAGTCACCAGTTTGCGAGCGGCGTCAAGCGCTTTCTGGCGATCGTTATCGACCGAGCAAACGACCAACTGCGGACGATCGACATCGTAAACGCTTTTGCCCGCCCTGCGCGCGCCGATTTCCAGTTGCGCCATGGCCGACTCGTTATATTGGGGCGAAACGAGATAATTCAGCACGACGCCGTCGGCGATTTCGCCGGTGAGCGCCATCATTTTGGGACCAGTCGCGCCAACGTAGATGGGCACATTTCGCGGCTCCTTGCGCCCATGCACGACATCGAGTTCGACATCATCCAACTGCACGAACTCGCCCTGAAAGCTCACGCGCTCGCGCTTCAGCAGACGCCGTACAACGGTGACCACTTCGCGCATGGCCAGCAGGTTTTTGCGGCGTTCGATGCCGACTTTCGATGCCAGCGGATCCCACCAAGCGCCGATGCCGCAATAAATGCGATCCTGAGCCAGATCGTCCAGGGTCAAAAACGTGGCGGCAATGACTGCCGCATTGCGCGTCCAGTTGTTGATGACGCCGGAGCCAATTTTGATGCGCGAGGTCACGGCAGCGAAGGCGGCCATCGGCACAATCGCATCCCGCACCAGCCGACTTTCCGCCTGCCAAACCGCTTCAAAACCGGCTTGTTCGGCGTATTTGACGTATTCAATCGCGTCCCGCAATGAATGCGCGTCTTGCAAATAGAGCGCTACTCGATCAGCCATCTTTCAACTCCAGACCCTGTAGATGTTCAGTATTTGCCATACTATCAAAATAAATGAAGCGCATACACATATCAAGCGTCTTCGCGCTGTCGCCTGTCCAATCTCTTCGCTTTTTGTTTTTCAGCACAAAGACACGAAGGACACAGACATTTAGTTTTTATAGCGCAAGAATCCTCATAACTTGTTTTCTCTGCGCACTCAGTAAGTCCAAGTAAGTCGCGCAAAAAAAAGTGAGTCTTGTAGGGGCGACCAATCTGGTCGCCCGCCGCCGCCGCAACTTGTTGTTTCGGGCGACATGGCATGTCGCCCCTACAGATCGTTGCTTTAGCGAAAATTGCATTACTTTATTGGCTGTACTTCTGTGTCCTCTGTAATTATTTTTCAGCTTGATTATACACCGCTCTGTTAAGACCCTCACTCCAGCGCTTCTATCCCGTCGCCGCCAACATAGGAAAAATCCGGCAAATGCCCGAAACTGCCCGCCGAGCGCATGCGCCGATATAGATCGAGGTCGGCCGGCACATCAATATCGGAAGCCAAACTGTCGGAATGATAAGTCAAAACTTCGATGCCGGCGCGCTTGGCGCTGTTGATATGCCGCTGATAACTGCCCGGACCATAGTCAAACTGAATCAAGCCCGGCGGGCGGGCTAGCAAAGCGTTTGTGCCATCGCCATTATGGTCGGTGGCAATCACAATCGATTGCTCCTTGCCCAAGCCGATCAGCGCTTGAATATCATCAGCTTGTACGAAGGGCAGATCGGCCGGCAAGACCAAAACAGCGTCTGCCCGCCAACTCTTGAGGATCATGGTGGCGCGCATCAGGGCCGGATTGAGATCGGAAATCGCGCTTTCCTGAATGGTCTTGGCGCCCATTTCGCGCGCGATTGCCAAAGCCTTGGTATCGCGCGAGATGACCAAAACGCCGGAGACATCGGGCGCGGTCGCGAGCACCGAAAGCACATGCCGAAACATAGCCTGCGCCAGTTCAAAGCGTTCTTCGGGGGACAATACCGCGGATAGCCGGCTCTTGGCGTTTTTTAATGGTTTGACAGGTACGATCGCCCAGAGGCTCATGCGCCCCAACTTTCTATCCAAGCGAGCGTCGCCCGCGCCAGCGATCTTTTGTCGCCTTCAGTTTTCATCAGGGTGTCCACTTGTATGGATGGCAGGTCGGGCCGCCTTATGGGTTCGTTACGGATGTCATTCACAAAGCCGTTGATGATCCCAGTATAAAAGCGGGCGATATTTGCCGCAGTCGCTTCCTGCCCCAGTTCAGACATGATTTTGGCGGTGGGACCCTTCACCGCAGCGCCGCCGATGATAGGCGTAACCGCTACTATAGGTACGTCAAGACTGGCTATTAAGTCGCGCATGCCCGGCACAGCCAGTATCGGCGCCAGCGACAACCAGGGATTCGACGGCGCGATCAAGACCAGATCCGCCGCGCGCAAAGCCGAGCGAACCTGAGCGCTTAGGCTCGATCTCTCGCAGCCGGCATGGCGGATAGACTTCAGCCTTGGCTGCCAGCGATGTTTAACAAAGTATTCCTGGAAAGCCAATTCGCCCAGTTCGACCGTTTCGATCATTGTCGGCACTTCGTCATCGCACATCGGCAGCAAAGCCGCATCCAGGCCCAGAGACTTGCGCAAGCGCTGGGTCGTCTCCGTCAATGACAGTCCGCAAGTCAAGAGCCGGCTGCGCTGCAGATGGGTAGCCAGATCTTTGTCACCCAGTCGGAACCAGGTATCCAGGCCATAGAAGTCCTTCAATGTCCCCAGCGCGATGCCGCTGTCGTCTTGCAAGCCCCAGCCCGTATGCGGGTTGACTAAGCCAGCCAGCGTGTACATCACGGTATCCAGATCAGGACAGATCTTTAAACCCAGATGCCAGAAATCGTCGCCGGTATTCACGACGAAGGTCAGGCGCTGCGCCGGCACGATCCGCGCCAGCCCGGCCGCCAATTTCGCCCCGCCAACACCGCCGAGCAAGACGACGATGTTCTTGTCTAGCGCCACAAAACCCTCGTTTCCCAGCTTGCCCGCTCACGTGATCTTTCTTGCGCTGGGTAGCCGACTGTGATCATGCCTTGCGCTTGCCAGTCAGCCGGCAAGTCGAGCGCGGCGCCGACAAGATCGGGACAGAAGAGCGGGGCGCACATCCAGCAAGCGCCCAAGCCCAGGCTGCTGGCCATGAGCAGCATGTTCTGCCCGGCCATGGCTGTGCTTTGGATGGCCATGGCGCGTTCGTGAGCGCTGCGCCTTTCATCGGGATAGGCATCCATATCCGATACGGTCATACAGAGCAAGATCAATACGGGCGCGGCGCTTATCCGCTCGAAGGAGCGGCCGACGTCGGCCGCGATAACCGGCTCTGGCGCGCCGTCCGCTTCCAAATCGGCGCGCAGCTTCGCGCCCATGGCTCGGGCGAGCTGCTCTTTCCGCGCTTGCTCGCTAACGATGACAAAGCGCCAGGGCTGCCTGTTATGCGCCGACGGCGCCCAGATCGCCGCCTCCAGCAATTGCTCCAGGCAGCCGTCGGGAATCGCGCGCCGTTGATAGCGCCGCAGGGAACGCCGCGCGCGAAAAAAACTCAAAAGTTCTTGCGGATGAATGCCCACGGATCTTTTCTGAATCTATCGATACAAATCATTTTCCGGCAGTCGATTCAAGTCGCGGGCCGTCCCATGCGGCGCCGAGACATCAATCCCGCGGATTACTATGGCGGGATAACCCTCGTCAGCTTCTCCGCAAAGCAAATGCGCCGCCGAAGCCACCAAATCCGCATAAGCGCGCTGCGTCACTTCCAGCTCCCGGCCATATAGGTCCGTCCGTCCGCGCAGATCAATTAGTGCCGCCATGCCCGCGACGCCGATCGCCACCCCAACATTGCCGACGCGAAAGGGGCGGCCGTGCGAATCACTGATGACTACCGCTAGCTCGACACCGAGCTTGTCGCGCAGAGCCTCTCGCAGAGCCGCGGCGGAAGCGTCGGGGGCCAGCGGAAGCAATAGCGCGCTGTCGTCGCCCCTCTCGATATTGGATTGATCCAAGCCCGAATTCGCGGAAACAAAGCCCAAGCGATGCTGCGTTACCAGTACGCCGCGGCGCTTTCGCGAAACCAATGCCGCCTCTTGCAAGACGAGCTCGACCAGGCGCGGATCTTTGCCCGTTTCGGCGGCCAGCGCGGCCGCCGCGGGCGAAACGGATACCGCCGCCAATGACATCTGACGGTCCTCCGCTTTGGAAACAATCTTTGAAGAGATGACAAGCACATCGCCGTCCGCCAATGCTAAACCCGCGGCGCGAGCCCGCTCCGCTATGATGGCCGCAATGTCGTCGCCGGGTTGGATCAGCGGAATATCGGGTATCGCAAATGCGGAAAAAGCGGGAACTTGGCGCACTGTTAGGTATCCAAGCCGGTGATGCGGATGCCAGCGCCTTTGACCTTGTAGCGCTTGTTGATGTGCAAGAGCAGTGGCGTCAGCGACTCCGCCGCCACCGCGTTCTTGAGCGCGCCGGCGTCAATTCCGCGCATGCCGGCCGCTTCCGCCAAGGCGATGACAGCCGCCTTTGCCGCGGCGTCGTCGCCGCAGACCAAGACATCGCAATCGACGGGCTGATCCAACTGCTTGAGTTTGACCGCGCTGACATTTTGAAATGCCGCTACCACAGTAACTTCTTTGCCCAGGATTTCCTGCGCTTCCAATGCCGCCGCCCCGCCAGCCGGCAGATTGACAGCCATGACTTCCGGCGGCCGCAGAGGCACCGTGAGATCAACGACGACCTTGCCGCGGCAGTTGGCGCTTATGCCTTCCAAAGTGGCTTTGTGGGCGGCATAAGGCACGCTGAGCACGATCAAGTCGGCGGCGGCCGCGGCGGCGGCGTTTGACATGCCGCGCAGCAAGTCCTGACCCATTTCCGCGTTCATTTCCGCCGTGCGCGCAAGCGCCTTTTCGGACGAGCGCGATCCGATGATCACGCGATAGCCGCTTCGCGCCCAACGCATGGCCAGCCCCGCGCCTTCCTTGCCAGTGCCGCCCAAGATCGCAAGCGTCGGCTGAGCTTCATTTCTGTCTGACATGTCTTGTCTTTCTTTGTTTCAATCGGCAATAGCGCTAGGATTGTATAGCAAGTTCGGCATTTCGCGTATAGCGCTCCCAAACCTTGGGCACCAGAGCCAGGGCCTCGGCGGCGATCTCCGCTTCGTCCAGGACCAGAATCTCGCGATCGCGCATCAGCAGCTTGCCGTCGCAGATGGTGCTTGTCACCATGGACGACTCGAAACCGAAAAGCAGGTGCCAGGGCAAATTGCCCGGGTTCAGGGGCGTGAAGGGCTGATAATCAACGAAGATCAGGTCCGCTTTCGCCCCGGGCGCTATTTGCCCAATCACGCTGCCGGGGAAATAACGTTCGAGCAGGCGGGCGTTGTTTTCCCAAGCCATTTTGGCGATATGCGACCCGTTGGCGGCGCGTGGATCCCGCTGAACCACTTTGTGCAAGAGATAAGCCGCTTTCCATTCCGCCCACATATTATTGCTGAAGCCATCATTGCCCAAACAGAGCTTGTGCCCCTGCGCGAGCAGGCCGTCGATATCAGCGGCGCCCACGCCATTATTCATGTTGGAGCGCGGCTGATGGCTGATCCACACGCCCCGCTCGCGCAAGATATCGCCTTCCTCTCCGTCGATATGCACGCAGTGGGCGGCGATGGTATTCTCGCGCCAGATACCATAGGCATCCAGGCGCTGGGCAACGCGCTGGCCGCTGCGCTTGAGGCTGTCTCGCTCGTCGGCTTCGTGCTCGGCAACGTGAATATGGAAGCCGCAAGCGGCCGGCGCCGCTTCCGCGCAAGCGCGCAGGCTGGCTTCATCAAGCGTCAAGCTGGCGTGCAAGCCAAAAGCGCCGCGGGTTCGCGGATGCTCGGCCGAAGCCGCCATGAAGCGCAAGTTCTCGCTGATGCCCGCTTCCATCTTGTCCCGGCCGTCGCGGTCAGTGACTTCGTAACAGAGGATAGCGCGCAAGCCCGCTTGCTCGACAGCCTCGGCAATCGTGTCCAGGCTGCCAGCGATGTAGTTGGGGCTGGCATGGTGATCGACCAGGCTGGTGGTCCCGTGTTTAATAGCATCCAGCAAAGAAACCAGCGCGCTGCTGCGCACGCTCTCGCGGTCCAGCGCCTTGTCCAGGGGCCACCATAGACGTTGCAGAATTTGGGGAAAATCGCGCGGGGGCGCGCCAGGTATGGCCATGCCCCGCGCGTAGGCTCCGTAAAAATGCGTATGCGCGCAGATATTGCCCGGCATCAGGTATTGACCGCGCGCGTCCAAGCGCTGCGCATCCGGATAAGCGCGCTGCAGCTCTTGGTTGCCGCCAACCGCCGCTATGCGGTCCGCTTCGATTAAGACAGCGCCGTCCGCGAGTATGCTGGACTCCGTGCCTAAGCTAATAACCTGCGCATTCGTGATTAGCATCTGCCAACCCTCTCCTTCAAAATCGCGACAGCCAAAGCGAGCCGCGCTCATTTGCCCAGCGCGTAATATAGCCGATCGACATAAAAACCGGCGTCGTTGTAGAGATCGGGCACCGCATCGGCGCTGATGAAACGATCCCAGGTGGTGCGTATGAAGCTGATCGAGCGCGCCGGTTCGTTAGCGATCGGCGGATCCTTTTCGATCAAGCGGCGGAATTGCACCTTGTAATACAGCTCTTCGGAACGGGCGCCTTCTTCCGGCAGCAGATCCCGCCGCCGCGCGAGCTCGACCCCGGTGATGCGCGCGAAGGCGGCGATGGCGCCGCCCTGCCCGCCGAAAATGCTGGAGCTGAGAAAAAGCGCGATGTATTCAGCGTCGACGCCCCGCGGCATCTGCCGCCGCGGGATGCGATACCAATGCCGTTGCCGAGCGATTGCCAGGTCTTTTTTGCGTTTGACAACAGCGACCAAGACACGGTCATCCGCATACATGGCGCTTCTCGGTAAAACTAAGCGAGTAAAGAAAATTCACCACAGAGGCACAGAAGTAGTTCAAAGAAAATAATGCAAATTTTACAGGGGCGGTGTAGGGGCGACCAATCTGGTCGCCCGACGTTGCTGCGTTTTGATTTCGGGCGACATGGTATGTCGCCCCTACATTTAGACCCTTCGTCGAGTTTTGCATGACTAACTTGGATCTACTGAGGGCACAGAGAAAATTGGCAGTGCGACTATAGGTCATGCGCATCATCAGAGCAATCGTAGCAGAATCATTATATGTACGAATATCACATAATTCTAAGGAATTGTAGGGGCGTCGCTGTGCCGCGCCTAGACATTGGCCCAAAACCTAGAATAACCTTGTACATTCAGATTAACATTACTTTCTTGGAATTGCTTCTAAGACCTAATGATTCGCCTGCCTCTGCTCGCGCTGCGCCAGCAAACGCTTGTCAATCTCAGCAACACGTTCCTGGTGGCCGATCCACCAAGCCGGGTCGCGCTGGGCGTCGAGCGCCGCTACTGACTTGCCTTGCTGCTCGACCCAAGTATAGTATTTGAGGTTATGCCAGCGTTCGCGGGCTTCGCGGCTGCCCTCTTGTACCCAGTCGATCCCGGCGCGGTGAAAGCAGCCGTCGACAATCGCTGTCGCGGCCGCCTCGTCCAGCGGACCCTGGACATCCCGCAGCTTCGCCAGCACCGATCCATAGCGTTCCATGGCGTCGGTGGCCACCGTCACCACGACGTCATCCGAGCTCATGTCATAATATTTGGCTGTTTTGATGGCGCCAATGATATTGCAGACGCCGCTGATGCCCAGGATCTCAGCCAATTTATGGACCTGCGCTTCGGCGAGGCCAAAGCGGCGCGTCAAGGTTTGACGAGCCCTTTCTTCCGCCAGCAGGCGCAGCCCCTGGAGGCAGTCCCTGTCGTCAATCGCCATCAGCGCGTCCATATTAAGCACGTTATGGATCCAGGTGACATGTTTGTCGCCGATGCCCTGGATCTCGTGGGCGCCATAGCCGTTGTTATACAAGGTGGGACATTGTATGGGTTCCAAGCCGACAATCTTGTGCTGGGGCCAGACCTGCTTCAGCCGATCGCCGGCCGCAATCGTGCCGGCGCTGCCCATAGCCGAGACATAGGCGGATATCCGTCCCTTGCCAATGCCTTGGCGCTGCAAATCGGCCGCCAATTCGACGATGGTATTGCCCGTCACATGATAATGAAAACGATAATTGCCCATCACCTCGAACTGATTGAGAATGCGGATATTGGGGTCGCTCGCGCGCAGCCGCTTGACCTCGTCATAGATTTCCTTGACATTGCTTTCGCTGCCGGCCGTGCGTATGATGCGCGCGCCATAAGATCTGATGCGTTCAAAACGTTCCTGGCTCATTTCTTCCGGCAAGACCACGATGCTGTCGTATTCCATCCGGCAGCCGATGAAGGCACCGCCAATGCCATAATTCCCGGTCGAGGGCCAAACCAGCGTATGCAGGGCTGGATCCACCTCGCCCATCAATTGTTTCTCGAGCAGCACGGAATAAGCCGCCCCGACCTTGTGGCTGCCGGAAGGGAAGCGCCCGCCATAAATCAGGACGATTTCAGCCTGCACGCCGGTTAAGGCTTTGGGCAAGACCAAGTGATAGATCTCGTTATTCGGGTCGCGCCAGGTGATGTTGTAAAGATTAAGCGGATTTAATGGATCCGCGTCCAAAGCAGCCAGCGCGTCCGCTCGCAGAGCCGGATCGATCTTCTGCGGATGCAACATCTCTTCAAAGGTCGGGCCAGTAACCATCATGTCTCCTTGCGCTGCTTTTCAGTTATTTTCGCTAATTTTCGTCTAAGCCGGCGTCGATATCCAAGCGCTGTTCGAGAATGCGCATTTCGTTTTGCACTTCCGTGCGCCGGCGCGCCAATTCTCGATATGCTTCAAAATCGTCCGCCGACATCGTCTCCGTGCCGCCGTCATGCCGCATGATCAGCTCATCAATCCGCTTGTCCAAGGATTCATAATGCCCGACCAGTTCTCGATATCGCTGTACCAGCAGGAGCTGCTGCGACTGGCTCATGCCGGTCCTTTCGGGGGCTCGCCGGGAACAGCCCCCACGCTTGGCTCGGGATTTCCGGCTCGCTTGACCCGCTGCTCGCGCAGCTCTGTCTCGCTGATGCCGGCCGTAGAAGCCACTACATAAAGGGGCCTAGCCCGCGTTTCGTCGTAGGTGCGGGCGACATATTGCCCCAGGATAAACAAAAAGAACAACTGAAATGAACTCAGCAAGAGCAGCAATACGATGGTGGTCGCTTGCCCGCCAAAAAATTCTTCGCCCATTGTGATGCGCAAAACGGAAATCACGATCCCAACCAGAAGCGACAATGTCGCCAGTATAAAACTAATATACAACATGATCTGCAAGGGGAAAAAGGAAAAACTGGTGACGGCGTCCAGGGCGAAGGCGATCATCTTGCGCCAGGGATACTTGGTTTCTCCCCAGACTCGTTCTTCCCGCACATAAGGCACGCCGGTCTGTCTGTAGCCGACCCAACTGGTCATGCCTCTGATAAAGCGATGATGTTCGCGCATGGACCGCAGCACGGCGGCCACCTTGGCGTCCATCAGCCGGAAATCGCCCGTATCAACCGGAATGCCGATATCCGTGATGCGATGAATCAGGCGATAAAACAATTTGGCGCTAGCCTTTTTGAGCCAGGTCTCGCCCTTGCGATCGCTGCGCACCGCATAGACAACATCATAGCCTTCTTTCCATTTGGCGATCAGCTGCGGAATAACCGCCGGCGGATCTTGCAGGTCGGCGTCAATGAGCACCACGGCCGCGCCACTGGCGTAATCCATGCCGGCTGTCACGGCGATCTGATGGCCGAAATTGCGCGCGAAGTTGATGACCTTGACGCGCCGGTCGGCAGCAGCCAATTGCGCCAGTATTTCCTGGGAGCCGTCGACGCTGCCGTCGTTGACGAGCAGCAACTCCCAACTCTCGCCAGTGGCATCCAGCGCCGTTTGAACTTCCGCATAAAACCGGCGTAGATTGCCAGCCTCGTTATAGACCGGCGCCACGATCGAATACTGCGGCATCTCAGTCATGGGCGCTCGCTCGAGCCAGCGCCGCGCGCGCCGCGTCGACGCTAGGCGCAACGTGTATTCCACCCGCTACCGCCTGGCGCGCCCGCGCGACATCTTTGAGACCGTTGCCCGTGACTAGCAAGCACAGGCTCTCTTCTTTGTCTATCAAACCTGTGGCGACCGCCTGCCTCGCGCCGGCAAAAGCCGCGGCCGCGGCCGGCTCCGCGAAGACGCCGCTCAATTGCGCCAATTGCGGGATGGCGGCCAGGATCTCGGCATCGGATACGGTCACATAGGCGCCGTCGCTAGCGCGGACCGCCCGCAGCGCTTTGGCGCGATCGCGGGGCAATTCCGCCGCGATGCTGTCGGCAACCGTCGATACCGCAGCGCGGCTGATGTCCCGCGCCTCCAGCCCTTCTTGCCAAGCCCGAGCCAGGACAGCGCTGCCGGCCGCCTGAACGCCGAGCAAACGCGGCAGCTTTTCAATCCAGCCCAGGCAGCGCAAGTCGCTAAAACCCTTGTGCAAGCCGCTGATAATGCTGCCGTCGCCGACGCTGACCGCCAGGACATCCGGGACTTGCCAGCACAATTGTTCGGCAATTTCCAGCGCGACCGTCTTTTTGCCCTCGGTGGTGAAGGGATTGACACCCGTATTGCGCGAATACCAGCCGGCCTCGGCGCAGTATGCCATGCACAAGTCGAAAGCGTCGTCATAACTGCCTTCAACCAGCAGCACAGTCGCGCCATAGACCAGCAGTTGAGCCACCTTCGCTTCCGGCGCGCTGGCTGGAACGAAGATGACGATATCTATCTCTGGCACAGCCGCGCCCAAGCCCGCCAGCGCCGCAGCCGCATTGCCTGTGCTGGCGGTGCTGACAGTCCTAATGCCTAATTCCAGCGCACGCGCCAGGACCAGCGCGCTGGCGCGATCCTTGAGCGATCCGGTTGGATTGGCGCCGTCATCTTTGATCCAAGCGCGCTCCAAGCCCAAAGCCTGCGCGACGCGCGGCGCAGGATACAAAGGCGTCCAGCCCACAGCCAAGGGCGGCGTCGCGCTTTCGGGCGCGATGGGCAGAAGCGCTTTGTAGCGCCAGCAATTGGCTTGAGCGCTGGCAGAGAGCGCGTCGCGATCCAGAGACGCGCCCAATGCCGAATAGTCGTAAAGGATATCCAGCGTGCCCAGTTCGCCATGCTCTGGGCAGGTATAAGCCAGCTCGTCGACAGCATAGGTACAGCCCCCGACAACACAGCGCAGCGCTTTTATTTCCGCCATTGTCTTTTCATCTATGCTTCAACCGCCCGGCACGATGCGCGTGCCGGTTTCGTGATGCAAGGCGCGTGTCAAATTGGCTGGATTGGTTATGATGGCGCGGGGTCCGCCGTTGTGTACAAAATCGACCGCCGCTTCTATTTTAGGAAACATGCTGCCCCGCGCGAAGTGTCCCTGGTCCATATAGCGATGCGCCTCTTGCAAGGTCATAACATCCAGGGCGTATTCGTCCCGACTATTAAAATGCAGGTAAACTTTCTCCACCCCGGTAGAAATCAATAATAAGTCGGCGCGCAAAGTCTGCGCCAGCAAGCTGCTGGCGCGGTCTTTATCGATGACGGCGTCGATGCCGCGCAAGCTGCCCACTTCGTTGCGCACCACCGGCACGCCGCCGCCGCCGCAGACGATCACGATGTACCCAGCCAGCACCATGGCTTGAATCGCATTGATTTCGTTGACGACCAGTGGCTTTGGCGAAGCCACCACCCGCCGCCAGCCCCGCCCGGCGTCTTCGACCATGCGCCAACCGTGTTCTTCCATGGCCAGGGCTTCTTCCCGTGTCAGGAAGCCGCCAATCGGCTTGTCGGGATTGTCAAAGGCGGGATCGTCCGGATCAACGCGCATCTGCGTGATGATGGTGGCGACAGTATGGTTCATGCCAACTCGCCGCAAGGAGTTGTCCAGAGCCTGCTGCAGCATATAGCCGATGCTGCCTTGGGTATCCGCCACCACGAGATCCAGAGGCACATCGTGGATATCCGCTTCGCGCTTGGCGATTTCAGCTCGGTTAAGAATATAACCGACTTGCGGTCCATTGCCGTGGGTGACGACCACCTGCCAGCCGTCGGCGATCATGTCGGCGATATGGCGACAGGTTTCGCGCACAGCCTCCCATTGCTGCTCGATCCCCGGATTGCTGGGATCGGTAATCAGCGAATTGCCGCCAATCGCCACCACCACCAGCTTATCGATCATCCTCGGTCTCTTTCGATTGTCTCTAGGCGGCTAGAGCGCGCTGGAAAAGCATGAACGCGCGCTAAGCCTTCCTTCTGGCAGGTTCGTCCTGGCAGGTTCATCCTGCAAAATGGGCTGCGAAGAAGGCGAGCGTCAGCGCATAGTGAGCGCCATCGCCGCCTTCTGCACATGCAATCTGTTTTCCGCTTCATCGTAGACGACGCTTTGCGGACCATCGAGCACGCTGTCGGTCACCTCGATATTGCGGTCAGCCGGCAAGCAGTGCATGTATATGGCGTGATCATTCGCCAGCGCCATCCGCCGATCGTCGGTGATCCAATCGCTGTACTTGGCGCCGATCTCGGCCGATTCGTCTTGGTCTTCCGTGGTCAGCCAACTGCCCCAACTCTTGGGATAAAGAATATCGGCGCCGGCGAAACCCGCGTCAAAGTCCTCAAGAACCTCGAAAGAACCACCGTGCCGCCGGCTGTTTTCCCGCGCTTGCTCCACGATATCGGGCATCAACTGGTACTCGGGCGGGCGCGTCAAACGCAGGTTCATGCCAAAACGAGTCATCAACAGCAGCAAACTCTGGGGCACAGAAATCGGCTTCTGGTAGCTGGAAGCATAAGCCCAGCTGACATTGATGGTCTTGCCGCGCAAATCGCGCCCGAATTTCTCCTGGATGGTCATCAAATCCGCCAGGATCTGAAAAGGATGATAGACCTCGCACTGCATGTTCAGCACCGGCACGCGGCTGGCTTCGGCCACGGCCTTGATATAGGTGTTGCCGATGCCCCAATCGCACTGACGGATTGCGATGCCGTCGGTATAGCGTCCGACGATTTCGCCGATCTCCTTGGCGGTATCGCCGTGGCTGATTTGCGTCGTCGTGCTGTCGATAAACTGGGCGTGGCCGCCCAATTGCGCCATGCCGGCTTCGAAGCTGATGCGCGTGCGCGTGCTGGTGAAGAAAAAGAGCATGGCTAATACTTTGTCGCGCAGCAGGGCGTGCGGCTCGCCCAGCGCCCGTTTGCGCTTTAAGTCCCAAGCCACATCGAGCAGTGTTTCTATTTCTTCTTTTGACCAGTCCTGCGTGCTAATGAGGTCGCGGCCTCTGAGGTCCGTTTGCATGTCCAACTCCCCGTTCCAAAAACAAAATCGATATTTGCGCGCCGGCGGTTTTTTCTTTCAGCGCAGCCGGCCGCGGCATGCCCTGCTCAGGATTCGCCTATCTTCAGCGTCTGCGCTTTTAATGTCGCATGCCAGCCCTAGCCTTGCAGCGTGTTCAAGAGAATCGACGGGAAAAGCGCATACCATTCCGTCGAGCGCACGACGTCTTCCAGCGGCACCTGGTCCAAAACTGTATGGGCGTGAATTTCGTTGCCGGGCGCGAAGCCGATACTGGGAATGCCGGCTTTGCCCGCCCAATAGATGCCATTGGTGGAGAAGTCCCATTTGCCGGTGTCGGTTTCGCCATAAAGCGTCTCTGCCGCCTGCAAGCCAGCTACGACAATCGGCTCGTCTTCTTCAAATGCCCAGGCTGGGTAGACCTTTTCCAGCGGAAAGACGAAGCCGGTATAGCTGGGCTCGTCATAGAGCAAGATTTCGGCGTGAATATCGTCGCGCTGGCCGATGATTTTTTGCAGGCGCTCCAGCTCGGCTTGCGGCTCCTCGCCGAAGGTGATGCGCCGGTCGACATAGATGACCGCCTCGTCCGGCACGGCGTTGATGCTGGGTGTTTTGACTTCCATGTCCGTCACAGTGATGCGCCCCTGCCCCAGAAAGTCATGATCGCCCAATTGCGGCTCGATATGGCTGATGCGCTCGATGATGGGCAGCAATTTGTAGATGGCGTTGTCGCCCAGGTAATTGCTGGCGGCGTGGGAGCTGCGGCCCTTGGCGACGATCTTGAACTCGACCCGGCCTTTGTGACCCCGGTAAATCTGCATTTTGGTCGGTTCGCCGATCACCACGAAGTCCGGCTTGACGCCCTCGGTTTGTACGAAGGCATGCGGCGCCTGGCCATCATTCCATTCTTCCATATTGCCGAAGTAATAGGCGGTGAAGCCGTCCAGCAAACCCAGCTCGCGGGCGATTGCCAAACCGTAAATCATGCCTGGCGTGCTGCCCTTCTCGTCACAGGCGCCGCGCGCGTATAACACGCCATCTTCGACCTTGCCTTCGAAGGGATCCCACTGCCATTCGTCGGGGTCGCCCACGCCAACCGTATCGATATGGCTGTCGTAAAGCAAGATCTTGTCGCCTGAGCCAATTCTGCCGACGATGTTGCCCATTTTGTCCCAGAAGATCTCGTCATAGCCCAGCTTCGTCATTTCCGCGGCGATGCGCTCGCCACAGGCTCGGATTTGGTTCTCAGTGCTGGGAATGGCGCAGATTTCTCGCAGGAAACTAATTATGCTGTCGCGGTCGTCTTCGACGCGGTCCCGCAGGCGGTTTAGAATTGCTTGATTTGCCATGTTCTACCCTGTTATTGTGCGCTTTGTTCAACAAATAGCCCGTATTTTAGCAATAAATCGCCAAAAAACACGGTCAATTCTGAGCAAATAGCTCGATTATTTTGAACTGTTCCACATCAACCAAGCCACGGTCCGTCAGTTTCAACTTCGGGATCACCTCCAAGCCCATAAAGCTCATGACCATGAACGGATCGGACAGTTGACTTCCCAAGCCCCGCGCCGCGGCGATCAGACTGTCGTATTGCTCGCGAACCGTCTCAATAGGCGATTCGCTGAGCAATCCCGCGACCGGCAGCGGCAGAGCAGCCAGCACCTGATCGCCGTCAACCGCGGCCAAACCGCCGCCCATTGCGGCGATGGCTCTCACCGCCGCGGTCATGCTCTCGTCGTCGACGCCGATGACAGCCAGGTTATGATGATCGTGGGCGACCGTGCCGGCAATCGCCCCCCTTTTCAAGCCGAATCCATGGATGAAGGCTTTGCCGATATTGCCGCTCGCTTGGTGGCGTTCCACCATGGCGAATTTTAAGATGTCGCGTTCGACATCGCTGACAGCCAAGCCCGCGACGATCTTTGCCCGTTCCAGCCGCTTTTCCGTCACGACTTGATCGCGCACCGTCCCGATGACATGAATCATTTCGCCTTTGGCTCTGATCGAAAAGTCGAGCTCGGTGGAAGCGATGTTTAATGAAGCGCGCAGCTTGATCTGCCGCGGCGCTGGCCGCGGCAAGGTCATGGCGCCGTTTTGGGCGACCAGTATGCCGCCGCGATATACCATTTCCGGCCGGAAATCCTGTAAATCGGAGACGACCACCAGATCAGCGTATTTGCCCGGGGCGACCGCGCCATATTTTTTCAATCCGAAGTGTTTGGCGCTGTTGTAGGAGCCCATTCGGATCGCCGTTACCGGATCAATTCCCTGGGCGATTGCCAGGCGAATCATATAATCGATCGAGCCTTCGTCTAGCAAGTCGGCGGGGATGCGATCGTCGCTGCAAAAGCAGATGGCGGCTTGATTTTCCGGCTTAATCAGCGGCAGCAGCGGCAGCAAATTGCGCGTGGTTGTGCCCTCGCGAATGAAGATCGTCAAGCCGAGGCGCAGTTTTTCCAGCGCTTCCGCGACCGTGGTGCATTCGTGTTCGCTTTGGACGCCGGCCGCGACATAGGCGTTCAGCATCCGCCCGCTCATATCCGGCGCATGGCCGTCCAGCGCCAGTTGGCTGAACAACTCAATCTTGTCCAGCATGCCTTCGTCGCCGAGCGCGACGCCGGGATAGTTCATCAACTCCGCTAAGCCCAGGACCCAAGGGTGACCGAGCAACTGCCCCAAATCATCCGCCTCCAAGCGCGCGCCCGAGGTTTCCATGTCCGTGGCCGGCACACAGCTCGAGGCCATCACGAACATGCTGAGCGGGGCGTATTTGGCGCGCTCCAGCATATAACGCATGCCCTCCAAGCCAAGCACATTGGCGATCTCGTGCGGGTCGGTGATGACGGTGGTGACGCCGTGAGGCAGCACCGCGCGCGCGAACTCCGGCGGACTTGCCAGGCTGCTTTCGATATGCACGTGGGCGTCAATCAAACCGGGCGTCACATATTTACCCGCCAGATCAAGCTCCTGCGCCCCAACGTATTCGGAACCAAGCGCAACCACATGACGGTCGTGCACGACGATATCGCTTTGGTAGATCTCCCCGCTGATGACATTGACCAGAGAAGCGTTGCGCAGCACCAAGTCGGCGGGCGTCTCGCCGCGCGCGGCCATCAGACGATCAACAATGGACATGCCAGGACCTCCATTCCGTCATTTCGGGCTTTCAAGCCTCGCCGTTTATGAGCCGCGCGGACAGGTTATTATGCCTCTCTATCAGCGCCGGCAAGTCGACCGTATTGAGCATGCTGTCTTCCACCACGATGCGGCCGTTGATGATGGACAGATCAACTTGCGCGGGCTGACAAAAGACCAGCGCCGCCAGTGGATCTTGCAAAGCGCCGGCCAGGCTCAGCGTATCCAGGCGGAAAGCCGCAATATCCGCGGACATGCCGACTGCGATACATCCAATGTCTTGCCGACCCAGCAGGCTCGCCCCGCCCAATGTCGCCATTTCCAGCGCCTCCCGCGCTGTGAGCGCCGCGGGATCGCCGCCCACACGCTGCAGCAGTAGCGCTTGCCGGGCTTCGCCCAGCAAATGGCCGCTATCGTTCGAGGCTGAACCATCTACGCCCAGACCGACCTTGACGCGCTCATCCAGCATTTGCCGCAGGGGCGCGATACCCGAAGCCAGGCGCATATTCGACGAGGGGCAATGGCAGACGCCGGTTCGCGTCCGCCCGAACAAGCTGATTTCGGCCGGATTGAGCTTGACGCAATGCGCGTGCCAAACATCATCGCCGACCCAGCCGACGCTTTCGGCATAAGCGCCGGGGCGCTGCCCGAAACTTTCCAGACTAAATGAGATATCTTTGTCATTTTCAGCCAGGTGCGTATGTAAACTGACCCCGTAGGCGCGCGCCAGGTCGGCCGCCTCGCGCATCAAGTCGACGGTAACACTGAAGGGCGAACAGGGCGCCACGACGATGCGCAACATGGATTGCGGCTCTGGATCATGCCAGGTTTCAATCACGCGTCTGGTATCGACGATTATATCTTCTTCGTTTTCGACGACGGCATCGGGCGGCAGGCCGCCTTCGCTCTCGCCCAAACTCATGGCGCCGCGCGCCGCGTGAAAGCGCAGGCCGATTTCCTGGGCGGCGCGGATCTCGTCCTCCAGCTTGACATCATTGGGGAAGATATACAGATGGTCGCTGCTGGTGCTACAGCCAGACAGCATCAGCTCCGCCATAGCCAGCTTTGCCGAGGTATAGATGTCTTCGCCACGCAGGTTTTTCCAGATGGGGTAAAGGACTTTGAGCCAGTCAAAGAGTTCATTTTCCTGCGCCAGGGCGCGCGTCAAACTTTGGAACATGTGATGATGCGTATTGATCAAACCCGGCAGCGCGACATGACGCGATAGGTCTATCACCCGATCCGCGCTGTCCGACGGCATCTCTTCCAGCTTTCCCACAGCCTGGATGATATTGTCGCGGACATAGACAGCGGCGTCTGGAATTTCCCGCCGCGTCTCGTCCATCGTCGCCAGGTATCTGATATTCTTGAGCAACAATGTCGCCATTAGCCCTCCGAGTTCATTGGTATTGCTAGCACTATCACTTCGTCCAATCAAGTTGCGCCTTTTAGAATTGTCAGCGCAAGGCGTTTCCGCCCAATCAAGAGCTTGAGACCTTCCCCTAGAACCAGCGAGCGCTTAGGCTTGCATGCTCCGCCAAGCCGCTTTGAGCGTATTTTGCAGCAGCATGGTGATGGTCATGGGACCGACGCCGCCGGGCACCTTGGTAATAAAACCGGCGCTTTCCCGGGCTGCGGCGAATTCGACATCGCCCACATAACGATAGCCTTTCTCGCTTGCAGAGTCCTCAACCGAGTTGGAGCCAACATCAATCACGACCGCGCCCGGCTTCAGCCAGGCGCCTTTGACAAATTCGGGTCTGCCAACAGCCGCGACGACGATATCGGCGCTTCTCACCTGAGCAGCCAGATCCCGCGTGCGGCTATGGCAGATGGTCACGGTGGCGTTGGCATTGACGAGCATCAGCGCCAGGGGCAAGCCGACAATGTTGCTGCGCCCGACCACCACTGCCCGGGCGCCTTCGATGGCTTGACCCGTTTCTTCGATCAGGATCATCGCCCCGGTCGGGGTGGCCGGCGTAAACGTGGGTTCGCGACCTCGCATGCCCAACTTGCCCAGATTCATGGGATGGATACCGTCCACGTCTTTTTCCAAGCTGATTTCATTCAGCGCCGCCTCCTCATCAATGTGATCGGGCAGGGGCAGCTGCAGCAAAATGCCATGGATGCCGGGATCTTCGTTGAAGCCGCGCACCGCGTCCTCGACTTCACGCTGACTTGTTGAACTGGGCAGTATCCGCGCCTCGGAAATGATGCCAACCCGCTCGCAAGCGCGCCGCTTCATACGCACGTACATGGCTGATGCGGCATCGTCCCCAACAAGCACGACGCCCAGACCGGGCGAGAGGCCGGACTGCGCCAGAAAATCGCTAGCGGATGCTTTGATCTCGCCTTGGATTCTTTGGGCGATCGCGTGGCCGTCGATGATTTGCGCTGCCATAGCCTCTCCCTTTCATCGTAAAACTGTTTGTCAAGCGGATTATGCGAGTCCGCATAATCCGAACGCTCGCTCGCAATGCCGAGACACGCTCCACCGAATATGGAGTTTGCGCCACCATCCTGCTAAACTTGGGGCGAAGCGCCAACTGACCTTTAGGATAACATAGAGTGAATTCATCCGAGAATCCGCGCGGGCTGATCTTGGTGATGATCGGACCTGGCGGGGCCGGCAAAAACGCCATCATGAAAGCTATTATCGCAGATTACGCTGTTATTCAGCAGTTGGCAACAGCCACCACGCGCGACATGCGCGCCGACGAGAAGCAAGGGCGCGAACATCTTTTTGTCAGCCCGCAAGAATTTAAGTCCATGATCGCCAAGGACGAATTGTTGGAACACCAAGAGGTGACCCCCGGTAAATTCTATGGCATTCCCAGACAAACTGTTGCCGATTGCTTGGAAAACGCGCAAGCGCGAATCGCTGATATTGAAGTCTTGGGCGCGGAAAAACTGGCGGGCGCCTACCCGGAGCATGTTGTACAGGTTTTTGTCACGGTCCCGGGCGAGACCATCGCTGAGCAAAGCGCAGTTTTGGAACAGCGCATGCGGCAACGCGATGATGGCGCGACCGATATCCAACAGCGCCTGGAACGCGCCAGAACGCTGGAATTGCCTTATCAGAGCCAGTGCGACTACGTTGTGATCAATGACAGGCTTGCGGGCGCGATCGCATTTACACGAGAGATCCTTGAAAAAGAGCTGGCGCGCCGCGGCTTGGCGGACATGTCGCGATGAATGAGCTTTCCGCCTTTCATCAGAAAATGGGCGCGCTGCTGGCGCCGGATGGCATTCCCTTGCATTATGGCGATCTTCGTTCGGAGTATCGCGCGGCGCTTGCTGACGCGATACTGTTGGATCGCTCTCACGAAGCCCGCGTGTTTTTGCAGGGAGAAAGCCGCTTCGAGCTTGTCAATCGGATGTCGACGAACGACGTATCAGGCATGTCCCTTTACGAGGGCCGCCCCACAGTCTTCACTAGCGCCACCGCGCGCATTCTGTTCCGCGCGATGTGTGTCAACTTGCCCGCAGGCTTGCTCTTGATCGGCGAGCCCGGACAGAGCCAGGCGCTTGCCGAGCTCTTGCGGCGCAATATATTTTACGGCGACAATGTCGAGGCAAGCGATCAAAGGCCGACGACAGCCCAATTCGCGCTGCATGGTCCCAAGGCCGACTCGATTATCCGCCGGCTCGGCGCCGAGCTGCCGCCGTCAGCCGATTACTCCGCCTATGAAATCGCGCTCGCAACGGTGGCGCGGCGCAAGTCCATCGCCGGTCCGCACTGGGCGATAATATGTCCCGCCACGAGCGCGGCAGCTGTCTATCGGCAGCTTCTGGAGAGCGGCCAGTCATTTGAGCTGCAGCCGGCTGGCTCGCTCACATATAATCTGCTGCGAATCCGCAAAGGCAGGCCAGCCGGGCTAGAGCTATCAGCCGATTACATTCCCCTTGAGATTGGACTATGGGACGAGGTCAGCTTCGATAAAGGCTGTTACACGGGCCAAGAAATCATCGCGCGCATGGAGAGCAGGCAGCGCCTTGCCAAAGTGATGGTCAAGTTGAACATGACGCAGCTGGTGGAAGCGCCAGCGCTAGTCTATGCCGAGGGCAAGGCATGTGGCAAGCTAAGCAGCAGCGTCGCCGGCCCCGATGGCGAGATTTTTGCGCTGGCGGTAATCAAGACGCTCAGCGCCAAGCCCGGTACAGTTCTCGAAGTTGGGCCCGAACGCAGGTCGGCGCGTGTCAGCGACTTCGCCGGCGCGCAACCGGACTTCATCACTAACAGTACGGTCTTGAATTGACTGTTGAAGAGCCGCAGCGGAGGCCGCAGAAGCCCTCGCTAATGGGAAAAATCAGTTGAATTGTGGCGGGTCCCCATCAAAAAACAGCGCCCACCAGAGTTGCCAGTTTTCGGGCTCCGGTTCCGTCGTCACGAATTCGACCAACTGCACAGCTCTTGAGGCACTGGCCTCATCGCTCGTCAGAGCTTGGGGAATAATCAAGATTTCGCCTTCGCGGATCATTTTGCCGTCGTCCCGCGCCCAGTATTCCACATAAGCGTCGCTCTTGACATATTTCAGCTCTTCCGCCAAGGACTGCTGTTCGATTTGCAGATCCGCAATTTCTGCCAAGACCTGCGCGTGGATGCCCTGCAATTCGCGATCCAATTGAATGCGGCTGCTGAAATTAATCGACAAGAACAATCCCAGCGTCAAGATGACGGCAATCAATAATTGCGCGCTGGAAAAACGTTGGCTCAAGAACCGTCTTTCGGCGTTTCCCGTCGCTGAAAATAGATCGGAGATCGTTTTAGCCATCGCGCGCGCAAACTATCACTGCCGGAATCAACCACCATGATAATACAGAACAAATAATTTGCTTTGGATCTTTCGACGATTCGGGAAATAAGTTGCGCGACTATAAACGCAAAACTCGACCAGATGGTCGAGTTCTGTGCTGTGCCGAAGGTGGGAGTCGAACCCACACTCCCCGAAGAGAACTACGCCCTGAACGTAGCGCGTCTGCCAATTCCGCCACTTCGGCCGGCGAGCGTCGCGTAGTATACCTGCTTGGCGGGCAATGTCAATACGGCAATTGCTCTGCCCTGCCGGCGACATTGGCTTTCCGCGCCTGTCCGCCTTTGCTATAATTCGCGGCGATTTCTGTCCGTCATTCCGGAAAGCTCTACATGCGCGCGCCGATCCTCTGCTCTCTCTCCTTATTGCTGATGCTTGCCAGCCTCGCTTTCGCGCAGGCGCAGCCTGAGATCACGGCGCAGGCGCTGGGACAGGCGAACCTGCGCGCCGGCGACAATATCAACTCGGCTCTGCTCGGCGAAATCACCACAGGAACAGACTATCCCGTGCTTGGACGCAGCCAGTTCTATCCCTGGCTCCTGCTCGGCTCGCCAGGAACAGCCCAGCCTATTGGCTGGGTTTACGAGACACTGCTCGCCGTCAGCGGCAATATCGATCAGTTGCCTGTTTCCCAACTGGAATTGAATGGAGCGCCTGCGACAGCCACAGTGACCGCGCAGCTCTCGCCAAGCGCTCCGCCAGAGGCGACGCAGAGCTTCAACCCAAGCGCCACCCCAAGTCAAGCGCGCTTCGGAGTCAGCGGCGAAGTCATCGGGGAAGTGAACATACGCTACGGTCCCGGCATCGACTATCCGCGTCTTGGCGTGGCGCAGGCGGGGCAAAGTTTTGCTATCACGGGTTATCATACGCAATTCCCTTGGGTTCGCATTTTTTACGAGAGCGTCGCCAACCAGCAAGCTTGGATCGCGCGCGACTTGCTGCGCGTTAGCGGCGACCTATTCAGTACGCAAGCGATCTCCCAGGCGCGGCTGAATCTGCCGCCCCTTAGCGCAACCCCGCCCGCCATCAGCGGCGGCGGCGAGCAGGTTCCCCTCAGCGCCGGCTTTCGGATTCTCGCCAATCACCTGTGGAACCTGGTATTGGAAAGCGGGTTCGATCCGCAAACCAGTCGCTTCGGCGCCTTGTTTGTGCTGGATTTGGCCAGCGGGCAAGCATTCAGTTTCGGCGAAGACATCGCCTTCAGCGGAACCAGCATAAACAAGATAGCCATCCTCACTGCGCTCTACAGCCGCTTGGAAGGTCCGCCGTCCATTTCCTTGGCCACCGACATCGCCAATACCATGATCTGCAGCGAAAACGCCGCCACCAACCGTCTGCTGAGCATGCTCGGCGGCGGCAACAGCTATTATGGCGCAGAAGCTGTGTCCAGCTTTTACGAAGAATTGGGCTGGTCGCGCTCCTTCATCACGGCGCCATTCACCACCATCGGCACGCCGGAGCCGCCGCCGGGACCAATCAAGCTGCCGGAAACCAGCGCCGACCAGGTCAAAGCCAATCCGGACCTGTCCAATCAATTGACGGTGGCGGAGGCGGGCGCATTGCTGGGGGGCATTTACCGCTGCGCCTATGGCGAAGAGGGTCCGCTCATTGAGACATTTGGCAATCGCCTAGAGCCAAGAGAATGTCGGCAGATATTGCATGTCATGAGCAGCAACACGGTAGACGCCCTGCTCAAAGCCGGCGCGCCCGCCGATACCCGCGTGGCGCACAAACATGGCTGGATCGCCGACACACATGGCAATGCGGCGCTTTTCTTCACGCCAGGCGGCGACTACGTCATCGCCATGATGCTGTATCAGCCGCAGTGGCTGAACTTCCAGGAATCGCTGCCGCTGATCGCCGAAGTCTCCCGCCGCGTCTACAATTACTTCAACCCGGAGCAAGCCCAGCCCGAAATCCGCGACGGCTATATTCCAGAAGCCGGCAGCTGCGATTACAACGGCGATCCCTTAGTGATAGACATCATGCAGCCGGTCTGGGACGATTAGCGCGCTGCGGGAGGATAGAGCTAGCGCGACTTGTAATGCAGGTCCGGCAGCTTTCGCAGCCGCTGCGCAGCCTGCTCGGCACTAATATCGCGCTGCGCTTCCGCCAGCATCTCGTAGCCCACCATGAACTTCTTCACCGTTGCCGAACGCAAGAGCGGCGGATAGAAATGAGCGTGCAGTTGCCAGTGAGATTGCTCGCCGGCGGCATAAGGCGCGCCATGCCAACCCATGGAATATGGGAATGACGCTTCAAAGAGATTGTCATAGCGGATGAGCAAACGCTTGAGGATTTCCGCTAAATCATGCCGCTGCTGTCTATCCAAATCGGGCAAGCGCAGACAATGTTGCCGTGGCAGCAAAATGGTCTCGTAGGGCCATACTGCCCAAAACGGCGTCAGCACAAGCCAATTTTCATTTTCCAAGACCAGGCGTTCGCGCTTTTCGAGCTCCAGCCCGGCATAATCCAGCAAGAGCGCGCTCCCATGTCGCTCATAATAGGCGCGCTGACGCCGGTCTTCCGCGGCGGGGATGTCCCCGAGGTCGCTTGTCGCCCAGATTTGTCCGTGCGGATGGGGGTTGGAAGCGCCCATCAATTCCCCGCGATTCTCGAAGACCTGCACCCATTTGTAGCGCTCGCCCAACTCCGCGCTTTGCCCCGCCCATAGATCGACAACAAGGGCGATTTCGGCATCGGACATCTGCGCCAAAGTTAAATCGTGACGCGGCGAAAAACATATCACACGCGCCTCGCCGCGCACCGGGCGCATCCGCAGCAGGGGCTCATCGTCGCCGCAGTAATCAGGGCTATCGGGCAATACGGCGGCAAAGTCGTTCACGAAGACAAAGGTCTCGTCGTAGGCGGGGTTGCGCTGGCCATTCGCGCGCAGGTTGCCGGGACACAAGTAACAATCGGGGTCGTACAGGGGTCGCTCCTCCGCAGGCGGTTTTTCCTGACCGCCTTGCCAGGGGCGCTTGGCGCGATGCGGGGAAACGAGGACCCATTCGCCCGTCAAGGGATTAAACCTGCGATGTGGATGTTCGCTCGCGTCAAAAGCCATGCCCTACTCCCGCAGCCGCGCCCGCCCATTGCTCAAGACCACTGACTTACGCTCCAGCGCCCTGGTCCGAAAACGCAGCTCGCGCTCGTCAAGCGACCAGATCTCGGTTTGCAGCGTTTCGCCCGGAAAAACATGGTGGGAAAAACGCGCTGCGAGCGAAGCCAGTCGCCGCGGCTCGTTGGCGCAGAAATGCTTCAAAATGGCGCGGGCCGCGAATCCATAAGTGCAAAGTCCCTGCAAAATCGGCTTGGCATAATTGCCGAGCGCCGCCATCTGCGGATCGGCATGCAGGGGATTGACGTCGCCCGACAGGCGATACAGAAGCGCCTGACGATCAGATGTTTTCTCTTCGTGTGTGATATCCGGCGGGGTCTTTGACGCTTCTATCCTTGTGCTCGGACCGCGGTCGCCGCCAAAGTCGCCCAAGCCGCGGATGAAGATCGACGAGCGCGTGCATGCCAGCTTTTGGTCGGATTCATCGACGCTTTCGCCCTCAATGACGAGCAGCATGCCGCTGCCCTTATCATAAATCCGCGCGATTCGCAGCGAGGTCCTCACGGTCGCGCGCGGCGGCAAGGGGCAGTGCAGCTCCAGAGCTTGCTCGCCATGCACCAACATCATCGGATTGAAAGCGATTCCCGCTATGTTGCCGGACAAGAAGCGGTGTATCAAATCTCTGCTGAAGTTGACGGCAAAAGTCGGGTAAACCGCGAAGCCCCTGCTGCTCCGTTCGTAGACGAATTTCAATTCTTCTTGGTCCAGGGGATCGGCCGGCGCGCCGATGCCCAGCGCGTATAGCGCCACGTCTCGCTCCGAATAGCTGTAAACGAGCGGCTGCAGCTCCAAGCCGATGGCGCGATTTACAATGTCTAGCAATTGCGCAGGCACGGTTCAGGGACCTCGCATCTGATAGTAAAACCAAGTAAGTAAAGATTATTCACCACAGAGGCACAGAAGTAAACCCAACAAAGAAATGCAAATCCAACATAATAATGGATATTGTAGGGGCGACATACCATGTCGCCCGAAATCAATACGTAACAATGCGGGCGACCAGATTGGTCGCCCCTACAGCGTCCTAATTTTTTGCATTATTTTGTTGGGTTTACTGAGAAAAATAGCAGCGCGTCTATATGTCATTCGCATCATCAGAGCAATCGTACTAAATCTGTTATGTGTCGATAGTCACATAAATCTACCTTGATGTAGGGGCGGCTCGCGAGCCGCCCAAGGAAAATTGAATTCTCCAGATCGGGCGACTGACGGTCAGTGTCTACGCGACCCAGCGAGTCGCCCCTACCGTTTCTCATTATTTTCTTGGATTTACTTCTGTGTCTATGAGATGAAAATATTCTAATCGATTGTCCTGGTGAAAATCCCAGCAATGTCGCGCGCTCATCATCACAGAAGCAAGCCGCGCTTTAGCCTTTGACCGAGCCTTGCGTCAAGCCGCCGACGATTTGATCTTGCAGCGACAGGTAGATAATCAAGGTTGGAACAGCGCCGATGATCGCGCCGGCGGCGAAGATGCCCCAATCGCGGGCGAAGTTGTCGCTGATGTAACCCCAGAGCCCGACCATGAGCGTCCAACTCTCTTTGTCTCTCAGCAGCACGCGCGCCAGAACGAACTCGTTGAAGGTGCCAACAAAAGACAAGATGCCGACGACAACCAGAACCGGACGAACCAGCGGGAATATCAGCCGCCAATAGGTCTGCCAATGGCCGCAGCCATCAACCATTGCCGACTCGTCGATATCCCGCGGCACAGAATCGAAGAATCCCTTCATCAGCCAGATATTGATGCCCATCGCGCCGCCGACATAAACCAAGATCAGTCCGCCGGCTGTGTTCAAGCCGAAGAAAGGAATGTGATTGCCGATTTGCTGCAGCATAAGGAAGATGGCCACCATCGCCAGCAAGTTCGGGAAAACCTGAACCAACAAGATCAGCATCAGCAAACCGCGGCGCCCTTTGAAGCGAAAACGGGAAAAAGAATAGGCGCTTAAAGCCGTCACCATGACCACGAGAAACGAGGTTATCGCGGAGACAGCTACCGAATTGAACAGCCAGCGCGTATAAGGCTTTCGTTCGGTATTAAAAAGCGTATCAAAGTTGATTAGGTAGCTGGAACTGATGTCGTAGAGCGCATCGTCCGCTTCAAAGGTATCGCCGACCTGGAAACGGATATTCTGCACATAACCGTTTTTGGGCGCGCGCAGCTCCTCCCGCTCGCCATCCACTTCGACCAGCAAAACCGTCGCGGCGCTGCGCTCGACTCGGGCGCCATTGGGGGCTGCGATCTCCAGCAATTTGCCCCCTTCCTCCGCCAGCACGATGCGTGTCTCGGGCAAGGGCGGGATGACGGATTGCGAGTTCATCGACTGGCTGGGGTTGAGCGCCGCCGACAGGATCCAGACCACCGGAAAGAGCGCGAAGATGACGGCGATGACCAGAATCGCGATCTGAATCGCCAAGCCAAGGCTGAATTCCGAACGGGGACCGCCGCGCTTGTGTTTGACATGACTAGACATTTTCTGATGTCTCCTCCCAGCCCTTGGTCAGCCGGAATTGCGCTAGCGTGACGCCAGCCACCAGGACAAAAATGATGATGGTGATGGCGGAAGCCAAGCCGAAATCTGCGCCGCGTCCGCCGCCGAAAGCCAGCCGATAGGCGTAACTAATCAGGATATCGGTATGCCCGGCCGGCAATGTGCCCGACTCGAGCATAGGTGGTCCGCCTTCGTTATAGGCTTCGATGATGACAAAATTGTTGAAATTAAATGTAAAAGAAGCGATCAACAAGGGACCGACCGCCACCAGCAGCATGGGCAAGGTGAGCGCGTAGAACTTCTCCCACCAGGTAGCGCCGTCAACCTCAGCCGCCTCGTACATGTCGGAGGGGATAGAAGCCAGCGCGCCGCTGCAGACCAACATGAAATAGGGATAGCCCAGCCATAGGTTTATCAACAGAATGCCGAACTTGGACCAGCCGGGATCAATGAAAAAGGGCGGCGGCTCTATGCCGAGCGAGGCGATTGCATTGCTGATGACCCCGAGATTGGAATTGAGCATGCCCTTCCAGATGGCGACCGAAATCAGAGCAGGTATCGCGTAAGGCACGATGAGCAAGGTGCGGAAGACTTTTCGGTAAGGAATCTTTTCGTTTTGCATGAGCAAAGCGAACAGCAGGCCCACGGTAAAAGTTGAAACGACGCTCGCCAGCGAAAAACCGATCGTCCAAGCAAATATGCGCGCTAGCGGACCGCTAATCGCGGGACTGGTGATAAAGCGGACATAATTCTTGAAGCCAGCGCCGCTGATGAAGCCGGTCAGCAAAGTCCCGCCATTTTCGTTTTCAAATTGTCCAGTTTCATAGTTAGCGTAGAAGAGCGCGGCGCTCTGTTTGTCAAAGACCGCGTCCGCGTCTGCCTGGTAAACATAGCGTTGGGCGAATTCGCCCGCTTCTTTGCGGCTCGCGATGCCGATTCGCGTTTCCTCCGTCCCATAAGCCAGCTCCTGCGCCGCGCGGCTGGCGCGCAGAGCCTCGCCACGATCCAACTGGCGATAGCCTTGATATTCCGCCGGCAAGTCTGCGCCCGCCGCTACCGAGGCAACCGCCTCGAAGCCGCCAAGCGTCGCGAAAAAGTAGCTATCGCCGGCGTCGGTCAGCCAGAGCGCGTAGTCCCCGGCGGCGTTTTGATAGAGATTCCAGCCGTAGACCTCGCCCCCGTCCGGCAAGTAAGTCTCCTGCGCCAGCCGGTTGATCACCTGCTGCTTGGTCAAGAGATTGCCGTCGCCGTAGTTGGTCAGCGAAACGTATACCGTGTAGATAATCGGGAAAACCACCATCAGCCCCATCAAAGCCAAAGCCGGGGATATCCAGCGCAAGGGATAGAGATCTTGTCGCAGGTTGATTATATTGACCAGCAAGGTGATAACAGCGATGGTGATCGCCAATTCCCAAACGCCGTCGACAGCAAATAAGTAGACCAGGACAAAAGCCATCGCGTCGAGGATCGCCAATCCCAAGTATGTCAGGGACAGGCGCAGGATGGAGCGCGCACTGAATTCCGAACGTTTGGCTTTGCTTGCCGGCGCGAAAGTATCCATAAGTTGCGGCGCGCCGCGTCAACGGCGAGGGACCGCCTTCCTTTCTACTGACATCTGCCAGAAACGCAAACGGGGGAGCCCTGGCTTGGGCGCTCCCCCGTCATGCTGTGATTCAACTGTTGCGCCGGGCTAAAATACGCGCGACTTATTCCTCACCGGCGATCAGCGCGCGGATTTGTTCACCCGCGTTGGCGAAGGCTTCTTCACCGCTAAGCTCGCCGGTCCGCACCAACTCCATGGCGTTGCCCCAGGCGCTCCAAACCGAAGACATCTCGGGTATGGCGGGCATCGCCAAACCTTCAGTCCCCGCCGCTATGAAGCCCAGCATAACTTCGTCTTCAACGCTAGCGCGTGTTTCCAGCAAGGCCGGCGGACGCGGATCGGCGCTGTAAATCGACGACATCGTTTCGTCCGTGGCGATATAGTCGAAGAGAAAGGCTTCCGCCAGCAGTTGATTCTCGCTAAAGGCGCTGATCATGAAACCCTGGACGCCGAGGAAGGGCTGGCCGCTGCCGCCGGGACCCGCGGGAATGGAATCGACCACAAAGCTAATTCCCGATTCTTCGATGCGCGGGATGGCCCAGGGACCTGTGATGATCATGGCGGCGTCGCCGGTCTCGAACATGGTATGCAACACGTCATAGTCGATGCCGCTGGGCATCAAACCATCTGTGCCATAAGCATCCAGGTAGGCTGCGGCAGCGATGGAACCTTCGCTGTCGATACCGACGTCATCCGGGTCGTAACCTTCGTCCGTCAAGCCAAAGACGTAACCGCCGAAAGCCGTCTGCACCGGGAAGAAGTGATAAGGATTGTTGTCGAACATGATAAAGCCGTATTGCGCCGCGCCGTCGGCGATTAACTGCTCGCTCACTGAACGCACATCGTCCCAGGTTTCAGGATTATCCGGCACCAAATCGACATTGCGCAGGAAAGCGACATTTTCCGCGGCGTAAGGCAAGCCGTATTGAACGCCTTCATAAACAAATGCCGACAGCGCGGCCGGCAAGAAATGATCCGCGACATCGGAAACGTCAATTTCGGCCAGCAAGCCATTAACAGCCAATTCGCCTAGCCAATCGTGGGCGCCGATGATCATATCGGGACCTTCGCCGGCCGGCGCGGCCGTCTTGAACTGATCGCGAATATCGCCGAAGCCCAATTCGTCTATGCGCACGGGGATGCCGAACTCTTCTTCAAACTGCGCGCCCAGCTCTTCCAGGATCGGCGCGCGTGTGTCATCAGCCCAGATGACCAAGCTGTCGTCTTGCGCCGCGGCGCCTAGCGTTACTGTGATCAGGACGATTGCAGCCACAATCGCTTTTATCAGCTTCATTATCATTTCCTTTTTAGATTGGATTAAATTCGCACTTATCTCAGTTTAACATACTTTTGTCGGCTAGGGACAATCAAACTCCAGTCAGGCGGGCAATCGAATCATAATGATGGCGGCTGAAATGGCGCAAATGCAAACTGATAATCAACTACAGAGTGCGCAGAGAAAAACAGAAATATATACTCAAGCTGTCGATGTCATCCGCGCCTATTGAGAATTATGTTAATAATGGTGAAGACATTCCAAATTCAACGCTTTTCTCTGTGGTCTCAGTAATTCCAAGAAAGTAATGAAAAATTAGGATGCTGTAGGTGCGACCAATCTGACTCTGTTGAGAAACAACCTCCATCACACGTCCCCTTGCCCAAAAATGAGGCAATTGGTATCTTATGACCTGTAGTGATCCGTTAAGCCCCTCTCCCTTTATGGGGGAGGGGTTTGGGGTGGGGATAAATTGAGTATTTCAACAGAGTCAATCTGGTCGCCCGCATTGTTACATATTGATTTCGGTCGACATGGTATGTCGCCCCTACATTTAGTCCTTTTGTCGAGTTTTGCATGACTAACTTGGAACTATTTCTGTGTACTCTCTAGTTTAATTGTGGTTTCAATTTTTGTTTTGAGTTAGCGAATCTGAAGCGATAGCCCTTCGGTCCGGTCCGTCAGCTTGCAATGTCACAATCTACTTTCACGAGCGCGCCATTACACCGCGCTCCGTTATGTCTGCGGCGCCTGCGGGGAAAGCAAACGCAAATACTCCCAGGTGTAAATGCCCGTCTGGTGGCCATCGTCCCAAGTCGGTTGCAGCGCATAAGCGCCCACCGGGCTGAGGCCCGTTATCGTGTAGGAGCGCCGCGGACTCAGTTTGAGCAGATCGTCTGGCGCGTTCGCCAGCCCCATATTGGCGTGGCTCCCGCGGCATTCGACGCAGGGGCAAGCCTCCCGCAAATGCGACAAGGGATACTGGCTGCTTAAGCCATCGTCCCACAGGATCTCAAGGGTTTCTTCAGATTTCTTCAAGGTGATGTTTGTCGGACGAAAAGGCATTGGCTATGCACTCAACTCCCAAGACGGATCTCAGATTAAGAAAGAATGTGAGATTAAGCCGCGTGGCGCGGCACTATGGCTTAAACTCACAGAAAATACAAGCGTTTCGAGAGACGCGCCTCCGGAATAGAGCGCGTTTTCAAGCTGTTTGCCCTCCAGCTTTGCTTTGATACAATAACATTATCAATCTCGCCGTTCAAGCAATGGAGCCGCCTGCATGTCAATCATATCACGCTTGTTCTGCCTCATCACTGTGCTTGCAAGCCTGACGGCTTGTCAGGAGCAAGTCGTCACAGAGCGTGTGATCATTGTAACAGCGACACCCGACAGCGGGCTAACGGCAACATTCGAGGCCGCCATAGCCGCGACCGAAGCCGCGCCAACAGCGACGCCAGCCCAGAGTCCGACGCCGGATCCTTTCCCGACCCCGGTGATCGGGGCGATCTATGTCGCCGAACAGCGCTTTGAACGGGGCTGGATGTTCTGGCTGCAACCTAATCAGCAGATATGGCTGCTGACCGTGAACGACAGCGATGAGCATCTTTGGTCGGTCTACGATGACATTTATGTCGATGGCGATATCGAATCCGATGCCGAGATTGTCGCGCCGGAAGGCAAACAACAGCCTATCCGCGGATTTGGCAAGCTCTGGCGCGAGCAGCCGGAAGTCCGCGCCGCGCTAGGCTGGGCATTGGAAGACGAACAGGGTCATACCACAAGATACGAATATCACCATGGCGGCGCGCTGGGCGAGAACATGCAATACGTCACCGGACCCGGCTATCACCTGGTCGAAAGTCTATACGGCGATACCTTTAGATTCAATGAACTCGACTCGACCTGGCAAATTGACGAGTGATGGCAATATGCGGGCGCGCCAAATGCGGGCAACTTCCCGCGCCATTCTGCCGTAATCGGGTTGACAGTCAATCGCGATTCTAGCCTCCCGAGGGATGACCTGTATGCGCAACCTGCGTAGCTACGAGATCGACGCCGCCTTGATGTTCGAGTTCCACCTGGCCGCCGATGCCCGCATGAGCCGCACTAACTATGTTGACGATCAAGCCTGGAAGCTGGACCTGGGCGGGAAGAACCGCGCGGCGCTGGCTTTTCAAAGCCAGTTTGGGGGCCGCTCCGGTTTGGTGAGCATCGTCCCGATGTGGCGGGCCGGCGGGCCTCAGGTCTATCAATATCAGAGTTATCATCAACCGCCAGTACTAACTCATTTCGCGCCTAATTATGTGGAAATCCGGGCGGAAATCGCCCCCGAGCTAGAGTTGCGGTCACGCTACTGGGTGATGGAATCCAATGCCGCTGGCGGCGAGTTCTCTATCACGAATCACAGAAGTGAAGAACTTGAACTCCAGATTGAGCTATTCGGGCATGTCGTCATCAATGGGCGCAATAAGAAGCTCAATGTCTTGACGATGGGAGATTACAGCCTGGCGCTGCATCTGGGGCAGATTGGCGACATAAACCCGGTGCTCGCGCTGGAAGAAGCCAGCGCGGATATTTATGGCGGCAGAATATCCAGCCCCAAACTCGGTCGGAGGCTGGTTTTACCCGCGGACGCAACCAGGACTGTGCCCTTTGTGGTGGCTGGTTTGCCGGATATGCGCGATTCACACAGCGTCGCCGTGAACTGGCTGGCCAGGAACTGGCAGGTCTATTTTGAGAAAATAGACGCATTGGCCGCGGCCGTCCCGCGTATTCAGACCGGCGACAAGAGTTGGGACCGGCTCTTGGATCTGTCCTACAGTCTGCTGCTGCAAGCGCGTATGGATGCAACTGAGCAGCTCAATCACGCGTCCTTGGTGGCCAAGCGCGCGATCAACCGCGGCTGGAGCCGGCGCGGCCATGGCAGAGACCATATTCGCGCCTGGGCTGGCCAAGATCCGACGCTCGCTTATCTGGCCGCGACAGCCGCCGCCAACATCGCGCCCGATTGGTCCCAGAGCCTGATTCTCAATTACCTGTCCACGCAGGACGATACTGGCTTTGTGGACCGGCAGCCGGGCTTGGCTGGGCAAAGGCAGGGACTCTTGATGATGCCCCTGCTCGCGCGGATGGCTTGGGATGTCTATCAACTGAGCGAAGACCGCGGATTCCTGGCTGACGTTTTTCATAGGTTGACCGCATTCTTCCGCCGTTGGCTGCAAGAGGACGAAGATGCCGACGGCGTACCGGAATGGCGCAGTGAACGACAAATGGGCTACGTGGCTTTTCCTACTTTTGGGAAGAGCCAGGGCTGGGCGCAAGGCGCGGATCTGCGGCAAATGGAGACGCCCGATCTGCTGGCCTATTTGATCTCGGAAGCGGATGCCCTTTGCGCTATTGCGCGGGAACTCGAAAACGAAGAAGCCGAAATTGAACTAGGCCAAAAATTGAGCGAGCTGCAAGATCGCCTGGAAGAATTCTGGGCTGGGGAGCGCTATACCTATCGCGATCGCGATTCCCACCTGACCAGTGACTCGCTGGAGTTGCTGCGCGGCGGGGCTGGCGACGAAACTCATGTAATCGAGCGAGCGCTGCTGGCGCCTGATCGAGTCATGGTTCGAGTGGTCGGCGGCGTCAGTCAAGTGCCGCGCATAAGCCTGCGGCTCACCGGCAAAGACAGCGCCGGCGACGATTGTGTGATCGAAGTCGATTATCAGGCATTTGATTGGCAAAATCGCCAAGGCATCTATACCACCCGTCAGGCGCTCTCATTTGTCGATAGGATAAAAATTGAGGGGCTCAGCCGAGTATACAAAGTCTACGCCAAGACAATTGACAGCAGTCGCCTGGACATCAATCACCTGCTGCCGCTCTGGACCGGACTGCTACCGCGGGATCGGGCTGCGGCTCTGGCGGAACTCGCCATGGATGAAGCGCAGTTTTTCTGTGCCAACGGGATTACCATGGTCAGCCGGGGCGATGCGAATTTCGATCCCGCCAACGCGCGTGGCGGCGGCGGCATCTGGATGTATTTCTTGTCTTTAATTGGCGAAGGCTTGGTCAAATCCGGTTTTAATCAAGAAGCGACTATTCTGGTCCAGCGCGTCTTGACCAGCCTAGCCCAGGCGCTGGAACGCGCTGGGCGCTTATCCCAGTTTTATCATGCGGAAGAGATCAAGGGTTTTGGCGAAGACCATCATATCGGCGGCATCGTACCGCTGAAGCTGGTTTCTGAGGTCATCGGCCTGCGGATCTTGTCGCCGCGCAAAGTTTGGGTCGGCGGACCCTTCACCTGGGGGCAAGCGCTCAAAGTAGAACAGCACGGCGTCGTCGTCATCAGAAAGGCCGACGGCATTCAAATCGACTTCCCTTCCGGTTACAGCTTGTCATTAGCCGCCCAGGTCGAATGGCAAGCTGTGGAAGATCCAACAGCGGCCGAGCCGGCTGACGAAGGGAGCGAGCTGCCCGCCCCGCCTGAAACTGCTTTGTTTGCCGATAGCGACGACCAAGAGCCGATTCAGATTGACATAGAAGCTGAGGCCGACGGCGACCTTGCGAGTGCGTTACCTGGCGCAACAAGCGACGCGACCGACGCCGACAGCGTGGAATCAGACCCGCCTGCCACGTAAAAGGCAATGCAGGGACTTGATGCGCTTGCTTTGGGCTGGGGCGCCATCTAGCGAGAAGGGAACATGATTCAGATTCGACGCGGCGCGCCCGCTATCGACTCGCGGGAAATCTCGGATACGCCGGTGCAATGGCGCCGGGTGCTGGCTTATTTGTCCCCTTACAAGTTGCGGCTCTTCGCAGCAATCATTGGGGTGATGCTCAGCGCTGGCTTGAGCCTGGTCTTCCCGGCCGTCATTCGCAGCGTGGTCGATTCGGTCTTTGAGAATGCGAATCTTGCCTTGCTCGATGAGATCACCTTGCTGCTGCTGCTGGTATTCTTGGTCCGCTCATTTGCGGCCTTCGTACAAAATTACCACCTGAATTATGTAGGCGAAAAGATTGTCGTGGACATTCGGCAAGAGCTTTACGCCCATTTGCAGTTTCTGTCAATCAGATTCTATACCGATCGGCGCGTGGGTGAATTGGTCAGCAGAATCTCGTCCGATGTCACCGTCGTGCGTACGGTTTTGACCGGCAACATCAGCACGCTCTTGCAGCAATCTCTGACCTTGCTGGGCTCGATTGTCATCATGTTCTGGCTCAATTGGCGCCTCACCCTGTTTATCGTTGCGCTGATGCCGATCATCGTCGGCCTGGGCTTCGTTTTGGGATCGGCGATACGCCGCATGAGCACCCGGGTTCAGGACGAAATCGCCGGCGCCACCGTTGTCGCCGAAGAAGTCTTCCAGAACATACGCGAAGTTAAGAGTTTCGTGCGGGAAAACTATGAGATTAATCGCTACAACCAAGCGATCGAGGTCGCCTTCCGCGCCGCGGTACGGCTGCTCACCGTGCGCTCGATCTTTGGTCCTATCATCGGCTTCTTCGCCTTTGGCGGATTGGCGCTCATCTTATGGTTCGGCGGGCGAGAAGTGCTGGATGGCCGGCTGAGCGCGGGCGAGCTCATCGCTTTCCTCATCTATGGTTTGACCGTGGCGGGCAGCTTCGCCGGCTTGATCAACTTGTATTCGCAATTCCAAGAAGCGCTTGGCGCGACCAAGCGCGTCTTCCAGATTCTCGATACAGCCTCCGATATTCAAGATTCAGCAGCCGCAAAAGAACTCGCCCAGGTTGCCGGCGGCATCTCCCTGCGCGAGCTCAGCTTTTCTTATGAAGAAGGCAATGAAGTGCTGTCTGGCGTCAATCTCGACATCAAGGCCGGCGAAATCATCGCGCTTGTTGGTCCCAGCGGAGCCGGGAAGAGCACCTTGTTCAACTTGATCCCGCGCTTCTACGACCCGGATGCCGGCGCTATTGCGATTGACGGACATGATATTCGCGACCTGACACAGCGCAGCCTGCGCGGGCATATCGGCGTCGTGCCCCAGGAAACTCTGCTCTTCGGCGGCAGCATCCGCGAGAACATCCTCTACGGCAAGCTGGACGCGGACGAAGAGCAAATGATCGCCGCCGCCCAATCCGCTAACGCGCACGACTTTATCAGCGCGCTGCCCAAGGGCTATGACACGATTGTCGGCGAGCGCGGCGTCAAACTAAGCGGCGGGCAACGGCAGCGCGTCGCCATCGCGCGCGCCTTGCTGAAAGACCCGGCCATATTACTCCTGGACGAGGCGACCTCTAGCCTGGACAACAAAAGCGAAAGCTTAGTCCAAGACGCCTTGGGCAAGTTGATGCGAAACCGCACGACCTTGATCATCGCTCATCGCTTGAGCACGGTGCGCATCGCTCATCGGATCGCGGTGCTCGATGCCGGGCGCCTCATTGAGTTGGGCTCGCATGAGCAGTTGATAGCCCAGGGCGGGCTCTACGCCAAGCTGTACGAGATGCAGTTCCGCGAAGCGGATCTGTTTTCTATTGCTTAGGCCGAGAACGCAGATGCAGTTTAGCGTCCGATGAACATGCTCTTGCCCCTGCTTGGCGGCGCGATCGCAGGTTTTCTCATCTGGTGGCTGTTTATCGAGACGGAAGGCGTCTACCTCGGCAAGCGCGTCGTCATCTGGCTTTACGATCTCTATGCCCGGCGTTACGACCGAGCCAAACAATTCGATGAATATGCGGATCAAATTTTGCTCGCGCAGCCGCTTCTGGATCGCATGGACCCCCAAGTTGATCCGCTGATTCTGGACGTGGCGACCGGCAGCGGGCGCTTGCCCCTGCTCATGGCGGGCAACGGGCGCTTCCAGGGTCATGTGATTGGGCTGGATCACAGCCGCAAGATGCTCGAAGTCGCCGAAACGAAGATCAAGCGGCAGCGCTTCGGCGAGTTCATCTCTCTGGTTCGTGGCGATGCCATGAGCCTGCCCTTCCCGGACGGCGCCTTCGACGCGGTAACATGTCTGGAATCCCTGGAGTTCTTCCCCAATTACGATGCGGCGCTAGCGGAATTAACTCGAGTGCTGCGCCCAGGCGGTCTGTTGTTGACAAGCAACCGCATCGCGACGCGCTGGCTGCCCGGCCGGACCGTCAGCCGCGCGCGCTTGACTGATGTTTTCTATGCTTGTGAAATGCGGTCAATCGAATTTGAAGCTTGGCAGGAAGATTACGACAAGGTCTGGGCGCGCAAAGCGGACGCATCAGAGTCGTTTCGCGGATAGCCTCAACGCGCCAGATTGCGAAGTCACGGTTAACCAAGAGGCGCTAGTTTGATAGAATCCGAAACCGCCAGGGACGCTTACACATGAAGAGATGCCGCTTTTGAAACAACTCAACAAAGCACTGGAACAGCTAATCGAAGAAGCGCTCGCGCGAGCCATGAATGACGGCGACTTGCCAGAATTCGAGATCCCGTCCATTCCCGTCAGTCCGCCTAAACGCGCGGGACAGGGCGATCTCTCTTACCCGGGTATGAGCTTGGCAAAACTGGCGCGCAAGCGTCCGCTGGAAATAGCCAACCTGGTGGCTGCAAGGCTGCCGGAGGCCGACTTTATCGACAGAATCGAAGTCGCGCCGCCTGGATTTATCAATTGCTTCCTCAGCGAATCCTACCTGAAACAGCAGGTTGACCGCATCATCGCGGAGGGTGAAGACTTCTTCCAGCTCGACATCGGCGCGGGCAAAAAGGCGCAGGTCGAGTTCGTCAGCGCCAACCCCAGCGGACCGATTACCATCGGGCATACGCGCAACGCCGTGATCGGCGATGCCATGGCGCGCCTATTGGAAGCGGCCGGTTATGAGGTGCAGCGCGAATACTATTACAACAACGCTGGCAACCAAATGATCGTGCTGGGCAAGAGCCTGATGACCCGTTACTTGCAGCAGCTGGGTGAAGACATCACCTTCCCGCCCGATTACTATCAAGGTGAATACCTAGTCGAAATCGCGGCCGAGCTAGCGGAAGAACATGGCGCTGCCCTCAAAGACTCCGGCTGGGAAGAGTTCAAAGAGATAGCCGAAGCGCGCATGTTCCAGTGGATCAATCGCTCGTTGGCGGCGATAGATATCAAACATGATCGTTTTTTCAACGAGACCTCGCTCTTTGAGTCGGAGCGGATCTGGACTGTGCTGGAAGCGCTGCGCGACAAGGGGCATATCTACGAGTCGCCGCATCGGCAGGGCGCAAGCCCTGATGAAATCGCCGATGTCGCCGCCAAGGGTTACCAACCGGCCACCTGGTTGCGCAGCAGCGCCTTTGGCGACGAAAAGGACCGCGTCATGGTCAAGAGCGATGGCCTACCGACCTATACGCTGCCGGACATCGCCTATCACTGTGACAAGCTGGAACGCGGCTTCGACATCGCGGTCAACGTGCTGGGAACCGATCATTTTTCCCAGGCGCAGGTGGTGAAGCATGGCATCCGCGCCATGAACATGGATCCGGATCCCATTCAGGTCATATTCATACAGATGGTGCGGGCGGTACGCTGGAACGAAGAACGCGGGGCTTATGAGGCGATCAAGCAATCGAAGCGCGCCGGCGCCTTCGATACCCTCGATGACCTGGTCGCCATGACCAGCGCCGACGCCGTGCGTTATCACATGCTGGCGCGCAGCCCCAATTCGCAACTGGATTTCGATGTCGACCAAGTCGTGAAGCAGTCCAACGAGAACCCGGTATACTACATTCAGAATGCCTACGTGCGCTGCGCCGGCATCTTCCGGGCGGCGCGGGAACGCGGCTTCAACGATGACGGCGCGGACTTGAGCTTGTTGGGAGAAGATGAACTCAAGTTCATTCGCAAAGCCTTGGAACTCGGCAACGTGATTGAACAAGCGGTGACGAATTATGAGCCGCACAAGATCGCCTTCTTCGCGCAGGAGCTGGCCGCGGTATTTCATCCGATCTATGACAAGGCGCGCGTTTTGCACAGCGAGGTGCCAGCGGACCTGGCCAAGGCTCGCTTGCGCTTCTACCGCGCGGCGGGCGTCGTTTTCTATCGTGTCTTGCGTCTGATGGGCATGTCAGCGCCCGAACGCATGTAGCCCTGGGCAAAGGGACAGAATCATGGGTCTCAAACCAGATCACTGGATCAAGAAAATGGCGCGCGACCAGCGCATGATCGAGCCCTTTGTCGATGAGCAAGTTCGCGAGGGCGTCATCAGCTATGGCGTATCGTCGTATGGCTACGACCTGCGGGTATCGGACGAATTCAAGATATTCACCAATGTACATTCGGCGATTGTCGATCCCAAACATTTCGACAGCGCTTCTTTCGTAGACTTCCGCGGCGATGTCTGCATCATCCCGCCAAATTCTTTTGTCTTGTCACGTTCAGTGGAGTACTTCCGCATCCCGCGCAAGGTCTTAACCATCTGCTTAGGTAAATCCACCTACGCCCGCTGCGGTTTGATCGTCAACGTGACGCCCTTTGAGCCGGAGTGGGAAGGCTTTGTCACGCTGGAAATCAGCAATACCACCCCCTTGCCGGCCAAGGTCTACGCCAACGAGGGGCTGGCGCAAGTTTTGTTCTTCGAGGCGGACGACAGCTGCGAGCAGTCTTATGCCGACAAAAAAGGCAAATATCAGGGCCAGACGGGGGTCACCCCGCCGCGGATGTAAGCGAATTCTACCTTGACGATTTCCCTTCTGTTTGGATAGAATCGAATATGCGGGGCGATTAGCTCAATTGGATAGAGCGTCCGGTTTACACCCGGAAGGTTATAAGTTCGAGTCTTATATCGCCCATCATGTAAAGACTGAACAGGTTCGCGGCTTGAGCCTGTTTTTTGTTTCCCGGTCAAGCAGGAAGCGCGATGCCCCGCAGCTTGTCAATTCTATGTTAATTGTCTACAATAGGACAAACTGAAAAGACGAAGCTGCGGTGGCGATGAAGTCAAGCAACAGCACCTTGGAAGTGCGGGACCTGCGCACCTACTTTGAGTTGCCAGAAGGTACGCTCAAAGCGGTTGACGGCGTTGATTTTAATATCGCCGCTCATCAAACTGTTGGCATCATTGGCGAATCGGGCTCTGGCAAAAGCGTCACCGCACAATCTATTCTGCAGATCGTGCCGCCGCCGGGCACGGTTGAATCCGGCGAAATCCTGCTGCGGCAGAGCGACGGCGAAGTCGTGGATATGCTGCAGCTAAACCCCCGCAGCAGAGCGATACGCGCCATACGCGGCAAAGAGATCTCCATGGTTTTCCAAGAACCGATGACCAGCTTGTCCCCGGTGCATACCATCGGGAAACAGATTATCGAAGCCATCCTGCTGCACATCACCAAGAACAAGCGCGAAGCCAAAGAGCTCGCGCTGGACATGATCAACCGCGTTGGCATTTCCAACCCCAGCCAGCGCTTTGACGAATACCCGCATCAATTGTCGGGCGGCATGCGCCAGCGCGCGATGATCGCGATGGCGCTGTCTTGCAGCCCTTCGCTCTTGATCGCCGACGAGCCGACAACGGCTTTGGATGTCACTGTTCAGGCGCAAATCCTGGAATTGATGAAGGAACTCCAAGAACAATTTGGCATGGCCATCATGTATATCACCCACGATTTGGGTGTCATCGCCGAAATCGCTGACGAAGTAAACGTGATGTACCTGGGGCGCGTGGTCGAGCGCGCGTCGACAAAAGAATTGTTCAAAAATCCCCTGCACCCCTATACACGACGCCTGCTGAAGTCGATACCGCGATTGGGCAATCGCGGACGCGGCCGCCTCGACGCCATTCGCGGGAACGTGCCCGTACCCATGAATCCGCCGGCCGAATGTGGCTTCGCGTCCCGCTGCGACGATTTCATGGCTGGGACATGTGACGCCGCCGTACCCGCTCTGGTTGATATGGGCGAGCGACATTTTGCGCGCTGCTACCTTCATAACGAAGAGAGTGAGCCAGTCTATGCTTGAGGCAATGGAAGAACCCGCAAAAGAGCGGAACACGGAAGTTCTGCTCGAAGTCCGCGACCTGAAGAAGCATTTCCCGATTGAAAAAGGTTTCCTACGCGCCGTACATGGACATGTCCGGGCAGTCGATGGGGTCAGTTTTCAGATCCGCGAGGGCGAGACTTTCGGGCTTGTTGGCGAATCCGGCAGCGGCAAGACAACGCTCGGCCGCTGCATTGTCCGAGCGATTAATCCCACCGAAGGTCAGATCATCTTCCGCTTGCCGGATGGCGCAGAAGTTGATATCGCCAGCTTGGAGAAGAACGAGCTGCGCGAGGTGCGCAAGCATTTTCACATGATCTTTCAAGACCCCTATTCCTCGCTGGATCCACGCATGACCGTATTGGACATCATTGCCGAGCCAATCCGCAACAACAAGCTGCTGGCGGACAAGCGCCAGATTCAAGACCGCGTGCGGGGACTGATGGACCGCGTCGGCTTGGACATCCGTCATCTCAACCGCTATCCCCATGCCTTTTCGGGCGGGCAGCGCCAACGCATCGGCATCGCGCGTTCGCTGGCGCCGAGCCCGCGCCTGATTGTCTGTGACGAAGCGGTATCCGCGCTTGATGTCTCGATCCAGGCGCAGATCCTGAACTTGCTCGAGGATCTGCAAGAAGAATTCAACCTGACCTTCTTGTTCATCGCGCATGATCTTTCTGTCGTGGAGCATATCTCGGACCGCGTCGGGGTGATGTACGTGGGGCAATTGGTGGAAATGGCGGATACCGAGGCGCTATTCGCGCAGCCCAAGCACCCCTATACAGAAGCCTTGTTATCGGCTGTGCCGACAACCGACCCCGAGATCAAAATGGACCGAATCATCCTGCCCGGCGAAGTGGCGAACCCGGCTGATCCGCCCTCCGGTTGTTATTTCCATCCTCGTTGCCGTTACGCGCAAGACATTTGTAGAGAACAGGCGCCAGCTTGGAGCGAGGTTGGGCAGGATCATTTCGCTGCCTGCCACTTCGCCGACGAGTTGGATCTGCGCGGTGTGGAATAGCGCATCCGATGGACTACCTGTTGTTCTTCGTTATTGCTGCACTGGGAGGCGCTGCCTTGGTCGCGATTGTGATCCTCCGCTCCATAGATCGGGCTTCGCATAATGCCATCACCCGCTACTTCAAAGCCAGCGAGTTCATCCTCGAACACCATCGCCCGCCGCCGGAATGGATCATGACCGCGCCGGGCGGCTGGCTGAAGTCGCGATCAATCCGCCCCGTCGGCAAGAGCGATGTCATGGCGCGGCTTGATGACCTCATCGACTTTTTCGAGAATTGCAGTTTTTTTGAAGACGAATTCGCGCGCGAAGAACTGCTGCTGCAATTGCGCGCCGAGCGCGAAGATTGGCAAAACAAGCTGCAACTTTGAGCCTCATTCCAATTTGAGAATGCCCCACATGCCCAATTCGGGAATCATAATCGAGGTTCCTTCATCAGTTTCTTGGCAGTCAAGAAGGACCGGCTGTTTGCCCGGCGCGTATAGCGCGGCGCTTGCATAAGACCGCTTAAGCAGGGACTGCGCGAGTGTCAAGCGAAAATTAGCTTGGGTCCGGTAGCGATCAGCGGACGGGTCATAATTGCTGTTGAGCAGGTGTACGATCAGGGACGAGCCTTGCGCGTCCTGATGATGCCGCGGCAAGACGCTGATGTTTTTCGCGCCATCGACGACGACATCTTGACCCGCTTTCTTCAAGAGCTTTGCCGCGTCGCTCCAGGTCAGCAGACGGTCGCCCGCGCTTTGCAGCTTGGCCTCCTGCTCGGCGCTCAGGTGCGAAGGCTCAAAGCGGACAACAGCGCGATAGGATGACAGATCGGCGCCCAGCAAATCGTCTTTGATCCATTCGTCGCCCGCCACAATGATGCGATATGACAGGTTGGCTTGGCTGAGCGCAATGCAGGCTTTCACGAGTTCCGTTTTTGGCGCGGTGCGATTTTGCCCGCCCAGGTGACCGCTGCCAAGTTGATCGCCCAGGTATTGCCGCACCGCCTTGTTGCTGAAAACCAGCGCGACCGCAGCCATCGATTCATAGCCGTCGAATAGCCCCGGGTAGTCGCGCACAAAATGATAGAGGTCTTCATAGTCGCCCGGCTTGCTGTGATACCAGCGATCCGGTTCGCCGCGCCGCCGCAGCGTCCACATTTTCTGCGGCGCCATGAAGACGTGTCCATAGGCATAGGCTTGCGCGATCCACAATCGAATATGCCCCGGGCGATCATTAAGCCTGCAGGGTTCAAAGGCGCGCGGGATCCCCGTGATAGCGACAATGCGCTGGAGCGCGTCGGCGAGCTTGAAAGTATAGATTGGCTCCGTCGGCAGGATTTCAAGCTCGGGCGCTTGATACTCCATCTCGTTGGTGTAGAAGTCGTGCGCGTCAACGGCATACATGAATTCCGCCCAATAATAAGGCGAATTGGAACTCATCGGCACGTTGTCGCCAAACTCCCCCGCATAGCGCTTGAATTCGCGGAAAAGCGCGTTTATCTCCCGCCACTGGAAATCGAAGAATTCTTTCGCCAGCGGAATGACGGGCGGGTAAGCCAGGATTCGCGCCCGATAGATTTCGTCCGTGAGGCCCTCTTGCCGCAAGTAATCTCCATAGTCGAAGGTTTCCAGGTCACCGACGCCCTGCGGCAGCAGATCCGCCTCGCTCAAGTTGGCGCGCAGGTAAGCGCGGAAACCAGCCATACAGTGCCGGCAGAAGCAGCCGCCATAGCGGGCGTTTAAGGCGCCGATTGTGGGGATGGCGGAGTCAATCATCAGCCAGTCGGCGCCGGCTTGCATGACCCGCCGCAATTGATAGCGCAGATAACGCCGGTAACCTGGCGCGTTGGTGCAATAGTGATACGCAGGGTGTCCCTTGTAGGTATGCTCCCACCAGGTTATCGCGGGTCTGTCATTCAAATCGCGCACGGTCGATTCCATAAAATTGGAATCGAAGTCGATCATGCCCATCCAGTCCGCGTCCAGTTCCACGCGGCCCTGGAATTTGACGCCGCAGCGATGCGCCTCGTCGACATCGCGCATCATCTCTTCCTCCGGCGGCAAGCCCCGGCGATCGGGTTCGGGCAAGAAGCCCCAGCCCAGCCCGGTCGCGCGATAGCGACGATACACGTCCATGCCGCAAGGTCTCGTGATCAGCACATCGGATCTCTTGAGCGTCATAGCTCATACCCCTGTCTTGACTGACAATGAAGTTATGTAGACATAATAGGCGCCGCGCAGGCCTGCCTGCGCCTGATTGCTCAGCCAAGTTTGCAGCTTGGTCGGCCCGGCCGGCAATTGCGCCAGGAAACTCACGCTGGGCGCCTTTTCTTGGCAAGCGCGCGCGTATTCCGCGCCGGCAATTTGAAGGCGAGCGCGGGTGGCGCCTGCTGGCAGATCGGCTTCGCGCGGGTAAGCGCGCAGTTCGACCTCGTACAGACCAGCTTGCCGGACGTCAATCATCCAGAAGCCGTTGGCATCGTAGGCGGGCTCGGCGATCCAGTCTTGACGCCAAGGTACCCTGCCCGCCGTGGGATGCCAATCGCGCGCGGACAAGAGCACAGGATGCTCAAAAGCGGCATCAATCGGAACATAAACATACTCTGATAAAGGCTTCTGCAGGCTGTCCCACCAGGTTTCGTATTCGCCGCGCAATGCCGCCACCATCTGTGCATGCTCCGATGAAACGTCCAACTGCTGTCCCTTGTCATTGACAAGGTCATAGAGCTCGGTCCCGTTGATCAAGCGCCAGCGGTCCTGCAGCACGACGCAGTCGCGCCATTTTTCTGGCTGGTCGGGCTGCAAATGGATAAACAAGCTACGTTCAGCCAATGCTTCGGTTTCGCCACGCATTTGCGCCGCGAGACTTCGGCCGTCGAAGGCGACTTCTTCCTGCAAGTCCAGTTGGCAGAGTTCTAGCAAAGTCGGCAATATGTCGATATGCGCGGTCAGCGACTCAATGACTCTGCCTGCGGGAAGTTCGCCCCGCCAGCGGAAAAAGCAATTGACGCGATGGCCCCCCTCGTACATGGAGCCTTTCACCCCGCGCAGGTCCGCGTTGTAGCCATCCCCAGTCGCGGGGTCGAAGCCGGCCGCCGTCCCGTGATCAGCAGTGAAAATCACAATCGTGTTTTCATCGAGCTGCAACTCGCCCAGTCGGCGGAATAATTTGCCCATGTTTTCGTCAAAGTTGGCGATCATGCCGTAGAAGTTAGCGCGGTCTTCGGGCATCGCTAAGTTCTTGTAGGGCGCCGCGTATTGTTCGGGCACGATGTGCGGCGCGTGCATGGCATTCGTCGCCAGATACAGAAAAAAGGGCTGTTCAGGACCGGATTCAATAAATCGCAGCGCTTCGTCGAAAAAGACGTCGCTGCAATAGCCCTGATAGCGCACGGGCTCGCCGTTTAGAAAATAAGTATCGTCGAAGTAATTGTTGCCCCAATAGTCAGGCAGCTCGCCTACACCGCCGCCGCGATGGCAAAGGGCTTGGTCGAAACCGCGAAAACGCGGCGCGAAGGGATAATTATCACCCAAGTGCCATTTGCCGAACATGCCGGTGCGATAGCCATTGGCGGAAAAGACATCCGCCATGGTCAGCGCTTTTGGATCGAGCAGATGACGGCCGTGAATCACGTGCCAGACGCCGTTCCTTGAAGCGTATTCGCCCGTCAAAAGCGCCGCGCGCGAAGGGGAGCAGAGCGGGTCGTGATGATGATCATCCAACTGCACGCTTTCCCGCGCCATTTGGTCCAGATTGGGCGTCTTTAGTAGCGGATTGCCATGGCAGCCGATGTCGCCATAACCTTGGTCATCGGTGATAACAAGTATCACGTTCGGTCTGACGGGCATTTGTCGGCTCCCGCGGCAGACCAGGTTTAGACAAAGCCGCGCGGCTGATCGTCGCGCTGCCAACGAACGATGAAATCCCAAGGTTCAGCAATGTCGCTCAAACCCAAGGGATCCCGCGCTTGCCAGGTCCTGTGCGCGCTATAAGTAGTGACATGGCTCAAGCCCCAGGCCAGTCCGGCTAGCGGATCTTCGTTTTCGCCCGCATGGACACGCAAGGCGCCCGCCGCTTGCGGCGGTTCGATGATGGTCGATTTGAGCTCGAAGTTGATGCCATCCGCGGCGAATTGAATCGAATTCTTCTCCGGTCCGCAGCGGGTTATCAGGGCGCCAACACCGCCCATGGTGTTCCAGACCATGACTTCGTGGCCGCTGTTGCTTATGGGATTGAGCGGCGACTTAGTATAAGGACCCAGGGGATTGTCGGATGTCGCGACGCCCCATTTGGATTCCATATTGCTGTGGCCGATGCCCTCGCCCTTGTAATAAAGCCAATAACTATTTTCGCGAAATAACAGAGCCGGATCGTGTACGCGCAAACTGTCGAAACTTCCTTTGACCGTCGCTTGTTCCGGATAAGCGCGAATATCAACCTCGCCGGAGGGATCGGGTTCGACGACGGGCGCGGCGCTCTTGGTCCAGGGTCCGGCGGGCGAATCCGCCCAAGCGATGGCGATCGATTCCGGCGTACAGCGATATGTAGGCGAAGCTGTTACCTGGTAGACCAGGTAATAGCGGCCGTCATGCGCCAGGACATCGGGCGTGAATACGCTGCGCTCGTCGTAACTCCCGACCGCTCCGCGTTCGACAGCGGGCCCCTGCTCTGCCCAGGTATAACCGTCGCGGGAAGTGGCGTACCAGACATCGCATAGATCCCAGGGCATGGCGGGCAAGTTGTCTGTCGCGCCTTCGTGACCGACCGGTACGCATGGGTGGGCAGCCCGCGTATACCAAACGTAGTAAAGGTCCTCGACTTGGATTATGCAACTGGGGTCGCGGCGGACGATGCCTTTCTCATAGCCCAAGCCGGGCGCTAATTGGTAGCGGAATTTCGCGAACCAGGGGTTGGCTTTGTCCGGTCCTTCGAACCGGCGCATGGCGGCGCTTACTGTCATCGTCTCACTGTCTATTCATCTATTCGTCTATTCGCCTAAACTTATTACGCCAAAAGCGACGTGGCGCGACAATTGCCGCGCCACGTGAAAACTGCAATTTCAATTCTGCGGCCTTAGCTGCCGCCCTTGAAGTACCATTGCTCTGGCAAGAACAAGACCCACTGCCGATAGGTCCAGCTCCATTGCCCCGTGGTATCGTTCGGCGGCGTGTTTTTCAGGTTCTTCTTGAAGAGCAGAGGCTGCGGCGGGCGCTGAATCGTGCCGATTTGATAGAGCCCGTCCATGGACAAGTTATAGAATTCCTTGCCGCGCTCCAACCATTCATCGGAGCCATAACTCGCTTCGAGGAAGGCATCGCCGGCCGCCCAAAGATCTTTGATCTCTTGCGGCGGTTCTTCGCCTTCTTCACCGTCGGATTGCAGCCATTGCCGCCAGAGATGACCGGAAGCGCGGGCGCCCCAATGCGGGCGCATATTCGCCAAGCCATTCGCTACTTCGCCGATGTCGAGCATATCGGTGCCCCAGGCGGCCATATCAACCTGATTGCCATTGCGCAGTTCGGTATACAAGCCGACTTCGATCAGCTTATAGCTGGTCTTGACACCGACCGCGTTCCAGTACGAAGTGATCAATTCGCCGATTTGGCGCCAGGAATCTTCTGGTACTGAAACCTGGAAGTTGATGAAGAGCGTTTCGCCATCGGGTCGCAGGCGGAAGCCATCGGCATCGCGCTGGTCGAGGCCCATCTCGTCCAGGAGTTGATTGGCGAGCTCTGGGTCGTACTGCGCGAAATGCGTGGGCATCCAATCCTCAAAGAACAGCGACGACGGCACGGGAGAGTTCTGCGACGGATTAGCCAGACCGAAATAGACCAGCTCGTTGATCTCGCTGCGGTCGATGGCAACAGACATGGCTTGACGGAAGCGCTTGTCCCAGAAGATTTCGCGCAGCGGCAAGTTCTCGGTGGTGAAGTTGAACATGATCGAGTATTCGTTGCCGCGGCTGTATTCCGCCAGGGCGGTGCGGTAGTTGCCAGCTTCTTCATTCTCTCTATAGGTCGGGAAGCTCAAGAGCGTGCCCCAGCCATAGTGGCTGTATTCGCCCGCAATCGCCTTCAGATCCTGCACTTGCAGATCCTCGACCAGGATGCGGCGCAGACTGTCCGTATAGGGCAGCTGATTGCCGGCGGTATCGACCTTGAAGAAGTATGGATTGCGCTCGTAGGACTTGTTGCCGAAGGTATCTTCGCCGGTGAAGACAAAGGTGTTCAGCGTCGGGGCGTAGGGGTCTGTCTCGGCGCCGAGATTCCAAGTGAAGTTATAGGGCGTCATCTTGGAATTGAACATCTGAACCCAATCTTCAAAGCCCAGCTCATCCGCCAGCGCGTCCACATCTTCGTTGTAATCAATATGGAACTGCTTGAAATAGTGCGCTGGGCGGAAACCGCGGTTGCCGACTTCGCTGCCGGCGGCAATAGTCAGCGTCGGGCGGGCTTCTGGATAAGTGAGGCGGATGCTCGTCTCGTCCAGGATTTCAATCTGCGGCAACTCGCCCTCAAAGCCCCAGGGACCGCCGATGTTCGGCGTGATGTCCGAATTGCCCAAGACGTCTTTGAAGTAGAAGCGGAAGTCCTCGGTCGTGAAGGGCTCGCCATCCGACCATCGGTGTCCTTCACGAATCGTGAAGGTGAAGGTGGTCAGGTCATCGGATATTTCATAAGACTGGGCGATGTTGGGGATGATGCTGGTGAGATCGGTGTCGATGGTCAGCAGCTTCTGCAAGCGCATTTCCAGCGCGTCCCAACCGCAGCAAGTCGGATTGGTGGAGGGACCGGCCAATTCGCCGCCATACTCGCCGATGCCTTCAAGCGGCTGCACCACCACAGGCTGCGCCGGCAGCCGTTCTTCAACCGGCGGCAATTCGCCAGCCGCGACGCGTTCCGCCAGCATGGGCGCTTCGCTATAGCTGTCAATGCCCCCCCCCGCAGCCGTCATATAGGCGTCGAGGTCGGCGTATTGAGAGGGATAGATCCTCTCTGCCATGTCCTGCGCGAGCGCGCCGGACGCTATCAGCAGCATGGTTGCGAGCAATGCTAGAAAAAATGTGAATCGTTTCATGGCGCCTGTCCTTTCAAGAAATGGACTATCAAATGCGATAACCGCTGGAGAATATCTAGTCGCCCTTCACCCCCTCGCATCTCAAGTTTGCCGATATCATTCGGACAAATCGCCCGAATACATTAAGCGCTGATTGTATATTGTCCATTGTTGACAATCGAATCGCCAATTATTCCGCGCCCTCGCGCCATCGAAGCGATTCCTCAGCTCACTTCAAACTGACGCAAAGCGTCTTGATCAAAAGCCACCCCATGCCCGGACCGATTCGACGCCCGCATGACGCCATCGCGCAACGTGGGCGGATCTGCCATGAAGCGTTCCAGACCGAAGCTGTGAACCTCCAAATACGACGGGTTTGGAATCGCGGCCAGCAAATGCAGGTGGATTTCGTGAACGCCGTGCGATGTCACCTCCAAGTTGCGCGCGTAAGCCAGCTTCGCTACTCGCATCCAGTTGGTGATGCCGCCGATATTGGAGACATCCGGCTCTGGGAAGGCGATCAAACCGTCCTCAATAGTATGCCGAAACTCATAGACAGTATGCAAGTTTTCGCCCGCCGCGACCGGCAAACCCCCGTCCCTGGCAATGCGCGCCATGCCCTTGTAGTCGTCGGGAATCGTCGGTTCTTCCAGCCAATAAACATCGTAATCGCGGAATTTGCGGGCAGCCTTGATTGACTTCTCCACGGTCCAGCGCATGTTGGCGTCGACCATCAGCGGCATGTCGGGACCAATAAAATCGCGCACAGCGCGGACGCGCTCCAGGTCTTCGGAAAGCTTGTCGCGCCCAACTTTGATTTTGATCGCTCGGAAGCCCTTGTCGATATTGCAGCGCGTCTGCTCTACCAGCGCGTCTGGTCCCAATTGCAGGTCGATCCCGCCGGCATAAGCTTTGGCTTCGCCCGAATGACCGCCCAACAGTTTCCACAGCGGCGCGTTTTCCCGCTTGCCTTTGAGGTCCCACAGCGCGATATCTAGCGCGGACATAGCGAAGGAGACCAAGCCGCCGCGACCGATGTAGTGAGTATGTCGCCACATCAAGTCCCATAGCCGCTCAATGCGGTCGGCGTCCTTGCCCATAAGCAAGGGTTTCAGGTCGCGTTCGATAAGCGCGCGAATGGCCGCGCCGCCGACGCCGATGGTATAGGTATAGCCATAGCCACAGAGCCCGGCTGCGGTTTCCAGCCTGACCAAGACAAGCTCAAAGCGCGTCATCACACCGTGAGAGGCATCGGTCATGGGATGGGTCAAGGGCAAGTTATAGTGACGCGCTTCAATACAAGAAATAGCCGACTTCATAAACTTCGCGCAATTGCTCCTCGCCGAACTTGTCCGCGGAATAATGGTGGGAACGAAATAAAGTAAAATAGCGTTATGGTACCAGACTGTCTTTAGAAAGTATGCAATTCGCGCAGGATTGTCAAGTGTACATTGTTGACAATCTGCAATTGTAGCATTACACTTTCGCTATCTATCTCGAATGCGCAAAAAATGAAGAGCTACGTATTTCAACGCTTTATCTACATGATCTTCCTGCTATGGCTGGTAACTATCGTGACCTTCATCGTCATTCAGTTGCCGCCTGGCGATTATCTTTCAACCTATATATCTCGCCTTGAACAGAACACGGGGCAGCAACTGGATGAAGAAATTGTCCAAGCTTTGCGCAGTCAATATGGTCTTGATTTGCCGCTGTATCAGCGCTACTTGAAATGGTTTAGCCAGGTGCTGAATGGCGAGTTCGGCTTTTCCTACGATTATCAGCAGCCGGTGCGCGACATTATTGGCGAACGGTTGATCCTCACTTTCACGATCGCGATTTTAAGCGCGATCTTCACCTATGCGGTCGCCATTCCCATAGGGATCTATTCGGCTACGCATCAGTATTCTCTCGGTGACTTCGCGGTATCTTTCATCGGCTTCATCGGTTTGGCGATTCCCAATTTCATGCTGGCGCTGATCCTGCTCTACGTCGCTTGGACGCAATACGAGCATAATCTCACGGGTTTGTTTTCGCCGGACTATCTTTACGCGCCTTGGAGCATGGCGAAAATCGCTGATCTCATGTTGCACCTGCCCATCCCGGTCATCGTAATTGGCACGGCCGGCACCGCCGGGTTGATACGGGTCTTGCGCGGCACCTTGCTGGACGAATTGAACAAGCAGTACGTCATCACCGCCCGGAGCAAGGGCGTGGGAGAAGTGAAGCTCTTGTTCAAGTACCCGGTGCGGGTGGCGCTGAACCCGATCGTCAGCAGCCTGGCTTGGCTATTCCCGTCGCTGATATCGGGCGGCACCATTACCGCGATTGTACTGGGCTTGCCGACGGCGGGTCCCATGCTCTACCGCTCCTTAATCACGCAAGATACATTTTTGACAGCGACCTTATTGATGTTCATCACCATCTTGACCGTTATCGGCACGGCTGTCTCCGATATTCTGCTGGTCATCGTCGATCCGCGCATACGCATGGAACGCGCCGCGAGCTGAGAGGAAGACATTTTGTTGCGCTTGTTTGGCTTAAAGCGGCAAAAGGGTAAATTAGAATCCGCCGAATTCAATGAGGCTTATTATCTGGCGTCGCAGCGGCAACTGGTTTGGCGCAAGTTCCGCCGGCATCGCCTGGCCATGTCCTCGCTGATAGTCATCATCTTTTTGTATTCGCTGGCCATATTCGCGGAGTTCTACACCATCAACGATTATCAGAAGCGCCACGTCGCCTATGCCAAAGCGCCGCCGCAAACGCTTCATTTTGTCGACGAGGCTGGCAATTTCCACCTGGTTCCCTTCATCTATCAGTTGAAACAGGAACTGGATATGGAAACCCTGCGGCGCAATTATACGGAAGATACCTCCAAACGTTATCATCTGAGGTTCTTTGTAGAGGGCTTGCCGTACAAGCTCCTGGGCATCTTTGATACTAATATTCATCTGTTAGGCGTTGACGCGCCGGGCTTGTATTTCCCTTTTGGCACGGATGAACTGGGACGAGATTTGTTCTCTCGCACCATGATTGGCGCCAGAATATCGCTCTCAATCGGCTTTATCGGCGTCGTGATTAGTTTCATTTTCGGCTGCATTATTGGCGGCATTTCCGGCTATTTCGGCGGAAATGTTGATATTGTCACACAGCGCGTCATTGAGTTCATCGTATCCATCCCGCAGATTCCGCTTTGGATGGCGCTTTCCGCGGCTTTGCCCGACCAATGGTCGTCAATCCAGAATTACCTTGCCATCAGCACCGTATTAGCGGCGCTGAGCTGGCCCCCGCTGGCGCGCGCCGTCCGCGGCAAACTGCTGGAATTGCGCGAAGCGGATTTCGTGATGGCGGCGCGCATCTCCAACATGGGCGACTATGAGATCATTGTCAAGCACTTGCTGCCCTCCTTCGCCAGCTTTCTGATCGTCGTGCTTAGCTTGTCCGTGCCGGGCATGATCTTGGCCGAGACGGCGCTGAGCTTCCTCGAAATTGGGATTCGTCCGCCCGCCGTGAGTTGGGGGGTCTTGCTGCGAAACGCGCAGAATATCCGCAGCCTTAGCCAAAGTCCCTGGTTTTTGATACCGGGCCTCTTTGTGATCGCGACCGTATTGAGCTTTAACTTCCTCGGCGACGGCCTGCGCGACGCCGCCGATCCATATAAGCAGTAGCGACTTATTTTTCCGAATATGAGGTCATAGCAAATGCCCGCGGTTGAAATCTATCGCACCTTGCCAGAACAAATCGCAGCCCGCCTGCGCCAAGATGTCCTGTCGAGCAAGCTCAAGCCAGGCGACCCCTTGCGCGAGATTGATCTGTCCGAACGTTTCGGCGTCAGTCGCGGTCCAGTGCGCGAGGCTTTTCGTCAATTGTCGCAGCAAGGTCTGCTGGTGCTGGAACCGAACAAGGGCGTGCGCGTGGCGCAAAACCCCAGCGTCGAAGTGCGCCCATTGGTCGTCGAGCTGCGCCGCAAGATCGAGGTTTTTGTGCTTGATAGTATTTTCGAACGCATCACCGAGCGAGATCTGGCGGACTGGGAGGCCATTCTGGCTGACATCAAGGCGGCTTGCGAGAGCTCTGATGTCGACGCCTTGACCGAACAGGACCTGCGCTTCCATCAGGCAATCATCCGCAGCCACGATGATAAAGACCTGTTCGCGCTCTGGCAGCCCATCGCCATGCGCATGATGATGCGCTACAATCGCCTCGACGACATCATGGAGAGCTACCGGGAGCATAAGCGCATTCTGGACGCGATTCGCGCGGCTGACAAACAAGCCGCGATTAAAGCGCTGGAAGACAATATACAGTAGTCGGTTCAGTATGATTTACCGCGCTCCCGCATACGCGATCAAAACCGCAAATCTGCGGCTATTTGCCGAAGGCGGCGCATAAACGAGGGCAAGCGCTATGGCGCAAGCGACATTCTATGAAGGCAAGCGAAGGATTCGCCTGGGCGAATGCCAGCCGATCGCGCCGGGTCCGGGCGAAGTCCAATTAAGCGTATCCCATTGCGGCATCTGTGGAACCGATTTGCATATATTTCATGGCGCCATGGACGGCCGCGTGACGATGCCCGCGGTGCTGGGCCACGAAATGTCCGGTACGGTAAACCAAGTCGGAGCCGGCGTCGAGGACTTCGCCATAGGCGATCGAGTCGTGGTAATGCCCTTGGCGCCCTGCCATGACTGCCCAGCCTGCGCCGCGGGACATAGCCATATCTGCCACAATCTTGACTTTCTGGGCATCGACACGCCAGGCGCCTTTCAATCGTATTGGACCGTGCCAGCCGCGACCTTGCAGCCCTTGCCGGCAAATTTGTCGCTGAAGCATGGCGCCTTGATCGAGCCCTTGGCGGTTGCCTGTCACGATGTGCGTCTGGCGCAGGTCAAAGCGGGCGATCATGTGGTCGTCGTGGGCGGCGGACCGATTGGCATGCTGGTTGCGCTGGTGGCGAAGCAATATGGCGCTGAAGTAATCGTTTCTGAAATCAATCCATATCGTGTGGCGCTGGCGCGGGATATGGGCTTGACAGCCGTGAATCCGCAAGAAATCGACCTGGTCAAGCTGGTTATGGCAGAGACGAAGGGCGCAGGCGCCGACATCGTATTCGAAGTCTCGGGCTCTCAGGCCGGCGCTACGATCATGACCGAATTGCTTCGGACGCGCGGTCTGGCGGTGATCGTCGCGATCTTCGCCCAAAAGCCAGAGCTAGACCTGTTCCGCTTTTTCTGGCGCGAGCTTCGTTTGCAGGGCGTGCGCGTCTATGAAGCGCGTGATTTCGCTGATGCGATCGCGCTGGCCGCCACGGGCGACCTGCCGCTTGATCAGTTGATTACCGATATTCGACCGCTCAGCGCCTTGAAGGCGGGCTTTGAGGACATGGAAGGCGGGGGCGATGTCATGAAGATCCTGCTGGAGCTGTAAATGAACGTACTCGATCAGTTTCGCCTGGATGGGAAAACGGCGCTCGTCACCGGCGCTCGCCGGGGCATCGGCCTGGCGATGGCGCTGGCGCTGGTGGAAGCGGGCGCGGACATCATCGCCGTCAGCGCCAACATGGAAGCCAGCGGCAGCGCGATAGAGAAAGCCGTGCAAGCGCTGGGACGTGGATTCGCCGCCTACCGCTGCGACCTGGCCAACCGCAAAGCCGTCTATCAGCTCATCGAAAATGTCCATGCCGACGGACATATTGTCGACATTCTGGTCAACAACGCCGGTACCATCCTGCGCGACGCGGCAGCCCAGCACAGCGACGACTATTGGGATACCACGATCGAAGTCAATCTGAGCTCTCAGTTCGTGCTCAGCCGCGAATTTGGCAAAAGGATGCTGGAGCGCGGCAGTGGCAAGATCATTTTCATCGCGTCGCTATTGACGTTTCAAGGCGGGATCACGGTGCCCGGTTATGCCGCCAGCAAGGGGGCCCTGGGTCAATTGACCAAGGCGCTGGCTAATGAATGGGCGAGCCAGGGCGTGCAGGTCAACGCCATCGCGCCGGGCTATGTGCGAACGGACAATACCGAAGCGCTGCAAAACAACCCGCAGCGTTACCAAGCGATTTTGGAGCGGATCCCGGCCGGGCGCTGGGGGGACATTGAGGACTTCAAAGGACCTGCGGTATTCTTGGCCTCCTCGGCTTCCGATTTCGTCAATGGCGAAATCCTGGTTGTCGACGGCGGCTGGATGGGCCGCTAGCCGCGGCAATCGCAAGAAATCGCCTACGTGCCTAATGTAGCTTTGTCAAAGTCCGCTTGTTGGGCGAGGATGCGCTGCCGCCATTCGTCCGGCAATTTGACCTCTGGCTGGAACCAAGAAGCCTCGTGCCAGTGGAGATTGCTGCGCTTGAACTCGGGTCTGTCGGCATCGCGGGACAAGGCGCAGTCGAAGCGCACAATGTATAAGCCTTTATTCGTATTCGGCGTCTGCGGAATGATATGACTTAGACCCCAGGTTACGCCGCGGCCGTCGCCGTTGTCCGCAAAGGCGTCGGGGCAGAAGGGGCCGGGCGCGTGAGGCGACAGTTGCACATGCGCCTTCGGCACGAAGTTCAGCCCGTCGGGGGCGAACTGTATGGTGTCTTTCTCCGGTCCATCCTGGATGAGCAAGGCGGCGATGCCGCCCTTATAGGGCCAGAGCATCGTCTCGTGACCCGAATTCGCCACCGGATTCAACTCAGGTTTTGTGAAGGGTCCCTCTGGGTGATCCGCAATAGCGACGCCTTGAGCAAGTTTTAGATTCCCAGGCGACTTGTCAATGGGCGAAGCTTTGTAGTAGAGCCAGATCTGGCTTTGGTAGATCAAGGGATAGGGATCGTGAATGGCGCAACTGTCCCAATCGCCGGGCTCGCCTTGCGGGATCACGGGTCGGTCGAGCCGCGTCCAGGGTCCATCCGGCGAATCCGCCCAAGCGGCGCTTACGTTCACGCAATCGTTCTGCCGCCACATGGTGGTAAAGGTCTGGTAGTAGAGATAGTAGCGTCCTTCGTAGACCAGCACATCCGGGGTTGAAAGCGAGCGATCGCCATAGCCGCCTTTGGGCGCGCGCGGCACCGCGATACCTTGTTCTTCCCAATGGAAACCATCCTTTGATGTCGCGTAGCAAATATCAGCGAGATCCCAATCTACAACCGGGATCTCGTCATTGGCTTTGTCAATGTTAAAGCGCCCGACCGGCATGTACTTCGTTCGCCGCCGAGTATACCAGACGTAATAAGTATCGCCTATTTTGAGCACTTTGGAGGGATCGCGCCTTGATACGGAAAGTTCCGTTTCGTCTTTGCCGATGCCGGTCACCGGCGAGTACTTGAAGGTGGTATAAAAGGGGTTGCCAATGTCTTGCTCTGGCGTCCACATATCATATAAGCGGTGCATGGCTGCGCTCAGCGGCCGGTCGGTCGGCTTCTCTTTTGGCAAAAAGCCCGGAAACGCGGATCTCGGTTTACTTTCACTGTTCATGGGATCTCCTGGGATTAAAGTACGCGAATATTCTGCAAGTTTTGCGATAGCAATAGATCAAGGCTATAATATGTAAATTGTAGACAATTGACATTGGCCTGTCAAATCCACAGAGCGCTTCGGTAGTGTATCGAATTCGCTTGAATTAAATTACAACATTCTGACAACCAGTAGGGGCGATTCGCTGAATCGCCCGACGAGTAGAAACTGAATGAGTATTGGGCGACTCACCGAGTCGCCCCTACCAAGTCGTCCGTATTGTGGGTTCAAGATCTCATGCCAAGAACTGACCAAGAACTGAAAAAAGGGTTTCACCTGAAAAGGATACACTCTCGTGAGCTAAGATCATGAGTCGACATGCCAGGAGAGTTGAATGATCGAGGCTGACTACATCGTCGTAGGCGCGGGATCCGCAGGCTGCGCGCTGTCTTACCGTTTGAGCGCGGACGGCAGGCGCACGGTGCTATTGCTGGAAGCTGGCGGACCCGACAGCGAGCCGGATATACATATCCCGGCGCGCTTTTCCAATCTTTTTCACACAGAGCTGGATTGGGACTACGAGACTGTGCCGCAGCCAGGGCTCAACAACCGCCGCGAATATGTGCCGCGCGGCAAGGTTTACGGCGGCGCCAGTTCGATGAATGCCATGGTCTTCCAGCGGGGGCATCCTGCTGATTATGATGCCTGGTCCGCCCAGGGCAACGAAGGCTGGAGCTATGCGGACCTGCTGCCCTACTTCTGCAGAATGCAGCATCAGGAGCGCGGCGCCTCAGCACATCATGGCGTAAACGGACCTATAAATGTGGCCGATCCGCAAGATCCCAATCCCTTGAGCTTGACTTTCGTCGAGGCGGCGCTGGAATTGGGATTCGCGCATAACAAAGACTTCAATGACGGCGAGCAAGAAGGCTTCGGCCTTTATCAAGTCACGCAAAAGCAGGGCAAACGACATAGCGCCGCTGTCGGCTACTTGTACCCAGCGCTGCAGCGGGAGAACTTCACCGCCTTGCCCTTCGCGCAGGTAAGCAAGCTGCTCTTTGATGGACGTCGCTGCGTCGGGCTGGAGTACAGACATCGGGGAGAAATCAAAACCGCCGCCGCGAAAAAAGAAGTGATCTTATGCGGCGGCGCGCTGAATTCTCCGCAGCTCTTGCTGCTTTCTGGCATAGGCGGGTCCGGGCACTTGTCGCAAATGGGCATCCCGCTAGTCATGGATCTGCCCGGCGTCGGCCAGAACTTGATGGACCACATGCAGGTTCCCATCGCCTATCATTGCAAAGAGCCGATCAGCCTGGTTGACAAGGACGACCCGCTTCAAGTGAAGCGCTATAACGAAGACAATATGGGCTTGCTCACGTCGAATCTGGGTGAATCCGGCGGCTTCGTAAAGCTGAAACCGGAATCACGCTCGCCGGAACTGCAATATCACTTTGGACCGGACTGGTTTATCCGCCATGGATTCGAAAGCCCTAAGGGGCATGGTTTCACCATCCTGGCGGGATTGGTCGCCACGAAAAGCAGCGGCGCGCTCATGCTGCAATCGGCCGATCCCTTCGCGCCGCCGTCGATAGACTTCGGCTGCTTGAGCCATGACGACGATGTTGACGTTTTGCTTCGGGGACTCAAGCTGGGGCGCAAGCTCGCCGCAAGCAAAGCCTTTGACCGCTATCGCGGCGAGGAGTTTCTGCCGGGCGCGGATCTGCATTCCGACCAGGCTTTGATCCACTATATTCGCGATTTCGCGACCACCATATATCATCCCGCTTGCAGCTGCAGGATGGGCAGCGATGCCTTGGCTGTCGTCAACGACCGCCTGCAGGTGCATGGCATAAAAAACTTGCGGGTAGCCGACGCCTCCATCATGCCATTTATCATCAACGCCAACACAAACGCGCCCTGCATGATGATTGGCGAGAAGGCGGCTGACCTCATACTCAACGAGTGAAGCTGAAAGGAAGATTGATGAAAGCGGCTGACAGCGAAAAGCCCCTGCTGCCTGGCGAGCCTACACCAGAAAAGCCGAGCGACCGTCCGCTGAGCCGGGCGACGCGCCGACTTTACGACAAGTGGGGTCGCTTTCAAGACTCGAGCAATGAATTTTATACGACCTTCAAATACAGCCGCATTACAGGCGTCGGCAAAGAAGCGGGAGTGACCAGGCGCGATCCCACAACAGTACTGCGCATTGATGGAACATATTTCGTCTGGTACACGCGGCGCAAAACCGTGAAGGAACGCAATCAGAAAAACATGCCGCCGTTCCAGGAACAAAGCTGGGATAGTCCGGTCTATGACTGGGACTTGGCGGAAATCTGGTACGCCACCTCGCGCGATGGCTTCCACTGGGAAGAACAGGGACCCGCCGCCAGGCGCGGACCGCGGGAAGCCTACGACGGCCGCTCCGTGTTCACGCCCGATGTGCTGATGACAAAAGATAGATTCTATCTCTATTATCAGGCGGTTGCTTACCCTTATACGCACCGCAGCCGCAACACAATCGGCATGTCATGGGCGGAATCGCCGCATGGTCCCTGGCATCGAGCGGAAGAGCCCGTTCTGAAGCCTGGGGCAATGGGCGAATGGCTAGGCGACGATGATTCCGATGACGTGACCCGCTATGGGGATTGGGACAGCCACAAAGTGCATGATCCCTTCATAATAGTGCGGGAAGGCAAGTATTGGCTCTATTACAAGGGCCAGCCGATGGGTTGGACCAGCAAGTACGCCCAGGGCATCGCCTGGGGAGTGGCCATGGCGGAATCGCCCGCAGGTCCTTTTATCAAATCAGCTTTGAATCCCGTGACCAACAGCGGCCACGAAACCTGTCTCTTCCCCTACGGCGAAGGCATTTTGGCCATCTGCGGGCATGACGGTCCAGAAAAGGACACGATTCAATACGCCCCGGACGGGCTCAACTTTGAAGTAGCCGCCCATGTGATTCTGCCGCCCCTGGCGGCTGGTCCATTCGCGCCGGATTCCTACAGCGACAGCAATGAAGGCAAAGGCATCACCTGGGGTCTGTCGCATATCGCCACCGAAGAACTCAAGACCGGCAATTCCTACCTGGTCCGTTTTGATTGCAACCTGCGCCGCGACCTGGAACGTCCTGGCTTCCGCGGGACGAACATACGATATCCCGAGGAAGTATTCTTTTCGCCCGATATGGAATTGACCGAGCTGAACAAAAGACCGCGTACATTCAGCAACGAACCGGAGCGCCCGGACGAATCTCGGCCGTGCAAGCCGCTGAGCGCGGCGACAAGACGGGTTTACGAAACCTACGGCATTTACAAAGACCAGCGCAGCGAATTCTTTACAGCTTTCAAATATTCGCGCATCACGGGCATCGGAGAAGAAAGGGGCATCAGCAGGCGCGATCCGTCCAAGGTGATCAAGGTGGACGAGCGCTATTACGTTTGGTATACGCGCCGTCAGACCGCCGAAGACTGGATGGGGATTGAAGCCGCGACTGAAAGCAAGCCCGCTTGGGATTGGGATCTGGCGGATATATGGTACGCCACGTCGAGCGACGGACTGCATTGGGAGGAGCGCGGACCTGCTGTTCAGCGCGGCGCAACAAGCAGTTACGACGATCGCGCGGTGTTCACGCCGGATATCCTCGTCCATGACGACAAGTACTATCTGTATTATCAAGTCATTCAAGGCATCTGGAAGCGCCGATCGCTACACCAGATAGGCATGGCGCAGTCCGACTCGCCCGAGGGACCCTGGACAAAATGCGAGCAGCCGGTCTTGACGCCCGGGCGTCGCGGAGAGTTCGTCGGAGCTGCGGATGACCCCGACGCCATCGCCAGCTATGGCGAGTGGGATTCGCACAAGCTGCACGACCCCTTCGTTCTGGTTTATCGCGGCAAGATCTGGCTATATTACAAGGGCGTCCAATATGGACGAAGCTATCGGCGCGATCTTGGTATCGGCTGGGGCGTGGCCACGGCCGACCATCCCCGCGGTCCCTTTGTCAAGTCGCCTCTGAATCCAGTGACAAACAGCGGTCATGAGACCTTTTTGTACCCTTTTCGCGAAGGCATCGTCGCCATCACCAGCCTCGAAGGACCGGAAAAGAACACGGTTCAGTTCGCCCCGGACGGCTTGAACTTTGAGGTCCGCGGCAAAGTCTCGGTTCCGCCAGTCGCGGCTGGTCCCTTTGCGCCCGACGCTTTCGCCGACAGCGGCGACGGCCGCGGCATTACCTGGGGGCTGTCGCATATCCAGCATCAGAATGATGGACGCATGGCGAATAGTTTCTTGGTCCGCTTCGACTGCAATTTGAGTCGCGATATTGACCGGGCGGAATTTTACCGCGCCTGGAATTTCCGCTTCCCGGAATCAGTCTATTTCAGCGCGGACTTCCGTTTGAATGACGAGATGAAAGCCGACGCCATCAAGCTCATGCGGCGCATTGACGAAGACACAAGCTGCCTCGAATAAGGTCCATACCGCAACGACTATAGCGCTCAAGGCTTTTGCGCAACCAAGCTGAACATTAAGGGAAAGCGTTGTGGCAGATGATCTGGCATGCCGAAGCGCCGCTCCCCCAGCTCGCGCATGTCTGCCATGGGCTTGAAACCATTACAGTGGGCGTATTCGCGAAAATCCACCAGCAACAGTCCAGCCGAGAGCAAGGCGGAAATCACGTCCGCTATGCCCCAAAGATATTCCACGCCGGGCTGCGGATTGACAAAGTCCTGTATGCCGCCTTTTAATTCAACCGTCTCGCCTGTCTGGCCGGTCAGGGCGACATAGTCGCCAATGCCGGACTCAAATTCGACATAGTCGCCGCCCATATAGTCATATTGCAACTGCCAGTCCTCGTCAAACATGCTGAAGGCGGGGTGGAAATCAATGAAAACAAAAGTCCCGCCAGACGTCAGGCAGCGGCGGAGGCCTCTTGCCCAAGCCGCCAGATCCGACAGCCAAACCATGGCGCCATAAGATGAAAAAACCAGGTCGTACTGAGTTTGCTTGGACCCGAAGAAGTCGTAAATATCGGCGCGGATGTACTCGGCCGGGATTCCGCTTTGGCGCGAAAGCCGCCGCGCGAAGTCGATCGCTTCGTCGCTGATGTCGACGCCCGTGACGGCCGCCCCCAGGTGATTGGCTATGCTCAAGCTGTCCTGACCGCAATTGCACTGCAGATGAAGCAGGGTCTTGCCGGCGATGTCGCCCAGCAGTTGTTTTTCTTCCTCAAACAGCGTGCTGCCCCCGGACCGGAAGAAAGCGGCCTGATCGCCTTTGTGGCTGTTATGCGCCTTGGTCGCTTCATTCCAGGACAAACGGTTGATTTCGTGGTGGACTTTGTTCGGCATGGTATGGCATTCTCCGCAGAGCTTATTGTCAAGCATGAGAGATGATTCTAGTCCCGCCATATAGCGCTTGCAAGCTCTCCTGTCTGGAGGAGTTTATTAGGAACTTTCGAATTCGCTTGTCATTAATTACATCTTCCTGAAAATCGGTAGGGGCGGCTGACAGTCAGTGTCTACGCGACCAGCGAGCCGCCCGCGAAAATAAGCTCTAATTTGTGGGTGTTTCAGCGCGTCGAGTCTCTCTGTCTTCCGCAATCGTGATATGATAATGTTTGTCCTTTGGCATCTTCACGATGATGGACTCGCGCTTGCGAGGGACTATGAGCGCATTCTTCCGCAGCTACATCAATCCGGATGAAAACCGCGAGGCGACGCAAAAGCTGCCGCGCCTCATGGTGGAAGGCTTGCTGCTCGGCGGCAGCGGGCTGGGCGTATTCGCCCTGATTTTCGAGATCGCCGCCGACGCCTTTAGCGTCGCCGCCTACCAAACGCTGCTGGCGATTCATGGCGCCAGTGGCTACCACGACATCGCAATTCTCGCCTTTATCGTCCTGTCTGTCATGCTGTTCTTCGGGATCGTCCCGGCTTACAAAGCCGGCGCCTACATCCGGCCTACAGCCGGGGGCAGCGGTCCCCTGGTGGAGGCAATTGGTCCCCAGCGGCTGCGCTGGTTGTCCTGGCTCGGCACCAGCCTCTTCTTTCTCGACGCGGTGCTAACCATCATCATATCTTCGATCTCCGCGGCCGACGTGCTGATGCTGCTGTTTCCCGAATTCGCGCCCTATCGCATCCTGATTGCCGAAATCTTCGCCTTTTTCATCATGGCTGTACTGGTGGCGCTAGGACCGAAACGCGCTGTGCCGCTGTTCCTGCTGGGGGGCGGCGCATTCACCATCTTCACCATGTTCGCCCTTACGCTGGTGGGTTATAGCGCGCTTGCCAATCCAGAATGGGCTTTCCTAACCAGCGGCATCGTGCATCGGCTGGAAGAAGCGAAGGTTGTTGAGCACGTTGTCCGCGCCGTCGGCGACGCGCCGGCCATCGGTTCCGTGCTGTTCTTTCAGTTTTTCTTCCGATCAATGAGCAGCGCCATGCTGGGCTTCTCTGGTTACGAAGTGATCCCCGCCAGCGGCAAACACGCCGCGCGACCCAAGTGGAAAGTGATCAACACCGCGCTCACGCTCGCCGCCATTTTTCTCATCGCGACAGGTGTCCTGCAACTCGCCGCCGCCAAGTCCTGGAACATCCCCTCGACCGAAGGCTACAGCACGCTGTTGATCGAATACGAAATAGTTGCCGCGCAAACCTTTGGACGTGGCGTGCAGCCCGCGGACGCGCAGGCGCGCTTGCGAGATCTGGAAGAAGCGGAACGGATCTATGAACAGCGCCGGCACGCGGCGCAGGAAGAAGCGCTGCTCGACGGACAAAGCACAAGCCATGACGTGATGACGCCGATAAACCGAGCCAGCGAGATCCAGGCCATCGCGTCCGACCTGGCGATTGCACGGGCTTTGGGGCAAGCCTTGTCCGGAAGCGACGGGCAAGGCATTCTTTCCATCGCGGCGCTGCTGCTGGCGATAATCTTGCTGCTGGCGCAGGGAGGCGGCTATGTTGGGGGCGCGGCTGTTGCGGCCAACGCGGCCCGCTTGGGCCGGCTGCCCGGTTTCTTCAGCAACGATCGCATCGGCATAGCCGTCATCTGGGGCTTCGCGGCCGCCTGTATTCCATTGATCCGTGAAGTAGTCATTGTCGAAGCCTATTACGCCTTCGGTTTCGTCAGCGCATTTATCATCACCAGCACCACCGTTTTCTTCGCGCGTGACGACGCCTTGCAGGACCGCGGCATAGAGCCAGGCTCGCCAGAGGCGCGTTCGTTGCGCTTCGCCGGGTTACGGGGCATGATCGCCAGCTATATCATGGGCATTGTGCTAATCACGCAGAAGACCGAGGCGCTTGGCGTGATTGTCGTCGTCGCGGTTGTGCTGACGCTCTATCAGATGTTTTGCGCCTATGGCGGCGCCAGGAAAGACCCGGCCAAACTGCAAGAATATTCGCCGGTCCCCGATACCAAGCCGGACTATGAGAGTGGCATACAGCGCGCCCATGACAAGGCGCGCGCGCGTGGCGTCATCGACCGCGTCAATGCCTTGTTGGAAGAAGGCGCTCTGGTAAAATTCAATGTCGATCATCAGCGGATTGAACGTCTCGTCACGCATGTGTACAACCTGGAAGCCGATGCCTTCATCCAGCAAGTTGAAGAAGCGCAGTACGATGACAAATTCGCGCACGAGCCAAGCCAGGAACTGGAAGCGACCTATGACAAATACTTCAACGCGCGCGATGAAATCCTAACTAAGATCGAGTCCTATTCGCATTATGGCATCTTCACCTTCATTGACAAATACTATGCGAATTGGGTGAACGAAGAGCATGGGCGGGACGCTGCCGAGGTACAGAAGGCGATGATCAGCCTGCTCTTCCCCATGACCGACGATGAGCTCGTCTGGCAGCAATATCAGAAGTTCGCCTGGGTAAAGCAACCTGAAGCGATTTGGCAGTTTTGCCGCCAGCGCTACACCTGGGCGAAGGACCAATGGCCCAACCTGAGCGGCAGGTTGACAACAGTCTGGACCTTGCAGGAGATGGGATTGATCCCCGACGAGATCGATATCACCACGGTTATCTCTGTGAACGCGCGCAACGACTTAAGAGAAGTAAGGATTCATACACACGGACCGGAAGATAAGGTCACTGAGGAAAACCTGGAAATAGACGAAGAAGACGCTGCGCCTCCCGGCGAGTAGCCGACGCATGCAGGGCAATCGCGTGCTGACAATTTCACCACGAAGACACAAAGGACACAGAGTTTTAGGGAATTGTTTAACCACTGAGGACAGCGAGATAAACCGCTAGACCGCCAAATCGAGAGATAATGTAGGGGCGGCTGCCGGCGTAAGCGGGACTATGCGGCAGCCTTGCTTGCGGCTGTCCGGATGTCTATAATGGAATGACGATAGAGTTAAGTCAGTTATTGCAGATGGAAGACCAGTCGCAATTCGCAGCGTCCCTCGCGCGCGATACACAATCCCACGCGTCGCTTGACAGCCGTGAAGCAGAAGCAATGCGCCTGCGCGCAAAGATCCTCGGCATCCTCATTCGGCAACGCCGAATGGCTGCCTCGCGCTCAATTGAAGATTGCGCCGATCATTTGCAGGCGCCGCCAGAACTGGTAACTGCCTGGGAATACGGGGATGAGGCGCCCAGCCTGCCGCAATTGGAACTCTTGGCCAGCTACTTGAATGTGGCGGTCAGCGCCTTCTGGCAAGATCAAGAGCCAATCGCATTCGAACATGAGGGTCCTGAACATGACCAGTTTGTCGCTCTGCGACAGCGCTTGCTGGGAGGTCTGTTGCGCGCCGCGCGAGATCTAGAGGGAATTAGTATTGAGCAGTTGAGTGAACTGTCTGCGATTGACAAGGACCTGCTGCAAGCATACGAATACGGCGAGCAGGTCATCCCGATGAACCATCTGCTCGCGCTGGCGAACTCCCTTGACCGCAAGCTCGACTACTTTTTAGAGAGCGGGCAGGATTTAGACGCGGCGCTTGAAGGGGAGTTAGCATCGGCCGCCAACAGCGACGAAGAACGTCGATTCGCCGTCGATCAAAAGACGCAAGGCATCATCAAGCTGGCGGTGGCTTTTAGCCAAATTCCCAGTGAAGAACTGCATAAAATCGCCAATGCTATACTCGCGATCTCCAGAGCGAAATCCGGTTCTAACGGTGCTTGATGCGCAAAGCGCAAGTCGCGCTCGCGGGCTTCTGTCCCCAGCAATGATCCCTCGTTCGTAAAATGCCCTTGCCCAGGACAACAGGCGCCAAGTTTCATCAATTGCGGCTCTTCTTGCTGATAGTTGCATTGATGTCGAGCATCTATCTTTTGACATATCGCGCTCGCATCGAATCCGGCGATACCTTGCGCGCGCTCGACGCGGCAAGCAGTCAGTCACGCTATGGCGACTGGTTAATGGACGAATCCGCCTGGTTCAAAGCGCCGCTGCGCATACGCGCCTGGGTCAAGCTCCCGCTCGGCAGCTATGATGTCGAGGAGCGGCTGAACATTCATCTCGCCATTGCCTTGCTGAAGCTGGCTGAATGGCTGCCGCGGCTGGGGAATATCCACACGGTCTGGCTGCTCAACATCATCGTCGCGTCCTTGACAGTTGGCTTGCTATATCTGTGTTTGCAAGCCATGGCTTATAGCGACGCCCTGTCAATCGCAGTCGCCTTGGCCGCGGGCTTATCAAGCAATCTTTGGGCATACAGCCAGACAATGTTTCGCGAGCCGCTGGTCGGTTTTTTTCTGCTGCTGGCGCTGTATTTGATTCGGCTATCTATGCGCCGGTCGGTTCTTGTCAGATTTGCCGGGATTGCTGCTGGGCTGCTTGCGCTTTACCTGGCGATAGAGACCAAGAATTCGGCTCTGGCGGCATTGCCAGCGCTGATTGTCTTCGCGCTGCCGTCTCATCGACGTCTGGAGACAGGGAGGGCGCGGCGCCTGTCGATTCTGCTGCTCGCGCTTCAAGTTGTGTTATTGCTGGCGCTGATGTTTCTTCAGCCCCTTTCACAGCTAGTACACAGTTTCTACTCCGATCTGGACCCGGCCAAAAACTATTTCTCCTATGCCATGCGCATATTCCTTTTGAGCCCCGGCGGCAGCATCTGGGCAACGTCGCCAATAGTCCTGCTTTCAGCCGCGGGCTGCGTCGCGCTATTGCGCCAAGGGAAACACCGACTGGTTTGGACAGTCTGGCTCTTAACCATCGGCTACTGTCTTGGGCATGCCCTGCCCACCGGCGAGCACTGGTTTGGCGGCTTGAGCTGGCCCCCCCGCTTTCTGACGCCGATCCTGCCAATTCTGGCGCTCGCAGCCGCCCCAATCGCGCAAATCGCCGCCGGTCGCCGCAGCAAGGCGCCCAAGCTGCTTGTCGCCGCCGTGATATGTTACGGCATCTGGATCCAATTCAGCGCCGTCTCTTTGAGCCTCGCGCATTATACAGAGACGCTGCCGCCAGAATCGGCCGGGGTTTCGGAGTGGGAGCCCGGGCTGACGCAACCTCGTTACTTTCGCTGGGTACTGCTGCCCCAACGCTGGTCGGATTTAGGCATTGACTTCGTCTGGGTTCGCGCTGGCGCGTTATGGTGGGCTATCAGCTACGCTGTATACAGCCTGCTCCTTTTGACTGTCGGCATAGGCGTCCTGCGCCAGCCCGCAGGACGCCGCTCCCGCCTTGCCCCGCTTTTGGCATTCTTCGTCCTCCCGCTGACTATTCTGAACTTGCAGTCGATTTACGATCGCGATCCGCTGACGCGTTCGCAGAAGCTCGCCCTGCACGCGGCGCTGGACTATCTCGCGGGCAACGCTCGAGACGGCGATGTTTTGCTGCTGCCCAACAATCTATACGGCGGCTTTATATTGAATCACCTGGATTCGCCCCTTGCTCGGCCGATTGTTCTGCCGGATGCGCCGGCGCAGGCGGCGAGCGACAAACAACCTGCGGAAATTGTCTCGAACAATCCCAATGACTGGTTTGACATTTTCGCTGTTCGCGCCCTGCATCATCTCGCCGGCAAACAGGACCGCCTTTTCTTGCTCGCCAACACCAACGCCTTCATGCGCTGGAGCTTTCGACCATACGAGCGCTATCTCGCCACGCATTACTATCCTCTCGGGGAGATAGATTTAGCCCACCCTGATAATACTGTGCGCTTGCTCGAATACAGCACAAGATTCGCTGCGCCCAACCCAATGACGATCTACGCTGGGGAAACGATGACGGATCTGGTCTTCGGCGATATGCTGCGCCTGCGAGGATTCGTCATGCCCGGCGGCAATGTCCATCGCGCCGGAGACAGTTTCGAGCTATCGCTGCTTTGGCAAAGCGAGCAAACTGTCAGTCAGGACTATACGATAGCCTGGTTCGTCGCCAACCCGGGAACGAGCCAGGTCGTCCTGCAGGGGCAGGATTCCGCGCCGCAAGCCGGGTTCGCGCCCACGTCCGCTTGGCGCGCTGACGCGCCCATCTGGGACAACCGCGCCCTACGACTGCCGCCAGACATGCCGCCGGGCAATTATGAAATCTGGATCGTCGTCTACCGGCAGGAGCCTGAAAGCGGAGAGATCCTGCGGCTGCGAGTCAAGGGAAATCCTGCCGAAATCGACGATACTGTGGGCAGATTGCCGGTAGTCATCACCGTTGAATGACCGACTTCTTCCCATACCAAGCATTCTCCGCATCCGCGTGATCGCCTATGTTTCAATCGCGCGGCTTCGTATAGACTTGCTGTAAAGTCGCAGGCAGGGGCGGCAACTGAGGAGTTTGCATGTCAGCCGAATTCGTCGTAGAAACTCCCATAAAAACCAATCACACTAGCGCGTTCCGTTTCATAGTTTCGCATATATTGCGGCACCCAGTTACGGCGGTTTTGCTGGTGATCGGCGCTTTCAGCAACGCTTTCCTCGCCGGCGTCGTGCCTGGCTTGGTAGGCAAAGCTTTTGACGCGATCCTGCACATAACCGCGGAAAGCCCGACGCTGGTGCTGAATAGCGTTCTGCTCATCATCGCATCGCAGTCTCTGCGCTCAGTCTTGCAATTCATGCGCAATTTCTCCGCCGAAGTATTCGCGCAACGCTTCGAGCGCGACGTGCGCGACGAGCTATACGCCAGCCTGCTGGGCAAGAGCATGAGTTATCATGACATGCAGCCGGTGGGCGAGACCATGGCGCGCGTCACCAACGACGTGCGCGAAATGAATCTGATGATGAATCCGGGCATCAATATGACGATTGGCGCCAACATGTTCCTCATCACGCCCGCCATCTATGCGCCGGGCATTCACCCGCAGCTCATCTTGACGCCGATGCTTTTCATCGTGGCGCACATCCTGGTACAGATCTACTTTGTCAAGCGCTTGCATCCAATCGCGCAAGATGTTCGCAGCAGTTTCGGCCGCATGAACGCCCGGCTGGCGGAGGCGTTGGATGGCCTGGAGGTCGTCAAAGGCGCAGCCCAGGAAACAAGCGAGATCAAGACATTTGAAAGCCTGGCGGACCGCGTTCGAGACCGATTCATTGACCAGGGCGAATTCGAAGCGCGTTATTTGTCTATTCTGCTCTTCGGGCTGACATTCGTGGCGGCTTTGATACACGCTACCGCGCTGTTTCGCGCCGGCGCCATTGCCGAAGGCGAAGTGGTCGCCTTTCTCGGCTTGATCAATCTCTTCATGTTTCCGGTCTTCATCTCCCTGTTTTCGACATCCCGCATCGCCTCCGGCTATGCCAGCGCGGAACGCATTTTGGAGATACTCAACTACAGGACCAAGCTGGATCGAAATCCGCTTGGATACAGCGGGAACGTTCGCGGCGCTATCCGCTTCGAGAATGTCGATTTCACCTACGGCAGCGAAGAGATCCTGCAAGACATTTCCTTCTCGATCGAGCCGGGACAAACCGTTGCGATCGTCGGGCAAACCGGTTCCGGGAAGAGCACGCTCAGCAAACTCATCAATCGCATCTATGATGTCAGCGGCGGTCGCATCCTGGTGGATGGCGTCGACTTGCGGGATTGGAATTTGCAAGACCTGCGCTCGCAGATCAGTATTATTGAGCAGGACATATTTTTGTTCAGCCGCTCTGTTGCCCAGAATATCGCATTTGGCATGGACGATGTTGATATGACCCGCATTGTCGATTCGGCAAAGGCTGCGCAGGCTCACGAATTCATCTCGGCCTTCCCGGCCGGCTACGAGACCGTGATCGGGCAGCGCGGGATGACGCTGAGCGGCGGGCAGCGACAGCGATTAGCGCTGGCGAGAGCCTTTCAGACAGATCCGCCGATTTTGATTCTGGACGACAGCACAAGCGCCATCGACAGCGCCACCGAAGACAAAATCCAGCGCGCGATATGGTCGGCGGCCAAGGACCGCACGACCTTGCTCATCACCCACCGCCTGTCGCAGATTCGCTGGGCGGATCATATTGTTGTCCTGCGCAAGGGACGAATTGTCGCGCAAGGCAGCCACGAGCGCCTGCTGAAGACTTCGCGGTCTTATCGTCATATCTTCGACCGCTATCATGAACAGCCGGCGGATCTGGCGCGGGCGGGGGATTGACATGGCAGCGGTATTTGGTGGTCTACAAGGCGATTCCTACGACAGGCAGTATTCCGACGTCTATCTGTTTAAGCGCATAGGCGATTACCTGTCACAGCATAAACGGCTGATCATCTTGGCTTTGCTGGGATTCCTCGTCGTTGGCGCGTCGCGGGCGGTTCGTCCCGTCATCATCAGCGCCGCGGTTGACGAGCTGGTCCGCTACAGCGATGTCTTGGGCTTTCTCTTCGTCATGCTGGCTGCTATCGCGATAAGCGAATATATCTGCAACTATGGCCGGCGCAGATTCACGGTCGATGTGATTGGCAAGATTGTGGCGGAAATGCGCAAGGACGCCTTCGCGGCCGCCATCGACCGCGACCTCGCCTTTTACGACCGGCACAAAACCGGAACTGTCGTCAGCCGCATCACCAGCGATACACAAGAATTCGGCGATGTCATGTTGCTGGGAAGCGAGGTCATTTCTCAGTTTCTTTCGGTAATAATCCTGTTTCTCGCTTTGCTCGCCTACTCTGTCGAGCTGACCATCGTATTGCTGCTGACCATGCCAATGGTGGTAATCGCTTCCCTGCTCTTCCGTCATCTGGCGCGGATTGTTACGCGGCAAGGCGCGCGCGCCATGGCTGTCGTCAACGACAATATCCAAGAAAGCGTAACGGGCATCAGCGTTGCCAAAAACTTCCGGCAAGAGCGGATGATCTACAGCGAATTCACTCTGGTGAACAACTTGAGTTATGGCATTAACCTGCGCAAGGGCTTCGTGATGTCCCTGGTTTTCCCGACTTTGGGCGTGCTTTCGGCCATCGCCCTGTCGGTCATCGTCTGGGTTGGCGCGGATTCCGTCATCGGCGGCGCCATCACCGCGGGCGCCTGGTTCCTATTCATCCAAGGCGTGGATCGCTTCTGGTTTCCCTTCATGAACCTGGCTTCTTTCTGGAGCCAGTTTCAGCAAGGGCTTAGCGCTGCCGAACGCATCTTCGCGCTGATTGACGCAGAAAATACGGTGCTGCAAGTCGGCAATCTTGAAGTTAGCGAACTTGACGGGAACATCGAGTTCGACAGCGTCAGCTTCGCTTATGAGCGTGGCGAGCCGGTTCTCAAAGATTTCGACCTGGAAATCAAGCCGGGCGAAAACGTGGCTTTTGTGGGCCACACCGGCGCTGGCAAAAGCTCCATTGCCAAGCTCATCACCCGCTATTATGAGTTCCAGAAGGGCGCGATTCGGATTGATGGCTTGGACATACGCGCGCTCAATCTCAAATCTTACCGGGCAAAACTAGGCATTGTGCCGCAGCAGCCCTTCCTGTTCAGCGGAACTGTCCTGGAAAACATCCGCTATAGCAATCCAAAGGCGACGTTGGAAGACATCAACGCGATCGCCCAAAGCATAGGCAAGGGCGAATGGCTGGACAGCATGCCCGACGGCTTGCAAAGCGATGTCGGCGAGCGTGGCGCGCGCCTGAGCATGGGGCAACGTCAATTGGTCAGTCTGTTACGGGTGCTGGTGCAGAAACCGTCCATTTTCATCCTCGATGAAGCGACAGCCAGCATAGACCCGTTCACCGAGTCGCAGATACAGGATGCGATTGACCTTATCCTTGCGCGCTCGACATCGATTCTCATCGCTCACCGCCTGAGCACCGTGCGCAGCGCCGACCGGATCATCGTCTTGCGCGACGGCGAGATCATTGAAACGGGAGATCATGAAGGTTTGATTGAGCTCGGGGGACATTACGCGGATCTGTACAATACCTATTTTCGGCATCAATCCTTGGACTACGTCGAGAGCGCCAAAGAGATGTTCGCTCAAGCGGGGGGCTAGGCGCGCGAATCCATGTCTTTCGCCCAGCAGAGTATAATGAGTTCATGCGAGCGCAATTGCAGGCTCTAATCCGCCCTATCTCCCCTTTGCTTGACCGCGTTCAAGATGTCTTGAAGCGGCTCATCAGATTATTGCTGCGGGCATGGAAGTGGCTGGACAGTCTGAATATACCCCTCAGTCCCTTGCAGTGGATTCTGCTTTTTTACATCGTTTTCGGCTTTGGCTATACAGCCGCTACCCCGGTATTCGAAGCGAATGATGAACTATGGCACTTTGGTTTTTTGCAGCATTTGCGGGCAACAGGCAGCTTGCCGATACAAGTGTTTGACGGCAAGGAAACCATATATGCCCAGCACGGCAGCCAGCCGCCGCTTTATTATGCCCTAGCGGCGCTGCTCAGCTCGCCATTTGACATTGATGACGCCGATGAATATCGCCGTCTTAATCCCCATGTAAGAGCGAAGCAACCGACTGCCTACGGCAACAAGAACCTGATTATTCACGACGATTCGCTTTCTTTGTTGCGGGGGGCTGGGCTGGCGGTGCTGTTGCTGCGGCTATTCGGCCTCGCGCTGGGGGCGGGGACCATCGCGCTGGTATACAGAATCAGCGAATTCGTCGCCCCACAGCGCCCGACGGTGGCATTTGTCGCGGCTGCGCTCACGGGCTTGAACCCGATGTTCATTTTTGTCAGCGCTTCCGTCAGCAACGACTCGCTGGCGATGATCTTAAACGGCGCGCTCCTGCTCCTGATGTTGCGCTGCGTCCGAGATGGCTTTCGCCCCCGCAACAGCCTTGTCATTGCCCTGCTGTTCGCCTTGACAAGCCTTAGCAAAGTGACATCGCTGGTTTTCTTGCCAGTGCTGCTGCTCGTTGGCAGCCTGGTTTTGTACCGAACGCGCGATGGACGCGGCGGCGCGATCTACTTTTTTGGCATCGTCGCTTGCTGGTTGCTGATTGCCGGTTGGTGGTATCTGCGCAATATGCAGCTATACAACGAGCCATTCGGCATGATGACCATGGCTAATATCGCGGGACCGCGCGGCATCACCTTCAGTTTGGTCAACTTGTTCTCCGAATTTCAGCATTTCCGCATGTCCTATTGGGGGCTCTTTGGCGCGCTCAATATCCAGCTCACCGCCATTTTCTACCTGCTGCTGGATTTGCTGACCCTGCTAAGTTTTGTCGGCTGCGTATTTTTGATTCTGCAATTGCTTGCCATCAGCGACTTCGCTTATGCGCGCTATGAACTGACACATCTGGCGCTGCTCTTGATTACGGTCGTCTTGCTTTGCATTGGCGTGATTCATTGGAGCGCCTTGACGCGCGTAGCTGACGGTCGCGTACTTTTTCCCCTCATCGCAGTCATAAGCCCCGTGCTTGCGGTGGGCTTCGTCGAGATTATCTGGTGGATCGTATTTTCTTTGCGGCCGCCCAATCTGGAATTCGTCCGCGCTGGCGACGCCGTTCCAAAAGAACTGCTGAACGAAACCATGGTCTGGCAGTTGCGTATCCTGGGGCTGGCCGCCATGTTGGCGCCATTCACGGTTATCGCCGGGCAATACGCCGCGCCAGAACCCATGACCGCCGTGCCCGACAATGCGCGTCCGATTTATGCCGAATTCGACGATGTCGCATTGATAGCATACGAGCGCCTGGACCGGCGTTACAGCCCCGGGGACAAGGTCAGGGTCAAACTATACTGGCAGGTCCTGGCGCAGTCCGAACAAGACAACAGCGTCTTCCTGACCTTTGTCGATGACAACAAGCAGGACATCGGTCACTACGCTTCTTTTCCCGGGGCTGGCGCCTTGCGCACTTCTCAATGGCAAGCAGGCGCCATTTACGCGGATGAGTACTTGATTGCTATCCACAGCGCGGCCACAGGCAGATATCCCTTTGACCTGCAGGTGGAATGGGAAGACCTCGAGAGCGACGCCGCAATTGTCGCGACAAACGCGGAGGGCGCAGACATTCATCCGGTCTCGCTTGATATTGGCGCGGTCGTGAGCGCCAGGCTGCAAGATACGACCGGCGGCTTTACCGAAATACCCAGCGACATGCAGCCGAAATTCGACGAGTCGATACTTCTGCAGCGCTACCTGGTTGATAGCGATCTGAACGAACTTGTGCTGCATTGGAAGGCAGAGGCAGCGCCGGCCGAGAACTACACCGTGTTTGTCCACATGCTGGACGAAGCGGGCAAGATCATTGCGCAAGCGGACGCGCCCCCGCGGCTGCCAACAAAATACTGGCGCTGGGGGGAAACATATTCGACTTATCATCAGCTGCCGGAAGATCTGCCGCTGCTCGACTATACAGTCAGCGTCGGTTGGTATATCAATGACGGCCTCGGTTACCCGAAGATTGAGTATCGCCAGGAAATTGAAAGCGAAAGCGAGGGGGAGCCGCCGGAAGAGGTTTTCCTAGATTCCTTTGTCCTTCCCTGGGAAATCTTGCTAGAGAGCATCCGCCTCACCGAAGAAGCGGCGGCGACAGTTGAAGCCGGCGACGCAGAAGAAACCGCGCTTGAGCAGTCGACCGACGAGCCGGCAACTCCCGTTTCAACGGAATCCAGCGATGACGGCGCTTAGCCGCGCCGAACCAGCGGAATATCAGCCGACTGCCCGGCGGGATTGCCCAATTCGTCCAACACATCCGCATTAAAATACTGTCCCTGGTTTTTTCCGATGCTCAAGGTGTACATCGCCACCTTGAGCGTGGCCGCGGAAGCGTCCATAGCGAGGGGACCCCAAGTCAGCAATCGGTCGCCGGCGCACCAGTGCCGCCCATGCCAAAAGCGCCCGTCCCATTGCCCCAGACGCGCCCCTGCCCCGTCGTAAAGTTGCGCGCTGTATTGATAGTCCATGCCAATGCGGGGTCCGGGCAAGCGCCATTCCAGCAGAACCTCGCCGCCGTGAAGCGCATATCCCATTAGCTGAACGCCATTGGAAAAAGACAGGGGGTCGATGCTGTCTATGCTTGGTCCGCGCCAATCGGGGGGCGCGTTCAAATCATAGACATAATAGCCGCGGTCGCCCGCGCGTGTGGGAAAGATCTCCACATCTGCCGTCGCATAAAGGCTGTCGCCTGGCTCTAGCGGGGCGTCAGGCGCGATCAGCACAGTGAAAGCATGAGCGGGAAATACGGCATAGCCTTGTGGCACGAGCGCGCGCGCGCAACTGACTTCTTCCCAGAGCAAGGTATCCCAGACGGCGACCTCATGATGAAGATTCCAAGCCATGCCTTGGCTGATGACCAGGACATCGTCGGCTTGCCGCAGGCGCTCTCGCAGCGGCAGCAGCGCCAGCAAAGGCGTCGTGAAACCGGGATAATCGACGTGCCGCTCCGCCACATATCCCAAGGCGGCCTGCCATTGCAAGAATTGCAGTCCCAATAGGCCTGTCAAAACCGCCCAAGTCAGCCGCTTGCCATTTGGCTTGGCGTCGAGCCGCTGCAGAACTGCATCGAAGCCGTAACCTGTCATCAGCGAGAGCGCCGGGATTGACGGGATCAGATAATGCGCATAAGTCGGCGTCCAGCCGAGCATCAATAACAAAGCCGGCGCGAAAGCCCAAAGGGCAAGAAATAATGCCAGCTTTGGGCAGCGCTTGTAGCAGGCGAGTAAGCCCGCGACTGCCGCGATAACCAGAACAAAGTTAGCCTGCCAAAATGGAGGATAGCGGCGCGCGAGCTGCTCAGCTTGGTCCGGCGCTAGCCAGGTCTCGAGGCTCGTGCCAGAAGCCAGCATAACCATATCGCGGATCGGGGCTGAATCGAAGGCGAGGTCCCCGACAGCTGAACGACCGATGGCGTCTGATAGGCGGCTGGGATCGCGCTCCAGCGTTTGGGATAAGCCCATGGCATAGGGCAAAAGAACCAGAATCGACAGAAACACAGCCGTCAGCGCAGCGGGCGGTATCAGTCGCCGGCGGCCCGCCCACAGCGCCAGGAAGATCGCGGGCAGCAATGACCAGGCGGCGAAGTGAAATTGCAGCGCGAATATCAGCAAAGGCGCTGCCAGAGCCTGCGCCAAGCATTGCGCGCGGCGCGATGCGCCCGGCGGCCTTTCCCGCCAGAAGCCGTAAAGCAAGATGAGCAAACCCAACAAGATCAGGGGCGTATGCAATTCTTGCGCCCAGAGCTTCCGACTGTAGAGCGCCGACCAGGGATTTATGGCATAAGCCAAGCCGGCCAAGAAGGCGACGCGGGAGTTCGCGATCATCCGCGCCAGCAGCCACAGCAGACCGACGCCAAGCACGTTGAAGAGCATTACAAAGTGAATGGCAAAACGCGGATCGGCTTTGATGACAAAGGGAATTGTCAGCAAATATACGCTGACTGGCGAATTGGGGATGCCGGTCGACGAAAGTATTCCGGTCAGCGGCAAGCCCATGCCCTCAGCCGATTGCAAAGCCAGCGTCGCCAGCATGGCGTCATCATGATAGTACTCGACAATGTCGCCCCGGCCGAAGCGCATAACAGCGGCGAGCAATAGAATCAGCAGCAATTGCAGCGCTGCGCCGGACCTAAACTGTCTCATATTTCGCAAGCCGCTTACCCCGTGAGGGAAATCTTATGAATGAACTGTCAAAGGCGCGATGCTGTCATTTTTATGCTGGGCCGCCCCCGAACAAGTCCTGCCAAACCCGTTTCATGTCTTGGCATACACTGTCTAGCGTGTCGGGAATCAAGCGGGTATTGGCCACGCTGCTCATGAAATTGGCGTCGCCTTCCCAACGCGGCACAACGTGGAAGTGATAGTGCGCGGCGATTCCCGCGCCGGCCGCCGCCCCGATATTGGCGCCAATGTTGAAACCGGATGGATTGGCGAGCTGCCTAAGCGCCCGCAGAGACCGATTCGTCTGGACGACCAGGTCGCTCAGCGCCTCCATGCCCAGGTCTTCCTGGGATGGGACATGTGAATAGGGAAGAACCATGACATGCCCATAGCTGTAGGGATACTTGTTCAAAGCGACGTAGCTATGGCTGGAACGGGAGACCACAAGTTCGCTCCCGTCGCCCCCCGCCATAGCGCAGAATAGACAGTCGCTGTCATGTTCACGCGCGCCTTTGATGTATTCCATGCGCCACGGCGTCCAGAGGTTTTTCAATCTTGCCTCCAGTCAACTCAGTTCAGACCGCTATATCCGACACGAATCTAATGCAGCATTCGCATCTTATTTTCGTTCAACACAGAGAGCGCAGAAGTAGTTCAAAGAAAATAATGCAAATTTTACAGGGGCGGTGTAGGGGCGACCAATCTGGTCGCCCGACGTTGCTGCGTTTTGATTTCGGGCGACATGGTATGTCGCCCCTACATTTAGACCCCTCGTCGAGTTTTGCATGACTAACTTGGATCTACTGAGAACACAAAGTATTGGGAGTTTAGATGACTATTCTACGAATTGCGCGGTCAAGAAGAGGCAAGAGTCGCTAGCGAAACGTGATTTGTCAACCAACATCACAGCTGGAACAAGTCATAATTTGCCTTACTCTGCGCTTTCTGTGTTTTATTTTCAATTAAGATGCTCGTCAATTTCAGCCACCTTCATTTCGATGCGATTGCTCTGAACCTTATGACGAATCTATTCTAACGCCCCGTCTTATTCTGATACAATGCAGAGAATGTCAGCGCGAGAAATGCTTATATGACCTTATCCCAAGCGATCGTGGAAAGCCGCCTGAAGCGAGCCTTTAAGTATTACGAATCAATCGGCAGCAGCAACGACGCCGCCAAGGCTTGGCTCGCGGCGGGCGCGCCTGACCGCGCGGCTGTCATCGCCAACGAACAAAGCCGCGGACGGGGCCGCAAGGAGCGCGCTTGGCGGACGCCGCCCGATGCCGCGCTGGCTGTATCCGTGATACTAAAGCCGCAAACGCAGCGCGCGCCGCAGGTCAATTATGTGGGCGCGCTCGCTGTCTATGACCTGGCAGCCGAAGTCGGCTGTTCTATGATCGGCATCAAATGGCCCAACGATGTGCAAATACAGGGCAAGAAGATCGCCGGCATCTTGCCGGAAGTCGTCTGGGAAGGCGCTATGGCGCTGGGCGTCGTGCTGGGCATAGGGCTCAACGTGCGCGTCGATTTCAGCGGAACGGCATTAGCGGACACTGCTGCCAGCCTGGAGAGCGTCCTCAACAGGCGCTTGGACCGCGCCGACTTGCTGGAGGCGCTATTGCGCCATGTCGACCATTGGTATTCACAGATTAACGAGCAGAGCTTGTTCACGAGCTGGAAGAGCCGGCTAAACATGCTGGGCAAGCGCATAGAAGTTGACGACGCGCTCTGCACGGCAGTTGATGTATTGGCGGACGGCAGTTTGCTGCTGCGCGATGATTATGGAAGGCTGCGAAACATCCAGGCCGGCGATGTTTTTCTTGTCAACGGACGGGGAAGCAGCGCATGAGCCGCATTCGCCTGGAATGGAATGTCGAATCGCGCAAAATCGACAAATCCGATAGCGAAGACCCGGCGGCAAAACGAGCGCGCCGCCGACGAACGCTGCGGCTCATCATGTTGATTGGCGCAGTCCTCGCTCTACTTATATTCGCCGTTCTCGTCGTTAGACAGCGCCTCCTGGATGTGCAGGGGCAGCTTGAGCAGTTGCTGCGGGAAACGGTTCATGCCGAAGCCGCCGCCTTGCGAATCGGCGACATCAATACCTTCCTCGCTGTGCAGGACAGCGCAAGCGAGACTTGGCGACAGCGGCAGCAAGCTGTCTTTCGGGAATACAGCGAACTAAAGGCGAGTCATGACGTCGAGCTGACCGGCGCGATCTTGGAGCTCGAGATTGACGGGCAGCGCGGTCGGGTCGTCGTAGAAGAGATCATAAACGGGGCGCGCTACGCTCAAGTGTGGTTCTACCGAAATATGGGCAATGATTGGCGTCACGTCGCGCCCGATTTCTCTTTTTGGGGTGAGGAACGAAGGCTGGAAACCGCTGCCCTGAGCATCCGCTATGATGATCTCGACCAACGCTTCGCCCAAGCGATTAGCGAAGCTGTCGGCGAATGGCTGCGCCAGGAATGCGAGATTGTAACCTGCGCTGACGGTTCCAGATTATCCATCGAAATAGTCAACCAGGCGGCGGCGCCGGTCGCCTGGTCGACTGGGACCGAGAGGACCTTAGGAATCTTGTCGCCTTTGGCGGCCGGGCGCATGTCCATTGCCGAGCCATTTGACAGCGTATTCCAAGAACTTGTCGCCGAAGTATTGGCGAAGCGCTAGAACGCTTGCCTTACAGCCCGAACTGCGGGAAGCGCTGCTCAAGCTGGTGGCGGTGTCCGAATGCGAAGAGGGCTGCGATTACAAAATCGCAACCCTCATGCTGATACTAGCGGTGTTATCAACCAGCCAAAGCGAGTTGAACCAGTGTCAAGCGCTTATTCGTCGTCCATGCCAAATGCGCGGTCGCGCAAGACAACGAGGAAGGCCAAGACATGGCCAAATATGATGTGTCCGTAGAAGCTGGGTCCGATATTCAGTTGCAATATATCGCCCCCGGCCACTGCCGGCATGATGATGTTCCCGCCGACGATCCACCAGATAATCCCGTAGATCAAGCCGCCGACAACAATGTTTACCAAGGGATTGCCCAAGTCCACGCGGTCTGCGAACAGTCCCGTGTAAAGGGCGCCAATTACGGCACTGAAGATGATATGCAGAATGAAGCCGACAAGGGCTCCGGCGCCAATCATGTCGCCGATCATATCGATCATGCCGTTTGCCATCATATTGCTTAGGGCGCCATCTTCAGACATCATTGCCGGACCGGCGCCCGCCCCGACATAGGCTAAGAATACGTAACCGGCAATCACCCCCGGCACAATTCCCCTTCTCATTTTGTCCATATCCATACTTTTCCTCCTCATAAAACTTATAGGGTTCTTTTCTTTCATCCGCAAGCATTTCGCATTGCAGATTGAGCAACAAATAGCGTAACTTTTTGTTGCTTTTGTACAACATTCTAACCCTTTTGCTTTTACAATGCAAGCGAAGCGCGGCGGAAATTGTTACGTTTTTCGAAATTAATTTTCGGCAGCGCTCAGGATCCCCAGATTTAGTCAGCTAATGCCGCCAAAAAAGCGCCGGAAACAGCGCTCGAGAGAACAAGAAATAGCGCGATCGTTCTTGGCGATTTTCCTGCGTCCGCGTCGTCCGGTTTTATGAACAAGATGCCAGCGAGAAACGCGACTTTAGTAGGCGCGGAAGTAGTAAGCTCAGGCAAATATGCTATAATACATATCAATAATGGCGTTGGCGCAACGTTGTCGCAATTGCCTTTGGCGAGCCGGTTTTTCGACCGTCGATTGCGGCTGATTTTGCTTGACCGACGCTATTCCGCCCAAGTGTGATGTCGTTTAGCCGTCGCGCGAGGGACCTGTGTGAGCCGCGAAAGGAGCCATAGGCAAATCAGATTTCTGGTTAGCCGCATTATATGGACATTATTAACTCAGATTTGCCAGAAGATAAGTCGGGGAACATCCGCAGGATCACGATAAACGAAGAGATGCGCGGCAGTTATCTCAACTATGCCATGAGCGTGATCGTGGCGCGAGCGCTGCCCGACGCCCGCGACGGACTCAAGCCTGTGCATCGGCGCATACTCTATGCCATGTACGATATGGGGCTGCGTCCCGGTACGGCATATAAAAAGAGCGCCCGACTCGTTGGCGAAGTCTTGGGCAAGTATCACCCGCACGGGGATCAGGCGGTTTACGACGCCATGGCTCGGATGGCGCAGGATTTCTCGCTGCGGTATCCGCTGGTTGACGGCCAAGGCAACTTTGGCAGCCAAGATGGAGACAAGCCCGCGGCCATGCGTTATACCGAGGCGCGCATGGCAAATATCGCCGGCGAAATGTTGACGGACATCAACATGGACACGGTCGAATTCGCGGAGAATTACGACGGCACGCAAGAAGAACCCTTGGTGCTTCCCGCGCGCTTGCCCAACCTGCTGCTCAATGGCGCCAGTGGCATCGCGGTGGGCATGGCGACCAATATACCGCCGCATAATCTGCGCGAATTGGCCGATGCCATCACGTATTTGATAGACAACTATGAGCGTATCGACGACGTATCGGTCGACGATCTCATGCAATTCATCAAGGGTCCGGACTTCCCTACCGGCGCCGAGATCGTCATAGGCGACGGTCTGCGGGAGGCATACGCCACCGGCAAAGGGCGCGTCGCTGTGCGTTCGACCGTTGACATCGAAGAAGGACCCGGGGAAAGCCAGCATCTTGTCTTCACGTCAATTCCCTACCAAGCGAACAAGTCGGCCATCATCGAGCGGATTGTCTCTTTAGTGGGCAATGGCCGCATTGACGCCATTCGCGACTTGCGCGACGAATCGGACCGTCAAGGCATGCGCCTCGTTGTGGAATTAAAAAACCACGCGCAAGCGCAGCGAGTTATCAATCAACTTTACAAATACACGCAATTGCAAACAGTCTATAGCATTCGGATGCTCTCGCTGGTCAATGGCGAACCTCGTACATTGAGCCTCAAACACTCACTGAGAATTTATATCGAGCATCGATACGATGTTATCGTGCGGCGCTCTGAATATGACTTAAAGCGGCAACGCGCCCGCGCCCATGTTTTGGCCGGCTTATTAAAAGCGGTTGCGAATATCGACCAGGTCATCGCAACGATCCGCAATTCTGCCGACGTCAATAGCGCCCGACAGCAGTTGATGGCGAACTTCGAGCTAGACGAGATACAAGCCAACGCCATCCTCGACATGCAGTTGCGGCGGCTGGCCGCGCTGGAACGGCAGAAGCTGCAAGAAGAGTACGACGCGGTTCGCGCGCGTATCGAATATCTGGAAGAGTTGCTCGGCTCGCCACAGAAAATCCTGGGACTGATTCGCGCAGACCTGGTCGAAATCGCCGAAAAATATGGCGACGAACGCAAATCCGCGGTCAGGCATGGCATTGTCGATCTCGAAGAAGGCGATCTCTTCCGCCGCGAAAATGTGGTGATCTCGCTGACGGAAAATGGCTATTTCAAGCGGGTTGCGGCTCGGCATTATCGCGCGCAAAAGCGCGGCGGCAAAGGCATGCGCGGCATGACGATCAAAGGCGATGATGCCTTAAAGGACGTATTCTTCGCGCACAGCCACGATATGATCCTGTTCTTCAGCGACAAGGGCAAGGTTTACTCTCGCAGAGCATACGACATACCGGAGACGCAGCGAGATAGGCGCGGTCTGCTCATCCAACGTGTTTTGCCGCTGGAAGAGGACGAGAAGATCGCCGTCGTACTCGCCGTCCCCGACGATGTCCTCGAGCTTGAGGAAGGGTACTTCGTGCTGGCGACCAGCAAGGGTCGTGTGAAACAAGTCGCACTTAGCGCATTCAGCACTATCCGCCCCAGCGGTTTGATGGCGATTCAGTTTCACGACGGGGACAGCTTGCGCTCGGTAAAATGGAGCAGGGGCGATGAAGATATTGTCATGGCGTCGGTAAACGGTCAGTGCATTCGCTTCAAAGTGGATGAAGTGCGAGCCATGGGGCGTCAAGCGCGCGGCGTGATCGGCATGCGCTTGCGGGGCAAGGACGAGATCGCGGGCATGGATGTCTTGACAGGCGAACACAGCCATCTGCTCATCGTCACAGGCAACGGTTATGGCAAGCGCACGGTGATATCCACCGATGATCGGGACGAAGGACCTGAAGATCAAGTGCAATACAAGGCGCAGAAGAGATATGGGCTGGGCGTACGGACATTGAAGCGAAACAAGCGCACCGGACCGGTTGTGGCTATGCGCTGCATACGCGCCGAAGATGAAATCGTCCTGATATCGAAGCGCGGCACCGTCCTATTGACTCGACTGTCGGAGATTCGAGAAACGGGCCGCAATACGCAGGGCGTGATTTTGATGAAACTTGCTGAAAATGACGCGGTTGCCGGCATCGCCATCATGCGCGATGATGATGAAGACGAGCCCGACGCCTTGATGTCCGCTGGCGACGAGGACCACTCCCAACAGAACGGCAGCGCAGCCCCCAGCAATTAGTTGAGTTCGTCGGGCGTCGCGCCTGCTTCCAAAACGACGGGCTCGCGGGTCAGGCCTTTACGCTGGACAAAACACAATCGCAAAATGAAAGGAGGCGGCGCCAGTGTGGCGCCGCCTCTTCACGCTGGATTTGCGGAGTCTGCCTCGGGTTACTCTTCTGCGGCTTCTTCTTCGGAATCTTCGTCCGTTTCTTCGCCTTCTTCGCCCTCAAGTTCATCGAGTTCCTCTTCGGCGCGGGCCGCGGCCGGCTGTACTATCTTAGCCAGCATCTCATTGGGATCGCTGTGTACAATCACCTTTTCGCCGAATTCCAGGTCGCCTACCAGTACCTCCGAGCCGAGTTCGGTCAATTGCGACAGGTCTATGACGATGCGGTCGCGGATGTCGTCCGGATAAACTTCCATCGTCAGCGAGCTCCTGCCCGTGATCAGAATCCCCTCGCGCACCGCAACAACCGGGCTGCGCCCTTCCATGATAATGGGAACTTCCACGCGGATGCGCTGGGAGGCGTCGACCGCCAGGAAATCCACATGTAAGATGTCGCCCCGGACGACATCCCGCTGCACTTCGCGGGCTAGCGATGGATATGCCTTGCCATCGACGACGATATCGATCAGATTGGTACCGCCCGCAGCCATCAAGGTCACCTCAATCGCGCGATACGGGAACTGCACGCTTATGGGATCATTGCTGGGTCCGTAAACAATACCCGGCACAAAACCTTGTTTGCGCAACTCACGGTTTTTCTTGCCGCGCCCATTCCGGACTTCGGCAGCCAGTTCAAATTCCGCCATGATAATTTCTCCTTCGGTTCCCAAAATCCGGGGGATGCTCTTCGGTCGATTCGCCGCTCGTTATTTGAATCAATAACCCGTCTATTCTAAATGCGCAAATCACAAGGGTCAATGCCCCTTGAGGCAAGAAACAGAGCAATCGCACCACATTTTCTTCACCACCAAGGACACCAAGATTCATCTATTGATCTGCACAAAAGGAGACATTGTAGGGGCGTTTCGCTGAAACGCCCACAAATAATAGGTTATTTTCGCGGGCGGCTCGCGAGCCGCCCCTACATCTTGGTAGATTTATGTGACATTCGACACACATTGGTTCTGGTGCGATTGCTCTTAGGCAAGAAAACTACCCACCATGCGGCGGGCAGGATTAGAACAAGCGGGTAACGGGACTCGAACCCGTGACCTTCTGCTTGGGAAGCAGGCGCTCTACCAACTGAGCTATACCCGCGAATTGTCGCCATTATAGATAATCACGCTCGAAGCGTCAAGCCAGCGTGATATAGTAATGCGACTGCGTAAATGGAGACGAATTTGCGATTACATAGAAGGACTCTGGCTGGCACAGTTGCGGGTTTCGCTATTGCAGCTCTGCTGGTCAGCCGCGTCGATCTAGGCGAAATGATAGCGACCCTGTTAAGCGCGGACTATCGTTTTCTAGCGGTCAGTCTATTGTTTTTCATGTTAGGGCTGCTTACCAGAGCGCTGCGTTGGCGGGGCTTGCTTCGCGGTCAACTGCCATTGCATCGCGCTTTTAACATCATGAACGTCGCCTACTTGGTGAACGGCGTCATCCCGCTGCGCATCGGCGAAGTGGCGCGCCTGTTCTTGACTGCGCGCGCCAACAAGGGCATTCCCTACATGCACACCGGCAGCACCATCTTGGTCGAGCGGCTGCTGGACGTATTGGGCGTCGCGCTCTTGGCGATGATCGCCACAGCCGTCGCGCCGGTGAGCGCCGAGCTGCAGCGTCTGGCAATGCTCGGGGCGATATTTTCCCTAGGCGGATTTGTCGCGCTCTTGGCGCTGGCTCGTTGGCGCGGATTCACCGATACCGCGCTTGTACGCATCTCCAGCGCGCTGCCCCTTCGCGAAGGGCTAAAGCCTGACAAACTCGCTCGCGAATTTCTGGACGGGCTGCAACCTTTGCTTGAATTCGCTCCTTTAGCGCGCGCGCTGCTCTGGACAGCCATCAGTTGGCTGCTTTCCGTCATCACGAATTATATATTGATGCTAGCCTTTTTTGATCAGGGCGATTGGGTGGCGATTATGCTATCCATCGCTTCCGCATCATTTGCTATTGCGATTCCCTTAGTTCCAGGTAATCTAGGCGCTTATGAACTATCCATAGTTGTGGCCTTCACATTATTAGGTCACGAGGAACTGGACAAGATTACCGCCTTCGCCCTGGCCGTACACGCCCAGAATATATTGGTCAATATCGCGACTGGCTTTGTTGGCTTGATATTCGAGGGCATTTCGCTGACGCAGTTGCGTTCTCATGTGCAACGTTTGGATCAACCACCCGCCTAAGATCGATTCATGAATCCTGAACACGCTGAAGACAGGCGCAAGCTGAAAATACTAATCACACTTCTATACTACTATCCGCACCCTACGGGCTTGACGTATTACGTGCAAATGTTCGCCGAGGAAATGGCGCGTCGGGGCCATCAGGTGACGGTACTCGCGTCCAGACACGACCATGAGCTGCCCAAGGAACCAGAGACGCTTAACGGCGTGCGCATCCTGCGGGTCTGGGCGCCGCTGCGGCTGAGCCGGGGCATGATCTTGCCAACCTATCCCTGGCATCTGCTGCGCCTAATGCGCCAGCATGACATCGTAAGCATACATACGCCCATGCTTGAAACGGCGCTGGTCAGTATTTTGGCGGGTTTCACGGGCTTAAAGGTCATTCCGACGCACCATGGGGATCTATTCCTGCCAGACGGACTTTTGAACAAGGCAATCGTGAAGGTGATGTACGCCATGTACGCCTTTATGGCTCGGCGCGCCCCAAGCATCATAGGCTTCAGCGACGATTATGCCGAAAATTCCTATTATCTCCGTCCCTTCCGCGATAAGCTGGCGGTCTTGTACCCCCCTATTTCCATTCCCGAGCCCAACATGGAAAACGCCGCAAAACTTCGCAAGGAATGGCGATGCGACGATGGACCTGTGATTGGATTCGCCGGGCGCTTCGCCTACGAAAAAAGGCCCGATTTGCTTATTAAGGCGCTGGACGTCATCAACCGAAAATATCCCAAAACGCGAATCATCTTTGCCGGCGAGTACAAGATCAACTACGAAAATACCTGGAAGCATCAGAAAGCGCTGGTCGAGAAATACAAGTCGCAACTACTATTCCTGGGGCTAATCCGCGACAAGCAGCGCTTGGCTGACTTTTACGCAGCCTGCGATGTGCTGGTCTTGCCGAGCAACAACGATTGTTTTCCGGCAGTTCTGGGCGAATCCATGCTCTGCGGGACGCCGGTCGTGATGACGGATGTCTATGGCGGCCGCGTGCCGGTGCAGATAACCGGCATGGGCAAACTCGCTAAATCCGGCGACTGGGAGTCCATTGGCGCGGCTACGCTGGAAGTGCTGGATAACCGTGACAAATATATCAAGCCCAAAGACTTCATTGCCAATTGCTTTTCCTTGAAAAACACCTTCGATCGCTTTGAATCTGTTTTGCTGCGGCACGCTCGCAAGTAATTTCTCATTCACCCGATTGCAGCGCCCTGCGCTTGCTACTATGCTTACGGGTGTGATCGGCGCAAAGGGACGCTTGCATGATTTCTGACGACAAAGCCAATCCTCGTCGCGACGAGAATGACAAAGCCGAAGCGGATAGCGACTCGGCGGAACGCCAGCCTCTCGCCGGCGACGACAAACCAGAAAGCCCGGATCTGGCGGAGGCGGGCGCCGAAACTCGCATTGAAGAGCTGACGCTGGAGCAGCTCCTTGGGCGCTTTGCGCGATCGCCGCTTGATACTTGGCGGCGCGCGAAAAAGGCGATTGCCGGCGCGGAGTCCATTCTCGCGCCCGAGGTTGCGGCTGGCGAGCAAGCGCATGCGGCGGACCGGCAGCGGCACGCCGCGGATCCCTTGCTCGCGCGATTAGCTGGCGCGCTGCGCCAAGCGCAGCATCTGCAAATGCTGTTCTTTGTCCTGGCAATGGTCAGCGCCGTCATTGGCACAAATGCGCTACTGGGTCAGGAAGGGTCCAGCCGCAGCCCCGAAGACACGCTGGAGATCGGCGCGCCGTTTCTCTGGATGGGATTCCTAATCTGGTTGATTGGCGAAGCGATTGGACACAGCGCCCAACTACGAAGTTGGTGGCGGCAATTGAGTCGGTTGGACCGTATGCGTTGGTCGGCTCGTATAATCCCCGTGGCTTTATGGCTGGCGTCTTTGCAAGCATTGTCAGCCTCCATGGTGGTCGCGCAAGAACAGTCAATCGAGTTCCTGCTGATGGCCGCAGGTCGCTTGGTCGCGGGCCTGATACTTTGGCATCTCTTGGATTTTGTCGCCTGGCGGATCAAAACCCGTTTGCCCGCAATTCCCGCAACGACAAGCGAAAGATCGGGTTCGTCTCAGATAGCTAGCGCCCCGCCCAGCCCGACAATATCTCTTCCGCTGCGGGAGCGTATCAGCAAGCGCCGCGTCAGCCTGGCGCTTTTCTCGGCGCTGGCAAGCGCCGCGCTCTGGCTGAATACCAGCGGCAATCGAATTGAACCGCCATACATTCTGTTGTGGATCCTTTCTTCATTTAGCTGGGCAATGGTCTTCGCGCCGTCAAACTGGAACGCATTTGACTGCATGACGGAGTTGATTGACCGCTGGCGGCGCATTGACTGGCAGGGAAAGCGCTGGCTCATCGTCGCCTTCGCTTTGATCATGCTTCTCGGGCTAAGCTTCCGTTACACGCGATTAGATAGCGTCCCGCCCGAGATGACCAGCGATCATGTGGAGAAGATCCAGGACGCCTATCGCGTCTCCACCGGCGACTATCAAATCTTCTTCCCCAACAACGGCGGACGCGAACCGGTGCAAATGTACCTGCTGTCGCTGCTATCCACTTTGCCCGGTCTGGGGTTCGACTTCTATACGCTTAAGTTCCTCGCAGTCCTGGAAAGCGTTCTCACCTTGCCGCTATTGTTCTGGATGGGCAGGGAGCTGCTAGGCGGTGATCGCTCTCGCTTCAACACGGTGGTTGCGCTTTTGCTGATGGCGCTGGTCGCGGCAAGTTATTGGCACGTCATCATCAGTCGTCAGGGCTTGCGCATACCACTAACGCCGGCGGTGACCGCGCTGCTGCTGATATATCTTTCCCGCGCGATGCGCCGCAACAGGCGCAGCGATTACATTAAAGCGGCGCTAGTGCTGGGATTCGGGCTATATACTTACCAGGCGGTGCGCATGCTGCCGGTTTTGATTGTCATCGGCGTATTTTTCGCCATCTGGATGCGGGCTTCCAGCTGGCGGCAGCGCTGGCGCTATTTGTCGCACCTGGCGATATTGGTCTTTGTATCGCTGATGGTTTTCTTGCCCATGCTGCATTTCTGGCTGGAATACCCGAATGCTTTCTGGATGCGAACCTCCACACGCATATTGGGCGATCAGTATTCGCACGCGACACTTGACCAAGCGATAGCGTCTTTGCGCGAGAATGCGCCTGTGTTCATGCGCAATATCCGCGATGCCCTGCTCATGTACAACTGGAAGGGCGACATAGGCTGGTTCAACGGGGCGCCGGAGCGCCCGGTCTTGGACACCATGACCGGCGCCTTCTTGATATTGGGCGCCGCCGCCTGGTTGGCAAGAATGATCAAATCGCGCGACCCTGTCGTTTGGTTCATGCCCGTCGTCATTCTTGTCATGTTGATGCCAACCGCCCTGTCGCTCGCGCACCCGGAGGCAAATCCCAGCAACTCGCGCGCATTGGGATCTGTGCCGATTGTCTATCTCTTCGCCGCTTTGCCTGTGGCAATGATAGCGGTAGGCCTCAAAAGAATGATAAAAGGCGGCAAAGGCTTGATGGTCGCTATTGCCTTTGGAGTCGGCGTCGTTCTGCTGGCAAATCATCAAAACAGCGAGACCTATTTCGATCGTTATGCGACAGCCTATTTGGGTCCGTCCTTGCCGCACAGCGAGGCTGGCAGAATCGTCCGCGGTTTCGCGACCAGCGACGGCGCGATTGGCAACGTCTGGTCCCTGGGTTTTCCTTTCTGGTGGGACTACCGCGCGCTGGGCATTGAAGCCGGTTATCCCTTGTGGCGCAACGATATGTACCCGCTCGAGAGCCTGCCGATAAAACTTCAAGATGCCCTGCAGCGAACAGGAGAAGACCGTCTAGACCTGAACAGAGACCTGCTCTTCATTTTCAATCCTGCTGACGAACAGGCTTGGCAACGCTTTCGCGAGTGGTTCCCGCAAGGCCGCGCAATGACAGTCCAGTCATATCAGCCCGAGGACAGGTTCGTGCTATACCGCGTGCCGAGGCTGGGCACAGAGGAATGGGCGGCCTTGCTCGCGCGGGATGGCGGCGCCCAAGGATAAGATCGTATGCCGACGTATCCCGAAAATGGACCGGATTTACAACGATATGCCCATAGCGACGGTGTATATGCAAATGCCTTTGTCCTAGAATGGCGCTGGTACAGCCATTGGGCGATGGCAATTGACAGGCAGACCTAGGAACCGTAACTCGAACAATAAGCGAGAATAATGCGAAATCACGCATGAGATACAGGAATCAGACCCAGCAACAGGACATGGCTGCTTTTGAATTAAGCAGCAGCCGCCATAAGTTTGCGGACCAACAGCGGACCAACAAATGAGGCGCTAATCGATGAGAGCCAAGACCATTACAGCGCTGTCGCTTGGGATCATATTAATCTTCGCTGGGATCCTGCGCATCACCGGGCATAACTGGGACGACTTTTCCTATACGCATCCTGACGAGCGATTCCTGTCTATCTTATTGCTGCCGAACATTGGTGGCGGGAACGAATACACCAATGACGAAATCAATTTCCCCAGGCAGAGCATGCTTGCCCGCAGCGACAGCCAGGTTCAGCAAGACCTTGGCGACCTGTCCGCCCTAGTCGGCCTGCGCATTGGCGCCGAGCGCGATTCTTTTTCGGCGCAGGCCGCCAGTTGGCTAGGGCGCGACAATCGGGTCATCCCCTTCGATGAGACTGCGCAGGCTTTAGCAGCGCTGCTCGCGAGCCAATTGGACGCGGTAATCGTTGACGACGGGCTGGTCTCTGATTTTGCAGGCTTGAGCCTGGCCGGCGCTTTGGATTCCCAGCAACTGCAATCCATGCGCTGTCGCTATTTATATCCCGAAAGCGGCGGCGCAGGCAGTTACTTCGACGCCCGATGTTCGCCGCTGAATCCACATCAGGCGGGCCACGGCTTTTATGTTTATGGCACATTCCCGCTGTTGCTCGCGCATTTTGCCGGCGAGATCGTCCGTGACGCAACAGATGCCGGATTGCCCTTGTTTGACTGGCAAGGGGGCCATCTGGTTTGGCGTGGATTGTCGGCGCTTTTCGACCTGCTGACGATTGTTATGATCTACGCTTTGGGCAGCCGCATTCATGGCAGATGGGTCGGTCTTATCGCGGCCGCGCTTTATGCCGCGGCGCCATTGGCCATTCAGAAATCGCACTACGCGACGACGAATGCGATAGCCGCTTGCCTGGTTGCCATCGCGCTTTATTTTGCTGTAGCCGTGCAGCAACGGGGCAAGCTCTGGTCTTATCTGCTGTTTGGCTTTGCCTGTGGCGCGGCGGTCGCCAGCCGCATGAACCTGGCGCCTTTGGCCGGCATCGTCGTTTTGGCTGCCGTCATCAAAGCGGCGCCCGCCTTCGACCCAAGTTTGACACGTCAAGAACGGCTGCAGATCCTCGCTTATCATTTCTTTGGGCTGATACTGGCGGGCGCCGCCACTTTCGTGACATTTCGCTTGCTCAACCCCTATGCCTTCATGGGACCCGGGCTCCTGGGCATATTCCCCAACGACCGCTGGCTGGAAAACGTGAGCGCCGGCAGCGCGGGCGTATCCGGTTTACAAGATTCGCCGCCCAACTGGCAATGGCTGTCACGCGCAGCTTATTTTTACCCCCTCAAAGATATGGCGCTTTGGGCAATGGGACCGCCGATGGCTTTGCTGGCTTGGTTCGGCTGGGGCTGGTCAAGCTACCGGATCGCGCGCATGCGCAAGGCGGCGCTAAACAACGTCTTGCTGGTGGCTTGGGTCGGCATGTATTTTGTCTGGATGAACCAGCTTTGGCCCATGACGATGCGCTATTATTTGCCCCTTTACAGCGCCTTGGCGGTATTGGCTGGCTGGACAATCATCCAATTGATCCGTCATGCGCGGCAGGCCGGGCGCGATACAGTCGCGACGCGCGTCCTGCTTGCGATTCTGGGAATTTTATTTGGCGCGGTTGCCGCCTATCAGCTTAGCAACGGTACACAAGACGCGACCGCGATCACGGCGGCGGCAATCGGGGCGATACTGCTGCTGACGGCTTTGCTCCCGGTGTCTCGATTGTCTCAATCAAGCCGAGCCGGCGCGCTTGCCTTCTTCGCCATCGGCTTCACCCTAATCTGGGGCATGATGTTCGGCAATGTTTACCGGCATCAGACCACCCTGGTACAGGCATCGCGCTATATGTTTAAGCATGTCCCCGGCGATTTTGCCATGCGTATCGACGGAGCGAACGAATCGACGCCCTTGATTAACGTCGCCGTGGGCAATAGCGGCTACTCATCAGACAGCTTGAGCGACAAATTGTTCAACAACGTCACGCATTACCGCGAGGACCTCATCCGAAGCACAACTTTCACCGCGCCTGTCAGCGGTTCGATTTCCAGCATTTTCGCGCCGCACCTGGGCGATCCACTCGATGATCCAGAGCCGGAAAGACTGGAGATACGTGTCTATGCCGCTGGCGACGATCAGCTGTTGGCGGAAGCGGTCCTGGAAGCCAATTTCATGCGGGACGATCATCCGCTGGGGGATAGCTATGAAATCCCCTTCGCCCAGCCCTGGCAAGCGGAGGCGGGCGGGCGCTATGTCCTAGAAACCGTCGCGGCTGAAGGCAGCGGCGACATCATCGGATCGGGTTCGGTCGTTCTCACGGAAGGCAGTTGGGACAACATCGCGACCGGCACCTTGACCTGTCAATTGCCGGATGACCTGGCGCTAGTTGACCGCCCGGCCTCGGGAATCGTCCGCGGCGAGGACTGTCACGGCAAATACGCCTTTAGCGCCTTGGTCAATTCTTATGATCAAATCATGTCCTACCCGGTGGACAATCAGCTCAAATACGACAATATCTTGCAAACGCTAGACCTTGGCGACTATCTAACGATTGCCAGCAACCGCTTTTACGATACAGAAACGCGCAACCGCATGCGCTGGCCCCTGACGACGCATTATTATGAAAAGCTCTTCGCTGGCGAATTGGGTTATGAACTGGTCGCCCTTTTCGACGAGCCATACCAGTTTGGACCTTGGCGGGTTTCCGACCAGCACCTGCCTATTTTCGATTCCCCCGCCTGGCTGAACGAAATCGAAGGCGACGAGGCATTTCATGTTTACGATCATCCCGCCGTCTTTGTTTTCCGCAAAACAGAGGGCTATGCGAGCGCGAAGGTAAAGGCAATCCTCTCATCTGTATCCTTGAAGCAGCCCCAGGAATTGTCAAGAGAGCTCGGCAGCGCGGACAGGCTGGGAGTCATCTATTGGACCTCCAGGGAAGCGGACCCGATACCAACCGCCTTGACATTCTCGCGAGCCGACTATGAGACGCAAACGGCGGGCGGAACCTGGTCGCAGCGCTTTTTCAGCGACAGCATCGCCAACAGCCAGCAAGCGCTTGGGACGCTTTTCTGGTATGTCGCGCTCCTGCTTATCGGCTTCATCGCTTTTCCCATCGTTTTCGCTCTATTCCCCAGCCTGGCGGATGGCGGCTACGGGATTAGCAAGCTAAGCGGAATCTTGATAGTCGCCTGGTTCGCCTGGGCGGCTTCGACGCTGAAATTCCCCCTATGGTCCCAGGCTGGCCTTTTGGCGCTGCTGGCGCTGCTCACACTGCTTAGTCTGGCGCTTGCATATCACAGGCGCTTGAGCCTGATGCGGTTTCTGCGCGAGAATTGGCGGCGTCTGGCTTGCATGGAATTGCTGGCCATTCTGGCTTTCGTCGTCATGGTCGCCATTCGCCTGAGCAATCCGGATCTGTGGCACCCGTTCAAAGGCGGGGAAAAGCCCATGGACTTCGCCTATCTGAACGGTGTTTTGCGCAGTACGACATTCCCGCCGATTGACCCGTGGTTCGCCGGCGGATTCATCAACTACTATTACTTTGGATTTGTCTTGGTTGGCGTACCATCGCTGCTGCTGGGCATCGTCCCCTCTTTCGCCTACAACTTGATGATCCCGACGCTATTTTCGCTGACCGGCGCTGGCGCTTTTTCCGCCGCATACAATATCCTTTCTCGCTGGAAGATGAGCCATGCGAACAATGAAAAGTCGACCGCCCCCCCGCGCAGGCGACTGGGGAACCCTTGGACGGCGGGCATCCTGGCGCTGCTGATGTGTATTCTGTTGGGCAATCTGGACACAGCGCGCGTCGCCGGCAATGGCATCGCGGCATTAGGCGGCTACCAAAAACCCGAAGGCCTCGAATCCTTCTTGTTAGACGAATATCGCGACGCGCAGGGTCAAGCGCCTGAGGAAAACATGCGCGCCGAGCTGAGAGAGCGAGCCTATCGCGCCAATTTGATCGACAATCTTCGTTACGAGATGCACAGTTCATTGTCGCTGGTGGCGGGTTTGGCGCGAGGGTTCGGTTTGGCAATCAGCGGTGAAAGCTTGCCCATGGGGCATGACCGCTGGTATTGGGGTCCCTCGCGCGTATTAGCGGAAACGCCCGGCGTGCGCGGCAACGCCATAACCGAGATGCCTTTTTTCACGTTCTTGTATGGCGATTTGCACGCGCACATGATCAACATGCCCTTAATCCTGATGACCATAGCATTCGTTTTCAACGAACTGATGCAAGTCGGCGCGGACCGGCGCAACAAATGGGAACGCTTTATGGCGCTGGCGCTGGGAGCGATGGTCGTCGGCGTCATGCAGGCAAGCAATACCTGGGACTGGCCCACGATGACCATATTTGCGACAGTCGGCTTGAGCTATTGCTGGTGGCTGCGCTGGCGCGGCACTTTTCGCGGGGGCATAGACCTGCGCTTTTACGCGCTATCAACTGGCGCGCTGCTAATCGGATTCGGCTTGCTTACGCTTTTGCATGCTCAGTACAGTTCCGGCTTCGGCGCGCCGGCAACAGCCCTCACGGAGGCGCTGGCGATCATCCGACGTGTCTTGCTGGCCTGTATCGCGCTGATTGCGCTCTGGATCGCGATACGACATTTATTGCTCCGGGCGTCGGCTATTCATCTGCTCGGCAGCATTGGCGGGTTCTTGGCGCTCAACATCGCCTTCGCATTGCCCTACACCACCTGGCACGTCTCCAACTATACCAGCCTGAGCCTGTGGCAGGGCGGGAAAACACCGATTTGGGCTTACCTCGACATTCACGGTCTATTCCTGTTTTTGCTTGTGTCGCTCTTGCTCTGGGAGACCGGGCATTGGCTGCGGAGCACGCGCGTCGCGGCGCTGCGTGGACGCGCGACGCCGCTGCGGAACGCCGGCATCGGCATTTTGCTGACCCTGCTGGTTTCTCTTGCCATGTTCGTCGCGCACTATCAAGTCGCCTTGATCGTCTTGCCGCTGCTCGTTTGGATCGGCATTCTGTTTTTCCGCCCCGGGCAAACACGCGCCTTGCGTTTCGTACTGGTGCTGGTCGGATTGGCGCTTTCCCTGACACTTGGCGTAGAGATCGTCGTCATCGGCGGCGATATCGGCCGCCAGAATACAGTTTTCAAGTTTTACATCCAGGTTTGGCTGCTGCTGAGCGTGGCTGGCGGCGTCGCGATGAGCTGCTTGCTGCAATCCGCCCGGCGCTGGACCGGGCGCCTGCGCCTTTTATGGTTCGCAGCCTGTATCGGGCTATTCGCGATCGCCGGCGCATATCCGATTTTGGCCACGCGAGCCAGGTCCTTGGACCGCATGACACCTGATCTGCCCCTCACCCTCGACGGCTTGGACTACATGAAAGCATCCACGCACTGGGAATCCGCGCCGGACAAGAACGAAACAGCGATACTGGACCTGGCTGTCGACCATGCTTTGATTCGCTGGATGCAGGAAAACATCGCCGGCTCGCCCGTGATTATGGAGGGGCGGCGCTTCCCCAGCGAATATCAGTGGAACGGCCGCATCTCAATAGCGACCGGCCTGCCATCGGTTGTTGGCTGGAACTGGCATCAACGACAGCAGCGCGCCATTGATCCGCTGCCGACCTGGGTTGAACAGCGCGAAAGAAATGTGCGCGCCTTTTATGAGACCGGCAACATCGACGACGCTGTAGACATCCTTTATCACTATGACGTGAAATACATCGTCAGCAGTGGATTGGAAGCGCTGCATTCGACCGCGGAGGGGCTGGCCAAGTTCGAGCGCATGGTCAACGAGGGGCTGCTGTCGATAGCCTACGCCATCGAAGGCGGCACGATCTATCATGTAAACGAAGAGGCGATGCTGCGCTATCTTGAGGAGCGATTTCCTTGACGCTTATTCAGGAATGGTTAATCCGCGAAGGACATCTGCTCTTTAGCTGGTGGTTGGCTATCAGCTTGGCGGGCTTGGCGGCTTTTCCCTTGTGCCTGCGTCTCTTGGGCGGCTTGCCCGACAAGGGCTACACTTTGTCGCGTGCTGTCGGCATGCTGGTGCTTACATTCGTCTATTGGCTCTTGACCAGCTTTGGCCTGCTGGAGAACTCGGCCGGCAGCATCGCGCTGGCTTGGGTCCTGGTGCTTTTCCTATCGCTGGCCGTTTATGCGCGGAAAGGCGACTGGCGCGACATACGCGGCTGGTGGCGAGAAAATCGCGCCCTCGCGCTGGCGACCGAGCTATTGTTTCTGTTTTTGTTTCTGGTTTGGGCTGCTTACAGGGCGCATCAGAACGCCATTCTGTATACGGAAAAACCCATGGAGCTGGCTTTCCTGAGCGCTGTACAACGCAGTACAACATTCCCACCGGACGATCCCTGGATGTCGGGCTATGCGATCAGCTACTACTACATGGGTTACTTGATGTCCGCTATGCTGTCGCTTTTCAGCAATATCGGCAGCACGGTCGGCTTCAACTTGACGGCTGCGTCCCAGTTCGCCTTGACGGGTGTCTGCGCTTTTGGCGTCGCCTACAATCTAGTCCGTTCCCGCGCATTCGAGCAAGCGGCGCAGTTGCGCAATATCAGGGCATCACGAGCGAAAGCCATCGCCGTCGGATTGCTGGGGCTGCTCTTCATGACAGTCGTCGGCAATTTCCAGGCGGTCCTCATCGAGATTCCTTTCCAGTCCAAATACGCTTCGGAAGACTACCTGGACTTCTGGGGTACGCAAGAGCGCGCGAATTTCCCTGAAGACAGTTACGCGCCCGATGCGCAGGCGTCGTTTTTTTCCGATCCCGCTGGCTGGAGCAACTGGTGGTGGTTCCGCGCCAGCCGCGTTCTGACAGACTATAGCCTGGACAATTCGACTGAATCGACCCAGCCGATCGACGAGTTTCCAGCTTTTAGCTTCTTGCTCGCGGATAATCATCCACATGTCCTGGCGCTGCCATTTACCTTGATGGCCATCGGGCTGATGATAAACATTGTCCTGTTGCGCAGGCAGCCGCGGCTGCCAGAAGTCATTTTATACGGCATCGTCCTGGGCGGGTTGGCTTTCCTGAATACCTGGGACGGACCGATCTATTTATTTGGTTTGGTCGCCGCGGAAGCGCTGCGTCGTTTGACACTGAATGACCGTGGCCGACTGACAGTCGCCGATGTTGTGATTTCGCTGCTATTCGGGCTGCTGCTAGGGGCTATCGCCCTGATCGCCTACTTGCCGTTTTTTGTTGGGTTTCGCTCTCAAGCCGGCGGATTGCTGCCGAATCTAGTCAATCCGACAGCGTTCAGACGCTTCTTCATCATGTTCGGTCCGATTCTGCTCATTCTGCCTGCTTTCCTGTTGGCGGAAGTTTGGCGAGGCAAACGGTTTGGGCGCCTGAACTGGAAATTCGCCAGGACGATCGGCGCAGTTGTTTTTGCGGGTCTGCTTCTGCTGCTAGTCGTTTCCAGCCTAGTCGGCGCGCTATCTTCCTCGGCGCTGCCAGCCCTTGGTCAGTCAGTCGAGCAATTCGGCGGCTGGGGCGAGCTTATTCCACTTTTGATACAACGCCGAATCGAATACAGTTTGACGACGCTCGCGCTGTTGGCGAGCATTGTCCTGGTGCTCGCGCGCCTGTTTCCCAAGCGCCTGGCGCCACTGCGGGTTCAAGAGCCCTCCACTCCCAATATCACCTATTCACGCGCGACCGCTTGCGCATTGCTTTTGATCGGGATGGGATTGTGCCTAACGCTCATTCCAGAGTTTGTTTTTCTCAAGGACAACTTTGGCAGTCGCATCAACACGATCTTCAAGTTTTATTACCAAGCCTGGACGGTTTGGAGCGTCGCGACAGCTTATGCGGTTTACAGTGTCCTGGATGACGCCGCCGCGTGGCGGCCGAGCAAAGCGCTGCGATTCATTTTTGCGCTGCTAGCGCTGCTGGCGCTTGCGGGGGGCCTGGTTTACAGCGTATTGGGGATTACGCATCGCTCTTGGATCGAAACCGGGCGCGGCAGCAGTCTACAGCAATACAGGCCCCCAGAAACTTGGACGACGCCGGTCAGGCAAGTTTCGCCCGGCGAGACTGTCTACCCCGGAAGCGTCTTGTTCACGGACGGCGGCTTGTTTGAAGCAACCGAGTCTACTATCATGCGTTCAAAGGACGAGGGGATTGTCTTGGTTGACGAGATGTCGATTAAGGTTGTCAATCCATTGTCACTGGACGGCTGGGACGGTTTTATCAATCGTGACGACCTCAATGTCATAAACTGTCTGAGCGAACTTGTCGGACGCGACGACGCGGTCGTGGCGGAAGCGGTTCTCCGAGCGTACAGCGAAAGCTATGGCAGAGTTGGCGCATTGACCGGGATACCGATTGTATTGGGTTGGGAGAACCACGAGAGCCAGTGGCGAGGGGCGACTTATGCCGAGATTGCCGGCAGCCGGCGCCAAGATATGCAGACCCTTTACACAGCCGAGGATCTCTCGCAGGTATGGCATATCATAGACCGTTATCGCATCGGCTATATTCTTTTTGGCTTGACCGAACTGTCGCAATATGGGGGCGCAGGCGAGGAAAAGTTCCGCGATCATTTTCCGGTCGCATGCGAATCAAATCAATCGCGAGTCTACGCTGTGCCGCCTGCGGGCGACATGCAATCTGTTTTCTTTGACGTCTAGCTGCGCGAATCGAAGGTGGACGAAGGTGAACAATGGTAGCGGAAACACCGGCAGCCGGCGCGAATAATCTCTACCATGGCATGTCAGCTCGCGCCCATGCGCCGCGGCAGCCCGCGGCGATCTCGGTTCGCGCCGAGTGGCTGGCATACGCGGCGCTTATGTTGCTTTCGCTTGTCATTCGCGTAAGCGCGCTGGGCAGCGTGCCCCTGAACGACTATGAAGCGCAACAATCGCTTCATGCCTGGCACACTGTCGAGGAAGACGCGCCCGGCGCTTATGTCCCCAGCCACAATCCCTTGACCTACTCCTTTCAACTCCTGACGTTTTCGACGCTGGGCGCTTCGGCTTTTTCCGCGCGCATTGCTGTTGCGCTGGCTGGGGTCGCGCTATCGCTTTGCCCGCTGCTATTCCGCGAGAACCTCGGCGCGACGCGCGTATTTATCTGGTCGCTGCTGTTAACGGTATTAACGACGCCTGTCGCCGCAGCGCGCATCGCGGATGGCACGACCTTCATGATGTTGTTTACTGTCTTGGCAATCTGGATGATCCGGCGCTTCTGGTACTCGCGCGAGCTCCCACATGCTATGGGGGCAGTCGCCTTTGTCACGCTTATGCTGGCGCTTTCGGGTCCCTCTGGCATCCCGCTTTTTGTGATCCTGCTTGTTTCCGGCTGGCTGGCTGTATGGCGCACTGCCTTGAGCGCGCCGCAGCGGATGGACCTGCCGGGCGACGATATTCTGCAATTGTCGCTTAAGCGACTGCAAGACTTCCCTTATAAGCAAGTCGCCTTTGTGCCACTGTCTATCGTGTTCACAGTCGGCGCCATGTTCATGCTAAACCCCGCTGGTTTACAAACGGTCGCCGAGTCCATCAACGTCGCTTTGACTGGTCTCAGCCAAGCGAGCAACGCCGATGCCATGCGTCTAGGCATCATCGCGCTGCTTACCTATGAGCCGCTGCTCATTGTTTTTGCGCTTGGGGGCGCCTGGCTGATCTGGAAGCACGGCGCGGTCAGCTACATCGACAGGTTCGCGGCGGCTTGGGCAGTGGTCGCGACGGCGGGTTTGTTCCTCTATCCCGGCGCCCGCCCGGTCGACGCCATGTGGGTGGTTTTGCCTTTGAGTTTGCTGGCTAGTTACGGCATCACGCAACTGATGATCAATCGGCGAATGGTTGTGCTGTGGGCGGACCAGAGCGACGACGATTTTGACGACAGCCACGAGCTCTATACGACGCGCTATTGGTGGGTAAAATGGTTAATTTCCTTGGGCGTATTGCTCTTGCTGCTGACCGCCGCGGCGCAATTCTTGCAGGTGGGACGGTCGCTGCTTGATGTGCCCGCCGATACAAGCCTGAGTCAACTGTTGGAGCGCCTTTCCGTTTCGTCCTATACGCGCTTGTCGCAGGGGCTGGGCTTGTTCGTGATGACAGTCGTGGTCGCCGTGATTCTCTATTTGCTCATGGCGAATACTTGGGGCAGCGGCACTTGTCTGCAAGGGATTGGCATAGGCTTCTTTTGGTTTATGCTATTGTCTGGGCTTGGGGGCGCCTGGCAAATCGCCGTCGCCGACAGCAGCAATCCCGCAGAGTATTGGCATCCCGCCGCAATTAGCGACGATACGCGCCTCTTGCGGCAAACGCTTTTTGATTTGGCAAAGCGAGACAGCAAGGGATTTCCAGTTTTGGAAGTGGTCATTGTAAAGGACGCCAGCGTCGTGAACGACAAGGGCTTGATGGGCTGGATCCTGCGCGACTTCCCAAACGCGCGCTTCGTTGGCGCTGCGGCGATGGCGGCGGGAGAGCCAATCGTTATCATGGCGGCAGGCGAGGAAGCCTTCGTGGACCTAAAGGGGAATTACGTTGGACAGAAGTTCCTCTTGCGGCGTCGCACGTCCATTGCGGGTATGGATCCTTGGCAACTGCCCGCCTGGTGGTCGCAACGCCGCCTGCGCAGGGGCAACGTTGAAGCGGAAGAAGCGATCATTCTGTGGCTGCGACAAGACATCTATGATAATGTCAAGTCGAATTGAAGCCGTAACTTGTGAGGATGATGAGGCTAAAATGTGTAATGAGAGTTGTGCTTGTTCGCTCACCACAAGGACAACGAAATGAGGGATAACCGACCGCAAGGTCGCGCCGAAATAGATCGGATTGTCGAGCGCGCCCTTAATGGCGATCAGCTTGGCTATGCGGAACTTTATGAAAGATTCGCAGCCAGCTTGTATCGGCTATGCTATAGCTTGCTTATGAATGAGCAGGATGCCGAAGATATTCTGCAAGAATCATTCCTCTACGCATTCAAAAATCTGCGCCGCTACGATTCTGGCAAGGCATCGCTCAAAACCTGGCTCTACACGATCGCCGTCAGCCGTTGCCGCAATACCTATCGCCGCAAGCGCTTCCTGACCGTAGATATTTCGCAGTGGTTCGGTATCGAATTGAAAGCGCCGCCGGCCGACGCGCCGGAAGCAGCTGTGATCCGCCGCGACGCGGCGGAAACCATAGAAAAGGCGCTCACGGGTTTGTCGCCACGGCTGCGAGAGGCGATCGTATTGCGCTATGGACAAGGGATGACCTATCGCGAGATTTCCGAAGTGATGGGCTGCCCGCAAAAGACGGCGGAAAGCCGCGTGCGTCTCGGTCATCAACGGCTGAGGCAGTCCTTGCAACCCGAGGGGCGCGGGCTGCTGGAAGAATTGCTAAGAGTACATTGAGGATTGCGCGACCTATGGCGTGGCGGAGTATATGATCAAATTTAAGTACCGCTACTGCAAAGTTCATCTGGCGAAATACCTGAGCGGCGAGCTTTCGGACGTCGCGCGCAGGCGGATCGCGCGCTTCATTGACGAGTCCCCGGACTGTTACGAAGAATATCTGCGCCAGCGAGAGGTAAGTGATCAATTGCAGCGGAACCTGCCGAGTTTCGGCCGCCCGGATGCGCAGCGGCTGGACAATATCTGGATGTCCCTACAAAGCGAGCTTGCCCCTGCAGCGACCGGAGGGCTGCCGGGTTCAAATTATCTGGGCAATACACAGATCGGGCACAGTTTGTTCATGGTATTGCTGGCGGCAATCTTGCTGCTGCCCTTGACGATTGGCTTCCATCCATCCGTTGCTTCGATTGAATTGCCGCCGCGTCCCAAGTTGCTTGAGCTCGAGACAACCCCTGCCACCCGCTCGAATGCGTCGTCCGTTGGCCTTTTATCAACCCAGTCAAGTTTCTCGAATCAAGCTCCCCAGCTGCAAAACACGCCAGAAGCCAGATACCTTCAATAGCGTTTTCGATAAACTGTCCAGAATCGCGAGGCGCCGCCAGACATGTTAACCACGCCCAACCGGCAGAATGAAAACGCTTTATACCAGATGCTGTCCACCCGCGTCCCGCTCAACTGGGAAGTCGCGGCATATCTAGTCATTCTGCTCTTGGCGCTCTTCACGCGGTTTTACATCCTGGACCAGCGCGTGATGAGCCACGACGAAAGCCTGCATACCCGGTTCGCCTACAATCTGTACAACGAGGGGAACTTCGCGCACACGCCGCTGATGCACGGGCCCGTTCTCTTCCACGCCACGGCGCTGGCTTATTTCCTTTTTGGCGATAGCGATTTTTCGGGCCGGATATACACCGCTGTTCTGGGTGTCTTGATGGTGATGTTCCCCATACTGTTACGACCATGGCTGGGACGGTGGGGAGCAGCGCTGGCGTCGCTGATGTTCTTGATATCGCCGCTGCTACTCTACTACAATCGCTATATTCGCCATGATACGCCGTCGATCTTCTTCGGCTTAATCATGGCTTATTGCATTTTACAGTATATCAATGGCTCGCCGCGATTCCGCAGGCGCGCCTATTGGCTGTATATCTTTGCCGCCGCCATGATTCTAAATCTCGGCTCCAAAGAGACGGCATTCATTTATATCGCGATTTTTGGCAGTTTTCTCTGCATCTATTTCCTGGTACGCCTGGCGCAACATATCTATGACCTGGAAGGCAAGCCGATCTTCTACATGCTTGTCCTGGGGATCCTTGTGGGCGGCGTCATGACGCTGGGCATGTACATCATCGTTGACATCGTGCCAGCCCAAATCATCCCCGGGCGCGGCGATCCTTGGGGCGAATTGTCGGACTTGCAGCGCTCGAGCTGGGCTAAGTGGATGCTGCTTACCGTGTTCGCGGCGCTGTTCGCGCCCGTCAGCACAGCGCTTTTTGCCTTCCGAGGCGGCTGGAAGCGCCTCCCCAGGCGCGAGCTGGCTTTGATCTTGCTCATCGCGCTGGCAACGGCATTTGGCCTGCTTTTCATCGAGGAATTGTCCCATTTCCCCAGCCAAACAGAGACCGCTGTGCCCGTTGTTCCCGATGTCGCGGAAGTCCCGGAAGAAAGCGCGCTACCGGACGAGCCGATCAATTGGGCGCCGATGATTGCGCTGTGGCTGATATTCGTGGCCGCGGCCGCGTATCTGATACGCGACGCCCGGCGCGCTGCTCGATTCAGAGCCGAATCAGAAGAGAGCAAGGATAGACCCGGTCTTTGGGGCTTTCTTTATCAGTTCCCCGAAGTGGATCTGATTGTGATAATGGCAACTTTGATTTTGCCCTGGACGACTGCCCTCTTCCCTCGCTTGATGGGCGGCAGCAACGACGCCCATGCTCAGCTCGCGCAGTCTTTGCCCGAAGCGGTTTACAATGTCATGCTTAGCTTGCCTGGTCTGGGATCCTACGAATCTGTAGGCAGGTTCATGCTCGGCGGCTATGCTTTCCTGCCGCTATTCCTTCTGATGGTGGTGGTCGGGCTGACCTGGAATTGGAAGCGCTGGCTGGTATCGGCGGGCATATTCCATGTTCTTTTCGCCTTTTTCTTCACGACTGTCTTCACCAACATCACGGGTTTGGCTTCCGGCATGGTATACAGCTTGGGCTATTGGCTGGAGCAACAGGGTGTGCGCAGAGGCAGCCAGCCGCAGTACTACTACTTGCTGATTATCTTGCCAGTATACGAATACCTGCCAATCGTCGGCAGCGTGGCCGCGATGTTCGCCGGGCTGAGCAGATTCTGGAAGCGGCGGCGCAGCCACCTAATCGCTCAGGAAAACGCGCGCAGACGGGAAGTTGGCGATACCCTGCAAGAATTCTTTGCCGATACCGCCGAGACAGCGCCCGCGGACGCGCCGAAACTGGAGGCGGTTACAGAAGCAAGTTCAGTCGCAGTGCTCGAATCCGCCCACGCCGATGCAAGCGCAAGCGAGCGGCAAATCGCGCCACGCGACAAGACGCTAACGATCGACGCGGGAGAAGGCGACCAGAGCCGGTCCTATCTGCGGCGGCTGCCCTTCTTGTTATTGCTCGCATGGTGGGCGGTGCTGAACCTCGTCGGCTATTCGCTGGCAGGCGAAAAGATGCCTTGGCTGGGCACGCATTTGACCACACCTATGATCCTGCTGACGGCTTGGTATTTCGGGGACCTTTTCGCGCGTATCGACAAGAGCTTGTTCTTGTCGCGCGGCTGGATGGCGCTGCTGATCATGCCAGTCTTTTTGATATGCCTGGCGCAAGCGCTGGGCGCATTCATCGTTGGCGATCCGCCCTTTGCCGGGCTGGAACAGTTTCAATTGGAGCGAACCTACGAGTGGCTGCTAGCCCTGCTGCTTGCAATTAGCCTCGGATACATGCTGGCGCGTATCGCAGGACTTAGCAGTTGGCTGCACATCCGCCGCCTCGCTGCGGTTGCCCTTTTCAGTCTGCTCAGTCTTTTGACCTTCCGCACAGCCTGGATGGCGTCTTTCATCAACTATGACCTGGCGACCGAGTATTTGGTTTACGCGCATGCCGCGCCGGCTGTGAAATGGGTGCTGCAAGACATTGAAGAAATGAGCCTGCGCATGACAGATAGCAAAGATCTCAAACTGGCTTATGACGACGAAGTGTCCTGGCCCTATAGCTGGTACTTCCGCGACTATACATCCGCGTCATTTGTCGGCTCCAACCCTACCGTTCAAAACCTGGAAGACCGCGCCTATGTCGTTGTAGGCTCCGGCCATCGCGGCGATGTGGAGCCTATCCTGGAAGACAGCTACCTCCACTTTGAGCACATGCGCATGTGGTGGCCCATGCAGGAGTACTTCAACTTGACTCCAGAGCGCATACTCAACACGCTCGATTTTTCGCCGGATAATCATCAAGCCTCTCGGCTTCGCCACGGCATCTTCGATATCTGGTGGAATAGAGATTACGAGCTCTATGGCGAAGCGGCCGGCAAAGACTTCTCGCTTAACAACTGGCCCGTATCCGACCGCATGCACGTTTATGTGCGCAAGGACTTCGCGGCGCAGATCTGGGAATATGGACTTGGCGAGGGCGAGGTCCTTAGCAATCTGCCAAGCGAAGTGAACCAGTGCGCCGCCAACTGGCATCAGCTCGCCCCCCTGCTCGAGTTCGATACCGGTCAAAGCCCGCTCATCCAACCGCTGGGCGTCGCCGCCGACAACGGATTAATATATGTCGTGGACGAGAACCAGAATCAAGTATTTAGCTTTAGCAGCGAGGGCCTGCCCGCGCAAGCCTATGGCGCCGACGGCTTGCTCTCCTTCAATCGGCCCAACGGCATCGCGCTTATGCCCGATGGCGGAGTCTTGGTAGCGGACACATGGCATTACCAAATCCAAAACTTTGATGCGACTGGCAATCTGCTTGTCCGATGGGGACAAGCCGGCGAATTCGGCTTTGACGCGCCGACAGACCCAGACGATGGCTTCTGGGGACCCCGTGATGTAGCGGTAGACAGCGCGGGCAAAGTTTATGTCGCGGACACTGGCAATAAGCGTATTCGGGTTTATGAGATAGTTGAAAACGAGGCGGTACACTTGCGCGATATTGGCAATGGCGGCAGCGGAGCAGGCGAGTTGGACGAGCCGAGCGGGCTGGCAGTGCATCCAGACGGCCGACTTTTTGTTGCGGATACCTGGAACCGACGGATCGCTGTATTTGATTTGGAGGGCAATCATCTGAGCAATTTCCGCGTGCGCGGCTGGTATAACAATACCTTTAACCGGCCTTACCTGGGCTTGGACGAGGCTCGCAATCTTCTCTACGTTAGCGATCCCGACGGCTCGCGTATTCTGGTCTACAGCCCAGCCGGCGAGTGCATTGGCAGCTTTGGGCAGAATGGCGCTATAGCCGCCGATGGACAGTTCCAAGCGATTGGCGGAATCGCCGTCGATGATGAGGGATACGTTTACGTGAGCGATTCGACGGCTGGCAAAGTCCTAAAGTTCCCACCCTTCTTGGACGTCGTCCAGGCATCTGGCTGAATCGCTCGAAATGGATACATTACCCGCATCTAGCTGTCTTGACGGCTTTTCGCCAGCATGATAAAATACTGGCATTAGTAAGATTTCGCAAAAAAGTGGGCAAGCCCCACTTTTGTTTTATATTGCGCCTTTGTTCCTCTCTATCGTCGAAACAGGCAAGCAAGTCCGCAACATGCTTTGGCACGCGGTCGCGGAGAGAACAGAAACAGCAATTGAAAGCGGCAACTTGGCTCTCGGAGTGAAATACGATGTCCTCGAATGAATTGCAAATCGCCTTCAACGAGATCTCCCAATTGCGCGATCTGCCAGAAAATATCGTGCTGGAAGCATTGGAAAGCGCGCTGGTTTCCGCATATCGCAAAGATACGGACGCGAGCTTGGCGCAAGAGATTGAAGCTGAGATTGATCCCGCAACTGGCCGCGCCAAGATCTTTGTGGAAAAAGAGGTGGTCGATGATGTATTGACCCAAGCCACCGAAGTGACCTTGGAGGATGCCCGCTTCTACAATCCGGAAGCGGAATATCACGATGTCGTGATGGTCCAAGTCGAGCATACGACCAAAAGCTTTGGGCGTATCGCCGCCCAAACCGCCAAGCAGGTCATCTTGCAGAAAATCCGCGAAGCGGAACGCAACGCCTTGTACGATGAGTTTATCACCCGCGAGGGCGACTTGGTCACAGGGACCGTACAAAGCGTCAATTCAAAGCAGGTCACGCTGAGCCTGGGCCGCGCGGAGGCCGATCTGATCCGCAAGGAACAGATCCCGGGCGAACGTTATCGCACGCACGAAAAGATCCGCGTTTTCATTGTGGAAGTCAAGAAGAGTAATCGCGGTCCGCAAATCCTGGTGAGCCGCGGACATCGCAATATGCTGCGCCGACTGCTGGAATATGAAGTGCCGGAGATATACAACGGCCAGGTCGAGATCAAGAATATCGCGCGCGAAGCGGGTCATCGGTCGAAGGTTGCGGTCTCCGCCTTGCAAGATGGCATAGATCCGGTCGGCGCCTGCGTCGGCATGCGCGGGATCCGCATCCAAAATATCGTAAAAGAACTCCACAACGAAAAGATTGACGTCATTGAATGGAATACCGACGCCGTCGCCTTCATTTCCAAAGCCTTGAGCCCGGCGCGGGTGACAGGCGTCTTCCTGGATGACGACCCGTTCAACGGCAAGACTGCCGTCGTCATTGTCCCCGACGACCAATTGTCCCTCGCAATTGGTCGCGAAGGTCAAAACGCGCGCTTGGCTGCCAAGTTGACTGGCTGGCGCATCGACATCAAGAGCGTGACGGAAACGGTTCAGGGCGCGCTGGAGAATCTCGACGCCCCGCACCTGGATGTATTGACGGAAAAACATGCCGATTTGGTCGCCGAGTCGCAGCGTATCTTGGAAAAGAAGAGCATGGAACTGACCGTCATGCCCGAGGAGTACAAGACACTGGGGCGCTTTGCCGAAGTTGTCGAGCAACTCCTGCAAGAGCAGCGTAACGAGGCTCGCGAGATATACCTGCGCGAACGCGCCGCGGTCAAAGCCACGCTGAGCCCGCAATTGTTCGAGCTGCCTTTGGACGTGCTGGCGGTATCGCAGGAGATTCTCGATATCCTCGAGCCTTATGAAAACGTTGGCGAGGCGATGCTGTCTTGCCTGGTTGATGAAGAGATCGTGGCGCGCAAGCTCAGCGTCTTGGAGGGCGAGCCAATGGCTGAACTTCAGGCGGCGCTCGACTCCGTCATGGCTGCGGACATCGACGCCCTGCTCCTGGAAGCCATTTCGATTGAGGATGACGAAGAGGCTGTTGAGCCGGACGACGAAGCTGCCGCAAGCGACGCCGTTGCAGCGCAGCAGGAGCAAAGCGCCGAAGGCGCGGCAGAAGAAGCGCCCGCGGAGCAAGAAGTCTTGCTGGACGCATTTGGACAGCCAATCCCGCAAGAGGCGCTGGAAACGGCCGGCGCGGGCTTGGCAATTGCCGAAGCCGGCGCTGTCGTAGAAGCGCCTGTTGCGGTTCCCGCTAAAGAAGGCGACAGCCCGGACAGCCCCGGCGTCACGCCATTCGAAGTAGAAGAAGACGAAGCCGGGTTCGAGCTGGATCGCAGCAAGGACAAGAAACAGCGGCGCAAGGATCGTCAAAAACGCCGTCAACTGGTCTTGGACGAGAAGAGCGGCGAAGTCATCGCCAAACGGCGGCGCAAAGGGCGGCGCGGGACCTGGGACGAAGAAACTTGGGAAGAATACGACTATTAGCGCAGGCGTCGCTATCCAAAAGGAGCGGGTAGTGGGCAGCAAGCATCGCCCGCAACGCAGTTGCGTGGCATGTCGTGACAAGATGGACAAGAGGAGCTTGACGCGGCTTGTATTTGTCGACAAGAACCTGCGCATCGACGAGAGTGGCAAAATGAACGGGCGCGGGGCATATTTATGCGGCAAAGCAAATTGTTGGGATGCCGCCGCGACAGGCAAGGTCTTGAATGCGGCGCTGCGCCGGGAACTACATGATGACGATCGCAGCTATTTGCGGCGCATGAAACCAGCACGATAGAAGCGGCAGGGCTGCATATCCTGCCCCAGACAGCGCTCCAAAACTGAAGGAGGTAGGTATGGTAGAAACTTCAAACGAGATTCTTGTTCCCGATTTCTTGACAGTACGCGAACTTGCCGAGCTGATCGATTCCAGCCCCATCGACGTGATGAAGCTGTTGATTACCAACGGCATCATGGCGTCCATAAACCAGCAAATCGACTTCGATACGGCGGCTATCGTTATCGAAGAGATGGGCTTCAACGCTCAATCCGCCAGCGCGGTTGCCGTTGCCGTAGAAGAAGAAAAACGCGCCGAAGAACGTGAAGAAAAATGGAGCGCCATGTATCTAGGCGAGACGCCTGATACGCTAATCGCGCGTCCGCCGATCATCACGATTCTGGGCCATGTCGACCATGGCAAGACCACGCTGCTGGACACAATCCGCAAGACCGCTGTCGCGGAAGGCGAAGCGGGCGGCATCACCCAGCACATTGGCGCATATCAGGCGCAGCACGACGGACATACCCTGACATTTCTGGATACACCGGGACACGAAGCTTTTACCGCTATGCGCGCGCGCGGCGCCCAAGGCGCCGATATCGCCATCCTGGTGGTGGCTGCTGATGATGGCGTCATGCCCACCACGCGCGAAGCGCTGGACCATGCGCGCGCGGCCAACGTGCCGCTGGTGGTCGCCATCACCAAGATTGACAGAAACAACGCCAATCCCGATCTGGTCAAACAACAATTGGCGGAACTTGAACTGATACCCGACGATTGGGATGGCTCCACCATGATGGTGCCGGTAGATTCTCTCAATGGCTTGGGAATCGAAGATCTGCTAGAGGCGCTCGTCTTGGTGGCGGACGACAATTCCATCGTCGGCAATCCACAAGGCGCTTTGCGCGGCACGGTGATTGAAGCCGAAGTGGACCGCAGCCGCGGGACGATGGCAACGCTGCTGGTCATGAATGGCACCATGCGCCGAGGAGACGTCATCGTCGCCGGCACAGCCTACGGCAGGGTCAAAGCCATGTTTGATTCGGCCGGCAACCCGGTCGAGCGAGCGGTTCCATCTATGCCCGTATCCGTTTTAGGTTTGGACGAGCCGCCGGCGCCCGGCGTGTTTTTCGAGATTGTGGCGAATGATAAGATCGCGCGCAGTTTAGCGGAAGAGCGGCGACAGCAAGAACGAAGTCGTCAGGTAAGCGGTCCCGTTCAAGCCGCGCTGACGCTTGAAGATCTCTTTGCGCAATTCCAATCCGGCGATGCCAAAGAATTGGCTATGGTCTTGAAGACCGATGTCCAGGGTTCAATCCAGCCCATCACCGACGAACTCAAAAACATATCACAGCGCAACGAAGAAAGTATAGAAGTCCGCGTGCTGCGCCAGGAAGTCGGTCGCATCACCGAATCCGATGTCATGTTGGCGAGCGCATCTAATGCTATCGTTGTGGGCTTCAACGTCGGCGTAGACAATGCCGCGCTATCTTCGGCCGAAGCGCAGGCGGTGGAGATCCGCAAGTATGATGTCATCTATAAGCTCTTTGAAGACATTGAACTGGCTTTGCACGGCATGCTCGAGCCCAAGTTCGGCGACCAAGTCGTGGGGCTGGCCGAAGTGCGTCAGACCTTTAAGATCCCGCGCGGCGGGGTCATCGCCGGCAGCATGATAAAAGAAGGCGAAGCCAGGCGTAATGCCAAGGCGCGGCTCAAGCGCGGCAACAAAATCATCATCGACAGCGTGAACGTCAGCTCCTTAAAGCGCTTCCAAGACGATGTGCGTGAAGTCCGCTCCGGCTTTGAATGCGGGATTGGCTTGGCTGGCGTCAGCGACTTCAAAGAAGGGGACATCATCGAGTTCTTCGTTCGCGTTCGTGTCAATTAAGCTGAAAGAAACGCATGTCAATCAAACAAGCTCGCATGAGCGATCGGATCCAACAAATCTTGAGCCAGTTGCTGCTGCGGGAAATCGCGGATCCGTGCCTGCAAGGCGTTACCGTAACAGAGGTTAAACTGGACCCCGAACTGATGGTGGCCAAGATCTACGTCAGCGCGATGGGCGACGAAAGCCGGCAAGATGCTGTGATGACCGGGCTGCGCCGCGCCAATGGATTTCTGCGCCGCGCCGTGGGCAACCGCATCCGCCTGCGCAACACGCCGGAACTGCATTTCCACTGGGATCACACGCTGGCGCAAGCGGAACGTATCAACCAGCTTATTTCCAAGCTCGATATCCCGCCCGAGCCCGAGAGAGGAATAGATGCGGACGATTGATTCACCTCCCTGGCAGGCTGCCGCCGACGCCATCAAGAGCGCCCGGACGATCCTAGCGATTTCGCACATCGCCCCGGACGGCGATGCCGTCGGATCGCTATTGGGAATCAGCGACGCGCTGCGCGCCATGGGCAAGCATGTCACAGCCGCCATTGACGACGGCGCGCCGGCTGACCTGGCATTTCTGCCGCGAAGCGAGACCATTCTGCCCAGCATCGACTCCGGCGAATTCGACTTGATGATCGCGCTAGATTCGAGCGATCTCGAAAGAATTGGCGTCGCCGGCGCTTATGGCATGGCAAACAGCGAAATAGTTATTAATCTGGATCATCACCCCACGAATACGCTTTACGGCGACATCAATCTGGTCGTAGCACATGCGGTAGCAGCCACGGAAATAGTCTTTGATCTGATTAAAGCCATGGGTTGCCAATTGACCGAAGCGGCTGCCACTGCCCTGCTGACCGGATTGGTCACCGACACGCAAGGCTTTCGCATAAGCGCCACGAATGACCGCACCTTGGAGATCGCGCAGGCGCTGATGCAAAAAGGCGCGCCTCTATCGCAGATCATGGCGCAAACGCTCAACCGGCGCTCCTACCAAGAAATAAACTTGTGGAAGCTGGTTTTCCCATCGGTCGAAATGCGCGCTGGCTTAATCCACGCCGCTATCACAGAAGAAAATATCGCTCAAGCCGGCTTAGAGGCCATGACAGACGGCGGCTTGGTTAACCATTTGGTAAATGTCGATCAAGCGAAAATATCGATCGTGTTCAAGGAATTGCCAGACAAGCAAGTGGAAGTCGGCTTCCGATCCAAACCGGGTTACGATGTGGCGAGCCTGGCGCTGCAGCTCGGCGGCGGCGGGCATACGCTGGCTTCTGGCTGCACCATAGACGGAAGCTTGGCGCAGGTACGCGCTACTGTGTTGCCCCTGGCGCATCAGGTCATCAGCGCAGGGGGCGCCAAACTTGAGTGAAATTGATCATTCAGGTTTTCTCAATGTTGACAAACCACTTCACTATACCAGTCACGATATAGTCGCGCTGCTGCGGCGGCGCTACCGAGAGTTGACCGGGGCGAAGAAGGTCGGTCACGCCGGTACGCTTGATCCCCTGGCCAGCGGCGTGCTGATCCTCTGCCTGGGCAAGGCGACTCGCTTGAGCGAATACGTCATGCCGGGGCGCAAATCTTACCGCGCCAGTCTTACGCTCGGACAGACAAGCTCCACCTACGACAGCGGCGGCGAAATCACCGAGAGCCGGGCTGTAAGCAGAGACATCAAACTCGCCGATATCAAAGCAGCCATCAGTCCATTCATCGGCGAGATTCTTCAAGTGCCGCCCATGTACAGCGCGATCAAGGTCAAGGGACGCAAGCTCTATGAGCTGGCGCGCCGGGGCCAATCAATCGAACGCGAGCCAAGACCGGTGCGCATTGACAGCATCAAGGTCTTGCGCTGGAACGACCCGATTCTTGAACTTGAGGTGATCTGCAGCGCCGGAACCTACATTCGCAGCTTGGCTCAGGACTTGGGTCAAGCGTTGGGAGTCGGCGCGTACCTTTCGGGCTTGCAACGTCGCGCCAGCGGACAGTTTAGGCTTGAAGACAGCGTGGCTCTCGACGCCCTGCTAAACGAAGAAGCCTGGTGGGAGCGCATCATTCCGCCGCGGACCGCGCTGGCGGACCAATGCTGTGTCACGTTGTCAAATGACGAACTGGCGAGCATCCAACATGGACGCGCGATCGCGCGGCGCGCCTCTGTGGACGCCGAGCGCGTTTTCGCCTTCACGAGCGACAAGCAACTGGCCGCGGTCCTGCTCCCCCAAGGCGAGCTTTGGAAACCACATAAAGTATTTCCCCCCCAAAGTTGATACAATTGGCTGAGAATGACCGGGCCCGATTGACCTGTAGCTGAACGATTCGCTCGGATATACCAGGTCGCCTTGGTCGGCATTCCCAAGCCAGGCTTGAAAGACTCACAGGATCGCCGATGCTCCATTTGCGCCATCTCGGCGAAGCTCAGATCGAAACTGAATCCGTCGTGACCATCGGTGTCTTTGACGGCGTACACCTCGGGCACCGGACACTGATTGAGCGACTGGTCGAGGAGGCGCGCGCCAGCAAGCGACTGGCGGTGGTCTTGACCTTTCACCCGCATCCGGACAAGGTATTAAAAGAAGTCGACAAGCGCTACTATTTGAGCGCGCCGGAACAGCGCGCGCAACTGCTTATAGCGCTCGGCGTTGACCTTGTTATCACCCACCCTTTCGACGATGAGATAAGACATATTCGGGCTGAGCAATTCGTCGATCAACTGCTTAAGCACCTGCGCTTGAGAGAGTTGTGGGTAGGCTCGGATTTCGCCTTGGGTTATGAACGGGAAGGGACAGTCGACTTCCTGCGCCAGCGCGGGAAAAGCAAGGGCTTCGGCGTGAAAGCCATCGAACTGATCATGAGCGAAGCCGGCGGCGCTTCCATTCATAGCTCACAGCTGCGGACTCTCGTCCGACAGGGAGAGATGCGCCAAGCGAAGGGTTTGCTGGGCCGCGCCTATTCACTTGAAGGCGTCGTGATAAAGGGACAGCAGCGCGGCCGAGCGCTTGGGATACCAACAGCGAATCTGGATGTCTGGGAAGAGCAAATTATCCCAGCCAACGGCGTCTATGCGGGGCTGGTAAAAATCGGCGGGGAGACGCGAATGGCCGCCACCAATATCGGGCTGCGTCCGACATTTGGCGAAGACAGTCTGTCAATCGAGGCGCACTTGCTGGATTTCGACCGAGACATATATGGCGCGACCATAGAACTGAGTTTTGAGGCGCGCCTGCGCCCCGAAAAGAAGTTCGACGGTCTGGATGAGCTGCTGCGACAAATCAAGCTGGATATAGAACAGGCGCGGGCTTTGCTAGAAAGCGCTCAGCCCGGCTGACCCTTCTTGCTTTTTGACAGGAAGTAACCGAGGCGCTTCATAAACTGCTCGTTGCGGCGCCAATTCTTCAGCACCTTCACGCGCGTCTCGAGATGGACCCGCCCTTCCAGCAAGCGCTCGAGTTCGGCGCGCGCGTCGATGCCAATGCGCTTGATCATCTTGCCGCGCTTGCCGATGACGATGCCCTTCTGCGACTCCCTTTCGACATAGACAACAGCTTCTATGATATTGATGTCGTTTTTCTCGCGGAAGCGGGTGATCTCCACCGCGACCGCGTAGGGTATCTCTTCGCTGGTCAATTCGATGATTTTTTCGCGGATGATTTCGGCGGCCAGAAAGCGCAGATTGCTTTCGCTGACCTGGTCCGCGGGATAATAGCGCGGTCCTAGGGGCAGCAAAGGTATCAAGCCGTCGATCAGGTCGCCAAGTCCAGTGCCGTCGCTGGCGCAAGTTTCGAATACAAGATCATGTGGGATCAACGCAAGATGATCGCGGCGATCGGCTTTGTCGCCGACCAAGTCAATCTTGTTGAGGACCAGCGCTTTGGGCGTCTTCGCCGCCGCGCGCTTGATGGCGTCGGCGAGGACTGTGTCTTGCTCGCGTGGCGGCTGGGAAATATCAAGGATCCACAGGATGACATCGGCGTCCCTAAGCGCGTCCTGAGCGACCTTGACCATGTAATCGCCCAAGCGCGTTCGCGCTTCGTGAATGCCCGGCGTATCGACGAACAAGATCTGCGCGTCAGCGCGCGTGTGGATGCCTATTTGCCGCTGGCGGGTGGTCTGTGGCTTGTTGGTGACAATGGCGATCTTTTGCCGCAGAATGGCGTTGATTAGCGTGGATTTGCCCACATTGGGACGTCCGATGACAGCCACCAGACCAGAACGATGATCATCGCCCCAATCGTCGCTGAAGATCGAGTCCAGCTCATTCACGGCTCAGCCAATCTTCCAAGCTGGGGAAGCGGGGCAAATGCCGCAGCAGTCGTTCCGGGAAAGCGCCGCTTTCGCTCGCGATAAGCGCCGAGAGTTTCGCTGCGGGCTTTAGATCAGCAGGCATGCGGTAGGCAAAAACGTCGTAGGGACTGTCGAAATCCAACTGTTTGAGCGGGACCATCTCGTCAAGTCCGTCATTGCGATAGCCCAGAACGTCCGAGCGCGGGAAGAGGTGACTGCTCTCCATCAAGAAGTCCCAAGCCAGCTCGCCCGTCATCGTTTCGCCATAATCCAGAACAACTAGATCTGGCACGATAGACCATTCTGGTTTGAACAAATAGGGAATCGCGTAGCGCAGTGTAATCTCGCCTTGGAAGACAAGCTGCGCTTGCGGCGGGACAGCCGCCGACAGGAAGAAAAACCGCCCGAAACGCGAGACGGCTCCGCTTAGCAAATCACTGATGGCTTCTCGCTGCGGTATCGGATTATGGGGCATCTCGCGCGTTTAGTGATGTTCGGGTTCGGCGGGAATGTTGATATCGTCGAAGCGCTCGAAGGGTCGCACCCAGCCCAGCCAGAATCCGATTGCGACGACCAGCAATAACAAGCCGCTGACCAACAGCAAACCCAGCGTATGCGTCGATTCAACGGCGAGCTCGCCCCCATAGATGACGCCAATCATGACCGCCGCCATCATCATCGTCATGCCCAAGCCGCCGACCATCGCCAAACAGTAGAGGGTGAACTTGCTCGGTTGCCGCGTCAAATCGCTACCTTGTTCTTCTTTCACTCGAATATCGCCTTATGTATGCTAGACTTGAAATCTTAGTTGCATTTTGCCTCTAGCCCTTGCATCCGTCAAGTCTGGGAGAACGGAATCAATCGAAATGAGCGTCGAAAAAGTCCTGCTGATTCGTCATGGCGAAACGGATTTCAATCGCGAACATCGGCTGCAAGGCGTCATGGCGGTACCGCTGAACCAACGCGGACACGCACAAGCCGCCGCCGCCGCGCGCTATTTGCAGGGTCTTTCAATTGATGCGCTTTACACCAGCCCGATTCTGCGCGCGCAAGAGACTGCGGAGATAATCGGCGACCAGATCGGCTTGCCGCCCCGCAGCGACGATCGCCTGCGTGAAATCGAATTTGGCCAATTCGAGGGACTCACTTTCGCGGAAGTCGAGCGCCGCTTCCCGGCGGCGCATCACAAATGGAGCGCGGGCTACATGGCTTATCAAGCCCCAAATGGCGAATCCCGGCTGGATGTCCAGCGGCGGATGAGCGCCGCCTGGCATGATTTGACGGCGCATCCGCAGCACAGATCGATTGCCCTTGTGACACATGGTACGGCGATTGGCATCTTCCTTGGCGCCATGTACGCCATACTGCCGGACAGAGCCATCAAGAACACATCCATCACGACTTTGGAACGCCGAGACGATATATGGGAAATCCTCGGCTTTGCGCAAGTACCGCATATTAATGGTCGCAAAGAATCATAGCTGAAATAGAGCCGCATTTCCGCTACAATTGCCGCGTTTGATATTATCCTGATACTTGGAGGACTCGACGGCATGACAACACCCATCCGTGTAGCGGTGACTGGTGGCGCCGGTCAAATCGCGTATAGCCTGCTTTTTCGCATCGGGAACGGCGAAGTCTTCGGCGCGGAGCAACCCGTTATCCTGCAAATCTTGGAGATCCCGCCGGCCATGGGCGCGTTGCAAGGCGTGGTCATGGAGCTGGAGGACAGCGCGCAGCCCTTACTGCAGGACATCGTGATTTCTGAAGACCCGAATGTGGCTTTCAAAGACGCCAATTGGGCGATTCTGGTCGGTGGCAGGCCCCGCGGTCCGGGCATGGAACGGGGCGACCTCATCGCCGCGAACGGACCCATCTTCGTCGCGCAAGGCAAAGCCATAAACGAACAGGCTGCAGAGGATATTCGTGTGCTTGTCGTCGCAAATCCCTGCAATTCCAATTGCCTGGTCGCCAAAGCCAACGCGCCCGATATCCCGGCTGACCGATGGTTCGCCATGACGCGCCTCGATGAAAACCGCGCCAAATCGCAGTTGGCGCAAAAAGCCGGCGCGCTGTCGGCGGAGGTCAGCCGGCTGGCCATCTGGGGCAATCACAGCAGTACGCAATTCCCCAACTTTGAACATGCCTTGATCAAGGGTCAACCCGCCGATTCGGTCATCGCGGACCGCGAGTGGCTGGAAAAGGACTTCATGAATACCGTGCAAAAGCGCGGCGCCGCGGTTATCAGCGCGCGCGGCAAAAGTTCCGCCGCCAGCGCCGCAAACGCCGCGCTTGATACGATTCGCAGCTTAATCAAGCCGACAGCCCCAGGCGATTGGTTCAGCGCGGCTATTCCCAGTGAAGGCAATCCATACGGCGTCGCGGACAGTTTAATCTATTCTTTCCCCATGCAAAGCGACGGTATGGGCAATGTCGAAACCGTAACCGGGCTGGACTTGAGCGAATATGCCTTAGGCAAAATCAGGGAGAGCGAAGCGGAATTAATGAGCGAGCGCGAGGCGATCAGCGACTTGCTCTAATTAGCGAACACCGCGACAAGCGCTGAAATTACGGCGAAGCCGCGCGGGGTCCCGGGGATTCTAGCTTAATTCATCATTCTTGATTTTCTCCGCCGAAGCCTGCACATATTCAGGCTCCTCGGGGATAATCGCCGCCAGAATGATATAGAGCAGCACGCCAGGCCCGCCCGCGAATGCAAACAGCGCCCAAATGATTCGGACGATCGTGGGATCGACCGCGAGATAATCGGCAATGCCGCCGCAGACACCGGCAACGCGGCGGTCGGCTCGCGAACGATAGAGTCGCTTTTTCATATTGATGTTCATAGCAGTCCTTATCCCAATCGCCTTTTCTCAATCACCCGCCAGATTGCCATGTCCAATAGACCATAAATGCTTGCCGCTGTTAGTCCTATATACGTGCGAGCGGGGGACGCGGTTGCGGGCATGCGGACGCTATTCCGTCAATATGCCCAAGCAGAAGGGACTGTTGCCGATACCAGGAAAAACCCGCAAGGCGCCCCAAAAGGCGCGAATGCCGATCCAGAAGACCGTCGCCAGCCAAACACCGGTGAAATCCGCAGGCACAGCAGTGGCGACGGCTTGTAAAGCCGCCAATCCGCAGACTGTCGCCATCAGCATTGCGTTGCGCAAGAAGCCATAATCGCTCGTCCCCCAATGGATGCCGTCAGTGATGAAGGCGAGCGCGTTTAGCGGCTGTGAAAGCGCGGCCACGATCCAAGCCGCCGTAAAAACAGCGACCGTGTCATCTGGAAGCATGCTATCGGCGACAAGCGGCGTTGCCAGCAGCATCAGGACCATCAAGAGAAAGCCGGTTGCCAGGCTCCAGGCCGTCGTGGCTAGCGCCACGCGCTTGGCAGCGCGCATTTGTCCAGAACCATAGAAATAGCCGATCAAACTCTGCGCGGTAGTCGCGAAGGCTTCCAGCACCAGAGCCGTGAAGAACCAGAATTGACGAATGACTTGATGAGTGGCGCCGGCCTCCGCGCCCATCTGCGTGGCGACCCGTGTCGCGACGAGCGTGAACAAGGTCAGCGATCCTGTGCGAATAAACAGGTCGCGCCCGACCCGCATCAGCTTGAGGCCGTCGCGCAGTCGAAAATCTCGCGTGAGGCCGATTTTGCGCCGGATTGCCCATAGCATCCAGCAAGCGCCCAGCCATTGACTCAGCGAACTCGCCAAGGCGGCCCCGCCAACGCCTAGCGCGGGCAGGAACGCCCAGCCAAATATCAGCCAATAGTCCAGCAGGATATTGGTAAAATTGATGCCTAGCGCGATCCACAAGGGTGTCTTCATGTCCTGTAGGCCGCGCAGCGCGCCAAAGCCAACAATGGTGATGACCACCGCCGGCGCGCCGATCAGCCGCAGCCGTATGTATTCGCTCGCCAGTTCAAGGACTTCGCCTTCGGCGCCCAACAAGCTCGAAGCGACGCTCGCGGCCGGCATCAAGAGCGCGCTGAGCGCCAAGCCGACAACCGCGCCCAAGGTTAAGGTCAAGCTGACAGACTTGACCGCTCCGTCCAGATCGCGCTTGCCAAAAGCCTGCGCGACTTCGGTTTGCGTGGCAATGCCCAAGAATCCAAATATCCAGAACAAGGATGTCAGCGCGCCAGTGCCAACCGTCAGGGAGGCCAGCGGCGTCGTGCCTAGCTGCGCCACGAACCCTGTGTCCACAAGTCCGGTTACCGGCTCGGCGATCAAAGACAGCAAGATGGGAAGCGAAAGATACAAGATTGTGCGATTAGGCTGAATCAAGAAGTGGCTGTTTCGCGCCTGGGAGCTTGTTCGCGTCATGGATTGCTGTTCAGCTTCCTGTCAGCTGCGGCGGATATGATTTGCCGGAGCCTCAGTGTAAGTTAGCGCCCAGGAAGTCCGCGTGCCCGTTGACGAAATCCTTGATTGACAGGACTTGCTTACCCGCCAGTTGGACTTCGCTGGGGAAAAACAATCCCGCGCCCGTGCCGATTGCGATGCCCTTTTTGTGCTGGAAAACCAAACCCGGGCTGGCTCGTCCCGCTTCTTCGTAGCCGGCGTGGATCTTTAAGGCGGCGCCATGCCAAGTCGTGAAGCTGCCGGGCCAGGGCGAAAAGGCGCGTATCGTTCGTTCGATCTCAGCCGCCGCGCGCGTCCAATCCAACCTGCCCTCTTCTTTCTTAAGCGTCGGCGCGTAGGTCGCGTATTTTTCGTCTTGCGGCACGGGCGATATTTTCCCGTCCAAGAAATCGGGCAGCGCCTGGACTAGAAGCGCCGCGCCGATCTGCGCGAGCTTGTCATGCAGGCTTTTGCCAGTTTCGTCATGCGCGATCGGGAGCGAAGTCCGCGCAATCACAGGTCCGGTATCCAAGCCCGCGTCCATGACCATCAGCGTTGCGCCTGTCTCCCGGTCGCCCGCGCGTATCGCCGCTTGAATCGGCGCGGCGCCGCGCCAGCGCGGCAAGAGCGACGCATGTACGTTGATTGACGCGATTCGCGGCAAGTCCAATAGGACCTGCGGCAGAATTTGCCCGAATGCCACCACCACAAACAAGTCCGCGCGCAGGCTTCGCAAGGCGGAAAACGTCTCGTCGCTGCGAATGCGCTCCGGCTGCAGCAAGGGGATGCCCGCCTCCAGCGCCGCTCTTTTGACCGGCGAGGAGCGCAGCCGGCGCCGGCGGCCCGATGGGCGATCCGGCTGCGTTACGACAGCCAGGACCTCGTGAGATGCAAGGAGAGCGTCTAAGCTGGGCAGGGCGAAGTCAGGCGTCCCCATAAACACGATTCCTGCCATAAGTTGGCTTGTACCCCCTATCTTCGAGTGGTAGTATCGCTTAGTCATTTTATGAGATTATTCAAATGCAGTCTATGATTCAAAAGGAATGGATTGTCGCTCGACCCGCGGCGGACGCGCACCTGCGCCGCTATAAAAATATCAGCCCAACCCTGGCGCAAATCCTCTTCAATCGCGGCTTTGAAGATCCAGAGGACGCTCGGCGCTTTCTCACCGCATCCGATCTCACAGAAGATCCCTTCGAAATGAAGCACATGCAGAAAGCTGTGAGGCGAATCGGCGCGGCTATCGCGGCTCAAGAATCAATCGCGGTCTATGGGGATTTCGATGCCGACGGCGTGACCGCTACAGCTTTGCTGGTAGAGGTACTGGCGGCATTGGGCGCGGATGTTCGCCCGTATATCCCTGACAGGGCTGAAGAAGGCTACGGGCTCAATAGCCCGGCATTGGAAGCGCTGGCTGCTGCTGGGGTCGCTCTGGTCATCACAGTTGACTGTGGCATACGCTCGGTCAATGAAGTAGCGGCCGGGCGGCGTATTGGCTTGGATATCATCATCAGCGATCACCACTCCATAGGTCCGGAATTGCCAAACGCGCTGGCGATTATCAATCCACAGCAGGAGGATTGTGGCGGCAATGCCAGCCTGGCTGGCGTCGGCGTCGCATTCATGCTGGCAACAGCGCTCTTGCTGGAGCGTTGGCGGAACGATCGCGACAATTATCCAGATCATTTGCGGCAGTCCGACTTGTTGGACCTGGTCGCGATCGGCACGGTTGCCGACTTGGTCGCGCTCAATGACAGCCAGAATCGCCGGCTTGTCCGCCATGGCTTGAAGACGCTCAACGAAGAACGGCGACCGGGCTTGGCCGCGCTGGTGAGAGTGGCGCGACTTCGCCCCGGGCAGATCTGCGCCGCGGACATCGCTTTCAAGCTCGGACCGCGCATCAACGCGGCCGGACGCTTGGGCTCGGCAATCAGCGCATACAATCTTTTGTCAGCTTCATCTAAACAAATTGCGGAACCCTACGCTTTGGAATTGCAAAATCTCAACACGCAGCGACAAGAACTCACGCGCCAGGCTCAGACAGCCATTGGCGACCAGGTCGACGAGGTGGAAGACGTCGATTTGATCTTCGCTGGTGATGAAACCCTTTTGCCCGGCATTGTAGGATTGGTAGCGGGGCGGCTAAGCGAACGATTTTACCGACCGGCGGTCGTCCTGGAATACGGTGAAGAAGAGAGCCGCGCCTCCTGCCGCAGCATCCCCGAGTTCAATATCACCCGCGCTTTGGACGAGTGCGCGGATCTATTGGTCCGACATGGGGGCCATGCGATGGCAGCCGGATTTACGGTGCATAACAGCAATCTCGACGCATTGCGGCGCGCGCTTGAGCGCAAAGCGCAGCAGTCGCTGGGTGGGCAGGAATTGCGGCGGCGCGTCCAGGTAGACATGGAGATTGATGAGCGCGACTTGAGAGAAGACCTGGCTGATGAGTTGATGCGGCTCGAGCCAACTGGGCAGTCCAATCCGCCAGCCTCATTCATGAGCCGGAACCTGAGCCTGGTCTCTTGCCGGCGCGTCGGCGATGATGGACGGCACCTGAAGTTGAAGATCGCGCGCAGGGACAAGACGCCGATAGACGCCATTGGTTTCGGCTTGGGCGAATGGTCAAGCCAGAAGCCCGGCGCGATTGACGCTGCCTATCATTTAGAGATGAACGAGTGGAACGGCAGGCGCTCCCTGCAATTGAATTTGATCGATATCCGCCCAGCGCAAGGCAGGGAATGACAATATCCGCAAGCTCGAGTCCCGCGCAATGACTGCGCTAGATGCAGCTTGACCAAGACCGCCGCGCGGCGTATATTTCTCAATGATCTGTTTTTGACAAAAGCAGCTTGCAACAGCGTTGCCTGGCGCTGGTTTCAAGCGGAAGCGAATGCTAAGGACCTCACGGAGGACGATATTGAAGACAACAACAAAAAGAGCGGCTGGCGAGTTAAAGTTCTCTTATGGAGGTCAAGCGGTCATTGAAGGCGTGATGATGCGTGGCGCCCACTCGATGGCAGTGGCTGTGCGCGACCCCGAGGGACAGATCGTCATACATGAGCAAGCCCTGAGCGCTACCCTGTATCGCGGACGTATCGCCCGAACCCCATTCGCGCGCGGCTTAATCGGTCTTTGGGACGCGCTCGGGCTCGGCATTCGCGCGCTCATGTGGTCGGCGGATGTCGCGCTGGGCGAAGAGGAGAATATCAGCTTCAATGGACCCATCGGCTGGGCGACAATCGCGCTGTCTTTGCTAATCGGCATCGGCATCTTCTTCCTTCTGCCGACCACAGCCGCAACCGGCATCGGAAACGTCTTGGGCCTCAGCACGACCGCGACGGAGATCCTTGTTGATGAAGCGGGCAACGAAGTCGCCGTCGCCGCTGACAGCGGGAACTTCTTGGCTTACGAGGCGCTACCCATCGGCTTGGACGCCTTCCTCATTAATTTGATCGAGGGTGTGGTGCAGTTGGCGATTCTAGTCGTCTACATCTGGTTTGTCGGGCGCACCAACGACGGCAAACGGATATTTTCTTATCACGGCGCGGAACATAAGACCATCAACGCCTACGAAGCCGGCGATGAATTGCGGCCCGAGGTCGTTCGCCGTCATGCCATTGAGCACCCACGCTGCGGCACGGCATTCCTATTGACGGTCGTGTTTGTAAGCGTATTCCTGTTTTCTTTGATCGGGCGTCCGCCCTTTGCCTTGTTGATATTGTCCCGCGTTATCTTCATTCCGATTGTCGCCGGGGTCGCCTACGAATTCCTGAAGTACACCGCCTCCAACTTGGACAAAGCCTGGATACGTTTTATGATTGGTCCTAATTTGGCGCTACAGCATCTAACGACGAATGAACCGAGCCTGGACATGATCGAAGTCGCGATCGTGTCCTTTAAGCGTGTATTGTTCTCCGAAGGCTTGATCCCAGAGGAAGAAGCGGCAGTTCCGCCCGCGCGTCCGGAGGCGGCGCAGGGGCCTGGGGGAGGTTGAATTACGGATGAAGCCTGCATGACATTAACCCGTCTCTCTGTTTATTCAGTCTCTAGCTTGTTTATTTTAGGAACAATGCTTCTGTACTTGTATACCGTTCAGATCCAAAACGGACGGAACGACGTATACACGATGAGTGACCAACTCGCACATATGAGGTTTGCTCGCAAAGCGTATGAAAGCGGATTCACTTACACTGGTAGTCGTAACTATATGCCTTTGTTCGCTTTCGTACAGGCAGTGCTGAATTCGCCGGAGCTTGACGATGAAGCATTTTTTCAGCGCGGCAAAGAGATAAATGTTTGGATTTCTGTAGCAGCGCTAGCTTCTTTGGCATTCGTATTCTTTGCGAAATTTAGTCGCCTATACTCCTTTTACGCGATATTGTCTATTGGTTTCCTGGCTTTTGCTTTCAAAGCGCCATTCTTTCAGCCTGAAATTCTTTCATATACTCTATTCGGCTTCGCATTTATTCTTTCCGTAGAAACTTTGATTGTGCCGAAATGGTACAAGTACGTTGGGATAGGTGCGCTCTTCGCCTTGGCACACCTTGTCAAAGCCAACGCTTTGCCTGCGTTGGTCATATTATCAGCGTGTCACATCATTCTGATGCTTACCAAAGCTATAAATAGCAAATTAAACTTTAGAATTGCATCTCTAATAATCTTGCGTGCACTTATACCCCCCATTGTGTTTGTGGTCTTGCTTTTCCCATATTTTCATGAAAGCAATACAGATTATGGAGACTTTTTCTTCAATGTGAACACAAGGATATACATTTGGTTTGACAGTTGGGAGGAAGCGATAGCAGCAACTAGTGAGGTCGGTGGGTACGGCGGATTCCTTAAATTACCTGACGATGAAGTTCCCAGTGTAATGAAATATTTGCGCGAACATTCTTATGAGCAAATCTTTAATCGGTTGCACGATGGAATCCAAGAAATTATCGGCTATGCCTGTTATGTAGAAAATAGTAAATTTATCTTCGGGTATTGCTCGCAAGTTGCGCTGGGATTGATTGTGCTCTCCATGTTGTTGCCATTGATGATTCGAAGCCTTCGCCGTGAAGACCTACACCACATGCATATTTTTAGTTTTTTGGTGATTGTCTTTACCATCTATACTTTAGGGGCATTCTGGTACAAGCCTATTAGCGGACAAGGTCCGCGTACAATTCTTGTGTTGCTCATTCCATTCTTTTGGACACTTGGACTAGCTCTTCATAGCCGCGTAATACAAAACCTGAAAATACGCTTATTCAGTTATCAAATCAAGCTCGTTGACCTATTATTTGTATCCATTGGCTCCACACTATTCTTGGAGATATATCAAGTCGTTACCTGGCGTGCCGCATACATGTACGGAGGAAAATGAATTCGAGCGTCGTAAATGCTGTTATGATTCTTCTTCATTCTTTCTGTTAGACTTTTTATCCTTCAACACCATAACGAGTATATGTTGCTAGCTAAGGAAGGCTTGAATTATTCAAAGACACACGGAACACCAGAATGAAGCATCTAAGAACGCTGATATACTAAACATATCCCAATTTCCGCATCTGGTCGCCAGCTTCCGCCATGAAAAACGCGAGATCATCATCGTTAAAATGATTGCGCCAGTCGCCGCTGCCGCCACGCCGCGGTTGGACAGCGGAAGACAGCCGCTTCTGGCGAATTCCCAGCTTCCATAGCGCCCGTCCCAACAGCGAGGGCTTGCCCGACTTGCCCGGCAAATCAATGGTTCGAAGCGAGCGCTGCAAGCTTATGCCCAAGAAGTCCGCCATTTCTCGTAAGCTGGTCTCATAAGTCTTTTCCAGACCTTCGTATGATACGCGCAGCACATTGGGTTGACCCAGCCAATCCCGCGCATGACATGCCCAATAGGCGGGACGGCTCAAGCCACTGTCAACACCGTCCAGCTTGGACTCCGAACGAATGAACTCTGAAAAGGACTGATGCTTGACGTCCGCGTCAAAGGACTGCATGTAATAGTATAGCGAGACCATGACATCGCGACCGTCGCGATGCGCATAGATGACTGGCGATCCGCGCAGCAGCGACAGCGTAAATTTCCTTTCTTCATCACGCTTCCAGAAGCTCGCCGCCGGCAAGTCATGCACCTTGAGGAGAACGCGACCTTCCAGAGTTTCCAGTTGATGGCGAAACTCCCCCAGCGGCATTGGCGAAGCATGATCGGACGAAAGCCGTTCCAGGGTCAAGAAGGTTTCGTTGACATCGGAACTGTTGTTGCGCAAGGCGTCAAGCGTCCAATGGGTGCCCGAGCGCCGATGTGTCGCGACAACAATTGTCTTGGAGAGGGTCATCTAGTCCTCGGCCGCCATGCTCTGCAATTCATACAATTTGGTGAGCGCTTCCAAGGGGCTCAGGCTATCAATCTCCAGCGAGCGCAGCGCGCCCAGCACCGGGTTTTCTGGCGCATCGAAAAAACTTAGCTGCTGATGCGAGTCGCCTTGCCGCTTCAGGGCGAAGTCGCCACTGTCTTCTTCGAGTTGCACCAATAGTTGGCGCGCGCGATCCACAACGGAAGGCGGAATGCCAGCCAATTGCGCCACGTGCACGCCATAGCTTCGGTCGGCGGCGCCAGGCAGCACCTTGTGCAAGAATACGATGTCGTCGCCCTGCTCGGCCACGGCGATGTTGAAATTGGCTGTGCGTGGCAAGATATTCGGCAGTTCGGTCAACTCGTGATAATGAGTGGCGAAAAGCGTGCGGCAGTTGAGGCGCGGGTTGTTGTGGATGTATTCGATCACCGAGCGCGCGATCGCCAATCCATCATAGGTTGACGTCCCGCGGCCAATCTCGTCCAGGATGAGCAGGCTGCGTTTGCTGCTGCCGGAAAGCAAGCGCGCGGTTTCTACCATTTCCACCATAAAGGTGCTTTGCCCCGCGTGAATCTCGTCCTGGGCGCCGATGCGAGCGAATATCCGGTCCACCATGCCGATCTGCGCCGCATCCGCCGGCACAAAGCTGCCCACTTGAGCCATCAGCGTAATAATCGCCACTTGTCGAATATAGGTCGATTTGCCGGACATATTCGGTCCGGTGATGATATGTATGCGCGAAGCCATATCGAAGCCGCTGTCGTTAGGCACATATCGACTCGACGACTCCATGAGTTTCTCGACAACCGGGTGTCGGCCCGCTTCGATATGCAGGATATTGTCCTCGCTTAGCTGCGGGCGGACATAACCTTCCCGGGCAGCCACGTCCGCCAGGGACAAAAAGGCATCCAAATGCGCGATGGCGCGCGCGGTCTTATGCAGGCGCTCCCGCTGATTGCCGACTTGCGCGCACAGGTCCTCGAACAATTGGCGCTCTATGGCGAGGATTTCTTCTTCGGCATTGAGGACCTTTGTTTCATACTCCTTCAATTCCGGCGTGATATAGCGCTCCGCATTGACCAAGGTCTGTTTGCGCACATAATCATCCGGTGCCTTGTCGCTGTGCGTTTTTGTGAGCTCGATGTAATAGCCAAAGACCTTGTTGAATCCAACTTTGATGCTGGCGATGCCGGTCCTGCGCCGCTCTTGAGATTCGAGATTGGCGATCCATTCCCGCGCGTGCTGGCTTGAAGCGAGAATCTGGTCCAACTGCTGCGAATAGCCCGCGCGAATGATGCCGATGGTGTTGAGAGTCGCTGGCGGATCTTCAGCAATAGCGGAAGAGATTAGATCATAGACGGCTTCACAGGGATCCAGTCGTTCGGTGATCGCGTCGAGCGCGCCTGTTTCCAGGATGAGCTCGGAAAGCCGCGGCACCACGCTCAGCGTCTTACTCAGCGCGAGCAAGTCCCGGGGTCCGGCTTTGCCGATAGCGATGCGGTTTGTCAGCCGTTCAATATCGGCGACTTGCTTCAATGCCAGAGCCAGCTCGTCGCGAAGCGGGTCGCTGCTGAACAAGGCTTCCACTGCGTCCAGGCGGGCCTTCAGTCGGTTGATATCCAGCAAGGGCTGATTCAGCCAGGAGCGCAAAAGACGAGCGCCCATCGCCGTCACTGTGCGATCCAAAATGTCGAGCAGGCTGCCTTTGGTTTTGCGCCCCCGGATGGACTCCGTCAGTTCCAGGTTTTGACGGGTGAATTGATCCAATACCATGAAGGACGATGTCGAATATGCGCGAACAGTTGAGATCTGATCGACCGAGCTCTTCTGCGTTGATCGTAGATACTGCAGGACACCCCCGGCCGCCGCTACCGCGATCTTTTGACCTTTTAGGCCGAATCCGTCGAGCGTACGCACGCGAAAGTGCTCGCATAACAGTTGCCGCGCGCCAGCGAATTCGAATGTCCAGTCTTGCGCCGCGCTCAGGTGGATGCCTTCTGGCAGGGTCACGCCGCGCTTTTGCCAGCTTTCCGGCAGGATCACTTCACGCGGGTCGATGCGCGCCAATTCTTCAAAGACAGCGAGTCCCACGGCTTCGCCTTCCAATTGCGTGGCGCAGAATTCGCCTGTGGACACATCCGCAAAAGCAATTCCAGCCTGGGTCCATTGTCCGCTTTCCGCGTCGCCAACTGGCAATATCGCCATCAGATAATTGGCTTTGGCATCGTCCAAGAGCGCAGGCTCGACCACTGTGCCCGGGGTCATGACCCGGGTCACCTCGCGCTCGACGATGCCGCGGCCGCTCGGCTCGGTGATCTGGTCGCAGACGGCGACGTGATAGCCCCTGTCAATCAGCTTCGCGATATAACCGTCAACCGAGTGATAGGGCACGCCCGCCATCGGTATCTTCTCGCCGCCCTTGCTCTGCGCGCGCGCGGTCAACGTAATATCCAGCTCGCGAGCCGCCACTTCGGCGTCTTCGTCGAACATTTCGTAAAAGTCGCCCATGCGAAACATCAAGATGCAGTCCGGATACTGGTTCTTGATTTCCAAATACTGCCGGCGCATTGGGGTGATACGTGCCATGACAACTCGTCAATCGCTGTGACTGTCGAACTTAATGCTGGCGGGAAACCATGCTATTCTAGCAAGGTCGCTTATGGGCTACAAGTCAGGCAGCCCGGCAACTTACATTTAGTAATATCACGAGACTCGAAGGCCGATTGGCTGAGATTAGGCAAGCTGCGGCTTTTTCGATCCGCAAAGCAAAAAGCGTAAGGATACTCCCTGATGAGCGAAGAAATCATCGCCGTAGACCTGGGCGGCACACAGATCCGCGCCGCGCGCTTCGACCGCAAGCTGAACCTGCTACAGCGCGAAAACACGCTGACCCGGGCTGACGAGGGTCCTGGACCTACCATTGACCGGATCAAAGCCTACATCGCGAAGGTTATGCCCTCCTCCAGCAAGGATATCGCGGGCATTGGCTTCTCGTCCCCGGGACCATTGAACCCCATGACCGGCGTCATCGTTGCCCCAGCCAATTTACCCGGCTGGCATGATGTGCCGTTGGGCGATATTATCCACGCCGAGTTTGACTTGCCGGTTTTCATCGGCAACGACGCCAATGTCGCTGCGCTGGCAGAGGCTTCCAAAGGCGCCGCCCAAGGTTTTCGCCACGTCGTTTATATCACTGTCAGTACCGGGATTGGCGCCGGGATGATTTGCGACGGGCGGCTGCTGCTGGGGCGCGAGGGCTTGGCGGCGGAGTTTGGCCATATCCCGATCATCGTCGAGCAAGACCACGTGTCTTCGGTCGAGCTTGAGGCGGCCGGACCCGCAATTGCGCGCCGCGCCCAAGCCGCTTTGCGCGGGGGCCGACCCTCGTCATTGAGCGAAATGCTGGCGGAAGGCAAGGATCCAATCGACGCCAAAGCAGTTGCAGCGGCTGCCCGCGCGGGCGATCACTTGGCAAGGGAAATCTTTGACCAAGCCGGACGCGTCATCGGGCTGGGCATCGTCAGCATCTTGCACCTGTTTAATCCGGAGGCAGTCGTGCTCGGCGGCGGCGTAAGCAAAGCCGGGGAACTTCTATTTGATCCCATACGCGCTGCCATTCGTCAACACGTGCTTGACGACGCCTATATTGATGATCTCAAAATAACGAGCGCGGCGCTGGGCGATGACGTGGCTTTGATGGGCGCGGCGGCGCTGGTGGCTACAAATGGCGGGAACCTTGATATCAGCGAACTTGACAGGCTCTTCTAGCGTCGGGGCAATTCAGCTATGCGCGGGGCGATATGCCGTCAATTCGGGAGCGTGCTAAAATCGAATCATGTTAACGCGTCCTGATCTGCGAACCCGGCAGCGCGACTTCTTGCTGGAAATCTCGCGCGCCATCACCGCGCAGCTTGACCTCGGCGAAGTGCTGCGCCGGGTGCTGCGCGCTTCGGTCGCGATGTTAGCGGGACGGGTGGGAATCGTCGCCCTTGGGGATGAGCAGGACGGCGCCTATCTGGTGCGCGCCTATTCCGGCATCGACGCCGACGTCGTCCCCGAGCTCAACCGCAAGCTGCAAGAACTGATGAACCCGGCCGCGGACGAGGGATTCAGCCGAGAATTTCTAAACGCCAAGCTGCGCGACATGGCCAAGGCGATAGACAGCCAACTTGGGCAATCCATCGCTATGCCCCTGGTATTCGCGCAAAATCCCCTGGGGCTGCTCATTGTCTTTCGATCCTACCAGACCGCCATTACGCCCGAGGACTTGAATACGCTGCAGAGCTTCGCCGATCAAGCCGCCATCGCCGTCAACAACGCGCAACTCTACGGCCATATCAATCAGGAGCGGCAGCGGCTGGAAGCGATCGTCAACAATAGCGGAGATGGGGTATTCATACTGAACCCTGATTTGACGTTCCAGCAAGCCAACATCGCCTTCGAGCGCATGACCGGCTGGAAGACCGATGAGGTCATCGGTTTAGCCAAGCGCGAAGTGATCCTGTGGGAGCGGCTGGATTATCCCGACCTGGAAAAGGCGCTTGATTCTGGCTGGCCCCGGCAAACGGAAGACGGCGGCAGCGCGGTTACGCTGTACGTGGAAGGCGATTTGATCCGGCGCGATGGCATGACAACAAGCATGGGCATTACCTATGCGCCGCTCCTAAAAGAAGACGGTCGCCTGGAAAGCATCATCGCCAATGTTCGCGACATCACCAATTTCCGCAAAGCGCAAGAAATGCAATCGGTCTTCATATCAACAATCCACCATGAATTGCGCACGCCGCTCGCCATCATCAAAGGTTACGCCAGCACCTTGGGGCGCGAGGATGTCGAGTGGGACAGCAGCGTCATCCGCGACAACATGGCGATCATCGAAGACGAAGCGGATCGCTTGACCGATCTCGTTGAAGACCTGTTAACCGCCAGCAAGATCCAAGCCTCGCGGGAGCTGCGCCTCAACGTTACCGATACCGATCTTCAGCAGGTAGCCGCCCGAGCTGTCGAACGGCTCGAGGCGCAAAGCAAGCACAGCTTCCATCTTAGCTTTCCGCCCAACTTCCCGGTCATACAAGGCGATGAAGCCCGCTTGCGGCAAGTCTTCGACAATTTGATAACCAACGCCATCAAGTATTCGCCAGCCGATACCAGCATCACCGTTGGCGGGCGCTTCACTGTCAGCAGCGTGACGATATTCGTTCGGGACGAAGGCGCTGGCATCCCTCAAGATCAAATCGACAAGATATTTGACCGCTTCTATCGCATCGACGACAGTCTCACCCGCCGCGCGCATGGCACAGGACTAGGCTTGTATCTGGTCCAAGCCATCGTCGAGGCGCATGGCGGCGACATTTCTGTGAAAAGCCAGTTGGGGGGCGGCTCGACCTTCTACTTCACCATTCCGCGCGAGTGAGCGTCAGAATCAGCCGCTTCTCGCCTGGAACACTGTCGGAAACTAAGTAAACCCAAGTAAGTAATGATAATCTGAAAGTACAACGTTTTTCCAGATTTTGGGCGACTGACCCGCAGTGTCTACGCGCGGCACAGAGTCGCCCCTACAATTCGTTAAATTATGTGATATTCGACATAGAATGATTCCGGTACGTTTGCTCAACTGATGCGAATTTCACTTAGTCGCACTGCTATTTTCTCTGTGCCCTCAGTAGTTCCAAGTTAGTCATGCAAAACTCGACGAAGGGTCTAAATGTAGGAGCGACATACCATGTCGCCCGAAATCAAAACGCAGCAACGTCGGGCGACCAGATTGGTCGCCCCTACACCGCCGCTGTAAAATTTGCATTATTTTCTTTGAACTACTGAGTCGCCCTACAAATCCATACATAAAATGGATTTGCATTTCCTTGTTGGAATTTCTAACGATTGCAAATGAACCATAGCAATATTGAGACATTTGGTTAAGCTTGTGCAATCTTGAACAAGGGAATCGAGCAAGAAGAGGCATAGATGCGACAAAATCGAATCGACATTTTGCTAGGGAGCGCGGCCAGGATATGGCTGGCGCTCGCGCTGGCGACGATAGTGACAATGACGGCGCTATCACAAGACGACAACGCGGTCGCGGGTGATTACGTGCAGACTTCGCTGCAGATCGCGCGCGGATTGATAGAAGAGGAACGTGAATCGCGGCTGACCATGGTCAGATGGCGCTACTATGAAGATGACTGGAGTTCGCCCGGCAGCTATCAGCTATACGGTTCCTTCGGCATCGACAACTGCTCGACTGATGTTCCCATCGGGCAGAAGCGCCGGGGCATTTTGTTCGGCTGGACTTTCACCATCCTGGACAGGTCCGGCAAAGAGTACCAAGCGCGCGTCAGTTACGATTTCCAGGACTCCATACTTTGCGATGAAGCGCAAGTGCCGCCCGCCTACGCCAGCACCGTTCCAGTGGCGACAGACGCGCCCATTCAGCACGCGGTCCCTGCTCAGACCACAGGTCCCGAAGGCTTCGCCTTGGGCGGGCACGTTGAAGGCTTAGATGGCCGCGCGGCGGAATTGATGCGCTCGGCGGGCATGACCTGGGTCAAGAAGCAACTGCCGGTCGAGGCTGGCATCGCCAAGGGAATTGAATTCATCCAGAGCGCCAAGGCGAACAACTTCAGGATTTTGTTAGGCGTCGTTGGCAGCAAAGAAGCGCTGGCTACTGACTTCAACGCTTATGTGGCGCAACTGTCGGCTTTCGTGGCGGAATTAGCCAGGAACGGCGCGGACGCGATCGAAATATGGAACGAGCCGAATCTGGATCGCGAATGGCCCCATGGTCAGATCAACGGCGCCACATACGTGCACATGCTGAAAGCGGCTTACACTGCCATCAAAGCAGCCAACTCAGCCACACTCGTCATCAGCGGAGCGCCGGCGCCGACCGGGGCGGAAGGCGCTTTCCCCGGCGCAGTCCTCAACGACGATAATTTCATGCGGCAAATGGCGCAAGCTGGCGCCGCGCAATACATGGATTGCCTGGGCTTGCATTACAACGAAGGCATCGTCAGCCCGCGCAGCAGCAGTGGCGATCCGCGCAACCCCTATCCGACGCGCTACTTTGGATCTATGCTCAACCGCGGCGCGCAGTTCTTCCCGAACTCGAAGATCTGCTGGACGGAACTGGGTTATCTGAGTGGAGAAGGCATGGGAGCGCCGATACCGGCCGACTTCGCTTGGGCAAACAATGTCACAGTAGCGCAACAGACGGAATGGATCGCCGATGCCGCCCGCCTATCGCGCGAGTCCGGTCGCGTTCCGCTCATGATCGTTTGGAATCTTAACTTTACGCGCTGGGATACTGACCCCATGGGCGGTTACGCGCTCTTGCGCCCTGACGGCAGTTGCCCGGGCTGCGCCACGCTTGGCGCAGCCATGAGCGAAAGCGCCCAATGAGCGTATGCGCTTCGCAAGAACAGAGCCAGTTTATCAAACATAAGCGGAGAGCCTCGCCAATATGGCGGGGCTTTTGACTTGTATCCGAGAAAATACCCAAGCGCTCAGCCATCTAGGCTGAGCGCCCAAAAATCCTCAAAAACGCAATTGGTTTCGACGTCCGCATAGTTGACAACCGCGATACCGACTCTTCCCAGTGAAGTTTCGTAGGCTAGCTGTCCAATATGCTCATTATCGACATAGTAGTGGATCATGCCGTCATGGACAATCAAGAGCAGGTCATGCGCCTGCCGCTCGCGCGTCGGCTTATTGACATAGACGCCCGGCGAGAAGACAGCCCCTTGGCGCTGCGATAGGCCGTAGTCGCCCGCCGCGGTCGCATAGGCAAGCTGATAGTGTTCTTCGTCTTGGAAGTGGAACAGGATGCCGCAGCCGCCGTTGGCTTCCTTGCTCATTTGGTAAGAGACTTGCGCGCCGATAACAAATTCCGCCAAGCGTAAACCAGAACCCAGCAGAAATGGCGTGACGCCGGCCAAGCGCCGCCGAACGCTGCTTTGGGGCAAAAGCATTTTGATTTCGCCGTCAACGGGGATCAACTGCTGGCGCGCCAAAACAGCGTCCATGACATGATAGCGCCTCGTCAGAAGTTGACTCGGGACGATCAGCGCTTCATCCACCCGCGTCGGGATTGTCATCGCCGCCTGGGTTATCGCAAAGGACAGGCGGCTGTCAACCGCGTCGGCGGTGCGCATGGCGACGCCCACGCCGCCAATTGCCTCAGCCGCCTTATCAGCGACCGTGCCAACGATTTGCCCGTTGTATACGATGTCGAATTGCGCCCCGCTCGCCAATATCCCCAGGCGGAACTCGCTGTTGCCCGCCACGATGGCCGGATGCGTGCCCCAATTGCGCACAAGCACAATGTCGCCCTCGTCGACCCGCTCCATGCGCCAGAAGCCGCGTTTGTTAAAGAGAACGCGCGAATGCGAATCGGGGCGCGCGTAGCGAAATGCGATGCCCACCTGCCAGTCGCCCGCCGACGAGACATTTTCAAACTGAACTTCAAAGAAAAAATCCCGTTCCTGCGCAAAACCCACACCCAGTATCACAGCTGTTGTCGCGATCCCGTCGGTTTCTACAGCCAGCCGGCCGCTGCCTGCCTGTCTGACTAGAGCTAGGCGGTTGACCACCTCCCAGTCCTCCAGCAGCAGCGCGTCTCTAGCCTGAACCTGAAGGTCATATCCGGGCAGCAGGCGCAATCGATAGGCTCCGCTCGAGCCCTCGAATCCGCTCACAGCCACGGTATAAAGATCCGATTTGGGGAAGACAAAAGCCTGGATGATCGCATCCCGCGTGTCCGGATAGGCGTAGTCGTCGTTCGCGATGACCAGCTCGCCGGAACTGTCGTAGATAGCCAACTGCGGATCCAGCGTATCTGACAGCGCTTCCACAGTAAATGAGGCCAGCGTCCATTCCAGGGCGTTCAAGCTATAGCGCTGCGTTCCGTTGGGAGCGAGATTGTCCTCGACCTGGCTGCCCAGCGTCAGCGCCCGGTCCTGCGCCAAGACGGGCAGCGCAAATAGCGCGATGCAGAGCAGCAGACCGGACAGCCTGCCGAAAATGTTCATTTGTCCTTAGGCATCCAAGACGTATAGGTATCGGCAAGGTATTCGAGATAACTGCGATAATCTTCCGCCGACATTTCGGCGCCAAACTCGCCGCGGTAGAATTCCGCCTGTTCAATACGGCGCATGTTGCCGGCCTTGCGCAAATCGCGCACTTCGTCCTTCTTGCCTTTCTTGCGCTGGTATCTGGCCGATAGACGCGACAAAGGCAAAGAGTCGAAATCGGCCGGCGATACAATGCTATAGGTCGTAATGTATTCCCCATCCTGCTCCAGGGCATTGGCGACAACGTACCAGCCTTTCGGGACGCGCGGATGGCGCCTCGCTTCGAAGTGCCACATCAAAATGTTGACGTTGTGCTCGGCATCAATTTCGCCTTGCACCTTGTTGGACTGGGTCAATTGAATGATATCGCCAAGGAACTGGATATAGCGATTGCTGGGCCAGTATTTCTTGGATAAGAAATCGGCCGCGTAAGTTAAGCCGACGGCGATGGCGATGGCGGCGCCGATGGTGATCAAGCCGCCGTTCGGAAATATCGTATTCAGGACAAGGAAACTGATTACAGCGCCAAACAGAAAAGTGAAGCAGCCAAGCATGCGAACGCCGGAATGCTCGCTGTCTACCGCAAACTCGATGGTCGGCGCCAAGTCTGGCGCGTTCAAGTTCCGCATGATGCCTACCGCCGCACTATGATAGATTCGGGTATCAGCGCATTCGCCATGTTTTGCGCTTGTCCGCGCTATTTCCCGCTACGGTCAACCATGATAACCGAAATGGACAAGCTTGCAATAGTTCCTCAGCGCGATGCGTTTGCGGCGGGCTGTTCAAGCGCGCGGAAACAAGTATGGTAGAGTTGGGCAACCCGTCCAGAGGAGACGATCCCCTGCTCGCAAGCGGCTTAGGGGACGCGGGAGACAATGTGTGATTGCGGCGCTCTGTTTTGGCGGCATTTTCGGAGGTCCCATTATCATTTGGGGGCTGATCCTGATCTTCGACCGTGACCGCGCCTGGCAACGGACGCTGCAAACAAGCGCGACTGAAACGCTGATCAAGAGAAGGCGCGACTGGGACAGGCGGCAGGTCATCTACGGCGCCATTCTGATTGCTTTTGGCGTCACAGTCTTCATGTTATTGGGACTATTCAACTATCTAGCGCAGCGGATTTCCCCGCCCGCTCCGTTTTAAGTTAAAAGCTGGAGTTGCCGCCAGTCATGCAAAAGTCCTCCACCAGATGCCTGTGCATTCCGGCAAGATGACTGCATCCTCCGCTAGCCATTGTCCCGCCACGGCGTCGCCAAAGAAAAACCGAGATAATTCCACAGCTTCTTCTGGCGAAGCGAAATGATAGTCCGTGCGGATCCAACGCTGGGAGAAGCCCCATTCTTCGCGCCAAAACGAATAGAGCGCCGCCGCCTCGTCGCTCGGGGCGCTCGGCCGCAGCCGAGCGACGCCCAGGTCTTCTATCAGAATGGCAGTGCCGCCCGGTTTTAGGATCCGTTTCATTTCCGACAGCATAGCGGCAGACTGACTGCGCCAGCATCCGCTATTCCTGTCCAAAACATGCGCGAAACTCCAGCCTTCAATCACCACATCAGCCGAATCGGCGGCAACTGGCATGCGCCCGTTATCGCCGATGGCCAGCGTCCAATTGGTCATGCCGCTTGTCCGCAGCGCGCGCTGCGCCAGTTCTAGCATGGCCGGTTCTAAATCAAAGGCATAGACCTGTTTGACCAGAACGGTAAGCAGCCTCGTCAGGTTGCCGGCGCCAGCCCCGAACTCCACCGCAGCCAAGCCATCCAGCGGGGAAATCTCGTTCAAGGCGGCGAATAGCCTGCCATGCCGATCTTGCCGCGCGACCAAGCGCTCATAGATCGCCGCGTGCTGACGGTAGAAGTCTTGGACCGGGTCGGTCACAGTTTGCGGAAACCTTAGATCCGCCCGCCAGCCCTGGGCGCCTGCGGGCTGAAGGCATGCAGCTGTTTGTCAAAATTTTTGATGTCAATCTGCGGGTAGTTTGCCAGCAAAGCCTTGAAGATCCGCATATAGCCTGCAATCTGTTCACGGGTGTATGCCTCGAAGCGCAGCGTGACCGCGGGCTGCGTATTGCTCGCGCGCACCAAACCCCAACCCCGTTCGAAAATCACGCGCGCGCCATCGACCGTCACAACTTCGTAATCGTTTTGCAGGCTCGCGGTCATTTCCTCAATCATCTTGAACTTCAAGTCGTCCGGCGCGCCCAAGACAATCTCCGGCGTGGCGACCAGCTTGGGAATGTCGTCAAAGATTTCGGCAACTGTTTGCCCGGACTTGCTAATGATCTCCAATGTTTTGAGCGCCACCAGCGGCGCGTCGTCAAAGCCGAAATAGTCTTCGCCGATGAAAAGATGTCCGCTTACCTCGCCACCAAGCAAGGAACCAATCTCGTTCATCTTCTGCTTCATCAGGCTGTGCCCGGATTTCCACATGACCGGGATGCCGCCGTATTTTTTGATTTCGTCGGGCAGCGCCTGCGACGATTTCACGTCAAAGACGATCGGCGTATTGGGATGACGCCGCAGCAAATCCCGCGACAGCAGCGCCAGCAGTCGATCCGCGGCGATATGACGACCTTGGTTGTCGATGAAGCCGCAGCGATCGCTATCGCCGTCGAAAGCCAAGCCCAGGTCCGCTCCCAGTTCGAGAACTTTCGCCTCCAGATCGCGCGTCATTTCGGGATCTTCCGGGTTCGGCAAATGGTTGGGGAAGGTACCGTCCGGTTCACAGTAGAGGCATTCAAGCTCCAGCCCCAGGGCGCGCAATACCGGCGGCAAATATGCGCCCGACAAACCGTTGCCGGCGTCCAGCACCACCTTCAGCGGTTTTTCCATGTGCACCTTGCGCTGTATCGCGGTCATGTGTTGATTGATCATGGTTGGATCTTCTTCGACTTGGCTGTCGCCAGCCGCGAAAATTCCCTCATCAATGAGGTTCAGAACAGCCTGGATCTGCTCGCCGGCCAGCGCCAGCTTGCCATAAGCCATCTTGATACCGTTGTAGCGCGTATCCAAGTGGCTGCCCGTGATCATCACGCCGGCCCCGGCCACGCCATAAGAAGCCGAAGCGAAGTAGACGGTCGGCGTGAGCACTTCGCCAATATCGACAACCGCCAAGCCTGTCGAAGCAAGCCCTTCGATCATCGCGGCTTTCAGCGGACCGGAGGACAGGCGATTGTCGGAGCCGACGAAGATCTTGCGCGTGCCGAATTCTCGGGGCAGATAGGTGCCCAAAGCCTTGCCAACCAAGTAGGTTACGCCGGGCGTCAATTGTGGGGATGCGACGTTGGCAGTGCCGCGAATATCGTATTTTCTAAAGATCGAACGATCGATTGCTCTCATGCTCACCTCTGATTCATGCCTGCGCGCTTAAGGCTCTGCGATCCCGTATGATCCAGCCTCGTCCAGGAATTCCTCGCCATCAAAAAATGCTGCGAACTTCAAACCACCGCCTCGTTTGCGGCTGGCGCTGATGCGCACTTCTGTCCCTTCCGGCGGGTTGGAGCGCAGGAGAAAGTCAGCCAAGGGTTCCCTCAGATTGCGCCGTAAGATTCGCCGCAGCGGACGCGCGCCGTATTCCGGCTCGTCATTTTGCTCCAAGAGCCATTTCTTGGCGCCGCCGCTGAACTTCAATGTCAAGCCGCGCTCGCGCGCCAGTTTATTCTCTTTTTCGATCAGCAGGTCGAGGATGGGCACAAAGTCCTCATCGCTCAAGGCGTTGAAGAGAATGACCTCGTCCAAGCGGTTGACGAACTCGGGACGCAGGAACTCCAGCACCTGGTCCATAATCCGCTCGCGCAGATCGTCTGTGATCTGCCGCACCATCAAATGCTCGGACCCGATGTTGCTGGTCATGATGACAACCGCTTCGCTGAAGCGCGCGATATTGCCGCGGCCATCGGTCAGCCGGCCCTCTTCCATCACCTGCAACAAGACATCCATTATACGCGGATGCGCCTTTTCAATTTCATCAAGCAGCACGATAGTATAGGGTTGCTGGCGAATGCGCTCGGTCAACTGCCCGCCCTCGTCGCTGCCGACATAACCCACCGCCGAACCAATCAAGCGGTTGATGCTGCTTTCGTCCTTGTATTCGCTCATGTCCAGCGGGAAGAGATTCTCTTCGCTGCCGAACATGAAGTCCGCAAGCACACGCGCCATTTCGGTCTTGCCGATGCCGGTAGGACCCAGGAACAGGAAGGCGCCAATGGGCCTGCGCGGATCTTTCAAGCCAACGCGGGCTGTTTTGATGGCGCGGCTGACCAACTGAACCGCCTCTTCCTGGCCGATGAGACGCTGGCTCAGATGCTCGACCATATTGGCATAGCGAAGTCGTTCGTCGGCGCCAAGTTTCGTGACCGGGATGCCGGTCATCTGGCTGGTCACCAGGGTCACATCTTCCACATCAAGCTTGGCGTCGTTATTGTCCGGGCGGAATGCGAGGTGCGCTTGCTTGCCCATATTGACCATAGCCGCCGTGCGATGCAGCAGTTGCTCGGCGCTTTGCGGCAAGGGATTGATGGTCAGATAACGCTGCGCCATGCGCGCCGCCATCTTCAGCGCGTCATGCTCGACAGCGATTTCATAGTCCGATTCCAGATGCGGCGCAATCGTCTCCAATATTTGCACGGTCTCGTCCAGCGCAGGTTCGTCAACGCGGATGACCTGGCTGTTTTCCATGATGGCGCTGACGTTTTGTATGCGCGCTTCAAATTCCTGCAAACTGGTGGTGCAGATGACGACGGGATCGTCACTCAAAAAAGCCTTTTGGACCAGCGATGTCGCCTTGTTAAAATCGGCTTTGATAGGTCCGCCGAAAAAACGATGAATCAGCGGCAAGAAGAGGATCCCGCGCCGCGCCGCGCTCATGCCAGCGCGGAAGGCTTCCTGATCGCCGTCCAGCAGCGCCGTTTCGCTTATCTGCACCAAGTTGGACAAGCCATTTGGTCCCTTGTCTTCCGCCATGAGCAGAGCCAGGCTATAAGCCAGCGTGCGCTTGCCGACGCCGTCTGGACCAATCAATATGATGTGCCGGTTGACCGACTGCGTGAGCACGTTGATCATGTTGCGCAGCAGATCTTCGCGAAAATGCACCGCGCGCAGCAAGCCGCGTTTGGCGCGTTTGACGTAATCGACTGTGGTGCTGTCGTCGCGGCTGGGGATGATCTTGCTGGCGTCGCTGTATGCGTCTTGAATCGACTTGGGCGTAATGCTGAACTGGCGCAGAATCCCGCCCGTGCTGACCGATGTTTCCGCAAGTACCGCCAAGGCGTGATCGGTATCGATTTTCTGCTCATTCATCGAGTTGGCAACCGATAATCCGTCGTCCAGGAGCACGATCGACTGTCGGCTCAGTGAGATTTTCCGGTTGCCAATAGCGACGAAATCCAGGCTGCCGTCGGGATCGCGGCGGGCTTGAATCGCGGCTTTCACCTGGCGCTCCAAGCGTTCCAGGTCTACGCCGCGCGAAGATTCAAACATCTTGAGCATACGCCAAGCCGCCGTGTTTTCTCGACGCAGCAATGCCAGCAGAACCATTTCCGGCATGATCGACGATTTGCGATATTCGCCTAGCATTGGCACGGCGTCATTCAGCACCGCATCCATGTCTTTGGAGATTAGGTCTGGGTTAAGGGTAGACATTGACTATCTGTGTCCTGCGTACTTCACAATTCGTATTAATCGAAACGCGAGTGGATTCGCGCCGCCTCATTATAGCCTATCAATAGCGCGGTCGCCTAGCTCGCAAAGCCGAGCGGCATGCTGCCGAGCGCCGGTCGCTCGCCGAGCAGCACTTCACAGATGACCTTCGTCGCGCGCGTCATGGGGCTGTATCCCTGCACATAAGCCGCGAGCTCGGGATAGCTGAATATTTCTTTTGCATGCCACAGCGCTACCAGAATCGTCTTGTGTGGCGGCATGGCCTCAATCAGTTGAATCTGCCGAGGATCGTCAATGTTGTTCAAGGTGAAAAGGACCACTGTGTCGGCTGCCTGCGCGGCTGCGCTTGCCCAAGTCAACTCCTCTTTCGTCGGCGACCCAGAGACAGCGACGAAGTCATGCTCCGCCACGCGGCGATCGCATTCTCGGCGAATGCGCGGGCGCGTGCCTGGATAAACAAAGAGCGCCTTGCCCTGGACCGGTATCATGCCCTGCGGATCAAGCGCAGTCACACCTCGTTCAAACAAAGTCGTCACCAGGCGATCATGCGCCAACAGGTCCAACCGTTCGCTCGCCGCATCCGCATCTAGCGGGCGCCAATTCAATAAGCCAAACTGCTGTTTGAGCTTTAAGATGCGCTCCACCGAGTCGTCTATGCGCTCGCGCGCGATGCGTCCGGCGCGCACGGCCGCAACTACATCGTTGATCGCGGCGCGTATCCGTCGCGTGCCCACATGCGCGCCAATAGCGACCAAATCGTTGCCCGCCGCGATCGCGCGGATCGAGGCTTCGCTGGCGTCGTATCCTGTGTCGACGGCATCCATATCCAGCGCGTCAGTCATGATTAAGCCATCGTATCCCAATTCTTTCCGCAACAAGCCTTCTACAACGTTGACGGACAAGGATGCCGGCAGCGCTTCGGCATCAAAGGCGCTGAACCAGATATGCGCCACCATCACAGTACCGACGCCGGCGTCGAATGCGGCGACGAATGGGCGCAATTCAACCGCATCCAGTCGACGTCGGTCGTGATGAATGGCGGGCAACTCCAGGTGCGAATCTTCGCTGGTATCGCCATGACCGGGAAAATGCTTGACTGTCGCTATCACTCCATTGTCTTGCAGCCCGCGTATGAAATTCATCAGAATCGGAGCGACCATTTTTGGATCGCTGCCGAATGATCGGCGATCGATGATGGGATTGAGCGCGTTCGTAAGCAAATCCCCGACTGGCGCCAGATTCATGTTGACGCCAACCGCGCGCATCTCGGCAGCCATGGCCACGCCAACGTCGTATGCCAGGTCTTCGTCTTGCGTGGCAGCCAGCAGCATAGGGGCGGGAAAACGCGTGAAGCCCTCTTGCAGATGCTGGATAGGTCCGCCCTCTTGATCCACTGCGATCAACAGCGGCAAGCCGCCGCGGCTCGCGACCTCTTGCTGGTAGGCGTTCGTCAGCGCCGTCACTTGTTCGGGCGATTCAATGTTGCGCCCAAAGAGTACCGCCGCGCCTGGCTGTACCTCGCGCAAGAAAGCGGATTCCGTCTCTGTCAGTCGCGGTCCAAAAAAACTCACCATGAACATCTGCGCAACTTTTTGCTCCAGCGTGAGATTGTGCATAGGTTCCGTTGTTTCCCCCACTTGTGCCGAAAGAGAAACGAAGGACAACAGATGCGCCAGACAGACGAACAAAGCAATCAAACTATAATATGAACCAACGATGGCTAGAATCCGTTCTGCTGAATCATCATAAAGTGCAAGAAGTTGAACTGATCGTCCCCTGTAAGCAAGAGTGGGCGCGCTCGATCGTCGATGAGGCCCGGAAACAGTTCCACTGCTAATAGTTTACTGTCATAAACGTAAAGCGTGTCCAAGAAGAAGCGCTTATTTCCCCAAAAACTCTGGTCAAAATAGAGATTGCCCAGTCCATAATGAATGAAGGCTGTTTCGCCGCGGCGCGTTCTGTAGAATTCAAAGGTCATCGGCTTATGCTCCGCAGTGCCAATGACAACATCAGCGCCCCATTCAGCATAGGCGCGGTAATCGGCTTGCTGCCGCGGCGTCGGCGTATAGGACTCGTATTCCTGATAGTGAAGGGTCAACAGGACCAGATCGTTTTGCGCCGCCAGCACAGGCAAGCTGTCCGCCAGCCAAGCGCGGTCGCAGAACGCGGCGCCTGGCCGCGGACCGCCGAGCGCGCTCGGCTCTGCATTAACTAAGGCATAATAGGGACCAACCGCGTTGCAGGCGATCCAGGCGACATGATTGCCGTTGTGAGAGAGTATCAGAGCTTCCCGCGCAGCGTCCAGTTTGCGCCCCCCGCCGACAATTTGCATTCCCGCCGCTTCAAAATGCGCCAGCGTATCTTCAAAGGCGGCATAGCCAAAGTCATTGATGTGATTGCCCGTCACATCAACCACGTCGACCTTCAAGAGATCAAACAAGCCCGCGTGTTGGCTTTTCATGCACAGGCTGTTCGCGCCGCCCATGACCGCCTCGTTGAACTGTGGACAGGTATCAGCCAAAGACGCTTCATTGGTCAGATGAAAATAATCCGACGCAGACACATAATCGCGGATGCCGCTTGCGGCCGCCTCCAAGCCAATCTCATCCAGCGCCGTCCTCGTCCCCCGGGCAAGCGCGGTTGTGCCGGACAGGGTAATGCGCGTTAATCTGCCTGGGTGAAAACTGGACGCGCCATTGTCGAATATCAAGGGATAGTCGCCGAGTTGATCGACGACGGGTTTGCCGTCCAGCCACAATGGTCGCAGGCGGGGGCGCAATTTATCAAATGGCAGCAAAGTGAAGCTGAGCTTGTCGCGCCAGAGTAGACGCTCCAAGTTATCGTCCGCCGCGATTCGCGTATCACGATGCGGTTCAATGCCGTGTTCCCGCAAGCGCTCCGCTGCGGATTCGCTCAAAGTCAAGCGCTGATCGACGTCGCCAGCCAAAATCGCATCCAGTTGCTGCCGCCTGATCGACGTTTGCAGCGCCGAAAAAGCAGCGGCCGGGATCCACAATTCCCCGCCTGCTTCTGTTGTCCGCCCAGCTTGTGAGATTGGGGGCGGCTTTTCAGCAAGCGCCGCGCTGTAAAAAGCCAGATAGTCCGCGACATTGCGCCCCCAGGAAGCCTCATCGTGCGCGGCGCCACTGTAAACAACATATTGATGCTTGACATCGCGATCGCGCAAAATCACATGCATCTGGTCAACACCGTCCGCCGCGAAATCCCTCGAACCGCGATCCAGCCACAGCCGCATATCAGCGTCAAACGCCAGCGACCGCGCCAACTCGAGCGGGTTGTAGCGTGGCTCGACGTGACTGGGGTCGAAAAACGGACTATGCCCGCCGATCGCCGCAAAGCGCCCCGGGAAACGCAGCCCCAGATGATATGCCCAGAAGCCGCCGCGCGAAATGCCGCCGATGGCTGTTCTGCCGTCGCTGCGATATCGCTGCTGCAGATGATCCAATAGGTCAATCACAAGCGAGTCGTAGCCCCCGCCGCCAAAGGTGTTCTCGTTGGCAAGCGCGTCGCCAAAGGGCAAGGCAAGGATCATCGGCGGCGCAGCGCCGGAGCCTATCGCCGCTTCCAGCGCGTCAATGAACCCCAGGCGGAGCCATTGGCTGTCATCCGCATTGGAGCCATGCAGCAGCATGAGCAGCGGATATGATTGTGTCGAAATCTCATAACATGGCGGGAGATAAAGCGTGAAATAGCGGGAGCGAGCGGCGCCAGCGCCAAGGTAGGTTTCCCGACTGAGAGTGCCGGCTTCATTGCAGCTAGCGGCGCTCTGGGTCGCAGGCGCGAGCAATGCCGCGATCCCGGCGATAATAAGCGCCAGCAATGCCAGCGCCCGCGAAATAATTGCGGGCGATGGGGTCGGCTTAAGCATTGGACAACAGCGGAGCAAGGACAATATAGGGGGATGCTATTCTGAATCGGCGAGGTCGCCCAGTCGATAACCAATCCCGCGCACATTTACAACGAGCTTCGCGTATTCGCCCAGCGAGCTTAACTTGCGCCGCAAGTTGCTGATATGCGGACGGATGACCTCGCGGGCTTCGGATTCATCAGTGCTATAGCCTCGTACTTCTCGCACCAGCTCTTGGCAGGAAATAACGCGGCTGCGATGCGCCGTCAGATAGAGTAACAGGTCGAACTCTGTCGGCGTCAAACTAATGGACTGGTCTCCATTGCCGATCTGATAGCGGCCCGGGGCAAGCGAAAGCCCAGCCAATGCCATCATAGAATCAGTGGAGACCGCGCGATCACGAGCTGCTGGCGCGAGCGGTCCCAGGCTGCCATCGTCAGACGAGACCGCCGCCGAGGCTTCTTCCCGCGCCAACTCTCCCACGTTGCGCATAATCGCATCCAGCATTCGCCGCCGCCGCATCAGTTTTCGCGCGCGTTCAATGCCGCGGTCCACGCTCGCTCTAATCACTTGACTAGAACAGGGTCTAATCAGGTAATCCTGCGCGCCGTAGCGCAGCGCTTGCAGGACCGATTCTACGCTGGGGTTTTCCGTCATCAATATCATCATTGCGTCCGGCGAACCCGCCTTGATGCGCCGCAAGAGCTCTAGCCCGTCGCTGCCGGGCAGGTCAATCTCGCTCAAGACCAGATCAAAATGCTGACTATTGAAGCGTTCCAAAGCCTCGTCGCCGAAGGACGCTTCGACAATGATATAGCCGAGCCGTTGCAGAGATTTGCTCACGGTGTAGCGATTGACGCTGTCGTGATCAACCAGCAAGACCTGCACTAGCCGACTGACCGTTTCTTCGGCAATGCGCGTGGACTTGGTATCCATGTGTTTATTATATCGTAAGGCTTAGTTTTGCGGCATTCCAGCTCAGGGCGATTGCATCAAATTGTATTTAACTAGAGAGAACGCAGAAGTAAACCCAACAAAGAAATGCAAATCCAACATAATAATGGATATTGTAAGGCTTGTCCGCTACTGGGTCACTGTATGCAATTGCAATTTTAGAGAAGGTGCTAATTTAGAGTAAGCGCCAAACTTCCAGATAAGGAGTTTACTCAATGGATTTAGACACCTTCTTCACGACATTATACGTTGTGATTGACGATTGGTACAAAAGTGAAATGATCTCCCTGATGAAGCGACATCCTGGTCCCGCCTTGCAAATGAGTGATAGCGAAGTGCTGACGGTCGCGATTGCGGCGCAATGGCGCGTTGGTGTGCCTTGGCGATCTGAGCGGGGCATAGTGCGTTACATATTGCAAGATGGTCGGTCATGGTTTCCCCAGATGCTGAAACGCAGTCAGTTTAACAAACGTCTGCGTGATTTGTGGGCTGCATTTGTATGCTTGCAACAAGAGCTGGTGCAGATGCTCAGCAGCAGCGCTATGTACGAGGTGGTGGATTGCACGCCGGTGCCTCACTGTAGTCTGGGCCAAGCTATCAGCCATGATCGCCATTGGCTCTTCGGAAAGAAAGGTCGCGGCGGCAATCATGGCGGCTGGTATTACGGGGAGCAGCTGTTGGTCTGCGCCAGCGATAGGGGTGTCATCACGGGCTGGATGCTCGGTCTAGCAAACATTGATGACCGCTGGCTGATGGAAGCGCTTGTGAGCAGCCGCCGAGGATGCAAGCGTGTGATCGAAAGCGAATTGCCCAGGCATAGAACATATAAACCCCGCAGAATCCCTAGTCCTGAATCCATCAGCCCCGCCCTGTGTGCCGGAAATGATCGTGGCTTAGCCTATCTCGCTGACGGCGGCTTTAGTGGACTGCGCTGGATTAGGCATTGGCAACGCGAATATGGCGCTGAAGTTATCGCGCCACGAGCGAGCAACATCAAAGGCGATAAGCCCAGCAAAACCATGCGCTGGCTGCGCAAACACCGGCAAATCATCGAGACCGTGATCGCCAGACTTGTTGAAACTTTTGGCTTACATCGCATCAATGCCCACAGCGAACTCGGTATGCTCGCGCGAGTAGCGGCAAAGATGGCGGCATACAACATGGGTATATTCATGAATCGCAGTACCGGGCGAGCCGATGGCGCCATGGCTACGCTACTATGTTAGTAGCGGACAAGCCTTGTAGGGGCGACATACCATGTCGCCCGAAATCAATACGTAACAATGCGGGCGACCAGATTGACTCTGTTCAAATACTCAATTTACCCCCACCCCAAACCCCTCCCCCATAAAGGGAGAGGGGTTTAACGGCTCACTACAGGTCATAAGACTCCAATTGCCTCATTTTTGGGCAAGGGGGCGGGTGATGGAGGCTGTTTCTCAACAGAGTCAGATTGGTCGCCCCTACAGCGTCCTAATTTTTTGCATTATTTTGTTGGGTTTACTGAGTGCACAGAGTTTAGAGGGTTTAGACAACATATCTTCTATCCCCGCGACTGAATATGGCAATGTCGCCAACGAAGTTTTATCAGTCGCACATAAAAAGATCTGAAAGTAAGGGCATTTTGTCTTACTCTGTGCTCTCTGCGCGCTCTGTGTTTGATTTTCAGCTTAAGTCTGCGCCATTTCAGTCGCCAACATTTTGCTGCGATTGCCCTGCATTCCAGCCGAAGGCATTCGCCACTATTCGAGAATCAAGGTACAGAATGGACCAGAACCAATCGACAGTCTCGACATGTCCGCGAGGCGCCAGGTCTCGCCGACGCAGATGGCGATCACAGCGCCATCAAGGCTGACCAGGGGGATTTGATCGCGGATCTGCCGCGGGATCTTGCGGTCGATCATCCAATCTTTTATTTTTCGCGACCGACCTGCCATGCCTTTAGGACAAAAGCGTTCGCCCCGGCGCCGCGTGCGCAGACGCACTTCCGCCCCAAGAGGCACCTGAAGCGCTGTGGCGCCTGCCGGCGTCCCCTCGCCATGCAAGCGTCTGATTCGCAGCTTCCCTACACAGATTTCATCGCGCCCCTGCAATGGCACTTCCGTCCCAGGCGCGATCAAGCGGTAGTCTTCAAAGCGCTGCCGCGCGTCGCGGCGCTCAATATGGAGGCTGTCGTAGCCGATACGAAGCTGGATGCCCGCGCCCAAATCACGGACTTTGCCAGCTTGGGCCTGCTTGATCCAGTCGATGATGTCTAAGGTATTAGCGTAGCTCAATTCTCTATTGCCATCTTGCAAGCTGCGGAAGGCTGCGCGAAGCAAAATGCGGCGCATCGCAACATGACAGTCATGATAGTCCAACCGGGCTATGCGCCAGGCCTCCGCTTCTTCTTCGACCATCGGCAGGACATCGCTCATGAAGCGGGATTCCATATAATCCTGGTCAGCTTCGGCCGCGGCCGCCAGCCGCTCAAAGGACTTTGGCAGATGAGCATAGCGGTCCAGCAGCGGAAGAACAACTTGATGACGAATAAAGTTGCGCGAATGCGCCCTGTCGTCATTGCTGCTGTCGTGACGGTATGCCAGCCGGTTTTCGACGCAATAGGCTTCGATTTGCTCCCGCGTGACATGCAGCAGCGGCCGGATGAGTGTCAAATCCTCGTGATAAGGCAGAGGCGCCGCCATCCGCATGCCGCGCAAGCCCTTGGTCCCAGAGCCGCGAATGATGCGCATCAAGATTGTCTCTACCTGATCAAGCGCGTGATGAGCGACGGCTACACAGGCAGCATCCTGCCGCATTGCGACCTTTGCCAAGAAATCATAGCGAACTCGCCGCGCCGCTTCTTCAGGTCCGATGCCCGCGCGCTTGGCAAGAGCCGGCGCATTGGCGCTGCCTGCTGTGCAGGGCAGCGCCCAGCGATTCGCAAGTTCTTGAACATGCTGAACATCTCGTTCCGCGGCTTTTCCGCGAATGCCGTGATCCAACGTGGCGACATGAATTTTGAAGCCCAAACTTTGGCTAAGCCGCAGCAAAACATGCAGCAGCGCGACAGAATCGGCGCCGCCGGACACGGCGACCACAACAGTCTGACCGGGCGCGATCAAGTTTTGGTCTTTTATGTTTCTGGCGACAACAGAAAGCATGACCCAGAACCGTTCCAGCAAGAGACTCGTAAGGCTTTTGTGATAATCATAACTGATAGCGATTAGCTTGGGAAAGATAGCCAATTCAATGATATATTGAGACTTATGTCTAAAGACAAACTTAAGTAAAAAAGTCGTTTGTAACTATTGGTATTCCTTAATGTTAATCTGTGCTATAATTCGGCGCGTCTGCTTTCCATTGGGGAGTCTTTTGTGTTAAGTCCTCTGGATTTCCTGTTCGGGCTTTTTTCGCTTGATATAGGCATCGACCTGGGAACCGCGTACACGCTTGTATACGTGCGCGGCAAAGGCATCGTTATCAACGAGCCGTCCTTCGTCGCTATCGACCGCAAAACACGAGTGCCAATTGAAGTAGGCGCGCGCGCCAAGGAAATGTGGAGCAAGAACCCCAAAGATATTTTGATTGTCCGCCCCTTGCGCGATGGCGTCATCAGCGAATATGAAATCACCGCGCGCATGCTGGACTATCTCATCCGCAAAGCGCATGAACAGAGTTGGGTGCCGGTGCCAAGACCGCGCGTCGTTGTTGGCATACCTAGCGGCGTGACCGAAGTCGAAAAGCGAGCAGTCATTGAGGCGACGCTCGACGCGGGCGCGCGCGAGGCGCATCTGATTGAAGAACCCGTCGCGGCAGCCATCGGCGCCGACCTGCCCGTGCTCGAAACCCGCGGCAGCATGGTGGTGGATATCGGCGGCGGCACCACGGAAGTCGCTTTGTTTTCGCTGGGCGGCATCGTCATCAGTCGGTCGATTCGCGTGGCGGGCGACGAAATGGACGAAGACATCGTGCGGCACTTGCGCAACAAGCACAATCTGCTCATCGGCGAGCCGACGGCCGAAAAGGCGAAGATTGATATCGGCAGCGCCTACCCTTTGCCGCAGGAGCGCACCTATATTGTCAAAGGCAGAAATCTGAACACCGGGCTGCCCGACGCGGTTGAGGTCAGCTCAATCGAGATCCGAGAGGCAATCGGCGGATCGGTCAATATTATCATCGACACGGTGAAAGACGCCCTCGACGACACCCCGCCCGAGCTGGTCGCGGATTTGATGGAGAGCGGCATCACCATCGCCGGCGGCGGCGGTCAATTGCACGGCTTGGGCGATCGGCTGCGCGAAGAAGTGAATATCCGCTCCTGGCTGGCTAATGACGCGATGACCTGCGTCGCCCGCGGCGCCGGGCGTGTTCTGGAAGACTATAGCAACTTGCGCCGGCTGTTGACCGGACCGGAACGCGGCAGTACCAGACATTAAACGCAACTCATAATCCTTCGCGGAATTGTGATAACATAATACCTATCTGATTTGTGATAGGGCTCTGGCGTGAGACTGAACGGACGCCCCAACAGATTCGCCTTGCTCATGATGATGCTGAGCGTATGTGGCTTGCTCGTCCTGTTGGCGCTTGCCGGCGTACTGAGCCCGGTCGAAGCTGTGGTTGCCGCGCCGCTCAACAGCTTGTCCGGCGCGTTGAATAGGGTGTCCCTGTCCTTCAACCAAGCGGTTGATGAATTGAACAATTTGGGACAATTGCGCGAACGCATTTCCGAGCTCGAAGAGCAGCTCGCCCGTGGGCAAATCGAGCTCCTGCAACTGCGGGAGGCGGCCAGCGACTACGACCGGCTTGTCAGCTTGCTGTCCTACACATCAACGCTCGAGAATCAGGAATTCCTTAGCGCCGATGTCATCGGCGTCGACCAGACCGGCATCGTGCGCAGCGTCATTATCAACCGCGGCACGCGCGACGGCGTCGCAGTCGGCATGCCGGTAACGACCGACCTGGGTTTGGTGGGGCGCATCAGCGGCGTCAGCGCCAACGCGTCGCAAGTTCAGTTGATCACCGACGAAAACAGCGCTGTCAGCTCTCGGCTGCAAGAGACGCGCGCCGACGGCAGCATCGTCGGCCAGGCTTCTGGGGTCTTGCGCCTCACCTTCGTTGATCTCGACGCAGAGATCCGGCAAGGCGACTTGGTTATCACCTCCGGCTTGGGCGGCAACTTCCCGCCCGATATCGTTGTGGGCCAGGTAACGAGCGTTCGCCAATTTGAATTCGAACTATTCCAGGAAGCGCAGGTCCGCAGCCTAATCGATTTTCAAACGCTGGAATTGGTGCTGGTCATCACCAGCTTTCAGCCGATTGATCTGACCGTATTCGACCAGCCAGAAGAAAACTGACATGGGGCGTTACCTCAGCCTGCCGATATTAGTGATTGCGACGGCGCTTTCCGCCAGCATCCTGCCGCAGTTGGTCAGCTTCGGCGTCGGCTTGTTTGGCAATGTCAGTCCCATACTGAACAATACGCGCGGGCAGTTAAACCTGGTGATGCTGCTGGTGCTGGCTTGGTCGATCCGGTCGGATCTGGCGAGCGGCTTCATTTGGGCGCTGGTGGGCGGCATTCTGCTCGATCTTTATTCAGCCATACCCATTGGCGCATCGTCAGCAGCGCTCATGATAATCGTATACGCGGCCAATGGCGCGGCGCGGCAGTTGTATCGGATGCGCATCGTCACGCTGCTGGCGATGACGCTGTTGGCGACGCTATTCTTGCAAGTGTATACCTATTGCGCGCTTCTGTTGCTGGGCTTGTCCTATGACATTCCGATGGTGATTCGGCTGGTTTACTTGCCCACGCTGCTATACAACCTGGCCGGAGCGCTGCCCATCTATGCGATTGTCCGGCTGATGCAACGGCGCATTCGCGCGAACAGTCCCAGCGCTTCGACGAATCTATCGCTCGAGTCGGATGCCGGGACCGCCTGATGAAGTCTAATCGCCTGATTCCCTTCCAGACCTGGCGCTTGACCTTCTTCCAAGCCGTTATCTTCGCTGTCTTCTTGATATTTGGCATACGCATGTACGAATTGCAGGTCCTGCGGCATGGCGAGTTTGAGGGCTTCGCTGACGAGAACCGCTTCAGCGCCTTGCCGATTGCCTCTCGGCGCGGCGCCATTTTCGACCGCAACGACGCGCGTCTGGCATTTAACGTGCCCGCCTTTAACGTCACGATCATCCCGGCCGAATTGCCAGCCGACGAAACCGCAGAACTCGAGGTCTTTAATCGTCTGTCAGCTTTGGTTGGCGCGCCGCCCACGCGGGAATTGGCGGAACAAGCGAGTCAATTTGTAAGGAGCATTGAAGAGATCGTGGCAGAGGGCGAAGGTATCGCGCCCTTCCGGCCTGTGATCGTCGCGCTGGATGTCCCCCAGCAAGTCGCTATGCAGATTCTCGAAGAGCGCATCTATATGCAGGGCGTGGATGTGGATACGGTCGCTGTGCGCGAGTACCCAACTGGCGCGCTCATGACGCATGTTATCGGCTATATGGGTCCGATCCCGGCCGAAGAGGCGCTGGAATTGCAGGCGCAGGGCTACAATCCCGCCTTTGATCGCATCGGTTACGAAGGCGTCGAGCGCTACCTGGAAGCGAGGCTGGCCGGCAGCCGCGGCAGCGTCTTGCGGGAAGTGGACGTGGCCGGCGAGGTTATCAATATCATTGAACAGGTCGATCCGGTCCCGGGTCAAAACGTGCGCCTCACGCTTGATGCCGATTTGCAGGCATTCGCGCAGCAGGCGCTTATTGACCAGCTGAGCATATTAAATAACCAAGCCGGTCGGGTTGTCTCTCAGCAAGGCGTCGTCATCGCCATGGATCCGCGTAATGGCGAGGTGCTGGCGCTGGTCAGCTATCCCAGCTATGACAACTCGCGCTTTGCGCGCGCCATCGACGGCGAATACTACCTGGACATCATCAACGATCCATTGCGTCCGCTGGTCAACAACACCATCAAGGGCATTTATCCGCCGGGTTCGGTATGGAAGATTATCACGGCAGCAGCGGTCGTGGAGGAAAATGTCATTAATCCCGATACCCTGCTGCTCGACGAGGGGCAGTTGTTTCTGGAAAATCGCTATGCCCCCAACGACCCGGCGCAATCACAGCGTTTTGTCTGCTGGCTGCGCACTGGGCATGGGCGGGTGAATATGATCCAAGGCATCGCCTGGAGCTGTGATGTCTACTTTTATCAAATCGGCGGGGGCAACCCCAATCTGTCGGCGCAGACGATTCGCCCCGGTGGGCTGGGCATTGAAGACCTCTTCCGCTACGGCACGGCTTTCGGTATCGGCAGCGAACTGGGCATAGAGCTGCCCTTCGAAAATCCCGTGCGCATGCCAGACCGCGACTGGAAAAGGCGCAACGAAGGCGAAAGCTGGTCCACCGGCGACACGTACAACGCGGCTTTCGGCCAGGGTTATGTGAACGTAACGCCCCTGCAACTGATATCGGCCGTGACGGCGACCATCAACGGCGGCGTCTTGTACCAACCCACGATTATCCAGGATTTCCTGGACGAAGAACGCCGAGTTATCGGGGCGAATGAAGCCCATATACTGCGAACCATCAATCGCAACATGCTGGAACCCGGCGAAGAGCTGACCCTGCTCTTGCTGGAAGACATGCTGATGAAAGGACCGTCAAGCTTGGCATGTACTTGCGAGCCTAATTCGCAATGGTACGATCCCAACCGCTGCGACCCGGACGGTTACCGCAACATGGCGGATCTGGATCCCGATCTGGCAAACGAGGACTTGCAGCCATATCGCATCCACATTCCGCTGAATTACAGCTTCAACGCGTCGGTCTGTCAGCCTGTTCGCTTCCCGCCGGCGACGCGTCCCTACACGCCGGCCTTCCTTTCGGAGCAGGCTTTGGCGCTTGTGCAGGAGGGCATGCGGCAGGCGGTCACTGTCGAAGGCGGCACCGCGCAAGACGCCGTCCTGCCCTATGTAGAAGTCGCTGGCAAAACAGGCACAGCCGAGTATTGCGACAACATCGCCAATTCGCTTAACCTCTGCGTGCCGGGCCAGTGGCCCGCCCACGCTTGGTATACCGGCTACGCGCCTTACGACAATCCCGAAGTCATTATCATCGCCTTCGTCTATAATGGAGGCGAAGGCTCGCAAGTCGCCTTGCCTATCGTGCGCAAGACGATGGACGAGTATTTCCGTTTACAAAGTCAGCGAAATGGCATTACCTTGAGTAATTTCGGCAATAGCGACTCCGCCGCAAATGAAAGTTAATCTGTCCGATCTCACTGAAGAGCAAGTCCGCAACATCCGGTATTGGGCGCCAGCAGTCATCACCGCCGCGCTTGCCTGGCTCTTGCTGCTAAGCCTTGGCGAAACGCCGCTTTTCCGCGCTTCCGGCTTGGCTTTGGCTGTCATGGGCGTCACCGCCAGCATGCGCAGGATGGGCTTCGTCGCCTCAATCGCCGGCGGCTTGACCATGACCCTCTGCCCGATCTTCTGGTCCCAGACCGGTGGCGGCGTGACGAAGCCCGCGACAATCGTGCTGGCGATCGGCCTGGCAGGCGTCGCGGCGCTGCTGGCCAGCGTTATCGTCAAACGCAGCTATCTTGGCATCGGCTTGGGAATAGCCGTATTCGTTTTGATCTTCTGGAGCCAAATTGGAATGGCGCAGAGCCTGCGGCTCACGGGCTTGGCGACAGCCTGGTTCATGTATCTTTTGGTGGATATGGTCATGCTCGGCAACCCGCGGCCCGGGACCAAGCCGCCGTCGCCGCCGAGGCCCTTTCATACCTATGGCTTGCTATTTCTTTTCGCCATCGGCGCGATAAACGATCCTTTGTTCGCGCTATTCGCGCCTGCGTTATTGCTGGCTCTTTTTCTTTCCTACGCCGAGCTGCCGCTCTGGTATTGGCTAAGCGTATTAGCCGCGGCTGGCATCGGCCTGGGGCTGCTGGCGCAAAGCTACCTCGCGCCGGAACCGCCTTTGCTCGCGCTGTTGAATTGGCGCGAGGCGGCGAGTTGGATCCGGCTCGGTCAATTGCTGACAGAACAATTCAGCATTATTGGCATCATAATCGCCGTGCTGGGATTAGCGCGCTTGTCGCGTTGGTTCCCGCCTGTGGGTACGGTTAGCGTGATCGCCTTCGCCGCTTATACCTTCTTTGGTCTGGTTTATCTGGGGGATAACCGCGAAGTCCTGCTCTTGCCGCTTGTGATGATCCAGATTCTTTGGATGACCTATGCGGTCAATACCTTTGGTCAGTGGGTCAACAAAACCTTGGGGAGCGAGACAGCGCGCTGGACACATTTTGTCTCGGCATTCTACCTGGTTGTTCCTGTCATTTTGCTCTTGAACATCATACAATCTTGATGCGCCACCTGACGTTCGCGCGGAACGCAAAAGCGAGTATAGTTGTTCCTAGATAGTCGCCCACCCATCACCAAGCTGGACGTGAAAAAGCATGCAAGACGAACTGATTGCGATCAAGGGCCACAAGGACGGCTTGCTGATCAGCCTCAGCCCTACCGAGAATTGGCAATCTGTCGCCGATCAACTGGCTTCCCGCATTGACGACCGCGCGGATTTTTTTGCCGGCGCCGCCATCACTGTAGAGCTCGGCGCGCGTCCTGTGCCCAAGTATGAGCTAAGTTCGCTGAAAGCCTTGCTGGAACGCCGGGGGCTATCGTTATCCCTGGTATTAAGCGACAGCGCCACGACGAGGGAATCGGCGCTCGCCCTCGACCTGAAGACCGACGCAAACATTCGCACGAAGGCGACGGAAAAGCAAGAGACACTGCCTGTGGACCCCGAAGAAACAGGTACAAGGGGTGTATTGCTGCGGCGGACCTTGCGCTCTGGGCGCACAGTCCATAGCGAGGGGCATGTCGTGGTGTTCGGTGATGTCAACCCCGGCGCCCAGGTGATCGCCGCGGGCGACATCATCGTCTGGGGCAAATTGCGCGGCACGGCGCACGCCGGCGCCGATGGCGACGAATCCGCCATCGTTTGCGCGCTCGACATGAGCCCCAGCCAATTGCGCATTGCCGGCTATATCGCAACTTCGCCGGCCGACAAGCGTAAACATGTTGAGCCAGAAACAGCGTTGATCCGCGACAATCAGATAGTTGTAGCAGCCAGAAGGAAGTCCGGGAAAGGATAAGGCATGGGAGGCAAGGTAGTCACCATCACATCCGGCAAGGGCGGCGTTGGCAAGACCACCGCCACAGCCAACCTAGGGATATCGCTGGCAAATCTCGGCAAGAAAGTTGTCGTCATAGACGCGGATATCGGCTTGCGCAACCTGGATGTCATCATGGGTTTGGAAAACCGCATCGTCTACGATTTGGTAGACTTGGTAGAGGGCCGCGCCAAGCTGCGGCAAGCGATGATCAAACACAAGAAATTCGAGCAGCTTTATCTCATCCCGGCCGCCCAAACCCGCGACAAAATGGCGGTTAGTCCCAAAGATATGGTTGAGCTCGCGGACAAATTGCGCGAAGAACACGATTATGTGATTATCGACTCGCCAGCCGGCATTGAACGCGGCTTCCGCAACGCGCTGGAACCAGCCGACGAAGTCCTAATCGTCACCAATCCGGAAGTCTCCGCGGTCCGTGACGCCGACCGAATCATTGGTCTCATTGAAGCCGCGGAAAAGGGACCGGGACGTCTGATCATCAACCGCCTCAAGACCGAGATGGTCAACAAAGGCGAGATGCTTTCCGCGGACGACGTCTTTGATATCTTGTCGCTGGAGATTATCGGCATCATCCCGGAGGATGAATTCGTGCTGTCCGCGTCCAACAGCGGCGTGCCCGTTACGCTAAACGAAGGCTCCCGCGCCGGCATGGCTTTCACGAATGTCGCCCGCAGGATCACCGGCGAAGACGTGCCGTTTATGAACCTGGATGAGAACCCCGGTTTCTTCAAGCGGCTCATGCGTTTTCTCGATGGTCGCTAGCGTGGATGCCAAGGGCTGCCGCGTCATCCGCTCTGGCATCCCTTACCAGAAAAGGAATTTCTCATGACGAGTCTACTGAATCGCTTGTTTGGCCGCCCAAGAAAAGGATCTGGCAAGACGGCGAAAGACAGATTGCGTTTTGTATTGCAGCACGATCGCATCAACTTGCCGCCGGAGCGCCTGGAAGAGATGAAGCGCGACATCCTGGCCGTCATCGTCAAATATGTTGTCATTGACAAAGATCGCGTGGAAATCGCGCTGGAGCAGCGCGACCGCAATCATAGCAAATTGGTGGCGGAGATTCCGGTTGTCAAACAGACCCCCGCCCCGAGCCCGGAAATTGTCAGGGATTCTCATGACAATAACTCGGGCAAGCCAGTGGCGGAAACAGAAGACGCGGCTGATGAAGCAAAACCAGCGGATAAGGCCGCCCTTGCCCCGGACGATGGCGAAGACAGCGACGAGCAAAAGGAAAATAACCAGAAGTGAGGACTTGCCTCAATCGACGCTTGACCATGATTTATAGCGAATTGAAACACTCCTCAAGCGACCGCCCTGTTGGTCTCGGATAGCGCAAGGCAGAGCAAAGAGCATACCTGTATTGTTTACGCAGCCTCGGCTATAATGAGCCTTCTATCGGTTAGGCTGGGACCTCCTATCTAGGCATGGAAGCCAGAGGAACGCTTCGACGCATTGATCTTGTGCTACTGTTTACGACATTGGCTTTGGTTGTATTCGGCATATTGATGATCGCCAGCGCAACGCAAGACGCCATCGACGACGACATCATTAGTCGGGTGCCAGATCAAATCAATTACGCCATTATCGGTCTCATCGTCATAATCGTGATGGCAAGCATCGACTACCGACTATTAGGCGGCATCAGCGTTTGGCTCTACGTAGTCATGGTCATTCTTCTGCTCTTGGTCCGCGTCTTCGGCGTCGAGGGCGCGGGCGGCGCGCAGCGCTGGTTAAACATCGGCATCCGCATTCAGCCTTCGGAAATCGGCAAGATCATTTTGATCATCACGCTGTCGCAGCATCTGGCCGACCGCTATCAGAATCTGGGGCAATTGTCGGCCGTCTTCCGCTCCCTGGCGCATGTTGCGATTCCCGCCGCATTGATATTTATTCAACCTGACCTCGGTACGACAATCGTATTTCTTTTCATCTGGGCTGTGATAATTTGGTCGGCGGGCTTCCGCTTGCGGCACATTGCGATGTTCATATCCGTTGGGCTGGCGCTGCTGCCGATTGTATACACGCAGCTGGAGGGGTATCAGCGAGCGCGTATTGAACTCTTTCTCAATCCGGAAAGCGATCGCGACGCCGGCTACAATATCGATCAAGCCTTGATCAGCATCGGATCGGGCGGCGTCTTGGGCAAAGGCTATGCCGTCGGTCCGCAAAACACAGGGCGCTTCCTGCGCGTGCGACATACGGACTTTATCTTCAGCGTCATCGCCCACGAATTCGGGATGGCCGGTGGCATTGCGCTTATCGGACTGATCAGCCTGGTTTTATTGCGCATTCTAAAAGGCGCGCGCGAAGCGAGCGACCCGATCGGCAGTATGATCTGTTACGGCGTGGCCGCCATGATATTCTTCCAGACCGTCGTTTCCATCGGCATGAACCTGGCTCTGCTGCCGGTAACGGGTTTAACCTTGCCTTTTGTCAGCTCGGGGGGCACGTCGCTGCTGTTCACCATGGTAGGTATCGGGCTGGTGCAAAGCGTTATCGCGCGGCGCAGACGAATTATCGTCTAATTGGCGACGACGCCCGCTTCCCGCCTGCTATCTACCTCGCCCTAATTCAGTAAGGAGACAGATTTGACTGCAGATGATCGGCAAGTCGTGCGCACCCGCTATGCGCCCAGCCCGACAGGACCTCAACATATAGGCGGCATCCGCTCCGCCCTATTTGGCTGGCTCTTCGCCCGGCGGCACGGGGGTCAGTTTATTTTGCGCATCGAAGATACGGACCAGAAACGCTTTGTGCCCGGCTCCGTTGAAATGATTCAAGACGCTTTTGATTGGTTGGGCATGGATATCGACGAGGGACCAGAGCAAGGCGGACCCTTTGGACCCTACATACAGTCGCAGCGATTGGAACTCTATCAAACCTGGGCGCATTGGCTAGTCGAGCAGGGGCGCGCCTATAAGTGTTTTGCCACGGCGGAAGAGCTAGCGCAAATGCGGGCAGCGGGCCAGGGTTACGACCGCCGCTATCGGGATTTAGACCCGGCTGACGTAAAGCGTTTGGAAGCCGCGGGCAAAGACTATGTTATTCGCTTCAAGATGCCTCTGCAGGGCAAGACCAGCGGCCAGGACATGATTCGCGGCGAAGTGACCTTTGACAACGAGCAATTGCAGGACGCCGTGCTGCTCAAATCGGATGGCTTCCCGACCTACCATCTCGCCCATATTGTTGATGATCATCACATGGAGATTTCGCATATCACACGCGCGGTGGAATGGCTGCCGTCTTTCCCGCTGCACCTGAAAATCTGGGAGGCGCTGGGCTGGCGGAAGCCTCAGTTCGCTCACCTGCCGGTGCTGCTTAACCCCAATGGCAAAGGCAAGTTGAGCAAACGCAAGGGTAGATTCGCCGCCGCCGACGGCGCCAGCGTGCCCGTTCTCGTTCACGAGTTTATTGGCGCCGGTTATCTGCCGGCAGCCGTCCTCAATTTCTTGACCAATATCGGTTGGAACTTCGGCGAAGAGCGCGAGGTCTTTTCCATGTCGGAGGCCAGCGCACGCTTCGACCTGAGGGACGTCAATCCCGCCAACAGCGCCTATCCTATCGCGAAGCTGGATTGGCTAAACAGCCAATATATTCAGTCCGCGGATGTCGATTTTCTGGCTAGTTCGCTCAAACCCGCGCTGCAAGGCGCAGGTTACAAAGTGGATGAGGCGCGTTTGCGCAGAGTCGCGCCAATTTTGCAGGTGCGGCTAAAGACGCTCAACGATGTGATCGCCATGGCCGGTTTTTTCTTTGAGGACTGGGACTGCTTCCAGCCTCCCGCCGCCAAGATACTTTTTCAAAAGAAGATGGATGATCGCGGGACCAAGCAAGTGCTGGAAGCAGCGATTCCTATCATAGAAGGTCTGGCCGATTTCAGCCATGAAAGTCAGTACGCCGCCTTCAAGCAGCTCGCCAAGGAAATTGGCTTCAAGAATGGCCAAGTTTTTGGCACGCTGCGCGCCGCGGTGACCGGTCAGCGCGTTTCGCCACCGACATTCGAAACGATGGAGATCCTGGGCAAAGCGGAGTCGATCCGTCGCATCAAGCTGGCTCGCGATGCGCTGGCATAGAGAAGCATAGTTAAGCCAATCTGATTTAGCCGGTATCTATCATAACTACCCTGCTGCATAAACCTTGTCTTGACTCGATGCCTATGGATGTCAAATCGATCTCCGCCAACTGGAATTGGCGCAACCTAGCGGGTCTCGCCCAATGGATTGTGGACGAAGCCCTGCGCATCCAACAGATCGCGGCGCCCACTTTTCATGAAAAAGAGCGGGCGCTTTATGTCGCAAATCGGTTTCGCGAGTTGCTTCTGGATGACATCAGTATTGACGACTTGAATAACGTCTATGGGCGGATGCCGGGCAAGGGTTCCGACGTGGCGCTCTTGGTCTTCGCGCATACTGATACCGTGTTCTCCGCTGATACCGACTTGAGCATTCGGCGCAGCGGAGATCTGATTTACGGTCCCGGAATCGGTGACAATAGCGTCGGCGTCGCCGGCATGCTGGGCGCGATTAAGTCGATTCAAGAATCGGGTCGCGCGCCGGAGTGTGATATATGGTTCGTGGCTGACAGCTGTGAAGAAGGTCTGGGAGATTTGCGCGGCGCCAAAGCAGCTTATGCTAGATTGCAGAGACAGGTTCGCGCCGTGATCAATCTGGAAGGCCTGGCGCTTGGGCATGTCTACAATGCCGGCATCGCGGTTCATCGTTTGCGCATAAGCGCCAAGGCAGAAGGGGGCCACAGTTGGCTCCATCACGGCCGTCCCAGCGCGACGCAGGCCATCATGCAGCTGGGTCATCAAATCAGCAATTTGGAACTGCCGGTCTCGCCCCGCACAACTTGTAATATCGGCATGATCGACGGCGGGCATGCGATCAACGCCATAGCGACAGAAGCGAGCCTCTGGCTGGACATGCGATCGGTAGACACGCGCGCGCTCGCGGACTTAGGCCAAGGCGTCGGTCGGCTGGTTCAGCAAAGCAGGCGCGATGGCTTGCAATTCGAGGTCGAGACTGTAGGGGAGCGCCCGGCGGGGTCCATCGCCGACGATCATGAATTGGTGCGGGGCGCGTTAGACGCGCTCGCCGAAATAGGCATCAATGGCACCCTAGAAACAGCCAGCACAGATGGCAACGTTCCCCTCTCGCAGGGTTGCCCGGCGGTGACGATTGGCATCACGCGCGGCGGAAACGCGCACCGCCTGGACGAGTATATTGAGGTTGCGCCGATTCGCTTCGGCCTCAAGCAGTTGATCACGCTGGTCTTGGCATCGGCGCGATATTACGCCAACACAGGTAGCAGACATCCGCTGCAAGGCTGATATCCTGTAAAGGCAATTCAAGGGATGCAGACCTTACAGCGAATGGCGGCAGCTGATCAGATTTGGTCTAGCAGTTCCAGCAGGCGATTGATCTCTTCAATCGTATTGTATTGAGCGATGCCGACGCGCACCATGCCCTGCGGTCGATTCAGCCGCCGCATGATCTCCAAGGCGTAATAGTCTCCGCTCCAGACGTAGACCTCATGCTGAGCCAGGTAAGCGGCGATTTCATCGGGCGACTTGCCGTCCAGCTCAAATGCGACCGTCGGCACGCGCCAGCCGTAGCGCGACGCATCGGTAATGCCAGCGATGCCTAGACCCGCAATCGCGGATAATCCTTCGATCAGCGCGGCAACCAAGCCGCGCTCGTATTCCTGCACAGCCATCATCGCCTGCTTCATTTTGAGTCGTCCGCCGCTATAGCGCGGCAAATCGGCATCGCCGTAACGCTCGCCGATCATCTGCCAATGCCGCAGGCAAGCGAGCAGGCCGTTCCAGGTTTCAAAACTTGGGGTGCCGGTCTCCCAGCGATAGGGCGCCAGATCTTTTGCCGGGCGCACTTTGAATACCGGCAGCTCATTCAGCAGCTCTTCGCGCCCCCACATAAGACCGACGTGGGGACCATAGAACTTGTAAGCGGAGCAAAGCAGAAAGTCGCAGCCAATATCCTGCACGTCGATAGGGATATGCGGCGCGCTTTGAACAGCATCAACCACGTGCCATGCGCCCACAGCATGCGCCATCGCCGCGATCTGTCGCACCGGATTGATCGTGCCTACCGCGTTCGAGGCATGTACCGTCGCCACGACCTTGGTTTTTTCGCTCAGCGCCTCTTCAAGCGAGTCCATATCCAAGGTGCAATCGGCGGTATTCAGGTCAACCCATTTGACAACGCACTGGCGCTCTTCCGCAATCGTTGTCCAGGGCGATACGTTTGCATCGTGATCCATGCGCGTCAAGACGATTTCGTCGCCAGCCTTTAGCGTCCCCGCAATGGCGCGGCTCAAGGCGAAGTTCAAGGTGGTCATATTGGGTCCAATTACGATTTCGGAAGCGCTGGCCGCGTTGAGGAACTCTGCCATTTTCTGGCGAACCTGGTCCACCATCTCATCGTTTCGGCGGCTGGTGCGGAAGAAGCCGCCCGAATTCGCGTTCATGCTGCGATAATATGTGGAAACCGCGTCAATCACGCTCTGCGGCGCCTGCGTCCCAGCGGGATTGTCCAAGAATATCGCTGGGCGCGCGTCCGGCGCCGCCAGCTGCAATGAAGGGAATAGTTCACGTATGAATTTGGCGTGAAAGCTCATGGACTTGTCCTTGTCATGTTGCTACTCAACAGAAACGCGAGAACCGTACTATAGCTGTTTCGCTCAGCGCTTCAACCGTCAGGGCGAATCTATGGCGGCTCTCACCCCCCGCGCCAAGCGTAAGAAGGTCTCGCGGTAAATCATGTCTAGCGCGCGCGGACGCTCGAGCTCAATGGCGATGTCCGCAACCAGTTTTCCGGGCCGGCTCGACATCACGACGACCCTATCCGCCATGAGCACAGCTTCGTTGATATCATGTGTGACCATGACAACTGTCTGCCTGTGCTTGCGCCACAGATCCAGCAGTTCCAAGCTGATCTTTTCTCTGGTCATGGCGTCCAAAGCCCCGAATGGCTCGTCCAGGAGCAGCGCCCGCGGCCGCTGCACGATTACCCTTCCCAGCGCAACCCGCTGCGCCATGCCCCCGGACAACTCGGCTGGATAGGACAAGGCGAAGTCTTGCAGATGCAGCTGCGGCAGCAACTCATAAACAGCTTCGTGCCGCCGCGCTTTGTCGACGCCCGCCAACTCCAATGGCAGGGCAATGTTGTCAATCACAGTGCGCCAGGGCATCAGATTGGCGTCTTGAAACATGATGGCGAGCTTGGAGAGCGGTGCGGTTATCGACGCGTCGTCGGCGGCGACGCTGCCCGAGGTTGCGCCTTGCAGCCCCGCCAGCGCGCGGATCAAGGTGCTTTTCCCGCAGCCGCTGGGACCTACGATGCACAAGAATTCGCCAGGCAGCACATCAAGTGAAATCGGTCCCAAGGCCGGCAGACGCCGTTGGTCCGGTGTCCGGAAATCAACGACAAGCTCGCGCAGGCTCAGCTTCACTCGCGGATACCCGTGACAAACCGATTGGAAAATGACGCGCCAAGGTCCGGCGCGTCGTCGCTCAAAAGGCCCATCAAACGCAGCGTATCGCTCATGGCTTGCCAAGAAGACAAATCGCTTTGACCCAGGGTATCAGCATCCCATAGCTCAATGCTGCGCAGCAGCACTTCAAAAGATGTTAAATCGTCCGATTCCAGAGCATCGGCCAGCCGGGCATAGTTTTCTGAACGGCTTTCGGCGATCTGCTCGCGGCTTGGCTCCGTTGCGAGGAAGTCGGCTTGCTCCCCCGCCAACTCCTCAAGCAGCGCGAGCAATTCTGGCTTGCCCGGTAAGGTCTCGACAAAGCTCATGCTAGCCAGGTATGCTTTAGCTGGATTGTCGATGGTCGCTTTTAGGGCGCTGTTAAAGCCATTTACCATACGCTGAACCTTGCCCGGATCGCCGCCCGCAAGGTCCGCGCTGACAATCAAACCATTCGACACCAAGTCCACTTGAGATCCGACCGATACAACCGCGATTCCGGTTACATCGCCGCAGTCGCCGGCAGCGATTCGCTTGGTAATTTGCAGGGGTTCGTTGTTCACATAAACCACTGCCGCGTCTACGGCGCCAAGGCAAAAGACATCGGGCGCGTTAAAGCCAATCTCGTTCAATTGAATATCCGCTTCGTTTAAGCCGGCGCTTTGCAGCAAGGTGGTTAGTCCGCTGTAGCTAGCGCCGAAGCGGCCCGGGATGCCGACCGTCATGTCTGTCAATTCTTCAAGGTTAGCCTGACCATCTGCGCTGGCCATGACAATACCGACCGGGTATTCTTGGAACCACTCATAGACATAGACCACGTCGCGGTCCTTCGCGCGCGCCAAAATCACCTGCTCGCCGCTTACAATGCCGAAATCAGCCTGGCCCGCGGCAACCAAGTCCAAAACATCAGGTTCTTGCAGGTGTTCCAGCGTCACTTCAAAGCCCTGACGGGCAAAATGTCCGTCCGCGATGCCAAGGTAAAATGGCGCGAATTGAATATTGGGTATGAAGGTCAACAAGATGCGTTCCGGAATTAAATCCGCTTGCGCGCCGAGCGAAGACACGATGACAAAGCAACTGATAAACGCCGTTCCCAAGATCTTGCGCATGATATGTGTGTCACTCCTTATGCCGGACAATTCAACCTTTGGAGCGACGCCGCCAAGCCAGCCAGCGCCATTCCAGCAAGACCACAAAACTGTACAAACTCAAGGCGATCGCCGTCATCGTCAGAACGGCGACGATGACTAGCGGCGTATCGTATTGGTTCCTGGCCGAAGTCACCAGAAAACCCAGACCACTGCCCTGCGTCACGAATTCGCCGACAACTGCGCCGATCACCGCCAAAGTCGCGCTCGTTTTTAAGCCGGCCAATACAACCGGCAATGCGGAGGGCAATTCCAAATGTCGGAAAATTTGCCAGCGCGTCGCCTTTAGCGATGTCATCAAGTCTCGCAGGCTCGGCGGGACGGCGCGGACCGCGACAATCGTATTGACCAGGGACGGGAAAAAAACGATGACCGCTGTCGTGACGATCTTGCTAGTCGGTCCGCTGCCAAACCAGATCACGAGCAGCGGCGCGTAAGCCACGATAGGCGTCGATTGAAAGGCGACAATGATAGGCGAAAGGATGTATTCCAAGATCGGCGCTTTGGCGATGGCGTAGCCGATTGACAATCCCACGCCAAGACCCAGAATCAAGCCAAGGAACATCTCTTCCAAGGTGACGCTGAGGTGTTTGACCAGCAGCCCGCTTTGAAGCGCCTCAATGAAGGCGCCGCCAACCGCAGCGGGCGGCGGAATGATAAAGGCGGGATATAGCTCGGCGGATGTGATCAACTGCCAAAGCAGCAGCAGACCAATGACCAAGAGCAACGGAGACGTTCGGCGTAATTGAGATAGAGGACTTCGACTTGACCAGGAGCTTGGTCTAGGATTGATCTTTTTGCCTGCTTCACTCATTCTTCGCCTCAACCGAAGCGACCAACTCGAAGCAAGGCGACAGGAACTACATCCTGTATTACAGCGCGCATCGCGGCAACCGCTCGGTCAACGCATCGTAGCGAAGGAGCCGCTGCAGCGCGCTAGGCTTGCCAAACCTTCTCTCATCCGGACTGTCACCGTCGGCTCCGGCTTCTCACCGGGATCCACCTGCTAGGCAGAGCCAGCGCGCTGCCAACAGGGTCGCGGGCTGGGCGCGCAGCTTCGCGCATCACCGCCGGTAGGGAATTCCACCCTGCCCCGAAGGTTGGTACAGATTCGTTTTGAGCTGAGTATAGCAGGAAAATGCTACTTATCCATCATTGACTACAGGGCATTGGCGATGTCGGCTGCCGGGACGGTCGACGCTTCCACAACCGCGGGCTGCGCGTCGATTTCAAAATTGGCTTCAGCCTTGAGCATGGTGAAGAGGAAAAGACCGCCTTCGCCGCGGCTGTTGCCTTCCGCCCAGATACGACCGCCATGCGCCTCGATGATATGTTTGCAAATAGCCAAGCCCAAGCCAGTGCCTTCGTCCCCAGAGCGCGAAACATCGGCTTGATAAAAGCGCTCGAATACGCGCTCGCGCAGTTCTTCGGGCACACCGGGACCCTTATCAAAGATCGACACTGAAACTTCGTCATCAAGGTCGCTAGCTGTGATCGTGATCGCCTGGCCGGGAGGCGACCATTTGATCGCGTTATGGATCAAATTGCCTAGCACGCGCTTCAGTTGATCGGCGTCGCACAATACGGCAACACTGCGGGAAACATGGCTGACGATGGACAAGTCTTTCATCTCCGCCTGCGGCATCAAGCGCTCGATGGCTTCGTCCACAACCTGTGCCAGAGGCGTCGGCACCAGACGCATGATGGCTTCGCCGGACTCTATCATAGAAAGATCCAGCAATTCCTGAGACAGCCAGAGCAAGGCGTCGGTTTCCATGGCGATCTCTTTCAGCGACTGAATGCTCGCTTTCCGTTTCGGCCGATCGGCATCGAGGAACAGTCCCTCGATGATCAGGCGAATGCGCGTGATAGGCGTGCGCAACTCATGGGAGATATTGGCGACAAGATCGCGCCGAGCCCGATTCAGGTTCACAAGATTGGTGACGTCTTGCATGGCAACAGCCACAAAACGGCGGTCCTCGGCGATCGTCACAATTTGCGTACGCGCGCGATAATATACATCCGCTATCACAAACTGTTCTTCCAGGCTGTCGTGTTCGTTCAGGGTGTAGTCCACAAGATTGGCAAGATCATCCGAGTCAAGGATTTCGCCAAGTTTTCTGCCGACGGCGCATGGTTCGCCAAACAGACGCTCCGCCGCTTGATTGTGACTAAGGATCACACCCGCTTCATTCAAAACAAGCGCCAGGTCGAAAGCGACTTCCGATAGCGCGGAGTAAAGCGCCTTTGTCTCGTTATTTTCATGTTCGGCTGAAAGTCGCTGCCGGCGCAGCGCTGCGATTTCGTTTTCCCGGCTGCTTATCGTCTCTTTTAAGGATTGGATCTGCCGTTGCCGCCGATAGCTAGAAAATGCCAGGAATATCAATGCAGCGGCGCATATAAACAGTAGCGATTCCATATCTAACCCTCGAAGCGGTAGCCCACACCTCGAACCGTGCTTATCAGCCGTGGGCTGGAAGGATTGTCTTCGATCTTTTCGCGCAGCCAACGGATATGCACATCAACCGTTCGCTTGTCCACAAAATAGTCATAACCCCAGACTTTGGTCAAGATCAGATCGCGCGACAAAACAGCGTTTTTGTTGCGCATCAGTTCCGCCAAGAGATCGAATTCCTTGTTGCTCAGCTTGACTTCCTCCGACCCTTTGAATGCTCTGCGTCCGGCCAAATCAAGTCGCAGCAGCCCGGCAATCAACTCGTCCTGAGCCTGTCGCCTCGCCGGCGACGGGCGGCGCATTTGCACCCGCACGCGCGCCAGGAACTCGCCCAAGCCAAAGGGCTTAACAATGTAATCGTTGGCGCCGCTCTCCAAGCCGACAATCTTATCAACTTCCGTGCCCCTGGCCGTTAACATGATAATGGGCACTTCGGCTGATTTGCTGCCGTTACGGATCATGCGACACAGGCTCAGACCGTCCAGACCCGGCAACATGATGTCCAATACAAAGAGGTCATAAGTTTCGCGTTGCGCATGTTGCCATCCGCTCTCGCCATCGCGCGCGGTAGAAACATCGTAACCCTCGGCGCGCAGCTTGTCGGCGAGGTTGGAGGACAGCTTTTCTTCGTCTTCGACTATCAAGATCTTCTTTGTCATGTGCTTAGCTCAATCGTCGACAAAGCCATAAGCAGCTTAACATTATATTGCTAAATCCATGTTAAGACACCATGTAATACGTGATTGGGCAGGAGCTAATTATCGCGGCGATTCGCGCGCTTATTCCGCTAGATTTGATATGTGATAATGAGAATCAACGCGCAATGCGGCGTGGAGCAGGGATGACGACGCGTCGCTCGTCTAGTCGTCTGCGATAGCTCGGACCCCAGCCAGAGATGTCGCGCGCCGAACGGCGTCGCGGATAGCGCTCGCGACCGCTTGCGCGGCATAGGCGCCAACAAGGCTGGTGTCCGCGGGGACTTCACCGGTAGCCAGCGCGAAAATCGTATCGCCGTCGTACATCGTATGCGCGGGATTGACCGCTCGGGCAATGCCGTCATGAGCCATCTGCGCGACTTTGCGCGCCCCCGCTTTGTTGAGCGCGCCATTGGTCGCAACCACGCCGATGACCGTAGCTTCGTTGGCTGCCAGCGCGGGACTTTCGCCGCTTAATTTGGCGAATGCCTCCAATACCGAGTCGAAGCCCGCGCCGTCGCGGCTGCGCAAACCCGCCAGGATCTCGCCGCCTTCGTCATAGACATTGCCTACGGCATTGACAGCCATTAGCGCCGCGATAACCAAGCCCTTGTCTAGCGCGATTGCGGCGGAGCCAATGCCGCCTTTCGAGGCGCGTTCATTGCCAGCTATGGCGCCGACCCTGGCGCCAGTCCCGGCGCCAACGCTGCCCAATTCTACTACGTCGTTTCCAGCATTCTGGCAAGCCTGGTATCCCGCAGCGCCGTCCGGGTATACATCTTGTCGTCCAAGTCCCAAGTCAAAGAGAATGGCTGCAGGAACGATTGGCACCGTCAAACCGCTGCGTGACTGGTATCCCAGTCCGCGCTCGCTATGCCAGCGCATGACGCCGTCAGCGGATGACAAACCAAAAGCGCTGCCGCCGGACAGCATAACAGCCGTTACCTCCGCCACCAGATTATGCGCCTGAAGCAGATCGGTCTCTCGCGTGCCGGGCGCGCCTCCGCGCACATCAACCGCGCCTACAGTCTTTGGCGGGCAAAGCACAACTGTGCAACCGGTTGCCGCTTTTTTGTCTGTATAGTGCCCAACCTTGATGCCGGCGACGCGAGTCAGCGTATTGTTGTTAATCATCGTCTTCGACATAGTATTCGTCGCCGTCGCCGTCATCCTGCCAGATGACCCGCATTTTGTCGTTGCTCGCTTCGATTTGCTGGCGCGCCCCCGTGAACAAGATGCGCTCTGCCCGCTCGTAGTCGGCTGGCATGACGAGAATTTTGACCTCCCCCAGATTGCCGAGGGTAATGCCAAGCGCTGTCGCGCCGGCCTCTTGGTGGATAAGCGCGGGTATTTCGTTCGCCTTGAGTTTGCCGGCGAGAACATGCGCTTCTTGCAAGTTGTTGGTGATGTAAACCGCGATCCATTGTGGACCGTCGGCATGGTTGTGGGGTTTACGAAGACTCATGGCGCTCTCGATTCTTTATCCACCACTATTCTATCATGGCTTGTGACTGATTGAATCTACCTCAAGGGAGCCTTTTTCATATTCACATTTCAAATGCTAGACTCAAATTATTGTATAATACCGAAAGTACAAGTGAGGTAAATTATCAGACTCTGCCAACATCTGCTAGGATCGCGATCCATGAAATGTATTTCCGCAACCTTTCCAGCAAGGGCAAGTTGTTACCTTTTGATTCCAGAGGCAGTGGAAAATGTCAGCTATTAAACTTGCCGTCGCTCCGAAAAGACTACTTCCATATATTTTCATATTCGTAGTAGGTTTGATCATTTTTGTCCCAATAATGGGAGCTGCATCCCAGCATCAATATGACTTTGGCAGTCACATTGGCATTGCAGAGGCTTTCCCACACAAAGTTAAACACGTGTCGTATGTTTTGTATCATGCCATATATCGATTGTTAAATTACTTGGTTCCCACGATCAATAGCCCTGAATTATCACTTATTGCGATCATGTTATTCATATTGCCACTGCCTATGATCATATTCCCACGTTTGGTTGATTACTCCACTGAATCATTTTCTGTATACGCTATTCTGCTCCTGTCAGTTGGTTTGACAATTGCATCGCCAATTACATTCTGGGCTCACGAAATGATGATTGGCTATATCAATCCTATCGTGTATCACAACCCAACAATGATTGCCCTTCGTCTATTCGTCATTCCCGTTTCACTTCTTGCCTTGAGAATATTCAGCAATTCATCGAATCGAACTGCAAACCAACAGCTTTACGCGATTCTGCTTTGCGCTTCCTTGCTATTGTTATCTACGCTAGCGAAGCCTAGCTATACTTTTGTGTTGTTACCTGGCTGTTGCGCATTCGCAGCTTGGAGAGTTTTCAAAGGCAATCGCGTGGACTGGCCGCTGCTTGTCTTTGGATTCTGCATCCCGGGCTCCCTTATGTTAGGCCTGCAGTATCTAATATCCTATTTTAACTATGCTGACGGTTCTACAATCTCATTTGGAGTTTTCGTGTTTACCAGGTATTGGATTCCAGATTGGCGTGTTCCGATACAATTGCTACTTTCGCTTGCTTTTCCTCTGACGGTCTACCTGTTGTATTTTGCAGAAGCCCGGAAGCATCTCTATTTGAATTTGTCGTGGACTGTATTCGCGGTGAGCGCATTGACGACATATTGCCTTTATGAAGCGGGAGATCGAATACATCATGGAAACTTCTTATGGAATAGTTATGCCGCGGTTTTTGTATTGATGTTCGCCTCTCTCCTATTCCTTGTTAAACTTTATGAACGGTTCAGGTTAGCAAAGCTTGAAGATTTTCAAAGTACGCCGTCGCGAATGTCATTGAAATTCACTATAGCCATGGTTCTGTTCGGATCTCATGTATTTTTCGGCATCGGATACTACATTCGATTTTTGACCGGATATTGATATTAGACATGATCGAAACTGGATTTAGGCGCATATACCGCGAATGCTTCTACCTTTGCATATTTCAAGCGCAACTCATCTAAGCATAGATGAGGATAGTTTGCCCCATAGACTCGGCTAATACTGATTCCTAGGACGTCTGAAGCATTAGCAAGGATCAGAATCGCGGACATAGCGCTCCACGATGACATCTGTTTCTGCCAGGTATCTGCCGCAGGAGCGATAATAATTGCGCGCCCACCAGAAGATATCGCCCATGGAACGCTCGTCGGTCTCTTGTGGGTCGTAAAGCAGCCAGAACGCCGCGTATTTCGATACGAAATCGTCGAGCGAGCTTAGGGGTTGCCTAGTCGTTTGCAGGGTGAGCCTGCCGCCGCCATCGTAATAGATGTGAACCAGATTGCTTGGCTTGATAAGCTTCTGATAGTAGTCGCCTGTGATCCAGGTTATCTTACGAGACGGATGTAAGCTTAGCACCGATTCTGTTGGTTGAACTTGAATATTGGGACTGTACAGCAGCGCATAAAAGGGTGGCGCGTGCAGCGACTCCAGGTTTTTGCGTTTGGTCGCAATATAAGAGTTCTCGTTTTGCGCATACGTTACGAATGAGATTATCCAGACACCCGCCAGCAAGATCTGGACTGGCGCTCGCTTGGGCAGGAAACTCCAGGCGGTAGCCAGAACGCAGCCGAGCAGTGGCGCCAGCAGAAGCATATAGCGCAGGCGTCTCGGTATGAGTATAGGCTTGATTTCATTTGACAACAACAAAATGGCAATCAATAGAAAAGTGAGCATCGAGACAAATCGTTGCGGCTTGTCCAGTCGCTTGCGGTTCCAAGCAACGATGATCAGAGCGCCAAGGGGAAGTATCCAGAAGTCGTTGCTATAAACATTGGCAAGACTGAGGAGCGATTCGAGCGCGTTCATGCCACTAAATGACTTGTTGGAGAAACCTTCCAAGCCCATGAGGACAGTAGGCGCCCAAGGTAAAAAAAGCAAGCCGCCGCCTATCAAGGCAAGCGTAATATGAATCCAGTGTCGATGCTCGCGCGCAAAGAGGAGATGATACAAGGCGATGGCGGCCAAGATGAAGATTCCAAAATAGTGCAGGTACAATATCAGCCCGCAACTCAATGCCAGCAATAGCCCAGTCCGCCAGTTCATTCGTTCAGTCGCGTCGAGCAGGCGCCAATAGCACCAGATGATCCAGGCTGCCAAGAACGGCAGTAACGTGTACATCCTTAACTCGCGCGAATAAAACAGGAACAAGGAATTTAGCGAAACGATAAACACAGCGGCAAGCGCCAAGGCGTGATGGTGGGAAACAATACGCGCGAGGCGATAAATCGCTGCCAAGGAAAGCAGAGCGAAATAAGCCGACAACAATCGCAATACGAATAAATCACTGCCAGCGACTCTGGACCAAATATTCAAAAGGATGAAATACAAAGGACCGTGTTGCTCGCTATTCATCGCAACGTTCGTGACTGTTTCTTGAAGTGCCTGTGGGATGCTAACAGAGCGCCCAAAAATGTGCGAAAGGGTACGCAGTTCGTCATGATTGGCCAAGGGTACGCGCGTCAAACCCTCTGTGCCAAAATGCCAGGCAAACAACAAGCAGGCTAGCGCAACGAGCAAATGAAGGTAGGATCCGATGAGACGCCTGGAAGAGGAATTGTTGTGGAATCGCATGGGGCGATTGTACTAAATATACATAGAGCAGTCAGGTGTCGTGTTGGCGCAGCGCGTTGCAGGGATCAGGTTGATTGCGGGGCATCAAGGCATGTCTAACAGAGATGCCATGTATTCTTGTCCTAGGTACTGCTGCCAGGAAAATCTTGGCTATGTGTTATCATAAATGGATAATGTTGGTCCGCCACGCGCAGCTCATAATGGCCATTGAAGTAAAACGGATAAATATCAAATTGATGAAGCATCCATGTTTCGGCGACATGTGAGTCGATGGTCTGCCCGCTGTGAAATAGTTCAACCGTGGCGCCTGCGGGCACCCCTATTCGCACCAGATCGCCAGGCCGCGCTTCAGTAATCACCGGCGGAATGATGGCATCTATTGTCGGAATGGTATCGTTTTCGTCATTGCTAAAGAAGCTGATGCCGTTCCAAGCAACCGGAATGTGGTAAATCCTATGGTAATTATCCTTAATCCAGTTCAAGGGGGCATCCAGCGGCTGATCGAGATGCGCCTCGATCTCGATCAGCCAGAAGCGATCTATTCCCGCAAAGATCCAGTTCATCATAGCCGAAACGTCGCTTTCGCTACTCCGAGGAATGCCCGTTACATTCACTGGCTCGGCGTAAACATTTTTTGGCACATCGTAGCCGGCTTGATCCAAGTGGTAGTAGACCAGGGGCCTACGTCCCCCGGAAATAAAATACACCCTGTCGTCCGCATTTGTCAGCGTCGCGACGGCCGCCATCATCGTTCTGTAGTCATCCTTGAAATAATGTTCGTCGGCTCTCTCGAGCGTCAACGATCCGTAGAACATCGTCAAGCCAATGCCAGCAATCATACCGATCAGGCACAGCCAACGTCCGCCAAGCGGCGCCGTCAAGCCAATGCCAAACCCTGCGAATACAAATGGAGCGAACAAGTTGAAATATCGCGCTTGCAGGGCATTGACATGTATGGGAACAAACGGCAAGCCCAATAACGAAATGACTATGGGCGGCAGCAGACAAACCAGAACGATGAAGTACGTTGCGCGCGGATTATCGCGCCAGCTGAAGACAAGCCCAACAAAGAAGATCGCGGTGACAAGCGCCACATGCAGATTGTAGGCGCCCAGGTGCGTGGATGAATTGACGGAAAACGCGCCCGCCATCATCAGAAAAGCGGCCTGAGGGTCGAAGGTCGCAAATGACGGATCTTTTCGAATCAAGCCGATCGCATATGTGCCCCACAGCGTGCAAACCAAGAGTATAAGCGCGATTGCCACGTACCAATGCCGGCGTTTGGCCCCCTTGTGGCATGGACTCAGGATCTCATGAAGTACGAGAATGCCAACTACAATCGCGCCAAAGTAATGTGTTAGCGCCGTGCCGATTCCGGCAAACGCAAACAATATTGTTCGATTGCGCAAATGGGCGTAAATCGCCAAACTTGCGAACATGGTCGCCAGTGGGTACATGCGCGCATCTTGCGACCAGTAGATGAGGTAGGGAGATGTCGTGACTAGGAGCATCGCGAGCAGAGCAGCAAGTCTTCGACTGCTTAAGCGAAGCGTAATGATGTAAACCACTGGAACCGCGATAAGGCTGGGGAGGACAGAAAGCATGCGGATCGAAAACTCGCTGCTGCCGGTTAGTCGAAGCCACAGATGAAGGAGCCAAAAGTATATCGGCGGGTGTACATCGCTGGCGATGGATTCTGTGCCCTTTAGAAAGTCCATCTGGGCCGCCCACACGGAAAAAGCTTCATCCATGCGAACGGGCCAGTCCCCCAGGTCATCTATGCGAAGGTAGAATGCCAGCAGCAAGACCAAGACCAGAAGCAACCCGCGAGCCATGTGGCGCATATTTACCTCATTAATTACGGCACAAATCGAAGGTCTCGCCTTGCTTCGCCGCTGTTGCTGATAACGTCATCCCCATACCGTTCTTTGAGTTGATTGATAGATGCGAGTTCGTTGAACTCGTCTTTAGTGACGAGGTTCCAAAGATAGTGATTCGCCGCCGCTTCAATGAAAAAAAAGGCAAAGGCGAAACTTGCTGTAACGAGAAACAAACGCACAAGAATCGCTTCAACCCGCTTCATTATCGAACAACCCCGCACACTTCAATATCGTACTATTATAGTGGCAAGAGTGGGAAAGCGCCGATCGGCCTGTCACGTGACAGCCCCTGATGGACCTATGGGCGAATTGTCCTCACGGGCCGAAGGGGCAAGAAGCGTTGAGCCGCGGCTGCAATAACCCCATTGCGCCGCGTCTCATTAGCGTCAATCCCTATTTGGTTTCCTACTCTTAGACATCACCAGGAAAGTCTTGACTATGCGTAATCACAAAGGGATAGCTCTCGCCCGCCACGCGCAGCTCATATGAGCCATTGAAATAAAAGGGATAAATGTCAAATTGATGCAGCATCCAGGTATCGGAAAGACGCGTGTCGATAACCTGCCCACTGTGAACCAAGTCGACCCTCGCGCCAGCCGGAACGCCGATCCGTACTTGATCACCAGGTCGCGCTTCAGTAACCACCGGCGGGATGATAGCCGCACTTTCGGGGATATGGTCGGTGGGATCGATACTGTATAGGCTGATACCATTGCGCCCTATGGGTATGCGGAAGATACGGAAATAGTGATCTTCGATCCACTTAACGCGTTTGCCCAGCGGATCATCGTTAGCAGCTTCAATTTCAATGAGCCAAAAGCGGGGAAAGCCGGAGAAGACCCGTCCCATCATCGCTGGCAGGTCGTCCACATAGCCGACCGGCACACCGGTAACATTGATGTAGCGTGCGTTGGCGTCTTTTGGCGCGTCATAGCCGGCTTGATCCAGGTAGTAATTGACTTGCAGCGCGAATCTAGCGGAGATAACAAAAACTTTCTCGTCGGATGTGGTCAGCGCAGCGACAGTTGCCATCATACTGCGATAGTCATCTTTGAAGTAGCGGGCGTCCCGTTGCTCCCCTGCGAGATGAGCATTCAAGATGAGCAGCCCTGCCGTGGCTGCTAAACCAACCAAGCGCAGCCGCCGTCTTTGCAGCATAGCTGCCAAGCTGATACCCCAGCCAGCGAAGACGAAGGGCGCGCAGATTACGAAGTATCGTTCCGAGAGCCAGTTGACGTGGAAGGGGAAGAAGGGCAGCGCCACTGCAGCGATGGAGGCGGGTGGGAGCAGGCAGCCGAGCAGGATAAGAATTGCGTCGCGACGACGGTGACACCATGTCAGCACAATGCCTTAAAGAAAGGATGGCGCTAACAAAGAGCGAGGCAGGCAGATATTTCCCGATGTGAATTGATTTGTTTACAGCGAAGAGGGTTGCCATGAGCCAGAAAGTATAGATGGGCTGGAAACTGGCGTATCCTGGGTCCCGGCGGATGAGTCCGATGGCGTAGGCAGCCCAGAGCAGAAAGGCGGCGGCAATGATGCCGATTGCTATCGCGAACTGGCGGCGCCCGCAGCGGAATTGTCGCCAGTGAAAAAGGCAATGAATCGTGATGATAATGACGATTATCCCGCCAAAGTAATGCGTCAGCGTCACGCCGATTCCAGCAATCGCCAATAATGCTCCGCCTCTGCAAGAGCCGCTCGGCGGCAGCGAAAAGGACTGCCGCGCTCGCGCAAAATAATAATCCTGCTTGTCGCAATGAGTGCCGCGGTCACATAAACAGAACATGCGCAAGTAGGCGTAGAGCGCCAGCGACGCGAACATGGTTACCTGGGCGTACATGCGGGCGTCTTGCGACCATTGGATGTGGTAGGGGGACAGGGTGATGAGCAGCAGCGTCAGTGAGGCGGCAAGGCGATTTTGGCTCATTCGGTGAGTGAAAACATAGACAGTCGCAGCCGTGATCAAGCTAAAGAAAACGGCCTTTGCGCGTATAGCGAACTCGCTGGTGCCGGCTAGACGCGTCCAGAGGTGAAAGAACCAGTAGTAGAGCGGGGGGTGGATGTCGCTGGCGGTTCGTTCGGTAAAGTTGGCGAGATCCATGTTGCTGAACCAGACAGAGAATGCTTCGTCAAATCGGACGGGCATTTCGCCCAGATTATCAATCCTCAGACCAAATGCCAGCAACAGTACAACAATGGCAATTATCAATTGTGTTATGCGGTTTTCTTTGACGATTTGAGCAAGTTTCTTGAAATCACCGAGCATTTACTAACACCGTAAATAGCGTGACAAGAGTGCGCCAGCGAGCAAAAAGAGCGGTTAAGTGTAGCGTTGGCGGCGGCATACTCTCCCACATCGTCTCCAATGCAGTACCATCTGCGCTCGCGGGCTTAACTTCCGGGTTCGGGATGAGACCGGGTGGACCCCCGCGGCTCTAGCCACCAACACAACACTCAACCGCTCTATTAGTCTTGCGTCAGCCTCGAATAAACAACGCCATTCTCATACCCAATGCGCTCCAATAGCGCCATACACCCCGTACCATACAATACGGAAAGCCCTCGACCATTAGTACGGGTCAGCTGCGCGCATTACTGCGCTTACACCCCCCGCCTATCTAACTGGTAGTCTCCCAGCGGTCTTACTTGGTCATACCAATGGGGAATCTCGTCTTGAGGCCGGCTTCCCACTTAGATGCTTTCAGCGGTTATCCGATCCGAAGGTCGCTACTCAGCTATGCCGCCGGCGCGACAACTGATGCACGAGCGCTTCGTCCACCCCGGTCCTCTCGTACTAGGGGCAACTCCTCGCAAATTCCCAACGCCCACAGCGGATAGAGACCGACCTGTCTCACGACGGTCTGAACCCAGCTCACGTACCGCTTTAATGGGCGAACAGCCCAACCCTTGGGACACGATTCTGCCCCAGGATGCGATGAGCCGACATCGAGGTGCCGAGCCTTGCCGTCGATTTGAACTCTTGGGCAAGACTAGCCTGTTATCCCCGGGGTAGCTTTTATCCGGTAAGCTACGGCCATTCCACTCTGGACCGTAGGATCACTAAGCCCGACTTTCGTCTCTGCTCGACTTGTCTGTCTCGCAGTCAAGCTGGCTTCTGCCTTTACACTCAACGATGGGTTTCCATTCCATCTGAGCCAACCTTTGGGCGCCTCCGTTACCCTTTCGGAGGCGACCGCCCCAGTCAAACTGCCCACCTGCCACTGTCCCTGATATTCACATACCTAGGTTAGAGCCAAAACAACATCAGGCTGGTATCTCAACAGCGGCTCCACACACGCTGACGCGCACGCTTCATTGCCTCCCAGCTATCCTGCACAAATATCGACCTAACGCAATGGCAAGCTACAGTAAAGCTCCACGGGGTCTTTTTGTCCTGCTGCGGGTAATACGCATTTTTACGCATACTTCAATTTCGCCGGGCCCCCTGCTGAGACAGTGCTCCACTCGTTACGCCTTTCGTGCGGGTCGGAACTTACCCGACAAGGAATTTCGCTACCTTAGGACCGTTATAGTTACGGCCGCCGTTCACCGGGGCTTCATCTCCAAGCTCTCACTCTTCCACTTAACCTTCCGGCACTGGGCAGGCGTCAGCCCCTATACGTCAGCTTGCGCTTTCGCAGAGACCTGTGTTTTTGGTAAACAGTCGGCAGAGCCTTTTCACTGCAACCTGACCACCACAGCCAGGCGATCCTTCTCCCGAAGTTACGGATCCATTTTGCCTAGTTCCTTAGCAGAGGTTCTCCCGTTCGCCTTCGTATTCTCAACTCGTCTACCTGTGTCGGTTTGCGGTACGGACGGCAAGCTTCTACATCATAGCAACTCTTCTCGTCCCATGGTACTCGTCACTTCCTGCCTTGCGGCACGGCTTCACGGCTTCTCACCGCTTGCAACCTCAATCCACTCAGAGGCTGACATCCCCACAAGCTATCGCTATCACTCCACTTACCGGTACGGGAATATTAACCCGTTATCCATCGCCTACGCTTCTCAGCCTCGGCTTAGGTCCGACTAACCCGACGCGGACTGACCTTCCGTCGGAAACCTTAGACTTTCGGCGAATAGGGTTCTCACCTATTTCTCGCTACTCATGCCAGCATTCGCACTCCTACAAACTCCAATGAACCTCACAGTCCAACTTCGCCGCTTGTAGAACGCTCCCCTACCATAACTCTCGTTATCCCTGACTTCGGTCGTATGCTTTAGACCCGTTACATTATCCGCGCAAATGCGTTTGACTAGGGAGCTGTTACGCACTCTTTAAAGGATGGCTGCTTCTAAGCCAACCTACTAGCTGTCTCAACACATTCACCTCGTTTTACACTTAGCATACACTCCGGGACCTTAGTCGAGGGTCCGGGTTCTTTCCCTCTCGACTACTTAACTCATCTCAAGCAGTCCAACTGCTGCGCTCGGCATGCCGGCATTCGGAGTTTGTTTGGGTTCAGTAAGCTTGACGCCCCCTAGCCCATACAGTGCTCTACCTCCAGCACCCATCACGCAACGCTAGCCCTAAAGCTATTTCGGGGAGAACAAGCTATCTCCAAGCTCGTTTGGCATTTCACCTCTAACCACAACTCATCCCCCGATTTTGTAACATCGGTGGGTGCGGACCTCCATTACGCATTACCGTAACTTCGCCCTGGCCATGGTTAGCTCGCATGGTTTCGTGTCTAATATGCGCCACTCTTTCGCCCTCTTCAGACTCGGTTTCCCTGCGCCTACGACTGACTATGTCTTAAGCTCGCCACGCACATTAACTCGCTGGCTCATTCTCCTAAAGGCACGCCGTCAGATTCCTCTCGAAACCCTCCGACCGGTTGTAAGTACACAGTTTCAGATTCTCTTTCACTCCCCTCGCCGGGGTTCTTTTCACCTTTCCCTCACGGTACTGCTGCGCTATCGGTCATCTCGCGTATTTAGCCTTGGAGGGTGGTCCCCCCTGTTTCACACAATGTTAGCGTGTATCGTGCTACTCAGGATTCTCATCAATACTTCCGCCTGTAAGTACGGGACTCTCACCCTCTACGGCTGACCTTCCCAGATCATTCCTCTTCGGCTTCCATACCTAACATGAGTCCTGCAACCCCATAAACCGCAGTCTATGGTTTGGGCTACTCCGCTTTCGCTCGCCACTACTCGCAGAATCTTCTCTTTTCCTCGCTCTACTTAGATGTTTCAGTTCGAGCGGTTCCCCTGGCTGGCTATTCACCAACCATGACGCGGTTTGACCCGCATCGGGTTTCCCCATTCGGATACCTCCGACTCTTACGGCTTTATACGCCTCATCGAAGCTTTTCGCAGTATAACACGTCCTTCTTCGGCACGAGATACCTAGGCATCCTCTGTGTACCCTTATTCGCTTTCCGTATCACATCATACGGAATGCACGGCACTCTTGGCATGCGCGCTTAGGTATTACCTTCGCGTTGTTTATTCGACTGTTAAGACGCACCAGCTGATTTCAACCAGCCGCTAGCCTGGAAATTCTGCCACGCTTATAGCACATCGTCAAGCGCCAATTTGACCGATTTCGTACCACGATATCTTCACATCTTTTGCCTGCCAATACCGGTCAAGATCAACGTTCGGCGCGTAATCAACGAAAATGCATAGGCCAAATCTCGGCGCGCGAACCAGCCGCACTGTCTTGGGCAAATCCTATTCGCTACGCGGAAGCCGAGCCAACACGCGCTCTCCAAAACTAAACGATCGGCTGCTGTGCCTTTAGCCGCCGGCAACCCAAACAGCCCTCTTGGAAGTACCGAAAGGGCTGCTTTTCTCGTTCTTAGATTTGATGTGGCAGGAAGAAAAAATAACCGGAGATGGGTACTTGTGGAGACAAGGGGACTCGAACCCCTGACCTCCTCGGTGCAAACGAGGCGCTCTCCCAACTGAGCTATGTCCCCGAGGTGGGGCTGGCAAGACTTGAACTTGCGACCTCGCGCTTATCAGGCGCGCGCTCTAACCAACTGAGCTACAGCCCCAAATCCAATCCCCATACAATCTTAACATTAACAGCACAATAGCAGGTTAGACAGTATTAAAACTTCACCCCGCTTTACACACTCTTACTCTGTTCTCGCGCGATCCTTACGAATCGCGCTCCCTTAGAAAGGAGGTGATCCAGCCGCAGCTTCCGCTACAGCTACCTTGTTACGACTTCGTCCCAGTCATCGATCCTGCCCTAGGCAGTAGCCCCCCATAAGGTTAGCTTCCCGACTTCAGGCTCGACCAACTCCCATGACGTGACGGGCGGTGTGTACAAGGCCCGGGAACGTATTCACCGCAACGTGCTGATTTGCGGTTACTAGCAACTCCGACTTCATGCAGGCGAGTTGCAGCCTGCAATCCGAACTGAGATAGACTTTGAAGGATTGGCTCCGTATCGCTACTTCGCTACCCATTGTATCTACCATTGTAGCGTGTGTGTCGCCCTGGATATTAAGGCCATGCTGATTTGACGTCGTCCCCACCTTCCTCCCGTTTGTCACGGGCAGTCAAGCTAGACACTTGTAACTAGCTCCGAGGGTTGCGCTCGTTTGCGGACTTAACCGAACACCTCACGGCACGAGCTGACGACAACCATGCAGCACCTGTGACGGCTCCCCGAAGGGTCCTTCCGCTTTCGCTTCCGTACTACCATCATGTCATTCCCAGGTAAGGTTCTTCGCGTAGCCTCGAATTAAACCACACGCTCCGCTGCTTGTGCGGGCCCCCGTCAATTCCTTTGAGTTTTAGCCTTGCGACCGTACTCCCCAGGCGGTACATTTAGCGCGTTTGCTACGACACTCAATTGCCTAACGACAACCGAACGCCTAATGTACATCGTTTACAGCGTGGACTACCGGGGTTTCTAATCCCGTTCGCTACCCACGCTTTCGCGCCTCAGCGTCAGATGAAATCCAGGAAGCCGCCTTCGCCACCGGTATTCCTCCGGATATCTACGCATTTCACCACTACACCCGGAATTCTACTTCCCTCTATTTCTCTCTAGTTGTACAGTCTCTCATACGCTCTATCAGTTTAGCCGATAACTTTCATATAAGACTTATACAACCGCCTGCGCGCGCTTTACGCCCAGTAACTCCGGATAACGTTCGCGTCCTACGTTTTACCGCGGCTGCTGGCACGTAGTTAGCCGACACTTATTCCTATGCTACCGTCCTACCTCGTCACATAGAAAAGGACTTTACGATCCGAAAACCTTCTTCATCCACGCGGCGTCGCTGCATCAGACTTCCGTCCATTGTGCAATATCCCTCACTGCTGCCTCCCGTAGGAGTCTGGGCCGTGTCTCAGTCCCAGTGTGGGGGGCCACCCTCTCAGGTCCCCTACCCGTCATCGCCTTGGTGAGCCTTTACCTCACCAACTAGCTGATGGAACGCAACCTCATCCCATAGCGCCTCAACCTTTCATCACGACTCTCTAACTATCGCGATGATATGCGGTATTAGCAACTGTTTCCAATTGTTATCCCGCTCTACAGGGCAGATCAGTTACGTGTTACTCACCCGTTCGCCACTCTCAATACCCCGAAGGGCACCTACCGTTCGACTTGCATGTGTTAGGCACGCCGCCAACGTTCATCCTGAGCCAGGATCAAACTCTCCGTATTCGATCAGGGTTCGTCTTTTCTGTCTTAACCCACTATTCTGCTGTTAATTTGCACATGCCCCAAAAGGGGGACAAAAAAGACGAGGACACATGTCCTCATCATTGCGCCACTAGACTAGCATAGGTTTACGCGATGTCAAGGCTGGTTTTCCCTTTTCCAAAAAATTCCTTAGCAGTCGCGTGACGACAACGGTCGTGAATCGCAATTCACCGGATCAAGCCGACAAATGAGGCGCGGCTGAAACGTCAGCCGGGCCCTAGCGCTTCCGTCGCATCCTCATTGACCTTTTCTTTGGGACGATCGCCCAGAATATCCTGCACGTATATCTCGTCCACAAGCACAGCCACAACCGCGCTCAAGGGCACCGCCAGCATCAAGCCCAGGAATCCAAAGAAAAAGCCAAATATGATCTGACCCAACAGAACGAGAATCGCCGGCATATTCATTCGTTCGCTTGCTAGTACGGGGCTTACAACTTGACTCTGGAAGAATGACACACCGTAAATGACGGCTGCGACCCCGATCACATTTTCAGGCGCTTGCACAATCGCCACCGCCACCGAAGGAACCAGCGCGACAACCGGACCAAAATTGGGGATAAAGGACAGGACACCCGCCAAAACACCCAAAGCCAGCCATTCATTGATACCCAGCAGCGCCAGCCCCAAGCCCGTCAGCACGGCTACCACCAACATCGACACGCCCGTCACGCTCAGCCAGGCACGTAACGTAGAATCAAGCCGACGCAATATATGCATCATGCGCCCACGATAGCGTATCGGCGTGAGTTTGATGATACCGTTCACATAACGATCCGGTTCCGCCAACAAATACATACTAAGGAAGAAGATGATGAGCGCGCTAAGAATCGTATTGGCGACGCCGCCAACGACCGGCAGAACCGTCCCGCCCAGCGTGCCAACCGCTTCTGTCAGCTGAGAGACGGTCTGGTTAATAAAGTCGATCGAGATCAAATCGTTAATATCGCTGGGAATCAAGCCCTCAAGGAAAGGATACCGAGAGATGAGTGCCTCTCGGGTGATTGATTCGCCCACCTCTTGCAAACCTTGCTGGATCTGGCCCGCCAAAACTTGAGACTGGCTGCCGATAGTTCTTAAGATTGGGAGACCGATTAAACCAAGTATTATAAAAAAGCCGACCACGCTGACGATAATGGCGACTAAACGGTTCATCTCGAAGCGCTTTACCAGCAAACGCACCGGCATTGTGAATAGCACAACCAAGATCACCGCGGCGAAGGTCAGCATCAATGTGCCGCGGATCTCCCAGGCGAACAACAAGCCTAGCGCGATCAATATGGTTGCGGCGATGTTGCGCAAGCCGATGTTGACAATGCGGGAATCCCGCACACTCATAGGTCCTCCCTGGCGATATCGATTTGCAAATAAAATCTATTGTTGACGAGGCAATGCTCAAGATACGCATACCAAGCAAAAGAGATTATAGCACTTTTGTCGACCGCAAGCGACTATGTTATGAAGGCCCGAATGCGCCTGTCAGAAGGCGCCAATTCCAAACTTCATAGGACATTGGCTATGAGATACAATGGCTGTCCACAGGCTATCGAGATTGATTCATGAAATTCGATGTAAGTGTTTTCGTCGATGACTTGAACAAAGCCGCGTCAATTGCGGAAGCTGTCGAAGATTATGGTTTTGACGGCTTATGGGTCGCCGAAGCCGCGCATAATCCCTTCCTGCCCCTAGCCCATGCTGCCGTGGCGACGCGTCATATCTCCCTGGGCACCGCTATCGCGGTCGCTTTCCCCCGCGATCCATTGCTGATGGCGCAGACTGCGCTGGACCTGGCAACCCAGTCGCGCGGTCGCTTCATCCTTGGCTTGGGCACGCAAATCAAACCGCATATCACCAAGCGCTTTAGCGCGACTTGGGCCAAGCCGCTTCAACAGATTCGCGAGTACATAAAGGTCTTAAACCTGGCCTGGCGCAGCTCGCGCGCTTGCCAGCCTTTGAATTTCGAGGGCGAATATTACAGCTATGATTGGGCTCCCCCGCAATGGTCATCGGCTCAGACGGCGGAACATGATATCCCGATTTACATCGCCGGGGTCAATACCGGCTTGGCGAGGCTGGCCGGCGAGCTATGTGACGGCTTCCACATTCATTCCTTTCATACGCCGCAATACTTGCGAGAAGTATTGGCGCCAGCTTTCGCAGCTGGGCGCGCCCGTTCCGGTAGGTCAGACAAGCTCTTACTGTCTTGCGCCGTGTTCGTCGTCACAGGAGAAACAGAAGCTCAAATTGAAGAAAGCAAGTTGCTCAGCAAGTCTCAGATCGCCTTTTACGCCAGCACACCGAGCTATAGCCGCGTCCTGGAGCTGCACGGCTGGCAAGACCTGGTTCCTCAACTGAACACGCTATTGCGGCGCCAGCGCTGGGATGAAATGCATAGCTTAATCAGCGACGACATGCTTGAACATTTCGCGGTGATCGCGCCGCCCGACGAACTGCCCTATCGCCTGCGCGAACGCTACGATAGCTTGCTTGATCGCATCGGATACTATATTCCCTTTCAACCGGACGATCGTGGCAGGCGCGTGATATGGGAACAGGCCGCAAAGGCGATGGGAAACTGATGCCAACGATTGAACTGCAAGGTCAAACCATCGAATACAGCGTGCGCAAGAGCAAACGCGCAAAGCGCATCAGCCTGCGATTTGACCTGGAGCGCGGATTCCAGATTGTCTATCCCCTGGGACCAAAGCAGGCAAGCCCCGAAGAAGTGTTCATGCAAAAGCGGGCTTGGGTGCTGAAAGCGCTTCAGAAACAGCGCGACTACCAAAATCACAAACCGTTCACAAGGAGCTATAAACAGGGCGCTATTTTCCCCTACCTCGGCGAAAATCTTACTCTCAGCTTGATAGAATGGGAGAATCAAGAACAAGTCTCGGCGCAGAATATGGAGAATCGGCTAGAGGTGAAGCTCCCACTGGCTTTTATGGACGATACAAGACTTATTCGATCAGTAATCGAAAACTTTTATCGCCAACGAGCAAAGTACTATCTGCCGCCGCGGGCCCAAGAACTGGCTGTTATACACGGTTTCGTCTTTAACAATATCAGGATCAAAAACCAGAAAACCTTATGGGGAAGCTGTTCCGGCAAGCGTAATCTGAACTTCAACATGAGGTTGATGATGACCCCGCCCGGCGCGATTGACAGCGTCATCATTCACGAGCTATGCCACTTGCGCGAGCTGAACCACAGCAAGTCTTACTGGGAACTGCTTGAAAAGCATAGTCCAGACTACAGAAAATGGGATCATTGGTTCAAAGAGAACGAGCGCTATCTGGTGTTCTAGGATCAAGACCCGGTCTGCTGCGAAAGAAAACCAATTTGAAAATCGATATTGTCTTGCAGCCCAGCAGTGATCTCCGCGCCGATGCCGAGCGGATGTTAAAAGCGCGGACCTGGGGATTCGACGCGGCTTGGAGCGTCGAATGGCGGAGCAATCCGTTTTTTCCATTAACTATAGCGGCGCAGGACGCGCAAGGTCCCTTCACGCTTGGCGCGATGGCAGCCCAAGCCATAGCGCGCAGCCCCATGATTAGCGCGCAGATAGCTTGGGATCTGGCGCGGCAAAGCGGCGGGCGCTTCGTGCTGGGGCTGGATGCGGAAATGCCCCAATTCCACCCCGCCGGTCAAGGTGGCCAAGCCCTCGATAGCGTGGGTGTAATGCGCGAATACCTTGAGAGCTTGCGAGCGATCTGGCGCACTTTCCAATACGATGAACGCTTGCGTTTTCGCGGGCGGCATTATCAGTTTCGGTTGATGGCGCCTTTCTTCAATCCGGGACCGATTACGCGCCCGGAGATTCCGATTTTCCTGTCGGGAGACGGTAGCGATATCTATGCCTTAGCCGGGGAACAATGCCAAGGACTGCATGCGAACCTGCTGCATTCGCAGCCATATCTGCGCGATGTGATCCTGCCACATCTAGCCCGAGGGCTCGAAAGCGCGGGCAGAGCCCTTGAATCATGCGAGCTCGCGGTTCCAGTACTGGTATGCGCGCCGGATATGATGGAAAAGGAATATGAGTCGCGGAAAGATACTGGGAAAGAATCTGGGAAAGAATCTGGGATGGAAATCGCGCGCTACGCCCTGTCCCGAAGCAATCGCTCCTTTGCGGAATACCATGGCTGGGAAGAAAACTTAGAGACGCTTCGGGCAGCTGTGCATTCTGGCGACAGCGGTTCCATTTGGCGCAGCATACCTGAAGATATTCTGCGTGAGATCGCGATCGTGGCCGAGCCGCAGCGAGTGGCTGCCGCGATACGTCAACGCTACAGCGACCTCGCCGATCGAGTCTGTCTCGTATTCGCTGATTGGAATCCGGAAGCAATTGCGGCGATAGTCGCGGATTTGAAAGAACAGTCGCAAGGTCAGCAAACAGATTAAGCGTAAAGCGCTGGCAGCGGTTCTTCCTCCACCTTATAGACCTGAAACCCGCGCTTTTGGTAATTCGTCAAGGCGTGCGGACCGTCAAGGTTGCAGGTATGCAGCCAGACTCGGCTCGCATCCATATCCCATGCGCGCGCAACCCCATAGCTGAGCAGGTGTTTGCCCAGTCCACGTCCCATGTAGTCGCCTCGCAGTCCAAAATAGGCGATTTCCACCGAACCGTCCGCGTGGCGGAACAATTCCACGTAGCCGGCCGGCGAGCCGCTGACGTACAAAACATGAACCTGCGTGTTCGCCGAAGACAATATGTCGCGAAGTTCAGAATTTGTCATTTGCAGGCGGTCGCGCCAAGCCCATTCCTCGCCCACAGACTGGTATAGAAATTTGTAGAAACCCAGATCCGGCATTTCCATCTTCACGATTTCGATGTCGGCAGCTCGGATATAAGCGGGCGCAAAGTCCGATCTGCTAGTCATTTCCAGGTAAGTGGTGACAAGCGTCTCCACTCGTTTGCTGACTAACTCCATGGGATTCGCTCTTGAAAAACCCTAAAGCGCAATGCTACGAGAGCCTAGCATAACCAGCCAGCCAGCGCGCTAGCATGGTATATTACGACAAAAAACCTTTTCCAACGCTAAGCATTGTCACCAAAGCGCGAGCACCTTCGCCAGAGCAATCGCGCCGCATGTTTGTCTTGTCTTTAACTGGCTGCGGCGCTAAGATGGCTCGTCAATTCTTCGTCATCGAAGTCCAAATGCCCGTGCACGTAATAGAGCGCCTGCGACAATCTTTGCAATTACGCTGGTACAAGTTCGTGCCAACGGATCGCCTCATTGATCAAATAGGCAACGGGCGCGGCGGCTCAAAATCCCAGCCCATGCTTGACGCGCTGCGCGAACGGCTCGCCTATCAAGACGGCAGCCTTAATTCAGTAGACTGGTCGGCTGCCAAGCTGAACGGCGTCGCCCTTTCGTCCTGTCTGCTGTCAAATGCCAAACTTGCCGGCGCCAACTTGCGCGGCGCTTACTTCGGTTACTCCGACCTGCGCAAAGCCTGCTTGAAAGATGCCGATTTGAGCGAAGCGAGCTTGCGGCAGACGCGGCTTGAAGGAGCCGATCTGTCCGGCGCGAACCTCCAATCGGCCAACCTGGCGCGCGCCGATTTGCGCGGCGCGCGGCTCGTCCGCGCAAATCTCAGCACAGCCAACCTCTGGCAGACCGATCTGCGCGGAGCCGACCTGTCTCAAGCGGTCCTGACCGCCTGCGCCACGCATAGCGTCAAGGTGGATCAAAGGACAATTCTCCCCGATGGCAATGCCTGCCGCGATGTGGGTGATTTCGCGCCATTTACAGCCTCAAGCGCGGTCAATTCGAATTAGATTCAACGAAGAATTACAGGTAGAATGATTCTATCTGTCCTTCATTAAGGTCTTTGGCAGGAGGCGCTACAGGTGCATGTCCTAAGTTTTACGCGCAGCACGCCAGATACAGCCGCAAAAGTCTGGGTTGATGAAGCGGGCGAGGTCGCCTGGGGCGACGTGGCTTCTGTGGTTAATCCCTGGGATGAATACGCCCTGGAAGAAAGCATCGTGCAAGCCACGAAAAGCGCTGGCGAAGCGACCGTCATCGCCATTGGTCCCGCCATCCATGACGACGCCCTCAAGCACAGCATCGCGATGGGCATAACAAACGCCTTGCGGATTGACGAGCCAAAGGCGGATATCCGCGACAGCCTGGTCTGGTCCGCGCTGGCGGCCGGCGCCATTAAGAAACTCGGGAATGTTGAATTGATCATCTTCGGCAAGGAAAGCGTTGATGTCGCGACGGATCAACATACTTATCAATTGGCGCGGCGTCTGGGATGGACGATGCTGAGTTTCGTTTCTGATATCATCGCCCTTGATGCGGTTGCGGGAACGATCCGCGTGGAACAGACGCTGGAACAGGGCAAGCGCGTCTTGTCGGCGCGGCTGCCGTCGGTCGTATCCGTGCTGAAGGGCATAAACGAACCGCGTTATCCCAACTTTTTGGGTATACGCAAAGCGGCAAAAGCGCAGATACCGGTTTGGTCGGCGGCGGATATGGGTGTCGAGGCGCCAGTCGCCGCCACGTCCATCCTGGCATATCACAATCCAGCGCCTCGCGTCGTTGCGACGGAAATTATCACCGGCAAGGACGCGGCGGAAAAAGCAGCGAACCTGGCCGAGCGCCTGTTCGAGGAGAAAGTGCTGTGAGCGTTTTTGTCTGGATAGAGTCATACGCCGGTCGCGCGAATCCCGCCAGTTGGGAAGCGCTTGCCGCTGGCAAATCACTCGCTGACAAACTGGGAAGCGATGTTGCCGCGCTTGTATTTGGAGAAAATGCGCGCGCAATCGCTGCTGAAGCGGGGGGTTTCGGCGCGGAAAATGCTTTCATTTGCGAGGACGAAGCGCTGAGCGAATACCAGCTCGAAGCATATACCCAGCTCATGACCGACCTGGTCAAAGCGCATCAGCCGGCCTTTGTATTGGCTGTCGGCAGCAACCGCGGCCGCGAGCTGCTCGCGAGCAGCGCAGTTGATACCGAAAGCGGGCTAATCGCGGAGGCCACGGAACTGCGGTTGGACCGGGGCAAGATTATAGCGACCCGCCCCGCTTACGCCGGCAAAGTCGCGATGGAAATGACATCCAACACGGCTACGACTTTCATCACGGTCCGCGGGCGGGCATTTCAAGCCGCTGCAAAAGATTCCCATGCCTCTGTGAGTATCACGGAAGTCCAGACTGACTGGACCATGCAAGACATCGCAGTTGAGGCGGAGCCCTTTCGGGACGCGGTTCACGATGTGAACCTGACGGACGCGGCAATAATCGTCAGCGGCGGCCGCGGCTTGGCGAATAATCCCAAAAAAGTTCCCTCAGACATTGGCGCCGCAGACCCCAATGTCTGGAAAGCCAAAGACGGCTTCAAGCATACGCTGCGCCCTCTGGCGGCGGTCCTGGGCGCCGCTGTCGGCGCAAGCAGAGCCGCCGTCGACGCCGGCTATATCGCCTATGAACACCAAGTTGGGCAGACGGGCAAAATTGTCAATCCCGATCTATACATCGCCTGCGGGATTAGCGGCGCGATACAGCACCAAGCGGGCATGCGCGGCAGCAAGATTATCGTGGCGATCAACAAAGACGCCGCGGCGCCGATCTTCAAACTCGCGCATTATGGCGTCGTTGGCGATTTATATGAGGTTGTTCCGGCCTTGAGCGCGGCGCTGCGGCGCAAGCTGGGTTCCTAAACGGAGGGGACCGAGCTGGCGCGTTCAAGAGATCCTTTGTTCCATTTCAATACAAGCGACATAATGCGCTTAGCTGAAATCACCATTGGATTATCGCCCCGACAAATTAGGCTTGCTCTTCCGCGTTCGACTACGGCGATGACAGTCATGCGACAATATCGCTGCCGCTGGACGAATTGCCTATGTTGTCGGCTGGACATGGCTTGGCGCTAATGTAAGATAGTTGTCTTGCGGCTATTGGGAATTTGAATTCGAATTAGTTGAGCAAGCCTATCAATGGAATTCGCACTAATCACAGCTGTACCGTTTTTGCTGGCCTTATTGCTGGTCATACCACCGCTAAAATATCTTTCCAAGTTCGGGCAAACGGTCATATCTACCGTCGCCATGGCTGGTATGTTTGTCACAGTCTTGTTGGCGCTCCCGCGCTTGCATGAAGAAAAACTCATCGTTTACGGGCTAGATTGGATCCCGTCTCTGGGCATCAGCCTCAACTTTTACGTCGATGGGCTGGCAACGATATTTGCCTTAATCGTGACCGGGGTCGGCGCTCTTATATTCCTTTACGCCGGCTACTATTTCGACGACGCAGCCGAACACCGGCGCTTTATTTCCTGGCTACTGGCTTTTGCCGGCGCCATGTTGATGGTCATTCTGTCGGGCAATTTGCTGCTAACCTTCGTCGGCTGGGAACTGACAAGCGTCACCTCCTTCATGCTGATCGGGTTCACGGGCAAACAAAGCGCCGAAGCCCGCGCGGGGGCTTTCAAAGCCTTATTTGTTACCGGCGCCGGCGCCCTCGCGCTGATTATTGGGATGGTCATTCTGGGTGTGGCTTGCGGTCAAATCCTGTATCCCGAAGGCGGCATCCGCTTTGTCGCTGATATCGGCGAGATCTTGCAGACCGAGGACCTGCACCAACACGAATGGTTCCCGATTTTCACAGTATTGATTTTGCTTGGCGGCTTAACCAAGAGCGCTCAGTTCCCCTTCCATTTTTGGCTGCCCGGCGCCATGAGCGCGCCCACCCCGGCCAGCGCCTATTTGCACAGCGCGACCATGGTGAAAGCCGGCATTTTCCTCTTCGCTCGCTTGTCGCCGGTGATGTACAAGAACGCGCTTTGGTCGGAACTTTTGCTTGCTTTTGGTCTGGCGACAATGCTGATGGGCTCCGTTTTTGCGCTAAAACAGCGCGATCTCAAAGCCCTGCTGGCCTACTCTACCGTGAGCAAACTGGGCGCCATCGTCGCCATGATTGGCTTGCCCGGTCAGAATGGTCTTAAAGCCGCATTCCTGGGGATAATCGCGCATGCGCTATACAAGTCGGCGCTGTTCCTGGTGGCTGGGACCATCGATCACGCCACAGGCACGCGGATAATTGATCGCTTGGGCGGGCTGTATAGACAGATGCCCGTGATGTTTTTGGTCACCCTTATCTCAGCCCTTTCGATGGCAGGGATGCCATTCTTGCTGGGCTTCGTCGCCAAAGAAACCCTGTTAGACGCCATGCTGCATTATAGCCAGCCGCAGACAATTCTGATTATGGGCGTAGTGACAGCGAGCTCGATCTTCACGGCATTGGCCGCTTATATGCTCGTCTATGACCTGTTCTGGAAGCCGGCGCGGCATGAGATCCATTTCCACCAGCCGCCTTCTCCGATTCGCTTGGGACCGGTCATTTTGTCTCTGGGGTCACTGCTTTTGGGCGTTTTGATAGAACCGGTCATCGTGCCGCTATTGGAATTGGCAGTTCCGAAAGCCTTCGAGCTCCATGTTTTCGCAGGTTTCAATAACGTGTTTTGGCTGAGCATGACGATCTTGGCTGGGGGCATCGCGCTCTTTGTCTTCCGCAGACATTTGATCAAAGTCATTGGATTCCCCCTGTCCGGCGACAGCGTCTACCGCGAAATGATCGCCTATATCGATTGGGCTGGGGATAACATTTTGCGCAGTCAATCGGGCTATGTCCGCTACTATCTGGTGATTATTCTTGGCACGGTATCGACGGTCTTAATCGCTTCGGGAACGTTGAGCACGGTAACGGCGGGCGAGACATTGTTCCCGTCCGACCTTTCCGTGACGATTATCGACCTGGCAAAAATCTTCATGCTCATACTGGCGGTGGCAGCCGGCGTGTTAACGGTCGCCGTGCGCGAACATGTCAAGGCGGCCATCGCCTTTGGCGTCATCGGTTATGCCATTGGCGTCATATTCTTGATAGAGCACGCGCCCGATGTGGCGCTGGTCCAATTGTTGGTGGAAACCATGGCCACGGTGCTCATTATCATTATGTTGGGCAGGATTAGCGCTTCGACGCGCCGCCGCGTGATCAACAACTTGTGGAGCGGCAGGCACCAGCGCAACTTTGGGCTTCTGCGCGATCTCGGCATCTCGATCGTCATCGGCTTGGCGGTATTTGTCTTCTCGCTGATCGCCCTGCAAAACAGAGCCGAACGCAGCAGCATCGCCGCTTGGCACCTCGAAAATACGCCTGCGGTGAACACAGAAGATGTCGTCGGCGCTATCGTTGCCGCCTTCCGCGGAACCGATACTTTGCTGGAAATCACTGTATTCACAACCGCCGCGCTGGGCGTGCTGACTCTCCTCGCTCGCGGGCGCAGGGGCAGCGGACCGCTAGCGCCGCGTATCGACAATGTTAAACGACTGCAAGAATTCGACGCCGACGTCGTCGGGGGCGTTCAAGACGCCACCGACCTATCGACGCCTTTCACCCGTTCCGTTTCCACAATTGTTCTGCCCATAGCGATTCTGATTGGCATCGCGCAGATACTCTATGGCGGCAACGGTCCCGGCGATGGCTTCACCGCTGGCGTGACTATCGGCCTGGCAGTCTCGCTTTGGTATGTTGTGCTCGGCTATCACGAAGCGACGCAGCAGTTGCCCTGGTTCCGTCCCGCGCAATTAACCCGCCTCGGGCTGACTATCGCCCTGCTCAACGCATTGTTGCCAATTTTTCTAGGGGCTGGCTTTATGGGTCATATTGAATTCGACAAAGCCCTCGGGCTTTACGAATTGGTTGGCTCCTTCGGTTTGCATATCAACTCTTCGTTGATCTTCGAAATCGCGATCGCCCTCACGGTGATGGGCGGCTTGGGCATCATCATCGAGGCAATCGCTTTTCCCAACGAAGTAGCGCCACTAGGAGAAGACTAGGAGGCAAGGTCCATGATCGAATTCATGTTCGCGCTCGCCATAGGCATGCTCTTTGGCATCGGGGTGTTTCAATTGCTGCGGCGAGACCTCATCAAGGCGGCCATCGGCTTCGCGATATTGTTCTCCGCCATTAACTTGTTTTTCGTCGCTGTTGGCGCATTTGAAGGCGAATACGCGCCATACGTGAGCAATGTGGAAGCGGGACGCCAGACCAGCGATCCACTTATTCAAGCGCTGATTTTGACTGCCATTGTGGTCAGCTTCGGCAGTTTTTCGCTGGTGCTGGGCTTGGTCAATATCATTTCGCTGCGCTATGGAACCGTGGATTCGAACGAAGTGAACAATCTGAGGAACTAAGGAAAGCAACTCGAGAAAATGGCACAAGCATGAGAACGCCGACCGTTTATGGGTGACAACATATTTGTCTTGGGCACGCTGGTCGCGCCGCTTGCGGGCGCGGTAATCGCGCTGCTCTTCGCGAAAAATAACCATGCGCAGCGCCTTGTGGGTTTGATAACCAGCATCGTCGCCTGGCTCTTCAGCACGCGCGTATTGCTGCAGGTACACCAGACCGGCGTGCAAACCTATGAACTAGGCGGCTGGTCCCCGCCCTACGGCATCGTCTTGGTCGCCGATAGTTTGGGCGGGCTTTTTGCCTTCATGGTCACGACCATCATGATTGGCGGCATGCTTTATACTCTGCGCAGCCATGACAGGTGCATGACCTACCCGGCCTTTGTGCCGCTATTCCTGCTCATGGAACTGGGTCTCGTCGGCGCCATGTTGACGGGCGATCTCTTCACATTGTTTGTTTTCATGGAGCTGATGGTGCTGGCTTCGGTGTCGCTGACGGCGATTTCTGATGACCAATACGGCCTGGAAGCGGCATTGAAGTACATCCTGATTAGCTCTATGGGAACCTTATTTTTGCTGCTGGGCATAGCGGCGATGTACGCCGCGCTGGGGACGCTCAACATGGCTGATATGGCGCGCATCCTCTTGACCGGCGAGCGACCCTTTCTGGCGCCGGCCTCGGCTTTGATGCTGCTCTGCGCCTTCCTGCTCAAGAGCGCGGTCTTTCCTTTCCATTTTTGGCAGCCGGATTTTCATACCACCGCGCCAACGCCCGTCAGCGCCATGTTGTCGTCGATCGTTGTAAAGGTTGGCGTCTATGGGATTATCCGTCTGGTAACGCTGCTATTCGTTGACGAGGCGCCAAGGCTGCAAAGTTGGCTCGTGTTGCTGGGCAGCATCGGCGTCTTTTTTGGCAGCCTGGGCGCGCTGCGCACATATAACGCCAAGAGAATGCTCGCCTACTCGACCTTCGCCCAGATCGGATTCATCCTGGTGGGCATCGGATGGGGCAATACACTAGCGATGATCGGCGCGATTGTTTATGCTTTTAATCATGCCTTTATCAAGTCTTCGCTGCTGATGCTCATGGGCGTCGTCGCCAGTTACACCAAAGTCAAGACAGCGAACTTCGCCGATATCGTCGGGATCGGGCACAAGCTGCCGCCACTCACAGGCTGGCTAGTAATGATTGGCGGTTTGTCGCTGGCTGGCATCCCGCCGCTCAACGGTTTCATCAGCAAGCTGGCGCTGATACGCGGCGGCGTCGCTCAAGAAGATTGGGTGAACTTGATCTTGTTAGTCGGCGCGGGCATACTCACCTTGATTTATATGGTGCGAGCTTGGCAGCACATCTTCCAGCGCGCGCCAAACCCGGCAACGACGCCCATAAAAGACGCTGGCGACAGTCTGCTGGCGCCTATGCTTTTGGTCTCCATCTGTTTGCTCCTGGGAATCGTCTTGGCGGAACCGCTGCTTCAGCTAGTGACAGAGACTGTACGCGAGATAAGCGATCCCAATACCTATATTGCCGCGGTTGGTCTCCCCGCTGTTGGTATACCGATGGAGGGACCGTGAACACAATCTTGAAGCGCATCGTCTTGGCATTGCCTTTGTCGCTTGGCTGGACAATCTATACCGCGCAGCCCACACTAGGCAACTTTCTGCTGGGCTATATCTTTAGTGTGGTCGTATTGACGGCGACCGGGCTAAAGGGGCACAGCGTCAACCTGAGCAATGCGGTTTTGCAAATCTACAATTTGCTCGCTTATGTGCTTTACTTGTCCAAAGAGGTCTTGGTATCTGGCGTGCAAGTCGCGCGCATCATCATTTCGCCGAGCCTGCCAATTGACCCGGGCATCACATTGGTCAAGACCCAGGACGACAGCAAAAGCGAGTTGATATCCGCCATCAGCGCCCACGGCATCACCATCACGCCGGGCGAGCTTGTCGTCGATTTCGACAAAAATGAAGACGAGGGTGTCTTGATGATCGTGCACAGCCTGACAATAAGCGAGTCCAGCGAGGTCCTCGATCGGGATCAGTCCCTTCGTTTGAAGCGAATCAAAGGAATCCTAGGACATGATTGAAAGCGAATTCGCCCAACTGGCCATCAGGCTAGTGCTATTGGCGCTGGTAAGCTTGCTAATACCCGCGTCCTATCGCGTTATCGTCGGCACGACGCTGCCGGACCGCCTGCAAGCCGTCGATCTCATCACGACGCTGCTCATCGGCATCATTGTGATGATCGCCTTGGTGGAAGGCACGCAAGTCTTCGTCGACATGGCGATCGCCCTGTCTGCTTTCGCTTTCGTCGGCACGATTAGCATCGCGCGTTACATCTCGGAAGGCAGAGGATTCTAGTGCTGCTGGAAATACTTGGCGTCATCGCCCTGCTATTCGGCTTATTTTTCTGCGCAGTTGGCGTGTTGGGGGTGATACGCATGCCCGACGCCCTGACGCGCCTGCATGCCTCCGGCAAAGTGGCGACATTGGGCCTCTTTGGATTATTGGTAGGCGCCGCTTTGTTAATGCCAGCGGCGAGCCTGCGTTTATTGGCGCTGGGCTTGTTTGTCTTGTTGACTAGCCCGGTCGCGACGCATGCCATCGCAGCCTCGGTGCATCGGCGGCGGGAAATCCTCGAAGAGCTTATTGAGATGCGAGATGAACAGGTCGATGTGTCCGCAGTAGACGTGAACGTATCGGCGATCTTGTCCCGTTCGCGCATTCAAGAAATCCTCGAGGCGCAGGAGCGAGCGCTGCACCCAACCAGGAAAGGACCGCCCATCCGGGACGATTGAAGCAGATTGTCTGTGATCCCGAAATCATTTCCAAAAAATCCGAAAGACTGGATTGTCCTTGGCTTGCAGGTGATCCAAGAAATTAACCAGCAAGAACCCGCCAATTAACAGCGCGGCCGCCAGCGCGAAAGATTCGGATGAAGCATCCGGCATCACGGGCGCATCCGAAAGGCAGCGGAAGTCTCCATGGCGATCCAGGTCGCTTTCCAAACATTGCCGCCAAGGATAGATTTTCCAGAGCGAGCCGGTCATGAAGCCTACCAAAAGCGCCACTGTCATGCGGTAGTGATGCGCCAGCAAATAACTCAATACGCGCGAAAAGGCGATGATGCCAAGCGCCGCGCCCAAGCCGACGGCGATAATCGGGGGCAAATCTCGCTCGCTGACCGCGGTCAGAACATAGTCGTATTGTCCCAATATCAACAGCATGAAGGAACCGGAGATGCCGGGCAAGATCATGGCGGTGATGGCGATCATGCCACTGATGAATAACATGGGCGCTGAATGATCCGCCTCGGCCGGGACAGCGTTGACGATGACAAAAGCGATGAGCGTGCCAGCCACAAAAATCCCAAGCACCGAGAGATCCCACTTCACTTTGACGCCAATCGATAAAATGGAGGCGAGAACCAAGCCAAAGAAAAAGGCGAATAACAAGACTCTGCCTTCTGGGTCGTCCATCATGCCGCTTAAAAAACCCGCCAATGACAGCACCGCCAGCAAAAGCCCGATGCCCAGCGCGGCCAAAAATCGAAAAGAAATATGATCCAACAAGTCGCGTATTCTGCCAGCCGAAAGCAAGCGAAGCGCGTCCAAATTGAAGGACTTGATCGCGCTGACCAAGTTCACATAGACACCGAGAATGAAAGCCATTGTGCCGCCGCTCACCCCCGGTACGATGTCAGCCGCCCCCATCGCGAATCCTGTCAAGATCAGGCGCAGATAGTCCGACGCCGAGCGCGGATTCGACAAATCTTTGTTCCCCTGCTTCACAGTGACACCCCCGTTATTCATGTGTTTGCGGCAGTTATGCCGCCCGTTCTCATTCCGTTATCATTGTACGAGGATAATCCTAAACGCGCTTGAATCGCGGGAATAAGACCGAAATTAAGGCAGCGGCTGGCGGAAATCGTAGACCCCGCCGACAATTCCCCAGCGGATGCCATTTGCGCTGACCAAGGCGTCGCCAGCGCGCCGCAGCGCCGTTGCCGAGCGCGGACAGCGGAGAAAATCCAGCGGCTCACGCGCTGCCGCCGCCGTCTGTTCGTGTGGCGCGCTGCCCAACTGCAGAGACAGAAATATGCTTGGCGACAGCCGCCAGCCGCTGCGCTGCAGCGCTCTATCGATTCTGGACAACATGGACATAGGCAGCGTCTTTTTCAATATCCCCAGCCGCAGCCAGGACACCGGCGCCACGCGCAGAATGTCAAAACCCAGTTGAGTGACCTTGGCATGAATGTAGTCGGGATGGAAATTGAAATTCAGTTCAAGAAACTCAACCGGCTCCAGCGTATACGGATTCCAGATGTTGCGCCCTATAACATAGCGCAGCATCGACTTTAGATTGCGCTTGTTCGCATACTCCAGAATGAACTTCCCGCCATGACACAGGCAGGCGCGCACTTGCGCAAGCACGGCCGGCACATCTTCAAAGTGGTGGATGACGCGGATCATGGTCGTGCAGTCAAAGACGCCGGGGCAAAAAGGCATGTTATAGGCATCCGCCGCCACATAGACAAATCGCTCGTCGCCCAACTGGCGCCGGGCGTAAATCAATTGTTCGAGGGAATAGTCGAGCAGGACCACCTGATCATACATCGAGTATTCCAGGCTGATGCGCCCAAAGCCCGCGCCCACCTCCAGCAGCCGCTGTCCGCGCTCGGGCAAGAGTTGAGCCAGCACTTGGCGCTCGACCACATCTTCATAGTCGCGCCCTTGACCTTCCCAAAAGTCTTCGCGGTAGCTCGAGTCGCCATAGTCGCAGATTCGCGGTCCCTTAGTCATCCATGCTCCCAGCCGCGTCGCCTCAAGCTTAAGCGCCGCCCGCTTCGGCGCGCAGCAGGTCGGCTTTGTCCGTTTTTTCCCAAGGCACGTCAAGGTCTTCGCGGCCAAAATGGCCGTAAGCCGCGACCTGCTTGAATATCGGACGCCGCAGCCCGAGATCGCGGATGATGGCAGCGGGACTCATATCAAAATGCACCCGAATCAGGCGCAGGATTTCTTCATCGGCCACGCTTCCCGTACCGAAGGTCTCCACCGCCAGCGACGTCGGTTCCGCCTTGCCGATGGCATAAGACACCTGCAATTCAAAGCGTTTTGCCAAGCCAGCGGCGACCACGTTCTTGGCGACGTAACGCGCCATGTAGGCGGCGCTGCGATCGACTTTGGTCCCGTCTTTGCCTGAAAAAGCTCCGCCGCCATGGCGCGCCACGCCGCCGTAGGTATCGACGATGATCTTGCGCCCGGTGAGACCCGCGTCGCCTTGCGGACCGCCCGTGACAAACTTGCCGGTGGGATTGATGTGATAGGTCGTCCCATCAAGCAGCTTGGCGTCAACCACGTCGCGCACGATGGTTTTGACTATCTGTCTTTCAATCTCATCCTGCGTTATATCTGGATCGTGCTGAGTCGATATGACTATGGTGTCGACGCGTTTCGGCTGTCCGCGGGCGTATTCAACGGTCACTTGGCTCTTGGCATCAGGGCGCAGCCAGGCCATCTCGCCGGATTTGCGCGCGCGCGCCAAACGCCGCACCAGCCCGTGCGCCAGCGAGACCGTGAGCGGCAGGTACTCGCTCGTTTCATCGCAGGCGAAACCGATCATCATGCCCTGGTCGCCAGCCCCTTGTCTGTCAACGCCTTGTTTGATATCCGGCGACTGTTTGTTGATGTGTATCTTCACGCTACAGGCATTCAGGTCAAAGCCATACTCAGGCCGGGTATAGCCGATCTGCGCAATGGTCTCCCGCACGATGCGCTCATAATCAACCGAAGCTGTTGTCGTTATCTCCCCGATTACTAGCACAAGATTGTTTGATATCGCTACTTCGCAAGCGACGCGAGCTGTCTTGTCCTGGGCAAGGATAGCGTCAAGGATGCCGTCGCTTATCTGGTCGCATATCTTGTCCGGATGCCCTTCCGACACCGATTCTGATGTGAAGAAGTATTGCGGCGCTGTCATGAATGTTGTTGCCATACCCGTCCTCTCCTATACAACAAAAAACGCCTTGCGAGGCAGAAGGCGTTAAAAATCGTCGTAGGATACGCTCATCTGCCAGAGTCTACGCCCTGCCGGAGTTAGCACCGTCCCGCTTGATTGGGGGTTGCCGCGAGTTCTTCGAGCCGGATCTCTCACTCGCTCTTGATGAGTGCTGAACATGGTCCTTCATTCAGCACCTGTGAGTATATCATAGCTGCAAATCGGAAAACAGGCGCATTTACAATTAAATCAGATTTTTTCGTCCGAACGGATCAAAGCTGCATGATGGCGAAATCGGCGCCCCTGCGCAATGCCGCCAGCGCGATACACGCTGCGAATGGAGCGAGGATGCGCTCTGATAGCCAAGTTTAACTGCGGTATGTGATTTTGATCGGAGCTGCATAGGAAAACTGCAACAGGGTTAGAGATTCGGGGAACGACCTACCTGCGCAAGGAACTCGCTACGAATCTCACGATCGACCTCGAAATCGCCGATCATGGCATTGGTCCTTAGATTGGAGTTGTGTTTTTTGACGCCACGTATCACGGAGCACATGTGCTGCGCCGTTATGGAGACAGCGACGCCGTTTGGCTCCAGGATCTCATCGAGAAACTCGGCAATCTGGCGTGTCAAGCGCTCTTGCACTTGCAGCCGGCGGGAAAACATATCCACAATACGTGGGATCTTGCTGAGACCAATGATTTTACCATTGGGAATATAGGCTACGTGCGCTTGACCAACAAAGGGCAGAAGATGGTGTTCGCAGAGGCTGTAAAAATCGATGTCGCTGACAATCACGATATCGTTGTAATCGATATCGTAAATGGCGTTGTTCACTAGCTCTACCGGGTTGGTTGTGTAGCCGCTGACCAATTCTTCATAGGCTCTGGCAACTCGCTTTGGCGTCTCGAGCAGGCCGTCTCGATAAGGATCTTCGCCCAGGGCATAAAGCATATCCTGGATTGAACGCATCACAGCTTTGCTGTCAACTGCGTTACAATCTAAACCAAAGCGATTCAGCAATTGCTCGGATTCAAGTTTTTGCTGAATCTCATTCTGTCGAGCGCTACGCATTTGCGTTTCATGGCCATTCATTTAGGGGGCCAATCTGTTTCCATTGTCCGTCCTTCAGTTGTCCCTATAACATTTTTGCAGTGACGCCAAGCTTTGTCGATAACAATGTTATACATTATAATGCTTATATTCGGGCAATTGCAACAAGTAATTTTCAAACACTCGTATACTGCGATACTTCGTGAATTCGCGACCGCCGCAGAAAAAGTCGCCGTGTTCATTTTCTAAGTCTTCAACACGCTCGCTTCGCCCGTATGTAACTTAGGCGCTACCGTTGCTTGGGTATCCATGGACATCATTGAGATTAAGAACTTGCGTCTGCAAACCACAATTGGTTTCAGTCCTCACGAAGTAAACAGACTTCAAGAAGTCGTGATCAATTTACGTATAGAAACAGATGGGCGGCGCGCTGGCGAGACGGACGATCCATCTGATGCCTTCAACTATAAGACCGTAAACAAAGCGGTCATCAGGCTGGTTAAGGAATCGCGCTTTCGGCTCTTGGAAAAACTGGCGGAAGAGATCGCCAAAACCGTCGTTCTCGGCTTCGCGGCTCGGCGCGTGCAAGTTCAAATTCATAAGCCCGGCGCGCTGCGCCATGCGGATTCGGTCGGCATCGTCATTGAGCGCCGCGCCGAGGACTACCAGAGAAATGTCGTATTTTTGTCGCTGGGCTCGAATATATCGCCGGAGGACAACATCCCCGCCGCCATAAAACTTCTCCGCAGCCACACAAACCTGTTGGACATTTCATCCGCATACCGAACCGCCCCCCAAGGCGATATGAATCAGCCCGCCTTCATCAATATGGCGGTCAAGATACATACGCAGCGCCAAGCGCTCGAATTCAAAACGCAAGTTATCGACAGCATCGAGTCGCGCTTGCGGCGGCGCCGCGACCCAAAGAACAAGAACGCGCCGCGTACCATCGATATCGACATTTCGCTTTGGAACAACGATGTATTCGAATACGGCGCAGGACCTTGGATTGTGCCAGATCCCGACATCATTCGCTTTGCCCATGTCGCCATCCCGCTGGCGGATATCGCAGCCGACTATCGCCACCCCACGCAGGGGAAAACCCTGTCAGATATCGCAACGGGATTTCGCGGGACTGATGTCCAGCGAATTGAGTTTGACCTCGAGCCATAGCAGAAGTGAGCTATTCCGGTCCTGCGCTTGTATCTGTCATAGTCACGAATAATTCACTAACGCCTTCTGCTTCGATGGGCTAAAATGGCACTTGAAAACGCAGTGGCGCCAAGGTCGCCACAGTTAGGAACAGCTATGGCAGTTGAGAACCTCGTCACTTTGTCCGATCCCCGATCGGCCGCGGCGGAAGCCTTTCGCAGTTTACGCACGAACCTGATGTTCAGCAGCGTCGAGAATCCGATTCAAACTCTGCTGGTCACATCCCCTGCCCGCGAGAACCAGAAAAGCTCGGCGCTGGCCAACCTGGCTGTGACCTTCGCGCAAAGCGGGAATCGCACGATATTGGTGGACGCCGATCTGCGCCAGCCCAAGCAACACCAGATCTGGGGGCTAGACAACGCGCGCGGCTTGACAAACATGATGGTTGACGACAGCACACTAGATGATCCACCGCTCTCCGCAACAACAGTTGACAATCTGCAGCTGCTATCCACAGGGGAATTGCCGCCGAATCCAGCCGATTTGTTGAGTGGCAAACGGATGGATGAGATTGTCGCTGCGCTAAGACGCCGCGCCGATTATGTGCTCTTCGACAGCCCGCCGGTGCTGGCCGCGACAGATGCCGCTTTACTTGGGATCAAACTGGATGGGGCTTTGCTAGTCCTGCGGGCGGGCGATACGCGCCGCGACCATACGGCGCAAGCGCGTCAAGCTCTGGAACGGGTGCGCGTGCGTATTGTTGGCGCTGTGCTGACCAATGCGCCGCGTGAAAGCACGATAGCGTATTGAGGCCCGGTCCGCTGCAAGCACGCGGGAAACCGCTTTGCAGTTCGCCTAAATATGGACGGCGCTCAGCTTCTCAGAAATCCGTCAAGTGTTTAGATACAGCACAGAAGTGATTAAAAGTGCGACCATTCATCAAGTTTTGCATGACATACTTGGATATTCTTATGGTGGCGGAGTACACATTTAGACGAAGAGACAAGGCTATGAACAGGGAGTCTTGCAGGGGAGTCAACTTGCCATGAAGGGACTTATTCTAAGCGGCGGCAAAGGCACGCGGCTCTACCCCTTGACCTATACTCGCGCCAAACAACTGATTCCAGTAGCGAACAAGCCGGTGCTTATCCGAGTGATAGAGGCGATTCGCGAGGCGGGGGTGAGAGAGATCGGCATCGTCGTTGGTCAAACCGCGGCGGAAATCCGCGACGCCTTGGGCGACGGCGGCGAATGGGGAGTCGAACTCCATTACATCGTGCAAGACAGCCCCGACGGCCTCGCCCACGCTGTGAAGATCTCGCGCGATTTCCTCGGCGATTCGTCCTTTGTCATGTTCCTCGGCGACAATGTGGTGCAAGGCGGGATAAGCCCGCTCATCAAAGATTTCGCCGACAATCAATGGAATTGTCAGATCGTCTTGAAACGGGTAGACAATCCCTCTGCCTATGGCGTGGCGGAGTTGCGACCCGATGGCGGCATCGAGCGGCTCATCGAAAAACCGCCGACACCGCCAAGCGATCTGGCGCTGGTCGGCATTTACATGTTCGATAAGCATATTTTTGAAGCGGTCGCGGCAATACAACCGTCGCCGCGCGGCGAATACGAAATCACCGACGCCATTCAATGGTTGATCGACCATGGCTATACCGTGTTCCCGCATATCCACGAGGGCTGGTGGATAGACACTGGCAAGCCAACAGATATGTTGGAAGCCAACAGCCATGTCCTGGAAGAGATCTGCCCGACTATTGCCGCCACTGCCGAGATTGACAGCGACTCGATCATCGACTCGCGCGTGACCGTGCAGGAAGACGCCAGAATCGTAAACAGCATCGTTCGCGGTCCGACCATCCTGGGCAAGGGCACCGTCATCGAAAACAGCTTCATCGGTCCTTTCACCAGCATTTACCACCATTGCGAAATACGCAACTGCCAGATTGAACGCAGCATCATTTTGGAAAACAGCCGCGTCATCGACATTGATCAAACGCTGCGCGACAGCCTCATCGGGCGCAACGCCACTGTCAAACGAAGCGACGGCAAGCCAAGCGGCATCAAAATGAACCTGGGCGATCACGGTACCCTTTGGGTCTAGCCTGTCTGGCGCAAACAGAAAGGGATAATTAAACCCACCATGAACAAGGAGATAAAGCTTGTCGCAATCGACCTGGACGGCACCTTGCTTAACAGCCGACATGAGCTGAGCGACCGCAATCGATCGGCGCTTGAATCCGCACAGCAACGGGGTATCGCAGTGGTATTCGCAACTGGCAAGACGCGCCATGCGGCCGCGAGCTTGATCAAAGCGCTTGGCATCAACTCGCCGGGCATCTATATGCAGGGACTCATTACCTATAATGCCGATGGCAGCGTTCGCACACGCATCGTCATGGAGCGCGAATCGGTCTCGCGAGTCATTTCGCTGGGGAAAGAGTTCGGATTTAGCGCGCTGGCCTATAGCGACAACCGCGCATTTGCCCTGCGAGTCGATGAATTCACCACCAAATTGACCGAATTTGGCGAGCCGCAGGCGGAAACAATTGCCGATTGGCGCGAACTCCTGGATAGCTTTGATATCAACAAGGTTGTTCTCTACGGTGAAGAAGACAGGGTCGCGACAATGCGGCAGGCGCTTGAGGCGCGGCTGGATGGCGCTGTCCATGTGACGCGCGCCAATGTAGATGGCATGATCGAGGTGCTGCCAGCGAATGCGTCTAAGGGACAGGCGGTCAAGACCTTGCTGGAAGAACTCGGTATTGATCCGTCCAATGTCTTGGCTCTTGGCGATGGCGAGAACGACATCGAGATGCTGCAAGCCGTCGGCATTGGCGCTGCGATGGGCAACGCGACTCAGAAGTTAAAGGACATCGCGGACGTCATTGTGCCAAGCAATGAAGAAGACGGCGTTGCATTTGCTCTGGAAGAATTCGCGCTGGCAGGAAAGGCGGTTCCAAAATGAAGAATATCCTGGTTACGGGCGGCGCCGGCTTCATCGGCAGCGCCTTTGTCCGCCACATGGTGGCAGCCTATCCCGACTATCGTATCATTTGCTACGACAAACTGACTTATGCCGGCAACTTGGACAATCTGCTTGCCGTCAGCGATGAAGTGAATTACCGCTTTGAACCGGGCGATATTGCCGATCGGCAAAGGGTCAAGTCGGTCCTGAACAAGCACAACATTGATACCATCGTGAACTTCGCTGCCGAAAGCCACGTCGACCGCAGCATTCTGGACCCCGACGCCTTCATTCACACTGATGTGGTCGGGGCCTATATTCTGCTGGACGAAGGGCGGAAACACGGGCTCGGGCGCTTCTGTCATGTCTCCACAGATGAAGTTTATGGCGATATCGAATTAGGTCAGTCTACCGAAGACGATCGCTTTCTGCCCAATAGCCCCTATGCCGCCAGCAAAGCCGGGGGCGAACTGATGCTCCGCGCCTACCATGTCACTTATGGCATGGATACGCTTGTCACGCGCGGCAGCAATACCTATGGTCCCTATCAGTATCCCGAAAAGCTCATCCCATTTTTCACGACAGAAGCGATCGACGACCGGCTCTTGCCGCTCTATGGCGATGGCAAGCAGATACGCGACTGGCTCTATGTCGACGATCACGCTCGCGGCGTCGATTTCCTGCTGCATCATGGCAAGTCGGGCGAAGCCTACAACCTCGCGGGGGAGAACCAGCGCTTCAACATTGATGTCACCAGGCGCATTCTGGAATTGCTGGGCAAACCGCAGTCGCTGATCAAGCACGTGCCGGACCGCGAGGGGCACGATCGCCGCTATGCGATGAGCGCGGGCAAGGCGCGCCAACTGGGCTGGGCGCGGCAATACGACTTCGAGACGGGCTTGGAAGCGACGGTGCGCTGGTACCTGGAAAACGAGTGGTGGTGGCGCAAGATCAAAACCGGCGCCTATCTCGATTATTACCAGCGGCAATATGCCGAGCGCCTCGCCGCCGACAAGCTGCCTAAGATCTAGCGCGCGGGTATCCCATTGCAAGTTCAAAGACATTCGGAGAACCGGCGCGCTTCACGAAGCTGCGGCATCGTCTTGATTGCGGCCGGCTTGCTCATTCTCGTCTTGGTCGCCGCTGTCCTGTTAAGCCCGGCTTTGCCAAGCATCTTGTTGCGTGTCATTGGTTTTGAAACCGTTCGCAGAACGCAAGCGCCAGTCACTGCAGAGGCGATCGCTACCTTGGCTAACGCGGCTGATGCTTCCCCGGTCACATTCATCACGCAAGATTTCGGTCGGCTGGCTCTGCCGCCAGGCATAGATCTTGAGCTAAGGGTCGGGGATGACGCCTTGGGAGACCGCGTCCTGCAAATCGTGTTAAAAGATTCGGACCTGCTCAACCTTTGCCTGCAATTCACCGGGTTTTGCGGGGATCGCGGCCGCCCGATAAGACGAGCGCAGATCAGCGCCGCCGACGGCCTAGTCACAATCTCGGGCGAGGCTTTTCTTGACTTGATCAACGTCTGGCAAGCTATCGACATTCATGTGCGGACAGATAGAGAAGACATACTGAAGGTCGATAGCGTCACGCTTGGCGGAATCCGCTATGAGCTGCCCGCCAATGCCCTGGGCAAACACATTCGGCAAATCGAAGCGACGGTCGCGCAAGTTGCAGAACAGCTACAAGCGGAGACCAGCAGCGGCATTTTCAGTTTCGCGGGTTTTGACCTGAGCGATAATCGGCTAGTCGCGAATTTTCGCTGAGGTTAGAATGAATCTTGTGCCTGGATAGTGACGAAACAGATGAGAATTCTAATCAGCGGCGCGGCCGGCAAACTTGGGTCGCGCTTAATCAAGCGACTGCGCGGAAATCACGAGGCGCTCGGCGCGGATATCCTGGGCGATGTCGAGCATGTCCTGGACATCGAAGATTACGTGGCTTGTCGCAGCCTGGTCAAGGCTCTAGCCCCAAGTATCATTTTGCATACTGCCGCCTGGACCGATGTCAATGGCTGCGCGCTTGAGCCCGCGCGGGCGCTGCGCATTAACGGCATCGGCACGCACAATCTGGCCGCCTGCTGCGCAAATGCCGGCATTCCCATGTTATACGTCAGCACAAACGAGGTCTTCGACGGCCGCCGCAGGCAGCCTTATCGCGAGTACGATTATCCCAACCCGCAGAACGCCTACGGTTATAGCAAGTGGCACGGCGAGCGCGCCTTGCTGCAAATCAACCCCCGCCACTACATTGTACGCACAGCCTGGCTTTTCGCGCCTGGCGGCGGCAATTTCATGCAAGCCATCCTGGCGGCCGCGCAGGCGGGGGAGCCACTCCGAGTCGTCGCCAACGAAATCGCCAACCCCACCTATACGGCGGACTTGGCTGAGGCGATTGCGCGCTTGATCGAGACAGAGCGTTACGGCACCTATCATCTGGTCAATCAAGGCGCTGTTTCGCGTTGGCAGTTCGCGCGCTATGTTCTGGACCGGGTTGGTTTCTCCGACACGCCCATTGAGCCTATCACCCGGCAGCAGTGGCAGCGCCCGTCGCTGCCGCCCGAATACACGGCATTGGATAACATCGAAGCGTATAGCCTGGGCATTGGCTTGCGGTCCTGGCAAGAAGCCGTTGACAACTTTCTACAAGCCGAGGGCTATATTTAATGAGCCGAGGCAAGTTTTCAGTGGTGATTCCCAACTGGAATGGCCGCCACTTCCTTAATGCCTGCCTCGAATCCCTTCAACAGCAATCGTATCGCGACATTGAGATTATTGTGGTGGACAACGCCTCGCATGACGGCTCGCAGGCTCTCGTTCGCGACGGCTATCCACAGGTCCAACTGATCGCTTTGCCAGAAAACCGCGGCTTCACTGGCGCCTGCAATATCGGCATGCAAGCCGCCAGCGGCGACATCATCGCCCTGCTCAATAATGACACGGAAGTGGATGTCAACTGGGTGAAGGCAATCGTCGCGGCCTTTCGCAGCGAGCGGGAAGTCGGGATGGTAGCCAGCAAAATGCTGCTCTTTGACAAACGCGATCATTTTCACACCGCGGGCGACACCTTCGCGACCGACGGCAGCGCCGGCAACCGCGGCGCCTGGGAAGCGGATCTCGGTCAGTATGACCGCGCGGAATATGTCTTCGGCGCTTGCGGCGGCGCCGCTGCCTATCGCAAGTCAATGCTCGACGATATAGGTTTGCTGGACGACGATTTCTTTTTCTTGCTGGAAGACATTGACCTGGCTTGGCGCGCGCAGCTGGCGGGTTACAAAGCCTTGTACGCGCCTTCCGCCCTGGTCTATCATCACCTCTCGGCCAGTGGCGGCGGCACGACCGCAAGCTACTACGACGGGCGCAATAGCATCTGGGTTCTGGTCAAGAACATGCCCGGCGCTTTGATGCGCAAGTACGCTCTTCAAATCCTCGGACGGCAAGCCGCCCTGGCCTGGCAGGCTCTGCGCGCCTGGCGCGGCGCCGCAGCGCGAGCGCGACTGCGCGGCACAGTTCGCGGTTTGCTTACAGTCGGCAGCGCCATGCGCAAGCGGCGACAGATTCAAGCGACAAAGGCGGTAAGCGATGCCTACATTGACAGCATTCTGAGCCCGCCAAAGTGAAGAGTCGAGAGACTGGCGCGTGCTTCGCGGCGCTCTATTCCATGTACATTTATTGAAATAGACGTATCATTAAGCAGAGTCTTTTTAGATGCCGTCATAGCTACCTTCAGGAGTCTTTTTTTGTGAGCCAGCAAGCTTCGCCCTTCCTAAGCATAGTGATACCGGCGCATAACGAAGAGACTCGCTTGCCCCCCAGCCTGGCGCAAATCAATGCCTACCTGCGGCGGCAGGACTACGCCTACGAGGTCATCATCGTTGAAAACGGCAGCGCAGACCGCACCTTTGAAGTCGCCAAGGAATTCGCCGACGCCTTCAGCCATATCCGCGTCATACAGTCGCCTGACAATTTGCGCGGCAAGGGGCTGGCTGTCAAGCAGGGAATGCTGGCGGCAAACGGCGAATGGCGCTTCATTTGCGATGCTGATCTGTCTATGCGCATCGAGGATATCGCCCGCTTCCTGCCACCGGCAAGCGCCGGATGCGATGTAATTATCGCCAGCCGAGAAGCGCCGGGCGCGCAACGGGTGGATGAACCGGAATATCGCCACATGATCGGCAGAATAAACAACTGGATTATCAAGCTAGCCGCGCTTGACGACTTTGAGGACACGCAATGCGGATTCAAGATGTTTAGGCGTTCCGCGGCGCTGGATCTCTTCGGCGTACAGAAAATGAATGGCATCGGCTTTGACGTCGAGCTGCTCTACATTGCCAAGCGCCGTGGCTACAAGATCAAAGAGGTGCCGATTACCTGGTATTACGATCCCTATTCAACTATGCGGCTATGGGATGACTCGGTCAACATGCTGCGCGAAATCTGGGAAATACGGCGGAACTGGCGTCGTGGGGACTATGAAAAGAGCGGCTAGAACGCCCAAGACCGCCAGCCTGCGCTTCGAGAAAGAATACTTCGCGGCTGGATACCGAGTCATCATAGGCATGGACGAAGCGGGTCGAGGTCCGCTGGCCGGTCCAGTCGCGGCGGGGGCTGTGGCGCTGCCCCTGCAGCGAGAGGACCTCGGCAAAATCCTGAAAGGAGCCCGCGACAGCAAAGAGATGAATGCTAGCCAGCGCCTGGCGGCGGACGTCGTCATTAAGGAAATCGCGCTGACCTGGGGCATCGGTCATAGCAGCGCGGCTGAGATTGACGCCACCGGCATCATAAGCGCCACCAAGCTGGCCATGCGGCGCGCGCTAGATGGCGCGCTTGAACGGCAGCCCGTCGCGCCGGACTGTTTGTTCCTCGACTATTTGCCCTGGCCCGAACAAGCCAGTTATCCAATGTGCTGCATAGTCAAAGGCGACAAACTTTCGCTGAGCATCGCCTGCGCCAGTGTCATCGCCAAGGTCTGGCGCGACAAATACATGATTGCGCTGGAAGAATCTTATCCGGAATATGGATTCGCCCAGAACAAAGGCTATGGCACAAGAGCGCATCTTGATGCCCTGAACCGACACGGTCCCTGCGAATACCACCGCGTGTCTTTCAAGCCTGCGCGCGATCTGTTGAGCGTCGAGACAGAATAGGGTCAACAGCCATTAATGAGCGCGCCCCGAACCTATGGTATTATTCGGCTCAGATTAACTGGAGTTCGGCGTGAAGATTGCGCTTGTTCACGACTGGTTGAATCAAATCGGCGGCGCGGAAGACGTACTCGAGATTTTGGTCCACAATTATCCGGCCAGCCCAATTTACACGAGCATTTTCGCGCCAGAGCTCATGCCGGAACGCTATCAACAATGGGATATACGCGCGCTATGGACCAATAACCTGCCCGCGATTCATCGTCGCCATCAACCATACCTGCCCTTATATCCATTAGCCTGGAACGGGTTGCGCTTGGGGGAATTTGATGTGGTGTTGAGCAATAAAAGCGGCTTTTGTCACGGTCTGCGCTTTGCCGCCACGGCAGTGCATATCTGCTATTGCCTCGCGCCCACCCGTTACGTCTGGCAACTCGATAACTATCTGGCAGGCGAGGGCTTGGGCAAGCTATCAGAGACGCTGATTCAGCCCCTCGTCAACCTGCTGCGCCGCTGGGACTATGCCGCTGCGCAACGCGTTTCGCATTTCATCGCCATCAGCAGCGCGATAAAGCAACGTATCAAGACCTTTTATGACCGTGAATCGAGCATCATCTTCCCGCCCGTGGATACCTCGCGCTTTCAACCCGCGCTGCAAGACGAAATTGAAGATTATTTTTTAGTCGTGTCTCGCCTGATTCCCTACAAGCGGATTGATCTCGCGATACAGGCTGCGAGCGAATTGAGCCTGCCCTTGAAGATCGCCGGGACTGGGCGCGATCTGGAACGGCTGCAGTCTATGGCGGGTGAAAATGTCGAGTTTTTGGGTTACGTGCCAGATAAAGATCTGCCCCGGCTGATGTCCCGCTGCCGAGCGCTTCTGTTTCCTGGTCTGGAAGATTTTGGAATCAGCCCTGTGCAAGCGCAATCGGCCGGGCGGCCCGTCATCGCTTTCAAAGGCGGCGGGGCGCTGGATACGGTCTTGCCCGGTGTCACCGGCGAACATTTCGACAGCATGACCGTAGACAGCCTGAAGACCGTCATGGCGCGATTTGACGCCAGCGCTTACGAGCCCGCGAAGATTCGTCAACATGCGCTCAAATTTGATACAGGCGTCTTCAGCCAGAAAATCAGCGCTTTTGTAGAACAAGCCTGGCATGCGCATCGGACTGGCAGGGATTTCACATGGCGAGATCCCCTTGCCGATGGGAGGGAAATCGCATGGAACTGACCATGCTGACGCGCGCGCTTTTGCGCCGCTGGTGGCTGGTCGCCGCGCCGGTCGCGCTCAGCGTTGCGCTTGTGATCGCGGGCTTGATGGCGGAACCAACTAATGACGCCACAGGGTTCAGCGCGCAAATCAGATACAGCGCGGCGCAAGAATTTAACCTGCCCCAACGCGACGGCGATTATCAAGATGTCTGGCTGGCATCGGAATTGACAGTGAATGCCTTTACCGATTGGGTGCGCAGCGGCAGTTTTCGCGCTGAAATCGTCGAATGGCTGGCCGACCCCGCCATCGATCTGGCGCGCCTGAGCATCGCCGCCGACAACGCGCGCAGCATTGGCGTCATATACCTGAACCACAGTCAGGCGGAATCGCTGGCACCCATTGCCGAGGCGGCTATGGCTGTCTTGGGCAGCCGCAACCAGGCATATTTCCCGCAACTCGGGGACCAGCCCGCGCAAGTTACGGTTCTCGATCAGCCCATCATCAGTCCAGCGCCGCCGCCCTTGACAAATCGCCTGGCGCCAATACTACGGCTCGCTGTCGGCTTGTTTATCGGTCTCGCGCTAGCATATATGGCTGAGTATTTCGACTTGCGGATTCACCACAAAGACGACCTGCGCAAGCTCGGCTTGCATGTTGTCGGCGCCATCCCGCGCCATCCGCGTTGAATCGGTCTAGGCTAGGACGTGCCGCGCCGGAGCCTGTCTCGGCAGGGCGGCGCAGCGGAGTATCCAGACATGAGCGGACAGTTTGACCTCAGCGGCAAGGTCGCGGTTGTGACGGGCGCCTCCCGCGGCATCGGCCGCGCCATAGCAGAGACCTTGGCTGGCGCAGGCGCAAAAGTCGCGCTTGCCAGCCGCAAGCAAGAGGCGCTTGATGAAGTAGCGGGATCAATCAACGAGACGGGCGGCGTCGCTGTCGCCATCGCAGCGCATAATGGCGACAAAGCAGCTTTGCAGGCCCTGGTCAGCGAAACGATTGAGCGCTTCGGCCGGCTCGACATTCTGGTGAACAACGCCGCGACCAATCCGCATTTCGGCGCGATTCTCGAGGCGGACGACAGCTATTGGCGGAAGACGCTAGATGTCAATCTCATGGGCAATGTATGGCTAAGTCAGGCTGCCGTGCGGCACATGCGCGCGGGTGGTGGCGGGAAAATCATCAATATCGCCTCTGTCGTCGGCCTAAACCCGGGACGATATCAAGGCATCTACAGCATCACCAAGGCCGGGCTTATCAGCTTGACAAAGACCCTGGCTCTTGAACTCGGTCCCGACAATATACAAGTGAACGCTGTGGCGCCCGGACTGATCCAGACCCAGTTCGCGCGCGCGCTTTGGGCAAACGACGATCTAATGCGAGATGTTATCGCGGGCACACCGGCGGGAAGGATTGGTCAAGCGGCCGATGTCGCCGGTCTGGCGCTCTATCTGGCTTCACCAGCTTCAGACTTCACCACTGGCGGCGTCTTCGTTGTGGATGGGGGGATGACTTCAAGCGCTTTCTGAAACAGAATGACGCTTCATGCAAAGACCGGATTTGTCACTGGCAGAGGCAATCGTTCAAGGTTGCTTGCACAGGGGGAGTCCGCAGCTAGTCTTCAGTTTCGTCGCTTGTTTCGTCATCTTTATTGCTGCTACCCGTTTCATCAAGGTCAGTGATTATGCCGGCCTCTTCGGCGAATTCCTCACCGTCATTTTGAAAAATCGCGCCGGAATCAGCCGGCAGTGCGCCATCGTTATCCCGATCGATGAGCGGCTCGTCGCTCGGCGACTGTGTCGCTGAATGACCCATCATCGTGATCTTGCCGTCGATAAAGGCGCCTTCTTCCGTGGTCAGCGCCGCGGCGCTAATATCCCCCCAGATACGCCCGGTACGCAAGAGCTGCACTTTGTCCCCCGCCACGTTGCCGCGGACAGCGCCGGCGATGGAGATATTGCGGGCGTTGATATCGGCGCGGATCTCAGCCGATTCCCCAATTAGAATGTTGCCCTCAATCTCGAGCGAACCGGTGAACTTGCCGTCCATGCGCACATTGCCCGAACTGGTAAAACTGCCTTCAGTCTCGCTATTTGAGCCGATGACAGTGTCGAAGCCGACTGGCTGACCCACAGGCAGTACAGCCACCGCTTCTTGTGATTCAGCATCCGGCTGGCCCCGCCGTCCAGCGAAAAACGCGCTCATGGCAACACCTCAAACCTAGCCTTGCGTAGCGAAACTATAACTGCTGCAACGCGGGACCGCAATGCTGGTCAACCCGCTAGTCACATAATCTGGACCTGCGCAACTGTCCATTAGCTGCTGGATTCACGCAGCCGGAAATGATCCAGCCGCGACAGCTCGCGCACTTGCTGCTCCGCCCGGTAACTGCTGCGTACCAGGGGACCGCTCTCGACCCATTTGAAGCCCATTTCCAGCCCGGTTTCCCGCAACTGGTCAAACTCTTCGGGCGTATAATAGCGCTTGATAGGCAGATGACGCTTGCTCGGCTGCAGGTATTGCCCGACAGTCAAAATATCCACCCCGATATTCACTAAATCCCGCATCGTCTCCCGCACTTCAGGCATTGTTTCGCCCAAGCCAAGCATGATGCCGCTTTTTGTTAAGACTAGCGGATCCATTGCCTTGGCATTGCTCAGGGTAGCGAGCGCCCATTTGTATTTGTCTTGCGGCTGCACTTTCTTGAACAAGCGGGCGACGGTTTCGACATTATGGTTGAGGATTTCCGGCTGGGCGTCCATGACAATCTTCAAAGCCAGTTCACTGCCCTTGAAATCAGGAATCAGAACCTCAATCGAGCAGCCCGGTTGCAATTGACGGATCCTGCGGATGACCATGGCGAACAAAGGCGCGCCGCCATCGGGGCGGTCGTCGCGGTTCACGCTGGTGATCACCACATGCTGCAGCCCCATGGCGCGCACGCTTTCCGCCACACGGTTAGGCTCGCCCCAATCCAGCGGCTGCGGCAGTCCCGTCTTGATATCGCAGAATCCACAACTGCGCGTGCAGGTATCGCCCAGCATCAAGAAGGTCGCCGTGCCGCGTCCCCAACATTCGCCGAGGTTGGGGCATTGCGCTTCTTCGCAGACTGTGTGCAAGGTCTTGCCGCGCATCAGCGCTCGCACCTGCTCATAAGTCTCGCCACTCGGCGCTCGGACGCGGATCCAAGGCGGGCGGCGGCGCGGGCTTTTGGGATCAGGCTGCCAGCCGTCGGCTGTGGTCACCGGTATCAGATCCGGTTGGATCGTTTGTTTCAAAGCGCTGCTCCATTATCTCAAGGGTCGCTGCATGCGTAACGCGAGATTCATTATACAGCAAGCGCGCCCATGTTAGCTATGATATTTGGCTTTCGTGGCAGAGCAATCGCACCAGAATACTGGCAAAATACCATCGAGAGCGCCGAGATATAAGCTCTTGCCTGTCTGCGTCGGACTGTCGAGACGCCTGTGTTATGCTATTGAGGAGAATAAGACGCGGGCAAGAAGGCATGAGAACGATCACGCTCAAAAACGTGAGCAAGACCTTTTACGACAAGAACCGCAAACTGACGCCCGTCCTGGCCATCAAGGATTTCAATCTGCGCGTGGAGGACGGCGAAGCTGTCGTCTTGCTGGGTCCCTCGGGCTGTGGCAAAACCACCCTGCTGCGCTTGATCGCCGGCTTGGACAATCCCGATTCGGGCGAAATCTATTACAACGATGTGCCGCTGGATGAGATCCCCATCGCAGAACGTGGAATCGGCATGGTCTTCCAAAACTATGTCTTGATCCCGCACTGGGAAAGTCGCAAAACGGTGGGTTTTTTCCTGCGCCTGCGCGACCGCGAAGCCGAAGTGCCAGCTCATGTCGAAACCGTCGCCAAAATAACCGGCGTCGATATCGAGAAATTGATGGGAAAATTCCCGAGAAATCTTTCCGGTGGCGAAAAGCAGCGGGTATCCATCGCCCGCGCCTTCGCGCGCGACCTGGAGCTGCTGCTTTTTGACGAACCTTTCGCGAACCTGGACGCCAAGTTTCGCGGACAAGCCCGGGTCGAGCTAAAGCGCTTGATACAAGAGTTTAATGTCACGCTGGTATATGTCACGCACGATCAAGTAGAAGCGATGAGCGTCGCCGATCGTATCGTGGTCATGGACGCCGGGCGGATCATCCAAGCCGGCGCCTACGAGCAACTGCGCGCGAATCCGGACAATTTATTTGTAGCGGAATTCCTTGGCACGCCTACGATTAACAAGTTTTGGGGAGTCGTCAGCGAGGGACAATGGGATGGCAGCTATATGGGACGCGCGCAACTGCCGCAGCGCCGCCCCAACGGCAGCGAAGTCATCGTCGGCATCCGACCGGAACATATCGTCATCTGCGATAAAGCGACCGGCATTCCCGCGACAATTGACCGTGTCATACCCTATTACGCGGAGAAGTTCAACTTGCTTGAGGTCTGGCTGCGCAAGCGGCGTTGGCAGATTCAGGCGCCGTTGGAGCAGTCTTTTTCCCCGGGCGAGACTATCTTTTGTCGCTTGGACTGGTCCCAGGCGCTATTTTTCGAAGCGACGACTGGCGCGCGCATCCGCTAGTCGAAGGCGATCAAATCTTGCCACTTGGCGATCGTGGCTTCGCCGATGCCCGAGATTTTGTCCAAGTCGGCGAAATCCTCAATAGGACCCATCTCATCGCGATAGGCGACGATGCGCCGCGCCAGCGCCGGTCCGACGCCCGGCAAGGCTAGCAATTCCTTTTCGCTCGCCCAGTTGACGCGCAGCAATTCGCCGCCCGAAGGCGTCGGCAAGTTCAAATCCGAGCCTTGTTCTGCGCCATGGTCATCGCCGCTTTTATCTAGCGTGGGCACATGGATCTGATCGCCATCGCGCAAGATACCGGCTAGATTAACCAAGGTCCTGTTCGCCGAATCCGCGAAGCCGCCGGCCGCCGCGATCGCGTCTTGGACGCGGCTGCCAAAAGGCAGCTCAAAAGTTGTCTCCGGCAGAATGACAGCCCCGGTCACGTAGACAAGAATTGGTCCCGGCGTCGCGCTAGGAACGTTGGTTGCTGTTGGAAGCGGTGGATTAATCGTGATTGTGGTCGGCTGGGGACGGGATAAATACAACATAGTCCCGCCAAAAGCCAGGCAGATGATGACAAGCAAATAAACGACGATGGTTAATTTCGACGAGGACAGCGATGACACTTGCAACTCTTCCGCGTAATATGTCGATCTTTGGCGCTATTGTATCCAATCTGTTGGCAAGGTCTTAGGGCAAATTGTCAACCCAAACTGGCAAATGGCCCAGCGCGACGATATCGTGCCATTGCGCGCGATCGCCTTCGGTGAAGATAGCCGCTTCCGCCACGATTTTGGCGCCAGCTTTGTTCATGATTAGGCGCATGCCCTGCAGCGTACTGCCGGTGGAAATCACATCATCCAGCAAGGCGATGCGCTTGCCCGAAACCAGTTTGCGGTCTTTTTCATCCAGATATAGCATTTGCGGCTTGCCGGTCGTAATGCTCAAGGTTTCGCTTTGCAGCGCGTCACCCATATAGGGTTTATGTGTCTTGCGCAATACAACATAAGGTATGGTCATATCGGTGCTTAGGGCATGGGCAAGCGGAATGGACTTTGCCTCCGCCGTGACCAAGTAATCAATGCCCTTGTCCGCGAGCCGTTCAGCCAGCGCCTTGCTCGCCGCATTGACAAATACGGTATCGCCCAATATGTTGAGGATGGCGATCCGGACACCGGGTTTGATTTCCATCAAACGCAGATCGCGCTTGATACCGGCAACTTCCACACTATGGACTTCTGAGGGCATGGCGATTCCTTTTGCTGGCGGTCCGACTTCAGCAGCACAGATTATAGCTTGCGGCTGTCATCATGGTAAAGCGCTGATGTGCCTCGCAGACAGATGACGACCAGAATCGCGGACTCGAACCCGCCGTTTACGCTCGAGGACCATCGTCCTCTATGACACCATCGACAAGCGTCAACACGCGATCCATCTGCGCTGCCAGGGAGCGATCATGCGTGACCAAAACCACTGTCGTCCCATTCTCATCGCGGATCCTGTTTAAGGCTTGCATGACGGTGTCCCCGGAATGCGTATCGAGATTGCCCGTCGGTTCGTCCGCCAGCAATATCGGCGGGTCGTTTGCCAAGGCTCTGGCGATTGCCACGCGCTGCTGCTGGCCGCCGCTGAGCTCGTTCGGCCGGTGATGAAAGCGGTCGCCCATGTCTAGCATCTCGAGCAACTCCTTGGCGCGGCGATTGGGTTTATGACGGGGGACTTGGGCAAATTCAATTGGCAGCGCGACGTTCTCCAGCGCAGTCAAAGTGGGAATCAGGTTGAAGAACTGAAAGATAAACCCGATCTTCTGGTTGCGAATATCCGTCAGTTGATTTTCGCTCATCCGCGTGATGTCGACGCCGTCTATTTCGATCATGCCCTCAGTCGGGCTATCCAAGCCGCCGATGATGCCCAGCAGCGTGCTCTTGCCGCTGCCCGATGGACCAATGATACCCACCATTTCTTTTGGCAGTATCTGCAAATTGACGCCTCGCAGCGCCTGAACCAGGTGGCTGCCCAATTTAAGATCTCGCGTGATCTTGCTAGCTCGTATCACCGGCTGTGGCATAGGCAAAAGCTCTCCAGAATCTCACTTTAACAAGCCCTCTTGCACATGCGCGAGAGGGCTTATTCTGTTTCATACGCGCGGCATTCTTGCGCACGATAGGCCGATTACGCGCCGATCGACTGTGTTACGCATCGAATACGGCGCAAAATAAATTGGGTTGCGCATTGAAGCGTCAATCAGCGTCAAAGCGAAAATCAGCGCCGGGCGCTGAAAATCAACCAAGACAGAGGGATTGACCTAGATTTCGTTGACGATACTGAAAATCATGGGGCGGCGCTTCGTCTCGCTGTAGACCAGTTTTCCCAAGCTGTCCTCGACCAGATGCCTGCGGCGGCCGTTGACATTGCGGCTGCTGTTGACAACTGCCGCGACATTATCGCGAATTTGCTCCAAGAAGTCCTCGGCGTCTTTGAGATATACGAAGCCGCGAGAAATGATCCTGGGATCGTCAACGAGTTTTCCGCTGGCTTGGTCGATATTAATGCTGACCAGCATGAAGCCATCGCGGGCCAAGATCTCCCGGTCGCGGATGACAGCCGGTCCCACATCGCCCACCCCGCTGCCGTCGACGAAGACATATCCGCCTGGCATTCTCTCGCCGGTTGCGATTCCCTTTTTGGACAACTCAATCGTGGTGCCGTTTTCTATGGTTACCACATTCTCTGGGGCGATGCCGTTTTCGCGCGCCAATTTCGCGTGAAGATGCAAGTGGCGGATTTCGCCATGCACGGGAACCAGGTACTTCGGCTGCGTCAGATTCAACATCAGCCGCATCTCCTCCTGGCAGGCGTGGCCCGAAACATGTACCGCTTCGATGGCGTCGTAGATGACATCGGCGCCGCGCTGCATCAGCCGATTGATTGTGCGGTACACCAATTCTTCGTTGCCGGGAATCGGATGCGAGGACAAGATAATCGTATCGCCTACCCGCACATCCAGTTGACGATGACGGCCCGCCGCCAGTTTGCCAAGGACGGCCGATGGTTCGCCTTGGGAGCCGGTGACCATGAATACGACCTTATGCGGCGGCAAAGTTTGCGCGCGGCCGATGTCCACCAGAATATCGTTGTCGGCGTCAAGATAACCAAGCTTGCGGGCGATCTTGGCATATTCCGACATGGTATAGCCGGTGATGCAAACCTTGCGTTTATGTAGGCGCGCGGCGTTCACCACCTGCTGCACGCGCGAGATCAACGAAGCGAAGGTCGCGACCATGATTCTTCCTTTGGCATTGCGGAATACACGGTCAAGCGCCTCCCCAATCACCGCTTCCGACTTTGTCCAGCCGGATTTGTCGGCATTGGTGCTATCCGCCAGCAACAAGGACACGCCTCTGCGCGCGAAGCTGGCAAGACGCGCGTAATCCGTCTTGCGGCCGTGAACCGGCGTATTGTCGAATTTGTAGTCTCCTGTATGTACGACCATGCCGAGCGGCGTCTCGATGCCGTAGCCGACGCAATCAGGTATGCTGTGGCAGACGTGAAAGCTGTGCAACTTAAAAGGACCAATGCGTAGTTCGTCGCCTGCGTTAAAGGAGCGCAGATCGGTTTCCTTCAGCAGACGCGCGTTTTTGAGTTTGACTTGCAGCAAGCCTCTAGTTAAAGGCGTGGCAAAAAGCGGCAAATCCGGAAAAGCCTGCACCAAATGCTGGACGGCGCCGATATGATCTTCGTGCCCGTGCGTGAAGCAGCAGCCATGCAATACGATGTCATCGCGCTCTTCAAGCCAGCGAAAATCCGGGATGATATAGTCGACGCCGTGCATATCGTTCGCCGGGAACATAATGCCGCAATCGATCAGGAATCCGTCCCCGTTCATTTCGAACAAGGTCATGTTCTTGCCGATTTCTCCCAAACCTCCGATGGGCGTGATTTTGAATATAGGGTCTGTAGCCATGTGGGGTTCTCTCCAAATACAAATGCCCGACAACGAATACCGCTGCGGGTAAGGCTGATTTAACTGCTTATGACAATGTTTTCTCGATGCTTTCCTCCGAGTTATTCTAGCTATAGACTTTACATGCACATGCCTCTCGACTAGGCATGATCAGGTCCTGGATTGGGGCGTTTAGGCAAACGCTGAATTATTATTCCATACATTTCCGACTTCTACAACGCAAGGATGACGAGCGGGCAGGGCAATCGCACCAGAATCAATTATGTGCCGAATATCACATAAATCTACCGCGATGTAGGGGCGACACTGTGGTCGCCCATGAAAACAGTGAGAATATCGTGGGCGTTTGACAGTCAGTGTCGGCGGTCAGTGTCTACGCGACCTACGCGACCTACGCGACCCGCTGAAATGCCCGCAAACCAACTATTCCCATTCTTCAAAGGCGAACAATCCCGCGAGGACTTCATCTTGCTCGGCGCGCGTTAAGGCGTGGTAGAAGGGCAAACGAAGCAATCTGTCGGCGATGTCTTCGGTCACCGGACAGTCGCCCTCTTGCCCCTCAAACTGCTTGCCCATGTCCGACAGATGCAGCGGCAAATAGTGGAAGACGCTGAGTATGTTCCGGCTCTTGAGGTGGTTAATCAGCGCCGTGCGACAGTCCAACGAGGGCAGAATCAGGTAATACATGTGATAGGCTTGTTCGACATAAGCCGGTATCGTTGGCAAGCCCAGGCCATGCGCAGCCGCCCATTGCTCCAGATGCAACTGATAGTAATCCCAAATCTCCCTGCGCCGCGCCTGCACTTGGTCTGCCAGTTCAAACTGCGCCCAGAGATGAGCGGCTAACATATCCGAGGGCAAATAGCTCGAGCCGACGTCGACCCAAGTATATTTGTCTATCTGACCGCGGAAAAACCGGCTGCGATTGGTGCCTTTCTCGCGGATGATCTCGGCTCTGTCGACCATCTCATCATCGTTGATAAGCAGAGCCCCACCCTCCCCGCAGGTGAAGTTCTTGGTCTCGTGGAAACTCTGTGTGGCCAACTCGCCAAAGGTGCCGAGATAACGTCCTTTGTAACGCGCGAACAAGGCATGAGCGTTATCCTCGACAACAGCTAAGCCATTTTGGCGCGCTATCGCCATGATCGCATCCATTTCGCAAGCCACCCCGGCATAGTGTACAAGGACGATGGCGCGCGTGCGCTCGGATATCAAGCGCGGGAGCTGTGTTTCATCGATATTTAGCGTATCGGGCCGAATATCGGCAAAGACCGGCGTCGCGCCCCGCAAGACAAAGGCGTTGATACTGGAGACGAAGGTGAAAGACGGCACGATCACTTCGTCGCCCGGCTTAATGTCCAACAAGAAAGCGGACATTTCCAGCGCGTGCGTGCACGATGTTGTTAACAAAGCGCGAGCCACTCCCAAGCGCCCCTCGAGATAGGCATGACATTTTCGCGAATATGCCCCGTCACCGGAAATATGCGACAAAGAGAGACTCTGGGCGATGTATTCCGCTTCGCGCCCAAGATAAGTCGGTTTATTGAAGGGGATGCGATAATCTGCCATAGCTCTGCGAATTCTTCAGTTTCCTATTTGACAGAGTGAATTCACGGCATCTTCCGGAACCATTTGTGAAACCACAATTCCGTCGACCGGGTCAGGAATCCGCAACGCTGATACAAGCGTTGCGCCGCGATATTCCGCCCTTGCGTAACAACGCTCACGTTCCTTATTTCTTGTTCCCGAAACCAGTCGAGCGCATGCAGCACCATCATCTGCGAGAGGCCCCGTCCCTGCGCCGACGCCGCTAGAGCCACTAGACCTATCTGTCCCTCGCTGGCATGTCTGTCCAGGTGACAAGTCACGAAGCCGACGCTTTTTTGATTGATTTCAGCCACCACTACCCGATCAGCATAATCCGTAGTCAGGCTCTTGGTAAGCCAGATCTGGTACAGACTGGAGGCTCTTTCATTGTCCAAGTAGGGATCGGCGAAAAACCGCGTCGCCGTGAAGCTGTCACGGGCGAGTGCCGCCAAGGTCTCCAAATCATCAGCACTAGAGGAGCGAATGATAGCGTCTCCAGTAGCTTGCGGTGGCGGCGAGTCAGGGATCTTTCGTTCTAGAGTGCTGCGAACATCAACGAAGATGAAGCCGCGGCGCTGCAGCTCTAATACCGATGCTTGATCGCGAGCCTCCGCAAGGAAGTATAAACAGTCAAGGTCCAGTTTCTCGCAGGAATCCCTCAATAGTTGATAGGATCCTTCGTCCAGCCGGCGGATCTTGGCGCGACCGATGCGATAACCAAAGTGATTTGTATCCCATGGCAAGAAACTAACAAGCTGGTTTTTCACTGTGGAACGGATTCCTCGTCTTCCGTTGACTGCCTAACGATGTAGGCTGGCTTGTCCATGATGCGCAAGTGCATTCGCGCCAGGTATTCGCCGAAGATACCCAAGGTAAACATCTGCGCCCCGGCAAAAATCGAAATCAGCGAAACTGTAAACGTAAAGCCGGGCACCTCGAACTGGAAAGCCAATACCTGGCTCAGCAAAATGTAAATGAGGATTATGAATCCAAATAGCGTCAAGAGCAATCCTATCCCGCTGGCAAAACGCAAGGGAAGGGTGCTGAAGCCAGTCAGCAAGTTGAAGGTATGAGTGACAAGTTTGCCAAAGGAGTAATTCGATTTGCCTAATGTTCTGGGAGCATGGGGCGTGGGAATGGCGATGAAACGCGTTGTGCCCCAAGTCAGCAAGACGTCGATATTGACCAAGGGACCGTTGTAGTTGGCAAAGGAGTCGCGCAAGCTGGTACGAAATGCGCGGAAAGCGCTGAGGCTGCGGGCGGTTTCCGCGCCCATAGCGCCTTGCAAAACCCACTTGGTTAGAATAGAAGCCAGATTACGCAAGAGACTGTGGCGCTGTCGCTGCGGCGTCCCGTAGGCGACATCGTAGCCTTCATCCAGCAACTCTATTAAGCTGGGGACTTTGTCAACCGGATGCTGCAAGTCGTCGTCCATCGTCACGATTATCTCGAAATTCGCCGCTCGGATGCCGCATAAAAGCGCGCTGTGCTGCCCATAATTCCGCATCAGCCGAAAACCGCGCACCCATCCGTATTCCTCCGCCAAAGACTCGACTACTAGCCAACTGCCGTCGTCGCCATTGTCTTCAACTAATATCACTTCGTAACTATCGGTGATCCCTGGAAGCGCCGCAGCCAACTGCCGGACAACTAATGCAATGCTCTTCTCGCTGCGAAAGACCGGAATCACCACAGATACAGAAGGCATCAACTCGTACCTCTAGCCGAGCGTCTGTGAAAACGAATTAAGCGCCTCGGATGCGTTCATGACCGGCTCGCCCTCAAACTGGACTGTCTTTAATAAAATGCAACCTTCACCCGTCAAGACCAGACTGCCAATTTCGCGCCGAATCTCAACCACGCGACCGGGCGCTGGCGAGACATACTGACGCGGAGTAGCCGGCAATTCAGCCGACCAAACCGTAAGTTTGCGCTTGCGTAGGTATGTGAACGCGCCGGGATAAGGTTTGCTCGTCGCGCGGATCAGGTCGAAGATTGCTTTTGAGGTATCGTTCCAATCAATCAGCCCGTCCTCTGGCGTCCACTTGCATGTATATGTTGCCTCATCATGGTTTTGCGGTCTTTTCTCAATGTTACCACTTAGAAGATCGGGCAAGTTGTCCCTAACAATATCAAGGTAGGTAGACGTCACGCATTCCATCACGTCAGCGACAGAATCGCAAGCGCCAACCGCAACCGGGCGCTGATCAATTATATCGCCGGCGTCTACGTCTTCCACAGCTTGGAAAAGCGTAACACCCGTTGTATTTTCTCCATTTCTTATTGACCAAACAGTTGGCGCAAAGCCACGGTATTTTGGCAAAAGCGAGTCATGAAATACGTATGCGCCTAGCCGGGCGCGTTGAAAAACGCTAGCCGGCACCATGTATCGCCAGCTTACCATGAGAATCAGGTCCACCGAATCATTTTCCCAAAAGCCATCCCATTTGGGGTGCGCAACGTTTCGCGCTTCCATGAACTGATGGCCGCGATCTTACGCCAACTGCTTGATATCGGCGAAATAACGCGGCTCCCAAGCCGTCTCTTGGAAACTGAATACAGTGAAGCGGTGACCCAGCCCAATATCAAATAGTGTTTCGGCAAAGCGGTATCCGCGATTTGTCGCGCAAAGCAAGACAATGTGCATCCGTGTTTACCTCGGACCTGGATGACGCATCCTATTTCCAGATTATGCTCTTGCGGCTTGAATAAACAAAGGGCGATTTCATCAAGGCATCTCGGGCTGATTAGCAATTTCACCTGCTTCCATCGGTTTAGATCCATCTGGAGATAACATCCATCCCTAAACCGCGAATTGGTATTTTCACTGAAGGCTATTGTCGCGGCTTTCGACAATGAGCCGTTATCACTACTCACAATGTTCAGCTGAGGCGGAGGCCCCAAAGCGACAGACATAGTAGCATTTCCTGTCCGAATTGTCGCTGGCGCGCCTTGACAAATCGGCATTGGCGAACTTGGACCGAACAGACCGATTCAAGCTCGCTCATTCTATGATATAATCGCGCGATTAGACTGATCAAGCCAAAGGAAAAGGAGACCATTGAAAGATGGCTTACGAGCGAATATCTGCGCCAGCCACCGGCGACAAGATCACATTCTCCAACGGCAGGATGAATGTTCCGGACAAGCCCATCCTGTTGTTCATCGAAGGTGATGGCATCGGTTACGACATCATGACCGCCAGCAAACGCATCTGGGACGCGGCTGTTGACAAAGCCTACAGTGGCGGCAAAGCAGTCTCCTGGATGGAAGTGTATGCGGGCGAGAAAGCGGCCGGCGTCTACGACGGGGATTATATGCCGGAAGAGACCTTCGACGCCTTTCGCGAATACAAGGTCGGCATCAAGGGACCGCTGACAACTCCGGTCGGGGGCGGCTTTCGCAGTCTGAACGTTACCTTGCGCCAGGTGCTTGACCTGTATAGTTGTGTGCGGCCGGTTCGCTGGTTCAGCGGCGTGCCCAGCCCGTTAAAGCATCCGGAAGACGTCGATGTGGTCATCTTCCGCGAGAATACCGAAGATACCTATGCGGGTATCGAATACGAATCGGGCTCTGAAGAGAACAAGAAGTTAGCAGACTTCTTGAAGAACGAATTGGGCGCCACGAACTTTTTCCCTGATGCGGGACTAGGCATCAAGCCGATCAGCCCCTTCGGCAGCAAACGCTTGATACGCGCTGCCATTCAATACGCCATCGAACGCCGCCGCAGCAGCGTCACATTGGTGCACAAAGGCAATATCCAGAAGTTCACGGAAGGCGCGTTTCAAAAGTGGGGCTACGAACTGGCGCGCGAGGAATTCCCGCAAGAAACAATCTCTTGGGACGAAGTCGCCGACAAACACGCTGGCCAGGTTCCCGAGGGCAGGATTTTGATCCAGGACACCATTGCCGATATCATGTTCCAGAAGATGCTGCTGCGCCCACGCGAGCACGATGTCATCGCCACGACCAATCTCAACGGCGACTATCTCAGCGACGCGCTGGCGGCTGAAGTCGGTGGTGTCGGCATCGCGCCCGGCGCCAATATCGGCGACGAGATCGCCCTGTTCGAGGCCACCCACGGCACCGCGCCGAAGTACACCAACAAAGATATGGTCAATCCGGGTTCGCTGCTCTTCAGTGGCGTTATGATGCTGGAACATCTGAATTGGTTTGAGGCGGCTGAGCTGATCACCAAAGCCTATGAAAAGACGATCGAACAGCGCTGCGTCACTTATGATTTCGCGCGCCAAATGGAGAATGCCACCAAGGTCGCCACCAGCGAATTCGCGACTCGCATCATCGAGAATATGGACATCGTCTAACGTAACTGCTGTCGAGGGTAGCGCGAATCCCCGCTGCCCTTGGCTTGTTTTCGTCTACAACACCATTTGAAGAGCCAATGAAGTTCCAAGAGCGGCGGAGCTTAGTTCGCCTCTTGCGGAGCGCCGGCCAAGCTGAGTTCCTCCGCGAAATGACAAGATGCCCATTGTCCCGGAGATACTTCGCGCAAGGTCGGTTCTTCATCGCGGCAGATCGCCTTGGCATAGCGGCAGCGCGGGTGGAAATAGCAGCCTGTGGGCGGGTGAGCTGGATTAGCGATTTCGCCAGGCAGAATGATACGTTCCTTTTCGACATCGGGATCGGGCGTGGGCACAGCGGATAGCAAGGCTTCGGTATAGGGGTGTTTCGGGAAAAAGAACAGTTGGTCGCGCTTGGCAACCTCAACTATTTTACCCACATACATCACCGCGACTCTGTCCGAAATATGTTCAACCACGCTCAGGTCGTGGGCTATAAACAGATATGACAGGCCAAATTCTCGCTGTAAATCCTGCAGCAAATTGAGTATCTGCGCTTGCGTCGAAACGTCTAGCGCGGATACCGGCTCGTCCGCGACAATCAGGCGAGGATTGGTCGCTAGCGCCCTGGCCACGCCGATGCGCTGACGCTGCCCGCCACTGAAGGCATGCGGATAGCGCCTTAGGTGCTTGGCTTCTAAGCCCACAACCTCCATCAAATGCGCCACCCTATTTTCAAGCGCTTTGCCCCTCGCCATCTTCGCCAGTTTAAGCGGTTCGCCGACGATATCCAGAATTGTCCAACGCGGGTCCAGCGAATAAAAAGGATCCTGAAAGATCATATTGGCCTGCGGGCGGACGACGCGCAATTCCTTGTCGCTCAACTGCGCCATGTCGACGACACGATCTTCGGCGATCTGAAATTGGATGGAGCCACTCGTAGGTTTGAGCGCGCGCAAGATACAGCGGCCCACTGTCGTCTTGCCGGAACCGGACTCGCCTACCAGTCCCAGGGTTTCGCCGGGCGCGATCTGCAAGCTAATATCGTCGACCGCCTTGACTTGGCCGACAACACGCCGGAGGAAGCCTTTTTCTACGGGGAAGTATTTTTTCAGTCCCGCCACCTTTAAGATGGGTTGCGCGCTCATGGGACTGCTTCCTGTCGCTCGTCATGCAAGAAACAGCGCGCGAAGTGATTGTCTTCAATTTCCACTAGCGCCGGCATAGCCACATCACAGGCGCCGTCGATGCGATCCGGACAGCGCGCGCAAAAGCCGCAGGCGATGGGTAAATCAATTGGCGTGGGCACGGTCCCTTCAATCGTTTGCAAGCGCGACAGCCGCTGCCCAATGCGCGGCGTCGAAGCCAACAAGCGGCGTGTATAGGGATGCAATGGATTGTGGAAGATGTCTCGCACCGAGCCCTGCTCGACGATCTGTCCCAAATACATCACCGCCACCTTGTCGCAGATTTCCGCGATGATGCCCAAATCGTGCGTGATGTAGAGGACAGCCATATTGAATTGCGCTTGCGATTGCGCGAGCAAATCGAGTATCTGCGCTTGCACGGTAACGTCCAAGGCGGTGGTAGGTTCATCAGCGATCAGCAGCCGCGGCTGACAAGATAGCGCCATCGCGATCATCACGCGCTGGCGCATGCCGCCGGAAAAATGGTGCGGGTATTCCTCCATACGCTGAATGGGGTTGGGGAGCCCGACCAAATCAAGCATTTCCAAGGCGATCTCATAGGCTTCGCGCTTGTTCGGCGTGACATGCAGCCTCACCGCTTCTATCAGTTGATTGCCGATGCTATGGATCGGCGACAAACTGGACATCGGTTCCTGGAAGACCATCGCGATCTCGTTGCCACGAATAGCGCGGATCTCCGAACCGGTCTGGTCGAGTTGAGCCAGATCGATTTTGCCGCCCAGTTCGCCGAAATAATTGATGCTGCCGCCGACGATCTGGCCCGGCTTGGGCACCAGGCGCATCAAAGCCTGGGCTGTCACGGTCTTGCCACAGCCGCTTTCCCCGATAAGACCGAAGATCTGCCGCTCGGCGATAGTGAAGCTGACGCGATCAACCGCCTTTAAGGCGCCTTCGTCAACATGAAAGCGCACACTCAAGTTATCAACATCGATTAGCGGTTGCGCCTGCTTGCGCGAATCTGGGGAGCCGTACATTAACACATCATCCCGCATTACCCCGTTTCATCCGCGTTCCATGCGGCTGCGCGAACGCCAGCCTGATGGCTTGTCAAGACATTTCGCTCTTCACCGGGCTCAAGCCAGAAGTAGCTGTCATCGCAACTGAATTCGTCAGAGCCTTCGGGGTAGACAAAGTGGACGCCAGCCGCGGGCTTATCCCCCGTATTAGCGATCCTCAATTGCCCGGGCTTATCGCGCCCAAGGCTAAGCTGTGTCCGCGGCAAATCAAACAGGCATCCCTGTACGCTGGTATAGTTCAGCCAATAGAAAACGCGGTCTCGCTGTCCATCTTCGGCATTGACCTCGGCAACGATGAGCAAAGGGATATTCCAGCTTTGCTCGGCATTGAGGCTGAACTCGCCTAGTCGGCGGACGCTATCGCCAGAACCAGAACCCGCGTAACTCTCTTGCTTCAGCAAAGTCAAATCACCGCCGAAGGCGCGGACCCGCACTTCCCAATCGGCCGAGGCAAGAGCGCGCTTGTCATCCAACAGAAAGACCGGGAAGCTGGCGGGCACACCGACGTATGACAATCTGTTGAACAAAACGCAGGCGTGGAGCGGACGGTAAGCCTGACGCAAGATATGATAGGCAATTTTGGGGACGCCGTACCAGTCTATCGACGCCCAAGAGGCGGCGGGATTGTTATCGGTCAGCTTGTAATAGCAGATGCCAGTCGCTTGGGGCCAGCGCGTCCGCGCCAGCTCCAGCGTATGCCGCATGCCAGTTGCTTGCGCCATTTGCATGCCGAGGATGAAGTTCTTAAGCGAGTCGTTCGCTACGAAATCTGCGACATATTGCGTCATAATCGCCTGTTCGGCTTTAAGATTGAAGACCGGCATGCGATGGGTGAATCCGCTGTCGCTTGCGGGGGGCCAAGCCTCCAGTTCCTCGGCGGGCAAATAGCGTTCAACGGATTCGTAATTGGGCAGGGACGCCAGCCCGAATTCGCCGATGAAAGGCGCGGAAAGCGTGAGATTGTAGTTAAGCGGCTGGTACTGCCAAAAGACATGATAGCTGTGAATGCTGCCGCCCCAGGGTTCGCCGCGGTGGAAAGCGCGACTGCCGTCGAGCTCGTAACTTGACCTACCCATCATGTCAATCGCTTCGCCAAAAGGCTCGCCAGATTCGTTGCCCCCGCCCCACATCACCAGCGACGGATGATTGCGCAGACGAATGGTATTGTGCCGCACGGTTTCTTCCAGGATGTCGTAGGGTTGAATGCGGTGGCTGTTCCAGGCGGTGGGCCATTCTTGCAATATCATCAAGCCGCAGCGGTCGGCCACATCATAGAACTCGTCCGTTTCCGGCATGCCGCTGCCCCAGGCGCGCAGCAATTGCATGTGCGAATCACGAGCCAGATGCAAGAAACGCTCGTAACGATGACGATCAAAACGCAGCAAGGCGTCCAGCGTGCACCAATTCGCGCCCTTGACAAAAATCGGTTTGCCGTTGACAACGAATGTCCAGTTGTACAGTTCCGGATCGGGTCCGTCGGGTAGTGGCGCCATTTCAATCGTGCGGATGCCGAAGGTGAAGTCCGCGCGGTCAAGCGCCTGGCCGTCCGAGACAAAGGTCAGTGTCATACGGTATAGATCAGGCGAACCATAATCGACGGGCCACCATTGTCTGGCTTCCGGGATTTTCATCTCGAGCAGGACAGTCTCCGTGTCCCCCGCCGCTTCGACCTGATAAGTGAATTGGCAGGGGGCGCCGGCGAAGTTTTCCGGCTCAATCGCGCCCTGGAGGCGGCCGGAAAAACCAGCTCCGCCGCTTTTCAGCCTTGTATGCAGCCGGACGAGGCCAGCGCCGGCGTCCAGCGTCGCGACGAAGGGATCTTCAATGGATACTTCGGGCTGCTCGCGCAGCGTTACGGAACGCCAAATGCCTAGCGTGGGCAAATCAATATAGTGCCAACCGTAAATGTTGTTGATAACAGCTGTATCCAGCCAGCCTACGTTCATGCCAAGGAAGAAGTCATTGGGTTCGCCGCTGCTGATGCGAACCGGCACGGGATCAAGCCGAACGACGATGGTGTTTTCGCCGTCAACAAGCAAGGCGGATACGTCATAATTCAGTTCGGCGAACATGCCTGTGTGATCGCCCAGCTTCTCGCCATTCAACCAAACTGAGCAGGAATCGCAGATCCCGCCAAAGACAAGCCGCGCATGGGCGCTCCCCGCGGGGCGCTCGAAGCGGCGCATGAGCCACCAGGTCTTGAAGCTCTCTCGCTTGGCGATCTCGTCATTGCGGCCGATATAGGGATCTGGTATTCGGCCCGCGGCGAGCAAAGCGCTATGTACGCTGCCCGGCACAAGGGCGGGGATGGCATCCTCCCAAGGACCTGATAATCGTTGCGCTTCCGCGCCGCCTTCAGCCAGCAGCCAATCGCCATCGAGGGAGATGCGCAGAGGACGGCGCGAAGCGCCATTCGCATCCGCGAAGCTGCCGGGTGAAAGCGCGACGACATCGGCATGACCGCTGATTGGAGACGGACCGGGCTCGAATGACTCGCGTTCAATCTGGTCAAGGCTTTTCGATTCAGCCATTGTACGCTCCCGTCACGGCTTCAAAGCGAGTAGGGATCGGCCGCGTCGCGCAGCCCATCGCCGACAAAGTTGAACATCAATACAGTAACAATAATGAACACTGCTGGAATTAGCTTCCAAGGTTGATGCACCAGCGCGCCGAAATTCATCGTATCCTGCAGCAGCACGCCCCAACTGACGCCGGGTTCCTGCATGCCCAGCCCGATGAAGCTCAGCGCCGTCTCGCCCAAAATCATAACGGGTATCGCCAGCGTCAAGGACACGATCAGATGACTGGCGAAATTCGGCAGCAAATGGCGCGTGATAATATACAAATCGGAGCCGCCGGAAAGCTTGGATGCGACAACAAAATCCAGATCTCGCAGCGAAAGCAGCTTGCCGCGCACGACGCGCGCCAAGCCCGTCCAGCCCACAATCGACAGCACAATGGTGATGGCGAAATAAGTATGCGAGACGGGCCATTCGCGCGGGATGGCAGCCGAAAGCGCCATCCATAGCGGCAAGGTCGGGATGGCGATCAGCAAATCGATGATGCGCTGGATGATTTCGTCAACGATGCCGCCAATATATCCGGAGATGCCGCCAATCAAACAGCCGAGTACAAAGCTGATAGCGACGCCACCCAAACCCACAAAGAGCGAAACGCGCGCCGCGATGACCGTGCGCGAGAATAAATCGCGGCTGACAGAATCGCTGCCGAAGAGCGTGATGTTCGCGCCCTCGTCGACGCCGAAGAGATGCAGATCCAGCTCGAACAAGCCCAGAATCTTGTAAGACTCGCCACTAACGAAAAAGTGAATGGGGAACTTTTTGTCTTCCTCTTCGGTATAAACCTCGCGAAAGGTCTTGGGGTGGAAGCTGCGTTTGCGCGCGTATACATAGGGCTGAAAACTGTTGCCGTCCACGCCGAAGTGGATGACGCTCGGCGGCGCGTCCTTGAAGCCTTTCAGGCGCGCATCGGCTGGAAAAGGCGCGATGAAATCGGCGAATATCGCCATCAGGTACAGCGCGCTTAGCACTGGCAAGCCTAAGCGCGCTAGCCGATGCCGCCAGAAGCGCAGCCTGATCAGCTTCCCGCGCGACATATACTCAATGGAAGCGTCCCTGATGTCGCGGGCAAAGCGTTCCGGCGCTAGCGTCGTAGCTTCTTCTGGTACTTCCATCGCTCAAGCCCAGTCCCGTCTTTGACAATCCATCCGCAGCGCGCTAGTCATAACGAATCCTCGGATCGAGCCAGACTAAGGCAATATCGGATATCAGCGTTCCGATGAGCGTCAAGGCGCTGAGGATCATAATGATGCTGCCGGCTAGGTACATATCCTGGCGCAGGACCGCTGTCAACAGCACGGGACCGATGGTTTGCAGGTTAAGGATGATGGACACCAGAGCCTCGCCGCCGACCATCGCCGGCAGCAGCCAGCCTATCGTGCTGAAGATGGGATTGAAGGCTATTCGCACCGGGTACTTCCAAAGCAGCCGCCTTTCGCTCAAGCCCTTTGCCCGCGCCGTGACCACATACTGCTTGTTCAATTCATCGAGAAGATTGGCTCGCATCACGCGTATCATGCCCGCGGTACCCGCGGTCGCAAGCACCAAGACCGGCACCCAGACATTCTTCAACATATCGATCACCTTGGCGATCGACCAAGGCGCATGGCGGAATTCCAGGGAAAACAAGCCCGTGACGGCATGACCGGTCTGTGCGAAAACAATCCACATGATGATGATGGCGAAGAGAAAATTGGGGATAGCGAGCCCGATGAAGCCGATGAAGATCGACAGATAATCCATGAGCGAATACTGATGCGTCGCGGAATAGATGCCGATTGGGATGGCGAAGCCCCAAACGACGATCGTCGAGACCATGGATATGATCACCGTCGCCGGCAGCCGCTCCATGATGATGTCGGACACCGGTTTATTGTCGTAGCTGCTGCCGTAGGACCCGAAGGACCTGCCCAGATCGCCATTGACGATGAAGTTGCGTATCCAGCGGAAGTACTGCGTGGCCAGCGGCTGGCCCAAACCATAGCGCTGTTCAAGACGATCAATCTCGGCTTCGTCAACAAGCAAGCCTTGACTTTCCAGTCTCATCACATAGCTGCTCAAGTAATCGCCCGGGGGGAGCTGGATGATGAGAAATGAAATCATCGACAGCAGCGCCAGCATGGGAATGAGAATGAAAATGCGGCGAATTATTATTCCAAGCATTTATTTTCCCCGGCCGATAGCGCCAGTTACTCCCAAAAGTCGGCGTCCGCGCGCCAAAATAATTTGACTTGCAGCGTCTCATTAAGGATAATAGCACACATGACTTGCAAAGACACATTTGCGGGTTGATTTTAATACCCAATATTGGGCGAGCAGAGTTCCTAAAAAGGAGAAGCAAATGTCATTACCTATGCGCAAAATAGTACTTTTCTTGATTGTGTCCACCATGATCTTTGGTCCGGGCGCGCTGGCCGGCCTGGCGCAAGACTGTATGTACAACGAAGCGCCAATGCTGGCGGAGATGGTCGCCGCCGGCGATTTGCCGGGACTATGCGATCGCTTGCCGGACAATCCGCTCGCGCTCGAAAGTGGCGTCTTGCTGCCGGAATCCTTCATCGTGCCGGAGATCGGCGTTTATGGCGGCGAGCTGCTTATGACCTGGCAAAACAACGTTGTCATGAAGGAGACGCTCTTCAATACCCATAACCGCGATGACAATACGCTGGCGCCGAATGTCATTGAAGAATTCAGCATCAACGAAGACGCCAGCGAATACAGCTTCAGGCTGCGCGCCGGCCACAAGTGGTCGGATGGCGCGCCGGTTACAACTGAGGATGTGCGCTTCGCCTATGAAGACGTGATCAGCAATGAGGAGCTGCGTCCCTCGGTCCCAACTTACTTGCGCAGCGGCAATGTGCCCGCCGGCGCCTCGGCCACGCTCGAAATCGTGGATGAGACCACCTTCAAGTTCGTATTCGACGGCCCCTATCCTGGTTTTGCCGCCAGTTTGGTCTCCCTGGGCACGGGCTACCTAGACATCATCAAGCCGAAACACTTCCTGGCGCAATTCCACAGCGGCTATGGCGATGCCGATGAGATCGCCGCGGCGGTCGAAGAAGGCGGACTCGCCGGTTGGTTTGAACTCTTCAACCAGAAGGATGTGAGCGGCTGGTCGGAAAACAGCTTGGCCGCAATCGGCTTCCCGCAGTTGGGTCCTTGGGTCCGCGTCGAAGGACCGGAAGAAGAAGTGGTAACCCAACGCAACCCCTATTACTTCGCCGTCGACGCCGACGGCAATCAACTGCCCTATCTGGATGGACGCCGCGCTGTGATCAACCAGTGGGGCATCATGGAAACGGCGGAACTGATGATGTTCGCCGGCGACGTGCACTACTTCTGGACCACCAGTCTGGCGAACTTGCCGCTCTTCATTGAAAACGAAGAGAATGGCAATTACAGCACCCACGTCTATCCCAACAAAGACTCGCGCATGTTCCACATCAATCTCACCTATGCGGACGAAACCTGGCGGGAAGTCACCTGGGACGCGCGTTTCCGCAATGCCGTGATGTTGGCGATTGACAGTGAAGATCTGATCAATGCCATTTACTTCGGGCAAGCGAGCCTGCCCACGATCGCGCCGAGCGCTTATGATGTCGCCGCCGCAAACGCGCTGCTTGATGAAATGGGCATGACGGAACGCGATGCCGATGGCTATCGCCTGTCGCCGAGCGGCCAGCCCTTCTCGATCTTGCTTGAAGTAGGCGCCGGCGGCGGCGACTATTCCGATCCCGCGCCCTTCTTCGTGGATTACATGAACGATATCGGCATCAAGTCCGACTTCCGCAATATCGATAGCGCCTTGCTGGGCGAGCGCCGCGCCTCAAATGAGATGCAAGCCGGCATCAATTGGAATACAGCCCCGCTCTTCGCCGCGCACACCTTCCCGGATTACATCCCAAATGCCAATTGGGGTCCGCTGTGGGGACAGTGGTATGCGGACAATGAGACGGGTGAGGAACCGCCCGATTGGATCCAGGCGCTCTACGCCATCCATGAAGATCTGGTGAGCCACCCGCCCGGCAGCGATGGCTTCATCGCCGCCTCCGCCGCCCGCGACGCCTGGCTCTACGAGAACGTGCCCTTCTTCACCCATGTCGAGAATCCGGGCATCGTGCACATGTGGTCAAACTGCATCGGCAACGTGCCTGATGGTCCCTTCCACCACGGCTCTTGGTCGAGCCACAAGTTGATCTATTTTATGCCCGACTGCTAGCAGTCCGCTACAAGCCAAGCTAAGCAAGAAGAGGGCTGGGGAATCCCCAGCCCTCTTCACTTTCATCCGGTTAATGACGCCTGTAGCGCGCCCTGCCCTATCCTGCTGAATTGCGATTACCCCAAATAGCCCGGCTATTTCACGCTGGCATTCCAGGCGCCGACGGTCAGTCCATCGGCGCTGTTGACCTTGAGCGTTGCGCTTTCGCCGGCATCCAGCCAAAAATAATTGTCGGAGACTTCAAAGGTATCGAGATGCCCGGTCCGCGAGACATTAACCGCCACAGCGGGCAGCGAACCCGTATTCGCGACGGTTGCCCTGCTGCCATGAACCTGCAAATTCAAGGCGCTCTGCGGCAGCTTGAACAGGCTGCCCTTCACCGCCTCGTAATTGAGGAAATAGAAGGTTCGATGCGCGAGCGCGTCGTCTTTCCACACTTCCGCTACCACAAACAGCGGGACTGTATCCGTCTGCTCATAACTCAAGCTGAAATCGCCCAGCGCATGAGGACTTGATACGCAGCCGCCGCCTTCATAACGCTGGCGCTTAATCAACTGAAGGTCGCCGTCGAACGCTCGGATAATCACTTGCCAAGCAGCCTTCGCCAGTTCCGAGGCGTCATCCAATAGATAGACCGGCAATGACAGCGGCGACCCTATGTTGTTCAGGCTGTTGAATAGCGCGCAGGCATGCAGGGGGGCGTAGGCATCCTGGAAAAAGTAATGGCCGATCTTGGGCGCGCCATACCAGTCAATGCAAGCCCAAGAGGCGGCCGGATAATTGTCCGTCAGCTTGTAATAAAGGACGCCTGTGCTTTTGGGCCAGCGGCAACGCGCGCGCTCCAGTGTATGCCGAATGCCCACAGCCTGGGACAATTGCGAGCCAATTGTATAGTCTTCCGCGCTACAGTTTTCCGGGACAAAATAATTTGCGTATTGCATCAAGCGCGAGACGCCATCGTATTTGTTGAAGACCGGCGTATGATAGGCGAATGCGCCGTCCGCGCGCGGGGGCCAGAGGTCCAACTCGTCTTTTGGCAGGTAACGTTGCACAGATTCATAGACCGGGCTGCAAGCCAAGCCGAATTCGCCAAAAAAGATCGAAGTCATATTCAAGTTGTGATCCAGGTGCTGGCGCTGCCAATAACAGTTGTAATTGTGCTGGCTGCCAGCCCAAGGCTCGGCGCGGTGAAAGGGGCGCGTATCATCCAGTTCAATGCTTAAGCGGCCCATCATGTCGATCGCGGGTCCAAATGGCTTGCCCGATTCATTGCCGGCCCCGACCATCGCCAGCGAGGGATGATTGCGAATGCGCAGGGTATTGCGTTCGACGGTCTCTTCCAGCATGCCGTATGGCTGCGTAACGTGGCTGTTCCAGGCAGTGGGCCATTCCTGCATCACCAAAATGCCATAGCGGTCGCAAAGATCGTAGAAGTCGTCGGTTTCCGGCATGCCGCTGCCCCAGGGGCGCAGCATCTGTATGTGCTGCATAGCCGCCAGCTTGATGAAGCGCTCATATCGTTCTCTGCGGAAGTCCATCAGGGCATCCAGCGTACACCAGTTGCTGCCCTTGATGAACAGTGGCTCGCCATTGACAACAAAGGTCCAATTATAAAGCTCCGGCTGCGCGCCTTGGGGCAGGGGTTCCATTTCAATCGTACGCAATCCAAACGTGAACGAATGAAGATCCGCTTCCCCGCCGCTGTCAGGCGAAAATGACAAGATGAGCCGATATAGATTCTGTTCTCCCATGTCCAGGGGCCACCATAATTGGGGATCTGGCAGTTGGAATCGCAAGGACTTCTTTAGCTCGCGGGTATCAGAAGCGGCCGTAATCTCGAAACTGTAGCGCGCGCCTGCAAAGTTTTCCGGTTCGACGCTGCCGCAAAGCGTTCCCGACCAGCCTTCGTCGGCGCCGACAAACTGCAACGCGAGCTCAACAATCCCGGCTTGCCCATCAACCGTTTTGGCAAATGGGTGGACCATGCGTACCGTCGGATTGTCCCGTATCGACACCGACCGCCAGATGCCCAGCGACGGCAAATTCGCATAGTGCCAGCCGTATACGTTGTTGAAGACCACCGTTCGCATCCAACCCCCATTGTTGTCCGGGTTGGCGCCATTGGGGTTCCAGGAATCAAAGGGTATGGGTTCGAGCCGAATGATCAGCGTATTGTCCTCCCGCAACAATCCCGCGATATCAAAGTCGGGACCGCCGAACATGCCTTCGTGGCTGCCCAGCATCTTGCCGTTGAGCCAGACCGTGCAACGGTTGGCGACACCTTCAAACATGAGCGTATCGCCCCTGAGCTTGGCTGGACGGGAGAAATCGCAGCGCATCCACCAGGTTTTGAAGCTCTCTTGGCGCGCAATCGCCTGGTTTAGCCCAAAGTTTGGATCGGGAATGAGGCCAGCCGCTAGCAGCGCGCTGTGCACACTGCCTGGCACAACCGCCGGGATGGCGTCAAGCCACTGTCCGCGCAGCCGATCAGCCAGTTTGCCGCCTTCCGCCAGCCGCCAAGCGCCGTCGAGCGACAGCGCTTCCAGCCCTTGCGGATGAGTTATGGGCGAATCGGTCAAGTCCACCGGTTGCGCTGTGTCATCCCAGGGACTAAAACGAGGCGCGAACTGCTCGCGCTCAATCTCGTCTAATGACTTCCGCGCGAGGCGCTGCTTCTGTTCGGCATCCGAGTTTACAGATTCCTGATTCATATAAGGCTCCTAAGTTTCGTCATCTAACAATCATAGCTTCGAACTTTGTCTCTGGATAAGATACCTTATATGGTCTTGCAACGCAGCCCGCGCCTGCATCAGTCAAGATTCGCATTGCCGTGGTCAGCTTGGCTAAAATATCGAGGCTGGCATATCTGATGCCGAAGCGAGCGCAGCGATGAGTCAATCTTTGGACAGTGAACAAGATCGCGCTTCCCAGAGTGTTTACACCAAATTGAGCAATCAGCCAGAGCGTCTTGCCTGGTATCAGGATATGGCGCTCGGCATGTACCTCTATTGGACCCTTGACGCGGTCTTTGGCATGGTCAACGCCCACTCGGTCATTGGCGCCTCGCGCGACTACTTAAGTCGCTATTTCACGCAGCTGCCGGCGTTTTTTGATCCGAGCGCCTTCGACGCGCGCTGGTACGCGGAGCTGGCGAAGCTCTGTGGTTTCGACTACGTGACAATCGCGGCAAAGAATCACAATGGCTTCTGCATGTGGGACACAGCCACAAGCGACTTCAATGTCATGAATACGCCCTTCGGCCGGGATATCGTCGGCGAATATGTAGCGGCGCTACGAGAAAATGACTTGGCGGTTGGCATGTACTTTTCTCCCGACGATGCCTGGTTTCAATGGCGGCGTGGCAAGATTCCGGCGCGGGCCCTGGATTACGCCAATCCCGAACACAATCCGGAACTTTTGGCATACGCTAAGACGCAAGTCCGCGAGCTGCTGGAAAAGTACGAGCCGGATATACTCTGCTTTGACGGCTACCGAGATGCGACGCGCTCTCTCGTGGAATACAGCTGGCGCCTGCGCCCGGACCTTATGATCACCCGAGGCGGCATCGTCACGCCGGAACAAGAACGCCGTGACGAGCTGCGAGGTCCCTTCGAAGCGCACTACACAATAGGCACGCAATGGCAATACAAGGCGGGCAACGACCGCCTGAAGTCGGGCCGCGAGCTGATCGAACTGCTGATTGACATTCGCGCCCGCGGCGGCACGCTGCTATTGGCGGTGGGCGGTCCCGACGCCGATGGTTTGCTGCCGCGCCGCATGGATGACCGCGTCCGCGAAATCGGTCTCTGGAATTTCGTGAACGGCGAGTCTGTTCGGGCTGTCCGACCCTGGCATGTCGCGCGCGAAGGCGCTGTGTATTTCAGTTGGAATGAAGCGGAGCAAACTGTCTACGCATTTGATACGGCGCCTGCACTGGAACTGGGGGAATGGCGGACGATATACCTGCGAAGCCTGCGTGCTACAGAGCAGACAAACATCGAAGTATTAGGGCAATCTGGCAAGCTGCTCGAATACCATCCGGAGCTTGACCCGGCCACGCGCTGGGCACAGCATGATGATGCGCTCGAGATTACTTATTGCCGGACACAGCGGCTTTACAACAATCATAAATGGCCCAATCCCCTTGCGCTCAAGATCAGCGCTGCGGGAAAGGGGCGCGTCAACTAGGTCCAGTCCAGCGCTCAACAGCGCTTGTCCCAAATTGTCCGTGCCCTGCAAATTGTCCGCTAAGCGCCTTGGCGTACAATAGTAGGTGAATCCGAACAAAGTACGGTGGTCATGCAAAGCGATTCCAGCCCACAGTCTGACATTATTGAAGGCAGCTTCCTGCGCGCCAGGGATATCAATCGGCGCGGATTGCCATTGAAGCCGCTTCTCGCTATCGGCATCGCCACGCTCATCTTGGCTCTTGCCTTGGGGCGGCAAGCGCTGCTGCTGGGACCTGTTATCGTTCTCGCGCTGCTGGTTTTGGCTGCCTGGAGACTGAGCAAGAGGCAGCGCATTGTCCGATTGAGAATGGACGCAAGATCGCTGTCGATTACCGGGCATGGCTATGACATTCAGCTGGAGGCGCCATTTCGATACAAGACGGGCATCCAGCGTATCCCGCCCCAAGGCAAAGTAGATGAGACTTGTTTCGTAAGAGCCGTGATTGACGTCCGTGGCAAACCGCTGGTCTTGGAAGAGCAAGTGCTTGCGGGCAGAATGCCGCCAAAGCTGGACGAGATCCTTGGTTTGTCGAGCGCGCTGGGCATCGCCGAATTGACCAGTTGCGCGCCCTTTCCCGGTACGCTCTGGTCCGTGATCCGACGCCTCGATTCGCTGCGGCAGGACCACGATACCGAACAGCTAGACAGCAACATCGCAACACTTTTCAAGCTCGGCGAGCGACAATTGTCCGAAAGAATCTATTCAGAGGCAATTAAGACCTTCACATCCATCATACGCTTGAGCCCGGATTCTGCGCTCGCTTATTACAGCCGCGGCGCGGCGCGCTATTACCACCGCAGCGAACTGGAAAAAGCCGTGAACGATCTGGTGACCTCGTTACGGCTCGAGCCGGATCAATACAAATGCTATCGCATGCTCGGGCTGATACATGCCCAATTGGGCGAGTGGGTCGCCATGCGCGAAGACTGCACCAGGGCGATCCAACTGCTGCCAAATAGCGCGGAACTCTATAATCTGCGCGGTAGCGCCTGCTATCGCCTGCAAGACTACGACTCGGCTCTCGACAACTTCGAGCAATCAGTTCGCCTGGACGGGCAGCGCTACGAAGCCTATTACAATCGCGGATTGGCAAAGCAGCAATTGCGCTTGTTGGACGAGGCGCTGGCCGACTTCCGGCAGGCGCGCCAACTGAATCCAGAATTTGATGCCGCCAAGCGCAGCGCGGACAGTGTCGAAAGACGGCTGGAGCAGTTGCGCGCCGCGCGCAGCGCACCGGCGTCCAGCACAATGGACACGGCAGTGCCAGAATCCCAGCACGCTATTGCCGACGCCGCTCGGGGGCAGACTGATGAAGAGCTAGCCCAGCCACTCGGGGGCGGCGACGAAATCTGACGCGCTCAGGCAGCGCGGCCTGCCGCTGGCCGCTGTCAAGAAAATCAGGGCGCTGCGAAATCCGGCGCGAATCTGCTGATCAAAGAGCCACAGCACAGGGACAACCGCTCTTGGTTCAGCGTGTAGAAACGCTGCCGGCCCGCTTGCCGTATATGCACCAATCCCGCTTCTTCCAGGCACTTGAGGTGATGGCTCACTGTCGGCTGTTTCACCTTGCCGCCAAGCCCAGCCACCAGATCGCTGACGCTCAGCCATTCGCAGCACAACTGGAGGCAAATCTGCTGGCGCGTGTCGTCGCTCAGCGCTTTGGCGAAGTTCACGAGATCAAGGTTCATAAGCCAACTATGGTTGATGATGCCTTTCAGGTCAAGTCCAACTGGGGGCGGAAACAGAGCAATCGCACCAGATTATTTTTCAACATAGAGGACGCAGATGTAGTTCCAAGTTAGTCATGCAAAACTCGACGAAGGGTCTAAATGTAGGGGCGACATACCATGTCGCCCGAAATCAAAACGCAGCAACGTCGGGCGACCAGATTGGTCGCCCCTACAGCGACCTGATGTTTTCGCATTATTTTCTTGGATTTACTTCTGTAGTTAAGTTTCAGTTTAGATTCCCGCCATTTCGTCCGCCAACATTTTGAAGCGATTGCCCTGGGGGCTGGAACGCGGGAAAAGCAGGGACCCTACGCGCTGCCTTTAGCTGCGTTAGACGAGCCGGTCCTGCGTGGCTGCAAACCATTGCGAAACAAACAGGGCAACCAGCGCCAGCAGGATCAGGACGAGACCGGTCCAAATCGCCGCGTCAATGTCGCGCTCGAACACGCTATAGACCAGCAGAGGCATGGTCTGCGTCCTTCCCTGTAAATTGCCGGCGAAGAGAATGGTCGCGCCGAATTCCCCCACAGCGCGCGCCCAGCACAATATCATGCCAGACGCTAATGCCCGCCATGCGATCGGCAAGGTGATGTACCAGAACATCTGCCAGCCATAGGCGCCATCCACGCGAGCGGCATCTTCCACCTCTGCCGACACACTCGAGAAGCCGACCTGCGCCGAGCGAATGTAAAAGGGCGCGGAAATGAAAAACTGCGCCAGGATCACGGCGAGTATCGTGAACGGGATGATAATGCCCGCATCGGCAAGCCAGGCGCCGATAAAACCCCGCCGACCGAAGGTGATGAGCAGCGCCAAGCCCGCCACCGCCGGCGGCATAACAATCGGCAATTCGATGAATAGGCTTACGATGCGTTTGCCTTTGAATTCAAAGCGAGACAGCAGGTATGCGAGCGGCGTCCCCAATAGCGCCGCCAGACAAACAACAGCCAGCGTCGAAGCGAAGCTCAGCAGAGTGGCTGTCAATATCGAGGACGATTCCGGCAATTTCTCCCATGCGCGCGAGCCTACGCCGCTAACGACAAGGACGAATATCGGCACCGCCAACAAAAGGAAGGCGAACGCACTAACTGCAAAGAGCAGCAGCTTGTCAGCCTTCAGCTTCCAGACCTTCACAAGGCGCTACTTCCGTTTCATCTTCTCTGAGCTGGTCTTGGCTGGTTTCCGCCGTCGGCTCGGCTTGAGCCGCAGCCATCTCGCTCAATGGCGAACAAAATCCGAAACCAGCTAAAATCAATTGACCTGCTTCAGATCTCACAAAATCAATAAACGCTTGGGCAAGCTCGGGCAGAGCAGTGTCGTTCAATGCCGCAATAGGATAAGACGCAATCTGATTATGCCGCTCCGCAATGGGAAACCTGAGCAGATCGTCGCGAACTTCGTCCGTCACATCTGTCTGGTAGACAATGCCCGCATCCGCTTCGCCCAAGGCGATGCGCGCCACCACCTGCCGAACATTGCTTTCTTCGGAGACGAGATTCTCCATGACTCGTTTGGCAAAGTCCTCGCCATATTCGTCCTCATACGAATGGAACATGGCATTGGTGTAGTCCCGAATGGGCGTACCGGTCACCGCCAGCACAAGCAATAGCCTCTTGCTGCCGAGAGCTTCTATGCCGGTGATTTCCGCTGGGTTGTCCGCCGGCGCGATCAGCGCCAGCCGATTGCTGGCGAAGGATTTTACCGCGCCCGCGCTGATTCGCCCGTCCGCGACGACCAGATCCATCTGCGCGCTGTTGGCGCTGGCGAAGATGTCGGCCGGCGCGCCCGCCATCAGCTGAGCTGCCAGTTTTGACGAACTGGCGAAGTTCAAAACGATATCCGCCTCGGGGTGATCCCGCAGGAATGCAGCTGTCAATTCCTCAAAAGCATCGGTCAGGGACGTCGCCGCGTAAATCGTCAAGGTCCGCTTCTGCTGGGCTTGAGTTACGATGATGGATAAAGCCAGGACGGCGAAACAGAAAGTCCGCAGGCAAGGAGCAATACGCATGCGCGGTTCCTCGGAATCAAAGCGCTATTATGCACGAAGCCAGCGAGATTAGAAGGGACTTGTCTTTATCGCACAGAGCTATTGCAGCAGATTATTTCCGTAATCACCGAGGCTCGCGAGCCACCCTTACATATCGGTAGATTTTGTGACATTCGACACTTGCTGGCGGGCGCTTGACCGACGGCAATCCGACGACTGCTCAACGCTCTCTTGCGCCTGGCAGTTTTTCGACTAACGTAAGAACAAATAGATTTCAGAGGCTACCGTGGGTTACGGCCGACGCGCAGGACCGCCATCCTGGTTCGTGATTTTGCTGGGCATTGCCATTGTTTTTGGGCTTTATTACTTGTGGATTGGCTTGCGCAGTTTTATGTCCAGCGGCGTTACCGTTGTCGAGTCCACGCGACAGGCGATAGAACAGACAACCGCTACCGCCGTCAGGATCGTGGAGCTGCAGCACCTTGCGCCGACGCCCTTGCCCACTTATACGCCGGTCCCAGCCTGCCAGGAATTCATAGTCATCGTACGCAGCGCCATCATTCGCGCGTCCCCATCCACCGACAGCCGCATTATCGAGGCGATCAATGAAGGCGAGACGGTCTGCGTGATTGCCAAGCAGCCCAATTCCGACTGGTATGTCCTGGACAAAAACACCTTGACGCGCCGCCTTGAACCGGTTTATATGCGCGAAGACATCATTCGCGCGCTATATCCAACAGACACGCCCACCCTCACCCCGACGGCGACGCCGTCCGATACGCCGACCGCCAGCATTACGCCGAGCGACGCAGCGACCGCATTGCCCGCATTGCAACAAGCCTCAAGCGCAAAACATGTGATCGCGCCTGTTTCCATGCCTAGCCCCACTGTCGCAAGCATCAACCTCTAGCTTGCGGTGAATTAGGCTTGCGCTATACTAAATCTCAATCTGACATTTGTTCTACAACCTAGCCTGCGGCAGCGAAAGGGAGCGAGCTTGGCGGCAATTGTTGAAGTCATCGTCGGCATGATCTTCGTGTATATCTTGCTGAGCATCTTGGTAACAGAGACAAACTCTTTGTTAGCGCGAGCGGCGCGATTGCGTTCGCGCAATCTCCGCAATACCTTGGATGGCATCATACAGGACCCGGTGATGCGCGCCAAAGTGTATACGCATCCGCTCATCCAACTCGTCAAAGCGGAACCGGTGCTGCCGAACCAGCGCATCACCGAGGTGGAAGCGAATAAAATCGCCGGCGGCGCGATAGGCACGGTCGACTGGATCGAACCGGCAACCTTTGTGGATGTCGTCTTGAAAACGGTAAAAGTTGAATCCGACCAGCAAATGTACGGCGATTTGCTCAATATCATTGACGGAATGCCGGCCGGTCCCGAACGGCGCGGGCTGCGCCTCATGGTCAACCGCGTCATCAGCACGGGCAAGGGCTTGACGGAGTTGCGACAATCGCTGCGATTTGTTCAGCACAGACAGGCGCGCAGCGCGCTTAGCGATGTTTTGAATCAGATAGACGATCAAATTGGTCAACTGGGTCTACAGCCTTCCAATGACGCCGCTGTGATGGCTGGCGTGCTGCAAGGCGACAATCCCTATTTCAGAAGCGCGCTGACGGCGGTCATGGCCAGCGCGCAATCCGTGGATGAGGTCCGCAGCAACCTGGAAAACTGGTTCAACAGCGCGATGGCGCGCGCCAGCGCCAGTTACGCGGCGAAAATGAAAACCTTGTCCGTTTTCGTAGCCTTGACTATCGCGCTGGCGGTCAACGTTGATACCTTGCATATCGCCCGCACCCTGTGGGAAGATCCAATCAGGCGCGAGCAAATCAGCAGCGAAGTCAGCTTCTCTGTACAAAGCGGACAGTTGCAAAACGAAGTCAATGACGCGGCAGAAGGTGACCAAGGCTATACCGTAAATCAGGCGCAAAGCGATTCTGGCGCGGGAGATGTCATCGGGACGGGGGCGGAACTGGCAAACAGGCTGCAAGATATTCAAAATCTGCGCTTGCCCATCGGTTGGTTCATGGAAGATCTCGGCATCTATTCCGCCGATCACCCGGCGCGCGGCAACCCGAACAATCTATGGAATTATTTTCCCGAAAACAATCCAGACGGTTGGACCGCGCTTTTGCTCGGCAAACTACTTGGTATTGCCGCTACCGTCATCGCCGCGGCGCAAGGGGCGCCATTCTGGTTTGGCATCGTCAACAGGATACTTTCTCGCTAGTTAAATCGCGTTTTCGCCGAGCGGCTGTCTATATCCAACAGCAAGCAGGCATGTTTTTTTGTTAGAAACTCGCAATTGACATACCCTCGGCATTTCCTAGAAAATAGGAATTGGACTCGTCTGCACATTTACAGTCAAATAGAACTATTAAGCTTATTCACCTATACACAGGTAGAGGATTCATCGTGATACAAGTACTGGTAGAGTTGGCGGACAAACGCGGTTATTTGACTTATGAACAAATTATTGAAGCGCTCGATGATGATGGAGACGACCGCGTCGCCTTGCGGAAAATTTTGCTCGAGTTGAACGAGCTGGGTATTGAACTTAGAAAAGACAGCGACACCCCCCCAACGAAACACATCACAGAGCTAATCGAACAGGATTACGAAATCCGCAGCGGTCCCCGCGGCGGCGCAGTAGCGGATATCAGCGCAATTTCGTCCGACGACCCCGTCGGACTTTATTTTAGACAGATGGCGCAAGAACCGCTGCTCACCGCTGCGGACGAAATCGACCTGGCGAAGCGCATTGAGCGTGGCTTAAAGGCGCGGCGCCGGCTTGAAGAGCGCGATGTTCTGGAAAAGAGCGCCCGCTGGCGCCGCCATTTGCGTCGGCTTGTTAAAGACGGGCAATGCGCCCGGGAACACTTGGGACGCGCCAATACCCGTCTGGTGGTGAGCATCGCCAAACGTTATATGGGCCAAGGTCTGCCCTTCCCCGATCTGATCCAAGAAGGCAATGTCGGCTTGATGCGGGCGGTTGACAAATACGATTATTCCCGCGGCAATCGCTTTAGCACTTACGCCACCTGGTGGATCCGCCAAGCGATCACCCGCGCCCTGGCGCAGAAAACGCGCACCATCCGCATCCCGCTGCACATGACCGAACGCATCCGCCAGATGTACCGCGCCGCCCAAGACCTGGAACAGACCTTGGGCAGGCGTCCAACCGCCGAAGAAATCGCGGCCGCGATGGAAGTCGCAGCCGATGCGGTGCGCGCTATGCTGGACGCAAGCCAGCATGCCATCGCCCTGGAAGGTCCCGTTGGCGAGGATGGCGACAGCGAATTTGGCGACTTTATCGAAGACCAGAAAACCATAAGTCCGGTGGATTCCGCCACGCAAAACCTGCTCGAAGAAACCATAGACGAAGTATTGGCTGAATTGACGCCGCGCCAAAGCCACATTTTGCGTTTGCGCTTTGGGCTGGGCGGCGGGGAACCGCATACGCTGGAAGAGATCGCCAACAAATTCGGCTTGAGCCGCGAGCGCATCCGCCAACTGGAAAAAGAAGCGCTGCGCTGTCTGCGTCATCCGCAGCTTGCGCATAACCTGCGCGATTACCTGGTTTGAATGTCACGCTATATTGATTGCGAGCCGAGCCGACCAATCGCGCGTCGGTTTTTTTGTATAAGGCAATAGCCGCATGTCAGTCGAATTCGAGAAATTGCTCAGCCAACGTACCCTGAGCATGCAAAGCAACGCTATCCGAGAGATTCTCGCGATCGTTTCTCAACCTGGCATGATATCACTGGCCGGCGGCATACCCGCCCCGCAAAGTTTCCCCCTGGAAGAGCTGTATCGCATCAACGAAACCGTGCTCGATCGCTACGGCGCAAGCGCCCTGCAATACGACCTGACGGAAGGCTTCACCCCCTTTCGAGAAGCCTTGGCGGACTATCTAGCGGGCAAAGGAGCGCAAGCCAATGCCGAAGATATTTTGGTCTTCAACGGCTCGCAAAGCGTGCTGGACACCCTTGGCAAAGTCTTGATCAGTCCCGGCGATACCATTGCCTTGGAATCGCCCAGTTACCTAGGCGCGATCAGCGCTTTCAACGCCTATGAACCGAGATACGTCACCATAGAAACTGATGACCAGGGCATCATCCCCGATTCACTTGTCGAGGTCTTGGAAAAGCGCTCGGTGAAATTCATTTATCTTGTCACGACATTTCAAAACCCTACGGGCCGCACACTGAGCGCGGGCAGGCGCCGAGAAGTGGCGGAGGTCGTCCAGCGCTACGAGGCGCTTGTTATCGAAGACGATCCTTACAGCGATCTTCGTTACCGTGGCCAGCCTATCGCGCCATTTTACAGCTTCGCGCCGGAGCATACTGTTTATGTCAGCACGGTCTCCAAAGTCTTCGCGCCTGGGCTGCGCCTGGGCTTTTGCATCGCGCCCCGGACGATCCATCACTGGCTGCGCATCGCCAAACAGGGGGCGGATCTGCATAGCAATACCTATGCCCAGGCGCTGGCGACAGAGTACATCCGCGGCGGCTACCTGGAGCGGCAACTGCCAAAAATCATCGCGCTCTATCAACCGCGTCAGGAAGCCATGCTAGCTGCCATGGACCAGTTCATGCCCAAGGGCTATCGCTGGACGAAGCCGGAAGGCGGCATGTTCATCTGGATTGACGGTCCCGACGGGGTCGATGCCGAGCAGATCTATTGGAGAGCGGTCGAAGAAAAAGTCGCATTCGTCCCCGGCAAGTACTTTTTCATCGATCAAGCCGCGGGACTAGGTACGATGCGCCTCAACTTCACCATGTCGGATGAAGCCGCCATCGCGCGCGCAATCGAAATTCTCGTCCGCGTCATACGCGAGCGCAACGGCGATTGATACATTTCACCCCTAGGACATAAACTATCTCAATGCCTAAAGCGACCCAGGAACTCAAACAGCGCGCAAAGCGACTTTCTGGCCTCTGGACGCTGGTCCTGCCATTCTACTTGCCGGCTCTGATGATCACCTTGGGCAACGGGCTGCTCGTGCCTATATTGCCCCTGTATGCCAGCAGTTTTGAAATCGGTTATGGCTTAATCGGACTGATACTGGCAGGAGAAGGACTGGGAACGCTGGTCGCTGATGTGCCCACCGGCATGCTGCAACAGCGTTTTGGCAACAAACAGGTGATGATGATGGGCATGGCATTCACAATGGTTTCCGTCGCCCTGCTCTTCTTCGCGCAATCTGTTTGGGTTGTCTTGCTGCTGCGTCTGATAGCCGGTTTCGGACGCGCGATGTATACCGTATCGGCTCATGTTTACATCACCAACAACGTCAAACTGGAACAGCGCGGCAAGGCGATCTCCATGTATGGCGGGACACATCGCCTGGGCGGCTTTGTGGGTCCCGCTGTCGGCGGCATCGCCGCCGGTCTGCTAGGCTTGCGTTTCGGCTTCCTCCTTTGTGGCGCTGTGACCGCGATTGGGGTCATTTGCGTCGCGCTCTACACGCGCAATCGCGCGGAAGACACTGAAGCAGCCGGCGCTGCGCAGGGTCATCAGTTGCGCGTGTGGACCGTGCTACAGAGCAACTATCGCGTGCTGGCCTCGGCGGGCACAGCGCAAGTTTTCGCCCAGACGATTCGCGCGGGCCGGACGGTGATCATCCCCCTGTTCGCGGCGGAAACGCTTGGGCTGGCGGTTGACCAGATCGGGCTGATCGTCAGTCTTTCGGTCGCCATTGATTTCAGCTTGTTTGTCGTAGCGGGCTGGCTGATGGATCGCTACGGGCGGAAATTCGCCATTGTACCCTGCTTCGCGATTCAGGCTCTTGGCATGGCGCTGATTCCGCTGACCTCGAGCTTTGGCGGCTTGCTCTTCGCAGCCCTCATGATCGGCGTCGGCAATGGACTGGGCGCGGGCTCCATGATGACGCTCGGCTCCGACCTATCGCCATCCCAGTCCCGGGGCGAGTTCCTGGGCGTCTGGCGCTTGATTGGCGACCTGGGGCATACGGGCGCGCCACTGATGGTCGGCGCTATCGCCGATATCCTGGCGCTGAGTTCGGCAGTCTGGGTCATCGCCGGTTCTGGGCTGGCGGCCGCTAGCATTTTCCTGTTTTTTGTCCCGGAAACATTGAAACGGAAGCATCCCGTCATCGCGCCATCCTGAGGCGTCTTTTTCTGTTCCGAGCAGGCAAGCACCGAGTTCCAACTGCCAAGTAATTGTCAGATGCTGCGAAAGCTCAACACTCTGAATCTAAGCTGGCCCCTGGACAGCGCGGAGCTGTTTCCAGATTCTCGACCGCTGCTGGTGGAGATTGGATTCGGCAATGGCGACTATCTCGTCAATCTGGCGCGTCGTCGCGACGACGCCAATGTCATCGGCTTGGAGATCTCCAGCCAGGCAATGGACAAAGCCGAACACAAGATCAGCAAACTTGGGCTAAGTAATGTTCGTCCAATTCATGCGACGGCGGAAACGGCTTTGGCGCATTTGCTCCCGCCCGCGTCCGTGAGCGAGTTTCACATCAATTTTCCCGATCCCTGGTTCAAGAAGAAGCACAGCCGCCGCCGGCTAATCAAGCGCGAGACGGCGGCTCTGCTCGCGAGCCGACTGGCAATCGGCGGGACGCTGCTGCTAGCGACGGACATCCCCGCTTATGCCGAGCTGGCGCGGGATACGCTGCAGCGCAGCGCTGGCTTGAGCAACGCGCTGGACAGGCCCTGGGCGCATGCGCTGCCGGGGCGCTCCCCCACCAAGTATGAAGCCAAAGCCTATCGCGAAGGACGCCGCGCCTATTTTTTGCTCTATCAGCGCAATGCTGCGCCGATTTTCCACCCGGCGCTAGTCAAGGAGCTGAACATGCCGCATTTATTCTTGTACTCCCCGCTGGACGCCGCGGCGCTGGTACAGCGCTTTGCAGCGAGCCGCAGCAAACACGGCGATGCGCATATCGCCTTGCTGCGCGCCTACGCCGACCCCGGGCGCGACGCCGCCGTCTTCGAGGTAGTCGTGGAAGAGCCCACGATCGAGCAGCATACGATGATTTCGCTTTCGCCGCGCGCTGAGGCGCATGAATACATCGTGAAGATGACGAGCATTGGTCAGGCGCGGCCGACGGCTGGCATGCACAGGGCGGTGGCGGCTGTCGGCGAGTGGGTGGCGGCTCAGGATGAGGGGGGGCGGGTCTTGGAGCGGAAGCTGCGGGGGTGAGGGGATTAACCACAGAGGTCGCGTAGACACTGACCGCCGGCGCAGAGAACAATTTCTGTGTGCTATAATACCGCGCTATGCGAAAAGCCAATGGCAACAGGAAGTATGCGCGTATCGTTATTCAGCGTAAGATGAAAGATATGTCTTCAAATGGATAAGAAGACGGTTTTGAAGGGGATGTGGTGGGTTAAAGGAAACGAGCAACAAAAATTTGCAGGCATATTGACGTATGGTGACGGGTATGTGCCGACACTAGAGATATTTCTAAAGGAATATGATTTTAAGAAACAATCAGTTCCCAATAATTCTACAATCTATGGAGACGTGTTAGGGCAATCCAAGAAAATTCAGGCAGTTACATTATTAGAATGCAGATCAGAAAATGGTCTAGGAAGTTTCGAAGTAGGCGCTTTTATTTACAAACAAGAATTTGTATATGCTAACTGTGTTGCTATCGGTATGTTGCTTGATGATGATGAGATAGTTCAAGTACAATCTCCACAGAACATATATTTGACTTGTCCAGGTTTAGATGAATACAGCATGGCTTATACGGTAGATCATGTATGGAAAGACAACATTCCAGAGGGCAGAGCTTACCGCGTCAGCGATCTTGAAAAAATTGAATTTACGCAACCTGATCCCATCGTAATCGAATTAGATATTGGAACAATCACAATACGTCTTATGTGAAATAGATTTGCCAGAAATGAGCTGATCTCCATAATGGAAGTTGCACAACAAACCATAAGGAGAGTCAGCCCAATGACCAGTATAGACATTGACACATTGTTTACCATCCTCTTTGTTCATATTGACGATTGGTATCTTGCGAAAGGACAGCGGTTCGTGGCAAGGACAGCCGGACGCAAACCCAAGTTCAGTGATAGCGAGGTCTTGACTTTGATGCTGGGGGCTGAATACCTTCCCTTTTCATCCGAGAGCCAGTATTTGGGTTATGTTCGCGCCAATCATAGCGACCTGTTCCCTGATCTCTTGAGCCAAAGTCAATTCAATCGCCGCGCGCGCAGCCTGCGTTACTTAATAGAATGTCTGCGCCGAGATTGGCTGATAGACTTGGGCATTGAGCAAGTAGAAAAAATTCTGATAGATACCAAACCGGTGCCGGTTTTGGGCTATAAGCGCAGTAAGCGGCGCAGTGATTTCTACGGCAGCGCCGCCTACGGATATTGTGCCAGCCGTAAGCTGTACTATTTCGGCTATAAGCTGGTGATGATAACAACACTGGACGGACTGCCGGTGGTATATGATTTGGCGCCGGCCAATACCGATGAACGCCTAGCGGCTGAAGCGGTGCTGGATAATATCAAAAACGCTGAGCTGATTGGCGACAAGGGCTTTATTGGAGTAGAGTGGCAAGCGCAGATGCTGGAGCAGACTGGCAATAAGATTCTGACGCCAAAACGTAAAAATCAGGCACAGAATCCTCCTGGCTATGATTCTATGCTCAACCGGATACGAGAGCGCATTGAAGGGCTCTTTCATGAACTACAGAATACTGGACGCAACTTGGAACGGCTGCTAGCGAAGACGGTCGTTGGGTTGGCAGCCCGACTGAGCGCAAAAGTCACCGCTCATCTGTTCAAGCATATTCTACGTAAAGCATACCAAATTGATGTCCAAACCTTTCAACGCTCAATTCATTTCACATAATGCGTACAATATATCTAGGACATTCAAGCACAGGAAGAGACTTATCATCACGGTATGGTATTCACATCAGCCTGGCGAATCCAACGCCAGAGGCTGAGGTCAACTCGCTGGTTTACTCACAGTTGTTATCTTTTCTTTCGATAATGACAGGGCGAAGAGAATTTATTGAAACCCATAGAATTACCATAAACTCGAACCAAACCAGGTCGGGTTCATTGGGTATCGAACTCAATTACGGGCATATTGCTCACTCGGCGCATGAAACACAATATTCCATAATGCAAACGCTCTTGCTTGGCAAAGAAGAGAATATGAGAAAGTTCGCAACTTTGTTTCCAAAGTGGCGCGAGAATTTCGCATTCGTCAAAGACTTAGCTTTCCACTATTTACAAATGACTGAGCAAAGCAACGAAACCAACATATTGCGGGCTTTCACTCCCATCGAAAATTATGTACTGGAAAGACTTTTGAAGAAGAACAAGAAGGGTATTTTCGGTATCTTGAGCGCGGTCATCAACTCCAACGCTGAATATTTTGAACGCAGTAGCGTCTATGCCCAACATTTCCCCAAAGACCGAAGGAACCATATAGCCGAACAGCTGGCAAACTTTCGCCACAAGCGTGTACATCCAAAAAGTGACAAAGAATGTATATTCACCCCCGCAGAAGTCTACGCATACATCAATGTGATCTTGCGTTCGATTTTCCTAAAAGAAATGGAATATCCATATAAAGATATTGACAGTGAAATTGGTCACTGGAGTTTTTGGCGTCAGATAGGTGGGAAATAAATAATGAAAATTGAAAGTGCTGCATTTGTCTGCGGATTATGTCTGTAATATCTTGGGGCACTTTGCCTAGCTTGGCTACCAAGTCTCGTTGGCGCTTGAAATACTGTCAAAGCAATATTCAGCAACACTCGAAACTGAAAAAAGGAAACCCCATGCCCCAAACCACCCGCACCCAACTCCCCAACGGACTGACCGTCATCCTCAAAGAAGTCCACAGCGCGCCCATCATCAGCTGGTGGGTCGGCTATCGCGTGGGCAGCCGCAACGAACCCACGGGCAAAACCGGCAGCTCGCATTGGGTGGAGCACATGATGTTCAAAGGCACGGAACGCTTCCCGGCCGGCATGCTCGACCGCGAAATCGACCGCGTGGGCGGGCAATGGAACGCCTTCACCTTCATGGATTACACCATGTACTTCGAGACCTTGCCCGCCGACAAGATCGACATCGCCATGGCAGCCGAAGCCGACCGCATGGCGAATGCCATCTTTGACCCCGACGAGACCGAATCCGAGCGCACGGTCATCATTTCCGAGCGGCAGGGGGCGGAAAATCAGCCGACCTTCTGGCTGGGTGAAGAAGTGCGCGGCGCGGCCTTCCGCGTGCATGGCTATCATCACGAAATCATCGGCGACGAAACTGACCTGCGCAGCATGACGCGCGACGACCTCTATCAGCATTATCGCCAGCACTATTGCCCGGCCAACGCCGTGGCTGTGGCTGTCGGCGCTTTCGACAGCGACGACATGCTTGCGAAGATCGAAAGCTTGTACGGGTCAATCGAAGCCAGGGAGGCGCCGCGGCTCTTCGCAAGGCCAGAACCGCCCCAGCAAGGCGAACGGCGGGTAGCGGTCGAGCGCCCGGGCAAAACGGCATTCTATGAGATTTGCCACCGCGTCCCCAACGCCAGGCACGAAGACTGGGTCAAGCTCAAAGTGCTGGACAATGTCTTGAGCGGATCCAGCGGCGCTTCGGACAACAAAACCAGCCGCTTGTATCAAGCGCTGGTGAAGACGGAGATCGCCGCGGGCGTCGGCGCGATGATCGTGCCGACGATCGATCCCTATCTTTACAGCATCATCGTGACCTTGAGAGAAGGTCGCAGCCCCGACGAGGCGGAAGCAGTCCTGCTGCGAGAGATCGCCCGCTTGCAGGAGCATGGCATCAGCCCGGCAGAACTGAGCAAGGCGCGCAAACAGGCAAAAGCGGCCTTCGCTTACAGCACGGAAAGCGTCACCGAGCAAGCCTACTGGCTGGCGCAGTCCTTCATACTCGACAAAGAGGATTGGTTTGACGGCTACCTGGATCGCCTGACCCAAGTTTCGGCGGGCGATGTATTAGATGTCGCCAACCGTTACCTGGTCCCGAAACAGCGTATTGTCGGCGTTTTGCAGCCAAGCGATCCCGCAGCGGAGACAGAGTAGCCATGTCAACTTATGCCGCAAGCATCCCAAACGAAGGCAATATCAATCGCCTAGAGTTTGACAATGGCCTGATCCTGCTCGTTTATGAGAACAGAGCCGTCGAGTCTGTCAACGTCACTGCCTCCCTTCACGCCGGCAGCATCTATGAAAGCCCAGAGCGAAGCGGCTTGGCGTCGCTTTTATCCAGCGCGCTGCTCACCGGTACGCGGCAGCGCGATTTCGACGAGATTCACGCCTCCCTGGAGAATATAGGCGCGGAATTGAGCCTGCGCGGGCATATTCATAAGCTGGGCTTATTTGGCAAGGCTTTGGCGGAAGACCTGCGGCAGCTGTTGGAAACAGCAAACGAGGCGCTGCGCCATCCGACCTTTCCAGCGGAGCATGTGGAACGCTTGCGCGGCGAACGGCTGACCTGGTTGCAATACAGCAGCTTCGACACCCGTTACCGCGCGGGCAAAGCCATGCGACAAGCGCTTTACTCACCCTCGCATCCCTATCATTTTGGCGCCTATGGCGACGAGCAGACAATCGCGCGCATCACTCAAGCGGACTTGTCCCTTTTCCATGCCAGACAGATGGGTCCCGCAGGCTTGATCCTGGTCATTGTCGGCAATGTCGATACGGATAGCGCTGTTCAAATGGTCAGCGAGACCCTGGGCGACTGGCGCAATCCTGACCAGTCTGAGCTCTTGCATGCGGATTTCCCAGAAGCGCCGAGCTCTACCAAACGGCAGACGGTCTTCGTACCCGGCAAGACGCAATGCGACATCAGCATGGGCGCCCTGGGACCCGCGCGGGGGGCGGCGGACTACCTGGCGGCGCAACTGGCTAACAGCGTTTTGGGTGAATTTGGCATGATGGGACGCATTGGCAAAAGCGTTCGAGAAGAACAGGGTTTAGCGTATTATGCCTACAGCCACCTGGGGGGCGGTCACGGTCCCGATCCCTGGATTGTCAGCGCCGGCGTGAATCCCGACAATGTTGACAGAGCCATCGACAGTATCCTTTTGGAGATTGAGCGTTTGGTGAGCGAAGCGGTTTCGGACCAGGATTTGGCGGACAATCAAAGTTACTTCACTGGACGCCTGCCGCTGCGGCTGGAAAGCAACGAAGGCATCTCTTCGCAGATCCACGCCATGGAAAGCTACAACCTGGGGCTAAACTACTTGGCGGAATACAAGGACAAGATCTATCAGATCTCCAAAGACGACGTGCTGGCGGCGGCTCGACACTATCTAGATCCAAAAAACATGGTGATCGCCGTCGCGGGCCCGTAGACAGATCCTATATCAGTACAAGACGGATAATGCGCCGAGATATGAAGGATGCGCGAGGACCGGCTCAAGCTGCGATGATATCGGCGAAACCTCGGCAAACTGGCTGATTGCCATTGATATTTGTAAAACCAAGAAAATAGTGAGAAACGGTAGGGCGACTCGCTGAGTCGCCCGATCTGAAGAGTTCAATTAACGTCGGGCGACCTGATAGGTCGCCCCTACGCAGCCCCTGTATAATTTGCATTATTTTCTTTGAACTACTTGAAGTAATTCCAAGAGAATAATTAGATTGGCTGCCTCCTGCAAATGACGCTGCAAGTTTCGCCGCACAGGCAGAGCGAGCGCAAATTTAATTTAACGCTCTGGCAGCGCGCGCCATCGGTAGTATAATCGAAGCGTGGCGTGATCTCTGTTCGACTTAGGTAGCTTGCGGAAAAGAAAGTCTGCGCATGGCTGAAAAACGTGTAGTCATCACTGGGATGGGTCTGGTCTGCCCTTGCGGCAACACTGTCGACGATGCCTGGACGAATATCCGCGCGGGCAAATCCGGCATCGACTGGATCAGCTTGTTCGACGCGGATTTGGTTGAAAACCGCGTGGCGGGCGAAGTCAAGGATCTGGACCTGGTTGGCAAGTTCGGCCGGCGCGAAATACGCCGCATGGACCGCGCGCAGATGCTGGCGCTGGTCGCTGCGGAAGAAGCGCTTGCGGACGCGGAGATCACGATTGACGATGACAATAAGTATGATGTCGGGGTTGTCGTCGGCTCTGGCATTGGCGGCATCGTCACCGTTGTGCAGGCGCTAAAGGGCTTTGAAGCCAAGGGGCACCGCGGGGTAAGCCCGGTGATCGTGCCCGCCTTGCTGCACGACGGCATCAGCTCGCGCGTGTCTATGCACTTCGGCTTGAAAGGTCCCAATTACAATATCACGGCGGCTTGCGCCACGAGCAACAATTCCTTGGGCGACGCCGCCGACCTAATCCGTATGGGACGCGCCAAGATGATGGTGGCCGGCGGCAGTGAAGCCTGCATCATGCCCATGGTCATCAGCGGCTTTAACAATATGAAAGTCTTGACAAACACGGAAGATGTTCCCGACAAAGCGGCGCGCCCCTTCGACGTCAATCGCGACGGCTTCGTCGCCGCCGAAGGCGCTGCATTGCTGATATTGGAAGACCTGGACCACGCGCTGGAGCGCGGCGTGCATATCTACGCCGAGTTGACCGGCTATGGCCACACCTCGGACGCCTTTCATGTGACGGCCCCCAATCCCGACGGCGTCGACGCGGCCGAAGCCATGCGCCGCGCCCTGCGCGAAGCGCGCCTAGAGCCGGATGGAATTGACTATATCAACGCGCACGGCACCGGCACGCAACTCAACGACAAGAGCGAAACCTTGGCCATCAAGTTGGCTCTAGGCGAACATGCCTACACCATTCCCATTAGTTCGACCAAATCCATGACAGGTCATATCCTGGGCGCGACCGCGGCGACCGAAGCGATCTTCGCCGTCAAGTCGATAGAAGACAATTTCATTCCGCCGACTATCAATCTCGACACGCCTGATCCGGATTGTGATCTCGACTATACACCCCATGTCGGCAAAGCAGGTCCTATCGATCACGTCTTGAGCAATTCTTTTGGCTTCGGCGGGCACAATACCGCTGTTGTCATCAGCCGATACCAATAATTCACAGTTCTCAATCCGCTACGATACGCGCAAGAATCTCCGCATAGGCTGTATCAGCCAGGCGGCGAATCTCGTCATCGTTCCGATCCTGTATGGGATGCGCTACGAAGTGCGCCGCCGGCGCGAAACCAAGTGCGGCGCCCTGCGCTTCCGCCGCTTCTACGAACTCGGTCGACGCGATGAATAAGCCCGGAATGCCGCGTGATTCCAGGTCGCTGATGTCGTGCACACTGCACGACGTACAGGAGCCTCAATCGGCGAGCGCTTCAATCACCACGTCGCATTCGCGCGCGATCTGGTACTTGAGATCGGCGGGCGCGACTCGCGTGAAAGTCGGCTTGCGATAGCGCCGAACCGCGACGCCGCCGGCGCCTAGATGATGCGCCAGGCGATCGAGGAAAATATCGCCCCGGGGCTTCGAGATATCCAGCAGCCCCACCGTTTTGCCTGCCAAGCCCGGCAAACGCGGCAATCGCTCTCGTTGCGCCGGCTGTAATTCTGCTGTCGGGTCCAGAATGGTGGACATGTCGCGCTCCTTTTCATATTGACAAGATTAAAGTAAATCCAAGAAAGTAATGATAATCTGAAGTTCAACATTTTTTCCAAATTTTGGGCGACTCACAGAGTCGCCCCTACAGCGACCTGATGTTTTCGCATTATTTTGTTGGATCTACTTCTGCGCCTCTATGGTGAATTTTCTTTACTTATTTGGTTTTCTAAGATTTGATCGCCACTGTTACCGGCGAGCTGCCTTTGGGTCCGGTCGCAGCCCAGCCGCCAATCACCGCGGACCACATGCCGGCGGAACCGCCAGTGTGGACAATTAACAGGCCATCAGGCGCGAACTTGCCTAATCGGCGACCCGCAAATGACTCCGGCAAGCCCTCGGCAATGCCAGCGGCGCCGCGAATCAATTCCGAGCCGTCGCGGGTTAGGCATTTTTCAAGCTCTTCGCGGAAGCGCGCTTTGCCCCAGCCAGCCGCGCGGAAGACGCGCATGTGTTCCGGCGTGACAATCAGAATCGCGCTGGCCGACCCAAAGATTTTGCCGTGCAAGACTGTTCGCAGGGTCATGGCCAGGCTGCGCGTCAAGGATTTTGGCTCGCGAGAACTTTGATCGCGGATGCCGTGCACGCCGTCGCCGGCGAATAATGTCAACGTCGACTGTTCCGGCCGAAATCCTCTTTCCACCGCCAGCGATTCCCAAAATGAATCATGTTCACGCTCCGGAAAACAGAAGCCGACTTTGCCCGGCTGCCCCAGCGTCGCGCGGTCGACGCCCCCGGGTTTGCCCCCGCCGACATTGCGGATGACCAGTTGCAAGGCGCGTCCAATGGTGGAATTGGCTCGGTTGCCCTGCCCCAACGCATTGGCGCCGCAGTTCATGCCGATTTCGTCGATGATGGGACCGTTGACGATGATGATGGGTCCCGAGAAATAAGTCGTCGCCAGCAGCCCGTGCATACAGAACTCGTCGAGGCAAGCCGCTTCCACAGCAGCCAAGACAACCGGCAGATATTCGGGTTTACAGCCGGCCATCACCGCGTTGATGGCGACTTTCTCCACGCTGCAAGGGACCTGATCCGGCGGGATCACGCCCACAATTTCGTCTGGAGCGCGGCTTGTGCCGCCTAGCATGCGCAGGACACGCTCTTCGGTCGGCGGCGTGACCGGCAAGCCGTCGGACCAGCCGCGCGCATAGATCAGTTCATGCAGGTCTTCCATCGCGGCGACTTCAATGCGACGCGCTTGCAAACTGGTATCTCCGAATTTATAGGCGAGTTTTTCCGGCAAGCCCGGCTCAACTGTCTTGGAAGCGCAGCCTGGACTAAATTCAGGCAGATCCGCGCCCAGCGCGGGAATCCGCGTCAGGCGGCGCCATTCCTCCCGCGACCAGCCGACGAGGCGCGCTTGTTCGACGCCGTCTTCACATGTGATCAGGGTGGGAACCGTTTCGATGTTCAGGCGATAGGACAGTTCTAGTTCGCGATCGTCTTTCACATCCTGGGCGCTTGCGGGAAACCCCGGGTCGTCCTGCGAAATCACAGAAAGCGCGCGCGCATTTTGCAGCTCGACGAGTGCGGGCTCAAGCAACTGGCAAGTGTGGCAGTCCTGCTTCACTACCAGCAAAAATCCGCTGTATGCTTTAGGGATTCCGGTCATGATGTTCGCTACCTGTATAGCTACCATCTCCATTTGACAGCCATTGTAACCGCTCGGACAAATAGTTTGCAAACAGCAAAAAATAGCTTTATCCTGTTTCTTAGGATTGACTGTAACAAAGGCTGGCGCTCGCCATGAAGCTGAGCGATATCTTCAAAGAAGGATCGGAGGCGCGCAAGCGCTTTGCCCAGTATTATGCTGTCTTTGCGATTGTCATTATCCTGTCGGCGCTGGTTCTGCTGGCGCTGGCCACGCGGGGATAGGTCCCCTCCCTATTCCTTCAGCCGGCGCTCAAGCGTCAACAAACAAGGAAACGTCCAGTTTCCAAGCCAAATACAAGGCATGAAAAAACGAGATCATCTCGCGGATGCCTTCGTGGCTTGCGGGAACTTCTGCCATTTCAAACTTGAATCGTTCGCGGATTTCCCGGTCGAATGAGGAAATACCCTGGATTTCCAAGGCTTCCAGGTCGCGGTTAATCGCGTCGAAGAACAACAAGAGTATGCCGGCATGATTCGCTATGATGCGCTCGCCCACGCCAATAATCATCTCCAGCGCCTGATCGCCCGTAACACGCAGCTCGCCCAAACGCCTCTGTGGCGCTTCGGAGGCCAGAAAATACGCGCGCTCGCCAGCTTCACGCTGGCTGTCGAGTTCCCGTAAAGCCCTTATAGACGAACCGTCGTAGCCGATCCTTTGAATGCCTTGTTTCAACAGCAGCCAAACCAGCGGCTCGTCTGGCACTGGCAGTCGGTCTAGCAGCCAGGCTTCTGTTTGCGCGTTGATGGGATACTGGATAAAACCCATACAGCCAAAAGGCGAAGCGCTGCGATTCGCGGGGCAAGCGGAACAGTGATGGGCATGTTCATCCAGCGCCGCGGCGTGATCCAGCAAGTCTTGCACAACGATCAGTTGCGTACTGGCAGGTTCGTCCCGCGCGCTGCGGCTGAACTCAAAACCCATTTCGGATGGGGGCCGCTCGTCACCGGCTTCGCGGAACCATTGGATGACGGTTTCGGCGCGCTGCTTTTCTTTGACGCGCTCCAGAATGCCTTCGGGAGTCAAGCGCGCTTTAGGAAGGCAATCGTATTCAATGATGTAATCAATAGCCACGGAATTGACCTCTCTCGAATTGGCTATGAATATCGTGCAGCGCCTGTCGACATTGGCTAGAAGTTTTGTTCGTCATCATCCATGCGCGGACCAACGGCCATAGCGCCGCAATGCCAGCAAGACGTTGATAGTTGTCATGGGCCACCATTGCCGCAGGTTATGTTGATCGACCCAAGAACCGGCCTCGGTTTGGGCGGCTTCCAGGACGTCGAGGTATCTTGCCAGCAAATCGGCGGGCAATGCTTTTGCGATTAGCGAATCCGGCGTCGGCGCGAAAGCGAACAAGGAATCGTACTGGCTTTCCGGCGCCGCCTGGGCGCAGGCGAGCACGTTATCGATGGTCGCCGCGCGATACCGTTCCAAGTCGGCATATTCATCAATAGCGAAAAAGAAATCGACGGCATGGTAGGCCATGAACAGCCATTCGTTCGCTCGGATGCTTTCGAGCGTGTGGCTTTCGGCGACCCAGCGTTTGGTCTTCTTGACCAGCGACGGCTTGGCGCGACCGAAGCGTATCAGGTTGGCGACAATGCTGTCGGGCATCGTTTGGCCACCCGCTTCCCGCCACCAGGGAGCCAGCGGATAAGCCCGGGTCTGGGGCGGATTGGACAGGTTGCCGGCCTCGTCCATTTGGCTTTCGACCCAGTCGGAAACGCCGTCGAGGATGGCGCCTGGCTTGATACCGGTATGTTTCATCACACCAAGCAGATATTCCAGCGCAAGCGGGTTCGATTGCGGCGCCTTGAGATCGTGTTCAAAACCATGGCCGAACCCGCCGTCGGGATTCTTGTAACAGATGATGATGGCTTGAACGCGTTCGGCGCCGCCCCCGGCAAAAAGATAATCGAACAAGGCGCGTTCAAATAGCGTGCCATGCTGATGGACGAAATGACTTGCCTTGTCGATATTGATGGACATCGTTGTTTCTCCATTCTTGACGGGAATAATTTGGGAACGCTGAAAACGAATCTGGATGTTGAAGTCAACAGACTCACATATATTGTCGGATAATGGCGAGCAATTCGCGCGCGCGATGGCGAAAAGTGTGTTGCTTGAGGACGCGCTCACGCGCGGCGCGGCCGATAGACTCCCGCGCGCTGTCGTGACCGAGCAAGAAGCGATAGCGCTCGATCGCCTCTTCGCCGGAACGAAGGATGATAATTTCCTTTTCCGGCTCGAACCAGGTCTCCAAGCCCAGGTAGGGGTTGGAGACGACGCATGCGCCCATCGCCGCCAACTCAAAGGGGCGCGATGAAGACGAACAGTGCAGGTTCGCGTGCGCGTCGCGCGTGATGCAAAGATTTAGCTTGCTGCGGGATATGTATTCGCGCAGCTTGCTAAAACTTAGATAGGGCAATTCTTCACAGTTGCCGATATCGCCCAGGTTGTTCCCGCGCGCGGCAAACCTGGCATCGGGAAGGTGGCGGGAAGGCGCCGTTATCATACGGTCGATCCATTCCGAGCGGTATTCGCGCCCGTGCCCATAAAAAAGCGCGTCAATGTCTTGCCCCGCGACTGGCGCCCGGCTGAACAGCTCGGGATCAGCGCCGTACCACAGCGTATGGACATTTTCGACGCCGAGCTGCCGCAATAGCGCCTCGCCCCCGCTGCTGTTGCTTATGAAAGCGGTATATTCCTTCACATCCGCTCCCTGGTAGATGCGGAAGCCCGACGCGAAGCCCCGCATATTCGGCAAGCTGGCCGGAACATCGCCATCAAAATAAAACACCGGTACGTCATACTTCCGCGAGAGATATCCAGGCAGGCCTGTCAGATGATTCAGCGGCACCGTTAGGAAAAGTAAGGCGTCAATATCGGGATCGCGCTGCATGATTCCTTCCAGATGTCCTTGCCAAAGCGGCGCGATAAATGCGCGGGCCGCGCCGCGCACGACTCTATCCGACAGGGATTCATCGACCGCTTCGCCCGGCTTCGCCGGCTTCCAGCGCCGAACGAAGTCCCGCAGGGAACGGAAGGCATCGCCCTGCCAGCGCGCGGGATTGTCCGCGCAGCGCCACCACAAACTTTCGACGGGCCTGCCCTGGTAGGGCGTGGCGATAATGTCTACGCCGAGTTCGTACAAGCCCTTTAGCAACTGCCACCAGGCCGGTGTGGCGCTATAAGGCTGCGCGAGATCCAGCGACGACACGACTATCAAGAGCTTCACGATTTTTCTCACCCGGAACTGGACTTCGGTCGGACTTGCCAGTTTGCTATGGCAGCCATTGTACACCAGGCGCGCAGCGTCAGCGAATTGGCGGGTCCCTCATATTCCCAAGGAGTACAGCGAGGGTAGCGCGGCGCGTCGAAATTAATCTGTAAAATTGAATATACAAGGCTGTTATCCTTGAGTATAATTAAACATAGCGTGTTCTTTGCGCGAAACTGTCTATTTGTACAGGAGATGCCAGGATATGAAACGCTTATTTCTTGTATTCACACTTTTCGGACTGCTCGTCACATTCGGCGCTCCCGCGCTAGCGGATGGGCACTGTATGGACGAGCTCGGATGCGTCGAAGTTGGACCGGACGATCCGATTGTCATCGGCGCTATGCTTTCGGTTTCCGGCGCAACTTCCTTCTATGGGGAAGACTCGCGGGGTGGCGTCGAATTGGCGATTCTCGGTCGCGACGGCATGCTGCTCGGCCGTGATATTGAGTTTGTTGTTGAAGACAGCCTATGCTCGGCTGAGGGCGGACAAGCCGCGGCGCAGCGCATGGCCGCCGACGAAAGCGTCGTTGGCGTCATCGGCACAACTTGCTCGGGCGCGGCGCAAGGCGCGCTGCCCATTATCAGCGAAGCCGGCATGCTCATGATTTCGCCGTCCAACACCTCGCCCAGCCTGACCAACGACGACCGCGATGCGGGCGGCACCTACTTGCCGGGTTACTTCCGCACCGCGCACAACGATCTTTTCCAGGGCGCATTGGGCGCGCGCTTCGCCGTAGAAGTGCTCAAAGCCGGTTCTGTGGCGACCATCCACGATGGCGACCCGTATACCGAGGGCTTGGCAGTGGTCATGGCGAACACCTTTGCCGGGTTGACTGGCGAAGTGGTCTTCCAAGGCGCTGTCAGCAAGGGCGATACTGACATGTCAGCCATTTTGACCGAGATCGCCGCCAGCGGTCCCGATATTGTCTACTTCCCGGTATTTGTTCCAGAGTCGGAGTTTATCGCATCGCAACTGGTAAACACGCCGGGCTTGGAAGAAGCCCTCATGATGACCGCGGATGGCAGCTTCTCCGCGACCTTCGCCCAGAATACGGGTGATGCGGCGGTTGGCATTTACATGACCGGACCGCATGTCTCCGGCGACGTCTACGATGACTTCATCGCGACCTGGAAAGAGGAAATCGACGAGGCCGGTCCGCCCAGCGGATTCCACGCCCATGCTTTTGATGGCGCCAATTTGTTGATGGACGCGGTTGAAGCTGTGGCTGAAGAGATGGACGACGGCACGCTCGTCATCGGCCGGCAGGCGCTGCGCGACGCGCTTTCTTCCGTGGAGGCTTACGACGGATTGACCGGGTCGCTCACTTGCCAGGCTGCGTCGCCCTATGCCGGCGACTGCGCCACTGGCGACGCGCTGGCGGTATTTTCAATCACCGAGGCTGAAGTGACAGAAGGCAATTGGCCCCCGCCGATTGTCTGGACGCCGGCCATGGCCTCCGAGGGCTAGCGGCTGTTCGCAATAGCCTGACATATTGGTCTGAATGACAAACAAGCCAGAGGGCGCAAACTCTCTGGCTTGTTTTTGGCTGAATCACATACTTTTTCAAGCAGGCTTATCAATTCCCCGTCTCAGGCGGTCTTGCCTTGTTGGCGGCGCCAGATGCAAGCAGGGAACGCAATAATTCACTAAAGGTGAAAACGGTTATGAAACAAATTATCGCATCGGTTGTCTTGCTCAGCTTGGTCGGCGTCCTGTTGAATCCTGTACTGGCTGATGACGCTTGTTCGGATAATTTAGGCTGCGTCATCCTTGCCGAGGATGAACCCATTGTCATTGGCGCCATGCTTGTCCTTTCGGGCGCGGTCACATACTTGGGCGATGATTCGCTGGGCGGGGTCGAACTGGCGATTATGGACCGCGGCAGCGAGCTCCTGGGACGCGAGATTGAGTTGGTGGTCGAGGACAGCCTTTGCTCCGCAGAGGGCGGGCAGGCGGCGGCGCAGCGCATGTCGGCGGATCCTACCATCATCGGCGCAATCGGCACAAATTGTTCCAGCGCGGCGCAAGGCGCCATGCCCATCATCAGCGACGCCGGCTTGGTGATGATCGCGCCTTCAAATACATCCCCCAGCCTGACCAACGAAGATGTCGCGAGCGGCGGCTCTCATCTGCCCGGCTACTTCCGCACCAGTCACAACGGCTTGGTCGAGGGCATGCGCAATGCTGAATTCGCGATACAAGTCCTCGGATCGAGCAAGCTGGCAACCGTGCATGACGGCGATCCCTACACGGAGGGCCTCGCCCGCGTCGTCGCCGATACCTTTGCGGACCTGGGCGGCGAAGTTGTCTTCGAGGGCGCTGTCAACAAGGGCGATACCGATATGGCGTCGATACTGACGGAAATCGCCGTCAACCAGCCAGATATCGCCTATGTGCCCTTGTTCGAGCCGGAAGCCAATTTCTTCGCGGCGCAGATGCGTCACGTGCCGGGGCTGGAAGATACCGTCATCATCGGCGGCGGCGCGAGCTTCGTCGCGGGATTCCCCGAAAATACCGGCGACGCGGCCATCGGCATCTTCGTTTCCGGACCTTTGGTGACCGGCCACGCATACGAGCGGATGCTGCTGCGCTGGGAAGAAGAATACGGCAACAGCCCGCCCAGCGGTTATCACGCGCACGCCTACGATGCGACAAATCTGCTGCTCACTGCGGTTGAGTCAGTCGCTGTGGCCGCCGCTGACGGCAGCCTGGTCATTGGCCGGCAAGCCATTCGCGACGCCATCGCCGCGACGGAAAATTACCCGGGCTTGACCGGCAGCCTAACCTGCCTGGAAGAGTCGCCTTTTGCCGGCGATTGCGCCCCGGGCACCGCATTGGCGATGTATGAGATCACTGAAACGGAAGTAATCGACGACAATTGGCCCCCGCCGGTATTCTGGAGCTTTTCCGAAAGCGCGTCAGGATGATTGTCTGGCTTACTTCGGATTTGCGAGCCAAAAAGTACAACATGAAGTAAACTAGCCGTATTGGCAGTTCTCTGTTGCTGCCTGCCCGGGTCAACGGTCGCGTCACAATAGCCTGTTCCGTTGAACCGCTTAAAGAAAGCGATGTCGCGCATGTTCAAGTGGAAAACTGATGAGTTCTCGTGGGTCGACTTCACCATTGATGTCTTACGCATTCTTATCGTGCTCGCCATCGTTGTCGGTTCCTGGAACACGCTTTCATCCGGTCGCATCTCATTCGCGCAATGGGTCAACCTTTTCATCGCGGGTCTATCTCAGGGCAGCATCTATGCGCTGATAGCGCTGGGCTACACGCTCGTCTACGGCATCTTGCTGATGATCAACTTCGCGCATGGCGAAGTGTTTATGGCGGGCGCCTTTTCCACCGTATTCCTCGCCGAGGCGCTCAATCGCACCGGTTTCTTGAATCAGTCGCCCGCGCTGGCGATTTTGCTGATGATCTTGTTCGCGGGCTTGATCTCGATGACTGTGGCCATCTTGCTGGAACGCATCGCCTACCGTCCCCTGCGCGGCAGCCCTCGCCTAGTGCCGCTCATCACGGCAATCGGCGCTTCCTTCTTTTTACAATACACTTTTCGCGGTCTTTACGGCTCGGGCTTCAAAGCCTATCCGCAGGTCAAAATATTGCAGGGCGCGCTGCAAATCGGCTCCATTAACATTCCAACGGTACAGATCTTCGTCTTCGTCTCCGCGCTTATTTTGATGTTCGGCTTGTATTGGCTGGTGGAACGGTCGCGCATCGGCAAGGCGATGCGGGCGGTTTCGGAAAACAAAGAAGTCGCCCGTCTCATGGGCATCGACATTGATTGGGTGATTCTGTTCACCTTCGGCGTGGGCGGGTTCCTGGCGGGCTCGGCTGGCGTCATCAACGGCATGTTCCGGCCGCAGGGCGTCAATTTCTTCATGGGTTTCATACCCGGCATCAAGGCATTTACCGCGGCGGTCCTGGGCGGCATCGGCAATATCCCGGGCGCCATGCTGGGCGGCTTGTTCCTGGGCGTGATTGAAGCGATCGGTCCCAATCTGGTGCTGGCCGGGCTGGGCATTCCAGGCGCCAATCAACTGAAGGATGTCATCGCCTTTACCATGCTGGTGCTGGTTTTGATCTTCCGCCCGCAAGGCATCCTGGGCGAGCGCCTGTCCGAGAAGAAAGCGTAGGGGGCGCCGAGTCATGGAACTCAGCCAACCGCGGACCAGGCAGACCATTATCAACCTGGGCTTGCTTGCGGGAGCCTTGATTCTATTCACAGGCGCGGTAGGCATGCTAGCCGCGTTTCATGAACGCGAAGTCGTTTACCAGTTCATCACGCTGGGACAAGTGGTGCTGCTGATCACGCCATTCATATTTGGCTATACTGCCGCCAACCGGCTTGCACAGACCGGCGAGAGTTCAATCGTTGTGCTAGGCAGCGGCATCGCCATCGGATTGCTATGCGCCCTGCCCAGCACGATCATGCTGCTCTTCAATTCCGATGAGTTTCGTTTTCTGCTAGATTGGTCCTTGCGGCTAGCTCCGTTTGTGGTCGCGACAGCAATCGCCTGGCGAATGCAGCGACAAAATGCCGAGACCTTTACGGTGGTCGGCGCTTGGCTTTTGGCGGCCGCGCTTGTGGGCATCGTGACATTTTCGCTGGCGCTCATTTTCGAGGTCAAGGGCGACCTGCGCTCGGTCTTGGTTAACATCAATCGAGACTGGGTGGAGGTTGTAACTTTTGATCATCGCCAGGAACTCATGACCGGCATATTGATCTTTATTTTTGCATCAGTCGCAGCCGGATTTCTTGGAACACTGTGTTATTCCCTCCCCAGCACACCGCGCCGAGCCTTGTTTTACGGTCTGTCGGTAACCTTGATCGTGGGCGCATTCGGCGAGACGGTTCGGCTGGTCCTGCAAGAAAACCTCGAGCGCGATACGCTGAATCAATTGTTCCGGCGCGACACGCTGCGGCAGAACGCCGCGCTTGGCTTGCTTGTCCTCAGCGCTGTGATTGGCTATTTATGGGCTGCGTTCGGGGAGCAAGCGCGGACGGGCTTCCAAAATCTGGGCGGGCAAGAACGTCAGGCGACGCGGATGATCGGAACGGTTCTATTTGTGGCGCTTCTGCTAATGCTGCCCTGGCTGATTGGCCGCACGCTGAGCGACGTCGCGGTCACCATAGGTTTGTTCGTCCTGATGGGGCTGGGGCTCAATATCGCGATTGGCTTGGCGGGACTGCTGGATCTGGGATATGTGACCAACTATGCGGTGGGCGCGTACATTCTGGCCGTCATGACCTCCATCGGGCCATTGGGGCTGATGAAAGGCACCTTTTCATTCTGGATGGTCATCCCGATTGCCCTGCTAGCCGCGATGTTTGCCGGCTTCATGTTTGCCGTGCCGGTCTTGCGCATGCGTGGCGATTATTTGGCGATTGCGACCTTGGGCTTTGGCGAAATCATCGGCAAACTGGCGATCTCTGACTGGCTCAAGCCATTGATCGGAGGGGCGCAAGGCGTCCAGGCGATTCCCAAACCAATTTTTCTGGGCGCGGAATTAAAAAATCCCGAGCAATTATATTATATCGTCCTGGTTGCATGTCTGGTCACCTTGTTCGTTTCGATTCGCTTGAACAACTCGCGCACCGGGCGGCAGTGGATGGCGATACGCGAAGACGAAGATGTGGCCACGGCGATGGGCATAGACACCGCGCGCGCCAAATTGCTGGCTTTTACCTTGAGCGCCGCGACTGGCGGCGTGGCCGGCGCGATATTCGCGGCAAAAGTCGGCAGTGTCTTCCCCAACAGCTTCACCGTATTCATCTCCATCAATGTATTGAGCTTGATAATCGTTGGCGGCATCGCCAGCAATCCGGGTATCGTGGTGGGCGCCGTGGTCTTAATTGGCTTGCCAGAGTTGCTGCGCGAATTCTCGGATTTCCGCTTCCTATTGTACGGCGCGCTGCTAATCATGATGATGATCAACCGACCCCAGGGCTTGATCCCCTCGCAGATCGCCACGCATGAGATACGAGCTGGCGTCAAGCTGAAAACCGCTGCCGGCGATTAAGCCTGGAGGAGAGCAGAGTGGCAGAAAAACTCAAGCCGCGGCAAAACCAGATCCTCGTCGCTACCGGGATGACCAAGCGTTTCAGCGGCTTGGTGGCTGTTGACAATCTCGATTTCTATATTCCGGAAGGCGCTATCGCCAGCATCATTGGACCCAATGGCGCTGGCAAAACGACATTCTTCAACTGCATAACCGGGTTCTACCAGATCGACGACGGTGAACTGATATTTGACGGCAGCCGCATTGACGGCAGGACGCCCGACCAGATTACACGTTCCGGAATCGCGAGAACATTCCAAAATATCCGCTTGTTCAACAATATGTCAGCCATTGAAAACATCATGGTGGGCCAAGAGCCGCATCTCAAATCGTCTTGGCTAGGCTCGATTCTGGGGCTGCCTTCAACGCGCCGGGAAGACGATGATAGCGAAGAACGCGGTCGTGAACTGCTGCATTTCGTGGGCTTGGAAGGCAAAGGGGACATGTTGTCCAAGAATCTTTCCTATGGCGATCAGCGCCGTCTGGAAATCGGACGCGCGCTCGCCAGCAAACCCAAGCTGATTTTGCTGGACGAACCCACCGCTGGCATGAATCCGCGCGAGACTATAGAAACCACCGGTTTCATCCGGCGCTTGCGCGACGAACTGGGCATCACGGTTGTCTTGATCGAGCATGATATGCGAGTGGTCATGGATATCTCGGAACATATCACCGTCCTCGATTATGGCCGCAAGATCGCCGAGGGACTGCCGGAAGCAATCCAAAACAATCCCGACGTCATTGAAGCCTACCTTGGGCGCGGCGCAGCAGCCAGCGCCGGCAAGAATCTGGCTAGCTAGCGACAGGCAAGGAGACAAAATGGCGCTGCTAGAAGTCAAGGAGATCCACACCTATTACGGCAATATTCATGCGCTGAAGGGCATTTCCTTCGAGGTCGATTCCGGCGAAATCATTGCCTTGATCGGCGCCAATGGCGCTGGCAAGACGACGACTTTGCGAACCATTTGCGGCTTGATGGAACCGCGTGACGGCGCCGTGCGCTATGACGGTGAAAATATCTCCGCCACCCGGGCGGACCTGCTGGTGTCCAAGGGCATTTCCATGGTGCCCGAAGGGCGCGGCGTCTTCGCGAAGCTGACCGTCGAAGAAAACCTGGACATGGGCGCCTATACACGCCGCGACAAGGGCATCAAGGACGATCTTGATCGCGTCTATGAGTTGTTCCCCCGGCTGGAAGAGCGCAAAAAACAGTTCGCCGGCACCATGAGCGGCGGCGAACAACAAATGCTGGCAATCGCGCGGGCTTTGATGTCCAATCCACGCTTGCTCCTGCTTGATGAGCCCTCAATGGGCTTGGCGCCGGTCCTGGTAGACGGCGTATTTGATACCGTGCAACGTATCCAGAGTGAAGGCGTTACGATATTGCTGGTCGAGCAGAACGCGCACATGGCGCTGCAAATCGCGGATCGCGGCTATGTTCTGCAAAGCGGCGAGGTCGCCCTCAGCGATACAGCCGCGAACTTGCAGCGGAACGAAACCGTGCAGAAGACCTATCTGGGCATAGATTAACAGCGTTAGCGGAGCCCGATTTGCAGCCCTTGAGCGACGATGTTCAACCCGCCTGAACGGACCCAAGACCCGCTTCTTGATACCATTTCAAAAGCCAAGCTGACCGATATCGCGCGCAGGTCGCTGGACGACTCGTCTTTACAGTTGCGCACCTGGTCTCGCGAGCCAGTTCATGGCGGCTTTGGCGGCGCCATCGGCGGGACAGCCATTCATCGCTTTAGCGGATTCACAACTTGCGACAAAAGCTGGTCAATCATTCTCAAAGTCCTCTACCGCCGCCCCAACGAAGACCAGCGAGCGCCCTATTACTGGAAGCGCGAATACGAAGTCTACCGCTCGGGCTTGCTAGCGGACCTGCCGTCCGATTCCTTTGCCACGCCGACAATCTATGCGCTGGAAGATCTTGACGAATGCTGCTGGATCTGGATGGAAGACCTGCTTGACTTGAAGAGGCAGTGGAGCCTCGCCGACTATCACAGCATCGCCAAGCGTCTGGGACGCTTCAACGGAGCCTATCTGACAGGTCGCGCGCTGCCGGAGCAAAAATGGCTCAGCCGTGCTTGGCATTGCGCCATCGTGCCGGCGCTGGCGGAAACATTTCATCATCTCGAAGTCCACCTGGAAAAACCGCTGGCGCGCAGGACATTGCCCCTAAAGGCGAAAGCGCCGATACAGGCGATCTGGCGGGAACGCGCGACCTTTATCAAGACCTTAGGCGCACTGCCAAAAACACTGTCTCATATCGACGCCTTTCGCCGCAACATCTTGCACAGCCAGCAGGAGCTTGTCTTGATCGACTGGGCATTCGCCGGGCATGCCGCGCTGGGCGAAGAGTTGGTTTCACTCGTCGCCGTCAGCGTCTATTACGACGGCCATAGCTACGCTGAATCCCTGGAACTTGACCGCGTCGTATTCGCTGGATACCTTGACGGGCTGGCAGAGGCGGGATGGCGCGGCGACGCCAAGCTGGCCAGACTTGGCTACACCTGCGCCATGACGCTGCGAGGACTGGCTGGCGTGAAGCAGGACATCGACCTGTTGGCTGAGCCCGCCTGCCATCAAGAACTGCTGGACATCTTCCAGCGAGAACACATCGACGAGGTGGCGGACTTTTTCGCCGAGGTACGGCGCTTTCGACTGCTGGATATGGCGGCCGAAGCGCGCCAGTTGCTCAAGAATTAGCCACATCTGAAGAATCCAGAAGCGACAGCAGAACGCCCAGCCCGATCAGCGCGCCGCCGATACCCAGACGTATTGTCAGGGCTTGCCCAAGAAATATGACCGCCAGCGCCGCGCCTGATACTGGCTGCGCGAAGAAGAACAAAGAAGCGACCGTAGCCGGCACCAGCGTGAATGCGCGATTCCACAACAGCAGGGCAAAGGCTGTCGAGACAAATCCCAAATATAAGACGCCGAGCAGAGCGCCAGCGTCTATGGGACCGACGGGACGGTTGGACAGCTCAATAACACTGGCTGGCAGCGAGACCGCCAAGCCGCCGAGCAAGCCCAGGACCGTTATCGTCAGCGTATGCAGCCGCCGCCCTAGCGAGACGCGCCGCACGAGTACCGAATAGAGTCCCCAGGTCAGCGCTGCCAGCGCCAAGAAAACATCGCCTAAGAAGGTCTCTTGCTGGAAGTTCGCTGTGCTCGGGTTCAAAATCACAAATAAGCCCGCGCTTGCCAGAACAAGCGCGATCGCTCGCCGCGGGCTAAGCTTTTCCCTCAATATGAGCGTAGCGAACAGAACAACAAAGGCTGGCGACGCGCTTGTCACCAAGGCGCCGTTCACCGCCGTTGATAGATCGGTGCCCAGGAATTGAGCGCCGAGGCTGAGACCCAAGCCGACCACACCGACAAATAACAATTCGCCCAGCAAGCGCGGCGCTGGCAAAGGTTCGCCCGTCCGCAGGAAGACAGGCAGCAGCGCGGCCAGCCCCAACAGGATCCGCATACTCAGCAAGGTGAAGGGAGGGATCACAGTCAGCACAACATCCGACACAACATACATGCTGCCCCAGATGCTGGCGGCGGCGATGCCGTATAATGTCCCGTGTAGCAAGTCTGTTCTATTCATAAGTTTGCTATAGCTTGCCTTTGGCATCTAGGTCGGTCATCATAGCGCATTGCCTCGCTGGAATGTAGCCGCCGCGACCTTCGCTTAACTTGCGCGTTGCGGCCCGAGTTAAGCAGTTTTCCGCATTCGGCAATACCAACGAGCAAGATTATGCGCCAAATTCGATTGAAGCCTAGCGCGCCAATAGTATAATCAATGTGAGGACAAAGAACCCTGGACGAAGCGCGAGGTTCCGTTATCAACGAGAGCTTGATTTTTCTTTCCTATCACAACATAGATTTGCCCTACGCGTTTCAACTTTCGAACCTGCTGATTCGCTACTATCGCAATATCTGGCTTGATCGTTTTGAAGTCAGTCCGGCCGAAGACTGGCAGGAAAGAATCCGCCGGGCATACCAGCTTGCCACCGGCGCGCTGGCGATCGTTTCGGACGATTATCTCGAGACCGAATACTGCCGGCGGGAATACGAACAGTTTCGAAAGCGAAACATACCGGTCTTTGCCATTATTCCGCGAGACTTCTCGACGGACAAGATTGCCGATTACGCTTTTGATGACTGGATCGACTTCCGGCGCTGGTTCGATGAGCCAGAGAACCAGAGCGTCGAAAACTTGCTCAACCAGATTCCCCCATCCGAATCGGCTCAGCAGACCGGCGAACGATCCGGTTATCTACGCAACTATATCGCCGAAGCCGAGTTATACCTGGCCAAGCTGCCCATGGCTTGGAGCTCGCTGCGCATACAGTCTGGACAATCGCCGCAGCCAGTCCGCCCCCGCGCTTATCCTGTACAGCTGCTGGAGGATTGGGAGTTCATCGCTGGCGCTGGCGACGACTCCTTGGTCATTGAAGACCTGTTGCAATGGTCTGCCAATGAAAGTCAATTCGTTTTGCAAGGCGACGGCGGCAGCGGCACGACGTTTTTCGCGAGATTGCTCAGCCTTGCCCAGGCGCACACTGCCCTGCGCGATGATCATTCGCCTGTGCCGATCTGGCTGGAGCTGACGAAATGGGACGAGGCGCATCCGTCCTTGTCTGCGTTTATGGAAGCCGAATGGCAATTGATTTCTTATTGGAAACATTGGCTGGGGAGCAATTCGGCGGTCTTTTATTTGAACGATTGGCTGGAATTGGTCAAAGGCTTCCCCAGCTATGCGGCTGAACTGAGCGCCTGGAGAGCCGCCAGCGACAATCACAGCTTTGTCCTGCTAGCGAACAGGCAGCCCACGAAGGAAGCGGAGGCGCCGGTATTGTCGCCGGGAGCCATCAGCTCGAGCCTCGCTTTGAAGCTCGCTTCGGCTTGCTTGACGCTGGAGCAGCTCAATAGCTTCAGGCAGATACTACGCCAGCAGCAGCTTGCCATAGCGCGCAATCAACTGGATTATCTGGCTGTCGGCATCGAGCTGATTGCGGCCGATACCGCTTTGGCGGTTAATCACTGGCGCGGCAATCCGCTGCCCGCCCTGATAGCCTCGCGTAGTCAGCAATTTCAATCAGTTAGCGGACCTGTTGATAGCAAGCAATCGATCGACTTCAGCCGTAATCTCGCCTGGAATATGATGCAGTTGGAAGCGCCGCAACAGATTCTCCGCAAGGATGTGGAGAAGCGAGAATCTGACAAGCGGCTGGTTGACTTCGCCATCGAGATTGGCATCCTGGAGGGTGTGGGGGCCTGCCTGCGCTTTCGCTCGCAGCTTTACCAGTGGTATTTGGCAGCTGGGCACATAAGCAAGCATAACTTGCAACGCTACGTGACCGTGCCGCAATTCACAGCAGCAGGCGCGCGCGTTCAGCAGAAATGGGACCCTTTGCTGCTCGTCCTGGTCGACAATCTGGCTGACGAAGAAGTCCTGGATGTGATTGCAGAGATTGCCGAGACCGACCCATTCCTAGCCGCCACCTGCCTGGCGGGACATCCGACACTGTACGAAATGGCGCAGGAGAGCTTGATTCATAATCTAGTTCAAATCGCAGCGCGGAACGCTGTCGCGCGTTCGGCATTCCGCGCCTGCGTCAATAGCATGCCCGATTTCGAAAAGACGGCTGAGTCGCTTGTCGGGCAAATGTCGCGTCAGGACAAGAGCGTACAATTGTGGCTTTGGGAAGAAATACTGGCGCTGCGTCTCGACTTGTCAATCGCCTTCGTTGAGATAGTCGCGTCCATAGAGCGCGATTCGCCGACTCCGGTCATCGACGCAATTGCGGAGTATCGGCTTTGGCTGGCCGTGACCTATCTTGTCAAGCTGACAAAAAACCCGGACCCGCATATCCAGGCGAATGCGATTTGGATGCTCGGTCAAATCAAGTTTCTGCCGACCGCGGCGCTCTTGCTGGACTATCTGGAAAGCGGACAAGCGCTGCCCCAAGGCGAGATCGCGCTCGCCCTGATGAACTATGCCTATTCTGATATTCTGGTGAGCCTGTTGGCTTGGTCGCAAGAAAATCCCGAGCACCTGCACTTGGTTGTCGAGGCGCTGCGCGCGCGCGGCCGAGCCCTATCGAGCAGCTTGCTCGCCCTTGCCAACGAAGGAGCCTTGACGCTCAATCCCGAATTCTATGAAACAATGGTCGACCACGATGAGAGCGATTTGGCAATTGGTCTGGCGCAGTTGACTGGCGCCAAGGCTGACTTGCCACAGGTCCTTCAATCGGCGATTGCCAGCCACAAGCAAGCCCAGCAAATGAAAAGCAAAATGGCGGCGGCAATCAAGCACTTGCCCAACCGCAACCGCTTCCAAGAATTGTTGGAAGATTGCGCGCAGGTGCTGGAAAACCCGCCCGAATCCACTGTTATCGCCGGCAGCAGCCTGGGCGCTCTATTGTACGGCGACCAGACCTTGGACGATATAAGCGCTCAGGTGGAGCTACCGCCCGCCTTGGCGCCGCCGGACGACGGCATTCCAGATGACATTGAACGTCAATTGCGGCACCAAGACTGGCGCCAGCGGCACGCGGGGCTTAAACGATTAGCTGAGTACCCCCCGTCCAATTCATTGCCGCATTTGCTTGATATGACAAGCGATAGCGAGACGCTTGTGCGCTTGGCGACCTACGAGATCTTGTGGCGCTATTCGGAACAGCTAGCGGCGCGCAAAGCTTTGGTCGCGGCATTGTCCGACCCCGAGCAATCGATTGTCGATGCGGTGACGGAGCTCCTGACGGACAGCCCCGATCTGGCGCTTGATGATTTGCTGGAATTGCTGGACAGCGACAACGCAAGCGCGGTCGCGGCCGTGATTGCGATCCTCCAGGCGGGCAAATTCGCGCCTGCCCTCGACGCCCTGTCTCGGTTGCGCAAGGACCGGCGGCGTCCGCGCGATAAAGCCGCAACGATTGGCGAGCTGGCCGCGAAAGCGTTTGCGGCGATATCGGACAGCGCAGCGACCGACAAGCGACCAGAGGCAAGCAGTTCGTCATTGCGCGGTCCTGCGCTCCCTGCAGCCGCGCAGCCGAGCCAGGCTTTCAGCGACGAAGAAAAAGTTCTGCGCACACTGGAACTGCTGCGAGACGATGACTGGGGGCGAACGCAAAAGGCAGCGAAGTTCTTGCGCAAGTTCGCCAGGCATCTGCGGGGGAGAGAGCATGACGCGGTGCTGCGCTTGTTGTGCGCCGCCACGGAAGACGAGAACTGGCACCTGCGCTGGGCGGTATCCGAGGCATTGGCTTGGTTGCCGGATCCGCAATCAAAGCGGCATTTGTCCCGCCGGCTGGCCGATCCCAATTGGATCGTGCAAGTCGCCGCGATTCGCGCGCTGGCGCACCATGGCGCCGCGGATACAGCCGCAGACATAGGCGCGGACACAATTGAAAAGATGACGCTGCTTTTAGGCAGTCCGCAGCAAGCGGTTCGCGAGGCCGCGGCGGAAGCGCTGGGCGACCTGCGGCAATCAAAAGCGATAGGTCCTTTGGCTGAGGCTTTCCGACATGACAAGGACAACTTCGTTCGCTTGGCCGCGCTGAAGTCTCTTCAAAAAATCAATCCCAATATGGCGCGCGAGCAGCTTGACCATGCGCTGAGCGATGATTTCATCCACCTGCGCTGGTACGCAGCCCAGACGCTGGCGCCAGTTTTTGCTGAAGCTGATATTCCGACGCTGACGCGGCTGTTGAAAGACGACGGCAAGCCCGCTTGGGAAGAGCGGACTATCCGAGACTTTGCCATCGATGCTTTGCGGCGGATCGACAGTCCGGAAAGCAGAGCCGCCATCGACGCCGCGCCGCAGCCGCCGAACCGGACCGAAGCATGAAGATATTCGTCAGCTATGCCCGGGTGGACAAACCCTATTGCATCCGCATCATCGAGACGCTGCACGCGCACGACGTTTGGTACGATCAGCGGCTCTATGCGGGTCAAGACTGGTGGAAAGAAATCCTGCGGCGTCTGGACTGGTGCGACGTCTTTATCTACTTGCTTTCGCCCGATTCTGTCGCATCCCTTTATTGCCGGCGGGAACTGGAAATCGCCCGGCGGCTCAAACGTCAAATCATTCCGGTACTGATCAACAAAGAGGCCGTGTTGCCGGACAAAATGAGAGATTGGCAATACGTTGACCTGTCCGAAAACTTGACTGTCGAGAACGTGACGCAGTTGCTGAACTCAATTTTAGTGGTCGAGCGCCGCCAGGGTACGGCAGCTCAAGCGCCGGCGCCGACCAAGCCCATAGACAAAAGCCCGGTCGCCAGCTCGAGCCCGGTAGAATTGGTGAGCAGCGCGGTTCGCGCTTTGGAAAAGGGCGATTACGACAATGCGATCGTATTGCTGCGCCAGGCGCAAGCGAGCGGCTATCAGTCTCGCTTCGTGCGGCTGGACAATCTGCTGCGCATCGCCGAATCCAAAGTGGCGGAACGGTCGCAATCCCGGGAGGCGCAGCGCGAGTATCAGCACATCGTCGCGCTTTTCGCCTTCGAAAGCACGCGGGAAATGGCATGCGAGGCGCTTGCCGAGTTCACCCGGGAATTCGGCGACTACGACCCGCAAGGATTGCATCGCCTCTGCCATGACCAGGAATCAAACAGCGCGCGGGGCGACAAGAACGCCAAACCGGCGCGCCCAAATCAAGACCCGCAGCAATTCAATAGCCAAGCCATCAGCGCGCCTCAGCTAGAAGAGCGCCATGAGGGGAGCGATAAAGGTAGATTGACGCGCGGTTTCAGCAGCCAGGTTGTTAAGCCCCCGCAAGCCCCCGGCGGAAGGTTATCCCCCGCGAGCAATCAAAGCATCACGCCGCGGAAGGCTGTTGCGGAAGCGGAAGCGCCAGAGGAAATCTTGCCCATGTTACAGTGGCGCGACATTCCTTATGGCACGGTAGCGATCTCTAGCATGGTTGGCGCGGACGAAGAATTTGGCGAGATGATTGTCCAGGTAGATAATTTTGTGATGAGCATGTACCCCGTGACCAACGCGCAATTCGATATTTTTGCCCGAGCGGAAGACGGCTACAAAAACGCGCGCTGGTGGAGCTTTTCCGAACACGGGATGCGCTGGTTCAAGCAAGGCAAAGGCAGCGCGGAATCGCGCTTTGCCGGCGACGACCGTCCGCGAGAAAATGTCAACTGGTACGAGGCGATGGCTTTCGCCAACTGGCTGGGCAGCCTGCTCAAGATGAAGGTTGCGCTGCCAACCATCGCGCAGTGGCAACGCGCGGCCAAGGGCGATGACGATCGCTATTTCCCCTGGGGCGACGATTATGACGAAGAGCATTGCAATACCCTGGAAAGCGGACTAAAGATGACGACGCCTGTCAACCGTTACCACAAGGGCGTCAGTCCCTATGGGGTTTATGATATGGCGGGCAATCTCTGGGAGTGGACAATGAACACGGCGGCGGCAACGGAAGACGGACGCGACCAAAGACGCGCGGTGGCGGGCGGAAGTTTTGTCAGCCCCTGCGACCGCGCGCAGACTTCGTTTCGCTATTATCTGGAGCCGCGCGTGCGCTATTCTTCAATCGGCATCCGCTTGGTTGGCCTTCCCTAAGCGCTGGGTAAGACGGGACTATACCGCAAGAAAACGCCGGCATGGATATATGGGTATTCGCCCCAAGCGACAATTGCTGATATGATGAAACCGTCACAGCCGCCGGGAGCCTATGCGCTGAAAAAATCCCGAGAATGTCGCGCCGCGCAAATTTACGATTTTCTCCATGAAAGAGCATGGAAGTCTGATGAACGAGAGCCAAGGAACCGCGAAAATGCCCCCTACGGAACGCAGCTTGCAAGACGGATTGCCCTACCGGCGCGACCTGAACATCGAGATTGATCAGCTCTCGGTGACCGGGCACGTTGTTTTTGCCGGGCGCGACGGCAAGGTACATGTGCAGACGGGCGGCGATGTCGCGCAGCATACAAACCAGACCATGACGGTCGGTGGCGTGGAAACGACGCCAAAAGAACTGGACATGATGATTCGTTGTATCCGCGATGTCGAAGCCACGATAAAGACAGAGAAGCTCAATCCGCAACTGCAAGAAGCCGCCATGCACGACCTGCAAACGGTCGAGGCGCAACTGACAAAAGAAAAAAAGCCGAATCCGCGCATCCTGTTGCGGGCGGCAAAGTCGCTGCTGCGGTTTTCCCCCGCGCTTACGGCTGCGGCGCTCACGCTATTTGATCAACCCTTGGTTGGCGCCATCCTCGCTAGTTTTGGGGAAGTCGCGGTCAACTTTCACGACGTCATCAGACGAAACAGTTCGGCGAATTAATGTAGATAGCACCCGCCGAGATTGACAAAGTTCACTGGAATCAACAAAGCCGAGTCACGATGAAGCAACCGGTCGACCATCCTTCACAGCGGTTCGGCGGCAGCGAAAGTGTCCGCCGCGCTCACAATAAAACACAGGCGCCCTCCTTGCAGGAGCGCGGAGGTCCGGTTGATTTGAGAAGCAGCGCGCAGCTTGAGCGGCAGCCGGGCAATCAAGCGCTTATCACTTCGTCAACAAGCTGGCGAAAATATGTACAGGCGAATTGGCGAAGCCTGAAACAACTGGCTGACAATTCAACACTGGACGATCCCTATCAAAAACTGGTGATGATGGTCTTCACACCGGTCATGCCAAACCCACAGACCAAGCTCAACCTGCTGCGCCGTCTGCTCAAACAGTTCCGCTACAGCGCTCCGCTAAGCAAACGCCTGACCGAGATCTATCGCGACCGCAACTATACACGGACTGCGGAAGAGCTCGCGAGCCAGGCACTGACGCCGGGAAACCTGCGCGCCGATGAACTTGTCGGTTTGGATTGGTTGATCGTGGCGACAGGCGGCTTGGACGGCTCGGCGAATCAAGGCGCCGCGGCAATTCAATTCGCGCGCAATTTGCTGGAGGCGATGCGCGACAAGCTAAACTATCCCTCGGCTGTGCGGGTGCAGGCCGGCTCGATATCAGCTGGCGGACATGTGATCTTCGCCGGTCAGGATGTCAACATCGTGGCTGAGCATTATACCGGCAGCAAAGCCGCGCTAAAGAACTACCTGGCGGCGGTGCGCAGCGAATGGAACATCCCGACCACGACCATCCATCCCGCCTCGCAGCATCATACGCCGGCCATGCTGCATCAACTGTATACGCCGGTCGACATCTGGACAGATCAGCGTTCCTTCCATTCAGTTGGCATAGAAGAACTGAACGCGCGCCGCTATCAAGCCATCGAAAAAGATATGGGTTATGTGCGCGAGTCCGTCTTCGAAGTGATTTCCGCTCATCCGCTCATCGTGATTACCGGCGCGGCCGGCACCGGCAAAAGCTCGCTTTGCCGTTTCATCGTGACGGCGCTGGCATACGCCTGCGATCCCCGCGCCGAGCGCCAGGACAAGGTCAAGGGATTGGAGATGTTGGGACCCTCCTGGATCCATGGTCCCATCTTGCCGATATACGTGAGCTTGCGCGACTTTTGCAATACCGCCGATCTGTTCCCAAGCGCGCTCGCGCAAAGCACTTCAGAGAGTCTCTTGCAATATGTCAAGCGAGCCACAGGCAACTTGGCGGATCACCTCGAAGCCTATCTAACGCAGACGGATGTGCCCACACATGGCAGCTTGCTGGTATTGGACGGGCTGGACGAAGTTTACGAGGCGGCAGATCGGATCATCTTGCAGCGCATCATCGAAAACTGGGCCGACCGCTTTCCCAGTTGCCGCGTGATCGTAACCAGCCGCACTTATGCCTATCGCCACGATTCTCGCTGGCGCTTGTCCGAGCGCTTCGCTTCCGCCGAGCTGGCGCCCTTCACTTGGAAGCAAGTCAAAACCTATATTGAGCGCTGGTACGCCAACGTGGCGGAAAACCGCCCCAGCGCGCTGGGCGGGCGGGCGGTCGCGGCAAAACAGTCGCTATCAATGGCGGCGGATCTATACAAAGCCATCAGAGAAAATCGCGCGCTTTGGCCCCTCGCTCGTCAGCCACTCATGCTGGCGCTGCTGACGCTCATTCACGAAGACTATAAACAGTTGCCGGACAAGCGCGCCGAACTTTACGAGCATACGGTCGAGCTGCTCGATCGTTGGAATATCCCATCGCCGGCCGACAAGCTGCACGAGAAACTTTCCAACATCAATCTGGACCGGATGCGCGCGGCGCTGAAACTTATCGCATTCGAGCTGCATTCGGAGCAGAAAAGCTATCAGCGCTATCCAACGATTATTGACCGCGCGCGGCTGCTGGATAAACTGATGCAGCAACAATCACAAGGCGGGGGGTTAGGCGCCGGCATCGAAGACGTGCTCGAATATCTGGCGACGCGCAACGGCATCCTGGTCGCCGATTCGCCCAATCTGTACCGCTTCCCGCACCTAACCATTCAAGAGTACCTCGCCGCCTGCGCCCTGCTGGAATTTTACGACGAGTGCGACATGCCGGCCGGGCTGCGGGCGCAAAGCGCGGAAGGCTGGACCTTCCCAGAAAATATCGTCGCCCTGCTCTGCCACGACTATGCGCGTTGGCGGAATGTGACGCTCTTCGCCGGGGCGATTATCGCGGCTGGCAAATGGCAAGACATGCGCTGGCAGCTCATCGACGAATTATTGCCTAACCGGCTGGATCACAGCCTTAGCGAGCAATCCTTGCACTGCATCAGCGTCGCCGCCGAAATCTGGGGCGAGAGCTGGCTGAAATCGCGCACGCGCAGCCAACTCAGCATCGAAACACATTTAATCCACTGTCTCAAATTGATTCATGGAGACGAACGAATCGACGCGCCGGAACGCGCTAACAATCACTCAATTCTGACGCGGCTGGCCAGAAGCCAGCCCAGCAGAGCATAATCAAAGGATCGGCAATGAAGACCTATTTGATTGCGACTATGCTGGTTTTAGCCCTGTGCCTTGGCTCGAGCCTCGCCCAAGAAGCGGAAGAAACGCAAGAAGCGATTATTTCCCGCGACGCCGCGCCTAAGGCGGCGGATATCGCATTCAGCGAATTCGCCAGCGGATTCAATCGTCCGCTATACCTGACACACGCGGGCGATGGCAGCGAGCGCATATTCGTCCTGGAACAAACCGGCCGCGTCTGGATCATCAAGGACGGGCTGCGTTCGCAGCAGCCTTTTCTCGATCTTTCCGACATCATTACGGCAACGGCGAACCGAACTTATAGCGAACAGGGCTTGCTGGGGCTGGCTTTTCACCCGGATTACGCCGAGAACGGTCGCTTCTTCGTGAACTATACCGACCGCAGCGGCGGCACTGTTGTCGCGCGCTACCAAGTTTCTCTCGGCGATCCGGACCTCGCCGACCCCGCTAGCGGCCAGATCATATTTCAGCTGCAACAACCTTTTGCGAATCACAACGGCGGTCATATCGACTTTGGTCCGGATGATTATCTTTATATCACCTTGGGCGATGGCGGCTCGGCAAATGACCCCTTGGGCGCGGGGCAGAACCGGCGCCTGCTGCTGGGCTCAATCTTGCGAATTGACGTTGACGGCGTCCTGCCCTACGCGATTCCGCCTGACAATCCCTTCGTGGGCGACGACTCGGCGCTAGACGAGATTTGGGCTTATGGCCTGCGTAATGTCTGGCGCTTCAGCTTTGATCGCGCGACCGGGGACATGTATCTCGCGGACGTGGGGCAAAATCTCCTGGAAGAAGTCAATTTTCAACCGGCTGACAGCAGCGGTGGCGAAAACTATGGCTGGAATGTCTGGGAAGGCACAAATCCATTCGCCGGCGGGGACGCAGTTGGTCATGTTCCGCCCGTCTTCGAATACCAGCATACGCTGGGCTGTTCGGTGACCGGGGGCTATGTCTATCGCGGCAGCGCCATGCCGCAGTTGGAAGCTGTTTACATCTTTGGCGATTACTGTACGGGAAGAGTCTGGGCGATGTACCGCGATGGCGACCTGAATTGGCACACGAATGAGCTGGCTAATACTGGCTGGCCGATCAGCAGTTTCGGCGAAGATGAAGCTGGCGAGATTTACCTGGTCGATTATTCGGGCACAATCTATCGTATTGATCCCGCCTAGCCAAGTTGAAGCATCAAGCGAGCGTTTGAGATTCCGGCAAATTCTCGATGCCCGCCCGCAAGCGCTTGTACTGCGCGATTAAGGTTTTGATCTGCAACTCCAGGGGATGATAGCGCTTCATCACTTGCTTGCCTTCGACCTGCAACTGCCGCATGCGCGTTTCGACTTGGCGCGACTTTGATTCCAGCTTCATATCTCGGTTTTTCCAGTCGATATAAGCCAGCGGCACTAGCAGAATGAAGAATGCCCCCAATCCATACATGATGGAAGCGTAATCGACTTGACCGGTGTAATCGAGATAAAAGCCGAGCGCGCCGCTGGCGATAACCAACATGACATGCAGCAGCATACGGCGAAAAAACGCGCCGCGCTTTTGCCGCCGCTCTAGCTTGCGTTGCAGCTTGTCGCGCTGCAAGCGCAAGTCCTCCAAATCGGACCTAATCTCATTGACGCGCTCGCGTAAAGGTTGAGCTTCGTCGATGAAGCTATCGAGCCGCTGTTTCACCAGTCGCGCGGTTTCCCAGGAATCCATCATGCGGTTATAGTGCACCTCAAGCGCCTTGATCTGCAATTCGAGCGGCTGATAGCGCTGATGGTATTGGTTGCCCTCGGATTGCAGATCGCGTATTCTGCTTTCCAGCTTGCGCCTGCGCGAATTGAGCCGGGTGCGGGGATCTTTCCAATTGGCGATCACGATCGGGATCAAGAGGGCACAGGCGCCAGCCAAAGCAAAGGCGACCAGGCTGAAGTTACGAAAGCTGTCAAAATAGTGGATGCCCACGATGCCGCTGGCAGCCATTAACAGCGCCAACATCGCCAGCCGGCGGATAACAAAGATACGGGTACCGCGCCTGTCGATTTTCTGCTGCGTCTTTTGGTGTTTCTCGCTAAGCGCTTCCAGGTCGGCGCGGATGGTACCGAGTTGTTCTCGCGCCGGCTGCCCTTGCACGCGCAAGGCGTCCAAGCGCCGCTTGAACTGCTGAATGCGTCCCCATTCTTCATACTGCGCCTGGCTGCCGATATACCATTCGCCCGCGCCTTCATCGCCAAAGATATGCTGGCCAAACCGGAAGCTATAGGGCATGGGTTTGCCGTTGCTCAGGTTATGCTCCAGATCATTGACTTCGTCCAAGAGCCGCTCATGCAGCAGCAACAGCAGATTAAGCGGCGAGGACATCCTTCTAACTTCTTCGGGGGCTGGCGCGCCATTTGAATGACCCAGATTGTCGCGATGCTGGGTCAATTCTGTGTGCAGCCGGCCGAGCTCTTGTCGCGCCCGGCGGATTCCAGCCGCACGTTCACGCGCGCCGAGATGAGACTGGAACAGACGCGGAATCCCGATGGCGTGCATGTCATCCAGGTATTCCTGTGGGCTTGGCTGTTCAATCATCCTGCGATCCTGCCGCGCGAATTCGGCTGTCAAAGCAAAGGAAGTCTGGCAGTCGATTCAAACTGAGACAGGGTCATTATATCATATTCGAGCATTCTCAATTGATTGACGGCGACCAAGGACGCTCTGGGTTATGATTAAGCAGGAGAACAATTATGCGCGCAATGGCTCTGTATCCGCTGAAACTCAGGCCAACCTTACATGTCAAGGTTTGGGGCGGCGACCGTCTCAACACCTATCTGAACAAGCCGCGGCCGACCGACGAGCCTTATGGCGAATCCTGGGAGCTACACGATACGTCGATCGTAGCCAATGGTCCCCTGGCCGGCAAGTCGCTGCGAGAATTGACAACCGCCTACGGCGTCGCGTTGATCGGTGGTGGAAAGGACCCGCAAGCTGGTTTTCCCCTGCTGGCGAAATTCATAGACGCCGAGCGCTGGCTGTCTATTCAGGTCCACCCCAATGATGAGCAGGCGCTGCAACTGGAAGGCGAGCCGCGCGGAAAAACCGAAGCCTGGATTGTCATCCATGCGGATGAAGGCGCGCGCTTGGTTATCGGCGCGCGTCCGGGAGCGTCCCGCGCAGACTTGGCAAGAGCAATCCATAACAATCGGCTCGAAGACTATGCGCGTTACGCAGAGGCGCGCGCGGGCGACATTCTCTACATTCCCGCGAACACAATTCACGCGCTGGGACCGGGCGTACTGGTATACGAGATACAACAGTCCAGCGATACCACCTACCGCCTCTATGATTGGGGGCGCAGGGGCCTCGACGGCAAGCCGCGACAGCTGCACATAGACAAGGGCTTGAGAGTTGCGAATCTCAAGCGCGCGCCGGAGGTCAGGCGCCCTGACAGCGATCTCCTTGTGGACGGCGAATACTTCATGACCTGGCGACAGCAACTAAGGAACGAAGGTCTAAGCCTAAAGACGGGCGGGAGTTTTCAAGCGCTGACCTGCATTGAGGGCGAGATATTCGCGGCGGCAGATGACCATGAAGCGATCGCCTTGGCAAAAGGCGAGACCGGCTTGATACCAGCCTGTATTGACGAATTCGCGTTAAGCGGCGACGGAACGATCTTGCGGTCATGTCAGAAAATCCGGCAGTCCTCGCCAGGATGCGTTGGCAGCGCGCCCGCAATTTGTTTCTAAGCGATCGCGATTCGCTATCAGGCAAGGCTGCTTGATTCGTCCCCAGTATACAGATAAGCACATCTTACTATCAGGCTATGTGGAATTTCCGTTATCGGTCGACCGGACGCTAACGGGAATATGATGCGCTTCTAGTACGTTTCCTACGCAACAGCGCCACAATGAGGCAAGGCAATCATTCAAGCGAGGAGACATCATGGATTTCAGCCGTTACACCAACAGAGCGCAGGGGGCCATCCTCAAAGCGCAAGGCATTGCTGCGGAACATCATCATACGAGTATCGAACCCGCTCACGTTTTCCTAGGCTTGCTGGAACAAGAAGATGGGCTGATTCCGCGGATCATCCAGAAGATTGGCGCGCAGCCAGCCGCGATCCAAGCCGAGCTGCAGTCCAGTTTGGGGAATTTGCCGCGGACGAGCCAGCCGCCGGGGAGCCTGTCAATCGGGCGGGACGGCGTTCAACTGTTCTCCCAAGCCGAAAAAGAAGCGAAACGGATGCGTGACGAATACACCAGCACGGAACATCTGCTGCTGGCGCTGGCTCGCTCGGGAAATACCAGCGCGCTCCTGGAGCGCAACGGCATTAGCTACGACGATATTCTTCAAGCCCTGCAATCCATTCGCGGGGGCCAGCGCATCACCAGCCAGGACCCCGAATCGACCTATGAGAGCCTGAGCAAGTATGGGCGCGACCTGAGCGCTGACGCGCGTCAAGGCAAGCTGGACCCTGTTATCGGGCGCGATGAAGAAATCCGACGATTGATCCATGTCATCAGCCGCCGCACCAAGAACAATCCCGTCTTAATTGGTGAAGCGGGGGTCGGTAAAACGGCGATAGCGGAAGGCTTGGCGCAGCGAATCGTGAATGGGGACGCGCCCGAGGGCTTGCGGGGCAAGACCATCATCGCCCTTGATATTGCCGCCTTGGTCGCGGGCAGCAAATTCCGCGGCGAATTTGAAGAACGCCTGCAAGCCGTTCTCAAAGAAATCGCGGATAGCGACGGCGAGATCGTCCTTTTCGTGGACGAGCTGCATAATATCGTCGGCGCTGGAAAAGCCGAAGGGGCAATGGATGCCGGCAACATGCTTAAGCCCATGCTGGCGCGCGGCGAATTGCGCATGATCGGCGCGACTACGCTGAACGAGTACCGGCAGCACATCGAAAAAGACGCGGCGCTTGAGCGGCGCTTCCAACCTATATTCGTTGACGAACCAAGTGTGGAAGACACCATCAGCATCTTGCGGGGCCTCAAAGAACGGTACGAGGTTCACCACGGCGTGCGCATCCAAGACAGCGCGGTAATCGCCGCCGCCACACTGAGCCAGCGCTACCTGCCGGAGCGTCAGTTGCCGGATAAAGCGATCGATCTCATTGACGAAGCCGCGGCGCATCTGAAGATGGAAATTGATAGCAAGCCGGCCCAACTGGACAAAGCCGAGCGTCAGATGATGCAACTGGAGATCGAACGCGCCGCTCTGCGGAAGGAAAAAGACGACGGCTCCAAACAGCGCCTGGGTGATCTGGAAGCGGAACTGGCCGACGCGCAAGAAGACCTGAGCGCGCTGCAGGCTGTGTGGCAGCGGGAAAAAGAAATCATCCAAGCGCTGTCCGGCGTTAAGGCAGACATCGACGAAGCTCGCAGCCAATTGGAGCGGGCTGAACGAAATGGCAATCTGGAAGAAGCCGCCCGGCTGCGATACGGCGTCCTGCCTGAACTGGAGAAGTCATTGCAGTCGAGCGAAAAGATTATTGACGACATGCGCGACGACGGGTCGCTGATGCTCAAAGAAGAAGTCGACGCCGATGAAATTGCGACGATCGTGAGCCGCTGGACCGGGATACCTGTAGCGAGAATGCTGGAAGGCGAAATCGAGAAACTGCGGTATATGGAAGCCCGTCTGCACGAGCGCGTGGTTGGGCAAGACGACGCCATCAAGGCAGTTTCGGCCGCGGTGCGCCGCAGCCGCGCCGGCTTGCAGGACCCAAAGCAGCCAGTCGGCAGCTTCCTTTTCCTGGGACCCACTGGGGTTGGCAAGACAGAAACGGCGCGCGCCCTGGCGCATTTCCTCTTCGACGATGAAAGCGCCATGATCCGGATCGACATGAGCGAATACGGTGAAAAGCACAGCGTCGCGCGCTTGATCGGCACGCCCCCGGGCTATATCGGATACGAAGAAGGGGGCCAACTGACCGAGGCTGTGCGCCGCCGACCGTATAGCGTGGTGCTCTTCGACGAAATCGAAAAAGCGCATTCCGATGTTTTCCATATCTTCTTGCAAGTCTTTGAAGACGGCCGTTTGACAGATGGCCAGGGCCGCACGGTCAACTTCAGCAATTGCGCCATCATCATGACCAGCAATGTCGGCAGCGCAATTATTAAACAGGTGGGCAAGCAGATGGGATCGCAGGCTGATGCCAAGTCCCGGCGCGGCGCAATCTTGCAGGAATTGGACCGGCGCTTCCGGCCCGAGTTCTTGAATCGTCTGGACGAGATCATCATTTTCCACAGCTTGGAGCGCGAGCACATCGCGCGAATCGTCGATATGCAACTGAAGGAGCTGTCAATGATGCTGGCGGAGCGACATATCAGGTTCACGATCGCCGACGATGCCAAATTGCGCCTGGCGGAACTGGGATGGGATCCGGTCTACGGCGCGCGACCGCTTAAACGCGCCTTGCAAAGTCATGTCAAGGATCGGCTTGCGATAGCGCTGTTAGACGGTCAAATCAAAGACGGCGATCAGGTGTGGATTGGCTTAGACGCCGAAGGCGACGAAATCGTCATTGATGCGGTGACGGAGACGCAAACACCGCTCAAGGCATAAAGGGGCTCATAATCTTCAAAGAAGCGAATGAGGGGGCTGCCGACAGTCCCCGTCTTAGGCTTCCGGCGGGGGGACCGGCAAGTCATCTTCAGCGGTATCCAGCCATTTTCCGCCCTCGTCAACTAACATGACGGGGATGCCGTCGCGGATTGGATATTTGTATCCGCTGTCATCGCAAATGAGCCAACTGTCTTTGACCAGCCTCAAGCGACCGGGATCGTCGCCTTTGTCTTTGTAATGCACTGCGACCGGGCATCGCAGAATCTCCATTAAAGCCTCTGATACGGCTGCCATCTCGCGACCTCTATTTCCAATTCCAGCATTATGAAGGATCCTGCAAAGGCAGGCTCTCTGACCGCTACTCACATCCTGACTGTTCTGCAGTTTTCAACAAGCACGATTATAATGGCGTCATAGCCAAAGAGAAAGTCATCATCCTTGGCTTATCGGATTAGCTGGTTCACCGCGCTTCAACTGAATAATCCTGGGCGGCAACCATCGCGCCGCGCAACTTCGCCCAGCGCCGTCGACGCGCCGGGCCCATTAGTCGAGAAGCAGGAGGAAACGCGCCGACATTGAACAGAAAACGTGTTTTGCTTGTCCTGGGAAGCATTTTTGTCAGCGGAGCCACGATCGCGGTGATTGTCCGCGATGTAAAGATTGACGATGTTGCTGCAAGCATAAGCCAGGCGGATGGGCTGCAACTCAGTCTTGCCTTCCTCTTTGTGGCGCTTTCTATGTTTACGCGCGGGGTCCGCTGGTGGGGCTTGCTGGGCAAAGCGCTCCCGCTTATAAAGGCGATCCATTTGGTCAATCTCACCTTTCTGGGCAATCAATTGCCGCTGCGCCTGGGCGAAGCCGCACGCAGCCTGCTGGTAACGCGCCAAGGCGTATCAATCGAAAAAGCCGCGGCCAGCATCGTTGTCGAGCGCTTGATTGACACGCTGTTGGTGGTCCTGATGATTGCCGCGACAGTCGGTCAACTGCCGGACGCGCCCGAATACGTTACCCTGCCAGCGTCGCGATTTGGCCTGCTGGCGCTAGTCGCTTTTCTTTGCCTGTTGGCGCTCGCCCGGCAGCCTGAAAAGGCGAAGAGACTGCTGGCGAGAATGCTGCAAAAACTCCCTTTTCTGGATCGAAGCCCCATACAAAGAATTGGCGACAATCTACTGGATGGCTTGGGAGCCTTGGCCGACTTGCGAACGCTGGTTTTCACCCTGGTCTGGAGCTTAATCGCCTGGTCGACATCGCTGGCCAGCTTTTACATTTTGCATCAGGCGCTGGGCATTGAAGTCAATTATGCGCAAAGCGTGCCTCTGGGCGTGTCACTCGCCGCGCTAGGCATCGCGCTGCCATTGACAATCGCTGCTGTTGGTCCCTTTGAAGCCGCGATTATCGTCACCGGGCAGCTCGTCGGCATGGACAGCTTGGCGGCGGTCACGCTGGGACTGCTCTTTCATGGGCTCAGCGTGTTTGGCTATATTGTCTTCGGCAGCGCGAGCCTGCTGGCGCTTGGCGTCTCGCCCGGAACTGTCTTTGCAGCGGAAGCTAATACTGAACCTGCCAAGCGCTAATCTCGGGTCAGGAATTCATGCGCCAGCGACTGAAAATGATGGACGCCGTTTTCGCGCAGAACCGAGAAGCGTCCGCTGTCATAGGCTTTGGAACGCAGGCCCCGCTGCACCCATTCGCATAGCTCGATATCTTCTTGCTGTATCTCGTCGCTGAAGGCGATAATCTGCTGCATGCTTTCCCAGCCAGCGCCCGTGCCGGGCGATTCGAAATACCACTCGAAAACGGTCAAGGTTTTGTCATGCCCTACGGGAATGATGATATTGATCGATGTATTGTCCAAATAGACGTTCAGCATCACATTCGGGAATATCCAGTAATAGAGAGCATCTTGCTCGCCTTCGCCACTGCGAACATAGCGGCGATCGCGCGCTTCGCCGGCATTGACATCGCGAATCGGCGCATGCTGTTTGGAGTAATAACGAAACGTATCGACGCGATATTGGTCATAATCGATCTCGCGAAACAGCCCGGGATGGGCAATTGGCAAATGATAGCCTTCCAGGTAATTGTCGACGTAAACCTTCCAATTGCAGTTGATCATGTAGTCGCGGCGCTCCACCAGGCGCATCTTTTCCAGGTCGAAGCCGGCTGATCGAATCTCCGCGTGGATGGCGCCATAAGTCGTGGACAAGGGTTCGGCGCAGGGATCCAGATTGACGAAGACCCAGGGTCCCCAGGCTGCAACCTGGATGGACCGCAAACATACTTCGTCTTTGTTCCAATTCCGCACCCCTTCAAACTCCGGCGCGCGCAAGAGTTTCCCATCGAGGTCGTAGGTCCAGCCATGGTATTTGCACTGTAAGCTCTTGCGATTGCCGCGTCCCTGCGCCACCACCGCGGCGCGATGCGGGCATACATTGTAAAAGGCGCGCAGTTCTCCCTTGTTGTTGCGTACAAGAACCAAAGGCTGATCGAGTACTTCGCAACTAAAGAAATCGCCTATGCGCGCGAGGTCTTCAAGCCGCCCGACCGGCTGCCAGGTTTTGTAAAAGATCTTTTCCGCTTCCAGCTTCAAGAAGTCCGGCTCGACATACCAGCGCGCCGGCATGGTCGCGGCGCTTGCCAGATCCGCTGAGAGCCTGTAATCACTCAAATCCAGTGATTTCATCTGCTGTTTTCCCCAATCTGTCTATTGCCGCTCGCGCCATTTCTCGGCTAGGCAAAGCGACTTGTTAAAGAAGTGTAAAAACACAAGAGCTACATGACAACAGTTTTTTCGTATAATGAAGCGTGAAGAGAGACGATCTGCCGTCGTTGCAATTCACGAGGCAAGTCACTGGGCGGAGCGGAATCATCAATATGAGGATCTTCAAGACAATGATACTGGAGAATCGATAACATGCGAAAGCTGTTGCGCGCGTTTTGGGGAATAGTGCTGCTACTGAGCATTTTGTGGGTCGCGGCGGGGCTTGCTGTGGCTGCGGGCTTGATGCCCGGCGAAGCCATCATGACAGATTTCACAGCGCAGGTGGAAGAGCTTACGGGCATTTTGCAGGTCGACCAAATCGAAGGTTATTCCTTGCCGGTGTTTTTCGTCGGCAGCGGACTGCCTCTGTTTATCATCGCCGCATTCTTTTTCTGGCGCAATAATAGCAGCCTCCGCTCGCGCAAGGCAAAGGCGCGAGCGCAAACGGCAGCGGGCAGGGACAGCGAATCGAGCATTCCCGTGCCATTCCCCGATAGCCAGCCAGCGGGCAAGACAAAGCAGAATGTTCGCGTCCTGCGCCGGCAAACGCTTCTCATCTCGGCAATAGCCTTTGTCGCCGTTTTTCTCTTGTGGAATCAACGCGAAATGGAATTGCTGCTGTATCCTCTGCGTTTGTTTGTCACCTTCGTGCACGAAGCGGGTCATGCGCTTGCGGCGCTGATATCCGGCGGGCAGGTGCAAGGCTTTACTGTATCCGCCAATGGCTCTGGGGTGGCTATCACCGCGGGGGGCAATGCCGCCTTGATTCTGCCGGCTGGCTACTTGGGAGCGGCGCTCTTTGGTTCGCTGCTCTTTCTGCTCAGCAATCGCGCCCCGCGTTATGTGTCGGGCATAGCCATGGCGCTTGGCGCATTTTTGATAGGGATTACAGTGCTCTATGGACGTCCCGACGAGTCGGGATTGCCCATCGCCCTCGCCATCGGCGTCGGCTTTGGGACAGTCATCTTGCTCATTGGCGCAAAAGCGCCGCGCATCATCAACCAGTTGATGCTGAGTATTCTAGCGGTCGTAACAGCCCTGGAGGCTGTTTACGATTTGAAATTCATCCTAGACGGGTCCTTGAATGGCACCATCAACCCGCAAAGCGATGCCGTGAGATTCGCCCAGGAGATTACTCCCTTGCTGCCAACCGCGGTGATTGCACTGCTCTGGGCGGGTATCGCGGCAGCCATGCTGGGTACGGCGATCTATGTCGGGACCATCAAACCACTGCAAAACGAAATCCAGGCCGCCGTGAAGAGCCAATCGTAAACAATGTGTAAATTTTTAGCAATTCTCTTGCGTCGGCCAAGCGAATACCATAGATTGAAGTCAAATCAACATGCAGGAGCAATCTCATGTTAAGAACTTTCGTTGAGCGCAAAGTCCGCCGGCAGATCGTTCACAGGAGCCTGATTATTTCCGCGCTTGCCTTTGCAGCCATCCTGGCGCTGTGGCACAGCGATTCGCTGGCGAGCCTCGTACATCCCCTGCGGATGTTTGTCAACAATATCCACGGCGGCTTGTCCGCATTAGCGATTCAACTTTCCGGTGGCGAGGTGCACAGCTTCACATTGTCGTCTGTGGGAACTTACCGCATCGAATTCAGCGGCGGCTCCGACGCCTTGATCTTCCCAGCCGGCTATCTCGGCTCGGCTTTGCTAGGCGCAGCCCTCTTTTATCTGGTGAATCGCGCGCCGCATTTGCTGCGCGGTTTGGCGATGATAACTGGCATCTTCACGGTGGCCTTTATGGCGCTGTTCATCCGGCCCGCGGACGCTGGCAGTTTATTGTCCATGGTCATCTGCCTGGGGCTGGGGGTCCTGCTGATAGTCATGGGCTGGACGGGAAAGGGCGACATCAATCAGTTGAGATCGCGTAAGACCCTTACCCAGATCCTGATGAATATCGTGGCGCTGATGACCGCCTTGCACGTGATTCTCGATCTGGGTTATATCCTGCAAGCGTCCGCCATGACCGATGGCGTCATCACCAACCCGGTCGCGGCTTTTTCCGAACGGGTCATGCCCAGCGCGTCGGCATCGCTGATCGCGTATGTCTGGTCCGCAACAGCCATCGTTTTCCTGGGCAACTCCATCTATTTCAGCATGATCCGCCCCTTGAGGCAGATACCCAGCAACGACGACATCGTCTGATCCAGGGATTTGCAGCAACGATTTCTTCGGCAATTCGAGGGCATGTGCATAGCAACATGCCCTTTTGCTTTGCGTAGCGTTAAACGGCGCGGAAGGCAAGACTTGTAATCACAGCTATTTGCACCGCTCCGCGCTTTATTCTTGCATGCCGTCAAAATTCCTTGACTACCCCTATTGCATTTCTGATTAACCACAGTTAAAATATATCAATAGCTAGAGTAAATCTCGTATTGGAATTGAACCGCATGTCCGCTCTACCTGTACCTGCTGCATTAGCCCCCGTCCGCGAAGATCGGCCATCACAGCGAAAGCTGGACAAATTGGCGCCGGCGCTGGTTCTCGTCACGCTGCTAGCAATCGCGCTCAGCATGATAGGCGAGCGAACGGGCGCGCCGGAAGCCACGCTGATGACACTCAATATCGTCGCCTATCTGGCTGGCGGTTTCTTTGGCGCCAAGACCGCGCTCGCGAGCTTGCGCGAACGTGAAATCGATGTCGATTTGCTGATGGTCCTGGCGGCTTTGGGCGCGGCGGTCGTTGGGGAATGGCACGAAGGGGCGATTCTGCTTTTTCTCTTTTCCCTCAGCAATGTCTTGCAAGACTACGCCATCGGCCGCAGCCGCAGAGCGATTAGCAGTCTGTTTAAGCTTTATCCGCAAGAGGCAACGGTCAAGCGCGGCTCCGATACCATTCGTCTAAAGCTGGAAGATATCAGGGTCGGCGACATCGTCCTGATCGAGCCGGGCGAACGTATCCCAGTTGACGGCAGGGTCCTGGCCGGCCTATCCGCTGTGGATCAAAGCCCGATCACCGGCGAGTCCATGCCGGTGGACAAATCCGCGGGCGCGCTCGTCTATGCGGGAACGCTGAATTTGCAGGGCATCTTGGATGTGCGGGCTGTGAAAGCCGTGGGCGAGACAACGCTGGCGCGTATTATCAAGCTGGTGGAAGAAGCGAAAGACAGCAAAGCGCCGACTCAACGCTTTCTGGACCGATTCGAACAGCTTTACGCCAAAGCGATCATTCTGGGCATTCTGTTGCTCATTATGCTGCCGCCACTGCTCGGCTGGAGCGATTTCGAGAGCAATTTCTACCGCGCGATGGTACTGATGACCGTTGCCTCGCCCTGCGCGCTCGTGATCAGCGCGCCATCGGCATTCATATCGGCTATTGGCTCCGCCGCCAGGAGCGGCCTGCTTTTCAAAGGCGGCGCCAGCCTGGAGCAATTGTCGCGCGTCAAAGCCGTCGCTTTCGACAAAACCGGCACCTTGACTGTTGGGCAGCCACAGGTGACGAACCTTGTGATTTCCCCGCCCTATACCGAGACGGAACTGATTCGAGTTGCGGCTTCTGTAGAAGCGCGCTCGGAACATCCGCTGGCCAAAGCCATTGTCGCCTACGCCAGCGCCGCCAAGATCCAACTGAGAGCGGCGGATAATTTCCTTGCTGTCCCGGGAAAAGGCGCGCGGGCTAGCCTAGGCGGGAGTGAGGCGCTCCTGGGACGCATCAGCCATTTGCAGGAGATTGCGGCACTGCCCGACGCGCTCGCGCAAGCGCGAACCAAGCTGGAAGCTGCCGGGAAAACAGTCATCGGCGTCCTGGTGGACCGGAGCTGGCTGGGTCTAATCGGGCTGGCGGATCAACTGCGACCAAGGGCATCGCCTCTGGTCGGCGAATTGAATCGCCTGGGCATTGTCACGGTTATGCTGACTGGGGACAATCAGCCTGTGGCAGAGTCGATCGGGCAGCGGCTTGGCATAGACGAGATCTACGCCCAGTTGCTGCCGCATGAAAAAGTTGAGATCTTGAAGCGCTTGCGGCAACATCACGGACCGGTCGCCATGATCGGAGATGGCATCAACGACGCGCCCGCCCTGGCGGCCGCGGACGTCGGCATCGCGATGGGCGGCGCCGGCGCTGACGTGGCGCTGGAAACATCGGATGTGGTGCTGATGGGCGACAGAATAGAGCGACTGAGCGAGGCGCTGCGAATCAGCGCCCGAGCCAGACAAGTCCTATGGCAAAACATCGTATTTTCTTTGGCGGTGATCGCGATCTTGATTACCGGGGTCTTCATCTTGGAGCTGGCGCTGCCAGTTGGCGTTCTGGGGCACGAAGGCAGCACCGTGATCGTGGTCCTCAACAGCCTGATCAGCTTGCTTGTCCTGCCGGAATTGCGCCGCCGGAAGATGCGGAAACTAGCGCCTTAGTTCCATTCCAACAAGTCTAGCGCGAGAACTGCGTCCCTTCCCATTCCGCGAAAAGCGGCTGCAGCTTCAGCCGCTGGTACTTGCCAGTCGCGGTGACCGGAATGTCTGTGCCAAAGACCACCACTTTTGGCGATTTCTCAAAGGGCATTTGCTCGCGGCAGTGTGGCAAGATGGCGTCTTCCGTGAGTTCGACGCCGTCTTCCAGCACCACATAAGCGCCGATTTCTTCGCCATAATAGCGATTTTGGAATCCCACCGCCAAACCCACTTTCACGCCCTCAATGCCCAGCAAGACTTCTTCAATGTCCAGTGGACTGTATTTCACGCCGCCGCGATTGATCAGTTCCTTGATGCGTCCAGTGATGAAAAAGAACTTCCGGTCCTGCTCGTCAAGCTTGAAGAAGCCTTCGTCGCCGGTGCGGAACCAGCCAAACTTGAAGGTTTCGGCATTGGCTTCCGGTCGCTTGAAATACCCTTGCATGACATTGTGGCCCCGCACGCAGATTTCGCCCCGCTCGCCTTCCGCCAGTTCCCGTCCGCTGCCATCGGCGGCGAAGATCGCCATCTCGTTGGCTTCGATCGGGCAGCCGATGCTGGGATAGCCGTAATCCAGCAGCCAGCGCTGGTTCGCCCTCCAAGACAAGCTGATGGGCAGGAAAGACGAATAACAGGTGGTTTCGCTCAAGCCGTAGCCATGCAGAATCGTTAGCCCAAAGGTCTCGGCAAAGTCGCGCGCCAGCGCCACCGAAAGCGTGCCGGCGCCGCAAATGAAATGTCGGAAATGCGTCAAATCGCGGCGGCTGATATTCCCGCCAAAGATCGTGTTGCCGGCGGATTGCTCGCGCGCGCCGTATTCAAGCAGGAACTGCAGCAGCGTCGGCACGACGCTCACGACATTGACCTTGTCTCTTATGATGCGCTCCCAGAAATGCGACACGCTGAAACGGCGATTCAGGACGGTTGATCCACCGACGTAAAGCGGCGTGATTATCGTTACCAAGATGCCATTGACGTGATGGATAGGCAGAACGCACATCATGCGTTGGTTGCCCGTTATCGCCTGCCACTGGCTGAGGCTCATGGCGTCGACCAATAGATTGTACTGTGTGAGCGTGACCCCTTTGGGCGTACCGGTGGTGCCGCTGGTGTATACCAGCAGCGCTTCGTCATCGAGCGCGGCGGTTTCCGCGCCGCTTTCGCCCAGAGGCAGGTCGCTGGCTTTGGCGCCCGAATCGTCGCCCAAGAAGGTAGTCGGACGGTTCTTCAGCGCTTCATAAAAGCTTAGGTAATCCTTGGAAGGCGGACCGCCCACTTCTATTACCTGCTCGATATTGGGGGCGCTTGGGATGATTTGCTCGGCACGCGCCAGGTATTCGCTGCGCACAAAACAGGTTTTCGCACCGCTATCGCGTAGGATAAAGGCGATGCGGCGGTCGTCTTCCGAGACATTCTGTGGCGCGACAGCCGCGCCAATGACCCAGCAAGCAAAGTAGATCAAGACCGTATCGACGTGATTGTAAGCGATTGTCGCCACGCGGTCACCGCGCCGCAAGCCGAGATCCTCGTACATGAAATTCGCAGCTTGATGAACACGCGCGTTAAACTCGGCGTAGCTCAAGGTCATGCGTTCGTCGTCATTATCGTAAAAAATGAGAAAGGTCTTGTCCCCCGATGTTTTGGCGTGCATGGAAAGCACGTCGCGAATGTTGCGGTAGGGGACTTTGCGCGCTTGTGGGGGGAAGCCGTCTTTTGTTTGCGCTTGACGCAGCTTTGGCGCCGTTTCCTGGAACATGTCTTGTGGCATTGCGCATCACCCCGCGAAGAACCGCATTTTCACAGCACTCATTATAGCAACTCAGGCGCTTTACGCGAACAATAATTCGCGTTCCAGCGTATCCTTGTTGTCATAGTGAAGCGCGTCCACGGTTTGATTCTTGGCGCTGCTCATACGGGACGATTAATGCCCAAAGCGAGAACATGCCTGCGCATAAAATACCCGGAGCCTAATCGCCGAAGGTGATGCCCCAGACCGGGCAGGCATAGCGGAAAAGATCGCGCTGCGTTGTATAAACTGCGGCAACATGCACACGAGATAACAAAAAGCGAGGGCAAAGCCAAATGAGGAAACTCTGTGTGATTGGCAGCGGATACGTCGGTCTGGTAACGGGCGCCTGCTTCGCCGATTTGGGCAATAGCGTCACGCTGGTTGACATCGACGAAGACAAGATCGAAACGCTGCAGCAAGGGAAATTGCCCATCTATGAACCCGGCTTGTCCGAGATGGCGCAGCGGAATACGGTCGCGGGCCGGATGCACTTCACCACGTCATACCATGAGGGGCTGGATCAAGCGGAGTTTGTCTTTATCTGCGTCGGCACGCCCTCGGGCGTGGATGGCGAAGCGGACCTGCAATATGTTCGCTCGGCGGCGGAAACTATCGCGGAAGCCATGACGCATCCGCTTGTCATCATAAACAAGTCGACCGTGCCGGTCGGCACGGGAGACTGGACAGCAGAGATCATCGCGCGCAAGCAGCCCAAGCCGATGGACTTCGCAGTTGTCTCTTGCCCCGAGTTCTTGCGCGAAGGTTCCGCCATTGCCGATTTTATGAATCCCGACCGCACTGTTCTTGGATCCACCAATCCGGAGGCGGCGGAGCGCGTCGCCGAACTTTACGCGCCACTGGACGCGCCCACCGTGATTACCGATATCCGAACAGCCGAGATGATCAAATACGCTTCCAACGCCTTCTTGGCCACCCGCATCAGCTTTATCAACGAGATCAGTATTATCTGCGAGCGGCTGGGAGCGGATGTCATTGAAGTCGCGCGCGGTATGGGCTTCGATTACAGGATTGGACCCCACTTTTTACAAGCTGGCATCGGATTCGGCGGTTCCTGCTTTCCCAAGGATGTGAAGGCGCTGGCGAATATGGCGCAGACCCACGGCATGCACCCGCAATTGCTAAACGCGGTCATGGAGATCAACGCCTTCCAGCGGCGGCAGATCGCGATGAAAGCGCGAGAAATGCTGGATGGCACGGTGAACGGTAAAACGATTGCCGTGCTGGGTTTGGCTTTCAAAGAGAATACCGACGATATTCGCGAGTCGCCTTCCCTGACGGTCCTTCGTTCGCTTTTGAATCAGGGCGCGGTCGTCAAAGCCTACGATCCGGTGGCGATGGAGAACGCAAGCAGAGAACTATCGGGATTGACGCTCTGCGACAACGCTTACGCCGCAGCGCAGGATGCCGAAGCCCTGTTGGTCCTGACGCCCTGGAACGAGTTCAAGCACCTGGACATGAGCCGAATTCGCGATTCGATGAAACGACCGATACTGATTGATGCTCGCAATATGTATGACCCGGATGAATTACGCAATATGGGATTTGAGTATCGCGGCGTCGGGCGCGGATACGACGGCGCGGGCTTGCGGAGCAATGGCGACCGCTAGCCCTCCGCCGAGCATCGTTGCGTCGCTTTGTCTGGCTCTCGTCTGGGCAATTCACTCAGATCCGCGCGGTAGAGCTGCCCCGCAAGTCCGCCGATTCGGCTGGCGACGGCGCGCCCGCATTGGCAGGCGATGGACAAGCAATCCGGCAGCGCCAAACCCTCGAGCCAGCCCGCCAGGAAGCCGGCGGCAAAGCTGTCGCCTGCGCCGATGCCGTCCCCGCCGGCAGCGGCTTTATCGACCGTCTGCACAGACTCGATTCCCTCCGCCCATGCGCTTGCGCCATCAAGACCCCGCTTGAGGACCAGAAATGGCACGCGCTGGCGAAGAAATCGCTTAGCCTCCGTCAAAGAAGCGCCGCCGCAAAGCTGTCTCGCCTCTTGCTCGTTGGGGAGCAGGATGTCAACTGAGTTCAGGGCTGCTTCCAAGTCGATATCCCAGGCTTCGGCCGGATCCCAGTTGGTGTCAAGGGAAACCGTCAAGCCCAATCCTTTTGCCCGCTGCATAATATCAATACAGTCGGGGAGCAGACCGGTCTGCAAAAAGAGGCTGCCATAATGCAAGTGTCGCGCCCGCGCCAGCATGTCATCGCAAATGTCAGCCGCGGTCAGCGCCTTTGCCGACCCTGGATAGGTCAACATGGCGCGATCGTCCCCTTGCGTCAAATGCGCGGTCAAGCCTGTTCTAAGTTCTTTGTCGACCCGCAGATACCGCGTATCGACGCCGGCGGAGGACAAGGTATCGAGGATGAGTTCGCCAAAGGCGTCCTCGCCAACAGCCCCCAGCAAGGCTACCCGAAGACCCAGCTTGGCCGCTTGAGCCGCGAAAATGCAGCAGGAGCCGCCCATGACCAGGTCGTAATCGGCGACTGTCTTTTCAACTTGTCCAAAACGAGGCACAACGTCATCGTCGCGCAGGACGAGGTCGACGCAGGTGTCTGCAAATGCGATGATGTCGTAGGTCTTGGTCATAAGACTTTTCAAATAATGTTCAGCACAAAGACACAAAAGTAAAACCAAGAAAGTAATTCAAATTATTATGAGGATATGTAGGGGCGACCTATCAGGTCGCCCGACGTTGCTAGGTTTAGATTTCGGGCGACATGGTATGTCGCCCCTACATTTCGACCTATCGTCGAGTTTGTCATGACAAACTTGGAATTACTGAGAAGAGTGTTACATTTGAACGTCTTTTACAATCAATGAAATGAATTGATTGCCCTGGCAACAGACCAAAGTCACTTGCTTGTGCAGCTTTTCCGGGATTAAGCATAACCCAAGCGCCGCAGATAGGCCAGGTTGTCTTTGGCGCTGTCCAGGGAATCTTGGCTGCGGCCGGGCAAAATGTCCTGCTCAACCACCGCCCAGCCGTCGAAGTCCAGTTCCCGAAGTAAATCCAGCAATCCAGCAAAATCAACCGACCCGCGTCCCAACTCGGGGAACACGTCCAATTCGACCGCTTTGAAATAATCCCAGCCTTTATCGCGCACAGTTTCAAGCGCGTCCTTATCGCATTCCTTAATGTGCAGATACTTCAGCCGTTCGCCCCAGCGACGACCGACGGCGACCGGGTCCCCACCCCCGTACATACAATGCGCCGTATCCAGGCAAAGATTGAGGTAACGCGGATTACTTTCGTTCATAAGGCGATCAATTTCGGCTTCCGTCTCGATCCAAGCGCCAACATGAGGGTGAAAGACCGCTTTTAATCCGAATTCCTCCAGCGCGCGCTTGCCATAGTCCTCGGCATGAAATATGAACCGCTGCCATCCCTCTTCGCTCAGGCCGTCACCCGGGCGGATGCGCCCGGCGCGCCTCGAGCGATTCGCATCGAAAAACAGCGCATCGGACAAGACCACCCATTCACAGCCCATTTGCGAAAGCAAGCGCGTGGTGACCATGGTTTCATCATATTCCGCTTGTTTCGCCGCCGGGTCCAGCAGATTGATCTGCACATAAGCGGCCAGCAGGCTCAAACCCAGTTCATCGAGCATTTCACGCAGCAAGGCGCTGTCTTGCGGCAGGTAAGCGAATGGTCCAAGTTCTGTGCCGGCATAGCCAGCCGCGCTGATTTCGCGCAAGACTTGATCCCAAGGCGGCACATTGGGCGTATCTTTCATGATCACGCCCCAGGAAACGGGCGCGGAAGCGAGCCTGATATTCACCGTTGCTCCTCGTTTGAAATCATGACTTCGTGAATTCGCCGCCGCTGTTCAATTTGCGCGGCCAGTCGCGTTTAGGACTGCGCCGACACGCGCGCCGGCAAGGTCCTGCCCTAGCATTGCCCTAACATAGCCCTACCAGTAGAAGCGCTGACCTTTTCTACCCTCTTCGCGTTCATCAAGGAGTTGCTTCGTCCGCTCGTCCTGCGTGACTTCCGCCCCGAAGACATCCCACCAGATGCCGGAGCGCGGCAGACGGCTGTAACGCTCAATCCGCGCCACAATCATGCAAGAGCGTTTTTCCGCTTTCGCCCCCGCCAGCGCCGCTTTCAGTTCATCTTCGTCATGCGCGTTCCAGGCGCGCAATCCGATGCTCTCGGCATTTTTGGCATAATCAATCTCGAGGAAATCACCGTCGTCCAGTTTGCCCGTGGCCTGATTTCTCACGCGGAACTCGTTGCCCAGGCTATGACCGACTAGCGCTTTTTGATGTCCGTGAATCGACTGGAAGCCATCATTTTGCAACAGAATGACCGTCAATTTTGTACCCTCTTGCATGGCGGTCTTCAGTTCCATCGGATGCAGCAGGTAGTTGCCGTCGCCGAGGAAGACATAAACTTCGCCGTCATCCGGGCGCGCCAGGCGGACGCCGATTGCGCCGGGGATATCGTAGCCCATGCAAGAATTGCCAAACTCCAGGTGCAGAATACGTCCCGCGGTAGCCTCAAAGAGTTGATGCAAGTCCCCGGGCGCGGTGCCAGCCGCGCATACCAGCGTATCGCCCGCATCCATATAGTCGTTGAGCGCGCCGATTACCTGCGCCTGACTCATGCGTTCACCGGGCTGCTGGACATAGACCGTTTCTCGTTTCTGCCGCAGCCAGGCCTCTCGATCGACCGCCAGCGACTCCACATATCCCGCGTTTGGCTTGACGCCGGCGGTCCGCGCGGCCGATGTAAGCGCTCGCAAACTGTCGCGCGCGTCGGCAACGATGGGCAGAGCGCCCAGTTTGTGGGCATGCGCGCCACTGACATTGATGCTGACAAATTTGACGTCGGGATGCTGCCAGGCGGAGTAGGAGCCGGTCGCGAAATCGGCCAAGCGCGTGCCAATCAAAAAGACGAGGTCGGCCTCAGCCGCGTATTTGCCCGAAAGCGGCGTGCCTGTATGGCCGCTGCCGCCGATCAGCAAGGGCGACTCTTCTTGCAGCGCGCCCCGCCCGGAATGGGTCTCGCCAACCGGGATGCCAAAGCTATCGGAAAACTCGCGTAATTCCTCCCAGGCTTTAGAATAATGCACGCCGCCGCCCGCCAGTATGTAGGGCTTTTCCGCGGACTTGAGCGATTCAACCGCTTCTTGAATCCGCCGCTGATCGGGCTGGCGTCTTTCGACGCGCCAGATCTGCTTGCGGAAAAAGTTCCGCGGATAATCAAATGCCACGCTCTGAATATCTTGCGGCAAGGCGATGGTAGCCGGACCCGCGTCCACCGGATCGGTCATCACGCGCATCGCCTCTGGCAGCGCGGACAAGATCTGTTCCGGGCGGGTGATGCGATCGAAGAATTGGCTGACGACGCGGAAACAGTCGGTGACGCTCATATCCAGCGAAACGGGATGCTCGATATCTTGCAAGACTTGTCCCTGGAAACGCGTCGCATAGTAGTCCGACGGCAGCAGCAGGACCGGCAGCCGATTGATATGCGCGGTGGCGGCGCCGGTGACCATGTTGGTGGCGCCGGGACCGATCGATGTGGTGCAAGCGAAGGTTTGCATACGCAGGCGCGTCCGTGCGAAGCCGGAAGCGGCATGCGTCATCGACTGCTCGTTGGTTGGCTGGTAATAGGGCAGATCGTCGCCGTATTCCCAGAGCGCCTGGCTCAAGCCGCTGACGTTGCCATGCCCGAAGATACCCCAGATGGCCGGGATAAAACGCTGAACCTCGCCATCATATTCAGTGTATTGCGCCTGCAAGAACTTGATTAGCGCCTGCCCCATGGTTAGGCGCAGGGTCTCCTGGCGCGCGAAGGGTTGAAAAATCATCGCCGTCTCCTCGTTTACAGTTCCTGCAAATCCTGAGCGCTATCAAAGCGCGCAAGTTCTTTCGCCAAACCGATATAGGTCGCGGGCCTCAGCGCCAGCAGCCGTTTCTTGTCCGCGTCTGGAATATCCAGCGCGCTGATGAATTCCCGAATATTCGCCTGGCTCAGCGACTTCCCGCGTGTCATTGCCTTGAGCTGCTCGTAAGCGCCCGGCGCATGGTGCTTCCGCAGCACCGTTTGAATCGCCTCGCCGAGCAGCTCCCAGGCATTGTGCAAATCATCACCCAGCGCCTGGCGGTCAAGCTCGACTCTTCTCAATCCCTGGTCCGCCGATGTCAAAGCCAGCAGACTGTGCGCGATGGCTGTGCCGAAATTCCGCAGCGCCGATGTGTCGCTCAGATCGCGCTGCAGGCGCGACACCGGCAGCTTAACCGCCAGATGTCCCAGCGTCGCGCTGCTAATGCCTAGGTTGGCTTCCGCGTTTTCGAAGTTTATCGGGTTGACCTTGTGCGGCATGGTAGACGAGCCGACTTCCTCCGTCACCAGTTTCTGTTTGAAGTAACCCAGGGAAATATAAGTCCATATATCGCGGCAAAGATCCAAAAGGACCGTATTAAAACGAATCAGCGCATGGCTTAGCTCAGCCAGGAAATCGTGCGCTTCGATTTGCGTGCTCAGCGGGTTATAGGCTAAATCCAAATCCTCGACAAAGCGCCTTGTCAAAGCCAGCCAATCCACTTCGGGATAAGCAGCGACATGGGCGTTATAAGCGCCGACTGCCCCGTTAAATTTCCCCAAGAATGACTGCGATTCGATTTGCTTCAATTGGCGGCTTAGGCGGACAGCAAATACTTTTAACTCCTTGCCCACTGTTGTCGGCGACGCCGCCTGGCCATGCGTGCGCGCCAGCATCGGCTCGGCGGCAGTCTGGAACGCCCAATCCTCAAGCAACTGCAGCAGCCCCCGCGCCTTGGGCAGCCAAACAGCGCGCAGCGCGTCGCGCAGCATCAGTGAGTATGCCAGGTTGTTGATGTCCGCCGATGTGCAAGCGAAGTGGACGGATTCGATGACATCAGACAAACTCGTGCCGCGTAGCCTGCCTTTTACGTAGTATTCGACCGCCTTGACATCGTGGCTGATGAATGCCTCGATAGATTTGATCTCCGCCGCAGCCTCGTCGTCGAAGCCCTCCGCCAGCTGATTCAGGAGCCGTATCTCATCGTCGGAAAAAGCGCGAACATGGCTGATACCCGCATGTTCGGACAGGGCGATCAGCCAGCGGACTTCCACGAGAACGCGATATTTCATCAGCGCCCATTCCGACAGATAGGGACCCAGCGCTGCCGTCTTTTCGGCGTAGCGTCCGTCAATGGGTGAAATGGCGCGCAAGCTCATCTGGGATTCTGCGCTTTCTGGCAGGTGGTCGAAAGCCATACGAAGGACAATTGTACACCGATTCAGAGTAGTTTTCCCCTGTATATCGCGACATTCGACCTGACGATTCGCCGCAACTCTCGGCATAATACCTGCGACCGCGAACTTTGCTAAACTGTTTTTGGAGCTGCTGACTTGTCCCGGCTTATCGAATCGAGACCGCGTTCTGATGGATTCCGCATGCCAGCGGAGTGGGAGCCGCACACGGGCTGCTGGATGCTCTGGCCGCAACGGCGCGATACCTGGCGCAACGGCGGCAAAGCCGCTCAAGCCGCATTTGTGGAAGTAGCGGGGGCGATTTCACGCTTTGAACCCGTTACCATGGGAGTGAATCCAGAGCAATTTCTTAATGCACGCTCGCTGCTGCCGCCACAGATACGCGTAGTGGAGCTATCGAACAATGACGCCTGGATCCGCGATAGCGGCGCGACGCTCGTTGTCAACGACGCCGGTGAAGTACGCGGCGTCGACTGGATGTTTAACGCCTGGGGCGGCTTAAAAAAGATGATGTATTTCCCCTGGGACATGGACCAGCAAGTCGCCCAGAAGATGCTGGAAATCGAGGCGCTGGATCGTTACCGGGCGCCCCTGGTGATGGAAGGCGGCTCTTTTCACGTGGACGGAGAAGGAACGCTGCTCGCGACCGAGCAATGCCTGCTGCACCCGAACCGCAACCCAAAGCTTTCTCGAGCCGAAATCGAGCAGCACTTGCAAGACTACCTCGGCGTCAAGCATATCATCTGGCTCAAGCGCGGCGTCTACGAGGACGAGACGGACGGACATGTAGACAACCTATGCTGCTTTGTGAAACCCGGCGCCGTCGCCCTAACCTGGACAGAAGATCGCAGCGATCCGCAATATGAGCGCTCTGCGGAAGCCTACGACCGCTTGCGCTCGGCAAAAGACGCGCGGGGACGATCGCTGGAAATCTACAAGATCCATCAGCCAGAGCCAATGTACATGACGGCTGAAGAAGCCGCGGGACTGGATAACGTGGATACGGCAATCGCGCGCCCGGAAGGAGAACGCCTGGCTGCCTCCTACATCAATTTCTACATCGCTAATGGCGGGATCATCGCGCCTCAATTTGGCGATCCGCATGATCTGCCCGCGCTGCAAACATTGGCTGAGTTGTTCCCGGATGCCCAAGTCCTTGGTTTGCACGCGCGCGAAATCCTCTTGGGGGGCGGCAATATCCATTGCATCACGCAGCAGCAGCCGGCGGGCTTGCGGCATCCTCAAGCGTTGAATCAGAAACATGTCTGAATACGTGACTGTCGAAGTGGAGTTCACCGACGATCCTGATATTATGGATCTCTTTGTCAATCAGATCTTGACGGGGGCTGATGAAGAAGTTTATGCCAGCGCGCAGGCCGGCGACGAGGGTTCGCCCTTGGCGCAGATGCTCTTCGCCGCTGCCGATGGGATCCAAGCGCTGACGATTGCCGAAGACTGCCTGACCATCACGCGTGATCCTATGTTCCCCTGGGAAACGATCATCGACGAGCTGCGCGACGCCTTGCGCGATTGGTATTTGTAGCAGCCGCAAGTTCCGTCGCGCTAGCTGGCGCCGCTGGATTTTGACTTGTCGGTATCCGGCGAGTCCGCCTTGCGATTGCCGGTCTGTTTTGGGATCAGCGCAGGCGGCGTCGGCGGCGCGCTCGCGCCGACTTGCCGATACATGGCGTCGACCTGCTTCTCGTCGCCGCCCTCGAGCACCGAAAGCATCTCATGCGACGACATGGCGCTATAGTCGCGCTCGACCTTGGCGATGGACACACGCTTGATAACGCGCGACAGCGCTCCCGCGCCACAAGCCGGGCAGCATGGCTCCGCCTTTTCATATTCGGCAACCGTTTTGTAGCTCAGGCTGAAAGGCTGCCCGCAGCTATCACAACGAAAATCGTATTGCGGCACGTTTGTTCTCCTGTCAACCGCATCACCCGATGCGACCGCTGCGACCGCCCCGCTGGGCGGCTTCTGTTTGGCTCATGTCCGGATGCCACTCGTCCATCAGCGCGTCTTTGCGCCGTGTAGCGATCCAGCCGCCCAAATCCCGGGCGATCCGCTCCAGCATTTTGGGCTGCGCCCAAGTCGCTGTATCAACTTGAACAGCCACAGCGCCAGCCTCCAGATAGTCGCGCGCGTCCTGTGGGGAATGTATGCCGCCGGCGCCGATTATCGGAATGTCTTCCGGAACCTGACGGCGCAAGCGCCCCACCATGCGCAGGACCATAGGTTTTACGAGGGGTCCATAAATGCGGCCCCTAACCAAGCGACCGCTGTGTTCGTCCCTTGCCGTACCCCGCGGCGCGGCGCTCACAACCAAGGCGTCCGCGCCCGCCTCGAGGACGGCCGGCGCCAACTGATAGGCTTCATAGAATGGCAAGCGGACCAGCAAGGGCTTTTCGATGGCGGCAGCTGCGCTGACCAAAGTAAAGGCTTGGTCTTCGTCAAGATCGTCATCCAAACCCAGTTCGATGCCAGCAATCACGTCGAGCCCGTCTAGCATTTCCCCAGCCTGTTTAATATGAGGCGCGCCTGTGCCGACCAGGTGCAGCAGCACCGGAATGGGAAGCTTCTCCCAGGTTTGGCGATATTGCTGTATCACGCGCTTCAAGCCCGGATTCGGCAAACCGGTGTGAACGAGGATGCCGCCCGGCAGAGGCACGAGCCTGGCGCCAGATGCTGGATTCCATGCCTCTATGGTTACGGGATTGGTGATGATGGCGCCAAGCTTCTCATAATCAAGCAGGCGTCGATAATTGTCGCCGAAGCCAAGCGTGCCCGCGGCTGGCATAACCGGCGTCGACAAGTGCAGGCTTGTCTTCCCTGGTCGCGTAATTTCAACAACCATCGCGATCCTTCGTCAGTTCTCCAGACGCAGCGACGTCAGGTCGAAGGCGGGACCGTCTATGCACTGCAGTTTGGACCCGTCTTTTGAACGCAGCATACAAACATAACAAGCGCCCACCGCACAGGGCAATTGCTTTTGGAATACGCCAAAAATGTAATTTGCCGGCACATCATTGCGCCGTTGCCGCACCAGACGCATCACATCCGCGAAGTTTTTCAATTCATTGCTCGGTCCCACCGCGACAAAGACTTGGTCGGCCCAGCCCAAGGTCATCACCATATCTTGCCAGCTCAAATCGTCCTCAGCCTGAACGATCTCAATCTCCTCGGGGAGATGACTTGTGTCGTATTGGCGAGCTGTTCCCATCAGCGCCATCGTCACGCTCGCGTCGTTGGACAGCAGCGCCGGCAACATCAGCAGCAGCGACGTCGGCGGCGTATCATAAACGATCAGCAAGATATTGCGCAGTTTGCGGCGGAACTTGAACGGTTTGCCTATTGGTCCGAGCAGGCTAAGCAACTGACCCGGCTGATAGCTAAGCGCGGCCGGGCGCTCGACAACGATGATGTTGCTGTTCAGGATTTCTACCGGGAACCACAGCTCGCGCAGATACGGGTTCCAATGCTGTATTTCATAGTCCTTCTCTATGCGCCGCGCCAAGACCGCTTGACCCGCCAGCATGGATGACAAGGACTTGTCAACAGCCAGTTCCAGCCGCTGATAATCACGGCTGACCCGTCTTATTCGCTCGATATAGGCTTGCGTATCTCTCATGTTCCGTAAGTTGGTCTGGAAGGCTCGCCTGGCAACATTATAGTCGCATAAGCGGGTCCTGACTGCTCGGAGCGGACGCAATTAAACGCGCGCTGGCGAATCTGCGCGAGAGAAAAGCGGCATGCGCTTTTTGGGCTGTATGCAATTGGCAATAAATCCTCGGCTCAATCGTGAACGAAGCGATATAGTTCAAAGGGCTTTGCGCCGGCTTCTGGCAGATGCGCCACCAATACAAATCTTTCGTCCGATTCTTGGCTCAGATAAAGCGCATCCAGGGGGGGCCTGCCCGGCGGCATCATCAAGTAATCAATCTCGTAGCGCCGCGCCAAGTCCAGCGTGTCCGCGCGCGAAGCGAAAGGCGTCATGACCGACTCGTATCCGAAATAGCTAAAGACATAGGGGTCTTGCGCCATCAGCCGCAGACGGTCGTCGCCCGTCAGGTCTGACAGATCTTCAAGAGCGTCAATCAAGATCTCGATGCTGCCATAATAAAGATCAGCTTTTGCCGTCTCTTCGCGGACAAGGCTATAAGAACTGACCGCGCACCACAGCAGCAAGGCGGCGGCGACGCCCAATCTCAGCCACGGCTTGCGCAGGAAACGCTCAAGCGACAGCCCCGCGAATGGCAGCAGCAGCGGCAAAATGCTCAAAAAAGCTTTTTCAAAGCTGCCCGCCTGGCTCTTCAGCGGCAGCAGTATCGGGTATATCAGCAGAATACCCAGCAGCCATAAGAGCGCGGGCAAAGCGCTAAATAATCGCTGCCTGTCGCGCCCTCCCAACAAGAGCCCGACGCCGCCAAGAACAACAATAAATAGGGGCAAAGTGAAAGAAAGCACAATCTGCTTGAAAGCGGCCAGGAGCTCGAAAATGCGCTTTGCCAAGAGATCGGCAATCGATTGACGCTGCAGCATCGATTCCAGCGATATCGGCAAACCATAGGCATAGTGGTCGTGATGCTCGACCATGAAGAACATGTGGCTGGTTTCGGCCGGTCCCAGCATGCTCAGCTCCCGCAGATTACGCAGCAGCCAGGGAGCGACCGTCAGGAGAAAACTGGCAAGCAGTGTAAACATGAGTGAAGCGACTTCGCGCCATGTCGCGCGCGGGCTCGGCCAAAGCAGGCGCAGCGCAGCGACGGCGATGAACACGGGCAACACAAGGATCGAATCGTTGCGCGTCAAATATGCCAAACCCGCGGCGACGCCGCAAAGGACGATGCTCAAACGATGCCCATCGCGCAACCCCCGGTTGAACATGAGCGCGCTCAAACACAGCGCAAGGGCGTTCAGTACAGTGGTATCAGTCCGCAGCGAGACCCAGACCAGATCGGGCAAGCAGGCTGCGAAAGCGGCCGCCGTTAGCGCCGCGCCGTCTTGCAAGGCAAGCTGTTTTGCGGAAAAGAATGCCAGGGCCGGCAGCAGTGAACCGGCCAAGAGGAATATGAACAAGGCGGCGCCTGGACTCTCGCCGAAGAGACTTATGCCTATGCCCGCAGCCGCGCCAGCAAGCGGCATCCAGTGATCGATTGGGTGCGTCACATCGCTGGGCAAGTTGTTGTAATGCCAAATGTAGTTAATGGTGAAACCTTGTCCATCAGCCAAGCGCGTCCCCAAGTTGAAATAGTGGAGGGGATCGTGCAGACCTGGATTGTGGACAAAGGAAAGAAGCGCAAGCCGCAAGAGGGCGCCAGCGACAATTATCACTGCGAGTTTGAGGCCAGGCGCTTTCATTCGCTGGTTCATCTGTTCAGCTGGACTTGCGTTTTCGGGACGCCAATAATACCATGAACCCCAGTGCTTCCCTATATCATGTAGCTTCTATGCAGCGCGTACACGGGAATTCCATCCGCTGGCTCTGGCTGATCCTTTTCATCGGATTGCTCTTACGCTTGCTCCATGCGAGCGACCTGCCAACAGTGCTATTGTTTCGTCACGGCGGCGGCGGCGACAGCGGCTGGTACCTGGCGAACGGAGCCGGTTTCTTCAGCGGCAAGGAACATGGATATATACGCGGAATCGCCTATTACATATCAAATTTGCCCACCCCACCCTTCTATATTCTTTTCGCCGGCATCTTCCAGACAGTTTTGCCCAAGCATGAATCCGTCGTGCTAATTCGCATCGTCCAGTCTCTAGTGTCGGTCGGCACAGCTTATCTCGCCTTTCGCATTGCTCTCACGGTAGTCAAGGACAGCCGCGCCGGCTTGACGGCAGCCGCGCTTGTCGCCTGGCATCCCGCGTTTATCGTCGAATCGAATACGATCGCGACGGAGACCTTCTATGTATTTTTCATCGTGATGGGCTTGTGGCTGTATATCGAATATGTCGTAGCGCGGGGCAGCGCCGCCGCCCGGCGGAAGCTCTCCATCAATCTGGCGCTGGTATTGGTGGCGCTGGCCCTGGGCATGGCCACTTTGACTCGCGCGGTCGCGGCGCTGTTTCCCCTGGGCATCGTCGCGCACATGTTGCTGCTTAATATGTACGATGGACTGTTCGATGGGAAATCTCGCTGGTTTTCAAAAAGTCTTTTGCTTTTGCTCGTATATGGCGCATTGCTTTCCACGTGGACGATTCACAACCTACTGCTATGGAATCGTTTCGTGATACTAAGCGACCAGTTGATGCCAGCGATCTGGCGTGCGGCAGTAACCAACGACGGCTCGCCCAGGGAAAACGACGAATTATTGCTGCAAGACGCCGGGAATTCCATCGACGACGATTGCGAGATCGACTGCAAATTCCAGCACGAGACGGATACTTATCTCAAGCAAATCGGAGCCAACATCAGCGAAGATGGCTTCGGTTACGTCTGGCGCCGCTTGGGGGAATTAGGCGAATCGATCATCCAGCCGCACGGTACGGTACCATTCGGCAGCGCGAGCATCAGAGAAGCGGCCGGGAATTGGCTGCGGCATGATGGCAGCGCAGATGGCTTGATCCAACTGACACGCATCGAGGGATTCGCAATCAAACTCGTCATTTGGATTCTGCATTTCTTCGCGCTCCTATTCGGCTTGGCCGGCATCTGGCTGACGCGCGCATCCTGGCGTCAGACCGCGCCGCTGGCTGGCTTCCTGCTTTATACTATGCTTATACATTTCATCGTGCTCGATGCGCCGCGTTATTTGTTCCCGAACGAAATCATCTGGGTCATTTTTGCGGCGATGGCTGTAGCCATGATGGTCCCGCGCCAAAGCCGACCCGATTCCTCGCAGCTTGCCGCCGTATGAACTTTCTGATCGCGACTGGGAACGCCGGCAAATTACGAGAGTACCAACGCATGTTTTCGGTGCTTGACGCCGGGCTACTGTCCTTGGCTGACCTGGACCTGGGCGAATTTGAAGTGGAAGAAACAGGCAAGAGCTTTGAAGAGAACGCCGCCCTCAAAGCGCAGACATTCGCTCGACTCTCGGATCACTGCGCTGTGGCGGATGACAGCGGCTTGGCGGTTGATGCGCTAGACGGCGCGCCCGGGATCTATTCCGCGCGTTATGGGGGTGAAGAGCTAGACAGCGCGGGCAGGCGCCGGGTCTTGCTTGAGGCGCTCGAAGACATACCAGAACCAGATCGCAGCGCTCGCTTCGTTTGTGTGATTGCCATTGCCGACCCGCGTATTCAAGAGACAATCCTGGTTCGAGGAGAATGCGCGGGCAAAATCGCTGCGCGGGACTATGACGATGGGCAAGGATTTGGCTATGACCCCGTCTTTATTCCAGATGGATACCAGCTCAGCTTCGCGCAGATGCGGCCCGAGCTGAAAGATGGCCTCAGCCACCGCGCGCGAGCCGCGCAAAAGGCGCTGCCCATCTTGCAGGAAATTTGCAGCCGTTCGCTCTAGCTAGCTGAAGACGGTTACATTGACCCTTTGGAGATGTAAATCCAACATATTTTTGGATATTGTAGGGGAGACAATGGGTCGCCGAACTTGAAATGAATTTTGCTGATTGGGCGACTCAGCGATTCGCCCCTACCGTTTCAATTGATTTTGTAAGTTTTACCGAGACAAAACGAGCGGATAAAACATGAAAATCTATACCAAAACGGGCGACAAGGGCAAGACATCTCTCTTTGGCGGCCATCGGGTGCCAAAGCACCATGCCCGTGTCGAAGCCTACGGCACAATCGACGAATTGAACGCGGCGCTCGGCGTGGCAGTCTCCGCGGGAGCCCGCGAGCCGATCAATCAGTGGCTGCGAGCAGCCCAGCAAGATCTCTTTCATCTGGGCTCCGACCTAGCGACGCCACTGGATGCCAAGTCGGATTGGGTAATCCGCATCAAAGAAAGTCAAGTCAGTTGGCTTGAAGACGCTATTGACCGAATGACAGCGCAGCTCGAGCCATTGCGTAATTTTATTTTGCCGGGCGGGACGCCCGTGGCGGCGCAGCTGCACGTGGCTCGCACCATCTGTCGCCGCGCCGAACGCCAAATCGTCGCGCTGCAAGAAACTAGCGCGATCAATGAATGCGCAATCATCTATATCAATCGCTTATCCGATTGGCTCTTTACCTTGGCGCGCTACGAAAACGCCTTGGCCGGCGAATCCGAGCAGAAGTGGTCGCTAGATTCTAAATAGATGAGGTTTTCGAGAGGGATTGCCGGAGGTGGGAGTCGAACCCACACACCCGAAGGTACACGAGTTTGAGTCGTGCGCGTCTGCCAATTCCGCCACTCCGGCTTGCGATTCGATAGTGTACGAAGTGGCGCGGACAAAGTCAATAGCAAAGGTGATGAGCCAGAGCAATCGTATCAAAATGGTGACGACTGAAATGGCGTAAATACAAACTGAAAATCAACTACAGAAGTAAACCCAACAAAGAAATGCAAATCCAACATAATAATGGATATTGTAGGGGCGACATACCATGTCGCCCGAAATCAATACGTAACAATGCGGGCGACCAGATTGGTCGCCCCTACAGCGTCCTAATTTTTTGCATTATTTTGTTGGGTTTACTGAGGGCGCAGAATACGCAGAGAAAACAGGTTCCAGAATGACGCGCATAGCCAAATACTGCGCAACTTGCGGCGATTCGCTCGCGCGGCGGCGCCATAGCGGGCGCGAACGACCCTATTGCCTCAGCTGCGACGCGCCGATTTACTTCGACCCGAAAGTAGCAGTCGTCGTTTTCATTGAGCGCAACGACAAGGTCTTGCTGATTCGGCGCGCGCTGGATCCCGGCAAAGGCAAATGGGCGCTGCCGGCCGGTTTCGTCGACTATGACGAAGCGCCCACAGAGGCTGCGGCGCGCGAAACCCTGGAAGAAACTTCCCTGCATGTGCGCGTAAACAAGCTGCTGGAAGTCTTTCCTAGAAAGGACAAGGGGCTAGCGGATATTGTGATCGCCTACAGCGCCACAATACTATCCGGCGAAGCTTGCGCCGGGGACGACGCCGACGAAGTCGGCTGGTTTAGCCGAGACGCCTTGCCGCCGCTGGTTTTTTATCCTTCGATTACGCTGACTGCCCTGTGGCGGGCGGGCAAACTGGACACATAATCGCCTGCGGAACATCCTGCGGCGAATCGGCAAGCGCGCCGACTTAGGAAGACCTAAAGCGCAAGCCGCAAATCAAGCAGGACCCTCAGGTCCCATGCCCATCATGCGCATGATGCGCGAGGCGAATGCCAAGAAATAACTATAAACAATGGAAGCGCTAACACGGGTGGCGTTGCGGCCATCGTTCAGGGACTTGTAGATGGCATGCGCCTGGTTGAAATGACGGCGTGCGCTGGCGAAGTCCCACTGCGCTTGGTAAACCGCGCCTATGGCATACAGGTAGCGCGCTTCGTAAGCCGGGTTATGCGCCTCGCGAGCGCGCTCTACGGCTCTGTCATAATAGGATATTGCGCTGTCGAATGCCTGCCGCAGCTCCTGCCATTGGCCGAGCATGCCCAAGGTATACATCTCGTAGGGTTTGTGCGCGACATCTTGCGAAAGCGCCAGCATCTGATCGAAGTAGTTGCGCGCTTCGTCGAAGTCGCGCGCGGCGAGCATGGTCATCGCCAAGGTGTACAAGCGCATGAATTCGTGGAATATCGCCTCCATGCCACGGGCGACTTCCAAGGCGGTCAATTGCTGTTGCAATCCTTTCTCGAAGCTCTCGCTGTCTTGCGCCAGCACCAATCCCTGCTGACCAATGATGATGCTTTCCAGCAGCCGATCCCTGATTGATTGCGCCTTCTGCAAGGCAACCAGCAAGCCATCATTGGCTTTGCTGTACTGTCCCGCGCGGATGAATGCGTTCGACAACATAAGAACGGCGCGGGCTTCCAACGATGCGTCATTTAATTCGCGCGCGATATCAATCACCTTCCAGGCATGTTTCCTGGCATCGCCGGGCTTAGACACAATCTCGCCCAAACCCAAAAGCGACTGAGCATAGCGGCGTATATCGCCCCCGTCGTATGTGAGGTCGACGGCGGCGCGATAGTCTTCATAGGCTTCCATGGTTTGGAAGTAGCCCTCGCGGGAAACGCGAGCCCGCGCCAGCAACCCGTCAACCAACAAGCCCTTGGAGCGGATCTGCCGCGCAAGTTCGATGGCTTCGTTGCTGTAATCGCGCGCGAAGTCAAAATGCCCCAAGGAACACTGCGCCTGCGCCAAGCCCAAAAGCGCGATGATCTCTATGCTAGCGCGCTGCCCGCGGCGCGCCATCGTCAGCTCAAGATGGCAGCGATCCACGATTTCATGGAAGCTGCCGGCTTTCAGCAATTCGCCGATATCGTATCGCAAGCTGTCGGTTTTTGTCGACATCGCCCCGCCTTCCCCAAAAGAAAAGCCATTCTACAAATTATACGACATTTTCCGTCAACCGATGCAAGATGTGAAAAAAGCGCAACTGGCGCCAATCTCGCTCAACCTCGGCTTTGGCGCCTCGCGATTTGCTTGATTCGGCCAGCCGCAGCAATCGACAGATCCATAGACCGCTGCGGCAAGAACCTGCTCAAGCAGGCGAAGAGGCGCCGTTGACGCCCTTCGGGCGGGTACAAAGCGGCTGCGCGCTGAAAATGATAACTGGCTTTCCGTCGCTTGCCGAGTTTCCAGCAATTGACCGCCAGCACATGATGACGCGCCGCCAATTTGCGCTCGTATTGCTCCGCGCTCATGCAGCGTTCCCAGCCATAATGGCGCGCGTTCTCCACTGTTTTGAGGCGTCCAAGCGCCCCCTGCAAGCGGTCGCCGGACAGCATTTCGTCGTGCATGCGCCGATAAACCAGCGGTTCATTGATGCCGTAAAATTTGTGCTTTGTCGCCAAGCGCAGAAAAAGATCCCAGTCCTCGGCGCTGCGAAATTCCGGATCGTCCTCGAAGCCGCCAATCCCACGCAGTACCGCCGTTCTTATCATGGTGGAGCTAATCAAGATGTGGTTGCCGGTCAAGCGCAGCATCTCGCAGAAGATGTCATCCGAAAAGCTCGGGAAAGGCGTGGTCTCTAAAGGAGTCCGGCCGTCGCTGGCGACAAATTGATAATACGTATGCAGGACATCAATATCTGAACGTTGAAGAAAAAGGCGCAGACAGGTTTCTATCTTGTTCGGGTAAAGCTGGTCGTCGGCGTCCAAAAAATGAATGTATTCGCCGCGCGCCGCCCAAATGCCGCGATTGCGCGCTATCGCCGGTCCCTGATTCTCCTGGCGGATGAAGCGGATGCGATCGCCATATTTTTTCTGCAGATGGTCTCCTGTACCGTCGACGCTGCCGTCGTCAATCACGATGACTTCGCAGTTTTGATAAGTCTGGGCGAGGCAGCTTTCGATAGCCTCGCAAACATAGCCTTTGCGGTTATAGGTCGGGATTACGATGCTGACCAGCGGCTTGTTTGCCATCAGCTTGCCCGGGATTGAATCGCCTGATTTTCGCATTCCAAGTTCATGCCCTTAGCCCCACAAATCACTCTGCTCGCCTCAGGGTCGACAGTAGGACTTCCGCCGATGGTCCCGGCAATCCAGCCCAGCGCGTCGCCGGCCGTCTGTACGCGCCACCAGCGGTAGCCTTGATTGTCGTAAGGTCCGGCCAGGATGGCGACATAATCACCGACGAATAGCCCGCCGATGATCGCATGACCTGTCGATGGACCCTCGCGCAAATTCAGGTTGCGCAGCGCGCGCAACTGCTGGCCGGGAAAATACTCGCTGTTCTGTATGACCGCGGCCGGCGCCGGCGCCTCGCCGATATTGACCGTGCCGAAACTGGGATTCCGCGTGAGATCCGTGCTGTCCGTGATGAGGCCGCCGTCAACGCTTACCGTATATTGACGCCCGAGTACGCTAAGCACCACTGCGCTGCGGTCGGCATACCAGCTGACCGATTCCGGCGCGGCTTCGCCGATAGGTCCGGATAGGCGCGCGCCTGAACTGTTATACAGAGAGACGGGCGCATTGTCGTGGGGACCACCGGAACGACCCAAGGCGACGATTTGACCATTGGCGCGGCGCGCGGCATCTTGCAGCCACAAGCCCGCAGCCGTGGCGTCAAAGACAAGGCGCTCGCCGCGCAAATCGCTGTTGACTTCGCCGATAATCACACGACCATCGGCGCGTCGACCGCTGACAACGATGCCGCTGCCATCGGTATTCCAGTGTCCATAATCGTAGCGGAAGAACTCAGGCGCATTTTTCGCATAATCGGCCTCTCGCACAGCTTGTACGACGGCCAGCGCCTGTCGACCCTCCGCTGGCAGCTGCAAGGTTAGCAGAATATCGCCGCTGCCGCGGATGGGCGACCAGTCGACAGCTATCGTCTTCCAGAACTGCGCGTTGCTGCGATTGACAATTTGACAAGAATTGTAATCGTCCCGCACACAATCGCGGATCACCGCATAGGTCGGATCGGTTGGAGACTCTCTAAGCGGCTGCCAGAACCAGACACCCGCATTAACATTATCCTGGCTCGGCGGCGAATCAATACGAAAGCTGAACTGCGCGCCGTCCGCCGACCAATCGATTTCCACGACGCGGTTCTTGTTGAGCTCGCTGCTTGGCGCGCCGTATCCCTCATGGAAAGGCGAGAATGACATCGCGCCTTCGTTGGCAGCGCCGACAGGTCGATACCATAACATGCCGACCTGATCTGTGCGCAAGTAACTGTCGGGCGCAACGGGATTCGGCGCAAAAAGCGCGACCCCGCCTTGTAATTGCAGACCTTGATAGTTGAAGGGCTGATCAAAGCCCACATCATATTGATAAACCGCGGCGCCGGCCGTATTAATCGACGCGGGCGCGAAGACCGGCGGAGGAATCTGCTCTACGATGAGCTCCTGGCGGACTGCGACGGTTGGTTGGAAGCGCGTCGGCACTGGAGTCGGCGTGAAGGTCGCCGCGCCAAAATCGGGCTGAGCGGTCGACGGCAATGGCGTACTGGCGGGGGAGCGATCTGCCCCCTGGGTGGCCGAGGCAGGAAGGGGCGTCGAAGCGACCGGCGCGGCCGAGGGCAAGGCGGTTGGCGCCGCTGTCCAAGTTGCTGGAGCGGTCGCTTGGGCGACAGGTCTTGCGATGAGCCGCGCAAGCTCGGTCGCGTCAAGTGTCGGCAAGGGTGTCAAGGTAGGCGGCAGCGAGCTGAGGGTCGTAGCCGTCGCCTCAGATCTTACAGTTCCTAGCGGCTGTAGAACAATCTCAGGGCTTACGGTCGGCGTCGCGGTGGCTGTCGCGGTGCGCGGCAAGATTCGGGTGGGGCTGGCTATGAGCGTCGCCGACGGCGCAGCTGTATGGGTCGATGACGGCACGGGACTGTCGGTGACAGAAGGCGCAGCTGTCGCTGTTGCTGATGCGGTTGCAGTGCGAACAGCCGTGTCGCTTGGCGGTATCGTCGCCGTCGCGCTTGGGGCTGGACTTTGGGTAACGGTAGGCTGATGAGTATGGGAGGATGTCGGCTCGCTGGTTTCCGTTGGCGTCGACTGGTCGGTTGCGGTTAAGGTTGGCGCGACAGTGTCAGTGAGCGTCGGGTTATTGCTATCTGTAGGCGAGGATTGAGCGGTAGACGAGGATTGAACAGTAGGTGACGGAAGCAGTTGGGCGACTCGGGTTTCCGTGGGCAATTCAAGCAGGTCAGTCGCTAGCGGGGTTCTGGTTTCAATGGGCGCGAGCGTCAAGGTGACTTCGGGGCGACGCAGATTGCAAGCGCCAATTGCCAAGCTGACGGCAATGTAAAACAGGCACCTGCCAGCGACCACGCCAAGCTCCAAAGTTCTCGCTCGAAGGGATGTCCGTCGATTATATCAATCCGCGTTGGATTTGGGGCGCTCCAGCGCATCCGTTTGCCGAGGATATATTCGTTTTGGGGCTTGCTATTCCAAGCGAAACGGGCGCGCTGCGCCAACCCTTGCTGCTGGCGCGCGCGCGCTATGCGAATATGCCTGCGTAAATCGCGCTTATGTCTGCTATGTCTGCAATAGTGTTTCCAATTCGGCGCTCACACGAGCTTGGTCCAATATCCCGAACCACTTCTGCGCGATTGCGCCATCAGCGCCAACCAGGATGTATTGCGCTTGCGCGGTAATACCCAGCTGCGCCCGTTTGCCATCATGCGCGGAGTCATCCAGATCAAGCTCCACAAATTCGATGTGATCGCCAAAGGTCTCTTGTAGCCCGTTCACGACGGGCACATTACGCCGACAAGTCGGTCACCAATTAGCAAAAGAATCATAAAACGTGAAACGCGGGACCTCCGCTACTGCCGCTGTGTCTACAGATGGTTCCTGCATGTCTGGCGCGGCTTCTTTCGAGTGGCCCATCAGCATCGAAGAAACTGCCGAACAGCCGCTCAAGAGGAGCGCCGAGCCGATGAAAAGCAGGACAAACTTTGCAATTGATTTCATACAGTCCCCCCGAAAATATTGCCCTACATTACGCTACTGTGAATTGATAACAGAAATCTTAACACTCGAAAAGGGGTTTCAATAGATACGCTTCAGGCTTGATAGCTGTTCTTTCAGCCCAGAACGCCAGACTCAAATTCCCGCATACGCTCAATGCTGAGCAGACTGCTCCGCGAAGGACAGCTCCGCGCGCCGCCTGCGGAAGGTGAGCGGCGGCGCGATAAGCTGCGCTTGGTAGTGCCGGACCAGTGTTTCCAGGTATTCCGCAAGCGGCGTATAGCGGATGCCCAATATCTCCTTGCTGCGGCGGTTGTCCAGCGCGCTCATCCAGCGCTCGCTGAAAGGAGAACAATCCGGCAGGAATCCGTTTGCCTCCAGCTCCTCGCGCTTGACCCGCAGCAGACGCAAGTCAACCTGCATGATGGCTGCCATCAGCGACAAGAATTCATCCAAGCTAAGGTGTTCATCCTGGGCGATGTTATAAGCCTCGCCTTTTCCTTCGCCAGTTTCGATAATGCGTCGGATGACAGATACCACATCCAACGCGTAGATATGATTCAGGGCGAAATTCGGCTTATCCGGAACGAGCAAGACGCCGCCGTCGCGCAGGCGCAGGAAATAGTTATATAGACGATGAAACTGATCGCGAACGCTGTTGACCATGGGCAAGCGCAGCGAGGTATAGGGGAACTTGGAGCGGTTCCATTCACGGCGGAATTGATCTTCCGCCTCGCGTTTTTGCACGCCATAGAGCCATTCCTGATAGGCGTAGGAATTCTCCGAAGGCGCGTCCATAACCGCACCTTCATAGTCGTCTTCATGAAAAGGGCGCTCCAGATCCTCGCGCACCAGATATACCTGTCCGCTGCTAATGACAATATAGCGCTCGACATTGTCGCGAAAGATGTCTATGGTTGTTAGCGCTTCCTCCTGACGGAACATAACAAAGTCAACCACGACATCAAATCGTTTCGCCAAGAGCGCGCGCCGCATTTGCTTGCTGTCGGTGCGGTCGGCATGCAAGCGATGGATGGAGCGCGGCAAGTCGTCCTGGGTGAGCCCCCGGTTGAGCAAGGTCAGGTCGGCGCCGCTTTCCGCGAGTTGCTTCGCCAAGTAATATCCCATATTTCGGGTGCCGCCGATGATGAGGATCTTTTTCGACATAGGCTCGGCTTCCATTTCATCACAACTGTCATTTTCTGGCGACAAGCTGTATAGCGCGCTGAAATCAATTGTACCAGCAAAAATACCTGCCAGTCGGATTTGTGGTGATATTTCGTGCAGCTAGTCAGCTGGCAAGGTCCTACTTGACCCTTGCGATGACAAGAGGCAAATCACTATAATGCGGGTCTTGTATTGGGGGCCCTGTAGCTCAATTTGGCAGAGCAAGCGACTCTTAATCGCTAGGTTGGAGGTTCGAGTCCTCCCAGGGTCACTTTGACATCTGGCAAGTCACATGCAATCGAGTAACCTCAAACTCCCTGGCGGCGTTTCTTTTGCCTCATCCAGACGGCTTGGTCGGAGAGTTCAGCCGATAGCGCGCTTTAAGCCCGAAAGATAACCCATTCTCATGCGTTTGCTAGGCGCCGCGTCCGGCATACTCAACTCTACCCCGTGGAACATGCCAGCGTAAACGAGCAAGTCGGTCGGCACGCCTGCCGCCATGAGCCGCTGCGCATAATCGATGTTCTCATCGCGGAACAGATCCTGCGCGCCGACTGTCATTAAGGCGGGCGGCAGCCCGGTCAGATCTGTCGCGCGCGCGGCCGCCGCATAGGGCGAGACCTTATCACTGCCGTATTCATCACCCAGATACATGCGCCAGGCTTTCATGGAGACAGCCCGGTTCCAGATTGTTGGACAAGTATCTTCATGTCCCGAAGGCGTATCGTGCCTGTCGTCAATCATGGGATAGATCAACAGTTGGAAGACGACATCGGGACCTTTGTTGTCGCGATTGTAGAGCGCCAAGCCAGCTGTCAAGCCCCCGCCGGCGCTGCCGCCGCCGATGGCGATACGTCCCGCGTCAATGGCTAAATCGTCGGACTTGCCAACCATCCATTCGAGCGCGGCAAAACAGTCAGCGATACTTCCTTTATAGGTCGATTCCGGCGCCAGCCGATAATCCACCGAGACCACCGCGCAGCCGACATATTCGGCGAATTCTATGCAACGGGCGTCGTCACGCGCTTCTCCCACGATATAGCCGCCGCCGTGCATCCAAAGCAGCCCTCCGCGCGGTCCCGGACCAGGCGGTTGGTAAATCACGATGGGTATATCGCCGTCAGGTCCAGGAATGACCGTCTCTTCGATGGTCACATCGGTGGGCGGCAGGTTGGCGCGCGCTTCGCGATTAAGCGCCGCCGTCATCTCGCGCGCTTTGGGCGGGTCTTCACCGATGGCGATATAGCGTTCGGCTGGCATGAAGTGGATCGCGTGGGCGATCTCGGGATCTAGTTTGTCGATGAAGGACATAGCGCGCCTCCAACTATAATTGCTTCATAAAACATATTTGCGACAGCCTTCAGCGGTTGATGCATGGCTCAGCCGATCGCGCGCTTGAGCGCGTCGAGATAACCCATGCGCATGCGTTGGCTCACGCCAGCCTGTGGCACAAAGCCTTCCCCGCCATGAAACATGCCGGGATGGACCTCTAACTGTGTTGGCACGCCAGCCGCCATCAGACGCTGGGCGTAATCGATGTCTTCATCGCGGAAGAGGTCCTCCGTCCCGACTGTGACGAAGGCCGGCGGCAAGCCGCTCAGGTCTGTTGCCCGGGCCGCGGCGGCATAAGGCGAGACATTGTCACTGCCATATTCGTCGCCGAGATACATCTTCCAGGCTTTTAATGAAACGTCGCGATTCCAAACATTGGGATGCGTGACTTCGTAACCGGATGGCGTCTCGTGAGTATCATCCAGCATGGGATACACCAGCAATTGAAAAGCGACGTCGGGTCCCTTGTTGTCGCGGTTGTAGAGCGCGAGTCCGGCGGACAGCCCGCCGCCGGCGCTGCCGCCGCCGATGGCGATGCGCTTGGTATCGACGCCGAGCGCGTCGGCGTTATCAAACATCCAGTTCAAGCCGGCAAAGCAATCCGCAATGCTGGCTTTATAGGTGAATTCCGGCGCCATGCGATAGTCGACCGAGACGACAGTGCAGCCAACATGCTCGGCATAGCCGATGCCGTTTAAGTCCTCGCGAGCCGTCCCGACGATGTAGCCGCCGCCGTGAATCATAAGCAGCCCGGGGCGCGGCGCGGGCGCCAGCGGTTGATAGATGGCGATGGGAATATCCCCGTCAGGGCCGGGGATGGTCCGTTCTTCAATCACGACTTCGTTGGGCGGCACAGCCTCGAGCATCGCCAGCATCAGCCCTTCGAGCATGGCGCGGGCGGCCGGCGGGTCATCGCCAATGGCTGTAAGCATTTCGGCTGGGAAAAGATCGAGGGCTGGAACAAGCTCTGGGTCGACGCGGTCAATGAAAGACATGGGATGGCTCCTGGGAGTCTGTAATCTTACAATGAGAGTTCTTCTATGGCAGAAGTGTAGCGCAGCTGCTAAAGTGTGACAAATCTGTCATATTCGCGGACGAAACAAGGAGGCTATGATGCCGGACATTCAAGTGATGTTAGAAGTCGCGCCGCATATCGCCATGGGCTTGGCGAGCGGCCGCTTAGAACGCGTGGGCGGGGTCATCCGCGAGTCGGGCAGCAAGCAGGTCGTCGCTTGGCTGCGTGAGGGCAGACGTTTGAGCAAAAATAGCGACCCGGCGACCGCGCTGCCGCGATTTCTTTTCCAAAGTCTCTTGCAAGGTGCAAATCTCGCAGAGGCCGGCAACGTTACCCAGCAAGCAAACGCTCTCAAAAACTTGGCCGGCTCGTTAGGCGCGCTTAACAATGTATTCGGCGTGGCCAATTTAGCGGCGACGGCGCGCTCCCATCATCTCATCACCTTGCGTCTGCAAGCGATTCAAAACATGCTCGCATTTTCTACTAGACTGAGTATGCTGCATTTCACGCTTTCAGGCTTCGGCCTGCTGATGATGATCGAGCGTTTCGCTGAAATTGATGCATTACTTAAGAAGACATTTCAGCAAGTAGCCAAAGCCATAGCGGATAATCAGAAAGCTATCAATAAAATCGAATTGAAAGCCGCCCTTGAATGCGCCCGTGTCGTGATGGAAGCAAAAGAGGGCGCTTTTAAGGAATCTATGGCTGCCAGTTTGGATTTCTTGCTCATCAACGCTCGCGAACATCTATTGAGCGACTTTCAATCCGCGCGGTGCGATAAATCATCAAAGCAGGAAATCGAGATTGCTCAGCAGCGGCTCACCCAAGCCATGCACTTGGACGAAACGAGGGTACGCTCCTTCCTGGAAGTCGGCCAAAACGATTTAGCGCGCTCCGTCATGAAAGATCGTCTGGAGCAATATAGAAAGTTTACGCGGAATTACGTCGGTATTTTGCTAGGGAAGCCCGATCAGCGCGCGGTCTATTTCAATAAAAACGTTATCGACACCGATCTGAGACGCTACTTGCTGATTGAGCAGTGGCTGCGCGACGAGGAAGACATTCTTTGGGACATCTTGCTGGAACAGCGCAAGCAATTCTGGGATGCCAGCGTGGAGAACATCCTGCAACCAGATAGGGGAATCAACCTGCCGATGCAAGCACCCCCAAAAGAGCCCACTCAACATTTAGACGTCCTAGCTGGTGCCGAAACCGCGATCGAAAATTTCCAACGCTTTGAAGGTTTCGCTCTGGAATTCGAAGCGATTGAGCGGCTCGGCATCTCATACTCGGAATGGGAAATACAGCAAGAAGAGGCGATAAAGAACAGGCTGGCTGAAAAGGATACAGACATCGAAGAATATGACGATTATCTTCTTCTCGTCGAGCGCGATTCCCTTGATGCAATAGCGTAAAACTGTTGAGAGATTAAGGCAAGCAAATGAAAATCACAGGCATCTCCGCCTATCAAGTCGACCTGCCGCTGCACGAAGGCAACTACAAGTGGTCGGGCGGCAAATCTGTCGAGGTCTTCGACAGCACAATCGTCGCAGTCGAAACGGACAGCGGCATGACCGGCTATGGCGAAGTCTGTCCTTTGGGTCCCTTTTACCTGCCGGCCTATGCCGAGGGCGTCCGAGCCGGCATTAAGGAGCTCGCGCCCCATCTGCTGGGCAGCGACCCCAGGCAGCTCGATGTCCTGAATCGGCGCATGGACGCGGCGCTCAAGGGCCATCCTTATGTGAAGTCGGGCATCGACATGGCATGCTGGGATATCCTGGGGCAAGTCGCCGGCTTGCCCGTTTGCGAATTGCTCGGCGGTCGCTATGGGCAGGACTTTGTCCTGTACCGCGCTATCTCGCAAGAGTCGCCCGAAGAAATGGCGGAGAAAGTGGCGGGCTACCGCGACGAGGGATATCGCCGTTTTCAACTGAAAGTGGGCGCCGATCCGCAGTTGGATATCGAGCGTATTCGCATGGTTTCCGATCTGCTGCAGCCGAGCGACAAACTCATCGCCGACGCCAATACCGGCTGGCTCATGCACGAGGCGGCAAGAGTGGTTCGCGCGGTTGATGACGTCGATGTCTACATCGAGCAGCCTTGCCTGACTTATGAAGAATGTCTTTCGATTCGGCAACGCGCGTCGCATCCCTTTGTCCTGGACGAGGTGGTCAACGATATCGACATGCTCTTGCGCGGGCATGCCGACCGGGCGATGGATGTCGTGAATATCAAGATCAGCAAATTCGGCGGCTTGACCAAGGCGCGGCTGGCAAGAGACCTATGCGTCGCGATGGGCGTCGCCATGACGATAGAAGACAGCTGGGGCGGCGATATTACCACCGCCGCCATCGCCCATCTGGCGCATAGCACGCCCAGCGAATTCCTCTTCACCGCGACCGATTTCAACAGTTATGTTACGGTCAGCGCGGCGGAAGGCGCGCCCCAGCGCGAAAGCGGTCGCATGTCCGCCTCCAGCGCGCCGGGCTTGGGTATCAAAGCGCGCAGAGACGTCATCGGCGCGCGCCGGGTCGACGTGCATTGACCTTCCTGAAGACAAGTCTGGCAGTTGATATGGCGGCGCAACTGAATATCGAAGATCCGGCGCAGTTGCTGCCGTACCTGCGGCATAAGGACCGCATCGCCGCCAGCAATAGACCCCGATTCACCACGCTTGAGGGCGGCGTCTCCAACCGCACGGTCTGGGTGCAATTCGAGCGCAAGCCCGACTGGGTCATGAAACAAGCCTTAGCGAAGCTGCGCGTGCAGGTCGATTGGTACAGCGCCCCAGAGCGCATTCAGCGCGAAGCGGCCGGCTTGCGTCTTTTAGGCAACGCCCTCACGGGTCATGTGCCAGAGCTTGTCTTCCTGGACGAAGAACATCATATCCTGGCGATGTCCGCTGTGCCTCGTCCGCATCACAATTGGAAAACGCTGCTCCTAAGCGGAGAAACCTCCGTTGAGCTCGCGCGAAATTTCGGACAGTTGCTGGCGAAGATCCACAAGTCCGCCCTAGCCCAGCCACAAATCCAAAGCGACTTCGCTGAAGTCCGCTTCTTTGAAGAATTGCGGCTGGAACCCTATTATGGCTATACCGCGACGCAGGTTCCTCGGGCGCGAGCTTTTCTCGAAAACCTGATCAAAGACACCAGGAGTCGCAAACTCGCGCTAGTGCACGGCGATTACAGCCCCAAAAACGCGCTGGTCTATGGCGGCAAGCTCATTATCCTGGACTTCGAAGTCATTCATTATGGCGACCCAGCCTTTGACATCGGCTTCTCCCTGACGCATTTTTTGAGCAAGGCGCATTTCCTGCGGGCGAATCGGCGCAGCTTCATCGAGATGGCGCGCGAGTACTGGCGCGCTTATCTGACAGATCTTGACGCGGATCTCGCCAAGCAAATGCGGACCTCCGCTGTCGCGCATTGTTTGGCTTGCCTGCTGGCGCGCGTGGGGGGCCGCTCGCCGCTGGAATACTTAGACCAGCGGCAACGCAACAGGCAAAAGGAAATCGTCCTGGAGCTGCTGCAAGAAAATATCATGACGATACCTGAGCTGATAGAGAGCTTCCGAGAGCGATTGGACTACCATGACGAGTCGCATTAAAAGCCTGTCCGCCATCGAAATACTGGACAGCCGCGGACGCCCGACCTTGTTGGCGCGTTGCGAATTAAGCGATGGCAATGTCGGGCGGGCCTCGACGCCTTCGGGCGCGTCCACCGGGTCGGCCGAGGCGCTTGAGCTGCGCGACCGGGACCCGGCGCGCTACGCGGGCTTGGGCTGCTTGAAAGCGGCTGAAAACGTTAGTGTTCACATCAACCGCGAACTCGCGGGCAGAGACTTCGCATCACAAGAAGCGCTGGACCGCTGCCTTATCGACCTGGATGGCCGGGAAAACAAGTCGCGCTTGGGGGCGAAGGCCATCTTGAGCGTCTCGCTGGCATTCGCCCGCGCGCAAGCGGCGCAACGTGGATTGGAACTTTACCGGCACTTCGCCGATATCGCCGGAACAGTCCCGCGCCTGCCAAAGCCGATGATCAATCTCTATAGCGGCGGTAAACACGCCGGGCAGCAGGTCGCCATTCAGGACGTCCAGCTTGTCGCGCCTGTCGCAAACACCATTCAAGAAACGCTTGCGGTCGTTTCGGATGTTTTTCGTTCAGCTGTCAAGCGGCTGCATGACAACTACGATATGCGGCTTTTGACAGCCGACGAAGGCGGCTTGGCGCCACCCTTCGCCTCTTCGCAAGAGATGTTTGCCGAAGCGGTGGCGGCGATCGAGGCGGCAGGCTATGCGCCGCTCGACGAGGTCGCGCTCACGGTCGATGTGGCGGCCTCCCACTTCTTTGAAGAGGGACTTTATCATTTGGACGGCGAGCAACTGGACAGCGCGGACATGGCGCTGCGCATCGATGAATGGCGCCGCGACTTCCCCATTGTCAGCGTCGAAGACGGCTTGGACGAAGCCGATTGGGCGGGCTGGCGCAGGCTCTATGAGCGTTTGCATGGAAAAGCGATGATATTGGGCGACGATCTGCTATGTACCAACCCGGCCCGCATCCACCGCGCCATTCAAGAAAAAGCTGCGGACAGCCTGCTGCTCAAGGTCAATCAGATTGCTACGCTCACGGAAGCGGCTCAGGCATTAAAGCTGGCGAGAGAAGCGGGCTGGCATGTGGTCCTGAGCGCGCGCAGCGGCGAGACCGAAGACGACTGGCTGGCCGATTTGGCTGTCGGTTGGGCTGGGGATTACATCAAGGTCGGTTCCATCACGCAGTCGGAGCGGCTGGCGAAGTACAACCGTTTGCTCGAGCTGGAGCATTACGCTGGCTTGACCTTCTAAGCATAAAAGGGCGCGCGCCGGAACGCGCCGGAAAGAGAGGAAGAGTATGAAAATCCGTGACATCTTGGTATATGAATTGACCGCCACGCGCGATCCGCAACCGGAGCGCGAGCTGCAGAGCATGCCCTTGTATATTTATCCCGATGTTGAACATCCCAATCCCCCGAACAAAGCGACGCCCGGCCACATCAGCGCTATGTATGTCGAAGTGCAATGCGACCAGGATCTCTCCGGGCTATTTGGACCCATCGATCGCCATCAAGCCTTTGTCATCCTCAATGATCTGCGCGAATTCTTGATCGGGCGCGACGCCCTGGCGACTGAATACCTCTTCGACCTCATGATGCGGCTCAACCGCCATGGCCGTTCGGGCTTGTTCATGACTGGCCTCAGCGCCATCGACTGCGCGCTTTGGGACCTGAAAGGCAAAGCCTGGCAGCAGCCGATCTACCGACTCTTGGGCGGACCCACGCGCGCCTCTGTCCCCGCCTATGCCAGCATGTTGGGTTTTTCTGTTGAGCCAGAGGACGCGGCGCGCCTCGCGAAAGAATACCAAGCGCAGGGCTATCAAGCGCAAAAGTGGTTTTTTCGCTATGGTCCAAGCGCGGGAGCGGATGGAATAGCCAAAAACATAGAGATGGCGAAAGCAGTCCGCGAAGCTGTCGGTCCTGATTATATGCTGATGTTCGACGCCTTCATGAGCTGGAATGTGGCCTACGCGACCAAGATGCTACGGGCGCTGGAACCCCTCAATCCGACCTGGATGGAAGAACCGATTCCGCCCGAACGCGTCTCGGAGTTCGCCAAGCTGAAGGCTGCCACGGGCGTGCCGATAGCCACAGGCGAACATGTCTACACCCGCTGGCAAAGCAAAGAACTCCTGGTCAAAGGCGCCGTAGATTACTTGCAGAATGACCCCGATTGGACCGGCGGCATCAGCGAACTGGTCAAAATCTGCGCCTTGGCTTCGGCATTTGAGGTACCCGTGGTCGCGCATGGACATTCCTTGCTATCCGCGCTGCATGTCGCCGGATCGCAATCGCCGGCGGTGGTTCCCATGGTCGAATACCTGGTCAACCACCAACCCAATAAACAGTATTTTCACAAAATTCAGTTCGCGCCGGAAGACGGTTCCGTCAAACTGCCGCAAGCGCCCGGGCTCGGCATCGAGTTGGACGAGGCGAAAATCGAGCAGCGCGTTCCTATCAGCTTTTGACATTGCCGACTCGAACTAGAAGCCAGCGTCTTTGTTTGTCTACCTGATTGCGCAGTGGCAAGTCGCCCGCAAGCAGCCGCTCCAGGTTGTCGCAAAAGATCTCGATGACGTACTGGCTTTCGTACTGCGTGCCGCCGGCAATATGGGACGTGATGAGAAGGTTCTCCACATCCCAAAGATAGCTGTCGGCTGGCAGCGGTTCGGGGCGCATCACTTCCAGAGCAGCCGCTCTCAAGCGCTTTTCTCGCAAGGCGCGCGCGACCGCGTCTTGATCGACGATGCCGCCGCGCGACATTGCCAGCAGCATCGCGCTCGGCTTCATCAGGGCGATCTTCTCGGCAGTGATCAGGTTTTCCGTCTGCGGCGTCAGCGGCAATGCGATCGCCACATAATCCGATTCGCGCAGGAGATCGTCGAGGCGGTCCGGCGCCCAAAGCTGGCTGACGTAATCCGGCTTGGGCAGAGGTCGGATGTCGATCGCCAGGATATTCATAGCGAAGGCTTGCGCGCGCGCCGCCAAATGCCGCCCAAATGCGCCAAAGCCCACGATGCCAAGGGTCATGCCGGTTAGCTCGACGAGAACGGGTCGCAGTTCGCTCGCGGACCACTGGCGGGCTTGCTGCCGGAAAACACTGGTTAGCAAGCCGCGGTTGAAAGCCAGCATTGTTCCGAGCGTGCTTTCCGCCAAACCCGGTCCGTGCGTGCCGCTGGCGCTGGTGAGCAGCAGGTCCTGGTCCGCTAATTCCGGGATGTTTAAGTATTTGTCGACGCCGGAACTGGGCGACTGTATCCATTTGAGCCGCGTCGCTTTTTTGAACAAATCGGCGGTCATGGAGCCGACAAATACATCCGCATCGCGGATGGCGCGATTCAAGTCGTCGCGCTCCGGGCAATACTCAAATTCGACGGCCGGAAATCTCTCCCGCAGGTCGCCCAGCGAGTCTTCCAGCGACATGATGGTAGGTCCAAAAAGAACTTTCACGCGCGCTCCTCCCCCTTGCCACAGATTGAAATTGTCTTGTCAGCCGCCTAGGCTCTACAGTACGCCGTAGGTGCTAAAGGCTTCTTCGGCGCTCATGCCCTGCTCGATCGCCGCTTGAACCAGGTTTTCGGTGCGCGCCTTTTCTAGCGCCAAAGAAATCGCTTCTGCTTCAAGCTCGCGCGGGACCACCAGGACGCCGTCGCGGTCGCCGATGATCAGATCGCCCGAACTGACGCTGACCTGTCCGATCTCAATCGGGATGCGGAAGTCTAAAACGCGGCTGCGCGCGCCGGAATCTTGCGCGTAACAGCCGCGCGAAAACGTGGGAAAGTTCTGCTGCAGCACGCCGTCCGTATCGCGCGAGTAGCCGTCCAGGACGGCGCCGCGCGCGCCCAGATAGCGCGCCCGCGTGGTCATGATCTCGCCCCAGGTCGCGTATTCCGGCGAGCCGCCGGCGCAAACGTAGACCTCGTTGGCTTTGAGGTCGTCAAGGGCGCGAAAGAGCAAGCCAAAAGGCATCCGCGACCATTCCGACTGGCCGCCATCCATAATGCCGCCGGGATAGTCCGCGGTGAATACCGTCATGGCTCTTCCCAGGACGCGCATGTCCGGGCGCAGCGGCTGGATATAGGGCGGCAGAAACTGATGCCGGTATCCGAGCTCGTCCAGGATGTCCCCGATGACGGCAACAAACAGTTCAGCCTCAATCAATTCAAAAAGTTCCTCGTCGCTATTCCAAGTTACCGTCGTTGTAGCCATCACTGCCCCTCCGCCATTCAAGGCAATCTTCACCGGATATTATCTGTTTTATAAACCGCGTCGCGCCTGCGGCAAGCAGGCATATTATTCTGAGCGCCGCAGACCCTTGCGCCGTTTTTTTCGATAGCGGCTCGGCCGCGGGTATTCAGATTCGCTTACAAGCCTATCGTCAAACCGCCGTCAGCCACAATCGTGGCGCCGGTCATGAATGACGCGGCGTCGCTCACCAGAAAGAGCGCGACATTCGCCATTTCTTCCGGCTGCCCTACCCTGCCCAAGGCATGCAGTTTGCCCCATTCTTCTATGGCGCTTTGCGGATCGTCGGGGCTATAGATGTCCGCGGCGAAACGCAGCAGCGGCGTATCAATCGAGCCGGGGCAAAGGCTATTCACACGGATGCCGTCTTTGGCATGATCCAAAGCCATGGTGCGCGTCATGGCGATCAGCGCGCCCTTGGAGGCGGCATAGGCGGCTACGTTGGGCTGGCTTTGCAGCCCCTGGACCGAAGCCACATTGACGATGGCGCCACCGCCGCGTTTGATCATCTCCGGTATACAATACTTGGCTGCCAGATATACGCCTTTCAAGTTGACCGCGAGCGTGCGATCCCAGGTATCTTCGTCCGTATCAACAACCGTGCCGTAAGTTTGGATGCCGGCGCTGGCAACCAGATAATCTATGCCTCCGAATTCGTCAACCGCGTCGCAGGCGATGCGCCTGGCATCTGCGCCAAGGGAGACGTCCGCAAGCGCCGCCAAGCCCGATCCGCCCGCGCTCTCCAATGCGCGCATGGTCTCATTCAGCGCTTCGGCATTGACATCCGCGAGCGCGACACTTGCGCCTTCCCGCGCGAATGCCAGCGCAGTCGCTCGGCCGATTCCGGTTGCCGCGCCCGTGACCAGCGCAACTTTGCCCCCAAATCTCATCTTCGTCTCCCGTCCGCCGTTCTGGCAGTTGACAATCGTTCATCGTATCCCTTGCTGAGCAGATGCAGGTATTCTACCGCATAATATACGGTCGCAAAGCGTCATGCAATCAGAGCAATCGCCCTACACGTACCATGTATATTTTGCATTATTTTCTTTAATCTACTAAAAGTAGCATGCGCTGAGTGAAACCGACCACCGCAAGCAATGGCAAAAGTCGAAGTAAATAGCCGCAACGTCTTCAACATCACCAAGCCGGCCGGCTATCGCTGCCAGGTCTTTCACTATCACCGCAAGCTGTCCCGCTTGTATCTGAGTGTGTACAGGGGACAGCGCAATCAGCCCGCGGTCTACATATTGTTCTCCGATGTCGCCTATATCGAAGCGCCGATGAGTTGGCTGGGGGCGGAGTTCAACATCGCATCCAAGCAGGCCTGCATTGCGCTCATGATTGATGTTGGCTTGGTAGGTCCAGCCGTGCGCCAGTTCCCCGACGCCTACGCTTCCATCACCGACTATGCTCGGCTGTACACGGTCGACTCTCCGAACAGCGCCATTCGCATCATCGCTAGCAGCGGCTCCTTGCTGCGATCAATCCCGCCAGAGATTCAATGAAGGCGCGCAATACCTCTTGCCAGCGTGTAAAATTGCGTGTTGACCAGCTCTATGATAGAATGCGGCAGTTCCGCCAAGCTGTTCGATTTAGCAGTCAGCGTTCCTTGAAATCGTATGAGACACCCACCGTCCCAAGCGCCCGATCCCTATGCCGCGAAGCCCTCGTTCAGCGTGGTCATGCCTTGCTATAACGAAGTCAACACCGTGAAAGACATCGTCAAGCGCGTCCTTGACGTAGACATTGTGGACGAGGTGATTATCGTGGATGACGGCTCGACCGACGGCACGCTCGACGCGCTTGCGGAAATTGACGCCGAAGGTCATAGCAAAGTGAAGATCTTCTACCACGAAGTCAATCAAGGCAAGGGAGCGGCGCTCGTCACCGGTTTCAAGAAAACCAGTTGCGATGTAATCATCATTCAAGATGCCGACTTCGAATATGACCCGCGCGAGTACCCGCTATTGCTGAAACCGATACAAGAGGGCGTGGCGACAGTTGTCTATGGCTCGCGCTTCTTGGGCGGCGCCCGCAAAGCCATGAACTTCTGGAACATGGTCGCCAATAAAGGTCTAACACTGATCACCAATATCCTCTTCAACGCCATCCTCAGCGACATGGAAACTTGCTACAAGTGCTTCCGGCGCGAGGTGATGGAAGACATGCAGATCCATGCGCGCGGCTTCGAATTTGAACCGGAGTTCACCGCCAAGGTCTTGCGCCAAGGCATCCGCATCGTCGAGGTGCCAATCTCGTATTACGGACGCGAGTACGACGAAGGCAAGAAGATCAAGTGGACGGACGCGCCAATCGCCGCTTGGACCTTGCTCAAATACCGTTTTTTGCGCTGAGCTGCGCAGTTGCCCAGTTGTGCAGGGCAATCGCTTCCAAGCCAATATATGCCGAATGACACCTAAATCGCAAAATACTGGCGCGAAGCAACTTACATGGGACCCCGGCGCTCGGGACCCGCGTAGAGCGTTGAAATTGCAGCGTCGAAAGCGCCTTGGGTCAGCCGGGCGCGTACATCACTGGCGCTCCCCTGGTCCCATAAATTGTTGAATTCCTGCGGGTCTTGCGCCAGATCGTAGAGCTCGCCGACGCCATGATTGTGATAGAGAACGAGCTTGTAGCGACCATCGAAATACATCGTCGCCCGCGAATGACCGGGCAAATCCAGCGCGTCAATGTACTCACAGCGCGCATATTCGCGGTGGAATTCCGGCGGCTCTGCGCCGCTTAATATCGGCACGAGCGATTTCCCAACCATGTAGCCGGGCTTTGCTAAACCGACAATATCCAACAAGGTTGGCGCGATATCGGTCAGTTCGACCAAAGCGCCGCTGCGCAGGTCGGTCAAGTAGCGTCCCGGGCATGACCAGATTAACGGCACCCGAACCAAGCCTTCATAAAATCGACAGCCCTTCATTATGAGACCATGATCGCCCAGCATTTCGCCATGATCGCTCGTGAAGATGATGACGGTATTTTGGCGCAGTTCCAGCGCGTCCAGCGCTGCTAGAATGCGCCCCACCTGATCATCTATCAACTTGATCATCGCGTAATAAGCGGCGATTAATGTACCGGCGTCACGCGCGCCCAGGGAGTCCGGCTCCGCCAAGCCGGGCGTCGGCGACTGTGGCAGAATCGGACTTTTGATATCGAGATCCGCAGGATGCTTCGCTAGCGACTGGAAGTCAACCGCTGCGAGTTTCTTTTGCTGTTCCAGGTCGCTTTCTCGGAACAGCGGGGGTTTAACTTGGGCGGGGTCGAAGCGCTCGCGATAAGCCTGCGGCGGGTTGAATGGCGGGTGCGGATCGTAAATGTTGACGCTGGCAAACCAGTTGCGCTCGCGGTTCTCGTCGATGAATTGGATCGTCTTTTCGGCGCACCAAGTCGTTTGATGAAGTTCGGCCGGAACGCCGGCTGGGTCTCTGGTCAGTTCAGCTAAATCAGCGCCCTGGGATTGGACCCAATCGGCGTAATCATGTCCTTCTTCCCAGTCATCGCGCGGCGCATGGCTGTATTCCCAAAATGTATAACCGTCATCGGCGCGCTCTTCGATGCGCCCATAGGCGCTGGATAAGTGGAGCTTGCCGATTAATCCACAAACATAACCCTGATCCGCCAAGATGCGGCTGATCAAGGGCGGGAAGTCTGGAAAACGCGGATTGCCATTGCGATTGACGCGCAAGGAACTGGGGTACATGCCGGTTAGGAAACTCGCCCGGCTGGGCGTGCAAATCGGGCTTTGACAATAGGCCCGTTCAAAGGCGACGCCCTGGCGCGCCAATGCGTCGATGTTTGGTGTCGAGACAAAGGCGTTCCCCAATGCCGCAATCGTGTCATAGCGCTGTTGATCCGTGCAGATCCAAAGGATATTCGGTCGATCGTTTCGCTTCATCGGCAAAAGCTCCTTGCTCGAATAGACGGTCCATCTGAACTGGCAGGTTGATCACACGCTCGCGCCTTTGCTGAGCGCCGCGAGCGTGATCGAATCAGAGAACCCCTTGTTGGCAAGGGGTTCTGGAATCCGGGTCGACCGCATAAGCCGCATTCTGTCCGTCAAAGACGCGGGAATCATCTATCTGGGATCGCCGTTGCCGCCGACCTCTAGCGGTGTACCCGGCGCTTTCTGGGGAACGGGCCGCTCCACTGCGCCTGCTTCACCTTGCTCCCGATGGGGTTTGCCTGGCCAGCGACATCACTGCCGCTGCCGGTGCGCTCTTGCCACACCCTTTCACCCTCGCATCAATGCAGATGCAATCTGCTCTCTGTTGCACTTGCCGTCAGGTTGCCCTGCCCGGCCGTTAGCCGGCATCGTTGCCCTTTGGAGTGCGGACTTTCCTCGACAAGTTCGCGACTTGCCGCGATTCCCTCGGTCAACCCGGATATTTCATTATACAGCAATTTCTGATGACCATCGCAAAGGCATTTGCGCCGGCGGTGACTATCCCGAATTACCGGCCATTCCAGAAAGGACATTGCCACTGTTCGCCGCAAATCTGCTTTACAGTCCTGGCAAAATAACCTAAGCTAAATCCACTTGCATATAAATTCCCGGTCTAACATGAGCGCAAACGCATCTATCGTAAGCCAGCGCAGATTCAACCGCTGGCGCAGCCCAGTCTCCCTCGGGGACATCGCTAGATTGATCGCATGTTGCCTGGTCTTGCTCATGCCCCTGCTCAGCCTAGAGATTGCGGGCTGGCCCATCGACCTGAACATCGTGCTGCCGGTACTCGTCATTGGCGTCGTCATTGGCGTATTGCTGGCGGGCAGCCGCTTTGGAGAATTGACCGCGCTCATCATCTGTTCTCTATATGCCATCGGCGGCATTATTTGCGTCTCGGCTCTGTCGCTCGAAGCGCCCTTTTTAGAAGGTATTGCAGAAGTCATCGGCAGCGCCAGGGAATGGCTGCTAGACGCCCTAAGCGACGGCAACAACCCTGACGAGCTTGTTTTCAGCATGCTGGTTTCGCTCTTATTCTGGTTCCTGGCTTACAACGCCACCTGGCATATTTATCGGATTGATCGCGTCTGGCGCGTCATCTTGCCGCCAGGGCTGGTGCTGTTGGTGAACATGGTCATCTATAACGGCCGGGACCCGCTGGACAGGCACCTTGTCCTTTTCCTGTTCATGGCGCTTTCGCTCATTGCGCGCTCCAACCTCGAGAACAGCGAGTGGCAATGGTCGCTTAGCGGCATTCGCGTGCCAACAATTGTGCGCCGGCAATTCGCCGCGATTGGCATTGTCTTGTCGCTGCTGAGCCTCGTATTCGCCTGGGGCGCGCCGACACATGGCTTGCAAGAGCGCCTTAATGCTTTTCAAGAATTCTTGGCTTCCGACCCCATCCAACAGATGACCGAGGCTTGGAGCCGCCTCTTCGCGCCCATCGAAGGCGAAGGTCCCGCCACAACCGATTACTACGGCGCCGATTTGCTCGACCTGGGCGGCGCTGTCAGCCTGGGCGACGATGTCGTCTTGCTGGTGGACGCGCCGCAAGCGAGCTTTCGTTATTACTGGCGCTCGCGGGTATTCGAACGCTATCTGGACGGTCAATGGTCGCCTTCCGCAGATCTGCGCATCACGGACAGATCATCGCCCTTGGAACTGAATATGAACAATGAAGCGCTTGGCTTTCGCCGGCAAGCGATCGCGCAACACTTCACCATCGTGGACGCCAACGCGCGCATTTACTACGCCGCGCCACAGCCTTCCTCGATAGACAGCACCGGGCGCATTGACCTGATCTATACCGACAAACCCGTGAACAGCTCGATGAACGTGTCGGTTGTGCGACCGTTGCGGGTTATGAAACGGGGAGAATCTTATACCGCGACCAGCTTGCTGAGCGTCGCGACGGCGCATGAATTGCGCGGGGCCGGCGTCAACTATCCCGATTGGGTCAGCGGAGCGAACCTGTATGTCGGGCAACCTAACGCGCGCATCCTCAATCTGTCGCAGCGGATCGTGCAAGAAGCGCAAGCGGATAATGCCTACGACAGCGCAAAGGCGATCGAAACCTGGCTGCGCGAAAACATCGTCTACAATGAATCCATTCCCGCGCCGCCGCCCAACGTAGACTCTGTGGAATGGGTGCTATTTGACGCCAAAGAAGGTTACTGCACCTATTATGCGACTGCCATGATTGTCATGTTGCGCCACCTGGGCATACCGGCGCGCCTCGCCGCTGGTTTTTCTCAGGGCAAATATGATGCCGACATCCAGCGTTATGTCGTGCGCGAGCGCGAGGCGCATACCTGGGTCGAAGTCTATTTCCCCGGCTATGGCTGGATCGAGTTCGAGCCGACGGCTGCCGAAGCGCCTTACAATCGCGACGGGGATGATCTAGCGCAGCCCCAAGACGAAGCCGCCGACGCGCAGCCCACGCTCAGTCCTACGCCGACGCCAAGCCCGAGCCCCACTCCCCTGCCCACAGAAGCAGGGGCAGAGCAAATCGCGGCTCAACCGACAGCGACGCCGAGCCCAACGCCGCCGCCTAATCCCAGCCCAACGCCATTCATTGTGCCAACGGTAGAACCACCGATCATCCCGGACGCGCCTCCGCCACCATTCGCCTTCTTGGAGCCGCTTTTACTGGTGGCTTTGGCGATGCTCGTTTCGCTGCTCATCTCGGCTATCATCTTGTTGCTGCTGTTCTGGTGGTGGGAATGGCGCGGGCTGGGGGGCCTCAGCCCTATATCCAGAGCTTATGCGCGTCTGGAGCGCTATATCCAGTTGGTTGGCATTGATATCGGCAGTGACAAGACCACGCTGGAAAAACGCCGCGAATTGCAGCAAAAGATTCCCGCCGCCCACGAACCTATCCGGACCATCAGCGATTTGTACACGCGGGAGCGCTATGGCGATACCAGCCAAGACAGTGGAGACAACAAGCGCTTCGCCGCCCACGCCGAGAGAGCTTGGAATCGAACCCGCGGCAATATCATCCGCCGCTGGCTGCGCAGGCTCTTGCCATTTAGCAAGCGCGACTAATCAGAGCTTTTGCATGACCAAGAAATGCGACAGCGCCCAAGTATCCAAGGGCGTTCCTTCGCATTTGTAGAGCAAGTCGCGCATCACCCGCGCGGGCTTGCCCAAGCGCCCGATGATATTATCGTATCCGCCGTAAATGCGGGAATGATGCACCACCGTGACCGGCAGCCCGTCGAAGAGCGCCCGGATGTCGGCGGCTGAATAGGCGCGCACGTGCGGCGCTAGCCGGTCCCGCCAGCGAGCCGGCAAATAATTGATCAGCGGACTATTCCCAAAATGATAGTTTCCCCGCCAATAGTGACCATGTGTTTCGTAGGGATACCAGCGATTGGGACAAAACATGACGATGTAGCCGCCCGGCTTGACCACGCGGAGCAGTTCTTGGGCAGAGCGCCGGTCGTCTTCGACATGTTCGATGACTTCGTGAGAAAGCGCGGTGTCAAATACATCGTCGCGGAAAGGGATGTCTTCCCCGGCCGCCACAACTGAATGCGGGAGTTCCGGCTTGGCGACCTGCACCCGGTCGTATTCAATATCAAAGGCAGTGACCGCATCGGTATAACGACGCTTGATCTGGCGCGCGTACATGCCGACGCCACAGCCCGCAACCAGCACCCGCGCCCCTTCCAGCCGCGCCCATTTGGCGATCATCTGCAGGCGGCGTTCTTGGCCCGCCCGCCAAAGATAACTTGGCTCGCCGCGCAGAGCCGCCAGATCAGAAACGGTCATAACTCAGGAATCCGCAGGGACTAGCTGGCCTGCGCCAAGGAGAGCAGATATTGATAGAGATTGCGCGAACCGCTATTGCTCAGACGGTCGGTGGAATACTGATGTTCGGTTCCCAATTCGCCGCCAGAGCGGACGAAGGTGATGAAATCATCCTCCGACAGCGCGAAACCCTGCAAGCTGCCCGCTTTGTCCGTGCCTTCGCCTGCGGCGCCATGACAGGACCCGCAAGCCAATGCCTCGTAACGCCCCAAGCCTCGTTCGACTTTTTTCGGATCCAATGTGATGGCCTCTGCTGCAGCGTTTTCATTCGCTGCGTCCGACGGTCCAGATTCGCCGCCAGTTTGTTCAAAGACGGGCGCTTTTGTCGGCTCGACAAACGCGAAGGTTGGGAAAGGCGTCTGGGTCGGCGGTGGGTCTGTCGGTTGCCTTGTGGGCTGGGCGCTGCCGCCGCCACAGGCGGCCGACAGGATCAAAACGAATGTCAGCCAACAGACCAGGCAAATATGAGACAGCGTGGTCATTCCTAAGCTCCGTCTAGTCGCCACGAGATGGGTCCAGCGCTTCTTGCAAGCCATCCCCCACAAAAGAAAAGCTCAGCATGGTCAATGCCACCAGCAGCGTCGGGAAAAGCGCCAAGTGATAGTCGACAACAACTGTGGAGGATTTCACGCTCCCGCCTACCATTTTACCCCAACTTGCTGTCGGTTCCGTAATGCCAATGCCCAAAAAACTCAAGCCCGCTTCGGCGAATATCGCCAGCGGCACGGCAAATGTGAAGGAAACCAAGAGCGGCGTCAAGGAGTTTGGCAAGATATGCTGGGCGATGATCTGTAGCTCCGACGCGCCCAAAGCCCGCGCCGCCAAGACAAATTCGGTCTCGCGAAACTTGAGGAATTGCGCCCGTGCGATACGCGCGGGTTCGATCCAGGACGTGATCGCGAGCACAAAGATCACATTGCCTAAGCCCGCGCCGGTAATGCTGATTAAGAACATAGCAAAGAGCAAGGGGGGAACCGCAGTGGCGATCTCGATCACGCGCAGGATAGCGAAATCCCAGCGTCCGCCGCGGTAGCCGGCGATAGCGCCCAGCGGCACGGCAAATCCAAAAGAGATGACCGGCGCCAAGAGCCCCACAAATAGCGATGTGCGCGCGCCGAAAATAAGCCTTGTCATGAAGTCGCGCCCGACGCCGTCGCCGCCGAGAATATGATTGCGGTCTTCAAATGGTTGCAGTCGCACTATCGAAAAGTCGACTTCGTTCAGCCCATAAGGCGCGATGATATCAGCCAGCAAAGCTACCAATAGCAATAGGATGAGCAGAATCAAGCCCAGCAAAGCCAGTTTGTTCTGCAGAAAACGGCGAAAAGCGTCCCGCAACAGCGAGCGCTGCTCAAGCTGTTCCGGCAAGTTAATCGCCACAGGGGTGGAGGAGGCTGATCGCTGTCGGCTCATCAGACCTAGGCTCCCTGCCGCCCGCCCAGCCGGATGCGCGGGTCTATCACCGTGTACAAAACATCCGTGATGAGATAAGTCAGCCCCCAGAGCAAGGCAATCAAAAGAACCAGTCCCATAATCATGGGATAATCACGATTGAATATGCTCGTCACAAAAAACTTACCCAAGCCGGGAACACCATAAACCACTTCAATGAAAAGCGAGCCGGTCAAAAGATTCGGTATTTGCGGCAGAAGCACCGTGATCATAGGGATGAGCGCATTGCGCAGGACATGGCGCAGCAAAATCATGCGCTCGGACAAACCCTTGGAGCGGGCTGTGCGGATAAAGTCCGCCCTCAGCACATCTGTGAAGCTCGAACGGGTATAACGAGAAACCAGCGCTAGCGGCGCGAGCGCGTATGTCACCACAGGCAGTATATAGTCCCAAGACAGAATAGCCGCGCCGTCGGCGGTTAGCGGACCGATAATCCATTTGCTTTCCGCGCCCCAGCCATTTTGGAAACCAAAGATCAACAGAAACCAGGTGGCGATGATGAAATTTGGCACCGCGATGCCCGCAGTCGCGATAAATGTCACCAGATTGTCAATGATGCCGTTGTGATTATAAGCAGCCACGATGCCGAGGAAGATGCCAAAGCCAAATGACAGCAGAATCGTGTAAAGCCCCAGTTGAAAGGTGACGGGCCATATTCGCGCGATAAGTTCGGTCACGGGCGGATTGCCGGCGACAGAGAAAGAATTGCCGAAATCCAGTTGCAAGGCGCTCGTCACATAGTTGACGTAGCGAACGTGTACCGGCTTGTCGAGGCCATACTTGCGTTCCAGGTTTTCCAATGCCGCGCCGGAATATCCGCGATCCGCCAGCGTGAATGGACCGCCGGGGACAAGATTCATCAATACAAAAACAATTATTGAGACAAGAAAAAGGACAAAAGCCAGCGATAAGAGCCGGCGCAAAATGTAAACGATCATGAAGCGGACTCGCCCTAGTTCAAAGAGAATGCTGCGCTAGATCGCGGCATTGGCGCTATGCGGAGCCAGAAAAACGAAGGGCGGGCACTGGACCCGCCCTCGTGTTTATCGACAAAGGCCAAACGCTTATTCGTTGCGGTGCGTATCGTAGTCCATGACAGCGTCGGTGATGTAATACTCGCCCCAGCAATGCTCGTTGCCCCAGTGCGTCGTGGCCAAGCCCTGACGATCCGGCTCCCAGCAGTTGCCGGTGGCATTCATGTAAGGCTGCCAAAGATCGCCTTGAATCCGGTGTACCAGGAAGATGCCGCCGACGTCTTCCACCATGATGCGCTCGGCTTCTTGGTACATGGCGATGCGCTCGGCCGGGTCGCCCGTGAAGGAATTGGCTTCGCGAACCAGGTTATCAAAGGCTTCGTTGCGCCAGGAGTGACGGCCCGTCGAAACCCAGACACCCATCATATTGGCGGGATCCAAGTAGTCCATGCCATAGGAGACGCCGCCGAATTGCAGGGTGGTCGGGCGTTCCAGCAAGCGCGTCATGTAATCCTGGAATTCCAGATTGTTGACGGTGATTTCTACGTTGAGGCATTGGCTGATGGAGGCGGCGGCGGCGATGAACCAGTCCTGGATGAAAGCCGATTCGCCGCGCAGCGCCAATTCGACCGCGGGGAAGCCCGCGCCGCCGGCGTAGCCAGCCTCCGACAGCAGACCCTGCGCCGCTTCGCAGTCATAGTCCTGGATGTCTTGCAAGCCGGCGCTATTGGATGCGGGGAAACCAGGCGCCAGGAAGGAATAAGCCGGGATGCCAACCGTCGTGCCGACCACGCTCTCGACGATCGCCTCGCGGTCAAGCGCTTTGGCAAAAGCCAGGCGCACATTGACATCGCTGAAGGGCTCGGTGAAGGTGTCCATCAAGAGATAATCGGTGCGGAAGTCGCCCGCGTGCTGGCGATAATTCTGCGACATGACCTCGTCAGCGGAGATCACATCAAAATCGGCCGGGCTCAGCAAGGATTGGTGAACCTGGTCAATTTCGTGGTCCTGGAAAGCCAGGAAGCTGCTGTTCAGCATATCGCCATAGACGAATTCCATGCGGCGCAACCAGGGCATACGCGGACCAACATAATCCGGATTCGCCTCCAAGACAGCGTGGCTGCCCGGCTCAAATTCGCGCAGGACGAATGGACCGGCGGAGACGTGCGTCTCTGGATCCAGAATGTATTCGGGACCGATTTCCGTCAGCGCCTTGGCTTGCATCGGGGGCCAGAAGAAGAAGGTCGCCGGCAAGGGCGGGAACGGCACTTGCGTGGTAACCGCGAGCGTATTGTCATCGACAGCTTCCAGACCGATGTCCTCGGGTCCAATCTCGCCAGCCACCGCTTCGTCCCAGCCGTCGATGATGCCTAGCCACAGCCAGACAAAATCGTAAGCGTGATCGGGATCCGCCATAAAGCGCCAGCTTTCCACCCAGTCATGCGCTGTGACGGGACTGCCGTCGCTCCACATCTGGTCGCCGCGCAAGTTGAAGGTCCAGGTCAAACCGTCTTCGGATACGGACCAGTCCGTTGCCGCCGATGGGATGATTTCCATATTGTTATTGAGCACGACTAATGAATCCGAGAATTTGTCGAATGCGCCGGTGCTGCAAATGCGCGAATACACCGTGACGATCGACGACAATGACGTTTCCTGGCGCGCCGAATCGCACAGGTTGCGATAGATTTGCATGTCGTATGGCGCGGCGTCGGCCGGCAATTCGCGGCCATAAACATCCACATTGTCTTGGGCAAACGCAGCCGGCATCGACGCCGCAAATAGCGTCAATACAAGCAATAGAATTGTGAAGAGCGGTCTTCTTGACATAATGCACCCTTTCTAGGATATCCCTCGGAAGAAACGAAATAAGCAACTACAGCAAAAGGCATTATAAGGATGTCCATAAGATGGCGCAATACGCGCTTTTAAGCTCGGTGACGGGCGTCAAGCGAGATCCCGTTCCAAGCGGCGCTTTAGCGCTGACCCACCCTTTTATCGCGCTTGCAAAAACGATACACTGCACGGCGGATTGTAAAGAATCAAAAAGACAAGCGAAACGCGAAGAGGACAAAAAATGCCGAGCATTACCAAGCTTGCGGGACGTATCGCCAAATCGCCCACCATCGCCATGAACGATAAAGCCAAGCAATTGGCGGCCGAGGGCCACTCGGTCATCGGATTGGCTGGCGGGGAACCGGATTTCGACACGCCGGCTCATATTGTCGAAGCGGGCCTGCAGGCAATCCGCGCTGGCGAAACGCGCTACGCCGCGCCGTCGAAAGGCATACGTCCGCTCTTGGAGGCTATCGCCGCCAAAATGGAGCGCGACAACAAGGTTAGCGTCGACCCCGCGAGCGGCATCGTCGTCACGCCCGGCGGCAAGCTGGCGCTTTTTCTGGCATTAAAAGCCATGTTGGATCCCGGCGACGAGGTGCTGATTCCCGCGCCCTACTGGGTCAGTTATCCGTCGATCGTCACCATGGTCGGGGGCCTACCGGTGCCGGTGCCGACGAGCAGCGATGACGGCTATCGTTTGCGCCTGGAGGATCTGCGCGCCTTCGTAACACCCAAAACTAAAGCGATCATCATCAACTCGCCAAGCAATCCAACCGGGCACATGCTGTCATCGGACGAGATTGAAGACATCGCTACCTTGGCGACGGAAGCCGATCTCTACGTCATTTCGGACGAGATCTACGAAAAGCTCAATTTCGACCGCCGACCGGCGGTTTCCCTGGCCTCCCTGCCCGATATCAGCGACCGCGTCGTCATTGTCAACGGCATGTCAAAAGCCTATGCCATGACCGGCTGGCGACTGGGCTGGCTGGCGGGTCCAAGCGCGCTTATCGGGGCAGCAGGCAAGTTCAATTCCCAGACCGCGACTTCGGCGGCGACCTTTACACAGCACGCGGCTGTCGCCGCCCTAAACGGTCCCCAGGAATGCGTCGAGATGATGCGGCAATCGTACGAAGAACGCCGAGACTTCATGGTGAACTCCTTCAATAATATCGAAAACATGTCTTGCCCGGACATTGAAGGCGCTTTTTACGCCTTCCCCAAAGTTGACAATACCAGCAAGAGCAGCGAGGAAGTGGCGTCCTTGATCCTCGATAAAGCCATCGTGGTGGGCGTCCCCGGCAGCGCCTTCGGCATCAGCAAAGATGTCCATATTCGGTTCTCATTCGCGGAAGACCTGAACTTGCTCAAAGAGGCGGTTGAACGTATCCGCGGTATTGCCCATCTGTTGGCATAGACAAGTCTCGCGGGCAGAGATACCAGCCGCATGGCGGTCAAAGCAAGCCGGGGCTTTGGGTTACATTCGCTATTGTCGCTTGTTCTGACGCTATCGGCTTGCAACATCGCCTTGACTGCGCTGCCCGGCGCGATAGCCGAAGCGCCAATTCGGGCAAGCTCCGGCTGGACCTTTATCGCGCCGGGGCTGGAATGGCGTGAAATCACAGCGGACGAGGACCAACTGAGTCAGTTAAAGATATTGCGCATCGACCCGCAGCACTATTTCTTCCGCGCCAAATACAGCCCCGGCCAGCCATACAGTTTGGCGCAATGGCGCGCGCAGGAGCCAAGCGCCGCCGCAATCATCAACGCCAATTTCTTCGATCCCTCATACCAGGCTTTAGGGCTCGTTATCAGTGATGGCTTGGCGCGCGGCAGGCCATATCAAGAGCGCGGCGGCAGCTTCCTCGTCAAAAACGGGCAGGCGGCGGCGCGCGCAAACGCCAGCATGTCGCAGCGCGATCTGGCATCGGCGGAACAAGCCGTGCAGGGATTTCCGTTGCTGGTGGAAAATGGCGAGCAAGCTTATTTCGGTCCGCCGAAGCAAGAGCGCGCGCGGCGCACGGTCCTTGCCGAAGATACAGCTGGGAACATTCTGTTCATTTCAGCGCCCCTGCTGGGACCGACGCTGGGTGATCTGAGCGCGACCCTTGCGGAAAGCGACCTGGCAATCGAAACCGCATTCAATCTGGACGGCGGGGGTTCGACCTTGATGGCAGTACCCGGCATCGACTATTTTCAACCTGCCTTCGACGCGGTTCCTGCGATTCTGGCGGTTTACAAACGTTGATCAAGGACTTCGCCAGCTGAGGCGAGAATCGAGTGGGATAGCGATTGGAAGGCTGCTAAAATACATGCCGTTGCCAATCCCGAGGGCATTTTATTTTCACGCAAGGTAACTGAGACATGCCAAAATTGGCGCAAGTCGCGACAGCGCGCCAAGCGCAACTTAAGGACGGCCGCCGCTTGGGATTCGCCGAATTTGGCGATCCTACTGGCGCGCCAGTCCTGTTCTTCCATGATCTTTGGGGCAACCGGACCCTGCGCCACCCGGACGACTCGATCCTCACGAGGCTGGGCCTGCGCTTGATCGGCGTAGACCGCCCCGGCTATGGCATGTCAACACGCAAGCCCGGTCGCGGCATGATGGACGTCGTCGACGATATCATGCTGCTTTCCAAGGCGCTGAAATTGGAGCGATTCTCTGTGCTTGGTTATTCGGCCGGCGGTCCCTACGCCCTGGCTTGCGCTTATCGCTTTCCTGGAATCGTTCAACGCTGCGCTGTCGTGAGCAGCCTGCCGCCGATGGACAATCCTTTGGGTTTCCGAGCGGTTCATCCCTACTATGCCAAAATGCTCCAGTTGGCCGGTGGCATGGAGCCTTTCTTCCGCTGGCTGCTGCGCGGCTTTTTTCTGCTGGACGCGCAGCGCGATTCCGCTCAATACTTGCGAGAGCTAGCCGCGTCGCTGCCGCGAGTTGACCAGGAAGTCTTCGGAAATCTGGACTTTTTCGCCCTGCGCCGCAACATCTGGGAAGAGCTCCGCAGCAATGGCAGCGAAGGGATCGCTGATGAGATGGTCAGCCTGGTGCAGGCTTGGAGTTTTCATTTACAGTCCATCCGCGTCCCAGTGGACATCTGGTGGGGCGAGTCGGATAGATTCTCCTCGCCAATCGTTGGGCAGCGCATGGCGGCGATGATTCCCGACTCCCGTTTGCGCCTGGAAGCAGCCGCGGGGCATTTGATTCTCTTCACGCATTGGCAGGCGATACTCGAAGCGCTCATCGCCGCTTGAAAACACCGCGTTTCCCCGCCCATTAAACGGGGCTTGCCAGTCCATTAACGCGATCGTTCTCGGCTGTTTCCAATGCCAGGGAGTGCAGCTCTGTAACGGCATGTTCCAAGTCAGACTCGCTGATGATGAAGGAAATACTGCATTCGGAGGAACCTTGCGCGATCGCCAAGACATTGATTCTGTGTTCGCCCAAAAGCGAAAAGACGCGCCCGGCCACGCCCGGCGTGCCCCTCATGCCCGATCCAACCACCGTTATGATGACGATATCGCTCAAGATATCGACGCTATCGATATTCTTATGCTGGATTTCGCGCTGGAGCTCCTGTTCAACCGTCGCCTTGACATCGCCGGCCACCGGGTCAATCACGGTGAAGCAAAAGCTCTGTTCCGAGGACGATTGCGAGATCATGAGAATGTTCGCCCCAGCTTTTGCTGTCGCCAGGAATGTTCGCCCGGCGATGCCCGGTACGCCCAGCATGCCTTTGCCGCTGACGGTCAGCATGCTCACATCATTGATATTGGTAACTGCCTTGATGACAGTTTCGCTAGCTTGGCTGCGTCCGCCGATCAGCGTCCCGGCCTGCGCCGGGTTGAAGGTATTGCGCACACGTAAGGGGATGCTGCGGTTGACGATGGGTTGTACGGTCTTGGGATGCAAGACCTTCGCGCCATAAAAAGCCAGTTCGCCGATTTCTTGGTAGGAGACATAAGGCAAAACGCGCGCTCTGCTGTCCAAACGCGGGTCCGTCGTCATCACGCCGTCCACATCTGTCCAGATGATCAGCTCATCACTATCCAGGCAGGCGGCAATGATAGCCGCGCAGAAATCGCTGCCGCCGCGCCCCAAGGTCGTGAGCGTGCCATCGGGAGTAGCGCCGATAAATCCGGTGATGATAGGCGTGACGCCGGTCCGCAATTCAGGCAAAAGCTGTTCGCCGATGCGCGATTCGGTTTCATCCCATAGCGGATCCGCATCCTGGAAGTTGCTGTCTGTGATGACAAAGCGGCTGGAATCGAACTGCTTAACAGGCAAACCCCTCGCGACCATGACAGCCGTGATAAGTCGGCTGCTTAGCCGCTCCCCAAATGAAACAATGGAATCGCAGATTCGGGGAGTGGCCTCGCCCAGAATACGGATCGCCTCGCATAATTCCAGATGCGCCTCTAGCAGTTGATCAAGCTCGCCCGCGGCAGCCAAGCGCTGTGATTCGCTCCCGATCAATTCCTCGATCACGGCAAAATGCTGGGCGCGAATGTCCGTGTTGACGCGCTCGTAGCGACTTCTATCCCCGTCCGCGGCAGCGCGCGCGGAATCCAGCAATTGATCGGTGACGCGGGCCATCGCCGAAACAACAACAGCCAATTCGTCGCCGCTTGTCAAGTTTTCACGAACGATATCAACAACCTGGACGATCGCCGCCGCAGACCCAACCGATGTGCCGCCGAATTTCATAGTCAACCTGCGCATCTGCATCCCCTCTCCCTTGCCAGCCGCTCGGCGGCAGCGATAATGTTTGCCGCGCTCACACAGATTAAGAAACCTTCTCGTCGCATGAGCGTCTCAGTGTATCCAATTAGCGAAATAAAAAAGGCGCGTGGAGGTTGTCCACGCGCCTGTCTGCTGCTTTCTTTTGATTCGCTTACAGCAAGCCGCAACCTCCACCACGCGCCCTATTGGGCATCATAGTCATGGACATCGTAGTAGTGGTCCCGGACGAAATCTTCAAAGCCATTTTTGCTTGACCAGTTCTTTTGGGAGGCTACTCTAGCGGCATCATGCGCGCTTGTCAAGGAATGTTATGGCGATGGGCAGAGCAACTTCGTTTACGTCAACACTTGACTGTGATACAATCGCGCGGCACGCAAACGATGAGTTATGCCCTTGTGACGGAATCCACCGACCAGGTGAAGAGCCGCTTGCGGCCGCTACGGCGATTGGCGCGGCCGGGTCCAGCAATCGTCGTATTGTTGCTGGTGCTGGTCGCGGGCAACCTGCTTTACGCCCAGCTTGATCGAAGCAGCGCGCCAATCGTCGCGCCTGCGGGCGACTTGCTCTATGTCGCCACCTTCGAGGGCTATCTCGACGAGTGGGATCTTTACGAGGGCCAACAGAGCGCGGCGATCGCGGACGGTCGCTTGCGGCTGGCGCTTTCCAGCGCGCAGACCGCGAGTTGGTCAGTTGCGCGTCATCATTTTCTTGAATTTGACGTCAGCGCCGAAGCCAGCGCGGCAGCCGGTCCCATCGATAACGCCTTTGGCATTGTTTTCGCTATGCAAAATCCATCAGAAGCGGCTTGCGATCTGCCAGCGGTGATTTTCTGCGGCATCGGTCAATGGTCTGCCTTGCTGAGCGCTGCCCTGCGACAAGTCCTTGACCCGGCAGCGGGTCCTAACTACTACGCTTTTCTTATCAGCAGCGATGGTTATTATGCGCTTGAACGGGTTGTCAACGGCGCGCGAGAAGTATTAAGCACATGGATCCCTTCGCCAAATATTCACCAAGACTTGGGCGCGCGGAACAGTATTCGCGTCATCGCTCGCGGCTCGGAGCTCGAGTTCTTTGTCAACGGAAGGCAAGCGCCGCTATGTATGCCTGATGTGCCCGGGGCAAGCAGCACCTTCACAAATGGCGAGTGCATCGGCGGGCGTATGGTAGACGGGTTTCAAGCGCCGCAGCCGCTGGCTGGGCAACTGGGCTTGATCGCGCAAGCGACGCAGACCGGCGGTGGCGGCGTAATCGTTGATTTCGACAATTTTACCGTTTTCAGCCCCAGCGCCGCTGGCGGGGAGGACGCCAAATTATGAAAGTGCATCTGCGCATGGTGGGCTGCCGGCTCAATCAAAGCGAAATCGACTCCATGGCACGCCAGTTTCAGAGCCAGAGCCACGAGGTTGTCGACCGCCCGGAAGAGGCCGATCATTTTGTCTTGAACACCTGCGCCGTCACGCGGGAGGCCAGCAAAACCAGCCGCAAACTGGTCCGCGAATTCCATCGCGCTAATCCGCAAGCGGGGATCACGGTGACGGGCTGTTACGCTCAAATCGCGCCGAAGGAGCTGGATAGGCTGCCCGGCGTTGCGCGCGTGGTCAGTAACTTCGACAAAGAAGAGCTGGTGTCCGTCGTGACTGACGAGCCAATCAAGCTCTTCGATAGCGAGCCGATTGAGCGCAGGCTACCCGCCCAAAGCTTGAGCCGTACCCGAGCCTTCGTGAAAGCGCAAGACGGTTGCGACAACGAATGTACGTTTTGTGTAACGACAATTGCTCGCGGACCCGGTCGCAGCCGCGCCATCGACGAGCTGCTGCGGGAAGTGCATACGCTGCGCCAACTTGGCTATCAAGAAGTGGTGCTTACCGGTGTGCACCTCGGCAGCTATGGTCAGGACCAAGGCGATTTTGATGGACTTGCCCGCTTGGTCGAGGCGCTATTGCAGCATAGCGACATGCCGCGCCTGCGGCTCTCGTCCCTGGAGCCCTGGGATCTTGCGCCGAGTTTCTTCAAGCTGTGGCGGAATCCACGCCTATGCCGCCACCTGCACCTGCCCTTGCAGAGCGGCTGCGACGCCACTTTGAAGCGCATGCGGCGCAACACCAATCAAGCGGCATTTCGCGCGCTGACGCAAGCCGCGAGAGAGGCAATCCCCGGGCTGCGCATAACAACTGACGTGATCGTCGGCTTCCCCGGCGAAACCGACGAAGAATTCGCGAGCTCCCGCGCCTTCATCGAGGAAATGAAATTCGATGGCCTTCATGTTTTTCGCTACAGCAGCCGCCCCGGGACGCCAGCCAGCCGCATGAAGAAACAAGTGAGCAATCAAGTCAAAAGAGCGCGCAGCGCCGAGCTCCTCGCCCTATCCGATTCGATGGAAGCGGACTTCGCGGCGCAGCTCCAGGGAACGCGGCAGAATGTGCTGTGGGAGCAAATCACCGGCGCGACGCCCGAAGGCTTTGTTCATAGCGGTTATACCGACAATTACATGCGGGTCAAGGCAATATACCCGCAGGACTTAACTAAGCGCATCTGCCCCACATTTCTCGCAGAATTCACGGACGGGGTGATTCATGGTACAGTAGACTTATAGCTCGTTGGTCATGAGTGCCATGCCGCAGCCGATTTCTTTAAGTAACGTGAAGGCTTTTGTGATGAGCAAACTGAAGACAGAACTGCAATCCGCGCTGAAAGACGCGATGAAATCCAGGCACACTACACGACGCGATGCGATCCGTCTGCTCAACAGCGCGATAAAGCAGGTCGAAATAGATACGAGAACGGCGCTCGACGATGACGGCGTGCAAGCCGTCTTGCAAAAGGAAGCCAAGCAACATCGCGAAACCATTGCCGAATTGGAAGCGGCGGGACGCGCCGAGGAAAGCGCAAGCGCGCGATTCGACCTGGAAATCATCGAGAGCTTCCTGCCGCAGCAACTGACTGAGGACGAGCTGCGACAGATTGTTCGGAGGGCGATTGAGGACACCGGCGCCAGTTCTATGCGCGAGATGGGCGCTATCATGCAGGCTGTTATGCCGCAGGTTCGCGGTCGCGCCGATGGCAAACAGGTCAACTCCCTGGTAAAAGAGCTCTTGAGTTGAAGCGATGGTCCTCCGCCTTACGGATATTCTGGAAGAACGATTCAGTCTGGCGCCGGAGCGCACGACCTTGGCTCTTCGTTCCTTGCTGCTGCTGCTGTTCGCGCTGGTGTTTATCGGCTGCTGCAGCGCCATTGTGGCTTTCGATGACGTCTTCCTGGGCGCAAGCAGCACAGCCAATCTCGCAGTTGGTTCGGTGCCGGCGGAAGACATCATCGCCCAAGAAGAGCGTTTGTTCGTCAGTGAGATACTGACCGAGCAAGAAAGACAGAATGTCCTCGGACAAGTTTCAACTGTTTACTATTCGCCTGATCCAAATGTGGCGCGTCAACAGCGGGTCTTGACCGAAAATATCCTGGCATTCATCGACAACGTGCGCGCCGACGCATTCGCCTCGTTAGAGCAGCAAGTCGCCGATGTCAACGAAATTACTTCCCTCATTCTTGAAGGCGATCGCGAAACGATTGTCGCGATGCTGCAGTTGCCAGAAGAGCGCTGGACATTGGCCCGCAACGAGATCATATCCGTATTAGAACGCGTCATGCGCGATCCCATTCGCGGTTCAGATTTGCAGCACGAACGCGATCAATTGCCGACCCAAGTCAGCTTGCGTTTATCCCCGCAGGAAAGCCATATTGTAACCATGATCACGGGCGACGTCATCCGCGCCAATACCTTCGAGAATCCCGAACAAACGGCGCTGGACCGCGAGTTGGCGGTCAACAACGTGGAGCCGCAGCAGCGCCATTTTATCGCTGGTCAAATTGTCGCGCCGGCAAATCAACCTATCGACATTCTGTCTTTCGAGGCTTTACAAGAATTGGGGCTGCTGGCGCAAACGAGCAACCGCGGCTCGCGCATTCTGCGCGCCGTCTTAGCCAGCGCCATGGTTACGCTGTTGATCGGCTTATACATCAGTCGCTTCGATTCACACCTGCTGCTTTCGGATACTGGCAGTTTGCTGATGCAAGCGGCGCTCTTTTTGATCGCCCTGGTTGCAGTGCGGTCCTTTGGCGCGTCAAACATATACCTGATGCCGGCCGCCGCCCTAGGCATCCTTTATGTGGCATTGAGCCGCCCCAATCTTGCCATAGTCGCCACCATCGGCTTCGCCTTTCTGGCCGGGATATTGGGCCGCAGCCCCTCATTGGAAAACGCGAGTCTGGTCGCGGCGGCGAACATCAGCGCTATCTTGACCCTACGCAATGCCGCGCGTCTGAATAGCTATTTTCTGTCGGGCTTAGTCGTCGGCGTCACCAACGTCGCCATCATCGCGATCTTCGCGCTATTGATCGGTTTTGACGCGCTTGCGCCATCAAACTTGATACAGGGTTTTTTCAATGGCATGCTGATCGTCCCGACAACGTCCTTCGCTGTTATGTACATCTTGACTGTACTGTTTAATCTGCCTACTCCTTTTAAGCTCATGGATTTGAGCCAGCCCAGCAAACCACTCTTGCAGCGCCTGCTGCGCGAGGCGCCGGGCACCTACCAGCATTCTTTGCAAGTCGCCAACCTGGCCGAACAAGCGGCAGACGCAATTGGCGCCGACACGCAGTTGACGCACGTCGCGGCGCTTTATCACGATGTCGGCAAGATGAGCAATCCCTACTTTTTCACAGAGAATCAGCAGCAGATGCGCAACCCGCACGACGGGATGAACGACCCCTATCGCAGCGCGGACATCATCGTTAACCACGTCATTGAAGGCGACCAAATTGCAAAGAATTACAACCTTCCCAACCGCATTCGCGATTTCATTCGCGAACATCATGGCACGACAGAAGTATTCGTCTTTTATCAGCGCGCGCTGGGCGCGGCAAAAGCTGCTGACGAAGTGGATCCTGCGGATTTCTCCTACCCCGGTCCCATACCACAGAGCCGCGAAACCGCTATTATGATGCTGGCGGACAGTTGTGAATCGGCGATTAGAGCCGTCCATCCGGAAAGCAACCAGGAGATAACCGAGCTCGTTCACCGCATCGTAGACGGCAAGCGAAATGACGGGCAACTGGACGCTTCCAATCTGACGCTGAATGACCTGCGCAAGATTGAAGAGACCTTTATCGACGTCTTTAAGGGATTGTTCCACACCAGGATCGACTATGCCCGAGCCGTCAAACCCGTGGTCCCTGAAAGCGCGCGCGAAGAGCCCTCACCCGCTGTCAGCGTCGCAGCATCAGGCGACGCCAGCGCCTCGACGCCGGAAGATATGCCAGAATCCAAGCCTGCGCCCGCAACTGGCGAGCGGGAAGTTGACAAGGCTCAAACTGAAATCAAAGCGGGTTTGAAGAATTCGCCTGACTTGCCTCTGGTGACGCCATCTGCCTCGCCGGACCTGGAAGGCGCTGCCTTGCCAAGCATCATGGACGACGATGAACCGCTGGACGATGTGCCGCCCCTGCCCAAACGAAACGGTACGAGAACGAACCACGGAATGCAGCCCGCGAGCGTCGATGACGAAGTGAAAGAAAGCGCGTGAGCTTGGCTGTTCATATCCAGGTTCAGCAAGTTTATCCGGTGAACGAGTCCCGCCTCCGACAAGCGGCCGAGACCGTCTTGAAACAACTGCGGGCGGATACGCGTTCGCAAGTGACGATTGTTGTAACCGACGACGACACCGTGCGGGACTTGAATCAGGAATTTCGCCAGGTGTTCAGCGAGACGGATGTCTTGTCCTTCCCCGCCGGTCCAGCGCCCATCAATAATACCGGCAAGGACAGCGTGGGCATGTACCTTGGCGACATCCTAATTGCCTATCCCTATGCCAAGCGCGTCGCGCAAAGACATAACTTGAATGTTGAGGACACGCTCTGCATGCTGCTTGTGCATGGCCTGCTGCATTTGCTGGGTTATGATCACAACACCGAGGCCGCGAAACAAGCGATGTGGATGGAACAAGCTAGAGCCTTGGAGACAATCGGGATCGAACCTGCCATCGTTGACAAATATGGAGGCGAATATGGAGGCCAATGATGAACGGGGACCGCGCCGATCAGCCGGGCAGCGCAGAGCGCGACCCAGCCGCGCACAGTCCGCTTGTAAGCGCCAACCGCTGGCGCAGCTTCATGTACGCGGTCGCGGGATTGCGCTACATGTTGCGCTATCAAAAGAATGCCAGGATTCAACTGCTGGCGACGCTAGTTGTGCTGCTGCTGGCGATATGGCTGGAAGTCAGTCCGCAAGAGTGGGCGCTGATCATTCTGACGACGAGCCTGGTGTGGTTGGCGGAGTTTTTCAATGCGGCGGTTGAGGCGGCGGTGAATCTGGCTGTTTCCGACTTTCATCCAATGGCGAGAGTGGCCAAGGACGTGGCCGCGGCCGCGGTATTGCTAGCAGCGCTAGCTTCTATCGCAATTGGTCTAATCGTATTGGCGCCCCCGCTGTTAAAACGGCTGCAAGCCGCTCTGGACATGCCCTAGCTCTTCAGGCTTTTTTAGATCTTCTTGCTTGAAAATCATCAGCTTTGCCTCAAGCCCTGCGGCGCTATATCCCGCGAATTAACAGCCAAGCAGTTAATTGGCAATTTGTAACTGTGCTATACTGTTTAGAGTCGTAAAGATGCGCAATCTTTCGGTTTTGTCCATGTCCATGCTCGAAAACGCTAGCACAGTCAATTCTTCCACAGCCGCTCGGGGACCGCGAAATAGCTTTGCGCGCCTATTCAAAATGACAAGTTCCCTGCTTGCGGTCGCCAGGCGATTTATCACAAAAGAGATTCGACTAGGGACCTCCGCCATTAAACAGTTTAGCAGACGAAAGCCCGCATCAAGTTCCAGACGCCGGCGGCAACGAGCGATTGCGGCTCCGCCAGGACCGCCCGAGCCGAAGAAAACGGGCTTTCTTGATTCCCCCATAAGGCGGATTTTCTTAGGCATTCCGGCCGCAATCTTGGTTGTAGCGGGTGTCGTTGTCGGCTTGAGCGCATTGAAGGGTGGAGAAACTGTCAGTTACGACAATGGCATCTGGCTCAACAGAGCCTGGACGCATGGCAAGGTCGATGAGGCAAGAATCAGCGAGTTGGCTGGCCAGCTGAAACAGAATAAGATCGGGAAACTTTATGCCTATGCCAGTACGTTGAATACTGAAGGACGTTGGACCGCTGGCACGCAAGGCGCTGGGAACTTCATGGAGTCGCGATTAGACGTGGCCGGCTTTGTCGAGAAGTTCAGAGAGCGACATCAGGAAGCGGTGATATTCGCCTGGATCGAGATCTGGACGAACCTCGACCCCGTGGACGGTTATCGTTTGGATAGCATGGCATTGCACGAAAATGTCGCGGATTTCAGTCGTCTGCTAGTCGAAGACCTGGGCTTCGACGGCATCTTGCTCGACGTCAAACCGCTTTACAATGAAAACGATGATCTCATCCGGCTGATACGCAGCGTGCGTTCCGCAATTGGCATCGAGAAACCGATCGCTGTAGCCGTACCCGCGGACTTGACGCCGACTGACGCCGGACTGGTCCCGCTGGCTTCTATCGCGCCGGGCACGATGTGGTCTTCCAATTACAAACAGCGGGTCATGGTTTCCGCCGATGAAGTTGTATTGCTCATGTATCAGAGCTACCGGCAGGACACGCTGGACTACATCAATTGGGTGGCCTATCACATCGAAACCTATATCAATCTGCTGGGGGGCAACACGCGAATTCTGGTCAGCATCCCCAATTATGGCGGACCGAGCGCGGCGCACAATCCCTCGGTCGAAACGATGTCAGCCGCGCTGGATGGCGTTATCCTCGGCGTATCGCGCTTGGCGGAAGAAGATAAGTCGCTGTTAACCGGCGTGGCGATCTTTTCCGATGAAGACCTGAATCAGTCTCAATGGAATCTTTACCGCGAGACTTGGTTGCAACGCTGAGCGCCCACGCCCGAAATGCCTGCCATCATTCGCCGACTAAGCTCTCGTGGCTTGGAAAAAGTAGACTACGCGGCAAGCAGCCTGGCCGAAGCCGTCGTTTTCGAGCCTTTCGACGGCGTCTATACGGTGGGCAATACTTGGCATACAACAAAAGCGCTGCTCTTTGACGCCCACCTGGAGCGGCTGGAAGCCTCCGCGCGCCATCAGCGCATCGCAATCGATTATGATCGTCAGCAACTGAAAGCCGCACTGCGTACAATGATACTGGCGTCGGATTACGGCGATGTTCGTTTTCGCATTTCGGTATCAGCAGCGCGACCGGACAGTCTACTGATTACGCTTGAGCCTTATCACCCGCCCGACGAAGCGCTGGTCAGGCAAGGCGTCCGCTGTGTCACTTCGGGGGTCGCGCAACGGAAAGGTCCCGCCGCCAAGACCAGCGACTGGATGCACATACGCGGAAAACTGCCAGACGCGACCGCGCCGGGAGTCTATGAGATCATCTTGTTAGACAAAAGCGGATTGATGTTGGAAGGGGCGACCAGCAACTTCTACGCGATCGCCGATGGGCAGCTCTATACTGCTGGCAGCGGCATACTTGCGGGCATTTCGCGCCGGATCCTGCTCGAGGTTTGCCGGGATATCTTGCCGCTGCGCCTGCAAGCGCCGCATATTGATGATTTGCCAGGCATGCTTGAGGCTTTTCTCAGCAGCAGCAGCCGGGGCGTCATTCCCATTGTCGCGATTGACGGCCGCTCAATAGGCAATGGCGCGGTCGGGGAATACACAATAAAGTTGCGCCAAGCATATCAACGCTGGGTCGCGGAACATTTGGAAGAACTCTGATGCCTATGCTGAATAAGCTGCGGGGCGCGCTTGATCTGCTCGCTTCCATCCGCGACCTGACAACAATATCGCGCAACTACCAATGGCAGGTTCAAGCGCCCAGCAGCTTCTACCTGGAAGCGGAATACGCCGAGGTCAATCTGTCACGCTCCGAGGACAATCAGCTTTATGTCAATGTGAGATTGCGCGCGTCCATGAGCTGGAAGCTGGCGACTGAAAAAGACGACGCCGGTGTTTATGTTGTCCTCAAGCGCAAGCCCCTCATCGGCAATATCGGTCGGGCGCGTTTGCAGGCGCGCGTCCCGCGCGGGCTTCACATTAGCCTGCAACTGCAAAACTCTGTCCTGTGCCTCGAGGACCTGGTAAACGCTTTGGAATTGCCGCCGGAGACCTAAGTCAAAATATGTTGGATGTCACATTTTTCTAGCAATTTGTAGGGGCGTCTCGCGAGCCGCCTCTACAGCTTCTTGGGTTTAAGTGACATTCGACACAAAATTGCTCAGGCGATTGCCCAAACATAGCTGCTTGAAAAGTCGCAAAAGCTATGCTAGCTTATAGCTATGAGCAAAGACAGACGGCTACAGATGAGAGTTTCATGCTGTTGTAGGGCTACCGACGACTAGGCGGGATTGTTTGCTTTGCCAGCAACACGGTTGTTCAAAACCACAAGTCAACCCGCCAAGGTTGGCTTTTTTGATTGCAGACATGGAACGAACCGCCGGCTAGGTTCCGATCGCATAAGCTGAAGAAGGAGCGAAAAAATGAGTGATATCAACAGTCGCGGCTACACCAATCCCGACAAACTTGTATCGACGGACTGGGTCGCCGCAAACTTGAACGAAGCTGGCATCCGCATCATCGAATCGAACGAGGATCCCCTGCTCTACCCGAGCGGACATATCCCCGGCGCGGTTGAGGTGGACTGGGTTAAGGACCTCAACGATCCGCTGCGGCGCGATTATCTGGATAAATCCGGTTTTGAGGCGCTGGCGGGGCGAATCGGCATTACCGCAGACACGACGGTCATTTTCTATGGCGACAAGAGCAACTGGTGGGCAACTTACGCGCTCTGGGTATTCGAGCTATTCGGTCATACCAATGCCAAGATTATGGATGGCGGACGCCTGAAATGGGCTGAAGAAGGGCGCGAGCTGACACGGGAAAAACCGAGTATCAACCCAACATCATACAGCGCGCCGGAACGCGATGACAGCCAAATCCGCGCCTTCCGAGACGGCGTGCTAAGGCATACTCAGGCTAATGGACAATTGGTGGACGTGCGCAGCCCGGGCGAATTCAGCGGGGAGAAGCTGCACATGGAGGGTTATCCGCAAGAAGGAGCGGTGCGCGGCGGGCATATCCCAGGCGCCGATAACGTGCCCTGGTCCCGCGCCGCCAATGAGGACGGCACCTTCAAGACCGCCGCGGAACTGCGCGGGATTTATCTCGACGAGATCGGCTTGAACCCCGAGCAGCCTACGGTCGCCTACTGCCGCATCGGCGAGCGCAGCAGCCATACCTGGTTTGTCTTGACCAATCTGCTCGGTTTCGCCGATGTTCGCAACTATGACGGTTCCTGGACCGAATGGGGCAACAGCGTTGGCCTGCCCATCGAAAAATAGTCAGATTTTTGACAGCGCTGGGGAAGGCGCAAGCGCCTTCCCCGCCGCGCCAGCAGCAGAGTCCTCCGATGCCGGACTATCCGCCTAAACTTCAAGATTACCTCGACGATTTCGCTTTCATTTCCACGCGGGATGAGCGCATCGACTTTTTGATCGCCATCGCCGACGAGTTTGAACCCGTGCCGGCTGCGGTGGCCGCCAAGCCCTACGAGGAGGCGCATCGCGTGATCGGCTGCGAATCCGAAGCGTTCGTCTGGGCGATTGAGCGCCCGGACAACAGGCTGGACTTTCATTTCGATGTGCTAAATCCGCAGGGTCTATCAGCCATGGCGATGTGCGCGATTCTTGAACAGTCCTGTTCGGGAGCCCCCCTGGAACAAGTCGCGGCCATCAACGGCGACGTGGTATTCACGTTTTTTGGCAGAGATATTTCGATGGGCAAGGGACGCGGATTGACCGAGATTATCAATGCTGTCGTGTATGCTGCAAATCAAGGTCTGGCCTCGCCATGACAGGGCTGGCATTTTCCAGGAACGATTCGCCCGGCGCGCCGTCGCTGAAGACCGCATCGGTACCTAACAAGCCATTGTAGGCGTAAGACGGCTCGGAGCCGGGAATGATCACGGCGTTTACCGCTTTTTCGTAATAGGTCGTGGGTCCAGCCCAGCCGATGACGCCGTACATATAACCGGCGTTGCGCATCTCGTGCAGGCACTTGACCAAAAGAGCAGTGCCAATCCCGCGCCCGCGTTCTCGCTCATCAACCCCCGTTGGACCGAAGAACCCTTTGAAGGTTGTGTCGTAGCAAGCGAAACCCAGCAACTGGTCGCGTCGATGCGCCAACATGACCGTGGTCGGATGCGTAGAAAAACCGACATCCGCCTCGCTAGACCAGTAGGGATTGAAGCGCGCGTCGATCCAGTCGATGACGAGGCGCTTTTCCGGCGGCATACAGCGCCTGATCGTGATGCCTTGATCGCGCTGAAAGGCGATCTCGGGTTCAAGCGGGGGCAATTCGTATAGCTTAACAAGCATATCAGGCATCGTTCATCCCTCCGTTATCGCTAGCAATTCAAGCGGGCAAAGGAAGACGCTTACATCCAGATTTTACTTGAATCCCCTGAATTCGGCTGAAGATTTCGCTGCCTTCTTGTCAGAGCAATCGCTTCAAAAAATTAAACACAGAGTACACAGAAGTAATTCCAGAAAGTAATGCGAAAACATCAGGACGCTGTAGGGGCGACCAATCTGGTCGCCCGACGTTGCTGCGTTTTGATTTCGGGCGACATGGTATGTCGCCCCTACCAATCCATACATAAAATGGATTTGCATTTCTTTGTTGGAATTACTGAGGGGCGCGTAGACACAGCCCGCCGGCACAGAGTTTAGTCAAATTAGATGACTATCCTCACCATCTTCCACGCTATCCTCTGCGCTCTCTGCGCGCTCTGTAGTTTATTTTCAGTAAGAATATGTACTGTTCCAGTCGCCATTATTTTGATGCGATTGCCCTGTTCATTCTCGCCGGGCGCAATGGCATAAGCGGCCGATTGCCGTTATCATGGACGCCGACAGAATCCCGGACAAAGGTTAAATCACATGCCGCGCAGACCCGAAACGACTGCGGTTCACAATTCAAATATCGACAGCGCCAGTGGCGCGATTGTCCCGCCGATTGTCCTCAGCACGACATTTCAATACGAAACAACGGGCTTGGAGCATGAGCCGGACGAGTTGATCTATACCCGGTATCAGAACCCGAATCGCGCGGCGCTGGAAGAGGCCATGCGCAAGCTGGAATACGGCGCTGCGGCGCATGCTATCGCCAGCGGCTCAGCCGCCATGCTGACGATTTTCCAAGCATTAAGACCAGGCGATCATATCGTGTCCAGCGACGATATGTACTTCGGCATCCGCGTACAATTGAAGGAATTCTTCGCGCCTTGGGGCTTGCAGACAAGTTTCGTTGATATGAGCGATCTGAAGGCTGTCCGCGCCGCCATGCGCCCGGAGACCAAATTGGTGATCTTTGAATCGCCGACCAATCCCATGATACGCCTGGCGGATATCAAAGCGATAAGCGACATAGCCCACAAAAATGGGACGGCCGTTCTGGTCGACAACACAGTGGCGACGCCGGTCGCGCAGAATCCCTTAGCGCTTGGCGGGGATATTGTTGTCAATTCGCTGACCAAATACATCGCGGGCCACCATGATGTGCTCGGCGGGGTCATTGTATTCCGCGAGCATGACGAATTCGCCCAGCGCGTCATGCGCTTGGTGAGAATCGGCGGCTCCGTCTTGTCGCCGATGAACAGTTGGTTAACGCTGCGCGGGATGCAGAGCCTGTCCTATCGTGTCCGCGCCCATAGCGAAAACGCCCTGGAAGTGGCATGCTTCCTGGCGGATCACCCTAAAGTTGAGCGCGTGCTCTATCCGCATCATCCCAGCCATCCACAATACGATCTGGCTATCCGGCAAATGCGCTTCGGCAGTGGATTGATGTCGATGCAAGTACGCGGCGGTCGACAAGCCGCCATCGACGTGGTGAACAAACTAAGGCTCTTTACCAGCGCAACCAGCTTTGGCGGCACCCACAGCCTCATCGAACATCGCGAATCGATTGAAGAGGATTCGAATACGCCGGCAAACTTATTGCGCGTTTCCATCGGCTTGGAGCACCCAGCCGATCTCATTGCCGATCTCGATCAAGCGCTGCGATGATCTATCACATCACCAGCCGTTCGCGCTGGGCGCAGGCTCAAGCAGCTGGACTCTATCGCGCGCCTTCCCTCGAAAGCGAAGGCTTTATACATTGTTCCCGGCTCGACCAGGTCCTGGATGTCGCGAATAACTTCTATCGGGACCAATCGGACTTGCTGCTTCTTTGTATTGAGGAAGGCGAGCTAGAATCCGAATTGCGCTGGGAAGCGCCAGCCCATCCGAAGCCGATCACAGCCGGCGCGATTGCAGCCACAGCGCGTTTCCCCCATCTTTATGGACCGCTGAAAGTGGGGGCGGTAACTGCAGTAATGGCGTTGGAAGCGACGGCAGATGGCGATACATTTACACTGCCATCAGGGTTGCCCTAGCGCGCTTAACCGACCCCGGCCGCTTCTGCGCTGTATTGCCAAAGCTTTTTCTGCTGCTCCTGGTCGTAGGAATTATCGCTGGATCGCTTCTGTTGTTTTCGATTCCAATACTTGCCGCTGATGCCCGCCGCTTCAGCGGACGAGGCAAGATAGACCAGGGTCTCTGCCCCTTTTTCCGGTGATATCGCTACCAGTCTTTGCAAAACTTTGATAAGGGCAGACCAAAGGCCCCCTATATTATGGCCGAAGCCGGTCGCGACCAAGCCAGGATGCGCCGCATTGACGGTTACGTCAGTGCCTTGCAGGCGCCGTGCCAAATCATAAGTGAAGTGCACATTCATCAGCTTGCTGGCGCCGTAGCTATTCATCATGCTGAATCCAGTTGCGTCGCGCAGATTATGCAAGCGCAGACTTGCATTGCGATGCGCGCTTGACGAAACGTTGATGATGCGAGCCTCGTTATGAGCGCGCGCCGTCTGCTTCAGCAGGTCTAGCAGCAGATTGGTCAGCAAGTAGTAGCTGATGTGATTGAGCGCGAAGGTCATTTCGTAACCGTCGACCGAGGCTTGGTATTCGGAAAACACCGCGCCGGCATTGTTCAGCAGCACATCCAGCCGCTGGGATTTCGCGAGATATTCGGAAGCGACGCGGCGCGTTTCTTCCATTGAAGATAGATCAGCGATCATATAATCAATGTTTGCGTTGCCGCTCAAGCTCTTCAAGTCGTTACTGACCTTGCGCGTCTTGGTTTCGTTACGGCCGACAATAGTGACAACAGCGCCCATCTTCGCCAATTCGAGCGCCGCATGTTTGCCAATGCCATTGGTAGCACCAGTAATCAGAACTGTTTTGCCCTTCATCGTCATGTGTTTCTCCTTGTGTAATGTGCGCTTCTGCTGGAGGCATGCGCGCTGGCTTAATCGGCGGAGTCGTCGCCATAGTTGTGCCCGGCGAAGATCGCCCGCAATTCCGCCGCCGACTTCGCCGCCTGCAGAGCCTTCATGCGAGCGGATTCTTCCTGCTGCAAGGCGCGCGCGTTCTCCAGCACCGCTTCCAATTGATCGGCCGGGAACTTGCAAGCGCCGTTTTCGTCCATGTGAATCAACTCGCCGGGCGCGACATCCATGCCGGCTACCGAAACAGGCACGTTCACAGCCTGAACCGCCATATTGCCATGCCCCGGCGTCACGCCGCTGAGCATGTATTGAAAGTCCATTTCGCGCACCTCGTCCAGATCGCGCGACGGTCCATTGGACAGCATGCCGAGGCATCCGATCGCGCGCATCGCCGAGACCATGTTGCCGCCCGCCAAGCCGACCTTCCCCGCGATTTCCGGCGGAAACTTCTGCTGAATAACCAGGATCGTGGGTCCTGGCGCCGCTTCCAAAGCATCCAGCACATCGCCGAAACTGAGCCGCGTGAAATCCGCATCGGGCAGTCCGTAAACACAGGTCACAGCATAACCGACTCGGCGCCCCAGTTCCGGGTACATGCAGCGGATCGACTGATCGGTGTACCAATTCTCGCTCCAGGGATTGTACAGCCCCAGGCAGAGTGGGGATGCGGGATAGGTCGCCACCACATTGGTTATGGACGGCGTGTCGAAATTCTTGAGCTCTTCGAGCATAGCCTTGGTATTCATAGGTCGCGGGGATCTCCCTTCGCTATTCGCGCGCTAATCCTACAGCGCATAAGACAGCGCACATTCTACAGCGCAAAGGATAAGATTGCGACAACCGCCTTCGCCTTGGCGGGGCAATCGTTTCAATTTTTTCACTTCAGAGAACACAGAAGTAGATCCAAGAAAGTAATGCAAATTATTATGGGGATGTGTGGGGCGACCTATCAGGTCGCCCGACGTTGCTACGTTTAGATTTCGGGCGACATGGTACTGCGCGTAGACACCCACTAGGAGGTCTGTCGCCCCTACATTTAGACCCTTCGTCTTGAAGCGATTGCTCCTTAGCCTTGGGGACGCAGTGACCGCCTAAAGACGCCCAAGATGGGAACTAGCATCAGGGCTGAAATGCTTATCGCCATACGTATGGAGGAAAAGTACCCGATCGCGCCCAGCATAGGACCGCAGGCGATCTGTCCGAATGCGTCAGCTTGACCTTGAATGGACAAAACGGTGGCTCGCACGCCGGATTCGGTATGCTGGTTGATCCAGTTTTCCATAAGCGGGTTGCGGATGGCGCGCATGGCGCCGGTTATCCACAGCCCAAACAGCGCTAATGGGAAACTCTGCCCCAGCGTGAATAGCAATACCCCAGCAATCATGGCGACGTAAACAATCGCCAAGCTGATCGAGACGGAGCGATTGCTTGTCATGTCGACCCGGCGCCTGATGTATTCCATCGTGAGCAGACTCAAAGGCATGCCGACGGCGCTTATGAGGCCGAACCAAACGATCTCGTCCAGTTGACCGAGCGGCGGCAAGCTGAAGCTCTCCAGCAAATGCGCGGTCCACAAGCGATCAAATCCTTCGCTGAAAGCGCCATGAATGATTGTAGCCGCCATGATCAGCAGCAAAAGCTGTCGTCGGCGCACCAAGCCCAATCCGCTGCGGAATGTAGCGAAGAGCGTCGCCCAGCTTTCGCGCTGCGATGCTTCTTGACGCTGGAAACCGGCCTCGGGCATCAGCAAAATCAAGAGCAGCGCAAGCGCCAGCATGATGATCCCCGCCGACACAATCGCGGCTTGCAGGCTGAAGCTCGCCACCGCAACGCTGACGAAGATAGCGGCGAAACCGCTAAGCTGCGCCACCTGCGCGGAGCGGAGGAAAGCGGCGGACGCTCTCGCTTGTCCGATCTCGTCCACAATCCAAGCCGATTGCGCCCCGCTCAAAAAAGTATAACCCAGTCCCATGATAATCTGCGCTATCAAGAGCGACTCGAAGATGGGGAAACTGCCCTCGACCAGGAAACCCAATCCCAGCAGAGCGATACCAATGATCACGGAAAGGCGGCGGCTATAGACATCGGCGACGACGCCGGTCGGGATCTCCATCAAGAAGGCAGTCAGTTCCAGGCAGGTGCCGACCAGGACAAGCTGCAGGGGGTTCAAGCCCACCTGTTTGACCTGATAGACAAGATTGACCGTGAATACCATGGTCATGGCGAATGATTGCATGCCCGATAATAGAAGATAGAGCTTGTAAGCATCCGCCTTGGGCGGATTCAGTTTCGAAAACATACAGCCTCATTGGCTATCATAAGGTGAGCGATTGCCGTTTCAGTACGCCGCTTGACAGGAAGTCGCGTAATTCCGCTGCTCGGTCTTCCAGCAATTTCGGGGCGACCGCGCGCACCGTCGGATGGCTCGCATTTGCCAGCAGCCAGCGGCAAGACGCCAGTTGACGCCCCGCTATGAAGGCTTCCAAATGCGCGCGCGCCTGCGGATTCACAGTGGTCTTCGCCGTATAGCCGGACCACAGAGCCTCCTCCAGCAGTGGATAATCAGCCGGGCGCTCGCCTTTGAGCTGCCAGAGCAAAGGCGCGAAGTCGTAGAGAAAATATCCCCAAGCGCAATATTCAAAATCGAGCGCCACCGGCTGACCAGCGCGAAACAAGATGTTCTTCGCAAGCAGATCGCCGTGGATGAGCCCAAAACTGTCGGGACCGCGGTCAATCGCGGCCATCACGCTGCGAAGGCGGTTTTCTACCTGTGCGAATGTATCAGCCTGTTCAGTGCTGGGCGCTATAATGGGTTCATCCGCCGTGTATGGCGACCCTGCGCCAAACAATCCTTCCCAATCCATTCTTGGACGCCTGAAGCCGGCCGGCGGCTCAAACTGTCCCTCACAGTGAAGCTTTCCCAGATAGATGCCGACCGCGTGGACCTCAGCGGCGGAAAGTTCCTGCGCCGACTTGCTCTCGCCCTCGATGAACTCAAAGAGGCTGCAAAGGACGGCATCCGGTTCTAGCCGCGCGGGTCTCGGCGATGTGAAAAGGACATCCCGCGCATAGTCTGGCAAAGGGACCGGCATCGGCGCCAGCAGGTCCGTATTTTGGCTTAAGTATTGCAGCCAACGCAACTCGGATTCCAGGCGCTCGGCGCGGACCCTCCCCGACAGATGCAGGCGCAAGACGTATATCCCGCCGCGAGCATTCGCCTTGAAGACTGCATTGCCGCTGTAGCCCAGCCAGGACAAACGCGCGCCGCCGAGCCCCCACAGCTCAATGACATCGCGGGCCAAGCCAAGCCAGTAGCGCTTCTGTTCATCCAGCGTCCAGTCTGCGAATCCTGGCATTCTTTCACCATGAGAAAACGAAGGGTCAGCAAGCGCCGTTCAAGGTTAGATCCAAGCCGACCGCGAGCCACGACGAGGCTAGCACAGGCTTGAGCGGGCTGTCAAACCGCCAGAGCGACATAACAGTCGCGCGTTATATTCATAGAATCTGATGCTACAATAGCGGCATCCTGCTATACATGGAGCGTTTATGCGCAAGTGGTTCATCCTGGTCGGGGCGGTGATGTTTGCGGTCTTGCTCGACCAAGCCAGCAAAGGCTGGATAGTTGAAAATTTAGAGCTATACCAGAGCGTCCAGCCGATTCCGGCGCTGGCGCCATTCTTCCAATTGACGCGCAGTTCCAATACCGGAGCGGCTTTTGGCATCCTGCCGTCGGCGGGAAATGTCTTCCTGCTGCTGGCATTTGTCATCATTGGAATCATGCTGCGGCATTTTCGCAGCGCCGCGCCGGGCGGCGTATTTCTGCCGCTGGCTACCGGCATCGTTATCGGCGGCGCCATCGGCAATGTCATTGATCGACTGCAACACGGTCATGTCATCGACTTCATTCACTATCAGATACCCGGCGTCGTTTCCAACGTCAGCAACCTGGCCGATCACGCCATCGTTGGCGGCGTCTTGCTGATCATTGGCGAAAGTTACTTGCGCGAGCGAAGACTTAAGGCTGAGCATTCCGGCGGCATGGACAGCGCGGAAAGCAAGACCGACAGCGCGAAGGAATAGACATCGGTCAGCCTCGGGCTGCCGAAGAGACCAAGTGACATTTCGTTGTCAAATGCGTTTTTCCAATTCGATTTCGTCGCGGATGATGATCCCATCTAAGCCCGTTATTGGAATCTGCGGCTTGATGCGGCGGGCGACGGCAATGGCGTTGCGATGGACGGTAACCAGTTCATAGCCGCGTTTCTGCCAGAATTTGAGCGCAGCCAAATTGTCATTCGTCGTTACCAGCCAGAGTCTCTCGATACCGGCTTCGCGCGCCCAATCCTCGACCGCCTCTACCAGAGCCGTTCCCACGCCTTTGGACTCCAACAGGCTGTCCAGCGTGGTAATCTCGCATTCTCTTTCGCCAATGTGAACTGTAATCAGACCGATGTTTTCGGCGGCGCCTTCACTGGGCTCCGCCTCATCTTCGGCGGGCGCCATGTTCTGTTCCGCCATGAAACCGGGCAAGAGATGACCATAAACGGCTTTGCCGCGGGAGACAATCTGCGTGGTGCCCCAGCGCTCATCAAGAAAATGCGCCACCCACTCGCGGTCAGAGCGTTCCAGGGGCCGGATGTTAAATTCGGTCATCGCCGAGTCCTCGGTATTTTCCTTCGAACTTAGCTTCATTATAACCATTTCCGGCAAACTTGGAAAACGCCGCAGGGCTTGCGAATTCGCCTATGCGCGCATTTATTAGACTCTGGGCAGTCTCCCTACGGTCCGCCGTCACGGCGCTATTCTGTCGGAAGCGCGCATTCAAAGAAGATTCACCACAGAGGCACAGAAGTAATGCCAAGAAAGTAATGTAAATGTAGGGGCGACATACCATGTCGCCCGAAATCAATACCTAACAATGCGGGCGACCAGATTGGTCGCCCCTACGGCGTCCTAATTTTTTCATTACTTTCTTGGTTTTACTTTATTCTGTCTTTCGATTGAAATGTGCTGTCTAACTTAAGCCGCGAAGAGCAGCGCAACGCCGGCGATGGCGACAATGGTACCGATGATAGCGCGCGGGGTGATCTTGTCAGCAAATACGACATAGCCTATCGGAATCAGTAATATCGGCGTCGTGCCGGTCAAGGTCGAAGAAATGCCGACGCTGGTGTGCTGGAGCGATAACAAGACCAAGGTCGTGCCGATGACCGGTCCTACTAAAGAGGCGAATGTCAAAACGAGCAGCGCCCGCGGCTCTGCCCATATCAGGCGCAAGTTTTCGCGCATTTTGCCGCGCGCCATGATCAGCAGCCACAGAATGACCAAGCCGACCAAGGTGCGAATCAAGCCCGCGCTCATGGCGTGGAATCCGCCGGCAACGCCTTCCGACATCAGCGCAAACGACGCCCCTTGACCGATGGCGGAGCCAACTGCGAGCGCCAAGCCGCGGCTGTAATTCGCGTTTTTCAGTTGCAGGTCTCGTCGCGCGTCGTCGGATACCACCCAGCCGATGCCAGCCACCACCACGACAATGCCAAGCACGGCGATGGCTGACAACCCTTGACCGAGAAATACCCAAGCCAGCAATGCCGCGACGATGGGCGTGATCGAGCCAATCAGCATGGCAAGACGAGGTCCGATATATTGAAAGGAACGCAAGAGCATGACGGAGGAAACGACAAAGCCGGATAGGCTGGAAGCGCCGAGCAAGGTCCAGCGTTCGAGCGACGCAGAACTGGGAAAAGGCTCGCCGAGCATGGCATGGTGCATCAGAAGCAGAAAGACAAGCGAAATCTGCAAGCTGAGCGCCATCGACACGGTCGCGCCGAATTTGCGGCCAGCCAGCGTAAAAGTCGTCGACGCGAGCGCAAAACATAAAGCCGCCCCGAGGGCGGACAACTCGCCTAAATAAGTTTCCAAATCAGCTTTCCGAGCCTGGCATTGCGATAAGCTGTCATTCTATGAGGATGTGAGTTGACTTGCAATGCCGCGTAGAGCAATCGCAGCCCATTTTTCTTCATCACAGAGGGAAAGAAGTAATTCCAAGAAAAAATTAGAAGCGGTAGGGGCGGCTCGCGAGCCGCCCAAAATCTGGACAAAACCTTGTACTTTCAGATCTTCATCACTTGCTTGCATATCTTGCGCCGGCGAGCTGCGCGAATTCGCGCATCCAGGCGTGGCATCGCTTTGCGCGCTGGTCATCCGCCGCGGCAAATGCTTCACCAGCCTTTTGCATCCAATGGAGCGCGCGCGCATTATCACCTTGCCGGTGCCGCGCCAGCGCAAGATAGTAGATCGTTTCGGGCCGATCGGGCTGCGCCGCCAGCGCATTGAGGAAACAGCCGGCCGCGGCTTCCCAGTCTTTGTCCTGGTAGGCTAACATGCCAAGGCCATAATTGGCCAGCATTTCGTAGGGGTTGATGGTCAGCGCCTGATCAAATCCAGCGCGAGCGCGCGACCTGTCGTCGCCTTCGAGTTGAAACCAAGCGAGCGCCGCGTGATATTCGGCGTGGTTGGGATGCAGCGCAATCGCGACGTCGATTTGGGCGAGCGCTTCTTTGAGGTCTTGTCGCCGGAAAGCCGCGAGCGCCTGCAAATAAGCCTCATCCGCCTCGAAGCGGGACAAGCCCAGACGCTGCGCAAGCTGGAACATCTGTAATTCGTCAGGCTATTCGCGCGCGGAAGCGCGATTAGACGTGGATATTCACGGTTTTGCGCCGCTGTCTGCAGCGCACGACAAAGGTGCGCGCCATTTTATCGTGCCAAGACTGATTGTTCTTATCAAATAAAGCCCAAATGAAGCCTAGCCCGAAGAGCATACTGCTGACATGGTAGCCGATGGCGCGGATGACAGCGTCCACGTCATTGATGTCGCTGCCATCGGCTTTAATGACGCGGATGCCCAGGGCAAACTTGCCCGGGGTCTGGCCCCCGCGCCGCGTCAAGAAGTACCAGTGATAGGCAATCGGCACAGCTAAAAGCACAAAATGCAAGAACTGTTTGGGAAGGTGATGCCCCGGCGAGGAAATGATCAATGCTGCAATTGAAAGCGGGAGAATCAAGAGAAAGCTGTCTATCAAGTTGGCGGCAAAACGATCGACCAAGCCCGCCAATTCGTAGACCTTTTCGGCAGCGACGCTATCGTTTTTGCGCTTCTTTCCCATTTGCTGTTCCTTTAATCCAAGCTAATGTCTCGGCTAGCCGCGTTCTAGCGACAAGCGCGCATCCGACATACTCTAGTATACGACAGATTGTCGACAAAGTTGTAATCTGCAAGTAAATTCGGCGTGAAATCTGTGTGATAGCGCATATTAATCGTGCAGGGAATAAAGCAGCGCTGGATTGTCTTCCGCCTCGAATTCTTTTAAGTTGGCGATTGTCAAGTAACCGTGCTGATACAGGTACTCGATATGGGCGCCGGCTTCTTCAATCGCCAGCAGCACATGATAACCTTCCACTTGCGGGTACATCGCGCGTGATATCGCGCTGATGGTCATCGGCTCGCCATGGTCGCGCATGATCTTGCGGATGCGGTCCAGCTTGCGGTTGTGGCTGGCGAGGATGGCCTGGATGCGACCATAGACATCGTGGATGGGATCTTCGTGCCCGCCCAGCGCCAATTCGATCCCCTCGAAGCGCAGCAGCTTGCGCAAGGAATCGGCATAGTGATCGAGCCCCATGTAGTGCGTGATGCTTTCGGGCGATTGGTGCGGCGTCGTGCGCGACAAGACATGGTCGGCGCTCAGCAAGACATCCCCCAAGCGGATGCAAACCTGGCCCGGGCAATGTCCGGGACTGTGAATGAACTCCATCCCGTCAAGCACAAGCTCGTCCAAGATGTTGAAATCGACCTCAATGGATGTCACGTGCTGCTTGGCGAAGCCGTACATCTTGAACAAGGTCTCGCGCAATGCGGGTGCGATGCCGGCGCGCGCGAAGTAAATGCCCAGCGCTTTTGTGGCCACGATCACGCGCTCTTCGTAATTGGTCAGCACTCGACGATCAAGCTCGTGAATGCCGACGCTGGCGCCGGTCTGTTCCTTGACAAAAGCCAGACCGCCAAAGTGGTCGATATGCCCATGTGTGATGATGATGCGCTGGATGTCCCGCAAGCTGAACTTGCGATTGAAACGCTCGCCGATGTCAGCGATACCGGCCAGCAAATCATCATTGCTCGTGCCGATTCCCGAGCCGCAATCGACAAGCGTCAGCTCGCCCGCCCCTTCAAGAATATAGGCATGACCGACGAAACCGTTGGGGAATAGCTGCATCGAAAAGCGGAAGATATCGACGCCCGTACTGCTTCTAAAATGTTCGACCGGTGGCAAGTTAGGCATCTGAGAATATGCTTGCTGGCTCAAGTATCTAGGAGCGCTCTTTTGTGTAAAGTGTAGAAAGCCTATGCTGTCATTGTATCAGAATCTGTAGTTTGTCAGCGCTCAGACTGTAGATGATGAAGGCGATATAAGCGCCCAGGAAGATCGCCGACTGACGTCTGCCGAACTGCTGATGGCGCGCGAAGGGGATCAGCAAGACAGCAAAGGCGAGCATGACCAGGAACTCGAACTGAACTTCGGCGCGGCGAACAGCGATGGGCCGCAGCAGCGCTGTCACGCCCAGGACCAGCAAGAGGTTGGCGATGTTCGAGCCGACTATGTTCCCAAGCGCGAGATCGGTCTGCTTGTGAAAAGCCGCGGATAGCGATGCCGCCAGTTCTGGCAGCGATGTGCCGAAGGCGACCAGCGTTATGGCGATGACCAGCTCGCTTACGCCGACCAGGCGGGCGAGATTCACCGCGCCTTCAACCATCAGGCGCGAACCGATCACCAGCGCGGCGATGCCCAGCATCAGGAAGAAGAATTCTTTGCGCCGGCCGCGTTCAGACGCGCTCTGCCCGTCCTCGACATCCGCCAGCAGATGCTCGCGCGTATCCTGCTCCTTTTTCGCCAGAAAATAGACCATGGTGTTGAAGCCCGCAAAAGACAAGAGAAGCAGCAAACCGTCGACCCGGCCTATCTGACCATCCAGCGTCAAGATATAGGCGAAGAGGGAAAAAAAGATCATGATGGGGATTTCCCGCCGCAAAAGCGTCGCCTTGACGCTTAGCGTGGCGATCAAGCCCGTGGCGCCCAATATCAAGCCAACATTGGCGATATTCGAGCCAAGCACATTGCCGATAGCTAGGTCGCTTTTGCCAGCCAAAGCCGCTTGGGCGCTGACAAGCAGCTCCGGCATGGAGGTGCCGATGGCGACAAAGGTCAGCGCGATAATCAGTATCGAAACGCCATAGGACAGCGCCAGGTTGGAAGCGCCGCGCACCAGCCAGTTGCCGCCATAGAAAAGCCCTGCCAAGCCCGCCAAAAGCAGAAGAAGATTCTCTACCATAAATCTAGGAATCCATAATGAAACATGTTTGGCGCGAAGCCGCGCGCTTAGGCATAGATGACATGTTGCAGCAAGAATCGTTCAATCGCGCTGTAATAGGCTTCAATCGTGTCGGGCTTGCGCCAACCGTGGCCTTCGCCTTGATAGAGGTGATATTCATGGGGGATGCCGCGTCGCTTGAGCGAGGCCACGACCAGGTCTGATTGGTCTTGCGGCACGACGACATCGTCGCTCCCTTGGAATACGATCAGCGGATCAACGATTTTGTCGGCGTGGAAAAGCGGCGACCGCTGCCGATACAATTCCGCAGCCTCGGGCAATTCGCCCAAGAGCCAGTAAGTATAACGTTCTTCGAATTTATGCGTATCCATCAGGAGACCAAATTGATTAGAGACGCCATAGGAACAGATGCCCGCTCTATAAAAACCAGGGTGTTCGACCAGCGACTGCAAGACGGTGAAGCCGCCAGCGCTGCCCCCCATGATGACGGTCTTAGAGCGGTCGATTCGCCCAGCCTCCGCCAGATGATTGACGCCGCTGATCGAATCAGTCACATCGTACAAACCCCAATTGCCGCGGTGCATGTCCATGTAGGTTTTGCCGTAGCCGGTGCTGCCGCGGTGATTGACCTGCAAGACGGCATAGCCCCTGGTGGTGAAAAACTGAACCTCGTTGGAATAGGCTGCCGTCCTTTGCGACGTGGGACCGCCGTGGATGTTGACGATCAATGGCGGCTTGCCCGTCGGCATATCTTCTTGCATGACCGGCTCATAAAATAAGCCATGGGCGTCGGCGCCATCGTCGCACTTCCAGGTGATGCTCTGTGCCGGGGAAAGCAGGCTGCTGGGCAGGTTTTCGGTCTGGCTGCGGCGCTGGATCGACAAGCGAGACCCCGTATCCAAGCTAATTAGGCGCGCGGGAATCGAGGCGGAAGAGGCGATCAGGGCGACCGAATCTCTGTCGCCCGCCGTCGCCAACTGTTCCAAGTGCGTATATTGCTCGAGGCCAGCGATCAGCCTGTCTTCACGGGATTCCAGATGGCAGGCCCGCAGCGAAAAGAAACCGCGATCGTTTTCCAAATAAAAGAGCGAACGGCTGTCGCGGCCCCAGCCATACATGCGCAAGCCCTGTGCCCAAGCCGGCGCGCCATGTTCGGCAGCGGTCTCGGTCAGCTGAGTATGCCTATGCCTTTCCAGATCGTAGAGATAGATCTGCCCCCAGCCGCTCGCGTCACTGACGTAGGCGAGATAGCGCCCGTCCGGCGAAAATTGCGGCTGGAAGATCGCTGTATCGCGGTCGCCGCACAGTGTTAGGATCTCATCCGCATAGGGCAAGCCGCTCGCGTCATCGGTCAGCCGAAGCAAGCGCAATTCGCTGCCATTCCAGGGCATCTGCGGATGATTCCAGGCGATATACGCGATCTGCTCCCCAGCGGGATGCCAGGCCGGCTGCATAAGAAAATCTGTGCCGTAAGCCAGCTTGCGCGGGAAGTTGCCGCCATCGCTGTCCACCAGGCACAAGCCGTCAATGCGCTCATAACTATGAACATAGACAAGCCATCTGCCATCCGCGGAGACCGCGGGCGAGGCGTAACTGCCGAATTCCGGCGTGATGGCGCGCGGCGCTCCCCCCGCGAGCGCTTGTTTGTAGAGACGATCGCCGGCGGCGAAATAAACATGTCCGGCGCCAACCGTGAATGCGCCGCCGCCGTAACCAACCCGGCCGGCGACATTCAGACTTCTATCGCTAAGGTCACGCGGCGCGTCCCCACCTGTCTTGGCGAGCAAGACACCGGTCTTGCCGCGGTTTTCCCACCAGACCAAGGTATCGCCGGCGCTGTTCCATTGTACGTCGCGCAGACTGATGCCGCTGGCAATTGCTTTGCCAGTGATAGGACTTTTCCATGTTCCAAAGGCTTGGCTCATTAGAGGTTTCCTCGTATCAGACAAGCGCGTTAAACGCGCTCAAATGCAAAACACCCGCCTGCGCGGGCATTTGCGTCTCAAACAGTGGCGCTTTGCCACTCATTCTTAGTGGCGAAAGATAAAGGCAGGCACGCCAATCGTCAAGGTCGAATCAAGCGCTTGACAATCTGTGTCGCTTGCGCGAGCGCCTGCTTCCTAGGTAGAGCGCGGACGGTAGGTTGTGTCAATCGTGCTGATATAATTCAAGGCGAATTCAGCCAACTGGCTTTCGGGCTGGAAATCGTCGGAGAGAATCTCGACGATCGTTCCGTTTTCCGCCCAGGCATATAGCTGTTCCGCATATTCATCGAGCGACATGATGCAGCCAAATGTAACCGGTTCATATACGCCGCCGCCGCCCAGATAGTTCCCGTTTGGCAATTGCACCGCGCCGTGGAAGCCGTTCATCAGCCCGGGCACGACTTCATAGATGCCCATAAACCAATTCATTCTCCATTGCGCGCAATTGGTGCCCGCATCTTCACACAAGGCGAAGCTGCCGCCAAAAGCGACGTCGTTGTGCGTCAAGATTTGGTAAATCCCCGGGTAGGTAGGCGCCGTCTCGCGCCCGGAAGAAATCCCCCAACTGAAGACCATTTGATCGTATTCGAATGCGACCAGCCATTGCGACTCGATATCAATCACGATGCGTTTGTGTGGCAATGGGTCCTCGGGTATCAAGACATCGCGCGACGGGATCTGAATTTCGTCGCCGACATTTAAGGCTCTCCAATTGAGATTGGGGTTTGACTCGTACACCAGTTGATAGGGCAAACCGTTTTTGCGTCCGATCCGGTAGCCGGTGTCCGCATGTTCGACATAATAGAACTTGGGCAGATGCTGGACGCGGACCACGATATTGGCATTATTCGTATTCAAACCATCTTGCATCTTCTCGACCGCCGCGAGCTCGTCGATAAAGCGCGCTGTCGCGCCAGTTAACAAGTTCTTGTTCAAGCTCTTGATGAAGGCGCTGAAGACATCCTGGCGCACTGCCAATCCGTTTTCGCCGGCGATTAACCATTCAGCCGCGGTCCTTTGATCCACCTGCCAGGAGATCACTTCGTGCACGTATGGGTCGTAACCGTTCAAGCGCACGTCGCCAGCCAGAAAGGCATGGGCTTCTTCGATAAAAGGCGAGCTATCCATGACATCCGGCAAAAGCGGGATTGTCGGCAATTCAAAGCGCTGCTCCGCCAGCGCTCGGCTCGGCTCTTTTAAGAGTTTTTCCAGCGCCCCCGAAATATCCAGATGCCGGCCCTGCCGGCCGGGCACAGTTACCAGCTTCCCGCCCGACCATTTGAAGCCCGCCTCATAGGGCAAGATATAGATGAGCTCTGTCATATCCAAGAGAACGGATTGCGCCTTGCCATAGTCGACGCTCACAACCGGCGCCACCTCAATGCCGAATGGGACGCCAGCCAATCCCGCGGCGCGAGCGCTGCCCGCCATAGCCGCGACATCAATCGACAGTCCCAATTGATTTGGCGTAACTTGCCTGATCAGTTCGCCATCCACGGTAAAATCGATGAAGATTTCGCCGTCCCATTTGGCTTGAATGGCAGCTTCCGCTTCGGCCGGCGTCAAATCCCCAACGGGTACGCCAAGCGCATAAACGTTCGGGAAGATGCGATCGGTAAATACATAACTCCCCACAAAAAATAACAAAATGGCGAGCACGACGACGCCCGTCAATGTGGCGACAGGCCGCCTGCTGGAAAACATCCATGTTAGTCCGCGATGGAAGACGGTCGCCTGCTTTGCTTTGCGCAAGTTCAAGCGTTCGGAGGCAAAGCGCTTGAGCGAGCCCTCACCGGAGTCCAGCGCTGCCTGCCGCCGCCGTTGCCGCGCCAAATGCCGCTCGCGCGCTCGGTTCTCGTTGCGCTGTTTTAGTTTGCGGTCCAATTCATCCATGAGCATAAGCCCCCACACTCAATTGATTCAGGCTTGACTCTATTTTAGTCAAAGTGATGAAAGCGGCATAAAAAAAGGCTAACAAATCATTAAGATTTCGAGACAGATCCTTGGCGCGGACGCCAACGCGGACCTTTCTAAATCTAAGAAATACGTCATATTTTTTTTCGTAAACCGAAATCTGATACTTTTTTTAGGGGATTATATCGCTGAGTAGACATTTGTCTCTTGACAATCACCCCACTTGTCTATTATAATACTAAATAAGGTAGGCGAGAGGGATTTCAAATGGCACACCACGCACCAGGGCAACACTTCCGCAAGGGTATCACACTACCAGAACTATTCCAAATGTTCCCAGATGACGCTACCGCCGAAGAGTGGTTTGTTAAACAAAGATGGCCGAATGGGCTACGTTGCGCGTATTGCGAATGCGATAATGTATCCAAAGACGCGAAGCATCCAACTATGCCATTCTTCTGCAATGAATGCCGAAAATACTTTAGTGCCAAAACTCACTCGGTCATGCACCGATCCAAGCTAGGATACCAAAAATGGGCGATTGGGATTTACCTGGTCATTACAAGCCTGAAAGGTATTAGCTCAATGAAGCTACATAGGGATATAGGTGTAACGCAACGCACTGCTTGGCACATGCTACATCGAATCCGCGAGGCATGGAACTTGGACAATGCGCCATTCTTTGCCGAAGTCGAGGTAGATGAAACATACATCGGCGGCAAAGAGGGTAACAAACACGCGCACAAGAAGCTGAATGCTGGGCGCGGCACAGTGGGCAAGACGGCGGTTGTAGGTGTGCTAGACCGTAATAGCGGTGATGTCAAAGCGCAGGTTGTCGAGAATACGAAACAAGAAACATTGCACGGGATTGTGGTAGAGAACACATTGCCCGATACAATTGTGTACACAGATGAAGCCCGCGCCTATGAAGGAATGCCGCGCAAGCATAAATCGGTTAAGCACAATGTCGGCGAGTATGTGAATGGGCAGATACACACGAACGGGCTGGAGAGCTTCTGGTCAATGTTCAAGCGCGGATACATGGGGACATACCACCAGATGAGCCCGAAGCATCTGCATCGGTACGTTAATGAGTTCGCTGGTCGGCATAACAATCGCCCGTTGGACACACGACATCAGATGGGCGCAATTGTGCGCGGAATGAATGGCAAAAGACTGCCGTATCAAGTCCTGATTGCGGAGTAGAGTATGGCAGCAAATCGTAATCTACACAAGGCGAAGTCCAACAAGAAAGACGAGTTCTATACGCAGTTATCGGATATCGAAAATGAACTGCGGCATTATCGTGAGCATTTTCGAGGCAAGGTCGTTTACTGCAATTGCGATGACCCGCGAGTGAGCAACTTCTTTCACTACTTCGCCTACAACTTCCGCGTACTCGGTTTGAAGAAACTGATTACGACCTGCTACAAGAATCAGCAAATGGATATGTTTAGCCAAAACGACTCGGATCATGCTATCTATTTGGAATACGATGGGACACAGAACGAGACCGGCGTTCCCTCAGTCGACGACATCGGCATCCACTATCTGGAAGGCGATGGCGATTTTAGAAGCGCGGAATGTGTCGAACTTCTACAGCAATCGGACATCGTAGTTACAAATCCGCCCTTTTCGCTGTTTCGGGAGTATCTAGCGCAGCTAGTTGAATTCAACAAGAAGTTCATAATTATTGGGAATAAGAATGCGATTACGTACAAAGAGACATTTTTGTTAATCAAAGAGAACAAACTGTGGGTTGGCAACACCTCAATGAGCAAAGACTTGCTATTTGATGTGCCACATGATTACGCACAAGAATTGATTGCAACAAAAAAAGAAGGCAGCGCATATAAGGTTGTAGATGGAGTTGTAAAAGCAAGGTCGCAAAGCATTTGGCTCACAAATCTCGACCACAAAAAACGCCATGAAGAACTGATTTTATGGAAAAGATATTTGCCGAAAGAATATCCTAAGTATGATAATTATGATGCGATTGAAGTGTCAAAGGTCGCCGAGATTCCAATGGATTGGGACGGCGCGATGGGCGTTCCGATTACGTTCTTGAACAAGCACAATCCTGAGCAGTTTGAGATTTTAAGTTCCAATGACATCAGATTACATGATGGTGTGCCATTTAAGAAACACGGCTTGATAAAGGACAAGGATGGGACAATAAATGGCAAACCAAAGTATGTGCGGATCGTCATCCGCAACAAGGGGGTACGGCAATGAGCGAAGATAAGCCTAAGACAGACAAGCCGAAACAGATACGCCGCAAGAAGCGGCAAGCATACGAGGAAATCACACTGTGCATTGACGACACACCGGAGAATGTAGTGAGCGCAATGTTTAAGCTGAACCCTGCGGAGCCTGGGTTTGAATGGGGATATATGAAAGAGCGACAGCAAGATTAGACCGTCAATGTCTACTCAGCGATATAATCCCCTTTTTTTACGATCCCCAAGGTACATTAAAGGGCGAGGCAAGAGCGATTTCTTCAGTTGCATGGGATTGTCCGAACAGGGTAGGAGTTTCCCACGATATGCTTGCAGAAATAGGCAACGGGGAAATTCAGACCGCCGAGCGACGTAATCCCGACAGAATCAGGTTTTGTCGCGCGGCTAGAAAGCGCGGCTATGCAAGCCACGGAATGATGCACGTCGAGCTTCCCTATTGCTTGCAACAGTCGGCGCAAGTGCTAACAAAGGACATAAAATCAAAGGATTGACGCGGATGGCGTTTTGGAACTACAGACTAAGCGAAGCTGATCCTCCCCAGACGAAGATCGACATTCAGCTCGAAGACGAATTGAAAGACGAAGGGGCGGCAATTGACCTGCCGGAAGAATTGCCGATTCTCCCCCTGCGCGGCATGGTGGTATATCCGCAGACCGCGATACCCTTGACCGTGGGGCAAGAGCGCAGCATACAATTGGTCGATGACGCGGTGGCGGGAACGCGCATGGTCGGGCTGGTGGCTTCAAAAGATCAAAGCTTGGGAACGCCGGGACCGGATCAAGTGCAGACCATCGGCACCTTGGCGACTATCCACCGACTTTTCCGCACGCCAGATGGCACGGTGCGGCTCTTAATTCAAGGCTTGCAGCGGATCAAGATTGACGAATTCGTCCATACGACGCCCTATCTCAAGGCTCGCGTCACGCGCATACCCGAGGACGAGGTTGTCTTCGCCGACGACATTGAGATGGAAGCGCTGGTGCGCAGCATCGTCGACCGCTTTTCGTCATTGGCGGAACTGGTGCCGAGCATCCCGCAGGAACTTGTCAGCAACGCCCTCAACGTGGAAGACCCCCTGCAGTTGGTTTATTCCATCGCGACATACGTCCGGATTGACGTCGAAGACGCGCAGTTGTTGCTGGAAATGCACAACGTAGGCGATAAGATCCGCCACCTCTTGAAGCTGTTGACTAAAGAATATGAGGTCTTGTCGCTGGGCCGCAAAATCCAGGAAGACGCGCAGCAGGAAATGGAAAAAACGCAGCGAGACTATTACCTGCGCGAACAGATGAAAGCGATACGCCGTGAACTGGAAGAGGATGATGACCAGCAGGAAGTTGAGAAGTTTCGACAGTTGATCGAAGCCGCCAATATGCCGGAAGAGGCGCGGACAGAAGCCGAACGTGAACTAAACCGCCTGTCGAAATTGTCCGTTTCGGCGGCGGAATACGGCGTGATACGCACCTATCTCGATTGGATATGCAGCATGCCCTGGGACAAGCGCACGGAGGACAAGCTGGACATCGCGCATGCCCGGGAAGTGCTAGACGAAGATCATTATGGCTTGACCGATGTCAAAGAACGGATTCTCGAGTTCCTGGCGGTGCGGAAACTGCGGGCAGAGCGCGAAAACGAATTCAAAGATCGCGACCGCTTCGACCCGGTTCGCCGCGATCGTTCCGGCGCCATATTGCTGTTTGTCGGTCCGCCCGGCGTCGGCAAGACCTCGCTCGGCGCGTCGATCGCGCGCTCGATGGGCCGCAAGTTCATCCGCATGAGCTTGGGCGGCATCCGCGACGAATCGGAGATTCGCGGTTTCCGCCGCACCTATATCGGCGCCATGCCGGGCAGAATCATTCAAACCATTCGGCGCGCCAAATCGCGCAATCCCTTGATCATGCTGGACGAAATCGACAAGTTGGGGCGGGACTTCCGCGGCGACCCGGCCTCCGCCTTGCTCGAAGTATTGGATCCCGAGCAGAATGCCGAATTCCGCGATCACTATCTCGACATCGCCTTCGATTTGAGCGACGTGATGTTCATCACCACAGCGAACTCGCTGAACACGATACCCGGTCCCTTGCGCGATCGCATGGAGGTTATCCAGCTAAGCGGCTATACCGAGCTAGAAAAACGCGCCATCGCCTCGCAATATCTGGTGCCGCGGCAGAGACGCGAAAATGGCCTGCACGCCAGCGAGCTGGATTTCACGGACGAAGCGCTGCTGCAGATCATCCGCGATTACACGCGCGAAGCCGGCGTGCGACACCTGGAGCGCGAAATCGGCAAGACTGCGCGCAAAGTTGTCACGCAAATCGCGTCGCAGGAGACGGAATCGCTCACTGTGGACGCGGAAGATCTAAAAGAGCTGCTGGGCAAGCCGCGTTATGGACATCGCAGCGAAATGCAAGACCGGACCGATGTGCCCGGTGTGGCTACCGGGCTGGCTTGGACGCCGATCGGCGGCGATGTGCTTTTCATTGAAGCAACTAAAATGAAAGGCGGCAAGGGTTTCCAGTACACGGGCCAATTGGGCGATATCATGCAAGAAAGCGCAAAAATCGCTTACAGCTTCACCCGCTCCAGGGCGGCGAACTTAAAAGTAGATCCCGCGTTTTACGACGAATACGATGTCCACCTGCATGTTCCCTCGGGAGCGGTGCCCAAAGACGGTCCCAGCGCCGGTGTGACCATGGCTACAGCTCTAGCGTCTCTTTTGACAGGCCGCACAGCCAAGAGCAATATCGCCATGACCGGCGAATTGACCCTGAGCGGTCAGATTTTGCCGGTGGGCGGCATCAAAGACAAGGTGCTGGCGGCGCATCGGTTGGGCGCGGATACCATCATTTTGCCCAGCAAAAACGAGAATGACCTGGACGATGTACCGGAAGATGTCCGCGGCGAGCTGACCTTTGTTCTGGTCGAGCACCTCGATGAAGTGCTGCCCGTAGCCCTGGATGATTACCAGTATCTGAGTCAAGACGGGCAATTTCCGCAGTAAGGTCTCGCTTTGGCATAGGAAGTTCGCGTGCTAAACTTTGCTCGCCTTTACAACGACGAGCACAGGCGGCGTTTATGTCAATGCGGCAAGATGTTTCGGCTGCTTCCTCGATTGGGAGCGCTTGGAAAGCCAATCCGATCGTCTACGAAATCAACACTTGGGTCTGGTTACGTGAACTAAGCGGAAAATACGGTTGCGAAATCAATCTCTTGAACGTGCCAAACGCGGAGATTGAGGCTCTCGCTACATGGGGATTTGACGCGCTTTGGCTCATGGGTGTATGGCGCCGTGGACCAGCCACGCGGCAAAGCGCCTTGAATTATATGCACGAATATCAGCTCGCTTTGCCAGATGTTACGGCAGCGGACATTGTCGGCTCCGCCTATGCCATCCATGACTATCAGGTGGAAGAGAAGCTAGGCGGACGCCATGGGCTGGCGGCTTTTCGAGAGCGCTTGGCGGCGCGGGGCGTCAAGCTGATTCTCGACTATGTTCCCAATCATGTTGCGACTGACCATGCTTGGATCCACAGCCATCCGGAGTTCTTTCTGCAGGGCGCTGCTTCCGAGCTGGAGGCGCGCAGCGAGGATTTTTTCCTGGCGAAGACCGTTGACGGCGACAAAGTCATCGCGCGCGGCCGCGACCCTTATTTCCCATCTTGGATAGACACCGCCCAGCTTAATGCCTTCTGCCCGGGCTTGCCCCAAGCCGCCATCGCAACGCTCGTCGATATCGGCAATCAATGCGACGGCGTCCGTTGCGACATGGCGATGCTGATGATGAATAGCGTCTTCGCGGGGACTTGGGGCGCGCGCGCCGGCTCGCTGCCCGCCCGTGAATTCTGGACTGCGGTCATCCCCGCGGTTCGCAGCGTCCACCCCCAGATGCTCTTTATGGCGGAAGTATATTGGGACCTCGAACACGAGATGCAAAGGCAAGGCTTTGATTACACCTACGACAAGCGCTTATATGATCGCGTGATAGACAATGATATCCCCGCCATTCGAGCGCACTTGAGCGCCGATGCCGCGTTTCAAGGCGCGCAAATTCGCTTCATAGAAAACCACGATGAAGCGCGCGCCATAGCAGTCCTGGGCAGCGACCGGCAACGGGTCGCCGCGGCGCTGATCTGCAGCTTGCCGGGAGCGGTGCTGCTGCATCAAGGTCAACTGACGGGGCGCAAGGTAAAACTGCCTGTGCAAATCAATCGCCAGCCCCTGCAGCCGGAAGATCCCTTGTTGAAACGTTTCTACCGCAAGCTGCTGGATGAGACAGGTCAGGCGCTTTACCGCTTGGGTCATTGGCAACTGCTCGAAACCCGCCCAGCCCATGACGGCGAAGATACCTGCGACAGTCTAATCGCGTATACTTGGGAATATGCGGCTGAACGGCGGCTCATCACAATCAACTTCGCCGAGCATTGGTCGCGCAGTCGTTTGGATCTGTCGCACTGGGCGCTGCCTGCTGGCTGTCGCTTGCAGCTCTACGATGTTCTCAGCGAAAGCCATTGCGAAAAACTGATTGGCGATAGTAGTGACAAGGGCATATTATTAGAGATTGCGCCCAAAAGCGCGCAATTATTTCGCATCGTCGTTTTGGAAGAGCGAACGCTCATGCGGGAATGAACAGGGACAACTGACGCAGCTGCTTAACTTAGTCGCCAAGGACACATGATGACTCGCCAGCGGCAAAGACATACCGGTTTTCGGCTCTGGCTCATCTTGCTAGGCACGGCGCTATTTTTCTGGTTGGGCAAAGAAGACAAGGATGTGCTAGTCGTCACGGCGCTTGGATTGATTCTAGCCGTCAGCTCTGTCTACTGGCTCATTTTCCAGCGACCCCGCTTTGATATCACGGCAAATGGCAAGGTATCCTTGACGCTGGGCATACTGGGCGGGATCTGTTGCGGCGCGCTTTCAAGTCTCTTCACTGCCCTGCTCATGCTCTTAAAAGACTTGCGTCATGGCCATGTCTTCCCGGATTATCCGCCGGAACTGATACTCGCGGCCCTGGAACGGCTGCCAGCCTGGTCGCTGGCGGGCGGATTGATTGGTCTGGCATTGAGCCTGTTCTGCAGAGCCTTCGCCGGCGCCCGACCGCGTGAACAGTAACCGCCGCCGCGCTTGACGCGGCACCCACGGTCTATAGATCAAAGGCGAATTGCGTCATCCATCACAATCTCGGGCGCGTTCTGAACAAGACCAATTGTCCGCTTTACGTTACAATAGTTGAATCACGCTTAGTCAACAGCTAAGGAATCACATCGCTTATGGCGGATTACATCCTTTCGCTAGACCAAGGCACCACCTCCTCGCGCGCGATTGTATTCGACCGCCATGGCAATATCGTCCGCAGCGCGCAGCAGGAGTTCCGGCAGATTTATCCCAAACCGGGCTGGGTAGAGCATGACGCGGATGAGATTTGGGCTTCGCAGCTCAAAGTGGCGCAAGCTGTCCTGGGCGATCCAGAGACGATAGCCGCGATCGGCATCACCAATCAGCGCGAGACTACGATCATCTGGGACCGGCAAACAGGCGAGCCTATTCATAATGCCATCGTCTGGCAAGATCGCCGTACCGCCGCATTTTGCGACCAACTAAAAGCCGAGGGATTCGACCGGACGATTCTGCAGCAGACCGGTTTGGTCACAGACGCCTATTTTTCCGGGACCAAGGTCAAATGGCTGCTGGACAATGTTGCAGGGGCGCGCGAGCGAGCGGAGGCCGGCGAATTGGCGTTTGGCACCGTCGACAGCTTCCTGGTTTGGCGGCTGACGGGCGGACGCGCGCATATCACGGACATCAGCAACGCAGCGAGAACGATGCTTTTTGATATCCAGGCGCGGGATTGGTCGGATGCCATCTTGGAGCGGCTCGGTATCCCGCGCGCCCTCTTGCCAGAAGTTCAGCCCAGCAGCCAGATCTACGGCGAGACCGACGTCACGTGCTTTGGCAAAGCGATTAAAATCGCCGGCATGGCTGGCGATCAACAGGCCGCGACCTTCGGCCAAGCCGCCTATGACGCGGGCATGGCAAAAAATACTTATGGCACCGGCTGCTTCATGTTGATGAATACCGGCGCCCAGCCACAGCGCTCCTCCAACAATCTTCTGACGACCATCGCCTGGCAAGTCGCTGGTCAGCCCACACAGTACGCGCTGGAAGGAAGCATATTCGTCGCGGGCGCGGCGATACAGTGGCTGCGCGACGAGATGAACATGATCGGCTCGGCCGCGGAAAGCGAGGCAATCGCGAAGAGCATCGACTCCAACGACGGTGTTTACATGGTGCCAGCCTTTGTCGGCTTGGGCGCGCCTTATTGGGACCAATACGCGCGCGGCGCCATCGTCGGCTTAACGCGCGGCAGCGGCAAAGCGCAAATCGTGCGCGCAACCTTGGAGTCCATCGCCTATCAGACGCGCGATGTCGTCGCCGCCATGTCGGCTGACTCGGGGCTGGCGCTGGAAGCGCTGCGCGTCGATGGCGGCGCGGTCGCCAACAACTTCTTGATGCAATTCCAGGCAGATATTCTCGGCGTCCCGGTGCAGCGCCCGCGAATTACCGAAACGACGGCGCTCGGCGCCGCTTATCTGGCGGGCTTGGCGACCGGAATCTGGGGATCACAAGACGAGATCGCGACGCAATGGCAACTGGAACAGACCTTTGAACCACAGATGTCCGCCGACCAAAGCGATGCGCTCTATGCCAAGTGGCAAGCCGCTGTGGAAAGAGCGCGAGCCTGGGCGGATGAATAAATTGGGCAAGCTCATCGACTGGACTCGACGGTTCAAGAGCAGTCCCGCTGCGCCTGGCAGGGACTCATGCTGACTTTTATCTTGAAGCGCCTTACTTATTCCATCCCCGTGCTGATAGGAATCTTGGTAGTGACTTTTTTGTTGGCGCGCGCCATCCCTGGCGATCCCTGCATAGCGGTGCTGGGCGAACGCGCCTCGAAGGAAATCTGCGAGTCATTCTTCCGGCGCAACGGGCTGGATCAGCCGGTTCCGATCCAGTTTATCGTCTACCTGCGCAACTTCTCGCAGGGCGATCTGGGCGATTCGATGCGCTTTCACCGGCCCGTCATGGAGCTCCTGGTCGAACGCTTGCCCACCACCGTGGAGCTGGGTTTGTTCGCGCTGCTCTTCGCCATCGCTGTCGGCGTGCCGCTGGGTGTGCTCAGCGCCTATCGACACAAGTCGATCCTGGATGTCGGCACGATGGTGGGCGCGAATATCGGCGTTTCGATGCCGGTATTTTGGCTGGGGCTGATGCTCGCCTATCTATTCGCTGTCTTGCTCAAAGATACGCCCCTGGCGCTGCCGCCCTCGGGCCGGTTGACGCCGGGCGCCAATCCGCTGCCATTTTACGAAACCCTGGGCTGGGTGGCGGCGGGCGAGGATGCAGCCGGCATTTTGATATTTTTCTCGCGCATCAATACGCTTAATGCCCTGCTCACGCTCAATGGCGAGCTATTCGTGGATGCCATCCGCCACTTGATTTTGCCCGCTGTCGCGGTCGGCACGATTCCCCTGGCCATCATCGCGCGCATGAGCCGCTCCAGCGTCCTGGAAGTGCTCAACCAAGACTATGTGCGAACAGCGCGCGCCAAGGGCTTGCGGGAACGCAGCGTCGTCGGCAAACACGCCTTGAAGAACGCCATGCTGCCGGTCATCACCGTGATTGGCTTGAATTTTGGCTTGGTCATCAGCGGCGCTGTACTCACCGAGACGATCTTCAGCTTGACCGGCGTCGGGCGCACGCTGGTGGACAGCATCACTTCGCGGGATTACACACTCGTGCAAGGATTCACCGTCGTCATCGCGGCTGGGTTTGTCATCATCAACATGGCGGTGGATATCGCCTATGGCTATTTGGATCCACGCATCCGCTTCAATTGATACGCTTTGCGCAGGACAAGATGATATGGCAAAAGCCGAACCCGCCAGCCTGAGTCCGACCAAGCGCTATCGCTCGTCCAATCTATGGCTGGAAGCGCTGCGCAACCTCAGCCGCAATCCCTCAGCCATTCTAGGAATGAGCATCATCGGGCTGTTGGCGCTGACGGCAATCGCGGCGCCAATTTTCGCGACGCATGATCCTATCAAAACCATGATTGGCGTCCCGGGCGAGACCGGGCGTCTGCCAAGCAAGCCACCCTGCATACCGTTGTTCGGCTGTGAAGAACCCATGCACATCCTGGGACTAGACCTCAATGCGCGCGATTTGTTCAGTCGCGTCATTTACGGTACGCGCACGTCGCTATCAGTCGGGATCATCACCATCAGCCTGTCAATCATCGCCGGCACGGCTCTGGGCATCACGGCCGGATTCCTGGGCGGCCGGGTCGACAACGTGATCATGCGTTTGATGGACGTGGTCCTGGCTTTCCCCGCATTGCTGCTGGCGATATCGATCGTGACGATCCTGGGACCAGGCTTGACCAATGCGCTTTTGGGCATCACCATCACTTTTATTCCGCAATACGCTCGGCTGTCGCGCGCCAGCGTCTTGTCAATCAAAGAGCAAGAATTCGTGGTAGCTGAACGGGCGCTGGGCGCGAACCCGCTGCGCATCGTGTTAGGACATATCCTGCCCAATTCGATCACGCCCATCGTTGTGCAAGGTACTTTGGGCGTCGGCACCGCCATCCTGGACGCGGCGGCGCTCTCCTTCCTCGGCTTGGGCGCGCAGCCGCCCACACCGGAGTGGGGACAGATCTTGAGCGAGTCCCGCAATTACCTCTTCACATCGCCGCATCTGGTCTTCTTCCCGGGCATCGCCATCATGATCACCGTACTGGGATTTAACCTGTTAGGTGATGGCATGCGCGACGCGCTGGACCCGCGCCTTAACCGAAACTAAGCCTTTCAATACATTCTAAAAGAAAAGCGCCGGGCATTGCGCCCGACGCTTTTGGCTTGATGTTCCTTCAGTTATTTTCGCCTAGCACTGATCGGCGTTGATGAACTGCTGGAAGATGGATTTGTAGATAGCAAATGCTTGACCCGTGCCAGTGTGGTTGGGGCTGGCGCAGTCGGCCGGGGCTTGCCAGGATACAACCACGTCGTTGGCGTCCAGGCTGGAGCCATCGTGGAAGAGCACGCCTTCGCGCAGGTTGAAGGTCCAGACCAAACCATCGTCCGAGGCTGACCAGCTTTCCGCCAAGCCCGGAATCACGTCAACACCGCCGCGCTCGAAATCGAGCAGCGCTTCGCTCACTTGATGACAGGCGCGGAAGGTCTCGCCATCCCAAGTATCGTTGCAATAGAGCGAGATGGGCTCGGCATTCTGCATGTAGATGACATTGTCGTCATCGGGATCTTCAATGCGCGAGAACTCCTCGGTGCCGTCGAGCAGCCCCGGATGGACGCCGACCATGCGTACTTGCCAGACATCGGCAGCGCCGGCATGACCAAATGGCACCCAAGGCACGTGTTCCGCCATGGCATCGGCGACTTGCCGGAAGTAACTCATGCGCTCTTCGGGATCCAGCACTTGCGATGCCGCGACCAGCGGTTCGTAGAGCGCGGGATTGGGAACGCCCAACTGCGTGTTGTTTGGACCAAAGCAGCAGCTGTAGAAGTTGGAAGCGTCGGGGAAGTCCGCATGCCAGCCCAGGATATGCAGCGGCTCGTTGCCAGCGTTGGCGGAAGCCAGGAAGGCGCCGGATTCAACCACCTGAACATCGGCGATGACGCCGATTTCCGCCAACTGCGCCTGAACGTCGTTAGCGATGATGCCGGGATTCGGCAGATAGCCGCGCACGACATCGCGCCAGGTCAAGGTCAGGGCGCGGCTCTCCCCAGTGCGGGTATCAACCAGGGAATCCAGCGGCAGCTCGAAACCGAGATCGGCAGCGGCTCCCTCGAGCAGCGCTTTGGCGGCATCTTGATCGAAGCCGGGCACGCCGCCTTCACCGACGTGACCGAAGACCGCGGGTGGCGCGAAGTCTGGCGTCAAGGGCGAGCCAGGCGGGAAGAAATTATCGACGATGCGCTGACGGTCGATGCCCATGGCGATGGCTTTGCGGACGCGGACATCGTTGAGCGGCTCGAAATAGTTGCTCATGGCGACATAGACGCCGGTCAAGGGCGGGATATCGATCAGATTGAAATTGGGGTCTTCGCGGAAGACGGGGATGTCGCCCGGGTTGGCGAATTTCATGCCATCAATGGTGCCGGCGCGCAGCTCGGTCGCGCGGGCGGCAGCCTCGGAATTCCAGCGCAAGATGACGGTCTGCTCGATGGCCGGCTCGCCCCAATAATCATCATAGCGCTCGAAGACGATCTCGTTGCCTTGATCCCAGTTGACCAACTTCAAAGGACCAGTGCCGATGGCGTGGGTCAACAAATCTCCCTCGCCGCCCGTGGCGTTGACGTATTCGGACGGGTGAATGGAAAAGCCCAGGCTGGCGACTTTCTGCTCGAAAAGAGCGTCCGTGTTGCAAAGCGTGATGACAACGGTGAGTTCGTCAACAGCTTCAACCGATTTTAGATTGCCGCCGTAGTCGCAATCTTCAGCCGCGAAGCTCAACATCTCATCCTGCCCCATGGCCGGCAGGGCAAGCAGACTCAAGACGAGCGCTAGCAGCGCGATTCTGCCGAAAAAGCTTAACATGTATTCCTCCAGTTAGGTTATATTGACGTGGCATATTTTAATGCAGATGCGCGAGATTATCCACAGCGGCCAGGGTAATCGCGGCAAATAGTCTTTCACCACAAAGACAGGAAAGTAATTCCAACAAAGAAATGCAATTTCAAAATATATGTGGATTTGTAGGGGCGAGCCTTGGCTCGCCCAACGTGAATTGAATCCTATAGGTTGTGCGGCTGACGGTCAGTGTCTACGCGACCCAGCGAGTCGCCCCGACATTTACATTATTTTCTTGGATTTACTAAGGACACAGAAGTAAATCAAGTGCGGTGGATTTTCTGATCAGTACCCTCGTCATCCGCCCGGGGCTCAATGCCGCTGTCGACGGCGTCCTCCAGATCTTCAATGGTGAAATCGTCGGACTGGCTGTCGCTAAGCCGGGAGGAGCTGGCAGCCTCGTCAGTAGTCAAGCGCAGGTTAAGCTGGGCGGCGACATAAGCAGCGTAATCTTCGGTGAGATCGCCACATACCAATCTGCGACCGCCGTCGATGGATAGCGCCCAGACATGATAGCGTGGCGTATCAAAGCCTTCGCGCAGGGAGGCGGCGGTTTCTTCCGCGTTGAAGGTCTCGACGCCCGCCAGGCGGATTTGCCGCTCCTGGGTCAGTGACGGCAGGGGGCGGCGGGCGACGCGAACCGATTCTTCGCTCAGGCGGATATGCGTTTGGTTATAGATGATCGTCAGGAGCGAATAGATGGCGGCTGTGGCAAAGACCAGAAATGTCAGCGGCAAGAATATCGGAACTTCTCCATCCAGAAAGAGACCCGTCATAAGCAGGGTGAGGAAAGTGAAGATGCCGCTAAGAATCGCGCTGCCCTGGAAGCTTTCGTTTTTGTCCAAGCGAAAATTGGTGCGGAAGGCGAGGCGCAGCGGCTCCTCCGCCAGGATGCGCAGCGATGGCGGGCGCGTTACTTTGCGGCGCTTCGCCTTCGGGCGCGGCCTGCTGACTTCGAAAACGCTGCTGCAAGCGTCGCACAGCGCCACCATGCGCTGGATATTGATTTGTTCAGCTTTTAATGGGTGACCGCACTGTGGGCAAAGAAGCTGCAAGGCTGGGCTCGTTTCAATGGACAATTACGGCTGTATACGGATGATCACACTCAGGCAGGAAAGTTCGCGCGGGGAATTCGCCGCGCAGGGCATTATTGGCGGCAGGCCATCAAAACTCAAATTCATCCAAGTCCCGGCAGAGATGGACGGGACCATCATAGACTTCGGCGGCTTCCTGGACGAGCGGTTCGGGGTCTTGATTCCAGACTTGGTAGTGAATCAAGCGCAGCTCTTTGGCGCCGGCTGTCGCCGCCGCTTCCCCCGCCATGCGCGCGGTGCTGTGACCGGGCGGGGGACCGCCGGCCTCGTGAATGAAGATATCGGCGTCTTTGCCGATTTTCAAAGCATTGGGGCATGGCTCGGTATCGCAGCTGTAGGCGAGCACTTTGCCATTGTGTTTATTCGTTATGCGCATGCCGATCGTGGGTATGAAGTGAACGACCGGGAAGGAGTGAATCGCGAAGTCCTTGTTTTCAAATAGCAAAATGTTGTCGTGCAAGCTGATGCGAGAAAAGGATACCGGAAAGAAATTGGGCCAGAATTCCCAGCCGTACATATCCATCGTCTCTTCGATGCGGTTGATGCAGTGCGGGATGCCGTAAAAGCGCATGGGCGCTTTGCGGCCCATCTGCCACATGTGCATCAGCATATTGGGCACCCCGGCCACGTGATCGGAATGGAAATGCGTCAGAATAATGTCTTGCAAATCGTCGTCGTCGATACCCAGGTCATGAATCTTGTCCAGGGGGTTAGACCCGGCGTCGACCAGGACCGGAGTGTCTTTCTCGCCAATTAACAGAAAATGGGTATAGTCGTGCTCTGCGCTGCTTACCGCGCCGGAGGTTCCCAGAATGATTACGCGCGCCATACACTTGCCTTTGCGCCGGACTCAGTCCATTTTGGCAGATGGTGCAAACACCCTGACCGTCTATCCGTCAACCTTCACGATACCATAGTTCAGAAATAATCGAAACACTATACTGCTTGGCCCGTTGATCGATTGCCTTAGACTTCTCACAATCCGCTAAGCGCTGGCCTGCGGCAGTTCTTCGGCTTGTTCCGCAGCCAGGTCCGCCGCTTTCGCCTTTTTGAAGCCGCCTCCGCGGTGCCGGTAAAAGAGCAGCGCGGCCGAAGCCAGAAATGCGATTATTGAAATCGTCTGGGAGCTGTTGATGCCGGAGGAGCCAATCGTGGCGATCTCCACACGCAGGAACTCCAACAGGAAGCGTCCGAAGGCATATTGGGCGATGTATATCAGCAGGATATCTCCGCTCAAGAGGCGGTCGCGATACTGGTGGTAAACCCGCCAGAGCACATAAAAGGCGACGAGGCTCCATAGCGCTTCGTAAGCCCAAATTGGATGAAACAATGTATCGGAAGGAAAGTCAATCAAGCTCTCGTAAGACGCTACCCGCGCGCCCCGCGGGATTTGAATGCCCCAGGGCAGCGTGGTTGGCGCGCCATAGAGCTCCTGGTTCACATAATTGGCAAAGCGACCGATGGCTTGTCCCACTGGTATCGCGACCCCAGCGATATCCATCCAAGGCGACAGACGCATCCCTTCGTCCGGAAAACTGCTTGCGGGCCGCTGGTAATTAAATGACGCGACATCCTTGTCGGTGAGGCGCGCCATCAGCGATTCCGCCAGCCAGCTTAGCGCTTGGCTCAACCACAGAAGCGGCGTCAATATGGTGATGAGCAGGTTAATGATGCGGTTATGCCAGCGGCTCAAATAAAGATAGGCGCCAAATGCGCCGCCGATAATCGCGCCGAAGATGCTCAATCCTCCGCTCCAAATGGCAATCGCGCCATTTTGGCTATCGAAAAAATTGTCCAAGAACCAGGCTGTGTTCTGACAAACATCTCCTTCTATGCCACAGCCAGCGGTCAAAGAAATGGGCGGGAAGAGAATGAACCACAGGCGGGCGCCGATAATGCCCGGGATAATCGCCCAGGTTAGCCCGCCCCAAATATGATCGGGGTCGCGCCCGTTGCGCCGCGCCAGCAGCGATGCGGCTGTTGCGCCAAGCAAAAGCGCGACGACGATGATTATGCCGTAATAGCGTATTTGCAGGTTGCCGAAAACAACGTAAGTTTGTTCAAATTCCATCGTCTACTCACCTCTGTCCTTCAAAGCGGAGTATACATAGCGCAGCCGCTGCAAGGCGGTCAGATTCGCGCCAAGCGCCAGGATGACCAAACCAATCTCCAGCGGCCGCTCGCTACGCAAGATACCGGCGGCAAAGGTCATCGCCAAGATCACAGCCACACGCTCCAAGCGCGAAAACCAGCCGACTGTGACGCTGATAGCGACTACACTGTCGTCCGCGCGAGCGCGCACATAACTGACCAAATAACTGCCAATAAGCGCAAACAGCGCCAACATCAACATGTCGAGCCGGCCATGCCGCGCAAAATGATAACCGAAAGCGGCAAAAATAAAACCGTCAGCATAGCGATCCAGCGTCGAATCCAGCACCATGCCGAAGGACCCTTGGCGTTGCGCCGCGCGCGCCACTGCGCCGTCAACCGCGTCCAGGGGCAAACTGAGCAGGAGCAGGACACCGCCTGTGAGAAATTCGCCCATGCCGATAGCGACCGCCGCCACGCCAACGAATAGCAGTCCAAGCGCCGTGATCGCGTCCGGGTGTACACCCAGGCGCGCCAGCCAATAGCCGATTCGCTCCAAGGGCTTCCGCGCGCGCTTGCGCAAGTTGTCCGTTAATGTTGGCGGCTTTCCCCCAGACATTTTTCACCTTGTCAGCAATTAACGCTTTGGCTACACTGGTCGCCTGTACGTCGGGGCGTGGCGCAGCCCGGTAGCGCGCACCGTTCGGGTCGGTGAGGTCGTGGGTTCAAATCCCGCCGCCCCGACACAATTTAGCATATCGTCTTTCCGCCTCTTTATGAGAGGCGGATTTTCATTTAGCTGGCGAGCTGCGCAACCGGCGCGCGACCATGCTTGCGCGCCCAGTTCCAGAGCAGCAACCCAGGCGCGAGAGATATACAGGATAAGACGCCCCCCACCCAATTCGGGATCGTTGGATCCACGGCGAACAAGAGACCAGCCACCGCTGTGGACAAGATCACGCCCAGGCTCATCACGGACTGATAGATGCCCAGTATCGCGCCGCGCAATTCCACAGGCACGGTCTTGGTCAAGAGCGATTGCAGCGGCGGGATTAAAAAGCCGCTGCCGAGGGCGAAGATGACGACGCTCGCCGTGCCAAACAGAGGCTCAACAGCCAGCGCCAGCATAAACAAGGACAGCGTGCGCGCGGCGGCGCCCATTAAGACGATCGAAGTGTCGCTGAAGTGCTTAAGCGCGGCCGGCAACAGGACAATTTGCGTGATTATTTGCCCGATTCCCACCACCATGAGCATGGCGCCGACGCCGAGGCTAACCGCAGCGAAGGACTGACCCGAAAACAAGACGGCTTCCGCAAATAGCGCCAAAGTCGCAATCAGCAAGCCCATACCGAAGCGGGCGAAAAAGCTGACGCTCAATACCGCCACCAAAGGAACATTAGTTATCAGGGCAATCGGTCGCAGCCTGGCGGCATCGCTCCCGCGGTTGCGGCGGCGGTCGTCGGGGCTCAGCGATTCTTCCAGCGTGAAATGCGTCAGGACCACCGTGCCCGCCGCCGCTGCCGCCGCAAAGACGAAGGGCATCTGTGGACCAAAGGCGCTTGCCAAGAGGCCGCCCACCGCGGGACCAATCGCGAATCCCAAGCCAAGCGCAGCCATAACATAACCAAGCGTCACGGTCCGCCGCTTCTCTGGCGCGATATCCGTCACGTAAGCTTGCGCGACGACGATATTCCCGCCGGTTACGCCATCAAGAATGCGCGCCAGGAACAAGACAGCCGCGGATTGCGCGACGGCAATCATCAAGAAGGCGATCACGGTGCCCAATTGGCTGAAGATGAGAACGGGCAGTCTTCCTCGTTGGTCCGACAGACGTCCGATGAAGGGACCCGCCACGAACTGAGCCGCGAAAAAAGCGGTCAGCAGCAGTGTGATCACCTCGGCCTTCATGTTGAAGCTGCTTTGGGCATAGAGCGGCAAGATCGGGAAAGCCATTGAGGCGCCAAGCATCTGGACAAAAACGATCATCAAGATGGTGAACAAGCGTCGGTCGACAGACCGCGTCTTGAGTTTCAATTCGGTATCGCCCTGTCACATTCGAAACAAGGAATTGTTGTATCATAAGCTAAAGAACTCAAGAACGTTAGTGACAACTGACGCGCCAAACCGACGCTGCATGAGCTCGCTCAAGAGATAAGGTCGCGGCGCCGGCGTATTGACAAGTTGTCAACTGGGGCAAATCGTGGAAACGACAATTTATCTGATGCGCCATGGCCAGGTGCATAACCCGACCGACGTGCTTTACGGACGCATGCCAGGTTTCATGCTCAGCGACACAGGCGTCCAGCAGGCGCGCGCGGCTGGCGAGTGGCTGGCGAAGCAAGCAATCTCCGCGATCTATTCTAGCCCGATGAAACGCGCGCGGCAAACGGCAGCGATCGTCGCGTCTTACCACCGCGAGCTTTCGCCGCGCGTCGACCAGCGTTTGATTGAGGTGGCCACCCCTTATGAGGGACGCCCTATCGCGGAACTGGCGGCAATGGGCTGGGACCTATACACAGGCAATCAAGCGCCTTATGAAATCCCGCAAATGGTGCTCGATCGCGTACTAGACTTCTTCGAATATGCCAGGGAGGCGCATCGCGACGAATCAATCGTCGCGGTGGGCCATGGCGATGTCTTGGTGTTCCCCTGGCTGCATGCGCATGGCTACACGCCCGAAGCGTTGATGAAGGACAAGTTAATGAATTACGAGCTCCCGGTCGATTATCCAGCCACAGCGTCTATCGTGACTTTCCGCTTCGATGAGTCGCTAGGCGGGGCGGGGCCGCGAGCGGCTTATCATTGCCCCTATTGAGGCCCAGCCTGGCGCCCGCGCCGAGGGAAACAGAAGTAAGACTCTGGCAGCGCAACGCGTCTTAGTTGTACAAAATGTATGATTGTATCATCGTGACTTCGTGCATCATGCCTATAATCATAGATTTCTTGCCTGTGCCTTAAGAACAATAGGAGCATAACCATGGAACTCTTGACCTTTAGCGCCGAGATGATGCACAAACATCGCGCGATTGAATTGCAGGAGATCGCGCGAGTCGAACGCTTCCTGCAAGAAAAGAAGCACCGCGACGCCATGAATTGGCAGCAGCGCCGGCTGCAACGGAATCGCAAGTATCGTTAGAGCGGGTCCATAGCGGCTGGTCTCTCGCTAGCTGGATCCTTGCAATCCGCCGCGCCGGCGACGGTTACTATTATTCAGGAGCCTCGCAACAGAGCGGGGCTTTTGACTTCAATCCCAACTGAGCCGGGCCAACTGAGCCGAATGCGTTTGCCCCAGACAAGGCGCGACCCTATAATTTCAAGTAGGGACCATGCTGGAAAGCGCAAACATGAAAGCCGCAATTCTCTGGCTTATAGTATGCCTGCTGCTATACGCGCCGCTGTCGGCACAGGATACAGCCTTGCCAGCAGCAGACCAAGCGAGTTGGGATGTCTTCTTGCGAAACAGCGAAGAGGACGCGGCGATGGAACTCGTTTTCATCAACATCCTCACCGGAGAGATGAATAGCGTCAGCGTCGTGGGCGAGCGATTCACGCTGTTGGGAAAAGCCGTAATCTATTACGATCTTGACGAAGAGCAAGTTAAGCAGGCGGGGCCGGATGCTTCAATCCAGGACCACCCTTTCATTAGCAAATCAGCCGATACCGAACGGGTGGATTGGGTAGTCTCCAAGGACAGGCAGAGCATCGCTTGGACCGCCATGCGGCGCGCAGACGGGAGCGTCCTGAGCACTGCGACCTATGTAAGCGACCTGGACGGCGCTGATAGGCGCGAGGTATTACTTGATGGTCCGCGCGAGAGCCTGCGCGTTCTGCCCATTGCTTTCAGCCCAGCAAGGGATGAACTGATTATGGAAGTCCAGCCCGACGGAATCAGCGAGCATTTCGCGTATACGCGGCATTCTGGATTGTTCGCGCTAAACTTGGCTGACGGCGCGTTGCGGGAATTGCCGGACGAAACCGGCTGCTACTGCGCCGCGGGCTTCGGCGAAGGTGTAATGCTGCGCTTCCCGCCGGCTTCAAGCGGTGAAGGCTTTGAACCTGTTGTTCATAAGCTCGACGGAAGCGGGCGCATGGTAATTGGAGGCGCGCTGCCGGACGGATTCACGTCGCCGGGGGAGGTCCTGGTCAGCGCCGACGACAACTTGGCGCTTTATGTCGTTTCGCAGGTTGCGGGACCTGGCGCAGCCAGCGGCGAGACGCGCAGCGTATTTGTACTAGCTGATCTTCAGACCGCCGAGCAGTCGCTTGTCAGCAATCCCATAACGGGGCTTGTGCGCAGGGTCACATGGGCAGAGGATAGCGGCGCTGTGCTTTTCACCAGCGATCAGCAGCTAGGCGCCTGGAAGCTGCGCCTGTCTGACGGGATGATCAGCGAAGTCGCCTCGGCTCTTTACCTGGGCAGCTTGCATGGGTAAAAGCGCGGAATTCAAGATACTTGCGTGCGCGCGATATTGGGCTTGTTAGCGAAATCCCAAACGGCTTCCGCGATTTCCCAAACGGCGTTTGGCCGCGCGATCCTACGAGCCTTAGCCGACCGCTTGGCCAGCATTTCGGGACCTTCCCCAAGCCAGTCAATGATCTTCGAAACGACCTTTTCCGGCTTCGGCAAGTAAACGCCGGCGTCGTTTTCCAGCACCAATTTCACGTTGCCGGTTTCTTGCCCGGGTATACGATCGCTGATTATCATCGGCAAACCGGCGATGGCGGCTTCGCTAATAGTCGAGGGACCTGCTTTGGTGACGATGATATCGCAGGCTGCCATCAGGCGGGGCATTTCCTGGTGGTTGGTCACGAAGCCGAAGATATGCCGCGTGTTCGTCCAGGTACGTGATTCGAGCTTGTTCTTGAGGTCTTCGTTCCGCCCACAGACGACGACAATCTGTACCTTGAGCGGCTGCGCGTCGAGCGCCTTGACCATTTTGTAGATGGAGCCCATGCCTTCGCCACCGGCAACGAACAATACAGCCGGCAAGCCCATATCAAAATCGAAATCTTCCCGCGCCTCCGCCTTAGTTGTCATCGAGTTGATGAAATGCGGATTCACCGGCAATCCTGTGATCTGCATCTGCGCGGGCGACATGCCCAGCCGCAAGCCGCGCCGGTAGGCGGTTTCTGTGGGAACAAAACAGTAATCCACACGTGGATCGTACCAAAACGAAGGCGTTGTCACCAAGTCAGTTACCACTGTCAGAAAAGGCGGGCGTTCATCCAAGGTCAAGAAGGCGCGGAAACTCGGATTCGCGATCACCGAATGCGTGCAAACCACGACATCGGCGGGGTGGTCGCGCACGACGCGGCGCAGGTTTTTGCGATTGTTGCTATAGATTAACTGGCGCGCCAGACGGGCGCGGTGTTTGCCGTCGAAGCTGTGATACATCAGCGCCCAGAGCCGTTTCGACGTATTGACAACCAGCGGATACAATTCCGGCTGTTTGTTGAGGGGCCACTTCAATTCGCGCAGCACGTCGACAGCATCGAATTCAACAGCGTCGCCATAGCGGATTGTCATGGCATCCTGGATTGCCTGAAAGGCGGAGCGATGGCCGCCGCCGGTATCCGAAAAAAGAAATAGCACTCGTTTCGTCACAATTGGGCTTTCCTGGGATGGGAGCCTGAGGACCCCAAGGCGCGAACGAAAGTCAATTGAGGGTTCGCTTGCCCCAGCTTCGGCTTTGCATAGACGCGCTAGTTCGCTGCGATCTGCGCAATTATATCACAGTTGATGTTGGCGCTGAAACGAAGTCATAAGATCAGGGCAATCGCTTCAAGGCCCAATATATGTCGAATGTCGCATAGACCTAAGTAAATGTGTAGGCGATTCTCTCACTCTTTTCATGGGCGACACACAGTGTCGCCCCAACATCGCGGTAGATTTATGTGACATTCGGCACATAATTGGTTCTGGTGCGATTGCTCTGGGGTTTCAGAGGGCTTCCTATGGCTATTCGATACAAGCTAATTATAATCTGAGACTACAGAGCTAGCGTAAGCTAAGAAGTAATTCTGCCAGAAGATTTACAGCCAAATAGTTGTTAATCAGAGCTTGCTGGATAGAATCTAAGACAATCATCAAGAGTGAAATAGCAGAGATATGAGAGATCTCACAAAGAAATCAGAACAATCCGAACCCAAGGAACCGGTCGCTACCTCAGCTAAGCCGATTGACCGCAAATCCCGCGTCCGCGCGTCCGAAACCCTTCAATGATAACTGTGATAGGTTTAGGTCCGGGGTCAATTGAAGACATGTCCCTGCGCGCCTGGGGCAAGCTGCAAGAAGCAGCAAGCCTCTTTGTGCGCACGCGCCGTCACCCCTGCGTCGCCCACTTGCCCTCCCACTTGGACATTGTCAGTTTCGACGATGTTTACGAAGCTTTTGCCGATTTCGATGATGTCTATCGTGAAATCTGCGACCGCCTGGTAGCGAAGGCGCGCTCGGGCAGCGACCTGGTTTACGCGGTGCCGGGCGATCCGCTGGTGGGCGAAGCCACGGTGACGCGGCTCGCGCGGCAGGCATCCTCAGAAGGCATCGCGCTAGAGATCATCAATGGCATCAGTTTCATCGAGCCATGCTTGGCTCTGCTTGGCATTGACGCCCTGGACGGATTGCAGATATTCGACGCGCTGGAGCTTGCTACGCAGTATCATCCACCACTGAATCCCGCTAAACCGGCGCTGCTGGCGCAGATCTACAGTCAATCAGTGGCGTCGAACCTCAAACTGACTTTGATGAATCAATATCCGGACAGCGCTGCTGTCAAATTGATCCACGGCGCTGGGCGCGACGAAGCGTCCGTGGAAGAACTTCGTCTCTATGAAATCGATCGCAGCGACAAAATCGACGTGATGACGTCGCTTTATCTACCGGCGCTGCATCCGCTGAGCAGTTTCGAAAGCTTTCAGAATGTCATCGCTCATTTGCGTTCGCCTGAAGGCTGCCCCTGGGATCGCGAGCAAAGCCATCAGTCCCTGCGCCCTTATTTGATAGAAGAGACTTATGAAGTGCTGGACGCGCTGGATGCGGCAGATCCAAAAGCGCTATATGAAGAATTGGGTGATTTGTTGTTGCAGATCGTATTGCATGCCCAGATCGCTGTCGACGATGGCGAATTCTTCATGACAGACATCATGCGGCATCTTAACGAAAAGATGATCCGCCGGCATCCGCATGTCTGGGGCGATGTCGATGTTAAGGACGATCCGCGCCAGGTAACCAGCAACTGGGAAGACATCAAACGGTCCGAGCAAGTCGACGCCGGCGCCGAAGAGCGCTCGCTGCTCGATGGCCTGCCTAGGGGCGCCCCGGCGCTTCTCGTCGCGCATCAATATTCGCGGCGCGCCGCAAAAGTCGGCTTCGACTGGCCCGACGCCAGTGGAGTCGAAGAGAAAGCCAAGGAAGAGTTTTACGAGATTTTCGCGTCCGATACGCTTGCGGAAAAAACACGAGAGATCGGCGATCTCATCTTCGTTTTGGTGAATTGGCTGCGCTGGCTGGGCGTCGATGATCCCGAAAGCTTACTGCGCGAAACCAATGCCAAGTTCTACCGGCGTTTTGCCTTTGTCGAAGCGAGCGCGCGGCGGGACAGAGGCGCGCTGTCGGACTACTCGCTGGACGAACTCGATGAATTCTGGCAAGCGGCGAAGCGCGCTGGTCTTTAATGAAAACGTCAGCCTAGAGCTGGGTAGGCGCGCATTCGGTCCGTGGCAGCGCTCAAGGCGGGCAGACGCGATGTTTTCGACGTATTGATGATGTGGAGAAGTGAATCGCAGATTAGCTCTGGCGGAGCTTAATCCCTATCTTGCTGTCGCGTTTTTCCAAGCTCTGCTACTATGCGGTTAAGCCAATCTCACGACATATCACAGCAGGAGATTATCGATGAAAGCAGTCATCCTCTCGGCTGGGCAGGGTACCCGCTTGCGCCCGGTTACATTGACCATGCCCAAGTCACTGGTCCCCGTCGCCAATCGCTGGCTGATCGCCTATGCCATTGATGTGCTCAAATTAGCTGGCCTCAAGGACATCGGCATCGTCGTAAACAGCTTGAATTCGCCCGTTGTCTCGCTGCTGCGCGACGGTAAATCGCTAGGCGTGAATATCGAATACATCGTGCAAGAAAAACAGAGAGGGCTGGCTCACGCCATTGGGCTTTGCCAGCCATTTGTCGGCGACGAACCCTTCACCGTTTTTCTCGGGGACAATATATTCCAAGACAAAATGACCGATTTATTGACATCTTTCGCTGATTCAAGCGCGGAAGCGAAGATTGTGCTGGGCGAGGTGCCCGACCCGACGCGCTTTGGAATCGCGGAAATTGAGCGAGGGCGCATCGTACGGGTGGTCGAAAAGCCGCAAGAGCCGCCTTCCAATCTGGCGATTACCGGCGTCTATCTGTTTCGCAAGTCGGTTTTTGACGCGATTAACCGCATCCAACCGTCCGGGCGCAATGAACTGGAAATCACCGATGCCATTCAAGTGTTGATCAGCGATGGGTATCCGGTCTCGTCCTATGAACTGGCCGGCTGGTGGATTGATGCCGGCAAGCCCGACGCCATCATTATGGCGAATCAATTGGTGCTGGAGGAACTGCCCTATACGCCAGCGCCGGAAAATGGCGGACAAGTCAAGGGCAACAGCGAAGTTTCGCACCGTGTCCTAATCGGCAAAAACAGCCGCGTGATCGATAGCGTTATCCGCGGTCCCGTGATTATTGGCAGAGATACCGTCATCCGCAACAGTTACATCGGACCCTATACGGCGCTGGGTGACAACGTGGTTGTCGAAGGCAGCGAAATCGAAGCCAGCATCGTGATGAGAAACTGCGAAATACGCAACATTCAGGGGCGCATCGACCGCAGCCTGCTCGCGGATAACGCCCGTGTGACCTCGGCGCCGCACATGCCGGCGGCTCATCGCTTTGTCCTGGCGGAAAACAGTTACGTGCAATTCTGAGCGAAAGCGGGCAAGCTCATTTGAGCGGACGGGGCGGCAAGAGACCTTTCTTCGTCAGGTATGCCTCATGCGGTCCCTGCCAAGCGACGATGGCGAAATCGACTTTGTCGCGCTGATCAAAGACGACGCCTTCCGATTCCAATAGCTGTCGCTGCTGCTGCGCCTGCGCGCTGCCAATGGGAAAGCTGATCTTGCCTTGACTATTGATGACACGGTGCCAGGGGATGGATTTCCCGCGCGGAGTTTTGCGCAATGCCGTGCCGACCCAGCGTGGCGCGAGATGCTGCATTCGCTGCGGGTCCATATCGCCGTCCGGCGGGATCATCGAGGCGATTTGACCATAGCTGCTCACCCGACCCACAGGAATCTGGCAGACGATATCCCAGACAGTTAAAAAGAAGCTGCGCGCATTTGGGGGGTTGAACATCAGTTCCTCCCGACAGCGTAATCAAGTCTAGGGCGGCAGGGATTTTGAAGATCAAGCGCAATTAGCGAGGATGAAATCATGCGCATGACCGGCTTAACCATCGCCGTCAATCGGATGGACGACATGGTGGAATTCTATAACGCCGTCTTTGACGCCCGGCTCAAACCCACCGTGCATATCGGCGATCAACAGTTTTATGGCGGGGTAATCGGCGAATTGGAATTGACGTTTTGCCCAAACGCGATTGCCGGTGTGCACGCCGAACAAAACCGGCAGCAATTCCGCTTTGCCGTGGACGACATCGCAGCGGTGATGTTGAAAGGCACGATTCATCATGGCTGCGAGATCAATCCCATTGACGAATACAAGGGCGCGAAAGTTGCGTCCCTGGCCGATCCTGACGGCAATACCATTGAGTTTGTCGAACTGCTTTCATAGCGTTTCGTCCTCAATACTGCTTAAGAGTTCCTCGGGCGAAGGCGCATAATTGCCCAGGTGCCGCACGACAATGCCGCTGGCGTAATTGGACAGCAGGACCGCTTCTTCGGCAACAAGCCCAGCCGCCAGGGACAAGGTAATCACGGCAATGGCGGTATCGCCCGCGCCGACGGTGTCAAAGACATCGCTCACTTGTGGCGCTGGACAAATTGTGGGCTCAGCCTCGGTCGCCAGGGCTGCGCCTCTGTTACCCATGGTAACGATTGTCGCCTGCTTGACAGCAAACGCTTCATGAAGGCTGACAGCGGCGGCGCGGAAATCGTCGTCCGTCGTCAATTCTCGATTGAGCTGTCGCCCCGCGTCGGCGGCGTTGCACTTGACAACATCAACTTCGGCGAAGCGGGCGAACTTGCCTTGCACATCCGCTGTCAATAATATGCTGTGCTGCTGGCACAAATCCCGTATCCGCTTCACCAAAGTCGGCGTGAGCAAGCCGCCATGATATTGCGACAAGAGCACCGCGTCGACGGCGCTGATATTGTCGCGCGCAATCTCGACGATGCGCTCTTCCGCCGCCGCGTCGATGGGCTCATGCGAGATCGTATCAATGCGCGTGACCTGTTGCGGGAAACGCAATCCCATCTGCGCCATGACCCGGGTCTTTACCGTCGTCGGTCGGTCGGCGCAGGTGATGACTCCAGCCGAGTCGATGCCCTGGTCATCCAGGACGCCAAGCAACTGCCCGCCGTATTCGTCAGCGCCGATCGCGCCAACCTGAATAGCTCGGCTGCCTAAAGCGACGATGGTTGCGGACGGATTGGCGGCGCCGCCGGCGATGAAAAGCTTCGATTCCAATTCCAATACCGGAACTGGCGCTTCTCTGCTCATGCGGGTGGCGCGCCCAGTGATGTACTCGTCGAGAATCACATCACCCAGGACTAAGACGGTCTTGCGCGCCAGGCGCGCTACGCTGCTTTTCAGCTTGGCCGACATAGGCTCTTTGCTCTGCGGGCTTCTGGTCCGTTTTCGCCAGTTTACATTAGCGCGCTCGGAATACGATAGACTTGACTTTTCGGCGGATTCCCGGGGCAGCCCGGGCTAGCGCTGGCGCAGAACGGCCAGGGCGAATCTGGGCAGGCGCAGCATGCGCCGCAATCGCCACGGTTGGCGCAGCAGCCGATAGCACCACTCCAGACCGCGTCTGCGCATCCAGGCCGGCGCTCGCGGGACCTGCCCGGCAATGAAGTCCAGCGATCCGCCAATGCCCATTGCCATGCTCACGTTGAGGCGCGGGAGATTGCGCGCGATCCATTTGTCTTGTTGCGGCGCCCCATAAGCCACGAACAAGATATCCGCCTTCGCTTCATTGATCATCGCGACGATGTCGTCTTCCTCGCTCTCGGCTGGGCTGCCGCCATAGGCGCCGGCGACAATTAGTCCCGGAAAGCGCAGACAGAGCATATTCGCGGCCTTTTGGGCGATTCCCTCGCCAGCCCCCAGCAAGAAGATGCGCCAGCCCCGTTCGGCGGCATGACGCGCGATCAAAGGAACGCCGTCCGAGCCGGTAATACGTTCGGGGATGGGACTGCCCAGACGCCTGCTAGCCCAAAGCAAGCCGACGCCGTCGGGTACGCAGAGAGCGGCTCGCTTTAGGATGCTGAAGAAAATCGGATCTTGGCGCGCGATCATGATGAATTCCGGATTGACCGTGCAAACCTGGCGGGCTCCAGAACGATCTTGGATCCAGTCCCCAATAAGCTGCATCCAAGCCGGATAAGTTAACCTGTCAACAGGCAGGTCCAGGATCTGTATTCTGCCCGGACGCGCTTCTTCATCGCCCTGCTCCGCCGCAGTAGCTTGATTGACTGGAATTGCGCTTTGCTCGCACGGCGCCAGGACAGTGGCGGCGGCTGCAAATACCTGACGCGAAGTTACAAGTTTCATACAGGTACGCGCCGCGCAACCGTCGCGGGCGCCAATGGCATGCCCGACATAGCTGCAAGGGCTGCAAGCCACGCCGCTGCGCTGAATCGACGCCCAGCCGTCAACAGTCCAGGGTTGCCATGCCTCGTGATTGCTCGGTCCAAATATGCTGAGGACCGGCGCGCCAGCGGCCGCGGCGAGGTGCATCAGGCCGCTATCGGCGCCGATGAACAGGTCGGCGCGGCGCAGCAGCTCCGCGAGTTCTGGCAGAGATGTCTTTCCGACCAGATTAATGACCTCGACATTCATCAGGCGCGCTACTTCCAGGCTGTCGTCTGCGCTTTGACCGACCAGAACGATATGCGCCTTATAGCGAGCCTTGAGTTGCTCCGCGACCTCGGCAAAGCGACCGGGCGCCCAGCGGCGCGCTTTGCTGTAACCGCCGCTGCCGGCATGTATGACAACAATTGGACCTGCGTTCAGTTCATCAATTGTCGCCGCGATCGCCCGCGACTTCTCGCAATATACCTGGGCGGGACGCGCTTGAGGCGAAGCGCCGGCCAGCGACGCTAAATCCAGCCAGTATTGCGCTTCGTGTTGCCCGCCGAATCCATTGTCCGCCACCGCGTCTGTCAAGAAGCTGGCATGTGCGTTGCGCAAACCGATAACGCGCCTGGCGCCCGAAAGCTTGGCGATAAGCCGAAATTTAATCAGCCCGGCGCGCAAGCTGAAATGATGAAAGAAGATGGTTGTATCGTAGTTGACGCGATAGAGCCGGCGCAGCTTGGAAAAGTTTGCTGGGGACAAAAGCGCTCGCGTCGCATTGTGTTTGCCCTTGTCAAAGGCTATGACGGTGTTGATCAAACCGGGCGGTATGATATCAATGGCATGGCGGGAGGCAAAGAGGTCGATTCTGGCATTGGGTTTGGCTTCGCGCAGGGCAGCCATGGCCGGCGTCGCCAGTACCAAGTCGCCTATGTCCGCCAGTTGCACCAGCAGAATACGGTCCTCTGTCATCTGATTGCTGCCCGTCGCTACGCTCGCGTCTGACTTGCATTGTAGCAAATCGTCTTCAAGCCGCTCATGGCATTTGCTGGATTTCGTCGAAAACCGCCTGGAGTTGTGCCGCGGCTCGCTGCCAGGTAAACGCGGCGGCTCGCTGCTTGCCTTTGCGAATCATGTTTTCGCGCAGCTGGGCATCGCTGTCATAACGCTGCATGGCTGCGCTGATGGCTGCCGTATCCCGAGCATCAACCAAGAGACCCGCGTCGCCAACTAATTCCGGCAGGCTTGAGCTCTTGCTGGCGATGACCGGCGTCCCGCAGATCATGGCTTCGATGACGGGGAAGCCAAAGCCTTCATAAAAGCTGGGAAAGAGCAGAGCCAGCGCTTGGCTTAATAACGCGCCTTTGTCGCCTTCGTCAATATAGCCTAGCATGCGCACGTTTTCCGCGCCGTCCAGCCAGCTTTCGTCGAATAGCCAGCCTTTGCCCCCGGCCAAAACGAGAGCGGTTTGCCTGTCGCCAACTTGCCCTTGCCAGCGCGCAAAAGCTTCGACCATGCCCTGGATGTTCTTGCGCGGCTGCAAGGTGCCGATGAAGAGGAAGAAGCGCTGCGGCAATTGATAACGTTCCCGAACCCGCGCGATATCCGTCGCTTCAAATCGCAAGGCTTCCGCGTCTACCCCAGGATAGAGGACACGGATTTTTTCTGGCGGCGTGCCATAAAAGCGGCTCAAATCATCAGCCGTGGCTTGACTGTCGGCCAAGATGAGTCTGGCGCGGCGCTGGCTATGGGCGGTTGTGAGATCGAGATAGCGGCGCTGCCATGGCGGGTGAGCGGCCGGGAAGCGCTTATAACCCAGATCGTGCACGGTAACGAGGGCCGGTCCTGGAAAGAGCAATGGCAAAGTATGCGCCGGCACAAAGCAAAGATCGGGACGACTTGCCCAGAGCTCTCGCGCGAAACGCAGATGCGTCCAGGCGCGCGGCCAAGGCGCGACGACTTGCTTTGTCACCGAGTTGGAGGGGAAAAGATCGGCGGGGGGCGCATCGCGAAAATAAAGCGTGATGTCCTGGGGTTCGTCACGGGACAGGTTCGCCGCTACGAAATGCTGTATCAGACGCCGCGCATAGTTTTCCGTGCCGGTCGGCCGGTCTACTGTTGTTCGGCTAGCGTCGATGGCAATCCGTAGCGGCATGGCTATCGCCCGCTGGCTAAGCCGTGACTGTTCCAGCGGCTCAAAGGCTGATGACCTTGGCGGAAAGGCGCTTGTCAGCCAGGACATGACGGGTATCGACGATGACGCGGCTCTTAGCGGCGATTTCGCGCCAGTCGAAAGCTGTGTGATCGGTTGCGATGACGACGCAATCCGCGTTCCGCAGCAAGCCGGCGCAGTAATCTTGCGACGGCATGCGCACATCGTTTTCCAGCCGTATTTCCGGCACATGGGGATCGCAGTAACTGACGTCGGCGCCTTTCTGCCGCAGCAAGCTGATAATGTCCAGCGCGGGACTTTCCCGCACATCATCAACATCGCGTTTGTAAGCCACGCCCAGAATGAGGATGCTTGAACCACGAACCGACCGATGTTCTTCGTTGAGCGCCTCGGTAATCTTGTCGATGACATAATATGGCATTGAGGTATTAACCTCGCTTGCCAGTTCAATAAAGCGGGCGTTGTAATTCAAGGTTTTCAGCTTCCAGCTCAAGTAGTGCGGATCCACCGGGATGCAGTGACCGCCCAAACCGGGACCCGGATAAAAGGGCATATAGCCGAAAGGTTTGGTCGCCGCTGCATGGATCACTTCCCAGACATCAATGTTTAGCTTGTCGCACATCAGTGTCATCTCGTTTACCAAACCGATGTTGACAGCGCGAAAGGTATTTTCCAATAGTTTCACCATCTCCGCCGTGGTCGGGGAGGATACTTCGATAACTTCATCGACAGCGGAAGCGTAGAGCGCAGAAGCCACTTGCGTACAGTCTTCGGTGATGCCGCCGACCACTCTGGGTGTGTTGCGCACCGTGAAACGTTGATTGCCGGGGTCGATGCGTTCGGGCGAAAACGCGATGAAGACGTCCTTGCCCACTTGCCAGCCGTCACGCAGGATTTCTGGCAGAATGATCTCTTCGGTCGTGCCGGGGTAGGTGGTGCTTTCCAATACGATCAGCATGCCCGGCTGGCAGACTGCCGCGATTGATTGCGTCGCTTCCAGGATATAGGACATATCCGGGTCGCGCGTTTTGCGTAACGGGGTGGGAACGCAGATGCTGATGGCGTCTGCCGCGCGCAGCTCGCCGTAGCAAGTCGTCGCGCGCAAGCGCCCGGAACTCACCAAAGCTTCTAAACGCTGGTGCGGGATATCCGCAATATAGCTTTGACAGACGTTGATCTTGCTTACTTTCTCTTCGTCAACATCCAAGCCCAGGACCGCAAAGCCCGCTTCAGCAAATTCCACTGCCAAGGGCAAGCCGACGTAACCTAAGCCGACGACAGCAAGCGCGGCGTTTTTTCCCGCGAACTTGTCCAGCAGATCTCTCTTGTGGCTCATATCGGTCCTTTGTACAGGATGCGCCCGAGCAAATTATATTACGCGCCCTACCAGCGCCATAGCCTGAGAATCGGCGAATGCCGCTTCTTGCGACACTCTCGACGAATTGGACTTTCAAAAAGCAGGAACAGAATGAACAATGGCGCGACTGCGATCTGTGTGCCTGCCATCAACGAATACTAAGTAATTCCAACAAAGTAATGCAAATCCGATATATGTACGGATTGCTAGGGGCGACCCAAGGGTCGCCCAACGTTAATTGAATTCTTCAGATCGGGCGACTCAGCGAGTCGCCCCTACCGTTTCTCATTATTTTCTTGGGTTTACTTAAAACCACTCGGGGTGAAACTGTGACGGGTAATCTGACGCCCATACCCCGCTGGACGCAAAAAACGCGCCCTGCGGCTTTCAACCTGCAGGGCGCGTTGCTTGAACTTTTGCTCAGGCTTGAATTGTCCAGCTTATACCGCGATGTCGCGCCGCTCGTATTGGTATAGCGACGCCAAAATCAGGACGGCGGAAACAAGCACGAATCCAACGATATGGGACCAGATAAAACCCTGAGCCAAGATGTCGCCGGCATTGTAATAGGTCAGGAAGGAAATTGCGCCGATCGGCTCGGCCATCGTTCCTTCCGCGACAGCGCCTATCGTCTGTAGCATATAACTGGCGATGACAAATGCCGTGACGATGCCCAGGGCGACTGAGCGCCGGCGAACGATGACGGCGATCAGCATGGTTACTGCCATGATGAAGACCATCATGGGAATCAAATAGAACGTAACCTCCGCCAGCCGCGCCACATCAAGATCGATGCCGGCAATCGACACGCCTAGCTGCATGCCCAGATAGATCAACAGGACCACGCCCACAATACTAACGCTGTAGGCGAGGAACTTTTCAACGATCATGCGCGCTCGTTGCACGGGCAAACTCAGCAGCACGTCCATCGTGCCGTCGTCTTCTTCGTTGGCGGTGATGCGCATGCCCATGACAACTGGATAGACAGCGAAGATCAGCGCGGACTTGCCAAAAAAGCCCATGGCGACGAAGCCTTCGTTGGTGGCGAAGATCTCCAGCTCCTTGCCGACGCCAACCATCGCGAGAATGATGGGCGGGAAGGACTCCAGCAATTCCTTCATGTCTTGCATATCAAAGAGCGGCACCATCAATACGACCAACAGCGCCATAGCCGCCAAGCCCACTCCCCAATAGACCATTTGCTTCCAGGTCTGTTTGTATGTCTCCAAGAAAACTGAACCGATCATCGTAATCGCTCCTATACGCCGATGTCGCGGCTGATAAACATGCGGACGGAAAGCGCGAATCCTGCCAGGACTACCACTAGCAGGAGCAGGGTATTTGCGGGGTCGTAGCTGCCCAGCACGATTGCCTCGCCCTGCGTATAGCTGAAGAAAGACAGGCTTTGCATGAGATCGGCGATAGCCCCGCTGGCGGAGCCGCCGATCAAATTGAAGACGTAGCTGAGGACGACAAAGGCTGCTGACAAGCCGAGGGCATGGGCGCGCCGCCGAAAGACTAGCGCTAGCAGACCGGTGACGGTCATCACAAGCAAAGCGCCCGGGTAGAGATTGAGAATGCTGATGAAGAGCAGATCCATTTGCGCCTCTACGCCAAACATGACCAAGCCAAACAGCGTAATCGCCGCGCAAAGCAGCAAGATGCCCAGCCCAATCGCGGCATAGCCAATCCAGCGTTCCAGCAGGTATGAGGAACGCGAAATAGGCAGCGACATGACGACGTCCATAATGCCGGCCTGCTCGTCGTTGGCGGTTATGTTCATGCCAGCCATGACAGCGAATACGGACAGGAATATGGTGGCTTCCGAAACGAAGACCGATACGATCCAGCCTTCAGAACTCCGCAGCAAATCAACGCTGGTCGCGCCGAACGCTTGTAGCAGGGCGGGCGGCATCGAAGCCAAGAGATCGGCATAGCCCTGGATGATGTCGGAGCTTGAGGCAATGAAGGCGATATAGAAACCGAGCACGCCCAAGCCCAAACCCCAATACAGCACTTGCTTCCAAGATGTCCGCAGTGTATATGAAAAGACTACCCCACTCATGAGCGCGCCTCCTTGCTGTCGCTATAGTAGGCTAGGAAGATTTCTTCCAATGAGGGTTCTTCTACACGCAGATCTTTCACATAACCGTCGCCGAGCATGCGCAGCAGGGGATCGAAATCGCCTGACAAGCGCATCTTCACGCGCGATCCATTGAGGTCCACCTGGCTAACCGCGTTTGACTGCTGGAGCCGCCGCGCCAAGCCCTCGGGCAAGGCGTCGCGGAATTGCACGTCAACCCAATGAAATTCGACTTTCATCAGTTTTTCGATTGATTCCACCGCTTTGAGGTCGCCATCGCGCAAGATGCCCGCCCGGTCGCAGATGGTTTGAACCTCGCTCAAAATGTGCGAGGACAGGAAGACCGTTTTCCCTTTGTCGCGGAACTCATCCATCATTTCGTGAAAGGTCTGCTGCATCAAGGGGTCGAGCCCATTGGTCGGCTCGTCAAGAATGAGCAAGTCCGGCGAGTGCATCATAGCCAGCACCAGCCCCAGCTTGCGCTTGTTGCCGGAAGACAAGTCCCGGACGCGCTTGCTCGTATCCAGTTGCAGGCGCTGCGCCAACTCATCGGCTTGCTTTGTGATGCCTTTGGTTTCGCCGCGGACACTCGCGACATAGTGGATGATCTGCTGGCCCGTGCGCCCTTCCCACAAGCTGAGCTCGCCGGGCAAGAATCCGACGCGCCGATGGATCTCGACGCTGTGTTCCCGCACATCCATGCCAAAAATTTTGGCAGAGCCGCTGCTGGGCCTGATCAAATCCAGCAGCATGCGTATGGTTGTGGTCTTCCCGGCGCCGTTTGGACCCAGGTAGCCGAAGATCTCGCCTTGATTTACGCTGAGATTGAGGTTTTGCAAAGCCGCGGTTTGCTTGTCGCCGGAACCGTACGCTTTCGAGAGACTTTTGATTTCTATCACTGTTGCGGACGCCATGATAATCTCCTTATAGCCAACAATTGTCTGGGTTGACGCCCACAAAACATGCGTTCAACCTTTATCAATTATAGCCCTCGCCTGATTTCGCTGTCAACGAAGACCACGCCCTGCCTAAGCCCCAATTATTGGGGTACGCGGCGGTATCAGGCACAGCGCAGATCTTCAGCGCTGCGCATTGAGCTTGCCTGCATGGGCGCGCTAGGAAACGCTGGCGCTGATGACATCCGCGCCCAGATAGGGGCGCAAGACGCCCGGGATGAGGACACTGCCGTCCGCCTGCTGGTTATTCTCCAAGATTGCGATCATCACGCGCGGTGTGGCGAGGCCGCTGCCATTTAAGGTATGTGGAAATCGCGTCTTGCGGCTGCCGGCCGGGTAATAGCGCAGCCGCGCTCGGCGCGCTTGAAAAGCCTCGGTATTGCTGCAGGAACTCACCTCGAGCCATTCCTGGCAGCCCGGCGACCACATTTCGATATCGTATTTTTTGGTCGCGCTGAAGCCGAGGTCGCCGCTGACGATTTCCAAGCGCCGAAAAGGCAGCTCGAGTTGCGCGCAGATGTCCTCGGCATAAGCTGTCATCGTTTCCAGCGCGTCGTAACTGGTTTCGGGCGTCGTGAATTTGTACATCTCCACTTTTTCAAATTGATGCACGCGTTTGATGCCGCGCACATCGCGCCCGGCGCTGGCTTTCTCGCTGCGGAAACAGGGCGTATGCGCGACATAGCTAAGCGGAAGATCGGCTTCCGCGAGGATTTCGTCTCGGTGCAAATTGGTGATCGCGACCTCGGCGGTGGGTATCAGGTAGCGGTCTTCAGCCTCCAGCTGATAAACCGTATCGTAAAATTTGGGAAACTGCGCGGCGCCGTAAAGCATGTCGCCATGTACCAGGTAGGGCACATAGACTTCGCTAAATCCGTTTGCGCGCGCGGCATCCAGGAAGAAGCTAATCAATGCTCGCTGCAAGCGCGCCCCCCAGCCTTTCAAAACGAAGAAGCGGCTGCCGGCCAGCTTGACGCCGCGCTCGAAGTCGATGATGCCGAGCGCGGGACCCAGCTCCCAGTGCGGTTTCGGCTCGAAGTCGAATTCGCGGAATTCGCCTTGGGGCGGCCGCGCGATATTGCTCTCCTCGCTCTCGTGCACGGGCACGCTTTGGTGCGGCAGATTGGGGATCCAAAGCATATTGTCTTCAAGTTCGCTTTCGATTGCTTTCGCCGTGGCGAAGCCCTCATCAATCTTGCCGCCAATCTGCTTCAAGGCTGCGATGAGATCGGCGAATGCCGAGCCTGATCCCAAGTCGTCGTGCCCGTCGACCGCAGCGCTGCCGTCCATAAGCGCTCTGGCAGCCTCAAAATCTTGGCGCTGCAAAGCGCTGGCGGCCGCATGCGCGCGCGCGGCTTTCTCGCTATCGTCCAGCGCTTTGTTGCCGCGCAGCTTGCCCATGGCGCGGTTTAAGGCCTTACGCGCGGCTTGCGCGCTTTCTGTCTTAGTCCGTATGTCGCGCCGCCGCGCGTCCAATTCCAGGATCTTGTCAATGCGGGCCAGCGCCGCCTCGTCATACAGTTTGCTGATTTGTTCTTTTATCCAATCCGGCTTTTCGCGGATTAGCGCAATGTCTAGCATGTCTTTTCTGTCTCCAGTTGAGTTGAAATCGAGAACTCTGCTTGACGGAATCCGCTTGATTTTACCATGTGCCGAAGGCGATGTCGCAATGCGTCATACCCAAGCAAGACGGCACATGGCGCTAAGAGTCTTGGCTAGAGGATGTAGGGGATTTAAGGGATCTATTGGAGGAAGCGGGATTGTGGCGCGCATGCGCCCAGCCCGGGGCATCGTCCGGCAAGGGAGCGCGAATATCGCGCAAGAAGCGACGTCCGGCAATCGCCAAGCCGATGATAACATTGGCGATCACCAGGGCGTCAAAGAATTCGGGCCTCAAGCTGTCCATGTCGGTCCAGTTTCAAAATGACTGGTCTATACAGTTTCAGGACGCTGCCAGATATGATAGCCCGCCGCCGCTCATTTCACAAGCCAATTAAACGCGGCGCTTCAATAGCGCTCGGCAAAAAAACTCCAGTCTGAATCCGCCGCTTCAGTTGCTTGTCGCATTTTAGGCATCGGCTTTGGACGCCGCCAGCCAGGCGATTTCATGCCAGAAATCCGCGATGCGCATTTCTACCAACTCCTCTTCAACGCGATAGAAGCGCTGGTCTGTCATCACGTAGAGCTGCCCTGCGAAGGCTACCCGCAGATTTTGCAATTGCGCCAGCGAGCCCTCCAGCGCATTTGTCATGCGAAATTCGATGCCGACCTCCGCCTGGGGCAGGTAGAGAGCGATGCGCCTTTTCTTTTCCGCTAGCGGCAGGTCCAGTTGATATTCCAGCCCCCGGACGGCGGCATCCAACATGAATTGCCCGCGCAAATCGCTCTCGGAGGGCGCAAGCTCGCGCAGATGCGGATAGAGCAAAACGTCGCGGATGCTATCTTGGTCGGTGAGCAGCATCACCATGCGATCGACCCCGCTGCCGAAGCCGCCATTGGGCGGCATGCCGAAGCGCATTGCCCGCAAGTAGTCTTCATCCAAGGGCGTGGTTTCGTCCGACTCTTCGTCATAGAGTTGTTTCATCTCTACAAAGCGCGCCTGCTGATCGCGCGGATCGTTCAACTCTGTGAAGGCATTGCCCATTTCCATGCCGTGGATGAAAAACTCGAATCGCTCGGTGTGAGTTTCCCGATAGAGCGCTTCTTTATCATCAGCGGACTCTGCGGCGGCTTGAATGCGCTTGGCAAAGGGCGATACATCGCGCGGATAATCCTTGATGATGGTCGGTTGGATCAACTGCCCTTCGATATGATTGCCCAACAGATGCTCGACGATCATGCGTCCCCAGGTATCGTCGCGGTCCAAACCATCCGCCAAGCCGCGCGCAGACAAATACTCGTAGAGCCTTTCGCTTGATGCATAGTCCATATAGTCGAAGTCAAGATATTCTTGTACCGCCGCGCGAATGCTCAGCCGTTTCCAGGGCGGCGACATATTCAGCTCGACGCCTTGGTAGCGAATCTTGCTCGATCCGGCAACCTGCTCCGCCACATAGGCGAACATGCGCTCGGTGATATCCATCACGTCTTCATAATCGATGTAGGCTTTGTAGAACTCCAGCATGGTGAATTCGGTATTGTGCTTATAGCTCACGCCTTCATTGCGGAAGTCGCGCCCGATTTCGTAGACGGCATCGTAGCCGCCCACAAGCAGACGCTTGAGGTATAGCTCGAAACTGATGCGCAGGTAAAGATCCTGATGCAATTGATTGTGATGCGTGACAAAGGGCCGCGCGGCGGCCCCGCCATAGAGGGGCTGCAAGATCGGTGTTTCAACCTCGAGCATGCCCTCGTTGTCGAGAAAGTCGCGCAGGGCTTTGATCGTTCTGGCGCGTTTGATGAAGACCTCGCGAACGGCTTTATTCACCGCGAGATCGGCATAACGCCGGCGGTAGCGCGTCTCGGTGTCTGTGAATTCTCCATACTCGCTGACGCTGCCGTCGGCGCGCCGCTGCTCTTTCACGACGGGCAAGGGGCTTAGCGCCTTGCTCAGTAAGGTCAGCTTCCTGGCATCGACGCTGATTTCTCCGGCGCGCGTGCGCATCATGGGTCCGCTGGCTTGAACGAAGTCATCGACATCAATCAGCTTGCGCCGGACTAATTCGTAGCTTTTTTCGCCTAGCGTGTTCAGCCGCAGGAAGAGTTGAACGCGGCCGCTCTCGTCTTCAATATGCGCAAAGGATATTTTTCCTTTGCTGTTCAGACGCCTGATCCGCCCGACGACAGTAACAGTTGTCGAGCCGGGCCTTGCTTCATTGTGGAACGCTTCAATGGCTTCGGCAACGGTGTGGGTTCTATGGCAGCGTCCCGGATATAACAGGACGCCCGCAGCTTCCAGTCGCTTGGCTTTCTCCAGGCGTTCTTTCTCGAGCTTGTTCGGTTGCCACATGCTGGCCTTCGCGCTCCTGACCTTGCTTTCGGCTCGCGCAATTTGAGCGGGAACGCGCCTGCTCTACTTGCGCTGGACAGCGAAATTTTCAATCAGAATATTATAAAAGAGGCGCAATTTACAGTGCAAAATCTTCCGCCGAGCTCCTTGCGCAGAGCATTCGCTTCAAAATGTAATTGCGCTGATTAGACTATTTTCCCCACAACTGTCGTAATCTGTAGGGGGCGGCACGCTGTGCCGTCCGCGAAAATATCCTTATATGTGTTGGTGTCTGCGCGACCCTCGATGGTGAAAAATTTGAAGCGATCGTCCTGAATCCTTGTAGATTGCGCCTTGCATTTGTTAGGGCTTGCGATATGCTAGGTCGGTATGCAGAAAAAGTTGCAAGGCGTGTCAGTTCATGCAAGATGCCGAGGCATCTGAACCCCCTAATCGCTGGATCATAACGCTGATAGTCGTTGCCTTCGCGCAGTCGCTTAGCGCCGGCGGCATCTCGCTCGTTTATCCCTTTTTGCCCCTCTACGTTCAAACATTGCAGGACGCTCATCTGTTTAACCGCGAGCTCCTGGCTGGGCTGGTTATCGCCGCCCCGCCCTTGATGGCCACTTTTGCCACGCCCTTTTGGGGGCGCTTGGCGGACAAATACGGCCGCAAGAAAATGGTGATTCGAGCGCTGTTTTGCTCTTCGGTCATTCTGTGCCTGATGGGATTCGCGCAAACCGCGCTGGCGCTGATTCTTTTGCGCGCGCTGCAAGGGCTCACCAGCGGCATCATCGCCGCCAATATGGCGCTGGTGGCCGGTGAATGCCCGCGGGAGCGTATGGGCTTCGCCTTTGGCTCTTTGCAAGTCGGGCTATTTGGCGGCGTCGCCATCGGACCGATCGTCGGCGGCCTGCTGGCGGAACAATTCGGCTTTCAAGTTCCATTTTTCTTCACCTCTGTCATGCTGATGCTGGCCGGGCTATTGGTCGCCTTTGGCGTTCGGGAGACCTATGCGCCGGCAAAAGACAAGTCCCTTGACATTCGCCCAGCCGAGCTGCTGAGCGCCTGGCGCGGGATTTTGCGGCTCCCGGGCGTGCGGACTGTGTATTCACTGCGCTTTCTTAACGGTTTTGCCCAGCGATCTTTGATGCCGATCGCGCCACTCTTTGTGATGGCGCTAATCCCGACCGCCGGCGCCAGCGCGAGTACTTATGCCGGCTTGGTGCTTACCGTCTCGGCCATCGCGACGACAGCCGGCTCGCTACTTCTGGGTTGGCTCAGCGACAATTGGGGCTATCGCCGCATCCTGCTTGGCGCCGCATTTGTGGCGATGATGTTCTACATCCCGCAAGCCTTCGTGGGTAACGTGGGGCAATTACTCTTGTTCCAGGCATTGGCAGGTTTGGCAGCCGGCGGCGTTTTGTCGGCGCCGGCCGCGATGTTGGCCAACTTTACGTCACTGGGCGATGAAGGATCGGTATATGGCTTGGACGCGTCGGTGTCTTCTTTTGCCAACGGCATGGCGCCCTTAACCGCGTCAATCATCGCCGCGTTTTTTGGTTTGCGCGCGGTCTTCGCGGCTGTGGCGCTCTATTATCTGCTTATTCTTTTGATTGCTTGGCTGTTCTTGCCCAAGCCAAAGCGCCGCTCATTGCGCTGGATGCCTGGTTTTGCGGGGGGTGACTAGGACAACAGCGTCAAATATAAAAAGCATCCATGTCAGACCATCGCATCAAATAGCCATTGTTTTTGGACCTACTTAACGTAGATAGCTTTCTGTTTTTTTCAGTTTTATCAAACAAAGTCAGGAATATGATACATGGCTAAGGTCCTTGCGCCATTTGCGCCTTCGCTCGCGCGATCGCTGGGTTTCCCAAGCGGTTGGAAGTTTACGCTGGGCATCGTATTTGCCGCGCAGTTTTTCTCGGCGATCGGCTTTTCGATGGTCTTTCCTTTCCTGCCCTTGTACATCGAATCGCTGGACAGCCGGCTGGCTTTGAGTACCGAGGCGCTGGCTGGATTGGTGATAGCCGTTCAAAGCGTAACCATGATGATTGCCGCGCCCATTTGGGGTGTCGTGGCTGACCGTTTCGGGCGCAAGAAGATGATACTGCGCGCCATGGTGGGCGGCGGCGTCTTCATGATTCTGATGGGTTTTGTGCAGAGCGCCGAACAACTGATTCTGCTGCGCGCCTTGCAAGGCATGGTCACTGGAACCGTGTCCGCCAACAATGCGCTGGTCGCCGCCAGCACCCCGCGCGAACGCGTCGGATTCGCCATGGGCGCCTTGCAGTTGGGGCTCTGGAGCGGCGTTGCCGTTGGTCCCTTGCTAGGCGGCGTGCTGGCAGACCTGTTTGGATATAGCGTTCCTTTTGTGGCGACTGCCATCCTGCTTCTGATCGGCGCGCTGGTCATTTCCATAGGCCTGCAAGAGAACTTCCGCCCGCCAAAAGAGAAAACCGCCATCCACCCCGCGGCTTTCCTGCTCGGCTGGAAAATGATATTACAAACTTCGGGCGTGCGAATGGTCTTGCTGATGCGCTTCCTGGTGGGGCTGTCGCGCGCGATCATCATTCCTATCGCGCCTCTTTTTGTCGTCTCGCTAATCATAAGCGAGACCGAAACGAACAATACCTATGCTGGTCTGATGTTAGCTGTCTCATCGGCGACTTCCACATTTGGCGCGGTTTATCTCGGCAGTCTCGGTGACCGCATCAGCCACAGGAAAGTGCTGTTCTGGTGCGCCTTGATCGCCATGGCGCTATACATCCCGCAAGTCTTCGTGGCGAATGTATGGCAATTGTTGATCCTGCAAGGTATGGCGGGAATCGCCGGCGGTGGATTGGTCGCGGCGCCCAGCGCCCTGCTTTCAAGATATACGGACAAAGGCAGCGCTGGCGCTGTTTACGGGCTGGATAATTCTGTTTGGTCCGCGTCAAAAGCCGTTGCGCCTTTGCTTGGCGCCACGATCGCCATTTGGATCGGCATGCGCGGCGCCTTCGCCGCCTCTGCCCTGGTCTTCGGCATGATTGCGCTGATCGCTTGGTTTTGCCTGCCTCAAGACGATCTGCATGCGATGGAGCCACGAGGCAGCCGGACGGAGGACTAGACTCTCCGCCGCTTGCAGAGGGTGAGCAGTTTAGTACAATTGTCCCATGGCGAAAAAACGCAGTCCACTGGAAAAAGTTGACAACTTGGAGCGACGCAAAGCCAAGTATGGGGAGATTGCGGCCGCGCTCACCGAAGTCTATGGAGAACTCGACTGGTCGCGCAATCAAGACGGCATGGATGAGCTCATCAGCTGCATTCTCAGCCAGAGCACCAGCGATACCAATCGCGACCGCGCCTTTGCGCGCTTGAAATCCAGTTACGAGTCCTGGCATGCGGTGCGCCATGCGGCGCTCGCCGAGTTGACAGATGTAATCCGTCCCGCAGGTTTGGCGAATCAAAAAGCGCCGCGCATCCAAGAGGCGTTGGAGACGATCCACGAAAAAGCCGGCGAATACAGCATCGACTTTTTGGATGATTTGCCGATTGAAGCAGCGAAGGCTTGGTTGGTATCGCTTAAGGGCATCGGTCCCAAGACAGCCGCGATTGTCTTGTGCTTCGCCTATGGGCGGCCCGCCTTCCCAGTGGATACGCATATCTATCGCGTCAGCAAACGCATCGGTTTCATCCCGGAAAAGCTTTCGGCGAACGATGCGCATCCTGTGATGGAAGCGATCGTTCCCGCCGCAGATTATTATCAGTTCCATATCCAGTTGATTCAGCATGGCCGCGCTACCTGCCATGCCCGCAAACCCGCTTGCGAGCGCTGCGCCATCACCCAGCGCTGTGATTACTTCGCTGACAATGTACAGCCGCAGTCATAAAGTTGAATTGAATCGATAAGGATGCCGCTTTGGCAGAAACGACGGACCGCGACCAGGCGCAGCTCTTTGTCTCGCCGCATTTCGACGATGGCGTATTCAGTTGCGGGGGCCGCATCCATCAACTGACCACAGCGGGCGCGTCGGTAACCGTGCTTACCACGATGGGAGGATTGCATGCCGGGGCCCTGCCCAAATCGCCCATCCTTGAGGACTTGCATAAGCGCTGGGAAGCCGGCGAAGATCCTTTGCGCGCGCGACAAGCGGAAGATAAACGCGCCTTGTCGACTTTGAATGCCGAACATCGTCACATTGATTTGACGGATTGTGTGTATCGGCAGGTAGACGGACTTCCGCTGTATCCGTCGGAAGAGTCGCTCTTCGGCAATGTGCGCGCGGCGGATTACGCGCCGAAGCAGCTAGAAGCGGTCTCCTTACCCGCTCGGGGAAAGCAACTCGCCCTTTATTTACCACTCGCGGTAGGCAACCACGTCGATCATCAGATCGCGCGAGATTGGGGAATTGGCTTGCTAGCGGACAAACCTGACAGTTGGACGCTGTACTTCTACGCCGAATACCCCTATTTCAATACCGAGCGGGCGATCACGCTGGCGCTATCAAAAATTGACCTGACGCTGCGCGAGCGGCGGATTGTACTCGACGAAGCCGATCTGGCCGCCAAGGTCAATGCGATTGCCTGCTATGCCTCGCAGATTAGTACGTTCTGGGACAGCCTGGAGACGATGGCGCTTGACGCGCGACGCGCGGCGCTAGATCCGCGAACGGGTCAACTGGTGGAGCGATATTGGGAAATTGATAGCTGATGTTCTTGTCTGAGGCGCGCTTGAGAAATCGCCAAGCTGCCTGCTTGTGGTGGCAAGCTTGACAACGGGAATCTTCCAAAAGGCGACGGTGGGATTCGAACCCACGAATGAAGGTTTTGCAAACCTCTGCCTTACCACTTGGCCACGTCGCCGGGCAAGAACAACATTATACCCAGACGCCCCCTGTTTTCAAGAATGATTTGCTCTGGCTATCAGGCCGGTTGCATCACATTTATCATAAGCACAAAGACACGAAGTTTAGCGAATTACATCTAATCGCACTGCCATTTTTCTCAGTAGTTCCAAGTTAGTCATGCAAAACTCGACAAAAGGACTAAAAGTAGGGGCGACATACCATGTCGCCCGAAATCAAAACGCAGCAACGTCGGGCGACCAGATTGGTCGCCCCTACGGCGTCCTAATTTTTTCATTGCTTACTTGGTTTTACTTCTGTGTTCTCTGTGTGAAAAAATGATGCGCTGCACAAGCTATGTCTCGTCGTCAGGTATCCAGGCAAAGGGCAAGTCTTCTGACACGATTCCGGGAGCGCCCGAGTTCCGCGTCCGCGTGGACAAGAAGTCTGCGGCTGCTTTTGAGTCTTGGCGGAGCTCTTCACGGCTGTTCAGGCGGCGCAGGTCGCGCGGAAAATAGACTAATTTTCTGTCGTCGGGTGACAGGGCTATGCGGGCGACAGCCCGGGCGAAGATGTCGATCGGCATCGGACCTATGCGGCCGAAAGGCAGCCAAGACAGTGGCGGAATCGCAGCCATCAGGCTGCTGGCGCGATACAAGATATGACGCGGTTGACCGCGCGTATACAGCAAGGGCGCGCGCAGGATGCTGTATTTCAAACCCAGGCGCCGCAGGTAGCTTTCCGCTTCGCGCTTTGATCGAATATAGCCGCGTTGTGTCCAAGGCGCGCGCACAGCGCTAATCAGGATCATGTGTCCCACGCCATCGCTGACGCACATATTGCCGACGTTGCGCGCCGATACGAAATTCAGCCGTTCATAGGACAGGCCCCGGGCGGGATCCGCATGCAGACTGCCCACGGTGTGAATGACCGCGGAGTGAAAGCGCGCTTTCCCGCGCAAACTGCTCGGGTTCCACACGTCAGCTGTTGACCAACGTGTATGCCGCGCCAGAGGTCCCAGGTGATCTTCCGCGCCCGACCTGACCAAAAGGCTGACCTCGGCGCCTTCCGCCAGCAAAGCCGCGGCGATATGGTCGCCCAAAAAACTGCCGCCGCCAGTGACCAAAACCCCGCGATCGTACCGTGTCATGAAGGGCGCTCGTTCCCTATGCGATAAACAGCTTGGCGAAGGGACAATAATAGCCGCTAGTTGCGCAGCCGTTTTCTTCCGCCCCGCGCGCTTTAGTCATATTGTACGAATCTAAATGGGAAAGTTCAATTTCGCGGACAAGTGAATACAGGCCATCCCTTGCAATGACAAGCATTTCTGCCCGGGCATTCTCAATGTTAAGAAAACGCAAGTCGTTCATAAATCTGATTTTATGTATAATAGATAAATGATGGAACGATTCGATAAGCGAATCCATCATAACTTAAGCAATTTAAGACCACCTGACGCTACCTGAAGCATTTGGTAGAAAGTAGTGGCGGAACGGCAAGGTAGAAGGCGGTATCGCTGATAGTTTGGCTTAATTGAGCATTGCCTGGCTATCAGTTGCGGATTATATCTAGCGAATTGCAAACGGATGTTCGGCTACTGGTCGAATAAAATGTGAATGAAACTGTCTCTCCCTAAGAGAGTAGATTGTTCTGGCGAACTTGTAGTTATGGCGCCTGCCAGCTCTTTGGCATAGGTTGCTGTATACCGCGATAACTCAATCTTTTCCAACCGTCGGAACTCCTCAAAACTGTTTGTCATCCGCCACAGATATAGCCGTTGAATTGGACGAACCTGTATTGGACGCATAATGCCGATCATTACAGCGCTGCGGGTTAAAACTGGCAGGAAAGACCGCGTAAGCCTTTATCTTGGATGACGAGTATGCTTTTGATCTGCCGCTGATTTGCGCGGCTGAATTGCATACCGGGCAGGCGCTGACAGAGCTCGACGTCAAGACGCTTGACGACAGTCGCCAGCAAAAGGCTGCATACGACCGCGCGGTCAATTACTTGTCCTTTCGACCCCGCAGCTCCCAAGAAGTCCGCCGACATCTTGCCAAATCTGGCATTCCGCAGGCGATTGCCGAGACTATTTTGGAGCGGCTGCAGCAGCAAGGGTCAGTCGACGATGTCTCTTTTGCCCGATTCTGGATCGAGAATCGGGAACGGTTCAAACCGATGGCGCCGCGAGCGCTGCGCTATGAACTAAGCCAGAAGGGCGTCGGCAGAGACATTATCGAGTCTTTGCTCGAGGCGATTGACGCAGAAGCATCTGCGGAACGAGCGGCCAAAAAGCAGATCTGGCGCTATAGGGGCAAGTCGCGCATCGACTTCCGGCGGAAGCTAGCATCCTGGCTTTATCGTCGTGGATTCGATCGTGATGCGATTCATAGCGTCATAGATCAATTGGAAGCCGAGCTCGTCCAATCCGAACCCCGCTACTTCGCCGAATGCGTGGAGCAATAGCCAAGGTGGACCCTATCCGGAACTGGTTAAGAAAGGAGCATGGGCGAATGTATCCAATGGATACCGTCAAGCGACTATGGAAACGATTATCTTGGCAATTGCTACAGCAGTCATCGGTATTGGCGCGGGATATGGCTTGGGATTATGGCGTGGCAGAACCACGCTGCTGAAGAAGCAGCAGGAAGAAGGGCAAAGCGCGCTCGTCCAAGCCTCGAATGATGCGAATGAACTGCTGAAAAATGCTGAATTGGAGCAGACGCGCATCATCGCCGAAGCCGAGCATGACGCGCAGCAGCGGATCAATAATGCGGAAGGCATGTTGCGCCGCCGCCGCCGCGATCTGGATGACGAAGACGAGCGTATTCAGCGCCGGCGCAATGAACTAGACAAGCGTATGGAACGCCTCGAACAGCGCGACCAACAACTCAACAAACGCCAAAGCAGGCTCGACAAAAAAGAGAACGATGTCAAAAAGTCGGAATCAAACATCCTAGAGAAGCTGCAAAGCATCGCGCAAATGACAGTCGAGGAGGCGCGGCAGTCGCTGCTGGACTCCATAGAACTTGACGCGCGCAACGACATGGCTCGCATCATACGCCAGGTAGAAGCCGAAGCGCGCGAGACGGCCGATCACCGCGCGCGCAGCTTAATCGCCATGGCGATTCAGCGACTGGCTTCGGAGCAAGTGAGCGAAGTGTCTGTAAGCGTCGTGCCGCTGCCCAGCGACGACATGAAGGGACGCATCATCGGGCGCAACGGGCGCAATATCCGCTCTTTCGAACTGGCGACCGGCGTCGATGTTGTCGTGGACGACTCGCCGGAAGCGGTCACCATCAGCAGTTTTGATCCAGTCCGCCGCGAGGTCGCCAAACGGACGATGGCCAAGCTGGTGACAGACGGGCGCATTCATCCGGCGCGCATTGAAAAACTTGTCGAAGACACGCGCGCCGAAGTGGAACGAATTGTGCGCGAAGAGGGCGAACGCGCGGCCTACGAGACGGGCGTTCATGGCCTGCATGCGGAAGTGCTGAAACTGTTGGGGCAGCTCAAGTTCCGCAGCAGTTATGGCCAAAACCAGCACGCCCACGCTATCGAGACCGCGCATATCGCCGGCATGATCGCATTGGAGTTGGGCGCCGATGCGAATATCGCCAAGATGGGCGGCTTGATGCACGATATTGGCAAGGCGATTGATCACAATGTCGAAGGCACGCATGCGCAGATCGGCGCCGAGTTTGTCAAGCGCTACGGCGGCAAAGACAATGTCGTCAACTGTATCGCCGCGCACCATCACGAGGTCGAGAAAGAATGCGTCGAAGCATTTATCGTGGAAGCGGCTGACGCCATTTCCGGCGCGCGCCCCGGCGCCCGGCGCGAAAGCCTGGATTCCTACATTCGCCGCGTGAAACAGCTGGAAGAAATCGCCAATACCTTTGATGGCGTCGAGCAGAGCTATGCCCTGCAAGCCGGGCGCGAGGTGCGCATCATCGTGCGGCCCGAGGTCGTGGACGACTATCTGGCCATTCAATTGGCGCGCGATATCGCCAAGCGCATCGAGAACGATATGCAGTATCCGGGGCAGATCAAGGTGCACGTCATCCGCGAGACGCGGCGGGTGGAATACGCGAAGTAAGCAGGTTCACAGCTCAAGACGTCTTATCAACTTGGCGGGCTTGAGCTGTTGACAGGTTCTCTATCCAATCAAAAAGCCCCTGCCATCCGACAGGGGCTTTGGTATTTCGCTCTATGTTACGCGCCTAGCTTGATACGCGCAACGCCACGTCAACCTGCATCATCTCGCCATCGCGCAGGATGTCCAGCGTAACCGTGTCGCCCGGTTGGTGGAAATAGATGCGATTGCGCAGATCAATCTCCAGTGTCGCTGGCTCGCCTTCGACCGCCACGATAATGTCCCCAACTTGAATGCCAGCCTCGCCGGCCGGCAATCCCTCAATCACCTCGGCGACGTAAGCGCCAGCGCGGACGGCGCTGCCTTCAAAGTAAGGGCTGTCCGCTTCCAACTGGATATAGCGCACACCCAGGGTGACTTGCTTTTCGTGCAGACCCAGCCATTCGGAGCGGTCCTGGCTCTCCGGCGCGTCCAGACCAAACATCAGCAAAGGAGCGGTGCTTGCCGGGACCTCAAAGTGGAGCGTGCTGTCGGCGCGTTCAACCGTCAGCCTGATCGTGTCACCCGCGAAGAAGTTATTGGCGTCGGCCAGGGGCGCGCCATTAGCGGCGCTGACGAGGTCATATTGCCGCAAGCCACTGGCGTACCATTCGTGGCCTTCGCTCAAATGCTGAATCTCGGTTAAGGCGTCGGCGTAAACCAGCTTGATGCCGCTCGTCTCGTAAACGCCGTTATTGTCGTCTGCCAAGCGCGGACGCGGACGTGGACGATGACGCGGGTCGCGCCTGCGATGATCTTCCACGATGACCTTCATGGTCAATTCACGGTCGCCGCGCAAGACTGTGAAGGCTAGCTCGTCGCCTTCATCCAAGTCGGATACAGCTACATCCGCGGCGCCGATGCTGTCAATCACGTCGCCGTCGACGCTGAGCAAACGGTCATAAGGCTGGAATCCCGCTTCGGCGACAGCCGAACCCGTCAGCGCGGCAACAATGTATACCTTGTCCTGGCACTGATGTACATACAAGCCGACCGACGCCAGATCCAATGGCAATGCATAGTCCGGATTGCTGAACAGATCCTCGGGACGGGCGATTAATGTCACATCTGTAGCGAAGGCTGAGCCATCGCGCTCGACGCTCAGGGAGATGGTATCACCCGCGACGTAGGTCAGAAGCGCGTCCCTGATGGAAGAGAAGTCGATGGCGGTTTCGTCAAATGCGCTGACCAGATCGCCAGGCGCGAGATCGACATTGGCGGCGGGCGAATTGGGTACGATGCCGGTAACCAGGATGCCTTCGTCGACGCCCCAATAGCGAACGCCGATAAAGGGCATGGCTTGTGTTTCAGCCGCAGTCTCCGTGTCGTCTTGCGCCAGCGCGATTGCCGAAGTCGCAAGCAGTGCCACGAGGACCAGAAGACGAATCAAGTTATGCAAATAGTTTTTCATTTTCGAGCGCCCCTTTGCTGTTGGTAAAGTCTCAATCAATATGCAGATGTCCTGTCCACAGGACTATTCTGCTTACTTTATCCGATTTATCGTCTCTGGTCAAATATTTATTTGCCAATTGCGTCGCCAGCGCGCGGACTTTCGCGATCATTTGTCGTCGTTTTTGCTCCCGCCGAAGAGGCGTTTGGTGATGGCGCCGCCAAAAAGCGTGCCGGCGATGGTATGCTCGAACTGTACATTGTTGTCCGGTCGGTCATCCCAATCGCCCTTATGTCGCTTGTTGATCCAACGCTGATAGTCGTCCGAAGCGGCGATTAAGAATGCTTCAATCGCGCTTTCATCGTTTTCCGCAAGTCGATTGCGCAGCTCCGCCAAGGATGCGAGCAGTTCATCAATCGCGCGCATTAAAGGCTCTCTGTTCGCCAGCCACTCGTCGCGCAAGGCGTCTGGATGATGGGTCAGCAAGTAACGTGTCAGGACGTTGAAGGGCGGGTTGGTGAGGCGCTGGGCGTCTTGCCAGGCATTGTGATTCATAGCGCTGGCGTAAGCCACGATGCTCAGAAGTTGCGGGATTTCCTCGGTGATGGTTGTCAGGCTGTCATGCTCGGACGGATCGAGAAAATGCGGTTTGCCGCCCAAAATCGCCGAGAAGTTCACGGCGAGGTCAATCGCTTCCTTCATGCTGGCGACCGACGGTGTCAAATATATGGGACTGTCCAAAAAGTAATCGTCGCTGGCGTATTCCGGGCTCAATTGATGCTCCAGCAAATAATCAGCGTTGATCACAGCCGTGAATCCAATCAGATGCTGCTCGTCGCTCAAGTATTGTTGCGCCCAAGTTAAAGACGGCTGCTTGATTATTGCAGTGTCAAGGATGAGCGCGCCGTCGCGCAAGGAAGGCGCAAGCAATTCATAGGCTGCGCGCAGATCCTCATAGGGCAGATTCATGAAGACGATGTCAGCGCCCTCAACCGCGCTGTAAGCTTTTCTTTCGATCTTGTCGAAGACCTTGAGTTTGCGCGCCGGACTTTCATAGTCGTCGCGACTGTCGTGGCCGATCAAGGTAAAGCGATGTTGGCCCCGCTTTTCAACATAGGCTCGCAGCGCTAAAGCCACCGAAGCTCCCAAGCGATCCAAACCCAGTACGGCAATCGTTAGTTCAGCCATCTAATACTCCTCGCGTCTGTCGACTTCCCCGTGCGGCGTCCAAAAATTGACTCTCCCAAATGACATGGTGATTCGAGACCGGCGAAACGCGCCTTGCGCGATTCTGCTGGTCAATATCTAAACTATAGCGCAGACTACTGGCATGAATCTATAGCGCTTGGACAACTCTTCCGGCGGCACGACGCTCAGCAAGCTTCGTCGGCGCGTTGAAGGCAGTGCAGCAATTCCGCCCCCGGGTGATCACTGAGCGTTATTATTGCGGTCTGATGATTCTCGACAAGCCAGACGGCGACTTCGTCGGCGCCGCAGGCGCGCAAGATTTCCCCACTCCATTTTGCGTGCTGGGATCGCAGGACAAAAGGCGCGCGCCAAATGCTCAGGTTTTCCGCGCGCCCGAGCCGGTCGGCCAGGCGCGGAATCAAACGCTTGACCAGCACAGCCATAGTTTTTTGCCAGACAGCCAAGTGATAGCGCGACTTGCCGACATCGTGCATCAAGGCGGCGACGGCGAGGGACTGTGATACGGTTTCGCGCTGGCTCAGGACCGACCGCAGCACGTTAAGACTATGTAATTGGTCGGCGCGCGACATCTTTTGAAATGCGGCAAATTCTTTTGCTGACAGGTATTGACTTGCCAAATGAAGATCGATCGGGGAAGCGAAGGCAAAAAGCGCGCGAATACCCTGCTCAATTCGGTTTAACGCGGCTGTCATTTACAAGAATAACAGCAGGCGCATGATTGCGCTGGTAGGCTGTCCAATGAGCAGCCCGAGCGGGCTCAGCCCGGCAATCGGGATGAAAGACAAAAAGATCAAGCCGAGGAAAACGTAGTAGCTAAGGACCTGCCAATCGCGCCATTTGAAGGCCGGGCGCATCAAGAACTCCGACAGTGGGCGCAGATTCTGCTGAATCGCTACCGGGATTTGCAGGCGATTGAGCCAGGCGCCGGGCAGCAGTGTCAAAACGACATGCCAGCCGTCAATCGGGAACAGCGGAATCATATTGAAGACAAAAAGCAGCACGTTCCAAAAGACCATCGCGTACATGAATGCCGCCAGTATGCCGAGAGGGTTGGCTATCGAATCCGGCATGGTATACAAGTAATAGCCATCCACAGCAATTCCGCCCAGGCGCAGACCGATCGCGAAAATCAATGCCAGACAGAGGTTGGAAAAAGGACCTGCCGCTACCGCGGCCAGAAAGCCCCAGCGTGGGTCGCGCATGCGCTGTGGCGAAATCGGCGCGCTGCCCAGGATGCCAAAACCGATAATCGCGAACATCAGCCAGCCTACCCAGTTGATATGCACAAGCGGATTCAGCGTTAAGCGCCCCTGTTCTTTTGGCAAGGGATCGCCCATCTTCCAAGCGACAAAATTGTGAGCGAATTCGTGCACGGTCATGCCAATGCCGAGGACGACAAGGTTGATCAATATGGTGATGGGGTGCAGATCCAGAAACATAGCAGCTAACTCTCTCACTGCGATACATTCAGCTTAACTATACACGAAACTCGCTTGGCTTGGGAAGATGGATGAAACTGACAGGGCAATTGCATCAAATTATTTTTCAACACAGAGAGCGCAGAGGACACAGAGTTTTAGGAGTTTAGACGACTATTCTTCTAAATCTGCGGCCCGGAATCGGTAACAGTCACCAGCGAAACGTGATTTTTCACCAAAAATCACAGCTAAAATGAGATTTTTTTGTTTTTCTCTGCGATCTCTGCGATCTCTGTAGTTGATTTTCAGTTTAGATTCCCGCCTTTTCAGCCGCTATCATTTTGAAGCGATTGCCCTGATCTTATGACTTCGTTTCAGCGCCAACATCAACTGTGATAAGTCTTGACCGACAATGGCTCTCAGCTTACCCAATTACCCATCCAACACGGACACGGCGGAGAAGCAAGCTGAAGTTCGATAAATCTTGTCAAGCGCATGAACCAAAGTAGCAAAGAGAAGACGGCCTATCGTTACTTTTATCAAAGCCATGGGGAACTGCGTCAGCATCTGGAGATGCTCTTGCATGCCCGCATTTTTTGACAAAAGGCTAAAGGAGCGAAGTCCCTATAATTCATCTGTGATCGCTAGTGAGAAAACCCGGAGCGATTTCACCAAAGCCCACTTCATTTTAATACGGGACTATACAATTAGCCGCAGCGAGGATGCGCAGAAGTTTGTAACTCCTAAAGAAAAGCAGCCAAATGTCTTGTGTCAAATAGCTGCTGCGAAAACGGGGCTCAACTCGATCTAGCGCTTGGTATAGGTTGGCGCCTTGCGTGCGCGTTTCAAACCCGGCTTCTTCCGTTCTTTGACCCGCGCGTCACGCGACAAGAAGCCTTCCCGCTTCAAGGTGCCGCGCAAGTCCGGATCAATCTTTTCCAAGGCGCGGGCGATGCCGAGAAGGATGGCGTCGCGCTGCCCGGTGACGCCGCCGCCATTGACATGCACCGAGATATCATAGCTGCGTTCCTGCCCGATGTGGGTCAAGGGCGCCGTACAGAGTTCCATATCGCCCAGGCGCGGCATATACTCGCGCGCTTCCTTGCCATTGATAATGAACAGGCCCGTGCCACCCGGGAACAGACGCACACGCGCCGACGATGACTTGCGGCGGCCGATACCCTCGTAATATTGTGCTGACATGGTTTCGCTCCTTTTTCGGTGTTACGCGCGCATTTCCGGCGCGCCTAAATGTCCAGGGCTTGCGGCTGCTGCGCCTGATGCGGATGCTGCGCGCCGGCATAAACTTTCAGTTTTGTCATCATTTGACGCCCCAAGGGTCCTTTTGGCAGCATGCCCTTGATAGCCAGTTTAAGCGCGCGCGTTGGGCGGCGTTTCATCATCTCGCGCAGGGTCATCTTTTTCAAGCCGCCGGGATAGCCGCTATGACGATAGTATATCTTCTGATCCATCCGCTTGCCCGTCACATGAATCTTGTCCGCGTTGACTATGATGACATAGTCGCCGGTATCGAGGTGCGACGTGAAATAGGGTTTGTGCTTGCCGCGCAAGATCGGCGCTACCTTGGAGGCGAGCCGGCCCAGGGTCATGCCCCGCGCGTCAATCACCCACCAGCCGCGTTCTATCACAGACGGCTTAGTTGCGTAGGTTGTCTGTATCTGTTGTTTCATCTTGTTCACTCCAGTTCAGCTTGCGTCGCTAGCGCGCGAGGATTCATTGAAATCGCCGACTGCGCCACTGGCGCTGGATAACCCACCGCTTCCAAGGTGAGACCCATGGCCGGCGCCAGGACTTTTGCCCTTTGAATATCACGACTTAATAGTATTTGCGCAAATTCCTCAAGATTTATTTTGCCAATGCCAACTTGCGCCATCGTCCCTACCATGCGCCGCACCATGTGATAGAGAAATGCGGTCGCGCGAACGCGGTAGATATAAATGAGACCCCGGTCCTGCTCTTCTGTATCCCATCTCGAATGAAACACCTCGCGAACCGTATTGACGCTGCCTGCCTGCGGCGCGGTTCCAAAAGCCGCGAAATCCCGCTCGCCCAGGCAGAGCGCCGCCGCGTCTTGCAGCGCGCCCATATCCACGCTCTGCCCAACAAGCTGCCACACCCGCCCGTTCAGCAGCGGGTTCCGCGTGGCCGGCGTCGCGATACGATAAACATATTGCCGCCAGAGCGCGTCAAAGCGCGGATGGAAACCAGCCTGCTGCCAAAGTTCTTGCAGCGCGATGTCCATGGGCAGCTCCGCATTGATCGCGCGCAAGAGATCCTTATCCCTGTGATTCCAGTCGGCGTCAAAGGCGATCACCTGCCCCAGGGCATGCACCCCGGCATCCGTCCTGCCGGCCGCCAATACCGTGATCGGCTGCCGCGTAACGCGCGCTATTGCCTCTTCGAGCGCTCGCTGTACTGTCGCCGTCGGCTCCGGCTGCCGTTGGAAACCGAAATAGCTTGCGCCATCGTATGCGACCTTCGCTACAAAGCGCTTCATCGTCCCTGGACAGTTCAATCCTCAGCCGCGTAATCGACCAATTCGATGAGCGCCATCTCCGCATTGTCGCCCTTGCGCGTCCCCAATTTGAGAATGCGCGTGTAGCCGCCCGGGCGATCGGCATAGAGCGGCGCCAGTTCATCAAAGACTTTGCCAACAAGCACGCGATCGTTATTCAAGCGCCGCGCGACTTGCCGCCGGGCATGGACGGCAACCAAGTCGTCTCCGCGTTCTTCCGCCTTTGCCAAGCCCCGTTTCGCGATAGTGATCAATCGTTCGGCGTGACCTTGAACGAATTTCGCCTTGTGAAAGGTCGTTTTGATCCGACCATGAACGAATAGCTGGCTGGCCAAGTTCATCCGCAGCGCCTTGCGATGGCTGCTGCTGCGATTAAGCTTTTTCCCACGAATTCGATGTCGCATGATTGCGCCTCACTTGCCGGCTATTCAGCCTTGTCCTTTTCCGAGGGCCAATAGTTCTTTTCCTGCAATTTCTGTTCGAGTTCATCGAGGGATTTTTCACCGAAATTGCGGATCGCCAACATGGCGTCGGGACCGCGGTTCAACATATCCAAGACATCGCCAACGGAGGTGATGCCGGTACGCTTAAGCGAGTTGAAGACACGAACGCTCAGATCGAGTTCTTCAATCGGCTTGTCATACAAAGGCGGATAGGCAGGCTCGTCTTCGTATTGCTGCGGCATTTCGATCGATTGGAACCATTCTTCGTCGACGCCGGCCAAGACTTTGAGATGGTGCATGAGTATCTGCGCCGATTGAGCGAGCGCCTCTTCCGGACGGATTGTGCCGTCGGTCCACAGCTCCAAGACCAGCTTGTCATAATTGGTGCGTTGCCCGACGCGAGCGCGATCAACTTCGAAATTGACGCGCTTGATGGGACTAAAGATCGCATCGACCGGCAGCTCGCCGATCGGCAAGCGGCCCCGTTCTTCCGCCGGGCTAAAGCCGCGCCCGGACTGTACTTCGAATTCCATCTCTATGTGAACATTGCGATCATCCACGGTGAAGAGATACAAACTCGGGTTCTCGATCTGCACTTCCGGCGGCGCCCAGATATCCGCAGCGGTAACCGTGCCTTCCGCCCCACGATGTTCCAAGCGAAGACGCGCGCTATCAACGCGGTGCAGCAGCAGACGCAACTGCTTGACTTGCAAGATCAACTGCGTCATGTCTTCGCGCACAAATGGGATTTCAGAAAACTCGTGATGAACATCAGAGACGCGAATGCTCGTCACGGCGGCGCCGGGCAAAGAAGACAAGAGGACGCGGCGCAATGCGTTGCCCAAGGTCAAGCCATAACCACTCTCCAAAGGACCTATGACAAAACGGCCATAATCCTTGGTGATGTTCTGGCTTTCGACCTGGTGCGGCAGCACCATATTGACGGTTACCAGGTTGGCATCAACCGAGCTCGAACTCACAGATGCCGAATCGGATGGATATTCCATAAAGTCGGGTTTCCCTTTCGACTAAACGCGGCGGCGTTTGGGAGGACGAACGCCATTATGAGGCACAGGCGTCACGTCGCTAATCGAACGCACTTTCAGACCGCTTTGCTGGATCGAGCGAATTGCTGCTTCGCGCCCGGGACCGGGTCCCTTCACGAAAATATCCACCTCTTTCATGCCATGCTGCTGCGAATTAGCCGCTGCCGTTTCCGCAGCCATGCGCGCCGCATAGGGCGTATTCTTGCGACTGCCTTTGAAGCCGGAGGTGCCGGCGCTTGCCCAGGCGATCACATTGCCAGACTGATCGGTCATCGAAATGATCGTGTTGTTAAAGGTGGCGTAAATATGCGCTTGACCATAGGGAATATTTTTGAACGCTCGTCTTGCAGTTCCACGACTTCCTCTTGCTCTCGCCATTTATCCGCTCCAAATGGATATTCTTGAAACTCGGTTTTGACTGGGTTTCCCAAAGTGACGCCGCGCGCCGATGGTCAGAAGACCTTGAAAAAACGCGCCTGTGCTTTGGCGGCTATTTCTTGGTAGCGCCGCGCCGCCGGCCGCGCCCTGCCACCGTTTGTTTTTTGCCGCGGCGGGTGCGCGCGTTTGTTTTGGTGCGCTGCCCGCGGACAGGCAAGCGGCGGCGGTGTCGCAAGCCGCGATAAGAATTGATTTCCATCAGACGTTTGATATTGAGCTGCGTCTGACGGCGCAAATCGCCTTCGGTGGTCAGATTATTGATTAGCTCGCGCAGGCGCTGAATCTCGCTTTCGCTTAAGTCTCTGACGCGCGTCCCATGATCAATGTCCGCCGAATCCAGCAAGCGCCGGCTGGTGGTCCTTCCGATACCATAAATGTAGGTCAAACCGATAAGCACCCGCTTATCGCGAGGCAGGTCGACGCCTTCAATACGAGCCATCTATCACACTCCTTTTGGGGACCTAGCCCTGTCGCTGCTTGTGTTTCGGGTTTTCACAGATGATCATGACGCGACGATTGCGCTTAATCACGCGGCACTTCGGGCAACGACGCTTGACACTGGCTGAAACTTTCATGCTGCTTACCTCTTCCACATCAAGTACAGAGCCGCAATTTTCCACAAAACAAGACCCATGCTACAAAACTTACCGCCTGTAGATGCGCCAGAACCGCTCATTCTTTTGTTTGAAATCCATCCCGCGTGTTTGCCGGACGGTCGGCAACGAAAGAGCATTGTATCACAAGTTTTTTTCATGTGGAAGGACATTTCTCAAAGAAGCCAGAGCAATCGCAGCACATTTTCTTCACCACCAAGGACACCAAGATTTAACTCCTTTTCTGGCAAAAAGGAGACATTGTAGGGGCGATTCTGTGAATCGCCCACGATATTCTCACTCTTTTCATGGGCGGCTCGCGAGCCGCCCCTAGATCTTGGTAGATTTATGTGACATTCGACAGACATTGGTCGCTGGTGTGATTGCTCTGTCAAAGAAGCTAACCCTCTCGCTCCAGCGCAAAATCCGGCGGCTGCAGCGTCGCGAAGCAATGATGCGCCGGCTGCCGAGTCGGATCCGCCAAAAATGTACGCATGACCGCGCTGGCGCAAGGTTCCGCCTTCAGGACATTGTGTCCGACGTTTGGGAACAGGTAGTGCCGACTGACGCTAAGATCCTCGGCGGCAAGCTCGCCATAATACGGCGGCGTGATGCTGTCATAGGCGCCGGACAGCAGCAGCGCTGGCACATCGCTCTCAACCGCCTTGTCGGGCAAGGTCCCCGCCGGGCGCAGATCCCATTTTTCGCAGGCGGATAATTGCTCTCGCGCGATCGGGCGCAAGGCACGTCGAAGCGCTTGCTTGACTTTCTGATGCTGGATCCGCCATCGTTGCGCCGCCAAAAGCGCCATATCCTCCGCACAAAGAACGCTGAGATAAGCGCCGGCACTGTGTGAGTTTTCTGCATTCCATTTCGGCGCTTTTGCGACCCTCTCAACCGACAGCAGCGAATCAGTGAATCCCAAATAAAGGGCTTCAATGAGGCTTGGCAGCAGCGGCAGAGCGTCAGGATATCGCAACATGTCGATCGTCCAAAGCAGGAATTCGTCTCCATTCAGGCGCAGGACAGAATTCTCGTCCATGTTGTAGAGTTCGAGCGCTTCTTCGTTCATCTCGGCAAGCACATGATAGAATTTGCGGCGCAACCCCGGCAGCGCGGCATCACAGGCTGGGTTTGTCTCGCAGTCGCTAAAGAGACGCTCCAGCGCCTGTTCGGCATTATGAGCCATGTCCACCAAAGCGCTGCGCGGCGGCGGATAAGCGCCATCCAGCGCCAGCGAGCGGATTCGTTCTGGGGCGACATCCCCCAGCAGTAAGGCCAGTCGACTGCCGTATGAGCTGCCGTAAACGTTTACCTTTTCGATAGCCATAGCCTCAAGCAAATCGCGTGTATCCCGGACAATTGCCATCGTATGATAAGCGGACAGATCAATGCCCTCGTTCACCAGTCGCATGCGACATGCCAGAATCCATTGATCATCGCTAGCGGATTCGGGGCAAGCGAGCGCTGGCCGCGACAAGCCCGTTCCCCGCTGATCCACCAGAATAATGTCGTAATCTTGATGAAAAGCCGACGCCAGCCAAAAAGCCAATTCATCGGAGGCGGCGTCGCCTGGTCCGCCGGTCAAACGCAAAAGCGGCGCGTTGCCCTTCGGCTCTTGGGACAAGATCCTCAGGACAAATAACTCGACCCGGCGTCCGTTCTGCTGTTTATGTCGGTCTTCCGGCACAAGGAGCCAAGCGCAGCGTAGCGTGGACCGATGTTCATCCGCGACCGCGCGCGCCTTGGCTGGACATGCCGCCGGCTTCAAAGCGGGCTCGACCTGCTGCGCTGTAGCAAACCGGTTTAGGCAGAGCAGCATCAGGCACAGGACATGCCATCTGGTGAATGACAAAGCCACAGCCAGCCTAAAGCAAGGTCAAAATCAATGGACCATCGGCAGTAATCGCGACCGTGTGCTCGAAGTGAGCGGTCAACGAGCCATCTTTGGTCACCACCGTCCAACCGTCTGCTAGTTCTATCAGATCGCCCTTTCCCGCGATGAGCATCGGTTCGATAGCGTAGGTCATGCCTACCTGCAAGTCATAATCTTGCCATTGCAGCTTGCTTTTCTTACCGGGCCACCAGTTTGGCACCTGCGGTTCTTCGTGCATGGAGGCGCCGACGCCATGCCCGGTGTATCCCCGCGCCACACTGTAGCCCATGCGACCCGCGCAACGCGCTGTGGCTTTGGCAACGTCGCTGATCTTGTTGCCAAGCACCGAAGCCTTAATGGCCGCCTCAAGCGTCGCTTCGGTCGCTGCCAGCAATCGCAATGCCGATCTGGATACCTTTCCAACGGCGTGGCTGTACGCGGCGTCGCCAACATAACCGCGGTAGAAGCAGGCCACATCCACCCCAATGACATCGCCATCTTGAAGTATCCGCTCTGCCGAGGGGATGCCATGAACCAGTTCGTTGTTCACCGAAGCGGTTATGGTGGCTGGAAACGGCGGGTGATCCCCCGGGGCATAGCCCAGGAAGCAGGGCGACGCGCCATGGTCGCGCAAGACAGTATTAGCGATATCGTCCAATGCCTTGGTCGAGACGCCCGGCACGATGGCGTGGCGCATTTCTTCGTGGGCGATGGCGACGATGCGCCCGGCCGCGCGCATGATGTCGAGCTCTTCTGCGTTTTTGAGTACAGGAGCCATTGCTTTATTCGCCGCAGCCGCGCGCTATAGCGCGTCGAGCAGGTCCCGGATCTCCGACCAAACCGCCTCAATCGACTGGTCCGCATTGACCTTGCGCATGATGCCCTTGTTTTCATAATAGCTGATCAAGGGCTGCGTCGTTTCCAGGAAAGTGTCAATCCGCTTGATAATCGCATCGGCGCTGGCGTCGTCCGGGCGCCGCTTCAAGGGGGAACCTCCAGCGGCAAGCGACGCTTCCAAACGCGGCGGGAATTGATGGTCAGCATAATTCACCCAGCGAAAATCGACGCCGTCGGCGTTGTAATAATAGTTATAGCTTTCGCCATTTGCCGCGGTGACGCGGCCGAAGGCGCGTTTGAAAGCGGTATAAAGATCAAGCTCGAGCAAGAGCGCCGCGTCCACTTTTGCGCCCTTGGCAGCCAAGTGGGATTCCAAGAACCGCGCCTGAATCTGATTACGCGGATAGCCATCCAGGATGACGCCATTCACGGCATCGTCCTGCGCCAGCCGATCTTCAACGATAGCGTTGGTTGTATCGTCGTCCACCAAGCGTCCCGACGCCATGATATCCTGTACCTTTAATGCCAGCGCGTCGCTCCGCGCCCGCATCGCACGGAAAAGATCGCCCGTGGATACCTGCGGAATAGCATAGCTCTCTTCGATTAAACGGGCCTGCAAGCCCTTGCCCGCGCCTTGCACGCCCATCAGTATGACATAAAGACTCATCGCGCAATTCCCATTAACTCGCCGTCAGGCTGACCGACTCACTCCAGACAATCCCAGGACTTCATCAGGCAAAAATAAAGCCGAGCATGGAATGTACTCGGCAAAATCCTTAACAGACACCGGGCAATTAGCGCATGAAACCTTCGTAATTGCGCATCACCAACTGCGCTTCCAGCTGGCGCATGGTGTCAATGACCACGCCGACAACGATAATCAGCCCCGAGCCGGAAATCACCAGGCCGGCGTTGATGACCGCGCCAGAGGTCGACGCCTCCAGCGGAAAAATGACGCGATTGACCAGATCAACCATGCCCGGGATTATCGCGATGACGCCGAGGAAAAAGGCGCCCACGAAAGTGATGCGGCGTGTGGTCGATTTGATATAATCTTCGGTGCGCTTGCCGGGCCGGATGCCGGGGATAAATCCGCCGTTGCGCTGCAGGGTCTCGGCAAGATTCTGGTTGCCCACCATCACTTCGGCATAAAAGAAGGTGAAACCCACCGTCATCAGGAAAAATGTACCCCAGTAGAGCAATCCCTGCTGATTGCCAAAGGTTGTCTGTATGGTGTTGCCAACCGCGCCCGGCGGGAACAAGCTGGCGATAATGGCTGGAAAGGTGATAATCGACTGCGCGAAGATCAGCGGAATCATGCCTACCGGATTAACCCGCAGCGGGATGAAACTGTCCTGCTGCGCAAATTGTCGATTCCCGCGCACGCGCCGGCCGTACTGCACGGGGATACGCCGCACCCCTTCTTGAATTACGACCACTGCCAAGACGCTCAAGATGGTGATGACAATAAACAGCACCAGATTGTACACACTGCGATCCGGCTGTTGCGTGAGCAAGCGAATCAGGTTTTGCGGCGCTTGCGCGACGATGCCAGCGAAAATGATAATGGAAATGCCGTTGCCGATGCCTTGTTCGGTGATTAACTCGCCCAGCCAGATGGCGAACATCGTGCCGGCCGTCATGGTCGTCAAGACCGAAACCGTCAATAGCAGGTTGCTGCCAACGCCAAAACCAAAGCCGGGGATAATTTCTGTGCCCGTGCCGGTCGCCAAGTTAAAGATGCTAATCTGACCCAGTGCCTGCAATACCGCCATCGGGATGGCGACATAATAGGTATAGCGTTGGATCTTTTCTTGTCCGCCCGGCTCGCGCTGGATCCGTTCCAAAGCCGGCACAATCGGCACCAGCAACTGGAAGATGATCGAAGCCGTGATGTATGGATAAACGCCATTCGCGATCACGCTGAAGTTTGCGACCGCGCCGCCGGAGAGCAGATTCATCACCTGAATCAAGTTGCCTGCGCTGCTGCCGCTTTCAAATACCTGCCGCAGGGCAACGCGATCGACGCCGACAACGGGCACATGAGCCGCGAACTGGTAGACCACGAGAATGAAAAGTGTGAATAGCAGTTTGTTCCTTACATCGGGCAAACGCCATGCGTTACGCAAAGCTTGTATCATAACCCTCGTCCTTCAATATACGTCACCCGCGCGAAAACTTTCTGCTTCTTAGGTCGCCGCCCGTCGTATTAAGCGTATACAGCGTATACGCAAGAGCGCGACTGATGTCGCAGGCCGGCTTTAGGAGATTGCTCCGACAGAACAACGGACCCACCGAGCCGCCTGCCCTACTCGCTGTTGCCGTAGAGCCGTTCCAGATCGACTTTGCGCAGTTTCTTGACGGTCGCGCGCGCGCCTGTAACCTTGAGCGGCAGGCGATTGACGCTGCCGCCGGCGCCTTCGATCTTGCTTGCGGCGCTTTTTGTGAACTTGTTCGCATGCACTTCCAGCTTTTTGCCCAGGTCGCCGCGGCCGAGCACCTTGATCGGTTCATCAGCCTTGCGGACCAAGCCCGCTGCTTTCAAGGACGCGCCGTTGACAACAGCGCCATCATCGAAGCGCGCCTCCAGCATGTCCACATTCACTTCCTGATAGCGGATAGCGAATATGTTGGTGAAACCGCGCTTAAAGGGCAGCCGCCGCACCAATGGCAATTGGCCCCCTTCAAAGTAAGGACCCTTGCCGCCGCCGCTGCGCGCGCCCTGGCCCTTCATGCCACGCCCGGCCGTCTTGCCTTTGCCCGCTGCAATGCCGCGCCCAACGCGTTTGCGCCTGCGCTTCGACCCGGGATCGGGTTTCAAGTCATGCAATTTCATGATTCGTCGACCTCTTCGACTTTGACCAGGTGGCTAACCTTGGCGATCATGCCGCGTATCTGCGGCGCGTCGCCGATCAGCACCGCGCCCCCCATCCGCCGCAAGCCAAGCGACTTGATGGTGGCTTTCTGCTTGCTGTTATAGCCGATGGGGCTTTTGACCAAGGTTATTTTCAGCAATTTGCCGCGTTGTTCACTCATGGTCGGCGCCTCGGGCTCTGCGGCGTTCCCAAAACGGAGCGACTTCATGCACCTGCTTGCCGCGCATTTGCGCCAATTGTTCCGCGCCGCGCAATTGCTTCAGCGCGTCGAGCGTCGCCATGGTCACGTTGAGCAAGTTAGCGCTGCCTTGGCTCTTGGTCAATATATTGCGCACGCCAACAACTTCCAGAACGGCGCGCACGCCACCGCCGGCGATGACGCCCGTACCAGGCGCGGCCGGCTTCAGCAATACACGCGCGCCGCCATAACGGCCCGTGACCGTGTAGGGGATGGTCGTGCCCGAAAGCGACACTTTTTCGATGTTACGGCGCGCGCGGTCGGCGGCTTTGCGGATGCTGTCCGGCACGGCTCGCGCCTTGCCGATTCCAATGCCGACATTGCCTTTGTTGTCGCCAACGACCACGACAGTCCGAAAGGCGAAGCGCCGCCCGCCTTTGATCACCTTTGCCACGCGGCGAATATCGACTACGCGTTCATCCAGTTCATCGCGCTCATCTTGGTTCCTGCGCGAATCCCGACGTCTGTTGTCTGCCATATCTTTACTCCAGGTTTAGCTATAATTCCAGTCCGGCTTCACGGGCGCCCTGCGCCACCGCCGCCACGCGTCCGGCATATTTGAAGCCGCCGCGATCGAATACCACAGTGCTTATGCCGGCTTCCCTTGCTCGCTCCGCGATTGTCTGTCCGACGATCTTCGCCGCTTCGACTTTGTTCTTGTCCGCCAGCGTCGGCGCGACCTGCTTGTCTATGGTCGAGCAAGAAACCAGCGTGCGCCCGCCGATGTCATCGATCACCTGAACGAAGACGTTGCGGTTGCTGCGATAGACATTCATCCTCGGACGCTTTGGCGTTCCGGAAATATGTCGGCGGACGCGGCGATGACGCCGCTTGCGAGCGAGATACTTCCTACGACCTACAATGTCAGCCATTTATCCAACCTCATGCTTTCTGGTCACACGACGAAAGGCGTCGCCGCCGCCCGCCTTATTTCTTGCCAGCCTTGCCAGCTTTGCGCCGGACATATTCCCCAAAGTAGCGCACACCCTTGCCTTTATAAGGCTCCGGGGGTCGCCAGCCGCGGATATCCGCCGCTACCTGACCAACGACTTGTTTGTTGATGCCATCCACATGGATAATAGTGCCGCGGTCATCCTTGGGAACATCAAAGCTGATATGCTCCGGCGGCTCGACCAGGATCTCATGCGAATGTCCAAGCTTTAATTGCAAATTCTTGCCCTGCAAAACCGCTTGATAACCGACGCCCTGTATCTGCAATGTTTTGCGATAACCCTGGGATACGCCGGTCACCATGTTCGCCAGCAAAGCGCGTGTCAAACCGTGTAAGGCTTTATGATGACGTAAATCCGACGGGCGCTCGACAATCAAGCTTCCATTATCTTGCCGGATCGTCATCTCCGGATTGAACTCCTGCGATAGCTCGCCCTTGGGACCCTTCACCGTGACCGCATTCTTTTCGATTGCGACGGTCACCTTGTCCGGAAGGACGACCGGTTGTTTTCCAATACGCGACATGACCGTTCCCTCCCTCTACCAGATATAGCAGAGCACTTCGCCGCCGACGCCGCTGCGCCGGGCTTGCTGCGCTGTCATGACGCCTTTTGGCGTCGTGACAATAGCGATGCCAGTTCCGCTCAACACGATCGGCAACTCGCTGCGCTTGCGATAGACGCGGCGGCCCGGTTTACTGATGCGCCTGAGCTGCGTGATGACCGGACGCCGATCTCTGCGCGTGCCGAAATACTTCAACTGAATATGAATCAGCGGCACCGGGCTCTCATCGCCAATCGAGTAATCTTCTACATAGCCCTCTTCTTTAAGAATGCGGGCGATCTCGATCTTAATACTCGATTTGGGTACGATCACCTTGAGTTTGCCCGCCGTCAGCGCATTGCGGACGCGCGTCAACATATCAGCAATGGGATCATTTGTCACATTAGACACCGTTACCGCCTCCTACCAGCTCGACTTTACAACGCCGGGAATCTCGCCGTTTAGCGCCATCTCGCGAAAGCAAATCCGGCACAGACCAAAACGGCGGATATAAGCGCGCGGACGCCCGCATACCTTGCAGCGATTCCGCACGCGCACCGCGAATTTGCGGCGCTGTTCCCGATACTGCATACATTTCTTTGCCATAGTCGTCCCTCTAGTTTCCCTGGAAAGGCATGCCGAGCAGCGAGAGCAAACGGCGTCCTTCCTCGTCAGTTTTTGCCGTCGTGACAATCGTGATCTCCATCCCGCGGACTTTGTCGATCTTGTCAAAGTCGATTTCCGGGAAGACCAGTTGCTCACGCAAGCCCACCGTGAAATTCCCACGTCCGTCCAGCTTGGATGATACGCCGCGGAAGTCACGAATACGCGGCAAGGCGATATTGACCAGGCGATCGTAGAGAGACCACATCCTTTGCTTGCGCAGGGTCACCTTTGCGCCGATGGCGCGGCCTTCGCGCAGCTTATAAGTCGCGATGCTCTTCTTGGCGCGGGTTACAACCGGCTGCTGGCCAGTGATCACTTTCAGATCCTCGACGGCGCCGTCCAGCGACTTGGGTTCGTCGATCGCTTCGCCAACACCCACATTCAGCGTTATCTTGCTTATGATTGGCACTTGCATCAGATTGGTATAGCCGAACTCCTGCTGCAAGGTCGGCACAACCTCTTCTTGATAGCGGGTGTACATGCGGTTTTCCATAATTCACCTCGCTCCGTCGCTAGCTGAAATCGCTATCACATTTTTTGCAAAAGCGCGACTTGAAGCCATCATCGCCTTTGCGGTAGCCCACACGGGTTCGCTCGTCGCAACTGTCGCAAACCACCATCACATTGGACAAATGCAAGGGCGCTTCGAATTCGATAATCTGGGCTGGAATCTGCTGCCCCCCGGGCGCTGGCCGCGCTTTACGATGGCGTTTCATGATGTTCACGCCATTGATGATCACGCGGTTTTTCTTGACAAACACGCGCACCACATCGCCGCGCAAGCCCTTGTCCTTCCCAGCGATCACTTCGACAGTGTCACCTTGTTTCACACGTTGCATGAGTTTTCCCTCGTTTACAGCGTCTCTGGCGCCAGCGATACAATCTTCATAAAGCCTTTGTCGCGCAACTCGCGCGCGACCGGTCCAAACACGCGGGTGCCGCGCGGGTTTTCCAGATCTTCCGCCAAAATCACCGCGGCGTTGTCGTCAAAACGGATGCTCGATCCATCGGCGCGGCGATATTCTTTGTGCGTTCGCACGATCACCGCGCGCACCAATTCCCCCTTTTTTACCGTGCCGGAGGTCGAGGCCGATTTCACCGCGCCCACCACGATATCGCCAACGTGACCATATTTGACCCTGGACCCGCCTATGACACGGATAACCAGGATCTCTTGCGCTCCACTGTTATCAGCGACTTTCAGACGGGATTCTGTCTGAATCATCGTGGACTCTCCTTATGATCCCAGTTCGGCCGGCTGTTCCAGCACCGATTCGACGACCCAGCGTTTGCGTTTGCTGATTGGTCGGCTTTGCACGATGCGCACAACCGCGCCGATGCCGGCGCCAGTCTCGTCGTGCGCCATGACCTTTTTCGTCGACGTCACAACTTTACGATAAATCGGGTGCATCTTACGGTTCTCGATGGCAACGACAACCGTCTTTTGCATCTTGTCGCTGACGACCGTTCCAACCATGCGTTTCCGTCTATTGGGCATCGTTCGCCCCTCCTTCGGCAATGAGTTCGGCAGCCAATTCCCGCTCGCGCAGGGCGGTCTTCAGCCGGGCGATATCGCGCCGCGTTTTGCGGAACAATGTCGTATCCTGAAGTTCGCCGGACTCCTTCTGAATGCGATAGGTATACATTTCGACTTTCATATCTTCGATCTTGTCCAGGATGTCATCAGTGGACATGGCGCGGATTTCATCAATGTACATCAGTTGACCTCCCGCCCGGATATCGGATCGAAGCGCTTCACGAACTTGGTCTTGATGGGCAATTTGTGCGAAGCGAGGCGCAAAGCTTCCCGCGCGTCATCTTCTGGCACGCCGCTCATTTCGAACAGAATACGCCCCGGCTTCACCACGCAGACCCATTTTTCCACCGAGCCCTTGCCCTTGCCCATTCGGGTTTCCGCAGCCTTTTGCGTAACCGGCTTGTCCGGGAAAATGCGGATCCACACTTTGCCGCGGCGGCGAATATAGCGCACCATGGCGCGGCGGCAGGCTTCGATTTGGCGGCTGGTCACCCAACTCGGCTCCAAGGCTTGCAAGCCATAATCGCCGAACTGCACCACGGCGCCCCGTCTGGCTTTGCCGCGCATTCTGCCGCGCATCTGCTTGTTATATTTTCTACGTTTCGGCATTAACATCTGGATTGCTCCTTCTTACCGCCGTTCCATTGCAGAGTCTCATCAGGCATCGGGCTGCCGCACTCTTCAATGGTCTCAGTTTCGTCGGCCGCCCCGCCGATTCTCTTGCGCTGGCCGCGCCATACTGGCGAAGGGACTCTCGCCGGGCAGAATATCGCCATTGTAAACCCAGACTTTGACGCCGATCTGCCCAAATGTCGTTAGCCCCTCGGCAAAGCCATAATCGATGTCGGCGCGCAATGTATTGCGCGGAACGCGCCCGTCGAACATCCACTCGCGCCTGGCCATATCCGAACCGCCCAGGCGACCGCTAACTTCTATGCGGATGCCGCCAGCGCCATTTCGCATCGCCTGCTGGATCGCCCGCTTCATTGCGCGGCTGTGCCCGATCCGCCGCACCAACTGCGAGGCGACGTTTTCGGCCACCAGGGTTGCGTCGAGATCGGGTTTTTCTATCTCACTGACTTCTACCTTGACCTTCTTCCCGGTCATATCTTGCAGGTTCTGCCGCAGTTCCTTGACTGCTTCGCCCCGGCGCCCGATGATCAGACCCGGACGAACCGTATTGATCGTGATAATCACTAGATTAGGATGACGTTCAATCTCGATGCGCGATACGCCAGCGCGCGTGGTCTTCTTTTTCAAATATTTGCGAATCTTGCGATCTTCCATCAAGAGATTGACATAGCGTTCGCCCTCGGCATACCAGCGGGCGTCCCACTCGCGAATCACTTTCAGGCGGAATCCTTTGGGATGAACCTTACGACCCATTAATCTTCTTCCTCTCGCTCTGCCAAAATCACCCACAGGTGTGATGTGCGCTTCAAACGCGGCTTAAAGCGACCGCGCGCCCCCGCCTTGAAGCGCTTCAAGGTGGGACCGTCGCCAGCGTAAATCTGCGAAACAAACAAATCGTCCGGATTAAGATCGAAGTTGTTTGTGGCGTTCGCCATCGCCGAAGCCAAGGTCTTGCTGACCAAAGCAGCGCCCTTTTGGGGCATGTATTCCAGGACGATCTGCGCTTCTTGCGCGTCCATGCCGCGGACTTTGTCGCAAACCAAACGCAGCTTCCTGGGCGAGATCGCCAGATATTTGGTTAAGGCGCGGACTTCCATATCAAAATCCCCTATCGCTTGCTATCGGCAACATGGCCGCGGAAAGTACGGGTTGGGGCGAATTCGCCAAGTTTGTGCCCGACCATGTTCTCCGTGATATAGATTGGCACATGGCGCCGACCGTCGTGCACGGCGATGGTATGACCGACCATTTGCGGGAAGATGGTACTTGCCCGGCTCCAGGTCCGTATCACCACTTTCTTATTCTGGTCATTGAGCTTCTCGACCTTTTCCAGCAATTTTGGGCTGATGAAATAGCCCTTTTTCAAAGAACGTGACATGCTAAATTCTCCCGAGATTAACGGCGCTTGCCCCGGCGACGAATAATAAACTTGCCGGTGCGCTTGTTGCGCCGCGTCCGCACGCCGAGCGCCTTCTTGCCCCAAGGCGTTTTGGGCGCGGCCATACCAATTCCGGTTTTGCCCTCGCCGCCACCGTGCGGGTGGCTGGCCGGGTCCATTGCCGAGCCGCGTACAGTTGGGCGCCAGCCCAGCCAGCGTTTGCGGCCCGCCTTGCCGAGCTTGACGTTGGAATGTTCCGCGTTGCCGACTTGACCGATGGTCGCGCGGCAAGTTTCGAGGATCATTCGCATCTCGCCGCTGGGCAGACGCAAGGTGATGTACTTGTCCTCGGATGCCAGAATCTGCGCAGAGGTGCCAGCCGAGCGGGCGATCTGCCCGCCTTTGCCGGGGCGCATCTCAATGTTATGCACAACCGTGCCCAAGGGGATGTCCTTGAGCGCGCGGCTGTTGCCCGGGCGCAAGGCGCTCATCGCGCCGTTGCCGATGACGTCCCCAACGCCGAGGCCCATAGGCGCGATGATATAACTCTTGACCCCGTCCTCGTATCGCAAAAGCGCAATGCGCGCCGAGCGATTGGGGTCGTACTCGATCGCGATCACCTCGGCGCGGCAATCTTCTTTGTCGCGCTTGAAGTCGATGTGCCGATACCGGCGCTTGTGGCCCCCGCCACGATGACGCACGGTGATGCGGCCCGTGTTATTGCGCCCCCCCTTCTTACGAAGAGCGGTGGTCAAGGCGCGCTCCGGCTTCTTCTTGGTGATTTCCTCAAATGTAAAGCCGGTCATGTCGCGGCGACCCGGCGATGTTGGCTTGTATACCTTGATGGGCATCGTTCTTGCTCCCCTAGACGTTGAACAGCTCGATGGATACGCCGTCTTCCAAAGTAACGACAGCCTTCTTCCATTGGCGCGAACGGATATACCTGTTGCGCCCCCGACGGCCGCGCTTGGCGGGCATATTCATGGTGTTCACTTTCAGCACTTTGCCTTCGAGCTCGAAAATCTCTTCGACAGCTTCTTTGACCTGGATCTTGTTGGCATTGCGCGCTACTTCGAAAACATATTTGTTGTCATCGTCGACCATGCCGGTCGTTTTTTCCGTTATCACGGGCCGACGAATCACGTCGTAAATATGAAGCTCCGCCATCTTAACCCTCCTTGCCCCAAATGCGCGTGACGACCTCGAGCGCATCCAAAGACATGATGACCTTGTCGTATTTGAGCAGGTCGCGCACATTGAGATAGTCCGCGATGATCGAATGCGCGTTCGACAAGTTAGCGACGCCTTTGCGCAGAGCCTTCTGTTGTGAACTGAGCACCAATAAGGCCGACTGATCCCCGACTAGCGCCGAAATGACTTGTTTCATCTCTTTGGTCTTTGGCTTCGCGCTGTCTAGTCTGTCGATGAGCATCAACTGTTCATCCCGAACCAGCGCGCTCAAGGTCGAGCGAATCGCCCCGCGGCGCATCTTCTTGGGCATGCGCTTCGAGAAATCGCGCGGCTTTGGTCCATGCGCCAAGCCACCGCCAACAAATATCGGCGCGCTCTGCGCGCCATGACGCGCGCGCCCGGTGCCTTTCTGGCGATACCATTTCGCGCCAGTGGCGCGGATCTGGCTGCGTGACAAAGTGCTGGCCGTTCCTTGACGCGCGTTCGCCATCTGGCGGACAAAAGCCTGATGCATCAAACCGACGTTTATCTTCGCCCCGAAAATGTCCGCTGGCAGCTCAACCTGCGATACTTGCTGGCCCGCGCTGTTCATCACTGGGAATTCCATAGCGAATGCTCCTATCTCCTCAATTGCGCTCCGCTAAGCCTGTTTGCGCGCGGGCTTGATTATCACGATGCTGCCCTTGGCGCCGGGCACCGAGCCCTTAACAGCGATCAGATCATTCTCGGCATCAACAACGACAAGCGGCAGGTTCTGCACGGTCACGCGGTCGTTGCCCATGCGCCCCGCCATCTTCTTGCCCTTCAAAACACGCGCTGGCGTAGCGCACATGCCAATCGAACCCGGCGAACGCATGCGATCGGATTGACCGTGCGTTTTGGGACCGCGCGAAAAACCATGACGCTTGATAGTGCCGGCATAACCGCGTCCCTTGCTTGTTCCGATGACATCCACCAGTTCGCCCTGCTCGAAAACGTCAACCGTGATTTCTTGACCTTCTTCAACGGCAATTGGCGCGTCCTCCGACAAACGAAATTCCCGCAAATGACGCAAGGCCGGCAGGTCCGCCTTTTGCAGATGGCCCAATTGACCCTTGGTCAACCTCCTCGGCTTGGTTTCGCCATAGCCGAGTTGAACCGAAACATAGCCATCTCTTTTGGCGTTGCGCACCTGGGTGACGTAACAGGGTCCCGCCTGGATGACCGTCACCGGGGTGACAATGCCTTCCTGGTCGAAAACCTGGGTCATACCGACTTTTTTGCCAATCATGCCCTTCATGATTTAGCCTCCACTTGGGCGCAGCGTCGCGTCTTCGCGGCGTGGCTGCTGCCCCTGATAAAAGATACCTCGCCCTCATATAAGTCCGGGCGGGGGCTTGACATGCAAGTCCGCTCGGCTTATTGGGAATTGCTCACTCGCGTCTTCAGTTACAGCGACAGAATCGACGCCTTGCGCGCTCCATCCTTAACGAGCTCAACGAGGAAGCAATCAGATCTTGATCTCTATATCAACTCCCGCCGGCAAATTTAGACGCATCAGCGTATCTATGGTTTTGCTATCGGGATCGAGAACGTCAATCAGCCGTTTGTGAGTACGCACCTCAAAATGCTCTTGTGAATCCTTGTCAATGAACGGGGATCGCCGTACCGTAAAGCGCTCGATACGCGTCGGCAAGGGCACTGGACCCACCACTCGCGATCCGGTTCGTTCCGCGGTATCCACAATGCGCTGCACTGACTGATCGAGCACCCGGTGGTCATAAGCTTTCAACCGGATACGTATTTTGTTTTTTGCCATTCCGCAACCTTTTTGCGTTAGCCGCCAAACCCACGTGAAGCAAATACAAGGTCATTTCTTCATTGTGAGCAGAGCGCAAAACGAACTTTTAGAAAGCGACCGTCCTTGCCCTGCCAGCGAGATGCCGCGACGAGCCGCATAGCCACGCGGCTCGTCGCGGACAAACCTATTCCAGGATTTCCGTAATGCGTCCCGCGCCAACGGTCAAGCCGCCCTCGCGGATTGCGAAGGACGAGCCGCGCTCCAAGGCAACAGGCGTAATCAATTCCACATCGAGATTGACATTGTCGCCAGGCATGACCATCTCCACGCCATCGGGCAGGGTGATGGTGCCGGTGACATCCATGGTGCGGATATAGAACTGGGGACGATAGCCACTGAAGAAGGCTTTATGGCGTCCGCCCTCGTCCCGGCGCAAGACGTAAACCTCGCACTTGAACTTTTTATGCGGCGTGATCGAAGCAACCTGCGCGATCACCATCCCGCGCTGCACTTCGTCGCGATCGACGCCGCGCAGCAGAATACCGGCGTTGTCCCCGGCTTGCGCCTGGTCCAGTTCTTTGTTGAACATCTCGATGCCGGTTACCGTGGTCTTCTGGATTTCATCGCGCAAGCCAACAATATCGACCTGTGTGCCCTTGAGCAAGGTGCCGCGCGCGACGCTGCCGGTGACGACAGTCCCGCGACCTTTGATCGAGAAAACATCTTCGATCGCCATCATGAATGGTTTGTCGACATCACGCATTGGCGTGGGGATCCATTCATCGACATTGTCCATCAATTCGAAGATGGACTCGTATTCCGGCGCGTCGGGATCGGTGCTGGCCGATTCCTGGGCTGCCAGAGCCGAACCCTTGATGATGGGCGTATCGGGATCGAAATCATAGCCCTCGAGCAATTCCGACAATTCCATTTCGACCAGTTCGATCAACTCTTCATCGTCCATCTGGTCGGTCTTATTGAGGTAGACGACCATAGCCGGCACCTCAACCTGCTTTGCCAGCAAGACGTGCTCGCGCGTTTGCGGCATGGGACCGTCGGGCGCGCTCACAACCAGGATCGCGCCGTCCATCTGGGCGGCGCCGGTGATCATATTCTTGATGTAATCGCGGTGGCCCGGGCAATCGACATGCGCGTAGTGGCGGTTGTCGGTTTCGTACTCGACGTGGCGGATATTGATGGTGATGCCGCGCGCGCGCTCTTCCGGCGCGTTGTCGATATCGCCGTATTCACGTTCCTGCGCCTGGCCCTTCAGTGCAAGCACTTTGGTAATCGCTGCCGTCAATGTGGTCTTGCCGTGATCGACATGACCGATCGTGCCGATATTGACATGCGGTTTGCTACGCTCGAATTTTCCCTTTGCCATCTGACAATCCCTCTTGTAATCCTGCCAACTTGAAAATGAATTAACGAACGAATCCTGCAGACCGGGAAAACCGGTCTTCTACTTATCGCGATCCGGCTATGACAGCTTCCGCTATCGCTTCCGGAGCGATCGTATACGTATCAAATTCCATGCTGAAGTTGCCGCGTCCCTGGGTGTTATTACGCAGATCATTGGCATAGCCAAACATCTCGCCCAGGGGCACCTGCCCCTTTATCACAGAAATACCTTCGCTATGCTGCTCCATCCCTTGCAGCTGGCCCCGGCGAGACTGAATGTCGCCGACAACAACGCCGGTATAATTATCGGGAGCGACCACTTCTACTTGCATGGAGGGTTCCAGGATCACCGGCTTGCCCTTCTGTATGCCCTCTTTCAAACACATCGAACCGGCGATAGTAAAGGCGATCTCGCTGGAATCCACCTCATGAAAAGCGCCATCAATCACAGAAGCCTTGATGTTGACAACAGGGTAGCCGGCGATGACCCCGCCTTGCATGGCTTGGGTAACGCCTTTCCTGACAGCCGGGATAAATTCTTTGGGAATCGCGCCGCCACGGATCGCGTCTACGAAGAGCAATTCACCGTCGGCGTCGGATCTTTCGTCTTCAGGTATCGTCTCGAAACGAATCCGGCAACGGGCATATTGACCGGCGCCACCGGTCTGACGTCGGAAAGTAGTGTCGATCTCCACTGCCTGCGTGATGGTCTCGCGATAAGCCACGCGCGGACGGCCCACGCGGGCTTCGACGCCATATTCCCGCATCAAGCGATCAACCAATACCTCCAGATGCAGCTCGCCCATGCCCTTGATCTTGGTCTGGCCCAGCTGATCGTCTACCTCAATCCGGAAGGTCGGGTCTTCTTCCGCCAGTTTGCGCAAACCCATGCCCATCCTGTCTTGATCCGCCTTGGTATTGGGTTCAATCGCCACCTCGACTACCGGAGCGGGAAAGCTGATGTTTTCCAGCAGAATGGGATCAGCGGGCACGCTAAGCGTGTCGCCCGTGAATGTCTCTTTCATGCCGATAACCGCCGCGATATCCCCCGCGTGCACTTCCTTAACGTCTTCGCGACGGTCGGCAAACATACGCACAATGCGCCCGACGCGCTCCCGTTTGCCGTTGGCGGTGTTTATCACTTGAGAGCCCGCTTTGAGGATACCAGAATAAACGCGAGTGAAAGCCAGTCGGCCGTATTGATCCGACACGATCTTGAACACCAGGGCGGCAAGCGGCTCTTCATCATCCGCGCTGCGCAGCAGCGCCCTGCCGTCTTTGGGGTGTTCGCCTCTCACCGGCGGGACATCCAGCGGCGATGGCAACAAATCCACAACCATATTCAATAGCGCTTGCACGCCCTTGTTTTTCAATGCTGCGCCGCACATGACCGGATGCAATTGGCTTGCGATCGTGCCCTCGCGGAGCGCGCCGACGATTTCTTCGTCAGTAATCTCTTCTTCTTCGAGGAACTTCAGCATCAAGTATTCGTCGTTTTCGGCGATCTTTTCGATCATATCCTCGCGGCGGGTCTCCGCCATTTCCCGGTGACTCTCGGGAATCGGAAAATAATTGATATCCGTGCCTTCGTCATTGCCGTAGGTGATCAATTCCATTTTGATGAGATCAATGATGCCTTCAAAGTTCTCGCCACTGCCATAAGGCACTTGAATCACCACCGGGTTCGCCTTGAGCCGGTCAACCATCATGCTGACGCAGCGATCAAAATCGGCGCCGGTGCGATCCATCTTATTGACAAAACAGAGGCGCGGCACACTGTATTCCGAAGCCTGGCGCCAGACTGTTTCCGACTGCGGCTCGACACCGGCGACGCTATCAAAAACGGTAATGCCGCCGTCCAGCACGCGCAGGCTGCGCTGCACCTCGGCCGTGAAATCAACGTGACCGGGCGTATCAATGATATTGATCTGGTGGTCGTCCCAACTCGCGGTAACCGCAGCCGAGGTGATGGTTATACCGCGCTCCCGCTCCTGTTCCATATAATCGGTAGTGGCGGAACCCTCGTGCGTCTCGCCGATTTTGTGCACCATGCCGGTGTAATAGAGTACGCGCTCCGTGACGGTGGTTTTGCCCGCATCAATATGCGCGATGATACCGATATTGCGTACTTTGTTGAGATCAAAACCGAATTGATTGTCTGCCATGTTTTATCCAATTTGTCCCATCTATATGGAAAGGACGTTTTCCTGTTTGACTTATTCGACTTAACGGAAATGCGCGAAGGCGCGATTGGCTTCCGCCATGCGGTGTGTTTCGTCTTTCCTGCGAATCGCGTTGCCCTGCCCGTTATAGGCGTCTAGCAGCTCGTTCGCGAGTTTTTCGGCCATGCTGCGCCCGTTGCGGTCGCGGGCGAACTGGATCAACCAGCGCATGGCCAAGGCGATGCCGCGCTCCTGCGATACATCAATCGGCACCTGATAGGTGGAGCCGCCAACGCGCTTGGGTTTGACTTCGACAGCCGGCGCGACATTGCGTATCGCGGTTTCGAAAACTTCTACCGGGTCCTTTTTGGCGCGTTCGCCCATCGACTCCATCGCCTGGTACATGATGCGCGTCGCCAGGCTCTTCTTGCCGCCGTGCATCATACGATTGATGAACATAGCGACATAAAGATTGCCGTACTTGACATCATTCGGGGGGACGCGCCTGGGCGGTCGGTTTCTTCTCGGCATACCTTATTCTCCCTGACTAACCGCTGCGCTTGGTACCGTATTTGCTGCGGCCCTGCTCGCGGCCGTCTACGCCGCTGGTATCAAGCGTGCCGCGGACAATGTGATAGCGCACACCGGGCAAATCCTTCACGCGGCCGCCGCGCACCAGCACCACGCTGTGCTCTTGCAGATTATGGCCCTCGCCGCCGATATACGCGGTGACTTCAATGCCGTTCGTCAAGCGCACGCGCGCAACTTTTCGCAGCGCCGAGTTGGGTTTCTTGGGCGTCATCGTCTTGACTTGGGTACAAACGCCACGCTTCTGTGGGGCGCCTTTTTTCTGGCGCGAGCGCCGCTGGTCAAGCGCGTTGAAGGTGTATTGCAAGGCGGGCGCTTTGTTTTTCTTGCCCTTCGATTTTCGTCCCTTGCGAACCAACTGATTGATGGTCGGCATAGTTGACTCCGTATCTATTTTTTGCTGCGTCTTGTCTGCGACACAGAAACAGGCGCACAATTATGGACGCCCGATCGCTTTCCTTCATGACGAGACGCTTCGGCTAAGGCAAAGCACTTTCGCCATATTCGCTCAATTCAGCCCACAGCGCCTCCCTGGAAGGAGGTTTGCGGCTGCCAGTGCAAGCGAGCATGTTATCAACAATGAAATCGCCTGTCAAGGCAGTTTATGGAACTAACTTTGAATTTGTTGCGGACCCGGCCGGACGACCGCCGCGCGGTCGCCGCTAGGGGGCGTTAGGTCTAAGCATTGGCAAGCGCGTCCGACAAGGCATCGCCAGCCGCGAGGCCCGACAGGAAGGCGCCTTCGACGCGTCCGCGCCCGCCAAAAGCGTCGCCGGCAAATGCCAGGCGCGGCAATCCGCGCGCTAGCAAGTATTCGTCCGGGTATGTCGTCAGGGGAACCGAGTAGCGCCATTTCTTGAGCTGCGTGCTCGCGATGCTTGCATTGCCTTTGAGATATGGCAGCACAGCCGCTTCCAACTCGCGGATGATGTCCGCTTCCGAAGCGTCCCAGTTTTGTCGGCTGAATTTGGCGTTGGCGTGGCTGGTTACGACTGTGACGCCCGATATTCCCTTGGCCTGATTGTCCGCCACCCAATAGACTTCGCTCTGGAAGTTTTGCACAGCGCCGGGCTGGGGGAATTCCGCCTCCCCCGCTATCACGTGGATGCCGCACAGGCAGGGACCGAATTGAATGCGGCGCAGTTCATTATGATCGCTGGCCTGCAGCGGAACCTCGCTTGCCGAGAGCAGCGCCAAAGTTTCTGGCATAGGCGGCGTCAAAAGCAGCGCGCGCCCAGCATAGCGCCCGCCGTCGCTATCCACTAATGACCAACTGTCCTCGCGCATGTGAACCCGCGTAACCATTCGATTTAGGACAATATCAAGATCACGCGCCAGGTATTTCGCCAGCCTGTTCATGCCGCCACGCACGACATAACGCGGATGCCCATCGCCGTATGTGCGCTTGACGCTGCCATCGGACCAACCTGTCCCCCAGATAGTTACCAAGTCTTGTTGAAGCCACTGATCAACAAATCCCTGAAAAGTTTCCGACCGCACCGTGAAGAACTGAGCGCCATGATCGGCAATGCCCTGCTCACCGACCCGGCGGGTGGCCAGCCGTCCGCCGACGCTGCGCCCCCGGTCAACGAGTTGAACGGTGTAACCACGCTCGCGCAAGCGATGCGCAGCCATCAAGCCCGATAAGCCAGCGCCAAGGATTAATGCGTCAAGAACCACGAATCGCGCCTTTCATTGTCCTCACAGCTAATAGCCTTATCATACCCGATTCAGCGCATAATGGCAGGTGCGCAGGCGCCGATGCCAGGGCAATCGCATCAGATTATACTTAACATCAGAGGACACAGAGCGCGCAGAGATCTTAAGGCTCGTTTGATGCAATTTACTGTGGCTCCAATTCGACGCTTCACATAACGACGAACCTATGCTATCATGCAGATAAGCGATGGCGCGGTTCGCGAAGGGACGAGCAGCGCCGTTAGCCATCATGGGAGCGAATCAGATTCGACGTTGGTGGTTGAAGCCGCACGGCAAGCCGTGGCGCCAAGACACGTTAAACTGGCAACGCACATAGGTGCAAGACCAAACTTTAACGCCCTTCCTGCCGTAGCTTAGGCTGTTGCAAGTAGGGTGTAGAGGCAAAGAGTCCTCTACCGCTCCTGCAAAATCGTCTCCCTTCGCGATTTGCCGCGAGTGTCATAAAAAGTGAGGGTGCCCGTCGTTGACGCCGATATGACGACGCTAAGACCATCGGCTTAGCGCAGTGTGAACCTCGCCCTTTGGGAATACACCGCGTGAAGTTGCGCAAAGGGCTAAGCTTGTAGAAGTGCGAGAGTCGAAACCAGCGGACCCGGGGGGCAGGTCCCCGGCGCTTCCACTCAGACAAACCGTCCCAAGGTGATTGGGGCGGTTTTCTTATTCCGTAGGTATAATCCGCCACATTATGGCATGGAAGAGACTGCGGTGGATTGCGCTGAGTCCGCGGTCGCCTTTAGCGATCGCTTTACTGTTATTCGCAACTCCAGCGCTGGTCGCGTGCCGGACGGCCGACCTGCCTCTGACAGCCACAGCGGAATACGAAGCGGCCGCGACCCAATTGGACCGAATCCATACCACAGCAACCGTTGCCCGAGCGCGGCTGCAAATCACGCTGGACTTCGCCGGCACGCGCGTGGCGCAAATCGAACAATCAGGCGCCTTCTTGCGCTCGAATTTGTCCGCTTTAGGCACAGATAGCGATTTCATCGACGCGAACCTGAGTCAACTGGCTGACGCGCCACAGGCAACAGTCGCGGCGCGCGCAGAAGCCACCACCGTCCTTGGCGCGAGCGCGACGGCTGAACCGGACACGGTATCGTCGCCGTCCGCGACAACTCCGCCGCCGCCAAGCGCAGAGCCTGCTGCAGGTCCGCGACCCCGGCTGGAGGACCTAGTCCTTTCCTCCGGCGTCGACAGGGACGACTGTCCAGTGGACATAAACCCGGTATTCAGTCCGAGTTCCAGCGAGATCTATGTGGTTGCCAGAGCCTTCGACATTCCCGCGGACGCGACGTTTTCTTCAAGCTGGCGCTTCCGTGATCAAGAACTCGCGGCCCACAGTTTTACGACAGAACGCAGCATAGACGACAATTGCATCTGGTTCTACATCGACCAAACTGATGTCGTCTTTACGACGGGACCCTGGACAGTTCAGATTAGCCTGGACGGCAGCGCGCTCACGCCTCTGCTGCCATTTGAGATCGTCGGCAATTAGCCGCGCGATTGTCCTCTAGCCAGAACCTGTGATATGTTATTATAGATTTTCTGGGCAACGCTCGGGCAGATCTTTCGTAAGCAAGGTATATATCCTGGAGCGCGATACGGGACTGGCGACATGGCAATAGTAACAAGATGGGATAACAAGAAAAAGACAATCGTCCTGCTGGAATTCGAGTCGGAATGGTCTTGGGAAGAACTTGAAGAAGCGGTACAACGCGCGGACACGCTAATTGGCAGCGTCAGCCACTATGTCGATCTCATCATCGATCTCAAAGGCGCCGCGATACCGAAGGATGTCTTCAGCGCCGCCAAGACCTTGCTGGCCTCGGGCGAGGCGCGGCCGAACGAAGGCGCGCGCGTGGTCGTCGGCGCTAATGGGGCGATAAAGACCATTTATCAGACCATCCAAAAGACCTTTAACAATGCTGTTGAGGGCCGCGAAATACTCTTCGCGCCTAATCTATCGGACGCCAGAGCGATAATCAGGGGTTTGTCCCTGGACCGATAGACGGGCCTCAGCATTTTCGTCAGGCGCATTTGTTTCGCCATTTTGTCGCATCAGCGGCAGCAAAGCCAACTTACTGCCTGCGCTCTTTGATCTTGCGCTATTTTATTATGAACGTCTTATGTGAAATAGATTTGCCAGAAATGAGCTGATCTCCATAATGGAAGTTGCACAACAAACCATAAGGAGAGTCAGCCCAATGACCAGTATAGACATTGACACATTGTTTACCATCCTCTTTGTTCATATTGACGATTGGTATCTTGCGAAAGGACAGCGGTTCGTGGCAAGGACAGCCGGACGCAAACCCAAGTTCAGTGATAGCGAGGTCTTGACTTTGATGCTGGGGGCTGAATACCTTCCCTTTTCATCCGAGAGCCAGTATTTGGGTTATGTTCGCGCCAATCATAGCGACCTGTTCCCTGATCTCTTGAGCCAAAGTCAATTCAATCGCCGCGCGCGCAGCCTGCGTTACTTAATAGAATGTCTGCGCCGAGATTGGCTGATAGACTTGGGCATTGAGCAAGTAGAAAAAATTCTGATAGATACCAAACCGGTGCCGGTTTTGGGCTATAAGCGCAGTAAGCGGCGCAGTGATTTCTACGGCAGCGCCGCCTACGGATATTGTGCCAGCCGTAAGCTGTACTATTTCGGCTATAAGCTGGTGATGATAACAACACTGGACGGACTGCCGGTGGTATATGATTTGGCGCCGGCCAATACCGATGAACGCCTAGCGGCTGAAGCGGTGCTGGATAATATCAAAAACGCTGAGCTGATTGGCGACAAGGGCTTTATTGGAGTAGAGTGGCAAGCGCAGATGCTGGAGCAGACTGGCAATAAGATTCTGACGCCAAAACGTAAAAATCAGGCACAGAATCCTCCTGGCTATGATTCTATGCTCAACCGGATACGAGAGCGCATTGAAGGGCTCTTTCATGAACTACAGAATACTGGACGCAACTTGGAACGGCTGCTAGCGAAGACGGTCGTTGGGTTGGCAGCCCGACTGAGCGCAAAAGTCACCGCTCATCTGTTCAAGCATATTCTACGTAAAGCATACCAAATTGATGTCCAAACCTTTCAACGCTCAATTCATTTCACATAATGCGTTATGAAGAGCGCAATGCTGAACCACGCCGCGAACCGCACGTTTCTTTGACAGGCGCAGCCATTTTAGCGACGAGCGAAGAACTCGGGGGATGCCAGCCTAGCGTTATGGCCAGCCTACCCAATCGTATTGGCAGTAGCCTTGACCGCCGTTTCTGCGCTAGATTAAGTAGAAACGAGTTGACAAGGACGATTCGATGATGAGAGGCGGCGGATGGTTTCGCTACATGCACGGCTTCGAGGCGGCCGCGAAGCCCAATGTCTCCAGAAGCCTATTGCTGCGCGTGATGGCTTATGCCCAGCCCTATCGACTGCATATATTCGGCATGCTCGGCACGATTCTGATCACGACCGGCTTGGGCTTGCTGAATCCCCTTATCTTTCGCGAGATCATAGACAGCGCGCTGGCTCAAAAAGACCTGGATCGCCTGCATCTGTTGGCGCTGGGATTGGTGCTGATTCCGGTTCTAAGCGGCGGCATCCGCATCATACAGCGCAAGCTGAACGTTTCGATCGGCGAAGGCGTGATCTACGACCTGCGCGTCGCCCTGTATCATCATTTGCAGCAGATGTCGCTGCGCTTCTTCACCAATACCAGGACAGGCGAATTGATGAGTCGGCTGAACAACGATGTCGTCGGCGCCCAAAATGCCATCAGCAACACCATCGTGTCTATCGTCACCAACGTGATCACAGTAGTCGCGACCTTGCTCATGATGTTGGCTTTGGAATGGCGGCTGACCATCCTAGGCGTGTTGGTGCTGCCTTTCTTCATTCTAATCGCGCGAAGGCTGGGCAAAAGACTGCAAGCGATTGCCCGCGAACAAATGGGCTACAACGCGCAAATGAACGCCATGATGAACGAAACGCTCAATATCAGCGGCGCGCTGCTGGTGAAGCTTTTCGGCCGCATTGATACTGAAGTTGAACACTTTGAGCGGCGCGCCGCCGACGTGCGCGATTCTGGCATCGAGCGCGCCGTGCTCGGCAGCCAGTTTTTTGTGATGATCGGGCTGGTGAGCGTGGTCGGCACCGCCATCGTCTACTGGGTGGGCGGTATTCTGGTCATTCAAGATGCCTTCACGGTCGGCACCATCGTCGCCTTTGGCGCCTATCTCACGCAGCTTTACACGCCGCTGCAAGCGCTGACCAATGCCCCGGTAGACTTCGCCCAGTCAATTGTCAGCTTCGAGCGGGTCTTCGAGATCATCGACCTGCCGCTTGAAATCGCGGAAAAGCCCAACGCGGTTCATCTGCAAAAGGTCAAGGGCGAGCTGGAATTCGATCGCGTGTCCTTCCGCTATACAGTGGACGAGGACAATCTGCTCTCCGATGTAGAACGCATTGGCAAGATGGACAGCATCGCCGCTACGCGATCGGGCGATCCCGCGAAACGCGGCAACGGCCGCGCTGGCCACTCAAAAGTCCATCAGGCGCGGGAAATGGCGCTGGAAGACATTTCCTTCCGTATTTCGCCCGGGCAATTGGTCGCGCTGGTAGGACCCAGCGGCGCGGGTAAAACAACCATGACCTATCTGATACCGCGCCTCTACGATCCTTCCCAAGGCCGGATCACGATCGACGGGCATAACCTGCGCGATCTGAGCCTCGGCGCCATGGCGCAGAATATCGGCATGGTGACGCAAGAGACCTATCTCTTTCACGATAGCATCCGCACCAATCTGCTCTACGCCAAGCCAGAAGCCACTCAAGCGGAAGTCGAAGCCGCAGCCCAGGTCGCCCACATCCATGATTTCATTTTGGGATTAAGCGAGGGCTATGACGCGATCGTCGGCGAACGCGGATACCGGCTCAGCGGCGGCGAAAAGCAGCGGATTGCCATCGCCCGCGTCGTATTAAAAGACCCGCGCATTCTGGTACTGGACGAAGCGACCAGCCATCTTGACAGCCAGTCGGAGGCGCTGATTCAAGACGCCTTGAGCCACATCATGGCGGGCCGCACCAGTATCGTCATCGCGCATCGGCTCAGCACCATCCTCGCTGCCGATCAGATTCTGGTGCTAGACCGCGGCCGTATCGTCGAAGGCGGCACACATAGCGAGCTAATCGCCCGCGACGGGCTCTATGCCCGGCTCTACGAAACGCAATTCAGTCAACAGCGCGAACTGGCATAGACTGTCAATCACCATCGTCGCTCGCATGGATTCGCCTCTGTTGAACTAGAGATGTATACGAGCGCGACCCGATGAGAACAACCATCACAGAAATCGATCCAATTCATCTGGAAAGCCAATGGACGGCTTTGCGGCATCACGTGAGAAGGAGCGACAGCCAGTTGGTCTTGTTGCCGGAGATGTGTTTCGCGCCCTGGTTTTGCACGACCCCCGCACCCGATGATCTCCGTTGGCGAGAGGTCCTAGCTGCGCATGAACAGTGGGCGCGGCGCTTGCCGGAGTTGGGCGCGGCAACCGTTGTCGGCACTGCGCCACGCGCGCTTGAAGGGAAGAAACTCAACGCCGCATTTATCTGGACCCGCAACGGCGGGCTGCGCTGGCATCATCAGAAAACCTACCTGCCCAACGACGACGGCTACTGGGAAGCCAACTGGTACGATCGGGCGCCCGTCGACTTTCAATGCGTGTCCAGCGGCGGTATACGCGTCGGAATCATGATCTGCACCGAGATCTGGTTCCTGCGGCACGCGCGTGAATACAGCCGACAAGGGATTCATCTTTTGCTCAATCCGCGCAGTACGCCGCATGGCACAAACGAAAAGTGGCTGTCCGGCGGACGGACCGCGGCCGTCGTGTCGGGCGCCTTTTGCCTCTCGTCCAACCACTCTGGTCAGGCTGATCATATCGAGTTGGGTGGCGCTGGCTGGATCTGCGATCCGGACGGCGCGGTTCTGGCTGTTACTGGGGCGGATCAGCCCTTTGTTACGCTCGACCTTGACCTGCGCCTTGCCGAGGCAGCCAAGTCGACTTATCCGCGCTATGTCGATGACAGCCCGCTCTAGTTCAGGCGATACTTGCCTTCATTCAATCAAAGTCATTTCTGCCCAGCCCCGTGCAGAATAACTGAACAACTCGTTTCAATGGACAAGGCAAGCTCGGCTCTGCTAACATAGCGGCGCGTGAGAGTAAGTTGACGAGGGTGCGATGTCAGCGCTTCATCTGATCGTTGGGCTTGGCAATCCAGGTCCCAAGTACGACAAGACGCGCCACAACATAGGCTGGTGGGTGATCGACGAGTTCATCCGCCGTTATGACCTGGGCAAAGGCAGGAACGAAAAGCGCGCGCAGACCTGGAACGCCACGATCCGGGACCAGCGCGTCAAGCTCGTCAAACCCCTGACCTTTATGAACCGCAGTGGAGAAGCGGTGGGCGCGCTTTTAGCCTACTACAAGGTTCCCTGCGCAAGTCTCATGGTCATTCACGATGATCTCGATACGCCTTTTGGCGCGCTGCGACTGCGGCAAGCGGGCGGTCACGGCGGGCAAAACGGATTGCGCAGTATCGTGCAGCATCTGGGAAGCAAGGACTTCGCTCGCTTGCGCTTCGGCATCGGCCGTTCCCCCGGCAAAATGGATCCGGTGGACTATGTATTGCAGCCCCTACAGGGCGACGATCTCATTCTGGCGCGGGAGTTGACCGTTCGGGCGGCCGACGCAATTGAGACCTGGCTGCAAGATGGCATCGACAAAGCGATGTCCGCCCACAATGGCGACGGCGCCAAGCCGCGCGCGCAACGAGCCAATCTGCAAGAAGAACTCGAAGTTGCGCGGCGCGCCCACGAACTCGCGCCTCATGATCCCAAACCCTTGTCCAAACTCATCTCGCTGCAAAAGAAACTCGGCATGCTCGACGCGGCCGTGGACAATCATCTCCGCTTAGCCAGATTATACGCAGACCAAGGGGCGGAACGACTTGCCATCGCCGAAAAAGCGAAGGCAGCAGCCATCAAGCCCGGCTTGATCGACTTGCAGCGCGAAATCGCCGACTGGTATCTCGAGCAGGGCAACAAGAAGAAAGCCGTCAGCCGCATATTGATCATAGCCGACTATTTCCTGGGGCGAGGTGATTTCACGGCAGCGCGAATGGCAGTATCAGAGGCTTTGGTCCTCAATCCGCAACATCCCAAGGCGCTGGCAATACGGGATGCGCTTGCCGGGTCTACTGTGGCGAAAGAACAGAAGTAACGAGAATGAAAACGACTGTCTGTGCGAGCGCCAATATCATCAGCAAAAATCAAGGAGACACTAAATGCGGATAGCTGCAGCGGAAAGCGTCGGCATGTCGGCGGACCGACTCGCGAATATCAAACACAAACTGAGCGAATACGTAGAGAACGGCAATGTGGCCGGGTTCCTTACGCTGGTCGCCCGACACGGGGAAATTGTCCAGCTCGAGGCCATCGGGCAGCGCGACAGCGAAGCATCGCTGCCGATAGAGCTGGATACCATCTTCCGCATCTACAGCATGACCAAGCCCATCACGTCGGTGGCTTTGATGATGCTTTACGAACGCGGCAAGTTCCAGCTAAACGATCCCGTCAGCAAGTATATCCCGGCTTTCGCCAAGACACGGGTTTTGAGCGGCTACAGCTTTCTGGGCAAGGAACTGGTCGCGCAGGATCCGCCCATGACCATTCAGCACTTGCTGACGCATACGGCTGGTTTGAGTTACGGTTTCTTCTACGATACGCCTATCGACGATATGTACCGCGCTTCAATCTTCCGCAGCCAGACAGCGAGTTTGGAAGAAAAAATCCTCGGCATGGCGGAGCTTCCTCTGCGGCATCAACCCGGAGCAGCCTGGAATTACAGCATCGCCACGGATGTCTGCGGCTATCTGGTGCAGCTGCTGGCGGATATGCCCTTTGAAGATTTCTTGCAGGGAGAGATCTTCGCTGCGCTCGGCATGGTCGATACGCATTTTCACGTGCCAGCGGACAAGCTGGATCGTTTTGCCAAACTGTATCAACATCGCCCCTCCGATGGCAGCTTCCGCGAATATGAAGGCGGACCCAACATCCCCGCCCACGATTACAGCAAGCCGGCGCAGGCGCCTTCGGGCGGGGGCGGTTTGGTCTCGACCATCAGCGACTATTGGCAATTCGCCAAGATGCTGCTGAACCGCGGGGAAGCAGAGGGCGTGAGGATACTCGGCCGGAAGACACTGGAGTACATGACGCTGAACCATTTGCCGCAGGACATTATGCCCATCGCTATCGGCTTGAGTACAATCGGCGGCCGCGGCTTCGGCCTCGGCTTTGACGTGATCCTCGACCCGGCGCAAACTGGCGTTATTAATTCGGCGGGCGCCTTCGGCTGGAGCGGCGCCGCCGCCACGAATTTCTGGGTCGATCCGCAAGAGCGTATCGTCGGCATCATCATGACTCAACTGATGGACAACCTGCTGCCCTTCCAAGCCGATTTCAGGGCGCTGGTCTATCAAGCGCTGGTGGATTAACCGGCTAGCCGATTCATGACGGCTCGGGCAGAAGACTGGCGACGAAATCTAGCCCGCTGCTCAAGTCTCTGATAATATACTGCGCCGTCCCACTATAACGACAAATAAAACAAGGTCGCGCATGTCGATTTATCTCGCCGGTCTGCTGGATATGCTGCGTGAAAGCGCCGCCTATCAAGCGCTTTTGCAAGACCTTAGAAGCGCCCCTGCAACTTCGGCGCTCAACGTGGCGCGTTCGGCGCGTCCCTTTGCCTTGGCGGCATTGGCTGCCGACTGGGACGGTCCGCTGGTCTATCTGACGCCGGAAGTGCGCCGCGCCTATAACATCAGCGAGCAGTTGCCGGTATGGATTGACAAGCCAGAGCGCTTGTATCGATTTGCCGAACCCTCCGCCCTCTTTTATGACCGCGCCCCCTGGGACGCGCCCGTAATCCGCAATCGGATTGAAACCCTGAGCGCCCTGCAAGGCGATCAATCCGTGGATCATCCGATCATCGTCGCCTCGGCGCGCGCCTTGATGCAAGTTACCATGCCCCCCGATGATTTTGCCAAAGAGACACAGAAAATCGCCGTCGGCGAACGGCGCAACCTGGATGACTTGATTCGCTCCTGGACGGGCATGGGTTACGAGCCGGCTACGATTGTCATTGAACAAGGCGCCTTCAGCCGTCGCGGCGGCATCCTGGACATCTTCCCTCTGGCGGCGGAATACCCCGTGCGCATTGAGTTCTTCGACGATGAGGTCGATAGCCTGCGTCAATTTGACCCCACCGATCAGCGCAGCATCAGGCGCCTGGACTCAACAGTTATCGCGCCGGCCAGAGAGGCGCTGCCGCGCTTGATGACATCAGCTGGGGAAAGCCTGGCTCAATCTGCCCAGTCAGCTGAAAATGACGGCGCGAGACAGTCCAGCCTTCTTTCCGATTTCAACGCGATGAGCGAAGGGATGACCTTTCCATTCCTGGAACACTACCTGCCTTATGCCTATGAGCAATCCGCCGGTCTGCTAGATTATCTTCCCGAAAAAAGCCTGATTCTCATAGAAGACGCGGGCGCGCTGGAAACGGCTGTCGACCAGCACATGTCTCGCGCGGAAGCCAACCGCGCCGACGCCCTGCAATCTTATCTAATCGCCGCGAATCATCCTAAACCCTATCTGTCCTGGGAGCGTATACAGCGTCAGATTGCGGCTCTGCCAAGCATTGATCTCCGCAATTTTCAAGCTGATGGGGAAGCGAGCCTGTTTCAACCTGGCCAAAGGTTTGGGGGCCAGTTGCGCAGCATGTTGAACCAAGCGCGACAGTACCGCAACCGCGGCGACCGGGTTGTGATCGTCACCGAGCAGGTTGAACGCCTGGAAAACCTCTGGTACGAGCAAGACGCATCCGCATTCATTCCGAAATCTCAGTCCATAATCGAAGCGCCCAAAGCGGGGTCCTTGCATTTTGTTCGCGGTTCTATGGCAGAAGGCTGGTCCCTGCACAGTGAAGGCAGCGCGCTTCACTGTGTGACGGATGCCGAAATCTTCGGCTGGACGCGGCCCGAGCCCAGGCGGCGGCGCGAGACAAGCGGTCGACGAGGCGGCAAAACGCCGGAGACCGCCTACACGGACTGGTCGGAAGGCACTTACGTCGTTCACGTCGATTATGGCATCGGCAAGTTCATGGGCATGCGCCATCGCACGGTTAATACCACCAAGCGCGAGTTCCTGCTGGTCGAATATCACGGCACAGATACCTTGTATGTGCCGATCCACCAAGCAGACCGCCTTTCACGTTATGTAGGCGCGGACGAGAAGCCGCCCAAGCTCAACAAGCTTGGCAAAGCCGAGCAATGGCTGAAAGTGCGAGAAAAGGCGCGCCGCAATGCCAAAGAAGAGGCGAAAGAATTGCTGGCCATCTACCGCCAACGCGCCCGCGCCCAAGGTTATGCCTACAGCGCGGACAGCGCTTGGCAGCACGAAATGGAAGCCAACTTCGCCTTTGTCGAAACCGAAGACCAAGTGCGCGTTATTCAAGAAGTCAAGTCGGATATGCAGAGCGGCGCCCCTATGGACCGCCTGATCTGCGGCGATGTCGGCTTCGGCAAAACCGAAGTCGCCTTGCGCGCCGCCTTCAAAGCTGTGCAAGACGGCATGCAAGTGGCGGTGCTCGTGCCAACCACAGTCCTGGCGCAACAGCACTACGACAACGTCAAATCGCGCTTGGCTGCCTTCCCGGTCAAGGTCGAGATGCTGTCGCGCTTTCGCAGCAAAGCGCAGCAAACCGGCATCGTGAATCAAATCGCCAGCGGAGAAGTCGACATCGTCATTGGCACCCACCGCTTGCTTTCCGCGGATATCAAATTCAAGGAACTTGGTTTGATGATCATCGACGAAGAGCAGCGATTTGGCGTCAAGCACAAAGAGCATTTCAAAAAGCTGCGCGCTCGCATCGACATATTGACGCTCACCGCGACGCCGATACCGCGTACGCTCTATCTCAGCTTAAGCGGCATTCGCGACATCAGCATGATTCAAACCGCGCCCGAAGAACGTCTGCCGGTTATCACGCAAGTTGGATCCTGGGACAACAAGTTGGCGCGCCTGGCCATCATGCGCGAATTGGAACGCGGGGGCCAGGTTTTTGTCGTGCACAATCGCGTCAAATCCATCCACATCGTTCGCAACAGAATCGAAGGCATCGCGCCGGAAGCGACGCTCGCCATCGCGCATGGGCAGATGCCGCCGCGGGACTTGGAAAAGGTGATGGCGGCTTTCTCGCGCGGGGAATACGATATTTTGATCTCGACCTCGATCATCGAAAACGGCATCGACATGCCCCGGGTCAATACCTTAATCGTCGATCGCGCCGACCACTTTGGCATGGCGCAGCTGTATCAACTGCGCGGTCGTGTGGGGCGCTCGGCGCAACAAGCCTACGCCTACTTCTTCCATGCCCCGGGTTCGCTCACGGAAGAAGCGCGCGAGCGGCTGGAAACCCTTTCCGAAAACACCAAACTCGGGGCGGGCTTTCAGGTCGCCATCAGAGATCTGGAGCTGCGCGGCAGCGGCGACATCCTCAGCACAAGGCAATCGGGCAATATAGAAAGCGTGGGCTTGCACCTTTACACAGATATGCTTAAACAGGCGGTTAAGGACCAGGAGCGCTCCGCAGATGATGACGGCGCCGAAGCGGCTTCCGCCGCTTCCCGCGAGCGCATCGTGATAGACCTGCCCTTGCCCGCCTACATCCCGACCGATTGGATACCGGAGATGGCGCTGCGCCTGCAGCTCTATCGTCGCATCGGCAACATGCAAAGCATAGAGGATGTAGAGGCGATGAGGCAGGAGTTGCTAGATCGCTTCGGTCAGTTGCCGGCGGCGGTCGAAGGGCTGATGTACCAGATCGAGGTCAAAGCGCTGGCGCAAGCGGTTCACGCAAGTCATGTCAGCATGCCGCGCGGCGCTGTCCAAATCAGACTCCCCTATCTAGCCAAGATCAACCGGGGCCTTTTGTCCATCGCGCTTGGTTCCGAAGTCGAAGTTACCCGTACCGATGTGCGCTTCCCCGCTGAACAAGATACCTGGCAAAGCCGTTTACTCGGCTTGCTGCGAGATCTGCAAGACAAGCTCGACCTGCTGGCAATGGCGCGAGCAAATGGCAGCCCCGGCGCAAGAGTGCTAGACTAAGAGCATCTCCAGCCTAGAATCAACAGGCGTCGCTTTTATGAGGAACGATAAGGCGGCGGCAGCCGCAAGCGTTTTGGCTATTACGCTCTTGATGCTGCTCATCACGGTCCTGCATACGCAGGTCTACGCGCAGCGCAACTATCGCGAAGACGAGATAAACACAATTCATGCGGCACTGATCAAATCGCCGCCGGAGATCGTGCGCTGGATGGCCGGCGATGTGCATCCGCCCGGCTGGCGCCTTTTCGCCGACTTCTGGGTGGATAGTTTCGGCACAGCGGAGGCGATCACGCGCTGGTCGTCGCAATTGCTCAACCTGCTGACATACGCCCTGGTTTACCTGCTGGGCAGGCAACTAATCGACCGCAGAGCCGCGTTTTATGCGGTGGCGCTGCTGGGCCTCTACGGCTTCGCAGCCAACGGCATGTATGAGTTTCGCCCCTATGCCATGCTGGTCGCCCTGACGACTGCCCTGCACCTGGTCTTCTATCGCTGGCTGGTCAAACCAAGCTCAACCGTGATGATCTTGTATGTAGTCCTTGGGATAGCGGCGATCTATACACATTTTTTCGCTTTCTACATATTTCCGGCGCAGGCGCTATTTCTTATTGTTTTTCACCAGGTTCGACGCCGGGTCTATCTGAACACATTGTTGATGTGGCTATTCATAGCTCTCTCTTTTTCCGCCTGGATCATCCCCTTGCTCGGCGTCATGCTAGGTCCCTTCGCCGGCGGCTACTATGTGGATCAGCCGGATGAGCTATACCAGCGTCTGCGCTTTCTGCCCGAGATTATTTTCGCTTTTCTGCTCTTGCTGAGCCTGTTCGCGCCCAGGCTCCTGCGCCGGCGCGGTCTAACAGGCGATGCTTTCAGCCCATTGCGCTGGCGGGCAAAATGGAATTTGCTCTTTCCATTGACATTGCTGCTGGCTACGCTGCTCGCCGCTGGCTTGGCAAATACGGTTTATGGCAGCCTGAACGCGCGCGGCTTGCAGTCTATTGTCATGCTGATCGCGCTCTTGATGGCTCTTGGGTTGCGTTGCTTGCCCACCCCAGCCGGCGGCATCCTGCTCTTATTGCTTTACGTGATGGCGCCGCGGAACATATTCATCCAACCCAGCAACGGACCATATCGCGAAATTGTCGCCAGCATGAGCCAGAGTTACGAGGACGACAGCATATTACTCACCGAGTTCGACTGGGCTTGGCGCTGGCTTAGCCCCGCGGCATATTTTCTGATGGATTTTACGCCGGATCAAATGTCCAAGGAGCGCATGTTCCACGTGATAGGCTCTGCTGACAGCGCGCACCCGCCCACCTATCCCGATCGCCTGGCAAATACCTACAGAAGTTTCGATCCCGAAAACTTTGATCCCAAGCGCAGCCACAGTCAGTTATGGCTGCTGCGTCAAGGCGACGGCAATCGCTGGGGGAAAAGCATTCAGGACTGGCTGAATCGAAATTATGCCTTTGTTCGTTCTTTCCGCTGGGACGAGCCCTATCACACATCTTATGAATTGAGCGAATATGTTCGCGCCCCGCAAACAGAGGAAGCGCTGCTCGTGGCCGGCGATAACATGCGGCTTTTCGATTGGTCGCTGCTGGATTCGGTAAATGTCCAGCCTTGCCAGGATGTCACAGTGGAGAGTTGGTGGCAGCTAGCAAGCGAAGACAGTAGGCCCTACACGCTTAATATCATCTTGGCGGATGATGATGGAGACGGCCAGCTAGCGAAAACTTCCCAAGTGCCGGCAAATGTATTCACCAGCGACTGGCTAGCCAACAAGCATTATCGCGATCGGGCTGTGCTGCCCATTCCCTGCGATATCAGGTCCGGCAGCTTCCCGCTTTTGCTCGGCTTTGTCGAGACAATCAGCGGGAATGAACTCAGCTTGAGTTATGCAAGCGGCGACCTGATCGGCGGCTTATATTATCTGACAACTTTGCACGTCGATTCCGAGGCATAGAATTCGCGCCGCGCTAGGCTCTAGCAATGTCGGCGTAGTCGGCCTTCGTCACAGCCTGCAAAACCTCAAGCTGGATCGGGAAGATCGCGTTCGCCGCGCCACCCGCCGCATAAACGATATCATAGCGGCGAAGATTGTCATCCATAATCACGGGAATGTCCGAGCTTCGATGGCCCAGCGGCGGGACGCCGCCGGGCGAATAGCCCAGGATGGACAGGCACTGCTGCGAGTTCATCATGCGGACTTTCTTGCGCCCTACCTGGAATAGAGCGGCCAATTTGCGATCATCGACAGCCTGGTCGCCGCTAGCTAAAACAAGCATCGGCTTTGACTTCTCAATCAAGAATCCGAGGCTCTTGACGATTTGACCCAATTCGCAGCCGACCATGTCCGCCGCCTGTTGCGAGCTCGCGGTTGAACTGTCGAATTCGATTATCTCGATTTCAAGCTGCAATCGCTCAAGCGCGAGTTGTACATCTTGCATGCCCCTTGCTTGCATGAAGGCTCCGCTTCGGATAAACTAGCGAGCGTAATTGTAATCCAAGCTCGATATGTCGGGCAACGCCAGCTTGCGGGAGAGCGCGTCATGCCAGTAGATGTAAACAGTTTCAAAGAAAATGGCCACGTCACCGTTTCGGGGCTGTTCACGGACAGCGAAGTCGCCGCGCTTCGTCAGCACTATATGGAGTTGCGCCGCACCGGCGCATACGACGGCGATTTCAGCGGCGTAGACAGCAAGGCGACCGATCCGCTCAAGGCTTATCCGCGTCTGATTCACATGCACCGTTGGGATCAAATCAGTCTTGACTGGATGCTGGAACCGCGGCTGGAAGCCATCTTCAAACAGTTACTGGGCAAGGCGCCTTTAGCCGTGCAGACGATGCTCTACTTCAAGCCGCCTGGCGCGCGGGGCCAAGCCTTGCACCAAGATCAGTATTACTTGCGCGTCCAGCCAGGCACATGCATTGCCGCCTGGATGGCGCTGGACGATTGCGACGAAGAAAACGGCTGCTTACAAGTCGTCTCCGGCAGCCACTGCCTGCCCGTCTTGTGCCCCGAAGACGCCGATACCACGCAGAGCTTCACCGATGTAACCGTGCCGCTTTCCGCGAACATGCAGCCCGAGCCGGTGCTCATGCAGGCGGGCGACGTATTGTTCTTCAATGGCCAGTTGATTCACGGCAGCTTCCCCAATAGCTCCGGGTCGAGGTTCCGCCGCGCCCTGATTGCTCATTATATCGACGCGGATGCTGATCAAGTGGCGCGATATTATCATCCCGCGCTGCGCTTCGACGGCGCGACCGTCGCTTTGCATGTCAGCGAGGGCGGCGGTCAATGCGGTGTATGGGTGGGAGAAGACGGAAGCGAAGTTCTGGAAATGCAGGCGCTGCTATAGCCCGACGCCCTTAGTCGGCGAAAATCCGTCCGCCGCGGTTGACGAAGGACGCGCTCGGTTCGGCCAGATCGGCTTTTGGGTGCTCTTCAGGAATCATACTGACCAGCACGCGCCGCTGCCCAAAATCAAAATAGTAGACACATAAACCGCTATCGGGCTGCAATTTGATCTTGCTCGCGATACGCTTGTGGAAGCGGATCTGCTCGCCCGACTTGCTGGCGAAGCTGGTCTTCCTCCAAAACCGCCAGCGCGGATGAATCTCTTCGGGATAGAGGACGCGATAGCAAAGATTGACCCGCGAAAAACGCAGCGCGCGCAGCGCGACCGTCAACAAGAACCCTATGATTAGCGCGACAACCAAAAGTCGCCCCGCCATGCCATAACGCCCCAACAGCAGCGCCAGCGGCACCGACAGCAGCAAAAGCGACGTCAGCGGTTCGGTGATCAATTCCAGCCATTGGCGAGACGACAGCCGGCCTTCGCGATTGCGCTTGAAGTCCTTCAGCAAGTCCTTTGATATGCGTTCCGGCGCTGCGGTCATGCTCATACTCTAACACCTATCCCGCCTCGTGAGCAATATGGACATTGACGCTGGCGCGCCATCGCAGTAATTCCAAAGCGAAAATTCAAACAAAAAAGGCGAGCCAAGCGCCTCGCCTCGTCAGTCAATGATTCCGATAGGGTCCGCGATATGGCAACTCAAGTGATGCTCACAGAACTCACCAGGTTTGTTGCCAACGGGTAAAAGATGCCGAAGATCATCGTACCTGCCAAGGCGATGTTGATCGCCCATTTTACGGCTGGCGTTTCCAAAGCCGGCTGCAAATCGCCCGAGCTGTCGCGCAGGTACATATTGACCACCACGCGCATATAATAGAAGGCGCTGACGACGCTTGTGAGCACGCCGATGATTGCCAGACCAAAGAGACCGGCTTGCACGGCAGAGGCGAATACCATGAACTTGCCCAGGAAACCAGCCGTCAGCGGGATGCCGGTCAAGCTCAGCATGAAGATCGTCATCGCCATCGCCAGCAAGGGGCGCGACCGCGCCAAGCCGGTGATGTCCTCGATATTGCCGCCACTGCCGTCTTCCCTCTCAATCGACATGACGACGGCGAAGGCGCCCAGATTGGTGAACATATAAGCCAGCATGTAGACCAAGGCGCTCTGCGTCGCCGCGTCAGCCACGCCGGCCGTGCCTGACGCAGCCACAGCCACCAGAATGTAACCCGCGTGCGCGATCGACGAATAGGCTAACATGCGCTTGAGGTTTCTTTGCGCAATCGCCACAAAATTGCCGAGTATCAAGGTCAAAACAGCCACAAGGGACACCGTCGCCTGCCAGGCAACCGGCTCGCCATCCGCGATTACCAGCGCGGCCAAACCCGTTACCAGCAGCCGCAGCATCGCGGCGAAACCGCCAATCTTGGCGGTCACGCTCATAAATGCGGTCACCGGCGTCGGCGCGCCTTCATAGACATCGGGCGTCCACATGTGGAAGGGAACCACCGCTACCTTGAATCCCAAGCCCACAAAGAGCAGAGCCGCGCCAATAATCAAATAGAAGGCGGCCGACGAAACGCTGTCGGCGATAGCGCCAGCCAGCGAAAAGATCTCCGGGATGTTGGTGGTGCCTGTCGCGCCATAAACCAGCGCCGATCCGAAGACCAGAAACGCGCTGGAAAACGCGCCTAATATGAAATATTTCATGCCGCTCTCTTCGGATTTGAGCGCCAAGTCGCTGCCGTCGTTCTTGATCGAGCGGAAGGCTGCCAAGATATACAGCGGAATGCTGAGCAATTCCAAGGCGACAAATATGATAATCAAGTCGTTGGCGCCAACCATAAACATGGCGCCAGCCGAAGACAATAGCGCCAGCACATAGAATTCGCCGCGATGAATATCCGCGCGGTTGAGATAGTCCCAACTCATCAATACCGCGATCAAGGTGGCGACAAGGATGACAACATTGAGAAAGCCGGTGAAGGCATCGGCAACGAACATGCCGTAGAGCGCGATCTGTTCGCTTTCAGCCGGGGAATAAACGAAGAAATTCGCCACAAAGCTGATGCCCAGCCCGACACAAGCCAAGATAGGCGTCCAGCGTTGACGTTCTTCCGACAAAAAGAGATCGACCAGCACCAAGACGAGCGTCCACAGCACAAGCAATGTGCCCGGCAATGTGGAGGCCAGATTGGATTGGGCGAGAAAATCCGCGATAGTGGGCGTCTCAAACATGGTGTCTCCTAGGGCAGGAACAGCGCCACGATGCTATCCACCGAAATATCCAGCATATTGAAAAAGACAATCGGTTGGATGCCGATCCAGAAGATCATGATCAGGATTGGGATGAACGCCGCGATCTCGTTCCACTGCAATTTATAGCGCGTCTCGTCGGAGAGTGGATTGTCATGCTCGCCCATGAAAACGTGTTGGAACATTTTCAGCAAATAGACCGCCGCCATGATCACGCCCAGGGTCGCGACCAGCGTGAAGGCGAAGCCCAAGTATTCGCTGCCCAGCGAACCCAGCAAGATGGTGAATTCGCCGATGAAGCCATTCAAGCCGGGCAAACCCATACTGCTCAAAGATATCACCAAACTGATCGCCCCGAAGGCCGGCATCATTTTCCAGATGCCGCCGTAATCGGCCATTTCCTTGGTATGCCAGCGCTCATAGAGCATACCGACAATCAAGAAGAGACCGCCGGTGCTGATGCCATGATTAACCATTTGCAGGGTCGCGCCTTGCAGACCCTGGGAGTTCAAGGCGAAAATGCCTAGTACGACGAAGCCCAAGTGACTGACCGAGGAATATGCGACCAGCTTCTTCACGTTGTCCTGGGCATAGCTGACCCAAGCGCCATAAATGATCCCCACCACGCCCAGGAAAGCGATGGTCGGCGCCCAAGCCACCGCCGCTTCCGGGAACAGCGTCAGGTTAAAACGAACGATGCCATAGGTGCCCATTTTCAGCAAGACGCCCGCCAATATGACCGAGCCGGCTGTCGGCGCTTGCACATGCGCGTCGGGCAGCCAACTGTGGAAGGGGAAGATCGGCACTTTTATGGCGAAAGCCACCAAAAAGCCCAAAAACAGGAAGCTCTCCACAGAACTGAGCAAGAATCCGCTGTCTTCGTCTTCGTCGGCGCGCGGGTCCCAATAGCTGCCCTCGCCTTCGTAGCTATGCACCATCTCAATGACGCCGACACCGCCCGCGGCGCTGTAGGTGCTGAAGGTGCCGGATTTGTTGCCGACGTAGAGGATGGCGATCAACATTAGAATTGAACCAGCCATGGTGTAGAGGAAAAACTTGACCGCCGCGTAGATGCGCTCTTCCGCGCCCCAGATGCCGATCAAGAAATACATCGGCACCAGCGTAACCTCCCAAAAGACATAGAAGATGATCAAGTCGTGTATCACAAAGACACCGATCATCGACCATTCCAGCAGCATCAAAAAGATGTAATAGAGCTTTTCACGTCCCCGTTCTTCAAAAATATGGCTGCCAAAAGAACCCAAGATAGCGATAGGCATGATGAAAGTTGTCAAGAGCACCAGCAGCAGGCTGATGCCGTCTACGCCTACGAAGTAGCTGATATTGATCACCGACTCGCCCAGCGAGACTTCCGCCCAGGTATTGCGCTGCGCCATCTGCAGCCCAGCCACGTTCGGATCGAAGCTGACCCACATCAAGATCGACGCCACAAAGGCGAGGATGCTCGTGCCGAAGGCTACCCACTTGATGTTATCCCGCTGCGTCTCGCCATTCATGAACAGCAAGATGACGAGCCCTATCATCGGGATGAACAAGGTGATTGTCGTAAGCGAAAGTCCAGTCAAGTCCATAGGACGACGTTCTCCTTAAGAGCCACTTTGGAGCATGTTCTGTAGAAAAGGGGTAAGCATCAAGAGAATAACAGCCACAACACCGATGAAGATCACCACCGCATACAGGCGCACGTAACCCGTTTGCAAGCCCCGCATCCAATTTGCCAGGCGCTGTACCAGCCAGGCGACGCCGTTCACCGCGCCGTCAATGATGCCAAGGTCGAAAGGCTGACCCAAGAGCTTGGCAATGCTGTCGAAACCGCGTTTGATAATGCTGTCGTGGAAATAATTGTGCAGGAAATCCCAATCGACGCGGTCGGCAAAGAAGCTCGCCAATCGATTGAAAGGCTGTTCGAGCAGGTTGCCGTATATTTCGTCCCAATACAGCCGCGCATTCGCCAAGCGGAAAGCCACGCGCGACGAAGCATGCCTTTCCAGTTGGTCGCGGTTGCCGCGCGCCAGCCCCTTGCCCTTGTAGACATTGTGCGCCACCACGATTGAAGCGATGCCAAGCCCCAGCGCAATGCCGGCTATCAACAAATTGAAGTCGAGCGAGTGCCCCCGCGACACGCTGAGCAAGCTGTGTTCAAGGAAATGTTTGAACTCGTAGGTTTCATAGATATTAGAGAAGATCGGCGTCGCCTTGGGGACGTTGATGAAACCAATTATGCAAGTGAAGATCGCCAAAACAACCAGCGGCAGCAGCATCGCGCCGTTGCTCTCCGGCGCCTGCTGAGCCGCCTCGCTGCGCGCGTCATCGAAGAATACCAGCACGATCTGACGCCACATGTAAAAGGCTGTGAAAGCCGCGGCTACCAACAAGATGCCGAAGGCGATGAAGCCGCTCAGTTCGTTGAGCTGGAATCCCTCGTACCAAGCATCCGCCAGAATCTCGTCCTTGGACCAGAATCCAGCCAGGGGGAAGATGCCCGCCAGCGCCAACGTGCCGATCAAATACGTGATATAGGTGATTGGCATGCGCTTGCGCAAACCGCCCATGTTGCGCATATCCTGCGGGTCAAATTCTTGGTCGCCGTGATCATCATCATGATTATCGCCATGGCTGTGGCTATGCGCATGATGATGGCCATGCTCGACGCCGTGAATCACCGAGCCGCTGCCGAGGAAAAGCAGCGCTTTGAAGACGGCATGCGTCACCAAATGGAACATCGCGGCGACGTATGCGCCGATGCCCACCGCGGCCACCATGAAGCCAAGTTGCGAAATCGTCGAATAAGCCAAGACTCGTTTGATGTCCCATTGCCCCAGGGCGATATAACCCGCCATCAAAGCGGTGCCAGAGCCAACCAGGGTAATAATGAGGCCGATGACGTAACCGCCGTGGTTGAGCTCCCATAACATGACATTGGCGCGCACCATCATGTAAACGCCGGCCGTGACCATGGTCGCCGCGTGAATCAAGGCGCTGACCGGCGTCGGGCCCGCCATCGCGTCCGGCAGCCAGACAAAGAGCGGAATTTGCGCCGATTTGCCGGTGACGCCCAACAACATAAACAAGGCGATTAGGAAAATGACGTCGTCGAAAGCCAGTTGGAAGCCGCCAAAATCAACGGTCTCACCCTGGCCGAAGCGTTCCTGCGTTTGCCCGAAGACGCCCAGGTAATCGGTATCGAAATGATGATTATCGCAATAGAGCGCGCGAATATCGCTCCCCAGCGGATTCACAGCGCCGTGTTCAGATTCGGTCTCATGGGCTTCGTCAATTTCGTGAGCATCCGCGCCTGCGTCTGAAGTAGATGTAGTAGATTTTTTCTTCTGCGCGTCGTCCGCGTCATGCGCGGTTTGGTCGGCCGATTCACAGACATAGGCAGCGCCATGCCCGTCATCCGTTTGTTCAGCCTGTTCGGCGCCCTCTGCGTCGTCGCCATTGTGCTCCGCTTTATCGGCGTGATCGAGCAGGCCATTATGTTCGCGCCAGCCCACCAAGTACTTGGCTTCCGTATTCGGCAACTCGCCGGCTTTGTAGAAGTCCAGGGTGCCGAAAGTCCAAAATATGAGGAACATCGCCATCAAAAGCCCAAAGTCGCCGATACGATTGACGATGAAGGCTTTGCGAGCGGCATTGCTGTTCTTCCAGCCTTCGGGCTGTTTCTTGTCCCACCAGAAACCGATGAGCAAGAAGGAACACAAGCCGACGCCCTCCCAACCAACAAATAGCATCAGGAAGTTATTCGCCGTTACCAGGATCAGCATAAAAGCCAGGAACATATTGAGGTAGGCGAAGAAGCGCGGGTAAAGTTTGTCGCCGTGCATATAGCCGCGGGCGTATAGGTGAATGAGGGAGCCGACGCCTGTTACCACCAGCATCATGGTGACGCTCAGCGAATCGACGCGCAACTGCCAGGGGATCTCCAGCCCGATAGACTCGATGCGCAGCCAGCCATCGACAAGCGGGGGGTTCACGACCGCGGCGCTGCCATCTGTGCCGGTGACGTATGTCAGGAGCAATAAGGAAATGATAAAAGCGAAAATCGCCGCCAAGCAGCCGATAAAACCAGACCACTTCTCCCCCAGCTTTGCGCCAAAGAAGAAATTGACAATCGCCCCAAGGGACGGCGCCAGAATGACCAAGGGAACTAGCAGCGGGAGATTTTCCATACCTTAAACGAGCCTCTTCCGACGGTGTACCGCTAACCGCTCATTTGTTGCAAGTCGTCGATATTGATGCTCTGACGCTCGCGGAAAATGTTGACGATAAGCGCCAAGCCGACGGCTACTTCCGCCGCCGCGACGGTCATCACAAAGAATACAAAGACATGACCATTGATTTGCTGCCATTGCTGCGCAAAAGCCACCAGCGCCAGGTTCGCGGAGTTCAACATGAGCTCGACCGACATGAACACAAGAATGGCATTGCGCCGCATCAATACGCCCATCGCCCCCATCAAGAAGAGGACCAGGCTCAAGATGATATAAGGCTCAGTGCCGATTGAGTGCATCATCCATTCTCCTCAACGGCTAATCATTAGCCGGGTCGTCGGACCCGCCGGGCAGCTTCGCCAGATAGTCGCCGCCTAAGACATCGGAGCCCGTCTGCTGTGACAAGACGCTGACAAGCGGTCGACTTACGCGCCGGCGCTGATTGACGCGGCGGCGTTCCGCTTGCCGCAGCGCATCGGGACGCGCCAGCACTATCACCCCGATCAATGCGACCAGCAGCAAGATCCCGACCAACTGCACCGGCAGCACATAATCGATAAACAAGACCTGGCCAATTGCCTCTGGGCTGCCAAAAGCCGGCTTGCCCAGGGCGTCAAACATCACCGCGCGGTAACTCGGCTGGCCGCCAGGCAGGCCAGGGTCACGGACTAGCAGACGGGTCTCTACCCGGCCGCGCTCGGCTTCGTAATCAGCTAAGATACGCAGGACATTTTGCTGCCCGTCGACAAAAGCCAGATTGTACTTGCCCTCATCCAATTCGACGCTCAGGCTCTCGCCAGTTGGCAAATCGGCGGCCAGCACGCGATGAGGCAGCAGGCCGTCGCATGAATTGTCTTCACAGAGCGTGCGAATCGCCGTGTATAGGCCGATATCTACAAGCGAGACCTGGGCGCCAGCGACGGCATTGATGAGCGTCAGGCGCATTGACCCGACAGCTGGCGCGCTGAGATCGTCGGCCAAGACAGCCATGCTGATCAGATTGTCCGCGTCCGCAAATGCCACGAGCGTAAGCGCCTCGTCCGCTGCCAGTTGCAGGTCTTGGCTTAGGATTGGCGCGGTGGAAAATGCCGCGGCGCCAAGAGACGCGCGCAAGGCATAGGCGCCGGCCGGCAGCTCGGTATAACCGGGAGTCGCGTCGCGATCGTCAAAATAGGCCACCGAATCGAATGCGATATCCGCTAGCCCATCGTCGAGCGAATCAAGCGCGACGATTACATGCACAGGACCTTCGAGCAAGGTACGATCCATGGACGAAGCCGAATAGTCCGCTCCGGGTTCAATAACACCGGAGACAGTGTCGTCGCCAGCGCCGAGCGCGTTGATGACCCGCAAGTGAGCTTTTGCGTTCAGCGGCTCAACCGCTTCATCGCTCAACATATCCGAAGCGATGGGAAAACCAAAAATCAGCAAGATCAAAATCGCCACCCCGGTACTCGCGAAGCCCAGCCATGGCATGTGACCGCTGGTATCGGTCGTCGCCTCCGCGCCCAGCAGCATGATCACAAACAGGAAGAGCACCATGATCGCGCCGGTGTAAACCGTCACCTGCACCATCGCCAGGAAAGGCGCGTCAAGCATCAGATACAAGAAAGCGACGCAGCCGAAATTGACAATCAAGAACAGAGCGCTGTGCACCGCGTTTTGCCGCGTCAGCATGAGGCCCGCCGCGACGACAGCGACAAAGCTTACGATCAGGAACAACCACTCCATAGGGTTCTAATCCCACCTCAAAATTGATTTGTGCATTTTAACACAATCGCCAATCTTGTTCAAAGCGAAATTTACCGGCGGCAAGTCAATCGTATCTAGTTTCTTTTCATCACAAAGACAGGAAAGCGCTTCCAAGGGAGTTATGAACTGCCCTAGGATGGATCTTCCATATCGGGGATGGAGCGATTATAGACCCCGGGCTCAACCTGCTGCGGCGTATCACCCGCGCCTTCTTGCGGCGGGTCAATCAGCATGTCCTTGGTATAAATGGCGTCGCGGCGGTCGGTGAAGGACATCTGATGCTCATGCCCAAGCTGGATCGCCTCCGTCGGGCAAGCGTCCTCGCAGTAGCCGCAAAAGATGCAGCGCAGCATATTGATCTCGTAAGTTTTGGCATAGCGCTCGCCGGGACTATAGCGCTCCTCATCGGTGTTTTCAGCCGCTTCTACCCAGATGGCGTCGGCCGGACAGGCCGCGGAACAAAGCGAACAGCCGATACATTTTTCCAACCCATTTTCATAACGCCGCAGGTGATGCCTGCCCTTGTAGCGCTCTTGAAACTTTTGCACCTGTTCCGGATACTGCACGGTCACAGCATCATCCATCAAATGCTTGAAGGTCGTCCTGAAACCTTTGATCACGTTCATATTGCGCTACCCCTGATTCATTCTTTTTTCGAGAATACCGGTCAAGTCTTGCCGTTTCTTACCGTTCACTGCACAGCAGCCCTAATCGCCGCCGCCCGTTGTCGTGACCGCGGCGTCGCTACTTTCCAGTTGGCGATCTTCTTCAGGGCTGCGTCCGAAACTCGCCATGCCTTCCAAAGCCTTGACCTGGAAACGGATATGCACGATCGGAATCGCGATCAACATGCCAACCAAGTGCGCCAAAGCCCAGCCCAATCCACGGCGTTCGCCGGTATACATGGGATCGTCTTCCAGCGGGATCGCTTCTTCGCTCGTATTATCCCTGCCCAGCCGCCGCAATACCAAGGCGCCGAGCGCGAGAACCACTACAAAAACAGCGCCGGAAATAAAAGGATAAGCGGCGCCGCCCAAGGCGTCGCCAATGACCACAGCCACAGATGTCCAGGCGACAGCCAGCAGACCTAGCGGGATCATGACTTTCCAGCCAAATTGCATCAGCCGGTCGTAGCGGATGCGCGGCAAGGTCGCGCGGACCCAGATCATGCCACAAAGACAAAGCACAACTTTGCCGATGAAGACGACCGGCGCCAGGATCGGCAAACCGTCCATGGGCCAAAGGTGATAGCCGCCGAAGAATACCGCCACAGCGACCAGGCTGACAGCGATCATGCCCAGGTATTCCGCCATCATGAACAGCGCGAACTTCATGCCGCTGTATTCGGTCATGTAACCCTGGGTGAGTTCCTGCTCGGCCTCTGTCAAGTCGAAAGGAGCGCGGTTCGTTTCCGCCAGGAGCGCCAGAATGAGCACTGCCGCCGCCAAGGGATTCTGGAATACAAACCAGTCCCAGACATTTCGCTGCGCGTCAATGATGTCGCCGATTGCCATGCTGCCGACGATCATGACCGGCACCGCCAGAGCCAGCGCGAAGCTCAGCTCGTAGCTGATCATCTGCGCCGAGGCGCGCAGCGCGCCCAACATGGCGTATTTGTTGTCGCTGGACCAGCCAGCCAGCACCACGCCATAGGTCGCGATGCTCGTGATGGCGATGATCCACAAGATGCCCACGTTGGAATCAATCAAGCCCTGCGGCACCTGGAACCAGACATCGCCAAGGGCTGGCGCGAACCAGGGCAAGATCAGGTCCGGTCCCATCGGGATGACGGCCGCAATCATGAGAATAGGAATCACTTTGATCATCGGCGCCAGGCGGAAGACCCACTTGTCGGCGCCGGCTGGCAGCAGATCCTCTTTGAATACCAGTTTGACGCCATCCGCGGCCGGTTGCATGAAACCCAAGGGACCGACGCGATTTGGACCCACGCGATGCTGGAAAAAAGCCAGAAGACGCCGCTCCAACAAGGTCGTATACGCGAAACCCGTGACGATAACGAAGGCGAATCCAGCGGAAAATATAATCGGCCAAAGCGCCGAGCAGCCCGCATCGTCCTCGCAGTGAATCACGTTTCGCACCCGCGCTTCGGGATTGAGCAGCAGACCCAGCGCGCCTTGGCGGCCATCGAGATTGCCGGCGTCGTCAAAGCCGATCCAGGTCATAATCGGGCCCAGATTCGCCACAATCAGCGCCAATACGATAATCAGCCCGGCCAGCGCTACAATGCCGGCGCCGATGGCTATTTTCAAATTACGGCTCATAATCGCTGTCCCCTAGCCTCAATCGCCAGACGCCACGGCTGCAGCCGCTCTGTTGACCGCCCCGCTCGTCAGCGTCATCGGCGTAGCTTCCTCGGTCATGTGGCGGGGCAAGGCGACCGCGCCGCGGGAGATCTCGTCGCTTAGCCGCGCCAGAACGCGGACCCGCGACCCGCCAGCGGAAACGTCGACCATATCGCCGTCAGCGATGCCCATATTTTCCGCGTCAGCGGAATTGACAATCACGAAGGGAGACAGAACCCGCGCTTTGAGCAAGAGCGTCGGCCGGAAATTTCGCTGTCGATTGTACAAACAGGATATGGGCATGACCATGACTTCATTCTCGCCCACTTCAATGGTCGCGGGCAAGGTCAGTTTTGTCCGTTTCGGCCGCTCGCCTCGATCAGCCGCGCTCGCGATTTGAATGCCTAAACCACCCTCATTGGTATAAGCGGTTCCGCCATAATACAGGTCGCGGCCGCCGACATCGGGGAATTGCCGCTCGACCTTGGACAGCGCCTTGTAAGTCATGCCGGCGAAGACATCGACATTTTGGCTCAAGTCCAGCATGACTGTGGCGGCCGATGGCTTCAGGCGCGCCTGCCCCAGCGCCTGCCGGATACTGCCGAAGAGTTTCCAAGCTGGCAGGGACTCGCCAATGGGACCCTGCGCTGTATAGAAGCGCTGTACCCGCCGTTCGCCATTGACAAAGCTGCCATCGCGCTCCGCGAAACTTTGAATCGGCAGCAGATGCCCCGCGAGTTGCGCGATACCGTCGTCGAACAGGCTGGCGGCGATAACGGTTTCTACGCTCTCCAGCCAATCAGGCGCCGTCGGGTCGTCATCCAATAGGTCGGCCCCCGCCACTATCAGTACCTTGGGCGGATTGGCGATGATGTCCCGCGTCGCGCCCGGCGAGTAACCCAGATAGTGCAAGCCCATGCCGTTAGCGCCGGGCAATGGCGAGAGCAAACCGTTGTTTGGCTTGCCAACATGTTCTGTTTTGATCAAGAAGTTGGCGGCCGCTTGCGCCAGCGATTGGCTGCCTTCCAGCGTCAGTCCTTCCGCGCCCGTCACGATGACCAGGTTATCCGCCTCTTTCAAGCGCCGCGCGACATCCGCGTGATTCTTTTCCAAGTCGCGCATGACCGCGGCCGCCTCGCCGGCGGCGTAGCGGATCGCATCCCCAGCCACCACTTTATCGTTGCGCGCGCCCTGTATTGCAAAGTCTTCCAGGCGCGTATGACGCGCGTTGGCGACGACCAGATACGCGCCGCGATCCTGCGCCTGCTTGATGCGCAAGCGCCAAATCGGCACTTCTTCTTCCAAATCGCTGGCGATCACCAGAATGGCGTCGCCCCGCCCCAGTTGACCGAGGTTGGTGCCAGCGCCGACGCCGACCCGCGCCACTTGTTCGGCGGCGCCATGCGTGGGGGGCCAAGCGCCCAAGCGCGCGCCGCCCAAGCCCTCTAGCAATTGACGCAGCTCCCAAAGATCTTCATTGGACATGCCGCTGCCGGCAATAGCGGCGATGTCGCCGCCCGCGTTCTGCAAGGTTGCAGCCAATTGCGGCAATACCGTCTTCCAATCGGATTCTCGCAATTGCGCGCCGGACCTGCTCTGTGGCTTGCGCAAGCGATCTGCGCCGCGCGTGAAGTGATGGCCGAAGCGGGTCTTGTCACTGATCCAAATCTCGTTGACCCATTCGTTCTGTCGCGGCATCACGCGCTTGATCATGGCTTTGCCGTCAAACTCGCGGTCTAGCCGCATACTGAGGCTGATATTCTCCCCAGCGCAATCCCAGGGCGAGATGCTCGCTACTTCGTTCAATTCCCAGGGGCGCGCGCCAAAGCGAAAATCGCCGGTAGTCAAGGCGCCCACCGGGCAGATGTCGGTGGTATTGCCGCTGAAATAAGTATCAAAGCCGGGATCGGAATTGGTGATGATCTGCAGTCGCCGTCCGCGCTCGTGGAAAGCCAGGACGTCGTCCCCCGCGATCTCGTCCTGGAACCTGACACAGCGCGCGCACTGAATGCAGCGCTCCCGATCGAGGTAAATCAAATCGCCCAGCGGATAGTGCTTTTCGAGCAGTTGCTTGTCCTCAAAATACATCCGAGACGACTGCGGACCATGGCGCATGGTCAGGTTCTGCAGCGGGCATTCGCCGCCCTTGTCACAGATGGGGCAATCCAGCGGGTGGCTCGTCAACAAGAATTCCAAGACATCGTTGCGCGCCTCAATCACCGCCTGTGTATTGGTCTTGATGTGCATCCCGTCGCTGACGACGGTGGTGCAGGCGGTTTGCAGTTTGGGGAAATAACGGATCTGCGGCGTCCCGTCTTCGTTAAGCATCAACTCGCCGGTGGCGCGGTCGCGGCCCGGCGTACCCAGCTCCACCAGGCACATGCGACACATGCCGACCGGATCCATTTTGGGATGATAACAAAAGACCGGGATGTCGTTGCCAGCATGCCATTTGGCCGCGTCAACCAAGTTCGACCCGGCTGCTACTTCATATTCTTTTCCGTCAATGTTGATTCTTACCGTGTCGGACATGCAAGCCTCCACCTCAACAAAAGCGCCACACCGCAGATCTCGCTAGCGGCGTCGATTCAAGAACTCGATTCCCTGCAAGGCGCGGTCGCGCATCACCTGCTCCAACAGACCCCATGACTCATTCGGGTCTACCGCTCCAGCGATTTCCGCCGCCGCTTCAAAATCCGCTCTTGCGCGTTCGTATTCGCCGCGCTCGACGAACAACTCTCCGCGCAGCACATAGTGGGTGAATGATTCCGGCTGCGCCTCAATCTTGTCGCTCAGTTCGCGGTAGCGGCTGTAAAAATCTCGTTCGCGCTCTAGCGGGCTTTGAAATAGCGACTTCAAGCTTCGCCAGAATAAACCGGTGCGAATCGCCACGCTTTAATCGCCACCCGCAGCCGCCGCTCCCACGTGCTGCGCGAAATCGTCCGGAAAATGCTTGATCGTATGTATGATCGGGTTCGCGGCGAAATCACCCAAGGCGCAGAGCGTCGTGCCTTGCATATTTTCCGCCACATCCGCGATGCGCTTGACATCATCGGGCGACCCGCGGCCAGCTAGAATGCGATCAATCACCTTGTCCAGCCAATAAGTGCCTTCGCGGCAGGGCGTGCACTTGCCACAACTCTCGTGCTTGAAAAATTTAGTCACCTTCGACGCCACCCAAGTCATATCAACTGATTCGTCCATGACGATGATGGAAGCGGAGCCGATGATTGTGCCGATATTCGCGCAATCTTCATAGCTCATCGGCGTGTCCAGGACTTCGTCGCTTAAGGGAACGATCGGTCCCGACCCGCCCGACGGCAACATCGCTTTGAAGGCGCGGTCGTCATAGAGCGGTCCGCCGGCATGATCATAAAGCAATTCGCGGAAGGTCGCGCCCATCGGCAACTCATAGTTGCCCGGTTGCTTGACATGGCCGCTGACGCAATAAATCTTGTTGCCGGCGCTCTGCTCGGTGCCGATTGCCTTGAAAGCCTCCGCGCCTTCCCGCATGATGAAGGGGCAATTGGCAAGCGTCTCCACGTTGTTGACAACCGTCGCTTCTTTATATAAGCCCCCGCCTTTCTGGGCTGGGAACGGGGGACGCACACGCGGCTGCCCCAAATAGCCTTCCAAGCTGTTCAGCAGGGCGCTCTCTTCGCCGCAGATATAAGCGCCGGCGCCAAGATGCGTATAGACCTCGCAATCATAGCCCGAGCCCATGATATCCGCGCCGACGTATCCTTTGTCGCGCAGTTGCTCGATACAATCGTCAAGCTGCGCGCCGATATCCCAAAACTCGCCACGCAAATAGATATAAACAGCCTTGGCTTGAATGGCGTAAGCGCAGATCAAGGAGCCTTCGATCAGTTGATAAGGATTCTTTTCCATTATTTCACGGTCTTTGAAGGTGCCGGTCTCGCTTTCGTCGGCGTTCACCGTGACGTATTTGAGCGGCTCGTGCTGGGGAATGAAGCTCCATTTCACGCCGGTGGGGAAGCCCGCGCCGCCGCGTCCGCGCAAGCCCGAGGCTTTCATCTGGTCAATGACTGCGGTGGGGCTCATAGCCAAGGAATTCTTTAGCCCTTCAAAGCCGCCATGCTTTTCATAGACTTCCAGCTTGTCGATGTTTTCGATTTCGCGACCGCGCAAAAGAATGTGCATGCTTCGTTTCAGTCCCTTTACCGTTCGACAATTCGCCTAGCCGCTGGCAGGCTGCGCCGCGCCCTCGCGCCATTGCGCCAGCAGCTCGCGCATCTTTTCTTGACCCAAGTTCTCTACGTAGCGGAAATTGCATTGCAGCATGGGCGCCTTGTCACAAGCAGCCAGGCACATAACATGCTCGACAGTGAATAAGCCATCGTCAGTGGTGCCGCCTTCTTCCACGCCGAGCTCGTCCTTCAACCAGGCGTGAAACTCATCGGCGCCGCGCAATGCGCAAGGCAGATCCGTGCAGACTTGCAGCCAGTATTTGCCCTTGGGCTTTTCCGAATACATGGTGTAGAAGCCGGCGATTGACTTGACCTGAGTCGGATCGAGATCAAGAATCCGCGCGACTTCTTCTATGCCCTGCTGATTCACCCAACCGTATTCTTCTTGTACAAGATAGAGCAGCGGCATCACCGCCGAACGCTTGGTTTCGTATTTTGCCAGATGATGCTGGATACGCTCTTGGTATTTCGGATTGTCGATGATTGCCATCAATCAGTTTCCTTCAAAAACGCGCCGCTACATAAAGAAAGGCGCAATTGGCATGAGTTCCTGTATCTAGCCCATCAAGCGCGATACCAGCTAACGATCGCAGTCGCCCAGGACGATATCGACGCTGCCGATGATGGCTACCATATCCGCCAGCAGATAGCCGCTGGACAAGACCGGCAACGCGCTGATGTGGATGAAGGACGGCGTCTTGAAATGCACCCGGCGCGGTTTATTGGCGCCGGTCCCGTGAATATAACAGCCGATTTCGCCGCGCGGGCTTTCAATCGCGCAATAGATTTCGTCATCGGGCGCGTCATAACCGTAGGTCCACAACTTGAAGTGGTGGATCACCGCTTCCATGCTTTGACCTAACTCGCTGCGCAAGGGCGGCACATACTTGCGGTTTTCCGAACGGTAGGGTCCTTTCACCGTTTCCAGCCGGGCAACCGCCTGATTCAGGATCTTCATGCTTTCACGAAATTCTTGAATGCGAATCAGGTATCTATCGTATACATCCCCATGTTCGCCTAGCGGCACATTAAACTCGTAGGTCTCGTAACCGCTGTAAGGCTGCGCCTTGCGCAGGTCCCAGTTGACGCCGCTGCCACGCAAAGCTGGACCGGTCATACCATGCGCCAGCGCGACATCCGGCTCCACCACTCCCACACCCTGCGCCCGGTCTTTCCAGATCGGGTTCTGGGTCAGCAGCGCTTCATAGTCGTCGACCTTGGCCGGGAAGTCCTTCAGGAACTGTTTGATGGTGGGGAGGAAGTCCGCCGGCACATCGCGCCAGACGCCGCCGGGGCGAATATAGCTGCTCATCATGCGCTGGCCCGAAAGCATCTCGAACATGCCGAGCACGCGCTCGCGCTCGCGGAAGGCATAAAGCAGGACACTCATCGCGCCCATATCAATGGCATGCGTGCCCAGCCAGACCAGGTGACTGGCGCAGCGCGCCAGCTCGAGGCATATCACGCGGATGATCTGACCGCGTTCCGGCACATCCAGGTCGAGCAGTTTTTCGACGGCGCAGGAATAAGACATGTTATTGGACATCGGCGACAGATAATCCATGCGATCCGTCAGCGGGAGCGCTTTTTCATAGCTCTTGTCTTCCAGGGATTTTTCTATGCCGGTATGCAAGAAACCGATGTCGGGCAGGCAGGTGACAATCTCTTCGCCGTCCAGCTCGAGCAGCAGGCGCAAAACGCCATGCGTGCTGGGATGATGCGGTCCCATATTGAGCAGCATGGTTTCGCCGGTCATCGCCCGTTCGGAAACCAAACCTCGCAATTGGTCGAGGTTGCCTTCCCATGTGCGCTGTTCTTCGATTGATTGCGCAGGTGATTGCGCTGGCGCTGCAACTGCCATTGTGACCTCGGAATCTAGTTCTGCGCAAAGGGCTTATGCTTGCGGATTTCCGCTTCGTTAAAGGAGAAGGCGACCGTCTCTTTGCCCAAGGGATAGTCGCGCCGGTGCGGATGCCCATGCCAATCGTCCGGCATCAGCAGTCGGCGCTGATCGGGATGACCCTCAAATGTGATGCCCATCATGTCGGCAATTTCACGTTCCAGCCAATCAGCGGCGGGCCAAACCACAGTCGCCGACGGCAGGCGCGGGTCGTCATCCGCGGCGAAGGCTTTTACACGCAGTCGCCGGTTATACAACATCGAAAGTATATGGTAAGAAACCGCGAAACGCCCGGGGCGGTAATCGCTGCCGTCGCCGTCAAATTCCTCGCCATAGTCCTCCGGGTAATAGTCGACAGCGCTGACATCGGAGAGCATGTTATAAACCAACCCGGGGCTGACGCGCAGGAAATCCAGCACTTCGGGAGCGCGCGCGGCTTCCACGACGAGCGTCGTTTCTCCGCGGAACTGCTTCACATATAAAATGGCAGCGCCAAATGCCTCTTGCGCTGCTGATACCGGGTCTCTTGCCGCCGGAATTTCCATGCCCAAAGCCGCCTCAGAAATTCGTCAATAAATCCAGGAAGCGCTTATGCCCAATCCGCGACGCGCTCGCTCTTTACCTTTTCGTGCAAGGTCAAGATGCCGTGCAAAAGCTGCTCTGGCCGCGGCGGGCAACCCGCAATGTAAACATCCACGGGAATGATCTCGTCCACGCCCTGCACGATAGCGTAGTTATTGTAAACGCCGCCACAGGAAGCGCAATCGCCCATGGAAATGACCCATTTCGGTTCCGCCATCTGATCGTAGAGCTGGCGCACGACCGGCGCCATTTTGCGCGTCAAGCGCCCCGATACGATTAGCAGATCCGCTTGACGGGGCGTGGCGCGGTTCAGCTCCATGCCAAAGCGCGACAAGTCATAGCTTGACGCTTGTGAACTCATGTATTCAATCGCGCAGCAAGCCAAGCCAAAAAGCAGGGGCCACATCGCCCCAGTGCGCGCCCAATTGACAGCTTGCTCAACGGTGGTCGTGACAACACCCAGATTACCGAGCTTGGAGCTTACTCCCATTCCAAACCACCCTTCTTCCATTCATATACGAAACCTACGACCAGGATCAGTGTGAAGACCGCCATCACCGCCAGGCCATAAACGCCGAGGTCGCGCATAGAAACTGCCCAAGGCAAAAAGAAAATCACTTCTATATCGAAGATAATGAACAAAACCGCCACCAGATAGAACTTGACCGGCAAGCGGCGCAGCGCCGGACCAATCGGCTTCATGCCGCTTTCATAAGGCGCCGATTTGCGATAGCTTGGCCGGCGCGGACCCATCACGCGCGAAATGTTCGCGATGATCAAAGCGAGCGCGGAGGCAATTACCAGCAGGGCGGCGACAGGACCAAATTCGAGAACGGTCATACAGGTTACTCAAACCGTTTGTGCTTTTTGGAACAAATCAAGACTTCACAGAGATTAGCATACAATTTCGGCAAAATCAAGCAAGGTGGACGCGGATTTTTGAAGTATGACCAAACTGCACGGCGATTGTGTCAAGGCTTCATCTTATAACGCTAATATTTGAATATATTCCCCCTTTACATTTTTAGTATAGAGTTTTATACTAAAGACAATATTCTATTTTATGGAGATATAAATGCAACTGAAAAACACACTGGAAGATAGCTTGGTCAGCGAGCGCGACAAATTACAGCAAGAGATCAAGCAACTTCGCCAAGCAATCGAAATGAAAGAGCTAGAATGCCGCGCCAAAGAAGAGCGGCTTGGCCATGTAGTCGCATTGCTATCGATCGAGCAACCATCAGTCGACGAGGCTCCACCAAAACGCCATCGCGCCGATTCCAACTCGACGCCTACTACGCAACTATTGGATATGGCAGAACAAGTCTTGCGCGAGCGTAAAGGGGAACCAATGCACTACCGCGACTTGGCAGATGAATTGATACGACAAGGTGCGGTCATCCGGGGACAGGACCCTGCGGCCGCGCTGGTTTCGCGCATGACGCAAGATGACAAAAAACGGGCTGAAGCGGATCGGCGCTTCATCCGTCCGACTAGCAAGGGCTTCTACGCGCTGCGCGAAGATTATCCAAATGCGCGCAATGTTGGCGCGCGCCGGCGTGGCAGGGCTGACTCAAATACAAATAACCTATAGATTGGAGTCAAGCGGTATGAAAAACGGGCAATTCACGAACACTTCTATCAACATGGTGCAGGTCATCACGAATATCATTGAGGACTATCGCATGGGGTCATTCCGCGCGTTGGCGCAGGAGCCCGTGCAGAATGCGCTGGATGCCATGCGAGAGGGACAAGGGACGGTGTCGGTGGAATATCGCTTGTTGCGGCGGAAGATGCCAGATGGCAGCGACTGTTATTTGCTAACCGTCACCGACACGGGAACGACTGGATTGCGGGGCGACATGGTGACCGCCGAAGAACTTCAAGCGCGGCATTTCAAACTGGGTCCCGATGAAAATTGGGCGGCATTTGAGGCGCAGGGCTATACCAAAGAGAACGAAGATGCGCTCGGTTCGCGCGGGCAAGGCAAAGCGGCATTCCTGTATCATTCGCATGTTCCCGGCGAAACTCGCCGCATGTTGATGCTCTATGACACGCTGCTTGAAGATGGCGAGTATCGCTTTGGTATGCGCTTCGCCCGCCCGATAGACCAAACTTTGTCGCCTCCACAATATAATGCCGATGCAAAAGCCATTATTGAACGCGAGTATTACCAGTTGGACGACAATCTTGACATCCCGCTTGGCCTGCATCCACTGCGAGACATCGGTTCGAGAATCATCGTTCCCTATCTAGATAAAGAGGAAGTCCAGTTATTTCGACCAGGCGGTGAACTTGGGCGCTGGCTGCAGCGCTGCTGGTGGCGCGCCATCCAAACCGGCAAGCTCTGTATTCGCGTCATTGATGATGAAAACACCACCGAAGAAGAAATTGCTGTTCCCGGCTGGTGGCAAGGCTTGCCGCGCGAAAGGGGCAAACCTAAAGAATATGGAAGTTGGAGCGATTTACCCTATGGCGGACGCGTTTGCGTCTGGGGCGAACTGCAATTGGGCGACGGTCAGCAGATCCGCAGGCTAGTCCTGCTGCATAGCGATTCTTTGGGCGAAGACGAGATCGTCAAAGACCATCCAGAATTTGCCGGCATCCAGGTTTTGCGAGGCTCGCAGTGGATTGAGACCCGCGGCGTCCGCGAAGACTATGGCGATTACATCCCGCTGGAAAAACGCCCTGGTTTACGCGGTTATGTCGAATTTGACAAAAAAACTGACGGGGAGTTACGCAAATCAGAATACTCAACTCACGATGGATTTGATGGTAAACGAGCAATTGTTCGCGCTATTCGCAACGAGTTAGCTGCCAGAGTGCGCGAGTTCAGCCAGGAAATGGGCTGGGAGCAGCCTCAAGCAATTTCTAATCAGCAGGTATCTCAACGCGAAAAGCAAACGCATTCTCGTTTTTTGGAGACATTTTTGAACCCGAATGGGCGCAAACCACAATCATTATCCGCAAACGGCGGAACCGAGACGCCGCAATTGCTCTGGGATTGCCGGCTTGGCTTGGACTATCCCGATCCAAAAAGCGCTCGCGTCGATTGGGGGCAAGCAATAAGCAACGTGTATGTCACAGTCGCCTTTGAACCGGGCGATGCGCTTTTTGGCAGCGCCGACTTGCTACTTGAATGGGTAGATGCCACCGGCAAGCCTCAAGAAGTTAACCGCCGCGAAGAGGCAATTGACAAGAAGTGGAATCAAGACCGTGTCGAGGAGCAATTTGAGCTAGGGGATTGGCAGATTCTGCGCGGCAAAACCAACCGCGCCCGGCAAATCGAATGCCCCGAGCCGGGCGAATGCAAGCTGCGGGCAGTGATCGTGTATCGTGGCGAGCGGGTCAGAAGCGCGGCGCGGACAGTCTACGTACAAACCGATCCGCCACCTCCTCCGCAGAAAAATCCTGTCACATTGTCAATTAGCGCCGAAAACATCAGCGCCAGCGATCAAAAACGCATCGACCACAGCCAAGTACTGCAGCTGCAATTCAACGCGCGCAACCGCATGACCAAAGCCGATACATACTATTTGTCGGCGTCATTTGCAAACGAGATATTCGCCAGGGATTTGCCGGTTGAATTGGAAGGGACGCCAGCCGGCGATACTGCACAGCGACAAGAGGTCCTGACAGAGAAGCGCCAGCTCTTGGATCCTCAACGAGCCGCACCGCTAATGTTGGATAGGATTCAGCAGCTGAAAATGCCTGATTCAAGCGGCAAGTATACGATCAGCGCCGACCTGTATGACAAAACTGGTGAAATAGTCGCCCATGCTTCCAGCACTGTGTACTTTCAACACGATCCGGGCAAAGCCAATAGTAAACTGCCTTTTGAGATTGAGCAGAAGGTCCAGGATCCAATGTGGGAGCTGAACGAAGAGCTCACCGTGCTTACTTACTCAGGCGATTATCCCTTGTACAAAGAACTCCAAGTCCCTCAGCGCCAGCGACGCTCGCTCCAGGGGCGGCTGGCGTTCATTGCCGAAATCAGCGCTAATGGCTTGCTCGAATGGGCATTGCGTCCTAAAGAACAAGGCGATGACAGCAACTTTGACCAATTGCTCGATGATAGTGGCGGCCAAGACGATTCACTATGGGAAACGTATATCCGAAGACTGGAAAATCTGAGCAATAGCCATTCCGAATCCTTCATAAAAAGCGGGCATATTTGGCGAGAGACCGTCGCGGCAATGCTGGATATTTTCCGAAAGGAGGACAACTAATGGCGGTACTCGTCTGGAGCGACCGCGACAGCGTACTTGGCAACACCATCCGGAGCGGACGGCGCGTCGTCCTCAGCGCCGAAGAATACCGAGCCGAGGCAGAAGCGCTCGACCAAAAATTGGATGCACTGCTGGATATGGCTTGGCACGCGCTGACGATCATCACAGAACATAAGCATGGCAAGCCGCGTTTCAATGCCTTTGAGCAGGTCTGGGTATTGGGGCGCACAGTTCACATCAGCGAGGTCATGCGCCAAGAGGCGATGCAAGGCGAAGTTCATTCTTTGCTGTGGGAGGCGCTGACGCCCAAAGCCTGGTACGGCATTCGCCATGGCGGCGTGCGAGAGCCTCGCTGGCGCGAACTCATCCCTGTCAAAAGAAAAAAATGGCAGGAGCAACCGCCGAAAAACAGACACTACGATTTCCTTGATGTTGGCTATTGGCTGCGCGAGCAGCAACTTCACGATGCTGGCGAGGTATTCCACTGGAAATTCAACAATGCCCGTGAGCTGTACGTTCGCTCTTCGTTGCGCTCCGTTGAGTTGCGGAAGGCGGTGTTATATTGGATGCGGCGGCAAACGCCCGAAGTACGCGAAGCGCTCGCTAAGCCCACCAGAAGTGCATTTGGCTTTGAGCTTATCCCCAAGGTACTGCAAAGGCGGTTCCCGGCCAAAGGTCCCGGTTCGGCGCTATTGCCGCAGCACTATCCTAAAGATGAACTGCGAGCTATCGTCTGTGATGCCCTGGACACTGCCCTAGACGCGCATTTCCCAAACATGACGGAACTAAGATTGCCTTGACCAAGTTAAAAAGGGCGCAACCTATCGCTGCGCCCTAGTCAATGCCTAGCGCGATTGTCGAACTAGCGATGACCTGCGCCGAGGCTCAGCAAGCCGGTCCTGGGCAGCGGGCGCCGGCTTTGCTCGTCTTCCTTGCCGAAGCGGATCACATCCCCGCTGCCCGTTATGGCTTCCACCGCCAGCCCCAGGCTTTGCAGCTCCTTAACCAGTACGCGGAAACTCGTGGGGATGCCCGGCTCCTCAATGGGTTCGCCCTTGACAATGCTCTCATAGGTCTTCACCCTGCCCTGCACGTCATCGGATTTGACCGTGAGCATCTCCTGCAGAATATGCGCGGCGCCATAAGCCTCAAGCGCCCAGACCTCCATCTCGCCGAAGCGCTGACCGCCGAATTGCGCCTTGCCGCCCAAGGGCTGTTGCGTAACCAGGCTGTAAGGACCAGTCGAGCGCGCGTGCGCCTTGTCCTCGACCAAATGCGCCAATTTGAGCATGTGAACATAGCCGACAGCCACGTGGCGATCAAAGGGTTCCCCGGTCCGGCCGTCGTACAAAGTCTGCTTGCCATAATGCGGCACCGGCTGCCCCGTCTCGAACATGACGCGGTTGGCAATCTCGAATAGGTCGCGAATGGCGAGCGAGTCGCTCAGGTCGATTTCCTCAGTCGCGGTCTGCTGGATCCACAAAAGCAGCGACGCGCGCAAAGCCGCCTCGTCTCGCTCATCGCGCGTGTCGGCCGTCAAGTCGCTGTTGTCATAGACCATGATTTCGTCCGGATCGTAGCCGAGCTCGCGCAAAACCTCCGCCACAGCCACGCGCCGCACATAGATCTCGTCGCGCTCGAGAATGATCGCCTCGTTGTCATAAAGCCCGCTCTCGCCAACGCGGTCTAGCAGGTAGGCGCAGATCACGTGCATATCATTGTCGAAATCTTCGCTGCCGATGCCAGCAACTTCCGCCAGCCGATCCTGATTATCCCAGGCTTGCTCCGAGATCTGTTTCCAAGCCCAATCAAGCATCCAGGCGCGGCCGAGTTCAGCTTGAATCTCTTGTTCGCGCACGCCATCGAATACCGGCGTAACCGCTCGGAATCCCATGCGATCCGCCGCCCAGCCCAAGTGCAGCTCCAGGATTTGGCCGATATTCATGCGAGACGGGACACCGAGCGGATTGAGAATAATTTCCACCGGCAAGCCGCCGTCAACATAGGGCATATCTTCGATTGGCACGATCTTGGAGATGACGCCTTTGTTTCCGTGCCGCCCCGCCATCTTGTCGCCGACCGTCAGCTTGCGGCGCTGCGCCACACTGACGCGAACCATCTTTTCCACGCCAGCCGGCAGGTCCGGGTGTTCGTCGCGCGTGAAGACCTTCACGTCAATCACTTTGCCGCGGTCGCCGTGAGGCAAGCGCAGCGACGAGTCCTTGACCTCGCGCGCCTGCTCGCCAAAAATGGCGCGCAGCAGCTTCTCTTCCGGGGATAATTCTTTCTCGCCCTTGGGCGTGATCTTGCCCACCAGGATGTCATTCGGTCCAACTTCGGCGCCGACGCGCACAATGCCGTCTTGATCCAGGTCCTTGAGCGCTTCCTCGCCCACATTCGGGATGTCGTAGGTGATCTCTTCCGGTCCCAGCTTAGTATCGCGCGCTTCGATCTCGTGCTTCTCGATGTGAATGCTGGTGAATTTGTCCTCGCGCAGCATCTCCTCGCTGATGAGCAAGGCGTCTTCATAATTGCCGCCGTCCCAAGACAAGAAGCAAGTTAATACATCGTGACCCAGCGCCAATTCACCTCTATATGTGGAGGAGCTGTCGGCAATCACGTCGCCGGGTTTGATGCTGTCTCCCTTGCGCACCAGCGGCCGCTGGTCAATGCAGGTCGATTGATTGGACCGTTCGTATTTTCTGAGCAGGTAGGTGATTTCTTCGCCATCAGCCCTGCGAACGATCACGCGATGCCCTTGCACGCTGATCACTTCCGCTTCTATTTCCGAAACCAAGACCTGGCCGCTGTCAAAAGCCGCCTGACCTTCCATGCCCGTGCTCACGACCGAGACATCCGGCGTCAGCAATGGCACGGCTTGCCGCTGCATGTTGGAACCCATCAAGGCGCGGTTGGCCGCGTCATGGGAAAGGAAGGGAATCAGCGCGGCGCTGATGCCGACGATCTGCCGCGGCGCGACGTCCATATAGTCGATGCGCTGTGGGGGAGCGGTCAGGAAGCCCTGATCATGTCGCGCCGAGATGCGGTTCGAGACGAATTGACCGTGTTCATCGAGAAGAGCGTTGGCTTGCGCGATGATGAACTTGTCTTCGGTGTCGGCCGACAGATATTCGATCTCTTGCGTGGCGAAGGGCGCCACGGCAACTTCCTTGATTTTCCGCCGCTTCAGCCTGCCAATGATCTTCGTGTCAAGGATGGTGCCTTCTTCAAATACAACCTTGCCCTTGGCGTCCTCGATGTCGTCGAAGAGCCGGCGGCCGACCAAGCTGGGATCTTTCACGTTGAGCGAATTAACAACCTTGCGGTATGGCGTTTCGATAAAGCCCAGATCGTTCACCTTGGCGTAACTCGCCAGCCGCCCGATCAAACCGATGTTGGGACCTTCGGGCGTTTCGATAGGACAAATGCGCCCATAATGACTGTGATGCACATCGCGCACATCGAAGCCGGCGCGCTCGCGGCGCAGCCCGCCCGGACCCAGCGCGGAAAGCGTCCGTTTGTGTGTCAATTCCGACAGCGGGTTCGTTTGCTCCATGAACTGCGACAATTGCGACGAACCGAAGAACTCGCGCACCGCAGCGACAATCGGCCGAATGTTGATCAATGAAACCGGGGTCAGTTGATCCGCCTCGCGGATGGACATGCGCTCTTTGACAACGCGTTCCATACGGCGCAAGCCGATGCGCAATTTGTTGCCGATGAGTTCACCGACGGTCTTCACGCGGCGGTTGCCCAAATGATCAATATCGTCGCGGCCCCGTTGCCCGCTATTGATAATGATCATGTGTCGCACCAGGGCGACAATATCCGCTTTGGTGAGGGTGCGATGATCGAGATCGACGACCTCTTGCAAGCCCAGACGCTGATTCAATTTATAACGCCCAACCCGCTCGAGGTCATAGCGGCGTTGATCGAAGAGCTGGCTTTTCAGATAGTCGCGCGCGTTGTCAAGCGTGGGCGGGTCGCCCGGGCGCATGCGCTTGTAGAACTCGATCAGCGCGACTTCCGCGATGGTCTGCTTCTTCTTGACATCCCACACGGGCTCGTTCTTCAAGGAGCTCTCGATGTATTTATGATTTTCGTCATCGTCGATATCGGCGAAGAGCGCCAGAATTTCTTCGTCATCGCCCTTCTTGATGGGCGATTTCGCTTTGCCCAAGCCATCGTCAATCGCCGCCAGCGCGCGCAAGAGGATCGTGACCGGTATCGTGCGCTTGCGATTGAATTTGATCGTGATGTAGTCCGTCTTGCGCGTCTCGAACTCCATCCAAGCGCCGCGGTCGGGTATCAGCTTGGCGTTAGCCAGTTGTCTGCCGGTCGCGCGTTCTTCCTCAACATCAAAGTAGACCCCGGGCGAGCGGATCAATTGACTGACGACGACGCGCTCTGTGCCGTTAATGATGAAGGTGCCCTTCTCGGTCATCAACGGGAAGTCGCCCAGGAAAATATCCTGGAGGATGACCTCGTCGCCCTGATCGTGATTCACCAGCGCGACGCGAACATAGAGCGGCGCGGCGTAGGACATATCGCGTTCCAGGCAGTCGTCTTCGTCGTACTTCGGCTCTGCGAACCAATACTTTAATCCGAATTCCTGGGATTGGGGGATATTGCCCGGGAAAAAGAGCGACAGATTGCCATTGAAACTCTGGATGGGGTTGATCTCGTCGAACAGCTCGAGCAACCTGCCCCCATAGAGAAAGTCCTCAAACGACCGCAACTGGATGTCAATCAGCGACGGTAGTTCCTGGATATCCGTGGTACGCGCATAACTCTTCACGTTATAATAATGTTTCAAGATGCCGCTCCTCGGAAAGATAATTCGATTCTGCCGAACATGTAAAAGCGAAGCGCAAACGCAATGAAGCCGCTATGACTGGCTTAAGCAGCATAAGGAATTCGCGCAAGTTGGATGACGCGTGTATTTGGTCGGTTTCATTCAACCAAACTATGTCATAAATGAGGACTGCAATCTTGGAGTTTAGCGCTTCAGGTATGCCTTTGTCAAGGCTTCATTTTCGAAAATCAGAGCAATCGCACCAGAATCAATTTGTGTCGAATGTGTTATTTATCTACCGCGAGGTAGGGGCGGCTCGCGAGCCGCCCGCGAAAATAACCATATATTTGTAGGCATTTCAGCGGGTCGCGTAGGGCGCGTAGACACAGCCCTTCGACACTGACCGTCAAACGCCCCTACAATGTCTCCTTTTTTTGCAGATCAATAGATGAATCTTGGTGTCCTTGGTGGTGAAGAAAATGTGCTGCGATTTCTCTGCGAGCGATAGCTTCACTTGATTGACAAATATTTTCAAGCGTGTTAAGATGTTGGAAATAATTTTCATCCTATGGAATTTGTTATATGAAGAACGGGCACAAACCTGATCGCGGCTCTCTGTCCACTATCTCCGACGCCTTGCCGAACCTGAAAGGCGCCGCCAGGAAGGTAGCCCAGTTCGTTTTGCGCCTCCCGCAAGAGACAATCAACCTCTCCATCACAGAATTAGCCGACCGTGTTGGCGTTAGCGAGGCGAGTATCTTCCGCTTCGCCCAGTCGCTTGGCTTCTCTGGCTTCCACGCCCTTAAGATCCGCCTGGCCGAGGACATTGTCTCGCCAATGTCGATCGTGCACGAAGATCTGATGCCAGACGACAAGCCAGCGACAGCCGTCCAGAAAGCGATGACCATGGGGCTGCGCGCACTCGAAGACAGCGCCAACATTCTCGATATGCCGGCATTGGAGGCGTCCATAAGCGCGCTGTGCAACAATCGGCAAATTGTGCTCTTCGCTTCCGGCAACTCCATCCCGATAGCCATGGACCTCGAGTTCCGCTTGACCAAGATCGGTCTGCTCTGCCGTTTTTCAATAGACCCAACTATGCAGGAAATGTACGCCGCTTTGACTTCGCCTGAGCAGGTGGCGGTAGGCATCTCGCACACGGGCAGCTCCAAGGATACGGTTCATGCCCTGGGCTTGGCGAAACAGCACGGAGCGACGACAATTTGCATCACGAATCACTCGACCTCCCCGTTGACGCGCCACAGCGATTACTCCCTGTTCACCGCTACGCGCGCCAGCCAATTCCGCGAGGAGGAGTTGAATTCCAATTTGGCCGCCCTGGCGCTAACGGAAGCGTTATACGTTGGCATTTGTATTGAGCGTTCCGACGCCTTGATGCATTCCGTCCAGAAGACATCAAGAGCGACTGATCACCGCAAATACTAGGAACGCGGCCTAGACAAAGGAGCGCCTATGAATTGAAGACTTGCTAGCCTGCGCGAGGTTGTTCGCGATATCAATCGGCTTGAGCGCCTCGTGACGATTCCGACTGAATCGATACTTGTCATAAGGAGAAATTCACGATGAAGAAATATCTAGCACTGTTGACGATCATGGCGCTTTTGCTTGTGAGCGGCATCAGCATGGCGCAAGATGTGACGCTGGAATTCCAGCAATGGTGGGAGCCGGAATTGCCGGAAGGCGCGTTCCGCGCGCTGCTGGACGAATTTGAAGCAGCCAACCCGGGCATCAAGGTGGAGACGATTAGCGGTCCCTATTTGACCACGAAGGACCAAATCATCGCCAGCGCGGCCACCGGCACGATGGCTGATGTCGTCGGCTTGGATGGCGCCTGGGTCAATGTCTTGTGGAAACAAGGCGCGCTGGCTAGTCTGACACAAGCCATGATGGATGCCGGCTACGATGACAGCGAGTTGGCGGCGCAGATCAGGCTCGCCGGGGAGACCTATATGATCCCCATCGCCAACTTCATTTACCCAGTCTTCGTCAATCTTGACATGCTGGCAGCGGCTGGCATTGATCCGCCGTCGACGCGCGCCGAATTCGCCGCGGCCGCCGAAGCGCTGACCGACCCCGACAACAACGTTTACGGCTGGGCGCAGCCGCTCTCGCTGGAGCAGCCCAACGGCATCCAGAACGACACCATGTCCTGGCTCTGGGCAACTGGCGGCAGCATGCTCGATGACATGGGCCAGCCCAACCTGGCCGGCAACGAGCAGCTGGCGGAGACGATGGCTTACATCAAGAGCCTGCACGACGCCGGCGTGGTCGCGCCCGGCGCTTACGCCATGAAAGAGAATGAAAAGGTCGAGGAATTCGTCAACGAGCGCGTCGCCATGATCATCAACACGCTGGCCCACTTCACGCTGATCCGCGAGCGCAACCCGGACCTGAACTTCAATATCACCGCGCTGCCGGCCGCTGAAGGCTATGACGGTCCCCGCGGCTTGCCTTACGCCTCCTGGGGCATCGGCATCAGCGCCAATACCGAACACACCGCCGAAGCCTGGAAGCTGATTGATTTCCTGACCAGCGTCGAAGGCAACTCTCACTTGACCTCAATCGCCAATGCCTTCCCCGGCAATGTCAACGCGACGCCGGACTTCATCACCAGCGATCCGCTCTTCGAGACCGCCTTCGCCATCTTCCAGGAAGGCTACCTGGCGAATGAATTCACCGGGCTGCCGGCCGCGGAAGAGCTGATGCGTCAGTTCGACGAGCCTTTCCAATTCTATTTGGAAGGCGAGATGGAACTGGAAGAGTTCCTGGAAATCGCGCAAGAAGAGTGGGAAGCCATATTCGAGTAGCTTGCCGGGACTCGTAATTCCCCTAAGTTCTATGAGCGAGGCGGTCAGAGATTGTTGCTGACCGCCTCCGCCCAGGCGGAGTTGGCATGGTCACAGCCACGCAGAGCGAAATCACTGAAACGGCGAATATCGGCTGGGAGCAGCGGAAGCGCAAATTGCTGCCCTACGCCTATCTGTCGCCAACTCTGATTCTGCTCGCGGTCTTAACCGTCGTGCCAATCATCACGGTCTTCCTCTATTCCCTGGTGGATAATGTCATCGTCAACCCCAATCCGCCTCAATTCGTTGGCTTGGACAACTACGAAGAAGTGCTGACGAACAGGAAGTTCCGCGGCGCGCTGAACAATACCATCTATTTCGCGCTAGTCAGCGTCGGCGCGCATTTCGTCATCGGTTTGGCATTCGCGCTGCTGCTGAATTCGCGCCTGCTCAGTGCCAACGTGAAGGCGGTATTCCGCGTCATATATATCTTGCCCTGGGTATTCACCGCCTCAATTATCGCTATCTTGTGGCGGCTGCTGCTGAACCCGCATGGCGTGGTCAATTTTGTCTTGCTAGAGCTGGGCATGATCCCGGAGCTGCAAGAGTGGCTGTCGGACCGTAAACTGGCGCTGAACGCGGTTACCTTCATCAACATCTGGTCCGGCTATCCCTTTTATCTGGTCAGCTTTTTGGCGGGTTTGCAAGGGATTCCCGATGATCTCTACGAATCCGGGCGGGTCGATGGCGGCAATGCCTGGCAGCTATTCCGGCATATCACGCTGCCCCAGTTGAAGCCCATCATTATCAGCCTGGCGCTGCTGGATTTCATTTGGACGGTCCATCAGTTCACCTTAATCTGGATGACCACGGGCGGCGGTCCCTTGCGCTCCACCGAGGTCCTGAGCACCTACACTTATAAGGCGGCTTTCAGTTCGCATGAATACTCGATCGCATCCACGATCGCCATGGTGATCCTGGCGATTTGCACCTTCGTGGCGATATTCTATGTGCGCAGTCAACGCATGGCGGACGAATAGCCTCTCGGCGCGCGTTGGCTAGCGGGTGATCGCCAGGCGCATTAGCAATAAGGCTAGCGCTAAACTAGGGAAAACAGAGATTGGCATGATCGGCAGTCGCAGGCAGATTCTAGTCAGAAAGATACTGATATGGATCGCGCTGATCCTCGGCGCCTGTTTTGCCGGTTTGCCTGTGCTGTGGATGGTTTCGTCGTCTTTCAAGTCCAACCTGGAGATCTTCGCCTATCCGCCGGCGCTGGTTGACTATTCCTTTTCCTTCGAGGCTTATCAGGCGGTGCTGAGCGACCCGGGGCAATTGCGCTTCTTCTTCAACAGCTACCTGGTCGCGATCTTGGTCACGATTTGCACCGTCATCACCAGCATCCTGGCCGGCTACAGCTTTAGCCGCTTCGACTTCCGCTTCAAAAAGGTCTTGAACCTGATCATCATCGGCGTCCAGTCGGTGCCGCCCATCACATTGATGATCCCCTATTTCGGTCTTATCGTCTGGCTTGGCATCTACAATTCCTACGCGGCGCTGGTTCTGACCTATATGGTCTTCACCTTATCCTACGCGATCATCATGATGACTGGCTATTTTAACACCCTGCCGCGCGACCTGGACGAAGCCGTAATGATCGACGGCGGCGGCAGCTTCGTGACGCTCTGGCGCATCCTGGTGCCGATTTCATTGCCGGGCATCGTTGCTGTTGGCGTCTACACCTTTATGCTGGCTTGGAACGAGTTCCTCTTCGCGCTCACGCTGACGCGGACCAACGATATGCGAACGGTGCCGATAGGCATACACTTGCTCATGGGGCAGCACTCTTTTGAGTGGAACCAGATGCTGGCGTTGAGTGTATTGGGGTCCTTACCCGTCCTAATTCTCTTTTTGCTTTTCCAGCGATATTTCATCGCAGGCATGTCGGCCGGCTCCGTCAAAGGCTGATTTTCTCCTGCGTGCGCCTTTATCCACATTCACGGGAACGAAGATACCACTATGCTAATGAACATGAGAGATTTGCTGGCGGTCGCGCGGGAAAATCGCTTCGCTGTGCCAGCCTACAACATCAGCAGCAACATGCTTTTATCCGGCGCGATAGCAGCAGCCGAAGAAGCCAAGGCGCCTGTCATCATAGCCATCCATCCCGACGAATTGGCTTTTGTCGGTACTGCCTTTGTCAAATTCGCGCTGGAGGAGGCGAAAAATGCCGCGGTGCCGGTTGTCATTCATCTGGATCATGGCTCGTCGCTGGAACAAATCATGACCGCTATCCGCGCCGGCTTCACGTCGGTGATGATTGACGCGTCGGAGCTGCCGCTGGAACAGAACATCGCCGCCTGTCGGGAAGTCGCGGCGCTGGCTCATGCCGTCGATGTTTCGGTCGAAGGCGAGCTCGGGACCATCGGCGAACTAGATGAAGAAGCCGAAGCCGGCGCCGAAGAAGTCATCTTCGTCGATCCGGAGCAGGTCAAGACTTTTGTCGACGCCACCGATGTCGATACGCTAGCGGTCGCGATAGGCACTTCGCACGGCTTGTACCCGCAGGACATGAAGCCAGAAATTCGCCTGGACTTGCTAGCGGAAATCAAAGCCAAGGTCGATATTCCGCTGGTCTTGCACGGCGGCTCCGGCAACCCGGACGCGGAGATTGCTCGTTCAGTGGAATTGGGCATCTGCAAGATCAACATTTCCGCCGACATGAAAAACGCCTTTTATCAGAAATGCCGCGAAGTCCTGCGGGATCCGATACTGCGGGAACCCAGCAGCATCTATCCCCAGTGCATTGACGCGATGAAAGTCGTCTGCCGCCAGAAATTCGACCTCTTCAAGACGACGGGCAAGGCAGCGCTATACTGATGGCGTCCATCTCAGCTATTGACATTTGGTCCCCCGGGATCGTCCCGTCCAGGTAATTCCAGAACGTGAGCGAGCGAATTGCCCTTGGCTTCTGCAATAATGTCGATTATGAAATCGTCTGGGATGCGGAAGCGCTGGAAGAACTCATTTCCGCTTACGCGATCAGCGCCGCCGAAATCGGTTCCCAGGGCGAGATACACAGCGAACGCCAGCTGCTCATCTCGATTCTCGGCTTCATGACGGCGGCGGGCGGCGGCGAGCGCTTCGTTTCCAGCTCGGGCATCATAGAGCGCTTCGCGGCGCGCTTCCAGAAAAAAATCACGTTAGGCGGTACGTCCGTACGCGCCGCTATCGCGATGAGAAAATTAGGCTATACCGCCGCGCTGCATCTGATCACCATGAACAGCCATGTGCGCCGCCTTTTGCCCCCAGATTGCCCTTATGTCTGCAGCAATCCGCGCGACAGCGCCTATCCGCATCTGATTGTGCAGTTCGGCAAGGGCGCAAGGCTGCGCGCAGGTGACATTGATATTCGCGCCAGACAGGCGAACCGCCTCATTTATCATTGCAATGACGCAAGAATCTCAATGAATTTGAACGAAGACTTCGCTGAGCTGATTACGGGCGCGAAAGCGCTGCTTATCTCCGGCTTCAACGCGGTTCAAAACAAGCGCTTGCTCGCGGAGCGGCTAGTCAGCCTCAAAGGTATGATGAAGCGCCTGCCCAGGGATGCCACCGTCTTTATGGAGGATGGCGCCTATTATGACCCCAGCTACCGGCAATTGATATTGCGGGAACTTGGGGGCGAAATTGGCGTTTACAGCATGAACGAAGACGAGCTGCAAGTTCATCTTGATCGAACGGTGGACTTGCATGAGGCACACAGCGTCACAGGCGCGCTGGTGGATTTGAGCCGACGCATTCCAGCCGACATCATTGTTGTGCATACGCGGCGCTGGGCGCTGGCGCATGGCGACGATGCCAATCGCTACGCCGCGGCCCTAAGGTCCGGCGTCACACTGGCGACAACACGCTTCCGTTATGGCGATGACTTTACGCTGGCGAACTATCGTGAAATCGCGGAACGCGCGCCGAGCGCCGAAGACGCGCGCTTCGCCGAGATCATAAACGCGAAGCAAGGCGCTAACCTGGTCTGCGTGCCGGTGGCAGCCGTCGAACAGGCGAACGGCGTCACAATCGGGCTGGGAGACGCCTTCGTTGGCGGCTTCCTGCCAGCGCTGGCCTTCGATTCGGATTTCTCCTAAGCCACGCGACCCTAGAGCGCCCTTGCCCTTCTGGATAGCGCAATGCGAATGCAGGACAACAAGATCGACGAAAGCAGCCTATGGCAAAGCGGGACATAAAGCAACAGGTCCAATCGCAGTTTGGAGAGGTCGCGGCCAATTATCGCGTCAGCGCCGTGCATGCCTCTGGAGCAGATCTCGAGGTCGTGACGCGCAACGCGCCACTGCGCCCCGACAGCCTGGTCTTGGACGCCGGCTGCGGGGCCGGGCACAGCGCCTTGGCTTTCGCGCCCAAAGCCCGCTGGGTTTACGCCTGCGATTTCACCCCGGCGATGCTCCAACAAGTGAAGCTGCTCGCGCGACAACGAGCCGCTACCAACGTCACGCCGCAACTCGCCGACATTGAAGCTCTGCCCTTCCCTGACGACAGTTTTGACATCGTCACGACGCGTTACAGCGCGCACCATTGGCGCTATCCGCAAAGAGCCATAAAGGAGATTCGCCGTGTTCTGCGGGACAAAGGCGCATTTATCATCAGCGACATCATGGCCAGCGAAGATGTCGCGCAAGATACTTTTTTGCAAAGCATCGAGCTGCTGCGCGATCCATCGCACGCGCGCGACTATCGCATTTCCGAATGGCGCGCCATGTTATCGGCAGCCGGCTTCCGCGCCGAGCTGATACACAGCTACGAACTCGAACTGCATTTCCACAAATGGACGACGCGCATGAACACAGCCCGGCAAAACAGGGAAATGATCAAGTCCCTTTTCAGGGGAGCCGCAGAGGACATCCGGCGCGGCTTCCAATTGCCCGATACAATCGACAGCGATGACTTCAGTTTTTTCATTCCGGGCGCCGTGCTCAGATGTCAGGCGAAGATCTGAATCGCGAGAACGCTGATGCGTTAGTCGTCTAGGAGGCGCTTGGCTCTCGAGGAAACGTTTTCCACGTTGACATCCGCGAGCTCGTAGATGATGACATTATTGTCATCGTATAACTTGGGTTCAAGCTTAAACATTTCCAGCGCCCAGCCTTTGGCGCGCCCGATAAAGCTTGAGACGGGAACTTCACGGTGCATGATCACATAGCGAAACCCGTCATCTAGCAACTGCTCAAATGCCGCTGCCCAATCCGCAAGCGTCAAATCTTCGTAGTTGAATTTGCCGGGGTCGCGAAAAGTCGCCAGCAGCAGGTTCTGGTCGATGTAATCATAAGTGCCGGGCGGGACGCGCGCGATCATGCCTTCGGCGATAGGGCGCTGATGAAAGCGTTGCACGGACATATAGTATTTGGAGACGTGCCGACCAAAGGGCACGTCAATGACAGCGCCTTGCGGGAGTTCCGCCAGCTTCGACAGATAAGCCGGTCTGGGCGCGTCGCGGGTCGGGATGGGAAAGATGCTTGTGCCATACAGCAACATGATGACAGAAATGATCAAGAGCAGTTTACGCCTTCGACCCAGTTCAAATGAACGGGTACGGTAATGCAGTCCATAACCTATCAAAACGGAATAAGGAAAGAGAAAAACCAAAGCCATGCGGAAGGGCCACTTCAAGGCGCGAAAAATGAAATTGTCTTCCAGCAGCCGATAAGGCGTCCAGTAAATGTCAAGCGCCGAGCGATTGACAAAGATGACGACGCCCAGGCTCAATAACCAGAAAACCAGAGCCAGGATGAACCAGATCAGAGCGGACCGTTCAATTCTGATCGCATAGACAAGTCCCGCGCAGGCGAAGAAAATACTGACCAAACCCACATGCGACAGCCCCCAGGTCACGAAAGTGTGCTCGACGTGGTCGCCGCTTAGACTTGCGATGCTCTGCATATAATTGAGCGGACGATCATGATCGGCTTTGAGATATGTCAGTAGGTCCATGCCTCCCCAGACATCCGTGATGACCGGGTCGGAGGCCGCGGCGAATAAATCTTCTGAAAGTATCATCGGCGCTAAGGACGGCGCGCAGATGACGACGCTGGCCAGCCCAAAAATGATCATCGACATCCAGAAACAACGCAGCGCCCAGAGCCGATGAACAAGCATATAAAGCAGGACAAATCCTCCGCCCAGCAGCATGGCGAAGATGCCAATTTTCAGGTTGGCGTAGACATTCAAGGAAAACAGAAAAGCCGCGACAAGCATTGTCGAGCCTAATGCGCGGATGTCGGCGCGGACGCGAATCCGCGTAAGTCCATATACGAAGGCGAGCATGAACCAGGGGATCCACTCGGAGGCGCCGGTAAATGGCTGCTGCAAGGCGTGTGTCAGGTTGGCGCCGGCAAATGCGTAAAATGCGCCGCAGACCCAAGCGGGAATGCGGCGCTTGAAGATGAGCATGCCAAAGAGATACATGCCATAAGCCCGCAGCAAGATACCGATCGCGGCAGTCATATTAAAAGCGAAGGGATCGCCAAATAGCAGGTAGAGCGGCGTCCAGAATACCAGTCCAGTCCAGCGCGGCGGCTGCAGCGTGTAATCCAGCCCTCCTGGATGAAACAGATAAGGACTATAGTTGAGGTCCTGCCCCTGCGTCAGCGCTTCCAATACCCACCAGTTCTGCCACAGCGCTTGATGCGTATCGACATTGTCCATTGGCAGGTGGCTGCCCATGCGTAAGACAAAGGGATAGCTCATGACAAGGAAAGTCAGCGCATACAAAAGCAATGCGGCCCTGTCCCGCTGCCAGCGCTCCAGCAGTATTCTTTTAATCGAGCTGGCCTGCGGCATGCAAATGTCCTATCGCAATCACTAAGTCGCGCGAAGTTAAGCTGGCTTTAAGCCCGCTGTCTTGCCGCCTCAAGATATTCGGTATACCCGCCAGCGAATTCCTGCATTTTGCCCGCGCGAATCTCGACGACGCGATCGACCGTTTGATCCAGGAAGTAGCGGTCATGCGATATTATCAAGACCGTACCCGCGAATTCGTCCAAAGCCGCTTCCAAAACTTCCACAGACGGAATATCGAGATTGTTGGTCGGTTCGTCCAAGAGCAAAAGATTCGGCTGGCGCAGCATCACCAGCGCCAATTGCAGGCGGCTTCGTTCGCCGCCGGAAAGCGTCCGAATCGGCTGCCGCACTTGCTCGTAGCTGAATGCCATGCGCAGCAGAAAATTGACCGCGTTTGATTCGCTGCTGTTCTGCATATTGCGAATGAGATCGAGCGGCGTCTTGTCCAGCCAATCCGACAGAGTCTGATGCTCCTGCGAATAGTAGCCGACGCGAATGCTAGGTCCCAGGTATATGCGGCCCCCAACTGGTTCCAATTCGCCCAGGATCAGTCTGGCCAGAACGGTTTTGCCGGCGCCATTAGGACCGATGAGGCCCACGCGATCGCCGTGACGCAACAGCAAATCGGCGCCGCAAAAGAGCTGCTCGTCGGCGAAAGCCATGGCGACATCGTCCAATTCCAGCACTTTTTTGCTGCCGCGCCAGCCGGACACTTTGAAGTCCATCAGTGTCTGATCGAATACTTTGTCGATGATTTCGCCGCGCTCTTCCATCTGCGCCAGCATTCGGCGCCGTTGACGCGCCGCCAGCATGTGCTTGCGGCTCAATACCTGTTTCGCCCAGCGCTCAAAGCGCTCGATCATCGCTTCCAGGCGCGCGATTTCTTTCTGCTGCGTGGTGTAAAGCTGCTGCTGTCGCAAGCGCCGCAACTGTCGTTCATGTTGATAATACGAATAGTTGCCATGATAAATGGTGATTTTGCCATTTTCGAGTTCAGCGATTTGCGACGTAACTTCGTCCAGCAGATAGCGGTCGTGGGAAATGAGTACGACGCTGCCGGGATATTGCAGAATAAAGCGCTCAAGATGGCTTTTCCCCTGGACATCAAGATGATTGTCCGGCTCGTCTAAGAGCAGGATTTCCGGCGCAGCCACCGCAAGCTGCGCCAAAGCCACCAGCTTTTTCTGACCGCCCGACAAAGTTTCGGTCGCCCGCCCATAATCAGATTGCTCGAAGCCCAACATCGCCAGCAACTCGCGCACATGGCTCCCGTGACGGTGGCCGTTCATGCGCTCGTAACTTGCCAGGAGCGCTTCATGCTTTTCCAGAGCTCGGGACAGTTTCGCCTCGTCGCCGTAAACTTCGGGCTCGGACAATTGCGCTTCAACAGATTCCAAGCCCGCCTCGAGCTCGGCCAGCGCCGCTGGCTTGATCATCGCCACATCTAGCAAACTGATGCCTTGCGGCAACTCAATATCCTGCGGCAGATAACCGATGCGCGCGCCATGTTGCCGCGTGAGATGACCCCCATCCGGCTCGACTTCGCCCAGCAGGACCTTCAACAGCGTCGACTTCCCCGCCCCGTTGGGACCAACCAGCCCAACACGATCGCGATCGCCGATGACCCAGGACAGATCGCGGTATAGCTCGCGCCCGGCGAAGTTGACGCTGATGTTATTGACATGCAGGATCTGCATTTGGATTCGCTTCTGATGAAAGGTTATCTTGCGCGGAACAGGATAGCACAAATGAGGCAATTGCCCTATCGTCGGCATCAGCGACAGATTAGAATGGCGCTTATTGCGCGCGAGTGCGAGTGTAGCAAACATGTTGATCGTAGACGCTCATCAAAACATCGCTTTCAAGGCCCAGCAGCTGGGACGCGACTACACAAGCTGGGCTTGGCGCCTGCGCGATGCCGAAGGCGAATCTAAAGCCCCGCCGGCTATGACCAGCCTGCCGGATAATCTGCTGGCGGGCATAGGCATCGTCTTTGGCAGCATGATCGTCATACCGGAGTCCTATCCCGGGCGAGCATCCTGGCATAAGCTCAGCTATCGCGCGGACGGCGACGCCAAACTGCTGGCGCGGTGGCAGCTTGACTATTACCGGCGCCTGGCGGACGAGAGCGACCAAATCCGTTTGATCCTGACGCGCAGCGATCTTGAGGCGGTCCTTGCCTCCTGGCAAGACGGCGCGCCGCTCGCGGGGCGGACGCAAGGCATTGTCGCGCTGATGGAAGGCGCGGAGCCGATTGCCGAACCCCGGCAATTTGAAGAATGGCTGGAACTGGGCGTCAGGATTGTAGCGCCCGCTTGTCAGCCTACACGTTACTGCGCCGCGGCCGGCTTTGAAGGCGAGCTGACCCTATTGGGTTATGAACTGCTGGACGTTCTCGCGGATCACGATATTCTGCTGGATGTCTCCGACATGTCGGAACGCGCCTGCCAGCAAGCCATCGAGCGCTATCCGGGCGGCATCATCGCCAGTCACGCCAATCCCCGCTATTTTTACGACAGTCCGCGCAGCCTCACCGACCAGACCATCAGAGCGCTAGCCGAACGCGACGGAGTGATTGGCGTCATGGTGTATAATCGGTACTTGAGGCGGGACTGGCATCACAGCGATCCCAATTGCCGCGTTTGCTTGTCCCATTGGGCCGATGTGGTGGATTACGTCTGTCAGTTGACCGGATCGGCCGCTCATGTCGGCTTGGGCAGCGACATTGACGGCGGATACGCTTACAGGAGTTTCCCGCAGGAAGTGGATACCGCAGCCGACTTATGGCAACTGGAAGATTGTCTAGGCGCCCGAGGTTTCGCTGAAGACGATGTCGCGGCGATATTAGGCGGGAATCATATTCGCAAACTGAAAGAGTCATTGCCAGACGGGTAAAGCTTGATGTGGCGATTTGCGCAAGTCGGCATCGCATTAGGGGCGCTGGGCGTCATGCTCTGCTTTATGGGTTTGTTCCCCGGCGTAACCGGTGCCGTGACCACCGCAGGCATCGGCTTGGTTCAAGTGATTATGGTGCTGATGGGTTATACCCTCTTGATTCTGGGCGCGCTGGTCTACCTCAAGTACAGCTTTTTCCTGAACGTGCCTTCGACGCTGACGCAGCAAATCGGCACGCGGCTTGCCCTGACCGGCATCCTCTTCGCAGCGCTTTCCGGGCTGGCGGACATCCTTGGTTTCGGCACGCATATCCGTGACGATGTCGTCGATATTTTCTTTGGACAACTGCAAATGCTTGGCATTCTGGCCAGCTTCGGCGTGTCCTCTTTTGGCGTGCTGGTTTATGTGCTGACGGGCGCCTCAATAGCCCGCCACGCGCCTGTCGAAGCTCTCAGCGATCGCATTTCCGGCGTCGATGACACCAGCGAAATGTTGCTCCCAGAACTTGATGATCATGCCTAGCATCCCTGTCAGCCAATGAAAAGCGAAGACAGTGATTCCCCCGCGTCACCAGCGCATCGCATTCGCGTGGAGGCGTCGCCATGCCAAGTGACGCGCCAAAGCTCCTATACGTAGTGAACATCCCGCGTTTTTTTGTCTCACATCGCCTGCCCTTGGCTTTGGCCGCGCGTCAGAGCGGCTACGACGTCCATGTCGCGACAGCTGTACAAGATCGGGACTCGGTCGCGAGCATTCTTGACCAGGACCTGCGCCTGCATCCGATTCCCCTGAGCCAGCATGGTCTGAATCCGCTGACCGAATTAAGGACGATAAACGCGCTTAAACAGCTCTATTCGCGGCTCAAGCCAGATCTGATACATCACATTAGCATCAAGCCGGTTCTATATGGCGGGATGGCCGCGCGCCTGACGCGCCAGCGCGCGGTCGTTCATGCCATGAGCGGTCTGGGCTACGTATTCGTAAGCGCGGAACTGCGGGCGGCGCTGCTACGTCAAGTTACGCGCCCCATATTCCGAGCGGTCACAGCCAGCGCCCACAGCCGCATGATCTTTCAAAATGCCGACGACCGGCGTTTCTTTGTGAAACAGGACCTGATTTCGAGTGAAAAAGCTCTGTTAATCCGCGGCTCGGGCGTCGATGAAAATGTCTTTGCGCCACAGCCCGAGCCGCTGGACGAACTGCCCGTCGTCTTGTTTGCCGGCAGGCTGCTCTGGCAAAAGGGCATCGGAGAGTTCGTGGAAGCCGCGCGGCGCCTGCGCGGCAAAGCGCGCTTCCGAGTGCTTGGATACGAAGAAGCGACCAGCCCGCTCATGGTTCCTGCCGCGCGCTTAAAAGCTTGGGCGGACGAAGGATTGATCGAGTGGCTGGGAAAACGGGATGACATGCCGCGAGTCTACGCGCAGTCCAATATCGTCTGCCTGCCCTCAACCTATGGCGAAGGCGTGCCCAAAGTCCTAATTGAAGCCGCCGCTTCTGGCCGCGCCTGCGTGACAACTGATAGTCCCGGCTGTCGTGAAATCGTGCGCCACGGCGAAAACGGTCTAGCGGTCCCCCCAGGCGACATCGCTGCGCTTGCGGGAGCCGTCGAACGCTTGATACGCGATCCCGCCCTTCGTCAGCGAATGGGCGCCAAAGGCAGACAAATCGTTCTGGACGGTTTCACGCTGCGCCAGGTCATTGACGAAACGCTCGCGCTTTATCAGGAGCTGCTCAGCGAAGGGTCATGACTATCCCGCTCGCATGACTCCGACGCCGCCCGATGCGCCATTCGTATCGGCAGCGGCAGCCTAAACTTGGGCGTACAAGCCAGCGTCAATTCAACCGCGCTTTTGATATCCGCCAAATGCCCTACCGACACATAGATCGGTTTTACATTGGTCCGCGTGCGCAGGACATGTCCCACTTCTTCGCCTTGATAAGTTACAATCGCTGAGTTGCCCTTGACATTGCCGGGCTGCTGATACTCGCCGATATAATGCCGTTTGCCGCAGCCAATGGTCGGGTGCCCCAGCCACAAACCCAGATGAGCCGCAACGCCCATGCGCCGCGGGTGCATTTGCCCCATGCCGTCAAAGATGAAGACATCCGGCTCGTCCCGCAATTTACGGAGAGCCTCCACCAGCGCCGGTCCCTCGCGAAAAGCCAATAGACCCGGGATATAGGGATAACTCGTCGCGCTCTGCGCGCAAACGGTCTCTAGGTGTTCCAATTCAGGAAACGTCAGGACAACAACACAAGCACAGGTGAGACCGCGTTTGACGCTGACATCGACGCCGGCAACTGTACGGATGCGATTCAGGTCTATGGGATTTGCGCTATCTAGCTGCGACGCCAGCTTCTTTTGCAGGGCGATGGCGGCTTTCGGGCTTAGATCCCAGTCATGCAATTGCCGGATGTGCATGGATAGACGCGGACGGGAAAGCTGAGGCGCTACATTTCGAGATAGTCGCGCAATTGACGCGAGCGCGTTGGATGGCGCAGCTTGCGCAGAGCCTTCGCTTCGATTTGACGGACGCGCTCGCGCGTGACGCCAAAAAAGCGTCCCACTTCTTCAAGCGTATTGTCCTGGCCATCAAGCAAGCCAAAACGCAGTTCCAGCACCTGTCGTTCGCGTTCGCTCAAAAAACCAAGCGCCGAACGTATCTGTTCCTTGAGCAACTGACGGCTAGCGGCGTCTACCGGTCCCGGCATGTTTTCGTCCGGGATGAAGTCGCCCAGTTGACTGCTGTCTTCTTGCCCCACCGGCATATCGAGGCTCATCGGCTCTTGGCTGATGCGCATGATCTTGCGCACTTTCTGCGCGGCGCGGCGCAATTTGCGGTTCAAATTGCTATCGAGGGGAATGCCATCGCGTTCTCGCTGTTTGATGGCTTCGCGATCTTCGTCGGTCAAGAAGTCCATTTCCAGCGCGACCTGCGTCGGCGTCGGCTCCGCGCCGAGCGTTTGCAGAAGATCGCGCTGTACGCGCATGAGCCGATTGATGGTTTCGACCATGTGCACGGGAATACGGATGGTACGCGCCTGATCGGCAATGGCGCGGCTTATCGCCTGGCGGATCCACCAGGTCGCATAGGTGCTGAATTTATAACCTTTGGTGTGATCAAATTTGTTGACCGCGCGCAGCAGACCCAAGTTGCCTTCTTGAATCAGATCCAGGAAACTGATGCCCCGACCCATGTAGCGCTTCGCCACACTCACGACCAGACGAAGATTCGCGCGCGTAAGATCTTCTATCGCCAAAGCGGCTTGACTTTCCACCTGCTCTTGCTGCTGCTTCGCCAAGTCGATCGGGTCAACCGTGTCTTCGATCCAACTGTCAAATTCAGCGAAGGCCGGCAAGCCATGCTCGCGGTGAAAATGCAGGCGCATGTGCATTTGATGTTCGATGGGGAAGAGGAACAAGTCATGCACAATTTCGAACATCAACTGGGCGACGCCGGTCCAAGCCTCATCGCGCCCCCATTGGCGCTGCATGAGATAATGTCGGATGTAGGACTCTTCTTCCATATTCCAATTGCTGATAATCGCTTGCACCTCGTAAAGCACCTTGAGGAAATCGGGCATTCCCACGTCGAAGGGTTGGATGACTTCGCGCAGTTTCCGCCAGTTCTCGCTTAGCTTGCGATAGGCGAATCGTTCGACATCCAAGTGATTCGGATCGCGCTTGCCTAGTTGCGGGTTGTCCAGACTCATCAATTCGTCACGCAGCGCTTCGAGCTGTCGCTCGGCGGCAATCTGCGCGCTCAGCCACATTTCGCGATTGCTATCCAACAGCGGCACCTGGCCGATTTCCTTGAGATACATGCGCACCGGGTCATCGGAAAGCGGCACATCATCGAAGGCGCCTTCACGTGCCGTTTCATCGTTGGCAATATCATCGTCATAGTCCGAACGGGAAAGGCTGCTGGTCGTCGTATCCGACGCCAAGCGCCGCTCGTCAGTATCGTCATAATTGCTGTATTTTCGGACGCTTTTTCTTCTACCTGCCATCAATCATCCCGCTCCCGATATTGTTTCCGACGTATGCCCATCGCGTCGCAATAGGATTTTCTTCGCATTCATATAGCTATCCGAGGCGATCAAGTAACAGCCATATCGAGCCGCGCCTTCGCGGTCATCGACAACATGATCTTCTGGCTGAGCAGGTCCCGCTGCGCCTGATCGCCTTCGGCATCAGCGCCCGCCTCTTCCTGCAAATACTGCATCTCGACCCGCTCCTGCTCGAGGCGCTCCATACGCAAGCGCAATGCCCGGTTAATTAACTCGTCCTGCAAGTCATGGTTATGAATCCGCCGCGCCCGGCTGTAAATATCTTGCAGATCTACCCTGTAAGCGCCACGAGAAAGCGCGCGGATCGCCGCAGGCTCTTCGCTTAACAGCGATTGATACTCCAGCTGCAACTCCTCAGCCAGCGCCGCGCCGATGTAGTCCAGAGGCTCCTGCTCATCTTGCGTCATCGCCTCTTGCAAGCGCGCCATCAAGATGCGGAATTGACTGCCTGTGAAATCCTCGACGCACAAATCACAGAGCGGTCCGTTAAGCAAGTTTTCGTCATTGCCCGCCAATTCACGCAGCTTGCGATTAACCTGGGACAGCAGGTCGGGGTTCCTCAGCAGCAAGCTCAGGCAATAGGGTTCGATAGCGCGCAACTGGGTCCGGGCAGTCGCTTGCGCGGGAGCTGCTCCACTATCACGACTATCAAGACTATCGCTCGCAGCTATTTCGTCCTCGTTGTCCCAGTATTCCGGCGGCGGCAGCTCCGCTTCCGCGTCTGTTTCGGGGGGCGCGCTGTCATCGGATCGGAGCAGGCTGCTGGAGCCTGGCATGCGCGCTTGTTCGCGCTGCGACCAAGCCAATAAATCACGTTCCTTGATGCGCAGACGCCGCGCCAGCTTCTGCACATTCTCCCGCTGATAAAGGTTGTCTTCGGAAGCGAGTAAAATCGGCAGCACTTCCTTTGCAAGCTGCTGCTTCGCTTGCAGGGGCGCGTCGCTGCTCAAACCCGCCGTTTCCAGGTCGATTACGAAGTCAGCCACATCCTGCGCGGATTCCACCAAAGCGCCCCAGTCGCCCGGCGATTCCCGCAAGAAATCGTCAGGGTCCTTGCCCGAAGGGACTTGCAGAATCCGAATATCAATAGACAGCTTGCCCGCAAAATCCCGTTGCAGCGTCTGCCGCGCCACCTCCAGGCTGCGGCGGGTCGCGCTTTGGCCCGCTTCATCGGCATCAAGCGCCAAGACGATTTTGCGCGCATAACGCGGCGCGAGGCGGCGAATCTGCGCCTCGGTCATCGCCGTGCCCATCTGCGCCACCACGTTGCGATAGCCAGCTTGAAAGGCTTGAACCACATCCATATAGCCTTCGACGACGACTGCCGCACCCGTTTCGCGTATGGCGCCTTTGGCGCTATCCAGCCCAAAGAGCAGGCGACTCTTGTCGAAGAGCGGGGTCTGTGGCGAGTTGATGTACTTGGCGGAATCATCCGAGCTGAGCGCCCGCCCGCCAAAACCGACCACCCGGCCACGCTCATCACGGATCGGGATCATCAGGCGATTGCGAAAGCGGTCGTAGACACGACCATTTTCGTTGCGCACAGCCAAGCCCGCGTCGATGATCTCGTCTTGGCTGTGCCCCAATGCGCCCAAGCCCTGCAAAGCGAAGTCCCAGCTAGCGGGCGCGTAGCCAAATTGAAAAGTTTCGATTGTTTCTGGGGTCAAGCCGCGCCTTTTGCGAACGTATCCCAAAACCGCTCCCGCGCTGGGATGCAATAGCTGCTTCTGGTACATTTCGGCCGCGCTGGCAAGCAGGCCGCGCAGGCGCTCCAATTCATCGCTGCGGCTGCGCTGCTGCGGACTCTGCTGGCGGAGCTGCACCCCAGCCTCTTGTGCGAGCTCTTGCAGCGCCTCTTTGAAGTCCCAGCCCTGGATCTTCTGGGCGAAGGTGAAAAGATCGCCGCCCTCGGAACAAGCGCCAAAACAGTGCCAAGTCTGGCGCTGCGGATTGACCACAAAGGAGGGTGTATTCTCATTGTGAAAGGGACAGCAGGCTTTGTGGTTACGCCCCGCTTTCTTCAAGGAAGGCACAAAGCGCTGCACATAGCTGACAATGTCGATGCGTGATTTGATCTCATCCGTTACAGACATGGACGAGCCGCCCCCAAAGAAATTGACTGTCGAGTATAACTTTGCTAGGCGCGAGATGCCATAGCAAGGCAACCAGCTTGGAAGATCTATACGATGGCATGCAGTCAATTATGCCCGGTTGTCTTGCGCGCGCAAGCATTTGACCGCCACACAGGGTTTCGAAATAGGCTCAACTATCAGACCTAGGCGGCAAAAGCCTAGAAGTTGTCCAATGCGCTGAGATCGGCGCGACCTCGCTGCAGACCGCTGATTTTCTGGAGCAGCGCAATACGATTGTTGCGAAGTCGGTTGTCTTCCGCATGGACCAGCACATGATCAAAGAAGTCTGTAACCGCCGGAATCATCTGTTCAAAGACCGTCAGGAATTTGTCGATATTGTCCGGAGCCTCCAGGTTCTTGACGCTTGCTGAATAGGCTGCGTAGAGCGATTGCTCTTGCGGCTCTGTGAGCAAATCCAGATCGAGCGATTGCGCCCCCTCATCCCGTGTGATGCGCGCGCAGCGGGCAAAGCTGTCCAGAATGGATTCCCAATTCGCTTTTGCCGTCCAGGTCGCGAGTTCTTCAATACCCTGCATGGCGCGGAAAGGATTTGCCGCCTGCTCCGCCAAGACAGCGCTGATGACGTCGCGCGGCACAGGCAGCTTATCGCTCAGCCAATTGTCCAGGCGTCCAGTTAGGAAGTCGAGAACCTGAATCCGCGTATCCGAGTCAAGCTCAAGCGGTTGCGCCGCCGCTACTTTTTCAATCGCCGGACGCAGATCTGCGGGAATGCGCGCTTCCACCAGAATGCGCAGGATGCCCAGAGCCGCGCGCCGCAAGCCATAAGGATCCGATGTTGATTTTGGCGCCAAGCCAACCGCCAGCAGCCCTACCAGACTATCGAGCTTGTCCGCCAGCGCCAAGAGGCGCCCGGCATCACTATGCGGCAACTTGTCGCCGGCGCCGCTGGGCAGCCAATGCTCGGCTATCGCCCCCGCGACGGCTGGATCGTAACCTTCTTTTAAAGCATATTCGCGCCCCATGACACCTTGCAGGGAGGTCATCTCGACGACCATGCTGGTCGCCAGATCGGCCTTGGCGATTTGCGCCGCTTGGCTGGCGATGTTGATAGACGCCGCGTCGAAGCCCAGTAGCGCGCCGAGTTCACAAATTATGGCGGCGACGCGATCATTTTTCTCGCGCATGGAGCCTAATTCCGCTTGAAATGTCAAAGTCTCCAGGCGCGGCAGATACGCGCGCAAGGGCTGCTTGATATCGGTCTCATAGAAAAAACGCGCATCAGAAAAGCGCGCGCGGATCACTTGCTCATTGCCGTGAATGACCTTGTCCAGATGCTCGTTGTCGCCATTGCGGACGCCGATGAAGTAGGGCAAGAGCTTGCCATCCCGGTCTTCAACGGCGAAATAGCGCTGGTGTTTGCGCATGACCGTAACAAGCGCGGCGCGCGGCAACACGAGGAATGATCTGTCAAATTCGCCGCGGAAGGCTGTCGGCGCTTCGACCAGGTTTGCCACCTCATCCAGCAGGTCCTTGTCCGGCGGCACGACGCCGCCAACCTCGCTTGCCAGCATATTAACTTGTTCTTGTATCGAATCGCGCCGCCCGGCAAAGCCCAGCATGATGCCTTCATCACGGCATGCGCGTTCAAAGGCCGGCAAATCCGCTATCGGGATTTGTCGCGAACCATAGGGGCGCAATCCGCGAGTGAGCTTCCCGCTGGCGACGCCCCCCAGCTCGAAGGGAATAACTGTGTTGCCGAACAGCGCCAGGATCCAGCGAATGGGGCGGGAAAACGTATAGCCGCTGTCATTCCAGCGCATTGACCGGCCGAATCTAATTTCGGACAAGAACTCGGGCAATTTCTTTGCCAGCACGTCTGTCGCAGGCAAACCAGCCACTTTCACCAACGCGGTCACATAACTGCCACCAGCCAGCTCCTGGACGATCAATTCGCCGACATCAATGCCTTTGCCGCGGGCGAAGCCCTCAGCCGCGCGCGTCGGCTGGCCGCTTTCGTCGAAAGCCCGCGCCGCTGGCGGTCCCTTGGCGAGGAACTCTTGATCGCTTTGCCTGGGCGCGAGCTCGCGCGCCACTATCACGATCCGGCGCGGGGTCGCGCTTAGCTCGACACCTTCATTGGCGAGCCTCAATTCAGCGAAAAACGCCGGCGCCGCATCACCCAGATATGACAAAACCTCGGCAACGTCATCGGCAGGCAGTTCCTCCACGCCGATTTCAATCAGCAGGTCGGCGGCCGCGGACGGCGGCGGCGGCAAATGCCCAGCTGCCTGAGCCGGCGGAGCGCTCCATTTATCCGCCATTTTCATCAGCGGGTATGCCAGCGCCTCCCGCTTGCACAGGTACGCTTTGGCGATCGTCCTAGTCATCTCGCGCATGCGGCGGAAATAATTCGCGCGCTCGGTAACGCCGATGGCGCCACGGGTATCCAAAACATTGAAGAGATGGCTGCACTTGAGCACATAGTCATAGGCGCTGATCAAAGCATCGCCTTCCAGCGCGTGTGAATACTCGCGTTCGTAGGTATCGTAGACTTGCTTGAGCGCGCTAACATCGGCGACATCAAAATAATAACGGCAATGCTCGACCTCTTCGTTGAACATCATGTCGCCGTAGTTGAGGTCGCCCAGCCAGTCGATCTCCCAAGCCGAGTCCTTCCCTTGCAAAGCCAGGACGATTCGCTCGATTCCATAGGTAATTTCCACGCTGATCGGATCAAGCGTCATGCCGCCCGCTTGCTGGAAATAGGTAAATTGCGTGATCTCCTGCCCGTCCAGCCACACTTCCCAGCCTAGCCCCCAAGCGCCGAGAGCGGGCGATTCCCAGTTGTCTTCGACAAAGCGAATATCGTGTTCCCGCTGTTGGATGCCCAGCGCCTCCAGCGACGCCAGATAAAGCTCCTGGGGATTGCCCGGGTCCGGTTTCAGGATGACTTGATATTGGTAGTATTTCTGCATCCGATTGGGATTTTCGCCGAAGCGGCCATCATCGGGGCGGACGCTCGGTTCGACATAAGCAACACGCCAGGGCTCGGGACCCAAAACGCGCAGGGTCGTCGCGGGATTGCCCGTGCCCGCCCCCACTTGCACATTATAAGGCTCCCAGATGACGCAGTCCTGCGCCGCCCAGAACTCATGCAGTTTTAGAATGACCTGCTGGAAATTCAGGGGATCCGCCATGACTCTCCTTGCTGCCTGCGCTAGCGAGACTGCATTATACGATTCGAGAAACAAATTACGAGGGGGCGAACAAGGTTCAACGGAGAGAGGCTGATCCAGTGATCTAGAATGAGAACAGCCTCTCTATTTCACTTTTCGCTATTTTCGCGGTTGCTGCTGCGCGAGCTATCCACGGGACACGCTGCTGTCCTCAGCCTCGGCTTCCGCGCTGCGAAGGAAATCCGCATGGTCCAAGTCGCTAAAGGCGTCTAGCGCGTACTCACGCACAATCACATAGTAATCGGATGTCGAAGCTTTCAAGACGATGTTGCCGTCGTCCACTTGCGCGCCGAAGGCTAGCGTGTAGCTTTCGGTACTGTATGACAGGGCTTCCTCTGTATCTTCAGATGTATCTTCAGACTCGTCTTCCGCGCTGTCCGCTTCGTTCTCTTCGTCGTCCGCTTCCGTCTCGACAATCTGTCTGTACTCGACTTCAACTGTGACCGTGGGCTCGTCCAAGCCGTATTCATCCAGCAAGACCCGACCGAGCGGCTCAACCATGCGTACTGAGGAAGCGTTGCGCAATATGCCCGGCATCAAGGTATCCTCGAAGGTTTCGCCTTCTGGCAAGCCTAGATAGCGCCAGTTCCCGTCAGTGCGCTCGAACTCAAAACTGCCATTGGCATTGCTCGCCTTGATGCTGATGAGGTCTTCTTGCGGCACGTTGACATAGCTGGCGTCGATCCAGCCGGATACTTGGCTTGAGGCTTCCCAAGCGCTGAGACCCGCCCCCAGATAGGCACTGTTCTCGCCTTCAAGGCGCGTGTAAACCGTATCGGCGCCGGCGCTGCCGCCAAGATAGATCACGCTTGTCTCGTCGCCGCTGACCAGGCTGATTTTGCGCCGGAAGGCATTGTCCGCCACTTCGAGCCGCGCAAAATTGGCTCGATTGCTTGCGATAAGCCGACTGGTATCCAGCCCTGCGATGCCGGCCAGCAGTTCGTCGGCTTTGTCAGCGTTCACGGGGAAGTCGTCTGCTTCGGGCAGCGCCCAGCCCGCAGCGCGGCGCGCGATGGTCAAGGAATTGTCAAGATCATCGACGATTTCCAACTGCGAAACATCGTCAGCCTGGAATCCCGGCAAGAGGGGCTGCGCCGTCCGGTCTTCCGTGACCGTTCTGGCGCCAACCGAAATCGCCAGCAAAACGATCTGAATAACCAGCGCGGCTGCAAGCAGGATATTGCTTCGGTTCAGCATTATGCGCCTCCTTCGCTTATGCTGGGTCCGGCATTGGGATCGTCGCCTGTCGCGCGGAGCGAGCCGTTTGCCGGAGGTATCAGCGCGATTGGCTCTTCGGCGCGGCGCTGCATTTGCCAGAATAGTCCAATCAAAATCAATCCGATCAGCGCTACAGCATAGTTCATCAGCACCCACTGATTCTGCTCTTCATCCGCTATCGGCGGCAAGATGCGCGCCAGGCTGCCGCGGCTGCGAATCGAGGAAAGGGAAAGGTCTTCGGTCAGCCAATCGATAGCGTTGGCGAAAAGCTGCAAATTGCTGGCGAAGCGGTCGCCGCTGAAGTTAAGCGATATCTGGTATACGTTGTCGTTGACGAATTCCGAGCTGCCCAGCACGATCAAGCGCGTGTTGCCGGGCGACTCTTCAATCAGTCCGATTGCCGCCTCCGCAGCGGTCTCCCCTTCCGCCGCCGCCTCGTCGCCGTCCGCGATGACGAAGGGCGACTCTTTGCCGAGGAAGAAGCTCTCTAATGAACCTTCCACCAAGACCGCCAGCGGGAACGGTTTCTGGTCGCTCCCGATCATGAAACCCAGTTCGGGGAATAACTCCAGATCGGGCTGCAAGTTGCTGTCGCTGGTTTCCCAGGAAGAAGCGCTCGACCAAATCAGTTCGCTGGACCTGGCCTTTTCAAGCAGAGATTCCTCAACGAGAACCGGCGATGCCCAGTTCATGGTGACGAAGGGCAAACTATTGACAATGCCGCTCTCGGCATTGAGGCCCCCCGGGCGGACGTCGATGAAGAAAGGATAGTCCAGAGCCTGCACTTCGGTGACAACCATATCACCCAGGTCGCGCTGCGTCTGCATGGGGAAGGGCGCATTCTGTCTATCCATCACCAAGCCCTCGCCCAGGGCGACGCCATAGCTGCGCAGCATCTCGGCAATGCCATTTTCGTTGACATCCAGCCTGAGCACGCCCTGAACGGGATCGATGCCGAGGCGATAGCGCCCGGCGGCGACGATAACCGAGCCGCCGCGCATGAGATACTGATCGATGGCGTAGCGCTGCAAGTCCGTCATGCTGTGCGGCGCGATCAAGATCAGCAGGTCCAGGTCGCCAAGGACCTTGCCGTCTTCCAGGGTCAATCGGCGCACTTCATAAGATTCGCGCAAGCTGTCTTCCAAGATCGCATACTGCTGCAGGCTGGGCATCTGCCGTCCGAACTGGTCAATCTCTTGCCCCGGCGGCGTCCATAAGCCGACCACTTTTAGAAAACCGGAAGACGAGCGCTTCAAAGCCGCTTCAATGGCGCTGCGGATCTCCGCCTGGCTGAGCTCGCCAGAGGGGAAGATCACCTGGAAACTGTCCCCGGTTTCCGCCACCAAGTGCAAAAGAAATGCCTCGACAGCGAAAAAGCTCGTCGCCACCGGCTGGATTTGATAGCGCTCGAAGAGTTCCGCTTCGCTGAGCTCAACATCGGGCGCGGAAAGATCGACGCTCTCGAACAGGACTTGGTCCGGGTTGTCTTGGGCGATTTCCCCCGCTACTTCGTCAATAGTCCGGCCGAGCGCTTGCATGGCTGGCGGCAAGGTAGCGGAGGTCAGATACAAGGTCAGATTCGCCGGTTGATCAAGCGCTGCCAGCACAGCCTCCAAGCTTTGAAAGCCGTAGACAACGCGCTGAATGTTGCTTGTGAGATCGTATTCCAGGTTGCGCAAGCGCACATTGACGCCAAAGGGCGAGTCAATGATCTCGATAAGCTCCGAGAAGTTGAGAGTCGCGGTCTGGTCGCCATAAACGATCAGCAGGTCAAAATATACGTTGACCAAGGATACGCCGCCGCGGTCGCTGACCTGCAGCGGACTGGGTCTGATGCCGTAAATCTGATTCGCTTCCCGTTCCAATTCCGGGTGGGCTAAGGGATCGACAAAGTCCAGTTCCAGCCTGCCCTTGGCAGCCAGTTCATATTCGCGCAAGGTATCCTTGATGCGTGGGACCAGCGGCGCCAGCAAAGGATGACTCTCGTCGCTGAAATATCCGCGAATCAGCAGCGGTTCCTGCAGCCCGCCCAGCAATAGCCGCGTTACCTCGGACAAGCTGTATTCTTTATGCTGCGTCAGATCCAACCGGGCCGCGCTGGCTGGCGCGATCAACAGGTTGAATGCCAGCAAATTGGCGCCGGCCAAAGCCAAACCAATCTTGCCGTTCAAGCGCCGCCGGCGCAGTTGCTCGCCGCTGCTCCAGCGTTTGCTTTCCAGCGACAAGACGTTGGCAGCCAGGAAGAACAAGGTCAGCGAGGCATAATAGACCAGGTCGCGCAGGTCGATGACGCCGCGTTCAATGCTTTCAAAGCGGCTGCCGGTCCCAAACAAGCGCATCATGTCGCCCGCGCTCGCCCCAACCAAATCGGTGATAGCGGGGGAGCCAACCGCCTGAAATAGCCCGCAAACGACGACAGTGCCGATAAGCGCAACCAATTGGTTATCCGTTCGCGAAGACAGGAAAAGCCCGATGGCAATATAGCTGGACGCCAGCAAAAGCGTCGCCAGATAACCGCCGACCACCGGTCCCCAGTCGAGGCTGCCCAAGCTGGCAACCGTGAAGGGCAAGAACAAGGTCAGCGCCAGCGCCACCGCCACCAGCGCAAGCGCGGACAAGAATTTGCCCGCCACCAGCTCAAGCAGCCGCACCGGCATGGTGAGCAGAACCTGCAAGTTGCCGCTTTCTTCTTCGCGGCTCCATTGGTGCATGGTCAGCGCCGCGACCAGCAAGATCATCAGCAGCGGCATCCATTCAAACAGCGCGCGGACATCGGCGATGCCGCGCGCAAAAAAGGAGTCCACCCAGAAGAATACGAAGAGCGTCAAGACCAGGAAGACGCCGACGAAGATGAGCGCCATGGGCGAACCAAAATAGAGTTTGAGTTCCTTCTTGGTAATCGAAAGTAGCTTCTTCATCGCGCTCTTCCTATGCCGTAGTTGCCAGTTGATTGAAGAAGGATTCCAGCGTGATATCGTCGCGGCGAATCTCCCTGACCATCCAGTCCTGGGCGCGCGCGATCGCGTAGATAGCCGGGGTAACTTCCAGATTGCTGGTAATGCGATAGGCCGGGAACCCGTCGCCCGAGCGGATAGCATGGACGCGGGTAACGCCTTCAATGTTCCCCAGCGCCTCGTATATGCCGTCAGCCTCAGTTTGCAGCACCAGCGTGGCGTCGTTGCTCATGCGCAGTTGGCGCAAGTTTTGATCCGCCTTCACCTGCCCGTTGATGATGATAATGACGCGATCGCAAATGGCTTCGACATCCGACAAGATGTGCGACGAGAACAATATGCTGCTTTCCCGCGCCAAACGCTTGATCAAGGCGCGAATCTCGACAATCTGTGTTGGATCCAAGCCTACGGTTGGCTCGTCAAGAATCAAGAAGCTCGGTTTGTGCAAGATCGCCTGCGCCAAACCAACCCGCTGACGCAAGCCCTTGCTAAGCGAGGAGATGGGACGGGTCAAATAGTCTTTTAAGCCCGTGCCGTAGATGGCTTCCGACAGCAATGCCAGCGATTGCGCGGCCGGCACGCTGCGCAGATCGGCGATCATCATCAAATAAGCCTGCACCGACAACTCGGGATACAAGGGGGTATTCTCCGACAAATAGCCGATGCGAGCTTGCACCGCGCGCAGATCGCTCAGCACGCCCTTGCCGTCGATCTCAACCCAGCCGTCGTCGGGGTGGAGGAAGCCGGTAATGATCTTGATTGCGGTTGATTTGCCAGCGCCGTTTGGCCCGAGCAAACCCACGATTTCTCCGGGTTCAATCGAAAAACTCACGCCGCGCAGCGCTTCAATCGCGCCATAGCGTTTGGTGATGTTATGCGCATTGATCATACGCGGATTCCTTTCTCGCTCGTCATGAAAAATGGCTTGTGTGGGCGTCCGCTGGTCACTAACCGTCAAAGACGCAGATCGCGCGCCTCACATTCCCATGCGGCCAAAATCACACGCTGGCAATAATAATTATCGCGCATAAGAAATGTATATGAAAACTTTTAAGAATCTGTAAATTTTTGCCGTTTAGGCGGACAGGCTTTCCACGCGCGTTTCTGACAGCATCCGCCGATAATGAGCGTAGGTGAATTGCGCGCCGCCGGCATATAAAGCGTTGACGGCGCCGGCCGCTACCCCGCTGCGGATTGCCTCGGCATAGCTTTCGCCGCGCGCCAAAGCCGTCACGATGCCAGCGTGAAGACAGTCCCCGCTGGCGATAGGGTCAACCGGCTGGATTCGCGGCGGCGTCGCTTTCACGATGCCATCCTGGGATAAGAGCAGCGCGCCTTCCGCGCCCAGCGAAATAACAACGATCTGGATGCCAGTTTTAAGCAAGCCTTTGGCGGCGTTGAGCAGCTCCGTTCGCCGCCGCGCATCGACATGCATCGCCGCCGCGAGTTCATCCGCATTCACCTTGATAGCGTAAGGCACAGCCGCGATTGCATTGGAAAGCGCTCTGCCGCTGGAATCGATCCAAACCTGTTTGCCCAGGACCTTCAGACGCTCGATGGCATCAGCCGGGGCATCTGCGGGCGCGCCTTCCGGCAGGCTGCCGCAAAAACAGATCGCGCCCGCCGCGCGGCTTTCCGCGGCTCGGCAGACATCGTCCACCAAGGCGCGCCAATCTGAGGACCCGATCTGTCCGGATTCATTGATGACCGTGGACAGGCCCTCCGCGTTCGCGATAATAATGCAGGTCCTGGTTTCGCCATCGAACCAGGTCCATTCCGCCTTATAGCCCGCTTCCTCTACCATCGCCGTCACCATGCGACCAGTATGCCCGCCTAGCAAACCCATCGACAGGGGATGACCGCCGAGAATCTTCACAGCGCGCATCATGTTCAGTCCCTTGCCGCCTGGCACGGCTACTCCGCCCTTGACGCGCGAAATATGCCCTACGGCAAAATCTGGCACAAGCAGCGTGCGATCCAAAGCCGCGTTGGGTGTGACGCAGATGATCGTTTTGGTCACTGTCTCGCCTGATTCTGACTTTAATCGGTGTTGACCTAGCCTAGTACAATCATCGGCGGAGGACAAGCTAAGACCTGCGATTGCTCAGTACGCGGAGGGCTGCCACTTTGCCGCCCTATCACTCCTAGCTACAATACGACCTACCCAGATGGCTGATTCGTCGCAAGATTCACGGGAGCAGCGCATGGCCAGGTACGGTCGGCTCGACATCCACGAGCCCGCAGGCACAGTCAAAAGCTATCGCATAGCGAAGGAAGCGACAACCGTCGGCCGTGCTGCGGACAATGCCATCGTCATTGACGACCCGGCGGTATCCGACCGGCATTGCCGCTTGCAAGTTCTTGATGGCACGGTCCATATCGTCAACCTCGACCCCTCAGCCAGAATCCTGTTGAACGGGGCGCCTCTGCGAGACAATACCCCGCGCCCGCTGAGAGAAATGGCGGAGCTCGCGCTGGGCAAGACGAAGCTGCTATTCTACCCCAGTGGCGACCAAGCGACGCTGCCGATGCGTGCCATAAGCGAGAACACACAGCCGATAAGGTCCTCCTTTCATGTCAATCTGGAGAAACCCGTCCTTGATGTTTACCCGGCCTCCAGCAGCTCCCTGGAATTCGCCATTAGCAACCGCAGCGGCAAAGAAACGCGCTTCACAATTGATGTCGAGGGCGTGCCCCAGGCTTGGGCAAAGCTGAGTCAATCTTCCGCGCGGCTTGTCAGTGATGAAACAGCCTTCGTTATTTTGAGCGTGGCGCCGCCGCGCCGCGCCGACCTCAAGCCGGGCGACTATCCCGCCACGATTGTCATTCGCGCGCAAGATAGCGCTGACGCGGACACGCTTGTTAGCCTTCTGGTCAGGCTGCATGGTTTTGGCGGCTTGAGCCTGGCAGTGGAACCGGCGCTGGTATCGGACCGCGAGACCACTCAGCTTTTCATGCTGAATCAAGGCAACGAAGACCTGCGACTGGCGGTCAGCGCGCAGGACAGCACAAATCAACTTGATATTGACCTAGAGGAACGGGTCCTGCTGTTGGCGGCTGGCCAGCGCGGGGTCGTTTCTGGCCGGGTTGCCGCGCGCAGCCGTCCCCTAGTTGGAAAATCACGCGAGATTCCCTTCGCGCTGCTGGTACGGGCTGACAATGACTGCGCCTATCTGGCGGCGATGCCGGCCAGCGTCATGGTTAAGCCGAGACTAGCCGCCCGTCATATAGGCGCCGCTGTCATAATCATTGCCGCCTTCGCGCTGTCGCTATTTGCCTGGCTATCGCGCAGTCCATCGCCCGCAATAAGTTCTTTCGCGATTTCGGCATCACAGGTAGCGCGTGGGACACCCGTGGACTTGACCTGGCAAGCCAGTTTCGCCCAGCGCTTTGTCATCGAAATTGATCGAGTGGCGATAGCGGAATTGGCTGCCGACGCCAGTTTCTATACCTTCGCGACCGACGACTACGCTGATCCAATTGAAGTCGCTTTGATCGCGGTAGCGGGCGAAGCTAGAGCTATCGAGAAGCGACAATTAGACCTGTATCAACCAGTGACGATCACGACTTTTGAAGCCGATCGGCAGCAAATGTTTCGCAAGGTAGAGGGAGAATTGGTCCTCACCTGGCGAGCGGAAGGCGCCGTGTCGAGCGACCTGCGCTTTCCTGCGCAATTCAAGCTCCTGTCCGAAGAGGACATTGGCGAAGGCAAGCGCAGGCTGGTTCTGCGTGGCGTACCCGAAAGGGACTTTGACTTGATCCTCGCCCTTCAAGACGAGATTGGAACGCGCATCGAGGACCGCATCCGCGTCAACACAGCCGACCCCGAATGCGCGCCTCTGCGCGACCTGCCCTTGTTCGCCGGTCCAGACCGACGCTACGACCAGACCGAACTTGCGCTAAGCGATATACCGGTACTGGTCTTGGGAAGCGCCGCATCGAAGGATTGGATGCTGGTCGAGCTGGCCAGTGGAGAAACCGGCTGGGGCCCGCGCAGCGAATTTTTCTGCGCTGGGTTCGATCCGACTGCATTGACTGTGATGGCTGATCTGCCACAGCTGCCCACAGTCGCGCCGACCGAGACAGCAGAACCGACACCGACTCTACCTCCGACAGCTGTATCGACTTCGACCCAAGAGCCACGCGCGACCTCATCCGCAACGGAGGTCGAAGCCTGAGCGAATTTGCATGTCCTTTCTGTTGAAATTGCTCTGATCGCGTCAAGCTAACAATTGTCAGCGCCTGGCCTGTCGCGTATAATGGCCTATTCAGTTTATCGCTATTGACAAGGACCGGACAATCTCCATGAGCAATAGACCGCCCGTTTATCCCTTCACGGCAATTGTCGGACAAGATTTGATGAAGCTCGCGCTCATCCTCAACGCCATTGACATGCGCATTGGCGGCGTCTTGATTCGTGGCGAGCGCGGCACGGGCAAATCAACCGCCGCGCGCGCGCTGGCGGCGCTTTTGCCCCAAATCCGCGTGATTTCCGACTCGCCCTTTAATGACGACCCTGATCGCCCCGAGTCTTGGTCAGACTTCGCGCGGCAAAAATACGATGGAACAGAAGAAATCCCGGTCGCCAGTCGGCGCATCAGCTTCGTCGATCTGCCTGTTAGCGCCACCGAAGATCGTGTGGTGGGCACGCTCGATATTGAAAAAGCCATTCAATTCGGCGAGCGTCATTTCGATACTGGCGTCCTCGCCAACGCCAACCGCGGCATCCTCTACGTCGACGAGATCAACTTGCTCGACGATCACATCGTCGACCTGCTGCTCGACAGCGCGGCCATGGGTGTCAATATCGTCGAAAGAGAAGGCATCAGTTTCAGTCATCCAGCCCGCTTCATCTTGGTCGGCACCATGAACCCGGAAGAGGGCGACCTGCGGCCGCAATTGCTCGACCGTTTCGCGCTTTCGGTTGACGTCACCGGCATCAAAGAAGCTGTTGAGCGCATCGAAATCCTGGAACGTCATATCGCCTACGAGAACGACCCGCTCGATTTCAAGGCGGAATGGGACCCCGTGGACGAAGAACTGTCGCGCCGAATCGCATCCGCCCGCGAAATCATCGACGATGTGACCCACAGGACTAGCGATCTGCGCGTCATCGCCAGCATCACCAGCGATTTGCGTATCGATGGTCATCGGGCGGATCTCGTGATACTAAAAGCCGCGCGCGCCCATGCCGCCTACGAGGGCCGCACAGCCATCAACGACCGTGACATCACGCTGGCAATCCGCCTGACGATCCCGCACCGCCTCAAGCGCGGTCCTTTCAACGACGCCCAGGCCGATCTCAACGCCGTAGAAGCAGCCGTAGATGACAAACGCCAGGAAGTGGCGGAAGGCGAAGAAGCCGGCGAGTTCAGCGACCAGAGCGACGAGCAAGCGGCTCAAAGTAAAAAAAAAGCGACGCCCTAAGCAGCGAAGGCGAACCGCAAGAACAGGAGCTGGGCCAGACTGAGGCGGCGCCACAAGATGTCTTCCCGGCATCGGACGCGCGCTGGTGGGAAGGCGGCCAGCAAGTCGAATCCAAAGCCGAATTCGAAACGCGCAAGCTCAACACACAGTTGGATCGCATGACGCGCCGCCAATCCGGGCGCCGATCCACCACGCGCACCGACCGCAAGCGCGGGCGTTATGTACGCGCCAAGCAAGCCGGCGACAAGCCACGCGATATCGCCTTTGACGCTACCCTGCGCGCTGCCGCCCCCTTTCAAGTCGAAAGAGTGGAACAAAAGCAAGAAACCGGCATGGCTTATGCCCTGCGCAAAACCGACTTGCAAGAAAAAGTACGCGTGCGCAAAGCCGCCAATTTGATCATGTTCACGGTAGACGCTTCCTGGAGCATGGCGGTATCCGAGCGCATGCAGGCCACCAAAGGCGCGATCATGTCGCTGCTGACGGACGCCTACCAGCGCCGCGACCGCGTCGGGCTGGTAGTCTTTCAAAAGGACCGCGCGTCGCTGGTCTTGCCGCCTACCAATTCGGTCGTGCTGGCGAAGCATGCCATGTCGGACATTCCCGTTGGCGGCAAAACGCCGCTTTCGGCCGGGCTGCTGATGACATACGAAGCCGTCATGCGCGAGAAGAATCTCAATCCCGATGTCATGCCGATGATGATTTTGCTCACCGACGGCGCCGGCAACGTATCCATCAGCGATTCCATCGCGCCGCAAGACGAGGCGCATTCCATCGCGCGCAAAATCCACGAAGCGGAAATCCGTACCGTGACCATCAACATGGAGCACGTCGCCTTTGACCAAGGGCTGGCGCAGCGCCTGGCCGATCAACTCGGCGGACCTTGTTATACCCTAGCGCAGATACGCGCCGAAAGCCTCTTGGATACGGTTCGCGCCGAAATGGATAAGATGTAAGCAATTGATCTTCACTGACCAACTGTCATCGAGATTTTGTTGTGTGAGGAAGTCCCGGATTGAGACCCTGCGCGTGGCAGTCAAAGGAATCAATGCCGCCTTGAATGATCATTTCGATGGCGGCATCCGGTAGATCCACTGTCACTGTTGCTAGAAGACTTCGCTCACAATTAGTGGAGTTGATCAAAGTCTATTACTATGAGTTTTTTTGACGCCGATGCGGATGGTGATGTACCGTACAGCAATCAGACAAGCCATAAGAACAAAGGCCGCGAAGCCCCAGATTAAGTATTTGTAACCCGTTTCAATTGATCTATTATCGGCATAAAGCTGATCGCTTTCAGATTCTGAGGTAAAACAAACGACAGGATCAGAGCTGCCGTCATAATAGCCGCGAGCCAGTACTGCAGTTGTTAACCTGATGCCACAATATAGCCCAATATCCTCAACCCGTATCCCAGCAGACGCTCCCGGTGCCCCATCACTAGACACTGAGCCGGATACATTTGCAGCTGCTTGCCGCACGGCGCCAAATGACTGAAAAATTTGCCCGTGAAACTCAATTCCAGCGCTCGCATTTTGCCCAACGCTAAACGAAATCATGGAGAAGGTGATTAGAAGGACTAGAATGTTTCTGCTGAATAGTTTCATTATATACAGTCGTATCGGTGATTAAATTTAGGGGATTATGTATTTTAGTCCGATGCAACCATCTGATTTCTCATTTCAGCTCCACATCACCTTATGTTATTCTGTGTAATCATATACAATCTTCTCGTGAAAAAGGGAAATCATGAAACGAATCCGCGTCGTCGAGATCTCTGGCAGCGCCTACGAAATGGGCTGGCAGCATGGCAAACGCTTCCACGACGAAATCCACATGTTCACCGAGGAGCGTGTACGACTCTGCCAAGATCCCAACTGGACCGGGCACAGCCTGTCTCGTGACGCGGTGATGTCACTGGCGGAAGCCTGCGTGGCTGAACATCAGCGTTACGCGCCCGATTTGATGGAAGAATTGGCTGGCATGGCGGAAGCCACCGGGCTAAGCCTGGCTGAACTGGTCATCAACAACGGTTTCACCGATTTCATCGATGTGCTTTACAACCTAGGCGGCAGCGCCGTCCCCGCCGATGCGCCGCCGCTGGCATCGGACAATTGCACCGCCTTCCTGGTGCCCAATAATCGCAGCGCGACGCGCGAGGGATTTTTCGGTCAAACCTGGGATATGCACGCTTCCGCCACGCCCTACGTCATCTTGCTGCGCGGGACGCCCGATGTCGGTCCCGATTTTCTCGTCTTCACCATCACGGGCTGCGTCGGCATGATTGGCATGAACAGCGCGGGCATCGCCGTGGGCATCAACAATCTGATGGCGACTGACGGCCAGATAGGCGTTACTTGGCCCTTTGTCGTGCGCAAGGTCTTGCAGCAAGACAATCTCGACGCCGCGCTGGCCTGTGTAACCGACGCCACATTGGCCGGCGCGCACAATTATCTGCTGATGGACCGGACGGGCGCTGGCTATGAGGTCGAAGCGATGTCGACATCGCAATTCGTGCATGAATTGGGCGACGAGACCATCAGCCACACCAACCATTGCTTGATCCAGCAGAACCTAGACGTGGCCAGGGAACGGTTGCCAGAATCGCGAAACAGCTCGGAGAAACGCCTCAAACGCGCGCGGGAATTGCTGTCGCAGGACCAGATTGCGCTGGACGACCTCATATCATTGACACGCGATGAGGTCGCGATCTGTACTCGTCCGCAAGCGCCGATGCACGTGGAAAGCTGTGGCGCCGCCATCATGCGCCCCGCCACAGGAGACTTCTGGTCGGTTTGGGGCATCCCAGCCGACAACGAATACGAACACTTCACCATTTAGTTGCTTTCCGCCTTCCATCACCGCCGACGCTGAACTTGCCCCTACGAAGTAAACCCAAGAAAATAATGGGAAACGGTAGGGGCGACTCGCTGAGTCGCCCGATCTGAAGAATTCAATCAACGTTGGGCGACCCAAGGGTCGCCCCTACAAATTCATAGATATATTGGATTTACATTACTTTGTTGGAATTACTGATTTCCGCATTTAAGTAACATCCGAGATAGCTTGATTTTGATTCGTCTGCCCTGGAGATAGCAGCGAGGCAGACGCCTCGCCGTTTTCCCGTCACGCCATGCCAGATGATTGCATCGCCGCCCAGATAGCAGCGCGGACCGCTCTTGAATCAACCTTGCATCGTCAGCGAGAAGCGCTGCCTATATTCCCTCGAGAGCGACATTGAACTGACAAGACCGCTGAGTTCCGCTACCGCAATCAACAAAGATGAGACGGAAAGCGCTTTTTGATTTGGGCAATCTGTATGAAATCAGTAGATATTTTTCCTACATCGTGTACAATGAAGTTGAGGCTATCCCACAGGAGACTGTCCATGTACATCGGAATCCCCAAAGAAATTAAAGCGGACGAGCACCGTGTGTCTCTGCCGCCGGCTGGCGTGCGCGAATTCGTCAAACGTGGACATGACGTAGCGGTCGAATCTCAAGCCGGCGCGGGCAGCGGATTCACTGACGACGAATATGTTGAAGCCGGCGCGGCGATACAGGATTCCGCCGCGAGCGTTTGGGAGCAAGCGGACTTGGTGATAAAAGTGAAAGAACCGCAGCCGAGCGAGTATCCGCGCTTGCGCCCGGACTTGGTCTTGTTCACTTATCTGCATCTCGCTGCCGAAGCGCAGCTCACGCAGGCAATGCTGCAAAGCGGCGTAACGGGTATCGCCTATGAAACCGTCGAAGACGCGACGGGTCGCTTGCCGCTGCTGGAACCGATGAGCGAAGTGGCGGGACGCATGGCGGCGCAGGTTGTCTCGCGCTACCTGGAAAGGCACAAGGGCGGACGGGGCTTGTTGATGGGCGGGGTGCCTGGCGTGGCGCCCGCCCATGTGCTCATCTTGGGCGCGGGAACCGTCGGCGCCAACGCGGCAAAAATCGCCCTGGGCATGGGCGCCAACGTAACCCTGCTGGACATTAATCTTGACCGGCTGCGTTACCTTGAAGATGTGCTGGGCGGAAACCTGAATACCTTGTACTCCAACAGCGGCAATATCGCCGCCGCGCTGCGGGGCGCGGACGCCCTCATTGGCTCCGTGCTGATCACAGGCGCCCGCGCGCCAATGCTGGTAACGCGGGACATGCTGCCGACAATGCCTACGGGGAGCGTCATCGTCGACGTAGCGGTCGACCAAGGCGGCTGCGTCGAGAGCACCTGCGTCACCACGCACAGCCAGCCGACCTTCATGTTAGACGGCGTGCTGTACTATGGCGTCGCCAATATGCCCGGCGCGGTGCCGCGCACCTCGAGCCTGGCGCTGTCAAACGCCACCCTGCCCTACGCCACCCAGATAGCCGATCTTGGCGCTGCCGGAGCCATGCGCGGGAATGCCGCGCTGCTGAAAGGGCTCAACACTTATGCTGGGCAATGCACGCATCCGGCTGTCGCCAAGACCTTTGGCCTCCCGTATATCGCCCCTGCAGAAGTCCTCTGTCGGATCGACGCTCGCGAAATGGCGCTAATCTGAGCGATTGCCGCTCCGCATGCCGACGCGCGGCAAAAGCTTGATATCAGTGGTCTCGGTGTCCTTGTGGTTAAGAAAACACCGGTACGTTTACTCAGCTCAGATATGGCTTCGGTCTTTCAAGACGGGTTACGCTCTGATATCGTTCAGCCTTTGTAGCGGTTGACCTGCGGATTGGACGCCGATGAAGAAGGGCAGCAAACGCCTTGCCACGACAAGCGGTATCATCATAAGCCTCGCCTTTCTTTACCTGGCGTTTCGTGATCTGAAGGCGGAACAGTTGTGGGACAGCTTGCGCGCGGTCAACATACAACTGTTGCTGCTGGCGGTCCCAACTTATTTTCTCGCCATGACTGTCATCGCTTTGCGCTGGCAATATCTGTTGCGCGCGGTGCGCTTGATTCCGCTGCGTTCCCTGACGGAATTGGTCGCCATCTGTTACATGGGCAACGGCGTTTATCCGCTGCGCGCCGGCGAGGCGCTGCGCATTTATTTGCTGCGGCGCAACCACGACGTGCCACTTGCCAGCGCCACCGCCACGGTCATGGTAGAGCGCGCCTTTGATGGCTTGGTGATGTTGTCCTTTATCATGTTCAGTCTGCTGTTCATCGATATCCAATCGGCGGAGGTCCAGGCAATCGTCAGCATCGCAGCCCCGCTTTTTGTCGGCGCTGTCCTGGCGTTTTTCCTGCTCGCGGCGAAGCCAGCCCTGTTGCGTAGTCTAATGAGCGCGCTCAGCCGCTTCCTGCCAGATCGACTGGCGACCTTGATCAATCACGTCGGCGACGACATGACGGCCGGCTTGGCTGGCTTGCGCAGTCCAACTTTGCTGCTGGGCGCTGTCATCAGCAGCTATGTCACCTGGGCGATAGAAGCTGTCGTCTATTGGCTGGTCATGTTCGCCTTTGGGCTGGACCTTAGCTATACTGTCGCGCTGCTCGTCATCGGCGCCGTCAATCTGGCTGGCGTTATTTCAGCCGCCCCCGGTCAAGTTGGCGTCTATGAATTCGTCGTCAGCACGATACTCATCGCCCTAGGCCTAAGCGCTGCCACTGCCGCGAGCTATGCCGTCACCGTCCATCTGGTGATTTGGCTGCCAACTACGCTGTTGGGGTTTCTGCTCTTGCTGCGCCAGGGCATGGGCTTCGCCGACATTAGACGCGCGCGGGAATTGGAAGGGGCGCTATCAAGATAGCGCGCCAGTTAATTGCCGGTCACGGTATCGAAGTGTTTGACCAAGGGATCAAGCTCGGTCCAAAAGTCGTCGGGAATGTCAATCCGCATCGCCGCATAGCTTGAAATGGCTTCTTCGGTGATGCGCGCGCCAGGAATGGTGGATGTGACCTGGGGCTGCCTGGCGCACCATTGCAAGGCGGCTGCGATCAGTGGTATGGCATAGCTTTCGCACAAGCGCTGGATTTCACGAACCTGCGCGAGGCAGTCCGGCGGGAAATAGCGATTCAGATACGCCGCGCCCGCTAGCGGACCGGTCACAAGCAAGCCCCGCTCCAGCGCCGTCGCCACGACTAGCCCAACATCATGCTTTTCCGCCGCTTCAAATATACCGCGTTCAGCCGTCCGGTTGACCAAGCTCCAGGAATCGGCGATGACAGCGGCGTCGAATTCACCTGTGCGAATGTATGGCAGGTTGGTCGCGGGATCATTTGCCGCCGTCCCGACAAACCTGATCAGGCTTTGGGCTTGCAAGTGGCGCAAGGCGCCCAAGGCGCCGCGATCGGACAAAACATCTGCCATGGGATAGTCCATGGCATCGTGAATGTAGACCAGCTCCATGCGATCCAAGCCCAGGCGCTCCAGGCTCGCGTATACGCTCTTGAGAATGCCGTCAAAGCTGAAGTCGAAGCCCTCGTGAGTGCGCCCGGCTTTTGTGGTAACGATAACTTCAGCGCGCAAGTCGGAGCGCTGACGCAGCGCCTCGCCGATCATCTTCTCGCTTAAGCCGCGTCCATAAAGCGCTGCGGTATCGATAAAACGATAACCAGCGTCAAGCGCGTCGACCAAGGTCCGGACGCCCAGTTCCTCGTCGACTTGATTGCCGCCCTGGAGGTATTCGCTCAGCGTCTGACGCGGCGTGGGTATGCCGGTAAAAGCTGTTCCCAATCCAATGATGGGCAGCATCAATTCGCTGCGGCCGAGCCGTTTATATTGCAAGGCTGGCTTTACCTATATCTTGATCTTGCAACAGTATCGCCGAATTCGGATTCAATCTGCTCGTCCGTTTTGCCGAAGCGGCGCTGACGCCGGCCATATTCCAGCAATGCCGCGTGAAAATGATGCCGGTCAAAGTCGGGCCAATAAGTCGGCGTCGTATAAATCTCGCTATACGCGCCCTGCCAGATGAGAAAATTGCTCAAACGGAACTCGCCGCTGGTTCGAATGATGAGATCGGGATCGGGCAAGTCGCTGGTGTAAATGTAGTCGCTGATCGTTTGCTCGGTGATGCGCTCCGCAGGGATGCCGTCGCGCACGATATTCTGCACCGCATGGACAATTTCATCGCGTCCGCCATAGTTAAAGGCGACATTGAGGATCAATCGTTCATTGTCGCGCGTGTAATGACAAGCGTCGACGACTTTGCGCGCCAGCCGCGGTTCAATGCCCTGCAACTCGCCAATGTGCCGGATCTGAATGCCCTCATCGCGCAACTCGCGCAATTCGCGGTCAATCACCATCTCCAGGATACGCATCAGCAAGCGGACTTCGCGGCGCGGGCGCGACCAGTTCTCTGTCGAAAAAGCGTAAATGGTCATGATCTGAACGCCGAATTCCACCGCCGCGCGGATGATGCGGCGCAGGTTTTCGGTGCCTTGGCGGTGCCCTTCCGAACGCGGCAAGCCGCGCTGCTTTGCCCAACGCCCGTTGCCATCCATGATGATCGCTACGTGCGCCGGCACCTTAACCAGTTCAGGCAAATCGAATTTCGTCTGCGGTTCTTCGCTCGTGAGTACAACCATGAAACAGTTCTAGTTTCCCTTTGTTCTAGCAGTCGGCTCATGCTTGTGTAATATACCATCATCCGCGCCAGCGCTGCTGTGCTTTTCGCCGAGCGGATGTGATGACCCTACTTGTTTACACCCTTGCCGCGGCCTTTCCTTATTGCCGCAGCGCCATCGCCTTCAATGGACGGGCTCCACAAGCCTTAGACCTCCATGATATCTTTTTCTTTGTCCGCGCCCAGCTCGTCAATTTGTTTGATGAAGGAATCCGTCAACTTCTGAACTTCGACCTCGCCGCGTTTGCGTTCGTCTTCCGATATCAGCTTTTCTTTCTCGAAGTCCTGCAGATCGCTATTGGCGGAGCGCCGGATATTACGAATGGCAACGCGCGTGTCTTCCATGCGGCGATTGAGGAACTTCACCAAATCCTTGCGGCGCTCCATCGTCAGCGCGGGCATATTGAGCCGGATGTTTTCGCCATCAACATTGGGATTCACCCCGATATCCGACATTTGTATCGCCTTCTCGATGCTCTTGACGGCCGTCTTGTCATAGGGTCGGATCAAGATCAGCATCGCCTCCGGCGTAGAAATGCTCGCCAATTGCCGCAGCTCGGTGTCTTGTCCGTAGTACTCAACCAGCATACGATCAACCAATGCCGTGCTCGCGCGGCCGCTGCGCATCTTGCTCAATTCTTCGCGGAAAACCGACAAGGTCGATTTCATTTTTTGGGTCGCTTCATCCACTATCTCGTCAAACATAGAACACTTTTCCGTTTCTTTGAGCGAATTACGAATAATGTCATAGACAGAAGTAAAAGGCGAATGCGGCACTGCCCGACCCAAGAATCCCTGCCGCCCGTGCTGCCGGATTATACCGCGGGGGCGCAGGTCGCCGCCGAATGAAGACATTATATCGCCTATTGCGCGTCTGCGTAAGTATCTTAAAAGCTGCGCGGCGCCAGCCCATCAGATTATAAGCAATGCGCGAAATGCTTTCAAACTCTGACGAAACGGCAGGGCAATCGGTTAAAAATGAAATTGCGCTGACATCGACTGTTTTCCCATAACTTTCGTAATCTGTAGGGGCGGCGCTGTGCCGCCCAGGAAAATGATCTTCGATTTGCGGACGTTTCAACGAAACGCCCCTACAAAGTCTCCATTTTCGGTATACCGGTGGCAAAGGAAGGCAGAAATTGATCCTGACCTGTTATGACAATTTGAAGCGATTGCCCTAATTCAAGGGCAAAATATTGACAAGAAATGCTACAATAAGCTCAGAATTGACTTTGACCTTTGGCTCGTTGAGAGTTTTGTCAGCATGAGTGACAGGACCGCTGTCAGTACTGCGCAAGCCGCGAATTTGCGCTTGCGCATCATCACGGCAAGTGTCTTCCTCCCGCTAGCGGTCGCGGCCTCCCTTTTTGGCGGTTTCATATTCCTGTTTTTCACCTTGCCGGTCATGTGCATCGGCATGCTGGAATTCTATGTCATGGAAAAAGATACCAGGATGCAAGGCAGTTCTTTGACTGGCATCCCGACCGGTGTCGCAATCGCGCTGGGTTTCTATTTTAGCCAGGACTGGCTGTGGCAGATTGCGATCGTCGCCTGCGTTGGCCTGACGCTTTTGCTCGAGATATATCGGCAGCCAACTGACTTCGTACTGGCGCAGGCGCAGGTCGGCACGACATTATGCGGCATCATCTATATCGCTTTCCCGGCAGCGTTCTTGCTCAGCCTGCGCAACATGCAGCCGGACGGATTGATGTGGTTATTTGTCGTGTTTGCCATTACCTGGGGGACCGATAGCTTCGCTTATGTCGCTGGTCGGTTTTTCGGCAAGACCAAGCTGGCGCCGCTGATCTCTCCCAACAAAACGGTCGAGGGCGCAATCGGCGGCATCCTCGGCGCTTGGATCCCAGCCTTTGCAATCTTGATCGCGGCCGGCGCATTTGAACCGATCTTGATCCCGATGATCTTCGTCGGTCCCTTTATCGCGGTCAGCGGCGACTTGTTTGAATCGGCGCTGAAGCGCTTTTTCCGCGTAAAGGACAGTTTCGTTGAAGGCTTGAATCTATTCCCCGGGCACGGCGGCGTTCTCGATCGCATAGACGCCTTGCTTTGGGTGGCCACCTGGGTCTTCCTCTATCTTCTGGTTCTTGGCATCGTCTAAATGCGGGCGGCAACCAAAGAGGTCGGAGATATCCGCCAAGCTGTCGCGCTTTGCAGCCTGGCGCTTGTCAAGTTATAATGATGTGTGATTCAGCTCGTCGCGACCTGAGCGATTCTAAGTGATTTCCGCGCAGCGACTTCTTGCGCCTTCGGGGTCTGTGTCCGAGCTGTTGCCAGCGAAAGTAGGGTATTCATGCCGAAATTCGAAAACCAAGTCCTGATAAACCGCCCGGTCTTTCAGGTCTTTCAATATGTTGGCGACTTCAATAACGAGGTCCATTGGCGCAATGTGCAGGGTGTTGGCATTACCAGCGGCGACCCCGTCCGCGCCGGGACAATGGTGGCGATGACGCGGCGCATCGTCGGCCGCAAAGGCTTTGTGAACAGCGACGTGACCGACTACGAGCGCAACAAGAAGATTGAACTCAAGGGTTCCTATTGGGGTTTCCCATTTATCTCTACCATCACCTTTGACCACCGGGGCCAACAGACCAATGTCAGGGAAACCCTCGATATCCGCACGCGCTGGATGTTCTGGTTCGGCTTCTATTTCAATTTGACGCTGAAAGGCGTCTTGCGCAGAGAACTGGCAAACCTCAAGCAGATCCTCGATACGCACGGCGATCGCAAGTCTGGCTAGAGCGAATCTGCCAGCGGAAAAACGATTCGCCGCTTAGGCGCCCGTGCGGCTTCGTTGACAGGCGCGAGCCTCGGTGCCGACAAGGCTATTGGTAATCCAGCTTTTCTTTGCCCGGCATATCATGACCGGCAGCTTCGATTGCCAACCCATATTGAGCGATCAAATGCTGGGTGGAAAAGTGCTGAAACAAGTTGAAAGCATGGTAAGTTAAGATTGAAATGGCAGCCGCAACAACAATGTCCGGACCCATGAACCCGCCGATGACGCTATCAACAATTGACTTCACAAATCCATACAGGAGCATGAGCGCGATCATAGAAGCGCTCAATCGAATCGAAAGTCCGCGATGTTCCCGCGCGATTCGCATATTGCGCATGATGGCAAAAAGAGCCGATCTGTCATCGGAGCGGGAATAGCGCGTCAATCCGACGAAGTAGGCCCAGCCCGCCACAAAAACGAAGCCGATAACCAAGAAGAAAGCCCCGATAGCCACAATGCTGCCTAGCAGTTCCGCTATCCCGGCAAAGATGCCAGCGAGCAGCACCAGCGCAATTATCAGAAGCAGCGCGACAAAGCCATAGCAGAGAGCGGAGAGAAAGATCCAGAAGCCCCTGCTCAGATTTGCGCCAATCTCGACCGCGGGCATCGTTTCATAGTTGTTCATAATCGCGCGAATCACTTCGACGCTATAGCCATTCAGCCAGAATCCCCCCAATATCATCAGCGCCAAGATACCCAGAAAACCGAGAACCGCGGCGCCGCTGATCGGATCCAATTCACCAAGATGGTCCATGGTCTCGTGGGCCTCAGCCAGTTGCATGTAAGAAGACCAGTCTTGCGCGCTGACGATTAAAACAACGCATAAGGTGATCAAGACGGTCAAGGTCAATACGATGCTCAAAACCTTGGGGCTATTGTTGAATGGATACTTGAACGCGCGTACGAAGTCCATTATGTCTCTCTCTTCTCTAGGAATATTCCAGTTATCTTATCACAGAAGTAAATCGAATATTATTGTACATTGTGAAGAGGCCAGAGCAATCGCAGCACATTTTCTTCACCACCAAGGACACCGAGATTTAACTCCTTTTCTGGCAAAAAGGAGGCAATGTAGGGGCGATTCTGTGAATCGCCCACGATATTCTCACTCTTTTCATGGGCGGCTCGCGAGCCGCCCCTACATCTTGGTAGATTTATGTGACATTCGACACACATTGGTTCTGGTGCGATTGCTTTGGTGAAGAGGCCGACCCCTGGGTCGCTCAACACCGCCGATTGAGCGACTGATGGTCTGAATCGGCGGTCAGTGTCTACCCGCCCTACGCGACTCAGCGAGTCGCCCCAGCATTTTCATTATTTTGATGGAATGACTGGGCTGCAAAAAAGCGCCGCAGCCTTATAGCGCTTCTTCCAAACGGTCATGCGCGGGCGGCGGCGTGGGCGAAAGCGCCGTAATTTCCGCATGCCACTGGTCCGTCATGTCCAGGTCAAGCGCCGCTAGCGAAGCCTCCAACTGTCCCAAGTTGCGCGCGCCAATGATCGACGCCGTAATCGCCGGGTTCGCCATCACCCAAGCCACCGCCAAAGTCGCGGGATGGACGCCGCGTTCCGCCGCATGCGCGCTGAAATCCTCGGCGGTCTGAAAATAGTCCGCTAAGCCATATCGTTGGGCATACATCTGGTTTTCGACCAAGCGCCCGGCATCGGGCTTGGTATCGGGATTGTACTTGCCTGTCAACAGCCCGCCGCCCAAGGGACTGTAGGGAATGACGCCTATGCGCTCCTCACGCGCCAGCGGCAGGATCTCGACTTCAGCCTGTCGCTTGACCAGGTTGTACATGGGCTGGAGGCATTCAATGCGCGCCAGACCTTCATATTTGGCGATGCCCTGCGCCTTCATCACCTGCCAAGCCGACCAGTTGCTCACGGCCGGGTAGAGAATCTTTCCCTGCCGCACCAGATCATCCAACGCGCGCAGGGTTTCCTCAATTGGCGTATCGGCGTCGTAATGATGCAGGAAATAGACATCAATGCGGTCAGTCTTCAGCCGCCGCAAGCTGTCTTCGACAGCGATCTGGATATGCCGGCGGGACGCCCCGCCCTGGTTAATGTCTGGTCCTGTGCCCGAAACGACCTTGGTCGTCAGAACAATGTCGTCGCGGCAGTCGGCGATCAAATCGCCCAGGATCTCTTCCGAACGACCGCCGGCATAGACATTGGCGCAATCAAAGAAATTGATGCCGACTTCCCGACAGCGCTTGAACATGCGCGCCGATTCGGCTGCATCGGCGATATCCCCAAATGACATTGTGCCAAAACACAGCGGCGAAACCTTAACGCCCGTGCGCCCGAGTACCCGATAGTCCATTGTTGCCAGCCCTTTCATTCATTTGTAATTTAAGTTGGGATTACTGAGAAAAATGACTGTCCTATATATTTACAGCTAAGTTACTCTAATACAACCTAAAGGGATGCCCAACCGTTTTGTGTTGACGCTTGAGCAACGCTTGAAAAGAAAGCGCCTGCCAGTCGTCGAATGTTTTCTCGGCCTGGCAGGCTTACACGCGCTGTGTGGCCAACCTTCCGCCATTATCTGGGTGAAGCGCTCTTGCGCAACTTCCAGCGCCCTCGTCAAAGTAGATTCGGCGGTACCGCCAGTTGACGAAAAGCCGCGCAAGCCGCGTCCAAATGTACTTTGCCCTCGCGCAGTGATATTTGCAGATGGCCCGGCACAAGCGCGTCGAACTCGATCCTTTCCATCTTGAACATGCTGTCGGCATAGGCGTCGATGCGGCAATCGTGGATGTTCTGCCAGACGACCTTTCCGCCCCAGAAGACCAAATCGGCGCCCAGCAAATAGACCCGGTCGCCCCCGCGCATGATGAAACTGAGGTGGCCGTCGCAGTGGCCCGGCGTTTCGAAAGTCTCCAATTCCAGGTTGCCGACTTTGATCAGGTCGCCTTCAGCCAGCTCGACGTCCACCGGGCAGGGGGCAAGGCGGAAATCTTCCGGAAAGAAGTTGGCTGCTTTTGCGACATCCAGGGCGACGGCTTTTTCATCGGCTGACCGAATGACCGGCGCGGCGAATGCCGATGAATAAACTTCGACATCAAGCCGTTTTTCCGCTTCGGCTGCCGCGCCGATGTGATCGCAGTGATAATGAGTCAGAATCAGCTTGCGGATCTTGCCCGGGTCGAGGCCGTCAGCCCGGATGAGATCGAGGATGGTATCGAAGTCTCTGTCCATGCCCATGCCGGGATCAACCAGCGCCAGCTCATCGCCGCTGTTGAGGACAAAAACGTGGCAGTCGAGCCTTCCAGAAAGTCCAAAGCCGAAATAGCCGCCGCCAACAACGTGAAGATCGCTTGTTAGTTTCATTTTGCTTCTCCGAGGGAACTGCCTACCCTACAAATAGAACCGATTCACTCCGGTTAGTCAAGCGAGCCGAATACCCGCGTCGGTTGCCCGTCGCTTTTGACGGCGGCGCACTATGCTATACTCGCGCGCAGGGTCATTTATTGCTGGAGAAAAATATGATTCACGCTATTGATCACATCGTCATCGCCGCTCCCGATCTGGAAAGCTTGAGCGCTAGCTTCAAGTCTTTGGGATTCACGGTAGTCGGCGGCGGAAGACATCCCATTGGCTCGTATAACAACTTGATCGGTTTGCAGGACGGCGCCTATATTGAGTTGTTGTCTTTCTATGAAGACAGCCCCCATCATTACTGGTGGGATGCGGTCCATGAACGCGGCGGCGGTTTGATTGACTTCTGTATGCAGACGGATGATGTGCGCGCGGATTACGCCGTCTTCCAAGCGCAAGGCGTCGAGATGAGTCCCCTGGTCGGCTTGAGCCGCGTTCGCGTCGATGGTTATCAGCTTGCCTGGCTCAACAACGAAGTGTATGGACCGTATCAAGGTTTAATACCCTTTGTGATCGAGGACGAAAGTCCGCGCGAGGAACGCGTGCCGAAGGAGAAACATCACGCCAACGGGGTTACAGGGATTGACAGGATCACACTGGCGACTTCTGACCTCGAGCTGGCGCGGCGCATTATAGGCACCGCTTTGGGACAAGCGGGCGAGCCGGTTCATGATGTGGACTTGAAGGCCTCTGGCATCCTGTTTCAAGCCGGTCGGCATCGCCTGGAATATCTGAAGCCCGATGACGCCGGCAGTCCGCTTCATGCGCACATAGAAGCGAACAGACCGACGCCTTTTCGCATCCAATTCCATACTGACGGCGCGCCCAGGACAATCTCGCCCGATGATGCTGCTGGCCTGCGCATCGCCCTGATATAGCAGCTTTGATTGGCAATATCCGTTAGCGGCTTGGCTGTGAGCGAGCGATTACTTTGGCGACGCTTGTGAAAGGCGTTATACTTAGCTCAAATAAAGGTCCGCTGACGGCAATTGTCCGGCGGCATGAATACTGATTGCTTGTGATTGGAGGATAAGAACCTGATGAGCGAGGAAGGCAAGTATCCCGAATGGATGGGCAAGATGCGCGGGTTGTACGCGCCGGAGATCAAGGAATTCCTGGATGGCGCGGTGGTAGCGCGCATCGCCACAATTGATAGCAAGGGCGACCCCTATATCACCCCGGTCTGGCAAGAATGGGACGGCGAAGCCATGTGGGTTATCCCGCGCGCCAAGACCATCTTCGCGCAGCACCTGATGCGCTATCCGCGCTGTTCGGTTTCCTGCGCCATGGACGTCAGTCCCTATACGCGCGTTCTGTTCCGCGGTGGCGCCGAAATTGTCGAGGGACCTGCCTTGATGCACGGCGAATGGCTGGAGATCGCCCGGCGCATGGCTCTGCGTTACCTGGGCGAGCGCGGTCCGGAATACCTCGAACCGTCGCGGGTGCGCCCGCGCTATCTGGTGAAAATCGTGCCGGAAAAGACAATTTCCTGGGAAGGCGTCGAGTGGGCGGAGAAGTATATGGACGATCAGGATGCGCCGCCCGCCCCGCACTAAGTTGCGGTATTGAACCGTCCGCGAATAGCGTTTGCTTAACAATTAGACAATCAGGAACGCGAATGAGCCTCGCAAAGCCATACGAAGAAACAACTGATTTTAGCGGCTGGCGGCTGCGCAAGCTGGTGGTTGATTTTGGCGTATACATCGCGCTGGCATTGTTGCTAATTGTTGCTGCATTCCTGACGCCCAAGCTATTTCAGGTTGACACCATTGCCATCGTGATGCGGCAAGCCTCTCAATTAGGCATTGTCGCCATTGGTCAGACGATGATCTTGCTAGTCGCTGGCTTGGATCTGTCTGTCGGTGGCGTGATCGTCATGACTTCAGTGGTCGTGGCGGAGGTGAGTAACGGGCAGAACGAGATGGTTCTGCCCGCCATCATTATAGCGCTTGGGCTTGGCGCGCTGGTCGGCTTTGGCAACGGTCTTTTGGTAACCAAGCGCCGAGTGCCTCCATTTGTCGCGACCTTGGGCATGTTGGTTTTGGTGCAAGGCGCGACGCAAGCCTATACGCGAGGGGTGCCGGGCGGCTTCGTGCCGGAGGTTCTTGGACTGGTCAACCAATCGTGGAGCTTCCTTTCAATTCCACTGGCATTGTGGTTGGGCTTGAACGCGATCTTCATTTTTGTCTTGCGTGGCAGCGGCTACGGTCGAAAGGTCTATGCCACGGGCAGCAACATCGACGCCGCGCGGCTGTCGGGGATATCGGTGGACAGGATTCGCATTTCTGTTTACATCTTAGGAACCTGTTTCGCGGTGATATCCGGCGTGGTCTTAACGGGATATGTCGGATATGTTGATCGCTTCATTGGTACGGGCTTGGAGTTGGATTCGATAGCGGCGGCGGTTGTCGGCGGGACGGCTTTTATCGGTGGGCGCGGCGGCTTGCTGGGCACGATCGCCGGCGTATTAATTATCCAGATACTAAGCACTATGGCGGTGCTGATGGGTTTGGATGTGGAAGTACAATATATCATCAAAGGCTTGGTCATCCTCGGCGCGGTTACTTTGTACAGCGTCGCCCGAACCGAGACATAACTGGGAACTGTGAAAGGGGGCTAAAATCGATTGTAATTGTATGCAGTTTGCTGTCCACAAATGTTAAACGTGTATTCAAGAAAGGATAAACAGTCATGGGCAAGCTTTTACGCATCACATTTGCGCTAGCGCTGCTTTTTGCATTTTCAATAGTGGCGGTTGGGCAAGATGAATTGGGCTTCGAGTTCACCGACGAACAGATCGAAGCATCGCCGTATTTGCAGAGTGTCCTGTCGCGCCTGGACGAAGTGTATGATACCAGCGACTTCGCAAAGGAAGGACCCTATCGCATCGCCTTCGCAGCGCAGGGGACGAGCAATGCCTGGTCGGCGCTGATGGACGCCCACGCCTACTGGTATGTTGAGCATCTTGGAGAAGATGTCGTTTCCGAATTGCTCTATGGTGATGCCCAAGCGAGCGCTGATGTTCAGGTGCCGCAGGTCGAAGACTTGCTGGCACAAGAACCTGACGCGCTGATTTTGGTGCCGATGGGCGCGGCTGCGCTTTCGGCGCCAGTTGAGCGGGCGATGATGCAGGGGGTACCGGTCGTGCTCTGCGCCAGCGCGGTCGAGACGGACAACTTCGTCACCGAAGTCGGCACGAACCTGTGGGTTGTTGGGGCGAGTCTCGCGCAGTGGATCGTCGACGAGATAGACGGTGAAGGCGACGTTCTGTTCATGACCGGCATTCCCGGCGTGACCACCTCCGACATTATGGAAGAAGGCGCTCAAGCTGTTTTCGACGCCAACCCAGGCATCAACATCCTGGACAAACAACCTGGCTTTTGGTCGCCGGCGGACGCCAAGGGCATCATGGAAACCTGGCTGGTGCAGCATGGCGACGAGGTCGACGCTATCTGGTCTGGCGGCGCGCAGATGTCCCAGGGCATCATCAGCGCCTATCTCGACGCTGGGATGGACATCCCGCCAATTGGCGGCGGCGAATGGCAGAATGGCTTCCTGCGTCTGGCGCTGGAACACGATATCCAATATCTGGCTTGGCAATATCCCAACGCCATGATCACCATGTGTATTGACGCCGCCCTGCAAATCCTGGCGGGTGAACCCATCGCGCGCTTCATTGACTTCTCCGGCGTTATCCCCAACAGCGAGCCTTTCACTGACGTCGAGGGCGCGGATTACTTCCGCGAAGAGTGGAGTGATGATGTCCACGGACCCATCACCATGCCGGATGAGAAGTTGGCCGAACTGGGTTTTACCACCATGGAGGACAGTGGCTAATTTGGCAGCCTTATAATTGAAGTGAGGAGGTGTTCGGGGGCTTGCTGCTTCCGAGCGCCTTCTTTCCTTGGCATGAGCGAATTCATCCTGGAAATGCACAATATCTCCAAATCCTTTGCCGGCGTACAGGCGCTGCAGGATGTCAGTTTTCGCTGTCAACCCGGCTTGGTCTATGCCTTGGTCGGCGAAAATGGCGCGGGAAAATCCACTCTGATGAAAATCCTTGCCGGCGCTTACAAAGCGGACAGCGGCGAAATCATATACAAAGGGGAACGGCGAGACAGCGCGTCGGCTGGTCAAATCATCGACAGCGGCATCAGCATCATTTATCAGGAATTGGCGCTGGTGCGGGAAATGTCGGTGGCCGAGAACATCTTCCTGGGGCGCGAGCCCCGCAACCGCCTCGGCATCTTGCATCTCAAGGAACTGTATGAGCAAGCCGGCGCCCTGCTTGCTCGTTTGGGCGTATCGCTGGATCTACGCCTGCCTGTCAGTGAATTGACCATAGCTCAGCAGCAAATGGTCGAGATCGCCAAAGCGCTTTCGCAGAATGCCGACCTGATCGTAATGGACGAACCATCAGCGATCCTGGCTGGTCACGAGCTTGATCAACTCTTCGAGATCATCTCTAATCTGGTCGAGCAGGGCGTTACAATCATATACATCTCACACCGGCTGGAAGAGGTCTTCCGCATCGCCGATTTCGTCACAGTGCTAAAAGATGGCGAAGTCGTAGAGACGCGCCCGATTGATCAGTTGGACCGACCGACACTGGTCCAATTGATGGTCGGCAGACCGCTGGAAGAGATTTTCCCCATGACCGATCATCATCAAGGCAACCTGGTTTTGGTCGCCGAGAGTATCTCCACCGATACCATACTCAAGGACGTGAGCCTCGAGCTATATGCTGGCGAAATTTTGGGAATTGCCGGCATGGTCGGGTCCGGCAGAACGGAGTTGGCGCGAGCGCTCTTTGGCGCGGATCCGCTGACGAGCGGCAGGATATCGCTGTTGGGGGACAAAGGCGCGCGCTGGAACAATCCCGCCAAGGCGATTCGGTCGGGCTTGGCGTTGGTACCAGAGGATCGCAAAACCCACGGGCTTTTTACGAGCCTTTCCGTGAAAATAAACATCACGATTCCCATTCTTTCGCGCGTGACTCGTTTTGGCTTTTTACAGCGCGCCGTCGAGGACAAAATCGTTGCAGAAGCGCAAAATCGCCTCTCAATCGTCATGGCCTCCGCCGATCAAGAAACGCAATACCTGAGCGGGGGAAACCAGCAGAAGGTGGTGCTGGCGAAGTGGCTGGAAACGGATCCGGTTGTGGTCATCCTCGACGAACCCACGCGCGGCGTCGACGTTGGCGCCAAATTCGAGATATACAAACTCATGCGCCAACTTAACGACCGCGGCATCGCCATCGTGATGATTTCTTCGGAATTGCCGGAAATCATCGGTATGAGTGATCGGATTCTGGTGATGAATGACGGCGAAATCGCTGGCGAACTGCCACCCAAGGACCTGCGCGAAGCCGACATTATCGAACTGGCGACTATTGGCAGCCGCGAGAATCGACCCGCATGAATCTTTCTGCAAAGTATTTTGGCGAGATGAGCAAATCGCGCGCCGTGTTTTTACGCCGTAACGGACCGACCTTTGCTGTCTACGCTTTCATTGTTTTACTGTTCATTATCGGTATTACTCAATCCGAGCGATTCTTTACCGAACGAAACCTGATGAATGTCATGCGGCAATCCGCCTTCTTGGGGATCGTCGCCCTGGGGCAGATGCTGGTTATATTGACGGCGGGTATTGATCTTTCGGTTGGATCGCTGGTTAAGGTATCTATTCTGGTTTCGGCAATCATAATGAATGGCGAAAACGGAAATTTGTTTGTTGCGATCGTCGCGACCCTCGGCTTGGGCGTGCTGGTGGGCTTGATTCATGGTTTGCTGATCAATGAGTTGCGCATCGCGCCTTTTATCGTCACGCTGGCATCTATGGTGATTTTGCGCGGGCTAGGCTTAAGCATTTCCACTTCACCGGTTGGGAAAGCCAGCCGAGAATTCATCATGTTCTACGTGCAGAAGATCGGACCAGTGCCTATCATCGCGTTCATGTTCGCCGTGATGCTGGCGCTGACAGCGCTGCTGCTGCGTTACACCGTTTTTGGCAAGCATCTCTTTGCTATAGGCGGCAACGAAGAAGTCGCTCATCTGTCGGGCGTACCGGTTAAACTGACGCGCTACGGCGTCTATGTGATATGTTCCGTCACCGCATCCATCACAGGCTTGCTTTGGCTTTCGCGCATGGGCGTCGGCGATCCAGCCATCGGCGACGGCATTGAATTGCAGTCGATAACCGCGGTGATCATCGGCGGCACCAGCCTCTTCGGCGGGCGCGCCAGCGTCGCCGGCGTTCTTGGGGGAGTGCTGCTGCTGGGTGTGACGGCGAACTTGCTGGTCATGCTCGGCGTGAACCAGTTCATTCAAGGTTTGATCCAAGGTATCATCATTGTCGCTGCCGTGGCCATTTACAAACAAGAAGGGGATTAGGCTTGAAGACTCCAATACGCGCTTCACGTCCCTCCGTCAATTCGCTCCAGCCGAGCTTGATTCGCAAAGTGGCTAACGCCGCAATTGGACAAACAGATGTGATTCCATTGTGGTTTGGCGAGCCCGACAAGCCAACACCGCAATTCATCCGAGAAGCGGCTAAGGACGCGATTGACGAGGGACAGACCTTTTATCAGCCCAATTTGGGCATCGTCGAATTGCGCGAGGCGCTGGCAAGCTATAACAACGGCTTGTACGGGACAGCGCTCACACTCGACAATATCGCCGTTACGCCCTCTGGCATGACCGCATTGTCGGTGGTCTTGCAGTGCATTGTGGCGCAGGGGGATACCGTGGTGATTCCCTCGCCGGTGTGGCCCAACTTGCCTTCCGCCGCCCGGATCCTTGGGGCGGACATAGCGCGTGTTTCCTTGAAGCCCGGCAAGGGAAAATGGCAGCTTGATTTGGACGAGCTCTTCGACGCATGTCGCGCGAATACCCGCGCCATATTAATCAATTCGCCCAACAATCCGACTGGATGGATGCTCGAGGACGAGCAACAGCGTGCGATTTTGGATTTCTGCCGCGAGCGCGATATCTGGCTTATCGCCGACGAAGTATACAACCGCATCGTCTATGATCGCAGTTGCGCGCCAAGCTTCATAGACAAGGTCACCGAAGAAGATAAATACCTCATCGTCAACAGCTTTTCAAAATCATGGGCGATGACTGGCTGGCGATTGGGCTGGATTACGGCGCCCGCGTCGTTGATTTCGGCCGTGGAAATGGTGACCGAGTTCAATTTCTCCTGCATATTCTCGCCCACGCAGATCGCGGGCATCACGGCTCTGCGCGAAGGTGAAAACTTTGTCCGCTCTTCAACAGCGCGCTATCGGGCGGCGCTGGACCTGCTGGTCGATACTTTTGCCGCATTGCCGCGTGTCAGCTTGCCGACGCCACAAGCGGCTTTCTACGCTTTTTTCAGCGTCGATGGCATGGGCGACAGCTATTCCTTCGCGCTGGAGGTCTTGGGGCGGGCTGGCGTCGGCTTGGCGCCGGGCGCGGCTTTTGGCCCACAGGGAGAAGGCTACCTGCGCCTGTGTTTTGCCGTCGAGCTTGACTTGTTAGAGCGAGCGCTGGACCAGATGAAACCGCTGCTGATTTGACCTTGAGAGTTTGCGTCAGCCCCAAGCCGCGCCCAAGAAGCGCAGCCAGTTCTTATACATGATGTTTTCGATGTCATGCTTGCTGTAGCCGCGCGCGGCAAGCTTGGCTGGCAGTTGCTGCAAATCGGCAATTGTGTCGAGGTCGCAGGGGGATTGCTCGCGGCCGAAGCCGCCGTCCAGATCCGTGCCGATAGCGGCATGGCTGCTGTTCCCAGCCAATTGACAGACGTGGTCGATATGGTCGATGACATGATCCAAAAAGACGTCTTCGTTGCTGTCCCCGCGCAGGAAACCCGGTTTCAACATCCAGATGTCGAGAGCCGCGCCAATAACGCCATCCCGTTCGATGATCAATCTTAGTTGCTCGTCGCTGAATTGACGCTGATGCGGCACAAGCGCCCGGCAGTTGTTGTGGCTGGCCAGCGCCATGCCGTCGTAGATGCGCGCGGCTTCCCAAAACGCTTGATCGGAAAAATGCGTCATATCGAGCAGCATGCCCAGACGCGACATCTCTTTCAATAGCGCTTTTCCGCGCTCCGTCAGGCTCAATTCCGTGCCAGTGCCGCCGGCATAACGTCCCGCCCCGTAGTGAGTGGGTCCCAGCAGACGCAGCCCAGCCGCCCACCAGTCTTGAAGTTGACCCGGGTCGCGGATGGGATCGGCGCCTTCCATGCTGAGCACAAAGCCCAGTGGCGGCACGTTGTCGCTGTCGCGGGCTTGATTCTCCCAGCTCTCCCATTCTTGGATGTGCGCCGTCAACCCGGCTTTGTCAACCAAGATGCGAACATGACCATCGCCTTCCAAGGCGCGGTAGTAGGCGAGCTGACCCTGTGCGATTCCATAGGCTTGAGCTTGTGAGCCATAGTCCAGATGCTCTACGGCTGTACCGGTTGAACGCGCCAGCATCGTGGCGAAACTGACGGCAACGCGCCCGCGCCGCATCTCCGGCAGCGCGACTGTGTTTTGGGCGCGTCCCTTGCCGGTTATGCGGCTTTCCCCTGCGCGTATAGTGTAGACAGATTCGAGCAGGTTGCGGTTCCAGCCCAGGGCGTTCCAGGACAGATCAAGATGCGCGTCAATGATCAACATCGGCTGCCTTCCTTTTTTTGATTGTCATACAGTAAATTGAAAGAAGCGATCACCAGACCAATCCGCGGGCGGCCACATCCCAAACTACTTCGATCTGGTTTCCGCGCATGCCATAGATTTGATTATGCAGGTTGGTCACGACGCAGGTATGCACGGGGATGATATGCAAGATATCACCAACTTGCGCTTGCTTGTCGCAGGCGCTGAAATCGACGTAACCGTGTTCTTCGTTGACCTTGTAAATGCGCGCGTCGGGATACTCTGTGATGTAGCCGAAGCAGCCGTCCACCGTCTCCGAGTGGATAGACTTGCTGCCCGCGTCGAGGATGACGCGGCTTGGCTCGTTGGCGCTGACCACAGTGGCGCGGATGCGCATGGCGCAATTGTCGAAACTGGTCATGCCGCTGGCGACGCTGCCCCAATCCCAAAAGATGTATGTGCCGACGCGCATTTCGGTCAACTCCGGAATCAAGTGCGATTCCAATATGGCGCCGCTGCCGCCCCCGCTAACCGTCGCCGCCTCGATCCCCGACTCTTCCAGCAACTTTAATGCCTCTTGCAGACGCGGACGAATAGCGGCGTCGGCTGGATAGATCATCAAGCCGGCAAAGCGCAGATTATCCGCCGCGACAATTTGCTTTGCCAATTCCAATGCTTGTTGCAGGCTGGCGCCGGTGCGCTTATTAAGCGAGACCAGCTCCACCAGCACGCCGATGGTCGCCTTAGCCTCTTGCATGGCGCTGGCGATGCCATCCAAGACGGCTTGGTTATCCACCGTGACTGTGACATCCGCGCGCCGCGCCAATTGCGCGAGGCGTCTCGTCTTGGCGGCGCCCACGATATTGTAGGGAATCTGAATGTCCCGTATCCCGGCCTGCGCGAAGACTTCCGCTTCGCTGACCTTTTGACAAGCGATGCCGACCGCGCCGACTTCCAGCTGGCGGCGCGCGATATCCGGGATCTTATGCGTTTTGATATGCGGACGGAACTGAATGCGGAGCTCGTCGCAGCGCGTCTGCATGGCTGCGATGTTGCGCTCCATCCGATCAAGATCGATCAAGATGCTGGGCGTTTCGAGGTCCTGTATGGTCTTCATTGCCACCATGCTTCCGTCCTGCGAGACATGAACTCAATTGTGGACAGAGCTTATCCGAGCGCCGGGCAAAATGCAACAGGCGCAGCTATGCCGGCAGGACAGTCGCATCAAGCTGATGCCGGCTGAAATGGAGGAAATCTATACACATCAAATTGGGCGACCTGATAGGTCGCCCCTACACAGCTCCTGTATAATTTTCATTATTTTCTTTGAACTACTTCTGCGCTCTTTGTGTTGAAAAATAATTTGTGCAATCGCCTAGAAATTTGACAGACTCGTCGCGACGTGTTAGCTTCTGAATGCTGTTCCACGTTGTTAAGCAGCATTCTATATGATGGGAAGCGCGTTCCTTATTTTCGCGCTATTGATTAAAGCAATTCACCGAGGTCGCCATATCGCGCCATGTTGAATTATTTGCTGCGCCGTCTGCTTTATATGGCTATTGTCTTGTTTCTGGTTTCCGTCTTGTCCTTCTATATTATCAATTTGCCGCCGGGAAGCTGGATACAGAACTACGAGTCGGAGTTGGAAGCCTCGGGCGATATCGTCGACCAGGAAGAACTTGAGTTCCTGCGGGTACGCTATGGGCTGGACCTGCCCTTGCACGAGCAGTATATTCGCTGGGTGCTGCCGATGATCACCAAGGGCGATTTTGGACAGTCCTTCGAGTGGGGACAGCCGGTCTGGCCCCTGATCGAAGAACGCCTTTTCCTGACGATGACCATCTCCATCGCCTCGATCATCTTTGTATATGTGGTGTCGGTGCCTATAGCGCTGTATTCGGCCATCAATCAATACTCAATCGGCGACTACTTTTTCTCATTCATGGGCTTGATTGGCTTGGCGACGCCCAATTTCTTGATCGCCCTGGTATTCATGATCATCATGCTGCGCGTCTTCGGCGTGACGCCGGGCGGCTTGTTCTCGCCGGAGTACTTGCGCGAAGCCTGGAGCCTGGCGAAGTTCTGGGACATGTTGACGCATTTGCCGGTGCCGGTGATCGTCATCGGCACGGCGGGCACCGCGGGTTTGATACGCATCCTGCGCGCGCAATTGCTCGACGAATTTCAAAAACAATACGTGCTGACCGCACGGTCAAAGGGACTGCGCGAGCGCTTCCTGATCATCAAATATCCGCTGCGCATGGCTTTTAATCCCATCGTCAGCGGCATCGGCAGTTTGTTGCCGCAGATCGTTTCTGGCTCCGCAATCGTTTCCATCGTGCTGGGCTTGCCGACAACCGGTCCCCTATTGCTGCGGTCGCTAATTGCCCAGGACACCTATGCCGCCGCCAGCATGCTGCTGATGCTAAGCGTTTTGACCGTGCTGGGCGTATTCCTGTCGGATCTGCTGCTCATGTGGTTGGATCCGCGCATACGTTACGAGAGAGCGAACTGATGTCTCCACTGTCACCATTGTCGACAGTTGCGGAGCTGCCGCCGCCGGATGAGCTGCGTTATGAGATTCTCTCGCAGCGGCAATTGATCTGGCGCAAGTTCAAACGCCATCGCGTTGCCTACTTCTGCATGATCTTTCTTATATTCTTTTATATCTTGGCGGTCTTTGCCGAGTTATTCGCTCCCTACGGTCCCTTTGAGCGCTACACCGATTATCTTTACGCGCCGCCCACGCCGATTCACTTCATTGATGAAAACGGCGTTTTTAATCCGCGTCCATTTGTCTACAAGATTACCAGCGAATTGGATCTGAATACCTTCCAGCGCGCCTATGCAGAGGACAGCAGCGAGAAATACTTTCTGCAGTTCTTTGTCAAAGGCGAGCCTTATCGTCTCTTGGGCTTTATCGATACGGACATACACCTCTTTGGCGTCGCTGAACCCGGTGTTTTCTTCCCGTCGGGAACTGATGGATTGGGACGCGATCTTTTCAGCCGGATGTTGCTCGGCGCCCGCACATCGCTTTTTGTAGGTTTGATGGGGCTGGCTGTTGGCTTTGTGCTCGGCTTGTTTTTTGGGGGACTATCGGGCTATTACGGCGGCGGCATCGACATGTTGATCCAACGTCTGATTGAGTTCCTGCAATCGCTGCCTACCTTGCCGCTCTGGATGGCTTTGGCGGCTTTAGTTCCGCCGGAATGGACGCCTATTCAGGTTTATTTTGGCATTTCGCTGGTCTTGGCGATCGTGGGCTGGACCGGTTTGGCAAGAGTAGTGCGCGGCAAGCTGATCAGCCTGCGCGAAGAAGACTATGTGCTGGCGGCGAAATTGTCGGGCCTAAGCGAGCGCGCCATCATCACGCGGCACTTGCTGCCCGGTTTCCTTAGTTATTTGATCGTGCACCTGACCTTGGCCATCCCGCACATGATACTAGGCGAGACGGCGCTCAGTTTCTTGGGACTGGGCATTCAGCCCCCCGCGGTGAGTTTGGGCACGCTCTTGCAAGACTCGCAAAATGTCCAGACGGTGACGATCAATCCCTGGTTGCTGTTGCCGGGCGGGCTGGTGGTGATCATCGTCATCGCCTTCAATTTTTTGGGCGACGGTCTGCGCGATGCAGCCGACCCCTACAAGCATTTATAGGACCTGTGATGGCCGACGTGCTGCTGGATGTCCAAGATCTGAAGGCTCACCTGCCCCTGGAAGAGGGCTTGTTAAAGGCGGTGGATGGCATCAGTTTCTCCATTCGCCGCGGCGAGACGATCGGGCTGGTGGGCGAATCCGGTTGCGGCAAAAGCATGGCGGTGCGCTCGATCATGCGGCTCGCGCCCAACTTCGCCAAACTATCTGGTAATGTTATTTATCATCCCCAAGCAGGCGACCCAGTCGATATCGCGCAACTGGACGCTCATGGCGAGCGGATTCGAGATATTCGCGGCGGAGAGATCGCGATGATCTTTCAAGAGCCGATGACGTCCTTCTCGCCCTTGCACACCATTGGCAACCAGATTACAGAAGCAATCCGCGTGCACCGAACCCAAGACCGCAAGGAAGCGCGCAAGATCGCTATCGACTTGTTGGGGCGCGTCGGCATGTCCAACCCGTCACAGCGCATGTCCGAACACCCGCACCAACTGTCAGGCGGGATGCGTCAGCGAGCGATGATCGCCATGGCTTTATCCTGCGAGCCCTCGCTGCTGATCGCCGATGAACCAACAACGGCGCTTGATGTGACGGTACAGGCGCAGGTGCTGCAGTTGATGCGGGACCTGCAAGACGAATTTGGCATGTCCATCTTATACATCACACACGATCTGGGCGTGATAGCGCGCATGGTCCAGCATGTGGCTGTGATGTATTTGGGCAAAATCGTCGAATTTACCGATGTCGACAGCCTCTTTTATCAAGCCAAACATCCATACACCGCCGCGCTGATCAAGTCGATTCCAAAGATCGGCAAGAAATCGCGCCGGCGATTGGAATCGATACAGGGCGCGGTGCCGGTGCCGATCAACCGCCCGCCCGGCTGCGGCTTTTTCCCGCGCTGTTCGGTGGCGATGCCCGGCTTGTGCGATCGGGTGGATCCGCCTTTGGTGCAGGTCGCGCCCGACCATGCGGCAGCCTGTTTTGTCTATCCCGAAGCGGCGGAAGCAGTAAACCGGTCCGAACTTGAAGGGCAGGGCAATGGACGGCAATGACATCATCCTGCGGGTCAAGTCGCTCAAGAAATACTTTCCCATCGAAAAGGGTTTGCTGCGCCGCACCGTCGGTTATGTCAAAGCGGTCGACGATGTCAGCTTCGAGATCGCCAAGGGCGAGGTTCTGGGTTTGGTCGGCGAATCCGGTTGTGGCAAGACGACCCTGGGCCGCTGTATCCTGCGCGCCATTGATCCGACTTCGGGGGAAGTCATCCTGCGGACGCACGAGGACGATACAGTTGATATTACGCAGTTGGACAAAAAGCAACTGCGCGCCTTGCGCAAGGAAATGCAACTGGTGTTTCAAGATCCCTTTTCGTCGCTTTCGCCGCGCATGACCGTGCTCGATATCATCGGCGAGCCGCTTTGGGCGCAGGGCGCGCGCGGCAAGGCATTGGAATCCCGAGTCAGGGAATTGGCGGCGCTGGTCGGCTTGAATACGGGTCACCTCAATCGCTACCCGAATGCCTTCAGCGGCGGGCAGCGTCAACGTATCGGCATCGCGCGCGCTTTAGCCACCAATCCCAACCTGATTGTCGCCGACGAACCTGTCTCGGCGCTGGATGTTTCGATACAGGCGCAAATCCTCAACCTCTTGCAAGATTTGCAAGAAAAGCTCGGGCTGACCTATCTGTTTATCGCTCACGATTTGAGCGTTGTGGAACATATAGCCGACCGTGTCGCCGTCATGTATGTTGGCAAGATCATTGAACTGGCGGAGACCGAGGCGCTCTATCTAAGCCCGCAGCATCCCTATACCGAAGCGCTTCTTTCGGCAGTGCCCAAGCCGGATCCCCGCCTGCAGGAAGCGCAAATCATCCTGAGCGGCGAAGTTGCCAATCCGGCCGATCCGCCTAGCGGCTGTTATTTCCATCCACGCTGCAAATACGCCCAAGACAGATGCGCGCAAGAGCCGCCGCAACTGCGCGAAGTCTTGCCGGGGCGCTATGTCGCCTGCCATTACGCGGAAGAACTTGCGCTGGAAGGGCTGTCCTTATGATCCAATCTGTACTAAAAGCCATCGACATCATGACCGTCTTCAGCAGCGAGGAACCCTGCTTGACATTGGCTCAGATTAGCGAGCGGCTGCCCATGCCAAAAAGCACGACGCACCATTTGCTCGCCACCTTGATATCACGCGGTTTCATCGAAAAAGTGAATGACGATTCCTATGCGCTTGGCACGGCAATTGTCAGCTTGTCGCAAGCCGTTCGGGTTAATGCGGAACTGCGCGACCGCGCCGCGCCCTTACTGCGCGAACTGGCGGAGATCGCCAAAGAGTCCGTTTATCTTACTTATTTTGATGGCAGTTATATCTTGTATATCTACGCCGTGGAATCGTCGAAGCGTTTGATGGCGCGCACGGCGGTCGGCGAGCAGGTCCACCTGCATTGCACGGCTAACGGCAAGTCGATACTGGCGGCGCTTTCGTCCGAGCGGGTCGATGACATCATACAAAGAACTGGCATGCCGCGCTTCACACACACAACCTTCACAGACAGCGCGGGCTTGCACGGCGAGCTCGAGGCTTCTCGTCAACGCGGCTATGCGATCGACCGAGAGGAGCACGAGTTGGGCGCCTTTTGTTTGGGCGCGGTCATCCGCAACGCGGCCGGTGAACCCATCGGCGGCTGCAGCTTATCCGGAACCGACGAAAGAATTGTTGACGCGGTCTCAAATGATCTGGCGGCGGATTTGCTCTATGTCGCGCAAGAGATTTCGCGGCGCATGGGTTATGTACCCGCCACGCCGTCGCTCTTGGCGCCGAAATCGGCGCATTTTGTTCATCATTGATACTTAACTGACACTTAGGAATGCTCGCATGTCAAACCTGACATCACCCAGAGGTGTTTTCCCGGCCATGATTAGTCCGCTAAAGATGGATTTGTCGATCGATTGGGATGGCGTCGATCGCCTGACCGATTGGTATATCGAGTCGGGCGTGGCGGGCTTATTCGCCGTGGGGCAGTCTAGCGAGATGTTCGCGCTTAGCGATGACGAGCGGCTGCGCCTGGCGGAGCGCGTTGTCAGACGATCCCAGGGGCGCGTGCCGGTCGTCGCCAGCGGCACCTTTGATCGCTCAATCGCCAAGCAGGCGAAGTTCGTCCGACAAATGGCGGATCTCGGCGTCGCGCAAGTGGTTGTCATCGCCAGCATGATGGCGCAGCCGCAGGAGGATGACGCTGTCTGGCGCGGCAATGTCTCCCAACTGCTGGAAGCCACAGCCGATATCCCGCTGGGTCTCTACGAATGTCCACAGCCATATCATCGGCTCGTTCCGGCGGATATGCTCGCTTGGGCGGCAAGGACCGGGCGCTTCCGCCTGCTCAAAGAGACTTCCAGGTCATTGAGCCAGTTGCGCGCGAAAATCGCGGCGGCGGCTGGCACGGATCTATGCGTTTACAATGCCGACGCCACGACCTTGCTGGAATCAATGAAAGCGGGCGCGTCGGGTTATTGCGGCATCGCGGCGAACTTTTATCCGGGTCCGCTGGTATGGCTTTGTGAGCGCTACTTAGATGCCGAAGACCTGCAAAGTTTGATTAATATGGCAGATCCCACGATTCATCACTGTTATCCGGTTTCAGCCAAATATTATCGCCGCCAGTCGGGCTTCGAGATGACCACGGTGAGCCGCGTGAGCGATGCCAGGCTGACAGATTATGACCGGCGCATCCTTGATAGTATCGCCCGGCGGATGAATCGCCTGCAACTGAAGGACAGGAACCTAACAGCGTAGCGGGCATTTGCGCTCGCTGCCTGACAGGTGTGTAACACAAAGGCTGAAAAGGAGGTGGCTCGAATTTAATAGACCAGTTATCAAGTTTTCAAAGTCCATTCAATTGATAGGGAGGAAAAAAGCAAATGTTTAGCAATCGACTGAAAGTTCTGTGGCTCCTCTGTCTGATTGTCATTGTGGGGCTGATGCCCTTCACAGCGGTGGCGCAAGACGGCGGATTCTCGTCGGCGGACAATTACCGTGTTTGGTCCTTGGATGAGTACGAAGCTGCAGGCAACAGCATCGCCATGTTCAACGAAGCGCCTATGTTGGCGGAGATGGTCGCCGCGGGCGATTTGCCGCCAGTCGAAGAACGCCTGCCAGAGCGCGGCGATATTATGGTCGTGCAACCGCGCGAGGCAATCGGTACTTATGGGGGCGAGATCACCTTTAACGCGACCAACCCGACTTCCTTTGGCAATACTGGCTTCACCGCCTGGGACCAGCACTTAACCGGCTTCTCGACCAATTGGGAGATCGTATTCCCCGAGGTCGCCAAGAGTGTGGAATTGTCCGAGGACCTGACCACGGCTACAGTCACATTGCGCCGCGGGATGAAGTGGAGCGACGGCGTGCCTGTCACCGCCGATGACGTCATGTTCTGGTACGAAGACATCATGCTGCACGAGGAATTGCCGAATATGCCGAGGGCGCTTTCGCCCGGCGGAACGCCGATCGTGATCGAGAAAGTCGACGACTACACGGTCACATTTACCGCCGCCGCTGCCAATCCAGCCTTTCCGATTGTGGTTGCCCGCAGCAGCCAAGGCTTCCCGCTGGCGCCGCGCCATTACCTGCAACAGTGGCATGCCGATTACAATGAAGACGCGGCCGCTTTGGCCGAGTCGGAAGGCTTTGACAGCTGGGCTGGCGCTTTCCAATTCCACATGAACGGTCAAACGGGACAGAGCGACTTCGACCCGGACCTGCCGGTGATTAAGCCCTGGAAATTGGACCAGGTGGATGAATTCGGCAACAAGTTCTATGCCCGCAACCCCTACTATTGGAAAGTAGACACCGAAGGCAATCAACTGCCTTACATTGACGGCCAGGTCCGCCTGCTGCTGGCGGAGCCGGAAGTGGTCATCCTCAACGTTCAAGCCGGCTCTATCGACTATGGCTTTTACAACCTCGAAGTAAGCGATCTACCGGTGCTAAAGGCGGGCGAGGCGGATGGCGATTACACCACGATCTTGTGGCCCGCCGATCAAGGCGCGATGAGCAAATACCAGTTGAATATCACGGTTAGCGATCCCGCGCTGAACGAGATCTTCAATGACTTGCGCTTCCGCCAGGCTTTGTCGCTCGCCATCAACCGGTCGGAGATAAACGACGTGCTCTTCTTCGGTCAAGCGGTGCCGAGGGCTTGGGGCGTTTCGTCGGCGTCGGTCTTCTATGAAGACTGGATGGGCGGACACTATGCCGACTATGACCCCGATCAAGCCAATGCCTTGCTCGATGAGATGGGCTTGAGCATGGACGATGACGGCGTGCGCCTGCGCCCGGATGGCGCGCCGCTCTCGATCGTGCTGTGGGACGCGATCAACCGCATCCCGATGTCCGAGTTGGTGGCGGAGTACTGGGAAGACGTCGGCGTCGATGTCGAAATCAACCCAAGTACGCGCGAAGCCTTCAAGCAAGCCTTGCTCGCGAACGAGGTACACGCGTCGGTTTGGTTCGCTGATGTTGTATCGGAGAAGGACCTGTATCAGCGGCCGATCTGGCTGCGCCCGCCCTATGGCATTGATTCCACGCCAGTCGGCGGCGGCTTGGCTTGGCGGCAGTGGTGGCTCACCGATGGCGCCGAGGGCGAAGAACCGCCCGAGTACCAGAAAGAGCAGATGCGCATGGTCGATGAATGGCAACTGACCCAGATCGGCTCGGAGCGGTATCTGGAGCTGGGTACGCAGTTGGTGGCCAATACCGTCGAGAATATCTACCATTTTGGCACTGTTGGCGAGGCGCCTGAAGTCTTCATCCGTTCCAACCGGCTGCGCAATTTCACGCCGGTCGAAGGCGTTGTCTACATCAGCCACCTCGAAAGCGGTCATTCCGACCAGTGGTTCGTCAGTGAATAAGCGCTAAGTATTTTTATGGAGCCCCGCATTATTTGCGGGGTCTCCATTTCCTTGATAATCATCTTGGCTGAGGTCGGTCGGCGATTGCTGCCCGGCCAGAAAGAGCGTGAAATGAATTGGTCGCAAGTCAAATATCATCCGGAGCGAGCGCTAAGCTATCTGGGCAGTCCCAGCGTTCTTCGCCTCAAAGACGGCGCTTTGCTGGTCTCTCACGATTACTTTGGTTTGAAAGGCTGCCCCAAGAACCATGAGGGGGAAGAAAGCCTGACGAGCATCTACCGCTCGGAAGATAATGGCGAGACCTGGGTCAATATCACGCATATCATGAACTGCTATTGGAGCAGCCTGTTCATTCATGATGGCGCGGTTTACATCTTGGGCACATCCCAGCAATACGGTTCGATTGTGATTCGACGCAGCCTGGACGGCGGCTTCACCTGGACGCACCCGGCCGATGAAAGCAGCGGACTGCTTTTCAGAGGCGGCTACCATCGCGAGCCACCCAACTATCATTGCGCGCCCGTGCCGATAGTCTGTCACGAGGGGCGCCTGTACCGCGCCTTTGAAGATTGCGACCCCATGATTTGGGGTAGAGGTTTCCAGGCCAGTGTCATCTCGGCGCGGGCAGATGCCGACCTGCTGGACGCCGCCAATTGGACCATGAGCAATAAGATGCTATTTGATCCCGCTTGGATACCGAGCGAATGGGACCCGGCCGACGCCGAGGCGCCGGGCTGGCGGGAAGGCAATATCGTGGCGGCGCCCGACGGCCAACTCTGGAATATCATGACTTACGAGGCGGGTTCTATCGTTGATGAAGTTGCGACTCGACTGAAAATTGAAGACGAGGGCAAGACAATTTCTTTTGATCCCGCCAGCGGTTATGTTAATTTCCCGGGCAGCAAAGCCAAATTCACAATCCGCCGCGATCCGCAAACGGGCAAATACCTGTCCTTGGTGAACCACTTGGCGGATACAGATACCTTGCGCAAGATGGCTGAGGGCGATCTTACAGCCCAGGGCCACCGCGGCAAGCATCCCATGCGCCAGCGCAATGTGCTTTCCTTGAGCGTATCGGAGGACCTGTGGAATTGGCGCATCGTCAAAACGCTCATGTTTGACGACACCGGCTTAGAGCCGGCGCCCTCTATTCTGTTGACCGGTTTCCAGTACGTCGATTGGCAGTTCGATGGCGGCGACTTGATTTATGTGGTGCGTACAGCCTATCGCGGCACGCGCAACTTCCACGATTCCAACCGCATCATTTTCCGCCGATTAAATAATTTCCGCGAATTGCTTTAGCCTGGAGAAACAAAAGAAAATGGTCTGGCGCGAAGTCAAATATCAGCCCGAGCGGAGTTTAACCTACCTGGGCAGCCCGAGCATCGTCCGCCTGACGGACGGGGCGCTGCTGGCCTCGCACGATTATTTTGGCTTGAAGGGATGCCCCAAGAATCACGAGGCGGAAGAAAGCCTGACCAGCATCTATCGCTCGGAAGACGATGGCGCGACCTGGGTCAATATCACGCATATCATGAATTGCTATTGGAGCAGCTTGTTCACCCATCGCGGCAGTCTGTACATCCTCGGCACGTCACAGCAATACGGCTCGATCGTGATCCGGCGCAGCGATGATGGCGGTTTCACTTGGACGCACCCCGCCGATGCCGCGTCTGGATTGCTCTTTCGCGGCGGCGCCTATCGCGACGCGCCCAATTATCATTGCGCGCCGGTACCTGTGCTGGAGCACAATGGACGGCTGTACAAGGCATTCGAAGACGCCGATCCGCCAGTTCATGGACCGAGCTTCCACTCCTGTGTGATCTCCGCGCCGGCCGAAGCGAACTTGCTCGAGGCTTCAAACTGGACGATCAGCAACAAAATCCCATTTGATCCCGACTGGGCGCCAGCGCATTGGCAGCGGCTCGAGCGGCCCTGCTGGCTGGAGGGCAATGTGGTCCTGGCGCCTGACGGGGAACTGTGGAATATCTTGCGGCTAAACGCCAGTCCTATGGTCAACCGAGCCGTCATCGTCAAGATTGAAGACGGTGGACGAGCGATTTCATTTGATCCGGAGTCCGGCTTCATCGATTTCCCGGGCGGCGGCACAAAGTTCAATATCCGCTACGATGCGGGTACGGGCTACTATCTCGCCTTGGTCAACAACGTTACAAATCCTGACTGGACCCGGCAGCGAAATATCTTGTGCCTAAGCGCTTCGCGTGATTTGCGTAACTGGCGGGTCGTCAAGACCTTGATGGCGGACGAGAGTGGTTTGTCCGCGCAAGACTCGATGCGCCTGACGGGATTTCAGTACGTCGATTGGCAGTTCGACGGCGATGATATCATCTACCTCGTGCGCGCCGCCTACCGCGGCGCCATCCGCTTTCACGACTCGAACCGCATCATCTTCCGCAAGCTGGAAGGTTTTCGCTCCTTCCTTGCCTGACAATGCGCCGGCTGCTCAGGCGGAACCAGCGCCCTCGTCCCAGATACTGCGCATTTGCCAAGCCTCCATTTTCGTGAGCGTCGTCGATTGCCCCTGCGAGCGCAGCGAGACGCCCAGGCTGTCCTCGCGGCCGGGATAGACCCGCGTCGCCAGGCATTGTCTGCCGTTGACGAAGACCTCGACCACGCTGCGATCGATGAAGACGCGCAATTGCAGGGGCTCGTCGGGCGCGATATACACTGGCGCGGTTTCCGGCGCGCGCGAAAGCGCCTCCGGCAAGGTCGACGAATACGATGTGTCAATGGTGATCATGCTTTCGTAACGCTGCGGCAGCTTTTGCATAGCGGCCGAGCTGGCGTTCATCGCCGCCGTTTTGGATAGCCGCTGTCGATAGCGGCGCCCGCGATGTTTGTAAAATGCGATGCGCGTGAGCTCTTCGCGGCCCGGCGAGCGCAAAACGTTCAATTCAACCATAGGCGCGTCGCCGGGCGCTAGCTCCAGCGAAAGTTCCAGCGCATTGCCCTGAATCTGCTCCAATATAATTTCCTGGTTGGCTGGCAGCGTGACGGGTCCCAACTGTTGATGTGCCTGGCGCAGCGACTCGATGTCGCCGGCCGGCGCCATGAGCAAGCGCTTGTCCTCGTCCAAGGTCAGCAGGCGCGGCAGGGTCATGATCTGGTTCCAGCCTCGGCTGGGCATGCCCTGGTTCATGTTGAAAATGACGATGACGCCGCCTTTGCCATCCGGCGCGGCGGAGGGCGCGTGCAGCCCCGATGGCGTCGAAGGTCCGAAGTTGAACAAGCCGCCATCGGTGACGACGAATTTGTCGCGAACCTTGTCATAGTCGCCCAGCAGGTATTGCCCGCCGGTCATGTGGCTGTACATGAGCAAAATATGCTTGTCATCGCCAATGGGCCAGAAATAGGGACAAGCGCCATCGTCGCCGACCACCGTGTATTGGTCCTGCTCGACAAAAGGATGCAGGTAATCCCAATGTTCCAGGTCGGCGGAACGAAATAGAAAATTGGCGCGGATCTGCTTGCGATCCGGTCCATCGGGCAATGTCCCGCCGGAGAGGGCATAGTAGAACCCGTCTTTCTCCCATATACAGGGGTCGAAGACAGTGTAGGGCAAGGGCGGGTCGCCTGCTTTTGCCATCGGGATGACGGCGCCCTCCCCGACCTTTTCCCAGTTCAGCAAAAGCGGATCCGAGCAGGTGGCGACCATATTCCCGATCTTGGTCCCGTGATAGATGGCGATGACGCGATCGTCCTCCACCAGCGCGGAACCCGAATAGCAGCACTCTTCCGGATGAGGATAGATCGCGTAGGGCAAATCACGCCAGTGGATCAAGTCGTCGCTGACGGCGTGTCCCCAATGCTGACGCGTATCTTCGGGCGGATAAGCTTGGTAAAACAGATGCCAGCGCCCACCCCAAAAGCAGAGACCATTGGGGTCGTTCAATGTGCTTTCCGGATTGACATAGTGATAAAGCGGTCGATGGGGATCCGCAGCGAGTTTCGTCCGCGATTCGTCAAAGCGCTTAAGCAGCGGATTTTCGCGCAATTGCGCTTCCTGCGCGGCTAAGTTGTCGGCAAAGTGATAACGGGGAACAGCCGACCTGTAATCTGGCAAATTGTCAGTTTTCACAATGTTTCTCTTTCCGTATAAGTTTCGAGCAATGTCTCATTTTTTGTATGCCCAATGAGCCTGTATAGTTCGACTAATGCGTCGTATAACCGCCGTCGACAACGATTCCCGTACCCGTGATATAGCTGGCGTCGTCAGAGGCCAGGAAGGCGGCGACGCTAGCAATTTCTTCTGGCTGTCCGCGCCGCGCCAGCGGGACTTTTTGCAGGAAGGCTTCATGCACTTCATCAGGCGTGTCCCGGTTCGCAGGTGTATTGATGGTACCGGGCAGAATCGCGACGACGCGGATTTGCGGCGCCAGCTCCAGCGACAGCGCGCGCGTCAATGACAGGACGCCGCCTTTGGCCGCTTGATAGGCGGCGCTGCCGGTCAAACCGACAATGCTGTGCACGGAGGCCGTATTAATGATGACCCCGGCCTTGCTGTTCAAAAGATGAGGTATCGCCAGTTTGCTCGCCAGCCACACCGGGCGCAGCGTAACATCAATTGTCCGCTGCCAGTCGTCGGCAGTCGCTTCCAGCGCCGAAGCGCCACGTGCCCAGAAGGCGTTGTTATGCAGGATGTCCAGCCCGCCGTAGCCCGTCACGGCACAGTCGATCGTTCTAATCAGGTCGCCTTCCTGGCTGACATCGGCTTCGACAAAGCGCGCCTCTCCACCAGAGCTGCCGATTTCCTCGGCGCAGTCCTTTCCGCCAGGGGCATCAATATCGGCGATAATTACGCGAGCCCCTTCACGGGCAAAACGAAGCGCCGTCGCCCGGCCGATGCCCGATGCCGCGCCGGTGATGACCGCAACTCTACCTGCTAGCCGCAGCGCGAGATTCATCAAGCGCTCGTTCCTATCGTGAGTTCGCGCATAGCTCTACTATTCCGTAAACGGTTCGAAGCGCCAACCGTCAGCATCTTCGCGCGCATAGCCGAGGCCCGGGAAGGGAAAATGGAAGCCATGAAGGAGCGCCTTGCGCTCAACGGCGTGTTTCAACAGCGCCCGGCGCGTCGCGATGCCTGTTTCCGGCAATTCATCCCAGGCGGGATGCCAAGTGCTGTTTTCGATATGAATGGGCAGATCCATCGTGTCGGCGACGCAGATCAGCGTCCTCCCCTCAGAAGTCGCCTCGACAGAAATATGGTTGCGCGTATGACCGGGACTTTCCAGCGTGCGAACGCCGGGCGCGATCTCGTCACCGGCATCAATCAGTTCCAGCTGAGGCTCGATAGCTTTGAGGCAATGTTGGGCGAAGCGGATGTCTTCGGCATGAGCCATCTTGGTGATCGCGTCATCGCCAAGCTTGACCCAGTACTCCCATTCTCCGCGAACCATCACATGTTTGGCATTGGGGAAGATCATGGAATTGTCTTGGGCGACTCCGCCGCAGACGTGATCGCGATGACCGTGCGTGAGCACGACCAAGTCGATATCGCCGGGATCATATCCCGCGCGTTTTAGACCAGACAGGAGTCGTCCCAGGTGCGGGTCAAAGAAGGGTCCGCCGCCGCTGTCGATCAAGGTCCGGCTATCGCCCGTATCGATCAAAAGGCAATTGCATTGCAACTCGTAATGATCAGGCGAGATGCCATGCGCCTCGAAGGCCAGCGCCAAGTCCTCATCCGAGGAACCGGCAAAAAATGTCGGCAGCAGTTCAGCGTTTATCGGCTGAATGCCGTCACTGATCGAGACACATTTGAATTGACCGATATCGAAGGCAAATGTTCTGGCTGTCACTAAAGCGCTCCTGCTTTTTTTTGACAACACGCTGGCTTAAGCGAGTCTTGTATGAGCGCGGCGGATATTTTCGCTGCGGCGCGGCGCGCTAAAAATCGTATTTGACTATCCCTTTGCCAGCCAGCCCGATGAACATGGTCTCGCCGCTGCGCTTGGGTACCAAGAACGCGGTTGGCGGATCTTCCGTCTGTACACGATAATCCCAGTTTTGCCCGGCATCGCGGGAGATCAATACGCCGTCCTCTGCGAGCGCGACAATCCGCGCCTCACCATCAGGTTTGCGCAGAATCTGCAATTGATTGACCGAGCCTGGCAGCGCCTCCGGCGCGATTCGATGCCAGCCTTCGCCTTCGCCGCCAGAGACAAAAAGACCGTTCTGCTCGGTTCCGGCGAAGAGCAGTGTTTCACCCACGCCGTTTGCAGACAGGTCCAGGTATGCCAGGCTCAATATCGGCGCGAATTCGCTTGGGAAGCTGCTTTCCCGCCAAGCGCGCCCACCGTTCGTGCTGCGGTATAAACCCGTTTCGGTGCCGGCGACGATCGTCTCGTCGGCCGGCAAATGTGGCGAAGCCGCCAGGCAAAGCACGCCCAGGTCGAATAGGCCGAAATTCCAGGGCTGCCAATTCAAGCCGCGATCGGTCGAAGAGAATACGCCGTCTTCCATTGTTCCGGCCAACATGAAACCGTCCCGCGCAAAATTTGGGGAGATAACCAGCGCCGTGAAGAGCGGAGGCGGCGCGGGGAACTTGGCGGCGAACCAGGTATCGCCGCCGTCGCTGGAGCGTAAAATGCCGCCCTTGACCGCGGCAAACAGGGCTCGGTCCTGGGCAAAGGCCGGCGATACCGCGACTGCCGTCGCCGCCATTGGGCTGACAGCTTCGTCAGTAAGGCGCAGCAGTTTCCAGCCGCTGCCGCCGTCGCTGGAGCGATACAAGCCTCCCGATGTCGCGGCGAAGCAACGGCCGTCTTTGGCGAAGCCCGGCGACGCCGCCAGTGCATAGACGGTTTCGGCCGATTCCGATAATTCCCGGCTGATTTCTACACCCAGCATCTGTCTTCCTACCCGGGTTGGCGCGCGATTTCCGGCGTATGGTGATGCACCATGACATCAATGGTCAGCATCATCCCGGCCGTTAGCGCCGCATTGCGCAGGGCGGCTTTCATCACGGCGGCGCTGTCAATAAGCGCCGCGCCGTCGGTTATCGCTCCGCTGAGGACATCAAAGCCCGCGCCATTGTCCTCGCGCGCGAGCCTTGCAAAGACCTCGCCCGGCTCATAGCCGGCATTTTCGAAAATGGCGCGGGCCGGCTCCGCCAGGGCATCGTAGAGGATGCGGTGGGCGGCGCGCTCGTCAGGGTCGGCGCCGCTTTGCGACGCGGGTTCCAAGGCGCCGCGGCAGCTCATGAAAGCCATGCCGCCGCCCGGCAAGACGCCGTCGCTGACCGCGGCGCGCATGGCGCTGGCGGTCTTTTCCGCCAAGGTTTTTTGTTGATCGATCTCGATTTTGGAGGCGCCGCCGATCCACAAGGTTGCCGAGCCGCCCATCAGCCGGCCAATGCGCTTTTGCAACGCTTCGCGCATTTGCGGGTCGTCGCTCTGTTCCAGCCAGCTTTGCAGGCGGCGAATATGCGCTCGCAGCTTGCGCGGATCGCCCTTGCCGCCGATGATGCCAAAATTGTGGGCGCTCGCCCAGCCGCGCCGCGCCCGCCCGAAGTGCTTAACGGTCACGTCTTTCAGGCTGTCTCCCGCCACCTCAACCAGCGTTTGGGCGCCGGCCGCAATGGCAAGATCCTCAAAGGCGGCCGCGCGTTCATCAGCGTTGCTTCCAGGTCCCCTCACCGCCATGACCTGGAAGTTTTTGAGTTTGCCGTTCGCCATCATTAAGCCGGCCATCGCTCCGGCGGAAAGATCGCCAGCCACCAGAATCAGCTTTTCGATCTTCTGCTCAACGGCGATTTCAAGCATCGGCATGACATGTCGCGGATCATTAACTTTTGAATCCACCAGCACCAAGGCCGGTTCTTCGTAGACAGTTTGCAAGTCGGTCTGGTTGACGATCATGTCGCGCGAAAACAGGCCGCTGTCCCATGCCATGCCTTCGATGTATTCGCGCCGCAAGCTGCGGCTGTGATCTTTACGAATGTCAAGCCGGCCATAAGCGCCGATGATATCGAAGATCTCGCCCAGCAATTTCGCCAGAGGCGCGTCATGACAGATGGATTCGGCAACTTGCGCCAAGCTGCGCTTGCCCCCGACAAAGTAAGTCTGTTCATCGAGCGCGGCGAGCGCCTTTCGCAAGGCGCTTTCCAGGTGATGCCGCAGGCGCATGGCGTTGCCGCCGGCTGCCAGATAATGCAAGCCGCCATTGTATATCGCTTGCAGCAGCACCGCCGTCGTGGCGGAACCGTCGCCCATGCGCTCATTCTGCCGGCAAATCAAAGCCCGCGCCAGCATGGCGCCGATATCGGCGTCGCGGCGATGCAATTCTATGACGCGCCGGGCGATGATGCCGCCATCATCGAGCACCTCAGGACTGCTTTTATTTTCGATCAACGAGGTAACGGCTACCGTTCGCGCGGTAGGTCCAAGCGTCGGGCGAATCGCGGACACAAGGGTATTGATGCCGCGCTTGATGTTCTCATGCGCTTGGGGCTGGAAAACCAGACCGGGGCGATAGGTTTTGCGAGAATAAAAGGGTGCCTTTTCGCTCATGCTATCATCCACGGGCAAGACGCGTCGATGAGCGAATGACGCGACAAGCCAAGATTTGCTTGTAGAAGTGACGGGCGCAAAAGATCTGCCGGGCTGCGTTCAAGGAGTCGTCCTGCGCTCGGCATCGCTAGCCCTTGATCGCGCCGCGCATGATGCCTTCAATCAAATAGCGCTGTCCGAAGAGGAAGATGATGATGACGGGAACGAGCGATACGACCACACCCGCGAGCACGACCGAGATGCTGCCGGTCATCATATAACCCTGCAACTGAAAGATGCCGATGGTGATGGGATAATTCTCGTGCTGCAAGAAAATCAGCGGGCGGAAGAATTCGTTCCAGTGGAAGTTAAAGCTCAAAATGGCCAGCACCGCCAAGCCCGGCTTGACCAAGGGCAAATAGACGCGATAGAAAAGCTGCCATTGATTGGCGCCGTCGATGAGCGCCGATTCTTCAAGCTCAATCGGAATAGTCAGATAATACTGCCGCAGCAAGAAGGCGCCAAAAGCCGTCGGCATGGCCGGCAGGATCAGCGACCAGTAGGTATCGTACAGTCCCAAACTGCGGATCAAGATGAAAACAGGTATCACGGTGGCTTGAATAGGAATCATCATCGTTGCCAGCACCACCCAGAATAGCATATCCCGCCCTTTGAACTCGAGCCGGGCGAAGGCGTAACCGGCCAGCCCTGCCGTGAACAATTGGCCCAGCACGGTGCCCCAGGTGATGATGGCGCTGTTGACAATCTGGCGCGCAAAGGGAACCGTTTCAAATACTTTCACGTAGTTTTCGACTGCTAAATCGGTTGGCAGCCACTTTGGCGGCACGGTAAAGGAATCGACGCCGCTGCGCAGGGAGGTCGAAATTGTCCACATAATCGGCGCCAGGATCACGACGCTCATGACTGCGAGGATGATCAACGGGACCCAGCGGCCCAACAGGTGCGATATGATTTGCCGCCGATGTTCGGCAGCGGATATGTCCCCGGGTATTCTGGTCACATTGCTCGCCATCTGTGTTTCCCTGCCAAATTCTATTGCATATTCTATTGATAGAAAACGCGATTGCGCCAGAGCCACATCTGCACAGCGGACATGGCCAGGATCATCAGAAATACGACGATGGCGATTGCGGAGCCGTAACCGAATTCGATGTCTTTGAAGGCGTGTTCGTACATCACCATCACCAGGGTTCGGCTGGCGTTGCCCGGTCCGCCGCGGGTCATGATATAAGGTTCGTCGAAGACCTGCAGCGCGCCGATGACGCCGGTGACGGTCGCGAAGAGGATTTGCGGGCTCAACAAGGGAATGACGACCGACCACAAGCGGCGGAATCCCTGCGCGCCGTCGACATCGGCGGCATCAAGAACTTCTTGCGAGAGATTCGCCAAGCCGCCGAGGAAGATCAAGAAGGTGAAACCCAGGTTGCGCCAGGCGGAGATAATGGCGATAGAAATCATCACCAGATCGGAATTAGTCAGCCAGGGGATCTGCGGCAAGCCCAGCAAAGTCAAATAATAGTTCAGCGGACCAAATTCCTTGTGGAATATATATCCCATAAAAACAGCGACTGATGCGCCGGACATCAAAAGCGGCAGAAAATAGGCGGTGCGGAAATAATAGCGCAGCCAGATGCGGTTAATGCGATGAACGGCCAAAGCAAGGATCAAACCGAGAGAAACCTGGCTGACGACGGCTAATACCGTGAATTTAAGCGTATTGCCCAAACCGACGATGACACGTCGATCGGCCAGCAAGCGTTCGAAGTTGTCCAGCGCGACAAAGTCGGGCGGTTTGAAGATATTCCAGCGGTAGAGGCTGAGCCCGAAGGAAACGAAGATGGGACCAGCTGTGAAAATGAAAATGCCGAGCAATGTCGGCAAGAGGAACAGATAGCCGAGCAAGGCGCGCCTGCGCCGCAGGCCATCCATGGTATCTTGGAAGAGCCAGTGGTAAAGCCCGCCAATGCCGCCGATATTGTTGCTGGTTAGGGAATTTCCTGACATGCCATGTCCTCGCATCAGGCTGTTGCCAAGAGAGCCAATCCATTTGGCGAATTGGCTCTCTCATACGCTGAGACTTAGTCGTCGCCGTAGTATTGCGGCTGACGGTTGGTCAGCGATTCCAGTTCCGCCTGCATTTCGTCAAGCGCTTGCTGCGGTCCCATTTCGCCGGACATGGCGAAGCCCGTATAGGTGGTGAAGACGGTGGTCATGGGGTTGGACCAAGGCGGCGCCGGGATGGGCGACGTGGACGGATGGTCATCCAGCGTGCCGTAGAAGACGTCGCTGTTGGCGGGACCCGTGGATTCGAAGGCCTCTGCCTGGCTGTAAGAGCGGCGCGACGGTGTGGTGATGATGACCGGATTGAAGAAGATGCTGCTCTGGAAGCCTTCGTGGCTGACTTCAATCTTCATGAACTCCCAAGCTTCGTCGGGGGCGGTGGAGGTGGTGCTCAGCCAGTGGCCGCCGGTGCCAAACTGATGCTTTTGGTTGCGCCAGTTGGGCCAATACTGAACATCAAAGTCGCCTTTTGCCATGCCCTCGTTGCCCAGGCGTCCAGCCCAGAAGCCGCCGGCCGGCGTCATGCAGAGCAAGCCGGTCGAATAGAAGCCGGTGAGCGTCTGGCCCGTGCCCATGGCGATATCGGGCGTGACGCCTTCCTGCCACAAGTCGACGACCAGTTCCAACGCTTCGACGACTTCGGGGGAATTGGCCACAGGTTCGCGCCAGCGGAAGCCGCCGCCACGCCCATCAGCCGCCATATCACCCTCGTAGTAGCCGTCCCAGACCCAACTGCCGCCTGGGGCGCGTTCCTCGGTATAGAGATTGCCGCCAGCTACGAAAATCCAAGGCATCCAACTTCCCCAGAGACGGTTGGTCCAGGCATAGCCAAAGACTTCGGTATTGCCGGAGTCGCCCTTCTTGGTTGTGGCGCGGGCGATCTCGACAAAGTCGTCCTTCGTCCACTCTTCGCCCGGCACTTCAAAGCCGTTCTCCGCCAATACATTGGTATTGAAGTACATATTCGCGGCGTTGAAGTCGCGCGGCGGCTCGTACAAGCTGCCCTCGTACATCATGGCTTCGGTCAATGAGGGGTGCACATCGGAGAAGAAATCGGTCCAGAAATCCTGGTCGGGATCGCTGGTGATGCGGTCATCAAGCGGCGCCGCCAAGCCTTGACCGGCGAATAGCTGACAAGCCTCGGTCGCGGCATAGCCCACGTCAATCGACTCGCCTGCCGCCACCAGGGCTAGAATCTTCGCGGCGACTTCTTCGTGGTCGATGCCTGTAAGAACGACCCACTCGACATTCACATTGGGATTCTGCGCCATCTGAATATCGGCGACCGGTTGCAGCGTATTGTCATCGAGACCGGCCGTCTGCACCTTTATCGTCACCATATCCTGCGCGATCACGCGGACCGGCAAGCCCGACATGACGAACCCGGTTCCGCCAGCCGCTGCCAATTTCAGCAGATCGCGGCGACTCATTTTCTTTTCTGCGCTCATGTTTCCTCCTGAAAATTAAGTTCCCGCAGTAATGGATAAACAGGATTCTTAATTGTCTCTGGCATCACCTCCTTTTCTTCAGAACCGCGTCCTGCTACGCTAATGCAAGCGGAAATCCGCAAATCACTATTTCAGCTTACCATAGCACTTATTTGTTTCTCATGCAAACAATTTGCGCAAAAAAACTTCGCATCAATTTGGACCGAAACATGCCTTAGAAATGCCTCTCTCGCGCAGGGGGCGATACGATGCCGGAATCTACGCTCAAATGATCAAGAGCTCTCGCGGAAAGCTGGTCAAGCTCTCGCAGCCCGCTTCTGTGATGAGAACGTCATCTTCAATGCGAACGCCGATTTCGCCCATGCGATAAATGCCCGGCTCGATGGTGAAAACCATGCCCGCTTCCAACCGGCGCTGGTTGCCCTCGACGATGTAAGGCGCTTCATGCGCTTGCAGCCCAAGCCCGTGGCCCGTGCGATGCCGCAGCAGCGATTCGTAACCGGCCTCGATGAACACTTGCCGCGTGGCGAGATCTACCGATTCGGCCGTAACCCCGGGCTTCGCGGCCTGTCTGCCGGCTGCGTTGGCGGCTTGCACGACGGTGTAGAAGTCGCGCTGCTCGGCGCTGACCTGGCCGAGGAAGACCGTGCGCGTGATATCGGCGCAATACCCGCCGAAACTCGCGCCAAAGTCGAATATCAGCGGATCGCCCCGTTGCATGCGATATGACAGGGGACCGGAATGGGGCAGCGCCGTATTGCCCCCGGCATGCAGGATGGTATCGAATGACAGTCCCTCGCCACCCATTTTTCTCATGTGGTTTTCCAGGATGTCCGCAAGTTCAATTTCACTCATGCCGGCGCGCGCCTCGTCAAGCGTTGCTTGCAGCGCGTCCTCGGAGATTTCTATGGCGCGGCGCAGCGCGGCGACTTCCCCGGCATCCTTGATCATGCGCAGTTCTTCCAGCGCGGCGCTGGCGTCGATCACCTCGGCGTCGGGCGCGGCGGAGCGGATCGCTTCGCCCTCGAAAAAGCGCATGAACAAGCCCTCGACGCCGATGGTCTTGCCCGGCGACTCAAGCGCGATGAGCGCGTCGCGGAAGGCGCTTTGGTAACCACCCGCGTCCGTGTAGGCGAACAAGCGCGCTTGTACCGCATGCCGCTCGAAAAGCGGAATCTCCAATTCGGGGATGACGGCGACCGGCGCGGCGTCAAGCGCCAGAAAAATGACAATTGGGCGTTCCAGCACAAAATGTACCGCGTCGAAGAGGTAACGATGATTCGGTCCTGGGATTAGCGCGACTATGTCCAGTCGAGCCGCGCGCATGATCGCGTAGAGTTTGTCAAATCGGTTCTGGTTCATCATCAGGAAAGGACCCCTCGCGCTTGAATAGCGCTTTTAATTTCTTTAACGGTTTGGGTTGCGCGCGTCGTTCAAGCCGTCGCCGAGCAAGGTGATGCCAACCACAACTAGCGTGATGGCGACGGCCGGGAAGGCGCCGATCCACCACTCAGTCAGAAAATAGATGCGCCCCCAGGCGACCATCGCGCCCCATTCCGGCGTCGGCGCGCTGGCGCCCAAGCCGATAAAGCTCAAACTGGCGAGCAGCAGTACCGCCAGACCCAGATCGAGGCTGATACGCACGATGATGGCGTAAACGGCGTTGGGCAATATGTGCCGAAAGATGATGGCCGGCGCCGACGCGCCCATCGCCCTGGCTGCGGTCACGAATTCCATTTCGCTAAGCTGGATGGTGAGGCTCCGCAGCAGGCGCGCGTAAACGGGCCACCAGACCGCCGCCGCCGCGATGATGGCGCTGCGCAGCCCCGGACCAAGCGCCGCGCTGACTGCCAGCGCCAAAATCAAGCTGGGAAAAGCCAGGACCAGATCGACCAGGGTCATGATGACGCGGTCGCTCCAGCCGCGCCAAAAGCCGGCCGCTGTGCCCAGCGCGGTGCCGACGAGGCAGGCGACGCCGATAATCAGCGAGGCGGCGGCCAAAGAAATGCGCGCGCCATGCACGACGCGGCTGTAGACGTCGCGGCCCAGTTCATCTGTGCCAAAAAAATGCTCGGCGCTGGGCGGCGCGTATAGCTCGCGGATGGAGGTCTTGATCGGATCGTGGGTGGCGAAAACCCCGGGCAGCAGCGCGAAGAAAACGAAGGGCAAGATCAGCAAGACGCCCACGGTCAAACCGGGGTTTGTTCTACAGAATCTGGTCAGTTTGGCGACCAGGCGGTCCTCCCTCAGCGACAGATCTCTCCTCATGTGCGCATGGTCCCGCGTCAACCGTCGCTTGCCAGTTGACGCCGCTTTTCCTCTGACGCGCGCCTGTCCAAGCGCAGGGTCTGCGGGTCAAGCACGACGCCGTAAACAACGTCGGCTTGTTCCAGGGAAACTAAGCCATCGCGCACATCGGCTTGCACATCTTCTAAGGCGCGTTCCAGGGGCGAGCCGTAACCGCCGCCGGCCGCCGTGTCGAAGCCGACCGTCATAGCGCCGTCCGTGAGTGGAAGCGCGCCGGCGACCGCGACTTTTTCGGCGCGCGTCAGCGCGACGCCGTCGCGCAGTATTTCGGCGGAAGCGCCACCGCGCCCGCCATGCAAACCGAATGGCGGCACATGTTGACCGGCCGCGTGCACGGCGACAGTCGCCGGCCCGTCGAAGCCGGGCAGAAGTTGCAATTCCATGCGCTGCGCCAGTCCGCCGCGCTGCCGTCCCGCCCCGCCCGAATCGCTGATAAATTCGCGGCGGACTGTCAAGATCGGCACTGTGATTTCGAAGAGCTCAACCGGGACCGCGCCGGCCAGCGCGGGCACTTGAACGGTGGAAATCCCGTTGGAGCGGGCATTGGCGCCCATGCCGCCCGCGCTGAACAAATAGCAGTGCGCCATCGCGCCGTCCTCCGCGGCGCTTGTGAACACGCGCGTGCTAACCAGGAATCCGGAGCCGGCGATGACGCTATCGGGCAAGACTTCCGCCAAAGCCCGCAGAACGGCGCCAAATATATGCGCGCCGACGCGATGACGTTGGTTGCAAGAGGCGGGCTTTTGCGCGTTGAGGACGCAGCCGGGCGGCGCGCTGGCATGGATGGGCCGATAGCAGCCGTCATTGCCCGGTACATCCGGCAATAGGGTCGCCTTCAAGGCGTAGGAAATTTGTCCATGTGTGAAAGTGAAGGTCACGTTGATGCCGCCGCGCGGCTGCTGTGGCGATGTGCCGCTGAAGTCGATATAGATTTCCTCGCCGCGCACTTCAAGCGCGCAAACCAATCGCAAGGGCTGGTCCAGCTCGTCGACGATCACTTCCGATCGGTAAAGTCCGTCAGGCAATGAAGCGATTGCCTTCCTCATAGCAGCTTCGGAGCGCTGTTGGATCTCGCGGGAAATCGCTCGCAGATCAGGCAGCTCATACTCATCCAACAGCGCCAGGCAGCGTTCGGCGCCGGTCTGGTTGGCGGCGGCTTGCGCGTGGATGTCGCCGATGACGGCGGTCGGCAAGCGCACATTGGCGGCGACGAAATCAAGCGCTGTCTGGTTTACTATTCCGCCTTGATAGAGCCGCGTCAGCGGGATTAACAAGCCTTCTTCATAGCTGTCGGTGACGCGATTGCTGTCGATGGAGCCGCCGACATCGGCGTGGTGCGCGATGCTGGCGGCGAAACCCACGAGCTTGTCGTTCTTGAAAAAAGGTGTGATGACAGTGATATCGGGATGATGGCCCGCGTTCTGCCAAGGGTCGTTTGAAATGAAGACATCGCCCGGCGCGATGTTCTCCCGCCCGAACTGTTCCAGCACGATGCTGCAAGTGTAGGGCATGGTGCGATTAAAAATAGGCAAGCTGCGATGCGCATGCGCGATGCACTGGGCATCGGCGTCGATCAAGACGCAGCCATAGTCATTTGAGGCGGTAATCGTTGTAGAGAAAGCCGTCCGCGCCAGCGTCGTCGACATTTGATCGGCAACGGCGATCAAGCGCTGCCAGAGGATTTCCAGTGTCAGTGGGTCGATTGCGGTCATGTTGACTGCGTCGCTTTCTTGACCAAAGTCCTTGGTTCCAGTTCGCCTGCCTGAAACAAGCCCCAGTCCTCGATTTCCTGTTGCGGCGGCGCTTCGCTGCCCCATTTTCGGCTGGGGCGCCAGCCGCAGCGCTGCGCCGCTTCCGCCAGGAATTCCGCATATTTGAAAGGCGCCAGCGCCGAATCAATGACCGGCACGCCCAATTCTTCTTGCAAGGTTTGGTGAAAACCGACTTCGGCGCTGCAACCCAGGATGATGACTTCGGCGCCATCGTCTGCGACAGCGCGCCGACCCTCGCGCAGCATGGCTTCCAAGGCGCGATCGGCTTGCGCTTGAAAGTCGAGCACCTGCATGTTCAGCGGACGCAGCGAGCGCAAGCGAGGACCATAACCGTAGCTGTGGATATTCTCGCTCATCTTTGCCATCGCCTTGCGGGCCCCCACCAAAACGGAAAAACTGTTTCCCAGGTGCGACGCAATCGCCAAAGACGATTGGCAGGGCGCGGTCACAATGGCTCTGCCAGAGACTTCCCGCGCCTCCCGCAGCGCCAGATCATAAAAGCAGCCGATGACAAAGCCATCATAGCGGTCGGCAAAACGATAGACCGCCGTCACGATGTCCGCCATGACCAGCGCTTCGTACGCATGGTAACGCAGGTGACGCGGACGCGGACCCGTGGGCAGGGACAAGATGTCTATTTCTGTGTCGGGCCGCCCCGAAGCGGCGAAAGCCGCCTGCAAGGCGGCGGTGTAGAGACTGTCTTCTACGATGGGGTCTATCCACAAGATTCTCATGCCGGCTCCTTCCTCATTCCGCCCCGCGCAGACGCAAGCGCACATTGGCGTATGCGTCCACGACCGCGTTCATGCCCGGGCGCAGGACAATCGTCGATTCGCGCTCTTCAATGATGGCGGGACCGGCGATGGTCATGCCCGCGCACAGCCGATAACGGTCATAAGTCGGCGTGTCGACGAAACCGCCCGCTTCGGCAAAATAGGCTGGCCGGCTGCGTTTGAAGGCGGGGGCGGGGTCCGTGTGAGCTTCGGCAAGCGTCTGTTCTTTGATAGCCGCGCGCGCGCCGGATACCCGGCTGCGCCAGGTCAAAAGTTCGATGGGACTGTGGTCCGGCAGGTAATGATAAAGTCCTTTATAGGTCGCGTTAAAGCGGTCAATAAAAGCCGCGACATCCATTTCGCTCAGGTCATGGGGCAAGGGAACCTGGATCTCGTGAAGTTGACCTTGGAAGCGGCCGTCGACCCCCCGTTCGATGGTCACATCTTGGTCGCCAATGCCGGCATCGTAAAGCATCTGTAGTCCCTGCGCTTCCATATCTTGGAAGAGCGCCCGGACCACCGTCCAATCCGCGCGCGCCAGGGTGGTCGGGTAGGAATGGGCGAAGTCAAAGGCGACGGGCGCGATCAACAAACCGATTGCGGAGGCGACGCCGGCCCCGGGCGCAACGACGACTTCGGGCGCGCCCAGAATCCTTGCGACGCTCGCGGCATGGACGGGACCCGCGCCGCCGAAACAGAGCATGGCATAGTTGCGCGGGTCGCGCCCTTTTTCCAGAATGTGGATGCGCGCCGAGGCCGCCATATTCTCGTTGACCAGCCGGTGGATAGCGGCGGCGGCTTCGACCAGGCTCCAGCCAAAGGTCGCGGCGATTGCCGCCAGCGCGCGCCGTGCCGCGGCCACATCGAGCGTCATTTCGCCGCCGAGAAAGTAATCCGGGTTGAGATAGCCCAAGACGAGATCCGCATCGGTTACAGTCGGCAGGCTGCCACCGAAGCCATAGGCAGCCGGTCCCGGGCTCGAGCCCGCGCTTTGCGGTCCCACTTTTAGCAAGCCCAAATCATCGACCCAGGCGATACTGCCGCCGCCAGCGCCGCTTTCCAGGATATCGACCGTGGGGAATTGCAGCGGGTAGCCGCTGCCCTTGGAAAAGCGGTTGACCCGCGCCACTTCCAAGCTGGAGGCGATGGCTGGTTTGCCGCCGTGAACCAGCGCGACTTTGGCGGTTGTGCCGCCCATGTCAAATGAGAGGAGATCGGAGTGGCCCGCCAATTCGCCGAAATAGGCTGCGGCCAGGGCGCCCGCGGCCGGTCCCGATTCGACCAGACGAATGGGCTGTTCGGCCGCCGCAGCCGCCAGCGCTGTGCTGCCCGACGAGAGCATCAAATAAAAGTTGCCTTTGAATCTTGACGATGCCAGTTCCTCGCGCATGGTCCCTAGATATTGAGCCATCAGCGGCAAAACATAGGCGTTGGCCACGGTGGTCGATGTTCGTTCATATTCGCGAATCTCCGGCGCGATATCGCTGGAAAGCGTCAGCGGGACATCGGGCCAGCATTCACGCGCCAGCTCCGCGATGCGCCTTTCGTTGCTGGGATTGCGGTAGGAATGCAGGCAGGACACGGCGATGGCGTCGACGCCTTGCGCCTTGAAATCGGCTACTGCAAGTCGCACATCTTCTTCGCAGACGGGCTGCAATATCTCGCCATCGCGGTCGACGCGCTCGCCGATGCCGCGCCGCAAATAGCGCGGGCAAAGCGGCGGCGGATATTGCAGGAACAAATCATAAATGGCGTAGCGCTGTTCCGTTCGCATCTCCAGGATGTCGCGGAAGCCGGCTGTCGTCAATAAACCGACACAAGCCCCGCGCCGCTGGATGAGGGAATTCGCCACCAAGGTGGTGGCATGAAATACGTTGAGCAACTGCTCGTGACTGATGCCAACTGTTTTCAGCAGGTCTTCCAAACCGCTTAATGCGGCGGCTTCGGGATGATCCGGCGTCGTTAACACCTTGAATATTTCGAGCTTTCCCGTGTCTGTGTCGAGCAAAGCGAAATCGGTAAATGTGCCGCCGATGTCAAAGCCGAGCTCGTATCCCATGCAGCGTCCTTAATCGCGCGATTTTAGGAATGATGTTGAATGCGCGGATCCAACTGAACATAAAGCAGGTCCACAATAGTATTGGCGACCACAAATATCACCGCGATGACCAATGCCGCGCCGATGACCGCGTAAAAGTCAAAAGAGACGACCGATTCCACGGCATAGCGTCCCAACCCGGGCCAAGTGAAGACAACTTCTACCAGAACGGCGCCGCTCAAGAGAAAGCCGATTTGGATGCCCAACATGGTAACGACGGGAATCAGCGCATTGCGAAAAGCATGACGCAGAATGACGCGATTTTCTTTTAAGCCCTTGGCGCGCGCCGTGCGCACATAGGGTTGCGAGAGCGTCTCGAGCATGCCGCTGCGTGTGAAGCGCGCGCCCACCGCAAGCCGCCCCAGGGATAGCGCCGCGACCGGCAAAACCAAATGCCGCGCGCTCGACCAGAAGACGTCCCATTGCCCAGCCAGCAAGCTATCGAGGGTATAAAGGCCCGTCAGGTGAGGCGGCGGCGCTATCAAGGTCGGCAGGCGGCCTTCCAGCGGGAACCAGTCTAGCGACTTGGCGAAGATGAGTTGCAGAAAAAGCGCCAGGACAAATGGCGGTATGCCCATGCCCAGCACAACCAGCATTCGGATAAGCATATCCAGCGTGCCGCCCGCCTTCACTGCCGCCAAGATGCCCAGAGAGATGCCCAAAATTACGATGACAAAGCCCGAGAAAATCGCCAACTCGGCCGTAGCCGGGAAGCGCAGACGCAAATCGTCGCTGACAGCTCGTCTGGTCAAGAGCGACTTGCCCAGGTCGCCGCGAGCCAAGCCGGAAATGTAGGTGATGAATTGCTCGTGAAAGGGTCTATCCAGCCCCAATTCCACCCGAAGCCTTTCGATTTGTTCCGGGCGCGCGTTGGTGCCAGCGGCGACGGCGGCGGGATCGGCCGGCAAGACTTGCGTAATGACGAAGAGGATGACCGCCATGCCAAAGAGCTTGAGAATCAGCGTAAGTAGGCGTTCAAGAATTAACCTGCCCATAGGAATCGTAATAGGGCGGAAAGCGGCTCAATCAGCGAGCCGCCTTCCGCCCGTAGCTGCCCTTGCGCCCGGATAGCTAGCCTTCCAGCCAGATCTCATAAGGATGCAAATCGCCCGGGAAGCCGTAGGGATCGTATTGGTAGCCGCGCACCGAGGCATGCGTCAAGTCGATATATTGCGACAGCATGACCGGGATCACAACCGCGTCGTCTATGAGGATTTGCTGCGCCTCGCAGAGCAGCTCGTCGATGCGCGGGTCGCCGGGCGCCAACGTCGGCGCTTCTTCCAGCAGGGCGTCAAAATCCGGATTGTTGTACCAAGCCCAGTTGCCCGTGCCCGTGTCGATCAATGACGAGTGATTGAGCCGGAAGAGCATCTCCCCGGCGTAGGGAATCGGGATATTGAGCCAGTGGCTGCTCATATCGTAGGCGGTATCGAAGTTGCGCTGGGCGTCAATGAAGGTGCCCCAGGGGATGTCGTCCAAGACGACTTCTATGTTCAATTCCGCCAGAGCTTCCTGGAAGAGCACAGCCGCGAAGCGGCGCGGTTCGTTGGCGTGGCGATATGCCTGCCGCAGGCTGAAGCCATCGGCGTAACCGGCTTCCGCCAGCAGCTCGCGCGCTTTGTCCAGGTCCTGCACTGGTTCAAAGACATCGCAATGTCCGGTTGTTCCCGCCAGGGCCGGTGATGTCAAAGGCACGGCAAAGCCGCCCATGACCTCGATCATGGCTGCGTAGGGATAGGCATGCAAGAGCGCTTGACGCACTTGCTTGTCGGCCAGAGGACCGTCTTGCTTCATGAAGTGGTAGAAGGCTTGCAGCGGATTGCCAAAATTCAGGTGGATGGCGGGGCTGGTGGCGGCGCGGCGCACATCGGACAAACCCGCCCAATCGATCAAATGCACTTCGCCATCTTCCATCAGCAGCAGGCGCGTGGTGTAATCCAAGCCATAGCGGGCGATGAAGCGCTCAACATGGGGTCCGTCCCAGCCGCCCCAGTAATCCGGGAAGGCTTCCATTTCGGTCTGGCGGCCGGGATCCCAACGGACCAACTGGTAGGGACCGGTGCCAACCGCGTTTTCGCGGAAGAATTCGCCAGCCATATCGCCGTCCACATCATGCTCCGCCAGCGCTTGGGCGCTGAGGATCTTGATATGCGGCAAACCAGCCCAGAATTGGAAATCGGCCGAGCTTAATTGAATGGCGACGGTCATATCATCGACGACAGCGACAGAATCGACGGGCGCGAGGATGAAGCCCAAATTGCCCATGCCCAGCGCCTTGTGCCGATCGAGCGACAGTTTGACAGCTTCGGCATCCAGGGTCGAGCCATCGTGGAATTGCACGCCTTCCCGCAGCGAAAGCGTATAGGTCAAGGCGTCGTCGGATATCTGCCAACTTGTCGCCAGGCGCGGCGCGATCTCGCCGTCGCGCGAATATTGGGTTAGCCCTTCGTACATGGCGTTGATGACATAACCCTCGGTTTGCGAGATGCCCATGGCGGCGGGATCTAGAGAGTTGGGCTCGCAGCAACTGCCCAAGACAAAGGCGCCGGTCCATTCGACATCCGCCGAACTCACTGGGACAAGCAGAATCATGACCAGTGCCATAGCGGCTAAAAGCAAGCGTTTCTTTTGCAGCATTTTCTGGCTCCTTAAGAAGCATTCTGTAAAACAATGAAAATCCGGGAGCGTCCAGCGTAGCCATAGGCGAAGATACTCGCTTGAAGAACTGGACTCTCCACAAATTGTTGAGGGGAATATATCGCGCTGGATTGTGATTGTCAAAAAACTGGATAGACCCGCGCAAAATTGTGATTGTCACTTTTGCAAATCCGCAATGGCGCGCTTGAGGCATGTCATCGGGCTTAAGCTGCGGCAAGAACGCCATGCAATAAGGAAGCGCCCCTGCCAAGCGCTCCGGGCAGGGGCGATGTAGATTGTAGCAACTATGCTATTCTGGCAATGACCGCTCACTGCGCGGCGCTCACCAGCCGCGTTTGCCCAGGATCACTTCTTCGGGCGTCACATTGATGCCGACCATCGCCTCGCCGAGGTTGCGGCTGACATTCGCGAGGATTTTGGCGTCTTCGTAATGGGTGACGGCATTGACGATCGCCTTGGCGCGTTTTTCTGGATTGCCGCTCTTGAAGATGCCGCTGCCGACGAATACGCCATCGACGCCGAGCTGCATCATGAGCGCGGCGTCAGCCGGTGTGGCCACGCCGCCAGCCGCGAAATTGACGACCGGCAGCCGTCCGAGTTCGGCCGTCTCTTTGACCAGGTGGAAAGGCGCGCGAATGTCTTTGGCATAGCTGTACAATTCGTCTTCGTTCATACAGCTTAGGCGGCGGATCTCGCCATTGACCGAACGCGCGTGCCGCACTGCTTCGACGACATCGCCGGTGCCCGCCTCGCCTTTGGTGCGCATCATGGCGGCGCCTTCGTTTATGCGCCGCAAGGCTTCGCCCAGGTTGCGGCAGCCGCAAACGAAGGGAATGGTGAATTGCCATTTGTTGATGTGGTGTTCTTCATCAGCCGGGCTTAGCACTTCGCTCTCGTCGATGTAGTCCACGCCCAGCGCTTCCAGGATCTGCGCTTCGACGAAGTGCCCAATGCGGGCTTTCGCCATGACAGGAATGCTGACGGCTTCTATGATCCTCTCGATCATATCGGGGTCGCTCATACGCGCGACGCCGCCTTGGGCGCGGATATCGGCCGGAACGCGCTCCAAAGCCATTACCGCGCAGGCGCCGGCCTCTTCGGCGATCCTGGCTTGATCCGGGGTCACGACGTCCATGATGACGCCGCCCTTGAGCATCTGCGCCAAGCCGCGCTTGACTTTGTCGCTGCCGGTCTCGCTGCCGTTTTGCTTGTATCCGTTTGTTGCCATTTCGATGCCTCGCTTTGTTCATTCGATTCCTGCTATATCCTAGGTGAAAAAATGCCGGAATCCTATGTCCATTGCAGTCCATTCAAACCATTGGACGGCTGGCGAGGCAGGGCAGTCGCGGCAAATTTTAACATTGAGGACACAAGTAGTTCCAAGTTAGTCATGCTAAACTCGACGAAAGATTTAGATGTAGGGGCGACATGGTATGTCGCCCGAAATCAAAACGCAGCAACGTCGGGCGACCAGATTGGTCGCCCCTACAAGGCTTGTCCGCTATTAATGAAATTGCGCCAAATTCGAGTTTCTTGCCTGTGGGCGACTCGCTGAGTCGCCCACAATCTGGAGAAACGTTGTACATTCATATTATCATTACTTTCTTGGAACTACTTTCGCGCCTTTGTGGTAAAAAATGGCGATCCCCCTGCGACACAAGCGAAGAGCGTTGACGATTGCGCAGGCGCAAGTCTACACTAGCTCGACGCATAGCGACGGTATTCCACATGACAAGCGACTCGATCAGTATCGACACAATAAAGCCAGAATACGCCAAAGCGCTGGAACAACTGCAACGCGATTGCTTTCCGACGCTCGCGGCTGAGGAGTTGATGACCGCGGCGCATTTTCGCAAGCACTGCCGACTCTTTCCCGAGGGCAATTTTGTGGCGCTATCCGGCGACCGCGTGGTGGGCTTGGGGTCGGGATTCTTGATTGATTTCGACTTCGACCATGCCCAGCACAGTTTCCAGGAGATTATCGCTGGCGGCAGTTACAGCCATCATAACCCCCAGGGCGCTTGGTATTACGGCGGCGACATCAGCGTGCATCCAGGTTTTCGCCGGCGCGGCATTGGCTCCCGCTTATATGCGGCGCGCAAAGCGATCGTGCGAAGGCTCAATCGCAAGGGCATCGTGGCCGGTGGCTTGATTCCCGATTATGCCGACTTCAAACAGCAGATGACGGTACAGGAATATGTGGATCGCGTGGTTGCCGGCGAACTGCGAGACGGCACCCTCTCGTTTCAGTTAGGCCGAGGCTTCGTCGTGCGCGGACTGCTGGAAGATTACATTGAAGATAGCGCTTCGGACAATTGGGCGACGCTGATTGTCTGGGAAAATCCAGATTTCCAGCCCGCATAAGCTGCGAGCTGGCAGATGTATAGATTCGGGCTTCGCTCAATCGGGGGCAGTTTCAGTGAAGGCAAGCGCGGCATTCAAGCGGATTAACTCTGTTTGCCCTTGCCTTGCCGTTTCTCCGCTGAGCGGCGCCAGATGAACCAAGCCGCCAGCAGCGCGCCGTAGCAATTGGCGATCAAGTCGATCCAGGAGGGATGACGATCCGGAGTCAGGGTTTGCAGGTACTCGGTGCTTGCGCCCAAGCCAAGCGCGATAACGCAGGCGCAGACAATACTTGCGCCGATGCGCATACAAGCGGACAACGCCCACTGCCATAGGGCGCAAGTTAGCGCGAATGCCAGCAAATGGGTGCAGGTGAAAAATAGTTCGCGCAAGAAAGTCTGCGCTCCTGTGGGCAAACCCAAATTGATGATAGGATCGGCTTCCGGCTGTATCAGCAAGATCGTGATCCAGACCGACCAGGCAATTGCCGCAGTCCAGCGCAGCAGGGGATGATCAAACCAGGATAGGATCTGTTTCAATGCAAAGGACTCTTATTTCTGTTGTCGACCTTGCGTCAATTTAGGTTGTCCTCGAGCTGATATTCAACCATGCCTTGCATGTCCATTGCGGCCGCGAAACTTCGCGCGTCGAGGACAAGGCGCGGGCAGACCCGGCTTTCGATGTCCGCCATCAGCTCAGCCGCCGCTGCCTGCAGATCGGGCGGCGAATCACCTTGCAGCAAAATGAAAGCCAGATTTTCCGCCGCGGACTCGGCATTGCCCTGCGCCCAATAGCTCTGCGCCAGCGTATAAAAAGCACGCAAAAGCGCGGACTGATACTCGCTGAAATAAGCGTCGCGCATTTGATACAGGAGAATCGTTTCGGCTTGGGCAATCATCTCATCCATCACTGCGGGGTCAATAGCTTGCCTCATGCGCTCGGTTGGCGCCACCACCAGCCGGGGGACCGCCGCTGGCCGTATTTGAGCTTCTTGTCCAGCCAGAGCGCCAAACGCCGCCAGCGATTGCTGAGCATCCAGCGCAAAATGCGATTAAATGGCAGCCTGAAATCTTTATTGTAGGGGCAGACACGGATGCAAATCGAACAATCCGTTCCTTGATTCGCCCAAAATTGAAAGCATTTCTTGGCGTTGATCGTCCACTTCTTGACGCCCTTAATGTGCGATATTTTGTCGTTCAGAAATGCCGGTTCGTCGAACTGGATCGCCTTGACCGGGCAGGCATTGCTGCAGCGCCGACAGGTATTGCAAGTTTCGGTAACGCCGAAGTCGATTGGTTCGTCGGCATGCAGGGGCAGGTCCGTGAATATCTTGGCTATGCGCACCCTGGGACCAAATTCCGGCGTGATGAGCAAGCCATGCCGACCGTATTGCCCCAGCCCCGCTTGCACCGCCAGCGGGATAGACAGCGCCGTGTCGTTGAGGCTGGCGACGGCTCGGTAGCCAAGATTGCGGATGTATTGCGTGATCGACAGCACAGCGATGATATCGCGGCTGTAGCCTTGTCCGGTGGCGGCGCCGCTCAAAGCCGACGGCACGGTCTGGATAGTCTGGTGGTGCATTTCATTGACGATCACCACCACGCTTGACAGATCCTCCGGCAAGTCCATGTCTTTGTCGGTCAGTTTCTGGCGGCTGTAATTGCGCGTGTAGACCCAGCGTTCGTCATAATCGCAGATGCCGATGGCGTCCGCGCCCAGGAACTTGCCAGCCCGTTTGAGTTCGGCCGTGTTTTCCGCCGCGCTGCCCGCGATTTTACGCGTCGCGCCCTCGCGGAACATAGTATAGCTGTCGAGGAAGCCCTCCTTGCGGTCTTCCGACAGCTCCAACAAGTCGGAGGTGAAATCCGCGATATACCAAGCCGCGTTGCGCAGGGCGTAGTCGCGATGCTGGAAACCCTCCACTTTGCGGAATACCGCCAAGTCGGTGAAATACGATTCGAAGAACTTCCGCGAGCGGTCCGAGCGCACGTCATCGTCCCAAACCGCGCGGTTGAACATATCGTATTTCTGATTGAAACGCTTGAACTCCTTGGATACTTCGAAACCGGTCTTGGCGTCTACCGGCTTTTGGCAGACGCAGCTTGCGCAGGCGCAATCACGAATTTTGACGGGAGCGAAATCGTTCATCAGCGGCTTACCGAATGCCAGCTTGCATTGTCACGATATTAACACTAAGCGGCATGCCCTGCTATATGCGGGATTTCCTTGACCGCGAGGGTCAAAATGTCGAAACAACTTATTGGTCGAGCACGGTGATGCTGGAGCGGCGCCAAGTGATTTTCACAGCCTGTCCGATTTCCAGCGAAGTCCTGTCTTGCCCGTCTAGGTTCTGCCTGCGCGCGACCAGATCGGTATGCTCGGCGATGCGCAAGGTGTAACGGGTATCCGTGCCGATGTACTGGCTGTCAAGCAGAATGGCGTCTAGCGCCGTTATGTCGCTATTCTGGATATCGCCCGGGTCCGCTTGCCCGGATATGCCGATCCGTTCGGGCCGCAGCGCCAAAGTAACCGCGCCGCTTGTCGCTTGCAGGTCATTGGACAACACCGCGCTAAGGACATCGCCGGTGGGCAGTCGAACCCTGCCGTGACCTGTGGAATCGCGCTCTAGCAAGGTGGCTGGGATGAAGTTCGTCTCGCCAATGAAGTCCGCCACAAAGTGTGTGCCAGGGCGTTCGTAGATCTCTTGGGGCTTGCCCACTTGCAGCATTTTGCCCTCGTTCATGACAGCGATGCGGTCGGCCATGGTGATGGCTTCTTCTTGGTCGTGGGTCACATAGATGAAAGTAATGCCGACGTCTCGTTGCAGCGCCTTGAGTTCGTACTGCATATTCTTGCGCAGCTTCAGGTCAAGCGCGCCCAGCGGTTCATCCAGCAGCAGGACGGCCGGCTGCTTGACCAAGGCGCGGGCCAGCGCCACGCGCTGCTGCTGCCCGCCGGATAGCTGATGCGGCTTGCGCTTGCCAACGCCGGGCAAGCGCACCAGCTCCAGCGCTTCTTCGGCGCGCTTGCGCGCGGCCTTCTTGTTCAAGCCCTCCATTTGCAAGCCGAACATGATGTTCTGTTCGACCGTCAGATGAGGGAAGAGCGCGTAATCCTGAAAAACGGTGTTGACCGGACGATGGTAAGCCGGGATGCCTTCCATCGCGCGGCCTCGGATCAAGATGTGCCCAGCCGTCGGCTGCTCGAAGCCGGCTATCAAGCGCAGGGTCGTGGTTTTGCCGCAGCCGCTGGGACCAAGCAGCGCGAAAAACTCGCCATCGGCGATCTGCACGCTCATACGGTCAACCGCGCGCACAACCGATCCGCCGGATTCAAACTCCTTGACGATATCGGTCAATTCTACGTCGGCTGTCGACATGTCTTGTTCCTGTTGACGGGAACAGGCAGGAGAACCTTTGAGCGGCTCTCCTGCTCTTTATGTTCTTGTTATGTTCTTGCGCTTATTGTCCCAGGAAGATCAGCAGTTCGTCCCAGGCGTTGTTATAGAGTTCTTCCGCTTCGGCGCCGACATCAATGATCGTGAAGAGATTCTCCAATTGTTCTTCCGGCGGGAAGACGCTGGGGTCGTTCAAAATCTCTTCGTCGATGAAGCCGCTGTCGATTGAGGCCTGGTTAGGCGAGGCGTAAGCGATGTAATTGGTCAGGTCAGCGCCGACCTTGGCGTCGAGTATGTAGTCGATGAAGACCATCGCCAGTTCGGGATTGGGCGCGTCGACCGGGATAGCCATGTTGTCGAACCAGACATTGCCGGCTTCTTGTGGGATGGCATAGGCGTAGTCCTCGCATTCGCAGTCCCACAAAATCTGCGAAATGTCGCCACTGTATTCGACCGCGATATCCACTTCGCCGCGCTCCAGCAGGACTTGGCCGTCATCGCCGGCCACGGTGACAACGTTGCCGCCCTTCTCGATGAGATAATCGCGCGCCTCGTTGATCTCGTCCGGGTCGATGGAATTGGGATCGTAACCCAAGATGGTCAGCGCGATGCCAAACATGGATTGACGGTCGTCAATCCAGGCGACGCTGCCGTCATAATCCCAGACTTGCTCCCAAGAGCTAATGCCATCCGGGAAAGCCTCTGTGCGATAGCCGATGCCCAGCGTTCCCCATTGGTAGGGCAGGGAGTAGCTGTTGTCGGGGTCAAAGGCTGGGCTGAGGAAGCTGGGGATGACGTTCGCGACATTGGGTATCATGTCGAGCTCCAGCGGGATGAGCAAGCCTTCCTCCGCCATGCGCTGGACGGTGCCGCCGCTCGGCACGACCAGGTCGTAGCCCGGATTGCCCTGGCGGATGCGGGCGAGCATGTCTTCATTGCTCTCGTAGATGTCGTAATTCACGCTGACGCCGCAAGCGTCTTCGAAGTTGGGCACGGTATCTTCGGCGATATATGTTGACCAATTGAATATACTAAGCGTCTGCCCGTCGAAGCCTTCCGGGCAGGTCCAGGCTGCGTATTCATGGCTGTCGGCATAGACCAGCGGCAGCGCGAGCAGCAGTACAGCTAAGAAAAGTACCGTTTTCTTCATTAGTTTCCTCCGAATCCTCTAAACGATAAACATTGACTTCGGGGCGCGGCGCGCCCCGGCTTGCCGCGAAACACCGCTGGGGCAGCTCGCGGCGAACAATCATCAGGCGCGGGCCACAGCCCGCCCCTGTATTGTAAGCGATATGCCGATAAAGAGCGTACTCAAGAGCATCATGATTGTCGATATCGCGTTGACTTCCGGCGTGACCGTCAATTTGAGCAAGCCGTAAACAAAAACGGGCAAGGTCGTCGTGCCGACGCCCGAGGTAAAGAAGGTGATGACAAAATCGTCAAGGGAAAGCGTGAAGGCGAGCAGCGCGCCCGAAATGACGCCCGGCAATATCAGCGGGAAGGTTACTCTCCAGAATGTTCGCCAGGGGTTGGCGCCCAGATCGCTGGCGGCTTCTTCCAACTGCGGGTTCATATCGGCCAGGCGCGCCCGCACCACAATCGCGACGTAGGATATGTTGAATGTCACATGAGCGGCGATGATGGTGTGGAAGCCGGGGAAGACGCGCTCGCCGCTGAGCAGCGTGAACCAGTCGAAAGCGACCTTGAAGAAGATAGCCAGGGAAATGGCTTGGGTGATTTCTGGGATGACGACCGGGAAAAAGAGCAAGGCGTCCAAAAGCCGCTTGCCTGGGTACGTGCCGCGCGCCATGCTGAGGGCGATCATCGTTCCCAGAACGGTGGCGATGGCGGTGGCGACGCTGCCGACGAAAAGGCTGTTGCGGAAGGCATTGAGCATGAGCTCGGTGGAAAAAGCCGATTCCGCGCCCATCACGTTGTTCACGATATTGCCATACCATTTTAAGGTGAAGCCGCTGAACGAAGCCACGGATCGGCTCTGGTTGAAGGAGAACAAAACGAGCACCAGTATCGGCGCCCATAGAAAAAAGTACGCGAACAGGGGATTTAGCCAGAGCCCGACTGTGCCCATGCGCCGCGCGATGCGATTGCGGCGCATGGCATGTTCGTTGATCAGTTGCTGATTTGCCCTCAACACGGCTATGCGTTTCTATCTCGGCGATTCGATAGCAAGTAGACTACCAGCGACAGCATCACGACAGCCATCATGACGATTGACAGCGCCGAGCCCAAAGGCATGTTGCCAGAGCCGCCGAACTGATTATTGATCAGATTGCCGATCATCAGCCCTTTGGTGCCGCCGAGCAAATCGGGCGTGACAAAAGCGCCAACCGATGGAATGAAGACCAGCGCGCAGCCAGCCAGCAGGCCTGGCAAGGTCAGGGGCAAGACAACGCGAACGAAAACGCGCCAGTCATTCGCGCCCAGGTCCTGCGCGGCATCGACATAGCGAAAATTGAAGCGTTCGACAGAGGCGTATATCGGCAGCACCATAAAGGGCAAGAAGCCGTAAACCAGCCCCACCACAACGGCGAACTGCGTATTGAGCATCTTCAGCGGATCCTCGATTAAGCCCAGGCTAATCAAGATTCCGTTGATCGTGCCTTCATCGCCGAGCAAGATGCGCCAGGCGTAGGTTCGGATCAAGAAATTCGTCCAAAAGGGCAAGATGACGAGAAATAACGTAACTTGCTGAAAGAGCCGGTTGCGGCGCGTGCTGATGAAAAAGGCAAGCGGATAACCGATCAGCAGGCAAACAACCGTGGTTAAAGCAGCCAAGCCGATCGAACGCCAGAGGATGATGGAGAAGATGCCCAGGGTGCGCTGATAATGCTCGATGGTCAAAGGCATGATTGCCACGCCGCCGCGCCCGCGAGACATAAAACTGACTACCAGCACGATAACCAATGGCAGCACAAAGAAAAGCAAGAGCCACAAAGTGGTTGGCGCCGCCAGCAACAGTCCATTCTTTTGTAATTTGCGAAATCGCCCGGACACGCTCAATTGCTGTCTCCACTCCGACGACTTACACTGGTTTAGCTTGACATGATAGCGTATCTTATGGGCAAAAGCACCTGTCCGCTGGGCAACCATCAGAGCGATCTGGAAAAAAGGTTTATAGCTGTGTCAAAGAAAGATATTGATCACGATGCCCTTAAGCGAGCCATAAACGATAATTTCCCCGAGATGCAGAAGCATCTCATTGAAGAAGCGGCCAAGGCAGCGGACCATGAAGGAGACCCATACGAGCCTTATGAGACCATAAACGAAGATGGGACGAAAACTATCCACATGAGCTTCGACTCTTGGTGGCTCAAGGACTTCAAGCGCGAAGACGTCCTCATGACCTTGCCCCGCATCGCCATTATGAATACCAAGCCCTGGCATGTCAGCAGCGTTTGCATTTCCTTGTGGGATGCCTATCGCGTTAGGTTATACGACCAATGTGACGACTGTTTCGGCGAGGACGATATATTGGCGCATATTGAGCGCTTCCCGCAGGGGCAATTCGCCGCGCAGCTCACCGCTGGACCGAATGCCGGGAACTGCGCCGGCATGGCTGTCACCATGCGCACGTCGCGGTCCCCGACAGCGCCAGCCTTGCCCTGGCTAGAAGCTATCGGCGATATGCGGCTGGGCGCGCACGAGCCGCATGGCGACTGGCTTTATGGCGTAGAGATGGCGGTGCATTCAAGCTATCAAGGGCTTGGCATCGCAACAAGCTTCTACAAAATTCGCTTTCAACTTGTTAAGGAACTGAACTTGCGCGGATGCTACGCTGTGGGCATGCTGATGGGCTATAAAGATTACGCCGACAAAATGGATGTGATCGAATATGGCGCAAAGGTCATGGCCGGGGAAATCAAGGATCCCACAGTGTCTCTGCAGCTGAAGCGCGGCTACCGCGCCGAGCATGTCGTGACGGATTATTGCGATGAGCCAGCGGCCGGGAATGCCGGCGTACTGATCGTTTGGGAAAACCCTGATTACGAAGCTGGAGATTGAAGCGAGTGAAAGCAATAGTCATTGGCGCGGGAATCGCCGGGTTGTCCGCCGCCTATCACCTGAAAGCCGCCGGCATTGAAGCAGTCCTGTTGGAAGGGCGCGATCGCATCGGCGGCCGCGCCTGGACCAGCCGAGACTTCGCCGATATCCCCGTTGAATTTGGCGCCGAGTTGATACACGGGCGCTCGGCGGAGGTGAACACCTGGGACTGGGTGCGCAAGTTAGGTCTCCCTACCTGGCATTGGAACAAGCTGGACGATTCGATGATTCGCATGGAAGACGGCGCTTGGATGACGATGGGGCAAGCGCGGCGGCTATCCCCGGAGTTGGATCTGACACGCTCCTGGGAACTCGGCGACGCGCCGGAGCCGCAAGACGATGAAGATCTGGCGATGTATCTGCGACGGATTGGATTTTCGCAGGAGCAATTGCGCTATGTGCAGCGGTCCTTCGCCAACGCCGAAGGCGACAGCATGCGCTATCTGAACGCCAAAGCGCATGCGCATCTTTTCAAAGACAGCGACGGCGAGGACGACTACGGCGACTATCGTATCCTGAGCGGCTACGATTCCTATTACGAGAATCTGGCCGCAGGCTTGGATATCCGCCTGAACAAGGTCGCGAGCCGAATCAAATGGAGCGGCGGAATCGCTGTCTCCACCACTCAGGGCGAGACCTTCAGGGGCGATGTCGCGGTCTTAACCTTGCCCTTGGGCGTATTAAAAGCGGGCGCGGTTGAATTTGATCCCGCGCTGCCAAAATCGAAGCGGGAAGCGCTTGACGGTTTGCAGATGGGTCCGGTCATGAAGCTGGTCTACCAGTTTGATGAGCCGATTCTTGATCGCTCGATTGGCGCCATTTATGCCAAGGACAGCCCGCCAATGTGGTGGTCGCCTTCGCTGGGGCGGGAAGAAGGCGCTGTCGTTTGGACCGCCTTTCTCACCGGCGATTACGCCCGCGACATGATGGACCTGGGCGAAGAGGCGGCGCTGCAAAAGGGGCTGGACACCTTGCGCCGAGAGACAAGCCAGCCGGATCTGCAATATGTCAAGGCGCGCTGGGTCAATTGGCTCCAGGACGAATTCGCCCGTGGCGGATACAGCGTCTGCTTGCCCGGGCATTATGCCGCTCGCGAAAAGCTGGCAAGTCCCAGTCCGCCAATCTATTGGGCTGGGGAAGCGAGCGCGCCGCATCACCTGACAGCGATGGTACACGGCGCATACTTCACTGGTCAGCGCGCCGCAAACGAAATCATCGCCAGTCAATGAGCCAGAAAGTTATGAGGAACGCATGAAAGACATTCACATCGCCCTCGTCCAAGGTCACTGGACCGGCGAGCAAAGTTCGACCAAAGCGCTCTATCGGACGCTGGTAGCGGAAGCCGCGGCGACTGGCGCGGATTTGATTTGCTTGCCGGAGTTCACCATCCTGCCTTATTTCCCCGGCCTGCGCGACAGCGCCGGCTTTCGTTGGGCGGAACCATTGCCGGGCGGTCCCTCCGAACAGTTCTTCGGCGAGCTCGCGCGCGAGCGCCGCGTCACAATCATCGGCAGCCTATTTGAGCGAGACGATTCTGGACGCTTCTGGGATACGGCTACAGTGCACAAGCCCGATGGGAATCTGGCGCATTTTACCCGTAAGGTGCATATACCTTCCGGCGAGGGATACCACGAAACGGATTATTTCGGCGGAGCGGACAAATTCCCGGTGCACGAACTGGAAAGCGTCAAGCTGGCGGCGCCTACTTGCTACGACCAATGGTTTCCGGAATTGGCGCGGATTTACGCGCTCGAAGGAGCTGAACTGATCGCTTATCCGACCGCCATCGGCTCGGAACCAGGCGCGCGCGACTTCGATTCCGCCGCCGCCTGGCAAACTGTCATGCGCGGTCATGCCGTCGCCAACGGCGTTTTTGTCGCCGCTTGCAATCGCGTAGGGCGCGAGAATGCCGTGACCTTTTACGGCAGCAGCTTTATCTGCGACCCGCTGGGGAATGTACTGGCGCAGGCGGGCCGCCACGGCGACCAAGTGATCCATACCATATTGAAAGCGGACCTGCGGGAGCAATACCTGGCGCTCTTCCCGCTGCTGCATCAACGTCTTCCACAGCATTATGGTCGCCTGTTGACAGGCTATGATCGGCCGCCGGCGGGCGGGAAGAATGCGCTCTTCTAAAAATCGGAGCAGGGCAATATGTCACGAATTGACTTTTTCATCGTCGATGTCTTCACCATCGGCAGGAAATACACCGGCAACCAGTTGGCGGTCTACCTGGGCGATCCGCCGACGGTCTTGATGCAGCAGTTGGCGAAGGAAATCAATTTTTCAGAAATCACCTTCGTCACATCAAATTCGCCCGAAAACGGTGGATACAACGTCAGGATATTCATGCCAGAGGTCGAAGTCCCCTTTGCCGGACATCCCGTTCTCGGCACTGCGTATATCATTCGCCGGGAACTAATCGGGACAGATCTTGAGCGCCTGAACATTAACCTGGCTGCGGGGCAGATACCGGTTTCCTTTGGGGACGACGGCCTCATCTGGATGCGACAGAATCAGCCGAGCTTCGGCGAGCGTTTTGAGCCGGCGGAAATCGCGCGGATTCTAAACGTAGAGGTCGAAGATATCGACGGACGTTTTCCGATTCAGGAGGTCTCAACCGGTCTGCCCTTTGTGCTCGTGCCGATGGCCTCCCTGGACGCGGTCAAGCGTTCACGAGTGAATCTCGACCGTCTGCGCGCCTTGCTGGGTCCCCACGATGCCATTGCGCCAGCCATTTTCTGCGCCGAGGCGCTCAATAGCGAAAATGACCTCCATCTGCGCGTGCTGGACGATGTATACGGCGCGCCGGAAGATCCGGCCACGGGCAGCGCCGGCGGCTGCATCGCTGCCTACAGCGCGCAATATGGATATACAGGCGGCGACCAGGTCAAACTGCGCGCCGAGCAAGGCTACCAGATCGGTCGCCCCTCACTGCTTTACCTGGAGGCGCATAAGCAGGCCGCGGGTATCGACATCAGAGTAGGCGGCCGGGTGGAATTGGTCGCGCAGGGGCAATTGGCCGCGGACGATTGATTTCGCCAAAACTCACACCACCTTAATTTAGGACACGAAACGCTACTGATTGTCAGGATGTAGTGATTCAACCGACTTCGATACGCTTCCACGCAAACGCGTGTTGGCAATCGGGCGGCGCTTGCTATAAACTATGCCCTAAGCGTTTGCTTTCTCGTATTTCAATATGGAGATGATTCTCTGCCAAACCGGATTGATGCAAAGGAGGCAATATAGACAGGTTAATGACTAGCAGCCTGACAATTCCTGTTCATGTATTTTCAGTAAAGGATGAAGAAAGATGACTCCTCGTAAACTTGTCGCGCTGGCGCTCGCGCTTGTCTTGGCGCTTGGCAGCCTGCCGCTCTCGGCGCAGGACGATCAGATCAACATGACGATGTGGGTACGCGCAATCAACTTCCAAACGCAAGAACTGGTTGATACCTGGAACGCCAATAACGACAGCCAGGTCGAACTCACCGTCATCCCATCCGCGGAGTTCGTGACAAAAATGGGCGCCGCCATCGCCGCCGGCGAACCGCCGGATATCGCCAGCATTGACTTGATCTATACCCCGGCTTTCGCTTCGGCCGGTGAATTGCTCGATATCACAGATTATGTCAAGGAATTGCCCTACGTCGATACCTTGACGCCGGCGCACATGGAGCTGGGCATGTATAAAGGGCGCAACTACGCTGTGCCAACGGCCGTCGACGGGTCCTTCATCGTCTACAACATCGACCTGTTCGAGCAGGCGGGACTTGACCCGGACAATCCACCCTCAACCTGGGACGAAATGCTGGAGGCGGCGCGCGCTATCACCGCGCTCGGCGACGACACCTACGGCTATTGGTTCTCGATGAACTGCGCCGGCTGCAACGCCTTCACCTTCTTGCCCTTTATCTGGGCGAGCGGCGGCGATGTGCTCAGTGACGACTACGCCGAAGCGACCATCACCAGCGACCCGATCGTTCGCGAAGCGCTTGCGTTCTATAACACGATTTGGGAAGAAGAACTCGTGCCAGAGGGCGCCAGCATCGACAATGGCAGCAACTTCGCCACCGCCTTTGCGGCGGGGAATATCGGCATGAGTGGAACGGGTAATTTCGCGCTTTCACTCTACCAGAACGACCATCCCGACTTGAACTTTGGCGTCTTCCATATTCCGGGTAAAGATGGCGGCGCCGCGTCTTTCGGCGGCGGCGATGTCATCGCGATTCCGGCCGGCTCCGAGCACGCCGAAGAAGCCTGGCGCTTTATCGAGTGGACCATGAGCGAAGAGCCGCAAATTGAAATCTACGCCGCCAACGGGCAGATTCCCGTTCGTCTCGAGCTGGTCGATAACCCCTACTTTGAGGGCGACGAGCGCCAAGCCACTGCCGCCAGCGCTCTGGCTGTCGGGCATACGCCTTATACCACGGTTTACAATGACCTGTTCAACGACGCCAATGGTCCCTGGCTGGAAATGCTGCAAATTGCAATTCTGGATGGCGATATCGACGGCGCGCTGGAATTGGGACAAGAACGTTTCACTCAGATCATGAGTGGCTAGACAGAAACTCTAGAGCGCTTGTCATGGCTTGGTATGGCAGGCGCTCTTTCCGATTATCCTTTCGCTGCCATGCCGACTGAAAACATCTCGTGACTCTTAGTCGACCGACGTCTTGGAGCCTCAGCTGGAAACAACGCCGGAAATTGACGGGGCTGTTGTTTGTCACGCCGACCGTCGCCTTCGTAGCCGTGTTTTTCATCGTGCCGCTGGCGATGACCTTTTTCATGTCGCTGCACGACTGGCCCCTTTTTGGCGAACAGAGTTTCATCGGTTTCAGCAATTACGCGGAATTGGGCAGCGACCGGCAATATCTGAAAAGCCTCAATTTTACTTTTCGCTATACGCTGCTCATCACGCCGCCGATCTTCATTCTGGGTTTCGTCCTTGCCTCGCTGGTCCGCCATAGCCTTCGCTACATCGGCATCTTCCGCACGATCTTTTTCATGCCGGTTGTGATTGGCTTGGGCGTCTCGAGTTTGCTCTGGGTCTGGCTATTGGATGACCGCGTGGGCATATTTAACAAGCTCCTGCTGGATTTTCACCTGGTCCCCAAGGCGCAGCTCTTCTTGGGCAAGCCCAATACCGCCATGAACGTCATCATTCTCTCCGTGGTCTGGAAGACCGTCGGCTTCACCATGATTCTCTTGCTGGCGGGTTTGCAGGGCATCCCCGACGAACTCTATGAATCGGCCGAGGTCGATGGCGCCGGCTATTTCCGCAAGCTGTTTTACATAACCCTGCCGCTGATGCGCCGCACGATAGCGCTGGCTTTAATCTTATCCGTCATCGGGTCGGTCCTGGCTTTCGACCAGTTCTATATCATGACGCGCGGCGGTCCTCGCAACAGCACCATTTCGATCGTCTTCTGGATATTCAATAATTCTTTCACCTATTTCAAGATGGGTTATGGCGCAGCCATGTCAATCGTGTTGCTGGGGATTCTGGTCGCTTTGACGGGCGCGCAATTTTATGTACTGAGGGAAAAGGAGTGATGGCAGCCTCTAGTGCACATCCAGGGAACGCGGACCGACGCGAGCGTTCCCAGCAAGAATTGCGCCGGAGGCGCCAGCAAAGCATCCGCAAGCTGCATTATCTGGTGCTGATTATCCTGGCTTTCCTTTTTCTCTTTCCCATATTGTGGTCATTATTAAATTCACTAAAAATGCCGGCCGAGGCTCTGGCGGTGCCCCCGACCTACCTGCCCAGCCAACTCGTATTAGACAATTATGTCGAGCTAACAACCTACGGTAAAATCGGCGTCGCGCAGCATGTCTACAACAGCTCCATCGTCTCCATCATGACGGTCATAGGCAGCATCATACTGAGTACGCTCGGCGGCTACGGATTCGCGCGCTTCGATTTTCCGGCGAAAAATGTCTTGTTCATTTTAGTCCTTTCAACCTTGATGATACCATTCCAGTCGATTCTGATCCCGCTCTTTGTCATGCTCGTGCGAGTCAACCTGCACAATACGCTCTTTGGGCTCGCCCTCGTATACATCACCTTTCAACTGCCTTTCGGCATTTTTTTGATGCGAAACAGTTTCCTTGCGGTGCCGCACGAGATCGAAGAATCGGCTCTACTGGATGGCTGCAGTTCCTTGAGCGTGCTCTACCGCCTGATGCTGCGGCTTGTGCTGCCGGGCATCGTCACTGTGGCGATCTATGCCTTTATCAATTCCTGGAACGAATTCCTGGCCGCCTTGATCTTTATGTCCGACCAAGACAATTTCACTTTGCCGGTATTCCTCACCACGGTCAGAAGCGGTATCTGGGGCGAAGTTGATTGGGGCGCTTTGCAAGCCGGCGTCATCATCTCCATCATTCCCAGCCTGGGCATTTTCCTCGTGCTGCAACGTTATTACATGGACGGCTTGATGGGCGGCGCGGTCAAGAACTAATAGGCTCACAGTTTAGGAGGACAAATTGCATAGCTTGCCCAAGAACCGCGATCCCCTCTACCCGGCCGCCTTTCAAGCCCTGCCGCTGGGCGCCGTCAAAGCGCGCGGCTGGCTGCTCAATCAGTTGCGGGTACAGGCGCAGGGACTCTCGGGCCACCTCGACGAGTTCTGGCCCGATCTGGGTCCTGATAGCGGCTGGCTGGGCGGCGACGGCGAAGCCTGGGAGCGCGGTCCCTATTATCTCGACGGCTTGCTCCCCCTCGCCCATCTGCTTGAGGACGAGCGCTTGCTGAACAAGGTCGAACCCTGGATCGAGTGGACGCTGGGCAGCCAGGATGAACGTGGATATTTTGGGACGCGCGACCCCGACTGGTGGCCGCGCATGGTCATGCTCAAGGTGCTGATGTCGCACTACGAGGTCAGCGAAGACGACCGCGTCCTGCGCCTGATGAGCAATTACTTCCGTTATCAACTGCGCGCCTTGCCCGCGCGACCGCTGTACTTGTGGAGCTGGGCGCGCGCGATGGACAATGTGCTGGCGGTTCACTGGCTCTACAACTTCACCGGCGACGAGTTCCTGCTGGATCTGGCGCAAATGCTGATTGACAGGACGCTCGACTGGCCCGAGCTGCAAGCGAACTACAGCTTAAGAGACATCCTGCCATTAAAAGAATGGAACCACGGGATGATGACGCACGCGCCAAACAACGCGATGGGGCTGAAAGCCGGCGGCGTCTTTTACGCGCAGACCGGCAAAGCTTGGCACCGCATGGCGCCGCGCCTCGGCATAGAAAACCTGATGCGGCATCACGGCCAAGCCAACGGCGTATTCAGCGGCGACGAACATCTCAACGGCACCGCGCCGGTCAGCGGCACCGAGCTTTGCGCCGTCGGCGAGTACATGTTCTCGCTGGAAGAGCTGATGCGCATCCTGGGCGATGCCTTCTTCGGCGATCAATTGGAAGGCGTCGCCTTTAATGCCCTTCCCGCCACTTTCACGCCCGACATGTGGGCGCATCAATACGATCAGCAGGTCAATCAAGTCTTGGCGACGGTCGCCAAGCGCAACTGGACCGACAACAGCGACGAATCCAATATCTTCGGCTTGGAGCCGCATTACGGCTGCTGCACCGCCAATATGCACCAAGCCTGGCCCAAATTCGTCAAGAGCCTTTTTATGGCGACGCCCGAGGGCGGGCTGGCGGCTGTCGCCTACGCGCCTTGCCAGGTACAGACGACGGTCGCGGGTGGCATCGCCATTACAGTAACCGAAAGCACCGATTATCCCTTCCAGGGCGAAATCCATTTTGCCTTCGAGTTGGACTCCCCCTGCGAATTTGACCTGAGACTGCGCATCCCGGATTGGGCCGACGAAGCGCTGCTGACCGTTTGCGGCCAGACATCTACGCTGCATTGCGCGGGCGAATTCCACGACGTGCGAAGGACTTGGCAATCGGGCGACAGCGTCTTGCTGAAGCTGCCGATGGACCTGCGCCTGAATTCCGGGCACAAGGGCCTGCTGTCTGTCTATCGCGGTCCGCTGCTATTTGGCTCGGCAATTGAGGAAGATTGGAAGCAGATCGCCGGTGAACTGCCACATGCGGATTGGGAGATTTATCCCAAATCGGCCTGGAATTATGGCTTGATTCCCGATGACAAAACCGTACTTGCGGGTTTATCGGTGACGGAAGCGGCGCCGGCGCGGATTCCCTTCGCCACAGATCAGCCGCCGGTCTCATTAGAAGTAGACGCAAAGCGCCTGCCGGGCTGGACCCTGCAAGACAATTCCGCCACCGATATTGACCTTGGTCCGCATCCCACTGACGAGCCAACCGAGCGCATCACGCTGATTCCCTATGGTTCGACTCAGCTGAGAATCGCGGCTTTCCCCATGGCGCAGACAGACAAGGACAAAGCATGAGCGAGCAGATCCGCGATTATCCCATCACGCCCCTACCATTTACCAGCGTGACAATTCAGGACAAGTTCTGGCAGCCGCGCATCGAAACCGCCATAACCGTGACCATCCCTTATGACTTCGAGAAATGCGAAGAGACCGGGCGCATCGAGAATTTCGCCAAAGCCGGCGGTCTGATAGAAGGCGCGCACCAAGGCATCTTCTATGACGACTCCGATGTTTTCAAAGTGGTGGAAGGCGCCGCATACGCCCTGCAGATCGCGCCGAATCCCGCGCTGGCAGCTTTCCTGGACGGGCTCATCGAGACATTCGCCGCCGCCCAGGAAGATGATGGTTATCTTTATACCGCGCGCACAATCGACCCCGTCAACATTGACGAGCGCTGCGGCGCCGAGCGCTGGTCGAACCTGGCGGTCAATCACGAATTATACAACGTGGGACACATGTACGAAGCCGCGGTTGCCTATTACCAAGCCACCGGCAAACGCAAGTTCCTCGATATCGCGCTCAAAAACGCCGACCTGATTGACGCAGTTTTTGGCGCGGGCAAACGTCGGGATGTGCCCGGGCACCAGGAGATCGAGATTGGCTTGATGCGCCTCTACCGCGTCACCGGCAAACAGCGATACCTGAATCTGGCGAGATTCTTCCTTGATGAGCGGGGCCGCGCCAATGGACGGGAGCTTTACGGTCCCTACTGCCAGGATCACTTGCCCGTGATTGAACAGAGAGAGGCGGTCGGTCATGCCGTGCGCGCGGGATATATGTATGCCGGCATGACCGATATCGCGGCATTAACCGGCGATGCCGCCTATACAGCGGCAGTGACTGCCCTCTGGGAAAACGTTGTCGGCAAGAAACTGGCGCTGACCGGCGGCATCGGCGCCCGTCACGACGGTGAAGCCTTCGGCGATAACTATGAGTTGCCGAATTTGACCGCTTACAATGAAACCTGCGCCGCGCAAGCCAACATCCTCTGGAATCACCGCCTCTTCCTGCTGACGGGCGAGGCGAAATATGTAGATATTCTGGAACGTTCCTTGTACAACGGATTCTTGTCCGGCGTCGGGTTGGACGGGCGTTCCTTCTTCTATGTGAATCCCTTGGCCTGCGACGGCGAATATCCTTTCAACCGCGAAAACGCGCTGAGCCGCCAGCCATGGTACGAGACATCCTGCTGCCCGACGAATGTCGTGAGGCTGCTGCCCGCTCTTTCCGGCTATGTCTACGGTCTGCGCGATGAGGCGCTTTATGTCAATCTATATGTAAGCAGCGAGGCGGCAATCAGATTGAAGGGGGCGGATGTCAACATCACACAGAGCACGGACTACCCTTGGGACGGCTCAATCCAGTTCGATATCGCCGTTTCCAAGCCAAGCACATTCACCCTCATGCTGCGCATTCCGTCTTTCGCGCCGCCTGTATCGCCGACTGCATCGAATGGAAAGCCGTTGCCCAGCGATCTCTATCGCTATCTCGACGAGCCCGTGGATGCGCCTGGCTTGTCCCTTGACGGCAAAGCAATTCCTATTAAGATGCAAAAGGGTTATGCGCTCGTTTCTCGTCGTTGGGAGGGCAAGACGCGCCTCCGCTTAAACCTGCCCATGCGCGTTCGCCGCGTTGTCGCGCGCCCACAAGTAGACGAGTTGCAGGGCAGAGTGGCGCTCGAACGCGGACCGATCGTCTATGCGCTAGAAGCGGCGGATAATGATTCGTCGGTTCTCGATCTGGCGCTGGATGATTCCAGTCCATTGCGCGCCGAGCATAAGCCAGATTTGCTCGATGGCGTCACAACCATTCAGGGCAATGCCTCGGATTCGCGCGGGAACCCCGTCAATTTCACCGCCATCCCCTATTACGCCTGGGGACATCGCGGCGACGGTCAGATGACCGTTTGGCTAAAGCGGTTGAAATAGCGTCACATCCGGGGCCAGGTATCGCTGAGGCGATAACCGCCGGGCCAGGGATCGTCTGGATCGAGCATCAGTTGCTGCGCGCCGGTAATCCATGCCCGTCCACGAATGCTTGGGACAATCGCCGCGCGACCGGCGACAGCGCTTAGAGCTTTGATTTGACAATCGAAGCGAGATCCAATTATCGAGCGCGCGGCGAAGCGATCGCCCGGCGCCATTTCTCCCCGCGCATATAAGACAGCCATCCGCGCCGAACAGCCCGTTCCACAAGGCGAGCGATCCAGTTTGCCCGGATCGATAGCCACGGTGTTGCGCCCGGACAAAACATTGCCTTGCCGCTCGACCGGCAGCGTAAATTGGCAGAAGGAAATGTGATTCCAGGCTTCTTGCAGAGGATGCTGGAAGCCAATTTGCTCATTCGCGGCCAGGGTGATCTTTCGCCCCATTTTCGCCAGGTCCAGCGCCTCATCGGGCGCGATCTCAAAACCCAGGTCGCGGGCATTAACCAGAACAAAACTGTCACCGCCATAAGCCGTATCGACAGTCAGCGTTCCCTGTCCCTCAAGCTCGAGCTTGACGCCCAGCCGGTCGGCAAAGGACGGCACGTTTTCGATTTCGATGCTCTGCGCCTTGCCATCGGCGCAATAAGCGCGGACAGGCAGCAATCCCGCTGGCGCTTCCAGCGCAAAAGTCGTTTCCGGTTCTCGCATCTCGATCAAGCCCGTATCCAGCAGCACGGTCGCGACGCAAATCGAGTTGGAGCCGGACATGGGCGGCGTATGCTCGGGCTCCATGACGATGAAGCCATAAGCCGCCCTTGGATCTTTGGGCGGCACCAGCAAGCTGACATGTTTGAAGACGCCGCCACGCGGCTCGTTCAAGACGAAGCGGCGCAGGCTCTGGTCCGCGTCCAGCCAGCGCGCTTGCTGCCAGATGGTTTCGCCCGGGGGGGGTGGCACGCCGCCGACGATGACATTGCCGACTTCGCCTTCGGCATGGCAGGCGACGATATGAACCAGTTTGGATGTTCGCATAGTCCGTCCGGGCTATCTGTGAGTACATGATGGGAGGTCAAATATACCATTCGCCAGCGCAGATTGCATCAAATGACTTTGCAGGGTCAGGTCGAGCCAGGTGAGTTTGCCACAGAGGGCGCGAGGGACACAGAGGGATTTTCGGCACGAAGAGCGCGAAGGATTATTCGCTGAGAAAAGTGGCAAGGGATGATGAGAAGTCGCTTTAATAAGAGCAGGACATTTGTTATAATTACGGTCTGTGAATACGCTACCGGGAGTGCCTGATGGTGCAACTTGATGAATCTCAACGAGCTTTCGTAGAAGCGCCAATTGATAGCAACATTAGGTTATTAGCTCCTGCGGGATGTGGTAAGACGCTTTGTCTGCTTCACAGATGCAAATTCTTGGCGGAACAATCTCCGAATAGACGTCCTCGTTTCCTAATTGTCACATTTACACGTGCCGCACGAGATGAGCTATCAAGCAGGTTAAATGAGGACAGTGAGTTTGCGGAAATTCGAGACCAAACCGAGGTTACGACATTGAATTCTTGGGGCTTTAGGCGGATCAAGAATGCAGCGGATCATCCAAGGCTCATAACATCCAAGCGCGACTACCACTTTACGATGCTAAACCAATTGCAACCTGTGTGGCGGAAGCACGAAACAGTAAAGGGAGCGGTTCAAAACAGTAACCGATGGAAACGTAGCAATGCGCCACGTACTCTCATGGACATGATCGACGCCATCAAGTCTCTTGGCTTCGACCATGTGAGGCACGCAAGTCATGAAGAATTTGTGGAACATTGGCGTGTGCTTGAAAGACAAGGACTAGAGTGGAGACTTCAGGATCAGATTGATCAACTGATTAAGTTTGATGTTTGGAATGAAGACCTGAAATATCTTGGAAAAGAAAAAAACTTGGCGGATAGCGACGAAGTATCAAAAGTGAGTCACGCAAGCGAATCAAGAATAACGCGAGAGGATGAATTTTACGATTCATTTTACTGTTTTTGGCTGGAAGCAGCAGCCCGCCTAATTGAGGAGGCGACATTTACACTAGAAGACCAGAAATATTTCGCCTATCAGGACGAACAGACGAATGTCGACCGGGGTCGATTATTGTCGGGGGCGGTGAGTTATGACCATGTATTTGTTGACGAATTTCAGGACATTAATCCGCTTGATCTTGCTCTAGTGAGGGCAATCATGATCCGTAGCCGCACGACAATTACCATTGCCGGTGACGACGACCAGGCTATATTTGAATGGCGCGGCGCCACGCCAGAATACATTTTGGAGCCGCAAGATTATTTCAACGCGCAGTTTGAAACACATACGTTGGGAGTCAATTATCGCTCTCCTAATAACATTGTCATGCGGTCACAATTCCTCATTAGAAACAATCGCCGCCGTGTTCCCAAGAGAATAAGAGCTCATAGTTCGTCGATGGCAACAATAGAAGTACTTGAATTAGAATCGCTGACCAATGCATTGGAATATGTATCAAACTTGGTGAAGACTTCACTTGACGAAGGCGCGAGCCCAAGTCGGATTGCTCTTCTCAGCCGCAAGCGAGCGCAAATTATTCCATATCAAATATATTTTGCCTCGAAAGAGATTCCATTCTGCGCTGCCGAGGATCTACTGATATTCTTGAGTGCCGCGTTTGAGCGCCTGATACGTCTACTGACAATCCAAGAAGATGCTGAGCGGCGGCGCAGCGTTTCCAATGTTTTGAACGACATCATATTCTTTTGCGACAATGTCAATAAATATCCTCTCAATAAGAAAACCAAATTTGAACTAAGAAAACAACTTCAAAAGAGTCGCCCGCGCACAATACAAGATGGCATCCTAGCGTTAGCTGAATATCGTGGCGAGTTGAAGGGCAAGAATAATGAAGGAGAAATCAGCCTAGCAATGGCTACCGCGATTCAGGCTTTTATTGATTCGAAATCCGTTTCCGATGCCTTGTTCGCGCTAAGCGAGCGGTTTGAAGGCTTTCAACAAGATCTAGGCAAGTCGGAAGACGACATTTTTTATGCTGATCCTCCTTTTTTCAATTTGGCTGAATTCGCCAGACAATATGAAGACGATTATGATTCATTTGTTGACGATATTGAAGCTGCCAAGGATACGTTAGGGGATTATATCGCTGAGTAGACATTGACGGTCTAATCTTGCTGTCGCTCTTTCATATATCCCCATTCAAACCCAGGCTCCGCAGGGTTCAGCTTAAACATTGCGCTCACTACATTCTCCGGTGTGTCGTCAATGCACAGTGTGATTTCCTCGTATGCTTGCCGCTTCTTGCGGCGTATCTGTTTCGGCTTGTCTGTCTTAGGCTTATCTTCGCTCATTGCCGTACCCCCTTGTTGCGGATGACGATCCGCACATACTTTGGTTTGCCATTTATTGTCCCATCCTTGTCCTTTATCAAGCCGTGTTTCTTAAATGGCACACCATCATGTAATCTGATGTCATTGGAACTTAAAATCTCAAACTGCTCAGGATTGTGCTTGTTCAAGAACGTAATCGGAACGCCCATCGCGCCGTCCCAATCCATTGGAATCTCGGCGACCTTTGACACTTCAATCGCATCATAATTGTCATACTTAGGATATTCTTTCGGCGAATATCTTTTCCATAAAATCAGTTCTTCGTGCCTTTGCCGGTAGTCCAGATTGGTGTACCAGCTTGCGCTGCCCAGCCGTCCATAAACCACGCCATCTACGATCCTATAGGCGCTGCCTTCTTTCTTGGTCGCCACTAATTCTTCCGCGTAATCTTCCGGCACGTCAAACAGCATGTCTTTTCCGCGCGGCGTAATGCCAAGCCACAGTTTGTTGTCCTTAATCAGCGGGAAGATCTCCTTATAAGTAATCGCGTTCTGATGACCGATAACCAGAAACTTCTTATCGTACTCAATCAACTGCGCGACATACTCCCGAAACAGCGAGAAAGGCGGATTTGTAACCACAATGTCGGCCTGCTTGAGTAGCTCAATACATTCCCCACTGCGGAAGTCACCATTGCCCTCAAGGTGGTGGATGCCGATGTCTTCGGCTGACGGCACGCCGATCTCATTCTGTGTCCCATCGTATTCCAAATAGATAGCATTATCCGAGTCGTTTTGGCTGAACATATCCATCTGCTGATTCTTGTAGCAAGTCGTAATCAGTTTCTTCAAGCCGAGTACGCGGAAGTTGTAGGCGAAGTAGTGGAAGAAGTTGCTCACTCGCGGGTCATCGCAATTGCAGTAGACGATCTTGTCGCGGAAGTGGTCTCGGTAATGATGCAGTTCGTTTTCAATATCCGACAATTGCGTATAGAACTCATCTTTTTTGTTGGACTTCGCTTTGTGCAGATTTCGATTTGCTGCCATACCCTACTCCGCAATCAGGACTTGATACGGCAGTCTTTTGCCGTCCATTCCGCGAACCATAGCTGCCATCTGATGTCGCGTATCCAACGGGCGATTGTTATGCCGACCAGCGAACTCATTAACGTACCGATGCAGATGCTTCGGGCTCATCTGGTGGTATGTCCCCATGTATCCGCGCTTGAACATTGACCAGAAGCTCTCCAGCCCGTTCGTGTGTATCTGCCCATTGACATATTCGCCAACATTGTGCTTAACCGATTTGTGCTTGCGCGGCATTCCTTCATAAGCGCGAGCTTCGTCTGTGTACACGATTGTATCGGGCAATGTGTTCTCTACCACAATTTCGTGCAAGGTTTCTTGTTTCGTGTTCTCGACAACCTGGGCTTTGACATCACCCGTGTCCCGATCCAGTACGCCGACAACCGCAGTCTTGCCTACAGTGCCGCGCCCAGCATTCAGCTTCTTGTGCGCGTGTTTGTTACCCTCTTTGCCGCCGATGTATGTTTCATCTACCTCGACTTCGGCAAAGAATGGCGCATTGTCCAAGTTCCATGCCTCGCGGATTCGATGTAGCATGTGCCAAGCAGTGCGTTGCGTTACACCTATATCCCTATGTAGCTTCATTGAGCTAATACCTTTCAGGCTTGTAATGACCAGGTAAATCCCAATCGCCCATTTTTGGTATCCTAGCTTGGATCGGTGCATGACCGAGTGAGTTTTGGCACTAAAGTATTTTCGGCATTCATTGCAGAAGAATGGCATAGTTGGATGCTTCGCGTCTTTGGATACATTATCGCATTCGCAATACGCGCAACGTAGCCCATTCGGCCATCTTTGTTTAACAAACCACTCTTCGGCGGTAGCGTCATCTGGGAACATTTGGAATAGTTCTGGTAGTGTGATACCCTTGCGGAAGTGTTGCCCTGGTGCGTGGTGTGCCATTTGAAATCCCTCTCGCCTACCTTATTTAGTATTATAATAGACAAGTGGGGTGATTGTCAAGAGACAAATGTCTACTCAGCGATATAATCCCCATACGTTAGTTTATACGCCGCCATTTGAAGCAGATGAAAGCGGAGACAACCTGTCCAAAAACCCTCTGCACCTCATGACAGCGCTGCGCGCAAAAGGTAAAGAGTTTGACAAGGTCGTTCTCCTAGATATGGAAACCGGGATATGGCCAAATAAGAATGCCAAAACGTCGGAACAGCTTGAGGCAGAGCGACGCGTTATGTATGTCGCGTTCACCCGCGCTAGAGAGCAAGTCACTTTGCTCCTGCGCAGAGGCGCTGTGCCATCGCCGTACATCCAGGAGCTAGCACTGCGGGCTTAGCTCGCAGACTTGTTCCTAATCGGGACTACCCTGTCCGAGGCCAATTCCGCTACAGCAGATTCTCCGAATCCCCAAAACTTTTTACTTGTATACCCCGCTTCGATTGTGATATATTTAACTATCGTAAAATCTTGCGCTGGCATCGGCGCAAAAGACTGGCAGAATAAGCTTGTAGTCCTGTTGCAATGGAAGGACGACGACAGAATATGGCTACTGCACAATCCGCACAACCGACATCCATGAGCGCCGCGATCGCCAGACCCGCCGCCGCGCCAGGCGTCCAGGTGACAGCCCCGAGCAGACGCGAATTCCTCAACTATATCTGGATCGCGTCCATGGCGCTGCTGCTGGGCGAGACCTCGGCCGGGTTGATTTGGTTCGCTTTCCCGCGCTTCAAAGAGGGCGAATTCGGCGGCACATTCGCCTTTGATCCGGAAGAATTGCCGGGGCTTGGCGCGCCGCCGGTGACGGTGTCGTCGGGGCGTTTTCATATTTCGCATACGCCAGACGGTCTGCGCGCCTTGTATCAGGTCTGTACGCATCTGGGCTGTCTGCCGAAATGGGTGCCGACCAACTTCCGCTTTGAGTGCCCATGCCACGGCTCGAAGTTCCAACTCAACGGGCAATGGATCGAGGGTCCGGCCCCGCGCAATCTGGATCGCTTCATCGCCACGGTCACCTATGCCGATGGCACGACCCTGGTCACGCCAGCCGACGGCGGCGCGATTCCGTTGGATCTCACGCGCGAGATCACGAGCATACAGATCGATACCGGCGCGCGCATTGTCGGAGAACTGCATTGAACCAGCAAATGGTTAAGCTGCTTTAAGGCGAGGAGCATCTATGTCCATTCTCCCCTTCCCGTCATTCCTCGATGATGTCAAGGATAAAGGCTTCAAAAAGGCGGTCTTCGAAGGCATAGACGACTCGGTAGAGCGCCTGACCGCCGGCATGAACGTGCAGGACCTGCGCGAGGCATTGCGCGGCGACGGCGCCAGCCGGCGTCCCAACCCGCGTTTGACGCCGCATGCCGATGGTTTCTGGCTGCACATGCGTCCGTCCTATTTCAACCGCGATGTGACGGGCATGTATCCCAGCTTCCGCTTGGGCTGGCTCTCGTCCTATTTTGTCTTCTTCGAGACGATCACCGGCATTCTCTTGATGCTTTGGTATACGCCCTCGCCGGAAATCGCCTATGGCGACATGTTGACGATACTCAGCAATGTGCCGCTAGGGCAGTTAATGCGCGATATGCACCGTCTGGGCGCGGAATTTATGGTCGCTGTGGTGGCTCTGCACATGATGCGCACCTGGGTTACCGGCAGCTATAAGAAGCCGCGGCAATTCACCTGGTTCAGCGGCTTATTGCTTTTGGTCCTCACCGGTTTCCTCAGCTTTTCCGGTTACCTATTGCCCTGGGATCAGTTGTCGCTCTGGGCGGTGACGATCGGCGCGTCAATGGCGGAAGCGACGCCGGTGGTTGGCGATCAGGTCAATCTGCTGCTGCGCGGCGCGCCCGAACTGGGCGCGAATGGTTTGCTGCGCTTTTATCTGCTGCACGTGCTGGCGCTGCCTGCTCTGCTCTTCGTTTTCTTCGGCGTGCATTATTACAAAGTCATCATCCACGGTTACAGCTTGCCGCCGCAGAAAGAGAATATCGGCGAAGACACAGCCAAGCGCGTGCCCCTGGACAAGCGCGTGTATTTCATACCCGACATATTAACCAACGAGCTGATGTGGCTGGGCGCGACCACCTTTATCATTACCGTGCTTTGCATCTGGTTCTATCACGCTCCGCTAGAGAACCATGCCGATCCGCAAGTAACGCCCTTGGGCACGACCGCGCCCTGGTATTTCCTTTGGATCCAGGGGGCGCTCAAGCTGGGCGACAAATTCATCTGGGGCGTCGCTTTCCCGACTGTCGCGCTCGGCGGCTTGGCATTGCTGCCCTACCTTGATGTCACCCCGAGCCGCCGTTTCGCCCATCGCCGTTTCATGTTGACTATTGCCATGCTGCTGGTTTCGGCGACGACGATACTGAGCTATATGGGTTTAGCCAAATTCGCGGTCAAGACCTCAGCCGAAACCGAAATCGTGCACGAGCTGACCTTCGAGCCGGCGCATAGCAAGGTGGGCATCGGCCGCACGATTCCCTTTGATCAAATGATCGCGGGCGCCTATACCACGGCGCAATTCCATGGGCATGAAGGGCTGTCCGCGGCCGACATCATCACCGAAATTAACGGCGCAACCGCAGGCAACGGCCAGTACCAGCAGTTGGTTGACGAATTGAAATTCCAGAAATTGAGCGCCAATCAAGTGCCAGTGCGCTTCCGCACAATCCCAGAAATGGAAGCGCCTGTGTTGATGCGCGTTATGGAAGAGTTCAACCATCACCTGGAAGAAGCGCCCACAGAATTGCCCAACGTTTGGGGCGCGCTGGTGATCACCGATAATCAGCGGGGCTTAAAGCGCCTGGATTGGGTCGTCAGTTGGGACAGCGTCGTCATCGAAGGCGGCGATGTGCAGTTGGATGAAGAGGGAGATCCGCTATTTGTCTATGCGACCAGAGATGGTCAACTGGTAATGGACGAGCAAGGCAATCCCGTACCGGAACGGCGCATCTTCAGCGATCACCTGTTCATTCACGAAGCGTCAGCCTACTTCGATTAGGCGCTCTCGGCTATCTATCAGGGCAGCGTGAGCGGTAATGACTTTTGGCAAGCGATTTGGCAACCGAGGCCTAGGAACGATACATGTTCATTAAATCAGTCGAGAGTCGCATACTGACGGGCATAGTCATGTTCGTCGCCATCATGATTTTGGTCGGATGGGTGGCGATCAACGAAGAAGCGCGCATGCAAGCCTTTGTGCGGCAACATACCGGTCGCTCGGTTGAACGCGGCGCCGAGTTGTATGCCTCGCTCTGCGCCGAATGCCATGGCGAAGCGGGCTATGGCGCGCTGCGGCGGGCGCCAGGGCTGAATAATCCGCATTTCTTTGGCTACGATCCAGTAGGCGAGCAGACCGCGGTTATCACCAATGCCAACCGAGCGCTGGTGCGTTTGAGCGACGACAGCGACGACTTTCTGGCAGAGCTAACCGACGCCCAGAACCCGCCCAGCGGCGAGCGCCAGGAAGAAATCCTGACAAGTATGGAAGAGATCCAAACTCAGATTGAAGAACAAGAAAACGTCATCGCCGCGGCCATCGCGGAACGAGAAGCCACCCTGGGCAGTTTGAGCGCGGCCGTGGACAAGGGATTGTTCCCCCTGTGGGATACCATTGAAGACAGCGACCGCACCGACTTCAATGAAATTGAGGTTTTCTTCAACAACAATGGCGCGCGGCTGGCGCAAGTTGGCTGGGCTGGCGACTTGCGGGGCTATGTCATAACCACCTTGATCCATGGCCGGCCCGGCAGTCTGAATGTTTGGCCCAACAGCGACGGCGGCATGGTCGCCTGGTCGCAGCTGGCCGGCGGTTCATTGCGGCAAGATCAGATCGAAGATCTGGCGGCTTACATCCTGAATTGGGACAAGGGCGGCAATTGGACGACGGAAGATTTCCTGGCAGTGGAGCAGTACGGCAAACCCTTGTCCGACGGTTCTGTGCCTGGTATTCCGCAACCGGATCCAGCGGGCGACGATCCTGAAAGGATATTGGCGCGCTGGGCGGAACAGGAAATCGAAGGCAGCGCCGGCAATGGCGCCATCCTCTACGATACCAAGTTTGGCTGCACCAGTTGCCATCGCGACGGGGCTTCCGCGCCCGATACCATCGGCACCTGGACGCGCGTGCTCAACGAACGCCTGACGGAAGCGCAGTTCGCCGGTTACAGTGCCGAGCGCTACGTGATCGAAAGCATCGTGCTGCCCGCGGCTTATGTTGTCGACACCTACAGTTCGGGTGTCATGCCAGCCGATTTCGGCACACGGCAAATGACCGATCAGCAGTTGGCGGATGTTATCGCCTTCTTGAAGACGCAGGAATAGCGCGCATCGATCAGACCGGCAAGAGCCCTCGGCAGCGGGGGCTTTTTGATTGGAATAGGGAACATACCGAGCATGCGGAGCATACTGAGCAACCGATGAAGGCAATGCGAGTGGGTCTTGCGCTGATACTGTCTCTCGCGCTGCTGATACCTTCGTTTGGCCAAGGCGCGCAAACGGAGGGCTGCGCCCCCGAGGAGCTGGCTTCCCAACAGGGTACGCTAGCCAGCTTTCTGACGCCGGACTTCGCAAGGGATTATGATTTGGCGATTGCCAATCTGTTTCGCTTGGGCGCTTTGTACCAATCCGCGGCGCTGCGCTGTGGATACTTGCCTGCCGAGCCAGAGATCAATCTGATGCTGGAGCAGGTTTTGAGCTTTGTTTCTTTGGCGGATTTGATCGCAGCCCAATCTGTCGGCAGCGATGTTGAGGCGATCTTGCTGGAACTGGAAGAGACTAATGGCGACCCGCTGCGGGGCCAACTGCTCTACAACGGAATGGAGCCGGCTCTGGGCGGCGTCGCGCTGGGCTGCGCGGGCTGCCATGAAAACGATGTTGTCGCGCCTTTGACCGCGGGGACCTGGACTCGCATTAACAATATCCGTTTGCGGCAACCGGCTTTACAAGGTTATAGTCACCGCCAGTATTTGGTGGAAAGCATCGTGCAGCCCCTGGCTTACGCCATCCCGGATTATCCGCCCTTGATGCCGGATTTCTACGGCAGTCAACTTAGCGTGCAGCATTTGGCGGATCTGGTGGCTTTTCTCGATAGCCAGGATCAGTTGCTGGACGATGAATAATCGTGGTCCTCTCATGGGCGCAATGATAAACTGGCGCCATTGCCAGCAGGCTTGCGGATAGGTTCTAGCATGGCGACGAAGGCGAATTTCAGCCGCGCCGATGGTTTCATGAGCCGCTTGCTCTTCATTGATCAGCGGGGTCCTATTCCCGTTGCCTCCGCCGCTTCCCACGCTTCCCATGAAAGCGCGCAGACACGGCGCGCCGAAAACGCGCTGACGATTTCACTGCTGTTTTCGGGCTTCCGCTGCATATTGCAATATGCCCTGCTGCCTTTCCTCCTGCCCATCCTCGGCGTCGCGGCGGACGCTACCGCGCCGATTCTGCTGCTAATCAATCTGATTGCGATAGCGTCAATCTTTCTCAGCCTGCGGCGCTTCTGGACGATCGGTTATAAGCATCGCTGGTCCTATCTTGCGGTGGCGCTGGCGGCGCTAACGCTGCTTGTCGCCTTCACCGCTTATGACATCGCCAAGCTGCAAAGTGTCTGAGCTGCGCTTCAATTGCGCGGCAAGACCCGCTACAATTGAGACAATACCAAAAGCGATTTGGAGACCTGACCATGGGCAAATTGCCAGTGTATAGATCAGCCTTGCTGACGCTGCTGCTGCTGACCAGCCGCATAACCGCGCTGGCCCAAGGCGGCGAAAGCGGCTCTTCCCCGGCCGGCTTGGCCATGCTGGTGCTCTTCATGGGCATTGCCGGCATTGTTGGCGTGTTTGTCATTCGCTGGAGCCAATCAAAGACCGACGACGAAGAATAAGGACCGGGCTGAAAAGCGAAAATGGCTGAGATCAGTTGGGCAAAGCCCAAGCATCTGAGTAAACCGAAAAAGACCGAGCGCCTGAAATTTTTGCTAGGCGGCGGCTTGATCCTGGCGTCGGTACTGTATTTGCTGGTCTCTGGCACCTTGCAGGGCGCGCGCTATTTCATCACCGTGGACGATCTGCTGGATGACGGCGCCTACCAAGGGCAAACCGTGCGCATCTCCGGCGCGGTCGATGGCGAAAGCATCGAATATGACAGCGAGAACGCCATTATCCGCTTTGAAATTGTCAATATCCCCGGCGAATTCGATGATCTGGCCAGCGCGCTGCGCGCCGCCCTGGCGAACCCGACAGCCTCCCGTTTGTCTATCTTGGTCGAAGACGAAGCGATACCAGATCTCTTGCAGCACGAGGCGCAGGCCATCCTCACTGGCGCGCTGGGGCTCGACGGCATTTTCCGCGCCAGCGAATTGCTGCTGAAATGCCCAAGCCGCTTTGAAGAAACCTCCCCCGAAGGCTTGATCGCTATTCCGGAACACAACTAATGCTGGCGGAAATCGGGCTTGCATCTTTGGCGCTGGCGCTGCTGCTGGCGCTCTACGCCGTGGCCGCCTGCTTGCTTGGCGCGCGCGCGGGGCGGGGAGCGACCCTGCGCAGCGGACGCAACGCGGCTCTTTTGACATTTCCAGCCACGCTGCTGGCGACGGCAACGCTGGTCTTGGCGCTGATGACCGAGCAGTACCAAATGAGCTATGTATGGTCCGTGACAGATCCGCAGACCCCAGCCATCTACCGCTTCACCGCTTTGTGGGGCTCGCAGCGGGGCTCGCTGCTCTTTTGGTCGCTCTTGCTCAGCCTCTTCACATTCGGCGCGATTTCGCTCAACTGGCGGAGCGAAGGGACTTTGATGCCCTATGCGATTGCGACCATGATGGCGACTTTGGCTTTTTTCCTCGGGCTGTCGCTGCTGCTGGAGAATCCATTCCAGCGTTGGTGGATCCTGCCGGATCTGCCAGAGTCGCGACAAGTGGTGGAAACGGCGCTGATTCCACCCGGCGCGATTGCGCCGCTGCCGGAGAATCTGGCGGCTAGCGCGACCGGCTTGAACCCATTGCTGCGCCATTTCGGCATGATCATACATCCACCCATGCTTTACCTGGGCTTTGTCGGTTTCACCATTCCCTTCGCCTTCGCGCTGGCGGCGCTGGCTTCCGGCGATTTGTCCACGGGCTGGATCAAGGCGACGCGGCGCTGGACGCTGATCGCCTGGATTTTCTTGGGCATCGGGCTGATTTTGGGCGGGCGCTGGGCGTATGACGTCTTGGGCTGGGGCGGCTATTGGGGATGGGACCCGGTCGAAAACGCGGCCTTTTTGCCTTGGCTGGTCGGCACGGCATTTATCCACAGTGTCATGATCCAGGAAAAGCGCGGCATGCTCAAAACTTGGAACATGGCGCTGGTGATCGCGACATTTTCGGCGGTCATGTTTGGCAGCTTCGCGACGCGCAGCGGCGTGATCGAAAGCGTGCATAGCTTCGCCCGCAGCGAGGTTGGCTTCCCGATGCTGGGCTTCTGGGCGCTCATGACGCTGATCGCGCTGATATTGTTGCTCTGGCGCCGGCAGCGCGGCGAACTGCGGGGGGAGCGCCAGTTCGCCGATATCCTGAGCCGCGAAACGATGTTTGTACTCAATAATGTCATATTCATCGCGCTCTTTGTGGCGATTTTTTGGGGCAGCTTTGGATTGCCAATCATCTCCGAATTGTTCATGGGGGTGGAAGTTACGATTGGCGCGGCGACCTTCGAGTTCTTCGTGGTACCGCTATTTATCGCCATGTACATCTTGATGGGCATCGCGCCGCTGTCGGCTTGGGGCGCCACGTCGGCGCGGCGTCTGGGCAAGGCGATCGGCATTCCGTTCTCGCTGACCATCCTCAGCGTCATGCTGCTGATGATTGCAGGGACAAGCGCGTTGGTGTCCATTTTGGGATACGGCGTGGTACTTTTCGCAGGCTATGTGGCGCTCTTTGAAATTTATCGCGGGGCGCGGGCGCGGCAACGGGGTTTGAACGAGAACTGGCTGCGGGCTGTCACGGCGCTCTTCCGCCGCAACCAACGCCGCTATGGCGGCTATATTGTTCATCTGGGCGTGACGGTGATCGGCATCGGCGTCATCGGCAGCACAGTCTTCCAAACCGAGGTCCAGCATACCCTGGCGCGCGGCGAGACAATCGTCATTGAGGGCTACGGACTGCGCTACGAGGACTATATTCGGGCGCAGGCGGTCGACGGTCGTATGATGAATATCGCCGAGCTGACAGTGCTGAGAAACGGCGCGCAAGTGGCGCGGATTCGGCCGCGCGTGGACGATTATCCCGACATGCCGATGACCATCGCCGGCGCGCACAGCACACTGGAAAACGACTTCTACGTCTTGCTGCTCGGCGGGAATCGCGAGCGCGCGACATTTCGCATTTATATCAATCCGCTGGTGAATCTCGTTTGGTGGGGCGGCATCCTGCTGATAATCGGCACAGTGATCGCCGCCTACCCGAAAGTCATCCCGGCGCGGCGCGGCCGCAAGCGCGGGGCGGAAGACACATGACTTTCCCATCGTCCAGCCCAGCCTACTGGTATCAGTTATGTCTGAAACTGTAGGGGCGACCCTGTGTATCGCCCAAAATCGCCACAAAACGTATAGGCTTTGCAGCGATTTCTTGCCCGAGGAAATGCTCTCCCCACGTCAGTCGAAGCATCATGGAAGGGATGCGCCTTCCGCTGCATTGAGACTTAGCGAAATATTTTTTGCGCGGGAAGTCATATTATCTGGGACCTGGCAGGAGCGTATTCGCGATCAATCCGTATTTTGCTTATGTATATGCTTCTTATTGTTTGCGGCAAGTATGGCGCAGGCGCAGGACGGGGTGATTTCGGACAACGCGGTGAACGCGGTCGCGGAAAAGATGTATTGCCCGGTCTGCGAGAATATCCCGCTTGATGAGTGTCAAACGCGAGCCTGCATCGAGTGGAAAGAAGAAATCCGCCGGCAATTGGCGGCGGGCAAAGACGAAGCTGCGGTGATCAGCAGCTTTGTACAGCGCTTCGGCGACCGGGTGGTCGGTATTCCACAGGACCCGCTCTTGCGCGGGCTGACTGTCTTGACGCCGCTCCTGGCGCTTTTTCTGGCGCTCGCGCTCGGCGCGCGCGCGTTTACGAGCTTCCGCGCCCACCGCCGCTTGAGCATTGGCGACGAGACCGATTTGAGCGCGAGGACCGCCGATGATCATTATCGGCAGCGGCTGGAAGAAGATCTGGCGGCGCGGCGATAGCGCGGCGAGTTGACTCTATGAACGAAGTTGAGCAATTAGAATTCCTCGATACCGCGGCATCGCGCCCGCGTGAGCGTCGGCTCAGCTGGGGCGCAATCGTATTGCTGGCGGGCTTCCTGGCGCTGGCGCTCACATTAGGGCTGCAGTTGGCGCGGCAAAACGCCAGGCGCCCGACCAGCGGCGCGGCGCCGGATTTTCATTTGAAATTGTTTGACGGTGGCGAACTGCGCTTGTCGGAATTGCGCGGAGATGTGATCTTGCTCAATTTTTGGGCGAGTTGGTGCCCGCCCTGCCGAGACGAAGCGCCGGATCTGCAAGCGCTGCATAACGACTTCCATGAAGCGGGTCTGACGGTCATCGGGATCAACATTTTGGAGAGCTCGCGGACAAAAGCGCTGTCTTTCATCAATGAGTTCGGCATTAGCTATCCAAATGGCGAGGACACGGGCCGGTTCATCGCCGAGCTGTATCGAGTTGAAGCGCCGCCGGAAAGTTTTCTCATCGACCAAACGGGGGAAGTTCAGCGCTTTGTAATGGGCGCGCTGCGCTATGACGACATGAGTCGCGATATTCGCGAGCTGCTGGCGAGTTGAAGATGAGCATCTTGGGCTTGATCATAGCACTGGCTTTGTTTTTGATCGCGCTGGCTGTGGTGGCGCATCCGCTATTGCGGCCGCCAAAGACGTCCGAGAGCGCGGACGCGCAGTTGCAAGTACAACGCGACCGTGTCCAGGTTTACTACGAGCGCGTATTGACCAATATGCGCGATCTTGACGAGGACTACGCCACCGGCAAGATCGACGAAGCCGACTATCGCGACGAGCGCGCGGTCTGGGCGCATCGCGGCATTCGCCTGTTGCGCGTTCGCGATGGCTTGGACGCGCGACAAAGCCTGGTAAGGGACGGGGATGCCAACGCTGGCGCGATCGACGAGGCGATCGAAGCGGCCATTTCGGCTTATCGCGCGGGCGCGCAGCCGGGGGCTCAAGACAGGTCCCCTCGCGAGGCAACCTAGACATGCCGCGCCTGAAGCTCCTCTGCCTGATCTTGATACTGTCGCTCTGCGCCTGCCGCGGCTTGGGCGGCGAGCCGGACATCATTGCGACCTTCGCCCCGCCGCCATCAGAGGGCAGCCTGGCAATTTCTGAGAATTGGCAGCCGGACCTCGCCCGGGGCCAGCGGATATTCGCCGAGAACTGCAGCGACTGCCACGGCCTCGGCGGCGATGGTCAGGGCGAGTTGGTCTTGGCGGGCAGCGTCAGCGCGCCAATAGACATGACAGACCCGGGTTTGACCAGAGTCAAGTCGCCGCTGGACTGGTTCACGATTATCAGCGAAGGCAATATCGAAAAGCTGATGCCGCCTTGGCAAAATGCCTTGAGCGAAGGGGAGCGCTGGGATGTAACGATGTATGCTTACGCGCTCGCCTACGATGCTGAATTGCTGGCGCTGGGAGCGCGCTTATGGACGGAAGGCTGCGGGGATTGCGAATTGCCCGCCGTCATCCCGCCCCTATACAGCGACGAGGACTATGGCGCGGCGCTGAACCGGGAACGCTTCGCCGACGCCCTTGAAGCGGAGGAGCGCGCCGCCGTCGTCGCTCATGCGCGCATGCAGACAATGACCGGCGCTGGCGAAGAAGCCGAGATTGTCGATCGCGCGCTGTCCAGCGGCGCAATCAGCGGCATTGTTGAACATGGCAGCCAGGGCGGAATCCTGCCGCCCGATACCATCGTGCAACTGCAATTCGGCAGCCCAGAGCTCGGGTTTAGCCTGGCCGAGACCGCCATCGCCGCCGATGGCGGCTTTATCTTCGAGGATATTCCGCTAAGCAGCGAGCTCTCCTATGTCGTCGGCGTGATTTACGCCGGGCGCGTATTCAGCCGCCTGCTGCCAGCAGGCGAATACGAGCAGACAATTACAATCTATGACCTGAGCCATGACCCGGACATCATCAGCGTGGCCGCGATTGATCTTTTTTTGAACCCGGTGCAGCTAGAGCCGCAGGGCACAGGTTTGCATATCACGCAGATTATCCGCTATCGCAACGATTCGGACCGCGTCTTCACCAGCGGCCGCGGCTTTGACGACGGCCGGGAAGCCAGTCTGCTGGTTCAGTTTCCCACAGGCGCGCAGATCATGAGCGACGACGCTGGCGGCCGCTATGTGCTGATTGAGGATCTGGAGGACCTGCCCGATTCGCTCATTGATACGCTGCCTGTCGCGCCGGGCGACGAGCACGAGATCCTAATCGAATACCTTTTGCCTTATGTCGATAACCTCGATTTCGACCAAGCCTTCAACAACCGCGTGGCAGCCGAAATCAGCGTCATGCTGCCAGATACGCTGAGCATTAAAAGCGCCGATCTTCATGCAACGCCTTCAAGCGACGAAGCAGATAAAGTCAGGGTATATGAAGGTACACTCGAACAGGATCGCGAGCCGCGGCTGCGCTTTGAGATCGCGGGCAATCCATTCGTCAGACTGTTGACCGACAGCGACGATTCCAGGTTGCTCACCGGCGATAGCCTGCTGGCGGCGTTATTGGCGCTCAGCGCCGCCGCAGTTGCCCCGCTGGCTGGATTTGCCTGGTGGCGGCGGCGAGCGTCAGAGCCGGCGCGGGCGATTAACCGCCTGGCGCGGCAAATCGCGCAACTGGACGACGAGCATGACCGGGGCCAGATCAATCACGACCTCTATCATCAGCGCCGCCGCGAGCTAAAAGCCAAGCTGGCTGAACTGATGAGCCAGCAGCGAGAAGGCTGATGAACGAGCAGCTTCCAATCATCCAGGTTGAAGACTTGAGCAAGACACTGGGACTGCTGCCGGTCCTGCGCGCAGTCAGCTTCGGCGTGGCGCGCGCAGAGACGATCATGCTGCTGGGGCAGAACGGCAGCGGCAAGTCGACGCTGCTGCGCCTGCTGGCCGGTTTGAGCAAGCCGACGGGGGGCCTCGTGCGTATCGGCGGCTGGCAGTTGCCAGAAGAAGCGCAGGAAGTACGCCGTCAGATTGGGCTGGTCAGCCATCAGCCCCTACTCTATGGCAACCTGAGCGCGCGGGAGAACCTCGACTTCTTCGGCAAACTTTATGGCTTGGCAAAGGGCGCGCGCCGCGAACGAATCGCCGCTGTATTGGACCAGGTCGGATTAGACAATCGGATGGACAGCCTGGTTCGCGATTTTTCCCGCGGCATGCAGCAGCGCTTGAGCATCGCCCGCGCTTTGCTGCATCAGCCCGAGATCTTGCTTCTGGACGAGCCATTCACGGGCCTCGACCAAGCAGCCGCGGCAACGCTGGAGAACTTGGTCCTGTCGGCGCAGCGGGAAGAACGCACGCTGATTATGACGACGCATCAACTGGGGCGCGCGCCTAGCCTGGCCAGTCGAGCGCTGATTTTGTCGCGGGGACGCATCGCCTTTGACGGGAATATCGAGACGATGAGCGCGGAGAGCTTGCGCCAACTGTATGCCGAAATTTGCGGCGGCGCGGCGGTCCAATGAAGACGCCCTTTCGGACCGCCGTGCTGGCTATCGTCAACAAGGACTTGCGCGGGGAAATGCGCTCGCGCGAGTTATTGAGCGTGATGACCATTTTCGCGTTTCTGTGCATCTTGGTTTTCAGCTTTGCGCTGGAGCTGGATCGCCTGGCGCGGGAAGAAGCGATCAGCGGCGTGCTCTGGGTGACGCTCATATTCGCCAGTATGCTGGGTTTCAATCGCAGCTTGGCGCAAGAGGGCGACCAAGGAAATCTGGACGCCCTGCTGCTGGCGCCGGTTTCGCGCCCGGCGATATTCTTTGGCAAGCTGCTCAGCAGTTTTCTTTTCACTTTGCTAGTCGCGCTCGTGCTTTTGCCGCTGATGACGGTGATCTATAACAAGAACTTGCTTAACGGCTGGCTGATGCTCACGACCGTGCTGGGGGTCTTCGCCTTCTCAACCATTGGCGCCTTGCTGTCGATGTTAACCCTGCATACACGCTCGCGCGAGGCGATGCTGCCGGTGGCGATGCTGCCGGTGGCGCTGCCGCTGCTGTTGACGGCGCTGCGCGCGAGCACGAATATACTCAAGGGCGCGCCCACCCGTGAATGGCTAGTCTGGTTGCAGTTGCTGGCTGCTGTCACCGTCATCTATCTGGCGCTATGCTGGCTCTTGTGCGGATTCGTGCTGGAAGAATGAGCTCCGTCCTGCGCAAGCCAGACGCTATCGGCGCCCTTCTTCACATGCTAGAATGAGACTGGTCCAGGACTAAGGGAGATAGCGGGAATGACAGCGAAAACGAAGCAAGAGCCGCTGCCCCAGGCTGTCGCGGCGACGCCTATGCCAGGGCTGCTAAAGCTGCTGACAATGCTCAGCCTAGTCGGATTCTGCTGCGCCTTGGTTCTCGGTCTATTTGTCGCCGGCACAGATATCCAACAAGGGGAGATACAGCGCATCTTTTACATTCACATGCCGTCCTTCTTTGGCGCATTCAGCGCATTTGGCTTGACAGTAGTTGGGGGCTTCCTGTACCTGTGGCGCAAGAGCGAGCGCTGGGACCGCATCGCGCTGGCGGGTGTGGAAGTGGGCTTGGCATTCGCGCTGATCAATCTGGCGACAGGCGCTATCTGGGCGCGGCCAATTTGGAATACCTGGTGGACCTGGGATCCGCGCCTGACCTCGGCCGCCATCATGGCCCTGACTTACGCAGCCTATTTGATGCTGCGCGCCGGCATTGAAGATGAAGCCCGCAAACGGAGTTTCATGTCGGTATACGGGATCTTCGCCTTCACAAGCGTCCTGGTCACCTTGTTCATCATCCGCGTCGTGCCGGAAACGATCCATCCAGTGATCGTCGGCGCCAGCCCCCAGAACGCGCAAGGCAGCTTTGAAGCCACCAGCGGCGTCGTGATAGCCTTGATCCCCAGCCTGCTGCTGTGGCTGACAGTGTTGCCCATTACGTTGATCTGGCACCGCAGCCGCATCGAGCGGCGGCTGGAAGCGGTCAATCGGCTCAAGATGCAGATTCTGAGCGAGCAAATATGATGCGCGCGTATATCTCGCTAATATCGATTCTGATTTCCGCCGGTCTCCTCCTCGCCCAGGACGATCAAGCCTCCCTGCCATATCTCCAGACAGCGGCTTTCAACCTGCCGCTGCTGGAAGGTTGGCAGAACCAGCGCGGCGATGCCTTCGCGCAATTTCACTTCGCGGAAGCCCAGGCGAGCATTCGCGCCGCGTTGCTTGAGCTGCCTGATCCGATCGCGGCGGCGGGGACCGACCTCAATCGCGCTTTTGGCATTGAGCCCGCGTCCCCAATCTATCAAGACAAAGTGAATCTGGCCGATGGCACCTGGCACGTATTGCTTTACGAGCCCGATGATGTGACCAGCGCATCGGTCATGGCGCGGCGCGCGGAAGCGCAAAGCGTGGTCATCAGCTTTGTCGAGCGCGATCCTGAAATGCGGGTGCTGATGTTGACGATCGCGCAAAACGGCGACGCAAGAAAAGATGCAGCCGCCGAGCTTGACCTGGCATGGAACCTGCTGGCGACGCCCGCCGCCGACTTGACCGAGGAAACCGTCTTTTCGCTGCCAAGCGGGCAGTGGACGGGGCTGGCCGGTGACAGCTCCCTCGCCATGGGCATGGCATTTGGCAATGACAGTTATATCGCGATTGGCGAGGGCGCGACTAGCAAGCTGCCGATGCTGGCTGACGCCTACAACAGGACGGTTTTGGGCTTCTTTATCACGCCGGATAATTCAGGTTATCTCGCTTTGGCGCTGGCAGCGAGCTTTGCCATTTTAGCGCTCCTGATCCTCAGTTTCTTCTGGCGCTCGCGCAATATCCAAAAGGATTTGCAGCTGATCGAATCTTTGCGTCAAGCGGAGGGCTAAAGTCTATTCAGCTTGCCTTTAACTGATTGACTTTGGATAGCGCAACTCCCGTCAGGGACTTGCGTATTGTATTGTAATGATGGATTCCCTGTTGAGGAGCGACGCGATGAGCGAAGACATGAATCCCAGGCCGGAAGACCCGCTAGAGGACCAGGGAGCCAATACACCGCTCGAACAATTCATTTTTCATCAACGGCGCGGTCTGGAAGAATTCGGCAAAGCGATGGAATCCTTGTTGCCGCCCGGTTTCCGCGAACACACGCAGGCGGCCGGCAATGAATTCGCCAACGGCTTCCGCGTCCTGATTGACGCGGCGATTGACGAGATCAAAAAAGCCAGCGAAATGGAAGACCCCGAGGGGCGCCAGGAGGCGGATCATGAGCGGGCGGCCGCGGCGAATTTGTCGGCTGACGACGATGAAGACGACGACGCTGCCGGCAGCAAAGGCGGCAAGATCAGAGTCGAGCTGGACGACTGAGCATCCAGCGCCGGATCAGGCGCATGCGAATCGCTCGGTCCGCTTCAGACTAAGCCATGCCTTGCTCGCGGCGAGCAAGGTGTTTTTTGTGCATCTGGATCTAAAGCTGTCGGCAAGAATGAAAACAGGTTCTGCCGTCAAAAGCCAGCAGCAGCCGCGTGCGGCAGTTTTAGGACGCTTGCTCCTCAAAGCGGATATTGAGGCTGCGGTCTTCGAACTTGGCGCTGGTGATTTCTAGATCCTGCAATTCGTCGGGCAGCACGATATTGCGCCGGTAAGGACCGACGCTCAGCGTGAGCTCGTCCCGCGCGCGGTAGAGTTCAAGCTGTTCCTTGCTGGCGAATCCAACCGGCACGCGCAGCATCCACGTGGAGTCGCTGTCGAGCTGGACCAGCTTATGCACGACGCCGTCGAACATGCGCTCGGCCGGATTGCGGTCGCCATACAACTCATCCGCCAGCCGCCGCAGCAAATCCAAGCCGCCCATCTCTTCGCCAAATAGCGGCGCTTTTAATACGGGCAAGCTGCCAAAGGCTTCGCCAACGAACTCGATGTTGCTGGCTTGCCGCTGCTTCCAGACATCGAAAAAGGGATCTTTGATCTCGTCCGGGAAGACGCGGTTGACCAAGATGGCGTCAGTCGCGTAGTCATAGAGATTGAGATAGGTGTAAGTGCGCTGCGTCTCGCGGATGACCATGCGCTCTGGGTTGACGACAAGACGGATACTGGAATGCTCGGGATCGGTCAGCAAGTCGCGCACGCCGTCCAGCGTATCGAAGAGCAATTGGACTTGGTCCCAGGCGTTTTCGGCGATATCGATGCCGGACTCATTTTTCTTGCCACGCGCCAGCAGTTTTTGCACCGGTCGAATGACGCTGTCGAGCCCGCGGGCGATACGCATCAGCCGTTCCACCCACCAGCGCGTCACATCGGGCAAGCTGAGCAGGCGGATCGTTTCCGCAGTCGGCGCGGCATCGACAATCAAGACATCGTATTCGCCGGCCTGGAAGTATTCGCTGATCCAGAGCAATTGCGCGCCTTCTTCCAAACCGGGGATGATCGTCACCTCGGAGGCGTTGACTTTGGCGATGCCTTCGCGATTAAAAAAGGCGCCCAGGTATTCCTGGATTTTGCCCCAATACTTCTGCATCGAATAGCGCGTGTCAAGTTCCTGCGCCCAGAGATTCGGCGCGATTTCGACGGGTTCAGGACCGACCTGCCGGTCAAGCGCGTCGCCGAGGCTGTGCGCTGTATCGGTGCTGACGACTATCGTTTTCAAGCCCATTTCCGCACAGCGCAGGGCAGTCGCCGCCGAGATACTGGTTTTGCCTACCCCACCCTTGCCGGTATGCACAATCACGCGCATCAATATCACCTCATGTTCTTTGTCGACCGTTAATCGTCTGCTGGCGCCTGTCTTGGCACAGCCCATAATAGTATACGCGCGGAGCTCCAAAATGGTGCGTTAGATTTGCGTAGAAGCCTGTCGCGCGGAATATGAATTCCAAGTCTGTATGAACATGAGGCTTGACAAGGCTAGAACAAACAATCTAAACTCATGGACAACGAACAAAGTTTCTGCATTTCATTTACTTCCCAAAGGAGAAGAACTCATGCGTTCCATCGTACATATTGAGATTCCGTCAAGTGATGACGGCGCCGCCAAGGAATTTTACAGCGCGCTATGCGGCTGGAAAATCCAAGAAGTCCCCATGGGTCCAGATTTCACTTATGTCATCTTTGACACTGGCAACGGGCAAGTCGCTTTGAGCGCAACTAACGAAGACATCCAGCCGGGCGATGTCATCCTGTATTTCCACAGCGATGATCTGGACGCGGATATCGCGCGCGCCGCCGAGCTGGGCGGCGAAATTGTTTTGCCGCGGCAGGATATACCGGGCTTCGGCTCTCTCGGCATTTTCAAGGATCCGACCGGCAATCGCGTGGCATTCTGGCAAAGCGCGGATCCAGCGCAGGCATAGCGGGCAAGGCTTGAATGAGGAATATTTATGGCGGCTAAGTCGGGATTTCCACTGCTCAAAAACTCGATTGATTTGCCGCTGGTCCGGCAGATCGCCGGCCGGATTGCGGCGGTTCATCGGCAGTTCGCGCTGGATGACTTCGTGGCGGCGGTTGACGCGGAATTGCCCAAACTGGAACTCAAAGGGCGCTTTGCGTTAATCGCCGGGAAATTGCGGGACTATTTGCCCGCGGATTACCCGGCCGCCCTGGCTATCCTGGTGGCGATATTGGACGACGATCGGCACAGCTTCGAGCCGATTGCAGACCCCGCTTTTCGCCTGCAGCCGATCCCGACATTCGTCGAGAGCTACGGTCCGGAACACCCGCATGAATCGCTGGAGGCGATCTACATCATCACGCGACATACGTCATGCGAGTTTGCCATACGCCCCTTCATCACCCGCTATCCTGAGCAAACGCTGACAAAACTGCACGCCTGGGCGCGGGACAGCGATGAACATGCGCGCCGCTTGGTCAGCGAGGGCAGCCGCCCCCGCTTGCCATGGGCGCCGCAGTTGAGGGAATTCATCGCCGATCCGACGCCCGCCTTGGCGCTGCTGGAACACTTGAAGGACGATCCTTCGCTCTATGTCCGGCGTTCGGTCGCCAACCACCTCAACGATATCAGCAAGGATCATCCGCAGGTCGTTTTGGATACGCTGAAAGCCTGGCGGGTTGAGGCCAGCGTCGAGCGGCTCTGGCTGATCAACCATGCCCTGCGCGTCTTGATCAAAAAAGGCGATTCCCAGGCCCTGGCTATTCTAGGATATGACAAGCCGCGGGTAGAGCTGCATGACCTGAAGCTGTCGCCGCGGCGGCTGGTTTTTGGTGGCGAGCTGAGCTTCTCTTTTCGGCTGCGAAGCGTGAGCGAGGCAAAACAACCTTTGATGATCGATTATGTGATGCGCTTCGTCAAGGCGAATGGCAAGACAGCGCCCAAGGTCTTCAAACTCAAGAAAGCGACGCTCAAGCCGAATGATTCGCTGTCTATCAGCAAGTCGCATGCCATCCGGCCGATATCGACGCGGCGCTATTATGCCGGCAGGCATCGTCTGGAGATTCAGGTCAACGGACGCATCGTCGGCGGCGCCGACTTTGAACTCGCGCTCTGAACTTGTGCCCTGAACTTGTGATAGAAAGGGACTGGCGATACACTCCAGCAAACGAGCCGGCAGGAGTGTGTCGCCATGGAAATCCCCGCTTCGGATCAATTCACGCCCCTTCCCTTGGCAGCCGCATTCAATCGAGACCGGGCGGCGCTGGACGAGCCGCTGCGCCTTCAACTGGCTGAGGGCTTCGGTCGGCAAACTTGTCGCGGCATCCCTTTTGAATTTGGCGCGGCGCGGCAAGCGAATGTCATTCTGCTCGATTCTGAAGTAGTTCACATTGCCGTCGACGATGTTCGGGCGACTTATGTCGTCTTCGCCCATATCGTGGAAGACCGGCCGCAGCAGCGCAGTCCGGACTTGGCTGATGTCGCCGGCGCGTCGCAGTTTTCCAGCGCGCTCACCGGCAACGAGTTGGGCGACTTGGTTGCGGAATATCAACTGGAATATGCCGACGGCAGCACTGAGTCCAGCGCCATCCGCAGGCGTTTCGCCATTCAGCAAGCGCGCGTCGGCTGGGGCGCAAGTCCCTTTGCCGCGGCGCCGCATCGGCCAGAGTCCATCGTCCCAACCGTTTCGGAATCGCTTGCGCTGGGGCGGATGCCCGGCGCCGGTTACGGCCGGGGCGAGACGCGCCACGGCAGCGGGCGCGATGCTGCTGCCGAGCATATCTGGCTTTACGCCCTGCCCAATCCCTGTCCCGAAAAAGCCATCAGCGCGATCCGCTGCGTTCCCAAAGACGAACGCGCTCTGATCTATGGCATCAGCGCGACGCAGGTCAGCGAGCACCCGCTGCGCGCCCAGGTTCGGCGCAAGCTGGCGCTGACGCTGCCAGCAGGCATCGCATTCAACCAGCTCGGTGAATTGGACAATGTCGCTATCGACCTCGGCTATGTCATTTCGGCGCGCGCGAAGCTGGAATATGACCGCGAGGCTTGGTTCGGCGCCGCCACCCATGTCCAGCCAACTCGCTCGCAGCGAGTCGCCATCATAGAGTACGCCGCGCATCCAGAGGCGAAGCTCTACCTGCAAGAGCACAATGGCAATCTCATCATGTATGAGCTGAACAAGCTGCAACAGGACGCGCTCATTGAGGTGGCGGAGGCGCGGCGCTTGATCAAGGTCAAGGTCGTGGATGCCGCAGGCAAGCCGGTGGCTGCCCGTGTTCATTTCCACGGCAGCGCCGGCGAGTATCTGCCGCCGCGCGGCAATCATCGCCGCGTCAACCGCAACTGGTTCGAAGACAATTACGGCGAGTTTGTCAATCAACTCAATCAATACGCCTATATCCACGGTTACTGCGAGCTCGAAGCGCCTTTGGGCGAGGTCTTCGTCGAGATAAGTCGCGGCTACGAGATTAAGCCGATACGCGCCAGCATTGACGTTCGCGACGACAGCGGCGAATTTGTCTTCGAACTGGAAAGGGTACTCGATTGGCGGGAACGCGGCTGGGTCACTGCCGACACTCACGTGCATTTCTTGAGTCCGCAAACGGCGCTGCTGGAAGGCGCGGCCGAAGGCGTCAATGTCGTCAATCTGTTGGCCAGCCAATGGGGCGAGATGTTCAGCAATGTCAGCGATTTCGACGGGCGCAGCACGCTGGGCGCGGCAGATTTCGGCGGCGATGGCGAGTTCTTGGTGCGCGTGGGCACGGAAAACCGCATGCAGGTCATGGGACATATTTCCTTGCTGGGTTACTCCGGCGCGATGATTCATCCGCTTTGCAGTGGCGGACCATCGGAGTCGGCGATCGGCGATGCTCTGGAAGCGAGCATGGCGGATTGGGCGCGGCGCTGCATCAAGCAGAATGGATTGGTCGTGCTGCCACATGCGCCCAACCCCCAAGCCGAGCGCGCCGCCGATATCCTGCTCGAGCTGGTACATGCGATAGAAATGATGAGCTTCAACCCTTTTGACGCCCAGATCACCCCCTATGGCTTGCTGGACTGGTACCGCTATCTCAATCTCGGCTATCAGGTCCCGATCGTTGGCGGCTCGGACAAGATGGACGCCCAATCCTTACTAGGCGGCATGCGCACCTACGCGCATCTGGGCGAGCTCGAGTTCACTTATGACAACTGGATGGCCAGCGTCAAAGCCGGGAATACCTTCGTCACGGTCGGTCCCTTGCTGGAATTGCGGGTGGAAGGAATGGCGCCGGGGGCAAAGCTGGATCTGCCCGAGGGCGGCGGAACGGTCAATGTCAGTTGGCGCGCCGAATCCGCAGCCATGCCGCTGGAGCGGGTCGAAGTCGTTTGCGGCGGATTTGCCGTGGCGGAGCGGTCGCTGGACGGGCCGTTGCAGGCCGAGGGCAGTTGCGAAGTCGCCATCAGCGAGTCGACCTGGATCGCATTACGCCTGCGGGGCAGCCACAATGGCAACAAGTCAGATATCGCGGCGCATAGCAGTTGCGTTCAAGTACGCGTCGGCGGCAGGCGGCCCTTTCAAAAGGCGGATGCCATCGCCGTCTTGGAACAGATTGAAGGGGCGATGGCTTTTGTGGACACGCTGGCGCCGCGCCCCGCAGCGCGGCAGTTCAAGCGCATTCGCGCCACGCTGGAATCCGCGCATAACAAGTTGCACCAAGCCATGCACCGTCAGGGCATCTATCATGGCCATAACCCCCTGCACGCGCATGACGAGCGGCACGAGCACTGAGCGCTATTCACCTAGCTCTTATTGGCGGGGCTTGGCTCGACGATGATATTGACGAATTCGAAGCGTTGCGTGTTGCGCGGCTGATCATTGCCGGCCTGATTGACTTCCACCAGCGTCACGATCGTCCCCAAGCCATCCAGAACGAAACGGGTATGCCATTCGCCAGATTGCTGCGCATTGCGGTAATAGGCGAGGCGTCCTTCGGGATCCAGGCGCGAGAGTTTGGATTTGGCGCGCCCGAATTTCATGCCGCTAAGTTCATCCAGCAATTGCTCGCGTTCACTGGCGTTGAGATATGCCATCGTCAATCCTCAATAGAATAAAAGCGCGAAATCTGACATAATTGTATATGGCAAAATGACAGTAAACAACAGGTTTTCTTCGATTTGAGCATGCAGAGTTTTTCGGTTCAAGAGCTTACGCGCTACATACATGAACTGTTCGACGCCGACGATACCTTGGCGGATCTGCGCGTGCGCGGCGAAATTTCAAATCTGACCAAGGCTGCCTCCGGGCATTGGTATTTCACGCTCAAGGACGCCAAGTCACAGTTGCGCTGCGTCATGTTCCGCAGCGCGGCGCAATTCGTCCGGCTGGATGTGAAAGTCGGCGCTGAAATCGTCGCGCTGGGGCGGGTCAGCGTATATGAGGCACGGGGCGAGTATCAGCTCTATGTAAATGCGATCGAGGCGCTTGGCGGGGTCGGCGATTTGCACCAGCAGTTTGAAGCGTTGAAAGCGAAGCTGAACGCCGAGGGCCTCTTCGACCCGGCGAAAAAACTCCCGCCCCCGCTCTTCCCGCGCCGCATCGGCATCGTGACATCCTCCGGGGCGGCCGCCTACCAAGATATTTTGAACGTCCTGAGCCGGCGCTTTCCGCTGGCGGAAGTCATTCTCAGCCCGACCATTGTACAAGGCGCGGAGGCGCCCGCGGCGATTGTCGCCGCGCTCGCGCGGCTCTACGCGCGGGACGATATCGACGTGATCATCGTCGCCCGCGGCGGCGGCTCGATCGAAGATCTGTGGTGCTTCAACGATGAAACTGTCGCGCGGACCATCGCCGCAAGCCGCAAGCCCGTCATCAGCGGCATCGGGCACGAAATCGACTTTACCATCGCCGATTTCGTCGCCGACCTGCGGGCGCCGACGCCCTCCGCCGCGGCCGAATTAGCGACGCCGAATCAAGACGAATTGCTGCTGGACCTGGATCGGTCCCGCGCGACGCTGAATGCGCGATTGAGCGCCAGATTGCAAGAAGCGCGACGCGCCACACAGGGGATAAGACGCGCGCTGGGTTCCAATACGCCATTGCGTTCGGTTCACGCGGCGCAGGAGCGGCTTGCCGGGCAAGCGGACCGAATGGAACGCGCCGCTGTGTCGAGCCTTGAGCGGCTGCAAGCGCGCCTCGCCGCCCAACTGAATGCGCTTGAAGCAGCCAATCCGGAGCAGATATTGGCGCGGGGCTATGCGGTGGTCAGCGACGAGTCGGGCGAGATTGTGCGCTCGGCGGCGCAGGTTCAAGAGGATCAGCGCTTGCAACTGCGCTTTCACCGGGATCAGATCAATGTCAGGGTGGAGCAATAATGGACGAAATAAAAGAACTGAGCTACGAAGAGGCATTCCAGCAACTCGAAAGCCTGGTCGCGCAACTGGAATCTGGCGCGCTGTCGCTGCAACAGTCAGTCGACGTGTACGAATTGGGCAAACGCTTGTCGGCGCATTGTCAAGACCTGCTGGAAAAAGCCGAGCTTAAGATCAGTCTGGTCGAGGAAAATGAGGACTAGCCAGTTAGAGCCGCTCGGCGGCAGCGAAAAGGTTTGCCGCGCTCACGCAAATAGATAAGCCTGCTTGCCGATGAGCGCCGCAGTTTACATAAACAGACGCGCCAAAAGGACCGGAAATGATTGACCTCAGCAAATTGCCGGAGCCATCGGACAAGAACATCGCCGTCCGCGTCAAACCAGCCGCCGAGCGCGCCATCCGGCAAGGTCATCCCTGGGTTTTCGAAGACTCTATCATCAAGCAGAGCCACCTGGGCAACGCCGGCGATCTGGCAGTGATTTATGACCGGGGCAAGAATCGCTTCCTGGGGGTGGGCCTTTACGATCCCTTCTCGCCGATTCGCATCAAGATCTTGCAGAGCGAGACGCCGCAACGCATCAATTTCGCCTGGTTTATCAAGACATTGGAAGCGGCGCAGGCGCGGCGGCAGTCCCTGATAGACCGGGGAATCACGGGCTACCGGCTGGTCCACGGCGAGAGCGACAAGCTGCCGGCGCTGGTTATTGACCGCTATGGCGACACCCTGGTGATGAAGCTGTACACGGTCGCCTGGCTGCCACAGCTGAAGACCCTGATTGCCGCGCTGAGAAAAACACTCAAGTTCGAGACCCTGGTCTTGCGGCTCAGCCGCGCCTTGCAATCGCAGCGCCACGATATCGTTCGGCTGCATGGCTTGGCCGATGGCCAGGTCTTGCTAGGCGCGGGGGACGCCAGCCGAGCGCAATTCGTGGAGAATGGCTTGCGCTTCGAGGCGGATGTGCGCAGGGGCCACAAGACCGGGTTCTTCTTCGACCAGCGTGATAACCGGCAGAAGGTGCGGGAACTGGCGAATGGCCAGCGGATTCTGGACGTCTTCGCTTATAGCGGCGGGTTCAGCGTTTATGGCTTGGCGGGCGGCGCCAAATCGATCCTGGCGCTGGACAGCAGCGCAACGGCGCTGGAGGCGCTGAAAACCAATGTCGCGCTCAACGGGCTGGACGAAAAACGGGTGGGCCTCATTGTGGCGGACGCTTTCGCCGGCTTGCGCGAATTGGTGGATGCGCGGCGCAGGTTCAACCTGGTGATCATTGATCCGCCGGCCCTGGCAAACAGCCGCGCCAATGTCCAGAAAGCAGTGATCGCCTATCGCCGGCTGGTGGAGTTGGGATTGGCGCTGCTGGCGGAAGAGGGCTTGCTGCTGATGTCCTCCTGCTCCAGCCGAATCACGATGGAGCGGTTCTATAACCTGGTGACGCGCAGCGCCGAGGTGGCTGGTTACGAATTGGAAATCACCGAGACGAGCTCGCACGCCCTGGACCACCCCATTGGCTTCCCCGAGGCAGAGTATTTGAAAGCGGTATTCGCCGTTCTGAAGTCCTAAGATCACTGCGAGTCGCGGCGCATCAGGCTGAAGCTCTGCCCGGTGGGGCCGGTCAGCGGTCCCGAGGCGATGAAGAGCGCCAGGGGCAAGACGTCTTCCGGCGACTTGATCCACTCAGCCTGGAGCGGCGAATCGGCGGGGCGCGGCGCGCTTGAGAAAAGCTCGGTCTGCACAGCGCCCGGTATCAATTCGTTGACGCAGATATTGTAAGGGCTCAGTTCTTTCGCCAAGGCGCGCGTCAGCATCCAAGCGCCGGCTTTGGAAGCGCTGTAAGCGGAATGCGTCTTGTCGCCCACGCGATGACCCAGCCCGGAACCAATTACGATAATATGCCCGCCGCGCGCCTTGAGATCCGCAATCGCGAACCTGGCGGTGTAATAGACGCCGAGCAAATTGACGCGAACCGTATGCTCCCAAGCCACGATGTCGCTGTCTTCAAGCGGCAGCCGCGCGAAGTTGCCGCCGGCATTGGCGATAACCACATCCAGGCGCCCATAGGCCTTGCGCGTGAAGTCATAAAGCCGCCGCAGATCATCGGGACGCGCGACATCGCAGCGCTGCGCCAAAGCGCTGCCACCAGCTGCACGAATCGCGGCGGCAGCGTCGTCGATTTCTGACTGGGTGCGCGCCGCGCAGACGACTTTCGCGCCAGCCCCGGCGAATCCAAGCGCGAGCGCGCGTCCGATACCGCGCCCCGCGCCTGTAATGACGACCGCCTTGTCTTTGAATTTCCCCGCCATACTGATTTGCTCCACCTGATCTTGACCCGTTTGTCCGTTTTCAAGTCAGCCGGCGCAGGATGGTCCCCGCCAGCGTCCGTGTTTCGCTCAAGTTGAAAAAGTAGCTGAAGCCGAGAAAGACGATGATCCCGATCAAGCCGCCGCCGATTGCCAGCGTCCAGCCGGCAGCCTGCGTGAAGCCGCTTAATAGCCAGAGGCAGAGGCCCATGATTAGCGCGGCCAAAAGACTGCCGCCGGCGCTGCGCAGAATGGCGCCGTCGTGAATGCCGCCGGCGCCATTCTGCGCCCCGAGGCGGCGTCGCATCAGCCACCAGAGCAAAGCCGACTCGACCAGCGTCGTCAGCGCATTAGCCAAGGCTAAGCCGGCGAAGGCGCCGCGCGCCAGGCTGGTCGGGTCGCCGATGAACTGAATGAATATCAGGTTTAGGACCAGGTTCGTCGCCATTGCGCCCGCGCCGACCACAACCGGCGTCAGCGTATCTTCAAGCGCGTAGAATGCCCGCGACAGCACCTCCAGCAGGGTGAATCCGGCGATGCCCAAGGCATAGAATCCCAGCGCCCAGGCCGCGGCTTGGGTACTTTCCGCAGTCCATTCGCCGCGTTCCATTATGCTGAAGATGGGCTGCCCCAGCATGATAAAGAGCGCTGTCGCGGGAAAGGACAGGTAGAGCACATTGCGCATCGCCCGTGACAGGCGGTCCTTGAAGTCTGCGAGATTGCCCTCCGCCCATAATGCCGCCAGGCTGGGAAAGACAGCCGAGCCAACGCTCTGGCCGATCAAGCCCAGGGCGAAGAACATCATCATGAAGGCGAAGCGCAACGCCGTCACGCTGCCCTGCGCCATGTGATTCGCCAGATAAATGTTGACGACGAAATTGACCTGCACTACCGCCAAGCCGATCACGCGCGGGCCCATCAGGCGCAGCACGTCAATGACCCCGGGCACGCGCCAGGAAAACAGCGGGCGCAGGCGCGCGCGCAGCTTGACAAGCCCGGGCAATTGCACCAGCAGGTGCAAGACGGCGCTTAATACCGCGCCATAAGCCAAGCCCATCACGTTGAGATCCCCGACCTGCCCGACATCGGGGTGGGCGGGCAAATGCGGCGCGATGAAAAACGCGCCGATGATGATGCCGATATTGTTCATGCTGATGGCTATGGCCGGCAGCCAGAAGATGGCGTGGGACTGCAAAATGCCCATCACCAAGCCGCTGATGCTGAAGATGAAAGGAGTCAGCATCATCAGACGTATCATGGCGACCGTCAGTTGCTGTTCGGCGGGGGATCTGCCAGCTGATAATAGGCCGCTGACAATCTGCGGCGCGAAGACGGTCACTATCAGCCCGAGCAGCGCCGCTGCGGTGGCGGCCAGGGTCATGACGGCGCTGGCCATACGCCAAGCCTGTTCTGCGTCGCCGGCGCGGATTCTGGCGTAGACGGGAATGAAGGAAGAACCCAGCGCGCCACCCGCGACCAGAACAAAGACCAGTTCGGGAATCTGTTGCGCCGAGTTAAAGCTGTCGTGCGCTGCGCCCGCGCCAAACTGCGAAGCCAGCACCGCAATGCGCAGAAAACCCAATACGCCACTCGCCAAAAAGCCGAAAAGCATAATCAGCGCTTTTTCGGCAAGTTGGCGGTTGCTCAGCGCATTGCTCGTTTTCATCGCTCGATCCGGTCAGTAAATCCAAGAAAATTGTTAGAAGCGCCAGGGGCGACTCGCTGAGCCGCCCTATAAGCAGGTTTCATTTCATGTTGGGCGACCCAAGGGTCGCCCCTACAAATCCATACATCAATTGGATTTGCATTTCTTTGTTGGAATTACTTCTGTGCCGCGCATAGACACGGCGCAATACTCATTCAATTCTTTCCCGTCGGGCGATTCAGTGAATCGCCCCTAGCGATTGTCAGGCTAATGTAATGAAATTAACCCAATTCGATACACAACCGATTGCCACTTGGCATCGCGGTCGACCTTGCTATAATATCTGACTTTAGTCAATGGAAAGTCTGCTGGCGCCTTCCGCGCCTCAGGCTAAATGCGGGCTCGGCGAAAGATCTGCCTTGGGCATAAGCAAGATGAGGGTGCGACGATGAAAGTTATTCTGCTGCAGGACTTGTACAAACACGGGGTAGCGGGCGAAGTGGTCAAAGTGGCCGATGGCTTCGCGCGCAACTTTTTGATTCCCCGCAAGATGGCCATCCAAGCCAGCGATTCCGCCTTGCGGCGAACGGAAAATATCCGCAAGAACGTGGAAGCGCGCAAAGCGCAATACAACAATATGCTTAATGATCTGGGACGTCAGATTGACGGACAGGAGTTGATCTTCGGCCGCCGCGCCGCGTCCACCGGCAAGCTTTTTGGCTCGGTCACGACCCAGGAAATCGCCGACGAACTTGATAGCGCCACCGGCGTCGACATCAACCGGCGGCGTATCAGCCAACAACCGCTGCGGGAAGTCGGCACGCATCAAGTGCCGGTGCGCCTGGGTACAGAAGTTTCCCCGCTGCTGACGATCACTATCGTACCCGAGGACGAATTGAGCGAATTCTTGGCCGCCCGCGCCAGGGGCGAGAAAGTCAGCGCCGAAGACATCATGGTGGAAGGGTTTAGTTACGCTACATCGGCAGAGGATGAAGAAGCGGAGGAGCCGGAAGCGTCCGCCGAGACGGAAGCCAGCGAGCTGGAGCTGGAAACTGTCCAAGCCGAAACTTGATTCAAGCAGACCGCTTTCGCGGTTGACAGACAAACAAATGCGCCCCTAGCCCCGTTGGTTCCAGCGAGAAGAGAACAAGCGGGGCTATTTGATTAAGGGTCACCGGACCGCATGGATGCCTACTCTCTTGGACAATTCCTGCGCAGTTCACGCGAAGCGAAAGAGATCGAGCTGGCAGAGGCTGTCGACAAGCTGCGGATACGACAGCCGATTCTGGAAGCATTTGAAGCCGGCGACTTCGCCGCCACCGACATGTCCGAAATCCAGGTGCGCGGCCTGCTGCGCAACTACGCGCGCTTCCTGGGCTTGGATGAGGACGATTTCTTAAGGCTTTACGACGACGCGCGCTTTGGCAAGAGCAGGCGCCGCCGTTGGCTCTGGCGCAGCGAGAGCAAACCCGACAGAGTCCGCCGTCGCCGCGACGATCCGCCGCTGCCCATGCAGGAAATCGACGTCGAACAGAGCCGCAGCTTTCACCGCAGGCGGCTGTGGAGCATATTTCTGCTCTTTGTGTTATCCATCACCGCCATTGGCACAATCGCATTTGTCACGCTGGAGCTGATAGGACCTCAAAGCGCGGCGGAAAACGTGAATGGCGCAGCGCTAACAGATTCGCAGATTACCGCCCCAGCTATCGAAACGCTCGCATCTGCGCCCACGCCGACGCCGACGGTCGCGACGCCAAGTCCCGCGCCGCGTTCCGGCTACAGCGGCAGCGGCGTCCTCGTCAATATCCTGGTAACGCAGCGCAACTGGCTGCGTATCATCAGCGATGGCGTCGAGCGCTTTGCCGGCATCGCCGCGCCGGATACCGTCCTCGAGTACAGCGCCGCGACAGAGATTGTGCTTAGCGCCAGCAACGCCAAAGGGCTTGATATCGAATGGAACGGGCAGCAGCAGCAAGGCGCCGGCGGGCGCGGGCAGCGCGTGGATATTCACTTCTCGGCCGCCGATATCACGCTTAGCTTGGGTCCCGGCGGCGCGCCCACGCTCCTTAGCCCAACGACGCGAGCCACCGCTTTCGCCGCCACGACCTTGGCCGCGCAGACACCGAGCGACAGGCCAGGTCCCAGCCCGATGCCGTCCTTGGGACCTGCGCCGACTGATACGATGACTTTCACGCCGGCGCCGACGCACAGACCCAGCGTCACGCCGACCGCGAGCGATACGCCAACCGTCACCGATATGCCGACGATCACGCCGACGCCGTCAGTGACGGCGATCTTGCCGCCGCGGCTGACGCAGGCGGGGCTGAAAGCGCAGGGAAATGAGGCTTGAAGCCAGTTTCCTTTCTTCCTCGCTTGGGCTATCATCATTGTTTCTGAATGACGGGGAAAAACCATGCCGATGCCAGTCGATCACTCAAAACGCGACAAGTATTTCTTGCTCAGCCTGGGATGTTCCAAGAACTCGGTTGACAGCGAGAGCATCGCGCAGCTGCTGCATCAGCGCGGCATGAGCGGCACAGGCGACCCGGAACTGGCTGAGGTGATGATCGTCAATACCTGCGGCTTCATCAACGCCGCCAAAGAGGAATCGATCGAGGCGCTGCGCGAGCTGGTGGCGATTAAGCGCGACGACCAGATGGTGATCGCCGCCGGCTGCTTGTCGCAGCGCTACGGCGCCACCTTGGCGCAAGAGGCGCCCGGCTTGGATGGCGTGATCGGCACGCGGCGCTGGATGGACATTTTTGATCTCATCACCCGCCTGCGGGCGCGCAAGCATCCGCAGCCGCTTTATCACTTGCCCACCGATGCCGATGCCGTCGGGCTGGACGAAAAAGGCGTGATACGCGCCAGCGTACAAGGCGCTTACGCCTATTTGAAGATCGCGGATGGCTGCCGGCGGCCCTGCGCTTTCTGCGCCATTCCCCGCATCAAAGGCACGGCGGTCAGCCGGCCGCTGGACGCCATTGTGGCGGAGGCGGTGAAACTGCAAGACATGGGCCTGCAAGAGCTGCTGCTGATCGCGCAGGACAGCACCGACTATGGCTATGACCTGGGCTTGAAAGATGGCTTGGCGCAGCTTCTGGACGCGATTGTTGCGGCAGCGCCAGGCATTCCCTGGCTGCGAATCATGTACGCTTATCCCGGCTATGTCACACCGCGCTTGATGGAAACGATGGCGAAGCATAAGCAGGTCTTGCCCTACCTGGATATGCCATTGCAGCACGGGCATCGGGAAACGCTGAAGCGCATGCGCCGGCCAGCCAAGGTCGAATGGGTCTATCAAACGATTGGCAAATTGCGAGATCTGATGCCAAAGCTGGCGGTGCGCACAACCTTCATCGTTGGTTATCCCGGCGAAACGGAAGAAGAATTCGAGGCGCTCCTGACCATGCTGCGCGATCTGGAGTTTGACCGCGTCGGCGCTTTTCAATACAGCTACGAGTTGGGTACGCCGAGCGCGGCATTGCCCAATCATGTGGATGACGCGATCAAGCAAGAGCGCTACGAGCGGCTGATGGAATTGCAGCAGGGCATCAGTTTGCGGAAGAACCAGGCGCTGGTCGGCAAAACGCTGGATATCTTGGTGGAGGGCCACGGCGTCGGCGAAGACGACGCTGGCGCGGATACGGACAGGGTCATAAGCCTGGGGCGCAGCTACCGCGACGCGCCGGAGATCGACGGCTATGTGCTGGTCGAAGGCGAAATGCCAGTTGGGGAAATCGTACCGGCGCGCATCACCGGCGCGACCACCTATGACCTTTTGGCGACGGTGGACTTGGGTTCGCCCATGATCGTCGAGCCGGGCAAAGTTTACGGACAAGGGATGATTGAGCTCAAGTCCCTGTAGCGCCGCGGCTAGTTTGTTTCCAGCTTGACTCCCAGCGCCAGACCGTCTCCTACTTCGATGATGGCGCTCGCAAAAGCCGGGTGCTCCGCCAGCATCTGATTGAAGCGAACCAGACCCAAGTCGTCTTCGCTTTCCGGGCTCAGGATTTTGCCGCCCCAAAAAGCATTATGCGCCATGATGAGGCCCCCGCCGCGCAGATTATCCGCTGCCCAGTTAAAGTAATGCGGGTAACTGACTTTGTCGGCATCGACGAAAAGCGCGTCAAAGGGCGCGTCGACTGCCAGTTTGTCCAAGATTTGTCTTCCGTCTCCCTGCAGCACCGATACTTTGTCAGCAAGACCTGCCCGCTCAATATGAGCGCGAGCCAAACGACAATGCTCGCCGCTCTTGTCAATTGTGACGAGTCGGCCGTCGCTGGGCAGAGCGCGCGCGATCCAAATGGCGCTATATCCAGCCAGGGCGCCAACTTCAATCACTTTCCGCGCGGCGCACATGCGCACAAAGAGCTGGACCATCAAGCCTTCATGCGGCTGTAGATTGATTTGCGGCAAACCCTGTTCGGCGGTCTGTTGCCGGACATAAGCCAGCACTTCGTCCTCTCGCACAAACAGCTCGTTCACATATTCACCCAATCGCTGCTTCATGGCTTCGTTCACGCTTCACCTCCAGGCTGAGCCAGGTCGTCTTTGGCGCCCGCGTCCCCACGGGGCTCTATTTTCCGCGGCAGTCGATCGCGATAAATGGCGAAGTGATCCAGATCACGAACCACGTAGCTGTTTGGGAAATGTCGCCGCGCTTCGCGTATGACCTCGAACTCCCGGTAGCGGCGCGAAATATGCGTCAGGAACAGGTACTTGACATTCGCGTCGCGGGCAAGTTCCGCCGCCTGCCGCGCGGTGATATGACCCACCTGTTTGGCGATATCGGCATGCTCGTCGAGAAAGGTCGACTCAATCACCAAAGCATCGGCGTCCTGCGCCGCCGCGCCCAGGTTATTCGTTCGCGCGACATCGCCGGTCACCACGACTTTAGCGCCTTTGATCAGGTCTCCCAATACTTGATCCGGATGAATCGTCCGACCATCGGCCAGCGTGACCGACTGTCCGCCCACCAGTCGCCTTCTTTCGGGTCCCATCGGCACGCCAAGCACCTCAGCTTTGTCAGCCAAAAAGGGCCGGCGCGAATCTTCTTCAAAGATATAGCCGTAACACTCGCGGCCCCGGTGATGAACCGGAAAAGCGCGCACGGAGAACTTGCGTCCTTTGAAAAGCTGCTTGCCCGGCATGGTGCGATAGAAATAAATCGGCAGCGGTGGCGTCTCCTTGCGGAATACCACCTCATAGACCAGGGATTGAACGCGTTCGATGGCCGGCAAGCCGCCCCAGATATGGATTTCTTCCAGCGCTTCCCAACGTCCGAAGGTAGACAGCAAACCACCCAAGCCCAGCAGATGATCCAGGTGAGCATGGGTCAAGAAGATATGATTAAGACGCTTGAAACCGATGCCGCTGCGCAGAATCTGCCGCTGCGTGCCTTCTCCGCAATCGACCAGGAAGCGCTGTTCTTCAGCCAAAATCGCCAGCGCCGGCAAGCCACGATGAATTGAAGGCGCGGATGCCGAAGTGCCCAAGAATACAAGTTCGAACATTCAGTTGCCGCTTTCTTCGGCGCCCGGCGCTTCTTGCACCTCTATGGCATACAGGAAGATACGATCGCCGTGGGGTTGCTCATCCTTAAAAGCCGTGAGGCGTTCCGTAACCGTTTGACGATAGGCGCCGACGGATATGAAGTATTCGCCAGCCAATACGGTCTCTGGCAAGGATATAGAAGTCACTTGAATGAAGACGTCACGGTCAGCGAGCCGCTGGGGGTTCACATGGATGACATCGCGTCCGTTGATCCACGTGACCGGGTCGGAGAGAATATGCGTGAATAGGGTTAGATCCGCTGGCACGACGCCTTCCGCTCGCCAGTACGTGATGACATCCACCGTCTCGCCGGGCTTGAAGCTACGATCCACATCGTGCTGGTAGCCGAGAAAGGTCAGGTTTTCGCCGAAGCGAATGGGCGGGGATACTGGCACGGCCTCCCCCGCAAAATCAGGATCATACCAGACTGGCGACAGGGTGATGAACTCCCCGGCGCGATCCGCGAACAAGTCTGAAAGCTCCAGCTCGAGGATGGCATCCCGCGGCAATCTGCCCTCGGCTGATTGCCCGTGCGAAAACCACTCTTGCAAGTAGGGGTGCATATTGGCTCGGCTTTCGTCTGAAAAAAATACCGCGCGCTGACGGGCGCCGCCGTTTGTTAGCAGCAGGCTGCGCGTACAATCCGCTTCACGGTAAACCAGATCGTTACGATTCATCATGAGCAGGGTTTTTTCACTATCGGTGGTCAAGGTTTGCGGTTCGGTACTCGCCCAATGGGCATCGCAGAAGACGAGCGGCAGTTCATTGCCCCTGGCATCAAGATAATGCGCGATTTGACCCAGCTCGCCGTTGACCAATGGGACAACGCGCTCGTCGTTGCGCCAAGCCACAAATAGATCTTGCCAAGTCCACAGGAAATTAAGCCCAAGCAGCGCCACCACGCCTGCCACCGCCATTCTGCGGAATACCACGTCAGCGAAAATAGGCGCCCGGATCAAAGAGTAAAAGCCGATGCCAAAAAAGAGCGCGAGCTGCGGCAAGATGACCGCCATGCGCGCGAAATTGGGACTCTGTTCGACGATCAGCGCGGCCGGCAACGCTACAAAACCCATGATCAAGAGCAGCATGAAGCGAGGTCTGCGCCGCCGAACAATGCAGATGACGATGCCCACGAGCGCGAACAAACCGCTAAAGGCATCGACAAGCGGACGGTCCGGCAGATTGTGCAGGGGATTGACATCGCCCAAGCGCACGACGCCAAGCAAACCGTCAACGATGGAGCGCAGCAAGCCGTCGGTGTATTGCGACAAAATCCGTTGGCCCGCGGCGTATTGTGGCACATTGATCGACGAAATCAGATAGGGCATGGCGATGATGATCATGACAAGAATCGCGAAACCGGTGTAGCTGCGGCGCTGCCGAAACATGGCATTGCGGATGTACAGCAAATGCCCAATGTACAGCATGCAAGCCAAAACTATGAACAGGCTTGAAGGATGCAGGTAAAAACCTATGCCGAGCAGCGCGCCCAGCACCGCGAAAGAAGTAACATTGGAGGTTACAACGCGCGAGCGGCGGTACACTGGCAGCGCCCGCGCAAGCGCCAGCATGATTGCCGAGACAAGAAAGACGACGGCGGCATCACTGCTGACACTGCGCGCCAGGATGATATTGCTCATGTTTACAGCCACCAGCCCGGCTGACATGACACCGACAATGGGATTGAAAAGATGCTTGCCCAAGGTATAGATGATGGCGATCGAGACCAAGCTCAGCCAGGCGGAGAGAATCCGAAAACCGATGGTGCCCTCGCCCACAAAGAGCGTGATAAAAGCCACAAAGACATGGTACATGCCTTCGCGCCCGCCGTCCTCGCCCGGGAAAAAAACGAAGATATCGCCTTGACGAACATTGTCGACCAGGCGAATGTTGATGATTTCGTCTTCGTTGAAGCCGCCGGGCACATTCGCCAAATCGGCTGTGCGCAAGAGGGCGGCGATGAGCAGCAATATGATGGCGAAATAGCGGCTCATGCGGCTGGTCATCACCGCGTGGCCCTTTACCATGTTGATTAGCGTAGAGTCCGTTGTCATGAGATTTCCTAGCGACGTCGCGCGCTGCGTTTTCCGTTTATGGGCGAAATCCGTTGCTCAGGGACAGACAGGGGCGATTTCTTCGCCAAGAGCCACTGGTCCATCGGCTGGGCGCTGCGGGATAATATGCTCGCCACAGACTTTGCGCATGTTCGCTAATTTGATATAAGCCTCGCGCGGCGCGCCACTGGCCGGATCCAGGATAGACCACCAGTATTCTTCATCCTCCGGTTCCCAGGTCAGGTCCGGCATGTAAATCAGCGACATCAAGCCGACCCAGGGGCGCCAGTTGGCGATGGCGTATTCGTAGGCTCGTTCCAAGTAATCCGCCTGCTGCGCTTCGCTGACGCCATACCAAGCGTATTCCGGATTGAGCGTATCGGTGGTGTATCCAAATTCCATGATTGCCATTTGACGCGCTTCATCATTGTACCGCAACATGATCTTTCGCAAATCTTCCACACGCCGAAAGGTAAACCAGCGGGCTTTTGCTTCTGGGTCGTCGGGACCAATCTCGGGCGGGGCGAGACCCGGGGCATGCGCGCCGACGACATCAATGAATTGCTGGAAATTGTTGCGGTACATGTGATCGAGAAAGACGTCGTCGGGTGTGGCGCGCTCGTCGTTGGTGCCGGTCGGCGACAAACCGGCCGAGATCAATATGGCTTCCGAATCCGCTTGGCGGATGGCGCGGCTGCAAGCCCCAAGCAACTCGACATAAGCTGAGGCGTCGGGCTGCGTATAGCCCCATTCGCGACTGAGATTCGGTTCATTCCAGATCTGGTAGGCGGCAATACGACCGCGATAGCGCTGCGCAATGGCGGAACAGAAGTTCGCCCAGCTGCTAAGGTCGGCTGGCGGAGAATCGTGGGCAGTGGGATCGGTCTCATCCATCCGCGCCCAGGCGGGGACTTTCCCCAAGCGCGCTACCAATTGCAACCCGCGCTCTTCAATCGACTCCACGATTCGATCAGACTGTTGCCAAATCCATTCGCCTTTGCGCGGTTCCAGGTCGCTCCAGGCGAAGTTTTGTTTGGCATGGCTGAAGGACATCAATCGGACTAAATGGAGATGCAAGCCACGCTGCGGTTCGTTCCACCAGACGAAAGTCTGTATGCCGTAAGTCAGTGACGGAAAAGGCGGAGCGGCTATCGCGCTTGCCTTGAAAGGGTCTCTTTCCGGACGGGTCCCGAGCCAAGCAACGGCGCCGGCAAGCGCCACAGCCAATAGCGCCAGCAGCACGACGCGAGGTCCCCGCGTAAGCGCCTTGGGCATCTTATGAACTCTCTCGCGTCTGGTAATCCCGCTGCCAGGCGCGGATGGCGTCGTATGCTGGGCGGAAATTGAATCCAGGTCCAATCAGCGAATAGGGCACGTTGTCGTTGTCGGCTGCCCAGCCCGCTTGCGGACCATAGTTAAAGTTCCATATAAAAGCCAGCCAGACGAAGTCCCAGTCGGCCATATTGGACAAAGCCCTCGGGAGCCATTCCGCCTGCTCCGCCAAGGTATTGTCGCGGGCGAAGTCAATTCCTTCACGCTGGCTCTCCAGATCTTCGGCGGAGGGCCAGCCGAAACCGGTTAGGCAAAGTTTGCTAACTTGGCCGGCTGAGCGAATGCGATTGGCATAACCTTCCAAAGTGCTGCGGAAGCTCCAGCTATGGTGCGGATTGTCGAAAGGTCCGCGGAAGGTCGCTTCGGGATCATCCGGTATCTCATTATAGCGATAATCGGGACCGATGTTGTAACCATAGTGATGCGCGCCGACGCAATCCGCCCAATCCAGCATGCCCGCGTCGATTAGCTGATCCATATAGTTGAAATCGTCATAGGCGCTGACTCCGTCATTGATGCCGGTAGGGGATAGGCCCCCGCTGATAACGATGATACCGGGCTCGATAGCTTTGATGGTCTCGTAGGAGGTTCGCAAAAGCTGGACATAATCCGCCGCGTTCAAACCATTGACCGATGTCCATTCCCGGTCGCTGTTTTGCTCGTTCCAGATTTCGATGGCATGTATGCGGCCCGGGTAGCGCTTGAGCATCGCGGCCAGGAAATCGGCATAGGCTTGCGGATCGGCCGGCGGACCGTGTCGCTCCAGAAAGACCTCCGGCTCGCGCGCCCAATCAGGCGCTGATACAACGGAAAGCAGCAGTTTGATACCAAATTTTTCTGCGCTGGGCATCACCACATCAAGCGCGCGCCAGTCGACCTGCCCTGGCTGCGGTTCCATAATTTCCCAGCGGACTTGCTGCTTGACCCAGTCCAGTTCCAGATCGCCGGCGACAGAATTGTACCAGGCGTCTTGATTGTCGGGAATTAAGTCGGGCGCATGCTCGACTTGAATGCCAACCTGATAGCGCCTATCAGCTACCGGAAGCAGCGTCGGCGTCGGCGTCGGTTCCGCTGTACTGGCGAGCGTGGGAATCTCTGTCGAGTCAATGGCGATGACGGCGGAGACTCTCGATTCCTGCGTGACGGATGCTGTCGCAGATCTTGGCTCTGGCGTCACGCTTGGCAGTACAATGGCCGGCGCAGCCGGCGTTTCTTCAGGTGTCTCTTGTCCTAAAGTTTCCAGAGGCATGGGGTTGCTCGAGCCGGGATCCACAGCGGAGGGATTGTATGTGAAGTAGATTGCGAGGAAGGTGGACAATCCCATAACAAAGGTAATCGAGAGCCAAATGGCGACAAAGCCGCGAATATGCTTGTATACGGTTTTGCTTACCATGTCAGGCTCCATGTCACGCGCAACCAAGGCTACCGCTGGTTCCTTAGCCATTCCTCGGGCAGGAAGGGCAAAGTGTTCAGTTTTTGCTTATGCCACAAACCAATCAGCGCGCCCTTGCCAAAGCTTCGCAGGCTGGGCAGGAACCGTCGGGCCTGAGCATGGCGTACCCCGCTTGTGGATCCGCGCCATAATGGGTGAAATCCACATTCCAGACGATGAACAGGCGCACCTGCCCGCTGCGCGATGCCAGCGCCGCGGCTTCCGCCAGCCAAGCCGCCTGCTGTTGCACAGTTACATTATCCGCCCAAGCAAAATATTCCGAAAGTGCGGGATAGCCATCGTCCGTCAAATAGCCGAGCTCGGTGAAGCAAATGGGACGCCGAGTGATGCTGATATAGCCGTTCAACATGCCGTAGAAATAGCGCGTATAGTAATTGTCGCCGCGGGGATCGCCGCTGGTCTGGCTCGGCGGAACGATGCCTTCGTTGTAGTGCGCGCCGACGCAATCGAGGTAATCCAAACCGCCGCCAGCAACCATTTCGCGCAGCCAGCGATTGTCGGGCATCACTTGATCGGGTCGGTCGGAGATGCCAGTTGGCGCGGGGGCGGCGCTTATCACCAGCGTTCCAGCGTTCACGGCTTTGATCTTGCCCCAAGCCTGCGCCAACATGCGGGCATAATCCGCTCCGCTGATCTGACCGCGGGGCCATTCGCGGTCGATATTGGGTTCGTTCCACACTTCAATAGCGTCAGCGCCTTGGCCCGCGATGCGCGCCAACCAGTCCGTGTAGGAATCGACGAAGCCTTGCCCGCCTTGCGCCAGCTCGTTCGGCCTGCCCACAGTGCCGACCAGAATCTTGAATCCGTTGTTATGCGCGCTTTGTATTTCGCGTCCGATATCCGGCGGGCTGCGCCAGTCGAAACGCGCTTGAATCTTCATCCAGGTCATGCCGGCGGCTCGCATCGCCCCAACCGCGCGCTGGCTGCCCGCGCTGGTGACATGCCCGCCCATTTCGATGTTAATGCTGCCGGGGGGCGGCGCGACGGCGCGGAAGTTGCCGCTCGGCGCGCTCGCGCCGCCCTCGTTGGCGGCTGGCGCAAGACGGGCCGGGGCCGGCGGCGGGGTTGGGCTTGGCACAGGGGTCGGCGTGGGCGTCGGACTTGGTGTTGGCGTAGCCGCGAAAAGCGGCAGCGCCGCGCCAGCCCGCTGGCTGACACTTTCGCCGTCGCGATTGATCACCGCCGCGTTAATCGCATAGTTGCCTTCCGGCGCGGTCAAGGTCAGAGCAAAATCCTCATTCAAGCCAGTGATGGCTTCTGCGACAAAGCTGTCTTGTCGAGCGACAGACCAGCGCAGCGACCATGCCCCCGCGGCAGCCGGCGGCGGCATTTGCGCCAGATAATCACGCAGCGCCTGCAGCAAACCGGGGAACAGGTCCTCCGACAACAAATCATCCATGGCCACCCCAGCCAGCCCGAATGACAAGGTCTGATTGAGACGCGCCCCCAGAGCCGCGCCGTCGGTCAGCCAGATACGCGCGCCGGAGCCGTCCGCGTTAAGATAGTCCAGATAAGCTGTGCCCAGAGACTCGTCATAGCCGAGGCTCGCGCTGTACCCATTGAGCGACGCGCTGATGAATGCGCCGGGCTCGACAGAGCCGGTCTCGCTGACAAATTCGGCGTCCAGGCTTACGTCGCCAAGCCCCGCCAGCGCTTCGGCGAAGCCGATGTCCGCGAAAGCGCCTTCATGCTCGCGCAGGTTGCGCGCGCTGAGCCCCAGCAGGATCTTGCGGCGATCGACCCGTTCAACCGCGCGGCGGAGCAGCCGCGTGACCAGTCCGTCGCCGCCGTGATGCTGCGGCGCAATGCTGACATCAAGCGCAAAAAAATCGACGACCGCGCCCAGCGCGCGCCAGTCATAGGCATCGGCTTCGCCCGCGCTTTCGCTGTGGGCGGGCGCCACCAGCCCCAGTAGCAAACCCTGCTCGTGCAAGTTTGCAGCCAGGCGCTCGATGAAAGCGCTGAAGTTCGCGCGCGCCTCCGTCGGCAAATCGCGATAGTCGATGAAAAGGCCATGGAAGCCATTGACGGCAGCCATGCGTGACATTTGCGCGACCTGCGCGCCGCGAGCCATGTCGTCACGGATTAGCCGCGCAATCGCCGCGGGATCGGTCGCGCGCGGGTCCTCATAGTTGCGAATCACCGGCATGTAAAGATAATCAGAGGCCGCGTCTCCCCCAGGAGCCAGCCGGCCGGTCAAGCCACCCTGACGCGTCGGGCGCAAGCCCGCCGGGCTGATAATTGACGCAAGCGCAGCGACTTCCGCATCGAGTTCATGCGCCAACTCTTGCGTGATCATCAGCAGCGGCGGCGCGGCGATCGTCTGGAAAAGCGCCATCGCAGCTGGCGCGAAACTCGCTGCGCCGCGCAATTCGCCGCCGGAAAGTTGCGCGGGAACAAAGCGCCAGTTTACGCCGTCCCAGCCGTACAGAGAAAGCGCGCCCATATCCGATACATCCGCTGGCAAAGCGACTGTGAAGTTCAGCCCCGCCGGCAAGGCGCCAGGCGCCTCAAGCGCATAGAGGGGGCTGCGCGGCACGAGCTGGTCTGGCAGATTCTCGCGCGCCAATCTGATTGATGAGGGAAGGTCCTTCCCCGCGTCGGTCTCATCCGCTGCCCAGGGCAAAGCGGCGACCCTGATGGCGATATCGGCAGCGTCTGAATCGTCAGGCAAACTGACGGCGAAATCCGACCCCAGCGTCAGACTGGGATTGCTGGGGTTGAGAGAGCTGTATTGCAAGGCGTAAAGTCGAGCGGGCAGGTTGAAGGGCGGCAGCAGCAAGCCGATGCCGGCGAGCACGGCAGCGATGAGGATGGCGGATGCGGCGACGAGGCAGGAGGCGAGCCTGTGGCGGGATGGTCTGTTGACTCGTATAGATTGGGCTGGGGTTAACACGACTACAAGTATTTTCGGTCCGCCAACTCGGCCAAGTCGTCCGCCAGCTCATCAATCATACGAATTCTGGACTCGACGCCTGGATAAAGATAGTTGGCTAGCTCAAACTCTGGCCTGTTCACAATATAGATTGCGTCAATGTCAGTTTCGACCACCGCTCGATTCTTCTTAGCCTTGCGCCTGATTCTCAAGTCATTATCGCTATTTGGTGTCAGCAGGAACACTTTGATATTCTTTGTATTGCTCTGCGCATGAAGCTTCATGCGCCAATATGCAGTCTGCGCAATCCGTTCGCGGAGCGAAGTCTTTATGGATAGAATCGCCAAGATCCTGTCTCGACTGCGCTGATATACGACCAAGTCAACATCGGGCAAGTGCGATCCGTAATCTCCGAAGTCGATGTTGATCTTTTCGTGAGACGTACCCACTCTTATGAGTTCTAGATCCACTTCTTCAAGCTGCTTGCGCAGGATATATTCTATAACTAGCTCAAGCGTCGACCCCTTCACACTATTCCAGGACTGGCTCTTGTTCTTTCCAGGGGACAGGTGTTTTGTGTGTTCCTTGCCGGCCTCAACCAAGAATGCGGGAATGTTGCTGTATTCGGGTGAATAGCGCTCTATGAAGATGTTACGCAAATCCTCAGCGCTTATTCCTTTGTCCTTATTCTTCCGCTTCTTAGTCATTTTTGAAGCACCAGGATAAGCTCGGTTGGATACGCGAAAGCATCGGCATCGGCGGTCTTGGCGAACCTTCCTGTCGCCTTGTCACGAGTCGATGGCAAATTCTTTGATGGTATTTCGCGCTTAATTAAATCAATCAAAACAAATCCTAATCTCTGCATCTGCTCAACAAACACTTCAGCATTAATGATCGGGACACCTTTGAGACTGGTATTGCCAATTACGATACATACTTTGCCACCGACACGCAGCACTCGATAAAGTTCTGTCCATATTTCGTACATAGATTGGAAGTAACTTACGACACTTGATGCTGTTTTGCCGTTCTTTCTTTCCAAATTTTTACCAATCTCAGCAGCAAGAGAACTACGAGTAAGCGTTTCATACTCTTCTTTTTCAGATTCAATCCGCCGTAATGCAGATCCTATAAACCTTTCACGGAATGATTTAAGATCTTCTAAACCTTCCAACCACAGCATGGATAACTGGTGAAGGTCACCATATTCATAGGATGTTACATAAGGTGGCGAAGTTACTACCAAGTCCACAGATTCGTTCACTAAAGGTAGCTTTCTCGAATCTCTACATTCTGCATTTGCGGAGAATGTGTACTCGTTCATCAACTCCCAGAAAGCCATATTTCCTTTTTGCATCATGCGAATTTGGCGGTTGAAAGTTCGCATGACATCGGGAACTTTCTTTTTGAAGTCGCGCGTTGGCTTGTTACTCTTTTGATGCCAAATTGAACAGTTCTTTAGGATATTTGAGAAGCCGCAAAGAAAAAAGCGGCGGATATCCGCGTTCTCAAAATTACGAATGACCTGCAAGAGCTTGGCTAATTCATCTTTCTGTTCTTCCCTATACCAATAATCAATTCTTTCGTTTTCAGGGGGCTCAGCCGTAACTTCACAAAATTGAATCTGAATCTGATCGAACGCTTCACTTAGCAGTGAAGGATCTAGGCGTCTAACCTTTGCCATCGAAATCAAAATCGAAATCGGGTTAATATCATATCCGTAGGAATATCGGCGATAAACTATTGATTCGACCAGCGTAGTGCCACAACCGCAGAAGGGATCAAGAACTGTGTTTCCTTCCACAGAGTATTCCTCTATTAGCCTTCTGGCCAACTGCGGGATAAATTTAGCTGGATATCGATGATAACCGTGCGTAATATAGGTTGTGTCAACCCGTTTGGCATCGATAAACGCCCAATCAGGTGACACAGGAATATCGTCAAATCTTTCCAGAAATTGTGCTTGATACGTTATCATGACGTTGTCCGCTTTCGAGACAATTCTAACATAGAATCATACTCTTAGGATTGGCTAAATAGGCTTAAGGAGCTTTCGAACGTATTATACTTCATCGTTCGTCGCTTTCTCGAATTTGGCATCGTACTTCCTGTACAGCTTGAGCATTTCGCCATAGAAATCTATGGCGACCATATTGTCGGTTCGTAATCCCCATAGATAGAAATCAAACACAGCTTCCTTCACCATCTGATAACGAAACTCATAGACTCCGTCTGCCTGTTTTTCCATGAATTCCATTGGCGTCGGTTTCTCTTCCACAGTCATTTCTCCCTCTCTTGCAGAAATATAATCCTAAGAATACCCGCCCCGCCCCGACGCCACCGCATTAACCAGTATCCGCGCCCGGCTGCGCAGCCGCGACTTCGACCAAGTGCCATCGCCGACCAGCCAGCCACCCATGCCGCAGGCGACAGCCCCAGCCGCGATGAATTCGCGCGCATTCGCATCGTCCATGGCGCCATTGCACATGAAGCTCATGTGATTTAGCGGACCAAACAGCGCGCGGAAGTAGTCGATACCCAGCGCCCCAATCGGAAAGAGCTTCAGCAATTGCAGGCCCATATCCCAGGCGGCCACGGCTTCGCTGGGGCTGGCGACGCCCGGACCGACCAAGACGCCGCGCGCTTTTGCCGCCGCCACGACATCGGGTTGAAACGCGGGCGAAACAATGAAGTCCGCGCCGGCGTCCAGCACGGCATGAGCCGTCTCGACATCAAGCACCGTGCCCATGCCGACGCAGGCCTCTTCACCGTATGCCGCCTTGAGGGCTTGCATGGCGGCAAGCGGCTCTTGCGAATTCATCATCAGTTCGAAGACCTTGATGCCCTCGTTCATCAAGGTGTCGCTGACTTCTAAGGCGACGGCGGGCGGGAAAGCGCCGCGCATACCGGCGACGATACCGCTGGATTTGATGGCATCTAAGGCATTTTCGCTGTTCACGGCTCGCCCACTTTCGCTAGAACTTTCATCATCCTTCTCAAGGAAACAGACATTATAATAGCCAGGGGAGCCGATTATGCCAACGGGTGAATGGAAAAGGACTGTGAAGATTTTGATCGCCGCCGGCGCGTTCAAGCAGAGCCTGAGCGCCGCCGAAGCCTGCGCCGCTATCGAACGCGGATTGCGGCAATCCGGTCTGGACGCGCGCTGCCTAACGCTGCCCATCGCCGACGGCGGCAACGGCACGCTGGACGCTTTTTTGAGCGCGGGCGGCGAACGCGTGTCATTGACCGTGAAGGACCCGCTCATGCGCGCCATTCGCGCCGAATATGGATTGCTCGACGGGGGCAAGACCGCGGTCATCGAAATGGCAAGAGCCTCGGGCTTGGAACTGCTGCAGCCGCAGGAATTGAATCCCATGGTCGCGAGCACCTTTGGCACGGGCCAGCTGATGGCGGACGCCTTCGAACGCGGTGTGCAGAAGATCATCATCGGATTGGGCGGCAGCGCGACCGTCGACGGCGGCATGGGATGTATGCAGGCGCTGGGCATCCGCCTGCTTGACGCCGATGGGCGCGATATTCAACCGGGCGGCGGACGCTTAGCGGATATCAGCCGGATTGATCGTTCTGGCATGGACCCGCGCTGGCGCGAAGTTGACATCATCATCGCCTCGGATGTGGAAAACCCGACCCTGGGCGACAAGGGCGCGGCGCGCATATTCGGTCCGCAAAAAGGGGCGGACGCGGAAATGGTGGCGGCATTGGAGCGAAACCTGCGCCATTGTTTCACCGTGATCCATGAGCAAATGGGGATCGACCTGCGCATGGTACGCGGAGGCGGCGCGGCCGGCGCCTTCGCCGCCGGTCTGATGGCATTCCTGTCATGCCAGATCGTTTCCGGGATTGACTTGGTCCTGGCGCGCAATCGCTTCCTTGACCATCTCCAAGACAGTGACTTGGTCATCACGGGCGAAGGTCAAATGGACAGCCAGACGCTTGCTGGCAAAGGACCGCTTGGGGTCGCGCAATTGGCGCGGGAACAGGGCGTACCGACGATCGCGCTGGTTGGGGGCTTGAACATCGACGACAGCCTTTTGCATGAGGCCGGCATTCAGGCCGCTTTCTCCATCGTCGACAAGCCGATGCGCCTGGAGGAAGCGCTCGAAAATGCTGGGGAGCTTTTGCGCCGAGCGGCATTGCGGCTGGGATACATCCTGCAATTGCGCGATTCAAGCTGAGTTTTGGCTTGGCGCGGACGCATTCGCATAGAGCGCACTACCGTCTTTCAGCCTACAAAGACCCGGCCGCCTGCCATACAATTCTTGCTGGAAGGACAGAAATGAAACGGATTGTCGTCAAGCTGGGTTCCAGCGTATTGACCAAGGGCACGGCGCGGCTCAACCGCCAGCGCATGCTGGAGTTGGCGCAACAGATCGCCGCCTTAAAAGCGCGCGGTTACGAGATTGTAGTGGTTTCTTCCGGCGCGCAGACGGCCGGGCGAGAACAGCTTGACTTCCCCGATCTGGGCAAATCTGTGCCAGCCAAGCAAATGCTGAGCGCTGTTGGGCAGAGCCACTTGATGCGCCTTTACAAGGAACTCTTCGATATTTTCGAAATCGTGGTGGCGCAGATTCTCTTGACGCGCGACGACCTCAGCCATCGGACGCGCTACCTGAACGCGCGCGATACGCTGCGTACCTTGATCGAACACAGCATCATCCCCATCGTCAACGAAAACGACACCATTGCCACTGACGAGATCCGCGTCGGCGACAATGACAATCTCTCGGCGCTTGTCGCGAGCGTGGTCGATGCCGACCTGCTAATCATGTTGACGGACCAACCGGGCATATTCACGGACGATCCGCGCAAGAATCCGCAGGCGGCGCTGATCCAGAACATCAGCGAAGTATCGGAGGATCTGTTCGCGCTGGCGGGCGGCGCCGGCAGCGACATGGGCACGGGCGGCATGATCACAAAATTACAGGCGGCGCGCATCGCCAGCCGCAGCGGTATCAAGACGATCATCGCCAGCGGCAGCGAAGACGAAGCGCTCATCCGCCTGGTCGATGGCGAAGGCATCGGCACGCATATTGAAGCCAGCGCGATTCGTTCGGACAGCCGCAAACGCTGGCTGCTCACAGACCGAACGCAAGGCGTACTGAGGGTAGACGAAGGCGCTGCCAAGGTGCTAATGCAAGGTGGCGCCAGCCTGTTGCCGGTGGGCATCCGCGTGATCGAAGGCGAATTTGAACGAGGCGCGACCTTGGCTGTGGCAACAGCTGGCGGGCGGGAAATCGCGCATGGTCTCAGCAATTACGACAGCGAAGACCTGCGCAAACTCTGCGGCAAGAAATCCAGCGAAATTGTCGAAATCCTGGGTTACAGCTTCGGCGACTCCGTACTGCATCGCAACAATATGGTCCTTCTTAAATGATGCCATTCGAGATTGTACGCGTTGCAATTCGGAGCGGACTATGGGATATTGTGAACTTGTGAAGGCATTGATCTGGTGAGAAACTGACATGCTCGACGTCAAACTTGAAGCTGTAGATCTGCAACAGATGGGCATACGCGCGAAAGATGCCGCCAGCGCGCTCGCAAAAAAATCGACTGCGCAGAAAAATCACGCCCTGAACGCGATAGCGGACGCGCTGGAATGGAATACGCCGTCGATCCTCCGGGAAAATCGCCGCGACATTGAGCTTGCCGAGCGCAACGGCGTCGATCCAATCTGGATCCGTGATCGTATCGCGCTGGAACCGCGCATGGCCGGTATCGTGGCTGATGTACGCAAGGTTGCCGAGTTGCCTGACCCAGTCGGCGACATCTTGCTGGAATCGACACTGGACAATGGTCTGCGGCTGATCAAGCGGCGGACGCCGCTCGGCGTGCTAGGCGCGATCTATGAGTCGCGCCCCAATGTTACGGTAGACATCTCGACCCTGGCTTTGAAGACCAGCAATGCTGTGATCCTGCGCGGGGGCTCCGACGTGCATCAGAGCAATTTGGAGCTGACCCGCGTTTTGCAAGAGGTGCTGATGGCGCATGAGTTTCCAGTTGACGCCATTCAAACCATCGGCAGTACAGACCGCAAATATGTCCGTGATATGCTGCGCCTTTATGATTACATTGACATGATTATCCCGCGCGGGGGCAATGGCTTGCACGTATTCTGCCGCGAAAACAGCAGCATCCCGGTCATCACGGGGGGCATCGGCGTCTGCCATATCTTTGTTGACAAGAGCGCGAACCTGACAAAAGCGATCCCCGTGTTAAACAACGCCAAGACGCAGCGCCCGGCCGTCTGCAACTCGATGGAGACCCTGTTGGCGCACCACGAAATTGCCGACGAGCTCTTGCCGACGGTGGTGGATGTCCTGGGCAGCGAAGGGGTCGCCTTCCATGCCGAGCCGCGCGCCCACGCGATCGTCGGAGGATGCGCGCAAGTAGTGCCGGCAGCGGACGATGACTTTGATACGGAGTGGTACAACCTGACCTTGAATCTCAAAGTGGTCGCTGACGTCGACGAGGCGATCGCGCACATCGCTCGGCATGGCACGCAGCATTCGGATGGCATTTTGACGGAAGAATCCACCAACGCAGAGAAGTTCTTGAACGAAGTCGATTCGGCTGCGGTCTATTGGAACGCCAGCACGCGCTTCACCGATGGCAGCGCTATGGGCATGGGAGCTGAAGTGGCGATCAGCACGCAAAAGCTGCACGCTCGCGGTCCCATGGCGCTGGAAGAACTGACGACTTACAAGTGGATCGTGAAGGGCGACTATACGTCGCGCGAATAAGCCATTCAACAGTTGCGACGTTATAGAAATATAGTGGCAGCCCGACTTGAGCGCAGTTCCATGATTTTCTCCAAGCGTTTGATGCCTGATGAAAAGGCGGATTCAGGGCGCGACATTTTCGCGCACTGGGCGTGGGTCTTACCGATCCTGCTGATTGTCGCGGCGCTTGGCTTGCGGGAAATTGACCTCTACCCTCCTGGACCTGACGAATTCTATTCTATGTACAATACCGGCTTTCTGGTTGAAAGCCAATTTTCGCCACTCGATGTAATTAAATCACTGTACCAGAACAGTCCCAATCACATGCCAGGCTACTTTTTACTGTTGAATCTTTGGGGTAATGTCACGTCCAGCGAACTAGAAACCGGCCGGATTCTGACAATCTTATGCGCGCTGCTTTCAGTCGCGATCATCTACCGGCTGGCACGAGACTTTATCGCGCCAGTAGCTGGTCTCTTCGCGATTATCATTGTGGCGAGCAATGCATTTTACGGCTTCTACATACCGAATCTGCGAATGTACTCGCTATTAGTATGCCTCGCGGCGACCGTTCTTTGGCTGTATTTGCGAATAATGCACCATCTGCAAACTGTTCAACGAAAAGACTTCCTTGCTTTAGGCGCGGCTGTTTTTGCTCTACTGAATGTTCATGTCTTTAGTATCACATTTCTTGCCACACTTGCGATTTATCACTCCTTTCTAGTGCAGAAATCTTACAGATGGAAAACTGTTTTGGTCACCGTCTGCTCAGCCGTGGTTCTAACAGCGCCTTGGTATCTCGTGGCGCTTACACGCGGCATTGAAAGGGCCGATGGCGCTTGGGGCGGTGAAGCGGTCGGCAGTTGGGAAGCAATCGCCGCCTGGCTAAAGCTCACAACAAATGGCCAGCCGCTACTGCTGGCTCTGTCTATCGCGGGTCTGCTTCTGTCAAGCAAAAAGCTGAACCGCCCGTTGAAGATGTGCTCGCTTCTCGTCGTGCCTTTTCTGCTCATACTTGGACTTCTTACCGACGCGACCTCGTTTGTACATACGAGTGCAATGCGCTATCAACTCGCGGGATGGCCTCTGCTGATTTTGGCGATGGCTGCAGGATTGTTCGCGCTTTATTGTCATCACAGGTGGTTGGGAATACTGGTGGTACTTTGGCTCGTAGCCGGCATTCGTTTCCATATCAGCAACGACTGGAACCAATCCATCGGCGGGCAATATCAATCGCATGAATCTCCGCCTTGGCAAGTAATCTCAAGACTGGCTGCGCGAAGTAATCTCGATCCCTTCATCATCGGCTACCGAATCAAACATGCCCTATTAGAATGGCAGAGTTACGTAAACTATTCGCAAAGCATGCATTACTTCGACCGGCTTGGACTTGGACTCCAACTCGTTGGGGATCCTCATGAACTCGAAATTTTCGTCAGCCACAAATTCATTAGCTCTCCTTACCTATGGATAGTGTATCAGCAGACGATCCCGTCTGCTAAAGAGATCAATGATATCGAAGCCCGGCTGACAAACCTAGGGTATGAGCGCTGCCATAGCAACATAGTCGGAGTTGATAGCGCAATCCTGCAATTCGCTTGGCAGCTACAGGATTGCCAAGCTCTAGATCTCAAATCGATCGGTAGAACCGAACTCATCAATTATCGATTTTATGGGTTGCAACTTGATAATTCAGACAAAGTCATCCGTTTTGTGGACGCCTGGAACGCTCTGGCCGAGATTCCGCTCGATAACTACAAAATGTCGTATCAACTGATTTCTCGAGATAGGGTCAATGTCGCGCAATTAGAACTTCCGCTTGTGCATGAAAGCGTTTTGCGTCAGTTTGCTATAGATATAAGTGATGTGAACGCAGGATCCTACCAGTTAATGGCCATCTTGTACAACGCGCAGACAAATACAAGGCTGGAATGGTTGGATGTTGATAGCAATAGGTCGGGAATGTTGCATTTAGGTGAAATTGAAATTCCAGATAATGATATGCAATAGCTTCTATCTTCAGAAAGGTACGGCTATCTTTGCCGCACATAGCTCAGAATCTAGCCAGACGCGATTGCGGTGATATATTCTCGCTATGGGTATGGGCGCTCCCTGTTATCTTGGTTGTAGCCGCCTTGGCTATGCGCCAGATAGACCTCTACCCCCCGACCACCGACGAATTCTACTCAATGTTCAATTCGGGCTGGGTAGTAAACGGTCCTTATTCACTGGCCGAGGTTATCGAGTCGCTGCAGAAGCATAGCCCTAATCATACGCCCGGCTACTTCCTGCTGCTCAGTGTCTGGGGTAATCTGACAGCCTTCGACATAGCTATCGGTCGAATACTTACGATTTTGTGCGCTCTGCTTGCGTTATCAATCACATATCGTCTGGTAAAAGATTTTCTGGCTCCGGTGGCGGGTTTATTCGCTGTTGTCATTGTAGCAAGCAACGCGTTTTACAACTTCTATATCCCGCATGCTCGAATGTATCCGCTTCTAATGTTTCTGGCCGGCATTGTTTTTTGGCTGTATCTTCGCATTTTATATCATGTGAAGAAGGGCAAAACGCTTGACTTTATCGCTTTATGTTTGGCTGTATTTTGCCTGATGAATACACACATATTTAGTGCGACCTTTCTCATGACCATAGGCGTTTATCATCTGATTTTCGTGCCCAAGAACAAGATCTGGTGGAAAGTCTCGGCTTCCTTCATCGTCGCTATCGTGCTGTTTTCTCCATATATCGCCGTATTGATTTCCAGTGGCACAGAAAGAACAATCATAGACTGGATAGATCAATCTGCCGACGGATGGCGAGCAGTTGGCAATTGGATAACATTGCTTTCTAACAATCAACCGTTGCTCTTGCTTCTATCGATAGTTGGGCTGGCGCTCGGCGCCCGGCAAAAAAAATATGCTATACAGCCATATCTCTTGCTGGCAATGATATTCATTCTCGTTTTGGGAATGACTGCTCAATTTACGCCATTCATTGCCGGTAGCGGTATGCGCCATCAACTGCCTGGCTGGTTCACTTTAGTCCTAGTTATCGCTGCTGGACTGTACGCGCTTTATCGAAACGCAAAATATATGGCCATACTATTGCTCTTGTGGGTCGCTGCGGGTTTGTCGTTCCAATTGCATGCGGAATGGGAGCAATTTATAGCTGGTCGCGCCCATGCTTTTTCCGATCCAGTGTGGCATGTTATATCGCGAACTCTGGCGGAAAGGAGCGATGAAAACCCTGTTATTGCATACAACGTGCCTACGTATCGGATTAGCCATCCACGACACATCAGTTACTCTCAGCGAGAATACTTTTTCGATCAGCGGGGAATCGACTTAATCGAGATCAACGACCCGATAGCGCTTGAAACTTTTCTGCAGGGAATAACGATCACTGTTTCTGAATTCTGGACCATTTATCAATCTGATAATACTGAAAAAAACCACGTCCCAACGATCCGATCAATTACAAACGCATGGCAATACGCCGCTTGCGAGACTCTGAATTTCGGCATTGATACAGTTCTGGAACGCTATCGCTGGAGGAGCCTCGGCTGTGAACCAGCCCCGGAATCGCTAAGCAAGCATAATGAGTTGATCCACTACAATTTTTACGCGGCGCAAGTCGACTCGACAAGCTCGCGCGTATTCTTTGTGGACAAATGGGAAGCGCGGAGTGAGGCGTCATTGGACAGCTACAGCATGTCCTTTCAACTTATTTCACAGGATAGGACAAACGAGGCGCAGTTGGACTTGCCGATGGTCCATGAAGGCATGCTCCGACATTTCAGCATCGACATAGCGCAGGTACCGAGAGAAAGATATATGCTGATGGCGATCCTTTACGACAAGCTCACCGGCGAGCGAGTTGCTTGGAGTGACAGCAGCGCAAATCCAACAGAGTATTTGCAGCTTGCTGACGTTGTACTGGAATAGTTAGGGGCTATTCTATGCGATTTGCCCACATGATTTTTCCTGTTCACGAACATCCGCTTGACATAACCAGAACCCCCGCTGCATAATGAGCGCAATTGAATAAACATGCAAAGGCATCGACGAAGACAGTCCACAAGCGCGCTTTAGGTATCTGCTGATTCAGGGAGCGGGTGTCATAGACTGCGAGTGCCCGCGGAAGCAGTTGTGGAATTCCCTTCCGAGCCGACAGGTGAACGCCGATCAGAGACTCCTAGGTGATCGGTCAGTAGTCTGTTCCGCCCGTCCGGCGTCACAGGGCAAATCAAGCGCAGCATCCGCGCTGGATGCTGAAACGGGGTGGTACCGCGGGAATGCGCACGCTCTCGTCCCTAATCGGATTGAGGGCGTTTTTTATTCTGGGCATCTGATAATAGCTTTGAAAGAATGCGGGCAGAGGAGTAGAAATGTCACAGACTGTTGAGGCGCTGCGTCATCAAGCGCACGAGGCGCTGCACAAAACCACAACCAGCGACGAGTTAGTCCATTGGAGGAGCCGCTACCTGGGGCGCAAAGGCGCGGTTGGCGCGCTCTTTGGCACAATCGGGAAGCTGCCCACGGAAGAACGCGCGGCTTTCGGCCAACAAGTCAACAGCCTGCAAACCGAACTCCAGCAGGCTTTCGCGGAACGCGAAGGGTTAATCCGCGAACAGCTTTTGGCGCAGGACCTCGAAGAAGGCGAAATCGACATAACGCTTCCAGCCTATCCACGCCAAATGGGCGGATTGCACCCCGCCACCCGCACGCATCGCGAGTTTCAAACGATTTGGGCGGAAATGGGTTTCCAAGTCTTTCAGAGCCATGATGTTGAAGAAGATGATTTCAACTTCACGCTGCTCAATCTGCCGCCGCACCATCCGGCGCGGGATATGCAGGATACCTTTTACACGACTAAGCCCAAGGTCTTGCTGCGGACGCACACCTCGCCCGGGCAAATCCGCGCTATGCGAGACTTGGGCGAAGGCGGCAACAAGCCCATTCGCGTCATATTGCCGGGCATGTGCTACCGTCAAGAGCAGGTCACAGCGCGCAGCGAGATTCAATTCACGCAAGTGGAAGGACTAGCGATCGGGCGCAATATCCGCATGAGCGATCTTAAGGGGACGATCAGCGAGTTTGCCAAGCGCATGTTCAATACCCATGCCAAAGTGCGCTATCGCGCCTCTTACTTCCCATTCACAGAACCGAGCATGGAAGTTGATATCGAATGCTTTCTCTGTGATGGCGAAGGCTGCCGAGTTTGCAAATACACCGGCTGGCTGGAGATCGCCGGCAGCGGCATGGTGCATCCAACCGTGCTGCGGAATGGCGGATACGATCCGAGCGTTTGGAGCGGCTTCGCCTTCGGCATGGGTCCGGAACGCATCACAATGCTGAAACATGGCATCCAGGACATTCGCTATTTCTGGGGCAACGACTTGCGCTTCTTGAAGCAGTTTTAGTCGATTTGCGGAAGGACATTTTGCTTGGCGCGCCGCATGCAATCCGCGCATCTAGAAATCGGACTGAATGTATCGCGGTCATGGATGAGCCACTGGGTTCTTGTGGTTCCCATCTTGCTGCTGTTTGCCGTACTCTCGCTGCGGCAGATAGACGTCTTTCCGCCCTCCACCGATGAGTTCTTTTCAATGTTTAACGCAGGCTGGCTGGGGAATCAGTCTTACTCTCCCATACAGGTCCTTCAATCATTGCAGAAACACAGCCCGGATCATACGCCGCTGTATTTTGTCTTGCTCAGCTTGTGGAGCCAAGTCGCCGGCATCAGCCTGGCCGCGGGAAGACTGCTCTCCGTTTTCAGCAGTCTTGTGGCGATGGCGATAGCATATCGCCTGGCGAGAGACTTCGTCGCTCCGGTCGCGGGGCTGATGGCAATGCTATTCTTAATCAGCAACGCATTCTACAACTTCTATGTCGCCAATACGCGAATGTATCCCCTGCTGGTGGCATGCGCGGGAGCGATACTATGGATCTACCTGCGGCTGGTTTATCAGACAAAGAAGGCAAAATCGTCCGACTATCTGGCGCTGGCGGTTGCGACATTCTGTTTGATAAGCACACATGCCTTCAGCGCCATATTCATGGCTATGTTGGGCGTTTTTCATCTGGTATTCGCGCCGAAGGACCAGCGCTGGCTGCGGATTTCACTTGCGGTGGGTATTGCGGTGCTATTGTTTTCGCCATATTACTTGATGATGGCGGCCAATATCGGCACGGTAATAGAAAGCAAGCAACATGTAGTTATTGGCGGCGTTGAGGCAATCGAGATTTTTATCGCGGCGGGCATGAACGAGCGGCCCGAACTGCTGCTGATTTCCCTAATCGGATTGGCTGTCGGCGCATGGCGGCGCGCGATTCCCATAGGCTCCTATTTATACCTTTTCCTATTGTACTTGCTGTGTATGGGGCTGCTTGCCGAGTCTTCCACTTTGATTGTCAAGGATGGCATGCGTTATCACCTGGCAGGATTCTTGCCGCTCATGCTCCTGGCTTCGGCAGGCCTGTACAGGCTGTACCGCTTTCGCCGATGGTTGGGATTGCTTGTCCTATTGTGGATATTCGCTGGTCTTGAGATGCAGGCGACGGCTCGCTGGTGGGACTATATTGTTCTGCGCTCTCAAGTCTTCACACAGCCGCCCACGCATATCTTGTCGCGCTTGACAGCCGACGCAGTACCAAAACCAGCGGTTTTCGGCTATCCATATAATGACTTGTACGCGCCTTTTGCCCTTGGACATCAAGGCAATATCAAGCTATCGCAGCATGAGCATTACTTCGGAAAGCAGGGAATCGTCATGAACGCTACGGATGAGCTTGATGTCTTTCGGGAATTTGTGGCGAACAGCAATATCGACTCGCCAGCGCTGTGGTATGTCTATCCTGACTTGGATAAGTGGGCGCCGCGGATAGCGGACGCGCGCAATGTTTTGCGCGACTTGCGCTACGCGCATTGCGCGAGCGAATCTGTCGGCCGCAACCACATAATCTCTCGCTACATTTGGGAATCGCTAGGCTGCGCCATTCCCGAAGCAACTGTCATTGATCAAAACGAACTCATCAGCTTGCAGTTCTATACTTCCGCGCTGGATAGCGCTGGCGATGCGCTTTTCTTCGTCGATGAGTGGTCAGCGCTTGGGACGGCAAGCGTTACGAAGGATTTCCGCATGTCTTATCAGTTGGTCAATGCGGACTGGGAAAACAAAGCGCAAGTCGACCTGCCCTTTGCGCACGAAAATAGCTACCGCCGCTTCTCAATTGATCTCAGTCAAGTTCCGGCCGGCAGCTATCGCTTGCTGGCGATCGTCTATAACCGCGAGACGGGTCAAGGACTGGACTGGATCAACAATACCGGCTATCCGAAGAATATGTTGCCGCTAGACGAGATTGCAATTGCAAAAACCTGAACAAACCATCTATTTCAGAACTTGGAAAGGAATCCATCAACCATGCTCGTACCGATTTCCTGGATCAAAGACTATGTCGACATCGATTGCCCGGTTGAATTGCTGGCGGAAAAGTTGACCGTGGCCGGGCTGGAGGTCGCGCACTTGAGGTATATTGGCTTGCCGCAGGCAGAGGTCCCGGGCCTGCGCATGCCCCGCTCCGATCACCTCGTTTGGGATCGTGAGAAACTCCTGCTGGCGCGCCTGGTCGAAGTCAAAGCCCATCCCAACGCCGACAAGCTCGTGCTGGCGATGGTCGACTACGGCGGGGACGAACTGGAACAATGCGTAACCGGCGCAAGCAATCTCTTTGCGTACAAAGGGCAAGGCGAGATCAACCCGCCGATTTGGAGCGCCTTCGCCATGGAAGGCGCGCGTGTTTGGGACGGTCACAGCGACAAGCCGCGCCTGATGACCCTAAAGGGCAAGGAGTTGCGCGGCATTTACAATAAGAGCATGGTCTGTTCCGAGAAGGAACTGGGCATTTCCGAGGAGCATGAGGGCGTGATCATCCTGGATCACGAAGCGCGCTATGTCGCTGGCGCGCCGCTGGCCGACATCCTGGGCGATGTGATATTAGACATCGAATTCACGCCCAACCTGGCGCGCTGCTTCAGCATGATCGGCGTCGCGCGGGAGGTTGCGGCCATCCTGGGGGCGGAGCTGCGCTACCCGTCTTTCGACTTCCTGGCGGAGGGCGATCCAATTTCGGAACAAGTGAAGATCGATATTCGCGAGCCCGAACTGAATCCGCGCTTTACGCTGACGCTCTTGCGCGATACCGAGGTCAAACCCTCGCCCTTCTGGATGCGGCATCGCTTGCGCCTCATCGGGCAGCGCCCCCGCAACAACATCGTCGATGTGACCAACTACATAACCTTTGAGCTGGGTCAGCCCCTGCACGCCTTCGATTATGACAAATTGCTGGAGCGCGCCGGAGCGACGCCGACGATTGTCACGCGTCTGCCGGAAGCGGGAGAGCGCTTGCAAACGCTTGATGACCTCACGCGCGACCTGGGCGAGCAGACCATCCTGGTAGCCGACACGGCGGGCGCCCTGGCCATCGGCGGCGTGATAGGCGGCGGCGAGACCGAGATCAGCGAAAGCACGCGCAACGTCCTCCTAGAAGCGGCCGCCTGGAACAATATCAGCGTACGCAAGACCATCAAAGAACAGCGCATCCATACCGAAGCCTCGGCGCGTTTCAGCAGAGGCGTACATCCATCCCAAGCGCTATTGGGTTCGAGCCGCGGGATCGAACTCATGCGACAATTGGGCGGCGGAACCGTGGCAGCCGGCGTCGTCGACGCCTATCCGGCGCCACCGGCAACGGTGACCGTTGCGCTATCAATTGAGCGGGTCAACAATCTGCTTGGCATGGACATCGCCATTGAGGAAGCGGCAGCGGCTTTGCGCCGCCTCGAGTTTGAGGCGCGCGTCAACAACGATGTCATTCACGCGACAGCGCCGGATCACAGGCTGGATATCAGCGCGGATCCCATCGTCGGACAAGCGGATCTCTTGGAAGAGATCGCGCGCGTGCTGGGATACGACCAGATACCCGAGACGATCATGGCTGACGAGATGCCCCCACAGCGCGAGAACGCCAGCGTATTCATTGAAGAACGCCTGCGCGACATCCTGGTGAGCTTGGGCTTGTACGAAGTCATAAACTATCGCTTCACCAATCGGGCTACCGAAGCGCTGCTGGTCCCCGATGGCGCGGCCTCTTCCTTGCCCGATGCGCAATATGTGGAAATCGTCAATCCTGCCGCCAGCGAACGGGATGTGCTGCGGCATACCTTGATGGGCAACATGCTAGAGACAGCAGCCAATAACGCCCGCTACCAAAGGTCGCAACAGGTATTCGAGATTGGCAAAGTCTACCTGCAAGGAGACGCGGTCTTGCCGGAGGAACCCATGCGCTTGGGCATCCTGCTGACGGGGGCGCGTGACCAGCCCAGCTGGCGCGCGGGCGCTGCAGGAGATAATAAAGTGGACGCGCTCGACTTTTATGACCTGAAGGGCTTGATCGAGAGTTTGTTGGCGTCCCTGCACATTGACGACTTCAGCTACGAACGCGCGACGCATAGCAGCTTTCATCCCGGACGCTCGGCGAATCTGCTGCTGCGCCGGGCGCATGTCGGCGCCTTTGGCGAGATCCATCCCCAGGTGGCCCAGCGCTTCCGGCTGACCGATAGCAAAGTTTTCTATGCCGAGCTGGCGGTGGCGCCTCTTTTGCGGTATCAGCAGCGCCTGCACAAGATAGAACCGCTGCCGACGACGCCGGCCATCCTGGAAGACATCGCTCTGATTGTTGACGCCAAAGTCGCGGCTAGCGAAGTTGAACGGGTGATCCGACAAGCGGGGGGCCGCTTGCTGAAAGAAGTCCGGCTTTTTGACGTCTACACCGGCGATCCCATCCCGCCGGGCAAGAAGAGTCTAGCCTACTCGCTTACCTATCAGGATCCGGAACGGACCCTGACGGACAAAAACGCGGCGAAAGCGCGCAGGAAAATTATCGGCGCGGCGCGGCATCGCTTGCGCGCGGAACTGCGTTCCTGAGCGCTCCTCGGAGGGCTCTCATCGCCTAAGCAATTCCATTGAAGAAATTAGAAACGGTAGGGGCGGCTCTGTCCCGCGCGTAGGGCGCGTAGACACAGCCCTTCGACACTGCGGGTCAGTCGCCCAAAATCTGGACTACACGTTAGTATTTTCAGATTATGACTACTTTCTTGGTTGTACTCAGTAGCCTTTGCCGCGATCAAGTTGATTGAGCAGCGGGCGATTTTCGAGGTAGCGCCGCAGGTTCTCTTTGAAGACCAGAGCGGCTTTGTCGTGGTAGTCGCGCGTGAAGCCCGCTATATGCGGCGTGATGATGACGTTGTCGAGGCGCCACAGCGGGCTGGTCGCGGGCAAGGGCTCTTCTTCAAAGACATCGAGAGCGGCTCCCGCGATCTTGCCGGAGGAGAGCGCGGTGATCAGCGCCTTCTCGTCGACGACCGGTCCGCGCGAGACGTTAATCAAGACGGCGCTGTCTTTCATCGCCTCAAGGATCTGCTCGCTGATCAGGTGGCCCGTCTTGCTCGTCAAGGGCGCCAGCACCACAAGATAGTCGCAATCCTTCGCCATAGAGGCGATGGTGGCCGCGGGATAGATGCGATCGGGGATATCTCCGCTAGGATCGCCGACGCCCGGCAGAACAAAGGCATTGACTTCGGCGGTATTGCCCAGATCTTGCTTGGAGGCCAGCACCGTCATGCCCATGCCAGCGCAAAGTCGCGCCAATTCGCGCCCGATGCTGCCGTAGCCGACGATGCCAACCGTCTGACGATCCATATCAATCGGCATGAAGACTTCAGAAGCATTTTGCAGCCACTCCGTCTGGGCTTGCAGGCTCAAGGCCAGGCGCATCTTGTAGTTGAACATGAGCATCATCATCAGACAGTAATGCGCCATGTTGGTGGCGTGTATGCCGCTGGCGGAGGTGACGGTGATGTCTTCCGCCTGCACGATGCGATGCTGCAAGGCATGGTTCAAACCCGCGGAATTCGCCTGTATCCAGCGCAGCTTTGGCGCTTGTTCCGGCTCGGGGAAATAGCCGACAGTGTACAGAACTTCGGTGCGAGCCATGACGTCGACCGGCACATCGGGGAAGTGGCGCTCTATCTGCAGCCGCGGGGATATTTCTCGCAAATCAGCGAGGATGGCGTCGCTGAAATCGATAGCGACGGTAACGTTGATGCGCTCTGATTCCGCCATGATCATCTGGCTCCTTTGGCGCTAATTTCCGGCAAGACTTCGGCTATGGCTGATACGGGCATAGCGTCTTGGACAATGTGCCTTATAATACGATTCTAATCACAGAAGCCAAGCGTGGCAACAGGATTGCGTCTGAGGACAAGTTGAAGGAGGGTGGCATGGGCTTGCTGGATGGGAAGATCGCGCTCGTCTTTGGCGTCGCCAATAAGAATTCGATCGGCTGGGGCATCGCCAAAGCGCTGCAACGCGAAGGCGCGACGATTGTCTTGAGTTATGCCATGGACAGGCTGGAAAAGCGCGTGCGGCCACTGGGCGAGTCTATCGGATGCGAGTTGATGCTGCAAGCGAATGTAAGCAACGGCGCCGAGTTGGACGCGGTCTTTGCGGCGGTCGCGGATAAGTACGGGAAACTGGACGCGCTGGTTCATTCGATCGCCTTTGCCGACCGCGCGGCGCTGGGTGGGCGCTTTGTCGATCTTTCCCGCGAAGGTCTATTGCAGGCGATTGATGTCAGCGCCGTCAGCCTAATCGAACTGTCGCGCCGCGCCGAACCCTTGATGAAAGACGGCGGCAGCATCATGAGCCTGACCTATAACGCCTCGCGCCAGGTCATCCCTAATTACAATGCCATGGCGATTGCCAAAGCCGCATTGGAGGCGATCACCATGTACCTGGCGGCGGACCTGGGACCCAGCAAGATTCGCGTCAACGCCATCAGCGCCGGCGCCATCAAGACCCTGTCGGCCGGCGGCATCGCCGGCTTCCGCGACTTGCTCAAATATGCCGAAGTCACCTCGCCCATGAAAGAACTTGTGAGCCAGGACGATGTCGGCGACCTCGCGCTGTTCTTGGCCTCGGACCTTGCGCGCCGAATTACAGGAGAAGTGATCTACGTCGACGCGGGCCACAACATCATGGGTTACACCGATGTAGAGGCGCTCATACAGCAAATGGATTAGTTGTATAGCCGCAACCCGCTGGCCCGCTCGGCGGTGGCGTAATTCCTGCGAAAGCGCTCAAAAAACATAAGCGGGCTGTCGCGCTTTAGTCAATCAAGCGCGCCGGCAAACAGGACCTGGGGATCGGGACGGCGCAAAGCAAAGTCGCGCAAGTTGGCGCGCCGCAATGCCAGCAAAGCAAAGGTCAAACCCAAGCAGCCTGCGACAAACACCGTGCCATAGGCGACGCTGTGATCCCCCGAAAGCCGCAGCGCCAGATCGCGCAATATGCCGCCGCCCGCCACGCCAAAACCGCGCGCGAAGGTAACACTCAGCGTCCAAAAGCCGAGAAACGCGCCGGCGCGGCCGTCGGGGCTCAAATCCATCATCAAGCCCAGCGTGCCGATATTCCAGATGCCCAAACTTAAGCCGAGCAAGATCAAGCCCGGCGTGACCAGAGCGCGGATTTCGCCCAGGGAAGACAGCGCGAATAGCAAGTATGTCGCCATCAGAAGCCAGACGCCGACCGCGGACATGAGGCTGTTCGTGAGCGCGCGAAAGCGGCGGGACAGGTATAAGAAGCCGAAGGAGCCTAGAATCGCCATGCTGCCCCAATAGGCGGAAAAACGATTTGTGACCTGCGCTTCCATGCCAAATACTTGCCCGGCAAATGGCTCCAACACGGTATCCTGCAAGAAAGCGAAGATCATCGAGAGGATCAAATAGACCAGGAAGAAGCGCATCGGGCGGCTGCGCCAAACTATTGCCAAATCGCGCCGGAGATGCGAAGATTCGCCGCTGCGTTTGAGCCGGCTCTTGCCGTCCCGCTTTTCTTCACCCAGCAGCGAAAAGAACCAGATGGCGGCCAACAGCAAGGAAGTGATCAAAAAGAGATTTTGCAGTGATTCCGCCGAGAAAGCAATCTCGCCCGCGTTATCGTCATGGGGCAGCATAAGGCTGAAGAAGACGCCCCCGAGGGTGAAGCCCAGCAGTAAGAAGGTCCAGACCAGCCCAACCGCGCGCCCTCTTTGCGCCGGCGCGGCGCGATCGTGAATCAGCGCTAGAAATGTGCTGCCAGAAAGCGCGTTGCCCAAGCTGAACAGGATAAAAGAGAGCGCGATAACCAGCCACAGCGCGGGGGAAGGCGGCAGCGGCGGATCGCTTTGCGCCGCGCGCAGCAACTCCGCGGTAGCGAAGCCCAGCGCTAAGGTGCTCATGACCATCATCGCGCGACCCAGCCAGATCCAGAACAGTCGGCGAAATCCGCCAATCACATGCCGGTCCGAATAGCGCCCTGCCCAAACCCCCAGGGGCGCCAGGAAATAGCGCAGCCCGGTCAAGAGCCCGACCAGGGCCGCGCTATAGCCAAGGTCGGCGACCATGATGCGGTTCCAGACGCCAGTCGCCAAGACATCCGCCATACCTGAACCCAGGTGAAAGACGCCAATCTTAAAATTGCGAGCGATGGACAACTCAGGTGGTTTTCGTTCTGACATTTGCAGTTTTTAGTAGAATTTCATAGATTTTCACAGTTAATCTTAGAGGTTCTGTTCGCCTGCTGTCAATGGGGAATCACTACGATTGAGCAATTTATGTTATAATAGGTAAGTAAGAAACAGTTCCAGTAAAGAGAGGATCAGATGTTCCAACACCGTCCGTTAAACAAGATAGTCGTTCCCACCGATGGGTCTGCCTGGAGCGAGCGCGCTATCCCCTACGCGGTAGATTTCGCCCGCGTTGGCGGGGGCGAGGTCATATTGCTGCACGTATTCACGCCACCAATGCACGAATTTGTTGATTCGCTGGCGATTGCGGGCGAATATGAACTGGCCAATCGCATCCGCGAGGAGATCAAGCAACATCTGTTAGGCTTGCGCAACGAGATACGTGAGCAAGACGTGAGCTGCAAGCTGCACATCATTGACGCCGTCGGCATCGCCCAACATATCTGCGATTATGTCGAAACAGAAGAAATCGATATGGTGGTGATGACTACACACGGTCATTCGGGCTTGGTGCGGCTGGTCTTCGGCAGCGTCGCCAACAAAGTCATGCACGATGTCAATGTGCCCGTGCTGGTCATCCGCCCGGACCTAGAGTAATTCCCGGACCGACATATTTCCCAGTCGCTGCGGGACTGGCGCGACCGGACTGACAAGTGCTATGCTGCATCTCGCATGGTCAGTCCGGTTCCTCCGTCCCCGCTGAAATCTCGTCAAAGGGCGCGGTTCGCAAGCGTGCCATTGCACAGATTTCTTGTACCGCATCTCGCGCCGCCGTCCGTTCTTGCTCTGCTAGATCTAGCATGGCGAATTCTTCTTCGTCGAGCGTCAGCGTCCTGCCGTCGGGATAGACAAAGACATCGAGGCAGAGGTCATCGGCCGCGATCCAGCCCGAGCCAAACAGCGGGGGGCGCGTGATATTGCAATACCAGCCTTTCAGTCGGCTGTTCCGACCGTCTCGCACGCGGAAGATATTGAACCAGCGCTCGCGGAAGAACCACTCGCGGAAAACATCGCCACGCCGCAATAGGACATAGCCCAAGTCGCGGTCGGCAAAGCCAAACTCGGCTTCAATACAGACATAATCTTCAGATGTCTCGACCAGCGCGCCCTGGTAGGACAGTTCGTCATTGCCCCGCGCATCGCGTTTGATGATCCTGTAGGCGGTCATCAAGCGCGGCCGCGGGTATGAATCAAAAGCAACATGCCGCTTTGCAGGTCGAGGCTGGCGCTATCGCGGAGCATGACATTACTGATGCCGCGGGCTGGTCCAAACTCAAACGATTCGTCATGCAAAGGGTATTTGAGTCCGCTAGTGCTGATGCCGTCCGCCCTTCCGCCCAGTGGCATCAGCGAAATCGTGTCGCCACGACGCCCTTCTATGCTGTGTCTACCCGGTCGCAGGAGGCGAATATGCTCTTCGCCATCGACCAGTTCGATATGAATATCTTGCAGGCTCGGCAGCGCCAGCAAGTATAGGTTTGCCAGCGTTTGATCGAAGCGGCCGCCCAAAGCGCCCAAGACGACAATCGCGCGCGCGCCTTTGTCGACAGCCCAGCGCAGCGCCAGTTCCAGATCAGTTTCGTCCTTTTCCAGCGGGAAGCGACATATCTCGGCGCCGGCCGCGCGAAGTTCCTCGACTTGCTCCGCGCCGAGCGAATCGAAGTCGCCGATGATGGTCTGGGGCTTCAAGCCAAATTTTTGGGCATTAAGCGCGCCGCCGTCCGCGCACAAGATATGAGCGGATCCTGCCCCTTCTAGCGCCCGCCGCAGCATGGTCCCGTCTCTAATTATGCCGTTTGCAAAAAGCAAAATGCGCAAAGTGCTCGGTCCTTCCGGGAAATGTCTGCGCTAATCCAGGGTGATTATGTTACCATTCAGCACACAATGGTCAAAGTCCGTCTGAGACAGTACAGCGAAAGACAAGCGCGATGACAGTTGACGCCATCAGTTTGGAAGTCTTCAAGCATCTATTTGCCGCGGTCGCCGAAGAGATGGGCGTGACCTTGCAGCGCGCCAGCTTCAGCCCGAATATCCGCGAGCGGCTCGATTTTAGCTGCGCGGTATTCGATGCGGGGGCGCGCATGATCGCGCAGGCAGCGCATATCCCGGTTCATCTGGGCAGTATGCCGGCCTCCGTGGCCGCCGCGGTCGCGGCTTTCGAGGCGCTTCTCCCCGGCGATGTCATCGTATTAAACGATCCCTACCACGGCGGCACGCATCTGCCCGATATCACAATGATCTCGCCGGTATTCGCTGGCGGCGATCTCTGCTACTTCGTCGCCAGCCGCGCCCACCACGCCGATGTCGGCGGCATGTCGCCCGGCTCCTTGCCCTTGAGCAGCGAGCTCTATCAAGAGGGCCTCATTATCCCTCCGTTGAAGCTGCGCTTGAGCGGTTGGACAAACGACGGCGCTTTGGCTTTGATCGTCGCCAACAGCCGCGATCCCGAAGAACGCTTGGGCGATATTGAAGCGCAGCTAGCCGCGCATCGTGTGGGCGAAAGCCGGCTTTGCGACATGATGATTGATCATGGCGTGGCGAACACCATCGAACACGCCAATGCCCTGCTCGATTATTCGCGAAAAATGACCGAGGCGGTAATTGAGGAGATACCAGACGGCGTCTATCGCTTCCGCGACGCCATGGAAGGCGACGGGCAGAACGAGTTCGAAATCCCGATCCAGGTAGCCCTGACAGTCCGCGGACGGGAGATGGGGGTCGATTTCGCCGGCAGCGCGCCCCAGGTCGCCGGCAACGTCAATGCCGTAAGCGCGATAGTAGAATCGGCAACTTGGTATTGCGTGCGTTTGCTGGCTCGCGAGGATGTGCCGGTCAACCACGGCTGCTTCCAGCCCGTGACGGTGATGACGCCGCCCGATAGCGTATTGAACCCGCGCTTCCCGGCCGCCGTGGTAGTCGGCAATACGGAAACGAGCCAGCGCGTGGTTGACACGGTGCTGGGCGCCTTGGCCCAGGCTCTGCCGGATGTCATGCCAGCAGCCTCCCAGGGCACCATGAATAATTTCGCCGTGGGCGGCTTCAAGGACGGGGCGCAATTCGTCTATTACGAGACGCTCGGCGGCGGTCACGGCGGCTCCAGCGCTGGTCCCGGGCTATCCGGACGGCAGTGCCACATGACGAATACGCTGAACACGCCGGTCGAAGCGCTCGAGTACAGCCTGCCGATGCGCATTCGACGCTGCGAGTTGCGCGCAGGCAGCGGCGGGATGGGACGCAATCGCGGTGGCGACGGCCTCATACGCGAATACGAGTTCCTGACGCCGGCGCGCATAACCATCAGCTCCGAACGGCGATTGCGGTCGCCCTACGGCAGTCAGGGTGGCGCGCCGGGGCAATGCGGTCTCAATACCATCCTGCGCCGGGGCAAGCCGGAGGTCGTCGGCGGCAAACATACGGCGCAACTGGACGCGGGCGATCGCGTCATCATCGCGACGCCCGGCGGCGGTGGCTGGGGAACCGCGGGCAACTAGCGCCAAAGCCAAGAGCCCCGACTTCATCCCATTTTCAATCAATGACGGGCGAAGACGGGGCTCTTGATGGCGCCGTTGCAGCCTAGTTGCCGACGCCGTTCACCGTGACAGGAATCTGGCGCGGTTTGGCATTTTCGGCTTTGGGTACGGCGACGCTGAGGACGCCGTTTTCATAGCCGGCTTGCACGCCTTCGCCCTTGACCGGGACCGGGAAGCGCAGGCTGCGGCGGAACTTGCCGAGGCGCCGCTCGCGCATCAGGACGCGCGGGCTTTCGTCCTTGGCTTCGGATGCGGATTCGGCGCTGATGGTCAGCAAGTCGTCGTGAATATTGACGCTGATATCCTCGAGGCTGACACCAGGCAGATCGGCGCGGATGACGTAGCTGTCTTCGTTCTCCTCGACATCGAGTGCGAGACCGAAGCTGGCATTGCTGAATTCGCTGGCTGTGCCGAGCAGCGGACGCTGATCGCCGAAGATATCGTCAATCAGACGAAGATAGGGGCTGCGAGTTCTGATAAGCATTTTCTTCCTCCTGTTGAAATCTGTTGTGCTGTCTGACATCTATAGCATAAGCCCACAACATAGGAAAAAGAAAAACGCCATATCGGAAAGGCAATAGAGGCGCGTAAATGAAACATAAGCGCCGGGTTCGCAGGGGGGGCGCCCGGGCAATCGCTTCACATTTTCTTCACCATCAAGGACACCGAGATTCATCCATTGATCTACAAAGAATGGAGGCATTGTAGGGGCATTTGACGGTCAGTGTCGAAGGGCTGTGTCTACACGACCTACGCGACCCGCTGAAACGCCCACAAATAATAGATTATTTTCGCGGGCGGCTCGCGAGCCGCCCCTAGATCTTGGTAGATTTATGTGACATTCGACACACATTGTTCTGTCGCGATTGCCCCAGCGGATTCCCGGCGTCGCGTTTCGCTTTTCATGTGTCAATGTTATGATTGCAGCCATGACTGACAGGTACGAGAATCGGAAGCGTTGATGCAAGCTGGCGTCGATATCGGCGGCACTTTCACAGATCTGATATTGATCGATCGTGGGCGATTGCGCATCCATAAACTGCTCAGTTCGCCAGAGAACCCCACCCGATCCATGCTCGAGGGGCTGGAGATTATCGCGCCCGGCGGCGCTTACGCACTGACGCAGGTCGCGCATGGGTCGACCGTCGCGACCAACGCTATCCTGGAGCGCAAGGGCGCGCGTTGCGCATTGATCACGACCGCGGGCTTCCGCGATCTGCTCTTCATCGGCCGTCAAGATCGTCCCCTACTCTACGATCTGCACCCCAAGCTTCCGCCGCCCTTGATTCCCCGCGAGCGCTGTTATGAAGTTCCGGAGCGGCTGGATTACCGCGGCGACCTTTTGCAGCCGCTGGATATGGCGGCGCTGGATCTGCTGTTGGACCAAATCGAACATGACGGCGTCGATGCCATCGCCGTCTGTCTGCTCTACAGTTATGTCAATGACCGGCACGAGCAGCGTATCAAACAACGCATTCTGGAGCGCGGCATTGTGCAAGACGAGTGGCGGATCGTCTTATCGTCGCAGACGCTGCCGGAATTCCGCGAATATGAGCGCGCCAGCACCATCGCGCTGGAAGCCTATGTGCGCCCCGTCATGTCCGGTTACATCAGTCAGCTCGAAGCGGAATTGCCGCGGCAAAGCTCTTTGCGAATCATGAAGTCGGACGGCGGGGTGATGCGCGCGAGCCGAGTGCGGCAGCAAGCCATTCACACGGCTTTGAGTGGACCGGCCGCCGGGGTCATAGGCGCGTTTTATGTGGCGAAAACAGCCGGTTTCGACAAGATCATCACCCTGGATATGGGCGGCACCTCAACTGACGTTGCGCTGATTGACGATCGACCCCAGCCGAGGCGCCAATCGTCCATTGACGACCTGCCCTTGCGGGTACGGATGCTGGATATCGAGACGATTGGCGCGGGCGGCGGTTCGATCGCGCGGGTGGACGCGGGCGGCGCATTACGCGTCGGTCCAGAATCGGCCGGCGCCCAGCCCGGACCCGCCGTTTACGGCGCAGGCGGCGAGCAGGCTACGCTCAGTGACGCCAATGCCGTGCTCGGCCGGCTGGACGCCGATCATTTTCTGGGCGGCAAAATGGCGCTCGACCTGGGCGCGGGTCTTGAAGTGATGAACGCGCTGGCGCGGCAGGTCGGCTTCAGTACGATTACAACAGCCAAGGGCGTCGTGGATATCGCCAATGTCAATATCGATCGGGCGATTCGCCGCGTTTCAATCGCTCGCGGTCACGACCCGCGTGATTTTACCCTGGTGGCATTTGGCGGCGCGGGACCGCTGCAAGCCTGCGAAGCGGCTGAACGACTGGATATCCCGCGTGTACTGATTCCGCATAGTCCAGGCGTCTTGTGCGCCTTCGGTCTTTTGATCGCCGATGTCGCTGTCGATTTCAGCCAATCGGTGCTGAGCTTGGCGACGCCGCAAAGCGTAGCCGAGCTGGAAGAGCGACAGCAGTCCCTGCTCGAACAAGCGCGGACGGAATTGCGACAAGAAAAAATGGGCGCTGAGGACATGCGCTTCGCTGTTACCGTTGATATGCGCTATCAAGGACAAGCCTACGAACTCAACCTGCCCTTCTCGAGCGCATTGATAGAGGACTTCCACGACATGCACGAAGCGACATACGGCCACGCCCTGCGCGCGCGCCAGGTCGAAATCGTGAATCTACGGGTGCAAGGGACCGGCATCGTCAAGAAACCGCGCATCAAATTCCTGGAGCCGCGAGCCAATGTCGCGCTGCCCTTCGCGGAAAAAGAATCGCCCTTGGGCGCGACGATCAAGCTATTTCGCCGTGAAGCGCTGGAAGCCGGCGACGCCTTTTCCGGCGAGGTTTTGGTCTTCCAAATGGACAGCACCACCTATGTGCCAGCGGGCTGGCAGGCGGCGGTCGACGGCTACTTGAACATTGTGCTGCGCCGAGGCTGATGACCTAGATGACCTAAATGATTGCGACTATCGCCTCAATTTCGACTGCCATGTTGAAAGGCAGCGCCGCCATGCCGACAGCCGAGCGAGCGTGAGCGCCGCGCTCGGCACCATAGAGCGACAGTATCAGATCGGAAAAGCCATTGATCACAGCAGGCTGTCGCGCGAAGTCCGGCGCGCAATTAACCATGCCGTGCGCGCTCAGCCAGGCGCTGATACGATCAAGGTCGCCCAATTCGCGTTTGAGGCTGCCTAGCATAGATAATCCCACCAGCTTGGCTGCTTCGTAGCCTTGTTCAACAGTCAAATCGCCGCCAACCTTGCCAAAAGGACCAGCTAGCGAGCCATCGTCGTTCTGTGGTCCATGACCGGAAATGTAGGCGCGTCCAGCGTGGACCCGGACAAAAGAAAACGGCAGCTTGACACCGGCCGGCGCTTTGATTGGCGGCGGCAACTGCAAGCCCATATTCGCGAGTTGCTCTTCAATTTTCATTTGCTGCGCTCCTGTCCATTCACATTATCAAGTTAACACATCGCCAGCGCCAGCGCAGGCGCAATCCACTCGCCAGCCAGCGCCGCGGGACCCTTGTCGCAGGTCGCGCATCAGGCAAGGGCGCTGGTTATCGGCTACAATGACCATCAAGCTGGACTATCTGACCAAGATGATTAAGCTATGGGCGGCGAAGCCGATCTGCTGCGCGCGATTGAATACATGAAAAGCGGGGACATAGAACCGGCGGCGGCTTTGTTGCGGGTGGCGGTTGACGATCCTAATCTCGACGAGCGCGGCCGCGCCGTCGCTTGCATTTGGCTGGCGGAAACGCAAGCTGAGGCCGCGTTCAAGATTCGCTGTCTGCAACGTGCGCTGCGACACGAGCCAGGCAACCCGCAAGTCCAACAAAAGCTCGAACAATTGCGCGCCCGGCAGACACAGCGTCCAGCGAGTGCGTCCCCGTCCGGCCTGAGCCTGGCTCAAGCGCCGCTGGTCCTGGGCATAGACGGCGGCGTCAATGGCAGTGGCAGCGGTATCTTTGTCAATCGCGGGGGCTTGGTCGCCACAACCGCAAACGCGGTCGGAAGCGCGCTAGAAGTTGGCGTCGCCTATGGCAGCGCGCAGGCTGTGCCGGGACAGGTGATCCGCCGCTATCCGGCCAGCGACCTGGCGCTGGTTCAGACGCCCGTCGTCCTGGACCGCCTGGACGCGCTGGAGGATTCGCTGGTCATCATCGCCAACGAAGCGGTCGCGGCCCTGGCATACAATGGCGCAAAAATACGCGGCGTCGCCCAAGAGGCCGGTGATGGCGCGCGAACAGGTTGGCTGCGAACGAGCATCTTAATCGCCATGGCGCCGGACGCCGGCGGAAACCCGCTATATGACAGTCGGGGACATGCGCTCGGCTTGTTGACGCGTAATGCCGAACACGACACCGGCAGAGCCTGGGCGATTAGCCTGGCGCATATTTTGACCCTGGCTGAGCAATGTATACAGGAACAGCGCCTGCTGCCGAATTCGGCGACTTGCGGGGCTTGCGGCTGCCGCGCGCAGGCGGGGACTTACGGGGGGCGATATTGCGAAAGCTGCGGCGCGCGCTTGCCCACAGCGGCTGTCGCCGCGTTGGATCCGCCCGATGTTGAGCGGCTAGCGCAGATCTATGGCGAGAATCAGAGCCGACCCTGCCCGCGCTGCGGCGCCACAGCCGGCTATTATGCCGGGCAGTGCCTGCGCTGTTCGCAGGAACTGGCGCCGGGGCGCCCGACAACATGAGGCGTAAGTAAAAAACATGGGACGTTTATTCGGCCGCGGCGGGCAAAGCAAAGACGAGACGAGCGATGCGCTGGCTTTTTCGGCGCGCGCGGTGGAGGGCATTTTGGCGCAGATCGGCGTCGACGCGGCGGCGGCGCGAATGGATGTCGACAGCGGCTACGGCTGGCATTTCTTGCGTGGTTCCGCCTTGATCGAGGTCTATGTGACACCGGAGGAGCGCGGCTATTTGCAGGTCCTGGCGCCAATCATGCACTTGCCGCCGGGCAATCTGCTGCCGCTGTATCGGCGCATGCTGGAGCTCAACCTGGAGTTGACCAACGCCGCGCTGGGCTTACATGAAGATGTGGTCTATTTGTATCACGAGCGGATCTTAGAGGGGCTGGACGCGAGCGAGGCGGACGTGATCATCCGGCGGCTGGCGCGGGTCGCGGACGAGCTGGATGACGCGCTGTTGGAGGAGTTTGGGGGGCGGCTGTATGGGCAGGGGTGAGGGGCAAAAGCTTCCTACAATCACTGAATTTGTTTTCAGCAATTTGTGGGAACACACTCGTTGTATACAAGTTCAATGATTTTTTGCGCATCACTAAAATAAGTTCGCAAGCTGCTCAGAGAAATATAGACATCGTCTCCGTGCGCGATTTTATTTCGGTTGTTCACAATGCTATCCAATGAATCACCCAATTTCCCTTGTGTGGTGACTCTAAGATTCTTTCTCCATTCTTCACTGAATTTTCCAATCAGATTCAACAATTCGCTTCGCCTAAGAGCTCGGTTAATGCGTAGCTGTTCTTTGACAAAACTACCTATTGGAGGGTCGTTGGTGACTGTCCTTACATATTCTTTGAGTATGGTCTGAACGGCAAACTCGACGTATACATATGAACGCACACACAAATATGATACAAATCCCGATTTGATTTCTTCGTCAACGTTTTCGTTTTCCTGGAGTATCGTCGCTTTTTCAAACAGACGATCAATCGTGTCTTTCCTTTCAACAATCTCGGTGTGCATCAGCTACTCCACAGTAGCAAAAGCATCAGTTGCCAATTCGATTCTTCTGCGTACATTTTCCAGATGCGAAGTTTGCGAATAGATTAAGTCCCCAAACTCTCTATTTTGCATCAGACTCTCGTACTCTTCAATTATCTCTCCGCTTATTGGGCCTCTATCAAGTCGGCGCGCGACGCCAATCATCAGCGAGTCTTGCACCGCCGCATTTAGAGCGCGTCGGGGTTTGAATGCTCTATCATCTAGTTTTTCCAAGATAACTTTGACTGTCTCCTGAAATACATCGCACATGACCGGCTCTTCGTAGATTTCCATGTCCCGGTTGTCACTCATAAACTGGTTGAGGAATGACTTCATAGGTGGCTTATACTTGTCGAAGCAGAAGTACAAAGCCAGAAATCGCAATACCAATTCCTCATCACGTTTTCGAGTGCTTCTCTTGCCAAAAAGCGTTCTCCAATCCTCAAACTCATTAAGTTTCAGGATTAGGTCATTAAACTTTCCCCCATATATCGCCGAACGGATTTCTTGAGAAGACAACGGAGTCGACGTTGTGTTCAGGCGCTCGAAAATCGAATACTGACTTGAACCATTATCGTCTGGCGCTTCCTGTTGAATGATTGACGCGTGGATTATTGAATCATTAAGCAGTCGCCTGTCTTCATCGGGCAAACTTCTATAAGCCAGCCCATCAAAACTCGAATCCAGCAAGTTTAGAGTGAATTCACGGTTTGAGTCCCTAAATTTTCCATCAAAGTAAAATTGCAATGACATCAAACGCTGCTGTCCGTCTATTACACGAAGTTTCTGGGAACCTTTATCGCGATACAAGAAAATGCCAGGTACGGGCAAGCCCATTAACAGAGATTCGATGAATCGTGATGCCTTGCTTTGAGACCATACAAACGCCCGTTGAAATTCTGGGATCTCAATATCGCCTCGTCGCAATCGATTTACGATCCCCTCGACATCGTAATCCGCCCCATAACCAGTAATAGTATATTTATTTACGGGAACTGATTCCTGCGAGTAATCACTTTCAATTGCAACTTCCTCTTCCAATTCGATATTGGATACGTCAAAAGCAATCATGTCGCACCTCACAAAGTGTATTCCGCTTATGATGTCAGTATACCAGTTCTGTTTGCCGATTTGCAGACTGCCCACCACGCCACCCTCTTCAACACCCACGCCCCAAGCCCCGCCCGCTTGCAGATCCCACATGCCCATCAACATGTCGCGTTTGATTTGCCAATCAGTGAGCACATCAAACCCAACTCACAAGCGAGTACGATGAAAGGTCAGCGAATGGTCGTCAACCGTTGGAAAACGTGATTGATATTTCGTTAATTGGTGGAGGCTAAACTAGCAGATACTCTTCCTGGCTGCAGACGCGCAGGGCGCCCGCCAGTTCGTGGCCCAGAAAATGAGTCTGCCCGTCGACCAACAATTGCAGCGGTCCCTTGAAGGGCGCGCGCATCACCAGGCGGAACTGCTTGCCCGGCTCGAGCCGCAGTTCAGTGAAGTAGCGGAGTTTGTGCGCGTCGTGGGTATGAACTCGGCTGATCACGTAATCGCGGTTGACCTCGACTTCCGAGAGCGGATAGTCGATGACAGCGGGCATGAGGCCATCCGCGCTAGGGATGGGTTCGCCATGCGGACAGCGCTTGGGATACCCGCTCATCTCATCCATCTTATCAACCAGCATGTCGCTGACGACCAAGCCCAAATCATCGGCATCGTCATGCACTTCGTGCCAGCCGAAGCCCATGACATCCACCAAAAAGCGCTCTACCAAGCGGTGGCGTCGGATATTAGCCAGCGCTTCCCGCTCGCCGGCCGCTGTGAGCCGAATGCCGCGATAGGGCTGGTGTTCCAGGAAGCCCGCCTGTTTGAGGCGCTGTACCATTCTTGTAACCGCCGGGGCGGAAACGTTTAGTTCATCGGCTAAGGCAGAAGTAGAAACAAAGGGGGTTTCCGGCTGATAACAGGCGATGCGATAGGCTTCCGCCAGATATTCCTGCATAGATTCAGTCGCGGTCATACTTGCCTCAATCTAGGGGCCGCAACGCGACGATTTCCCGCTTCAAATATAACCGAGATACACGCGAATTCGCAAGCGTTAACTCATTCTCGTAGCCGATGTTAAGTAAAATTCTAATATAGAACGACTCCCTGTCAACCGCATTTGCCGCCAGGATTCCTCGTGATTTTCGGCGATAACATCATGGTTGGAAACCGAGATTGGCAAGAAGGCCATCCAACTGCTCCAGCAGATGCGCCTCCGAAGCGTCGTTGAGCAGCGTAAAATCGGCGATGGCGATGGGACCGCCTTTTTCCAACTTCTTGATCTCTCGCAGGTCGCGCGCAACAGCCTCGTCAGGATTCAGTGGGCGGACGGAACGCGCCGCCAGCCGCTGATAACGCAACTGACGCGGCGCGGCTATCGCCAGAAGCAAGATTGACGCGCCGAGATGCCGCCGCAGAAATCTGTACTCACTGAAACTATACAGTCCATCAATGACGATGCGATGATGGTCATCCAGCGCCGCTAACAGCTTGGGCAAGGATAAGCTGGCCATGGCAGACATGCCGTGCCGGGCGCGCAGTTCCTCGCGGACCGTGCGCTCGTTCTCTGGATTGACCTCGAGTCCGCGCCGCCGCGCTTCATCAACGACGACAGCGCCAAAGCGCAAAGTGAAGAATCCCTTCGTCCGCAAGTGCTGCGCGCATAGAGTTTTGCCGGACCCGGGCATGCCCACCAAGGCTAATGCGCCGCGCCGTATGCTCTCTGAATTCAAGTGACTCCTTACGTCGATGTCAGCTACCAGCCGCGAGCGAATTGTAGCCCGAAATTGGATCTGAATGCACTATGGGATGTTTGCATAATCCCTTGATAGCCGCAATTCAAGAAACGCAGCCCTCAACCGTGTAAGAGTGACAGAATCGATTGAGGAGAAGCGCATGCGCGTTTGTCACAGCTGTGAGCGAATTATCAATCGCGACAAGGGCGACGCTCCGCCCTGGGATAGCATATATCGCGGCGACCATTGGGATCTGGTACATGCCTACAATACATCTTGGCTGGGCTGGCTGGTGCTGGTTCTGCGCCGCCATGGCGAAGCCATCGCCGATTTGAGCCCGGGCGAAGCGCAGGAACTGGGCGCCCTGCTGCGGCAGGTATCGCAGGCTTTACAAAGACAGACCGGCTGCAGCAAGACCTATGTCATGCAATTTGCCGAATCCGCCAGCCACCCGCACGTCCATTTTCATGTCGTGCCGCGCCTGCCCGAGCAAGCGCCGCAAGACATCAGCTATAAAGTTCTGCGTCATCTTGGTGTACCCTTGGCGGAGCGCCCAAGCGAAAGCGAGTTGAATGCCTTCGCTCAAGCGTTGAGCGGGCATCTAGCGGAATCGCGAAAATGAAACCGCCATCCGTATTATTGTTATTTGTCGCTGCCGAGCGAGATGATCGAACGAGAACATACTTTCCGAAATGTCAATGGCGTCTCGATTTTCTACCGTGAATGGCTGCCGGATGCTGGCAGCGCCCACGGCATGGCGCTCATCGTACACGGTCTAGGCGAGCATAGCGGTCGTTATCGTCATGTCGCCGCCGCCTTGACCGCGGCGGGATTCCACTGCTTTGGGATCGATCAGATGGGGCATGGCAAGAGTGGCGGCCTCCGCGGTTTCATCCCCGATTTACGGCTCGCCGTGGACGACTTGCGCTGCCTTTACGAGATCGTAACCCAGCAATACGCGCAAAAGCCGGTTTTCCTGTTCGGGCACAGCATGGGCTCCTTGACGAGCTTGGAATTTGCCCTGCGCTATCCTGATCGCCTGAGTGGAATCGCGCTGAGCGGCACCGCCATCAATGGGGAAGAAACCCGCCCCTCCTGGCTGATGAAGCTCTGTCTCTTCGCCGCCGCCTACATACCCAAGTTTCGTCTCTCTCCGCCGAGCTCGCCGCGCGTCCTTAGCCACGATGACGAGATTCTCAAAGAATGGCGGGAGGACCCCCTGGTTGACAAGGGCATGTGGCGCGTTGGCACCTCCGCGGCGCTGCTGCTGGCGTCGCGGCGGGTTCGTCAGTCCGCGCGTCAACTGACCTTGCCTATTCTCGCCTTGCATGGTTCCGATGACCATCTCGTGCCGGCGTCGGGCGCGTCGTACCTGCGGCAAAATGTGTCTTCGACCGACGTCAGCGTCAAGATATACGAGGGCATGCGGCACGAACTCGTCAACGAGACCTGTCGCGAAGAGGTCATACAGACCTTGACTGACTGGATGCTGGATCGATCCAAAGCCCCGGAGCGATTGCCCCGCGTCCCCACAAGAAACAGAACCTTCAAGCGCCGCAATCCCCGCGGGTATTGACATAATCGCCGCTGATCCAGCCCTCAATCTCCCAGATGACGATTTTGAAATAACCAGCCCGCTTTTCACTGGCGCGCAGCCAGTCCCTGCTGGCGGTTACGCCCAGGACCAAGCCATCAGGCGGCTCCCGACGCACATTGAGGTTGGCAAAGGGCAGCACCTCGCATTCACCTAAGCCGCGCCCCGGATTCGGGTTTGTGTTGGCCGGCGGCGTGTTTTGTAGGGGCGGCTGAGGCTCCTGCGGGGGTGGCGGACCGTCGCCGCGCAGCAGGACGACGGTGCCGGCGCGGTCAATCAAGGCGCAGGTCCGCCCAGCGCGCTGATACGCCGGCAGGTCGGAGGCGCGCCGCGGCGCGTAGGCGGCGTCGAGGAAGATGATGCGCCCGTATTGCGCGAAACAGACTTCGACGCCGGGCGACACATAGCCGTAGACATCAACGGCGTCCAGGACGCCCTGCTGGATGATATCGGGCTGGCCGATTTCGGCGCTGCCGACGCGGCGGCCCTGGGCGCCATCGAGCCAGTTATTGACTTGAATCTCCGGCGGCAGCTGCTTGAGCGTCTGGACCGTGGGCTTGGGGCTGGGCGTGAAGGTGGGCGTAGCGGTGGGCTCTCGCTTTGATTTTTGCCTGGGATTGGGATCGCAGGCGGCGGACCGGTTCGTGCCGGGCGGGTCCGAGAGAGTGGTAAAGGTATGGTGATTTGGCACGGTAAGGCCGGCGCTATTTTTGGGGCGGATTTCAAGCCTATACTGCGTATTGCCAGCCAGGCAAATGAAGGTATAGCTATTGACATTGCCGATGTTGACCCAGCGGCTGAGCGCGCCGCCAGTAACTTCGTAACTGGTAGCGTTGTAAGACCTCGTCCAGCGAAAGACGGCGCTGTTATGCGTGATGTCGCTAACGTAGAGGTTCCTCGGCGGTAACGGAAGTCTAATCACAGGGGGACCGGTTAGCGGAAGCGTGTAGATGAAGGAGAAGCGCCCAGCGGAAGTGCCGCCGGCGTTTTTGGCGCGGACACCCAGATCCTGTAAATCATCGGCAACAAGACCCGTGAAAGTATAACTGTCGACATCGCCGGCATCAACCCAGCCGCCGGGACCGAAGACATCGTAGCTGGTGGCGCCGGGAGATTTATTCCAGTGCAGGACGACGCTGCTGCTTGTGAGACCGCTGAAGCGGATACTGGTGGGCGGGGGCGGGGCGTTTTGGGCTTGCAGGGACAAAAGGCGGAGTGAAGCGAGAAAGCAGCAGAGTGAAATTAGAACAGATATTCGGGGGGGGGGGGGTAATGTTTTGTAATATTTCAATCATGGTCGCCGTCTTTCCAAACATCATTGCGTTCCTCCAAGCAGTCCCAGAAGCGGGAATCGCGGATTGAGTTTGATTCTAGTCCAAGTCAGCGCATTTGTCAAACCAAACGGCGCGGAAATCAGAGCAATCGCCTGTTTGCGCGCAAATGCGCCCTTTGGTATCTTTGTAATAATTCGAAAAAGGCCGCCCGCCGAAGCCAGGGACAAGCTGACGCCGATTTCGCCGCAAGCGAAAAGGATTGCCATGCCGGTCAAGCTGCATGTAGACAATGTGTCGCTGAACTTCGGCGGCATCAAAGCCTTGCAGGATGTTGATTTCCAGGTAACAGCCGGCGAGATCTTCGCGGTCATCGGACCCAATGGCGCTGGAAAAACCAGCCTGATCAACAGCATCAATGGCTTTTACAAGCCCCAGCGAGGTCGGATCATTTTTGACGGTCGCGACGTGAGTCATATCCCACCTTACAAGCGCGCTGAATTAGGCATTTCCCGCACTTTTCAAAACATCGCTTTATACACCAATGCCACGGTGCTGGATAACTTGATGGCGGCGCGGCATATACACATGAAGTCCAATATGCTGACGGGAGCGCTGTTTTGGGGTCCAGCGCAGCGCGAAGAAATCGCGCATCGCAGGCTGGTTGAGGAGATCATCGATTTTCTGGAATTGGAACATATCCGCAAGTCGGTCGTCGGCACGCTAAGTTATGGTTTGCGGAAACGGGTTGAACTGGGCCGCGCCCTGGCGCTGGAGCCGTCGCTGCTGTTGCTGGACGAGCCGATGGCGGGCATGAATATCGAAGAGAAGGAAGATATGGCGCGCTATATCCTCGATATTCATGAATTGCAGGGGACCACCATCATGCTGATCGAACACGATATCGGCCTGGTGATGGATATTTCTCATCATATCGCCGTGATCGATTTTGGCCTCAAGATCGGCGAAGGCAGTCCCGTTGAAATCAGCCAGAACGAAGCGGTAATCGCGGCATACCTGGGCGCAGGGGAGCGCTAGCGATGGCGGTCCTCAAAGCTGCCGAAGGCATCCCTTTTCGCGCGGCGAGCCCGGGCAAAATTTACAGCTCGCACTTGAAAAGCCGGATTCAGCCCGTCTTGCCGGGGGCGGATACGCTTTCCAAGAATTTTCTGCTGCGAACGCGGGAACTTGGGGGGGAAACCGCGCAGCGCAAGAAACGCTACGGCATCTGGCAAGAGTACAGTTGGAGCGAAGTCTACGACCACGTTGTCAACTTCGGTCTGGGCTTGCTCAAACTTGGATTGCAGCAGGGAGATACGCTGGTCATCATCGGCGAGAACGATCCGGAAATGTATTGGTCGCAGATCGCCGCTCATGCCTTGCGCTGCAAGACCTGCTGCGTTTTCAGCGACGCCAGCCCGGCTGATATCCTCTATGTCATCCGTTCGACGGACGCCACCATGGTCTGCGCCCGTGATCAAGAACAGGTTGACAAACTGCTGGAAATCCGAGCGGCGATACCGCAGATTCTCAAGGTGATTTACTGGGAAGACCGCGGCATGTGGGCTTATGCGGACGAGTGGCTGGCGGATTATCCGACGGTTCAGGCGCTAGGGCTGGACTTACGCGGGCAGGAGCCGGAGCTCTTCGACAAGTTGGCGCGCTCCACAGACGCGATGGACACCATCATATTGAGCATGACCTCCGGCACGACCAGCCTGCCTAAATTCGCCGAGGTGACGCACTACCAGCTTGTATACGGTCATGCCTTGAACTATACCTACGTTGACAGCCGGCAATCGGACAATTGGCTGTCATTCAGCCCCATGGCATGGCTGGCGGAGCAAGCGCTCGGCTTCGCTTCCCACCTCATCACCGGCGTGCAGGTCAACTTCCCCGAAGGTCCGGAAACCGTACCCACGGATATGCGCGAGATCGCCCCGGCCGGGCTGCTCTTCCCCAGCCGTGTATGGGAAAACCTGGCGCGCGTCGTGCAGTTCCGCATCGGCGACAGCAGCTTGCTGAACCGTCTGATGTATCGGGCATTCCTGCCAATCGCCTATCGCGTCATCGATCAGGAAGATGCCAATGGTCCGATACCGCCTCATCTGCGCTTCGCGCGTTGGCTGGGCGAATACGCGATCTTCGAGCCCTTGCGCGACAAACTGGGTTTGACGCGCGCGCGCAATGTACTGACGGCCGGCGCCATGCTCAGCAGCGACATTATCCGTTTCTTCCGCGCCATCGGCATCGAGCTGCGCCAGTATTATGGTTCGACCGAGACCTTTGGCACCGTTCACCTGCGCGGTGATGTGCGCTTCGAAACCGTCGGCGTGATCGTGCCGGGCGTAGAGATCAAAATCGCCGAAAACCAGGAGATCTTGATCCGAACAAAAGCCCGCTTCAAAGGTTATTACAAGCAGCCGGAAAAGACCGGCGAAGCGCTGGATGAAGAAGGCTGGTACTACACCGGGGATGCGGGCCACATGGACGAGAAGACGGGACATTTAATCTATTTGGAGCGCGTGAAAGACTTGATTGAATTGTCGACCGGTGAAAAATTCAGCCCGCAATATATCGAGGGTCGGGTCAAGTTCAGCCCCTATGTGCAAGATATGATGACCATCGGCGGCGCGGATATGGACTTCGTCTCGGCGATCATCGTGATTGATTTCCAGAATGTATCGCGCTGGGCGGAAAAACGCGGCATCGCCTTCACGACTTATGTCGACTTGTCCCAGCGCAGCGAAGTCCAGGAGATCATCCGCGGCGAGTTGCGGCAGGTCAATGAGTCGCTGCCCGCCTACTCACAGGTTAAGCGCTTTGTGATCTTGCATAAAGAATTCGACGCCGACGAAGCCGAGTTGACGCGCACCCGCAAACTGCGGCGGGGCGCGCTGCAGGAAAAGTACCATGATCTGCTCGAAGCCATATATGGCGGCAAGCGGCAGGCGCATGTTCGCGCGGAGGTCAAATACCGTGATGGACGCGCGGGCACTGTCGAGACGGAATTGCTTGTTGTGGATGTCTAAGCAGGCGTGATTGGCGGATAATGGCGCCAAGAGGTGAATGCGGGTGGAAGTATTCTTCAATCGCTACAAAAAAGAACTGACTTGGCTGTTTTACGCGGTTGCGGCCGCCCTTGTATTGCTATTCCTGCGCGAGCAGCTGGCGGACAAAAAAGCGGCTCGTATTGTACAAACCTTGATCTCCGGGATTCTTGTTGGCGGCATCTATGGCTTGGTGGCGCTGGGCATCGTCGTCATCAACAAAGCCTCTGGCGTCTTCAATTTCGCGCATGGCTGGATGATGGTCGTGGGCGGCATGATCTTCTGGAGCTTTTTCACGGCGGCCGAGATCTCCACGGCAGGCGCGGCGCTGCTGTCGACAGCCACCATGTTCATGATTATGACAGCCGTCAGCGTCCGCAGCCTGCTGCAGCCGCGCAATCTCTTAATCGCCGCGGGCGGCGTTCTGGTTTTGACATTATTGATGACCGTCGGCGGAATCGAGCTGAAATGGCTGCATGCGATTGTGGGGACCTTCGCCGGCGCTATCTTGACGGGACTTATTGTTGAGCGCTTCACCATCCGCCCCTTGATTGGGCAGCCGCTCTTCACCGCCGTGCTGATGACCCTGGCTATCGCGGAGGTCCTGCACGGCGTGACGCAGATCGCCTGGGGCACGGTCGAACTGAACCTGCCTATCTTCGTCAATCCGCAGACCAACCGCCGCTTCAGCGTCATTCGTCTGGACGGCTTGAAGGACATGCTCGGTGGCGTGACGATTGTCCGGGTCGAGCTGGTGATCGCCTTTGTCTTGGCGATTGTCGCCTTTGTCGGCTTCATCGCATTTTTCCGCTATACCAGCGTCGGGCTGGCGATGCGCGCCACCTCGGAAGATCAGCAGTTGGCGCAGTCCGTCGGCCTGCGCGTGCGCGTGATTCTGGCCATCACCTGGGCGGTGGCGGCTTTCTTGGCCAGCATCGCCGGCGTCTTGCAAGGCGGCGCTGTCGGCTTGTCGCTGAATATCAGCTTTGTCGCGCTGCGTGTCTTCCCGGCCGTGCTATTGGGCGGCTTGGAATCGATCGGCGGCGCTTTCATCGGCGGGATTATCATCGGCATCGTCGAGCAATTTGGCGCCTTCTTGAATTCCTCGCAGCAAGTCGGCACCGACCTGGCGCCCTACGTCGTGCTGATGTTGGTATTGGTGATCAAGCCCGACGGGCTCTTCGGGGAAAAACGCATTGAGCGCATTTAGGAATTCTATAGCGCATATCAGAGGCGACGATGGCGGAGCTTAACCCGGCGGGCGTCTTTGATACGACATACGAAGAAGATATGTCGGTCGACCGTACCGCGCGCGACAAACTGTGGAAGAATCTGGCGTTTGCCGGCTTGCTGCTGGTCCCTATGCTTTCGGTATCGGGTCCATTGGGACTGGGGATCGTCAGCGACCAATACGTCGGTTTGATCGCGCGCATCGCCATCTTTGTCATCGCGGTACAGGGCTTGAATATCCTGGTCGGCTATACTGGTCAAATTTCGCTGGGGCATGCCGCCTTCATGGCGATTGGCGCCTATAGCTCGGCAATTCTGGCGCGGGAGCTGGGCTTCACCTTTTGGACCGCGCTGCCGGTCAGCGCGCTGCTGACGGGCTTGATCGGCCTCCTTTTCGGCTTGCCCTCTTTGCGCGTCAAGGGCTTTTACCTGGCGATGGCCACCTTGGCCGCGCAATTCATCATCCCCTGGGCGCTGCGCTATCCCCTGGAGGGCATTACCGGCGGCACGCGTCCTTTGAATGTCCTGGCGCCCTTGATCGGACCCTTCAGCAGCTATGCCGACGACCGTATTGACGATGCGACGCCCCTGGTTTTTCAGGCCGGCGATCCCTACCTGGTAGACGTGATAACGCTTGAACTCACCCAGGTAGAAGGCGGCGACGTCTATCCCGTCATCGAATTGAGGAACCCCAGCGGCGACATTGTGCCAGGCGGCGACTTCAATATGACCGTGTTCACAGACGCCGACGGCAGGATGACGGGATTCTCCTACATTGCTACCAAGGCGGGCGAGTACCGCATCACTGTGAGCGATAACAACGGCGCGGGGTATCAGGCGACGGTACGGCGCGGCAAGGCGCTGAGCTTCGCAAGCGAAACAGCCATGTATTATATCATCGTGCCGCTTTCGGTGTTCTTGATGTTGCTCGCGCGTAACATCGCGCGAACGCGAACCGGGCGCGCCTTCATTTCGGTGCGGGACAACGACCTGGCTGCGGAACTATTGGGCATCAATGTCTTCGGCTATAAGCTGCGCGCCTTTTTCTTGAGCGCTGTCTATGCCGGCATAGCCGGCTGCCTGCTGGCTTTCGAGCGCAATAGCTTGTCCCTGGATATGTTCCGGCTGGATGTCTCGATTGAAATGCTGGCAATGCTGATAATCGGCGGGGCTGGCTACCCGCTCGGCGCCTTGTTCGGCGTGACTTTCATCCGCGTCTTGCAAGAAGCCGCTATTCCCGCGCTGCGGCCCCTGCTGCTGGATATCTTGCCGGACTTATTCCCCTTCATCGAAGTTGTAAATATCACCAGCGCCATCAATCCCGTTCTCTTTGGCGGCACGCTGATCGTCTTCCTCGTGCTCGAGCCGCGCGGCATCGCCCACCGCTGGGAAGTCTTGAAGGTGGCTTGGAAGATCAGACCCTACGCCTACTAGCCCAATGCAATGACGCGCTGTCACTGGTTAGTCGCCGGCTGCGAGTGAGACCAATGGCGAACAGTCGGGGCGACATGGCAATTGCCACAAGACTTGATTTGGCATAAGCTAATAGTTACAAGAGAAATGACAGTATTAGATGGTTCAGATAACTTATCCAAAAGAGAAGGAGTCGATAACCCATGAAAAGAATATGCTTCTTGTTTAGCCTCTTGGCAATCGTGACGATCATTGCCGCCCCGTCCATGGCGCAGGACATGATGGATTACCCGAGCGCGCTCAGCGAATGCGAGGTCGATCTGACTGGCGAAACACTCACGATCTTTCACTTTGGCGACCTGAGCGGACCCTACGCCTTCATCACGCAGCCGATTGTGTCCGCAGTCACGGATGCGGTCAATTACTGGAACGGCCATGGCGGCCTATGCGGCGCGACTCTGCAGCAAATCTATGAAGATACCGGCGGCAACCTGGAGGCAACGCAAAGCGCTTACGATCGCTTCACCAGCGAATATGCCGACGAGCTGGACTTGCTGCTGCTTTACGGCAGTTCCGATGGCGAGCTGCTGCGGGAGCAACTGGCGGAGGATGAGATCGTCTCCATCATCTCGGCCGGTTCAATCGAGAGCTTATACGGCGAAGACGGCTTGACGCCCGGCTGGCTCTACGCCAGCAACCCGCTCTATATCAACCAGTTCGGGTCTTTCTGCGAGTTTGTCGCCGCCAATCCGGGCGCCTTCCCCGATCCGGTCATCGGTTTTGTCACCTGGCCCGGCGCTTTTGGCTTGGCTGGCACAGAACGGGCCGCGGACGATTATTGTAGCGGCATGGGCGTGCAAGTTCTCGATGAGCCGCAGATCTTCTTGCCCACGGACACGGACATCCTGACGCAGGTGCAAAACGCCATCGACGGGGGCGCGACTATCCTTTACACCAATTCTCTGGCGTCGGGTCCCGCCCTTATCGCGGGCGCATTGGTCGACCTGGGCATGGAAAGCGAAATCGCGCTGGCTGGCGTCAATTGGGTGATGGACACCAGTGTTGGCATCCTCGGTCAGCGCGTTTTGAAGCCCAATGGATTGCCCTCTGTGGAAGGCATGTACGGCTCGATGCCCTTCTTGTGGTGGACGGAACTCGGCAATCCCGGCATTCAGTTTGTCACCCAGCAATTCGCCGCCAATGAGCGCGGTCCCGCCGAGCAGAACATCGCCTATCTGCTGTCTTGGGGCGTCGTTGACACGATCATCGAGACCACCATCCGCACGGTCAACGCCGTCGGCAGCCTGGATGCGGTCACAGGCGCCGACATGCGCGCGACCATGGACAGCATGGAATACTCGATTCTGGGCGGCTTAATGCAGCACAGTTTCGCCGAAGGCATGCGCGACGGCACGCTGAACCGCATCGCGCGGCTGGCATTCGCCAATACAACAATGACGGGTCCAGCGAGCGGTCCCGAAGACGCCATGCTGATCCCCGACGGCGCCGGTGGCGAACTCTTCGTACCGATTGTGATTCCCTTGACCGACTTCATGCCAGTACCGCAGTTGCGCGGGCAGTAAGCAGCAGTAAGCAATTCAATGGCGCAAATGACAAGTGAGGGAGCGCTCCCTCACTTGTTTTGTCGCGCGCTTATTCATGCACACCGAACCCGGTGAATTCTGGGGCGTCTATGGCTCTTGCTGAGAAAAAAGCGAAAGGAATCACCACGACGCGGACCCTGTCGGTCAACAACATTGAGGTCCTTTACAACAGCGTGATCCTGATGCTGCGCGGCATCACTCTGGAAGTCCCGCCGGGCGCGGTTGTTTCGCTCTTGGGACCAAACGGCGCCGGGAAATCGACCACGCTGAAAGCCATAAGCGGCTTGCTCAAGGCGGAACTGGGCGAGGTCACGCGCGGTCAAATCCTCTGGGGAAGCGAGCGACTGGAACTGCTTTCCGCCGAAGACGTTGTGCGCATGGGTTTGGTGCAAGTGATCGAAGGTCGCCTGCTCTTCCGGCATCTGACGGTGGAAGAGAACCTGCGCGTCGGCGGCATGGTCTATCAAGGCGGGCGCGCAATCCGCGACGATCTGGAACGGGTATATCACTATTTCCCGCGCTTGCGCGATTTGTCAAAGCGCGTGAGCGGTTATCTGTCCGGCGGCGAGGGTCAAATGCTGGTGATTGGACGCGCCATGATGGCGCATCCGCAGATACTCATGCTGGACGAGCCTTCCTTGGGCTTGGCGCCCTTGCTGGTCCAGGAGATTTTCGAAATCATCCGGGCGATCAACCAGCAAGAAGGCATGTCGGTCTTGATCGTTGAACAGAATGCCCGCGCCGCCCTCGAATTGGCTGATTACGCTTACGTTATGGAGAACGGCCGCATCGTCTTGGATGGACAAGCCGAGCAACTGCGCGAAAACGAAGATATCAAAGAATTCTACCTGGGCCTGGACCAGGCCGGCCAGCGTAAGAATTACCGCGAGGTCAAGCATTACAAACGTCGTAAACGCTGGCTGGGCTAGCCTTCGCGGGTCAGCCTGGGTAAACCGATTGACATATTCATTCTGAACAGGAATACGGAGCATGAGTTTGACAGACCTCAATCGAAGGATTCAAGAGCTCGTCCAGCATGGCTACGAACATGCCCCGGCCATCCGCCAAATGATGGATGAAGCCGGTGTATCGCCGGCTGACATTCGGGGCGCGGATGATCTCGCCAAGATACCGGTGCTTAGCAAAGACGCCTTGGTGGCGCTGCATCAAGCGAGCCCGCCTTTTGGCGGCTTTCTCGCCATTGACCCTGCCGACCTGCCGCGGATTTACATCTCCCCCGGTCCAATATATGACCCACAGCCGCCGCCTGAAGACCCGGAAGCGCAATTAGCGCCTTTCAAGTACATCGGCATCGGCCGCGGCGACCGCGTGCTGAACACCTTCATGTACCACTTGAGTCCAGCGGGGATCCTCCTGGACGAGGCGATTCGCGCTTGTGGCGCGACGGTGCTGCCGACAGGACCTGGCAACACGGAATTGCAGATTATGATGATGATGGCATTGCAGGCAACGGGATTCGTGGGCCAGCCCAGTTATCTGATGACGATTCTGGATAAAGCGGCGGAGATGGGCATCGGCGCCGATGCCTTGCCAATCAAGAAAGCGCTGTTTTCGGGCGAGCCCTATACGCCCAGCCAAATCGAGCGCTTTGAAGGCGAATATGGCATGAAGACCAGCTCTGCCTATGGCACAGCCGATTTGGGCTTCATCGGCTATACGCGCGCCGGCGCTCGAGGCTTTCGCGTCATGCCCAGCGTTTTCCTGCAAATTTGCGATCCGCAAACGGGCGCCATATTGCCCGCGGGCGAAAGCGGCGAAATCGTCGCGACGAGTTTCAACAAAGCCTATCCCTTGATTCGTTTTGGCACAGGCGACCTGGGCGCCTTGTCGCCCGAGTCAACAAGCGAGGGACAAGAACTGCTGGGCATTTTCGGGCGCAGCGGGGAAGCCATCAAAGTGCGTGGCATGTTCCTGCACCCCAAGCAATTGGAATTTGCGCTGATGCAATTTCCGCAGATCAAGAACTTGCAGGTCCGGATCACACGCTCGGACAACCGCGACATTGTCACGGTAAATGTCGAACTGCGCGCAGGCGCTGACTCGGCTGGTATCGCGGAGCAACTGCAAGCCCTGGCGCAAGGAGCGGCGCGATTGCGAATTGATGCCGTCAACATGGTGGCGGCGGGCGCGATCGACAGCAAGGCTCGCAAGATCGTCGACGAGCGCGCCTGGGATTGAGCGAAGTTGGAGAGCAATCGCACCAGATTTATAGTCAACGCAAGCTCAAATAAGTAGTTCAAAGAAAATAATGCAAATTTTTATGGGCGGTGTAGGGGCGCGACCAATCTGGTCGCCCGACGTTGCTGCGTTTTGATTACGGGCGACATGGTATGTCGCCCCTATATTTAGACCCGACGTCGAGTTTTGCATGACTAACTTGGAATTACTTATAAGCACCGAGAGCACCGAAAAAAGCTTCCTTCAGTCACCTGCCATTTGGACAAATCAAGTTCGCGCCAGCTTTTTCAAACGCGCTTGCGGTTGCCAGAACTATTCATCTGCGGGATCGTCTGTGCTGTCGCTCTCTTCCGCCTCTTCCCGCTCCTGCGAGACATCCACGATCTTGAGCGTGAATTGCTGGACGTCGGTGCTGTCCTTGACGCGCGCTTCCAACGTGAAGGTGGCTGCCTGCGCTCCGACTTCGAGATCGGTCAATACCGAGCTGCGGGTGTCATCATCGGCGTCGTCGTTTTCCCCAAGCAGCTTTGACCCGGATTCGTTATAGATGCCAAGTACCGTATCCACCATGTCGTCAAGTCCGCTGAGATAGATGCTGACTACCCGATTGCCGGGCAAGGTCGCGCGATAGCGCACGCGCTGCCCGGGACCGACGATGCCATTGGCTTGCACCTCTGTGCTGCCCGCGCCAAGCGACAATTCACCGCCGTCGATCAGCTCGCCCAGGATCTCGCTGGTCAGATGCTCTTCCGCGGCTTGCAGCAGCAGGTCGCCCGTTTCGAACAAACTCTCGAAGGTCACCGGTACATGCACGGTTGGCAAAACGCCTTGCGCCTCGATATGGATTTCTTTATCGGCATTGACGGCGCGTGTGACGGTGAAGCGGATCGTCATATCTTCCGGCATCAGGAAATCGTCGACAGCGCCGCCCAATCCACTGGTACCGTAATTCCCGACGATGGCCGCGCGATCGTCAATCGTGAGATTGTAGCTAAAGAATTCGCAGGCGCTAAAGCAGCCTGGCGCGATGATGACAGCGACCTCGCCATCGTAGCGCTGCTCCTCCGGGGGCAAGACAAAGCGATCTTCCGAACGCGGATCCAAGTAAAAGTCACCCAAGGACTTGTTGTAGGCGCTGGAATAACCCAGGATATGGTCTTCCTGGAAGAAAAAAGCGCCGAGCAGATCGGCAAGGCAACCGCTGCCGCCGCCGTTTTTGCGCATATCGATTATGATGCCGGGCACATCGGCTTCTAGGAAGGTCTCGATCATGCGCTCCCAGAGCTGAACCGTCAGCCTTTCATCATCGCCAAAGGAATAGATGGCGACATAGCCATAACCGCTGGGCAGGATCTCGAATTCGACTGGCAGTTCCCAGCCTTCAATGCCGGAGAAGAACGATGAGCGCGAGAAACTGGCGCGTTCCGCGATGACACCCAGCGTGGCTGTCTGCTCTTCTTCGCTTTCGGGATTGCGGAAAGTTATTTCAACTTCGCTGCCCAAGGGGAATCGCGTGATATAGCGCAGTTGCTGCAAGCGCAAGGTATGGTCGGTGCTCAGCGCCTGGTGAGCCCAGACAAATTCGCGTGCCAGCGCTGCTTCCACAGAGCCGCCATCCCAGGCGAGGATCTCCGCGCCCAATTGCATGCCCGCATTGGCGGCGGGACCGCCGTCGAGAATGTAACTGACAACGATGCGCCCGTCCTCTAGTTCGGAAAGCGCGATGCCCAGCCCGCCGTCGGTCTCTTCGCGAAAGAGAGCGCTTAGCGCGTCCAGCGGCATACCGACATGGCCATCGGGAATCTCCCATATAAAATCACGCATAGCGAGCGCGTAAGCCGCGCTGTCTTCGGCTTCGGCAAAGCGGGGGCTGTAGGTCTCGAAAAGCTTGTCCCAATCCAGGTTGTATAATTCGGTGTAGGCATATTCCTTGCGGAAAAGTTCAACCATCGCTTGGAATGCGTCGGCATAGCTCAAAGCGGAAAAGTCATTGATAGCCGCTTCTTCGGGCTCGTGGAGATCGATGACTTGTTGAGCGGCTCGATCAAAGACAAAAGGATCTTCGTCCATATCAACAACCGAGTACCCTTGCGGGACGCTGACGATTGGATCATCTTCTGTGAACAGCAAAGCATCTGCGCCGAACCCGGAGGGGAAACCTTGATTCGCGTCGGGCGCGTAAATGATGAATTTGCCGCCGATAATCTCCAGCTTGGTTTCGATTTCGGCGCTGGCGCGCGTGGACGCGTAGCCAGTCGACCACCCGCCGCCGCCGCAGAGATCGCGCGCTTCCAGCAAGCGGTCCCCGAACAAATTGGTCCAATGGGCGATGGCGAAGACCATCAAGCCAGTGTCTTCGTTTCCATCATTGTCGACATCGCGCAGACCGCCGCTGGGTACTTTTGGCAGAGACAAGCTGTAGCTGAAGGGCGAAGTATAAAAGTCCGATGTGATCTGTCCCAGCGCCTGCGATTCCAGCGGGAAAATGTAGCGCTCGTTGCGGTCGACAAATCCAGCCTGGTCTTCCAGGATAATCAAGGGTTCATCCACGCCGCTGGTGAAAAAGGCATTGGAATAGGCGAGTTCGCCAGTGATGATGACGGGTCCGCCCTCGTCATTGATGATCTGCGCGCCCGGCGCCGGCGCGTCGTCAATCTCTTTCTCGCCGATGGCAAGTGACGGCAAAACTCCGATGGCAAGTAAGACGCTGGACAGAAAAAGCATCGACAGGCGATGAGTCCGCATGCGCTAGTCTCCAATTGCAGGGTGGGCATAGGTATATTCTATGTCAAATCGAGAACTAGCGATAAGATAAGCTTGAATATCTTCAAATGAGAGTTGAGAAACACGGGTTAGAGTTCGCGTTTAATACGTAATGCGATTGACGTCTGATGCTTTTCGAACGTACCATTAGGTGTCGCTCCGCAATGCAAACTCAAAGGGCATCTATGTATCGTTTTTGGCGCGCCACTCGCAATCACCGGCATTTCATAGCGGTCCTTTGCGTATTGCTTGTCGTCATGACCTATCCGACGATCCTTTACGTCTTCAATACTGAGGTCTTCTGGCTGCCGATCGACAGCGGCGACATCTGGATCGAATTCTGGAATGCTTGGTACGGGAAACTAATTCTCGCCGGTGAAGCGGACCCTCTATTCACCAAATTGTCCTTCTATCCGGAGGGTCTATCACTGGTGTACCACAATTACAACGTCGCTCATATGCTCGTCTTTGGGGCTTTGCAGGCGATTTTGCCAGCTTCAAACGCGTTTAATCTCACATACTTGCTAATCATTTCCGCTACAACATTAGCCGCATATCTATACCTTCACTACACATTCAAAGACAAATGGATCGCGCTATTCGGAGCTGTTATGGTGGGATTCAGCGGATATGTCGTTGGTCGTCCAATGCACCCGGGTGTAGCGCTTCTGGCGACTGTTCCATTGTCATGCTATTTTCTTCATCGCGGATTCGCGGAAATGCGTTGGACTTACATCGCAATATCGGTCGTGGTAGTTGGATGTACGGCATTCATTAGTCTTTACATCTTTATCTGCCTGCTGCTGACAGTCGGCGCATACATCATCTGTTTTGCAGCATCCCGATGGAAAGATCGCCGTTTCTGGCTGATGACAGCGGCTATGATGGTCATTGTCGGCATCAGCGGTTTTGCGCGCGCCTTCCCCATGTTGACTGATGAAACAGATTTAGACGGGATACTGGACAAGACAAGTGGACAGGAAACAGAAAACGACCTGCTGCAGTTCTTCATTAACTACGAGAATCCTATCTTCAATCGGCTCATTACCAACCGTGTCACCTCTTCTATCGTTCTGTTACCGGATCCAGGGCGCTGGAATACCTCTTACCTTGGTTACATTCCACTGCTTCTGATTGGCTTCGGCTTGATTCGCAAAAACTATAGAAGGCGCATGTTCCCGTGGCTGCTGCTGCTGATACCGTTTTTTCTACTGAGACTGGGCTCAGTTCTCACTATCAACGGTCAAGACTTTAATTCAGTCCTTTTGCCCAAGTACGCCTTGGATCGGCTGATACCCGTTGTCTTCGAGGCATTTTATTCCACAGATCACTTTCAAATCGGCATATTATTGCCCCTAGCCGTATTGTCTTGTTACGGTCTGCTCGCATTTCTGGACAGCTTTCCTAAGCGACGCCGAGGCTGGGTAGTTCTCCTGCTTATCGCCTTATTGGCGGTGGAATATTATCGCAGCCCACCCGGTGGACACATTATCTTGGAGGAAGAGCTCGCTTATTTGGATTGGCTGGCGGAAGAAAGCGACGAACCTGTGCGGCTGATCAACCTGCCCATGAATCGAGGAAGCTCGAAGACATATATTTTCCACCAGACAATTGGCGGATTCCCACAGGTAGAAGGTTTGGCTACGCGGACGCCGCCGAGCGCCTACAACTACATTAGAGGCAATCTCGTATTAAATGCCTGGCATAATCGCGAGAGCTTGATTTGCACGGAAAAGAATCGTGATGAATATCTGGCCGCGGTTACACAACTCAGGGATGATGGCTTTTCGCATGTGGTTTTGCATTATTCGCTTCTGAAACCGGGTACGGTTGAGGATAGTTTCTCCGATTTGGACCCGGACTATGAGGATGAATTCGTGGACATTTATCGTCTGACGATCTTGCCAGAAGCCTGCCAATAACGAGCATGTGGCGTACTCAAAACTAAGCGTACGATCCAAACACAAAGAGCGGTTAAGTGTAGCGTTGGCGGCGGCATACTCTCCCACATCGTCTCCAATGCAGTACCATCTGCGCTCGCGGGCTTAACTTCCGGGTTCGGGATGAGACCGGGTGGACCCCCGCGGCTCTAGCCACCAACACTACACGCAACCGCTCTTCTCGTCTTGCGTCAGACTCGAATAAACAACACTAAGCGCATACCCCAAGCGCTCCAATAGCGCCATACACCCCGTACCATATAATACGGAAAGCCCTCGACCATTAGTACGGGTCAGCTGCGCGCATTACTGCGCTTACACCCCCCGCCTATCTAACTGGTAGTCTCCCAGCGGTCTTACTTGGTCATACCAATGGGGAATCTCGTCTTGAGGCCGGCTTCCCACTTAGATGCTTTCAGCGGTTATCCGATCCGAAGGTCGCTACTCAGCTATGCCGCCGGCGCGACAACTGATGCACGAGCGCTTCGTCCACCCCGGTCCTCTCGTACTAGGGGCAACTCCTCGCAAATTCCCAACGCCCACAGCGGATAGAGACCGACCTGTCTCACGACGGTCTGAACCCAGCTCACGTACCGCTTTAATGGGCGAACAGCCCAACCCTTGGGACACGATTCTGCCCCAGGATGCGATGAGCCGACATCGAGGTGCCGAGCCTTGCCGTCGATTTGAACTCTTGGGCAAGACTAGCCTGTTATCCCCGGGGTAGCTTTTATCCGGTAAGCTACGGCCATTCCACTCTGGACCGTAGGATCACTAAGCCCGACTTTCGTCTCTGCTCGACTTGTCTGTCTCGCAGTCAAGCTGGCTTCTGCCTTTACACTCAACGATGGGTTTCCATTCCATCTGAGCCAACCTTTGGGCGCCTCCGTTACCCTTTCGGAGGCGACCGCCCCAGTCAAACTGCCCACCTGCCACTGTCCCTGATATTCACATACCTAGGTTAGAGCCAAAACAACATCAGGCTGGTATCTCAACAACGGCTCCACACACGCTGACGCGCACGCTTCATTGCCTCCCAGCTATCCTGCACAAATATCGACCTAACGCAATGGCAAGCTACAGTAAAGCTCCACGGGGTCTTTTTGTCCTGCTGCGGGTAATACGCATTTTTACGCATACTTCAATTTCGCCGGGCCCCCTGCTGAGACAGTGCTCCACTCGTTACGCCTTTCGTGCGGGTCGGAACTTACCCGACAAGGAATTTCGCTACCTTAGGACCGTTATAGTTACGGCCGCCGTTCACCGGGGCTTCATCTCCAAGCTCTCACTCTTCCACTTAACCTTCCGGCACTGGGCAGGCGTCAGCCCCTATACGTCAGCTTGCGCTTTCGCAGAGACCTGTGTTTTTGGTAAACAGTCGGCAGAGCCTTTTCACTGCAACCTGACCACCACAGCCAGGCGATCCTTCTCCCGAAGTTACGGATCCATTTTGCCTAGTTCCTTAGCAGAGGTTCTCCCGTTCGCCTTCGTATTCTCAACTCGTCTACCTGTGTCGGTTTGCGGTACGGACGGCAAGCTTCTACATCATAGCAACTCTTCTCGTCCCATGGTACTCGTCACTTCCTGCCTTGCGGCACGGCTTCACGGCTTCTCACCGCTTGCAACCTCAATCCACTCAGAGGCTGACATCCCCACAAGCTATCGCTATCACTCCACTTACCGGTACGGGAATATTAACCCGTTATCCATCGCCTACGCTTCTCAGCCTCGGCTTAGGTCCGACTAACCCGACGCGGACTGACCTTCCGTCGGAAACCTTAGACTTTCGGCGAATAGGGTTCTCACCTATTTCTCGCTACTCATGCCAGCATTCGCACTCCTACAAACTCCAATGAACCTCACAGTCCAACTTCGCCGCTTGTAGAACGCTCCCCTACCATAACTCTCGTTATCCCTGACTTCGGTCGTATGCTTTAGACCCGTTACATTATCCGCGCAAATGCGTTTGACTAGGGAGCTGTTACGCACTCTTTAAAGGATGGCTGCTTCTAAGCCAACCTACTAGCTGTCTCAACACATTCACCTCGTTTTACACTTAGCATACACTCCGGGACCTTAGTCGAGGGTCCGGGTTCTTTCCCTCTCGACTACTTAACTCATCTCAAGCAGTCCAACTGCTGCGCTCGGCATGCCGGCATTCGGAGTTTGTTTGGGTTCAGTAAGCTTGACGCCCCCTAGCCCATACAGTGCTCTACCTCCAGCACCCATCACGCAACGCTAGCCCTAAAGCTATTTCGGGGAGAACAAGCTATCTCCAAGCTCGTTTGGCATTTCACCTCTAACCACAACTCATCCCCCGATTTTGTAACATCGGTGGGTGCGGACCTCCATTACGCATTACCGTAACTTCGCCCTGGCCATGGTTAGCTCGCATGGTTTCGTGTCTAATATGCGCCACTCTTTCGCCCTCTTCAGACTCGGTTTCCCTGCGCCTACGACTGACTATGTCTTAAGCTCGCCACGCACATTAACTCGCTGGCTCATTCTCCTAAAGGCACGCCGTCAGATTCCTCTCGAAACCCTCCGACCGGTTGTAAGTACACAGTTTCAGATTCTCTTTCACTCCCCTCGCCGGGGTTCTTTTCACCTTTCCCTCACGGTACTGCTGCGCTATCGGTCATCTCGCGTATTTAGCCTTGGAGGGTGGTCCCCCCTGTTTCACACAATGTTAGCGTGTATCGTGCTACTCAGGATTCTCATCAATACTTCCGCCTGTAAGTACGGGACTCTCACCCTCTACGGCTGACCTTCCCAGATCATTCCTCTTCGGCTTCCATACCTAACATGAGTCCTGCAACCCCATAAACCGCAGTCTATGGTTTGGGCTACTCCGCTTTCGCTCGCCACTACTCGCAGAATCTTCTCTTTTCCTCGCTCTACTTAGATGTTTCAGTTCGAGCGGTTCCCCTGGCTGGCTATTCACCAACCATGACGCGGTTTGACCCGCATCGGGTTTCCCCATTCGGATACCTCCGACTCTTACGGCTTTATACGCCTCATCGAAGCTTTTCGCAGTATAACACGTCCTTCTTCGGCACGAGATACCTAGGCATCCTCTGTGTACCCTTATTCGCTTTCCGTATCACATCATACGGAATGCACGGCACTCTTGGCATGCGCGCTTAGGTATTACCTTCGCGTTGTTTATTCGACTGTTAAGACGCACCAGCTGATTTCAACCAGCCGCTAGCCTGGAAATTCTGCCACGCTTATAGCACATCGTCAAGCGCCAATTCTGAGCAAAATGACAGCCCAACTGCGGCAGAGTCCATAGCCCCATTCATCGACAAAAAAGTCCAATTAGCCTGGGGCAATCGCTTCAAAATCATAGTCATCAATTTATCAAAAATTCAAAACAAAATATAAGCACCGAGGACACCGAGAGCACCGAGAAAAGTCTTTCAAAATGATAATTGTGCGCCAGCAGCTACAAGTGGGCTTCGAGAGAAGTTTTGCCCTGTACAAACAAAACTCTGTGACCTCGGCGTCCTCGGTGGTGAAGAAAATTTGAAGCGATTACCCTGCCAATTAGCCCAATAAATCGTTGACCATAGCTAAGCCAACTTCCAATTTAGCCCGCCAGTTCGCTTGTGGATGGCGGATAAAGTTCGTGCAGACCCGGAACAGGCACAGCGCTTCTCGAAACGACAAGCTGCGATCCGCCCAACCGAAGCGCGCCAGCGCAGCCGGACGGAAGATTTCGTAATAGCGGCGGCTTGCTGCGGCAGTATTCGCCCGGCTAAACTTCGTCGACCAGCGTAGATGCGCCAGAAAATTGCCCACATCCAGCAGCGGATCGCCCGGTCCAGCCTCTTCAAAATCCACTAGGGCGAATCTGCCATCGGGCAGAACCAGCAATTGGTCGTCATAGAAATCGTTGTGAGCCGTAGCGCTTGGCGCCCATGATCGCACAAAAGGCTCCAGAGAGCGGACCGCTTCATTTAGAACCAGCATACCGGCTTGAGAATCCCGCAGATGATGCTTGAAGCTGCGCCTGGCGCTGCGAAAGGCGCGGTCCAGCCGAAAGGCACGGCCGCTGCGACCGTCGATCGGCCTCCGCCAGAGTTGATCTAGACCATCCAAGAGCAGTTCGGGAGCGGGCATTCCCCCTTTTCGTATAAGTTGGCGTAGATTCGCGCCTGAAACCTGCGACAGCCAAATCACACCCCCATCCAACCAATTTCCCGCCAGATTCGGGATGACAAAACCCGACGACTTGACGATCTGGTAGGCATCCAACAAGCGTGGCAACTCTCCAGGACGGACAACGCGAGCGTAGAGCTTGACCCGTCCAAAGCGATGGCGCAGCACGGCGCGATGCCCCGGTCGATAAGTTATCAGCTCAACCCGCGACCGCCGGCCCGGTACGGTCAGAACGTATCGATTCGCCAGCTCCAGCGCCCGCTGCGAATCCGCAACTTCGCAAAGCCCCGGCAAGCGCCGGTCATCGGGGTAAAAGAAAAACTCTGTGGGATTATCTCTATCCATCCTCGCGACAAATTGCTGAGGCGCGAGATATGCCTCTGGAGACCATTGCGCTTCATATCTCGTGAATGCGGAACGCCCCGGGCTGTGGACGAACTGACGCACGCGAAAACGCTGCGGCGGAGCGGGTCCATTGCCCCTATTGTATTTGCGATAAGCAGCCCAAACCCAATCTCGATCAAACAGTTGAGCCAGCTCCGGCAGACGCGAATCCGCCGTTGGCTCAAGCTGCGGCTCCAAGAGCGGGATACTTAGCGACGGAGTCATCGTCATTAATCACTGTCGTCACTGTCATCAGAATCGTTGCTGTCGCTGTTGTCAGTATCATCTTGCAAGCCCGTCGTATCAATGCCGTCGCTGTCCGTGCCATCATTGTCGGTGAGGTTGCCAGTGGTGTCGATGCCATCGCTATCCGTGCCATCATTGTCGGTGAATTGACCGGTGGTATCAATGCCATCGCTATCCGTGCCATCGTTGTCGGTGAATTGACCGGTGGTGTCGATGCCGTCACTGTCCGTGCCATCGTTGTCGGTATAGGGAACCTGTTGTTGTTGCTGGACTTGCTGCTGCTGATTATCCTGCCGTTGCAGATAGTCCGTGTCGATGCCATCATTGTCGGTGAATTGACCGGTGGTATCAATGCCATCGCTGTCCGTGCCGTCATTGTCGGTGAGCAAGGGCGGTGTATCGATGCGTTGATCGCTGACATAGGTGATTTGCTGTCCCGCCAGAATTCGCGATGGATTTTCCACCTGCTCCGCCAGCGTCTCAAGCGGAACCCCCAGCCACAGCGCGATATGCGACAAGGTGTCGCCTGGCCGCACTGTGAAGGTATAGGTGTCGCCATCGCCCAAGCTGACGGAAACGATTGCGCTCTCGCTACTGCTAGACTCAAAGGACGAGACTTGCATGTCCTGGCTGCTGTAGGTGAAAACCTGTCCCGCATAAATCCGCCGAGGATTATCTGTTTGAGCGGCCAGCGCCTGATAAGGCACGCCAAGTTGCCGCGCGATGCTCCACAAATTGTCGCCCGGCTGCACAAAGTAGCTGAGGACCTCCGGACCATCATCCCCATCTCCATCGTCTTCATCCTCGTCCGCTTCGGCTTCGACTTGCGTCTCGCGCGGCGTCAGTATCGGACTATCCGAATCCTCCGTGTTGGCTTGAGCAATCACAATGTCGGTTCGGTTCACAACGATGCCGAAGACAAGCGACAAGGACAACAAGTTAAAGATAAGTACCTTGAATAAGGTAACAATTCGGGTTTCCATGGCTTCGCACACTCCCTCGACCAGTTATTTAACAGCAGTATAATGCTTCTTCTAGCCACTGACAAGGGTAATTTAACCACAAACAATAATATCCGCAAGCATAGTTAACCGAGACGGCGGCAACCACGATTGAGCGGACTTGGGCAATGCAATTGGCAGGTTTCTATTGTCCGGAGAATCAAAAAAACGAGCCTAAGAGCTCGCTTCCTGATCAATGTCCTATGATTTTGCGCCGGCTAATTTCGCCGCGCTCTATTCCACGCATGGAGATAAGGGGACTCGAACCCCTGGCCTCGTCAGTGCGATTGACGCGCTCTCCCAACTGAGCTATATCCCCTGGTGAAGGTGTGACACCTCCTAAGCTGCAAGACTGAAATTCTGCTATGCTAATATCACCTCGTCAAGCGCCAATCTTAAATTCGCCTAAGAATACATACTTGCCGTATTCACCCCCATTACTGTCACTAACTGGTAGCACATCGCCCCCCGCTACGCTCATGTCCTCTATTGACAGCAAGAGCCAGTAGGCTCCCGATTCTAACTCACAGGGCAAATCTAGCTGGCGCTGATCGATTATAGTCGAGACGGCTGTATAATCCTCCTCAGCCCCAATCCGGCCATACTGTTCTAACACCGCCCCGCCGTCGGGCTTTACAAGATCAACATGTAAAGTGAAGCGCTCAAGGTCCTGCTCCAGTGGATGCCACCAGGTCATTATTTCCAACTGATCGCATGCCTGGAGCGTGACCACGTCCGCTGGCTGGATGCGCCAAGAATACAGTTCAAATTTGTCGCCGAGAGTGAAACTCGTCCCCTGAGGCGGGGGATGCCCAACATAGGCATACACTGAATAGGTTTGAACCTCACCTACTAGCCGGTAGCGCGATTCTATCAGTTCTAGCAAACCAGAATCATCTATTACCTTGCGGATTCCGGCGCCGCTATCTATCACGATTGCGGCCGGCGACTCGTCGATATCCGCGCGTGTAATATCCAACTGAAACTTCAAGTTCTCAGCTGTCAGCACGTCTTCAGGATCCAGCGGCGGTTTCCATTCGGCAGGAATGCTGTGTGCCTCGTTCCTGTCGACAATCAGCAACCAAGGATGCTTGATGCCGAGCCACTGGGTCATGAACAAGATATCGTCGCCCGGCTTTGTAACCTCCAGAAGCATCGTCCGCAAGTCTTTCGGAGTAGCGATGGAAATTGTTGTGAGACTTTGCCATGAAAATAGCGTGGTCAAGAGGACAATCAACAACAGGCATCCATAGAAGATGTCTCCGGTAAAACGCGTATAGCGTCGACGTGGCTCATCGATCACAGCAGGCAGCAATATTATCAATCCGCAGCAGGTCAATGCACCGACATAGAGTGGGAGAAGCCGGTAAAACTCTCGCAAAGACTGCAATACGACAATGCCTCCACTCGCCGCAGTGAAAATCGCAAGCCCGGCCAGCAAACGGTAATGTGCGCCATTGCGCCGAATCGCCAAGACAAGACCTATCGCAGCAACTGAACATGGCAGAAGAAGTCTCATTACGTTTACAGCGCTGAGACTGGCTGACAGGTTGGGACGCCCTTGAGCGAAGTACGGTATCATCCAGCGATATAGACCTTCGAACGCTTCTGGATATGCAAGCAAGTAGGCCAAATTGGCGAAAGGAACAACCACGAAACCTATTAGACTAGCATCCACAGATCTGCGAATTTTGCCACCACCCCTAACAATCCAATAGAGTTCAACTGCGACAAGCACAAAGAGAAAATGTGGCTTTATGGTCGCGACCAAACCCGTTGCGATGCCGATTATTACAGCTGGGAGCGCGTGAAATGTCATACCCTCCAATTTGCAATAGCGGTAAAGCAACCACGGTATTGCTGCAAGCATGAAGAGATACTCTCGCTGTCCTATGTCGCTGGTAAAGAGGGCAAGCCACGCCATAGTCGCCAGGCAGAGCGGAATCACTAAGTTCAAGTGCGAAGAACAGTGTTTTGCGAAAATACGAACTGACAAGCGAAAGATACAAAAGACGCTGGTTATGGTTAAAATCCAACAAATTAACAGCCAAACACTCAGACTGCTCATGCCTACGACTTTCGATATGGCAACTGGCACAACGTTGAGAAAGCTGTTTGTCAACAAGCTCTGGTGGAAGAAATCAATATAAGGCAGATCGCCGGCCAAGGTGAGACGCCCCAGTTCCAAATGAAGGGAGACATCAGGGTTTACGCGCATTGGAGCCTGCAATATGGTCAGGAGAATGAGTAGTAGTACGGCAATGACAACCACATTGGGGAAAGAAATTAGATGAGGGAGTTCCACTGACTGAGATTTCTTCAACGAGGGATGCCCTATGAACAACAAGGGAAGTTAGGCAAACATTTAAGGAACACAATTGTTCCAAGTTTAAACATTCTAAGCTAAGAGTTTGGACATTCCGTTGTTATGAGACCAATACATATTATCTAACGTGCCGAATCTCGGCGACATTATCACTACTAAGCATAAGTCGCCTTCAGAATGCGTCATATTGGACAAGCTTTTTTGCGCTACACGAAGATGAAATGATGAAAAGTTGATCGGACTCGAAATGGAGACGAGGCGCTCTCCCAACTGAGCTATGTCCCCGAGGTGGGGCTGGCAAGACTTGAACTTGCGACCTCGCGCTTATCAGGCGCGCGCTCTAACCAACTGAGCTACAGCCCCAAATCCAATCCCCATACAATCTTAACATTAACAGCACAATAGCAGGTTAGACAGTATTAAAACTTCACCCCGCTTTACACACTCTTACTCTGTTCTCGCGCGATCCTTACGAATCGCGCTCCCTTAGAAAGGAGGTGATCCAGCCGCAGCTTCCGCTACAGCTACCTTGTTACGACTTCGTCCCAGTCATCGATCCTGCCCTAGGCAGTAGCCCCCCATAAGGTTAGCTTCCCGACTTCAGGCTCGACCAACTCCCATGACGTGACGGGCGGTGTGTACAAGGCCCGGGAACGTATTCACCGCAACGTGCTGATTTGCGGTTACTAGCAACTCCGACTTCATGCAGGCGAGTTGCAGCCTGCAATCCGAACTGAGATAGACTTTGAAGGATTGGCTCCGTATCGCTACTTCGCTACCCATTGTATCTACCATTGTAGCGTGTGTGTCGCCCTGGATATTAAGGCCATGCTGATTTGACGTCGTCCCCACCTTCCTCCCGTTTGTCACGGGCAGTCAAGCTAGACACTTGTAACTAGCTCCGAGGGTTGCGCTCGTTTGCGGACTTAACCGAACACCTCACGGCACGAGCTGACGACAACCATGCAGCACCTGTGACGGCTCCCCGAAGGGTCCTTCCGCTTTCGCTTCCGTACTACCATCATGTCATTCCCAGGTAAGGTTCTTCGCGTAGCCTCGAATTAAACCACACGCTCCGCTGCTTGTGCGGGCCCCCGTCAATTCCTTTGAGTTTTAGCCTTGCGACCGTACTCCCCAGGCGGTACATTTAGCGCGTTTGCTACGACACTCAATTGCCTAACGACAACCGAACGCCTAATGTACATCGTTTACAGCGTGGACTACCGGGGTTTCTAATCCCGTTCGCTACCCACGCTTTCGCGCCTCAGCGTCAGATGAAATCCAGGAAGCCGCCTTCGCCACCGGTATTCCTCCGGATATCTACGCATTTCACCACTACACCCGGAATTCTACTTCCCTCTATTTCTCTCTAGTTGTACAGTCTCTCATACGCTCTATCAGTTTAGCCGATAACTTTCATATAAGACTTATACAACCGCCTGCGCGCGCTTTACGCCCAGTAACTCCGGATAACGTTCGCGTCCTACGTTTTACCGCGGCTGCTGGCACGTAGTTAGCCGACACTTATTCCTATGCTACCGTCCTACCTCGTCACATAGAAAAGGACTTTACGATCCGAAAACCTTCTTCATCCACGCGGCGTCGCTGCATCAGACTTCCGTCCATTGTGCAATATCCCTCACTGCTGCCTCCCGTAGGAGTCTGGGCCGTGTCTCAGTCCCAGTGTGGGGGGCCACCCTCTCAGGTCCCCTACCCGTCATCGCCTTGGTGAGCCTTTACCTCACCAACTAGCTGATGGAACGCAACCTCATCCCATAGCGCCTCAACCTTTCATCACGACTCTCTAACTATCGCGATGATATGCGGTATTAGCAACTGTTTCCAATTGTTATCCCGCTCTACAGGGCAGATCAGTTACGTGTTACTCACCCGTTCGCCACTCTCAATACCCCGAAGGGCACCTACCGTTCGACTTGCATGTGTTAGGCACGCCGCCAACGTTCATCCTGAGCCAGGATCAAACTCTCCGTATTCGATCAGGGTTCGTCTTTTCTGTCTTAACCCACTATTCTGCTGTTAATTTGCACATGCCCCAAAAGGGGGACAAAAAAGACGAGAGAACTCCTCTCTCACCTTCATACCTAGCTTAGCAACGACAGCAGCAACTGTCAAGGCTAGATAGATGAATTGCGCAAACTCCTTGAAAATTGCTCAGAACATCTGTTGCGAACAGCCACAACTAACACAGGAGCGCTCTAAGCTCCTTCGACAAATGTATTGCAGAAGACAATATGGACGATAAGACGATCCCCGCTAGATATCTCGCGACCCTTTGCTCTTCTTCACGTTGTGCGTCGCGTTGTATTGCATCGCCGCGCGCAGCAAGGTCTTGAGCGAGGCCAGGTCTATCTCGTCACCCTCGAATATATCAATCGCGCGAGACAGACTAGCGCCTAAACTCGCATTGAAAAGTCCATTTGGATCCGGGAGATGGGCGCCATGATGCAAGGTGAGCTTGACCTTAGCTTTGAAGATGTTGCCATGACCGAGGATCCCCTCGTACGACCAGAAAGGCGAGCCCATGTACTTCCAGTCTTCGATCACTTCAGGGGCGACTTCGTGGATGATCTTGCGGATGCGCGCCATGGTCTCGCCCCGCCAGTCGTCGTGCTGCGCGATGATATTGTCGATGCGCTTGATCGCTTCATGACGGTCCAATGGTTTGGCTTTGCCCATGCCAGGCGACGCTCCTGTTCCAACATGACATCTTCCTTACAAAGCCCTTGGCTTCACAAGGAGAAGGCTTGTAATTTTATGTGAGCGCAGCGGGCTTTTCGCCGCCGCCGAACGGTTGTGTCAACTCAGCTCGCTGCGGCCCTCCAGCGCCCGCATCAAGGTCACAGAGTCCACATATTCCAAATCTCCACCGGTCGGCAAGCCGCGTGCCAAGCGAGTCGTAACAACGCCGGTTGCAGCCAATTCCCGCTGAAGGTACATGGCCGTGGCGTCGCCTTCCATACCCGGATTGGTAGCGACGATAACTTCTCGCACGGCGCCTGTTTCGACACGCTCCACCAGCTCGCGAATCTTGAGATCCTCTGGTCCGACGCCGCTTACGGGGGAAATCGCGCCGTGCAATACATGATATTGCCCCCTGTAAATGCCAGTACGCTCTAATGCCATGAGGTCCAGCGGCTCTTCAACCACCGCAATCAGCGAAGCGTCACGATCCGAGGAAGCGCAGACGGGGCAAGGGTCCGCCACAGTAATATTGAAGCAGATGCTGCAAAATCGTGTTTGCTCTTTGAGGTTCGTCAGCGCAAGCGCCAAAGCTATAGAAACATCATCAGTAGCGCGCAACAGGTAAAAGGTCAGCCGGGACGCAGTCTTGGGACCCACGCCTGGCAAACGAGAAAGAGCCTCTATCAACTTGGTGACCGGTTCTGGAATGGCGCTGTTCATTGTTTGTCCAAGTTTTCCCCAAGCATCCGAATGGGAGGAATGCGCAACAGGGCAGATGACAGCGCCGCGTAAGCGCGCCTAGCCGAAAAGACCGCCTAGCCGAAAAGACCGCCGAGACCTGGGATGCTGCCCAGACCGCCTGTGGCTCGCTCCATACGTTCGGCTGCCAGCGCTTGACTCTGCTCAATAGCCTGGTTAACCGCCGCCACCAGTAGATCCTGCAAGTCGCTTAGCCATTCTTCATCATCCAAATCAATAACGTCGGGATTGATTTCGACCGCCTGCACGCGCTGGTGCCCGGTAATCAGGACTCTAATGGCGCCGCCGCCCACGGTCACTTCGACGGTCTCTTGCTCGAGGCTTTCTTGCGCCTCCGCCATATCTTGCTGCATCTTCTGCAGCATTGCCATAGGATTTGCGCCCCCGGGCAATCCTGCCGAAGAACCCCGTCTACTTCCACGTCGCTTGGCCATGTTTTGCTCCTTCATGCTACCTGAGCTATTGCTCCATTATCCGGTCGTTTCAACTTTCCTGCGGTGGATCAGCTGATGGATAAAGTCGATACACATTCGCCCCGTCGCCCTCATGCTCGAAGACAAGCTCGGCATCGCGCCCCGCCATCACTTCCGGGCTAACTTCCGAGTCTTTGACGACCGCATAAATCGGACGATCTGGAAAATGGCGCGCGATGTTTCTGCTGATGTAATAGTAATCCTGCGGTCCGGTGTCGTTGCGATAGAACCTTTCTAACTGACGAACGCGTCTGTCGTAGTCCTGGATACCTGTCGTATAGGTATATTGCGCTTTTTTTACATAGAATTGCCGTTCGGGGAGCACACTGGCGAAGATGAAACTATCCAGAGGCGTGAAGACCAGAGCATCGGCGGGTGAATTGTCTCGAATCCAGTAATATGCTGGAAAACGACCGTGCTTGTCCACAGTGTGCACGATGTGTTCGTTTTCGTATGCGAATCCTCTGTAATCGATTGTTTGCGACCTATTGAGAAGCGCGTAATTGACATAGCCTATTCGCAAAAAAACCAATACAAACAACGAAACCGCGATCGCCCATCCGGCATTTCGCCATTGGTTGCGCTTGCTGGAAAGCAATGTCTGTAAGGCGAGCAACGCAGAAATCCCCATCACGATCGCTAGCGAATATACGCCCTTGTGTTGAGTGGCTTGGGTAACCGTCAATCCCGATCCCAGAAGCAAACCCAATGCAGCGCTCACTTGAATGAAGCAGGTTTTGCGGTCGCTCCTGCGCAGGACAAACAGCCATTGCAAGAAATATAACGGGAAAAGCAATGCAAAGGCGCCCCACAACATCCCCATATTGCTTTGATTGAACAGTTCAAACCCACCAAGATGACGTGTGTTGTAAGAAATATCAAAATTGTATTTCAATAAAGGTATAGATAATGTCAGGCTCAGGCCAAGGAAGATAAGAATGGTCTTCAATGAGATATCGTTTGTCAACTGGCGCCAGAAATCCCTTATCACTTGGCGTTTTTCCGGTTCCTTAAGCAGATAACCCGCTGCCGTAACGACGATGCCCCCCAGCAATGCCACAACGATATATACGGTAGCGAACTGAGAAACCGCCAGACCAAGAATGCCGCAAGCGGAGATTAAGACAAAGAACCGGAGCTCGTACTCGCCATTTATAATCTTCAGACAACTGTACAGGGCTGCGGCAAAGAGCGAAATGCCTAGATCCGTAGAGTTGATGTTCGCCAGCTTGCTCATCGTGCTATGCAGGTGTTTATGCGCCCCTTCTAGCAGCAGAGTGCGTAAATCATTGGCGATGTACGTGCCGTCCGAAAGATGTGTGAGCAAACTCAGGATGCCAGTCGCGTTTAACGAACAAAACACAAATATCACCAGTAGCCCCAGTGTCCATGTCCTTGGCTTGCCTAGTTTAAGAATAACAAGCGTCTGCCATATCCATAGAAAGCTGCTGAATACTGCGAGCACATTCACAATGGTGCCAATGTATGACGGGGGCCAAGCCGTCCATTGGGTGAAAGCAGCCACAAAAGCGTGGAAGAGCCAATAATAATTGGCGGGATGGCCCGCGACAAATATGTTTTCAAAAGGCGTCGAACCGTAGAGTGCTTGATAGATATAGCCATAATGTAGATCTGGATTTGAAAGCACTTGCACCGTCGGGCTGGAGGCAATCGCGTAAAGCCCGGGCGCCAAAACTAAGACTGGAACGACTATTGGCAGAAAATCTCGCCACGAGAATTGTTGCGCATCGGGCTGGCTTTGCCTAGCCCGCTTGCGCGCGTCAGCTAGCAGCCAGGCGAACGGTATCAACGTACAAGGGATGAGCAGAGCCTGCCAAATTTCAATTGTGACCGGCATCAGCAAAGTGAGGATATAGCCGATACCGACAAATAGGGCGAAGGATATCGCGAAGAGCGGGTTGAGTACGTCGAGTACGAGAATGCTCAATGTTCGCATGATCGACACAAGTGAACCTAACTGCATCAGCCGACAAACCAGGGATTCAACAAATACACATTGCCACCATCCGCCGCGTCTTCATAAACCAGCTCCGCGCCACGCTCGCTCATAAGCTCCATTCGCAACTCCGAGTCCTTGACAACGGCATAAAAGGCACGTCCCGGTAATTCTCGTTCCATGCCGGCGATTAAGTCGCGATAGTCGTCTACTTCGGTTTCTTCACTATAGATCAGTTCTATATCACGCGCGCGCTCATTATAGGCGAGCATGCTCGATTTGAAATGGAGCTGCAACAGGCGAACATAGAGCATCCGTTCGTGAAACAAGTTCGAGTATTTGGACGGGACAATCGGAAGCAGGACGACAGCGTTGACGGGCGTATGATCGCGAATCCAGAGATAGGCTGGCAGGCGGCTGTCAACGTCGCCAGTGTGCTCGATATGCGTGTTGTTGAAGGTGTAGCCCTGCTCCGCATAATTGCCCGCTCGGTTGACGTTGCTGAATGACACGTATAAGACTTGAGAAAGCGCCAAAATGTACAACAAAGCCTCTACAGCCCGGCCGGAACGGCGCCAGTATACACTCCGATGTTGCCGCATAGTCCGCAGGGCGAAGAGCGCGGACAATGTCATGAGCATTCCCAGAAAATAGACCCCCTTGTACTGGTTATTATCGGGCAAGGTCAGGAAGGTCGCAGGCAGCAACGCGATGAATCCACACAGCTGAATGTAGCTTTGGTCGCGGTCTCTTGCGCGCCACAAGAAAAGGAATTGCAATAGAAAGAGCGGCAGAAGCAGCAGCAATGCGGTAACGATTGTTCGGATATTCGTGACGCTTAATCCAAAAGGGCGTCCCGCGCTGAAGCTGCTGACAATATCCAGGTTGTACTTGACCAGCGGGAGTGAAAGCGCAAGGCTGACAGCCAGCCAGATGAGGAGGACGGCTGGCGACGCGTCCGCCATAAGCGTTCGCCGCTTTCGCTTGATCCAATTGACCTTAGCCGGAGCGCGCAGCCAATCAAGCGCGACCAAGACCGCTAAGCCGCCCAGCAAAGCCATAACGATGTAAAGCGCCGCTATTTCTCTGACTGCGAGCGCCGCGATGCCGGCGGCGGAAACGAAAACCAGGGCGCGAATCGTGATCTTCGCTTTCGCCAGTTGGACACAGGCGCAGAGCGCGGCTGTAAAGGTCATGATGCCCAAGGTCACGCTGGTGAAGTTCATCACCTTGCCCATGACGCTGTGCAATCGTTCGTCGGCGCCGGGAAGCCGCATAATGTCGAAGGCATAGGGCGTATATGTGCCGTTGTGGTAATGCGCCAACAAGGTCGGCGTGCTGCTCAGATTAACCGAGAAATAGACCAGCAGGATCATAAGACCCAAGGTCAATGTTCGCGACTTGCTCAGCTTCAGCAATTCTAGCGTCTGCCCTATCCAAATGAGGCTGCTGAATATCGCGATGACGTTCACGATTGACGATGCTGATGCCGGGCTAAAGCTCGTGACCCGCGCGATCGTCGCCAGATAGGCATGATAGAGCCAATAGTAATTGGCGGGGAAACCGACCATGAATACGTTGTCGATTGGCGTTGTTTCGTAGAGCAGTTGATGAATATAGCCGATATGAATGTCGCCGTGGTGCGTGATTTGCAAGGTAGGGCTGGTGAACTCCGCCCAGACCGCCGGCAAAATGACCAATAGCGGCAGCAGCGGCAAAAGCGCTCGCCAAGACGGCTCGCGATATGCGTTTCGGAGCCACTTGGCGTGGGCGCTGCGAGCCAAGGCCGCCCCAGGCAGGAGCAATGTCAGCCAGAACAGCGCTTGCCAATGACCGATCGCCACCGGCATGAACAGCGTCAAGATGTATCCGATGCCCACAAATAGCGCAAGAGAAATGAGAAACAGCGGATTGAGGATGTCAAGGACCAGGGACGAAGTCAGCCGCCACAACAGGCTCAGGCTATTCAGTGTCATCCACCACACCGCCTAGAGCCTTGCCCGCCGCGATCAAGGGATCTTCCGGTTCTGGCGAAGCCCGCTCGGTCGCTTGCGGTGGCGCGCCCGCGACCACGCGCACTTCCAGCCGCAATCTGACGTCATGCAAATCGAAGATGGCTTGTTCAATGATTTTGGCGCGCTCCGGATCGGCGAGCTTTTTCTGGAAGAAATCTGTCCGCACGCCCAGGATCAATCGGTTGCCTTCGATGGCGCGCACATGGGCGTGTTCCAGCAAGGGCGGCAGATTTTTGTTATAGCGGTGCGCCTGCGTCAAAATTTCCATCCAGCCGTTTTGGATCTTGCCAACAGCATAAGCCGGCGGCTCGCCCGGGGCGCTGCCCTCCACACGCTCGTATGCGGCTTCCGGCGCGGTTTCAGGGGTCTTCGCGGCAGTGGCCGGGGAGCGCGGCTGCGCCGCGGGCTGATATGCGCTGGCCGGCGCCGCCTCCGCTTGCAAGCTCTCAACCAGCGCCAATTCCAACTCCAACTGCGGCTGCCAGCCGCCTGTGTAATTGTTGACCGCTTCATTAAACCTGCGTATCGTTTTGAGCAGCCGGGAACGACTTATGGAACCCGCCAGTTCTTCGCAGCGCGCGCGATCTTCTGCAGAAGCCTCAATCAGATCGGCGCTTGCGGTCTGCGTGAGCATCACATGGCGCAAGTATTCCACGACCTGCTGCCCAAACTGTTTGGGATCGCTGCCGCTGTCAATCGCATTGTTGATGATGTGGATGCCCAGCGGCAGATCTTCTTCCGCCAGCGCCTGGACCAGCTCACGGACCTGTATGCTGCCGGCAGTTCCCAGCAAGTCCTGCGCCAATTCCAAGCTGATTCTCTCTTCCGGATCGCTGACAATTTGGTCGAGCAGGCTGATGCTGTCGCGCACGCTGCCGGTCCCTTCCCGCGCGATCAAGCCCAGCGCCGCCTCATCAATAGATATGGACTCGCTCTCGGCAATTTGCTTCAGCAAGTCGCTGACTTCTTTCTGCGAGACGCGCCTGAATTCAAAGTGTAGACAACGGCTCTTGATGGTAGCCGGCACCTTGTCGATTTCGGTGGTGGCCAGCACAAAGATGGCATGATCCGGCGGCTCTTCCAATGTCTTCAGCAGCGCGTCGAAAGCGTTGCCGCTGAAACGATGGACCTCGTCGATGATATAGACCTTGTATTGGCCTTCGCCCGGCGCGAAGGCGATCTTTTCACGCAGTTCGCGCACATCATCGACGCTGGTATGCGAAGCCGCGTCGATCTCGAACAGATCCAGAAAGCGACCTTCATTGATGGCGACGCAATTGCGACAATTGTTGCAGGGGCGTGCACCCGCGTCTTCGCATGTGCAGTTGACAGCTTTTGCCAGCAAGCGCGCATTAGTCGTCTTGCCGGTGCCGCGGGGACCGCTGAAAAGATAGGCATGACGAATACGCCCGCGGTTCAGCGCGTTTTGCAGGGTGCGGATAATATGCTCCTGCCCAACGACATCGGCAAAAGTCTGGGGCCGCCACTTGAGATACAAGGCTTGTTCGGGCAAGGAATGACCTCCGAATCCGCCTGTGAGTCTAGCACCGAAAGCGCCGAAATGACAAGCGTCGAATGACGGCGCCAATGGAAAGGAAAAGGAGCCGCGCCTGTCCCGCCGCGCCACGCGCAGCAACGGTACAGAGCTTTTGCAGCCCGCATCGGTTATAATGATACCAGGTGAGTAGTCCGCCATTTTGCTTTGGACGGTCTTTCTCATCACAAGACGAATATATCAGTAGTTCCAAGTAAGTCATGCAAAACTCGACGATGGGTCTAAATGTAGGGGCGACATACCATGTCGCCCGAAATCAAAACGCAGCAACGTCGGGCGACCAGATTGGTCGCCCCTACACCGCCCCTCTAAAATTTGCATTATTTTCTTTGAACTACTTCAAGTTATAGAGAAACGGGAGCAAGTCATGGTATTGGTAAAGGACAGTTTTGTCTCGGTCGCGCGTTACGAAGATCTGCAAGGCAAAGGCAGCATCACGGTCCATCCCAATGGCAAGGCGGTCGTGCTCTTCCTTTATGGGGACAGGGTCTACGCCGTGGACAATCGCTGCCCGCACATGGGCTTCCCGCTGGACAAAGGCTCGGTGGAAAATGGCATTTTGACCTGCCACTGGCATCACGCGCGTTTTGATCTCGCCAGTGGCGGCACCTTTGACCTCTGGGCGGATGACATCGACGCCTTCCCGGTCGATCTGCGCGACGGCGAGATTTATGTCGACACGCAGGCGAATGGCAACAGCGTCGCCCACCAGCGAAATCGACTGCGCGATGGCTTGCAGCACAACCTGAGCCTGGTCGTGGCTAAAGCGGTTATCAACCAGTTGTGGCAAGGTGTGCCAGCCCATGAGCCTTTCCGCATCGGGCTGGCTTTCGGCACGCAATACCGCGGCATGGACTGGGGGCGCGGGCTGACCACGCATGGCTGTACCATGAATCTCATCCCCTATCTCGACCAGGCGGATCATCCGCTGGCGCTTTTCCACGGCTTGGCGGATCTGGCCAGCGACACCGCTGGCATGTCGCCGCGTTTTAATCCGCGGCCGCTGCCCAATGCGGAAACGGACATCCCGACACTCAAGCAATGGTTCCGGCAGTTCGTCGAGGTGCGCGATGCCCAGGCAGCGGAACGCGCCATCGTTTCCGCCTTAAGAGCCGGCGCCGATGACGTTCAGATCGCCGATATGCTCTTCGCCGCCGCCACCGACCACCGCTACCTCGCGGCCGGTCACACCCTGGACTTCATCAACAAGGCGCTGGAATCGGTCGATCTGGCCGGCTGGGATCAGGCCGAACTGGCTTTCACCAGCGTCGTGCCAAACTTGACCGACGCCCGCCGCATGGAAGAATCAAACGCCTGGCGCAAACCGATTGACCTGGTAGAGATCCTGGAGCAAGCCTTCCTGGAGCTGCCGGGCGCTATCGCCGCTGGGCGCGACCAGGCAGCCAAGCATGATATTGCCGCCATCACCACGATCTTACTGAGCGATGATCCCCAAAAGATCGTGCATACGCTGCTCGATTGTCTGCGGGCGGGCACGTCGCCCCTGGACCTGGCTGGCACGGTTGCCTACGCCGCGGCGCGCCGCATCGCGCATTTCCATACCAGCAACGAGTTCGGCGACTGGGATACAGCCCTGCATACCTTCACCTTCGCCAACGCCGTCTACCAAGGCTTGACGCGCGTCGAATCGGCCGAGCTGGCGCGCGGCATCTTCGACGGAGCCATCAGCATCTACCTGGACCGATTTCTGAATGTGCCGTCGGTTCGGCTGCCACAGCCGGAGGCTGTCGCCAATCCCGACGCCCTGCTGGACGATCTGGAATCCATGTTGAATTTGCAGCAGCAAGTCAACCAGGCGGGAAGGCTGGCGGCGCAGTATCTCGGCAGTGGCGGTTCGCCGGAACGGCTGATGGCGAAAATGGGGCATCTGCTCTTGCGCGAAGATCGCAATTTCCACACGATTCAGTGTATCGAAGCGAGCTTCAATCAATATACGATCTTGAAGGAGCGGGCCCCCGTATTGGCGCCGCATGTCTTAATCGCCGCCGCGCGCTACCTGGCCGCGCATGCGCCGACCATGCGCTCCCAATTGCAGACCTATACGATTGCCCGGCGCTTGTCCCGTGGCGAGAATCTCTTTGAAGAATAGCAATCGCGGAATAGCTAACGGTTGTAAATGATGTAAGTCTCGCGCAGTTCAGCGCATAACTCGAGATAATGGCGGTAGCGCCGGCGCTCGACCTTGCCAGCGCGTACAGCCTTTTGCACAGCGCAATTTGGCTCGGCGGTATGCGTGCAATTGCCGAACTTGCAATCCAGCACATGCGGTTGGATGTCGACAAAATAAGCGTCCAACTCATCCGGCTCGATATCCCAGACATTGATCGAGCGGATGCCCGGCGTGTCGGCGATATATCCGCCGCTGTCCAATCGAATCAAGGCGCTGTCGCGCGTGGTGTGCACGCCCTCTTCCGAGACTCGTCCGACCGATTTTACCTGGCGTCCCAAGCCCGGCTGTATGCGGTTGAGCAGGCTGGTTTTGCCGACGCCGGAGGGACCGGTGAAGACCGAAATCCCCTCAGCCAGCAGCGACCGCAAGCCGTCAATGCCGTCCCCGCTCCAGGCGCTGGCGCGCAGGACGCGATAGCCCATGCTTTCATAGGGAGCAAACAGATGCTGTATAGCGGGGGCCTCTGGCAAATCGGTTTTGTTGACGACAATGCTGAGCTCGCTGATGCGAGATTTTTCCCCGGCGACCAGTAGACGATCCAGCAAGTTCAAATCCGGCGGCGGCTGCGCGGCGGCCACCACGAAGAGCGCGCGATCGGCATTGGCTATGATGACCTGTTCGCGTTCGGCTTTGCCCGCGCCACGCTTGCCGGTCGTGCGGACCGCCCGTGAAAGCACGCTTTTGCGCGGCGACAGAGCCTCCACAAGGCCGGTCAAGACGCCGGTGCCTTCGTCCCGGCGCAAGGCAATTGACACGCGGTCGCCGATCGCGGCGATATCGCTGGAACGCGCCGCTTCTTTCAGCTTGCCCCGCAATTCGCACATGTAGGTATTGCCGTCAGTTGCTTCAACCCAAAAGAAGCCGCTTTGTTCCTTGATGATCAATCCCTCTTGCGCTGTGCCCAAACACGTTTCTCCCGGCTGCGTTTTTTCTTCCTCAACGTTTCCGCTAATTATAGACGCAAGCGGCTGATCCAGCACATGTTTTGTAAAATAGTCAGGGCAATTCATCGCCACGCGATTTCCGCCGCAACCAGATTGCGAATTGTGTCGTATACTAATAGAAGCGTCTCAGGTAAGGAGTTGAGTGATGAACTTCAAAGTCGGGATCGGTATCGTCATCGCGGTGATCATCGGCGCCTTGTTGCTTTCAGGGCTGCTCGGCAAGATAATCGGCTTGGCAATATCGCTGGCGATATGGGGCTTCGTCGGTTACATGGCGGGCAACCTGGTCCAAGGCGAAGGTTATGGCTTGCTGGGCAATATCGTGCTAGGCATCCTGGGCGGCTTCGTCGGATCGCTGCTGGTGACCATCATCGGCATTACCGGACTGATCAAAGTACCGATATTTGGCGGGATTCTGGTCGGGGTGCTGGGCGCGGTGGTGGTGGTGCTGGTTAGCAAGTTCTTCGGCGGGCATGGCGCGGATGAGGATTAGGGCTAGATGTTATAGATTGCCTTGCAAAGCCCAGTTCTGAAATTCTGTCGGATAGAAAACTTCAATAAGTCTGTAGCCAATTTGTTGTTGCACCCAGAAAAAAACCTCGGGCTTCAGATTTGAGCCACCCATTACAATGACAGTTTCTATACCCGAGCGTTTTACATTCATAACAATAAACGGAAATTTTTCGTCTACTGTACCATTTACACCTTGCCATCGAACTTCAATCACTAGCCCCTTCGCCCACTTCTGTGGATGAAACAAAATGAAGTGACACTTTCTGGCTTTATTGTAGATATTTTTGCTTACCACAACATTTGTTGAATAGACTGGAAATGTCAAAAAATCGAAGTCTTCTGTTTTCAACTTTTCAACATACTTATAGCCCGATTCTAGCAACTGAGAATCGACAAATTCCAATAGAAGTTTCCGGTCTGATACAGACATGAGCAGTTTTCTCCTAGTGGATTGTGATTATCAATTCGTTTACTGCGCCACGCTCGCTCGCCCTGCTATTAACCATGCGAGGAGCTTTTACTTCATGTAGAGCGAAGACATTGGCCGAATAGAGATCTCGAATATATTTTGTGTTGCTATTTGAAATCATGAACTTGGCGCCGCGCTCATGCAGCGCCAGGCAGAGGTCGCGCAGGGCTTCCTGCTCCGCTATGCCAAAATCATCTATGGCGTAGCGGGTGAAGGAAGTCGCGTCAAGCGGCTGGTATGGCGGGTCGAAATAGACGAAATCGTCCTCCCCCGCTGCCAGCGCCCGAAAATCACGCCGCTGGATGTCGACGCCTTGCAAAGCGCTGTGGCAGGACCGCAAAGCCGCTTCGTCGCAAATCGCCGGATTCTGGTAGCTGCCCATCGGCACATTGAACTGTCCCTTGGAATTGACGCGCCAGAGGCCGTTGAAGCAGGTCTTGTTGAGATAGATGAGGCGAGCGGCGCGCTCTATGCGGTCGTCGAGCAAATGCCGCGCTCGCAGGCTGTAGTAATAATCGCGGTTGTGGTCTTGGGCGTGATCTTTGAGCAGCTCGATTAACGCTTCGACATCATCGCGGATAACTTGCCAGGCGCTGACGAGATCGGGGTTGATATCACTGAGAAAAGCCCCGCGCCCCCCCCCCGTAATATTCAGTAATTTATTGTTTAACAAAGCGAAGAAAAATGCGCCGCCACCGAGGAAGGGTTCGTAGTAACAACGAAAATCTTTTGGCGCGCGCGGCAGCAGTTCGCGCAGCAAGCTGCGCTTGCCGCCGACCCATTTGACGAATGGTTTAGCCGGCGCGCCTGTGGAAGCGTCAAATTCGGGAGATAGTGACGTTTGCTTCATGTCTGTCCTCCGCCCCGTCGCCAAAGTGTTTCACCGCGCAGCGCATTTTACGCACATTTGATCTATAAGGCGGATTCAAGATTTTGTCAAGGCGCGCCAACAGCCCGTTGCCAGAGCCAGAGCAAGGGGGTATGTAAAATAAGAAAACTTCTATGTTATACTTGCCGACTAATATGGAAATAAGGTTTTCCCAGGCGCGAAGGGGGCGCAATGGCATCACCAAGCAAAGACATGCTGCTGGACTGGCACCGCCAGATGGTGCTCATCCGAGAATTTGAAGAAACCTGCCACCGGCTCTACGAAGAAAAGCGCATCACCGGCGTCTACATGCACCTCTATAGCGGGCACGAAGCCAGCGGCGTCGGCTCGATGGCGGCGCTGCGCCCCAGCGACCATGTCATCACCGCCTATCGCGACCATGGCATCGCGCTGATTTTGGGCATGGAGCCCGGGGCGGTCATGGCGGAGATGATGGGCAAGAAAACTGGCAGCAGCGGCGGCAAAGGCGGCTCGATGCACCTGGCGTCGGCGGAGCGCAATTTTTGGGGCGGTTACGCCATCGTCGGCGGGCACCTGCCTCTGGCGGCTGGCATCGCCCTGGAAGCGCGTTATCATGGCAAAGACGACGTGACGATGACCTATGTCGGCGACGGCGCCACCAACAATGGCTACTTCCACGAATCGCTGAATATGAGCGCCATCTGGGATTTGCCCGTGGTCTGGATAATCGAAAACAACGGATACGGCATGGGGACCGAAGTGGATCGCGCCAGCGGACAAATCGAACTGCACCGCAAAGCCGAGGCTTATGGCATCAAGAGCTTGGGCCGCGTCAATGCCCAGGATGCCCTGGCGGTTTATGATGTCGCAACACAGGCTGTCGCTTATGCGCGGGCGCATGGACCGGTGGTGATAGAGCATGTGACCTATCGCTATCGCGGACATGGCGTTTCCGACAAGCAATACGATGCCCGCGAAGATATGTCGGCCGAGCTGCGCGAATGGGTGGAATGTCGCGAACCAATCAAGATCTTGCGCGACCACATCTTGAGCAAGTACAAGGGGATGGAAGCTGCTTTGGCGGCGCACGAGGAAGACGCGCTGCGGATAGTCAAAGACGCGGTTGATTTCGCCGAAGCCAGTGAATTGCCCAACAGCTACCAGGAATTGATGCAAAATACCTACGTCAACTCCCAACTGGTCTACAAGACCGCGCGAAGTATCGGCGCCGGCATCGACTAAAAGCAACTGAACATACCGGAAGGACTTTGTCAGAACTCATTCGGAGAGAGCAGGGGCAATGGCAGTGAGAAATGTCGCCATGCGGGAAGCGATCCGCCGGGCGCTCAGAGAAGAAATGCAGCGCGACGAAAACGTCTTTGTCATGGGCGAAGAGGTCGCCTATTGGCAAGGCACGCATCGCGTCACACGCGGCTTCCTGGAGGAATTTGGCGAGCGGCGCGTGCGCGACACGCCCATCAGCGAGATGGCGATTGGCGGCGTCGCGGTCGGCGCGGCAATGGCCGGCTTGCGCCCGGTCGCCGAATTCATGACTATCAACTTTGCCTTCCTGGCGCTGGACGCGATTGCCAATCACGCCGGCAAGGTGCGCTACTTTTTCGATGGCATGTTCAAAGTACCTCTGGTCTACCGCGCCGCCAGTGGCTGGGGCAATCAAGCGACCGCATCGCATTCGCATAGTCCCGAACCGATCTTCGCGCATTTTCCCGGCGTCTATGTCGGCTGCCCATCAAACGCGATGGATGCTTACGGCATGTTAAAAGCGTCCATTCGCGACGACAACCCGGTGCTCTTCACCGAAAGCATCGCCCTCTACCCCAAACCGGGTCCGATGCCCGATGATGAGGACAGCGACTATCTCATTCCCATCGGCAAAGGCGATATCAAGCGCGAGGGCGCCGACGTCAGCCTGGTGGCTTATGCCCGCGGCGTCGACTGGGCATTGCAGGCGGCGCGCCAATTAGCGCAAGACGGCGTCGAGGCGGAAGTGGTCGATTTGCGCTGGCTGCGTCCCTTGGACATGGATCTGGTTTACAACAGCTTCCAGAAGACCAATCGCTGCGTCATCGTCGAAGAGTCGCTGCCTATGTACAGCTTCGGCAGCGAGATCGCCGCGCTCTTGCAGGAAAACATGTTTGATTATATGGACGCGCCCATCAAGCGCGTCGCGGCGGAAGATGTTCCCCTACCCTATTCCAAAGAAATTGAGCTTTTGGCGCTGCCAAACGCGCAAAAGGTCGTGGATGCGGTCAAGGAGATAATATAGATGGCTTATGAAGTGAAACTTAGCACCGATGGTCTGCTGATCAACTGGCTGCGCGACATCGGCGAGACGGTCGCGGCCAACGATGTCATCGCCGAAGTGGAAGCCGACAAAGCCACGGTCGAGATTGAAGCTGGCAGCGACGGCGAATTGCTGGAACTGCGCGCCGAACCCGGCGACGAGATTGGCGAGGGAACTGTCATCGCGCTGATCGGCACATCCGGCGAAGACACAGCGTCAGCCTCGCATACCCCGCCCGCGGCGGGAAGCCCTAACAAGACGACAGCGGCGGAGCCCGCTGCCGCAACCAACGGCCAGACTATGACTGAGGGAGATCGCATCAAAGCTTCGCCCCTGGCTCGCCGCATGGCAGCGGATAAAGGCATTGATCTCAGCCGCGTGCGAGGCACGGGTCCCGGCGGCCGCGTCGTCAAATCTGATATCGAGAATTTCGCCGAAAAACCTATGCTGCCCCCACAGCCGCCAGCCGCCCCGACCGCCGGCGCTCAGCCGACCTGGGGCAAGCTGCCCGAAGCAGATGTCGATGTCCTGCCTTTGTCGCGCATGCGCCGCGCCATCGCCGATGGCACCATCCGCAGCAAGAGCAATACGCCGCATTTCTACGTCACGGTGGAAGCCGATGTCGAGCCGCTGCTGGCGCTGCGCAAAGAGCTCAACAGCGCCTTGGCGGCCGATGGCCTCAAGATTAGCGTCAACGACATGCTGATAAAAGCCTTGGCGCTGACGCTGCGGCAATTCCCCAATCTCAACAGTCATTATTACGGCGACCGGCTGGTCCAGCACCGTCGCGTCAATATCGGCATTGCGGTGGCATTGCCCGAAAACGGCTTGCTCAATGTCGTCTGTCGTGACGCCGACAGCGTTTCCTTGCGCGAGATGACAATCAATAACAAAGCCATGTACGAGCGCGCGCGGGCCGGCAAGATCAAGCCGGACGACATCCGCGGCGCGACCTTCACCATCAGCAATATGGGTCCTTTCAACATCAAGGATTTCTCCGCCATCATCAGCTCGCCGGAAGCCGGCATCCTGGCGGTGTCATCGGCTTTGCGCGTGCCGATTGTGCTGGATGACGGGACGCTAGGCGTCGGCACGCGCATGAACATGACACTGAGCGTCGACCATCGCGTCAGCAACGGGGCGGAAGGCGCGCAGTTCATGAATCACCTGCGCGAGTTGGTGGAGCATCCGCTGCGGCTGCTGGATTTGAGCAGGGTATAGCGCGGGCTGAGCAATAGCCTGATGTCAAAGCGCGTCCTATTCATTGCCTCACTGCACCATCCCGAACAACTGCAAGCCGATATCAGCAGCGCCGAGGAAAGCGCGCCGACCCCGCTCTTCCCCAGCAGCATGGGACAGCATTTCTGGGAACGCGCCATGCGGGCCGCGGGCTATGAAGTGGCGGTCTTCTGGCGCAACCTCCCGGGCTACGGTCCGCGCGACATCGCCAGCCTGCGCACTGATGTTTTCCGCGAGCGTCTGACAGCGGGCAAAATCGCAGCCGGGCTGCTGCAGCGCCTGCCAGCGCAGCTCAATCCCGACTATCGGCGGCGCAATCAACTGCTCATCGCGCAGGCGCGCCGCTTCCGCCCGGACATCATCTGGCTCTCCGGCGACAATCGCGAGATCCTGCCGCAAACGCTGCGGCAACTGCAGCGCGAACACGGTTCTGTCATCATCTACGTGAGCGGCGTATCGCCCATCGTCTTCTCCCACGCGAATGAACGCGCCGCCGCCCGCCTCTACGACCTGGTGCTGGTGAACGATTATTATCACGGCATGCAGTGGCTTGAACTCGGCGCGAAGCGCGTGGAATGCCTGCCCTACGTCGCCATCGACCCCGACTTTCATTTCCCCCAGCCCATGACAGATAGTCCCAAGGACACTCTCTGCGACATCGGCTTTGTCGGCACGCTCCTGCCGGGTTCGCTCTACAGCGAGCGCGTCGCGGCGCTGGAGAGCCTGCGCGAATTCGACCTGGGCATCTGGAGCATGCACGAAGTGCCGCAGACGCTGCGCCCCTTTCACCGCGGTCAGGCGCTGGGACGGGAGATGCTGCAAGTGCTGTCCTCAGTGAGAATCAGCCTCAATACGCATGGCGATTTCATGCGCTACGGCGGCAATATGCGCCTCTTCGAAACAGCCGCGGTCGGCACCTTTCAGATTGTGGATGACAGACCCGGCGTCCGCCAGTGGTTCCGCGATGGCGAGCATCTGGCGACGTATAGCGATCTGGACGACCTGCGAGCGAAAGTCCGCTACTACCTGGCGCATGATGCGGAACGCCAGCGCATGGCGGCGGCGGCGCGGGCGCATGTGCTGGCGCGGCATCGTTACGATCAGCGGCTGGCGCGGGTGGAGGAGTTGTTGGGGGAAATAACCCCCAATATTTAGGGCTGAATTAGTCTCGCGTTTTTTGCAACACTTGATGTAGCGGCAAACAGTTCGCAAGGGAGGACTAAAATGATAGTTTTACCAGCGATACCGGCAATCGTTGCGGCATTGACGCCGATAGTACAGGCGGCAGCCGTCGCGGCCGGAATTGGCGGTCTGATTGGCGCGGGAACTGGGGCGGTAGGATGCGCTATTTCCGGCATGCGAGAACATCGTGAAATAAACCACGAAGTTGCTGTGAAATCCGCGCGATGCGCGGCGCAGGACGCAGCGCAAGGCGCGCTTATCGGTGGCGCATTTGGCATATTTGGTCCAGTAATTGCGCCAGGAGCTGCAATCACCCTAAACGCTGTTGACGACGTGGCTGGCGCCGCGTTTCAAGTGATAGATGACGCAGCTAAACCTTTGATTGAAGTTGTCGACGACGTAGCAAAACCAATTGTGACAAAGAGAAATTACATGACGATACCGATCGTAAACGCGGCAGACGATGCTACTAAGCCCGTGCTTGGCGCACCAGGTAATGTCGTCCGCCCCGCATTGAACAAAGTCGGAAAAGCAGTAAAGTCAGTTGGTAGTTCGGTGGTATCCAAATTCAATCGAGCGCAAAACGCTTGGAATACGTTCTTTGTCAATAGACTGCCCAAGGGATCTGGCAATAAGGGTTATGTCTATCTAATGGACGACGTAACTACTCCAGGACGCTATAAGATTGGCAAAACCATTGATCCTCCCACACGCCTAAAGAGTGTGCAAAGCAATCTGAACACCAAGACTACCACAGGTGGCAAGGTTCAGTTTAAGTGCATCATTTCAACCAAAGACATGAAAACTTTGGAAGATGCCTTGCTTGAGCAATTCAAGCCTCAGAATCTGCCCAACTTCGATGCTGGCACTGAATGGTTTACTTTGACTGCCGCTCAAGTCGCCGCCGCTTGCAGCCACTAAGCGACAGACGATATAATGAGATGGGGTCCGCATGGGTCCCATCCCGATTCGCAGTCCTGCAAAGGAACACATGAACTTGCGCGCCTTGATGTTTATCACCCTCACCAGCGCCATACTCGCCGCGTTCGCGGGCTTCATCCTCGCCGGCGGACTGCCTGAAGGCGCCATCGCCGGCGCGCTGCTCGGCGGCAGCGTGGGCTTCATCATCGCCATGCGCCGCGCCAGCGGCGCGGCCGGTCCCGCTTTTGAATACGAAGCGGCGGGAATCCATGACGACAACCTCATCACCATCGCCCGCCGCAACCTGGTCCGCGACGCCTATCGCGATTCCTACGATCTGCGCGAACGCGATGCGCAGCCCCGCATTCACAACGCCGAAAGTGAGGGCCAGCTTTCGTGAGATTCCGGCTAATGATACGCGCGATCGCTAGCGCGGGCGCCATCTGTATTGGCGCGGCGCTGCTTGGCGCGCTCGCAGGCGGCGCGCTGGCGGGACTATGGGGCGCGGAACTCGGCCTGATTGCCGGCGCGTTCGTTGGCTTGGCGCTCGGTTTTCGCTACAACGCGGATATGGCGGAGGTTGCGGCAGCGCAACGCGGCTGGAACGAGGCGCATTCATTGAAGCAGCTCTCGAAGCGCCGCGGCAGCCAAGAGCGATTCAAGGGCTCAACAAGCTCGGCATACTTGCGAGACAGACGCGGCGAATTCTGGCGCACCCTGGCGGCAAAAAGGCGCGAGCGGCTAATTGGCGGCTCGCCTCATGCGCGTTATACCAGCCAAAGGCATCACGATTTAGATCTTTCCGACATCGGCATCAGGCGCAAGAGCAAGCCCAAGCGCTAGATCGAGGCTCTTGCTAATCCACTCCGTAGACTAGCGTATCGGGATAAAAGCCGAACCAGCCGAACCAAAATGCCAGATGCCCGCCGATGCGCGCCAGCCTTTCGCCGTCCTCCGCGATGAGCGCGCCCTCGTCTATCTGCCATTTGCGGCCGTCTTCGCTAAGCAGCGTCGACATGTCATCGCCCGCGACGAAGACATAAGCAGCGCTCGCGTAAGCGCGCACAGCCGCCCCGCCCGGCTCGAAGAACTCGCGTTCCGGCGTCGCATCGGCGACGATGACCAGGTTGGTCCCTCCGACGCGATCGTTGATGACGCGCTCGGGTATGATCCTTTCCAACGGGTAGGCTTTCGCCTGCCCCTGCAAGCGCAAGGCGAAGACCATATCCTTGTTTTCGACCAGCGCGGTATCTTGTTGCCACGAGGGGAACATCAATTCAGTGCTGTTGAAATAGTCGTTGTAGGCGGCGCCATTGCTGTAATTGCGCAGGAAACCGGTATCCAGGCTCAAGACACTGGTATCCGGGTGCTGCTCCAGCCAGCTTGCCCAATCCGTGACCACGACCGGCAGCAGGTCCAAAACGATGTCGCTTGAAGCCAGCGGACCAAAAGCAGGCGCGCCGGTAATCGCATTCCAGACGGTATCAGTATTGCGATCGTACATCAATTTGTTGGAGCGCATCAAAAGCCCTGATGATCCGAATTCCAGCGTCGTATCGCCAAGTTTCACGAGCTCGCCATCAAGATCACGGTAGGTCAAATCGGCGATTTGCGCATCGTATAAAACGCCCGCGCCACAAAGCGTACAGTAAGCCAGCATGACCGGGCGTCCGCGGACCCGCCCGACCTAGACCCTCTTCCGCCGCTGCTTCGCCAGCGCCGACATCCGGCAAGCTTTGCCATGCGGTGGCGGCGCTTTCCCATTCAATGACATCAGCGCGCAGCCAACCATCCCGCGGGCATGCCGCGGATTGTCCTTCGACGAGAATCCAGTCACCTTCCGCGCGTCCGAGCGCCACGAAGGCTGTGGGGGCGCGGAAGCTGCAAACCCGCTCGCCGTCAGGCGCGTCAAACATAGGCGCTTGGCCGATCACGTCATTGAACATCTCGTGCCAATTCAATAGGCGCAATGGATAGGCGCGGCTATCACCGTCCAGGCTGAGCCCGAAGACCAGCTCGTCCGCCGCCGGATAACTGCAATCGAAATCACGGCAAAAGTCCTCATATTCATAACCTTCTGTGACCGCGTCTTTTGGGCTGATCTGCCGCGCATTAACCAGCGATGGGATGCCATCCACCGTCACGCCGCCCCAGACCGCTTCCACCAGATTGATTTTGGCGCTGTCCAAGACGCCGTGCGCGAAGAAACGCATGAATTCCGCATCGACGAAGGCCGCCAATACCTGACCCTTGAACTCTTCATAGGCAGGCGGCAGCGCGATATCGTTGCGCCCCGCCCATTCAAAATAGCCGCGCCAATCCATGTCTTCGCCGGTCAGCGCGTTCAAGGTTTTGATGACAGCGCGGTTCAAGGCTTCGCTGCGCGCGAAGTAGGCGATGTCGATCAACGGGGCGACATAGAGCGGATCGCCCGATTCGGCGATGGCTTCATAAATGTCCAGATCGGTTTGGCGGCCCCGCGCCGCGTCAAATGTCGCGGCGAGCAATTGGATCATGGTCTTGCGATAGTTCGTCGTATCGAAGTCCGCCGCATAAGTCAGCGATGACGCCGCCATCACCAGCAACAGTAGAACTAACGGGATTCGTAAAGACTTGACTCCATTCACGTTCCTGCCTCCAAACCTGTTTCGCGAAGCGTCCATATCCTAGCGTCGAATTCTTGCCATAGTCTTATTGCAGTATCTTATTCCGGGCTGCGGAGTTCCTCGCAAAGCCATGGCGGGAATAGCGAAATCGCGCCCGTTATTTCGCTATTCAGCCACGCTAAACCTGCCCAGTTCGATCGTGCTGTCCTGCGCCCCAGCCACATTGGTCAAGACATCGTAGCGCACCATGTCCGGCAGCGCGTACCAACCGGTCAAAACCCGATATTCGCCCGGCTCGAAGCCGCCTACATCCAGCCGTATCGTTTCCAAATAGCCCGAACCAGCCTGCACATCCCCGGGTGGCGAGTCGTCCTGGCGCATGAGGACGCGTTCCTTGTTTAAGACGTGGATGAAACGCTGGTCATTAATCGTTCGGGGGGAGTTGAAGCTCCACCACAGGTTGATGACGAGTTCCTCCGCTATATCCTCCGGCATATAATAACCCGAGAGTTCGATGCCGCCTGCGACGCGAATTGGATCGTAAATCGCGCCGTCGGTTAACTGTTCAATCTGGACATCGCCTATCGCGACGTCATGACAGAGCAGCACAGTTGTATCAACCCGATCCGGACAAGGCGGATCCAGCGCGATGCGCAGCGTATTGTAACCCCGGCGCGCGATTGGCAAGGGGATGGACAGCTCCGTCTGACCGACGACATTCACTGTCTGCAGCGGCACGTCGTTAAGCGAGAGATTGACGCGGCGGTTCACCGCGGTCAAGGTCGCGCGGAATGTCAGCCAGCCCGGCCGCGCCTTGAAGGTATAAACGTTGTGCGAGCCCGCGTCCGATACAAGTGAATAAACGGGTTCCTGGGTCGTGCTGCGCCGCAATGACCGTGATTCAAATACGGCATATCTTTCGTCTTCAAAGATGGGCGCGCCCAGGCGTTCCAGCGCGAGCGGATAGAGCGTGTTGAATTGACCGCTTTCCAGGGCGCGCGCTTTGTTGATGATCACTGCGTCGGCGCGGGCTTCAGCCAAAACCAAGGGATGAAAGCTGGAAAGCAGCACCAGCCTGGCTGGATCCACCGGCGTGACGCGAGTCTCGTGCCCGGCCACCAGCGGTTTCCTGTGCGCCGTTTGCAGATACATCGCCTCTTTAACCGACAGCAAATGATCGTGCGGCACATTGTAGACGGCGCGGATGTCGTTTCGTTTGGCTAAGTCGACAATGCCTTGCGGGATACCCGCTGGAAGACTGGGAAATGCCGCGAACAACTGATAGTCGTGAAAGATGAGCAAGGCGAGCAAGAGCGCCATGCCATTGCGAATCAGGCGGCTGCGCCGCTGAAACAATGGACTGCGCCAGAGCACCAACATGCCCCAGCCCGCCATCATCGACAGAGCGACCGAAAACAGGAACATGAATCGCCCAGGGGTACGCGCCAGCGCCACGAATGGCAGATTCATCAAAAATGCGTAGGGCAGCGGAATAACGGTACTATAGCCGGCAACCGAAACGGAAACCGCTTCATCAAGTATCTTGAGCACAGGACCCAAAGCCAATAGCCAGCTTGCCGCCGCCACCAGCAGCCACCAGCGTGTCTGCCGGCGGAATAGCAAACCGACTAGCGCCAGTATCCCGCTGACGAGGCCAATATAGCTGGCGCCCTCGCCAAGGTTTGTGCCGAGAACGCGACCGGAATGGAGCGCGATATCGCGCCAGAATGGATTCTCGAAAGAAGGACTAACCAGTCCCAAGAGATCGATACTGTAACGCACGTAGCCGCCCGCTTCTTCATAATGGGGCGATTGAAGCGTCCTTTCGATAACTGGACTCAGAAATCCCAGAAAGAGTATCGTCCCGACAAGCGCGACCGCTACTGTACGCGTCGCGCCAACGTAGTCCCTGCGGTAAAGGCGCGCCAGGGTAAAGAGCGCGAACAGCGGCGCGTGGAAATACAAGAATTGCAAACTATGTCCCAGCGCGGACAGCAGGAAAAAGATCACCGCTAGCGCGAACCAGCGCTTGCGCCCGGCATCGACGTGTTTGAACAGGCTCAAAAGCAGAATCGGCACGGTCCATTGCACGATCAAGCCAGCATGGCCGTCAAAGAGATGCCCCTGCATTATCGGGAAGACCATATAGACCAAGCCAGCGATCCATGCGGGCGCAAGGCGCAAGCTGGAGATACGTTGCCGCGCGAAAATGTACATCGCCCAACCGTTCAAGGTCAGGGTTATGAGGACCCCCAAGTTGTAAGCCATTGCCAGTGGCATAACAAAGGCGAAGAGCCACATGGGAAAGAACTGCAATGGGTTCGCCCAGAGCACTACGCTGGGGAAACCATCCGGGTAAGCCAGCAGCGACTGGTAAAAGACATCGTCGCCGCTTTCCAACGCGGTCTTGTACCACCAGACATGGCGCGCCATTTCGTAGACGTCGCCCGTCCCGCCGCCCACGAAGCGCGTGGAGAAGGAACTTAGCACAGATGAGATCAAATACAGGGCAACCAGCAGATAACCGCAGAGCGCCAATGTATGTCGGCTTCGCATCAGTCGCAGCACGGTAAATCCTTCAGCGCGTGGCTCAACAGTTCTCTGCACCATTCTATCATCACCACGCCAAAATTGTCGGCTATGGCGAATCAGATGCCTGGCCGTCGGCAGCCCGCTCCGCGGACAGCAAAATGCGCGTAAGGCGCGTGCGATAAATGCGATAGGACCCCTGGTGTTCAAACTGCAAGAAGATGTCTTTTGTCACATAAAGCGTTTGATCGGCTATTTTTAGCAGGTAGCTGTCGCGCTGCCGCCCTCGGCGCAGTACACGCTCTACATTGCCGGCCAGCGCCTCGACGCCATGCGAGCGCAAGTCGCTGTCAATACGCATGATGTCGCGCGCCATATAACCGACCAGTAAGGCGTTGACCAATATCAAGCCCAGACCCGCTAAGAGCATGATCGAGTTTTTGTCGGTTTGGCCCCCAAATATCAGCGCGGTTGAAACAAAGACCAGCGTCAAAAATACCAGCGCGCCCATAAGCGCCGACCGGACTTGAGCCCGCCTCATTCGCTTGGCCTGCTCAAAACTAAGCTCGCCTCGCCTGTTGGCGCGCAGGTCCTTCTCAGTGAAATTGAGGGCGGCGCCCAAGCCGTCCGCGGCTGCTGTCATGGGGCGGAAGATGGAGAACTGTCGGGATTTTCTTGAGTGGATCCAAGAGATTGTTCCAGGTCTTGCCCGGGCAGTTGACTCTCGTCCAGGGATAATTCCTGCTCTGGACTCGCGGCGTCGGACATGTCTTCGATGTAAATCGAGCGGCTTGGGAAGGCGAAGCTGATGTCGAGCTCTTCGGCAATGCCCATAATCTCCAGCAGCAGCGCCTCTTTGAGCGCGGTAAATTCTCGCCAATCGGCCAGCAGAACTTGGCAAATGACGCGCACGTCAAGCGAGCTGGAATTGAAATCGACAAAATGTACGATCACCGATTCGGGATCGACATTGTCGGTTTTCAGCAGCAAATCGCGGATGGCTGCGATAGCCGCCCGCAGTTGCTGCGATGTGCTGCTGTACGTGAACGTCAAGGTGACATCAAGGCGGCGCTTTTCCATGCGCGATAGATTCATGACGATGGCGTTTGTCAACAGGTTGTTGGGAACTGTCGCCAGCACCTGATCCAACTGACGTATACGGGTCGAGCGCATGCCCACATGTTCAACAATGCCGGTCACATCGGGCGTCCTGACAAAATCGCCCACCTTGAACGGATCATCGCTGACGATGGCCGCGAAGCCGAAGAGATTGCCAACTGTGTCCTGCGACGCCAAAGATATGCCAATGCCAACAACACCCAGCGATGCGATCAACGCGGCGACATCGAAGTCCAGTTCCTGCAAGACAAATATGGCGCCCAAGGCGATGATGACGTATTTGACGACTGTGTTCAAAAATGGCAGCAGGCGATCGGGGATGGTCAAACCAGTGATTTGCCGGAAGAAGGCCGGATGCAAAGAGACGACCTCGAACATTCGGATCAAGGCGAAGAACACAGAGCCAATGATCAGCGAACGCCCGACCGTCTCCGCGACTTGCTGCGCTTCTTGCCCGAATTGAAACAGATTAACCGTGAAGATGACACCTAAACCGACAACAGCGATGCGTACCGGCGTCAGACTTTGATTGAGCAGTTCATCGTCGATTTCAGTTTTCGTCCGGCGCACCGCGATACGCAGCGGACGCAAAAGTATCCAGGTCAAGACCCAGCGCAATACAACGATTATCAGAACACAGATGAGGATCAGAATGAGGTTCAGGATGAGCTCCCGCAGCAACGGGGGCTGATCCTGAAGAAATGGCAACTGCGAGAGCAAGTCCATCTTTTGCTCAATTCAAATGATGTTTGTCAGTCTAGCGACGCTAATTCTGCCGCAGGCATGAGGGAGTTTCAAGCCCGCGCGCTGCCGGCGCCCAAAGCGAAGTGTCAATGCGGGGCTTGGCTGAATTTGCGAAAAACGCTAAATCTGGAAACCGTTGCGGTAATCCACAACTTTGCGCTCATAATTTTCGACAAAGCTCATCAGTTTGCTTTCCAATTCGTCCCACTCTTCGCTGAGGAACAATTGCCGCAATGCTTCCGCGCTTTCCGTTACGAACTCGATCTTGCGCATGGGGTAATCCCCATAAGCGACGTGCCAAGCCATGTGCATGTAAACGCCTAGTTTCTGTATGGCTGGCACAAAGCTGCTTAGCATGTAGCGGTAGTATTGGTCTTGTTTCTCAGGTCTTATATTATAGAATAGGATTAGCTTGTACCTGGGTCTGATGTGTTGGGATGATTGCATAAGTTGTTGAACGTTGTTGAAGTAAAGTATAGTGTAACTGTAGCACAGTTTTCCCCGAAGTGGTAATTGGATTGTTCCCTAGCCTTTTGCCGCCACAGTTCGGATTTGCCATCGACCCAGTAAGATTGCGTTGAAAAGGGATGCAGTAGATGCAGGAATTGCAACGGGCGATTGATGATCTTCGTCATCGAGCGCGCCGCACAACCGACCCGCATGCCTTGATCGAGCTTGAACAAGAAGCTCGCGACCTGTTGACGGAAGCCAAAAACACCCCTCTGGAAGCGATCGCGCAGACGCTCTTTTCCGAAATCGCCGGCAGCAGCCAAAGCGGATCACAGAGCAATTTCGCGGCCATCCGCGGTCTTGTGCGCCGCGCCCGCATCCGCATCGAAATCGCCGGCGACGATGACGATGTCGACGAAGCCATCGATATTCTAGCCGATGCCTTGCAGCTTGACCCCGGCAATCCTGACGCCATCAATCTGCTGCGACAAGCGAGCAGGCATAGCGCGCAGGCGAGGCAGCGTGTGCAAGAGCTGTTCGCGCGTCACAATATCGCCCCCACTCCAACACAGGAGAAGGCGCCAACACGGCCGTCAAACGTGGAGTCGACGCGAGAACCTTCCGCCGCCGGCTACAGTCCGCCTGCGGCGCCGGCGCAGCCGTCCGCAAGAGCCAGCCGCCCTGTGGAAGAACTGAGCCAGCAAGCAAGCGCGTCGCTGGACGATCTGCTGTCGCGCTTGACCGAATACTACTATTCGGGCGAGTATCAACAGACTATAGATGTCGCGAATCGCATACTCGCGATCCGGTCAAATAACCCTACCGCCCTGGAATACCGGGAAAAATCCGAAGACAACCTCATCCGCGGCATCGTGCCCGACCACCGGATTCCCTTCGAGGCGCGCGTCGCCTATAACCGCGCCAACTCGCTTGTGCGGGCCGGCAACTACGAACAGGCTTCGGGCTTGTACCGGGAAGCGCGCGAACTGGCGGAACGCGACGGCATCCTGACCTGGAAGGACGTGGAGCAAGCGCTGCTGGATATACAGGACCTGGCGCTCGCGCGCGAGCTGCTGGCGGATGGCGACCGCTTGATGGCGAACGACAGTTTTTCCGAAGCCCTGCGCAAGTACGAAGGCGCCTTGCGCGTGGTGCCCAACGATCCACAAGCTGAAGAACGCCTGGAAATGGTGCGGCGGGTACAGCGAGACGTCGACCAAATATCGGTCAATATGAACACCATCGGCGGCACGCTCGAGGAGCAGGTTTCCCAGATTGGCGGCGTGCGCGCCTTGCTTTCGCACGGGCGGCAATTGTTGCCCAACAGCCCCCGCCTGGCGCAGATGCAGCACGAGCTGGATACCAAGTTGGCTGCGATTCGCAGCCAGGTCAACGATCAAGCGCAACTGACCATGAACCACGCCAACAACGCGACCACGCTTGACGAACGCATCTTGCTCATGAATGCCGCCATTAAACTCGTCGAGCTGGGCTTGGAGCTCGACCCCACCGACAGCGCATTCTCCGAATTATTGATGCGGGCGCGCAACTTGCAAGCCGATAGCAGCCGCGCCCAGCAAGTAATCAAGCGAGCGCAGGCCCTGGTCACCCAGAACTTCGACGCCGAACTGGCGCAGGCGCGTCAAATGCTGGCGGAGCTTGTGGGCGAATACGCGCAAGACGAGCGCTATCGCAGCACGGTAAACGATCTTTTCACGCGCTACCTGGAGCGCGCGGACGAAGCCCTGCAAGAAGGCAATATGCGCGATGCCAGGACCTGGCTGGAAGCCATGCGCGAGGAACCCTTCCGCATTCTGGGCAGACGCACCGATCTTTCTCGCGTCGAAACAGTCATACGCCGCCATCGCAACCGCGGCCGCGTCGTCATGTTGATCGTGATCATCATTCTCCTGGGTATGGGCAGCGTCACCGCCGCTATGACACGGGGCCAGTGGGAGCCGATCCTCTTCCCAACGCCGACGCATACGCCAACCGCGACCTACACGCCAACAGCGACTTACACGCCGACGATCACGCCAACGCCGACCGACACCTTCACGCCGACCCACACGCCAACGCCCTCCGCCACGCCAACGGCTACGCCGCCGCCGACCGAGACCTTCACGCCGACATATACGTTTACGCCATCACATACGCCGACAAACACTTACACGCCGACCGTCACCTCGACAGCCTCCAATACGCCGACCGCTACTGATACGCCAACTGTCACGCCGACGCCGCCGGAATTGTGCCGCGCCGTTGTCTTGGGGCAGAACGGCATAAACTTGCGCTGGCGCCCGAAACGCTCATCCGAACAGGTCGCCCGCATCCCGCCCGCGACAATCGTGCCGATACTGCAGCAACAGCGGGAAGAAGGCACGGTGAACGGACCCATCTGGTATTACGTTCGGGTCAGGATCGTCGACAGCGAATTAACCGGCTGGATCCGCAATGACACGGTAACCCCTATTACCGGCTCGGAATGCCCGCTGCTTCCCTGATGCCTCGCTGAGGACATGACAGGTTTTCATCAGACGTGATTTCGCCGAAAAACCTGATTTATTTCGGTGATTTTCGGGCGGCCTGATAGGTCGCCCCTACATTTTTCAGACAAAATAATACTGTAGGGGTCAGCCAAGGCTGACCCCTTGCCACGATACCGCGTTCGTTCAAACCTGTCATGTCCCCAGGGATGGGCTTGAATTTCAACTGCGCCTCTGTGAGCCGCCAACACCAACTCTTTGGTACGTTGGGTTATCGAAAGGTCGCGATGGTCGCGTCTTACCAGGAGGTATAGCCGCCGTCGACCACCAGATTCGTGCCGGTCGCGAATTTCGCGGCAGGCGACGCCAAATAGTGAATCGCGTTGGCGATATCTTCCGGCTCGCCGATGCGACCCATTGGCGTCATTTCGTGCCAAGTCGCTTTCCACTCCGCGTTACTGAGGGCCGGCACGGTCATATCGGTGCCGATATAGCCGGGTGAAACGCAATTCACGCGCACGCCGCGATCTGCCCATTCCGCAGCCAGGGACTTGGTCAAGAGGATGACGCCAGCCTTTGCCGCATTGTAATGTGATTGCGGCTGCGGCTTGTTCACGATCATGCCAGACATGGAGGCCAGGTTGACAATCGCGCCGCTGCCGCGTTCCAGCATGTGCCTGCCCAAAGCCCGGCAGCACCAGAAAACGCCATTGAGATTGACATTCATCATATTGAGCCAGTCTTCATCGCTGCATTCTTCCGCGGGGACAGCCTGGGCGATGCCGGCATTACAGACCAAAATGTCGATCTGCGGGAAAGCTGACAAAGCCGCCGCCGCCATCGCCTTGACACTCTCCGGCGAGCGCACGTCGACCTCGATGAACATCGATTTGCGCCCCATGGATTCGATCTCGGCCGCGGCGGCTTCCCCGTTCTCGGCGATGTATTCGGCGATGATGACGTCCGCCCCCGCGCCGGCGAATACCCGCGCTGTCGCCAAGCCAATGCCCCGCCCCGCGCCCGTGATCAGCGCTGTTTGTCCACTCAGATCGAAGTCCGGATTACTCATGTCGAATCTCTTCCTGTGTACGCTTTAAGACGAATTCCGCGCGACAATACCACATCAGCGCCAGCCATTGCAAACATTCGGGTAACAATCCAAGGCAATCAATGCGGTCTTTTCCAAGGCATACTGCGTTTGTCAGGTCAGATACACAGATGAATCTCGCAGATCCCGCGCGAACAATGCGGGCGGATCTAACCGCCGATGTGGTACATCTCGACCTTCTTCCGCTGGTCGCGCATCTCGTCGGTCAGGGAATTGCGAATCTCGGAATAGCGGTCGACGCGATCGCCCCAGGTTTGACGAAGGATGGCTTCCAGTTCATCGTCTGTCGCGCCGGCGCGCAAGGGATCGCGCAGGCTGAGGCCCTCCGTCGCGAACAAGCAGGTGAATATCAGTCCCTCCGGCGAGAGTCGCATACGCGTACAGGAACCGCAGAAGGGCTGTGTAACCGAGGGGATCAAGCCAATTTCGCCCCCGCCATCAACATAGCGGTAGCGCCGGGCGACCTCGCCAAAATAATTGCTGGCAAGCGCTTCCAGGGGCATGGCGGCATGGACGCGCTCGACGATTTCGCGCGCTGGCACAACCTCGTCCATCTTCCAGCCATTCTTGTTGCCGACATCCATGTACTCGATGAAGCGCAGAATATGCCCGCGATCCTTGAAAAAGCGCGCCAAGTCAACAACCGTATGGTCGTTCAGTCCGCGTTGCACAACAGCGTTTATCTTGAGGGGGCTAAACCCGGCCGCTTCAGCCGCCTCTATGCCTGCCAGCACCTTGTCCACGCCGGATCGACCGCCATTCATTCTGCGGAAGATCGCGTCATCCAGTGTATCCAGGCTGATCGTCAAGCGCTTCAAACCGGCGCTCTTCAAAGCCGCAATCTTTTGCGGCAGCAGGAAGGCGTTGCTTGTCATCGCCAGGTCTTCGACGCCGTCCAGCACGTCCAACATGGCGACCAGACGCTCAATATCTTGGCGCAGCAGGGGCTCGCCACCGGTCAGGCGGATCTTCACCGCGCCCAATCTGACGATGATGCGGGTCAAGCGCGTGATTTCTTCAAATGACAGCAGCTGTGGCTTGGGCAAGAACTGATAGCGCTCGCCGAATACTTCCGCGGGCATACAATAGGGACAGCGAAAATTGCAGCGGTCGGTGACGGAAATGCGCAGGTCGCGCAGCGGTCGGTCGAATTGGTCGATTAGGGTCATCGGCAACGATCGTTCTTGCTAATTGGCTCATTAGTGTATAAACGCGCGTCCATTTGCGCAAGCCTGCGCATTCACGCGCTTGCGTTTCAGTCAAACGATGCCTATAATCCTAAATCAATCGAGTCAGATGTTTGTGGTAAATTGACGTGGCGGAAACCAATCCCGTTTTAGAACAGCGCGTCGAAGCATTAGAGCAATTCTCGCAGACTCGGGTTGTCGAGCAAGTCGGCGAACTGACGGAGCGCGTCTCTGCCTTGGAAAGCGCGCGCACGGCGGAAAACCCCTACCTGGCGAGCAAGTCCGATATTGTGCGCTTGGAAGCGCAGCATACCGCCACACAAGAGCAGCTTGCCGCCCAATCCGAACAATTTAACAAAGACCTCAAAGCACAATCTGAGCAATTTAACAAAGACCTCAAAGCACAATCCGAACAATTTAACAAAGACCTTAAAGCACAATCCGAACAATTTAACAAAGACCTCAAAGCACAATCCGAACAGGTTGATAAGCAGTTTATAGCTCAAGCCGAGCGCTTTGACAGCAAGCTGGATGCCCTATCCGATCAATTTGACAGCAAGCAAGATGCCCAAACCGAGCAGTTGCGGCGGGAATGGGAACAGCGGATAAATCAACTGATTTCCTGGATGATCGTCACGATTATCGCCTTTTTCGGCACTGTCCTCACCGCGACCGCTTTCATCGTCAATCGTCTGCCCGCCTGAGTGATAAGGTATGCTTGAAATGACAGGCCGCAATATGACAAAATATTACCCCCCTTCCCCGAATATTTGTTCTAATCACCTGCTGCTTTCTCGCTTCGTTTAGTCTCTTTGCCCTGCCTGCGCAAGCCCAAAGCGCCCCGGACCCGCCCACCAACCTGCAAGCCAGCAACATCACGCATAACAGCGCTACCCTCAAGCTGGACGAAATCGGCCGGCGCCACCAGCTATGAATATGGGGGTCGTAATGAAGAGTGCAACTTCGGCTGGTATGATATCGGCGATGTCAACAGCCATACTTTCGTATGCTTGGCTTCCAATACCCCATTCCAGTTGCAAGTCCGCGCCAAGAACGCCCATGGCGTCTCCAGCGCCGCTACCCTAACCATCACCACCTTGATTCCACCCGGTCCGCCCGAGCCGACCAACCTACAAGCCAGCAACATCACGCACAACCGCGTCACCCTGAGCTGGGACAAATCGGCCGGCGCCACTAGCTACGAAGTTGCTTACAGTGTCAATGGCATTTTCATTTTAGACTATACCGACGTCGGTGATGTCGCCAGTTATACCTTTACGGGTCTCAAGCCCAATACGCAGCACAATATATCCGTCCGCGCCATAAACTCCCAGGGTCCTTCCCGTATAGTTTTCCTGTTCATCGACACCCTGCCAGCGCCAGCCTCAAGCCGCTCGTCCTCCAAATCCGAGCCGACGCCCCTGCCCACCGCCACGCCCACCCCCAAGCCGCCGGTCTATACGCTCAATCAGCTGCCGCCGAGCATTCAAGTCAGCAATTGGGTCGAGGGCGCGCAGGGCCGCCGCGTCGGCAGCGACGCTATCAGCCGCGTCGATCTCATCCAAGAGGGGATCCTCGACGCGGTCGATGTCTATGGCTATGTGACGCCGGGCGTCGAAGTCTGCTTCAAGCGCCAGGGGCGCGCCGTCTTCCTGGACGCCAGCTTTGCTCCGCGGCGGCTATCGGACTTGCCGTCCTATCAGCGCGCTGACATGACCTGTGTCAATATTGACCGCGCCGGCGCCGTCGTCCTGCTGCACAGCGGCAGTCCGCCGCCGCCGCAAGCCAATCAAGCTGAGCAGCCGCCGTCGCAACAGATTCAACCGCAACAAAGCCAGCCGCTTAGCCCGGCTATGAGCGACTGCGAAGTGCAGCCCTATGCCAACCTCAAATTCCGCCAAAGCCCGCCCGACGGCTTGGTCCTGGGCGTGACGGGCAGCAGAGATTGGCTGCCCGCCAGCGACAAGCGCGCCGGTTATTTCAAGGTCCGCCTGTGGGGGGTCGAGGGCTGGATCAGCGGCGCTTATGTCCACATCCGCGGGGATTGCGGCGCTTAAAGCGGACTTGGCTGATATCAGCCGGACCAGGATGCTGCCCGCATAGGCGCTATTTCCCCATAGGCGAGCGCCTGACCATTGTCCTGGGCGGCAGGACTGGCTAAGCTTAGCTATCCTGTCCAACCTTTACGGGATGAGCGATGACGACCATTCGATGCAATTCTTGCAGCGAGACCGCTGCGGCTCTGGACTGGCGTTGTACCCGCTGCGGCGGCTCCCTGGATCTTGCCGGTCTGCCAGCCTTCGACCCCGAGCGAATCAAAGGCGACGACTTTTCCTTATGGCGCTATGCGGCGATGTTGCCGGTGCAAAAGCGCTTCAGCCTGGGTGAAGGCATGACGCCCCTGATAGCGATCGAGCTGGACGGCGATGCGGTTCTCGCCAAACTGGACTATTTGAACCCGACCGGCTCCTATAAAGATCGCGGCACGGCGACCCTGATGAATCACATTGCCGGCTTTGACGCGCCCGAAGTCATCGACAATTCCTCGGGCAACGCCGGCGCGTCCATCGCCGCCTATGCCAGCCTGGCCGGCATCGCCGCGCGGATAGTCGTCCCGGCCGCGACAGCCGTCGAGAGCAAGAAACGCTTAATTCGCCTGTTCGGCGGCGCCATCGTCGAATCGCGGCAGCCGACCGCCGATGTCTATGCCGCCGCGCAATCTATCACTTACGCCAGCCACGCCTGGAGCCCCTGGTTCGCGCTGGGCCAGATGACGGTCGCTTGGGAGACTTGGGAACAAATGGGAGGGCGCGCGCCGGATGCTGTGGCCACGCCCGTTGGGCACGGGGGCTTATTCCTCGGTTTCTATCGCGGGTTCCGGGCGCTCCAAGAAGCGGGCTTGATTGAGCGCATGCCGCGCATGATCGCCGTGCAATCGAGCGGCGTCGACCCTATTGTACAGGGATGGGAACAGCAACTGGAGTCGCCCCCGGCGCTAAGCGCGGGAGCTAGCGTCGCCGATGGCATCCTGGTCGAAGCGCCCGTGCGCGGCAAACAGATTCTCTCCGCCCTCTACCAGACCGACGGGTTCGCCCTGCGTGTGGACAATGAGGCAATTTTGAGCGCGCAAAAGCGCCTGTGCGCGCAGGGGCTGATCATCGAAATGACCAGTGCTGTCGTCGCCGCCGCCCTGCCGCAGATCCGCCGCAGGAGCGGCGCCGAGGCCACTGTCTTGCTTGCCTTCACCGGCAATGGACTTAAGGACCTGGCTTAAGACTCCCGCCGCGAATCGGCATCAGCGACGGCGTTCTATTGTATAATGCGGCGACGAATGCCCGCCTGACGACGAGATGACAGCACATGTCTATGGATCTGTTCCGCCAACTGCTGGAAGCGCAGCGGCTCGCGCAAGCCGACCTGCTGCGGCGGACTGGCGTGGTGGGCGTCGCCATCGGCTTTCGCAATTTCAAAGAACGCGCCACCGACCAACTGGCTGTTTCGGTGCTGGTCGAGCAAAAAAAACCGGTCGAGGCGCTCAGCGAAGATGACCTGGTCCCGCAGCAAGTGAACGGCATGCGAACAGATGTCGTCGAAGTTGGCCGCCTGGAGGCGCATGTCGATCCCCGGGACCGCTTTCGCCCCAACATCCCGGCCGGCGTCAGCATCGGGCATTATATGGTCACGGCGGGTACGCTCGGGGCGGTCGTATTCGATCGCAATACCGGCGAACCTCTGCTGCTGTCTAACAATCACGTACTGGCGAACAGCAATGACGCCGTCATCGGCGATGCCATCTTGCAGCCGGGTCCCACCGATCACGGCGTCCGTCCCGATGACATTGTGGCAAAATTGCACCGCTTCGAAAAACTGCGCTTTTATAGCGACTACGGGCAGGGACCTGCGCCGCCGACCACGACGCCGCCGCTTTTGCCGGGTGGCGGCTGCGACATTGTCGAGCTCTTTGTCAACGTGGGCAATGCCTTGGCGAAGATCAACGGTTCGGCAAAACGGTTGACAAGCGTGCCGGCGCCAAAAGCCCAAAGCTCGGATGCGCCGATCTTCCCCAACCAGGTTGACGCGGCGCTGGCGCGACCCAACAATCCGACGCTCTTCCAGCAAGACATCGCCGCCATCGGCAGGCCCAACGGCGTCAAGAAACCACAACTGGGCATGCGGATTCGCAAGTTCGGGCGCACCACCGGCTATACCGAAGGCACAATCATGCTGATGAACGCGACCGTCGATGTAGCCTACGGCGAAAACTTGCAAGCCCGTTTCACGGGCCAGGTCATCACCTCGCCCATGAGCCAAGGTGGGGATTCCGGCGCTTTGATTATCGAAGAGGACAGCTATCAAGCGGTGGGATTGCTCTTCGCTGGTTCGCGCCGCGCGACTATTTTCACGCCGATGGATGTCGTGCTCGATGTGATGGATGTCGATCTTTGATCTAGCTTAAGCGTCATTCAAATCGTCAAGCGCCTGATAAACCAGATTGGGCACGATCGAGCGCGGCGGATGCGGCTGCTGCGACCACATTTGCGTCATCAGCAATATGATCAGTTCCTCACGCGGGTCAATGACAAAATAGGTGGCGGCCGCCCCAGCCCAGCCGTATTCGCCAAGCGAGCTATAGCCGTTGGCTCGGCCCAGATCAAGCATGACGCGGAATCCCAGCCCGAAGCCATAACCGTAGCGCTCGACGCCGATTTTCAGAGGCAAATTTGCCGGCGGGACGGCGTTTGTCGTCATGCGCTTGATGGTCATGGGACCGACGACGCGCGCGCCGTCCAGCTCGCCGCCATTGATCAGCATGGTGGCGAAGCGCAGATAATCCGCCGTTGAAGAAACCAGCCCGCCGCCACCGGAGGGACACAAGGTTGGTACGCGAACGTCCCCGTTCGCGACACGCTCGGGGGGAATTAACTGCGGGGAATAGACATCATCCGAACTGTAAATCTGGGCGAGCCGATGCGCCTTTTCCGGCGGCGCATAGAAATCGGTATCCACCATGCCCAGGGGCGAGAAAATAGCGCGCTTGAGATATTCAGCCAGTGGCATATCGGCGATGACCTGTACCAGATAGCCCAGCACATCGGTGGAGACGCCATAATTCCAGTCGCAGCCCGGTTGAAACTTGAGCGGCAATTCGACAAAATGCGCGACCAGATCCTCAAGCGGCATATCGCGGCGGAAGAAGCCATATTGCTCGCTGGCCTTCGCAAAGCGTTGATCGACCGGATGATAGGCGTCGCCGCCGTAGGTTAAACCCGACATGTGCGTCAGCAGATGGAAAATGGTCATGGGCGGATCTTGCGCCACAGTGTGAGCGACCCCATCGGATATATGGCTGAAGACCTTCATCTTGCCGATGCTCGGTATGTATTTCGCGACCGGATCTTGCAGCTGCAAGCGTCCTTCGTCATGCAGCATCATCAGAGCCAGGCTAATCACCGGCTTGGTCATGCTATAGATACGGAAGAGCGCGTCCGCCGCCATCGGACGACCGGCTTCGATATCCATCAGGCCGTGCGTACTGTGATGGATCACTTTGCCGCGGCGCTGCGCCAGGGCGATGATGCCCGGCAGCTTGTTCTCGGCGACTTCGCGCTCGAGATACTCGTTGACGCGCTGCAAGCGCGCGCTCGACATGCCCACGTCTTCGGCTGGATAAAGGATCATCGTCATTTTTCCTTTTGAATAGCGATTTCTGTTGAATTTGTCAGCGCGGCATCCAGATACGCAGGCGTCCGTCCGCGCTGCCCACGGCTAATGCCAAGCCACCGTCCAGCAATTCGACCGGCGCGAAATTGCTGGTGATTTCCGCCCCAGCCGCCAGCCGCCATATCTCCCGCGCGCCCGCCAACTCACGCTGCACGGAGATGACCTGAGTTCGCGATTCGTCCATGACCAAGACCTCGGGTTGGCCATCGCCGTTGAAGTCGCCGGCCGCCGCTTGATCGAGATTGCGCGAGCCAATCAGATGCGAGGTCAGACGCTCAAATTCCGCTTCGACCCGTAAAGCGCCCCCGACAAAACGAGAAAACTGCAAGCGGCCGCCGATATGCGGGGTAAGCACATCGACGATTTCAATTTCGCCGGCAGGTCCGAAGGGGCCGGCAGCCAACTGATGCCGCCAGCGCTGTCCGCGCCCGATGGCCGCACCGTCAACTTGCTGGCGGATGCGCTTGCCGTCCCAAAGATACGCGCGCAGGCGCGCTCCCAGCGCGCCATCAGCCACCGTCGTCACCAGGTCTTCCCCGCCATCGCCATCAACATCCGCCCAGAATGGCGCGATGCCCTCGAATACTTGCTCGCCGGGCAAATCCACACGAGCCAGAATGCCTATCTGACTGTCGCGAACTTCCAGCACGAGCAGCGTTGCGCCTTCCAGGTTGTCGCCCATGATACCGTGAACGTAGCGCCTGTCGCTGGCATTGGCGTAAAGCGCGACCTGACCGACGCGATTCATCACCAGGCGCGCGTCGGGCGCCGCGCCCACTGGCAAGCTGTTTACAATGCCTTCCTCGCGCCCCAGTACCAAATTGCCGCTGCGGTCAATATAAAGCACTTCAAAGTCGTTGACCGGCAGCGGGTGCGACAGCGGCGAGACGGAATCGTCGCCGCGCAAGACATAGGTGCCTTCCACCATAGAGACGCCAACAACCGGCGGCGTCGCGCCAGCGAACCAGCCTTTTTCGTAGGCGAGGGTCTGGGCGGCGCCGTCCGCTCGCGCTTCGACGACCTGCAAATCGCCGTTGCGCATGACAACATGCCAGATTGCCGTTTCCATCGCGTAGCCGACAGCCCAGGCCGGGATCCCGCCCAGCGGCGCGTCAATCGTCTGAACGTCGGGGAAGCCCCCGCTGCCGCGTACCATGCGATTGCCCGCGGGATTGTGATAGGTGTAGAAATAGCGATCGAGCAAGGTCCCGTCCTCCTGCGCTGGCGACAGTGTAGCAGACAAGCAGAGCAGGGTTAATAGCAGCGGATAGCGCGATTTCATGACGAGTTTGAAACTGTAAAATAGTCCGCCGGGCGGCCGTCATTGTTACAGGCTCGCGAAGCATAAATCAAAAGGCGCTCTCCATTGAGAGCGCCTTTGTACATTGTGAAAATCGCCGTAATGCGATGCGCAATGCAAATCGCCGGATTAGCCTTCGGTAATGAGGTTGGGCTGCGGCGCCTCGAAGTCCGCGCCCAGGTCGGCGAAGTCATCGACGTTGAAGATGAAGGGCGAATCCGACGGCAGCAGCGCGAAGGTCACATTGTCCGACAGGTTGGCGACATAGAGGTACTGGATCAGGTTGGGATTGGCGGCGATCTGATCGCTAATCACACGCAAAGCCTCCGCTTCGGCTTGCGCTTCGATCAAGCGGGCATTGGCGCGACCGCGCGCTTCTTGCTCGGCCGCATCGGCGCGACCGCCGGCTTCGGTTTGAACACGTTCCGCTTCGGTGCGGGCGCGTTGCAGCTTCTGTTCCTCGATCTGTTTCTCTTCGATCGATTGCGCGAAGGAGTCATTGAAGTCGATCTGCCGCACCAGCAGCGAGGTCAAGGTCAAGCCCTGTTCCGACATGCGTTCGGCGACCAGCTCGGAGATTTGCCCGCCCAGCGCCTCGCGTCCCAAGCCGTAAATCGCTTCCGCCTCGAACTGCGAAACCACATCACGCGCCACCGCGCGCACTGAGGGGCGAATAAAGTCGGATTCGTAGCGGCTCTGCCAATTCAGATGAATCTGATTGACATCCTGACGACCAACGCGATAGAGCACGGTGATGTCCAGCCGAATCTCCTGACCGTCGACGGTCAGCGCTTCTACCGCGTCATTACCCTGTATCCGGCCTTCGCTGCTGATGCCGGACATGGTGTATTCCTGCTGATCGGTCGGGTAGACAATGAATTCCTGCAAACCCGGGATGATGATCGAGGTACCCGGCGCCCGCGCCGGTTCTTCCAATTCACCGGAAAGCACGTTGACGATGACCGCCGCGCGCGCCGGTGGCACGATCAAGATACCCGAACTGATGATGAACAGCACGACGCCGCCCACGAAGCCCACCAGCGCCAGCAATACGCCGCCGCGCGCCGACCGCCCCTGGGAGGCCAGGGTGAAGGTGAATGCGACACCGAGGATGCCAACGCCAAATGCCAGTATGGCGACCACTTGTAAGATTGAACCAAAGTTCATGACTACTCCTTCTAAAACGCCAAAACGTTTCCTGTCTTGGATTGCTCACACGAGTATATCACAAGACGCGGCTATTCCCGCTCCCCCAATCATTGGGGCTTTCAAGATTAGTACGCGCCTTATTCAGGGAGGTTGCGCGGGCGCGGTTGTTGCGGCGAAGATGGGCTGTTGTGGGTGGGGGTCATGTTTTTTGAAACACAAACTTCAACAAATTAAATCGGTTATGCTGTATTTCTTGTGCAACATTGTCAAACGAAGGCATCAACGAGGGCTTTGAAACACCTTTCAATGCCAAAAGGTCGAGTAGTTCGCCACGTTCGGAATAAGGCAGAGTGAGTTTAAAAGCCTTGTTATCCGATACCATGTCTTTGAGATAAAATTCATAGGGAATCCACTTTCCAACTAGCCAGAATTTATCGTTTGCCATCATATCCAGCAGGAATGCACCATCTTGTGCTTGAAGAAAACCGACTTCTGCTCGTCGATGCTTAATAACTTTTAGATCACTCCCACGAAGTGCACCCTGATTTACTGCCCAGACAACAATTTGTCGGTTTCCATCATTATCAGATTCTTCATCAGAGTATGCGGCAAAATAAGAAGCGACCAAGGGTCGATACGTAAAGTCCAACAGCCGCGTCGGAACACGGTGATGCCTTGCGAGAGCGTAGGCAATACTGATACATTCTTCCGACTCCAACACCGTTACGTTTTTGCCAGACTTGACCGCAGCTTCTATCTGATCGGAAAACAGAAAAGGCCTGTTCCATACATTATGAAAACTGTCCGGCGGAACTTTGAGTCCTACCTGATCCGCAAGCTCTACAAATGCCTTAATCAAATATCGCTCTGCCATGCCGTGCGTCATATTCCAAATGTAGTGTGCGTGGAACAAAACGAAAGGATAGTCTTCTCGTGGAGATTGACCATGATCAAGAGAAGAGACTATCTCGGTCTTGCGGTTTAGATCCTCTAGAATGCCCGCGTATCGCTTGTTCTGCTGCAGTGACGTCATTCTTTCATTAAATATAGTTCGTATCCAGGGGATAGTGCTTCTGTCCCTTTGCCATGTCAGCAGATAGGGATTAGAACTCGTGCCAGCGTAATCATCAATGACTTTGCAAGGTCTCATCGCTGTAGGAAGCAGACACTTGTCCACATTCTGCCCACGGAACAGCCAAGTTTCGCCACGCCAACGTTCGTTGGTTTCATCTAGTGCATCTAGAAACTTCTTGGCACAGGTGAATTCACATGGTTCAACGTAATATTCTTCAGCCATCCCACCTACCCCAGATTCTCACTCAAAATACGCCCCAGCTCCCGCCGCACCAGACTGGGCCGCTCGTCCCGCAACAGCGGCAGGCGCGCCCGCGTCCGATGCAGTTGATTCAAGTCGATCTCCTGCGTGATGAGCGCCTCGTCGAAATACAGTCCGCGCGTCATGAACTCGCCATCGGGATCGACCACCGACGAGCCGCCCCAGAAGTTCTTGCCGTCCTCAAAGCCGACGCGGTTGCAGTGCAGGATGTAGGACGTGAACATGCTGCCGTAGGCTTGATTGACCAGCTCCACCCAGCGCGTGGACAGCGTGCGGTCGCTCTCGTTGAGGCCCCGTGTGGGACTGGAACTGTTGAGAATCAGGATATCCGCGCCGTCGAGCCAGAGCAGGTAAGCCGGCGAGACATGCCAGAAATCTTCGCAGATCAACATGCCCAGGCGACCAAAGCGCGTATCAAAGGCGCGCACGCTGTTGCCGCGCGCGAAATACCGCGATTCGTCGAACATGGCGTAAGTCGGCAGGTAGAGTTTGTGATGGATGTGCAGCGCTTCGCCGCCGGACAAATAGGCGTTGGCGATGTAAAAACGGTTGCGCCGGTCGCGCCGCGCGAAGCCGATGACGAGGTCAATCTCGGCGCTGGCGGCTAGCAATGCCGCGAAGATCTTGTCCGTCGCTTCTGTTTCGATAGCGACTTCCGGAACCAGATCTTGCACTTGATAGCCGGTCAGCGACAGTTCCGGGAATACCAGCAAGTCGACGCCCTGTTCGCGCGCCTCTTGCGCGTAATCGAGGTGCTTGCGCAGGTTATACGCCAGGTTGCCGAGTTTCGGGTATATTTGCGCCAGCCCCACTTTGATGCGCATCAGCCAAGCTCCTTCGCCAAGTATAAAGCGACATCATAATGCAGACTGGGCATTGCGGCAATTATATTGTGGGAGCGTTCAGAACAAGCGCGCCAAGTTTTCTCATCCAGCGAAGGCGCCTAGTCGCTGTCGCCGCCCAATTCCGACGGACGCTGTGTAAAGCGATAGCCGACGCCGCGTTCCGTGCGGATGTAATGCGGATGATGAGAATCGGACTCAATCTTGCGCCGCAGGCGGTGCATGTGCACGCGCAGGGTGTCTTCATACACATCTTCCGCGGGCCAGACCCGCGCGATTAGCATGCGATTTTCGACAACGCGCGTGGCATTGCGCAGCAGCACATGCAGCATGATGGCCTCCGTAGGCGTCAAACCGATGGATTCGCCACCGACTACGATGCGGTTATGCGCGAAGTCGATGCTCAAGTTGTCATCCACGTGAATCATCGGCTCGCCAGCGTAATCGAAGCTGGGCATGCGCGCCAAAACCATCTGCACGCGCGTCTCAAGTTCGCGCATGTCAAAGGGCTTTACGATGAAATCTTCCGCATATCGTTTCAGCCCGTCGACGATGTCGTCTTTGTCCGCGGCCGCTGTCACGAAGATGATCGGCACGTCCGCTATGGACTTCAACTGACCTGCCAATTCAAAACCATCTGAGGACGGCAGCGACAGATTGACCAGCGCGACATGAGGCAGCCTCAGCTGCTGCGCGTGGTCGATCGCCGGCGGACCATCCGCAAAGCTGCTGACTTCATAACCGGCGCTGTGAAGGTGTTCCGTTACGGAAGCGCTTAACTCGGCATCATTGTCAATCAAGAAAATCTTCGACCTTTTCATTGGCTTTCCCGCTTTCTGCTACTGCTCCAGTGTCATTGCGCCGGTCATAACCGAAAGGGAATATACCTTTATTGCCGCGAAAAGTCAAACGAAAACAGAACCATCAGCGCCAAATTTCGTCTGTATTGCCTAATCTCTAATGTTTGAGATATGGGATAAGCAATTGAAAATGCTCAGAATGCGCGCATTACGACAAAGATTAGAGTCTTGAGAACATCTGTCAGGTAGGGCTAACGTTAAGGTAACTTACGATATTCGCTGCAAATATTCGAGGTTTCTGACAATCCAGTCGCGCATTTCGGGTGTCTTGATGTTGATATTGAGCAAAGCTTCCACATCCAGCGGGATTTCTTCGGGAATGAATTCGCCCCGCGCCGGATCGTCAAATTCTGGACCGTAACGCTTGCTGATATCATAGTCTTCCAGGCGACAGACGAAGAAATGTTCTTCAAGCTGTTTGCCGGCTTTCCGGTGTTCCAGGACAAAGGCGGTGTCCAGCACCGTCGCCACGGCGCCCAGTTCCTCGTACAGTTCGCGCTCCAAAGTTGCGAAGAGATCCAAATCGTCATGCTCTACCCCGCCGCCGGGCGCAACCCAGTACGGCGAACAATTCCTTGGCTTTATCCGCTTGATTAACAAGACAGAGCCCTTTCTTGTCAGCAAAATGGCGCGCACGCGTCGATTGATGACTATGGATTGTTTCGGTTCTGCAAGCATAAGGTTCAAAGACTAAATCTTTATGAGCGGCGCAATAGAATTCGCTGTGAAAAAGACGGGCGAAGCACGCCAAGCGCAAACCGCTCAAGCCACTCTTATATGCGATTTTGAAAAGGGAGTAGATTGTATCATGAAGTGTCGAAGAATTCAACCAGGATGTGGGAAGCCATCTTGTGACCAATGATAATCAACTCTTGCGCGCCCACTTGAATCGTTAATGGACCTTCAAATCGTTCGCGCGCGACCACTTCCAGCGTGTTTCCCATCATCAAGCCCCGTTCCTGGGAAGCCTGGAGCATATCGGGGTCATCCATGACAAAGCGGCGGATGCGCGCTGGCGTATGCAGTGCCAGGCTGGATAGCGGCTGCAGATCGCGCTGAGGCATGATACCGTCCAGATTGGGAATCGGATCGCCATGCGGATCGTATTTCGGGTTGCCCAGTTTGCGCGCGATCGCCTCGATGAAGCGGTCCGATACGCTATGTTCCAAAGCCTCCGCTTCGTCATGAATCTCGTGCAGCTCGTATCCCAGGTCATGCACAAGATAGGTTTCAATCAGGCGATGTCGGCGCAGCATGCGCAAGGCGAGCCACTCGCCCTCGGCGGTCAATCTCACGCCGCGATACTTGCGGTAATCGACCGTGCCCTCTTCGACCAATCGCTGCGCCATATCCGTCACGGCCGGCGCGCTCACGTTCAAAGCCACAGCCAGCGCATTCGTCGACACACGCTCATGCTCGCGCTGCAAGGTGTAGACAGCTTTTAGGAAATCCTCTACCGATTGAGACGATCCCGAAGCAAGCTTTCGCCTGTTCATTACTCTTCCCGACCTGTTTCCGGCGGATGCCATCACGCCTATCATATCATAGGGGCTGAGCAAGCCATCTACGTAAATCTAATAATGTTGCGCTACATTGTGGTTACATTGTGGCAACATTGTGATTGTAGCGCGCCTGTCTTGATTGACCGTCAGCTTTTCAAGGACTACAATGTGCAGGTCTGTCGAGGTACTGTGAACCCGGATCGCGGACCTTTCCCGGGCTAAGGCGCTCGGACAAGACTAGCGCGACGCAAGCGATGCCAATCAGCGGAACCAGACTATGGCAAGAGACTATTATCAGACGCTGGGCGTGAACCGAAACGCCAGCGAAGACGAAATCAAAAAAGCCTTCCGCCACCAGGCGAAGCGGCATCATCCCGATGCCAATCCGGACAATCCGGCTGCCGAAGCGCGCTTCAAAGAAATCAATGAGGCTTACGAGATCTTGAGCGACGAAGAAAAGCGCTCGGCTTATGATCGCTTTGGCGAAAATTGGCGGCATTACCAAGAAAATCCTTTTGGCGGCGCTGGCGGGCAAGTGCGCGTGGACGATATGTCCGATATTTTTGAGACGATTTTCGGGGGTGGCGGCGGACAGCGTCGCGCAAGCGGGGGCTTTGGCGGCTTCCATACAAGAGCCGCTCATCCGCGCCCCGGGCAGGACATCGAACAAGAAATTGGCATCAGCTTGCGCGAAGCCTACGAAGGCACGCAGCGTGTCATCAGCAAGGATGGGCGTGATATCACCGTTAAGATTCCGCGCGGCGCGGCCACTGGCACAAAAGTGCGTCTGGCTGGCGAGGGCTACCCCGGCTCTTATGGCGGTCCGGCCGGCAACCTATACCTCATCGTGCGCGTCGGAGATGATGCGCTTTTTGAGCGGAAAGACGACGATCTCATCGTCGATATCAAGGTTGACGCCTTCACCGCCATGCTGGGTGGCGAGGTCGAAGTACCGACGCTGACGCGCCCCGTCCGCATGAAAATCCGCCCCGGTACGCAGACGAGCCAAAAGCTGCGCCTGACCGGCAAAGGCATGCCTAAGCTGCGTCAGGACAATGCCTACGGCGATCTCTATGCGAGAGTAATCATCACAGTGCCCGAGGAACTAGGTCCCGTTCAACGCGATCTAGCCGAAAAGCTGCGCGACAGCTTGGGCTAGCGGGAGGGCGTATTGCAGCGCAAGTCAGAGTCAATTGCTCGCTCAATGCTTTACCTGCTGGCGATCGCGCTGCTGTCCGCCTGCAGCGCCCTGGGAGGTTTGAGCCCCGCCGGAAACTCTGATGCTGAGGCCGATGCCGACAATGCTGACAGCGTTTTCCCTCAGCCAGAGCAGACGCAGCTTGTCGGCGCCGCATTGACGACGGCGCCGGACATCGCCGCGGCAGCGGACGCCGAATATGCGCTGCTCACTGAAATCTATGAACGCGCCAGCCCGTCCGTCGTCAACGTGGAAAGCAGTTTCACAGATGCGGGCAGCGGCGGCGAAGAAAAGCGACGCGGCTCCGGCTTCGTATACGACCGCCTGGGGCATATTGTCACAAACGCCCATCTCGTAAAAGACGCGGATTCAATCACCGTGACTTTGCATAACGCCTGGGTGACCCTTGCCCGGCTGCAAGGTCTGGACAGCTTCAGCGACCTGGCGGTACTCAAGATCGAAACGGCGCAGGAACGGTTGACGCCGCTGCAAATCGGCGAGTCGGCTAACTTAAAAGTGGGCCAACGCGCCATTTCTATTGGCAGTCCCTTCGGCTTGAACAATTCCATGACCATGGGGATTGTCAGCGGCTTGGGCAGATCCCTGCGCTCAGCCGAGTTAATCGACGGACCGCAAATGTCCGGATTTGATAACCCGTCAATCATTCAAATCGACACGACAATTAACCCGGGGACCTCCGGCGGTCCTTTGTTGGATTCGCGCGGTCAGGCGATTGGCATCACGACGGCTATTCGCTCGGACAATGGCGTATTCCAGGGCGTTGGTTTCGCCGTTCCAGCCGATACCATGCGCCGCGTCATCCCAGAACTGATCAAGCGCGGCCGCGTGGATTATGCCTGGATGGGACTTTCGGTCATGCCCGAAGATGGCGGGTTCGGCGTGGCCGGCTTGAGCGAGGCGCTGGGGCTGACGGTGGAGCGCGGCGTGCTGCTAAAGGGCGTGACGCAAGGCTCCCCGGCCGCTCTGGCTGGATTGCGCGGCGGGCGCGAGATCGTTGAGGTTCGTGGGCAAGCGGTCTGCTCCGGGGGCGATCTCGTCGTCGCCATCAATGACTATCACATCAAGAATCTCAATGACCTGAATGCCTACTTGATCCAAAACACAGTCCCGGGCGACGAAATAGAGTTGTTGGTCATACGCGAAAAGCGCAGCTTCACAGCGCAGCTTAGGCTGCAGCCGAGACCGACAGAAAATTGGCCCGTTTTGGATTGCGACAGGCAAGAGTAGGACCGTGTTCATGGAAGGGCTGGTACTGGCGGATCAACTGGTGTGCATGCGCCCTTTCGAGCCAGCGGACATCGCGTCGGTTTTCGAGTTGGCTGGCGCCAGGGAAATCGCGGACAATACCTTTGTCCCGCACCCCTATTCACGCGAAGCGGCAGAAGAATTTGTCGATCGGGTTCGTCAGCAATGGTCGGCGGACGAAGCCTATGTATTCGCCATCCTGGACAAAACGACCGCCGACTTTGTCGGCGCCATGGGCATCCATCCCGAAGCGGCGCACAACAGCGCGACGGTGGGTTACTGGATTGGCAAACCCTTTTGGGGGCGCGGCATCGCAACGGGGGCTTTGCGGCTGCTGATTCGTTTTGGATTCGAGCAACTGAAGCTCAATCGCATTGAGGCGGGCCACCTGGCGCATAACGCGGCATCCGGTCGCGTCATGCAAAAAGCCGGTATGCGCTGTGAAGGCAGGCGTCGACAGGCGGTTCTTCATCGCGAAGAATATAAAGATGTAATCTGGTACGCCATCATTCGCGACGAGTATTGTCCTAGCGCAATACCGGAGCAAAGTCGCGCGCTTGAATCTTCTCAAGAAAAGAAAAGGACCCCAGAGGATTAGTCTGCGGTCCTTTGACTGTCGAATTCACAGTCTTGCGGTTATTTGGGACTACCCCCTACGCGGAGCTTCCCTAAGAGGTGTGAATGGGTTAGAGGGTAGCCCCCTTATCACCGTTCATTATTTGATCACCTCCTCTACTCTGCCGACGATAGATAGAGCTTAGCATAAGTTTGCCAGAAACGCAAGCCTCCCGCGGCAGCAGAATCAGGTATCCGTTTCAAATAAATTCAGCTCTTATTTTGATGGAATGACTTGTGATTACGGGCTGTGCTATAATGCAGTCGGCAACAGAAAATATCGTGGGCGCGGGTATGGTGCGGCATTACAATCCCTCTCATCGCCGGCAGGCGATACAATGGGCGCAAAACCTTTTGGCGCGCGAGTTTTACGTGCTGGATACCGAAACAACTGGCCTTGGCAATCGCGACGAAATCATACAAATCGGCATTGTTGACGCGGGTGGCAATGCGGTCTTGGACCAATTGATCAAGCCCAGCATTCCGATCCCGCCCGGCGCAGCCAGAGTACACGGCATCACGGACGATGACGTGATCAATTCACCGAAGTTCAGCAGCCTTTACATCAAACTCTCGAGCTTGTTGGCGGGGGAAACGGTCATCGCCTACAACATGGATTTCGACTGGCGCATGTTGCAGCAAACTGTCGCGCGCTACCGCCTGCCCGATATTCGCATCGGCAAACGCGATTGCGCCATGAAGCAATATGCCAAGTTCAAAGGCAAGCGCAGCGGGCAAGGCCGCGGCTACGTATGGCACAAGTTGACCAAAGCGCTGGCGCAAGAGAGCATCGCGCCAGGCAATGCGCATCATGCGCTAGGCGACGCGTTGATGACCCTTGAGTTGGTAAGAAAGATGGCAAGCTCGTCCTAGCATAACCCCCGGATCGTCGTCTTCGGCGCGCGACAGCAATGTTTAAGCTCACTCGCATTCGCCGCGCCAAGCCAAATAAGTCGTATATTCATTTGTCCTCTGCCAAAAATCGGCTATAACAAACTTAAGATTGCGCGCGCGGAGACCGCATTGCAGGACCGTGCCGCCGGTAATTGTGATATAGACAGGGACGAGACGTGATCCGATCTAGAATAAAACCCAAACAGATTTGGCTTTTCCTGGTAATTGCATTGCTGATATTGCCCTTGGGACCTGCCTGGGCTGCCGATATCACGGTCGATGACGATTGCAGCTTGTACAACGCGATCTTGTCCGCCAATGGCGAAGAACAAGTTGCGCCGCTGAACAGTTGCGAAGACGGAGACGAAGCAGTCGACGACGAGCAGACCGGCGCCGATACGATCACAATTGATTTGACGGGCACGGTAGAGGGCATGATAACGCTTACATCGTCCATGAGCGTCACGTCCGAAGTCATTGTTGATGGCGCCGGGTTTGTGATAAACGGGGACGAAAGCTATCAAATTTTTAATGTGGACGGCGGCTCGCTCGAAGTCATGAATCTGACCATGACCTCCGGTTACAGCGAAGCCCAAGGCGGCGCAATCTCTGTCAGCAACGGCGCTTTTTCCATGAACAATAGCGTTATCTCCAATAGCGCCTCGGTGAGCCACGGCGCCGGTATCGCTGCCGAGGCCAGCGATATCGCCATCTCCAATAGCGCCATAAGCGGAAATACGGCTGGCGTTGATGAAGCGGTCTCCGGCGCTGGCGTTTATTTTGCCGGCGGAGAAGAAAACAGCCTGGCAATCAACAATAGCGGTTTCGACTCGAACAGCGCGACAGACGACGGCGCCGGCTTGTACGTCAGCAGCGGCAGCGCGACCATCAACAATACCACCTTCGCGGGCAACAGCGCAGCCGACAAGGGAGGCGCAATCTACAATGGGGGCGCCACGACCCTTACCCACGTGACAATTATCAATAACAGCGCGGCGATAGGCGGCGGCATATACGACAATTCCTTGCTGCATCTGTACAACAGCATCCTGGGCGGCAATGTCGAGGATGATTGCTCTGGCACCTTGAACAGCAACGTCGGCAACTTGATCCAAGACGGTTCCTGCGGGCACGAGGAATTGGTGGACGATCCTTTGCTGCTCAAGTTGGCTGGGCTGCCGGTCTACTACCTGCCGCAAGAGGGCAGCCCGGCGCTTGATGGCGGAAATTCAAATTACTGCTTGCCGGAAGACCAGCGCGGGCTCGAACGCCTGACGGGCTACTGTGACATTGGCGCCGCCGAGAATTTGCCGGGCTCATTTGCCTTCCAGATCCAAAGCGCGGCGGCGAGCGCAGCCGACGACGATACAGAAGATTCTGACGAGTCCTCTGGGGCGACTACGGCGCCAACAGCCGTAACGCCCACTTGCGAAACTCTGCCAGCTGGCGTAACCGTGACCGGCTATATTAGCCGAACCCAATGCCAGCAAAGAGATGCCGCTGGCGTCGGCAACCAAACCATCATCAACTATGGCTTCAAAATGGCGATAGATCTTTGGGGATACGTGCCGGCAAGCGGCTTGCGGATCTGCTTCCAGGATACTGGCGCGATCATCTTGCTCGATGCCGCAACCTCGCCGCGCACGATCGTTCCCTTGACCACAGTCGTCGATGGCGACCGGCGCTGCGCGGATGTCGATCGTGAAGGCACAGCGGTCTTGATGTCGCTTGAGTTCATGTCTTCCGGTTTGGCGCCAGAAGTGGAAATCCAGCTTTCCGGCTGCACGGTAACAACGACCGACATTCTCAACCTGCGCAACCTGCCGGACGGCGATACTGTACTGGCAGTGTTATTGAACGATGTCAGTCTTAGCTCCAGCACGCGCGTCCCATCCTGGTTCAAGGTGGATTACTACGGGATAATCGGTTGGATCAGCGCCGACTATGTCGCGACAACCGGCGCCTGTCAGTAACCTTTCGCAATTGCTCCCTCCAATCCCTCGATGTTACGGCAGCGAGCAGAAGACATGTTTGCAGCGGGTCAGCCAAGGCTGACCCCTATAAATTTCATCAATGTCTGAAAACTGCGCGGGAACCATTGGACCCAGTAAAACCAAGTTAGTCAGGCGAATTCAATTTTATTTTGGATTTGCCAATCTCTTGGAATTAGTGTGAAAGACGCGCCTCATGCGCTTTAGCGACAAAGTGGTACTCGTTACTGGCGCTTCGCGCGGAATCGGACGAGAAATTGCCCGACAATTCGCCGAACGGGGTGGCAGGGTCGCCATCCATTACAAGCAGGACGCGGACGCGGCGAGAACGACGCTTGCCGCGCTGAATGCGCTAAATGGTCGCGACCATCAGACCTTTCAAGCCGATCTGGCCGATCCCGCCGCTGTACAATCCTTGGTAGACGCCGTCCTACAGCGCATGGGAAGCATCGACATCTTGATCAACAATGCCGGCATCTATGAGGAGAGACCCCTGACCGATGTCAACTACCAGGAGTGGCAAGCGCATTTTCAACGTCTACTCTCGGTCAACTTGCTGGGACCCGCCAACCTCACTTACTGCGTCGCGCAAAAGATGATCGTGCGCGGCGGCGGGCGGATTGTCAACATCTCGTCGCGGGGCGCCTTCCGCGGCGAGCCGACGGCGGTGGCTTATGGCGCCAGCAAAGCCGGGCTGAACAGCATGGGACAATCGCTGGCGCGCTTGCTGGCGCCCCACAACATATTCATTGGCACGGTCGCGCCTGGTTTCGTGGAAACGGATATGGCCGCCGAACGCCTGGCGCAAGCCGATGGCGACGAGATCAGGAATCAATCGCCGCTGGGGCGCGTCGCCAAGCCAGAAGACGTCGCCCACGTCGCGCTTTTCCTGGCATCGGCGGGCGCGGAGTTTGCCACAGGTTGTATCGTAGATGTCAACGGCGCTTCGTATCTGCGCACCTAGGCAATTGAGCCTGTCAAGTTCATGAAAGCCGTCGACCTGACCAGCGATCGTCTGCGCATCCGACAGTTTCACGAACGGGACAGCGAAGATTGTATTCGCTTTCGCGCGCAAGTTTTCGACATTCAAGAACCAAGCCAAAAAGCGCTGGATTGGCTGCAATGGACCATCGACAGCTACCGCGAACTGGCTCTGCTTGGGCAGCCGCCTTATGCGGACTATGCCCTGGAAAGGCGCGCGGACGGGCAATTTATCGGCTCGCTAGGCATCGTGCCGACGGTCATACCCTGGGGCGCGCTGCAGGGCGACCCGGCTGATAATCTGCTCAGCCCAGAAGTGGGCTTGTTCTGGGGCATCATGCCGCGCCATCGAAGACGGGGATTCGCAGCCGAAGCGGGTACAGCAATGTTGAACTACTTGTTTGGAGAACTGCGCATTGCCCGCGTCGTGGCCACGACCGAAAAAGACAATATCGCATCTCAAAGGACGATGGCGCGATTGGGCATGATCCTCCAGCGCAATCCCTTGCCCGAACCGACCTGGTGTCAAGTCGTCGGCTTGATAAAGCATCCGCGCCGGCGCTGATTCTACAATATTCACAATGCCGTCTGGCGCATCCCTATGTTAGACTTTGACTTGAATGGCATAGACATCCATGAGCGCGGACCGCGCGATCATGGACCCATTTTCGAAAAAGTCAGGAGAATACAATGAACCCTAAACTTATTAGTATCTTGGTCCTGGTTGTTTTGCTTGTCGGCGTCGCTGGCGCGCAAGACGACAGCTACGAGTTGACTATCATGCACACCAACGACGTGCATGGTCATCACGAGCCGCAGCGCAACGGCGATGGCGGCGCGGCGCGTCAAGCCACAGTTGTCAAGCAGATCCGCGCCGAGGTTGACAATCACCTCTTGCTGGACGGCGGCGACCGCTTCACCGGTACGCTCTTCCACGTCCAATATCGCGGGCAAGACAGCGTTCAGATCATGAACGCCATCGGCTACGATGCCATGGCATTGGGCAACCACGAATTTGACGACGGCAGCGAAGTGCTGGCTTCCTTTGTGAATGGGTTGAACTTCCCCGCGCTCAGCGCCAACACCGATTTCAGCGAAGATCCTTTGCTGGCGGGTCTGATCGAGCCGTCGGTTATCCTTGACGTTGGCGGCGAGCCGATCGGCATCATTGGATTGACGACGCCGGAAACCGCGATTCTCGCCAAGCCCAGTGAATTCTTGGTCTTCCATTACGACTTGATCAACGTGACTCAAGAACAAGTCGATATACTAACGGCGCAAGGCGTCAACAAAATCATTCTGGTCACGCATATCGGATACGGCGCGGACCTGGAAGTCGCGCAGGGTGTCAGCGGCGTGGACGTCGTGGTCGGCGGGCACACCAATACCTTCCTTAGCAATAGCTACAGCGGCGCCATTGGCGAATACCCGACTGTGGTCGAGAGCGCCAGCGGCGAACCCGTGCTAGTCGTTCAAGCCAGCACCAAGACGGTCTACCTTGGTCGCCTGGATGTCGAATTTGACGCCGACGGTCTCGTCTCCGACTGGGATGGCGATGCGATATTGCTCAGCCGTTACATCAGCCCAGATCCGGACATCAGCGACTTGATCGCCGGCTTGGCGGAACCAATCGCGGAACTGGCCGCCAAGCCTGTGGGCGAAACAGCCATGGCGCTGACCGGCACCAGCCCGCGCCTCTGCCGCATCGGAGAATGTCTGCTGGGCAATGTGATATCGGACGCCGTGCTTGAAGATACAGGCGTGGACATCGTCTTCCAAAACGGCGGCGGCATCCGCGCGGATATCGACGAGGGCGAAGTGACACTGGGCGAAGTTCTCAATGTGCTGCCCTTTGGCAATTTGATCAGCACCTTTGAGCTGTCTGGAGCCGATGTCATTGCCGTCCTCGAGAACAGCGTCAGCCGCATTCAACTCGACGAGAACAACAACCCTGTCGTTGACGGCGCTTCGGGCCGCTTCATGCAGGTCGCGGGTTTGCGCTATAGCTTTGACGCCACGCAGGAAGTCGGCAGCCGCATCGTCAGCGCCGACGTCATGCAAGACGGCGAATACGTGGCAGTGGACGTGGAGGCGATCTACAGCGTCGCCACCAACGACTTCGTGCGCGCTGGCGGTGACGGTTACTCCGTGCTCGCCGAAAACGCCATCAATCCCTACGATCAGGGGCGTCCGCTGGACCAGGTCGTGGCCGATTACATCGCCGCCAACAGCCCGATCAGCGCCATGATGGAAGGCCGCATCACACATCAGGCGGGCTGATTCGCGCTCGCAGCTGACAGCATAACAATCAAGATTCGGGTGGGACCGCTGGCGGAAGCCGGCGGTCTTTTTCTTGCACGCCAAACGGCGGCTCGTCTGGCGCTATCGCATACTGACTGGTTAAGAGCCCGAATTACAACTATGCTATAGACATAGTTCGCTTCCCTATGGACCATGCCAGCGCAGCGCTTTCCCATGCAAAACGGCGGCAGCTTCTACGACATTTTCTTCATCTACCATCCGGAAGATATCGAATTCACGCGTCGATTGGCTGGCTGGCTGGCGAGCCGGGATATCGTCTGCCGCCTTGATGAAGAAATCGGCAAGTCCGCGGCGGATGCGCAGCCGCTGCGGGAAGAGATACTGCGCTCGCATACGGTTGCGCTTGTCCTGTCGCCAGATTCCGCCGCAAGCCAACTGTGCAATGAATTGGTCGAATACGCGGTCGCCCAGGGCAAGCGCTTCATCAGCTTGATCATCAACCCGGCAATCACCGCCGGCGTCCATCCAGCCATCCCAGAAAACGCCTACGTTTTCCTGCGCGAGGGCGACGACTTCGCTGACGGCGCTAATTCCTTGACGCAACTCCTGCAAGTTGACGCTCACCTGCGCCTGCATACCGAGCTGCTCGTCAGCGCCAGCCGATGGCATCAGCAACATAGGAAGGACCTGCTGCTCGCCCCAGAGCGGGCGGAAGAGGCGCGCCAATGGCTGGCGGAGGGCGCCAAGCGCAGTCCGAAGCCGTCGCAGCTTCTGGTTGAATTCATCCACGCCAGCCGCCGGCAAAAGCCCGCGACAGCCCGCGGATTCCCAAGTCATGTCGTGCTGGGCATATTCGCCGTCTTGATCCTGGCCGCGCTTATCGGGATCCTGCGGCATGTGAGGGACAGCCAGAGCGCGGCAACCGCCACCGCCGTGTTCCTCGCGACTAGCGAGCAAGGCACAAGAAGAGCGCAAGCCGCCGCCAGCGCAACAGCCGAGAGCAACAGCGCCCATCAGGTGATATCGAAGCTCGCGGCAACCAGCCTCCAAATCCGAGAAGCGGTTTTGGCCACCGCAGCCGCCCAAGCGCAATCCGCGACCAGACAGGTGGCGATGACCGCGACCCTTCAAGCGGCGGCGGCGGTCCAAGCCGCCAAGGCGCGCGCAACCGAAAGGGCGCAACTGCAGCGCGAGGCATCGGCGCAGGCTGTCATCGACGGCGCGCGGCGCGCGCTCGCCGACGGCGACCTCGACCTGGCTCTGGCATTAGCCTGGGAAGCTGCGCAAGCCCGCGAGAAGCCCTGGAGCGCCTTGCGCATCCTGCGCCAAGCGCTTGAAGGCAGTCCCCTGGCGACGATTGAAAACATCTCGCTCGCGCGGCTTCATCCAGCCGGCCAACAAATCGCCTTGGTCCCGTCTTCAAGCAAGCGTGTACTCGTTTATGACAGCCAGAGCGGGCGGCTCGACTACGAAATCGACGATCACGAAGGCGCTATCAGCGCGCTGGCTTATGACAACGACGGACAACTGTTGATTAGCGCGGCGCAGGATGGAGAAATCGTCATTCGATCCAGCGCGGACGGACTCCCGATTCAGCGTTTGCCAGCGCATAGGGGTCCCGTTCGGGTGCTGGCTGCCTACCGCAGGGACAGCAAGTTGGTCAGCGCCGGCGACGATGGTCTTGTCCTTTGGGATCTCGCTAGCGGCGCGCGCCTAGCCAACTACACGCCCGTATCGGAAGACGGATGGTCCATCAAAGAACTGCTGGTGACCGCCGACGACGCGCGGCTGATCTCCTGGTCGGAGGAGTACGGCAAGGATACGATGACACAGCATTCGACCGAGACGCTGGAAGTCTTGTCGCCAAATGCGGAAGAGCGCGTTTACCTGGGCTACGACCGCAGGGGGCGCATCGCTTACAGCGGCGGGCGCAGTCTGCCAGCTTATGCCGGCGACCCCAATACCGGCGATCTTGCGCTATGGAACCCCGCCAGCGGGCAGCAAATAACGCGCCTTGCCGAGGGTTTCAACTGGTCGCTCATCAGCGGAGGCAATATCGCCAGCGCGACTGACAGCCTCCAATTCATTAGTTTTGGCGAAAGCGCCGCCTTGCTGGGCATACAGAATAGCCTGGGCGAGAAACGCATCGCGCTCATCGCCGCCGAAGACGGGACAGTTCTGCGGACCTTCGCCGACGAATTCGCCGCCAGCTTGGAATCAGCGCATTTCCTGGCCGCGGATCTGGCTCTGTCACTGACGAGCGACAACCGGCTGGTCATCTGGTCTACCGAAGATGGCGGCTTGATCCGCCAGCTGGGTTTTTCGCCGCAGCCTCTGGCGAAAATTGATGTCGACGCGCAGGGAACGGTCGCATTGGGACATGGGGTCAATGGCAGCGCGTATATTTGGCGCATAAGCCCAAGTCAATCGGAGCGCATCCGGCTGCTTGATGAGAGCGCCGACGCCGTCGCCATCAACCAGGCTGGCGACGCCCTGCTCATCACCGACAGCGGCGGGACGCGGCTAATGAGAATAGCCGATGAGGAAATCCTGTTCCAGAGCGGCGGCAGCCTGGCGCGCATGAACGCGGACGGCTCGCAATTTGCAGTTGCCGCCGCGCGAGAAATCCAACTTATCGACGCCGGCAATGGTCAGATCGAGGCGTCCTGGACCTGGGAGCTTGAACAGGTGACTGCTTTGCATCTGGCTTCGGTGAGAGCCGACGCCCTGCTGGCGCAAAGCCAAGCCGGCGATTTGCTGCTGCTGCGAGCGGACCAACCTGCGCCACAGCGCCTAAACATGCGCTTGAACAATGACGACTTTGGGGAAGCCAGGCTGGTCAGATTTGCCGCCGACAGCAGCGCGGTTCTCAGCTTGCACTCGGGGGGCGCCTTGTACTGGCAAGGCGGCAACAGTGAGCCGACGGCAGCTTATTCGCTGGGACTAGCGCCCGATTACGCCAGGGACGATCGCTTCAAGGTCGCGCTAAGCGAGGACGGCGATCGGCTCTTTTTCTTCGTTCAGTTGGAAGCGGGCTTGGCAGGTTTGACGGTAGTCGATCGGGAAGCGGATACAATCCAGCGCCATACCTTTGTTGATGTCGCTTTTGGCGAACTGGCGGCGAATGGCAAGTATCTCCTGTTGTCCCGCGGCGATGGCAGCCTTCAAGTGATTGATAGCGCCAGCGCAGCGATGCTCAACGAATACGCCGATGTCGGATTTGTTACTGGGGGAATCGCCCTCTTGGAAGAGCGCAACTGGCTCTACGCCGCTGTTGATAATCTGCTGTTGATATGGGATCTGACATCAAATGCGCTGGTGGAGCGCATCGAGCATCCCGATACTATATCCCGTTTCAGCCTCAGTCGGGACGGGCGGCATGTGCTAAGCCAGGATGCCAATGGCTTGTACAGGCTCACTCGAGTCGAATCCGCGGATGAGCTGCTTGATCGCGTGCGAGAACGGCTTGCGCCGCGCGCCTTGACCTGCGCCGAACGCGAACAGTACCTCGCCATCCCCTTCTGCGAGTAAAAGCGGGATATCGGGATATCAATGAAGCGAATCCTGTTTGCCTCCTGGTACACCGGTCTTGGCGGTGGCGAAACGGACTTGTTGACGCTCGCCGCATCACTGCATGCCCAAGACTATGAATGCCATCTGCTGCTGCCGAGATCCGGGCAGTTGAGCGAGCGTTGGCGCGAATCAGTTGGTCCCGTGCATATCATGCCTTTTCGCGGCGCAACGACTGTCTTCCTGCCGGCGCTATGGGCGCGCTTCCCCGTGGTCAAGCGTTTCAGCGAGCTGCTGCGGCAAGAGCGGATCGATCTCGCGCATAGCGATTATCACAGCTTGCCCATGATGGCGCCGGCCGCGCGACTGGCTGGGGCGTCGCTCGTCTTCACGCTCTGGGGTTGGTGGTTCCAGCCCAAAGCCTGGCAGCGCAATTTCTTCCGCGATATACCGGCGACAGTCGCGCGCTCGCTGGCTATCCGCGAGGGATTTCTGGGCAGCCCGCCTTTCATGCCAGCCAAAAGCCTGCCCGTGATTTATGCGGGGCTGGATACGGAACGCTTTCATCCCGGGCTCGACGGGATGCGCTTGCGCGACGAACTTGGCATCCCCCGCGCCGCGCCCCTGGTCGCCATGGCCGCCCGTTTTCAGCGCGTCAAAGGCCATCATACCTTCCAATCAATCGCGGAAGCTGTCGCAATGCAGGAACCGGAGGCGCGCTTCATCGTGGCTGGCGACAATGTCTTCGGCGGCGCCGCCGACGAGCGTTACCGGGATCAGATTTTGCGCATGGCGCGAGCGAATCATACGCTGCGCGACCGCCTGCAGTACATCGGATTTCGTCACGATATCGAGAATGTCTATGCAGCAGCGGACGTGGTGGTCTGCCCTTCCGAGTTTGAGAGTTTTGGCAAAGCCAACCTCGAGGCGATGGCTTGCGGCAAGCCAATCGTGAGCAGCAACCGCGGCGGTCCGCTAGAGACGGTGCGTGAGGGCGAGAGCGGATACCTCGTGGATCCCGGCGATATCGCTGGATTCGCCCAAGCGATTAGGCGCCTGCTCGCTGACGACAGTTTGCGAGAAAAAATGGGGGGCGCCGGGCGCGCGCAAGTCCGCGCGCGCTTCTCGCTTGAAGCCATGACAGATGCCTATCGCCGCATATTCGATGATTTGCTGAGGCTCAATTCACGGTAGCGTCGCGGAAAAACTTCGCCAAGGCATCGCTGATGCTGTTGTCCTTCAGATACTCGATATGCTCGCCCGCAAATGGGATAGGCTCCATCCCAAAATGAGTCGCCAGCGCATTGTCCGGCACAGTGTTCGGCACGGCGAGCAATTCCAGCAAGCTTGTGCTCACGGGCGAGCCCGGTAAGAGCGCCTGCATGACAGCCACGACCGGGCGCAGCACAGCGACCGGAACCGGCACGAGCAAGCGCCAGGTGTCCAGCGCGCGCATAACGCGCCGCTCGATTTCGCCCAGGCTCAACACTTCCGGTCCGCCCAGCGCCAATTCTTTCCCGATGACGCTATCATCGTCGAGACAACGTATCGCAGCCTCGACGACGTCATGTACGGAAACCGGCTGGAATTCGGCTTTGCCGCCGCCAATCAACGGAAATACGATGGGCGTCAACTTCAGCAGACGCGCGAAGGTATTGAAGAATTCGTCTTGCGGACCGAATATGGCCGAGGGGCGCAGCGCTGTCCACTGCAAGGAAGACTCGGCGACAACTTCTTGGGCGCGCCCTTTGCTGGCGAGGAATCGGTAGGGCAGGTCGCCGCGAGCGCCATTCTGGCTCATATTGATGAAGCGTTTGACGCCAGCCGCTTGCGCCGCGTTCAAGACATTGACCGTACCTTGGAAATTGACCGCTTCGTAAGTCTGCCCGCCCTTTTCCATAGCGATTGCGGCCAGGTGAATAACCGCGCTGACATCTTGCATAATCGGCGTCAGGCTGCTGGGAACGGTAACATCGCCTTCAACGATATCGATGCTCTCGGCGACTTCGCGCAGGCGCAATTGAGCTTTGGCTCGCCGGCGCGCCATCGCCCGCGCCGGGATGCCCAGCGCCACCAGCTTCTTGACGATCTGATTGCCGAGGTATCCGGCCGCGCCTGTAACCAATACTGTCATCGCTATGCTCTCCGTCGTTGAACTGTCTCATGATATGATAGAGGCTGCATACCGTTATCATTAAGAGTATATCCAATCAAGCAGGCTGCGCCAGAATATGCGCCAACCCTACACAACGAAGACGCGAACCTGCCGGGTGCATCCGCAGCGTCCGGACCCGAAAACGATCAGCGTGGCGGCTGAAACCATTCGGAATGGCGGATTGGTCGCCTTCCCGACGGAAACGGTTTATGGACTGGGCGCCAATGCGCTGGACAGCGCCGCCGTCGAGAAAATTTTCCGCGCCAAGGACCGCCCAAGCCAGGATCCCTTGATCGTGCATATCGCCGATTTAGCCCAATTGTCGCGCCTGACCGTCTCGGTTCCCGAGCTAGCTTATCGCTTGTTCCAGCGCTTCGCCCCGGGCGCTTTGACGCTCGTCCTGAAAAAGCGCGCGACTGTGCCAGCCAATCTAACCGCAGGTATGGATACAGTCGCGGTACGCATGCCCGATCATGCCGTCGCCTTGGCGCTCATTCACGCGGCTCGCCGGCCGATCGCCGCGCCCAGCGCCAACAAGTTCTCCCGCCCCAGCCCAACCACGGCCCAACACGTCGCCGATGACTTGGCAGGCAAGGTGGACATCATCCTGGATGGCGGGCCCGCGTCAATCGGCTTGGAGTCGACGATACTCAGTCTGGTGGACGGTGTCCCGCAAGTGCTGCGCCCGGGCGGCGTCCCGCTGGAAGCATTGCGCGCGGTCCTGCCAGACCTTCGCTATCAACCTCGCTATCTGAGCGACGAAAGCCCCGCCGCGCCGGCGCCCGGCAGCATGCTCAAACATTATTCGCCGCGGGCGACGGTCATGCTGTTTCGCGGCGGCGATGACGCGGCTGTCTGGGCGGCGATAAAAGCGTTCGCCGAAAACCATGACCATGTTGGCGTCATGGCGCTGGAGCAGGATCTAAATCGCATTGCCGATACAGATGTCAAAATCGAGAGCCTGGGCGCCGATCTTGATGCGGCGGCTCTACGCTTGTTTTCAGCAATGCGCTCGCTTGACAGCCGCGGCGTCGAGTGGATCTTGGCGCGCGCTCCCGCTGCGACTGGGCTGGGTTTGGCCATCGGCGATCGGCTGCTGCGGGCGGCGGTTGGCAGAGTGATTGAGGTATAGCGTCCGATGAAGAAATGGCTAATCAAGCAATTGGTCAAATGGATGACCCCGCGCCTTCGTTTTATTTGGCACGATGCCGAGTTGTGGCGTCAAGTGGAAGCGGCGGCAGTTTGTGGCTGCGAATGTGAATGGGGCGCAGCGCAAGTCCCGCTCTGGCTGTGATATAATAATCCAATTTACCGCTATCGCGCGTGAAGGATGCTATGGCTAAAGTCATTTCTATCAAAGACATCGTCCACTATACCGGTCAAGAAGTCACCGTGCGCGGTTGGGTTTACAATAAGACCGGCAAAGGCAGGCTGCAATTCATCCTGCTGCGCGATGGCAGCGGCCAAGCGCAATGCGTCGCCTTCAAGCGCGAGATGGACGCGGAGGCTTTCGAAATTGTCCGCGCGCTCACACAAGAGTCCTCGGTTGTCATCACGGGCGAGGTACGCGCCGACGAACGCGCGCCGGGCATCCCCGGCGGATTCGAAATCGGCATCCGGGATCTGCAGCTCCTCCAGCAGGCGCAAGATTACCCCATCACACCCAAAGAACATGGTACCGAATTCTTGATGAACCATCGCCACTTGTGGCTGCGCAGCAGCCGACAGTGGGCGATTTTACGCATCCGCGCCACCATCATCAAAGCGATGCGCGATTGGCTGGACGATCAAGGTTTCTTGCTTGTGGATACGCCAATCATCACGCCGGCGGCCGGGGAAGAAACGACGACGCTTTTTGAAGTCGACTATTTTGGCGATATGGCTTATCTGGCGCAGACCGGGCAACTCTACAACGAAGCCAACATAATGGCTTTTGGCAAAGTCTATTGCTTTGGACCGACCTTCCGCGCGGAAAAATCCAAGACCCGCAGGCACCTGATTGAGTTTTGGATGCTCGAGCCGGAAATCGCCTTTTGCAGCCTCGAAGAGTTGATGGACATCGAAGAGGGTTTGGTAACTTATGTCGTGGCGCAAGTCTTGGAAAAGCATCCCCAGGAACTGGCGCTAATCGAGCGTGATGAGGACAAGCTGCGCGCGATCACGGCGCCATTCGCTCGCATCAGTTATGACGACGCCGTCGAGCGGCTGCAAGCGCTGGCGGAAGCGAGCGATGATCCGGCAGCGAAAGCGGAGCTGGCGATCGCATGGGGCGAAGATTTTGGCAGCCCGCAGGAAACCGCGCTGGCGGAGCTCTTCGACAAGCCGGTCTTTGTCTATAACTACCCCACCGCCGTCAAAGCCTTTTATATGACGCCGGTCGAGGGCCGTCCGGAGGTCTGCCGCAGCGTCGATCTGCTGGCGCCGGAAGGCTATGGCGAAATCATCGGCGGCAGCGAACGCATTCACGAACTGGACTTGCTGGAGCGCAATATCGACCAGATGGGTTTGGGGCGCGAAGCCTACCAATGGTATCTTGAGCTGCGCAAATTCGGCACAGTGCCCCATGCCGGTTTCGGCATCGGCATCGAGCGAACAGTAGCCTGGATCTGCGGGCTCAATCACGTGCGCGAGACGATACCCTACGCGCGCCTGCTCAACCGCAAATATCCCTAGTCAGACGAGATCGCGCATCAATCGCTCGAAAAGACCGCTCGCAGAGCCTCCGACAAGTGACGCGCCTGGAGCAGCTGGATGCCGCGCGGTGTTTCCTTGGCATTGTTGGGCAGTCTGGGGACCAAGGCGCGCTTGAAGCCAATCTTGCGCGCTTCGTTCAAGCGCATGCTTAACTGGCTGACCCGGCGAATCTCTCCGCTCAAACCGACTTCCCCGACAACCGCCAGATCCGCCGGTACAGCGCGATCGTAATAGCTGGAAGCGATGGCCGCCGCCATCGCCAGGTCCGCCGCCGGCTCGCTGATCCGGAGGCCGCCGATGACATTGACGAAAATATCCTGTTCCCACAGTTTCAGTCCGATGCGCTTGCTCAAAACGGCGCTGATCAAGAGCAGGCGATTGATGTCAACGCCATTGGGCGTGCGACGAGGATTGCCAAAAGATGTCGGGCTGGTAAGCGCCTGCATCTCGATCAGCAGCGGACGCGTGCCTTCCATCGTAATAGCGATGGCGGAACCGGAAGCCTGGACGACGCGTTCTTCCAGAAATACCTGCGAGGGGTTCTCCACTTGAACCAAGCCCCGCCCACTCATCTCAAAGACGCCCACTTCGCTGGTGGCGCCAAAGCGATTCTTGACACTGCGCAGCAATCGATACTGTTGAAATGGATCGCCTTCCAGATATAGCACAGTATCAACAATATGCTCCAGCACCCGCGGTCCAGCGATATTGCCGTCTTTGGTCACATGGCCAATCATCAACACGCTGAGGCCCGTGTCTTTTGCCAGCGACTGCAAGCGCATGGCGCATTCGCGCACCTGCGCTACCAAGCCCGGTGAAGAATTCAGTTCCTCCGTATGGGTGGTCTGAATCGAGTCAATCACGACCAACACGGGCTCCAACGTCGTAATCTGATCAAAGATATTGCCCAGGTCGGTCTCCGTCAGCAGAAATAGATTATTCGCGGACAGACCCATGCGCTCGGCGCGCATCTTGATCTGGCTCGCGCTTTCCTCGCCGCTGACATAGAGCACATTTCCAGCGGTCTCCGCCAGCAACGCGGCCAACTCGATGACCAGCGTGGATTTGCCTACGCCGGGTTCACCGCCGAGCAAGACCAGGCTGCCCGGCACCAAGCCGCCGCCGAGAACGCGATTGAATTCGCTGATCGGCACCGGCAGGCGTACTTCTTCTCCCGCGCCAACCGCCTCAAGGCGCGCTGGGGTCCGCTGAACGCCGCCCCCAGCTTGGCTTGGAGCGCGGGACTTGGGCGGCGTCTCAACATGCTCAACCATGCTTTCAAATTCGCCGCATTGCGGGCAACGTCCGAAGTAGCCGGAGCTTCGTCTGCCACAATTTGAGCAGACGTATGCGCTGCGTTTTTTCGCCATGTTCTGTTGCTTGAACTTACGCTCTCCGCTGATCCGCTGGCGATGATACCATAGACTCGTCCTTTTCAGTCAGAAGCGCGCCGCAATTCACGCCAGATCTGGGCAGTGTATCGAATTCGGTTGAATTAAATTACAACATCCCTACCAAGTCCTTCGTATTTGGGGTTCAAGATCTCACGCCGAGAACTGAAAAAAGAATTTCAACCGTCAAGGATACACTACCCAAATCGGTCACATGCCTGGCGACATCCACAAGCATGATTAGGTATCTATACAGTTCATAGGGGCGATCATCGCACGATATACTTTTCCTGAAAGCGCTCGTCCCGGCCGCGGAGCGATTTCCGCCGCGATTGCCAAGCGAGTCCCTCGCGATATGGGAACCCGAGACTAGGTATTGATGCGACATCGGTATGGCGCGTTTCCCGCGCTGCGCCTATAGTTTACGCGGCTTCCAGGCTAGAAGTCGCCTGCGCGTCGACAACCCGCTGCCGTATAAATCCTAGTCAAAAGACCTGCCGTCGATCTCCCATTTCAAACTGCGTCAACAGTGTTCAAGTACCGTGTAACCATGTTCATAATCGCGTAGGTTAAGCGTAGAAAAAGCGAAGGTTTAGCAAAGGCGACGCGTCATTTGATGGCTTGAGAAGTATGTTAAAGTTGAATGAGTCCAGGTTCTTTGTCCCCACTTTGAACCCGGACAACCCCCCAATATACCAGGCGTCCCATGATGAGTTGGGACGTTTGGCTTTATATTGACACTTTCACGGCAAGACGATATGCGCACAATCTGACCAATCGCCAGCAGCGCGAAAGGCATCAATACAGTTGCTCAGCATATTGCCGATTTTTTGGTGGCCCCCGTTGTTCCAGTGTACATCCGGTCTCTGAGTATAGTCGACCGTTTCTTCAAGCTCTGCGAGAGGATCAATATACGGTATTTCAAGCTCCGCCATGAGCTGCTTGGCGGTAGCATAACGTCTGCCAGGCGACAACAAATCATTGCGATGCGGGATTAACAAGACCAGAAGCTCGCCGTTCTGCGCCGAAACCGCATCGCGCAATTCTTCCAGGTACTTGCGAGTGGCCTCCATTTCGCGGGCTGCTCGCAGGCTTTCGCCGGCGCTATCGCCTATCACGTCAAAGAGCCGCAGTACCAATGTTCCCAGGCGCGTAACGCCAAGGAGGCGCTCTAGCTCGCTCGCAGGCGGGTCTTTCCGCTGTTCGCGATAATACCAGGTGGAAGGCAGATCCAGCATTATGACGTTTCCCCAGCGATCTTCCCAGCGGAACAGGGTCTCGTCTCCATCCTCTGTTGCCATCTTTTGGCCATGAATCGGTATCAAGTTGTCGTTGAAGTCGTTCATATAGAAGCCGAGCACGGTCACATCAGGCTGCATAACGGGACCGTATACCGAAAAAGACTGCAGCGCCTGCCGGGTTCCCGTGCCCGGGATTCCCATATTCCACAGTATGGCGCCAGCCTGGTCAGCCTCGATTCTCTCGATATAGGACATGCCCATGTCAGCCGTCATGCCAAAGGTGAAGGAATCGCCCAAGGCAATGATTCTAAACTTGTCCGGCAAATCAGCGCTCGGCGCGAATGCTTGGCTATCGTGAAAGCCCTGTGGATTGAGCGAGCAGTTACGTCCTTCCGTTCGCCCCAAGCCGCAAGCTGCCGCCAGGACTTCCGGGTCGAAGTGACAGCCAGCCTCATCGCAGATATTCCAGGGCCTGCCGCTGTAATACTCTTCAGGAATCCGAGCCGGAAAATAGGTCGACATATTGAGGACCGCCAGCAAAAGTTCCAGGGCGACAAGCGTGCCGGCTGTGATGGCCAGCACTGCGAGACCGTTTCTGCGCCAGGCAGCCAATCGACGCCGGCGGAGAGCGTCCCGGCGCAGCGCATAAGCCAATGTCGCCAGTACAATACCGCCGACGATCGCCAAAAGCTGCGGCAGGTTAAAGCCGGGGCTGGTGCCAGGAAACAGATCAAGAACGATACCAAAGCCGGCAATCAAGACACCAATTATCGCAAGGAGCCAAAAAAGCGCGTTGAGTATCAAATTGGCTCGCCCGCCTGAACGCGACATGCGCGACCATCCTCTGCAGCGTCTATGCCATTACGCTGTCGCTAGCAATTATAGTCGAATCTCCATGTCGATGTATGCCTTTGCAATTGAGGTCAGGTCGGCAAATTCCGCGCCCAGGCAGCGAAGCGCCGCGCCTGTAAGGGTATCGTAATCTGACAGCTCTACAATGAGAGTGACTGAACTGGGAAAGGACGGCTTCCATGCGCAAGGCGCTCGTACAGCGCGGATTAACCACAATTGCCGCCGCAGCAACAATTCTCGCATTATTCTGGATTATCAGCTTTGCGCCAAACCAGGCGCAGGATCAGGAAAGCTGCAACCCTAGCCATTTGCGGACGGTCAATTGGTCTACCGACTTCTGCAACAGCGTTGTCGACTTTGAAGAGATTCTGGTCGGAAATCCTACTAAAGACGGCATCCCCTCGCTGACAGAGCCGAACATGGAGTCAGTATCAGAAGCCGCTGCCTGGCTGAGCGATCGTTCGCCGGTGATCGCGGTCGAGATTGATGGCGAAGCCCGCGCCTATCCGCAAGCGATCCTGATGTGGCACGAGATCGCCAATGACGAAATCGCCGGCGTTCCGGTTGCTGTCACATTTTGCCCGCTCTGCAACAGTTCAATAACCTTTGATCGGCGCGTCGACGGCGCAGTGCTGGACTTTGGCGTCAGCGGCTTCCTGCGCAATAGCGATCTGGTCATGTACGATCGCCAGAGCGAAACTTGGTGGCAGCAGTTAACCGGCGAGGGGCTCGTGGGCAGTTATGCCGGCGTCCTGTTGGATATCGTTCCTTCGCAAGTGATCAGCTTCGCCAGCTTTGCCGAGCGCCATCCGCAAGGACTGGTCCTGTCGCGCGATACCGGTTTCTCGCGTCAATATGGCATCAATCCCTACGCCAATTACGACAGCCGCCCGGGACGTCCCTTCTTGTTTCGGGGCGAAATCGACGCGCGGCTCAGCTCGCCGGTGGATCATGTATTGGCGACAACCTTGAATGGCATCGCCAAAGCCTATCCCTTCACCATCCTGCGCGAGCAGCGAGTGATTAACGACGCAATCGGCGAAAGCCCTGTGGCGGCCTTCTTCCAAGCTGGCATTGCCAGCGCCCTGGGCGATTCGGTCATCGACAATTCCGCCGATCTGGGAACCGCTGGATTGTATCGGGCGACCCTGGACGGCATCGCCCTGAGTTTCATGCCAATGGAGGATGGCCGCTTCACAGACGCGCAAACAGGCTCAACCTGGAACGCCTATGGAGAAGCGATCTCCGGCGACTTGCAGGGCAAGGAACTGGAATGGATAAACGCCTTCCCCCACTTTTGGTTCGCCTGGGCTGCTTTCCACCCGGGAACGGAAGTCTACGGCATTTAGCGTCTCGCTGAGATATTCCAGCCCGCTGCCGCGCGGGAAGACCTGCCCGGTGAATATCGGAGTTGCGCCAACGTGAATAAGCGCAAGAAACGCTTCAAAGATCTGGCAACTCTTGCGCTGATCGCGCTGGCCTTCATTGTGGTCGGGCGGGGGATTTTTCAAGACCCCGGTTCGGGCTGGAAAACCGACTTCGATATGTCCGCCATTGACATGGACGAGGTGATCTCGGGCGGGGTGCCGCGCGATGGCATTCCGCCGATAGACAATCCCATATTTGTCGAGGCGGCGCTCGCCCATGAATTGTCGCCGCAATCGCCCGTGATCGCGCTGGAAATAGCTGGCGACGCCCGCGCTTATCCGCTCGAGGTTTTGACACGCCACGAGATCGTCAACGATGTCGTGAGCGGCGCGCCTATCGCCGTGACATTCTGCCCGCTGTGCAATAGCGCCGTTGTTTTCGACCGTCGAGTCGCCGGCAAAGTCCTGCGCTTTGGCGTATCGGGCAATCTGCGTTACAGCGACTTGATTATGTGGGACGATCTCACCGAGACCTGGTGGCAGCAACTCACCGGCGAAGCCATTGTCGGCCATTACCGCGGCGCCGTATTGCGGATGATAAGCTCGCAACTGGTCAGCTTTGAAGTCTTCCAGCAGCGTTACCCCGCGGGCAAAGTGCTGCGCGGTCCCCTGGGAGGTTACGGGCGCAACCCCTACATCGCTTACGACAGCAGCCCGAAGCCATTTCTCTTCAAAGGACCCGCCGACGATCGTCTCTTCGCGACGGAGCGCGTGCTGGCGGCGGTCGTCGGCGATCAAGCCCTTGCCTATGCCTTCAGCGCCTTGAAAGAGAGTCCCGTTGTCAACGACAAGGTGTCGGAGCGCGAGATTGTGATATTCTGGCAGCCCGGCGCGGCCAGCGCCCTTGACGCGGGCGATATCGATTCCTCAAAGGATGTCGGCATGGCGCTGATGTATGACCGACGCTTGCCGTCGGGCGCAGCGCTGACCTTCCGTCAAGCTGGCAGCCGCTTCGTCGACAACGAGACGGAAAGCGAATGGAACATCTGGGGCGAAGCCACCGCCGGTCCCTTGGCCGGCAGCCGGCTCAATCAGTTGCATGCCTATCCGCATTTCTGGTTCGCCTGGGCCGCCTTTTATCCTGATACACTTCTGTACGCGACCTAATAACAATTGAATAACAATCGCATAACCGTTCACGAAAAGGACATATCATGCAAGCTATCCGCAAAATGCTCACGATTACGCTAGCGCTGTTGACGCTGCTGCTGTTCCCGGCGGCTGCTCAGGCTCAGCTCAGCTGCGAAAGTCCCCCCGCGCCTTTCGACAATCCAGAAACGCTGGCGAACTGGCAAAGAGTTTGGAATCTGATGGATGTCTGCCAGCACCTAGAAGGCGTCTACAACGAGATCGCATCCGGCGGCGTAGGCCGTGACGGCATCCCGCCTATCGACAACCCGACCTTCGATGATCTGGACTTGGCGGATAGCTGGCTGCAAGAGGCCTCTCCCGTCATCGCCCTGGAAATCGACGGCATCGCCCGCGCCTATCCGCTGGCGATCTTGACGCGCCACGAAATCGCCAACGACACGCTAGGCGAGACGCCAGTTGCGGTCACGTTCTGCCCCTTGTGCAATAGCGCCGTCGTATTCGACCGACGCGTCGACGGCGAGACGCTGCGCTTCGGCGTCAGCGGGATGCTGCGCAATAGCGATCTCATCATGTGGGACGACGTGACGCAAAGCCTCTGGCAGCAATTGACTGGCGAGGGTATCGTCGGCGCCCATACCGGCGCGCTGCTGGACATTGTTCCGTCGCAACTGGTGGGCTACGGCGCCTTCAAAGCGCAGTACCCGCATGGCGAGGTGCTGTCGACGAATGGCCGTTTCTACGGTTCCAATCCCTACGCCAATTACGATAGCAACGCGAAGCCATTCCTGTTTTTTGGCGAGCCGGACAGTCGGCTTTTCGCAACCGAACGCGTGCTAGGCTTTGCGCTGGGCGATATGCAAACCGCCTATCCCTTTAGCACGCTGTCCGAAGTCCGGGTCATCAATGACACCGTGGGCGATGTCGATATCGTGGCGCTATGGCAGCCCGGCGCCTTCAGCGCCCTGGACGGAGCCAGCATAGATCTTTCGCGCGATGTGGGCATGGCCGGCTTATTCGAGCGCGCCATTGACCAAGAGCGGATCTTGAGCTTCCGCGCCGATGGCGATGCCATCATCGACGAACAGACGGGCAGCGCGTGGAATATCTTCGGCACAGCGCTTACAGGCGAGCTGGCCGGAACACAATTGCGCTCGATCAACGCCTTCCCGCACTTCTGGTTCGCCTGGGCGGCCTTTTACCCGGATACCGAATTATACGGTTACGAGTCGTGAAAAAAGGTCCTCGTTGACCTCAAGCCAATCCCTATTCTGGGAATAATTCAAGAGTCCCTGTTCGCGCCGCGAACAGGGACTCTGTTTGTGCCCGTCTTTCCTAGGCCTAATTTAGAGTATCTGATCGAGGAATTCTTGCGTGCGCGGATGATGCTCGATATCGGGATTGAAGAAGTTCTCCGGCGGACCCTGCTCGACGATGCGCCCCATGTCCATGAAAATGATGCGATCGGCGACTTCCCGCGCGAAGCCCATCTCGTGCGTTACGACCAACATGGTCATGTAAGTGCGCGCCAATTCCTTCATCACATCCAGCACTTCCTTGATCATCTCCGGATCGAGCGCCGACGTAGGCTCGTCGAAGAGCATGATCTTCGGTTCCATCGCCAGCGCCCGCGCGATCGCCACCCGCTGCTGCTGCCCGCCGGATAGCTGCCCCGGGTACTTGTAGGCTTGTTCGGGAATGCCCACCCGCTCCAAGAGCTCCATGGCGCGCTGTTCCGCTTTGTCGCGCGCCCAATGCCGCACTTTCATCGGCGCCAGGGAGATATTGTCCATCACCGTCAAATGCGGGAAGAGGTTGAATTGCTGGAATACCATGCCGGTTTCCCGACGGATGTCGGCGATGTTCTGGACGTCATGACTGAGCTCGATGCCATCGACGATGATCTGCCCGTCCTGATGCTCTTCCAGCCGATTGATGCAGCGGATAAAGGTCGACTTGCCCGAGCCGGATGGACCAATGATGACCAACACTTCTTGCGGCATGACCTCCAAAGAGATATTGCGCAAGACGTGGAACTCGCCAAACCACTTGTTCATATCCCGACAAATGATCATCGGCTCGTCGACTGACATCATTTGATTATTGCCGTTTTCCATTTTGTCCTCCCTCAATCCCGTGTGCCGGGCGGGAAATCCTCTAAGTTATGCCTTATCACAATTGTTGCGCCCGCGCGGCGCCCGAGCCAGTCGCTTCGACGCGGCGGCTGATATAGGACATGATGTAACTGAACACAAAATAAATGATCGCGACATACAAGAAGGTCTCTTGACGCCGCTGCAAGAACTCCGGCTGCGCCACCACGCGATAGGCGATGCCAGTAATCTCCGCCAAGCCAACGATGAAAACCAGCGACGTGTCCTTGAACAAAGAGATGAATTGCCCGACCAGAGCCGGGATCACAGCGCGCAAGGCTTGCGGCAGCAGAATATAGAGCGTCGTTTGCCAGCCGGATAAACCGATGGCTTGGGCGGCCTCGGTTTGTCCCCGGTCGAGCGATTGCAAGCCGCCGCGAACGTTCTCCGCCAGGTAGGCGGCGCTAAACATGGTAATGCCAACCCAAGCCCGCACCGCGTTTTCCACCGACGCCAGCGTCGGATCAATCAGCGGCACCATCAAAACCGCCATAAAGAGAATGGTGATTAATGGCACGCCGCGCACTGTTTCAATGTAGACGACACAGGTGTATTTCACGACAGTCAGCTTGCTGCGCCGTCCCAGCGCCAGCAGCAAGCCAATCGGGAAAGACGCGCCGATGCCGAGGATGGTCAGTTGCATGGTCAGCATCAAGCCGCCCCAGAGGCGCTTGTCGGAAAGCGGCAGCAAATCTTGTGGCGATGCTTGCAGCGCGCCTTGCGCTTCCAAGCCCAATACAAAGCTCGGAATAATCAAGAGGACAATAAACCAAGCCAGCGCCAGCGCGCCCATCGTTCGCCCCGGATAGCGATACAAGAGCGGAGCGCTTTCATCACGCTTCCACTTGAGTTTGTCGCCTTGCGCCCACTCCCCGCGCTTGAAAGCCAGCGCGCCCCCAGCCAGCCAGATGATGAAATAGACTGTTGACCAGCGGTCGACATGGGTCCAAGTCTGCATCCATAAAAACGTCAGCAGCAGCAAGCCGATGATGACCCGATTGGAGGACCAATGCAGCGTCCCGCTGAAGAACATCCAGCCCAGCCACAAGACCATGGCGATAGCGACCATTGTCGCGGCCGAGCCGTCGCCGCCCACCGAGACCAAATTGGTATTCGTGAAGATGGATATGAATACGACGCATGAAACCAGGTAGCCAATGCGCTTGGCATTGGCGTCGATGCCGCCGCGCCGGGCGAAGCCCAATAAACCCAAGCCGACTCCGACAATCGCCAAAATAATCCAGAACAAGACCGAACTGATGGGCTCGGCAGTCCAGTTTTCCCATACGATATTGATGACATAACCTTGGGCGATCTGCAGGAAGAAGCCGCCAATGAGCAGCATGTAACCCGCGCCGCCGAAAAAATTGAGACCGATAAAATACATGAGCAGCAGCCACAGCAAACCGCCCGCCATGCTGCCTATCGCGGCGCCCGATAAACCGCCGATGCCGGAAGCCATCAGATACATGGCAAAGGGATAGACGCCCCAGCCATAGATCAAGAGCCTCGTTATCGTTCCTTCAGCCTCTTCCCCACTATTCGCGCGCTTGAGCCAGCCTTCGACGCGCTGTACCAGCAGCGCCGTGGCGAAGGCGGCAAGGATTTTCAGGACAATCCCCGGCAAGCCGTCTAGCGCGCCATTGCCATCCAAAAACGCGAAATACGCCAGCAGGATGAGCAAGGGGGACATCGCCACAGCTAGTACAGTGGCGCGGCTATTATTACTGTTGAACACGGTCTGCTCGCCGAGCAGATGAGCGACTGCCCGCCCCAGGACATAACCCCAGGCGACGGTGATGAAAAACGGCAGCAGCAATAGCTCAATCTGCTTGAGAAAGAGCGGAATGAAATGCACCAGATAAGTTGGCAAATCGCGCAGGCCACGATACTGATTGTCGATCAATGCGGCGATCGGCGCGTCCTTGCCGTCAATTTGCGGGCGGCTGCCAAAAATCTCCAACTCGTTGTCGGTCAGCCGCACGAACTGCGATTCCGAGGCGCTCAAGGTGCGTTCGACAATCGGGAATATGCCGCGCGCCGCCAAGATTCCCGTACCCTCTTGTCCCTCCACCGCGTCTTTCGACAAGATATACCAGCCGTCCCGCGGTATGACATAAGAGACTGTCTCCCCTGCCAGCCCGACCAAGCCGCCCGCCAAGACCTCAAAAGTCTCCGCATCGCGGATGGCAACCTGCATCGGGCTTTGACCCAAATCGTAGATTGCGATGACCGATTGCGGCGTCAGCAGGCGCACGAACATGTCGCGCAGGAAAAGCGTTTCCCATTTTACCGGTCGAATGAGGTCTTCGTCTTCGTCAGCTTGGTCGGGCTGGCCGATCAAATCCTCCGACAAATCCAGGATCAAGCGCTCGCCCAAGTCCTCGATCTGCTGACCGCTTTGGAGCGCGGCTGTTAATTCCTGCAGGGCTGCGCGCGCCTCGGCAGTCATTTGGTCCGCCGCTGTCATGTTCGCCACGGCATCGTCGACCGCGCTCGCGGCGGCTTGGATCGCAGCTTCCGGTTCCTCTAGTCCTGCGACGGCGGCGTCGAGCCGTTTTAGCCAGGCTTTTAACTCAGCGATTGAAGCGTCGGAGGCGGTAAAGTAGTCGCCGAGATAGCCCATGTAATCAAAGGTGGACGCTTCCATGTCATTGGTGCGCGTAAAAGTGCGGATGGCGAGCCGCGTGCGTTCTTCCAGCGCTTCCGTCAATTCTCGGCTGACCATGCGGTCGAAGGTCAAGCCCGTCAGTTCTATCTGATCAAGCCGGTTTCTTGCGGCATTGCCCAAGGCATTGGCCGCGCGATCGGAAAAGCCCGACAGATTGCTGAGCGTCTCGACATCGGCGACCTCGTCCCGCGCCAATTCCAGGGAGACTGTCTCCCCCGCTTGCGCGATGAAAGCCAGATTCTTTTGCGGCCTCAGCGCAGAGGCGCGGTCAATGATATCGATATTGCCTGAAGTCAAATAAGATTTGGGCTGCGCGATCGTGGCATTGATGAGCGACGGCAGGACCGCCACCAATACCAGCGTCGCCAGCGCGACCATCGTTAACATGCGCAGCAGCTTGCGCCCCCATGCCGCGAAGCTGAAGCCCGTGAGCAGCGCCGAAAGCAAAACAGTGAGCGCAAGCCGCCATTCCATGCTGCTCTCGAAACGCTCCATCATGAACAGTCGCTGGTTATTGATGATGGTAAACCAATTGGCTGTGCGCACCGCCCAATCAAAGAAGCCGACCACCAAGACCAAGACCAGTATCGACATTAGAATCGAAACGACGATATCGGCCGGCGATCCAAAGAGATTTTGTCGCAGCCAGGCGGGCAAGCCCACCTCCAGCGTCGGCGGCGGTCGCACCGGCTCCTCATCGTAGTTGATGATCGATTGGTTGAGGTCCATGTCTTTACTATCCGCCATGAAACGCCTACCTCGTCACCAATTGAAATCTCTGATTAATCAGGTTCATCACCAGCGAAATCGACAGGCTGATAAACAGATAGGAAAACATGATCATCACAATGCCGGTCACCGATTGCCCCGACTGATTGATGATGGTATTCGACACTTGATAGATATCCGTATAAGACACGGCGATGGCCAGGCTGGAGTTCTTTGCCAGATTGAGATACTGATTGCCCATGGGCGGGATAATCACGCGCAGCGCCTGCGGCAAAATGATCAGGCGCAGCATCTCGCCTTGCGAGATGCCCAAAGCCCGCGACGCCTCGAGCTGCCCGGTGGGAACAGCCTGAATGCCCGCCCGCACGATTTCGGCTATGAATGAGGAGGTATAAATCACCAAGCCCAGGAAGACCGCCAGATAGGAGGGCGAAATCTCGATGCCGGTCTCGATAGTGCGTCCGCGCCGGTCGAGTGTCGGCGGGCGATAGAGCAGCGGTTGCCGCGTATACTCCAATTCTTGTTCGATGCTTAACAAGCCGGACTCGAAGGCATCCTCGTAAGGCATCTCGATGACGCTGTCCCCGTCGTCGTCGAATACGGCGATTTGCGCGGGCGTGGGACGCATGCCCAAAATCACCCAGCCGAGCAAGGCGAAACCAATCAGCGAAAACAGCGCATAGCGGGTGCGCGGAATCGGCTTGCCCGTTGATTCCGTGACATAGCCAAAATAGCGCCAAAGCGCCGCCGCCACCACCAGCCCAATTACGACAAATACCATCCAGACGCCAAACATCGCCGACGGGATCAACTCGAAAATGGCGACGCCCTTTATGCTGATGTACAAGCAGGCAGGAACTCGATCGGGCTGCCGGACCCCACCAGCACGATGCCCAATAGATTGACCAAGACCACTATGGTGATGCCGCCCTGTCGTATGCGCGTGCGCCAAATGAGGTTGCGCATGCTGCCGCTATACTGCCAGATGACAAAAATGATGAACAAGGACAGAGCGTATTGCAATAAAGGCAGGCTGCGGATGCCCTCGCGCGGGAAGGCAAATGCTTCCTGCTGCGACGGCAGGGCGAAAATCGCGATGAAGAACCAGGCGATAATCTGCAGCAGGACCGGCGTATTACGCAGAACTTCGACATAAGCGCGCGAGATGGTGCGCACCAAGAAATTCCGGCTCAGCAAGAAAATGCCGACCATGATGCCAATCGCGGTTGTGGAGACCAAGCCCAGCAGCACAACGCGCAAGGTGTTGATAAAGCCGACTTGAAAGGCGTCAAGATAGCGATCTCTCGACGAATAGTCGCCCGAATCCGCGATATCGAAACCGGCGCGATTTTGCAGGAATTCAAAATTGGGCGATTGGTTGGTCGCTTCCAGCGCAGTGCTGATGCGCGTACTCAAGTCATTTAATACCAGTACCACGATGAGAACAAAACAGAGTTGAGCGATTCCCTGCAAGATCCTGCCATCCCGAAATACTGCTGGCAGAACATTCTCGCTCGGCGTCTCGGCGCGCATCTGCATTGGCTGCCCCTATAATTCCAACGTTCTAAATTGAAGCAACAAGAGTTCATTTTTCTACATTGTATGCAAAAGACAAGTTTTAGACAAATTTTTCACATCCGCGTTTACAAAAACTGTTGCGCCACTAAGGAATTGAGCGCCCTTTCCATTGAAAACAAGTGAAAAACAAACGGGATGCGCCACCCGCCGGCGACGCATCCCGCAATTGCGATTGCGCTAGCGGATACTAGCTTGTGTTTAACGGAAGGGCGCCGCGTACATCAAGCCACCGTCCGTCCAGAGGGCGTTGAAGCCGCGCTCCAAGCCAAAGATGGTATCCGTACCCAAGTTGCGGTCGAAGATCTCGCCATAGTTGCCCAGTTGGGTGATGACGGAAACCATGAACTCATCGGGGATGCCGAGGTAGTCGCCAGCCACGTTGTCGCCCAAGCCGAGCAGACGACCGACACCGGCGTCTTCGCTATCCATGAAGTCGCCAATGTTCATGCTGTCAATGCCGAACTCTTCCGCGGTCAACAGTCCCCATACCACCCAACGGATGATATCGGCGAAATTGGCGTCGTTCTGCGGGCTGACAGGACCAAGCGGCTCCTTGCTGATGGCGCCGGGCAAGATCGAATGCGCGGCAGGATCGGCGGAAGTCGCTTTGCGTGAAACCAAACTGCTGATATCGCTGGTGAAGGCGTCGCAAGCGCCAGCCTCGTAGGCGTCCATGATGGCATCGAAATCCGGGAAGGTGTTCAATTCCCAGTCCGCCCCAAGCGCGTTCGCCTTGTCGGTGATGTTCAGCTCGGTGGTCGTGCCGGCGGTGGCGCACATGGTGATGCTCTCTTCGCCGAGCTCGTCAATGGTGCTCACGCCAAAGTCAACCTTGACCATGATGCCCTGACCATCGTAGAAGGTGGTGGGACCAAATGTAGCGCCCCACTCGGTATCGCGGCTGAGCGTCCAAGTGGTATTGCGGCTGAGCATGTCGATTTCGCCACTGGCGAGGGCGGTCGGGCGTTCAGCGGCAGCCAGCGGGCGGAAAGCGATCGCGTTGGCGTCGCCAAGGATAGCAGCGGCGACAGCGCGGCAGATATCCACGTCAAAACCTTCAAATTCACCAACATCATTCTGTGTGCCGAAGCCCGGCAATACCGAGTTGACGCCACAGATCAATTCGCCGCGTTCGCGAATGCGCTCGACAATGCTGCCATCCTGCGCAGCCACAAATCCTGTACTCACGACGAATACAGCGACGATAAGTAATGCAACCAAACCCAAGCGTTTCATCTTACAATTTCCTCCTTTTTTGATGACAATTCTGGCTTGCTAATCGCCAGCCATTTCAAAATTCGCGGGGCGTACGGTTTCCATCACCCGCAAAATGCCGCTGCGAATTTCGCCAGCTTCGGCATGGCGGCCAACTTCCTTCTTGGAGAAGATCAGTTCGCCGTTTACCCAGACGTCAAAAACGCCGCCCGTGCCGGGAACCAGCTTCCAACTACTGATAAAGTATTCAATCTCGCGTTCGTTCAAGATTTCGTCCGTCAAACTGACGGCAATAGGTTGGTGTCCTCAAGTAGCGCAGTACTTGACGACGATTTCCATTCCACCTTCTTGCATGAGCCTGTTCCTTTCTGAATGACACAGTTTCCGATGATGTAATTATAGCTAATTCAGAGGGAAAAGCAACGGTCGACGCCGAACAAATGGCGCCGAAGCGGCGGGAGCCCAGCCAGCGACTATTGACGCGGGAGTTCCTACTCATTGCCTACGCTAGATAGGCGCATTGCCAATTATTACTTCGATTCGATTGACCTTCTCTTTGCCGCGTACAATGATAAGGGTGAGATTTCACAATAGGAGGTCGGATCATGTTCAAATCAACTTCACGAAACCTTGTTCATTTGCTACTGCTGATTGTTTTCTTTGTCGGGGCAGGCAGCGCGCTGGCACAATTTGATACGCTGTCCGATGCAGACCGCGAATACTTGTTTGGGAAAACAACCGATGATGATATCGAGGTTGAGGAAGAGGAAGAAGAGGCGGATGAGGAACCCGTAGCAATTGTCGAGCGTCCAGCGGTGGAGACCTGCCCCGATATGCCGGAGAGCATCGTGGTTATCGGTTATGTCGCCAGTACGCAGTGCCAACAGGTTAGCATGGCTGGCATCGGGCGCATCGACCTGATAAACCTGGGCATCGCCAACACGGTTGATATTTGGGGTATTGTGCCGGCAAGCATTGATGTCTGCTTCCAGCAGTCCGGCTATCTGGTCTTCCTGGATGCCGCCTACGCGCCCCGTATGCTCAAGCCCCTGCTGTCATTTGAACGCGATGACATGACCTGCGGGCGCATCGACCGCGCCGGTACCGTGATACTGCTGCACAATCCCTACCCCTTCGAGACTCCGCTGGTCCCGGCTTCAGCCCCGGAATCCGACCCGGGAGTAAACCCGGCAGCAGCCACAGAATCAAGCCCGAGCTGTCACATCAAGCTGACTGAGGCGCTCTTCCTGCGCGAGGCGCCAGCCGGGCGCATCATCAGCATCGTCTGGTTGAATTCGGAAGTGCCGGTCTACGAGACTGATGGGAATTGGTACAAGATAGCCTTCGAAGGGCAGACGGGCTACATCAGCCGTGATTACAGCAGAATTCTGCGCGGCAACTGCCGCTAGCTCGTCCCAAGCGCAAGGCAAGAAAATCAAGCGCCCCGCCTGGATTGTCCAGGCGGGGCGCTACGTCATACCACGATATTCACCTTGGGATCCGTCCCGTTGCGGCCCGGGATGAAGATCGTCCGCCGCGGCGCTTTGCCCGCCAGGCTGCGCTGCGCGGCCTCGCTGGCCACTGCCAGTTCCAGCGCCCGCTCTCGCTCGATATCCACCGCCACCTCGACCGAGCCGCGGGGCTTGCCGTTAATCAGCACCACCAACTCCACCTGCTCTTCGCGGGCTTTTTCGGCATCATACTGGGGCCAGGATTGCAGGTGCACGCTGTATTCGCGACCCAGCCGCTGCCACAATTCTTCCGCGAAATGCGGCGCGAATGGCGCCAGCAGGCGCAGCGCCTGGCTCATCACTTCCCGCCACATCTCCGCGCCGATTCCCCCAGCCCGCAGCGCGGCTTTGAAGCTGTTCTTGAACTTCATCTGCTCGGCAATGGCTGTGTTGAAGCTGAATTCTTCCAAGCCGCGGTTGACCACCGCGATCGTCTGATGCAGCTTGCGTTCAATATCCCGTTCGCGCTTGGCATCGCCGGCGGAGTCGGGCGCGCCGGCCAATGCGATTTCCCAGAGCTCATGCAGCCAGCCCTGCGGACCCTTGATATTGTTCTCGTTCCAGGGACCGCCCTTCTGCCAGTCGAAGTTGAACATCAGGTAACAGCGCACGACATCGGCACCGTATTTCTCGACCAGCTCATCGGGATTGACCACATTGCCCTTGCTCTTGGACATGCGCTGGATCTCCAGATGATGCCGCAGTTGATTGACGTTGTTCCGCCCCGGGATACCGGGAATGACAATCTCGGCATCTGGCAAGACTTCGACGAACTGCGTGAGGCCCGCCATATCCAAATGCAAGACATTTTCGGTACGGTGGGCGATTTCGCCGAAGCGCCCTTCAAAGCCGGCCGGCGCCTCGTTCCAGCCCGCCACTTCGACGCGATTGGCCAGCAACTTCCCGCCGACTTCTCTGCCGCTGCACAGCACAAAGTCGCCTTGCCGTTCGCCGCCCAGCACCTGACCTTGATTGCGCAGCAGGCTCATAGGCTCGTCGAAAGCCCCCTGCGGATCACGCCCCTTTTGGCGCATGACCGCGGCGGCCTCGTCAAAGACGCCGATATCACGCAGGACTTTGGTGAAAAATCGCGTATACAGCAGGTGCATGACCGCGTGCTCCGCCCCGCCGGTATAGACATCGACCGGCAGCCAGTAAGCGGCTTCTTCGGCGTCGAAAGGCGCTGTAGCGCATTGCGGCGACAAATAGCGCAGTTGATACCAAGACGAGCACATGAAGGTGTCCAGCGTGTCGGTCTCGCGGCGCACCGTCTCATCCACTTTGTAAAATGGTTCGTGATAGGTCAGCGGACTGCGCCCGGTGGGCATGAAATCGACGTCCTCGGGCAAGACCACCGGCAGATCTTCATCGGGCACGGGGATAATCTCCTCGCCGTCATACATCATCGGGATGGGACCGCCCCAATAGCGCTGCCGGCTGATTAGCCAGTCGTGCAGCCGATAGTTGACCGATTCTTGTCCCTTGCCGGTCGCCTCCAGCCAATCGAGCACCCGCCCTATGGCTGCATTCGCGCGCCCTTTGTCCTTGCTGCTCTGGCTGCCGTCCATGGCATCGGAATTGACCATCGTCCCCGGTCCATCGTAGGCTTCGGTCATGGCGGCGTCCGTCAGCGGCTCTGCCATTTCCGCCGGCTGGATGACAACCCTGATGGACAGATCATGCGCCCGGGCGAATTCGAAATCGCGCTGGTCATGCGCCGGCACGGCCATGATGGCGCCCGTGCCATAGGTGATCATGACATAATCGGCGATCCAAATGGGAATGCGCTCGTCGTTGACCGGGTTGATGGCATAAGCGCCGGTGAAGACGCCGGTCTTTTCGCGGTGTTCCATCATGCGCTCGATTTCGGTTTCGGCGGCGATCTCGTCGATGTAGTGATCGACAGCCGCGCGCTGGGCGGCGCTGGTAATGACATCGACCAAGTCATGCTCCGGCGCCAGCACCATAAAGGTCGCGCCCCAGAGCGTGTCCGGGCGCGTCGTATAAATCTCGATGGGATGGTCCCCAAGCTCGGTGCGGAAGGCGACGCGCGCGCCTTCGCTGCGGCCGATCCAGTTGGTCTGCATGATCTTGATGGCTTGGGGCCAATCCAAGCCAGCGAAATCCAGCAATTCGTCGGCGTATTTTGTGATGGCGAAGAACCACTGTTCCATCATCTTGTGCACGACCGGCTGTCCAGTGCGTTCGTCCTTGCCATCGATAACCTGCTCGTTGGCTAAAACGGTTTGCAGGGTCTCCGACCAATTGACCAGCGCCGAGCCGCGGTAGGCGAAGCCATGCTCATAGAACTTCTTGAAGAACCACTCCGACCATTTATAGTATTCGGGGGTGCAGGAGATGGCTTCGCGCTCCCAATCGAACATGGCGCCCATGCTGCGCAGTTGTTGGCGCATACGCTCGATATTGCTGTAGGTCCATTTCCAGGGATGGATATTGCGCGAGATCGCCGCCTGTTCGGCGGGCAAGCCAAAGGCGTCAAAGCCCATCGGGAACAAGACGTTATAACCGCGCATGCGCATCCAGCGGGCGCGGGCATCCGACGGCGACATGGCGAACCAGTGTCCGATATGCAGATCGCCCGAGGGATAGGGCAGCATGGTCAGGGCATAGTGCTTGGGCTTGTCCCAATCCACTTGGGAGCGATAGATGCGCGTCTCGTCCCATTTGCGCTGCCATTTAACTTCCACTTCATGCGGTTGATATTTTTCGCTCATAGCTCTTATTTCGTCTCCGGTTTTTGTAAATAGCGCCGCCAATGCAGCGCGAAGCCGCCCGGCAAAGCTGCTTTTGCCAGCGACTTAATAGCTGAAACAGGTTTTGTACACAAGGTGGCGCGATACGAAGGCGCATTGAGGTTTAGATAAGCAAAGAGCGGGTCACCCCAGAACCCGGCGACAAGTTCACAATCATCGCTTTCCCGCTTTCATCAACTCTTCGAATCACTAGATTCCCCAATCATAATACGGGCGTGTTACATTGTAAACTGGCTAATCTATCCAGGTTTTCCGCAGCCACCGCAACTGCTTATTTTATGTCAACTTTAGCGGTCTTGCGATTAAAGAATTAAAGAACAGGGCAATCGCTTCAAAATATTTTTCAACACAGAGGACGCAGAGGACACAGAGTTTTAGTAGTTTAGACGACAATTCAACTAAATTCGCGGCCCGGAATCGGTAAGGGTCACTAGAGAGACGTTTTTTCACCAAAATACACCGCTGAAATATGACATTTTATGCTTTTCTCTGCGTTCTCTGTAGTTAATTTTCAGTTTAGATTCCCGCCATTTCGTTCGCCATCATTTTGAAGCGATTGCTCTGATTAAAGAATCTTGACCCTTGACATGAACAATATAGCATGTTACTCTGGTGGATTGTTGAGTGCAACTTTGTTGGCCTGTACATTTGAAAATCAGGTGCTTGCATCAACGGTTATTCCGTCTGAGTGCGAATAGCGCTAGTGACGGAAGCGCTTCAAGCGCTTATGAACTCGCTATTATCAAAACGATAGGTAGAATCAATGCAGAGGTGACGGGGGAAGAAAACACAACAGACTTTATTTCTAGTGATCGGAGCTCGACAATGAATAGACTCAAGAGAATTGGTATGTTGTTTGGATTAGTTAGCACACTTTGTCTTACAGGAGTTGAAGTAATACCCCTCTCCTCGGCACCACTACAATAATATTCTCAAAATACGATTGAAGTCATTTCACAGCCTCCCAGATTACTGACACGTATATCACATTCCTCAGAACCGCTAACAGACTGTCATGATTCCATCCTTCATTTCGTACCGATGGGTTCTTTTTCGAACATTTTTCTGCCTGCAATCTTCGAAATACAACAATTGACTCGGGACTATTCCCATGTCTTCCGCAGCACGCGCAGCCAATTCTGATGACATAGTTTATGCAGCAAATCGTCGTTGTAACCAGCGTCCTGCAGCGCGGCGATCAGATTCGGCAATTTCGAAACATCGCTGACATCATCCAGCACGCGCGCCCCGTCATAATCCGAGCCCAGCCCCACGCGCGTTTCGCCCAGGCGCTCAACCAGATAGTCGAGGTGCCGAACCATAATATCCAGCGGACGATCGCTGTCCCAGGCGCCGTCTTCGTTGAGGAAGCCCGTGGCGAAGTTCAAGCCAACCATGCCGTCCGAGGCTTTGATGGCCTCAAGCTGCTTGTCTGTGAGGTTGCGCGAGATCGGGCAGATGGCGTGCGCGTTGGAGTGCGTGGCGACCAGCGGCGCGGCGCTCAGCCCCGCGATATCCCAGAAGCCGGCTTCGTTCATGTGCGAAAGATCAATCAAGATACCCAATTCGTTGCAGCGCTTGACCAGACGTCTTCCGGCGTCGGTCAAGCCCGGTCCAATATCGGGCGTCGAAGGATAGGCGATCGGCACGCCATGCGCGAAGATTGTCGGACGGCTCCAGACAATGCCCAGCGACCGCAGCCCGGCTTGATAGAAGACTTCTAGCGCGTTCAAGTCCTCATCGATGGCTTCCGCGCCTTCGATATGCAAGATGGCGGCGAAGACGCCGCTATTGATGCAAGCCGCCAGCTCATCAGCGCCCCGCACGACTTTGACCTGCCCTGCCGATTCCGCTTCCAGCCGAAACAAATCCGCCATCAGCCGCAATGCGACGCCCTGCGCGTAGCGATGTTCGACCGCCGGCGGCGCATAAGGCTTGGATACATCCGGCATGTTGTCCGGGTCAATCCGCCGCTCGCGATTCGGCACGTATACCGCGAAGAATCCACCGGCGAACCCGCCTTGGCGCGCCCGTACCAAGTCGATATGACCGCCGTCCATTTCAGTGAAAAAATCGGGATAAGCGACATCGTCGTTCTGGTAAAAGCGCAGCAAAGTATCGTTATGACCGTCGAATATTGAGAATTCAGCCACAGCCAATCTCCTTTTTGACTTCATTCATCAGTCTCACATTGGTTTTTTAATGATGTCAGCGATAGGCGGCAGTTGCAATATCAGCCTGAAAAAAACAAAAACGCAGTTCATCCGAACTGCGCCGCTGCGATTCCTCTATCACGCCCCGCCTAGTCTGGTCGATAATCCGCGCGGCGCTTGTCCACTGGCACGGGCACGCGCGCTGGTTTGCGCGGCTGTCGGATTTTGGGATCGAGCAAGTCGTCAATCTCTTTTACAAGACGTCGGCCAATCTCCAATAGTTCTTCCCAAACATTGCGCGTCGCTTTCGCCACGATTACACCTTTCTGTCCCTGCCAGAAGAGTATTTTGGGATATGGGCTAAGAACTCAGCGGGATTATCAAGCGCCGGTCGGCAGCCAGCCAAAGAGCATCGACAAGATTGCCAAAGCGATACCGATATTCAGCGCGATGAGGATGCGCAATGTGCCGCGCAATTCCGCAATGTCCGCCTTGGTCGCCATGTGCGAAAGCGCCTCGTCCACTCGCCCCTCCAACCGAGAGAGCCGCCCTTCGGTATTGATTGCTGATTCCATTATGTATGCTCCCATGCCTGACGTAGCCAGTGGACCTGAGGGGACTCGAACCCCTGACTTCCACAATGCCATTGTGGCGCTCTCCCAACTGAGCTACAGGCCCGCCATTGACGACAATATAGTAGCCTTCTTCGTCAAGCCTGTCAATACGCCTTGACACGGAGGGTGCATTTCAGATTATTGGCAAATGGACATAAACTACAGTTAGGTTTAAGCATGTCGGGGGGATCGGGATGTCAAAGCAACGGGAAGAATTGAAGGCAAAATTGTTGACCGAAGCAGAAACAGCGATTGATAAGATGCTGTCCGATCAGCGAATGAGCCAACATATGCACATCAATGATATTGAAGACCTGATAGGGGATACAGAGGGGGCGTTTCGTGAAAGCGTCTTGCGAGAGCTCATGTCGATCCAGGACGGGACTTCGCCCGCATGTGGGGGCTGCGGTGGGAGATTACGTAATAAGGGCAAGCGCAAGAGAAGGGTTCTAACCTTGCGCGGTGAGGCGGAAATCGAGCGCAAGTACTACCAATGTCAAGACTGTGGCAAGGGATTTTTTTCCCCTGGATGAGCAGTTGGGTTTGAATGGAAGCGGTTTCAGTCCGACTTTTGCCAAACACATGGTCTGGCTTAGCGGGATGCTGCCTTATGAACAGTGTGTGGAAGTGTTTGAACGGATTGCTGAGCGTTATGTATCGCCTGCCAGCATCTGGCGACAGGGTCAGCGCTATGGTGAAAAGCTGCAAACCTATGTGGAAGGGCAGCGTGAAGCGGTCAGTCTGGAGCGGATCGAGTTGCCGGATGCGCGTCACGATCATGAGCAGCGCAAAGGGCTGTCGATGGATGGCGGTATGGTCAATATTCGTCAGGAAGGCTGGCGCGAGTTGAAGGTGGGAGCGGTGTTTGATGTGGAGCAGCGCCTCGAGCGCAATCCGCAGACCGGCGCCTTAGAGGAAATGGCGCATGGAGTGAATGTGCGTTACAGCGCCGTATTAGGCACAAAAGACAAGTTTGCACCAGCGTTGTGGGCTTTAGCGCTCGCCCATGACCTGCCAACCGCCCGTAAGCGCAGCGTAGTGGCTGATGGCGCTTTATGGATTTGGGATGTAGCCGAAGAGGTCTGTCCCGATGGACGGCAAGTGCTGGACTGGTTTCATGCCGTTGAACATCTGTCCGATGCCGCTACAGTACTCTATCCCGATGAACATGATGCAAAAAAGCGAAAACGCTGGCTCAAAACTTACAAAAATCACCTGTATCTGGGGCAAATTCACAAAATTATCAGGGTCTTACGCAAGCGCGGTCTGTCACAACAGTCCAGATATTTTGAACGGCATAAAGACCGCATGCAATATCTCGAATTTCGGAAAAAGGGCATACCGATTGGCTCCGGTACTGTTGAAAGCGGGGTCAAACAATTCAAGCAAAGGCTAAGCGCAAGTGGAATGCGATGGAACGCTGACGGAGCCAATCGCATGGTGCTGATTCGTACAGCGATTTTAGGCCATGAATTTGACGACCTTTGGGACAAGGTAGCCTGATTGCCAATAATCTGAAATGCACCCTGACACGGATACCAGGGCAATTGCATCAAATTATTTTTCAACACAAGTAGTTCAAAGAAAATATGCAAATATTACAGGGGCGGTGTAGGGGCGACCAATCTGGTCGCCCGACGTTGCTGCGTTTTGATTTCGGGCGACATGGTATGTCGCCCCTACATTTAGACCCTTCGTCGAGTTTTGCATGACTAACTTGGATCTACTCAGTTGCTCGCAAGTCGTGACTTGCAAGCGACTGTGCGTTGATTTTCAGTTTAGGAGTCCGCCATTTCAGCCGCCAACATTTTGCTGCGATTGCCCCATTAACAGCGAAAACCCCGTGCCAAAGCAAACAGTTTTGTGGCATACTATCTCTTGATGTCTGTCGCCGAGAGCGAGGTCGTGATGGCTGAAGCGAAACAAGCACTAAAGGTATTTGTCACCGGCGGCGCCGAAGGTCTTGGTTTGGCGACGGCGCGCGCCTTGATGAGACGAGGACACAAAGTCCTGGCCACCGCTGGCGATGCGCAAGGCGCTCTGGCGCTACGCCTTGCAGGGGCGCTGCCGGTCTACCCCGACCTCAGCCGCGCCAGCGAAGTGCTGAGCAATTTGCAGCTCGCGCAGGCTGATGCCGTCGTTCATGCCGGTCCGCAGTGTTACGGGGGACCGCCGCAGGCAAATGCGGATTTCAGCGCTTGCGCCGATCAACTGCTGTCATGCACCGCGGCCCTAGTTCAAGCGGCGCAGGCTCACGGTGTCCAGCGTTTCGTCTCGCTCAGCTTCGGCTATCTCTACGCGGCTGCCCATGGTGCCGCCAAAGAAGGCGACCGCGACGGGCGCGCTAGCGACTATGCCCCAATGCTGGAAGCAGAGGCGCTTATACGAGACAGCGGCTTGAATGGATTTATCCTGCGCAGCGCATATATCTACGGCGGCAACAGCAGCGCTACGGCGGCGCTGGCAAAGTCAATCAAGAATTCCCGGCGCATCCCCTCTGGCGCGCAGCCAGCTTCCTGGATTCACGAGGACGACCTTGCGACAGCTATTGTTGCCTTGCTGGAGGCGGAGGGCGACGTCAATGGCATCGAGACGCTCAACGCCGCCGATGACGCGCCGCGCAGCCCCAACGAATTTGTGAGTTCCATGTCCGATGCTATCGGCTTGAGCGCCCCAGCCTTCGCCGGCCCGGGCTTCTTGCCTGGGCTGCGCCAGAAGACCTTCCGCGACAAACTGCTCGAAAGAGAGATCCTCATCAATAGCGACGCCCTGCGCGACCGCTTTGGCTGGCGTCCGCGCCACAAGGGGATTGAATCTGGCTTGGAAGCTACCGCTTTAACTTGGCGGATGAAAGAAGCTGTTGACGCCGATGGCTACTACAACGATTATCAAGACAAAGCCGCGCAGGCGATCGCGGAATTCGCCTATGACGCCATGTTGCCCGACCCGGAACCGGTGGCGGAAACGGTCGCCGCGGTCCCGGCAGTCGCCGAGCCAGCACCCGCGCCCGTAAAAGCGGCTCCGCCACCCTCTTCTGATGGTCCCACACCCTGGAACGAGGATGATGCCAAGCGCGAAGAGCGCAAGCGCAAAGCCCTCGAACGCAAAGCCAAACGCGCTGCCAGGCAATCCGGCGGAGGCTGAGCGATATGTCGAGCCCGTTGCGCGCAGTTCTTTTCGACTTCGACGATACCCTGATCGATTGGAGTGGCGTTACCATCGGCTGGCGGCAACTAGAAGCGCAGCGCTTATCCCGCGTGCTGTCCGTCGTCAATGCCAGTAGCAAGCGCGATTTGACTGACCTGGACAGCCTCGTCGATGCCTACACGGAGCGAACGCGCGACGCTTGGTCGGCCGCGCGCGTGAACCTGCGCGCCCCGATCATGCCGGACATCCTGCTGTCAACCTTGACCGACATGGGTGTTGCCGCAGCAGCCGCCTGTCTTGACGAAATCCTTGCAGCTTATCAATGGGGCGCTGTGCCGAGGACGGTTGTCTATCCGGATGTGCCGCCTGTACTTGAATTGCTCTGCAATTGCGGTATCCGCCTGGGAATCGTCACCAATGCCTCGCTGCCGATGTGGATGCGCGACAACGAATTGCGAGAACTGGGCTTGATTGATTATTTTTCCGATTGCCGGTTGTCCGCCGCCGATGTCGGCTACCTCAAACCGCACACCCGCATCTTCCGATACGCGCTGGAAAAAATGGGTACGCAGGCGGAGGAAACCGTCTTCGTTGGGGATAATCCCGTTGCGGACGTGGCCGGAGCCCAGGCTGTGGGCATGCGCGCCGTGCGCCGGCTGAATCCAGGGGCGAGCGACCAGGGTCATCTCGCCAAGCCTCACAAGACCCTGCGTTCGCTGGCGGAGTTGCCGAGCCTGCTGGACGATTGGTATCCGGACTGGCGCCGAGATGGCCAGTGAACTTTCGCTGCAACGCGATCTAAACCTCATCATCACTGGCTATATTGAACCCAATAGACCCCGTATCTCGCGTCAGTTGGCGCAGCAACTTGGGATGGAGATGATTGATGTCGAACGTCGAATCGAAGAGCGATTCGGCGATACCATCGACCGTATCCGCGCGCAGTATGGCGAACAGCGGCTGAAAGCCATCGAATCGGAAGTCATGGACGACATCGCCTTATACCGCCGCGCCTTGATTCGCGTCTCGGGCAGCACCCTGGTCAACAGCAAAAATCTGGCGGAATTACAGCGTAACGGAGTTGTCGTCTGCCTGGTGGCGTCGCTGGATTCGATTCTGCACCGTATCCACTTGACGCTCGGCGCCCGCTATCACGATCCGGTTGAGCGCTCGCTGGCCATCGGCGAATTGCAGCGCGAGTGGAAAATACGAGAAGCGGAAAACATCGTCGAATTCGATGCCACTTACATCAGCGAGTCCGCGCTGATCGATCAGATCGCGAACTTCTGGCGCGACATCGCTTTGCGGCGCGGTTAGTTGAAATCCACGTTCAGAAGGAAGCTCGGAAGGAAGCTCAGAACGAAACGCCGATCATGCCGCGCGTGACCTGGAAATCATCTGTCCCAGTCAATTGATGCTTGGGGACATGGTCGCCACGCAAGGCAGCTATGATCAAGTCCAGCAACGGCAGCGCGGAATCGCCCTCAGCTGGCAATACCGCATCCAGATCCTCCGCCGAGCCAGCGTTAAAAGCCACTTGCAGCACGGGCACCAGTGGATGCCCCGCCAGGGCATAGCCTTCGGTTAGTCCCAACATGAGTTCGACGCCGGTCGCGCCCAAGCCCGTTAGCGTCTCGCTCCAATGCGGGCGCGGGCTGGCCATCACATGGAAGCCGGCTTTCGCCGCCAGCTGGCCATAACCCAATGTCGCGGGAGCTGCTGCGGGTATGCCCAGCTCGCGCGCAAAGGCGCCCGCCAGCAAGCTGTCTTTGTCCGAGACGACGACAGTGCCGCCGCCGCGCGCAATCATCTTGCACAAATCGGCCAGGCAACGCGCCGCGCTATCGCCGATAGGTACCTGTGACAACAAACCCAGCCGCAGCGCTTCCATGCCCGCCGGTCTTGGCGCGGGGACGCTGTCGCCGGCAATCCGCTGGCGGAACCAGCGCGCCATTTTAGTCATGACGGCGTCAATGCCGCCGTCCAACTGAATGCTTGCCCAGCCATAGTCGGCCGGGTCCAAGCCGCGTTCCCCCATCAACTGGCGGAAGTAGCTGTTATGTGTGATTTCGCAGCCATGCTCCAAGAGCAAGACATGCCGCAATTTGGGGTGCTGCATGTAGCTGATCAAACTGTCTTTGTACTCTGGCACGACGCTGCCGCCACAGCCCTCCGTATGCACGAGCGTGGCAAAGCGCGAAAGCCCCGCGGATGCCGCCAAATCCGTTGCATTCAGCGTGTCGGTCGTCATCCGCGCAATCTGGCCCGAACACAGGCTGGTAGGCAGAACCATGGCGACCTGCTCGGTGGCGATTTTGCCGCGGTTCTCATAAACCGGAATCCTTACGCTGGGCGTATAACCAGCCTCGGCGATACCCAGGGGCTCACCCGAATATGACCGATCCGCCAGCACCGTGACATTGGCCGGGCGCGTCTGCTGCCAATCGCGCCAGATTTGAACTTGGTGATGCCCGGCTCTTTCGCCCAGGGAACGTTGCCCATCGGCGACGGCAATTGTCAGGTCGAGTGTTCGCGCGCCGAGTTCGTCCAGCGACGCGCCATCCAAATACTCGCCAGCGTTCACGTCCATATCGTATTTCAGCAAGTCGTGGCGGGCGCTGGTCGTGACGATCTTGATGGTCGGCACAAAGGGGAAGTTCGTGATTGAGCCGTTGCCGGTGACAAAATAGATCATATTGCATCCGCTGGCCACTTGACCGGCAATGCTTTCCAGATCGTTGCCCGGGCTATCCATGAAGTAGAACCCGCCGCTGGTCATCACTTGGCTGTACTCGATGACATCGTGCAGCGGCACGTCGGGATTGCGCTTGGCGGCCGCGCCCAGCGATTTGAGATATATATTGTACAGTCCGCGATATTTATTGCCGCCGGATGGATTGCCCTCGGCGGTTTGCCCGTGCCAGCCAACCCATTCTTTGAACCGTTCCACTTTGTCGAGAAACCGGCGCGCCGTCTCCAGTTTTTCGACTTTGTCCAGCACATAAGACTCGGCGCCGATGAGTTCGTCCGTTTCGGCCAAGTTGGCCGAGCCGCCGTAGCGAATGACTTCTTTTGCCACCCAAGCCGCCAGCGGGTTGCCGCTCACGCCGGAAAAAGCATCCGAGCCGCCGCACTGCAAGGCGATTTTGAGATGACTCAAGGACTGTGGACTGCGCTCGCTAGCATTTACCAAGGGCAGCCAAGACTTAAACAAGTCTTTGAACCATTCGACATTGAGTTCAAAACTTTTCTCGAGCGAGTAGAAGGCGTGCGGCACATGCTCCAGCGGGTAGTCATTGTCGAGCAGATACTGGCGCAGGTCGGCATTGGTGATGGCTTCGCTGCCGTAGTCCACCGCCACTACCGCGCCGACATTGGGATGGACGACGAAACCGGCCAGGCTGCGCAAGAGCAGCTCGCGATTGTTGGGATCGCGGTGGCCCCCTTCGGTATGCGCCACCGGCACGATCCCGTCAACATTGTCATATTCTTCAGCCATAGCGGAGGTGAGCCGCGCCAATGTGCGGACGAAACCAGCCACCAGGGAAGTCGTGCCGAGCGCAACAATCATGTTGCGCGTGCCGACCCCGCGTCCGCCGGACCGAGCAAAGCCATCGAAGAAGCGCTCATGGTCGTATCTGGGCAGGGGCGGCGCCGGCTCAAAACTTGCTTCGTCAAATTCAAATGGCACGATATGGTTGTCAAAGTTCGGCTCAGCCGGCAGCTCGAAATCCAATTCCCGCCGCTTCAACTCGATCTGCGCGCCCTCGTTGATCACGTACTCGCCGGCGGCGATATCGCGGGTGGCGATGCCAAAGCGCTGCCCCCAAGAACTCAAGGTCTCGCCCCTGCCGATGGCGCGAACTGCAAAGCGATGCCCTTCGAGAATATGGTGCGACAGCGCATATTGCGCAGCGCCCTGCTGGACGCGCGTCCCCGCGGGCAAGTCGCGGATGGCGATGGCGCAATTGTCAACCGGGTCCGGCAAGCGTCCGATCTCCTTCAGATTTGGCATGGCATGTTTCCCATTCTTGATGTCAGCCGCGGCTGATGCTTTGTCTTCTGAAATATCCCGCAGATTGTGCCACCATTCGCGGGGATTCGCCACCTGATGCGTCAATCGATGATTAAAGAAATTCCTAATCTCAGTAAATCGAACAAAGAAATGCAAATCCAACATAATAATGGATATTGTAGGGGCGACCCAACTTGAAAAGAATCCTGGTGAATGGGCGACTCAGCAAGTCGCCCCTACCGATTCTAATTATTTTGTGGGTTTTACTTCTGTGTCCTTTGTGTCTTTGTGGTGAATCTTCATCACTTACTTGGAATTACTTCTGCGCCATAAGCCGATTCAATGCTTGAACATCGCTCTTTCCTAACCTATGGTATGATCTGCGAGCCAGCCACCAGACTGAAAGCCTGCGATGATCAAGTTCATAGTTTTATTTGATCAAACCGAGGACCCCGAAAACTTCGAAAACGTCTTTCAAGATTTCCTGGCGCTAGCGGAACGGATGCCCCATATTCTGCGCCGACAGGTGGTTCACATCACCGGCAGCCCACAGGGCGCGCCCAAGTTCTATCGCATATTGGAACTCTATTTTGACTCGCCGGCCACACAGCAAGCCGCCCTCATGTCGGGCATAGGTCAGGAAGCGGGCCAAGAACTGAGCCGCCTGCCGCCCGGCACAGTGCAACTGCTCTTCGCTGATGTCTATGAAGAAGATGGCGGCAGCACATCGCCGAGCGCGGTTACGGCGATAGACAAGACCAAAGACAAAGATGAAGCGCCGGATGCAGCGTCAGAATCACCGGCTGAGTAGACGCTGCAAGCCAGCCACAAACTCGTTTTTGCCGCCCTGAGCGGGATGCCGCACTTTGTCGCATGAGAGGCCGATCTTGCCCAAAGTTGCAAAAGCGACATTGCCCACAGCGACGACCCGTTGCATGCGCGTCATCGTCATTATCTCGCGCAGAAACACCGCGCCGGATGCCGTCTCGGGCTGCCGCGGCTTGCGATTGCTGCGCGCGTTACCGAGCTTGCAAGGATGAAAAGGGAAGGCATTCCAGATAAACGGCAGCAGATCCAAGCCCGCCAGCGCGCCCCAAACAATAGTCGCGGTCTGCTCGCCATAGATGCCCTCGAAACCCGCTTCATCAACATCGCGGTAGCCGGCGTCTCTGCCAAATATGTCGAAGCCGGGCGCGCCTTCCAGCAGAATCTTGCGGCTCGTCACCGGCACGCCGGTCAAACGACAACCACGATAGCCCGGCGCTTCCATCACCAGCAGGACGCTGGGCTGATACTGCGCCATAAACTGCAGGTACAGACGCAGGTTGCCCCGCCGAATAGCGTTGTTTGGGATGCCATAAGCATATTCGTTAAAGGTATCGGCCGCCGTGTCTTCCCGCGCCAAGCGGTCGATAAGCACATCGATTTGAGCCTCGCTTGTCATTTTCGCCTGTGCTCCTTCAGTTTACCGTCGGGCGATGCAGCGACTCAGCCATCGGTTGTCTGGATGTTGAAATCAATTCAGCCGAATTCAGTAAAACCAAGTATAAAATGCAAATCCGATAAAATTATGGGTCTGGTAGGGGCGACTCGCTGAGTCGCCCGATCTATCGTCCGATGTTGCTACGTTTAGGTTTCGGGCGACATGGTATGTCGCCCCTACATTTACATTATTTTGTTGGAATTACTGAGAGCACAGAGCGCCGCAGCCGCCGCCAAATCGTCTTGGAAAAGGATATAAAGGCGATTATAGTATGGTGACGAAGCAATGTCATTGGCGCAGCGAATGCCACTTGAAAGCAATCCCACATGAGCTCTAGCAATATCGCAGCGCCGTCTGCCGCCACGCATAAGGCTCTACGCGCCGAAGGGCCGCTTTTTCCGAGGCGCGCCGCTAAGTGGCTCCTGCTTGTTCTGCTTTGGTCGGCGACTTCGATCGCCTCGGCGCAAGCCGAAGCCCGCGACTACGTCATCACAACGCCCTTGGTTACCTATTCGTCAGACGGCGCCAGCGCGATTGTCACGCTCACTGTGACGAATCAAGGCGGCGACGCAGTCGAAGAATCAAGCATCACGATTGCCGAAAACGAGTCGGGCCGCATCGAGACCAGCCTTGACCTGCCCGCGCTCGCGGCGGGCGAAACCTATCCCATTACAGCGGCCTTGGCGCTGGACCAGTTCCCCGAAGGCGACGTCTTTCTGAAAGTCGAGGTCGGGATTGACCAATACGAGCTGGCGGGCAGCCCCATCGCCCGCGACAATAGCCAGCTATTCCGCATCAACGTGGCTGAAGCGGCCACGGCTTCCGCGCCGTCCTCGTCCGATTCCATCGCGGAATATGACTTTGTCGTCCCACTGCTGAACATCGGCGTCAATATTCTCGCGGACGGCATTCAAATCAACGACAGCGTATTTACGCAAACGCAGATTATCCTCGGCGTTCTGGCTTTGGCGCTGGGCTTGGTCTTGCTCTGGTTCTTCAGTTGGATTCTGCGGCTGATCTTCCGGCGATCGCCCACCTTTGGCGTCTGGCAGCCGCCCTATGCAACGGGCGCTTATGTCGATCCAGATTCCACACAGGGACGCCGCCAGAGTTGGCAGTATCACGCGCAGAACAGCGCCATAAACGCGCCTTGTACGCCTAATCATCTGGTCGTGGTCAAGCGCCTGGTCAATGCCGAAGGTCGGACCTTGGGCTCTTGGCATATCAAGGCGATACGCAGCGAACAATATGACATCTATGGCCGCATCAGCCACACGGAAGCGGTCATGCCGCGCAAGATGGTCAATCAGCTGAACAAGCTCGCTGGGCGTTCCGGCGAGCTGGACAATCCACAGTTGAACAAAGCGTTGCAGCCCATCGCCAAGCGCATGAGCAAAGCCGCGCTGCGTAGAATCGAAAAGCAGAACCGCAGCTTGCCAATCGCGCTGGACATACGCTTTGAAGGCGCGGCCGATGACGCGAATATCGTCTTCGAGTTGTATCAATGCCGCAATGCCGCCTGGCATCTTATTGACCAGTGGGAACCAGAATTAGGCGTCGCTGGCGGATCCATCCCCGAACAATTCACATACCCGCTCAACGGCCTGCTGCCGGGCGAAAATTATCGCGAATTCAAAGCGCGCTTGCCGCATGACCTGGCGCATTTGCTGGGCGGCATGCTCTATCATCATCAAGCCAGCGCCGAGCCCAGTACAGCGCCCGCGGAAAACGAGCAAGATGTCGAATCAACCAGCGATAGACGTCTCGACGCGCCTGCAGACGATACTGCGGAAAACAATATGGTCTGAGCGCAGGTCGAGCGCGACAATTACCTGTCCATCATAGTGAAACCCATAGAAGGAGCTAAATGCCATGTCCGCAACGATCGCAGACAATCTCAAGGACCTGTTGGAACGGCCCATCGTCGTCGCCTTCGCCACCAGCAATCCCGATGGCCAGCCGCAAGTGACGCCCGTCTGGGCAAGCCTGGAAGGCGACCAGGTCTGGATTAACTCGGCGGTTGGACGCCGTAAAGATCGCAACATCCGCGCCAACCCCAAAGTCACGGTCTTGTCCCTAGATCCGCAAAATCCTTTTCACTGGGTAGAGGTTCGGGGCGAAGTCGTCGAGTTTGATGAAAGCGAGGCCGCGCTGGCGCATATCAACAAATTGTCGGGCATGTACGCCGGCAACGATGACTACTATTCTTTTAATCCCGGCGGCCGCGGCGCGGAACAGCGCGTGATATACAAGATCCGTCCCACCAGGGTCAATGGCGTGTAGGTCGCGTCAAACACGGTCAAACGCTGCCCGCGCGCCCAGTATAGTCGCGCAGGTAAAGGAAATCATGCCCGATGCTGCGCTTGGATAATTTGGCGACATTGGGCATGGTTCGCTTGTAGTGGTTGGCTTTGACCCGTTCCCAAATGCGCGCGACGAATTCGCTGTCAAAACCCTCCGCGGCCGCCTCCGCCACCGTGTAGCGCTCGTCAACCAGAAGCATCAGCACTTGATCGGCTTCGTCGTAGGTGAAGCCGAGCTCAGCCTCGTCGGTCTGCCCCGCCCACAAATCGGCAGTGGGCGGCTTGTCAATGATCGCGCGCGGCAGTCCCAGGTAGCGTGCGAGTTGCCGCACCTGATATTTGTAGAGGTCCGCGATCGGGTGCAAAGCCACGCCGCTATCGCCGTATATCGTGCTGTATCCCAACAAGAACTCGGTCTTGTTGCTGGTGCCCATCACCAAGCCGCCCCAAGCCATGGACTGATCATAGAGCGTAACCATGCGCATCCGCGCCATGATGTTGCCCCGCCGCAGCTTGCTCATTTCGGGGAAACGTTCGATCAGGGGTTCCGCCATAGCAGTAATGGGCAGCGTTTGATGCGGCAAACCCAAGTCTTTGATGACCGCTTCAGCGTCGTGCAGGCTGCTGGCTGAAGAGCTCTTGTAGGGCATGCGCAGCGCCAGCACGTTTTCGGCGCCCAATGCCCGCGCGGACAGATAAGCGGACAGCGCCGAATCAATCCCGCCAGAGAGCCCAATCACCGCGCGGGACATGCCGGCTTTTGTGATGCTGTCGCGAATGAAACCGGTCAAAATGCGCGTGGCCAGTTCGCTGTTTATCTTCAGCCGATCCAAGATCGGACTCTCGTTTTCCGCTTTCATGGCAGCGCCTTAGCTCGTTTCCCGCTCCAATGGCCGCAGAGCATAATGGATGATCTGGTGCGGATAGCTTTCGTTCACATTCATCTCCAGGCGCAATCGCGACGCGCCTTTTTCGCTTTGCATGATGACGGCTATCGCATAATCCTCAGCCTTTTCGATGTCGACCAGCTTCAAGCGGCCATGCAATTTGCGCGTGGCTTTCAGGTCGAGCAAACGGCGATCGGCCGGATTCTCCATCAAGATCAGGTCATAGTAGCCGCTATGGACGAACTGGCGCAAGCGTTTGAAATCACCGGCATTGTAAAAGTTCATCTGGGCGATGAAGCGGCGTCCGGCTTTACTAGCGGCGATGAGACCCGCGTTCTCCTTCATCAATTTGCTCTCGTCACCCGCAGGCTGAATCAAATCATCGCTCCCGGCTATGTTCGCGCGGAGCTTATCATAACACATGCGGACTGTTATCAAGTATGATACGCTAGCGATAATGCGAATGTGGCGGTGACAGAATGGCTGACAGATTAGCGGAGATTAAAGAAGCGCTTGACCGATTCCAAATGGAGCGCGCCCGGGAATTGATCGGCGAAGAGCTCGAAGAGAATCCCAGCGCCGCCGCCTATTACCTGGCTTCACAGGCGGCGCTCAGCCACGGACAGCGCATTGAATACCTGCGCCTGGCTACGGAATTGGAGCCAGGCTTTCAACCCGCCAGCGATGAACTGGCTCAACTCGCGCCTGAGCCTGTAAAAGAACCTTCAGTCGCCGCGCCTGTTCCAGCGCCCTCGTCCGCCCCGCGCGAGGCGCGGCTGGCTTCGGTGAGCAGGCGCTGGCTGGCAATCATCATCGACGGGCTTATTGTGGGCGGCATGACGCTGCTGCTCGTGGGCGTAAGCGGGGCTTTCATGACCATAGAAACTGCGCTGATTTCTGATGATACGACGCTGATTTCGACTGCTGTTTCACAGTTTCAGAACGATGTCTTGAGAATGAACTTGCTGGTGAGCGCGCTGTACAACGTCGCCTTCATGTCCATGTTCAACGGGCAGACCTTGGGCAAGATCATGCTGAAGCTGCGGGTCGTCAAGAAGAACGGTCTGCGCATCGGCATCCTGGACGCCATCATACGCAATGTCTTCGGCTACACCATAAGCGGCATGTTCCTGTTGGGATACCTCTGGGCGATGTTCGACCGCGATAATCAGACCTGGCATGACAAGCTGGCGGGCACGCTTGTCGTTGACGAGCGGGCGGGATAGGCATAGCCCGCCCAGATTGCTTAGCGGTCAAGATATAGAAAAGAGGACGACAAGATGAACAAGCTGGAGAGCATAAATCTTATCTATCGCAATCCGAAAATTCGTGGCGGACGTCCCTGCATCTTGGGTACGGGTCTGCGTGTAATCGATATCGTGATGTCCATGCAGTTTGGCAATCGCAGCCCAGAACAGATCGCAAATGATTATCAAGTTTCGCTTGGGCGGATCCATGCGGCTCTAGCATATTACTACGAGAACAAAGAAGAAATTGACGACGACATCCGCGAGGACATTCGAATTGGGGAAGAATTAGTACAGGAAGGATTTGGGAAGCCGGAAAAGCCACTTTTTTCAGCGGAGGGTCGCTCTGAAATGTCGGATAAGTTGCGCTCTTCTATTCTTATGGCGATTGAGGAGTCAGCCAACAGCTTTGAAGAAGATATTGCCAAGTACGTTTCCAACCTAGCGAATGATCTTGCGAGCAAAGTCGACGAACTAATAGTTGAAGAAAATGGCTAAGGACAGGATTGCCTTTTACTTCGACGAAAACATGCCAGTTGAATTGGCGAATCAGCTAAAGCGGCTTGGCATAGATACTGTCACTGTTAAGGATTTAGAATTGCTAGGCGACGGAGACCATCAGCATCTTCAACTCGCCAAGGCGCAGGATCGCGTATTGTGCACATACGATCGGGACTACATAAGAATGGCCAAACTAGGCATTGAACATAGGGGCATAGTCTTCATCCCAGGAAGGTATCGCGACATTGGCGATTTGCTAAGGCTGCTGATTGGACTACATACACTACGCAGACCAGCAGAAATGTACAATTGAGTAGAATATCTTAGTACATTTAAGAATCTTTGAATACAGTACTTTCCACGTTCCCAGAGCAATCGCGCCACATTTTCTTCACCACCAAGGACACCAAGATTTAACTCCTTTTCTGGCAAAAAGGAGGCAATGTAGGGGCGATTCCGTGAATCGCCTACAAATAATAGGTTATTTTCGCGGACGGCTCGCGAGCCGCCCCTACATCGCGGTAGATTTATGTGACATTCGGCACATAATTGGTTCTGGTGCGATTGCTCTGCTACCTCCGTCTATCAATCTACAAGGTGTTTGTTTCACAAGTTACAATATGTTATGTTGCGTCGACTAAGTGCTTATCCACAGGACAAATTGGAGAAATATGAATGACAGCAGAAGGTATGCCCGACGAACGCGCGCTCTTGGAACGAGCGCATAATTTCGAGTTGAACGGTAGAGAGGGAGAGGCATTTGGCATCGTTCGGCGAATATTACAGACCAACCCAAAAAACATGGAGGCCAGCCGCGCTCATGACAGGCTGCAGCGCGTGATGTCCGCTAAACAGAAATCAGTCAGTCATGAGGTAACGCCGCCGAACAACCACGACATTCAAGAGCTAGTTCGTCAAAATCAGAAACTCATGCAACAAGCGCAACAGCGAGCAAGTCCGCCCCTGGTTCAAATCACCAACCAAAATGTAGGGAACCAAGCCGCCTACGTAGCTCCGCCACCGGTACATGCAAGCGAGGAGCGGAATAATGCGGCATTTATTATCGGCGTGATTGCCGGATTCTTTGGGCTGCTCGGCCTCGCCCACCTTTTCAATGGCAAGGTTGGCGCAGGCTTAGCGCTAATCTTCTTGGGGACGCCGCTTTATGCCTTTTTCTGGCTTGCGGTCCTAGCGACAGGAATTGGATTCTTCGCTATACCGCTACATTTTGTCGTCATCTGGCAAAATGCCAAACGGGGCGCGGCATACGTCTAGCGGTTGCCATAGCGCCGCAGGCGCAAATCGCACTGTTCTTTGTGCCCCATAAACCCCTCAAGATCACAGAGGCGGCTGCCGTATTCGCCGATGAAGACGCTCGCTTCCTCCGTCACGCGCTGATAGGTAACAGTCTTGATAAACTTGCCCACCCACAAGCCGCCGGTATAGCGACCGGCTTTCTTGGTCGGCAGCGTGTGATTGGTGCCAATGATCTTGTCGCCATAGGCGACATTGGTCTCTGGACCCAGGAAGAGCGCCCCGTAATTGCTCATGTTTTGCAGGAAATAATCCGGATCGCGCGTCAGAATCTCCACATGCTCGCTGGCGATTTCGTCCGCGACCTGGACCAGCTCTTCATCGGTATCGACAAGGATCACTTCGCCATAGTCGCGCCAGGCGGCGCCGGCCAAATCGGCTGTCGGCAGCGACTCCAACTGTCGCCCGATCTCGGCTTCAATGCTCTGCGCCAGGGACGCGCTCGTGGTCAGCAGCACAGCGGGCGATGTCGGACCGTGCTCGGCCTGCCCCAGCAGATCCGTCGCGCAGATCTCGGCATCGGCGCTTTCATCAGCGATCACCAGCACTTCGGTTGGTCCCGCCAGCAGATCAATGCCCACCAAGCCAAAGAGCTGCCGCTTGGCTTCGGCGACATAGGCGTTGCCAGGTCCCACGATCATGTCGACCGCTTCGATGCCCAGCACTCCGTATGCCATAGCAGCCAAGGCTTGAACGCCGCCCAGAAGATAGATATCGTCCGCCCCGCCCAAGTGTATCGCCGCGATTGTGGCCGCGGGAATCTCGCCCTTGATGGGAGGCGTGCAGGCGACGATTTGGCTCACCCCCGCGACTTTGGCCGTCACCACGCTCATGTGCGCCGACGCCACCATCGGATAGCGCCCACCCGGAACATAACAGCCAACCCGGTTGACGGGGATATTCTTGTGCCCGAGCACGACGCCGGGCAGCGTTTCCACTTCAACATCGCGCAGCGCCGCGCGTTGGGCTTGCGCGAAATTGCGTATCTGTTCCTGCGCGAACTTGATGTCGGAGACCGCTTGGCGCGGCAGGCTGGCGATGATGTCTGCGATTTGCTCTTCGGATAACTTGAAGCTGGCGGGATTCCAGCGGTCGAATTTCTGCGACAGCTCCCGTACCGCTTCATCGCCGCGGCTTTGAATGTCCGCCAAGAGCCCGCGCACGGTTTCCTGCACTGCGGCATCGGCCTCGGACCGCTGCTCGACGGACTTGCCCCGCTTAATGTATCGAATCGCCATTCGGCTCAATCCTCCGCAAGACTATCAATGCCAAAGTCTTTCACTGGCTATCCGCGCGCCTTCCGCCAGCGAAGCCAATTTGGCATAGGCGATATCAGGATGTATAGCGCCAAAGCCGGCAAAGGTGCCAAAGCCGCAATCGGTGCCGGCGATGACCCGTTCCTTGCCGACAATCTGGCTATAACGCTCGATGCGCTGCGCCACCAGTTGCGGATGTTCTATGAAGTTGGTTGTGGTATCCAGCGTGCCGGGTATCAGGATCTTGTCATCGGGGATATTCGCCTCCGCCCAGATCGCCCATTCATGTTGGTGGCGCGGGTTGGCGCCCTCGAATTGAATCGCCTGCGGCTTGGCGGACAAGACAATGTCGATAATCTCGCGCAGATCAACATCGTGATGGTGGGGTCCTTCGTAGTTGCCCCAGCAAATGTGCATGCGCGCGCGCTCGGTTGGCACATTTTCCAGCGCGTAGTTCAAAGCTTCAACCTGTGCCTGCGCCGCTTTTTTGAAGGTGGCGATATCATCATCGCGGAAGCGGATATGTCTGCCCAAAGCCAGATCCGGGCAATCCACCTGCAAAACCAAGCCAGCCTCGGTGATCTTCTCGTATTCGACCCGCATCACGTCCGCCAGCGCGCCGAGGTATTGTTCGTCGTCCGCATAATACTCGTTGGGCTGGAAGACCGCGATGACCCCGGGCGAGGCCGCATTCATGAAGGCTTCTTCCGCGCCGGATTCGTCCCTGGCTTCCAAGAGATTGGCGATGTCTTTCTCCAGCGGCGACAGGTCCTTGATCTTGATTGCGTCACGAACAACCGGGCGATGATATTTCGGCGTGCCGCCAGCCTCAGCTAGACGCTGCTTGAAAGCCGGGAAATCGTCCAAGTCTTTGGGCGTGGCGCGCGGCACTTCGGCGATCTCGAAGCCGGTGAAGCGGTGGCGGATATAGGTGGCGTAACTGATCTTGCTCATCTCGCCATCGCTGATGATGTCAACACGGGCCGCCACTTGCTTGGCCGCCACTTCGCGCACCGCGCGTCGCATCACGCGGTCGAATTCGGCCGCGTCGTAGGCTTGTCCCTGGTCCTGCGCGAACAACTGATCCACCACATACTGCGGGCGCGGCATGCTGCCCACATGCGTCGTCAGGATGCGCTCGCTGCTCATTTTCATATCATTCACCCTTCACGTGTCGCGGCGGTCGGAAATCCTGCAGATCGACGCCGGTCAAATCGCGGAACTGACCGCGCAGGAACTCATCTTGCTGCGCCTTTTGCGCTTCATAATCGAGCGGGTGCACCATCTTGCCCTTCTCGTCCGCTTCATAACCAGCGCGCGAGGCCGCTTCTTCAATCTGTGGCGACCAATAGGGATCCTTGCCCTCGAATACCGCGTGCGATTCCAATACCGCGTAAATCCAGCCGATCTCGTCGCCGCTGTATTCAAAACTGCGGTACATGCCCGGCGGCAGGGAAATCATATCCCAAGCCTGCAAGACGAATTCGCCCTCGACTTTTTCGGGATCGTCTTCGTTGCCCCAATAGAAGGTCCAGGGACCGGTGAGCATGAAAAAGGACTCGACATAATCGTGCGTGTGCCAAGCCGGTCCACAGCCCGGCGGCGCCCAAACCATGCCAATCTGATAGCGGTGAGGCGCGGTGATGGCGCGCTTGATGCTGAAGTCCGGGTTCTCGGACGCGGTATCGCCAATCACGGCGTAATTCATGCGATGATGACCGGGCAAGATGCTGTCGATGAACATGATGGGGATGCCCTTGTGTTTGAGCTCGTCAAAGCGCATGACCCGCGCCGCCATACTCGCTTGTGTTTGCTTGGGATAGTTCATTTATCTTCCTCCATCTTGCGCTAAGTCCGCTAAAAACAAGTATACGAAGCCTAAACAATAAGCCCGCCTTTGTCAATCAAAGGGCTAGCGCTAAGCCGGGCAATCGCACCAGATTATTTTAACCACCGAGGGTCGCGTAGACACTGACCGCCGACACCGAGATTTAACTCCTTTTCTGGCAAAAAGGAGGCAATGTAGGGGCGATTCTGTGAATCGCCCACGATATTCTCACTCTTTTCATGGGCGACACACAGAATCGCCCCTACATCGCGGTAGATTTATGTGACATTCGGCACATAATTGGTTCTGGTGCGACTGATAAAACTTCGTTGGCGACATTGCCATATTCAGTCGCGGAGATAGAAGATATGTTGTCTAAAGCCTCTAAACTCTGTGCGCTCTGCGTTCTCTCTAGTTAAATATAATCGCCCTGCTGGCGCCGCGGCTGACAGCGCTAACTTCTTTTTAGATCCGCGACGTATCCACATCCCAAATCAACATGCACTCGCCGACCAACATCAGCGAGACTGCCAGCAGAATCGTGCCCGATGCGCCCGCGAACTCGCGCGCCGCATCCAGCGCAGCGCTCAAGTTGTCGGTATGCCGGGCATCGACCCGCAAAGCTTGCGCCGCGCGCAGCGCCTCCGCGCGCGACGGAAAGCGCGTATTCGGGTTGATATCCGTTTCGGTGATGATCAGCTTCTTGCTGACGCGCGCCATCACTTGGTAGACGCCGGCGTAATCGCGATCGCGCGGGACGCCGACGATGGCCGCGACCGGCTCCGATAGCCGCGGCGCTATGCTCTCGACGAAGGACTGGGCCGAGCGTACTGTGATGGCTCCATCGACATATATCGCGGGCTGTTCATCCAACTTATGAACGCGCCCGAACCATTTGACACCTGTCAAGCCGGCGCGAATTAATTCAATCGTTCCTATCGTTCCTATCGTAGCTTCGCCTTCAAGGGATGGCGCGCCCAGCCGCGCTTGCAGCATCTCCACGGCGCGAATCGCCAACGAGGCGTTCTCGATTTGATAGCGCCCGAGCAATGGCAATCGCATCTCACCGTATGGATGCAGGCGGATCAACTGACCGCCGTCTGTGTCCGACTGCCATTGCGCGCAATCTGCCTTATCCAGAAAACGAATGGTCGCGCCGCGCGCTTCAGCCTCAGTCCGCAAGACTTCTTCGACCTCTGGCGGCTGCGCCGCGCTCAGCGCGACCCCAGCGCTTGCTATGATGCCCGCTTTGTGCCAGGCGATTCTTTCCAAGGTATCGCCCAGCAAAGTCCTATGTTCCAGCAAAATGGGCGCGAAGACAGCCAGCCAGTTCGGCACAACCGCGATGTCGTCGAAGCGACCGCCGCGGCCTACTTCCAACACAGCAATTTCTACGCGCTTTTCAGCGAAGTATTGCAGCGCCAGCGCCAGGAATATGCCTTGCGGACTGAGGTAGCCCCGCGCCGGCAAACCAGCCGTCACCACATCAATATGCGGGCGCAAGTCTTCAAGGATGCGCAAAAAGTCATCATGCGGGATCATCACGCCGTTGACGCGAATGCGCTCGTTCCAATGGACCAAGTGCGGGCTGGTGACCAGGCCGACGCGATAGCCAAGCGCTTGTAGCAGCTTCGCCATGATAGCCGCGACAGAGCCTTTGCCGCGGCTGCCCGTGATGACCGCGAATTCGCAGGCGGCGGCGGGCAAGTCCGCGAGGCGCAGCAGTTTTTGCGTCGCGGCGGTGTCGCGCGTATCTTCGTCCAAGCCGCGGGGCGCATCGTCCAGCCGCCGCCGGGTCCGGAATATGTAGTCAAGCGCCGACTCTATTGACTGAAACATCAACTGTCGCCATCAACTGTCGCTGTCCGCAATCATAACTGATGTGATGAGACATCCCTAGCGGCCAGCTTGTCAAACGGCTGCGAACGGGAATACGATTTCGTGTATACAATGTAATTGCTGGCATTTGCTCCACATAGCCAGCGATGCTTTTCTGATTCGGGACAGCCGTAGCGTCCGCAAAACGAGTGATAATGAGCGAATCACAACAATTATCCGGCAGTGACGCCAGGCGCGCCGCGCGCAACGTCAGCGCCTTGGTCGTCGCCAGCGTGATTAGCAAAGGCGCGCTCTTCGTCTGGCAATTGCTTCTCTTCGCCTGGCTGGGCGCGCATGACTACGGCATCTATGGCACAGTCGGCGGCTTGATGGTAATCGCCGGCTCCGTCACCAGCTTCGGCATGAGCCTGATTGTGATCCGCGATGTGGCGCGCGAACCGGCTAAAGCGAGCCGCTATTGGTCGGCGATGATATTTTGGCAAACGGTCCTAGCGCTGGTCGCCTACGTCGGCATCAACAGTTTTTCCGTTCTTTACGACGACGCCCTGCGCGGCTTTGTAGCGCTAGCCGGCTTAAACCTCTTCGTAGATCTCTTTGGCAACATGGGTTACGACCTGCTGCTGGCTCGCGAGGAAATGCTCAAGACCTCCTTGGTGGAGATCGCGCATATCTTACTGCGCATTGGGCTGGCGGTCTTGGCGCTGGCGCTGGGCTGGGGATTGCTGGGCATATACGGCGCCGCGATCGCGTCCGGCACGCTGCGATCGCTAGCCTTGACGGCGCTCAACCTGCGCGACGGTTTGCGCCCGAGCTTCCCCATCGACCGCGGCCTCAGCGCAGCGCTGTTAATCAACAGCCTACCGCTGGCCGCTTCCGCATTTCTCACCCTGGCTTACCAACAGACGGACAAGCTCATGACCACCGGCATCCTGGGCCTGGAAGGCACGGGTTACTTAACTGTCGCCTTCGTCGTCAACTTCGGCGTGATCGAGCTTTTCAGCACGACGGTCCTGGTGGCGGCTTATCCGCTGCTGTCGCGTTATCACGGAGAAGACAAAAATCCGATCTTTGGCTTTTTGATCGAGAAGCTGGCGCTTTACATGGTGGTCATGGGCTTGCCGCTGGCGCTTTTTGTCAGCGCCCTGGCACCTGACGCGATAGACATGATTTTTGGCGGACAGAACGCCGTAACCGCCGGCATACTGAGCATATTAATCTGGTATACAGCGATAACAATGATCGGCAACGTTTTCAGCAAAGGCATGTTGATACAGAATCGACAAGGTCTTCTGCTTGCTTTCCGCGCTCTCGGTCTAGGGCTGAACATCGCGCTCAATGCGATCTTGCTCTCAAGCTGGGGCGACCCGCGTGGTGCCGCAATCGCGTCCATCATCTCCGAATCACTTGTGCTGACGCTGCTTTTTTCGTCCTTTGCCGCGGCCGGTTTTCAATGGCGGCGCATCGCGAACAGCGTAATTCGGCTTCTGCTCATCGCCGCGCCTGTTGCCCTGCTCATCATCGGCATGCGCAGTTTTCATTTCCTGCCGGCGATGCTGATGGGCTTGGTCGCCTATGTCTTGGGCATGCGCTTCGGGCGGGTCTTCAACAGCGAAGACATAGACCTGCTCTACCGGCTGGTCGCGGCTTTACCCGGCGGCAGCCTGGCTTTGCGCTTCTGGAAGCGCGATGTCCAGTTGAATTGGTGACCTGGAAATGCGCATCTTGCATCTGACGCCCTATTATAAGCCGGCTTATGCCTTTGGCGGCGTAGTCCGGGCGGCCGAAGGCATGGCGACATCACTTGTCGCCAGCGGGCATCAGGTCACGGTCTTGACCACAGACGCCCTGGACCAAACAACTCGACATCCCGGACCCGCGGAGGAAGAGATCGCAGGCATCCGAATCTTGCGCCGTCCCAATCTATCTACTCGGTTGCGAGGTCAGTTCAATCTGTCCACGCCGCGCAGTATGAAGCAAAGCGCCGTTTCCATCCTATCCTCTGTTGATATCGCGCATGTACATGAATTCCGTACCGTAGAAAACTTGCTGGTCACGCCGGTTGCGCAGGCGCTCGGCATACCGATCGTTCTATCTCCCCATGGCACGCTGAACGCGACCACAGGACGGGGGCGGCTCAAAGCCGTCTGGGACCGGCTGCTTTCCCCGGCCGTCGCCCAACGCATCGACCATGTGATCGCATTGACCGAAACGGAACTCAGCGAGGTCGAGGCAATATGGGCGCGCTTCGGCAAGCGGCAGCCGCCCACGGGCTTCAGCATCATCCCCAACGGCGTAGATCTGCAGGAATTTATGAATCTGCCGCGGGTCCAGGACTTTCGGCGGCGTCATGGCTTGGGCGAAGCGCCTGTCGTCTTGTATCTGGGGCGCTTGCAAGCGAGAAAAGGCGTCGACGTACTTGTACGCGCCTTTCAACGCGCGCAAGTCGAGCAGGCGCGCCTGCTCATCGCGGGACCAGACGAGGGCATGCTATCACAGGCGCAGGCATTGGCGGTCGGGGATCCCCGCATTGTCTTCACGGGTTATCTAGGCAGCGAAGAACGCTTGGAAGCATTGGCGGCTAGCGATGTCTTCGCGCTGCCCGCGCGCGGGGAAGGATTGTCCCTGGCATTGCTGGAGGCCCTGGCAGCCGGGCTGCCGGTCCTCATCTCGCCTGGCTGCAATATGCCAGAAGTCGAGAGCGCTGGCGCTGGATATGTGGCCGATGCGACCGTGGAAGCTGTCGCGGTCAAATTGCGCGAGCTGCTTGTCGACGCCAGCCTGCGCGCGCGCATGGGATTGGCCGCGCGGCAGCTGGCGGCTGAGCGCTATACCTGGGATAAGGTGGCGCTGCAGTTGGAATCGGTGTATCAGAAATTGCAGCAGTCCAAAATGCAAAAGTAATATTTTCCGTTGATTTTTTGGGAAATTATGTTAAACTTCTCAACAAGTGTTGGGGGAGAATCAGTATGATTGGGTCACGAATCAAACAGGCTCGTTTGTTGGCGGAGATGGCGCAGCAGGCGCTTGCGGATAGACTTACTGAGAGAGGATATTCTGTCACCGCTGCTGCGATCTCCAAGTATGAGAAAGGCAAGAGTCATCCTCCCGCTCAGTTCTTGTTACTTGCTAGCGACGAACTCAAGGTTCGTAGCACCTATTTTTCGCATCAGCCGGAGAAGTCCGTTCAATGGAAGTCATTTCGGAAACACAGTAGGTTAGGGAAAACTAGACAAGACGCTATAAAAGCGAATGCCACTGATTTAGCAGAACTACATATTGAGCTCCATTCATTGCTATATCCCAATAAAGCCCCAAGTTTGCCAACGCCTGAGACAGTACAGGCTTGCGAAGAGGCGGAACATATTGCAAATCGACTGCGTACCCTTTGGGAATTAGGTGAGCGGCCATTAGACAACCTCGTTCAAACGGCCGAGGATAGAGGCGTTGTGGTTATTGGCTGGGGCAAGAACGACAAGTTCGATGGCTTATCCGGATGGTGTGACGACTATCCTGTAACAGTGATTAACACCAGCAGGAGTACAGATCGTATTAGATTCAGCCTCGCACATGAAATCGGACACTTAGTAATGGATACTTCAGACGTGGACGAAAAATTAGAGGAGAGCCTAGCCAACAGATTTGCTTCAGCGCTCTTGGCGCCAGCCGACCACGCACGCCATGAATTAGGCAATAAGCGTGATCGCCTGGACTGGGGCGAGCTAATGATGCTAAAGCGGAAATACGGTTTAAGCATGGCTGCTTGGGTCACACGCGCCAAAGATCTTGGCATCATTAGCCAGAATCAATATACGCTGATGTTTAAGGACTTAAGCATAAAGGGATGGCGGAAACAAGAACCGATTGAATACCTCGGTGACGAAGAACCTCTTCAACTGAAACAAATGTCATTGCGTGCAGTTGCAGAGGGATTGATGAGCCCGGACAGAATCAGCAGCGTTTGTCCTCGCTGTCTGGATGACGCTGTTGAAGAACAGAATTCGGAACACTTAACTGTACATGAACTACTAGGAATGCCCGAAGACGAGCGAAACATGATCATGAAGCGCGCTTTGGCGCTTGCTGCTGAAGACGACTTCGAGACATTTGAAGCCGACGAGTTATACGAATTTGAGGACATTGATGTCGATGAAGCAGAAGACTCAGATTAGCCCGCGGAGAGGAGAGATCTGGTGGGTCAACTTCAACTCACCCGCTTCAGCGCCCACGCCACGGGATGGGACCCCAAAAAAGCGATTGCCTACTGAAGGAGATGAAATCTACAAGACACGTCCAGCAATTGTCATGAACATTGCTGCACACTGGAATCGAAAATTAAATATAGTCGTACCTATCACGGGCTGGTTAGACGAATACACTAGAAGGAATTACTTCTGGATGATAAAGATTCCAAAAGACAATTCAAACAATCTATCGAAAGATTCAGCTGCGGCCACGTTCGAAATCAAGTCATTGTCGCTAAAACGTTTCAGAAGCAAGCTTGGCGTAGTTTCCCAATCGCAACTCGATCTGATCGCCCAAACTATTGCATACAACATTGGCTATGTAACAAGTGGTACGTGAATAACAGCGATACCTAAACCGTTAACCAGGATTTGACTTAGGATGTTGCTGTCGCGCGAACATCTTTAATGTAATGTGACATCTCTGCGCCAAATAAGTCCCCAGGTGTCACAGGTACAATCTACATTTCTCCATTAAAATCGAATCACAATAGCGCCAGAGTCGCGAGGGACCAGCAATGCTACAATTTGATCGATTCACCGAACGCGCGCAAGACGCAGCCCACCGCGCCTACGATATCCTGCACCGTTATGGCCATACGCAAGTCGATAGCGAGCACATCTTGCTCGCCCTGCTAGAACAGAGCGACGGCGTCGTCCAACAGATTCTGGAGCGCCTTTCGATAGACATCTCCGCGATGCGTTCGCGCGTGGACGACGCCCTGCTCCAAAGCCCGCGTACAGCAACGATCTACGGCCAGGGCGCAAACCAGGTTTTCATCACGCCGCGCCTCAAGAGCGTTATCGACCGCGCCAACGAAGAAGCCAACCGCCTGCGCGACGAATACATCAGCACCGAGCACATCTTCCTCGCCCTGTTCGGCGAGCGCAACACGGCCATTTCCAAACTCTTTGAAGATATGAACATTACGCGAGACCGTGTATCCGATACGGTCAAAGACATCCGCGGGGGCCAGCGCGTTACCGATCCCCAAGCCGAAAGCCGCTATCGCACCCTGGAGAAATACAGCCGCGATCTGACGCGCATGTCGCTGAAAGGCAAGCTTGATCCCGTTGTTGGCCGCGACGGCGAGATCCAGCGCGTCATCCAGGTATTGAGCCGCCGCACCAAGAACAACCCGGTGCTCATTGGCGAGGCCGGCGTCGGCAAAACAGCGATCGTTGAGGGACTGGCGCAGAAGATCGCTTCCAGCGACGTGCCCGATTTGCTCCTGGGCAAGCGCGTACTCAGCCTCGACCTCAGCGGCATGTTGGCGGGCAGCCGTTTCCGCGGCGAATTCGAAGAACGACTTAAAGCCACCATTGACGAAATCCAGCGCTCCGATGGCGAAATCATTCTCTTCATTGACGAATTGCACCAAGTGGTCGGCGCAGGCGCCGCTTCCGGCGCTATGGACGCCGGCAATATGATGAAGCCGGCTTTGGCCCGCGGCGAATTGCAGACCGTCGGCGCCACAACAATGGACGAATATCGGCAACATATCGAAAAGGACAGCGCGCTTGATCGCCGCTTCGCGCCGATCTTCGTGGAAGAGCCGAATATCGAAGACACGATTGAGATGCTCTTTGGCATCCGCGACCGTTATGAAGCCCACCACAATTTGACCATCGCCGACGACGCTATTGAAGCGGCCGCGCGTTTGTCCGCGCGCTACTTGACCGAGCGCAAATTGCCCGACAAAGCCATAGACCTCTTGGACGAAGCGTCGGCGAAGCTGCGCGTCGCGCTCTTTTCCATGCCGCCGCGCTTAAAAGAAATGCGCGAAGCGATTGATCAGTTGGCGATAGAAGAACAAGCCGCGGGCTTGGCGCGGGACTATGAGCGGGCTGCCGACTGCAAAATGCAGCGCATCCAACTGGAGGAAGAATTCGATCACGCGCGCAATGCCTGGCGGCAGGAACATACGCTGGACGAGGTCGTCACCGCGGACAACATCGCCCAGGTGGTTGAGCAGTGGACCGGTATCCCCGTGCAGAGCATGCTCGAAACCGAATCGGAAAAGCTGCTGCGCATGGAAGAGGTCATCAACGAGCGTGTCATTGGGCAAGAAAATGCTGTGGCCGCGCTCGCCGATGCCATTCGCCGCGCCCGCAGCGGCTTGAAAGATCCCAAACGCCCGATCGGTTCCTTCATCTTCCTGGGGTCAAGCGGCGTGGGCAAAACCGAATTGGCGAAGGCGCTCGCGGAGTTCATGTTCGATGACGAAGACACGCTGGTCCGCGTCGATATGAGTGAATACCGCGAAAAGCATACGGTCAGCCGCCTGTTTGGCGCGCCACCCGGCTATGTCGGCTACGAAGCGGGCGGTCAGCTCACCGAAGCCATACGCCGCCGTCCCTACCGCGTCGTGCTCTTTGACGAGATCGAAAAAGCGCATCCCGATGTTTGGAGCGCGCTGCTGCAAGTGCTGGAAGACGGACGCATGACGGACGGCCAGGGCCATATTGTCGATTTCCGCAATACCGTGCTGATTATGACGAGCAACCTTGGCACGGAGTTCGCCAAGCAAGGCGGCGCGCTGGGATTTTTGCCGCATGACGATCGCGCCATCGCCGACCATCGCGAGATCGAAAAAGCCATGCGTGATACCTTCCGGCCGGAATTCCTCAACCGCATCGACGAGGTCATCATTTTTGAACCGCTGACCCTGCAAGCCGTCGAGCAAATGGTCGACCTGCAAATCCGAGGATTGGCGGAACGCATGTACGAATCGGGCTTGGCCATCCATCTCACCGAACCGGCGCGTCACTGGCTGGCGAAACATGGCTTTGATCCGCAGTTTGGCGCCCGTCCGCTGCGCAGAGCGGTACAGCGACATATCGAGAATCCCTTGAGCGTACAATTGCTCAAGGGCGATTTCGCGGATGGCGACCTAATCGTCATCGACGAGAGTGATGATCAACTTCGCTTTTCTGGACATGCCGACCAACAAAGCGATTACGCCGGCAGCGCCGAGGACTACGATGGCGAGCATGAGGAATATTACGACGGGAGCTATCAGAACGGCGAATACTACAACGACGAGTACGATGATGGCGAATACGCCGATTTCCTCTCGCGGACGGCGGATGACGAGAGCTGAGCACCTCAGTAAACCCAAGAAAATAATGAGAAACGGTAGGGGCGACTCGCTTTGTCGCCCGATTTGAAGAATCCAATTAACGTTGGGCGACCCAAGGGTCGCCCCTACAAATCCATACATTTATTGGATTTGCATTGCTTTGTTGGAATACTTCTATTTTGTACATGTTGTGAATATGGCTCAGATGTTATTCGACAGATAGGAGCAGGGTCTTCTGTTTTGATAGCTATTCGCTTAAATAGAACCTAGACTCGGTGTCCTCGGTGTTCTCGGTGGTAAAATTATTTTTTTGATGCAATTGCCCTGATGTTGCTCAATTTGTCCTTTAATTCTGCGCGCGCTCTGGCTATAATCGTGTCCGAATCTCTGGGAACGGACGTAGGACAGGGCTATGAGCGCAGAAGAACTAGGCAAGGACGACGAAGTCAAAGAGGACGAGTCCTCCGCCGAGGAAGCGGACGCTTCTATGGAAGAAGCCGCCTTTACAAGCGAGAACGTGGCGACAGAAACATCATCCGGCAACGGCGGAATTCCGGATGAGTTAGAGACCCCAGTCGTCGACTCAACTACCGCCGCGCGGGCGGATGCGCCGGCCGAAGCAAGCGAAGCGGACAGCGCTGCGTCAAGTGATGGCGCGGATGTCATAGCGCAGCCGGTTGCCGAGGCTTCGCAGCCGGAAGAAGCGGGCCCGCCTGCGGAATCTGTGGCGCAAGCGCCCCCCAGCGAGAGTCCCGAACCGACCGAGAAAGAACAGAAACCCAAGGAAGACCCGCCCAAATACCGCCGAGGTCAGATCTGCAGCGGCGTCATCACCTCGACCTCGCCTACTGCGGTGATCGTGGACCTCGGGGATGGCGACCAAGGCTTGGTGCCCGGGCGCGAACTGGAGTTGATGACGCGCAAACTGCTCGAATCTCTGGTTGTCGGCGCCGAAGTCGATGTCTACGTCGTGAATCCCCGCAACCATCGCGGCGAAACTGTCTTGTCAATCAACCACGCGCTTGAAGAGCTTGATTGGCGCAAAGCCGAAGAATTCGCAAAATCCAAAAACGTTTATGACGCCCTGATCGGCGGCTATAACAAAGGCGGCTTAATCGTGCGCTTCGGGCGGTTGCGCGGTTTTGTGCCACAGAGCCAACTGGCCGAGGACCGCGCTCGGAGCCTGTCCGGCGGCACGCCGGAAGAGCGCTACAGCCCGATGGTTAATCAGCCGATCGGCGTCAAAGTAATGGAAGTTGATCGCAAGCGCAACCGTCTGATCCTCTCCGAACGCGCCGCCATGCGCGAAGTCCGCCAGCGGCGCAAACGGGAACTGATCGAAGAGCTCACCCTGGGCGAGATCCGCAAAGGCACAGTCGTCAGCCTGGAGACATTTGGCGCCTTTGTCGATATCGGCGGCGCCGAGGGCTTGGTGCACCTGACCGAGCTGGCTTGGGGGCACATCACTCATCCCCGACATGTAGTCAAGGTCGGCGACGAAGTCGTGGTTGAAGTCATCAGCATCAATGCCGACGCCAAGCGGATTGGCCTCAGTCGGCGGCGCGTCTTGAGCGACCCATGGGACGAAGTTGCCGGCGCCTTGCGCCGGGGGCAACTGGTGCGGGGCCGCGTCACGAAGCTCACCAAGTTTGGCGCATTCGCGCGCTTGATCGACAACGACGCGGTTGAAGGCTTGATCCACATTTCCGAACTCTCCGGCGAGCGTGTGAGCCACCCGCGAGAGGTTGTCAAGCGCGGTGAAGAACTGGTCCTGCGCATCGTCAAGATCGATATCAAAGAACGACGCCTCGGCTTGAGTTTGAAATCCGTGAATTCGACAGAATTCCTGGATCTTGACTGGGAAATGGCCATCCAGGAATCGGTGGCATTGCCACAGGCCGGATCCCCAGCCGAGCCGGAGTCAGACACGGAAGATTAGCCAAGCCCGCTGCAATGATTCAGCAAGAGAGGCGCCTCCCCGGGCGCCTTTTCAGTTTTCGGCTGCGTGTCGCATTTTCATTGCGCCAGAATGATAAGTAAGATCGTCGCGCAACATGACGGTTCTGCGTTGATTATTTTTGCGGTCTCCGCTAGCATACGATGAATATGTTGCGCAAAAAATCTTTTCGCGCTGCTGTAACGGGGGTCTACCGCTATGGGCGCGGCAATTGGTATAATAGTTGACAAGCTCAGAATTTATTGAGACGCGTGTTTAGTGATTTCGCCAGACCGTCCGCCATACGACATCGCCGCCTGCGGTCACAATCCAAAAAGACAAACGAGGCGCCGATTAACAGTCCTATTGAGCAAGCAAATGCAAGAACGATGTCTATTGCCGCGAACGGTTTTGGTTGGGTCAGCGCGCGGGATGCGCGCCGCCATAATCGACGACCAGGCGCGTGTCAGTACGTCAATGGGACAGTTGCAGTCAACGCTGGCGCGCCTTTGAAGATGGAGGGATGAACCGTGCCAAACAAAATGGAACGCTTTACACAGCGGGCGCGGCGTGTGCTTAGCCTGGCGCAGGACGAGGCGGAACGCTTGCAGCATCACCAGATTGGCACCGAGCATTTGCTGCTGGGATTGATGAGAGAAGAAGGCGGAGTCGCGGGCCGGGTGCTGCGCGACCTGGGGCTGGACCTGCGGCGCGTCGAAGAGTTGGTGACACGCCTCTCTACTTCCGAAGGCAAGACCTACACTCAGCTTGATCTGTCCCCGGGCACCAAAAAAGTTCTGGAACTCGCCGTGGACGAAGCGCGCCGTATGGGGCATCACTATATCGGCACCGAGCACCTGTTGCTTGGTTTGGTGCGCCAACAAGAGGGCATCGCGCTGGATGTATTGCGCCGCCTGGGCGTAAGCCCGGAAGAAGTCCGCCGCCAAACCAGCAAAGTATTGCAAGAAAGCCCGGTGCAATCCCATCAAAAAATGCAGAGCCGCGCGACAGGCAAGCCCTCGCGCAAGGACAGCACCCCGCTGGTGGATCAGTTGGCCACCGACCTGACCAGCCTGGCGGAAACCGGCAAGCTGGATCCAGTAGTCGGGCGGGAAATGGAAATAGAGCGCGTCATCCAGGTGCTAAGCCGGCGGCGCAAGAACAATCCCGCCTTGATCGGCGAACCGGGCGTGGGCAAGACAGCCATCGTTGAAGGCTTGGCGCAGCGCATCGTCGAGGGCGACACGCCCAAGCCACTGCTCAACAAGCGTGTCTTGCAGTTGGATGTTGGCTCGCTCGTTGCCGGCACCATGTATCGGGGCCAATTTGAAGAACGGCTGAAGCGCGTGATCGAAGAGCTCAAGAAGTCGGACACCATTCTGTTCATCGACGAAGTGCACATGTTAGTGGGCGCGGGCTCGGCCGGCAGCAGCGTCGACGCTGCCAATATCCTCAAACCGGCGCTGGCCCGCGGCGAACTGCAGTGTATCGGCGCGACCACGCTGGACGAGTACCGCAAGCACATCGAAAGCGACGCCGCGCTTGAACGGCGTTTTCAGCAGATCCAGGTTGACGAACCGACGATCGAAGAAACCATCGAGATTTTGCAAGGCATCAAATTCCCTTATCAAGATCATCACAATGTTGAAATCACCGATGACGCCATCGAAACCGCCGCCAATTTATCCGCGCGCTATATCCCCGATCGTTTTCTGCCCGACAAAGCCATTGACCTGATAGACGAAGCCGCGGCGCGGCTGCGCATGTACAAAAGCCCGGAAGCCGCTTCGGTCCGCCGCGTGATGGACGAGCTGGAAGAACTCAGGGACGAAATTGAGTTGGCGGAAGTGGCTGGGGAGCAAAACGAAGCCGATACACTCAAGCTGCGCCAGGCGTCTCTGGACGCGACGCTGACCGATATACGCCACAACTGGAACGAAGAAACGGGCCAGCCGCGCTTGCTCGGCGACGATATTTCCGAAGTCGCGGCCATGTGGACCGGCATCCCGGTCACGCGAATCGCCAACGAAGAAAGTGAACGCTTGATGGAGATGGAAGACAAACTGCACGAGCGGATTGTCGGCCAGCACGAGGCGATCGTCTCTATCAGCAAAGCCGTGCGCCGCGCCCGCGCCGGTTTGAAGGATCCGCGGCGCCCGATCGGCTCCTTCATGTTCCTGGGTCCCACTGGCGTGGGCAAAACCGAGTTGACAAAGGCGCTGGCGGAATTCATGTTTGGCAGCGAAGAAGCGCTCATTCAACTCGATATGAGTGAATTCATGGAGCGGCATTCGGTCGCGCGCCTGGTCGGCGCCCCGCCCGGTTATGTCGGCTACGAAGACGCCGGTCAGTTGACAGAAGCCGTGCGCCGGCGCCCCTATAGCATTGTCGTTTTTGACGAGGTGGAAAAGGCGCATCCGGAAGCCTTCAATATGTTGCTGCAAATCATGGAAGAAGGCACATTGACCGACGCCCGTGGGCGCCGCGTTGATTTCCGCAATGCCATGATTGTTATGACCAGCAATGTCGGCGCGGACTTGATCAAACCCAATTCCAGTCTGGGTTTCAATACGCAGCTTGATCTCGACAAGATGGACGAAGAATCCTACCAAGACATGAGCCGCAATGTGACGGACCAGTTGCATCGCATGTTCCGCCCCGAATTTCTCAATCGCGTCGACGCGACAATCATCTTCCGCTCGCTCACCCGTGACGAGATCCAGCAGATCGTCGACCTGGAGCTGAACAAAGTTCGGGAACGGCTGCTCGAGCATGCCATCACCCTGGAATTGACCGATGCCGGCAGCGAATGGCTGGCGGCAAACGGCTACGATCCCGAATACGGCGCGCGCCCCCTGCGCCGCTTGATCCAAAACGAAATCGAAGATCGCTTGTCGGACGGCATCCTTTCGGGAGAGTTCGGCTTGGCGAGCGTAGTGCGCGTTGATGTCGATGATGATGGCGCGCTCACCATGATCAGCGTGGCAGAAGACGAGATCGCGGAGGAACTCGAGGCGCCGGTTTAGCGCTTTGCCAGTTGTATTCGCATTGATGGAGATTGATCTGATCCACTAGGTAGGAGTTTCAACGGAATTGAAGCAACAGGCAATTCGGCTTGTCAAAATCACTCCGCAAGCCAACCGACTGTTCAGCATAGTTTCAACATGCAGCCCAATGCTACCATAATCGCCACAGGCAACGCGAATCCAGTCCGCCTCCGCCATAGCAGCAAGTATAACGATGCAGGACCGCTGAGCCTTGCTGCCGCTTTTCTCGGAAATGGCTTATCTGCTGGAGATAAAACTCTTAGATCTCATCATATTGTTGCCTGCGAAAGATGGCACGCCGCTCAAACCGAGAGAAACTCAGCCACCTGGTTTGAGAATATCCCGTATAAACGCAAGATCGGTCAGCGCAAGCTCAAGCAGCTTTTCTACATTTTCCAGGCGCGTCTCAACGTTTGTCAAGCGCGTCTCAACGTTTGCCAAGCGCTTCTCAATCCGGTCTAATCGATTGGAATGATCTTGCAAGAGTTGAACCATAGAGGCTTGACTATCGACCATTGAGGTCGTCAACTGCTCCAGGCGATGTATGCGCAATTCATGCAGTTCCATTTGTTTTTCCATGTCAGTCTCCTCTTCGTCTGCATCGGGATGATAATGGAAGTTTAACACAGTTTGCTTTTACAAGCAAAAGGGACTGTCTAGTGACAGCCCCTTTTTGTTGCAACTTCCGAAGATGGCTGCGAGCCAACTTACATCATGCCGCCCATGCCACCCATGCCGTCCATGCCGCCGCCGGGCATCGGCGGGGGCGTTTCTTCCGGCACATCGGTGATCAGCGCTTCGGTGGTCAAGATCATGGCGGCGATGGATGCCGAGTTCTCGATGGCGCCGCGGGTGACCTTGGCGGGATCCGGGATGCCGGCCTCGATCATGTCGCCGTATTCGCCGTTCATGACGTTGAACCCGACGCGATGGTTGCTGCCTTCGTCTTGCGCGCGGCGCACGTTCTGGATGATGACCGCGCCGTCTTCGCCCGCGTTCGCGGCGATCTTGCGCATCGGCATTTCCAGGGCGCGGCGCATGATAGTCACGCCTGTGTTTTCGTCGCCGATACTCAGGCTGACATCGTCCAGCGAGCTCACAGCGTTGATCAGCGCTACGCCGCCACCAGGCACGATGCCCTCTTCAACTGCGGCGCGGGTCGCGCTCAAGGCGTCTTCGACGCGATGCTTCTTTTCCTTCAGCTCGGTCTCCGTTGCCGCGCCTACGCGGATAACCGCCACGCCGCCGCTGAGCTTGGCCAGACGTTCTTGCAGCTTTTCGCGGTCGTAGTCGCTGGTGCTGTTGTCGATCTCGCGGCGGATCTCTTCGATACGGCCCGCGATCGCGCCTTCTTCACCAGCGCCATCAACAATTACGGTATCGTCCTTGGTGCTGACGACCTTGGCCGCGCGGCCCAGGTCCTGCACCGAAACGCTATCTAGCTTGCGGCCCGTCTCTTCGCTGATGACAGTGCCGCCAGTCAAGACAGCGATGTCGCGCAGCATGGCTTTGCGGCGATCGCCAAAGCCCGGCGCCTTGACACCCAAAACATTGATCGCGCCGCGCAGCTTGTTGACAACCATGGTTGCCAAAGCCTCGCCATCAACATCCTCGGCGATGATGACCAGCTCGCGCTTGCCAATCTGATGCAGTTTTTCCAGAATCGGGATGATATCCTGCGCCGCGCTGACCTTCTTGTCGTGGATCAGTATGTAAGGCTCTTCGATATCGGATTCCATGCTCTCGCTGTTGGTGACGAAGTAGGGGCTGATGTAACCGCGATCGAATTGCATGCCCTCGACGTACTCGGTTTCGAATTCCAGTCCGCGGCTCTCCTCAACGGTGACGACGCCATCCTTGCCGACCTTGTCCATCACCTCGGCGATCAGATTGCCGATTTCCTTGTCCTGCGCGGAAACGCTGGCGACATTGGCGATTTCGTCTTTGGTGTCGATGGGCGTGGCTTGCTCGAGAATGTTGCGGGAAACGACATCAGCAGCATGGATGATGCCGCGCTTCAAGAGCATCGGGTTGGCGCCGGCCGCCACGTTTTTCAATCCTTCGCTGACGATAGCCTGCGCCAGGACTGTTGCGGTGGTCGTGCCATCACCGGCGATGTCGTTGGTCTTGGTGGCCGCTTCCTTAAGCAATTGCGCGCCCATGTTTTCATAGGGGTCTTCGAGTTCAATCTCTTTGGCGACCGTGACGCCGTCATGGGTGACCGTCGGCGCGCCGAACTTCTTGTCCAGCGCCACATTGCGCCCCTTGGGACCAAGCGTCGTGCTGACAGCGTTGGCGACTTTGTCGACGCCGGCTTGCAGCTTGCGACGGGCATCTTCCTTAAATACGAGTTGCTTTGCCATTGATTCCTCCAGACTTGAATCTGTTCACTGTGGATGAGAATATGTTCGACCAACAGAAATCCGATTAGACTTCCACGATACCGAGGATGTCGGATTCTTTCATGATGAGCATCTTGGCGCCGTCAAGCTTGACCTCGGTGCCGGCATACTTGGCGAAGAGCACGCGATCGCCTTCCTTGACGTCCATGGGGATGCGCTTGGCGCCGTCTTCGTCGTATTTGCCGGGTCCCGCTGCGCGGATCAAACCCTGTTGCGGCTTTTCCTTCGCGGTTTCCGGCAGAACAAAGGCGCCACCAGCGAATGTTTCTTCCGATTCGACTGGCTCGACCAAAACGCGGTCGCCGAGCGGGCGGATATTCACAGGCATTGTCTTTTCCTCTCTACAACATTCGTTGCAAGTGTCGATACTTGAGAAAATTAGCACTCAAACACAAAGAGTGCCAGATAATCAGCGATAATTTATCATAAATCGGGATTCTAGTCAATAGATTTGGCAAGGATAGAAGGACTTTGCCAAAAATAATATGAATTTCTTATATTGCGCTCAAACAGCGGGGACCGTCAAGCGCAGCTAGATCTTTGATACAAGACAATAATAACGTTCTCTATGTCGTCTTCCGTTCGACAAGTTGCAAACTGCGGCTGCAAGGCATCCCGCCATAGCTTTGCGTATCGTTCGGACTGGTCCAATTCGTAAACGAGCCAAACGCGCTGCTGCCCCTTCAGTTTGTCGCGGAGCATGGCCGCGATTGAATCGTCAGCGCTTTTGCCAAGTTCATAAGTATGTTCTATCGCCACATCGACGCCGTGTTTCGCAAAGTAGAAGTCCGCGACGCCGCCGTAGACAACGGACTCAAAATACAAGTTTAAGCCGTCGCTCCAGCCGGTCAACAAGTCGCCCGCCCTGAAATCGTCTTGCAGATGACGCTCTACCAAGTGTATCGGCAGCGTATTGTAGGAACGAACGAACTGACCGGCGCCGACCCGGCGTTGGAAGAGCAAGCCGCTGGCCAGCCAAAAGACAAGTATGCCCAACAGCAATAGCTTCCTGCGCGGCAGCGCCTCCAGCCCCTTGACCAGCAGCAGAATCATCAAGGGAAAGACAATCACGGCATAGCGTATGCGCGGGAAGTCCATGACCCCCAATACCTGATTAACGATCACATAGAAAGCCATCGTCCCCAATAGAATCACCCACAGGGCAAGGGCGATACGATCTCTCCGCAAAGCGCGGAAAGCCGCAAGCGCAAACAGCAAAAGGAAGAAACTGCTCGCATTGATGCCGAGACTCGTGATCGACCACAGCAAATCGAGAGAACTTAGGGAGCTGATCGCTTGTTCCGCCCTATCTGTCGCATAGACTGCGCCTTCTATCAAGATGCGCATCCAAGGCAAAAAGGCCAGGCCGGCGGCCAGGAACGCGCCAGAAATAAAAAACCATTTGCGCGTCTTCGCCAGCAAAAAAACATGATAGACCCCGAGCCCGCAAAGCAGAGCCAAACTGAAAATGTGCGTATAGGCGAATAAAACGCAGGCAAGGCACAGCGCCGCAAGCTCGGCGCGGGTCGCACGCGGACCGCGCAGCGCGCGCAAATAGAGCCACAAGAGCAATAGCGCCGCCGCCACAAACATGGTATACATGCGAATCGGCAAGTACCAGACATTATAGAAAGCCAGCGAAGCCAGCATCAGCGCGGCGAAAAAGCCGGCTTCCGCGCCCATCAAGCTGCGACCCAGCCGATAAATCAGCGCCAGGCTAATGATGCCGAAAAATACCGAAAGCAGCTTAAGAGCCAGGGGGGACCAGTTGACCAGTTTTCCCCAGACATGCAGCAGCAGAAAGTAGCCCGGAACATGCTGTTGACTCTTGACCATCAATCTGTCCAGGACGCCGTCCAAGCCTGCCATCGGGTCAAAATAGCCGGCGGTCGCGATCGAAAACAAGCCATCCACATAAATTGGATAGTCGTCCAGCCGCAGGGCGGCAAGCGCAAAAGCAGCATAAAGGACCGCAACCGCCACAATCCAGCGTTGGCTGAGGGATTCAAATGTTCTCGTTAGCTGCGCAGCCTTTGTATTCATAAGGCGAAATTAGCTCAACAGTTTAGTTGCAGGCCTCCCGCTGATAAAGCTCAATGGCGACCTTCGTCAGCGTCCTGTCGCGGAAGCAGCGCGCATGACCGCGGGCCAGCGCGGCCTGATAAAGCTTATGAAAGCGGGCGGTATTGTCCAGTTCATAGGTCAACCAGATACGTCCGTACCCGGCAAACCGTTCCGCCAAGTCCGCGCTAATCTCCTCGTCGCTGTGCTGCTGCAATTCATAGGTATGCTCTATGGCAATATCTAGCGGGTGATCTGCAAAGTAATAGTCGCTGACGCCGCCGTAGGGCGTGCGATATTCAAAACTGAGCCCGCCCGACCAGCCGGCAAGCAAATCGCCTGGCTGCAGGTCTTCACGCAGATGCCGCTCGACCAAATGGATGGGAATCGTATTGTAAGAGCGCACAAAAATCTCGGCGCCGACGCGGCGCTGGTACAAGAGACCGCTGGCGACCCAAAATAGCAAAATGCCCAGGGAAATCAGTTTCCAGCGGCGCAATTGCGACAACCCGATGTTGAGCAGCAAAATAACCAAGGGGAAGAGAACGACGAAATAGCGCGAGCGATGGAGATCGATTGCGCCGGTCGCCTGATTGACAATCACATAAAAGGCGCTGGCTATGATCAAGACCGACCACAAGGCGACAGACAGCGGGTCTTTGTTCAATACTTGCCGCAGCGACAGCGCCAGCAATCCCAGAAAGAGTATGCTGGCATTCATGGACAGACTTAAAATCGTAGTCACGGTCTCGACCGGGTTGAGCACGCGGATGTCCCCGAACTCGCCGCCGACGATTTCGGCCGTCCCTGTTAAAAGCGTGCTCAACCAAGGCAAGATGCTAAGCCCGGCCAGCGCCCCCGCCGCCGCGACAAATAGCCAATGACGCGACTTGGCGACAAATATGAGATGATACAGCGCCAGACCCAGACCCAGCGCCAAACTGAATATCTGCGAATACAAAAATAATATACAAGCCAGGCACAATAAGGCGTAATGACGGAGAGACGCCCGGTTGCGCAGGACAGCGCGCAAGTAAAGCCACAGCAGCCAAAGTCCGGTCGCCACAAATAACGTGTACATGCGGATCGGCAAGTACCAGAGGTTGTAGAAGGATAAAGAGGCAAACATCACGATCGAGAAAAACCCGGCTTCCCGGGAAATGAAATCCCTGCCCAAACGAAAAATCAGCGCCAGGCTCAAGACGCCGAAAAAGAGCGAGAGCGCCCGCAGCAGCAGCGGCTCCCAGCCGGCGATTTTTCCCCAGACAAAAAGCGCCAGGAAATAGCCCGGCACATGCTGTTGGCTGACATCTGTCAGCTTATCGAACACCGACGCCAGATCCGACTCGGCTGCGAGCCCCCCCGCCGTGGCAATCGAACGCAATCCGTCGGGCAATATCGGATAGTCGTCCAAAAGTCGCGTCGCCAAAGCAAAGACCGCAAAGATCACGAGCATAGCAGGCAGCCAGCTTCGCGTCGCCCAGGCGTAAGCATATCCTAGGCGCAACTGCAGGGCTTCAAATGTCGCCATTCAGCATCCGATACCTGTGGAAACAGCCGGGCAATAGTACCAAAACCTCAGTTGAATAGCAGGGCTGAGCGACGCTGTAACCAGCCCGCTATGGTTCGGTTACCGCAATAGCGTCCAGGTCATAATAGCGCAGCGCGCAGCGATTCGACGGATCTTTGCCCAAGGTGGTCACACCAACATAGTCCGCCAAGTCAAACGAGAGCGGCGCCAGCGCGAGCGAACGCTGGTCCGCCGCTCGCAACGACAGGATCTGCTGATGCCGCGCGTCCCATTCCCGTGCATAAACTTGAAAGTTGGGTATCAATCGCGCCTTGCCTATCACGATAGCAAAGGTGATCAATAGCGCCAGCGTCAAGCAAAGGCGAACGGGCACAAAATCCGCGTTCTGGCTATGCGCGATCCCGTACAGCGCTCCCAATAACAAGCCCGGGAACACCAGCGCCAGCGAGGCCGGCGCCAAAATGCGCGCATCCACGAATCCCCGCCCAATTAGCGCGGTGAATACAATCGCCGCCAGCGAAATCAGCGCGATGCCCAGCGCGAAAAGCGACAGCCAACGCAGTCGCCTGATCTGCGTGAGGTTTATAGCCGCATCCACTTGCCCGATTCCCACATACAAGAGGCTGATTGCGCTCGTGAACAGAAAACTCGCCGCGCGATAGTGAATGCTGCGCACCTGAGTCAGGGCGAATAGCAGGGTCACGATGAATAGAATCAAGCTGATGATCACCAGATTGGCTCGCGGCATGTCGCTCAAGCATTGATTCAGGCGCTCACGCTGTCGGATCGCGAAGCAGAAGCCGACAATCAATACCAAATTGAGCGCGACGACCAACAGATAAGCCGCGCTGAAACGCCCGAAAAAACGGGGGGCGTCGCTCAGATGAGACCAAAGCAAAGGTATCCAAAGCAACTGGAAAACAAGCCCGAGCCAGAGCTGGCGTTTTGCCAGACGGCTAGACCTGAACTCGCTTGTCGACGGTCGCGGGCGATTACTAAAGCGAAGGACCAGGTAAGCAATGCAGAAAAGCAACATGAAGCCGGCAAAAGCGGGCGGGTGGCCCGTCAGTTGGAAGGTTTCGCCTAGCGTGCCACTCAATAGTCCTGGGGCGTCGCGAACCGCTTGGCCAAAGCGCGCGGCGTCTACCGCTGCCCGCGCGGCCAGCCCGGGCGACAGCGCCTGCAGCAGGAATCCACCGAGCGTCGCCAGCCATCCAGCGCCGGCGACAATGGAAAGGTTTCGCAGCTTTCCCATCCGCCAAAACGCGACAATCGGCAGCAGACAGGTCGTCATCAATGTCAGTTGAAACGCGACAAATATCTCCGAAGCACCCGCTGTGCAAAAACACAGCAGCGCGCCGGCCAATGCCCAGCGACCAACCCGCGCCTCGCCGCCAAGCAGCAGCGTATGCGCGCAGAGCGCCAGGTAAACCGTAAGCAAGGCTGTCGGCAGCGCGTAGTGCGTACTCGCGGCAAACCAGTAAAAGGACTGTGGGGAATAAAATGCGTTTAAGCCCGCTGTTGCCAAGGCGCAAGCGATGACTAGCGCGCCGAGCCGGCGTCGGCGGCATCCCAAGCCACGCAAGAATAAACTGCCCAGCCAGAACGCGCCCAGCGTCCAGATGATGATGATGGCAATGGGGGTAAACCGCGGCAGCAATATATCCAGCGGGGCAAGCGCGCTCTTGAGGAAGAAATTGGCGTAGCTGCCTGCCCAACTGTTGTACCAATAACGGACACCGCCCCAGGCGCCCAGCTCCCGCCCGACAGCGATTGCGCAATAGTCATCGGACATCAGGCGACTGAATTGGCTCAGATAAGCGAAGAAGCCCAGCGGAAGCAGCGCAAGCAAAAGCGCCAGCCACTTAAATTGGCGCGGCGGCTGAGGTCCTGTCGCTCTTGAAGGATCCTCTGACATATTCTCCGCAAGAAAGAACTAACCGACTCGGCTCACGATTGCCAACGCCGCCTGCCAGCTGTAGTCATGAGCGCAAAAGCCTAATTCGCTTCTACTATGACGAGCAAGGCGGAATCGGCGCTGTTGCCCACTTGGTCAAAAGCCAAGGCGACGAAATTCAAGCTGCCCGCGCCCAGGAGCTCGTACTCGAATCCATAGGGCCAATCGCGGTCAATGCCCAGTAATTCAGCATCTTGATAGAACTCGACGCGCTCAAGCGCTAAATTATCGCTGGCATCCGCCAGCAAAGAAATGACGCGCTGCGCCGGATACTTCACCGCGGACGCGCCATCGCTCAAGCGCAGCTCTACCGTCGGCGGACTGTTATCAAGCGTTACCTGCCGGGTATCGGTAATGGTTCCGCCATCAGCCATGAGCGCGGTCAATTTCAAAGTATATACACCATGCAGCGCGCTGGTATCCCATGCGAGGCTCAGTTCCGCCGGCGTCCTGGGCGCGCCTTCCCGGAAGATCTCGATCCACTCGCTTGGGTTGACGCCCGGTCCGTATTCCAGCGCGTAATGGAGCGCGCCCGCTTCGTTGATTGTCCCGGCAATCTCCACGTTCCCGCCAAGATAAGCGAAATCCGATGGTTGGAGCAATTGGGCGGCTGGCGCCTCGGCGCTAAGTCCGTCACCGCCAAAGGCGCTGGGCGGCAAGGGGCGGTCCTGCGCAATCCACCAGTCGATGATGTCAGCGGGCGGCAGGAAATAAAGCGCCGCCCGCCTTTGATTTTCTGGTGTTGTCACCGTCGCCGGTTGCCCGGTCAGGCTATTGATCTCGACGGTCTGCCACAATGTATCAGGCGCTAAGGATGTGCCAGCCGGAACGATTTCCCGGCGTGTCGGGCAATGGTCGGTGGCGGGAGGCAGCAGACCCGAAATCTCGCAAACAAGGAACTCTTCAAGATCCGCGGGCTTTTGCCAATCCATAGGCCGCAGGCTGTCTCTATCAATCACATAATTCATCAGCGCTCGCCAGATTGGCGCCGTGCCAGCGCGATCGCCATGTTCTAAATCCATCGACCTCTCATCTACCCGCGCGGCGTTCACTGCCACGACGATTTGTGGACTGTAGCCAACTGTCCAACTGTCGCGCCGGTCGGCGCTCACACCATCAAGAACAGCGGCGCGCCCCGCAACTTGCAGCGCTTCGTCCGCCCTGCCCAGAACGCGCTGACGAGACGCTTCATCTGCCAGGACATCGTTGACCAAATAGGCCAGGCTCGCTTCAATCACGGGGGTCTCATTCGAGCGATCCAGGGAGCCCTCGTATTGCCACAGCGTCTTGTCCTCAGCATCCGCGATGCTCAAGACAGCCACAGGCTCTTGCCCGCGATACCCGGCCGCGACAGGCTCTGTCGGCAGTCCCCGCATCGCGCCCATGGCGGCCAGCACGCTATAGGCATAAGCGCTATCCAGAACAGAGACCGCGCCGCCGCGCTCGAGGATATCGAGGTTGACGCGGTCTTCGTCCAGGCTGTTAAATCCCAGTCTATGGGCAGTGCGAATGACTTGGCTCATGCCGCGGCTATTGGCGACTTGGACAGCGGGCGGCAGCAAGGCGGCGGACATGGCGTCGCGCAGATTCAAGGGACCGTGAAACTGCCCATCAGGGTTGGCTGGACTGTAAATGAGCCCATCCGCCTGCCCGGGATAGACCTGTGGAATATCGTATACCATGGTGGCCGGGGTATACAGCCGGCGCAGGAAGCCTTCGATATATACAAAAGGCTGAAGGACCACCCCCGGCTGGCGCGTCGCAAGTTGAGCATCCCCCGACATGCTCAAGATCGCGCCGTTTTCCACGTCCAGTATCACCGACGCGACCTGGTCCGGGGCGGCGGCTATAGGCGCGACGGGCAAGAGCTCGCGCGCTGCGCTGCATTTCGCGTTTTGCAGGGTCTCCACCGCGCTGGCGCCGCGGCTCAGAAGTTGCATCTGCGCGCGTGCCAGGCACTCGGACTGCAAATAGAGATCCAGATCAAGCGAGGTCCTGATACGCAAGCCGCCGCGCGCGATAAGCCGCGCGCCGTCATAACCCATATTATCGAGAATGTCTTGCGCCTGCCGCCGGGCATATAAGTTGAACTCGGGTGCGATTTCTGGCAGCCGCTTGATCTTTTCTATCACCGTCCGGGCGCCTGCTTGCGACGCCAGGTCATAAGCCGCCTGGTCGATAATCCCCGTGTTCAACGCTTGCAGCAGCAAATCCGCAGCCCGCTGCCGCGCGCTCCGTTCGTCATCAATGGGGTTCTGCCGCGGCGACAGGGGTATCGCCGCCAGCAGCGCCGCCTCCGCCAAGTCGAGTTCGGCCGCGGATTTGCCTAGATAAACCCAGGCGGCCGCTTCAATTCCAAAAGCTTCATTGCCGTAATAATTTGTATTAAGGTGCAGTTCCAACAGTTCGTCGGCGGAGAAGCGCCTTTTGCTCTCCGCCGTCAGCGCCAGCGTCAGCAAGCTATCGTCCAAGCCGCTCGAACGCGCCTTGGGCAATAAGACGTTTTGCGTCAAGCGGTCCAAGATGCCCGTTTCCTTGTGGAGCGGCGCGCCCAGCATGTAGCGCCATACTTGCAACAGGCTTTGAACGGCATCGGCATCGGCTCTGATCGCGCGACCCTGATTTTCCGCAACTAGGGTAAGCTCCCCCAGGAAACTGGGAATACCCGCCAGTGTGACAAGTCGCAGCTCCTCCCCAAGCGGATCCTGCACAGTATAGATTACTGTTGCGCCGCTGCGATCAAAAAAGCGCGTTGCGCTGCTTTCGGGCTCGAGGAGCGTGAGGGCTTCCATTGCGGGGAAAGCGCTCGCGGCTTGCGCATAAAGCCAAATCGCTAGCGCCAGCGCGGCCATCAAGGGCAAAAGACAGAGCAGGGCTGGCAAGCCCCCGAACAATGCCAGCCAAAGCCGGGCGCGTCGACTCTGGGAGCGCTTGCGCTGCTTGCGGGCATGACGGCGGCGGATGATATGAGCAACTTTGGGCATGCCCTGTCCTCAGACTAAGTTGCTACTCAAGCGGGATTATGGCAGATATACCATACAGGCGCGCTTGCACCGTGACTGTGGACGACGCGAGCTCGGGGAAAGACCCGATTATGACGCGTTCACATAGGCGCGCAAGCCGTCCCAATCGCCCTTGGCCGCGTAATCTGCTTGCTGGGACCAGGTCTCGAGGCCTGGCGGCGGCACTTTGCCGGCCGCGACGATAAGCCCGATGAGAGCCTCGCGCGAACTATTCGCAAGCTGATCGAAGGTCTTGATGCCCGCATCGTGCAATATATCGCGGAAAACTTTGCCAATGCCGTTAATTTTGGTCAAATCATCGGCTTCAAGGGCGTCGGCAGTCGCTGTCCCTTGGCTGGATTGACCACCCATTTGCGACTTGTCTTGCGCCCGCTGCGCCAAGGCTTCCGCGCGGCTGGCGCTTTCCGCCGCCGCCTTGCCCGACGCGCCGCGTTTTTCCGCCAGCGCGTCGCGGCGCATCCACAGCCAGAAAAAGACGGATACAAATAACAAGCCCACCGACCATGAAAGCAGATTACGATCGTGCCCGTCGAGCGCCACGTCATTCAAAGCCAGCGCCATCGCCCCGACCAGGGCAGTCATCGCAATCAGATTCTTAGCTTCTTGACTGAGATTCATGATCATCTCCGCCACTAACAACATTTATTCCCTTTGCAAGCATTATAGCATATTCCGCGCCGTCACGCTGTCGCGCGCTCAAGATCGGGCAGAGCCATCGCGCGCCTTGCGCAATTGCGCATAAACTGGCAACATACGATTTCGCCATAACCCAAGTTTTCACGTCAAGCCAATGAAGGGCAAATAAAGATGCGAATAGAAATCACCGGTGTACTCGTCGATAACCAGGACAAGGCGCTCAAATTCTATACGGAAGTGCTGGGCTTTCAGCCAAAGCATGACATACCGGTCAGCGGCGATGATCGCTGGCTAACAGTCGTTTCGCCCGAGAATCCCGACGGGGTGGAACTGCTGCTGGAGCCGAATGGCAATCCCGCTGCCAGCACCTTTCAGCAAGCGATATTCGGGCAGGGCATCCCGGCCGCCATGTTCGGCGTCGACGATATTCAGTCCGAATACAATCGCCTCAAAGAACTTGGCGTGGATTTCACTATGGAACCCACCGAAATGGGACCAGTGACGATCGCCATCTTCAATGACACCTGCGGCAATCTGATTCAGATCACACAGCCCAACGAAACGTAAATCAGCGCTCTGCGCTTACGGTTACCGGTAGGCCATAATAACAAATGGCTTCCGCCTCGCCCATGTAGTTGCCGAAGCTGCGCGGCATCGCGTCAACGATGATTGGCGACTGCCCGTTTTCGCGCATGGCGAGGATTTGCGCGTGGTTCGCGTCCCATTGCTTGGCATGGCCTTGATACAGTTCGACCAGCTCAATCTGGTCGCGCAGCATAGCCAAAGCCAATAACAAGATGACCGCAAGCAGGGCGAGCGCTGTAAAAGTTTTCCAGATTCGCTTCGCTCGCGGCAATTGAAAATATCCGTTGACCCAGTAACCCAAAATGGCCCCCCAAACGAGGCTCGTTATCATCATCAGGTAGGGTCCTGCGGTCATCGTGCGGATGAAGACTTCGCCGCGCGCGAACAGCAATGTGGCCGCCACCGTCGCCTGACATAACCAGGTGACGGTCAGACAGAGAATCAAGGCGAAAGCCCCGCGCCGCAAGGACAAGAACGGCGCAGCCGCTGGCGGCTCCCAAAGGAAAGAAGCCAGAAAAAGTACAATCGAACAGAGAATATAGAACCAGGCATAAATCCGTATGGCTGTGATTTCCAAAGCAAGCAAGGTTGAAACAATGACCAGCAGAAGATTGCAGGTCCTTCGCAGCCCGGGTCCGTAGCGCGCCAACCAACCATTGACAGGGTTGCGTTGCCACAAGAGCAGGGCATAGACCAGGATCGCAAGCATGTTAAAAAGGATGAATGGCGCGTAACGGATGCTAAAGCGCCCGAGAAACTGTGGATCGTCGCTGACATAAGCCCAGAGGATGGGCAGGCACAGCAATTGCAGGATTAGGCCAAGCCACATCAGCGGCGCGTAAAGGCGCGCCGGGCGTCCCTCTGGTTTCAGCGGAGGTATGTCGCGCCGTGTCAACATGAATAACATGCCCGCAGCCGTCAGCAAGAGAAATCCGGCCGTGATCTCCGGATCGGACAAGAAGGCGAAAGTGTTTTCTACCGTTCCAGTCAGCAGCTCGGGCAGCGAGCGGACGGGCGGCAGGCGCGTATCCTGGGCTACCGCCAAGCTGCGTTTCATAACGCCGGGCGAAAGCAACTGTACAAACAAGCTAGCGAGGCTCGCCGCCCAACCAAGCCCAAGCATTAGCACGATGGCATAGCGCGCGGAACCGCGCAGCGACGCTATTGCCAGAAGCAAACAGCAGGCAAGAAAACAGAGTTGAAATGTAACAAATGCCTCGGCCAATCCCGCGCTGAGGAAGCAGATCGTCGCCCCCGCCAGCATGGCTTTGCGTGAAACAGCCCCCTTGCGCGCGGCGCGAATGGACAGCGCCAGAAAGGCGCTTAGCGGCGCGAATGGCAAGGCGTAGGCGGTATTGGCAACATACCAGTAAATCGCTCGTTCCGATGGAAAGGCGTAGATCGTCGCCGAGATAGTCAAAGCCGATAGGATGATCGCGGTCGCCCGGCGCGCGCTCGCTATGCCCAGGCAAATCAGCCCTTCATAGATTAGCCATGTCAGGCTGCCGAACCACAATACGACAATCAAAAGTGGCGCGACGGCGGTCGCCATGTGATCCAGCGGACCCAGCAGACCGATCAGAAAGAAACGGGTATAACTGCCGCTCCAGGCATTAACATGATAGAGCATGGTCCCCCAGGCATCGTATCGCTGTGCCGCGCCGACAACGCAGAAGTCATCGATTTTCATCCGGCTGAAGATACCGGCCAGCGAGATAAGACCCAGAGGGATCATTGCCAGCAGCGCCAGCAGCCAGGAAAAGATTGCGCGAGATGTCATTTCGGTCTGCGATCCAGGCTTTTGGCAGCCGCAGGCTTGGACTGCCTATTTGCCATGCTGGCGCAAGAGGCGCAGGGCGCTTTCCGCCAATACGCCGACGCCGACCGGCAAGCAGCCCTCGTGGATGTCGAAGATGGGGCTGTGGTGAGGGCGGTTTAGCTCGTCTAGCTTAGCGCCCAGGCGCATCATCGCGCCCGGCGCTTGCTGTGTCATATAGGCGAAATCCTCGCCCGCCATGATTGGCGCGCCCTGCCCCGACTTATCAGCGCCCAGCAGGTCCTTACTAACGTCGCGCATCAATTCGGCGACAGCCGGGTCATTGTAAAGCGCCGGATAACCGGTCGAGATGCTCAATTCATAATCGCCGCCAAAATGCCGCGCCAAAGCAAAGGCTTCTTCTACCAAGCGATGAATCTCCTCGCGCGCTTCTTGCTCAAAAGTGCGGATTGTGCCGCGCAAGACCACTTCGTTGGGAATCACGTTATGCGCCACGCCAGCGTGAATCGCGCCGATTGTTACCACCGAACGCTCGGTAGGGTTGCGGCGGCGGGAGCGGATCGCCTGCAGCGCGTTCACGACCTGCGCGCCCAGCCAGATGGGATCCAAACCGTCGTGAGGCGCAGCGCCATGCGTGCCTTCGCCATAGATGACCGCGTCAAAAGTATCGGGCGCGGCCAGGGCAAAGCCGTCGGTCACGTGAACCTCGCCTACTGGACTGTTGCTGGCGACATGACAAGCGATCACCGCGTCCAAGCCAGCCAGCGCCTTTTCTTCCACCATGAGGCTGCCGCCGCTATGGCCGTCTTCCTGGCGCCATTTCTCTTCGCTCGGCTGGAACAGAAGGCGGATCTCGCCAGTGGGACGTTCTGGCAGGTCGTTAAGCACCTTCGCCACGCCCAGCAAGATCGAGGTATGCGCGTCGTGGCCGCAGGCGTGCATCAAGCCGGGATTCTGCGATTTGTACGGCACGTCGTTGGCTTCCTGGATCGGCAAAGCGTCCATATCGGCGCGGATGCCAACGGCCGGGGTCCCCTCGCCGATGCGCGCCACCACGCCCGTCTCGGCCACGCCGACTTCGACCTCAATGCCCATCTCGCGCAGCGAATCCGCTACCAGGCGCGATGTTCGCATTTCTTCAAAGCCCAGCTCGGGGTGCATGTGGAGCTCGCGCCGCCAAGCGACCAACTGATCTTGCATGGCATTGGCTTTCTCAAGCAGCGTCATTGGACTGTCCTTCGCTTCATATTCTCGGTGGGGCTAATCATACCGCATGTTGCCGCTGGCGCGAATATATCAACATGTTGGTTCGCTGCAAGCATGGATAACCAGTTTAGCCTCCTGACGTCGCATCGCCCAAGGGGCAGCCGCGGTTGGAAACAGGACCAGCCGTTTCGGGGCAATCGTCTTGCGATGTATCCAGACCATCGTCGTCAAAATCGCGGCAGCCATTGGGACTATCAGGCGCGAACTCCTTCGGGCAGAGATCCGCAGCCGCGCGAATGCCGTCTCGGTCCGGGTCATCGGGATAGGGGCAGCCGTCATTGTCCGCATAGCCATATTCTTCTGGACAGTCGTCCGCGCTATCAGGCTGCCCGTCGCCGTCAGAATCGGCCGGACCGGCGGGCGCGGTCGGCGGGACCTCGGCGACTGTCGGCGAGGCGATGACAAGCGTCTGCGCGGCAAGCGACTCGGTCGGCGCCGCCGTCGGCGGGATGAATTGGCGCGGGGTCGGCTGCAAAATGCTGAGCGGGGTGATGGATGGAATGCGCACCGGACTGACAGCCGCATTCGACCAAGCCGCCTGGTCACTGCCCAGGGGCGTGAAGGTCGCGTCGCTGAGTTGGGTCGGTGAAGCTGTCGCTACTACGTTTTCCGCCGGCGCGCTGCCGATGATGATGATGCCCAAACAGTAAAATGGCAGGGTGCCGGCGATTATCATCAACATCAATAAGCGCAAGCTTTGATTGCGGTTGCTGCTGCCCTGGATGACGTCGATCGTTCTCAACTGCTTTTGTCTTTATGTACTTTCACGCAAAATGCCGCGGAATGTAGCACGTTTTAATGCTCAATTGCTCGCTGGCTAGGATTGACAACGCGTTATTCGGGGTAATTGAGAAATCGAACACAGACGGCTAATCCAGACAAAACGTGACACGCAAACAAAAATAAGGCTATGCTAGCGCGAACAGAAAATCGCAAGCCATGTCGTGACGCACTAATATCTCTGCGGTCATTTTCTGTAACATACTGATCGATCAGAAATGAAATCGACGCGAACATGAGCACAAATACAGTGCTGTAAGTAGACCACAAAAAGTTGCCCGATTTGAAGCCCACTCCATCTTGATATAGCAGGTATAAATACATTGCCCCAATGCCAAACACTGTCCAGGATATATTCAAGTAAAGGTTTCGGCGTGCCTCGGCGAAATAGAGCAGATAAACCCCGATCGGGAAGACAATAGAAAGCACAAGCTGGATCGGTATGCGCCAATTTGGTATCCAGGAATTCATGAACTTTAGCGGTCCGAACATAATCGTCCCGCCATGTTGAAATCCAGAACCGAAGACATAAACATACTCTATCGCAAGCACAATACCGCCGGGGATACACAATCCCCAAATTAAGAATGTCCAATCGACCTGACGCCCCCGCAATTGTTGCCAAATCACATATAGTACCAACCCAGGTAAAAGCGCAATCGTGTAGCTTGGCTTGCTCAAAGTCGCTAGCATTACGATTGAAGCAGCCGCCAGCAACAGAAAGAATCGATGATTGAAATTGCAGTAGTTGCGCCTGGTGACAGTCCGCATGGACAAGAGCGACAATGGGACAACAAATAAGCGAAGCGCGATCAGCGTGGGATTGTGATAAATGATGGAGTTGACATAACCAATCATGTACGGATTGTCAATCCAGATTGTAATAGGACCCGCAATGGTTAATCCCAATGCCAACGCGCCTAGGATTACGTCAGGTAGCAAGCCTTTGGCGGTTTTTTTCAGCAATGCAAAGATAATCACCGGGAGCGGCAGCATAAATGTCATAATGCTGAGGAAAAGTACAACTTCCTTTGAAGCTATGGGTAACAGTAGATGGTAGGCTTTGACCACGGCATGAAACAGGATATGGCCCACGGCGCGGTCCGTTGTTTCTGCAGGCAACTCTAATGCACGACGGTAGTGGTTGCTAAAATCCAGCGATTTCCTAACAGATACGTTCATCACTGGCGCGGATATAAACAAATACACAGCGAGAATCAAGATGATTGAGATAAAACTTTTCAAATTGTCGCGCGCAAAGTATTTCATGAATGTTGGTGGTCCGATCCCAAACGCTCGCCGAGATTTGCAAGTCAAGAATATTATCAATTTCACGAAGTCATCAGTTTATTCTAGCCGATTGAGCAGATTTTGCTTTGTTCAATTGGGATAATCACTGGAAAAATCACGCGAAAAATCGCCGGAAAGATCGCGGATCTGATAAAGCGCGCCGTCCTGGAAACCGCGCTTGCGATAATAGTCGCGCGTGCCGATGGCGGAGATAACAGCCAGGCGCGCATAGCCGCGGTCCACAGCGATTTGCGCCGCCTGCTCAAGTAATCGGCTGCCCAAGCCCAGATGCTGTGCCCGCCCGCTCATCGCCTTGCCGATTCCCAAAGACAAGCCATAGACATGCACTTCGCGTATCATGGCGCAGCCGGTTAATTCTTCCAGCAGCGGCGCTTCATCGGCAGCGGGCAGGCACAAGCGCAAGAAGGCGGCGATCTTTCGTTCTTGGGTGATGTACTGCAAGAAAAATTCGTCGCCGACGCTCGAGCGGTACTCGCGGATATGCAAGCGCAAGTCGCCATCTGTTACGGGGTCCCGGCGGATCTCCCGCGCGCGAATGTCATTGCTCGCGCTGCCGCGGCGCGCCAGTTCTCGCTCGACCAACTGGCGGAAATTAGTTGTCTTGTTGCCATCGACGATGTCTGTGCCCGGAATATCGCGGATGACCCGCGTCAGCCGACAGTATTCCGGCGTCATCTCAAAACATCCGACCAGCAATTCGAGCAATTCGTCATGACTGTAGGGGCGCCAATCTCCCGCTTGATAGCGCTGCATCAATTCGGCGCTTTCAATCAGCGAGCAGGGATATATCTTGAGTTCATCCGGTCGAAAATCCTCATCGGCAAACATTTTTTCATAGTCCGCGCGGTCAGCGCCCGGCGACGAACCGTAGAGATTCGGCATCCAATGGGCATGGATCTTGAAACCGGCTTTGCGCAGCAGCTTGACCGCCCGCCGGGTGGCGGCGACGTCATGACCGCGCTTGTTCATTGCCAGAACGCGATCGTCCAAGCTCTGGAAACCGATCTGCACTTTGGTGCAGCCCAAGCGCCGGATCCGGATCACCTCGTCTTCGTTGATATGATCGGGTCTCGTCTCAATCACAAGCCCGACGGAACGGCAGGGGGCGGTCTCGTTTTCGCGCTGCGCCCGCTCCAGTTCTTTCCAGGTCGCGTATTCATCTACGGGTGATCTTGCGCGCCGCCCGGATAGGATCTCGTCCACCAATCCACGAGAGCGATACATCTCATCGGCGTAGATGTTTTGCACAACCTGATTGTAAGACGCCGCCATGTCCGCGCCTTGTATGACCACGTTGCTGATTTGTTCGCCGCGGAACATCGACCTTTGCCGCAAAGCCGCCACGACTTCCGCGCGGCCGTCAGCGCCCTGGCCGAAGTCGCGCATGGCGTCAAATATGCGCTTGACGAACCAGATCTGATAGGTTTCAGGATAAAAGGACCAGGTGCCGCCCAATACAATGATTTCTATCTTGTCGGTCGAATGACCCAGGTTGTGATAGGTCTGCAAGCGCATATAGGTCTGTAGATAGGGGTCGAAGGCGTTCTTTTCCGCCCGTTGCGCGCCCGGTTCATCGGCGAGGTAGCTCTTGGGCATGCGCACGTCGTTGGGGCAGAAAACGCAGGTGCCCGGGCAGGGAAAGGGCTTGGTCAGCACCGTCACCGGCGTCACGCCGGACAAGGTACGCACGGGCTTGCGCCGCAGCTTGTACAGCAGCGACTCGTCATAGGCTGGGATGTCCCCCTGCCCGGCAAAGGCGCGCCAGGCGTCAAGCAAATTGGCGAGGCTGTAAAATCCCTCGCCGGCCGGCTTGGGGTAGCGCCGCATCAATTGTTGATGCTCGCGCGAAGTGAGGCGCTTTGGGGATTCCAAGATCACCTTCAGCAGCGGAATCAACTGCTCGCGGTGTTCCTCGACATCCAGTTCATATTTTGGGTTCTTGAGCATCAGATTGCCGCAATGCTGAATCGTCACTTCATTCTATAGCCAAATCGACGAAAGATGAACCAAGACCAGTGTAATTGCATCAAATGATTTTCACCACAGGTCGCTTTAAAGTAGTTCCAAGTTAGTCATGCAAAACTCGACGAAGGGTCTAAATGTAGGGGCGACAGACCTCCTAGTGGGTGTCTACGCGCAGTACCATGTCGCCCGAAATCAAAACGCAGCAACGTCGGGCGACCAGATTGGTCGCCCCTACACCGCCCCTGTAAAATTTGCATTATTTTCTTTGAACTACTATGGCGCGTAGACATAGCCCGTCGGCATCGCCCACCGTAACAAAGTTTCGAGGCTTTCGAGGACTTTTCCTCTAAACCCGCCGCCTGAAATAGGACGTTTGGGTTTATTTCCTTGCTTTTCTCGGTGTTCTCGGCGCCCTCGGTGGTAAATAAGCAACCCAATTTCGCATCATGTCAGTCGCTATAAGTTCTCAGCAATTGCCCTGGGGCGCCGAAGAATCAATACTTATCCTGGCGCGATTTTAGGTTAAGATGGCAAAACTCAGATACCAGGATCGAGATCATAGCGACGATGCGGCAGTTGCTTCCCCCCTTCACACGCGCGCTGGCGCGCTATCCGGCGGCGAATTTCGCCTCTGGCGTGACGCTCTCCGCGCATCTGGGCGCACCGGACTATGACTTGGCTTTGCGCCAATTCGAGACCTATGTGCAAGCCCTGCGCGACTGCGGACTAGACGTCGCTGTCTTGCCCGCCGATGATCGCTTCCCGGACGGCCATTTTGTAGAAGACCCCTTCGTGATCTTCCATGATCTGGCTTTCCGCTGCCGCTCCGGCGAGCCGTCGCGAGAAAATGAAGGCGCAGCGCTGGAGCCGCATCTGGCGCATTTGCGCATTGTCGCGCCGCCGCCCGAGGCGCGTATAGACGGCGGCGATGTCTTGATTTGCGCCGACCGGGTGCTTGTGGGCTTGTCGGAACGGACCAATCAAAGCGGCATAGACGCGCTGCGGCGGGCGCTGCGAACGGTAAAACCCGATATCCGCGTCGACGCCCTGCCATTCACCGGTGTCTTACATCTCAAAAGTGGCTTGACCGAACTGGCGCCAAATGTGTTAATTCGTGATCCCGCCCTGAAAACCGAATATGATCTGTCCTGGGCTCGGGTCATCGCCTTGCCGCCGGAAGAGGGCTTCGCAGCCGATGTCATGCCCGTCAATGACCGGCTTTTTGTCGCCGCTGGCTGCCCGCAAGCGCTCGCCGCGGCGCGGGAGTATTACGATGATGTTGTCGCCCTGGACATGAGCGAGTTCCGAAAGATGGATGGCGGTTTGACATGCCTTTCGCTGCGCTATTGAAACGATCCTCTTTATTAACAATCCATCTTGCTCATGCAAGAAGAGGGCTTGACATAACATGTGAGCGCGGCACTCTTTTTCGCTGCCGCCGAGCGGCTGCTGCGGCGCTCGCGCTAGCCCTAGCGTTTTTGCATTTCTTTTGTTCCGTCCAAGCGCAGCAGCCAGAGCTTGGCAAGTGTTCGCAACGTCCGCGCGTAATCACTGGCGCGCTCTTCGTCGATTACCTGCGCTGGTGCGTAGAGAGCGTGATTGAGGCGCCGGACATCGAGCCATTCTCCTTCACCGCATTGGAGCTCGCGCCCGATGGCGCGCTCTTCGCGACGCGCCCATTCGCCGGTCAAGTCATGATCATCGAAGATAGCGACGGCGATCAGTTGCCGGATAGCATGAGAACTTTCGCTGAAGGGCTGCACATGCCCAATGGCTTGGCCTATCATGCAGGCGATCTCTATGTATCGGGCGGCGCGAAGATCTACCGCATCGGGTCCAGTGGAACGGTTGACACGATCGTAAGCGATCTGCCGGCAGGCGCCGGTTTCCCCGTCGGTGGATTGGTCCTGGGCGAAGACGAGCGTCTCTATGTCGCTGTCGGCGCGCCCTGTGACAATTGCGAATTTGACGAGCCGGAACGCGGCGCGATCCTCAGTATGAGCCTCGACGGATCTGACCGGCAGGTCATCGCGACCGGCTTTCGGCATCCGGCGGATGTCGAGTTTTATCGCGGCAAATTGTGGACCTTGGACAGCGCGCCGCGCGCTTACCCGCGCGTGGCGGTAGACGAAGTCAATCGCGTGGAAACGGGCGCATGGTACGGCTTCCCTTATTGCTTGGGGGCGGGCATCGTCAACTTGGCGTCGGATCAATTTGACTGCGCAAAAAGCGTCCCGCCGACTGTTCTCTTCGGCGTGGGCGCGCAGCCGACGTCACTGGCGGCATATCCCTATGACACAATGACCGGGACCGCCGATACGCTGATTGTCGTCCTCAGTGGCGACCCGACGCAGATCGACTTCGTCGGTTATAAAGTGGTGATGCTCAATTTTGACGATCGCGACCAGCTCCTGGGCGCGACCCTGCTCTTGCCCTTCCGCATTGAAAGCACCCGGCAAGCCTACATTCCTTATGACGGCGAGGGCTATTTCTGGCGTCAGTTCATCACGCTGAGCGAACTCGGCTGGGGGATTTATCCGCAGCAGCCGCTGGCGGTCGCGGTCAATTCCTACGGCTGGATATACATCAGTTTGACCGGCGGACGGATCATCGCCCTGCGCCCAGCCAACGAGACGGCGCCCTGGGAGGATTTTTATCCCATCTGGACGCCCATGCATCCGGACTACGATCCGTCGGCAGGCGATGTTGACGCCGGTGAATCGTAGCTGGATGAATTGGATTCGGAGATGCTAGCGTATGGCTGATCTTGGTCCGAAGCCCAACTGAAGTAGCAATGCCATCAGGGACAATCCTTTTTCAAGCGCCGCGCGAACTTCACTTTGTCATATAGCTCACGGAGTTCTTCCGCGATTTCTTCTGGAGGATTCCCAGAGAGAGCGCGAAATATCAGTTTTTCAGCATCGCGGAATTCACAGCAATCATAGGCCAACGTGGCTGCGCTGCGATGTAAAACAGAGCGCGTTGGCTCTGACTCCTCGCTTTCAATCGAGAGAGCGGCTTGCTTTTCTTTTTCGAATGCAATTCTTGAATACTTGAGAAATGCTTCCTGGTCACCGTCTTTTCGAGCAAAATAAGCATTGTCAGCGTATTCCATCGCTTCCTCATGCAAATTCAAGATTAACTCGCCTTTGCTTTTCATAATTCCACTGCTCGCCTAACCATGTACAGGACCGGCCTGCTGAATTCAGTTATGATTACATAGGCTGGAATCTGCATAGAATCTGATTTGCTGGTTTGCCCTATCTTTTGCATGACGCGAGCTTTAATAATGCTTTCGCGTTCCGCTATTCTGATTCCCGAGACTTCCAATCGCGCACTGTCTTTTAGAACATTTTCGCCTAGATCCATGCTTTCGCCCTTAAATCCCAACCAATAATCGACGCCTGTTCCTTTCTTTGAACGCCTGACTATAGTGTATTCTGTCAACTCCAATATCACAAGAATCGCGATTCCGACTGCGCCCGATTCAGTCGCTTCGTCGCGATCATTCCAACTGTTCCGCATCTGTTCGGTTACTTGCTCTGACCAATGAAGCCTAAGTATTGATAGTGTTTCATCCATACTGTTGACGTCGCAATTGACACCCGGTATATGATTTTGCTCTGTCAGACATACTAAAGTTGCCTCATAATACTCGCTGCCGCGTCTTGGTGAAACTCCAGGAAGGCCATCAATGAGTTTCGCTAGATTGATGATTTTCTCTTTATCCATGTAAGCCGCTCCGAATTGCTAGGTCTGTCTTGAGTATAAATAATGAAATAAAGTTCTGCAATCCAACAGAATGAGCCGACCAGATATAAAATGTAATAGCAGACTCCTCTACTCAAGACATTTCCACTATAATCTTACATACGAACTCACGAGAAGAATGAACAAATGATCGCGCTCGATATCATCGCTCAAAACAAAATCGTCGCCATCGTCCGCCTGGATGATCTCTCGACAGCGCGGCATATCACCGATGCGCTGGTCGAGGGCGGCATACGCGCCATCGAGTTCACCTTGACCAACCCGGACGCGCTCTCGACCATCGCCGCCATCCGCAAGTCCGCCGACGCGACAGTCGCCATCGGCGCTGGTTCTGTCATCAGGCTTGACCAGGTGCGCGCGGTCGCCGACGCCGGCGCGCAATTTGTGGTATCACCGGTTAGCAAGCGCGAGCTCATCACAGCCTGCGCGGAACGCGAGCTCCCGGCCATGCCCGGCGCCTTCACGCCGACTGAAATCCAGCAAGCCTGGGAATGGGGCGCCAGCGTGGTCAAGGTATTCCCAGCCAATCACCTTGGACGGCGCTATATCAAGGACCTCAAAGCGCCTCTGCCCCACTTGCGCCTGATGCCGACCGGCGGCGTCAATGCCGACAATCTGCGTGAATTCCTCGATCAGGGCGCGTTCGCAGTGGGCATCGGTTCGTCTCTCATCAACAACGATGCCGTCGCCGACCGAGATTGGAAGCGACTGCGGGAAAATGCCCAAGGCTACGTGGCGCGGCTTGCTTAAGCGTCGTATTCGTCCAAGAGTTTCAGCAGCCTGTGACAAGTGTTCCAGTTGCGGGCGCTGGATTGCAGGCTCAGCGCCTTTTCGATCCGTTTATTGTCCAGTTTGGATCGGGCTTGACCGTCGGTGTAAAAGACAAATAACTCGCTGCCGTCAGAATGGATGAATTCCCGCCCCGGGTTCTTCGCGCGCAACTTGTCGACGTCACCAGGGCTTGGGCAGCCGCTCAGGAAGACCACCGCAATCTTTCTCGCTTGGTTCTGCTGCTCCTCGCTGAAAGGATGGCGGTCAAAGATTGATCTGAACTGCGCCGTGCCGCGCAATATCACCCGCGCGTCAAAGCCGAACTGAGCGCGAATGCCAGCTTCAATCTTCGCTTGCAAGAGGGCGTGATCAGTCTCCTCAGTTCTGAAAATCGCGTTGCCGCTTTGCAGGATCGTGCGCGCGTCGGATAGGCCCAAGGCGGCATACAGCCCGCGCAAGTCCGCCATCTTGATTTTCTTGTGTCCGCCGACATTGATGCCGCGCAAAAAGGAAATGACCACAGGCATAATGAAACGCTCCCGCTAGGCTGTCTCGCAGAAAAGTGTAGCAAATTCCAATCGGATATCCGATTTGTCTGCCCTGCCTTGTCCAGATGATACGGCTAGCATTCTCGCCATCATGCTATAAACTGCCTCTCTTGAATTGTCCTCGCTTGCCCGACCTTGATTGGAAGGTTGCGGTCGCTGACGAACCTAACGCGATGATTGACGAAATACGCAGCGCCTTTACTTTTCTCACCATTCTGCCAGTAGGCTCGCCTTCCGGCCGCGCCGCGGGCAAATCTTTCGCCTGGTTTCCTTTGGTCGGCTTGTTCATTGGCGCATGCCTGCTGGCTATTTCAGCGATTTCGCCCTTTGATCGCGAACTGACGGCTGCTCTGATCCTGGTCTGCTGGGTTGTCCTCACTGGCGGCTTGCACCTGGATGGCTTCGCCGACAGCTGTGCCGGTTTACTCGGCCACGGCGAAGCGGCGCGGCGACTCGCCATCATGCGAGATCCGCGTTTGGGAACTTGGGCGACACTGGGCTTGGTCTTGCTGATCCTGTGTAAATGGCTGGCGATAGGCGTCATCAATCCCGCCTTATTGATTCTGCCGCCGCTCTTCGGCCGCTGGGCGATGGTCATCGCCGCTTATCACTTCCCTTATGCCCGGGAAACGGGCATGGGCTTTGCCTTCCGCGAAGGTCTGGGAGCGCGGCAACTGTTGCTCAGCTCAGCCATCGTCGCCATCGTCGTCGCCCATTATGGCCTCTTCATTTTGTGCATATTGACCCTGCTGATTGCCTTGGCTGTCGGGCGCTGGGCGGGGAAGCGCCTGGGCGGCGGCATCACCGGCGATGTCTATGGCGCGATCTGCGAACTGACCGAACTAGCCTGCCTTTTGGGAATCGGGATTATTCATGTCTAAGAAGCTGATCTTTCTGCTGGGCGGGGCGCGGGGCGGCAAAAGCCACTACGCCGAACAATGGGCGCGGACCTATGGCAACCAGGTTCTCTTCGTCGCGACAGCCGAAGCCACCGACGGCGATATGGCCGCGCGCATCGCCGCGCACCGGGCGCAGCGCCCGGCAGGCTGGCATACCCTGGAAGCGCCGCGCCAAGTCCCGCAGCGCATCGCCGATTGCCCGCTTCCGCACGATACCTTGTTGCTCGATTGCCTCACCTTGCTGACGAGCAATTTGCTGCTGGACCTGCCGCAAAAGACCAGTCAGCAGGGGGCGGACAAGGCGACCCTGCGCGAGATTGAGGCTTTGCTCGACGTGTATGAGCGCTCGGACGCCACCTGGCTGGTGGTCAGCAACGAGGTGGGCATGGGCGTCGTCCCGCCGAGCCGGCTGGGAGTCCTGTTTCGGGACATGCTAGGGCGCGCCAATCAGCGCGTCGCCGCGCGCGCCGATGAGGTGCTGCTCTTGGTGGCTGGCTTGCCCTGGAAGTTGAAGTAAGGGGCTAAATGCTGTTGAAGAAGTCGGGGTTCACTGTGACGCGCTCGACCACAACTTCTTCTGTCTCCACGCCGAGCGATAGTTCTTTCAGCTTGTCAATCAGTTGCTCGCCATCGACCAGATCAATTTCTGGCGCGCCATCGCGGGTGGCTTCACGCTGCGCAGCAGGCGTGAAGCTGCCAGTAGTGACAATTAGCCCTTTGTCAGTTCTGCCAACCATAGCCCCGCGGAAGTCGCGCACAATGCCAGCGCCAATCGAACCTTTGTAACGTTTGCACTGGAAAAGCACGCGAATCGACAAGAACCCGCCCAGCCGCAGAACGCCGACGCCATCAATGCCGCCGTCTCCGCCGCGACCTGTAACCTCAACTTGAGTGAATCCACTTTCGCGCAGAATTCTTTGGCAAAGTCGTTCAAATGCGGATGGATGCATCTTCGAAAGCGAAGCGGAAAGTTCGTCACGCCATTCGCCCTCAAGATCGGGATCTTCAAATTCCTGTAAGTTCTCGTCTGTATTTTCCAAATCAGAAGCGACGATTGCCCTCTTGGATTTCTTTTCTTGCTTTAACTGTTCATTAACTACTCGCTCGACTTCATTGCCATCAACCGCACGAGTATTCTTGCCCGTGGCCGTTAAAGCCCAGACCCCTCTACTCGAATTCTGCAACAGTCCGTAACGTTTGAGATAACTTCTTGCCCATCCAAGATTGTAAGATACTTCAGTAGGTTCACTCTGATCAGGCTTTAGCGGCTTGGCAATCTCTTCCTCAGATAGCGTCAGGATTTCTACGGCTTTGTCGTGAATCTCTTGGTTTCTTCCCGAGTCGCCTAAGTCATGAAGCGCCTGCAGGGTGGCATTGAGCAGATCGTGAAACGGTATCTTTTTCATACGAACCTTTACACACTCCCGAACCAAGCCTCGTCAATCACAACCCGCTCGACCACCACCTGCTCCGTGCGCAGACCCAAGTTCAGCTCCTTCAACTTGTCGATGAACTCATCGCCATCAATCAGCCGAATCTCCGGCGAGCGGTCGCTGCCAGCTTTTAATTCCGCTTCCTGCGTGAACTTGCCCGTCGTGATGAGCAAGCCGCGGTCGGCTCTGCCCACCATGACCTCGCGGCGGAAGTCGTCAATCGCGCCCGAACTGACGCGGCCCCCGCCGCGCACGCACTTGAAGTAGACGCGGAAGGAAAAGAAGCCGCCCCCGCCGATCGTGCCCATGCCTTCAATCACATCATTGGCGCCGGTCAGTTCAATCTCGCCCATGCCATCTTCGCCCAGCAAACGCAGGAACAGGCGCTCGAAAGCCTCGCCCGGCAACTGCTCCAGCATGTCCGCCAAGGTTTCCCGCCAACCCACCAGATCAGCCACCAGGTCATTGACGTCGACCTGCGCCAGGCTCGTTTCCGCAACATCACTCGCTGTGCTGTCCATCATGTCGTCCCTATCCTCTTTGTCATTTGAAATCACGCGCTGCGCTGTTTTTTCACCCGCCATGTCAGTTCGTCCTCTTGGCTTAGGTTTAAGCCATCCGACGCTTATTGGCGCGCCAGGCTGGAAACGAGCAGGTCCAGCGCCAGCCGCACGTCAATTCTGCCCGTCTTCATATCTTGATCAATGCGCTGCAAGTGCTTCAGTATCCTTTCCAATTGCTCTAAAGTGAAGGCTCTTGATTGCGTCGCCATCTTGCCCGCGGCATAAGGATGCGCGCCGATGGCGCGGGCGATGGCCTGATTCTGCGAGGAGCCGCCAGCGTCCAGATGGTCCTTCGTCATAAGCAGCAAGCGGAATTGCCGCACGATCATGCCATACATGCCGAAACCAGGGTCTTTGGGCTTGTCGCGCAGCGTTTGGTGGACCAACTGAATGGCGCGCTCGCCATCGCCGCTGGCCAAGGCATCCACCAACTCGAAGATACTGGCTTCCGGCACATAGGGCGTCAGCAGCGCGACATCCTGCTCGCTGATGCCGCGCTCGCCATCAACATAGCAAACCAGCTTGTGCAGCTCGCTATCGGCGCGCAGCAGGTCCTTGTTGACGACCGATGCGATGGCTTGGGCCCCCCGCGGGCTTATCTCAGCCTCATATTCTGTCCGGGCGCGCTTGATTATCCAAGCAGTCGGGTCTTTCGGCGCTTCAAAGGTCCCAATGTAGCCGCTTGCCGATTTCCTGGCGGCTTTCAGCACCGCGTTCTTTTCCGAGAGCAATGCGTCCTCGACCAAGACCAGCCGCGCGAATTCGGGCAGATTGGGCAATTCTTCAATCAAGCGCTTTCTCGCCCGCTTGTCCTCTTCCCCGGCGCCTTTGCGCGTGATGTGGCTGATCAAGCCCCGGGCGATCACCAGTCGCTTGTCCGCTAGGAAGGGCAAGGATCTCGCCGCCGACAAGACCTCGGGCACGGGCGTCTTGCTGCCGTCAAATTCACTGGTGTTGAGCGCGGCGTCTTCGCCCATGGCGGCGCGCATTTTCGCCAGCGCGCCCTGCCGGCTGATGCTGTCGTCCCCGTGGAAGATATAGAATCGCGGCGTCTCGCTCATGGTCCGCTTAGCTCTGCCGCGTCAACACGCGATGGACCGTCAATTGCCGTCCGCCAAAAGGCAGCTTCAATGTCTCGCGCTCGACGCTGAGCAGGCGCAGATCGCCCGGGTCGCCTTCCGTGGTGATATGCCGTTGCAGGCTCATGCCCAGCGGCTCCGAAAAGAGCAAGACCGCCATCATGATCATCATCATCGTCGGGAAGCGCTGCCAGCCGCGCCGCCAGCCGCCACCCGCGAAACCGAGCCAGGCAAGCGCTGTCGCCGCGAAGCCAGCCGTCACCAAATTGGTACCGCAATTGGGATGCACAGCCAGTTTGCGCTCGCCCGCCCCCATGCGCTGCAGCGCCTCTTTCACGGCCTTCTCGACGGCTTCGGTAGGCACATTGCCGTAGATGATGAAGCCGTGATCGCTGCTGCGCCCGGACAGCCTGTAGTTGCTGCGGCTCAAAATGTGGATCGTGGCATGCTCCAAGCCGTGATTGCGGCGCGTACGCAGGATGTAGGGTGAATTCAAGAGCGGCTCGGCATATTCTGCCAGGCTCAATATCAGGTTCATCGGAATTCCTTCTGCAAGCCTAGCCTGTAACTTAACACATAGACGGCGCGCTCGTCAAAAGCGTCGGGATATTTTCATGGCAATCGCAACAAAATGAAATTGCGCAACATCGACTATTTCCCCCACAAATTTCGAAATCTGTAGGGGCGACCAATTGTAGTGGTCTTGAAAAACTGGGCACCTAGAAAAGAGAGTATTCTAGAGTAACAGTGAAAGGGACACGCTCATGGGGAAATATCGGAAGCACTCGCCGGAAACCAAGGTCAGGATTGTGCTGGAAATCCTTCGCGGCGAGAAATCTCTGGCCCAAGCCAGTCGTGAGTATCAGATCAAGGACAGTCTGCTTTACCGCTGGAAAGACCAGTTTCTCGAAGGCGCGAAGCAGGCTTTCGCCTACGGTCAGCCAGCAGAGCAGAAGCGCCGCGCGGACAAGATGGCTGAATTAGAGCGGCTAGTGGGAAAGCTGACCATGCAATTGGAAATTGCAAAAAAAGCCTCTCACTATGTGCAATCTCTACCGCCCGAAAGCGAAAGCTAGCGCAGATGCTCAGCCAAGACTTTCCGGTGTCGGCAAGCTGCGCCGTACTCGAGCTGCCCCGCAGCAGCTATTATCATCAAGCCAAGCCGCGCGACTGTCAAAGCCTGCGTACAGCGATAGTGGAGGTTGCCGGGCGCTATCCCACTTATGGCAGCCGACGGATAGCGGCGCAGTTGAAGCGTGAGCCTTATATGATGGACGTGGGTCGGCCGCTTGTGCGGCGGCTGATGCGGGAGCTGGACTTGACCAGGAAGCCGAAGCAACGCCGGGGCAGCGGCACGGATAGTCGACACGGTTATGGGCGCTATCCCAATCTGGTCAAAGGCGCGCGGGCGCTGCGTCCGAACCAGATTTGGGTTGCCGACATCAGCTACCTGCGTCTGCGCTCGGACTTCATCTACCTCGCCGTCGTGATGGATGTGTACACGCGCGCGGTACGGGGCTGGCATCTGAGTTGGTCTTCGGATAAGAGCTTGACGCTGGCAGCCTTACGCCAAGCGCTAGAAGGTCATCCGGCGCCGGAGATTCATCACTCCGACCAAGGGTCGCAATACGCCGCCACTGACTATGTCAAGCTGTTGCGCGATGCCGGAACGCAGATCAGCATGTCAGCCGCCGGCGAGCCGAGCGAAAACGGCTATGCCGAGCGGCTGATCCGCACGATCAAGGAGGAGGAAGTGTACCTGAGCGAATACCAGAGCATGGAAGAAGCGCGCGAGCAGCTTGGGCACTTCATCGAGGTGGTCTACAATACACAGCGCGTTCACAGCGGCATAGGCTACCGAACGCCGGCAGAACACGAGGCGGCATGGAACAAATGTCCCTCCAAAAATTCTGCGATTTCCTGTCCAGTTTCGTAGGACCACTACAGTTTGTTGTGCTATATCCTCAACATTCACCATTCCCCAGCCCGGATCACGTTCGATTCAGCTTCAATGGACCGCAGGCGCTATATGGCTAAATTCGCGGACGACTATACACCTGACCGACTACGATAGTAATAGTCTGGATCTCCATAGACAAGACCGTACTGGCTAAGAGTCATCACGTCGCCTTCCAACTTTGGATTACCCAAGTAGCCAAACTTGGGCAGCTTGAATCTGCGCACTTTTGACATTTTGCCGTATTTCCCGTTTTTGTCGATCGCGCGCACGCGTAATTTTATCTCTTGTTCCTCATCGTATCCGCAAAGTTGAACAGAAAAGAGCTCGTCATTCCAATATGGCTCAGCGTTCGAGTTAAGGATACGGACGCTTGCCCATTCAGAATGGATTGGACCATATTGGTTGTAAAATTTTCGATGCGACAACTTGGGCGCTTTATTCTTATTGCCGTTTTTCCACTGCCGAACAGCGTAGCGCTCTGCTACTTTGTATCCGGATGCACCACGTTCCGCTTTAGGCATCCGTTCCCAGATAACTACGATGCACCATCCATGAATCCCTTCCCATCGTTCAATTTCGTAGATCACGATGGCGCCGATCTTGGGCGCAGGCAGCCTTTGAGCCATCACCGGCGTTGCCAGCAAAAGGACGCATAGTAGCAGCACAACTCTCCGCAATATCATATTCCCGCCTCTTGAACTCATGAATGAACGATTGGCGCATTATAACATGAATGCATGACAAAGCAAAACTCAATTCAATATCAGGAAATGGTGAAAATGAGGACATTGTCTTATTTCAAGTCTTTGCAGCAGATTTGCCACAGAAGTAGTTCAAAGAAAATAATGTAAATTATACAGGGGCTGTGTAGGGGCGACCTATCAGGTCGCCCAATTTGATGTGTATAGATTTCGGGCGACATGGTACTGCGCGTAGACACCCACTAGGAGGTCTGTCGCCCCTAACAATCCATATATAAAATGGATTTGCATTTCTTTGTTGGATCTACTTCTGAGCCTCTGTGGTGAATTATCGTTACTTACTTGGTTTTTCCCTCTTGCGCCATCGCCGCGTAGATGGGCTGCAAAGCCTGATACAGCTCCTTGAAAATTGTCAGCTGAACTTGATAGCGCCGCGCGCGCTCGGGGCGCGGATAGAAGGTCTTGCGCACTTTGATTAACTGCGCAGCCGCTTCTTCCAGGCTGCTGTAGACACCGGTTGCGCAGCCCGCCAGCATCGCCACGCCCAGGCTGGCTGCTTCCGATGTGTGAATGATTGAGACCGGCAGATCCGTGATATCGGACTTCATCTGCATCCAGCGTTGGGAGCGCGCGCCGCCGCCGACCGCCGTTAGGCGCTTGATGGCGACGCCGATTTCGTTCAAACCGCGGATGCAGAGCGCCTGCTCGTAGGTCAAGCCCTCGAGGATGGCGCGCACGATGTCCTTGCGCTTGCTATCGAAGCTCAAGCCAAGCAGCGCGCCCGTCGCCGACGGATCGTTGTACAGCGCGCCGCTGCCGACGAAGTAGGGCAGCAGGAGCATGTCGCCCGGGCTGTCGTCAATCTGCTCGACGATGACATCATAGACATCGCGCCCTGTCTCTGCGGCGCTGGCGCGTTCAGCCGCCCCGAGCTCGTCGCGATACCAGCGCAGCAAGCGCCCGCCCGTCTGGTTGCCGCTGAGCGCGATGAAATAACCTGGCGCCGCATGGGGATAGCAGGACACGTTGTAGTCCAGCATTTGACCGCGCGGTTTTTCTGTTACTGCCACCAGCGCTTCGGTCGTGCCGATTGAATACATGGCTGTGCCCGGCTGCAGCACGCCAGCGCCCAGGGCCCCGGCCGGCTGATCGTGCCCGCCCGTGACGACCGTGACCGCGCCCGTGAATCCCAGATCGGCGGCCAGCCGAGCCGGTATCTCGCCGATGATTTCGCCGCTCGGCAGCGCCTGCGCCATTTGCTCGCGGCGGACCCCGCCGGCGGCCAGCAGCTCCTCCGACCAAGCCAGCCGGTTGACATCAAAAGCCAAGGTGCGCGCCGCCATGCTGTAATCAATGACCGGCTCGACGCCCAGCTTATAGGCGACAAAGTCGACATAGCAGAGGAATTTCCAGGCGCCTTCAATGATTTCCGGCGCATGGTCCCGCCACCACAACAGTTTCGGCAGCGTATAAATCGTGCTCATCGGCTGCCCGGTGAGCTCGAAAATGCGCTCTGTACCCAGCGCCGCTTGCATCTCCGCTGTTTGTTTTGCATTGCGCCGGTCGGAGCTGACCGGGCTGTTCGCCAGCACTTCGCCATCGGGGCTGAGCGGTATCATCGCCTCGCCTTGGGACGTGATCGCCAAAGCCGTCACCGGATCATCCCGCAGCTCGGCATTAACCTGGCGCAGGCACTGGCAGACGAAGGACCAGACTTGATTGGGATCAAGCTCGTACCAGCCCGGCTGCGGGTTAAGCAGCGGATATTCCCGCCCGGCTTGCGCCAAAACCGCGCCCGCTTCGTCAAAGGCGACAACCTTGCAGCCGGTCGTGCCGACATCAATGCCCATCAAACTCATATCTTCCCCTATCCCCGGACGGCGCCAGATGTCAAACCGGAAACCATAAAGCGCTGCATCAGATAATAAACCACGATGACCGGCAGCGTAATCAGCGTGAGGATGGCGAACATCGGACCGGGCCGCATCATGAATTGCCCGCTATAGACCAGCGGCACCAGCGTCAAGGGCTTGACCTGGTTGCTATTCATGGTCACCAGCGCCAAGATGAACTCGTTCCAGGATGTCATGAACTGCCAGATGATCACCACGGCGATGGCGGGCCAGCTCACCGGCATCATGATGCGCCAATAGACGCCGAAGGGTGTGCAGCCGTCGAGTATCGCCGCTTCTTCGATTTCTTTCAGAAAACCGGCGAAGAAGCTGCGTAAAATGACGATGGCGAAGGGCACGCCCAATGCCGTATAGGGCAAGATAAGCCCCAGATAAGTGTCATTGAGTCCCAAAGCCTTGTTGATTTGAAAGATCGGCACGACAAGCGTCGGGATCGGCAGCATCAAGGTCATGATAAGCAAGTAGAACCAAATATCGCGCGCGAAGAACTTCAAGCGCGCCAGCGCGAAAGCCGCCAGCGAACTGATAGCCGCCACCAGAATCACCGACGGAACGGTTATCGCCATGCTGTTGACAAAATGCCGCACAATCTCCGCATCGGCAAAGACGGTGACATAGTTCTGCAAGCTGACGCCGCTGATGAGCATGCCGCCGAAGCGAGGCGCGCGCTGATCGGGCGGCATGAAAGAGACCACCAGCATCATGATGATGGGCACCAGCCAAACCAGCGCCAGGACAGAAACAAAAGCGAATGCCAAAGCCCTGACCAAAGCGCGCGGGGATCGTGGATTCTTGGTTTTCATCAGCTCGTTACTGCGACTCTAATATTCATCTAGCTTCCATCTAATTCACATCTAATTTACATCTAGTTCACATCTAATTTCCGATTGTAAAGCGCGAACCCAGCACGCGCACCTGGAAGATGCTGGCGCTCAGGGCAATCACCAGCAGCACGACAGCCACAGCCGAGGCATAACCCATGCTCTGCAGCGGGAAAGCCTTCAAGAAAATATAGGTGGGCAGCATTTCCGTGGCGTGGTTGGGTCCGCCCTTGGTCAACATATAAACCAGGGCGAAGGTCTGCAAGGTGCCGATGACACCCAGCAAAATCAAGGTCAGGTGGACGTGGCGCAGCATGGGAAAAATGATGTATTGAACGCGCTGGCGCAGGCTGGCGCCATCGACTTCGGCGGCGCTGAGCGCTTCTTCGGGCAAGCCTTGCAAACCCGCCACATACATCAGCATGGAAAAGCCGGTCCATTGCCATACGTTGACAAAAATTGTGGAAAAAATGGCGATTTTGGGATCGGACAAATAGGGCTGGACCAGAAAGCGCGCGCCAGTCTCGAAGCCGATGTCAGCCAGCAAGCCGCCAAAAGGCGCGTATATGCGCTGCCAGATAATGCCCAGCACGACCGGCGAAATGATGGCCGGCATGAAAAAAATGATGCGAAAGATATTCTGAAACGGGATGCCCGAGGTCAAGATGCCGGCCAGGGTGAAGCCCAGGAACATCTGCGGGAAAATCGTCAGGAATGTCCAATAGACCGAGTTGCGAATCGCCAAAGCGAAGGAGCGGTCGTCCGTGAACATCTCGACATAGTTGCGCAAACCGACGAAAATCCCGTCGTTGACGCCATCCCAATCGTACATGCTGGCGTCGAAGATATAGAAAATGGGATACAGCACAAAGACCGCAAACAAGATCATGGCCGGCACCATGAAAAACAGACCTTGATTGTCAATCAGCCAACGGCGAGACATCTTAAATCCCAAATCTGAAGATTGCTATGTAGGGGCGACCTATCAGACTCTGTTGAAATACTCAATTTACCCCCACCCCAAACCCCTCCCCCATAAAGGGAGAGGGGCTTAACGGCTTACTACAGGTCATAAGACTCCAATTGCCTCATTTTTGGGCAAGGGGGCGGGTGATGGAGGCTGTTTCTCAACAGAGTCTATCAGGTCGCCCCTACGGTATGCAATATGGGAGGGGTTGGCCGCTACATGCTATTGGCGTCTTGCACCATCTGCATGCCTTCGGCCGGCGTCATTTCGCCCGCGGCCACGCCTGCCAGCGCGTCTTCCAGCGCTTGCTTGACATCAGGGCTTTTCAGCTGGCGGGCGTACTGCACAGATGCCAGCCAATCTTCGGTGAACAGGTCCCAGACCGCTTCTTGATTTTCCGACCCGAAGGACTCGGGCCGCAAGCCGATGTAGGCTGGCAGGTCGTTGTAGGTGTTGATCAGCGCCTGCGCCCCAGCCCCGCTTATGAAATCCGTGATCACCTTGCAAGCCGCGTCCGGATTGGCTGAATCCCGCGTCACGCCCAGCATGACGTCAATGCCGCCCAGCAGATCTTCCGGCGCGCCCATCCCGGTGACATCGGGGAACTTGAAAGGCGCGTAACCAGCCAGGTTCTGGTCCAGCGGCGGCGGATTGGGGTTGGCTGCTTGCTGCTGCCACCAGGCGCCCATCGGGAACATGGCCGCGCGCCCGCCTTGAATCTGCTCGACCGCGGCCGGATAGTGCGACATGCCCAAGGCGCCCATCTGGAAGATGCCATCGTCGAACAAACGCTTCCACCAGGTCATCGCCTCGACAAAAGGCTCATCGGCGAAGCTGGCCATGCCGTCTTCGGCTTCATAGATCAAGCCCGGCGCCACGTTGTGGATCAACTGCATATAGACATCGCGGCGGATCCAGCCGTCGCCCGCGCCGATCATGACCGGGGCGATGCCCTGCGCGTTGAACATTTCCGCCAATTCCAAGAGCTCGTCGTAGCTGCTCGGCGGCTCGACGCCGGCTTCTTCAAAGATCGGCACCGTGTACCACATATTGATCGTCTGCACCAACACGGGCAAACCATAGATATTGTCGTCGCCTTCCGGGTTGCCCAGGCGCGCCTGCTCGATACCGACCGGGAAGAATTGATCTTCCCAATCTTCGCCCCAGGTGGCGACGGCGCAATCTTGCAGCGGCATCAGATGGTCGCGGTACTGCTGCGTCAAGGCGCCCGGTTCCAAGCCGATCAAATCGGGCAGGTTGCCACCGGCCGCCATCGTCTGCAAATCAACAATATATTCGGTGTAATTCGTAATGTTGGGCTCGATAGTGATGTCCGGATTTTCGGCATTGAAGGCTTCGATCATCGCTTCCGTGGTGGCGATGACCGGGCTCCAGGAGCGGAAGCGCACCACGACATCGTCTTGGGCGAGCGCTGGCAAGCTCACTGCCAAAATGAGCAGGAGCATCAGGGCAAGCATGAATTTCTTGTACATTTCATTTCTCCTTATCAAGTGTCTCTTGCATTTTCAATAGCGGTGTATTGCGGATGTTTCGTCCATCGTCCTCCTTTCCGATTGCAAAATACTCCATCCAGCTAGGCTAGCCAAGCAGCCTGTCGCTGAACTCCGGCGGTATCAGATGTGGCTGACCGTGCTGCAGCGCCATGTGATAAAGCTGCGCCGCCAGCTCGACCATGACCGTGCAATGGATCGCTTTGCTCAGGGAATCCCCCACAGCCAGCATGCCGTGATTCGCCCAGACCACCGCCCGTTTGTCGCCCATGACTTCCAACATGTCGTAACCGAACTGGCGCGAGCCGCTGGGCGCGAAGGGCATGACCGGCACCTCGCCGCCGACATCAATCAGCGTGTTGACGTGCAGGGGCGCGATCGGCATGTGCAAGACGCCGAAGACGTTGGTATAGACAGGCTCGGCATGCACGATAGCTAGCGCATCGCGCCGCCGCTCGTAGACCGCCAGATGCACCGGCGATTCATGCGATGGCTCGCGGAATCCCTCGATCACATCGCCGGCCAAGTTGAGGACAAGCACATCGTCAACTGTCAGTTGGTCATAAGGGTAGTCGTGCGGGGTGATGAGGATGTTCCCGCTCTGCGGATCGCGCAGGCTGAGGTTGCCTTGCGTAAGCGGCACGAGCCCGATGCTCGCCACCTGCGCCGCGCCGGCGATCAATTCTTCTTTCAGTGATAGCAGCGCGTCAGTGCCATAGACGGCTTTTGCCATAGTTGCCCCTTGATCATTGATTGTCAGCAATGCGGATTGGATTTCCCGAAATTGTACTGTTGCCGCCCTTGCTTGTCAAAAAATGCCGTCAAATTCAGGGCTTGGGCGAAAGTTAGACCTGGCAGGGCAAGAATCATCGATTGCGCAAATAAGGATCCAGCGCGTCGCGCAAACCATCGCCGAGCAAATTGATGCTCATGACGGTGAGAAATATAGCTGTGCCCGGCGCCAGAGAAATCCAAGGCGCTGTCTGAATGTAGCGATTGCCGACGGCAACCATGCTGCCCCAGCTGGGATTGGGCGGCTGAATGCCCAGACCCAGAAAACTCAAGGTGGCTTCCGCCAAGATTATGCCGCCGATATCCAGCGAGATGGTCACGATAATCGCGGCGGTGATATTGGGCAAGATGTGAGACAGCATGATGCGCCAATTGGACGATCCCAGCGCGCGGGCGGCCAGCACATAGTCTTCTTCGCTGGCGGAAAGGGTCAAGCCCCGCGTCAAGCGCGCCAGCGGCGCTATGCCAACGACGCCGATGGCGACAAGCGCGTTTAGCAGGCTGGGACCCAAAATGCCGGCGATGGCGATGATGAGAATGATGCGCGGGAAAGCCAGCAGCGCGTCCAAAAGGCGCATGATAAGGTCGTCGGTCCAGCCCTTGAGCAAGCCGGAAATCAAGCCCAGCGGGATGCCGACGCTAATCGAAATCGATAAAGGAATCAGGGCGGCCAGCAACGAGACGCGAGCGCCGTAAAGGATGCGCGACAAAACGTCGCGCCCGATATCATCCGTACCCAATAGATGAGCGGCGCTGGGCGCTTGGCGCGCGGCCGAGAAATCCGGCTTGATTGGGTCATAAGGGCTGATTATCGGGGCGAACAAGGCGCCCAGAATGACGAGTATGAGAAGGACAAAGGCAAAGCGCGGTAGGGGACGCGCAAAGAAGCGCCTGGCAAACAAAAGGAAAGCGCTTACCGTCGCTTCGCCGGTCATCGCGTAGGTCGCGGAATCCGCAATGGATTGCTTGTCGCGCAGGCTATCCACAGCGCTCTCACGAAGCATAGCGGATACGTGGATCGATAAAGGCGTAGGTTAAATCGACCAGCAGATTGATGCCCATAAAGGCTAGTGTTATCAACAAAACTGATCCTTGAACGACTGGAAAATCGCGGGCGAATATGGCATCCAACAACAGCTTGCCCATGCCCGGGAAAGAAAAGATGAGCTCAATCACGATCGTGCCGCCCAGGATGCGCCCAATCTGCAAGCCAACGGTTGTGACAACCGGTATCAGCGCGTTTTTCAAGGCATGCACAAAGACGATCCGACGCTGCCCCAGCCCTTTGCTGCGGGCGGTACGCACATAATCTTCATTTAATACTTCCAGCATGCTCGAGCGGGTCAAGCGCATGGTGACCGCCATCAGCGCTGTGCTCAGCGTGATGACCGGCAGAATCATGCGTTCGACATGCCTGGTTGGATCCTCGCTGATGCGGACAAATCCGCCGGCCGGCAGCCATTTCAACTGCACCGCAAAGACGACGATGAGTATCAAGGCGACCCAAAAGTTCGGCGCCGAAACACCCATCAAAGCCACGATATTGCCGATAAAGTCGCCGATGCCGCCCGGACGAACCGCTGTGTAAATGCCGATGGGAATAGCAAGAACCGAGGCTAGCAAGACGCTTAATAGCGCCAGCTCCAGCGTGACCGGAAAGCGCGCCGCCAGCAAATCGACAACCGGGCGGCGCTGGTGAATCGAGCGCCCCAGGTCGCCCTGCAGGACCTGAAGGAGCCAATCGGCGTATTGTACGTATATTGGGCGATCCAGCCCCAACTTCGCTCGCAGCCGCTCCATGTCTTCATCGGTCAATTGAGCGACCTCGTCCACGGGGACGAGCATCAAAACGGGATCGCCAGGGCTGAGGAATAGCAGCAGGAAGACGAGGAAGGTAACGATTATCAGGGTTGGCGCCATCAAGAAGATGCGTCTGAGCAGATAGCGACCCATGCGCTCGCTCCGCGTGATTCGTGAGGGATAACGGGGCTGCGGGAAATGAGCAGCCCCGTATGCCACGTTGTGATTAGCCGTCGACTACGGTGAAGTTCGTCCAGTCGAGCAAACCATAGCCGTTGAGAGCGAAGCCGTCGATGATGTCCCCGCGATAGACATAGGGAATTTCGGGATAGAGGTAGGGCACGGCGATCATGTCTTGCCAGGCGAGGTCGTTCATGCGGCCCACGTGCGCCGCCCGTTCGGCGCTATCAAATATGCTCGGCAGTTCCGCCAGCAGCGCTTCGTATTCGTCATTGCAATAGTTGACCATGATTATCGTGGCCTTGCAGCCGGCGAAGGGCGCCAGATAGCCTTCCATCGAGCTGCGATGCGCCAGGATTTGCACGAAGCCGGCTTCGGCAATGCTGGGATCCTCCCGCAGCGCGGCAATGTGACGCGCGCGTTCATTCGCCTGAATGCTCAGGCTAATCCCAAGCTCGGCCAGACTGGCTTGCATGATCTCCAAGACTTGAATGCGGAAGGGCTGCGCGACGACCGATACGGTGAATTCAAAGCCGTCCGGGTTGCCGGCCGCCGCCAACTCCGCGCGAGCGGCATCCAGATCGCGCGTGATACGGGGAGGAGATTCTTCGCTGAAGGCAAAGGAATTCGGTGGCGTAATGCCGCGCGCTGGCTGCGCCAAGCCGCCGTATACCAGGTTGATGACCGGATCGACATCAAGGGCGTACATGATGGCGCGCCGATTATGGATATTGTCGAAGGGCGGACGATGCGAATTCAGCGTCAGAACATTGACGCCGCGGGGAATCGCGCCGGAGACCGTCCCGGGAACGGCTTCCAATAGCGGCAGTTCCGGGGCGAGAATAGAGAACATGACATGCACATCGCCACTCTGATAATTCAGGGTGGCGGCCGATGCGTCGAGGATGACCCGAAAGCTGACGCGATCCGCGTTGCCGCTGCTTTCGCCCCAATAATCTTCGTTGCGCTCCAGCACCAACTCGACGCCCGGTTCCCAACTGGCCAATTTGAAGGGTCCTGTGCCCGAGGGATTAAAAGCGAATTCGTCGGCGCCCATTGCCTCATAAGCCGCCCGGGACATGATCAGCGCTCGCGCGTCGCTGCCCGCCGCCAGCGCCGGCAGAATGTTGGCGTCTGGCGCCGACATGTTGATCTGCACTGTGAGCTCATCAAGGGCTACAGCCGATTCTATGCGTCCTAAATCCGCCACCGCCCCCTCGCCGAAGTCCGGATCAAGGGCGCCGTTGATATTCCAAACGACCGTATCCGCGTCCAATGGCGAGCCATCGTGGAAGGCGACGCCTTCGCGTAAGTTGAGCGTGATCGTCATCTTGTCATCCGACATGGTCCAATCGGTGGCGAGCGCGGGATTGATCGAGCCGTCTGTTCCCAGACGCAGCAAGGGCTCATAGATGGCGTAGCTGACCTGTTTATGCGCCAGTGACGGGCTGCGCATGCTCATATCAAGCGTCACGACTGTTTCGCTAACGCCGACAACAAATTCGTTCATCGCGTCCTGCGCGCTGACAGAGCTCGCCAGAAGCAAGAGCAAGAATAGCGCCGCCAATAACCTCATTCTCGAACTACTTCGATTAAACATTTCATCTCTCCTAAATAGAAGTTTGAGCAACTCATCGTGATACGCTGAAAAAACGATTTCGCAGCAAGTCTCCTTTCCTACCGGCGCGGCAAGCCCTTTTGCATCGCAGTTAAGCGCATCATGTCCTATGCTAATGACGTCTTATGTGAAATAGATTTGCCAGAAATGAGCTGATCTCCATAATGGAAGTTGCACAACAAACCATAAGGAGAGTCAGCCCAATGACCAGTATAGACATTGACACATTGTTTACCATCCTCTTTGTTCATATTGACGATTGGTATCTTGCGAAAGGACAGCGGTTCGTGGCAAGGACAGCCGGACGCAAACCCAAGTTCAGTGATAGCGAGGTCTTGACTTTGATGCTGGGGGCTGAATACCTTCCCTTTTCATCCGAGAGCCAGTATTTGGGTTATGTTCGCGCCAATCATAGCGACCTGTTCCCTGATCTCTTGAGCCAAAGTCAATTCAATCGCCGCGCGCGCAGCCTGCGTTACTTAATAGAATGTCTGCGCCGAGATTGGCTGATAGACTTGGGCATTGAGCAAGTAGAAAAAATTCTGATAGATACCAAACCGGTGCCGGTTTTGGGCTATAAGCGCAGTAAGCGGCGCAGTGATTTCTACGGCAGCGCCGCCTACGGATATTGTGCCAGCCGTAAGCTGTACTATTTCGGCTATAAGCTGGTGATGATAACAACACTGGACGGACTGCCGGTGGTATATGATTTGGCGCCGGCCAATACCGATGAACGCCTAGCGGCTGAAGCGGTGCTGGATAATATCAAAAACGCTGAGCTGATTGGCGACAAGGGCTTTATTGGAGTAGAGTGGCAAGCGCAGATGCTGGAGCAGACTGGCAATAAGATTCTGACGCCAAAACGTAAAAATCAGGCACAGAATCCTCCTGGCTATGATTCTATGCTCAACCGGATACGAGAGCGCATTGAAGGGCTCTTTCATGAACTACAGAATACTGGACGCAACTTGGAACGGCTGCTAGCGAAGACGGTCGTTGGGTTGGCAGCCCGACTGAGCGCAAAAGTCACCGCTCATCTGTTCAAGCATATTCTACGTAAAGCATACCAAATTGATGTCCAAACCTTTCAACGCTCAATTCATTTCACATAATGCGTTAATGGTATACCTTATGCAGCCCTAAGCGCAAAAATAGTTGTTGAGGCTTTCTCGCATGGTGGAAACTTGATCGGGGCATTCATCCGCTATGTTATGCATCTCCCCCGGATCATTCAGCAAATCATATAGCTCCGGTCTGTCATCTCGGTTGTCAATGTACTTGTGGCTGCGGGTTCTCAAGCAAGTAAAATTTGACAAAGCCGTCATGATTTCCTGCCTGTGCAGGTCTTGTCCGCCAAACAAGACCCCGTCAAATGAACGCGCGTCCATATCCGGCGCCGCGCCCAGGCCAGCCAGCGCGCAGATTGTCGGATTGAGATCCATCATGTCGACGATGGTATCGGCCACTTCGCCCTGTTTGATGCCCGGCCCAGACACAAGCAAGGGAATATGTATCGACGGTTCGTAAGGAAGCTGCTTTTGGAACAAGCCGTGATCGCCCAGCATTTCGCCATGATCGCTGGTGAATATGATGTAAGTGTTGTCCAGCATGTTCCTTGTCTCAAGCGCATCCAGCAGCCCGCCTACCTGATCGTCTATGAGCTTGATAAGCGCGCAGTATTGACGGCGGATGCGCGCTAACTCTTCGCCGCTGAAATCCTTCTGGCGGTTCAGCGCCCATCGCGGCTTGCCATGCTGATTTTTCGCTATCGCGCCTGGCATCGCGGCAGCGCGAAACCCATCGGCATATTCCCTGGGCGGATCAAAGGGATCGTGCGGTCCGACGAAGCTGACGAAGAGATGCCAGGGGAAATCATCGGCGATCGTCGAAATCCACTGCGCCGCTCGCCGGCCGATATAGCTGTCTTGAAAGTCCGCAGTCGGCAATGCTGAATCGTGAGAGGCGCCAAGGATCCAGCCAGCTTCGGCTCGCTTTTGGTAGTCCTGCCAGAATGTCTTTAAGCGCCCTCGGTCTTTCAGATAATGCGTGTAAGGACCGTGCGGCGCGCTCGGATCGCCCTGCGCCGCGTGCATCTTGCCTTCGACTTCTTCGGGATGGGTGAAGCCCCAGCGATAGACCGGCGGTCGATCGCCATAGCGTCCGTTGTATGGATCGGGCTTGGCCAGGTCGAGCTTACCGACGCAGCCGACGCGATAGCCATTGTCGCGCAAGACCTGATAGTAGGTCGGCAGGCGCGTCGGGAGGCAGCTGCTGTTGTCCAATGCGCCGATGCGCGCCGGGTGCAGGCCGGTGGCCAGGCCGATCCGCGCCGGCGCGCAAACCGGCGCGTTGGTGAAGGCATTGGTGAAGCGAAGTCCCGCTGCCGCCAAGCGGTCGATATTGGGCGTATCAACGAAATCCGCGCCATAACAGCCCAGGTAATCCCAACGGTGCTGGTCGGTCATGATAAACAGAATGTTAGGCGCGTTTTGAGCCGGCATATTGGTTTCTCCACGAGCGTGGGATGGTATTCTGGTGCGATTGCTCTGGGAGTTTAGCGAGTGGCGCTGGCAGCCGCAAATGTAGCGAAGTAAACTACAAACTGTAAACAGGCGGAGCGAAAGCGGCGATGAAAGCAACTGTGATACTGGCGGGCCAATCCAATATGCTGGGGCTAGGCATACTGTCGGAGCTAGACGATGCCGCGTTGCCCGGCGGCGTCACGCTTTTTGACCTCAATCCGCGCGCAGGCTGTTTTGGTCCAGAGCTTGGTTTCGCCCATAGTTTTCTGGAACTCATGCCGCTGGGCGAGTTGTGGCTAGTCAAATATGCGGTTGGCGGCAGTTCGCTGCTGGCTTGGGAACCGGAGTGGTCGGCGGAGCGTGCGGACCTCGCGGACGATGCCGAAAAGGGTCCGCTTTACGAGCGCTTGATTCATCACTTCGAGCGTAGTACCCAGGGTGAAGAAATTGATGTCCTCGCCTGCCTGTGGATGCAAGGCGAGAGCGATTCCAGATATCAAGTTGCCGCGGCGCAATACGAGCGCAATCTCAAGCGCCTTGTCTCAAGCCTGCGGCAGGACTTGAATCAGCCGGACCTGCCCTTCATCCTCGGTCTGGCGAACCCGCCTGCCGCTACTTTTGACTATGCGTCGGTCGTGAGAACAGCCCAGAGACAAGTCGCTAAAGCTGACCGGCAGGTGCATCTCGTCGAGACGGAGGGACTGACAAAGCTCGCTGACGATCTGCATTATGATAGCGCCGGGCAGCTCGAATTAGGTCGACGCTTCGCGCATCAGCTTGCCGGCAAGCTAGCCCTGGGCTAGACGGGCGGGAGGCTAGCCAGCGCGCTGCCTCTGTGCTAGCATGGTTCAATTATTTATTCGATTCCCGGGCTGTACTTGTATATGCTGAACAGACGCGGGCTGATCCTGTTCTCGATCATCTTCTCGGCCGGCGTCACGCCGATCGCCATTCGCATTACCCAAAGCGAAGGCATGCCGTCGCTGGTGATCGTCTTGATCCGCCTCTGGCTGATTTCGCTCCTGCTCGCCCCGCTTATTTGGACGCGCTACCGCGAGGACCTGCTGCGGCTAACGGCGCGGCAATGGCTGCTTTCCGGCATTGCCGGGTTCTGGCTTGCGCTGAATCTGCTGCTGCTATTCCTATCGCTCGAGTACACCAGCGTCTTGATGACCAGCGTCCTGCGCCGCACCACGCCCATGTGGATCGTGCTGCCGGAAATCCTGATTTTTGGCATCGTATTCTCGCGGCGTTTCTGGTTAAGCCTGGTGGCGACGGTCATCGGCGTGGCGCTGGTCGGCTTCGGCGGGCTAAGCGCGATTGAAGCGGGGGTCGATCCGCTTCTCGGCGGAGGCATGGCGCTGGTCGGCTCTTTATGTTTCGGCATCTATCTCTTGATTGGCCGGCAGTTGAACAATGTCATTCCGCCCCTGCTCTATAGCTTTGTCGTCTTCTTCAGCGCCGCTATCGTCACTTCTTTTTTCGTCGGCGCTACCGGCACAGCTGTCACCGGCTATCCCGCGAGCAGCTATCTCTGGGCGATCGTGGTGGCGGTCCTGGCGCAGGTCTTCGGGCATATTGCCATGAACCTGGCGCTGCAAAGCTATACAGCCACCGCAATGGCAATCGTCTTGCAGATTGCCGTGGTCCTCAGCGCGCTAATCGCCTTGTTCATGTTCGGCGAGATTCCCTCCCCAGCCCAGATTATCGGCAGCGCGCTGGTTGTTTATGGCGTGGTCGTCGCCACCATTGAACAGACGCAGGCGCATTGGAAACGCAAAGTAAAGACCTGACAAATTGCAATATATTGCCACTTTAACTGGGTTCGAAATGCGGTAAAGTTTTACGCGAAAATATTAAGAGGCACGCTTAGATAAGGAGAGCGCGAATGAAGCTCGAGACACAAGCCATCCACGCCGGCTATGAACCTGAACCGACTACGCACGCGGTAGCGGTGCCGATTTATCAGACCGTCGCCTACGAATTTGATAACGCCCAGCACGGCGCAGACCTCTTCAACCTGGCAGTGCCGGGCAATATCTACACGCGCATCATGAACCCGACCAACGACGTCTTGGAGCAGCGCGTGGCGGCGATGGAAGGCGGCGTCGCTTCCCTGGCGCTGGCTTCGGGGCAGTCGGCGATCCACTATTCGATCGTCAACCTGGCGGAAGCCGGCAACAATATCGTGACCGTGCCACAGCTTTATGGCGGCACCTGGACGCTCTTCCGCCACATGCTGCCCAAGCTCGGCATTGATGTGCGCTTTGCCGATGGCGATAGTCCCGACGATCTGGCGCAGCACATCGACGACAAGACTTCCGCCGTCTTTTGCGAGTCCATCGGCAATCCCGCCGGCAATATCCCGGATATGGCCGCCATCGCGGACATGGCGCACGCCCACGGCGTGCCGGTGATCGTGGACAATACCGTGCCCAGCCCGGCGCTTTGCCGGCCATTTGAGCACGGCTGCGATATCGTTTTGCATTCGATGACAAAATATATGGGCGGGCATGGCAACAGCATCGCCGGCATCCTGGTCGACGGCGGCAGCTTCGACTGGGCGAAGCACGCGGAGCGCTTTTACATGTTCAGCAGCCCAGAGCCGAGTTATCACGGCGTTGTTTTCACCGACGCCATGGGACCCGCCGCCTATATCGCCCGCGCCCGCGTGGTCGCCCTGCGCAACACCGGTTCCGCCCTCAGCCCCTTCAACGCTTTCCTGGTTTTGCAGGGTTTGCAGACCTTGTCGCTGCGCATGGAGCGCCACGTCGACAACGCGATAGCAGTGGCGAAACACCTGGAGAGCCACAGCCAAGTGGAGTGGGTTACTTACGCCGGCTTGGAAAGCTCGCCCTATTATGACCTGGCGCAGAAATACACCGGCGGTCGTCCCTCCGCCCTGCTGACATTCGGCATCAAGGGCGGGTTTGAGGCCGGCGTCAAGTTTTACGACGCGCTGCAAGTCTTCACGCGCCTGGTCAACATCGGCGACGCCAAATCACTAGCGGCGCACCCGGCCTCGACAACCCACCGCCAGCTCACGCCCGAAGAGCAGGAAGCGGCCGGCGTCACGCCGGAAACGATCCGTCTCTGCATCGGCATTGAGCACATCGACGATATCATCGAAGACCTGGAGCAGGCGCTGGCGGCAGCGCGCTAAATCCAGCGAGGGAAATATCGGACACAGTCTCAAACGAACAGGGGCGACTTGCTAAGTCGCCCCTGTTTATGTTTGCTCTGACGCGCTCTTCGGCTTGTCGGGCGCGTAGACAAGATCCCCCAAACCCAATTCATGCAGGACAAGTTTTACGCGCTCGACATCGTCCACATCATCGGCGTCGTAGGTGCGCGCGCAGAGCAAGCGCTCGTCCGGATCGGCTTGCCCGGCGGCCGGGCGCGTTGACAGCTTGGACTTGTAACCCAATTTTCCCGCGACCGTCGCCCCTTTCACCCGTTCCCAGACCGCGTCGACTGTCGCGACAGTCAGCCGCGCGCGCCATTCGCCGGCATTGACCGTCGGCGCGGGATAATCACCCGCCTTGCGCTTCGCCTCGATCCAGTAAACCGCCGCGTAGTCGGAAGGACGCGCGTCCGCGTCATGCATCATGCGGGCGCGCTGCACCATCTCGATCAAGTCGAGGTTCATTTTCTCGGGATGATTCTCTTCCGCCATCGCCTTCGTCTCCATTTCTGATCCGGATTCTAGCCTAACAGAATCGAGGCAAGTTCAAATGATGATTTCTATGAATGACATATCGCCCAGCCATCAAGCGTGGGCGAAGGCGCTATCTACAGGCTATAATCCGATGCGGATTCTTGGTATGCTGATGACCTTTGTGGCTTGTCGGAAACACCTTGCCATGTCTGCTGACAATCGTCGACTCTTGTTCTGCGCGCTCCTGCTGCTCCTGCTATCCTTTGCAAATGGCGCCTTGCTTGCGGATGATGTCTTTGTCAGCTCCGAGGGCATTCGCTATCGCGTGGAGCGCTTCCTGCTGGCGGATTTCCCCGTTGGGCTGGTGTTCACGCCAAAAGGGGAGCTTCTTTATACCGAAAAATCGACCGGCAATGTCCGGCTGGTGGACGCCGACGGGCTGCGGCAACACGCGCCGGTGCTGACTTTGGCGGTGAATGCCCTGCAAGAGCGCGGCATGCAGAATATCACGCTGGATCCTGATTACGTAAACAATGGCTATGTTTGGGTTTTCTACACAGCCGCCGGCACCGCCAAAGCATTTCCGGCCAACAAGGTTCTGCGCTTCCGCCTGGAAGAGGGCAAAGCTTATGACCAGAGCGAAATGTACGCCGTATCAATTGACAGCGGTTTTCTGGTGCACAATGGCGGCGGACTGCAATTTGACGACGACGGCTTCCTATACATTGGCATCGGCGACTATGGCGACGCCAGCCGTCCGCAAGACCTGACTATTCCGCATGGCAAAATCCATCGCTTTGCCGTCAGCGAAGACCGCCTGACTGTGCCCGCCGACAATCCCATCGCGGGCAGCAGCATCTTCGCCTATGGATTGCGCAACCCCTTCGACTACGCCTTTGATCCGCTGAGCGGACGGCTGTTCGCCACCGAAAACGGCGACAATTGCGATGACGAAATAAATCTGATCCTGCCGGGCTTCAATTATGGTTATCGCGAGCAATACCAGTGCGTCGGCAGGCAATATATCGCTGGCTTGGGCAAATACTTGCCGCCGCTAGCGAGTTATGCGCCGACCATTGCGCCGGTAGGCATCGTCTTCTATCAAGGGGAGGCTTTTCCGCGCTGGCGCAACGACCTGTTCTTTTGCAGTTGGAACGATGGCCAACTGCATCATTTGCGCTTGAGCGAGAGCCGCAACCGCATTCTGTTTGATCGGGCTTTGGAGTTAGGAGCGGTCTCTTGCCGCATCGACATCACCGTCAGCCCCGACGGCGCCATCTATTTTGGCACCATCGACGACGAAGGCGGCGCCATCTATCGGCTGGTTCCAGCTTCGGCTTAGAGCAGGTCGACATCCACGTCAAGGCTGTCGCGGAAGCCAAAACGCCCAATCAAAGGCACAAAGCGGCAACGCAGCAGCGTGCGTGTTGTGAAGCGCTCTCCTTGCCGCGAGATCAACTGAAGTTCCTGTAATTGTTGATCGCCCACCGGCAGTATCATGCGCCCATCGTGGTAGGCAAGCTGCGAGCAAAGCACAGTCGGCAACTTGGGAACGGCCGCGGTGACAATGATGCGGTCGAAGCGCGCCTGGTCGGGCAAGCCCTGGCTGCCATCGCCGACGTGTATGTCGATGTTGTTGTATCCCAGCTCGCCAATGCGTTGGCTCGCCAGCTTCGCCAAGCGACAGTAGCGCTCAATACTGTAGACGTAGTTTGCCAGGTGGCACAGGATAGCAGCCTGATAACCGGAACCCGTGCCGATTTCCAGCACCGTATGTTCAGGCTTCAGGCGCAGCCGCTCCGACATAAAAGCCACGATGTAGGGCTGGGAGATCGTTTGCCCTTCCCCAATGGGCAAGGGTCTGTCCTCATAAGCATTTGCTTTGAACTCCTCAGTGACAAAATCATGGCGCGGCATGGCGCGCATGGCATCCAGCACGCGACGGTCGTTTATGCCGCGTTTCACCAGTTGATCGTCCACCATGCGCGACCGCATACGCGCGTACTCGCGTGAAGTTGGCATCAAGGCATCCATCCGCCCAAATTCGCAATCAACTTAAAGCTAGCATACAGGCATGTAGCGGGCAACTCACATGCCATGCCAGTATTGTAAACCATCAAATAATGGCGGCGCGCGCTCTGAATTCGCGCCGATGCATCCATAGCAATCCCAGAGCAATCCGAATCAGGCTAGCCGCAGAGCGCTGGTCTGCTAGAGTATGCGCTAATCTGTCAGTATGCGACGAACGCTTGTCCGTGTCTGAACCAGTCAACCAAGAGCCAAGCGGGCTTGATATGCGGCGGGTCATTCCCATCTTCTTGATGGTATTCGTCGACATGCTTGGCTTGACCCTTGTCTTGCCGCTCTTGCACCTCTATGCGGCTGCTCACGGCGGGGGACCGCTGGAAGTGGGGCTGGTGGTGGCGGCATTTCCGCTGGCCCAGTTGCTCGGCGTTCCCATGATGGGCGCCCTGTCCGACCGTTACGGCAGGCGTCCCCTGCTCTTGATCAGCCAGGTGACGACCTGCCTCAGTTTCATCATGCTGGGCTTGGCGAATTCATTAGCGCTGATCATCGTTTCGCGGCTGGTTGACGGTTTATTCGGCGCCAATATCGCCACGGCGCAAGCCGCCTTGGCCGATATCACCGACGCTTCCAACCGAGCGCGCGGCTTAGGCATAACCGGCGCTGCTTTTGGATTGGGCTTCATCTTTGGTCCCGCCATCGCGATACTTACATTTGAACTGACCGACTCGCTCGCCGCGCCTGCCTTTACCGCCGCCCTCTATTCCGCCCTGTCGATTCTGATCACAACCTTCATGTTCAAGGAAACCCATCCGCCGGAGCGGCGCGGACGAGCGTCCCGCAGCGGCACAGCGCCAGTGATGCGCTTGCGCTTTCTGTCGAAGCGCTTCCTGGGTTTTCTGCTCTTGCTGATGTTCGCGCAGCAATTCATTTTCTTCGGTTTCGAGAGCTTGCTGGGCCTCTTCACATTGACGCGCCTGGGTTTGCTCGGGCAAGGCAACGCCGCCCTCTTTCTCTTTGTCGGCATCATCCTGGTATTTGTGCAGATGCGCGCCATCGGACCCTGGAGCAGCAGATTCGGCGAAAAGCGCTTGGTGATGGCCGCGCTTTTTCTGCTGGCGCTCGGCTTGCTGCTAGCCGGCACGACGCCGCAGCAGCCGCATCCCTTCTATGTGCGAGAGCTGGTCGCCCGCGATCTGATGGCGCAGGCGCCGACGCGCGCTCAAGCCTTGCTGGGCGATCTGGGCTTTCAGTTGCCGGCCAACGGACGCAATGGCATCGGGGGCTTGCTCTGGCTGACGCTGGCTTTGCTGCCGATTTCTGTCGGCGCGGCGCTGATCCGTCCCGCGCTGAACAGCTTGATTACCCGAGCCGTCAGCGAAAACGAATATGGCAGCGCGCTGGGCTTCAGTTCGGCCTTGGTCAGCGCAGCCAACGCGAGCGCGCCGCTGTGCGCCGCGTTCTTGTTTCAGCAATTGGGAGCGAGCGCGCCCTTCACAATCGGCGGCGCGCTCATGGCGCTGCTCTGCCTTTCCAGCTTGTCGCTGCCACGCTGGGCTGCGCGCCAAACCTGACTTGCCATTCAGCCCGCAAAACGCTCGAAAATAAAAGTAGTCTAACAGGGACGTCTCACGAGACGCCCCTACAGACAATGACATAGCGGGGCTATACACTTAGGGCGTTTGCAGAGCAGGTCCGGGGGCAAATTGACAAAGCTTATGTCGCTAGCGCCAGCGAAGACAGTCAGGCGTGAACCCAGCCATTCCAGCCGCGGGCGCTCCAGGCGGAATAGAGCGCGATGGCGCCGGCTGTCGCGACATTCAAGCTGCCGACCTGCCCGCGCATCGGCAGCGTCAAGAGCAAGTCGCAAGTATCGCGCACCAAGCGGCGCAGACCTTCGCCTTCACTGCCCATCACCAGCCCCAGCGCCATGTTCAGGTCGGTTTTGTCCAGCGGCGGGATATTATGCCCCACGTCCAGCCCGACCATCCAGATGTCTTGATCCTTCAATTCCTTCATGGCGGAGACGAGGTTGGTCACCTGCGCCACATTGACATGTTCCACGGCGCCCGATGAAGCATTGACCACGGCCGGCGTCACCGCCACGCTGCGGCGCTCCTGGATCACGATGCCGTGCGCGCCGACAGCGTCGCTAACGCGAATCAAGGCGCCGACATTCTGCGGATCCTTGAGCAGGTCGAGCAGGAGTATGAAGGGCTTTTCCTTGCGGCGGGCGGCCGTTTGCAGGATCTCTTCCACATCACAATAGGGATAGGGTCCCACGCGCAAGACCAAACCCTGATGATTGCCGTTCGTTGCCAAGTCGTCGAGGATGCGTCGCTGCACACGCTGAATCGGCACATTAAGCTCTTCCGCCATGCTCATGGCGTCGCCGACGGTACCGCGTTTTTCGGCGCGTTCATGAATCATCAGCGCGTTCAGCTTGCGCCGCCCCGCGCGCATCGCCTCGATTACCGCCCAATGTCCATAGAGGAATTCAGGCATCTTTTTGCGCTTTCCGATCTAAAGACGGTTTACTCACAGTCGCTAAACATCAATAACTGTTTATCAGAATTTATTCGATCACAATTAACAGATTTGCTGTAAGAGTCAGTAGCGCAATTCGTCAATTTATCAATGTTCACTTGATCATAAACTGCTTTTAAGTTTATGCGCTCCAACACGCTTTTTGTAATGGGCCTTTTGGAATCCGAAAAAGTAATGCTCGTTAAGAATTTACTCACCGACGGGTGATTCAACAGAGCGCAGATTAAGTGAGCCTCCCACTCTTCATCAAACGACAAAGAATAGCATGTGTCATCGATAAGAATCTGTTTGCCTTGGTACACAGAAATAACGGCGAATCTCGCTGGCAAATAGAAGCCTGCCACCACAACCTTATAAGGTTGAAAGGAGTAGTTACCAATCCCAAACATCGAGAACCGTGGAGCATTCTTATAGATACTCGACTTTCGAGAGTCCAGTTGATCTGTGTGCGAGTTCAAATAATGCCAGAGCTTTGGCGCATGATCACGCAAATGCGCAGTTTGCTGACCCACTTTCTTTTGCGTCACTATTACGTACTTTCTGGGTACAAAACCTGGACTGATTGTTTTCACATCTGAACTCTTTAGGAGGGGATAGAAATAGTCCGTTTCAATATCGACTTGGTCGCCGTATCCATTTCTCAAAATACCATCTCGGTATGACAATTCCATAACTTTTGCCGCGTCATGTTTCAGGCCTTGGCGCCAGATTAGCCGGCTAGTCCCCTCCAAGCTCTCGACATGACGATAAGAGTCTAAGTCTGCGACGATATTCTTTCCATTAAAACCGAATGTTCTTGTATGGCGAGCATCCAGCAAGCTGTCGAATTCGGCAACATCATAACAGGTATCACCTTGGTTGAGTTCAAGCACAAATAGACCCGCATCAACGGCAACGTTAAACCATCTTTGCGCCTCAATGCGATATAGGGACATGCTGTTTACAGGCACCTTGCTGTCTAGAACGAATTGCGCAACTTTGCGAGCAACTGATGTTTTGCACAACAACGCAATAGTTACGGGTTCATCGGCATATTCGTGAATGAGCTTTAGCCAGACAGCCTCAGCAATGTCAAAATTCGACTTGCCAGTAATCGCATCAAGACCAGAAAGTCTTTGAAAATTTGATTTTCTTGGAACATTCTTTCCGTTTAATCGACCTTGTTCCGCGTTAGTTATCCAAGGCGGGTTGCCAAGGGCAAGTAGTGGCGACGAGGTATTCCATTGCAGAGCGGTGGTTAAATTTATGTCAAAAATGTCCTGATGGCATATCGAGATCTTTACCGTTTGCGAGCGGATATTTTTGGACTCATTTACATATCGTTGCTGGAGTTCCAGCCCAATTATCTCGCGAACACTAGCCGCCTGTTCGATGCACACGCGAATGAAATTACCTTGCCCGCATGTTGGTTCAAGAACACGTTCCCATTGAAGCCCATCGGCAAATAACCTTGAAACAACATTTCGCGCAAGTTGAACGGGAGTCTGATAGTCGCCAAGAATTTTTCTTTTGCTCACAAGAGGCTGTCCACGCCATCTACCTGGTCTGCGACTGATATGATCCGAGCATATTGAAGCCGCCATTGAAGCGCGTTAGAAATTGTAACATAACCTTGTATTGGCGGGTCCTCAACAATTCTCTGCGCCAACATTCTACGCCCGATTTCGTCAAGAGGAAGGTTTCTCTCTTCAAGAAAAGCATCTATATCGTCTAAATTCGCGCCGTTGTTAAGAATACTGATAATACCGCTTGTCGTCTGAAAGTCAGCCGTTCGCTTGTCCTCAACAAAAACTGCGTTGACAAAATTCAGGTATGCAAGCTCGTTCTCCGGGTCGTCTCGTTTCTCATACACGAATACCATGAGATGGTAGCCCAAACCATATACTTTTTGATCAGCGGAACTATAAGGGCAAGAAGACTGTGGCCGGCGATTTGACGTGACCTTTAAGTCAAGGCCAAGTACTGGAAAATCAACGCCTCTAGCGGAACTACCTTGGACGTAATCATAGTCTCGCTCTAAATGCGCATGGAATGCGCGTTCTATGAACGTTCCCACGGCTTTGCCATCAGTTGCGCCAAACAGCGAGGCGATACCGCGTTGTCTTAGAGCGCGCAGAAAAATACTCGCTTCAAGTTTGATGTCAGTTACGGTAAGAGCATTCAAAAAATTACCTCAATGGCTCTAGGAGCAGATATGGGAAGGTATCACAATGCGCCCGGCGCTTGGAAAAGTCATTGCGTTAGCTTCCAAACCGTCCCATCGGCGCGGTCTTCCAGCACGACGCCCAAGCCAGCCAACTGATCGCGAATCTGGTCGCTGCGCGCGAAGTCGCGCCGCGCCCGCGCGCCCGCCCGCATATCAATCAAGATCTGGATCAAAGCCGCCTCTCGCTGTCCATCGCCGCTTTCGCCCGCTTCAACCTCGGGCACCAGACCGAGCACAGCGCCGCCAAGCGCCGTATAAACCTCGTCGATCGCCGCCAGCGTTTGCAAACCCACTTCGGCATCGCTATTCAGCAAGGTATTCACTTCGCGCGTCAGGTCTTGCAATACGGCAATGCCGCGGGGCGAGTTGAAGTCCTCATCCATGCCTTCCGCGAAACTGTCTCTGGCGCGATCAAGCCGCTCCAGGAAAGCGCTGCCGGCAGCGTTGTCGTCCGCGCTGTTCATGCGCTGCCGCACCAGGCGCACGGCGTTCATCAGGCGCTCCCAGCCGGACTTGGCGGAAGCCAGCGCCAGCTCGCTAAAGACAACCGGATTGCTGTAATGCGAGCTGAGAATAAAATAGCGCAGTTCCTGGGGGCGGTAGTCGTTCAGCGCATCTTTGATCGTCACGTAATTGCCCAGGGATTTGCTCATCTTGACTGGGATCCCTTCGTCGGGGTCAAGCACGTTCAGGCTGCCGGTCAGCATCCAGTAATTGGCGAAAGCCTCGCCATTGGCGCATTCGCTTTGGGCGATTTCGTTCTCATTATGCGGGTAGATATTGTCGATGCCGCCGCCGTGAATATCGAAGTTCGCGCCCAAATACTTCTGCGCCATGGCGGAACACTCGATATGCCAACCGGGGAAGCCGACGCCCCAGGGGCTGTTCCAACGCAGGATGTGTTCTGGTTCGGCTTTCTTCCAGAGCGCGAAGTCGGCAGGATGCCGCTTGCCCCCGCCGACCAGGGCGCGCGTTTCGTCTTGTTGCTCCGCCACGCGCCGGTTCGACAACTTGCCATAATCGTCATCGCTGAGCACATCGAAATAGACGTTGCCATGCGCGACATAAGCATTGCCATGGGCGATCAGCGTTTCTATCATCTCAATCTGTTCCGGCACATGACCGCTGGCGCGTGGAGAAATATCCGGGCGTTGTACGCCCAGCGCGTCCATATCTTCAAAATAACTACGGGTATAGGTCTCCACAATTTGCATGGGCTTGGCATTGAGCAGAGCCGCCCGCACCAAAATTCTGTCATCTTCGTTGGCGAGCAAGTGACCAACATCGGTGATGTTCTGCACATAGAGCAGGTCGTAGCCGCGATAGCGCAGGTAACGCGCCACCACGTCAAAAGAAACATAGGTCTTGGCATGTCCCAGATGCGAATGCTCGTAGACCGTGGGTCCACAGACATACATGCCGACGCGCCCGTCTTGAATCGGATTGAAATCTTGTTTTTCGCGCCCTAGCACGTTGAAGATCTGCAAAGGCATATTCTGCGTCGCTCCTCGTTAATTGCGTCACACATTGTGTGGCGTATTGTAACAGATTGTGGCGAGATGTGAACGAAGGCGCTTGCGCCGAGTGGCCGAAATCGCCGCGGCGAGCCTGCGCGCGCCGATCAGCGTCTTAGGTCAAGGGCTTGACATATTCGTAAATCTTGTGAAGTTCTTGAAAACCCACCGCTGCGTACAAGACGCCAGAAGCCGGATTCTTCTCGGCCGGTTCGTGACAGACGTAGGCGCATTCTATGCCGCGTTCCGCGCGCATCCGCCGCAAAACGTAGACCATCAGCGCCTTGCCGATGCCGCGCCGGCGGAAATCCGAGTGCGTGCCGACCGGCTCGAAGAGCAGCGATCGATTCACCTTGTCGATCCAAACATTGGTGAAAGCGGCGAAGCGCCCGTCCGGCGCCACAACCACGATTTCGTATTCCAAATGAGGCGATTGAAAAACCTCGCCGTAGGATTTGGCATTCCATTTGTTGGTGAAACTGTGATTATGCACATCGGCCAGTTTCTCGGCATCTTCGACAGTTGCGTCGTGAAAATGAAAGCCGGCCGGCAGCGCGGCATCTGGAAAACGTTCGAGACTGTGCCGCGTCAATGTGAACCAGTGCTTGCTCTTTGTGTAACCGCAGGCTGCCAAAAAGTCCTGATGCGCCGAATCGCAGCCGCCGACCTCAATCACCCACTTGTTGATAGTCTTATTGTATTTTCTCCCCAGGCGGAGCGTCTCGTCTTCACAATGCTTGATCAATCCAGCATGCGCGTCGCTGCATAAGAGACGCGGCGCGACTTGTAGGTCAAAGGATTCCCAATGCGGGTACAGAACAGCGAAAGCGCCTGGCTCGCCCGCGTCATCCAGCCAATAGCGGAATACATCCGCTTTATCGTATCCATAGCAACCGTTGAACAAGCGATGCCCGATATCGCCCTTATGCAAATAGCTGGCTTGGCTCGTCTCGCGCGTCCAGTTCATCAGAGCGTTCAGGGCGCGTCGCAGGTCGCTCGCGTTGCGATAGGCGCGAACTCGCAAATCATTTATGCGCATGGCATTCTCCTTCACCGGCGTCGGCCGCGCATTGCGCGCGCGTAAAGGTCTAGCATTTGCTCGACCTGCTTGTCCAGCGTGAACTGCTCGCGGATGCGCGCTCGTCCTCGGCTTCCCAGCTCGCGGCGCAAGTCGCGGTCGACAAGCAAGCGCCCCAAACGCTCGGCTAAGGTTGCTGAATCCAATGGATTGACAATGAAGCCGGTTTCTCCATCCATTACGACCTCATGGGAACCACCGAAACAGGTTGCGATGACCGGTTTGCGGGCCGCCATCGCTTCCAGGTTCACTGTCGGGAAGGGGTCGAGGTACAGCGACGGCACGACGACCAGGTCCGCCAAGTCATAAGCCGCGCGCAATTCCGCGCCGCAGAGCCAGCCACCGGCGCAAATAAACGGGCGCAGGTGAGAATATGCCGCCGGGATCTGCTCGTCGATGTCGCGCGCGGTCAATGCCAGCAGGCGCATTCCTAGCAGCCTCTCCTTTAGCCTGTCCATGGCTTTCAGCAAGGGTACTGTGCCTTTGTCCGGCGACAAGCGGCCCGCGAACAAAATAACCTGTTTGCCAGCCAAATCGAAGCGGCGGCGCAGCGCCATGACCGTGGCGCGATCAGCACCCGACCAATCCCGCAGATCAATCCCATTGTGAACCACGTCCATCGGCGGCAGGCTGTTCGCCATGTAAGCCTCTGCCAAAGCTTGGCTTGGTGCGGTACGCGCATCGGCATACAGGCTGAGATAGCGCCGGATGACGAGATTGCGCCAGGGGTTGTAACGAAAGCGATTCGTTTTCAAGTTGTAAAAGCGTGGCAAGCGATAATCGTCAGGCAAGTTTATCGGCAGCGGATCGTCTCGTACAAAGTGGCGCAGCTTGGAATAAATGAAGGGCATGGCATCGTGGGCGCTATAAACTGTGGCGGCCCCGGCCTCCCGCGCGACTTTCAGCGCATGATAGCTGAGATAGAAGTGGATATTGTGCGCGTTGACGATCTCGGGACGCAAGCGCCCCAGCAAAGCCCGCAAGGGAGCGACCGTTCCCGGGTTCCATAATGACAGCCAAGGGCGGAATCGCTCGGGATATTTGCTGTGGATATGATAAGTTGGCAGGCTCTCGCGGATTTCTTCAAAAGAATCGCCCCTGGTCGTGGCGACGACGTGCACGTCCTGCCCCCGGTCCGCCAAGCCCTGCGCCAGCCGCCAGACAACCGCCTCTGCGCCGCCGCGACTTTCTGGCGGTATCTGATCGCTTAGCAGAACAAGCTTCATTCGTCGCATGCGCTGCGATTGCGCGACCCAGACTCGGAAGTAAAACCAAGCAAGTAACGATAATTCACCACAGAGGCGCAGAAGTAGTTCAAAGAAAATAATGCAAATTTTACAGGGACGGTGTAGGGGCGACCAATCTGGTCGCCCGACGTTGCTGCGTTTTGATTTCGGGCGACATGGTATGTCGCCCCTACATTTAGACCCTTCGTCGAGTTTTGCATGACTAACTTGGATCTACTGAGAGCACAGAGAGCACAAAGAAAATTGGCAGTGCGGCTATATGTAATTCGCATCATCAGAGCAATATGCGGCGACGACTGCAATATGATTCCCTTTGCCGTCCACCGTCCTGTGCCTTTCTATACCCATCGCAGAGCCGGATCGCTCGCCATTCCACAGCCTTAGGATACACGAAGGTCAAGATTAAGGCGATAGCCCCCGATTGCTCTGGAATGGCGCGCGGAGCAACGAGCCTGTCTTGCCCGCGTAAAAGTGTATAATGACCCTATCAGGAGCCTAGGAGGCATTGCATGTCGAAAACACTGCAAGAGGCCGACCGCAAAGCGCGCAAGCTGGTCGCCAATTGGACAACGGGCGCTGCGCTAACCGGCTGGATACCCGGCAGCGCTTTTTTCCTCACCGCGGCGGACACCGCCATGATCCACCAGGTCGCCAATGCCTATAACGTGAGCGCCTTCGACATGAACAACCTGTTGTCCGTGCTGGGCGGGGCGGTTGCCAGCGCCATCGCCGGCGGACTTATCAGCGAAGTCGTCGGCATCATCCCGCTAGTGGGCTGGGCTGTGAAGAGCGCGGCCATGGCCGCCAAAGCCAAAGTGATCGGCGACGAAGTCATCCGCTATTTCCGTGAACGCTCCGACTTGCCCGATACCAAAGTCCTCATTGATGTGGAGATCGACGACGATTAGCCGCGACCTTTTGCTAAGGGCTGAATGCCGCTGTTCCCGCCCGAAGTAGTTTGCAAATTCAAGCACCGCAACAGCGGCAATGCTTTCGCGGCAGGCAAACTCTCGGCGCATGGTCAGTCGCGAAAATCTCATGTACACTAGCTTGTAACGAAATGGCCATTCCAGCGGGAGGACACGACGTGTCGGAAGACAATAATGAAGCAAAGAGTGGCGGCAGCACGATAGACAAAGGCATCTCTCGCAGCGCTTTCAACTACGCGCTTATTGCCGCAGTGTTCATGTTGATCGGAATCATGATCGGCAACTATCTCTGGAATAGCGACGCGGACAAGCGCGTCCTGGTCGACGAGGCGCAACTGCGCAGCCTCATGATCAGCGTGCTGGAAGAGAGTGATATCGCCCGCGCCAGCGACATGGCGCTTGCGGCCGAAGAAGAATTACCCGACCGATTCGCCCTGGTGGACGACGATCCCTACCTCGGCGACGTGGACGCGCCAGTGGTCATTGTCGAATTCAGCGACTTTTTCTGCAGTTACTGCAAGCGTCACTTCGACCAGACCTTCGCGCCGCTGCTGGAAAACTACGGCCAGCATATTCGCTACGTTTATCGCGATTTTGCGCGCCTAACCCAGGAATCGACGCCGGCCGCAGCCGCCGCGCAATGCGCCTTCGCCCAAGACAAATTTTGGGAATTCCGCGAAGACTTCTTCAATAATCAAGGTTCGCTCAATCGAGACTATTATATCCAAACCGCCGAAGCCCATGAGCTAAATGTCGCCAAATACACAGCCTGTATTGACGAGGGTCGCTTTGTTGGCGAGGTTGAATTGGATGGCTTCGACGGGCAAATCGCCGGCGTTCGCGGTACGCCGGGCTTCTTCATCAACGGCCAGATCTTGAGCGGGGCGCAGCCTTATGTGATCTTCGAAAGAATGATCCGGTTGGAACTGCAAAAAGCGGGCATCGACTTCAGCCAAGATGGCTAGAAAGACCAAGCGCAAGCCGAAAGCAAAGCCGCAGGCCGGCAGAGCTAAGAGCCAGCGCGCTAAAACAAAACAGCGAAATCGCTCGCCTGCCGCAAGCGGTGGCGCTAGAAAGAAGAAGCGAGCAGTCAAGTCCGCGCTGCTCGGCCAGACCATCAAACTGGAAATCAGCGATATGGCGCAGGGCGGCTACGCGCTAGCCAGTCATCAAGGCAAACGCGTATTTGTGCCATATACGCTGCCCGGCGAATCAATCAGCGCGGAGCTTAGCGATGGCCGCGGCTCGGTGCTATTCGCGCGCGGCAAAGAACTATACGCCGCCTCGGCTGACCGCGTATACCCTCGCTGCGCCCATTTTGGTCCGGGGCGCTGTTGGGCTTGTCAATTCCAGCATATCAACTATCAAGCGCAGTTATTGATCAAGCAAGACGCGCTCGCCGATCAGTTGTCGCGCGTCGGCAAGCTGCCAGACAGCCTCATCGACAGCGTCATGCGTCCGCTCGTGCCAGCCCCCGAGCAATGGGAATACAATCACCGACTGACCCTGTCACGTAATTCGGCCGGCGCATGGGGCTTGCCGCGGCAAGGTAAAAGCGGCATAGAAGCGCTCGCGGAGTGCCACACCACCCACCCGCAGCTGGTGGATACGCTTGCGCAGCTTGATGTTGATTATGAACAAGCGCGGCGGCTGACGCTTCAACGCGGTTCCGACGGTCGCATCATGATCATTTTCCATGTTGATGAAGAAGTAGCGCCTGCGCTGCATGCTGACTTGCCTCTAAGCGTCAATCTGCTATTGCCGGACAATTCGCCCCTCAATTTGATTGGCGACGCTTACAGCACCGTCTCCGTCGCCGGCCACGCTATCCGCATCACAGCGGGAAGCTATATGCGGCCAAATCTCAGCCAAATCGGCGCGCTGGCGGCTGAAGCCATGGGGGCGCTTGGCCTTAGCGGCAGCGAGCGGACGCTTGATCTCTACGCTGGCGCGGGAATCTTCAGCGCTGTCATGGCGCGGCGCGCCAAACTGATTTCGCTGGTCGAGAGTTATCCGCCAGCCGCGAACGACGCCGAATTCAATCTGCGCCAATACGAGCACATTGATATTGTCGAAGGCCAAGTTGAAGCCGTTTTGCAGGACATGGCGGCGAGCTCCGCCCGCTACGATGTCGCGCTTGTCGATCCGCCAAGCAGGGGCATCAATAACGAGATTGTGGATAATCTACTTGGGTTGGGAATACGGCGTCTGGTCTATGTCAGCGGGGACCCGGCTTCTTTGGCACGCGATTGCCGGCGCCTTATTGACGCCGGTTTTCAATTGCAATCCCTGCAGGCGGTGGATATGGCGCCGCAAACGTTCTACATCACCGCGGTCGCGGCATTCGAGCGTTAGTTCAGAATTTCTTCAAGCGCCATGACCAAGCTCTGCAATTCTGCCTTGGTATTGTAAGCCTGTACCGATACGCGCATGAGGCAAGAGCCCTCGAACCTGCCGACGGGTACTTCAATGCGGTAGTCCTCGTACAATCGCTCTCTGAGCGCGGCGACATCACAGTCCGGCAAAGGGATAGAGGCCATTTGCGCGAACTGATCGCGGGACAGCGGCCGCAAATTATAGCGATCGCATAACTGCGCCTGCAAAGCAGCCGCGAGCTGATGACATTCATGTCTGACGCTTTGCCAATCCCGCCCCCGCTGATAGTCGATGGCGGAGGGCACGCTCAAGTAGGCCGCGATATCTTTGGTGCCGAGCCACTCGTGGCGTTCGATGAAGCCCGCGCCTTCCCGACAGCCGTGTGAAATGACCAGCGGATCTATCCGCGCTTGCAGCTCGGGGCGTACATGCAGGAAAGCCGAACCCTTGGGCGCGCAGAGCCATTTGTGGAAATTGCCGCTGTAAACATCCGCGCCGATTTGCGCCAAATCCACGGGGATCTGGCCCGGGGCATGCGCGCCGTCGATGACGGTCGTGATGCCCATCTCACGCGCTTTATGGCAGATCTGCTTAACGGGAAGGTTCAAGGCAGTCGGCGATGTGATATGGCTCATGACAATCACTTTTGTTTGCGCGGTCGCCGAAGCGAAAAAGTCGGCGACAAAGGCTTCGTCGCTCTCGTATGGCAGGCGAACCTGATGCCTGACAATTTCCGCGCCGCTGCTCTTGGCGACGGTTTCCATCAGGCGATCGACCGCGCCGTATTCGTGATTCGTCGTCAGGATTTGCTCCCCGGCTGCAAATGGCAAGGAGCGCAAAGCCGCGCTTAGCCCGTAGGTGGCGTTGGTCACGAAAACGACTTCGTCGTCCGGCGCATTCAGATACGCGGCAATCTGGCGTCGCGCATTGGGTATCAGTTCGTCCCGGCGACGCAGCAAGAATTCGACCGGCTGCCGCTCCAGCTGCAATTGCCAGGCTTGGTAGTCCGCAAACACGGGTTTGGGACAGGCGCCAAAGGAACCGTGATTGAGGAAAACAATGTCGTCACGGATAAGGAAATCGTCGCGAAATGACATGGATGACATAAAAATGAAGTCCCCGAACGATTGGATGGACGGCTGGATTATAGCGCATGAATCCCAACGGAGACGGCGCCCATGCAAAGTGTCGGCAAGCGGCTACTATTCAATATTCAATGACCCGCGCCAATTTGGAAGCGGACAATGCGGTCCAAGCCCGCATAATCTTGCAAGACATCAGGGGAGGCAACAAGGGAGGCATCAACAGTCTCGAGCACGAGACGAGACACTTTGTCGGCTTGGTCCGCGCCGATTTCCAGCAATACCCAAGCGCCTTCACGGCAGATCCGCGGCAACTGCCCGAGGACGCGGCGAATGCAAGCCAAGCCGTCTGCGCCGCCGTCCAGCGCAAGCGCCGGCTCATATTCGCTGACTGCCAGCGCCTTTAATTCGTCTGTCGCGATATAGGGAAGGTTCGCCATGACCAAATCGACGCAGACGCCACGCTCAATGAGCGGCTGCGCCAGATTGCCCTGAAAAAACTCTATACATACGCTGTGCCGCTTGGCGTTCTCCTGGGCGATCTTTAGCGCATCTTCGCTGATATCCGTGGCGTAAACGCGACTGCCCGGCATGTGCTTGGCGAATGTCACCGCCAGCGCGCCGCTGCCGGTTCCAATATCGGCCGCCTGGCAGGCGGGCTGCTCTACGGTCAAGCGTAAGGCTTCCTCCAGTAGCAGCTCGGTTTCCGGCCGTGGAATCAAGACCTCTGGTTTTACTGTCAATTCAAGATCGTAGAAGGGTTTGCTGCCGATGATATAGGCAACCGGTTCCCCGGCGGCGCGGCGATTGAGGAGCCCGGCAAAGCGGCGAAACTGTGCGGGGGAAAGCTCAACTTCCCCGTTCGCCAGCAAATAAACACGCTCCGCACCCAGCGCATGCGCGAGCAAGACTTGCGCGTCGAGCCGCGCTGAATCGCAAGGCGGAAATTGGCTGTACGCTGCGCGCAGCGTCGCCGCAATTGTTGTCGATTCTGCAGTGTTCATGTATGAGTTGCGGTACGCAGTCTACTCGCCGCCGCCAGCAGCCAACTGCTCAGCCTGCTGCTGCGTCGCCAGTTGATCAATGAAGCTGTCCAGGTCGCCGTCCATGATCGCGGGCAAGTTGAAGTTGCTGTAACTAATACGATGGTCAGTGACGCGCCCCTGCGGGTAATTATAGGTGCGGATCTTTTCGCTGCGGTCGCCACTGCCGACTTGCCCGCGCCGCTCGGCATCCCTTTCGGACCGTTGCCGTTCCACTTCCGCTTCATAGAGGCGGGCGACCAGCACTTGTCGGGCGCGGAGCTTGTTTTGCAGCTGGCTGCGTTCGTCCTGCATTTCGACCACCAGACCGGTTGGTTTGTGTATGAGCCGAACGGCCGAATCAGTCGTGTTCACCGATTGTCCACCAGCGCCGCGGGCGCGGAAGACCTGCGTTTCCACATCATTCATGTCAAGCTGCACATCAACATCGTCCATTTCAGCCAGGACGGCTACGGTGGCGGTACTGGTGTGGATGCGACCCTGGCTTTCGGTCGTCGGCACGCGCTGGACACGATGTACGCCGCTTTCGTACTTCAGGCGGCTGAAGGCGCCTGCGCCCTTGATCTCGAAGGTGATGTTCTTGAAAATGCCGTTGCCCTGCTCGTTAACATCAAGCAATTCCACTTTCCATTTATTGGATTCGGCATAGCGCGTATACAGGCGCAGCAGGTCTCCGGCGAAAATGCCGGCTTCGTCCCCGCCCGCGCCGGCGCGTATCTCGACGATCACGTTTTTGCTGTCGCGCGGATCCTTGGGCAGCAGCATCAGGCGCAATTGCTCAAGCAGTTCGACAGTGCTCGCTTCCAATTCCGCGATTTCCATCTGCGCCAGTTCTCGCATTTCTACATCATCGGCGCTGCCCAGCAGGTCCTTCGCCTCGTCCAGCTCCCGCGCCTGCTTCTGATAGGCGCGGTAGGCATGGACGACGCTTTGCAAACTGGATCGTTCCTTCGCCAATTCCGCCACTTTCTCGTAGTCGGTGGCGATGGCGGGATCGCCCATCAGGCTTTCGATTTCCCGGTAACGATTTTCAACCTCGGCAAGTTTTTCCAACATCAGATTCGACTCAATTCGTGATAATAGGACGTAGCGATGAAAAGCGCGCGATTGCGCGGCGAAGAGCGGGAGTCTCGTGAAACAAGAGACGAGCCTGTTAGAATTCGTCGAGGCGATTTGGGACTAGGGAAACTGTCGGCATAGTCATGCCGCATATTATACTGTGGGTTTGCAGCCTGCACAGACAGACTTTGGTAATGTATCCGCAAGCTGATTCTTTGGCAGCGGCTCCACACGCGATATAATGAACGCGCCGGTATAAACAGCGTGGCAGTGATGAACAAATCCGAGAACGAACGCAATCCCGGCATCCCGCTGGATATGGGCTGGGTGCGGGATACCAGAGTCAATTTGAGCGCGACGCAACACCGCGCCCGCACATTAGGCGCGCGGCGCAGCATCAAGAAAGAATGGCAAGCCGCCTGGCTGCTGCGCGCTATCACGCTGATTGATCTAACCACGCTGGCCGGCGACGACAGCCCGGGCAAGGTAACTCGGCTTTGCGCCAAAGCCAGGCAGCCTCTGCGCCAAGACATCGTCCAGGCTCTGGATGTCGAGCCCTTGCAACCGAAGGTCGCCGCCGTATGCGTATATCATCAGCGTGTCCGCGACGCCCGCAAAGCGCTGAAAGGCAGCGGCATTCCCGTTGCGGCTGTGTCCACCGGCTTCCCGGCCGGGCTCAGCCCTTTTGAACAGCGCCTTGCGGAGATCCACCAATCGGTTGAAGCGGGGGCGGAAGAGATCGACATCGTGATTTCCCGCGAGCATGTCCTGCGCGGCGATTGGCAGGCGCTTTACGATGAAGTCCGCCAGATGCGCCGCGCTTGCGGCGAAGCCCACATGAAGACGATCTTGGCCACCGGCGAGTTGGGTCCGCTGTGGCAAGTGGCGAAAGCCAGCAAAGTTTGCCTGATGGCGGGCGCCGACTTTATCAAGACCAGCACCGGCAAAGAAGCGGTAAACGCCACCCTGGAAGTGGGTTTAACCATGGCGCGGGAAATACGCGCTTATCAGCAGATGACCGGCTTCAAGGTCGGCTTCAAGCCAGCTGGCGGCATACGCAGCGCTAAAGACGCGCTCAATTGGCTGATCCTCATCAAAGAAGAACTGGGGGACGACTGGCTGCAAAACAGCTTGTTCCGCTTTGGCGCATCGGGCTTGTTGACCGACATAGAAAGGCAGCTTTCCCATCACATCACGGGCCGCTATGCCGCCAGTCATCACATGCCCATGGCTTGACTGGCATCGTTCCTCAAGGCAATCGTTTCAAAATCGCTACCCATAACGCAGCGAATTAAAACTAAAATATAACCCCAGAGGACAATAGAGGGTGGTGAAAAAATTTTGTAGAGATTGCCCTCGCCAGATTTCGAAAAATTTGCTTAAATTCGATTATGAGATATAATGATGAATAGTGAAAATTTAATAACAGAGGTGGCAATCTTGTCAATTTGATTACTTTCCCTTCACATCCGCAATATCCCTACAAGCTATTCAATCAAGGAGAAAACACAGCATGAACAGAGTAAAGTTCCCAATATCCGCAGTCTGTTGTTTGACGCTCATTGTCTTGCTCTTCTTATCCATTGGAGCGGTTAGCGCCCAATCCATGGACACGGATGATGATATGATGATGGACGACACGGCTATGGACGACGACATGATGATGGATGACATGGCTATGGACGACGATATGATGATGCAGGCGCCGCGAATTTGCGAACACTTGCCGAGCCATATCGCGGTTTATGGCGATGCTATGAGCGTGAACTGCCGCGATGTAGGCGCCGCTGGCATCGGCGTGCAATCCATCGTTGACGCTGGCGTCATCTCGGCAGTTGATATTTGGAGTTCAATGGCTGTCGATGTTGAATTCTGCTCCTCAGTTGCAGGATCAATCACGGTGCTCGATGCCGCATCGTCGCCGCGCATGGCGATGATGCCAGCAATGTATTCACGCAACAACTTGAGTTGCGTGCATTTGAGCGGCGCGGGAACCGTTGTCCTGGCGCCGGCTATGATGATGGACGACATGGCTATGGACGACGACATGATGATGGACGACATGGCTATGGACGACGACATGATGATGGACGACATGGCTATGGACGATGACATGATGATGGATGACGACATGGCTATGGACGACGACATGATGATGGATGACGACATGGCTATGGGCGACGACATGATGATGGATGACGACATGGCTATGGACGACGACATGATGATGGATGACGACATGGCTATGGGCGACGACATGGTTATGGACGACGACATGGCTATGGACGACGACATGATGATGCCCGCGCCCAGGATTTGCGAACACTTGCCGGGACATATCGCGGTTTTTGGCGATGCTATGAGCGTGAACTGCCGCGATGTAGGCCCCGCTGGCATCGGCGTGCAATCCGTCATTGACGCTGGCGTCATCTCGGCAATTGATATTTGGAGTTCAATGGCTGTCGATGTTGAAGTCTGCTCCTCAATTGCAGGATCAATCACGGTGCTCGATGCCGCATCATCGCCGCGCATGGCAATGATGCCGGCAATGTATTCACGCGACAACTTGAGTTGCGTGCATTTGAGCGGCGCGGGAACTGTTGTCCTGGCGCCCGCAATGATGATGGACGACATGGCTATGGACGACGATATGATGATGGACGACGGCATGGCTATGGATGACGATATGATGATGGACGACAGTGGCTGATGAAAGGCAAGTGGCAGCGCCGCTCTCCCCGGGCAACCTGAGTTGCAAACGGGAGAGCGCTTGCCGCTAGATATCCGCCAATCGGATAAGCAAGAGGCGCTGGATCAGCGCCTCTTTTTCTTTGCCTTTTCGCGCTTGCAAAAGCCAATCGCAGCAAGGACCAAAATTTGTCCAAAGGTCGCATAAAACTAGCGGCGGTAGGGGCGTCTCGTGAGGCGCCCTTGTAAAATGAGCTTTCAATCTGTGGGCGACTGACCCGCAGTGGCGGCGGTCAGTGTCTACGCGACCTACGCGCGGCACAGAGTCGTCCGAAATCAACGACGCAGCAACGTCGGGCGACCAGATTGGTCGCCCCTACAGCGTCCTGATGTTTTCGCATTATTTTCTTGGGTTTACTTCCGCGACTCTGTGGTGAATATTCCTTTGCGCTTTGATGTCACAGATTCTATACTTTTCAAAACCGCTCGTCCCGGAAGGAAGTTCAAGACCCCATGCCAACCTTGCGCGAGGCATTAAAATTGCCCATTTTGGAAGACGCGCGTGTGGTAGCGGGCGCGGCCGGGCTATCGCGCGATATTCGCTGGGTCCACAACGTTAGCGTACCCGATGCCGCTAACTGGCTGCACGGCGGCGAAATGGCGCTCACGACCATGCCCACATTGCCGGCCGCGCCAGCTGCCCAATGCGAATATCTGCGCCAATTGGCGGAAAAGGACATCGTTGCGGTCGTCATCACCATCGGCAAGACACTGGACCGGATACCCGATTATCTGCGTCGAGCCGCTGACGAACTGGACCTGCCGCTGATAGAACTTTCTTATAAGACCCGCTTTGTCGATATCGCAAAGTCAATCAACGAACGCATTTCAGAACAGAACCTGGACAAGTTCAGCCGCGCCCTCAGCATTCAGCAGCGATTGACCAGGCTAGTCCTGGAAGGGGGCGGGTTCCAGGAACTGGCGGAAATGCTGGCTGATTTGGCTGGGCATTCCATCAGTATCGAAAACGATCGCTTTGAAGCCATTGCCAACAAGAACATTGCCGAGGTCGATTCAGCCCGGCGCTATACCATCACCCATGGGCGCACCAATCCTCAATTGATCGAAGCGCTGGAGGGCGAGTATCTGCCCAAGATACGGGCAACCCTGCGCCCGGTCTACTTGCCGGTGATGCCAAATGTAGGTTTGGAAATGGAGCGCCTGCTGGCGCCTATCGTCGTACACGGCGATATCTATGGCTATATGTGGATCATCGCCGATGTGCATGCGCTTTCGCCAATCGACATGATGGCCATCGAAATCGGCGCGACAGTGGCTGCTCTGCTGATGCTCTATCAGGAATCGCTGCAAGCGGCTGAAGCATCGCTCAAAGGCAATCTGATCGCGCAGCTCATTGAGGGCGATGACAGCCGCCAAACGATTCTTAGCGATCAGTCGCTGCGCTATGGCTTGGACCTGCGTCAAGACTGTCAACTCTTGATGATTGGTCTGCGACATACACAGCCGCCGCAGGTAACCCGCATCTATCGCAGCGTCAATCAGATCTTGAGCCAAAGCGAAGAAGAGGCCGTCGCGGCGCAATTCGCCGGTCAAGTCCTTGTTCTGTTGCAAGCGGACCAGGACGTTGAGGCACTGGCGGAGACCTTGGCGCAGCGGCTTGCGCGCCGCGGTCATGGCGAAATGCGCATCGGCATTAGCGCGGTCTTCTCTGGCGCGGACATGGTCGGCGCCGCGCATCAGCAATGCAACGAAGTCTTGGAAATCGCGCGGCGTTTGCGCAGCCAAGAACAAGTTCTGCGCTTTGAGGACCTGGGTTACATGCATACCTTGTTTCAAGCCGGGCGGCAAAGCCTGGAACGAAACGCGCAAGTGCCTGTTTTGCGGCGACTGCTTGCGGAGAAGCAAGCAGATCTTTTTCATACCTTGGAAACCTATCTTGACGCCGGAGGGAACAGCGTACAAACCGCCGACTCCCTGCACATTCATCGCAGTACGCTGAATTATCGTTTGGCGCGCATTCGGGAAATATGCGCTGTCGATCTCTCTTCGCCGGGCACGCGCCTCAATTTGCAGATCGCGCTTAAGCTCTTGCGGCTATTTGATGACTTGCCGGATGCAGGTCCTTCCGCGTAAGCGGCATTTGTCCGCAGTGCTTGCAACCGGTCATATCTCCGCGTCAGACGTCACTGGACTTGGCGACGACAATCGCGATTGCCAGTTCATCTGTATGCGACAGGCTGAGATCCCACTCATCCAATGCCAAGCTCGCTGCCAGGGTCTTGGCCTTGCCATGCAATATCAGCCGCGGCTTGCCGCGTTGCGCGTCAATCCGGATTTCGATGTCTACCCAGCCGATATCGCCAATGCCGGTGCCAAGCGCCTTGCCGACCGCTTCCTTCGCCGCGAAGCGCGCGGCCAGGCGGTGAGGTTTGTCCGCGCAGTCTGAGCGCTCGCCCGCCGTGAAGAAGCGCTGCAGAAAGCGCTCGCCCAGGCGCTCAATGCCGTCCGCAATCCGCTGGCATTCAATCATGTCGACGCCGCAGCGTATCATCGCCCGCCTCGCTTTATCCGCGACAGAACACCATTGTACATCAGGACGCCGCGCGCGCCCTGCGCGAATCCCGCTAGCGCAAAATGGCGATTTAAGTACAATGGCTTTATTAGATCATTCGGGGTTTCAAATTCGCCAATGCCATTTCGTACAAGTTTTAGACTGATCATCTTAGTCATGTTATGCTTACTGTCGGCTTGCGGCAGCGAAATTATCGAGCCAGAGGCGACGCCAGTACCATGGCAGCGAACCTCCTTTGTGAGCACGAGGCTCAGTCCGGGCTTCGCGCTGCAATTCCCAGCCACATGGCGCTACCAAGTATTGGAAGCCGGCATCATCCTCAGCAACGACCCTGATGTCTTGTCCGCCCCGGATACCGCGGAGATCCCAAGTGGCGCGCTGATTATGAATATTTCCCTGCTCACCGAAAATCAAGTGCGCGTGATTGGCGCTCGCAACGCGGCGGATTTGATAGACGCCTTTGTCGCTTCTTCGTCCGATGACGCCCTGACGCCCAAGTATCGCGATACGGATGCGATCAAGATTGAAGGGCGTGACGGGGCGCAATCCTTCGTGAGCATTGCTGGCAGCGACAGCCTGTTGCTCACCTTGAATCTGGAAGGCAATTTCGCGCTTGCGGTCGTAGTCGCGCCTGAAGGCGAACTCAAAACACATACTGATATCCTGAATGAAATCTTCGCATCAATCGAATTGCTGAATCCAGAATAGCCAACCGTCCCTAGCAAAGGCAGCATGGTCCATATTTATTCTCGGCTTCCAAGTCCTTCCCCTGTATCCAGATTCTTGAGCGCGGGTACGTATAGAGTCGCCGCATCAGCTTCCAGCGGCAATTGCCGCGGCGCCGTCATTTTCCCCGTCCCGGTCGCTGGAAAAGGCCGCAACCTAGATGGCTAGCCTGAGCTTCCGTTGTCGGCAAGTCTACTGGCGCTGGAGCGCTCCCGGCAGAATCCGCCGCTACCTGAAAAGCAGCCACAGCCGCAAATTGCAGATCGGCTGCGGTTACAACCTGCTGCCCGGCTGGCTGAATACCACGCTCTATCCTTTTGCGCCTGGCGCGGTCTTCCTGAACGCCTGCCTGCCCTTCCCCATAGCCGATGATTCCTTCGACTATGTTTTCAGTGAACACGTGATCGAACACCTGGAATTCGAAGAATCGTCAGGCATGCTGCGCGAATGCCACCGGGTATTGCGCGCGGGTGGTCGCATCCGCCTCGCGACGCCGGATTTGCGGCAGATCATCGCCTTGTACACGCAGCCCGAAGCAGCCGCGCAGCAGCATTACATCCGCTGGATCATGGACAACTTTCGTTCGCAAATTGGCGAATACAGCCCGGCGCAGGTGATAAACCAGTCATTTCACGGCTGGCGCCACAAGTTTATCTTCGACGAGGGCACGCTTGTCAAAGCGCTGGAAGACGCGGGATTCAGCGACGTCAAGCGCGTCCAACCGGGCGAAAGTGGCGACGCCAACCTGCGCGGCATAGAACAGCACGGCCAATACGTGGGCAGCGAGCAAGCGATGCGCTACGAGACGATGGTATTCGAGGCGGTCAAGCCATCGGGTCCGCGCGCCTAGCGCTAGACGCGCCTTCAATTGAAGAAGGCGAAGAATGTGCAGGACGCGAAGAATGCTTGCGCTTGCGCTTTTCGTTATCACGATTCCGGTACAGGTCGACAGCAGCCATGAGTATCATAGCCACGGCAAAGAAGGGTAAGATTGAGCCGGTCACAGTGATTCCTTTCGCTCCAGAATCCCGCCTGCAAAATCTTGCGGTCATCCATTATAATAGCTGGCTTATCGCTTAGGAACGATAAGCAGTGGTGAAAGCGAATGCCAGTCTATACCTATCGCCGTGAGGACGGCAGCACCTTCGATATCCGACAGAGATTCCTGGACGAGCCATTAGTCAGTTGCCCGAAGACCGGTCAGGCGGTAAACCGTGTGATTCAACCGGCTGGCATCATTTTCAAAGGCAGCGGCTTTTACGTCAACGATAACAACAAGGCGAACAATCCAGCGAAACCCTCTGCCGCCAATGGCGACGAAAAGAGCGCCGGCGACAAGGACCCAACTTCCAAGAAAACAGAAGCCAAGTCCGAAAGCAAATCCGAAAAGAAGACTGAGAGCAAAACACCCGCCGCAGCGGGCGGTTGAAGTCTTTTTGCGCCTTCTGCATAGTGAGCGCTCATCAGTCGCGGAGGCAATATGCGCCTTTATTTTTTGCGGCATGGCATCGCGGAAGACCTGTCCAGCAGCGACTTCGCGCGCGAGCTGACCAAGCGAGGGCGCAAGCGCCTCGCCAATGCCGCTGCGGTTATCAAGCGGCTGGGCATTCAGCCTGTGGCGATTTTCAGCAGTCCGCGGCAGCGCTCGCTTCAAACTGCGCGGATTGTCGCCGCGGAACTTGAAGTCGACGTGACAGTTAGCGAGGCGGTCAACTTCGGTTTCGACCTGAGCGATGTTCAGTCCTTAACCCGCGATCTGGGCGCTGCCGACGACGTCATGTTTGTCGGGCACAACCCGGATATGAGTGAACTCGTCAACGAGCTGACCGGCAGCGATGTCGCGATGAAAAAAGGCGGCTTGGCACGCGTCGATATCTTCGGCCGCGCAGCCGCTCGGGGAGAATTGGTCTGGCTGATCGCCCCCAAGGTATTCGACGCGCTAAGCCGGCAAGACACGCAATCATCACAGAGCGCGGCGGCGCTGCCCGATAAACCGGCTCTGACGCATGCGCCTTTACATGACTTGATCAAACGGCGCTGGAGCCCGGTCGCTTTTGACCCGACGACACCGATCGAGCAATCAAAGCTCCTCAGCATCCTGGAAGCGGCGCGTTGGGCCGCCTCCTCTTTCAATATGCAGCCCTGGCGTTTTATTGTCGCGCCACGGGACAACAAGCGTGAATTCGAAAAAGTATTCTCCGTTTTGAAGGCGGGCAACCAAGCCTGGGCGCAGCAGGCCGGCGTTTTGATGATCGCAGTCTCCCAGACCCACAGCGACACAGGTGAAGCCAACAGCCATGCCATGCACGACCTGGGATTAGCGATTGGGCAAATGGTCTTGCAAGCGCTGGAATATGATATTTACGCCCATCAAATGGGCGGATTCTACCCAGAAAAGGCGCGCGAGCTTTATCAGATACCAGCGAACTACGAACCCAAGACCGCCATCGCTTTCGGCTACCGCGCCGGCGACCCGAGCCACATCAGCGATGCGCAGCGCGAACGAGAAGCCGCGGGGAGGCAGCGCATCCCGCTAGCTGAAATGGTCTTCAACGGCGGCTGGGCGCGGCGCGCCAGTTTCCTCGATTGACGCTTCTGACAGATGTAAAATCAAGTAAGTAAAGACGATTCACCACAGAGACGCAGAGGGCACAGAGACAAATGGCACGAGTTTTGCTAACGGGCGGCGCAGGATTCTTGGGCATCAATCTCGCGCGTTACTTGCTGGCGCGGGATTATGAGATTGTCTCGCTTGATATCGAGGATTTTGCCTATCCCGAACGGGAGCAAATCAACGAGATCACTGGGGACATCCGCGATCGAGCGCTGGTGGATCACGCGATGGACAAGGTGGATTTTGTAGTGCATTGCGCGGCGGCGCTGCCGCTATATTCGCCGGAAGAGATCTATTCAACCGATATCACTGGCACGCGCAATGTGATAGATTCCGCCAGGCAGAGCGGCGTCCAGCGCTTCATGCACATTTCTTCAACCGCGGTATACGGCATCCCCGATCATCACCCCTTGCGCGAAGACGATGAACGGGTCGGCGTCGGACCCTATGGCGAAGCCAAGGTGGAAGCGGAAGACATCTGCTTCGCCTATCGCGACGGCGGCATGACTGTCCCGGTCATCCGTCCCAAGTCCTTTGTGGGACCAGAGCGCTTGGGCGTTTTCGCGCTGCTCTATGATTGGGTGAAAGACGGCCATGGTTTTCCCATGCTAGGCGACGGCGGCAACCGCTATCAGCTGCTGGACGTCGAGGATCTCTGTGAAGCAATTTGCCTGTGCATGACCCTGCCCGCAGAAGCATGCAACGAGACCTTCAACATCGGCGCCGAAGACTTCACGACGATGGGCGAAGATTACCAGGCCGTGCTCGACTACGCTGGCTTCGGCAAGGTGGTCACCGGTTTGCCTGCCGAGCCCGCCATCTGGTTGCTCCGCCTATTGGAATCGCTGCAAGTTTCGCCGCTTTACAAGTGGGTCTATAAGACGGCGGCAAAGGACTCTTATGTCTCGATCCAAAAAGCGCAAGAACAGTTGGGCTTCTCGCCGATTTTCTCCAACAAAGACGCCTTGATACGCAATTATCAATGGTACCTCGACAATCTCGACGCTATCGAAAGCCAATCAGGCATTACGCACCGGGCGCCATGGAGCCAAGGCATACTCAAGCTGGCGAAACACCTGTTTTAGGAAAGCGCTTTATGCCAGCCGCCGGGACTGGCGTCCTGCGAAACATCCAGCACGAGACATGGAACGCGAGACATGGACAAGCTGAAGCGTGGCGGAATCGCGGTCATCGACTACGGCTCCCAATATACGCAGTTGATCGCCCGGCGCATTCGCGAATTAGGCGTCTATTCAGAGGTCTATGCCTACGATGGCGGCGCCGCTCACATCAATCGGCATCATCCGGCTGGCTATATCCTGTCAGGCGGTCCGGAGAGCGTTTATCAAGCCGGCGCGCCGCAGCTGCCAGACTTTCTATTGGCTAGCGGCAAGCCCGTTCTGGGCATTTGCTATGGGATGCAACTGCTGACGCAGGCTTTTGGCGGGCAAGTCGCCAGCGCCAGCCAAAAGGAATACGGACCGGCGGCTATCACGCACAGCGCGCGCAGTCCGCTCTTCGACAATTTACCCGGCGAATTGGATGTGTGGATGTCCCACGGCGACCGCATCGAAGCGCCGCCCGCGGGTTTCGTCGCTTTGGCGGAATCCGCCAACTCACCTTACGCTGCCATCGGCGATTTGAGCCGACAGTACTACGGCGTCCAATTCCACCCGGAAGTCAAGCACAGCCCACAGGGCAAAGACATTCTCGCCAATTACCTTTTTGAGATCTGCGGCTGCAAGGCGCAATGGACGCCGGCCGCCTTTATCGACGACGCCGTGGCAAAGATCCGCGAGACGGTGGGGAACGAGCAGGTTTTACTGGCTTTGAGCGGGGGCGTGGACTCCGCGGTGGCTGGCGCGCTGATCCACCGCGCCATTGGCGAGCGGCTATGCTCGATATTCGTCGATCATGGCTTGCTGCGCCTGGGCGAAGCCGATGATGTGATTCGCGTCTTTCGCCAAAATCAGGCAATGCGCCTGATCGCGGTCAACGCTGTAGAACTGTTTCTCGACGCGCTGGCCGGGGTGACAGAGCCCGAAGCCAAGCGCAAGACAATTGGCAAGCTGTTCATTGATGTCTTCAGCGAGGAAGCCCGCAAGCTGCAAGGCGTCCGGTTTCTGGCGCAAGGCACGATTTATCCCGACGTCATCGAAAGCGCCGCCAATAGCAAGGCGGCGAAAACCATCAAGTCGCACCACAATGTGGGCGGCTTGCCCGCCGACCTGAACTTTGAACTGATAGAGCCCCTGCGCGACCTGTTCAAAGACGAGGTGCGCAAGATTGGGGAAGCGCTTGGTTTGCCGGAAGCGATCGTCTGGCGTCAACCCTTCCCCGGACCCGGCTTGGCCATTCGTTGCCTGGGAGAACTGCGCTGGGAGCGGCTGGAGAAATTGCGCGCCGCCGACGCGATTTTCGCCAGCGAACTCGCGGATGCTGGTTTGCGCCGTCGCGGTACCGCGCAAAGTTTCGCCGTACTGCTGCCCGTCAAGAGCGTGGGCGTGATGGGCGACAATCGCAGTTATGAAGAAGTCATCGTTCTGCGCGCGGTGACCACGGACGATTTCATGACCGCGGATTGGGCGCGCCTGCCTTATGATCTGCTGGCGCGGGTGAGCGCGCGAATCGTGAACGAGGTAGTGGGCGTCAATCGCGTGACATACGATATCACCAGCAAACCGCCCGGCACGATCGAGTGGGAGTAGTTCTCCTGCGATTGCCTCAAAAAACGAAAACAGGTATAAGTTAAACAACGGACTCATCTTGAGAGGAATATTATGCCCGCCGCCTATGTGCTGGTTCACTTGAACATGTCGGTCGACTTCGCCGATTCACTGCGCGGCTCATGCGGACGATCCGCGGTGTCACGGGCCTAGGCAAGACCGACTCCCGTTCTATGGCGGAGATCTAAGCGAATCAGGTGGATTGCCTCGTTTGAATCGTCTAATGCGGTCTCAGGCTCTCGCCATATTGCTTCTGTTCGCGAGCGCGTGTTCATCGCTGGCGCCGGCCAAAACGCCGCCGCAGATCCAGCATACGCCGGGCGCTTTTGTCATCATTAGCGGAAATTACTTCGACGCTGGCAATTTTCAACTCGAATACCCTGCAAACTGGCGGGTTGTAAAACTTAGCACAGCCGATAGCAACTATCTCAAAATCGCCTTCGTCGCCCCGGATCAAAGCATTGTGTTCCTGACGCAAGTTGAGAATACAGACAAAAATGTGATACGATTAGATAACGGGGTCGCGCTCGCGGTGGAGATAGAGGCTTCCGACAATGCAGATAGCGGTTTTTTCAACGATGCCAAGCATCTGATCAGCTCGATACGCGCCTGAGTCCGCTAATGCTTGCGCGTCAATTTAAAAGATTTTCGCTCAAAAGGTCCGGTAGCGAAAAGAGGCTAGTCATATTTAGTAATTTTTGTTATAAAGCTATTAAGATTCCTTCGCAATAATACTCTGGTAATCAATGTAGTATATTGTGATGATGGTAGCAAGTGGCGCAGGTTCTGTGATTCAGTGAAATATTGTACAGGGTCGGGAGCAAAAGCAAATGGCTGAGAAAATACTGGTTATTGATGATGATAAGCCTGAAGTTCAAGAGGTTTCCATGCTTTTGGCGCGGCATGGCTTTGAGGTATTCAAAGCCTATTGCGCGCAGGGCGGCTTGCGCATGGCCTATCAACACCAACCGGATTTGGTTTTGCTCGAAGCCATGCTGCCAAATACCGACGGCTGGGAAGTCTGCAGGCGCCTGCGCGAGATGTCGGATGTGCCCATTATCTTCTTGACCGCGCGGGACAATCCCAAAGACGCTGCCAAAGGTTTGGACCTGGGCGCTGATGACTATATCGTCAAACCCCACGATAACGACGAATTGGTTGCGCGCATCCGCGCGTCTTTGCGCCGTTCGCCCAAGCCCAACATGAGCGAAGAACTGGTGTTTAACCGCGGGGATTTCCGCGTCAACTTTATGAACCGCGAAGTCTGGGTCAAGAACTCGCACAAACATCTGACGCCCAAGGAATTCAATCTGCTGGCAGTGCTGGTTCGCAACGCGGGCCGCGTGGTCACCCGCGATGAATTGGTCACCGAAGCTTGGGGAGAAGAATACAACGACGCCATCGACAGCCTCAAACTTTATGTTCATTACCTGCGGCAGAAGCTGGAGACAAATCCGCAGCAGCCCGAGTACATCCTCACCTCGCGCGGTGTTGGCTATCGCTTCGCCAAGCGTTAAGCGGATTTATCTTAATAAAGATCTGAGCAGCCTGTCCGTTTGCTCCACCATGTTTTCAAAGCTGAAGCGCTCCAAGTCGATCGTGGTATTGCTCCTAAACTGATCGCGCCGCCTCAACAGGCGCTTGATGCCATGCCGCAGTGCCTCGAGATCCACATAAGGCACGAGAACGCCGTTGCCGCCATCGCGCACAAGTTCTGGATTGCCGCCCTGGTCGCTGGCCAAGACGGGCGTGCCCATTTGCAAACACTCCAACAGCGTATGAGACAGTCCCTCATAGCCGCTATAGAGGGCGAGACCGTCGGCCGCCGCCATCAGCTTGCGCGCCTCGGCGCCCGGCAGGTAGCCCATAAAATGCACACGGTCGCCAATCTCTGATGCCAATTTTTGCAGCCTGGGCAGATCCGGACCTTCGCCAACCACGACCAAATGCAGATCGGGCAAATCGGATAGGACAGTAATAAGATGATCGATGCCCTTCCAAGGCTGCAAGCGCGCCACGGACAGCAGGGTTGGGCGATTGTCCCAGCCCAATTCGGCGCGCAGCGCGGCGCGATCAATGCTTGAACTCTCCGGTTGCGGCAGCGCATTGTAAATGAGCTGGAGCTTGGCTTCCGCCACACCCCAATCCCGCGCCATGCGCCGCAGATAAAGACTGGGCGCGATCACGGCGTCCATAGACATCGCCTGGCGCGAGCGAGAAGCCTGCTGCCAACGAGCGCGCCAGCCGCCGCGGTAACTTTGGAAGCGGTCGATAGTCAGGTCGGGGGGAATCCAGCGCTTGCGCAGACAGCGTTCCCAAGCCTGGTCGCCCACAACTTTGAGGACGCGAGGCGCGCCTATGCCCCATAGCGGCAGATCGATAGAATGCGCGTAAGCCAGATCCGCCCAATCCGCCTGCTGTCGTATTTCAGCGTTGTATTTGGCAAGACGAAGCGGATAGGCATTGCGCGTGACGCGCCTAACGAGATAAGGATACTCAGCCGCGCCGCTTTCGCCATAAGTGACAACACGCAGGGACCAGCCGCGCGCTTGCAGCGCGGGCAGGATCTGCCGCAGATAGGTGGAGGGTCCGCCCGGTTCGGGATGAAAGATGCCCGTTGCTACCAGCAGGTTCGGCACTTGAGGTCCCGGTCAATTCGCGCGGCCGCGCAACAGGATATGGCGATTCACAAAGGTTGCCGCCTCCGTCCCCCAATGGCGCGGCATCATCCAGTCGCGCGCGATTGGCGCCGCCCCGCGCAACATTCGCACCAACTCCGCGATAGTTGTTTCATCATTGCCTTGACGCTTCGCCCAAGCGAGAAAATCATGACGTTTGATGTATTCTTCGCTGCGCTCGACAACGATGCCAGCCGCGGCCAACATCGCCCGCCATTCGGCTGTGTTGAAGGCGCGATGGTGGCTGGGATCGCGCAAGCGCTCGAAGTCATCAACAAAACGCGCCGCCGCTTGATCATCCGGCAGTAATTGATCCTGAAGCAGCAGCAGGCTCCCCTGCTTCAAGACGCGGGCGCATTCGTGCACAAAGGCTTGCGCATTAGGAAAGTGATGGGGGGCGATGCGGCAAGTCACCAAGTCGAAGCGCGCATCCGCGAAAGGCAAGTTCTCGGCATCCGCCTGCCGAAAAGAAATGTTGCGCGCGCCTTGCTCCTTCACGATAAATTGTTCGGCTTTTTCCAACATGCGCGGGGTTAAGTCGCTGGCGATCACATGCCGCACATGGGGCGCGAATTTGAGCGCCGTATGCCCGCCGCCGGTGGCGACATCCAGCATAGACCAGTGCGATTGCGGCTCGGCGATTGCCAGCAGGCGATCCAAGTCAGAGCCCCTGGCGTGGGTTTCGCTGGTGACATAACCATCGGCGTATTGGGTGTAGCGCTGTTGAGACAAGGTCTTGGAGTCAGGCGCCTGGGTCATATTGCTGTTCCTTTGCCTTGCATTTACCATTGCTATGATACAGCAGTTTCCGCCTATCGTCAGCGTGGCGGACAGCGCCAACCAGGGCAATCGCTTCAAAATGATAGCGATTGCCCTGCCCCCACAGAACAATCCCGCCAGCCCATGATAAAGCTGTTACAATTGGCGCAGTTTAATCCGCCCCCAAATCCGATTCGCGAGGTCAAAATGCCAGGTAAACGCGCTATGCAACCGCAAGATCTTTGCAATTTGCGCTTTCTCAATGGTGGCAAACTGTCGCCCGACGCGTCGCAAGTCGTCTATTCCGTCTCGCAGATAAACGCCGATGAAGACAAAGAGTATGAGACGATATACCTGCTCAATCTCGAGCGCGGATCGACGAAACAGCTAACAAGCGGCAAAGCCAGAGACAGCAACCCGCAATGGTCGCCCGACGGCAAGTCAATCGCATTCGCCTCCGACCGCGCTGGGGCGCAGCAGCTTTATTTGCTGCCGGTTGATGGCGGCGAGGCGCGCCAATTGACCGAGGCAGAGTGCGGCATTGGCGGAGGATTCGCCTGGTCGCCCGATGGCGGCAAGCTTGCCTTTAGCGCCGCGTCCGCCGCCGAGCCTATCGACCTCGCCAAAGACCCATATCGCGTCGACCGCACGGTTTACCGCTTCGACGCTATTGGCTATCTCGATCAAACGGTTCAGGACATTTTTGTGCTGGAGCTCGCCAGCGGCGAAACGCGGCAATTAACCCGGGACCGGACCAACAACGTCAACCTCCGCTGGTCGCCTGATGGCAGCGCGATCTTGTACGACGCGACGATGCGCGCCGACGCCGCCCGCGCAATGATTCCCGACCTGATGACGGTGGATCTGAGCGGGGTTCAAAAAACGCTGCTCCAGGGCTGGGCCGCCATCGCGAGCGCCAACTTCACGCCGGACGGCAAGCGCATTGTACTCGTCGGTCGGCCCAATGACGGCAAGCCGATCGGCAGTAAATCGGATCTCTACGCGCTTGATATCGCCAGCGGCGACTTAGAAAACCGCACGACGGGTTGGCGGATCGGCATCGGGGGCCGCTTGTCGCTGGACATGCCCATCGCTGGTTTGAGCGAATGGAATACCGCCATCACCGACGATGGCGCATCAGCGATTACAACGGTGCAAGAAGGCGGCCTCAACCATATCTATCGCATCGCATTAAGCGGGGCGGAATCTTGCCAAGCCCTCACCGAGGGACAGCGCGCCGTGTTTCCGCTGGACCTGCGCGGAGATCACCTGCTCTATGCCAGCACCTCACTCAATTCGCCGCCCGATCTGCAGCTCGCAAACATGACCGCTGGAACGCATCGGCAGCTCAGCCACTTGAACGACGAGCATCTTTCGAGCCTTGACCTGCCTTGCGCCGAGCGCCTGCTATGGGAAAGCGTGGACGGCGTCGAGGTTGAGGGCTGGTACATGAAGCCGGCGAAAGGAGAAGCGCCCTATGCGACGATTCTGTATATTCATGGCGGTCCGCACGCCGCCTATGGCTATGGCTTTCACTTCGATTTTCAGATGCTGGCGGGGGCTGGCTATGGACTGCTCTTCCTCAACCATCGCGCGTCGACCGGTTATGGCGACAGCTTTTCGACCGCTATCAAGGGCGATTGGGGCAATCTTGATTATCAGGATCTGATGACAGGCGTCGATCATGCCATTTCCTTGGGATTGGCTGATGCCGAGCGATTGGGTGTCTGCGGGACATCCGGCGGCGGGAATCTGTCCTGTTGGATTGTCGGACAGACAGACCGCTTCAAAGCCGCGATTCCACAGAATCCTGTCACGAATTGGCGCAGCTTCTATGGTACCAGCGACATAGGCATATACTTCGGCGTCGAGCAGATGGGCGGGCATCCCCAGGAAATCCCGGAGGTCTACGATAGATGCTCGCCCATAAGTTATGCGCACAACTGCCAGACGCCGACCTTGCTGGTACAAAGCGAGTTGGATTGGCGCTGCCCGGCCGAACAGTCCGAGCAGTTTTATACCGTGCTCAAAGCCAACGGCTGTATTGTCGAAATGCTGCGGCAGCCGGGCGGCTCGCATGGCGCGTCGATTTACGGGGCGGTCAAGCTCCGCCGAGCGCACAATGAGGCCATGCTGGATTGGTTCGCGCGCTATGTCTTGGCGGAAGATCAGGCGCCCGCTGCTAACGAGGCGCGCTAGGGCGCTTGCCAGATTACGGGTTTGAGCAGCTTGCGGTCAAGTTCTTCCAGGCGTTCCGGACCCAAACGTTCCAGCTCGGCGCGGACCGCGTAGGAATCGCGCCGCAGTTGTTCGACGGCGACTCCCTGGCAAGTAGCGGGCAAGATATGCAGCCATTGCACACTGCGCTGCAGCATTTTCAGCGCGCCGCGATAATTGTCATTTTCGATCTGATAATACGCGACGCCGACTTGCAGTATCGCGCGATATAGGTCGCGAACAGGTCCGGTCGTATTCGCCCATTGCTCCTCGAACAAGTCGTGCTGACGGTAATAATTGCCCTGGTTGAATTCTTGCAAGCCCCTCTGCGCGAGCGCGGGCAAACTCCCGCGACATTCACAAGCCAGTTGATCCAGCAGCTTGGGGTCGGGGACGCGCGCGAAGTCTTGCGCCAGTTTCAAGCCGTCCCGCTCAAACTCGCGCCAGCTTGCGGTCAAGTCGGCGCCAGCGAGCGTCGCTTCGGCGCGGCGTTTTTCACTGTCGCTTATTAATAGAATCGGGATGCGCCGCGTGGCCGCGCTGGCTTTCGGCGCGATGACAAAGCCGCGCCAAAGCGGGTGCGCGCCGTCAATCAGGATCATAGCGGCGCGGGTGTCAATCACTGTGTTCATGAAAGCCCGATTGCCCGTAGTCTCGACAATTTGGTAAGCCGAAAATATCGAAGCGAGCGACGAAAACGATCGTCGCTCCGACACAAATACTAGGGCGCCTGACATGCTTCGTGACATAGCGTTATTCTGTGTTGCCGCGCTTGGATTATAGGCTTAAGCAGGCAATAGTTTAGCCCCGTCTCATTTGATACGCTTTTGATATGCGCTGTAGGCGCAAAGTGTGTGTTTCATTGATTTCACCTGATTTGCTTGACATTGTTAACATTTGTTGCTTATAATGCTAGGGGTTTGAGTTAAGCGTAGATAATACATTCTTCAAAGAGACGTTGCTACGAGGAGCATCGCGGGTGAGTACGAATAGCAATGGCTATCTCAATAAGCGACTGCTCAAGCTGCAAGTAGGGTTTCTACTATCGGAAGGACCGGGCAACTCAAGAACGATTCCGATTCATATTCCGCAGCGGCTGCATGTTGATCAAGACCTGTATCTGGAATCACTTTCGGGCAACCTGACCTTAACGCGCACCAAAGAGGGTATCCTGGTTCAGGGTGCATTGCGAGTGTTTCACTTGCGGGAATGCGACCGCTGCCTGGAAGACTTCGTTCATGAGTTCGCGCTGTCGGTAGCGGAATTGTTCGCGGTGCCGCCCGATCCGAATAAATGCGTCTTTAGTGTAGATAGCAACGGTGAAATTGATCTTGGACATTTGTTACGAGAAGAAGTTATCATCGAAGAGAGCTATCGCGCCGTTTGCCGCGGTCATTGCCGCGGCTTGAGCGCCGAAAGTGGTGTTAATCTGAATTATGAGTCCGATACTGCGCTAGACGACAGTCAAGACTTGGGGAGTTACGCGGCCTATGATCCGCGGCTGTCGATCTTGAAACAGTTATTGGACGAATAAGCGCAATACTGTAACAACTGCGAGGGCGATTCTTTAGTCGCGCTCGCCGACATATTTGGGGGGAAAAGACCGTGAGCGATTTTGATAGCGGGTTTGAGCCGGATATAGAACTGATTACTTATCTTGAAGAAGATAAGAATCAGAAGGACAGTTATGAGCTAATATTTGACGACGACATAGAGGCCCTTGCCGAAGCCTTTGAAGACAACATCGAGCTGGGCGAAGACGAAGACGATCACGACCTGGGCGAAATAGCGTCTAGCGATACAGTGGGCTTGTACCTCAAGGAGATGGCGCGTGTGCCGCTCCTCAGCATTGAAGAAGAAGTTCATCTTGCCATGCGTTTGGAGGCGGGCCGCAGCGCCGAAGCCCAACTTGCGCTCAGCCCCGACCATGCCCGCAGCGCCGAATGGAAATTCCTGGTCCAAGACGGCTTGAATGCGCGCCAACATTTGATCAAAGCCAATACGCGCTTGGTGGTATCAATCGCCAAGAAGCATATGTCGCGCGGCGTGCCATTTCTGGATTTGATTCAAGAGGGCAACTTGGGCTTGATGAAGGCTGTGGAAAAGTTTGACTATCACCGCGGCTTTCGTTTCAGCACCTATGCCACCTGGTGGATCCGACAAACGATCACGCGCGCCATCGCCGATCAGGGCCGTACCATCCGCGTTCCGGTCCACATGACCGATCGCATTCGACAGCTGTACCGCGTCGCGCGCGACCTGGAACAGCAGCTCGGGAGAAAACCGATGATCGAAGAAATCGCCGCAGAAATGGGCTGTGAGCCGCACAGGGTTCAATGGATGCTCAAGGTCTCCTGGCAGCCGCTCAGCCTGGAGCAACCGGTGGGCAAGGACGACGATAGCGAACTGGGCAACTTCATAGAGAATGACCGCGAACCAACACCATCGGATAGCGCTAATAACAAGTTGCTCAAAGAGAAAATCGAAGCGCTGCTTAATTCATTGTCCCCGCGCGAGGCGCGTATACTGCGCCTGCGTTTTGGCTTGCTGAATGGGCATTTCCATACCCTGGAGGAGGTCGGCCAGAAGTTCGGCTTGACCCGCGAGCGCATTCGGCAGATTGAGGGACGGGCATTGCGGCGGCTGCGTCATCCGCGCCGCAGCCGCGAATTGCGCGACTATCTCGATTAGCCGGCCGCGACGCTCTTGGGACCTCTGCGCAGCTCCTGGGCGGCTGTTGACCAGGATTAAACACCGGACATGGCAAAACTGGTCCTGGTTAAGCACAGCATCAGCAACCATAACCCGGCGCAGCGGGCCCAGGACTGGGAACTAACGCCGGAAGGTTATAAACGCTGCAAGCCCCTGGCGCAGCGCCTTGCCGGCTATCAGCCTCGGCGACTGTTTTGCAGTACCATGCCCAAGGCGCTGCAAACAGCCAAAGCAGTTGCGGAGGAGCTTGAAGATATTCCCGTAATCGAAAGTCCTCCGCTGGCCGAACACAGCCGCCGCAGCAACGCGCCTTATGGTTCGGCCGCTGCCTTTGACACGCGTATCCGGCGGCTCTTTGACAAGCCCGATGCGCTCGTCTTCGGCGATGAAACCGCGAATCAAGCCAGGCAACGTTTCCAACGCGGCATCGCGTCCCTGCTTGAGATCGCGCAGCCCGCGGAAAATATCCTGGTCCTTACGCATGGAACGGTAGCGGTACTGTTTGCCGCGCAATACAACGCCATTGACAGTTTCGATCTTTGGCGCAGGCTGAAGATGCCATCCTTTATTGAGTTGGCTATTCCCGATTTTCGCATTTGCCAAGTGATCGAAGACGCCGGCCGCGCCTAAGCGCGCTTGCGGCGAGTTATTTTTTCTTCACAGAGTCGCGAGTAAACCCAAGTAAGTAATGAAAATTAGGATGCTGTAGGGGCGACCAATCTGACGCTGTTGAAATACTCAATTTACCCCCACCCCAAACCCCTCCCCCATAAAGAGGGAGGGGCTATAATGGCTCAATACAGGTCATAAGACTCCCGTTTCCTCGTTTTTGGGGAAGGAGCCGGGGGATGGGGGCTGTTTTTCAACAGAGTCAATCTGGTCGCCCGCATTGTTACATATTGATTTCGGGCGACATGGTATGTCGCCCCTACATTTAGTCCTTTTGTCGAGTTTTGCATGACTAACTTGGATCTACTTAAGTAGTTCCAACAAAGAAATGCAAATTCAATTTATGTTTCAATTTGTAGGGGCGAGCCTTGGCTCGCCCAACACTGCTCAGGGCGGCTGACGGTCAGTGCCTGCGCGACCTGCGCGACCCGCGGTGATTACGGGAGAATCTGGGCGATTGCCCTGGTCTATGACGACTTCGCAACAGGCGAATTATGCTAAAATCACCCTCATGAGCGCGCATCGGAAGACTATCGTCATTTTGCTCGGCTTCTTGCTGCTGCTGGTCGCCTGCAACCTTGGAACCAGCGAGAACGCGCCGCCGACGCTGGCGCCCCTCGCGACTCGGACTCTGCCGCCCACGCTGGGATATGTAGCCGCGGGTCCAGCGCGCCTACGGGGCATCGGCGCCACGCCGGACGCGCCCTCCGATGTCGAGGTCTTACGCATTCTGGATCAAGTGGAATCCGACCGCTTGATGACGCATATCCGCACCTTGCAAGATTTCTATACCCGGCATGTGAACTCCAGCCAAGACTCAAGCAGCCAGGGCATTGGCGCAGCCCGAGCCTATATCAGCGGTCAATTCGAGACCTATCGCCAAGCCTCTGACGGCAATCTATACACATTCGACCTGCCATTTGAATCGGTGACGACAGACGGCGAGCGGCGAGCGCAGTACAACCTGGTCGCCGTCATTCAAGGTACAGAAGTTGGGGCGGGCACGGTTCTGGTCGGCGCCCATTACGACAGTGTTGGTCGTCCGCTCGACTCGATTGATGTCTTCGCCCCCGGCGCGAACGACAACGCCTCGGGGGGCGCGGCGGTCCTGGAATTGGCGCGCATCATGAGCCAGACGCGCTACAAAGCCACCATCATGTTTGTGCTTTTTTCCGCCGAGGAGGTTGGCAGGCAAGGCAGCAAAGCCTTCGCCTCCTGGATACGCGAGGATCAAACCGATCTCATAGCTATGATTAATGTCGACACCATCGGCAATGTGCACGATCGCAACGGGCGGGTGAACGATCGCGAATTGCGCGTGTTTTCGGCCGGACCCAACGAGAACTCCGCGTCGCGGCGTTTGGCGCGCATGGTTAATTTCATCGGCTTCAACTACAGCCTCAACCTGGATTTGGTCGTGCAAGACGCAATTGATCGCGAAAACCGCTATGGCGATCATTTTTCTTTCAGCGAGTTGGATTACCCAGCCATTCGCCTCATCAACGCCTATGAAGAGAAAATCAATGGCGACCCAACAGACACCATCGAATACATAGAAGCCGGTTATCTTCGCGACGCCAGCAAAGCCATCCTCGCGGTCTTGACCGCCCTCGCCGACGGACCGCGCCCGCCGCAAAACATCGTCTTGCGGCGGGACGGCGGCGAGCCAGAATTGGTGTGGGAACCGGTCGCCCAAGCCAGCGGCTACATCATCGCCTTGCGCCGTCCGGGCGGGCTCTTCTACGAGCGCCAGATCGTCCATAGCGAAACCAGCCTGGTTTGGGACGGTTTCTCCAATTACAGCGGCATCGCCATCGCAGCCAAAGACGCGCGCGGACTGACCGGTCCCCTGTCGCAGGAAATCGCGCTGCCATGAGCTGCGCAAAAAACTAGCCCCTAAGCGCGCGGTCTGCTAAAGTTGCCGCAGCCCCCGCCATCGGAGCGTCTCATGCGCGTCGCCCACGTCATAAAAGTCACGCGAATCAGTGGCGCCGAACGCCACTTGCTGGTTTTGCTGAGCGCCCTGCGCCAGCGCGGCGTCGACGCGCATCTGCTCATCCTGATCGAAAAAGACAAACCCATGGATGACATGGCCAGCGAGGCGAAGGAGCGCGGCATTCCCCTGCGCCGATTGACAATCCAGCGCGACTACGATCTCACCCTGCTGCTCAAGATTCGCCGCGCCTTGCGCGAGATCAAGCCAGACCTCGTACACAGTCATTTGATCCATGCCGACCTTTACGGCTTGTTCGCCGCGAAGCTTGCGGGCGTCGGCGTCGTCATCAGCAGCCGCCACAACGATGATCAATTCCGCTTTCATCCAATTTGGCAGCGCCTTAGCCCGCTGCTTTGGCGCCTGACCAAGGGCGGCATCGCCATTTCCGGGTCCATCAAGGATTTCATGATTGAGGTCGAAGGCGCGCCCAGCGACAAGATCGCCGTGGTTCACTATGGCTTGGAGCACAAATGGCTTGCCGATGAGGAACTCCGCGCCGCCCGGCAAAACTTGCGCCGCGAGCTGCGCCTGGAGCCCGACGCCTTGCTGCTGGGCTTGGTCTGCCGCATCGTCGAACAGAAAGGCATCGCTTATGCCTTGCGCGCCTTTCAGCAGATCCGACAGCGCTTCCCGATCGCGCGTCTGATCATAGCCGGCGACGGCGACTTGCGCGCACAGCTTGAGGCGCTGGCGCGGGAACTCGGCATCGACGAATATGTTCACTGGGTGGGATGGCGCAGCGATGCCCACAAGTTGATCGGCGCCTTTGATGTTCTGCTGATGCCGAGCCTGTGGGAAGGGTTTGGACTGGTCCTCTTAGAGGCGATGTCCAGGCGTGTGCCGGTCATCGCGAGCCGCGTCAGCGCCATACCCGAGGTCGTGATTCATGGCGAGACCGGGCTGCTGGTCGGGGCTCGCGATGTCGATGCCCTGGCAAATGCCATGACACGTCTATTGGAAGACCATGCCTTGCGCCAGCACATGGGCTTGCTGGGCGCAGCCCGCTTGGAAGAACGCTTTAGCGTCGATCGCATGGCCTCCGCGACGCTTGCGGTGTATGAGCGGCATCAACGTTAAGCGCTTAGCGCGACCCAACTCAAAACCTGTTCTTAAACATGCGCCACCGGCGTATGGCGACTGATTTCATAACTCGTCGTCGCCAGGTCTTCATAGCCCAGGTCATGTACGCTGCGCTTGCCGCACATACGCGCGAATTCGCTCATCTGCTCCGTCATCGCCTCGAAGAAGTTCACCAGGCGCTGCTTGGAGGTCTCCACGTCGAAGCGCGCCCGCAATTTCATTTTCTGGGTGGCGATGCCTACCGGGCAACTGTTGCTGCTGCAAGCCCGATACTGCTTGCAGCCGATGGCGATCATGGCTGCGGTCGCCAAGGCGACGGCGTCCGCGCCCAAAGCCAGCGCTTTTGCGACGTCGGCGCTGGTGCGCAAGCCACCGGTTACGATCAGGCTGATATCGCGGTGTCCATTGTCATTGAGCCAAGCGCGCGCGCGTGGAATGGCGAAAACCGTCGGCACACAGATATTGTCCATGATATGCTTGGCGGCCGCGCCCGTACCGCCGGCGCGTCCATCAAGCGTGATCCAATCTATATCCAGTTTCACCGCCGCCGCCAAATCCGCCTCGATGCGGCTGGCAGCCAACTTGATGCCAACGGGCATATCGGGTTTGACGGAGCGGATCCAGTCGATGCGTTCTTGCATATCAGCCACTGAATGGATATCGGCGAAACGCGATGGGCTGCGCGCCGCTTGTCCTTCCCGTAAACCGCGCACCGCCGCGATATCCGCCGTAACCTTGTGCCCGGGCAGCAAACCGCCCAAGCCCGCTTTGGCGCTCTGGCCCATCTTTATCTCGATGCCGTCAGCCTTGGCGATGTTCTCCTCGTTCCAACCGAAATAGCCCGACGCCATCTCGAAGATGTATTGTCCGGCCGCCGCGCGCGCCTCTGGCAACATGCCGCCCTCGCCCGAACACATCAGGGTGCCAAACTCGGCGGCGCCCTTCGCCAAAGCCAGCTTCGACTCTTTGCTCAAGGCGCCATAGCTCATGTGGCTGACGAATATCGGCGCCCGCAGCTTCAAGGGCTGCTGCCGTTTGGCGGCGATTACCGTTTCGGTGTTGACTGGCACATCGTCGAGCAAGGGCATGACAGCCAGCTGCCCCGGCAGAAAATACAGGTCGCCCAAGCTGGCGTAATCGCGTTTCTCGCTGCCCATGCCCTCGACAAAGGCGCGCCGCCCGCGCGAGTAACTGTGGATATCGTGCATCTCGCTTTCCAGCGGGTCGTTGCGCCTCGCCCACATACCCAAGTATTCGCCTTTGTAGCGCGGTTTGGGCGGGACGGCGTCGGCGTCAATTTCGACACGACCATTCACCTGGCGCGCGGGATAAACCGGCACCGTTTCATCTTCGGTATAGCGGCTGACGCCGGTCCGCACATCGTAGTCCCAATTGTGCAAAGGGCAGAAAACATTGGCGCCTTCCATGTAGCCGTCGCCAAGTTGACCATCGCGGTGGACGCAGCGATTGTCCAAGGCATAGAATTCGCCCAGATACTTGTACAGCGCGATATCGCGCTCGTTTACAAAGACCGTTGTGCCCTTGCTCTCTTCAAGCTGGTCGGCTTTTAGCACTTCTACCCAGTTAGCCATATATCCCCCAAATTCGCGATTATTTTCATCTTGCTCTTATTGTATGACAGATGAGCGGCAAACAGTAGTCGCCGCAACGCCATACGCGCCTTCCTTTGCCTGTCCCCAAACTTGCCATATAACTCGCTGAACGTGATAATCAATGAGACAGCGTGGGCGCCGGCGTCAATGAATTTCAGCCCACTGGAGGACATAATGAAGCAAAAGCAAACGTGGCACCGCGTAGCGGCGAAGGATCCCCTGGATGACAACAGCGTCGCAAGTGTAACCGCAGGGGTGAAAGCAGTCTGCCTGGCGAAATTCGAGGGCAAGTATTACGCCCTGGACAACCATTGTCCACATCAAGGAGGACCACTCGGCGAAGGTTTGATCGAAAACGGCTACGTGCGCTGTCCTTGGCACGGTTACGAATATGCGCCACAAGACGGCTCGCCGCCCGGCGGATATGATGATCGCGTCGAGACCTTCCCCTTGGAAATTCGAGACGACGGCATTTATGTCGCGGTGGAGGAGCAGAGCGCCGCCGACACGATATCCAATCAGATGATGCAGGTCGCCACCGATTGGGGCATTGAAGCCTGCTTCGGCATGGTTGGGCATTCCAACCTAGCAGTGGCAGACGCCATAAGGAGTGAAGAAGCAAAAGGCAATTTGCGCTTCATCGCTGTCCGCCATGAAGGCGCGGCGTCCTTCGCCGCGAGCGGCTATGCCAAGCTAACCGGCAAACCCGCGATGTGCCTGGGCATTGCCGGACCCGGTTCGACAAATCTATTAACAGGACTATGGGACGCCAAAGTCGATCGCGCGCCTGTGATTGCCTTGAGCGGCCAGGTCCAGACGCAAGTGCTTGGACCCGGCGCATTCCAAGAGATTGATCTTTCCGCGGCCTTCAACAGCGTCGCCGATTGGAGCCAGACGGTCCTGTCCAACGCGAACGCCTCTGAACTGATGGCGCTTGCAATCAAACATGCGGTGGTCAATCGCGACGTCGCGCACTTGATCTTTCCCGACGAAGTTGCCTTTGCGCCCGCGCTGGATCCCTGCCCTGCTACGCCGCGCAAAGGGCGAATCGGCGCGAGCGCGATTGCCCCGCCACAGGCAGAACTGGACGAGGCCGCGCAATTAATCAATGACGCGCGTCTCGTCACGATCATCATGGGGCACGGCGCCAAGTCATTCCGCAAGGAGATCGTCGCGCTGGCAGAGAGAATCGAAGCGCCGGTCATCACGACTTTCAAGGCGAAGGGCTTCATTCCCGACAGTCATCCACTGGCATGTGGCGTTCTTGGCAGGTCCGGCACAATCGTCGGCAGCACGATGATGGGACGCGCCGACGTGCTGCTCGTCTTCGGCGCGTCTTTCAGCAACCACACCGGCATCTCCAAAACCAAAAAGATCATTCAAGTCGATTTCAATCGCATGGCGCTGGGCAAGTTTCATCCGGTCGATGTACCGCTTTGGGGCGACATCGGGATCACCTGCGCGGCTATCAACACTGCGCTTGACAATGCCAAGCGCGCCTTTGATCGTAGCTATGTTCGGCGCGAAATCGCCGGGCGCTGGCAGCTGTGGCGCGCGGAAAAAGCAGCGCGTTCCGCCCAGAATGACGCCGACGGCGTCAATTCGGCCTGGCTTTTCCAGCAGATGAGCGAGATCGTGCCGGCCGGCGCAGTGATCGCGGTAGACGTCGGCAACAATACCTACAGCTTCGGGCGCTATTTCGAAAGCAAGCCCGGGCAAGAGTGCTTGATGTCCGGCTACCTCGGCAGCATTGGTTTCGCGTTTCCAGCTGCCATCGGGGCGGCGGTTGCCGCGAGCGACCGTCCCATCTGGGCTGTTGCCGGCGATGGCGGTTTCGGGCAATATGCCATGGAATTGACGACCGCGGTTCAGCAGGACCTGCCGATCAAGCTGGTACTGCTCAACAACAGTGAGATCGGCAAAATCAGCAAAGAACAGCGGGGTGTTAAGGTGCCGGTCTGGGCGACCAAACTTGTCAATCCGCACTTCGCCGAATTCGCTCGAAGCTGCGGCGCTTGGGGCAAGCGCGTCGCATGCAAGGACCAGGTCCGCGCGGGATTGGAAGAACTGCGCGAGCTTGACGGTCCAGGCCTGCTCGAAGTGATGACGGATGTTCTCAAGATTTAGTCCGGCCAGGCTTGAAGGACGAATATTACGCTGCGGGCGGGTCACTGAGGAAGCGCGATGAAGAATGTTTACCTGTCTTACGATCCCTCGGCGCAGACCCGCGCCGAGGAGCTGCGCCGCATCTTGCGCGCGCAAGGATACCGACCCTGGATTGACCGCAGCCCTGTTGCCGGGCAAGCCTGGCACGTCGAGATCGACGCGGCGATTGACCATGCCGACGCGCTGATTATCCTGCTGACCGACGAAGCGGCGGATTCCGTATACTTGACTTATGAATTCGCTTATGCCAAGGGCGGCAAGATACCGGTCTTCGCCATCATCTTCGACGATGTGCGTTTGCACCCGAGCCTATTAAACGTTGAACGCTTTGACATCCGGGCTTTCGCCGACGAAAACCATTTTTGGGATCACTTTATGGCGGAGTTCCGCGACAAGGTCGAAGAAGCGCTCGCGGGGGCGATATCCGCCGGGCCTGCCCAGCAAGCCCTGCCAGAGATTGACAAAAGCGTCATGCCCGAGGAGCCCGGCTTCTGGATCGTGGTCAGGAGCGGACCCATCGAACATGCCATGTTTCGGCTGGAAAAAGAGATTGTCACATTGGGACGCGACAGCGCCAATGACATCGCGATAGAGGACCCGCAGGTCAGCCGCTATCATCTGCGGCTATTGCGGCGAGAGGCGGGTTATGAGATCGAGGATCTGGACAGCACCAACGGCGTGCGCATCGCGGGCGCAAGGATTGGCGGTCCTGCCCCGCTCAAGAACGGCGATATCATCGTGCTGGGCGATACCATCGCCTTGTCCTTTGAAATCGTATACCCGTGAAAGCGCGGGAAGAACTATAGTTCGCGGACGACCCGCGCCGGGTTGCCGGCCACCACGCTGCGCGGCGGCACATCGCGCGCGACGACGCAGCCGGCCGCAACCACCGAGCCCGCCCCGATAGTTACGCCTTTCAAAACGAGCGCGTTCATGCCGACAAAGACGTCGTCCGCGATCGTGACGGGCGCCGTATTCGCGGCTGAGGGCTGGGTTTGCCGCTGCTCGGGATCAAGCGGATGGAAATCGGTATCGGTGATAATCGCGTTTGCGCCGACCCAAACGCGGTCGCCGATGTTTATCCGCTGCTCACAGACCAGCGAACCGCCGGTCATGCCGAAGTCGTCGCCTATCGTTATGCTGGCGCCGGCTCGTCTTGTGCTGATGATCACGGGGCGGTTGGGACCCAGCGGATTGCTGGCGGCGCTCGAACGAAGCGCCAGCCGCCGACCGACGCGAATCTCGCTCCGTCGGTGGCGCTGGATGATCGGCAAGCCATAGCAGCGCCAGCCGCCGCCTATTGTCAGCCCGCGCAGCCGCCACCATGCAAATGGCAAGATCAGCCAACGCCGCAGCTCGTTGCTCGCTTTCCAGGGCATGTCCCGCGCCTGGCGCAGGGTTTCCAGCGACAGGAGCGACGCCGGCGCGCTTTGATCTTGCTTGGGGTCATCCATCACAAGCCTATACATCATTTCGCTGCGTTTTGCGCAAGCGCCGTCTATCGCGCCGAAAATATAACTTCATCAACCTGCACGATATTCCCAGCGCGGATCAGAGCCAGCCGCAGGATATAAGACCCAGGTTGCAGGGAATCGGCGTGCAGAATCTCCAGTTGCCCATTATTCACGGGCTGATGATGGCGCTGGCCCAAAGGCGTCCAATCGGCGAATTGCCCGCCGCGAATATACAGATGATAATAGTCGCCTTGACCGCTGCTGAATTGGGCGCTGCCGATGATTGGCAGCACGCTGTCGACGCTTTGCCCGTTGATGGGCTGCTGAATCTGTAAAAGCGCGCCGACGTCGCCAATCGATCTCAGGCTGTAAAAGCTGGGCAGGCATTCGATAGTCGGCAGCAGCGCCAGGTTAGCTTCGCGGGCGTAGCGCTCCGCCTCGAGCACATCGCCCTGGGATGTCGAGGGGCTTTCGATGAACCATAGATTTTGCGCGCCGGCCGCGATCGCTGCCTGCGCGTCTTGCACAGGCACGCGGCAATAACTCGGCGGCAGCGGCTGCTTCTCGCCCGGAGCGACCTGGAAGCGTATGGTAGACGCGACTTCCGGCGGCAAAGGGAATGCCAAAGTCTGATAGATGCCGGGCGACACGCGATGAAGAACCGAGCCTTGCACCGGCACAGGCGTCCGTTGCGCGATCACTTGTGGATAGCGCAGGATGCCCTTGTCGTCGGGAATCCCGGCCGGTCCATCGAGAAACCATTCGTTGAAGGTCGCCGGGCAGCGCGGCGAGGGATCGGTCAAGCGCCGGACATCGCAGATCTGCCGCCGGCTGATACCGGCTGGCGGGATTGGCTGGTCGTTCAGCAATTGCCCCTCCGTCGCGAAGGCGCCCAGCAGTTTCCGGTTGCCGTAGATTCCCGTCAGCACAGCATTCCAGATTGGCGCGGCGCCCGTCAAACCGGAAGAATTCACCATGGGCCTGCCGTCGTTATTGCCCACCCAGACACCGACGGCGACATTGCGCGTGTAACCGACAGCCCAGTTGTCCTTGACATCGTCGGTGGTGCCGGTCTTGACCGCGGAGAATATGCCATCGGTGCGTAAAGGACTATAAGCGCCCATAGCCGCGCTGCGGGCTTGGTTGTCGCCAAGCATGTCCGTCATCAGATAGGCGATGCGCGGGTCAAGCACCAGCGCGCCCAGAGCCTCTCGGTTGACCGTCGCCCCCGTGACGCGGCCGGCCGGGCAACTGTTTTCATACTGATAGAGGATCTCATCGTCGCTGTTGATGACGCATAAGAGTGATGTCACCGGCACATAAGAACCTTGATTGGCGAAGACGGCAAAGGCGTTTGTCAGCTCGATGAGCGTGATTTCCCCGCCCCCAAGCGTTAGGGACAAGCCGTATTGTGAAGCGTCTTCGCTTAAGCTGCTTATGCCAAAGCGGCGCAAAAGGTCCAGCAGGTAATCGACGCCGACAGCGCGCAGGGTCTGCACCGCCGGGATGTTGTAGCTGTTCGCCAGCGCTGCGCGCATGGTCATGGGACCGTGAAAAGCGTTGTCGAAGTTGCGCGGCGTGTACAAGGGCAAGCCGGGAAGGGAGACCTCCGCGCGCGTGTCCCACAAGACATCGCCAGCCGACATGCCGCGCTCAAGCGCCGCCGAATAGGTGAAGGGCTTGATGGTGCTGCCCGGCTGTCGGAAGGCGGTTGTTACGTTGACGCTGCCGTCAATCGCCTCGTTGTGATAATCGATGCTGCCAACCATGGCGATAATCTCGCCCGTCCCCGGCTTGGCGACGAGCACAGCGCCGTTGCTGACGTTTTTGTTCCAGAGCTGCGCGACTTGATTGGCGGCCGCTCGCTGCGCCATTTGATTGACATTTTGGTCAAGCGTCGTGTAGACGCGCAAACCCCCGCGCGCGATGTCTTCCGGGCTATAACCCAAGCTCGTCATCAGGCTTTCCAGCTCGCCTTGCGCATAAACAGTGAAATGCGGCGCGTTTAATGAAACCTTGGCTGGCGCGAAGTACAGGCCCTCGCTCAAAGTCTCTTTCACCTGCTGCTGAGTGATATAACCTTCTTCCACCATTTCCCCCAGCACCTGCCGCCAGCGCGCGTCTACCGCCGCCTGCACCGCCGGGTCGGGATTGAGCGGGTCGAGGCTGGCCGGCGCTTGCGGCAAGCCCGCCAACATCGCCGCTTCGCCCAGGGTCAATTCTTGCACGTCCTTGCCAAAAAAGGTCTGGGCGGCGGTTTGTACGCCGTAAGCCAAATTGCCATAATAGATCTCGTTGAAGTACATCTCTAGGATGTCTTCTTTGCTCTTGGCGCCCGTCAGGACGATGGCCAAGACGATCTCTTCCGCTTTGCGGGCGACGCTGCGCCTGGCGCGCTTTTCGAAATCGAAGAGAACATTGCGCACCAATTGCTGCGTGATGGTGCTGCCGCCGGCCGTCAGCTTGCCGGGGGAAGCGCCGAGATAGGTCAAAGCCGCCACCGCCGTCGCCCCGATGTCAACGCCGATATTTTCAAAGAACGTGTCGTCTTCAATGGCGATAGTCGCAAGGATGAGCGCCCGGGGAATGCGATCGTAACTGACGCGCACCCGTCTGCCTTCGCCAAAAGCCTCATACAAATTGTTGCCGTAGCGATCGTAGATGAAGCTGCTTTCAAAGCCGCGGTAATTGTCAACCTCGGCGATGCGCGCCGCCCACTCAGCCTCGACCTGCGGGAAAATGATCAGCGCGCCGACGGTCGTCAGCAAGGTCAGACCGCCGCAAAATGTGAGGCAAAGCCCCGCCAGCGCCCATAAACAGCCCAAGGGCAAGCCGAAAAAACGTTTGCGGCGCGCGCGCTTGCGTGGCGGCGCCCCGGTTGGGCTTGTCGTCTGAAGCGCGGCGTAGGGATTCGGACTGCTGGACAGCGCATTGCCGCCTTCGCCAGAGCGACGCGTCGAAGCGGACGAATCCAGGCGCCGAGACGGGACTGTGTCCATTTCTGCCTGACTGGTCCTGGGAACGACTGTGGGCGCGGCGCGCTCAGCAGGTCTGGCGAAGGCTGGCATGGCGATCGGCTTGCCGGCTTCTTTGCGCGCGTCACGTGGCTTCGCTTCCAGCTCGGAGACCTGTGGCAGCGAGAATGGCGGGTCGGCTCGGTCGCGGTCCCTCTGCGGATTGGAAGTTTTTGTATCGCCGCTGGGCGGCATTTGCGCCGTCCTGGCAATGCGCGTATCGCCGTCTTCGCTGTATTTAGTCTCTTCTATGGTGTCGTCTGACATTTCTTGACCCGAGTTCACATGTTGCTTTATTCTATCAGCAGCTCGGCGGCAAAGAAGGTCTGCCGCCGCCAACATCGGGATACCTGTGCCAAATTCGCCTTTTTACATAGAGACCTTTGTGCTTTTGCGGTGAATCTATGTTTGAGTCAATTGAATTACCGCCGAAATGGACAGGCTAGCCGTCCCGCAACATCTGGTATAGCTGAGGGCGCAATGTTAGAATATGCGCTAGTTTCGCTGGAGAGACCTGATGACAGTTTTGCCCGAAGCAAACAGGCGTCCCGAGCTTGGCATCTCGGTAGTCATACCGGTATACAACGAAGAAGGCAATATCGACCGGCTCTATCAAGAGTTGACCGCCGCCCTGGAAGAGATCGGACCTGATTACGAAGTAATCGCGATCAACGACGGCAGCAGCGACCGCACTTACGACATATTAAATGACGTACAAGCGCAGGACGCGCGCTGGCATATTATCCATTTTCGCCGCAATTTCGGCCAGACGGCGGCTATGGCGGCCGGGTTTGACGCGGCGCGCGGCGAAGTCGTCATTACGATCGACGCCGACTTGCAGAACGATCCGCGTGATATTCAGCGCATTCTGGATAAATTCGCCGAGGGATACGATATCGTCAGCGGTTGGCGGCAAGATCGTAAAGAGCCGCTCTTTTTGCGCCGCATCCCGTCGATGATCGCCAATCTGATCATCTCGCGCACGACCGGCATCCGCTTGCATGACTACGGCTGCACCTTAAAAGCCTACCATTTTGATGTCGCCAAGGGCGTTCAGTTATATGGAGAGCTGCATCGCTTTATTCCGGCGCTCGCCAGCCAGATGGGGGTGCGCGTGGCGGAAATCCCGGTCAAGGATCGGGCGCGCAAGTGGGGCAGCAGCAAGTATGGCTTCAGCCGCACCTTCAAAGTGATACTCGACTTGATCGCGGTGATCTTCTTGCTGAGTTATTTCAATCGGCCCCTGTATGTCTTCGGCGCGGCCGGCATCCTGGTAGGCGCGGCCGGCAGTTTGCTCGGTTTGTATCTGACCGTGTTCAAGCTGCTGACGGAGAACAAAATCGGCGATCGTCCCTTGTTGCAGCTTTCCGTCTTGTTAGTGGTGCTGGGCGTGCAGTTCGTCAGCACCGGCATCGTCGCCGATATGATCATGCGCACCTATCACGAGTCGCAACATAAGGCGATCTATTTCATTCGCGAAAGACGCCAAGCCGCTGCCGCGCCTGATGACGAGCTTGAACCGGGCTCCTGATTCATAGTTTCAGGCAAGCATTCGCCGCCTTTTGTCAGAAGTCGCGCTGAATGAGATAATTCGCCCAACTCCGCAGCAGGACCTTATACTCGCTATCCGGCAGCGGACGCAGATGCTCCAGCGCTTCGGCGACATACTTGTGCGAGATATCCCGCGCGTACTCGATCGCGCCCAGGTCGCGCAGCAGTTGGGCAATGTCGCGGATAGCGTCATCGCTGGCTCCCGCATCGCCTAGCGTCAGGTGAATCCGGGCGCGCTGCCGATCGTCAGCCAATTGCAGCGCTTTCAGGGTCAAGAGCGTCGACTTGCCTTCGCGGATATCGGAACCGACCGGTTTGCCCATCTGTTCTGAATCGCCGAGCAAACCCAGAATATCGTCTTGAATTTGAAACGCGGTTCCGCATAAGCTGCAAAACCGAGCCAATGCCAGCGCCTCTGGCGCTTCCCCGTCCGCGCTGTTGAGCGCGATCGCGGCGCCGGCGCGCCCGGCGAACTCATAAAGCACGCCGGTTTTTTTCCACAGCATATCCAGGACCTCGGCTTCGCTTAGCTGGTTGCGCAGGCTCGCAAACTGAACGTCCAGCGTTTCGCCTTCGACCAGCAGCGGGGTTACATGGCTCGCCAATTCATGCGCCAGCGCCAGCACCACATCGGCCGCCACGCCATATTCAAGGTGCGCTTCACATAGGAGCGACCAGGACCAGGCTTGCTGGACGTCCCCGGTTAGCAGAGCGATAGTCCGACCATAGTGCTCGGCATCGGCGTCCCGCCAACCGAACTCTTGGCGCGCGCGATCCGCGTATGCAACATGAACCGTTGGCGCGCCGCGTCTGATCCTGTCCTTGTCGATCACATCGTCATGCACCAGTGTCCAGGTGTGATAAATCTCGATGGCCGCAGCCACCGGCAAGATGGCTGTTTCCTCGCCGCCCAAGGCGCCGCAGGCGAGCATCGCCACGGCCGGGCGCAGGGACTTGCCGCCGCTCTTGAGATAGCTGTAAACCGCCTCTCGAATATGCGCTGGTTGAAAGCGCTGCGCGAAACGGTCCTGGAGCAAATAGTCCAAGAGCAGTGTTCGGCGCGCGGCGACCGCTGCTATCAAATGCGCGAAGGCGTCCTGGTCAGTTTGCTGTCTCGGGATCTTGGGCACTAGCGGAGACGCTCCTCTCTGGCTGTGGAACTTGCATCCATCATAACATCATGCTGCGCAATGCCCCAAGGGGGCGCGTCAGGGCAATCGCCTCATTTTTATTCACTACTAGATAACACAAGCAGTTCCAAGTTTGTCATGCAAAACTCGACGATAGGTCTAAATGTAGGGGCGACATACCATGTCGCCCGAAATCAACGACGCAGCAACGTCGGGCGACCAGATTGGTCGCCCCTGTAAAATTTGCATTATTTTCTTTGAATTACTTCTGTGTCTTTGTGGTGAATAAACGATTTGATGCCATAGCCCTGCCAGAAAAATCAAGCCAGGCTGGTGATCGCGATATCGCGCAGGATGAGTTTCTGTGGCTGCGGACAATCCAGCAAGCCCCAGCCGAATCTGCCCTGGGGCGTCACTATCGCGTATTGATTGTCCACCCATGCGATGAAACCGAGCGCCGTGCTGGGCGGACGCTCGCTGCAGAGCGCAATCTCACCGTCAACCGAGAATACAACCTGGTCCGCGCGCCAGTCAATCGCATAGCTGTGAAAATCGCGCAAGAGCAACGGATCGAGCAGCTTTTCCCGGACGCCGATCGCCCGCTGCCCAATGGGCCAGAGCTTCTGATAAAGCGTTTTGCTACGCAGCGCCAGAAAGCCAAGTGGCGCAAAAGGCAGCAAACAATAAAATCGCCAGCCGCGCGCGTTGATCGTGGCCGCTTTCCAGCCCTGACCGGGGACATCCCTTGCCAGCGCGATGTCATTGGGCGGGCTGCCGAAGAAAAACCAGATCGCTTGCGGCAAACGAAAACGGCGGCTTCCGGGAACGAATACTTGATTCCAAAAGCCAAATCCAGCCGTGCCTCTGATAGCGCCTTCCGCGCGAGCCAAAAGGCTGAGGCGCAGTGGCGGACGATTGCCAAAGCGAGGTTGCGCAGCGCGGTAATCGCTAATTTGCGCGTCATGGTAACAGTCCTTGCCCGCAGGGGGTATCGACAGGCGGACCTCGCCGCCCCGCAGCAGTACCTCGCCGACGCCCGCTTCTGACGCGAGCCACTTGCCGGGTTGGCGCAAAATGAACTACCTCACGACAATATTACAGCTTTCCTCTTCGTATTCTGTGCCGGTGCCCGGTCCATAAGATTGATAGCCATCGCTGATCGCATTGCGCCAGGTCACGCGATAGGTGATGCGATAATCGCCGGCCGACAGCGGACCATAAGGCACATACCAGTAGACCACCTGATCACTGCCACGCTGCCTGGACGCGCTGCGGAACTGATCGACATTGGCGATCTGCGTGCCGTTGATGCGCAATTCATGTGTGGCATTGGCGATATGTTGGCGCAAGTAGGCATCTGTGCTGGCGAACCAAGCCCAAAAGATCTCAATCGTGGAACCATCTGTCAAATTGGATGGCGCGCCAATGCCATAGACCGGGTTGTTGCAGAAAGCGAAGACATCAACACCGCTGCGCGGCGCGGCCGGAACGCGCGTCGGCAGCTCAACGCTGCTGGCGCCGGGTGGAGTCGGCGGGGCTGGCTCGCCGGTCGCCAGCCCCGCCGTCGCAGCCAGACCCGGGACAGGCGAAGCGGCATTGGCGACCAGGACGGTCGCCGTCAGGTTGATGGACTCGAGATCGACGATGGGCACATTGAGGACCAACTGACTTTGCGACCCGGATGCCTCGGCAATGGCTTGCGCTTCGTCGGCGGCAGGCGCGGCGCCAATCGGTTCTTCATGGTCAGCCGTCGCCGCGCTTTCCACGGTTTCCGCATTTTCCGCCGACGGAGAGGCGGGGCTTGTTCCAAGCGCCGGCGCTGGCGCAACTGGCGGCGGATTCACAACCTGCAAGAGCCTGGCGCTAACCCAACCGCGCTCGCCTTCGTCCAGCCGAACCTGATACCAGTCCCCGGCTTCGTTTTCCGAGACAATCCGCACACCGCTGCCGGGCTCCAGGATGTCAACAATGTCGTGATTCGTCCCAGGTCCGCCGCGCACATTCACGCGCAATTGGGAACGCACCAAGGCGAAAACTGTCGGGGTGGCTGTCGCTGTCGCTGTATCGGTAGACGTGGGCAAGGGTGTATCGCTGGCTGTTGGGCTAGGCAGCGGCGTCGTGGTAGGCGCGACAGTTGGGCTGCGCTGTTCTGTAGCGGTCGCTTCAGGAATTGTCGTCGCCGAGGGCAAGGGCGGAACAGTCGCGGTCGCTGCGGCTTGACCGAGGTTGCCAATGCTGCATCCGGTGAGGACGCCGATCAATAGCAGAACTGCCGTCAATCTTCGCCGATGTGAAACTGCGCTTCCCCCGATCCATACGGGATGTAAAATCCGCCACCCGCGCAAACGAAAGGCTCTCCTGAACGATTACCCGTAGGAATTTAATTATGGTTCATGTCAGGGATTATGCCTACCAGATTTGAGGGCAATCAACAGGGGCGAGCTGGGCTAGGCCGGGTCTTATTTGCTTTTCCCAGGGCGCATCACGAGACGCCCCTACATTTTGCAAGGTATATGTTATATTTGACATCTATAAGTGTCGCTGCAATTGCCCCGTACCGAATCCCCTGTTTTTGATTTCGCATCCGCTTTAGCTATAATGAATGCAGCCGGATGGCATGCGCGAGCAACTGATGAAGCGTCAAAGAACAACAGATATTCCACGATTGCGCTTCTTTGATACGCGCCGCGGCCGAATCGTACTGGAAAATCTGACAGCTTACGCCTTCCTCGCGCCGGCCGGTCTGCTCATTGCTTTGTTTGGGCTCTTCCCGGTGGCTTTCGCTTTCTTCGTCAGCCTGCACCGCTGGCGTCGTTTTCCCGATCACTACAGTGGCTTAGCCAATTATGAAAAAGCGCTGGGCAACCTTTCCTATATTTTGTTTTTCTGGTTGGCGCTGGCGGCTTTTGGCTTGGCGGCATTGATGCTTCGGCGCACCCTGCGCGCGCTGCGGCAGACAGATTCGCCGACCGAAGCCTTGAATCTCTTATCTGGACTTGTTTGCGGTTATGCGGCGCTGCTCGTGCTGGACTGGTTCTTCAAACTCATCCCCGCCATCATGCTGATACCGCGTCAAGTCCGCGGGCAAAACATCAGTCTCGAACTGTTCATGGGCAAACTCGGCGAGAGTTTCACTATGCCCGTGGTGCTCGCGGCCGGCAACCTAATGCTGCTCGGCCTGCTCGGCGCGATTGGCGTCACCGCGCTGGTGGCTTGGTTTTTTCGGTCAGCCCGCGGCAATGACTTGATCATCTGGAGCGCCGTCGCAACTGTTGTGACACTCTGCGGCGCCTTCTTGCTAGAACTCACCCTGAGCGAAATCGGCGCAGCGCTTGATGCCGCCCGCGAGTCCGGCGAAGCGCTGCCGATCTGGTCCCAATTGGTCTTTGTCAGCGCGGGGCTCCTGCTTATCGCGCTGGCATGGACGATCTTTCAGCGCGGCGTCAAAGCCCAGGAAAACAGGCGCTTCACGCTGATGGCATTTAGCGGTCTGTCGCTGGCTGTCGGCGGCTACCTGCTCATGGCGGAACTGCCCGCCGCCCTGGCCGAGGCCGATGACGATCTGCTGCAGGGCTTCTGGGTGACAGTTATGTACGCTTTTGGCACCGTGCCGGTGCAATTGTCCGTCGGCTTGGCGCTGGCTTATTTGCTCTTCCAGCCTATCCGCTTCCGCGCTTTCTTCCGCATGGTCTATTTCATACCCTACATCACGCCCTTCGTCGCCACCTCAATCGTCTTTCGCGTCATGTTTGACGCGGGCAAAACCGCGCCGGCGAACCGCGTTCTCTCGCTATTTAGCATCGAGCCGCAGCGCTGGATCCTGGAGCGCAATTCCATAGGCGAGCTTTTTGGTCTGCCCGATTTTCTGGCGGGGCCGGCTTTGGCGCTGGTCGTGATCATGATCTATTCGACCTGGACTTATATCGGCTACGACGCGGTGATTTTCCTGGCCGGCTTGGGCAATATCCCAGGTGAACTTTACGAAGCCGCGCGCATTGACGGCGCCAGCGGCTGGCGCATCTTTCGTCACATCACCTTGCCCATGCTCTCCCCCACCGTATTCTTCTTGTCGCTGGTGGCGATAATCGGCACCTTCCAGGCTTTCACGCAGATCTGGATCCTGCGCACCGGCGCCGTGGGCAGCAAGGTCAATACCGCCAGCGTCTATATCTTCGACGAATTGCAGAATAGCAACCGCTATGGTTACGCTTCGTCGATGGCATTCGTGCTCTTCGCTCTGATCCTCTTGATGACGCTATTCCAAAACCGCGTGATGGGAAGGCGAGTATTTTATGCCTAGTCCGAGTCGCGGCTCGCTATCAAGAAAAGCGAAAAAAGCGCCGCGCGTCAACTGGACGCAACTCGCGATTTACGCGGTATTGTTCGCCGGCGTCATCATTGCGGTGGGTCCCTTCCTGTGGATGATCAGCGCTTCTTTCATGACGCTGAGCGAGGTCAATCTCACGCGGCTGCTGCCGGAGAATCTGCTCTGGGAAAATTACGCCACTGCTTTGCGCCGGGCGAACTTTCTCGATATCGAACTGAGCACAGATCCAACTACTGGCGTCTTGCAGTCCATCGGCGTATCGGGCTATCTCTGGAACAGCCTGCGCATTACGCTGATCAGCGTTAGCGGGTCGCTGGTCGTCTGTATTCCGGCCGCATACGCTTTCGCGCGGATGAATTTCATCGGGCGCAATTTCATTTTCGCCCTGTTCTTGTCCACCATGATGATCCCGGGCATTGTGATGCTGATACCGCATCTGCTAACCGTCATTTGGCTGGGACGTTTGAGCGAAAGCCTGTTTGGTCCCGCCGGCGCCTGGTTCAACAATTGGCCCGCGCTGACCATCCCCTTCTTCGCGTCGGTCTTTAACATCTTTTTGCTGCGACAATTCTTCATTCAAATCCCCAACGACCTGTGGGAAGCCGCGCGCATTGACGGCGCGGGGCATTTCAAGTTTTTGAGGAGCGTGGTGCTTCCTTTGTCGAAAGCGCCTATCATGACCATCGTGACCTTGGGTTTTATCGGCTCTTGGAACGCCTTGATGTGGCCCCTGCTAGTCACCATCAACGACGATTGGCGACCGATAGCCGTGGGCTTGTCCAATTTCGTAACAGCCGACACGCCGGGAGATTTGAACTTGCAAATGGCGGCTTCCGTGATTACCGTCATACCGATTCTGATTCTGTATTTCGTAGCGCAGAAGCAATTCACCGAAGGTATCGCGCAGACAGGCATTCGCGGTTAATATTGAACCCTCCACCGTGTGGCGGCGATGCGGTGCGCGTTCCCATGGCTGAAACCCGTAAGAGGGGGTATGGAATCAGCCGTCTATTTCGAAAGCTCAATTTATGCGAAGGAGACTCGCAAGCTATGAAAACAAAAATGATTATCGCGCTCTTGTTCTGCCTTCTAACGCTGGGGCTGGTTCAGGCGCAGGACGCAACCGACTATGAAAGTGTTGATCCCAGCGGACAGACGGTCGTCTACTGGCATCAACACGCCGAAGACGGCTCACAGGGCGACACGATGGCTCGCTTAATTGAAGACTTCAACAGCAGCAATGATTACGGCATCACCGTGGAAGCGATTCACCAGGGACACTACGGCACCATTCAAGACCTGATGAATACGGCGATACTGTCGGGTGAACTGCCGAATATGGTGGCAGGATACGCCAATGCCGCGGCCGGCTGGGCCAACGAAGGCGTGGTTGTCGATCTCAATTTGCTGCTCAACAGCCCGAAGTGGGGCATATCCGCCGACGAACAGAGCAATCTCAATTTCAACCTGCTCAATGTCAATCAGTTGGACTTCGCGCCCTTCTACGGCATGCGTGTGGCTTGGGCCAACCAGAACTCGTTGAACGTCTTCTACACCAATCTGGATATCGTCGAGGCTTTGGGTTTTGAGCGGCGCGTGCCCGAGACTCTGGCCGAGTTCGAAGAAATCTCCTGCGCGGCCAGCGCAAGCGACATGTACCAGGGTTATCCGCTGGATACCGGCACATCGCATTTCGAGAGTTTTGTGGCAGCGCATGGCGGCGCGATATTTGACGCCGACTCGGGCGAGTATATCTTCGAATCCGCCGAAGTCGCCGCCACCCTGGAGATGTTCACGCGCATGCTGGAAAACAACTGCGCCTATCTATTCGCGGAGCGTTTCCAGAACACGGGCGACTTCGCCGTGGGCGTCACGCCATTCGCCGCCGGCAGCTCAGCCGGCATCCCCTACATCAGCGGGGACGCCGCTGAAGCCGAAATGACCGACGAATGGGTCGTTACGGCCTTCCCGGGCGCGGACGGCGTGGGCCGCACCATCCAGCTCTTCGTGCCCAGCCAGGTGATTCTGACCGCCAGCCCGGAAGCTGAGTTGGCCACCTGGCTCTTCGTACGCTACCTCGCGGGCGCCGAGGCGCAGCTTGCCTGGTCCAGCGCCACCGGTTACTACAGCATTCGCAAGGACATTGAAGTGGGCGAGGACGATTTCACCGAGCCGAGCATGCCCTATCACCGCTTTGTCGAAGTGCAGGGCATCCTGGCGGACGAAGCCGTCAGCATATATTCTTCGCCCGGGCTGCCCAGTTATAGCGCCGTGCGCGGGCTGGCGCCCAACGTGATCGCCGAAGTCGTCAATGGCGATGCCGCGGTCGCCGACGCGCTGGCGGAATTGAACGAAGAAACGGCTGAATTGCACGACGACTTGGACATGTAGCCGTCCAAACGCGCAGCAACAGATCCTCGCCTTCGGGCGGGGATCCATCCACAAATAACAATAGCATCTCAATTGCCGCAAATAGCCTAATTCTGATTCATTTGCCCTTTGACGCCCTATAGAATCTATGCTATAGTGCGATTTGAAGGCTCTTTTTCCACACCTGTACCCGTAAACGTCATAATTGTGGAGCGTCAAAAACCTCTTTTGGCTATCCGCATGACGAGAGAATGAAGTGAGCAGCTCTTGAAAGTCGCCCGTCGGTCTGGATTTCAAACAGTTGAGTTACTCCGCCTATAGACTTCATGAAGGCGTCGGCTTTCTATTTCCCAAGGAACGGCATTCCACTAATCTTCCAGCAATTCAGTAAACGTGCAGAGGAACTATTCCCGATACGCGCGGCTACCCCCAGCATCAGCCCCTGCCGCGACAAATAAACCCAGGACGAACAGCATGAATATCGCAAAACTCGAAACAAAGACCATACCAGAATTGCGCAGCATGGCGCGCGACCATCACGTGCCGCGCTTCAGCCGATTGAAGAAGCAGGACCTAATCATAGGTTTGCTGCGCCAGGATGCGGTACGGCGGGGTCACGAGCTCCGCGGCGGCGTGCTGGAAGTGGTGGACGATGGCATGGGTTTCCTGCGCGCCGAAGGTTACCTGCCCGGCCAGAACGATATCTATGTCAGCCAGACGCAGATCAAAAAGTTCAACCTGCGCACCGGCGACATGGTCATCGGCCAGGTGCGCCCGCCAAAAGATACCGAGCGTTACTTCGGATTGCTGCGCGTCGACGCCGTGAACGGCCTCAACCCCAACGAGGTCCGGCATCGCGCCAATTTCGAACGCTTGACACCCATCTTCCCGGAACTTCGCTTCAACCTGGAAACGCTGCCGCGCATCTTGTCCACCCGCATGCTAAACCTGATCGCGCCGATCGGCTTCGGTCAACGCGGTTTGATCGTCTCGCCACCCAAGGCGGGCAAGACCACCGTTCTCAAAGACATCGCCAACGCCATCAGCCACAACTATCCCGAAGTCCACCTGATGATCGCGCTCATTGGCGAGCGCCCGGAAGAAGTAACCGATATGGATCGTTCCGTTGACGCCGAGGTCATCGCCTCCACCTTTGACGATCCGGTCCATCATCATGTCCGGGTGGCTGAAATGGCGCTGGAGCGCGCCAAACGTTTGGTTGAAGTCCGGCGGCACGTCGTGATGATGCTGGATAGCGTCACGCGCCTGGCGCGCGCCTATAACCTGGTTGTTCCCACCAGTGGGCGCACGCTTTCCGGCGGTTTGGATCCTTCCGCGATTCACCCGCCAAAGCGTTTATTCGGCGCGGCCCGCAACGTCGAAGAAGGCGGCAGCCTGACCATTGTCGCGACCTGCCTGGTCAATACCGGCAGCAAAATGGACGACGTCATCTATGAAGAATTCAAGGGCACGGGCAATATGGAACTGCACCTCAGCCGCAAGCTGCAGGAGCGCCGCATCTTCCCCGCCTTTGACATCGATCAATCTTCCACCCGCCGCGAAGAATTGCTGCTCGGTCCCGATGTCTTGCAGCGCGTCTATACCATGCGGCGCATGTGGTCTCATTTGGCGGAGCAGCCGGAAGGCATCGTCGGCGCCACCGAACATTTGCTGCAAAATTTCCGGCTATACGAAACCAACCAAGATTTCCTCAACAACCTGAGCGGCTCAAACGGACGCTGATAAAGGAATTGCCCAGACGAATTCCCATCAAAGTGTTGACATAGGCGCAGACATGCGCTAAGCTCGCTTGAAATCGGTCAAGAACCTTGGAAATGTCGATGTACCGCAACTGCTGTTCCACCTGTTGTTGTCAGACATTATCTTCCCATAGTCGTACGGTGGAGCGTCGCTAGGTTACTGAAAGCCTGGATCAACCCGAAACGCGCAGCCCCGTTACGACACGGGGCTTTTTTCTTGTATACGCAAGGGATATGAATGAAGATGTCAACACGCAAGTTCCACTGCCGCCACGCATGTTGTTGCTGCTGCTGCTGTATGATGCCGGGCAGGCGGGGTTATCCGATGCTGGCGCTTGACTAGCGCTAGCGGAATCGTTCAGAAATCACAGGACGCTTCGGATAATCCGAAGCGTTTTTTATTTCGGGGTCCATAACGCGGGTTAGGAGCACAAAGTGCAGGGATTGAACGCAAGCGTCGCGCAGATTAGCCGGTTGGCGGAACAATTCGAAAAGGCGCATCCACGCGAAATTTTGTCTTGGGCGCACTGTACATTTGGCGAGACCCTCGCCATCGTAACCAGCTTTCAAGCCACGGGCATTGTCACGTTGCATCTGATGCGGGAGCTTGCGCCGGCTACGCAGGTGCTGACGCTAGATACGGGCTTCCTATTTCCGGAAACCGTCAATCTGATGAATACGCTGGAAGAACGCTTCCAACTCAATCTGCGGCGCATCAGACCGCGCCAGACGCCGCGGCAGCAAGCGCGCGATTACGGCGACCGCTTGTGGGAGCGCAATCCCGACCGTTGCTGTCATATTCGCAAAACGATGCCCTTGCGCGAGGCGCTTGCGGGGTATTCGGCTTGGGTGACCGGGCTCCGCCGCGATCAATCGACGACGCGCGCCAAGACGCCCATCGTCAGCCGGGATTCGCGCACGGGCTTGATCAAGATCGCGCCCTTCGTCAACTGGAGCAGCGACATGATCTGGTCCTACCTGCGCGCGAATGACCTGCCCTACAATCCCTTGCACGATATCGGCTATCCCAGCATCGGCTGCTGGACCTGCACCAAAGCGGTCCATCAAGACGCCGATTCTCGCAGCGGTCGTTGGGCGCAGCGAGAAAAAACAGAATGCGGCATCCATATCGAGCATAGCGCCGCAGCTGACCAGGTTGGCGCCTATGCCTGAGCCGACTGCCGGGTACGCCGGATACCCCATCTTGCTGCAACTGCAAGACAGACAAGTCGCTGTCATCGGCGGCGGCGCTGTGGCGACGCGTAAAGTCCAGCGCTTGCTCCATGCGGGAGCGCGCGTGCTTGTTATCAGCCCGGTGGTTTCGCCTGAGCTAACGCGGCTGGCAAATGAGAGCCGGATAGAGTTAATCCGTTCGGAATATCGGCGCGACATGCTAAACGAATATATGCCAATGCTGGTCATCGCCACTACGGACAATGAAAGCGCCAATCAAATCGTGGCGCAAGACGCGCAGCGCATCCGCGCCTTAACAAATGTCGCCAATGGCAGCGGCGATGACAGCGACTTCAGCAATATGGCCGTCATCGACCGCTCCCCGCTGACAATCGCGCTAAGCAGCAATGGCGCCTCGCCCGCTCTGCTGCGCAGGCTGAAGAAGCAGCTAGAGCGCGCTATCGGCGACGAATACGCGATTCTGAGCGAGTGGCTGGGCGAGCTGCGCGAACCGCTCAAAGACCAGCTCGATTCTCAAATGCAGCGGCGAGAACTCTATCGGCGCGTTTTGGATTCGGATGCGCTCTCGCAATTGCGCGCTGGCAAACCCGAATGCGCCAGGCGAATCTTCGATGAAATTGTCAGCCGGGAACTGGCTTCATGACTGAATCCGCGCTGATACTCGCCGGGCATGGCTCGCACATCAGCCCCAACACGGCCGGCGTCGTCTGGAGCTATGTCGATCGTCTACGCGCGCTTGGGACGGCTGAGGAAGTTACAGCTTGTTTCTGGAAAGAGCCGCCGGCATTGAACCAGGTACTTGATACGGTACAGGCGGCGCAAGTCTTTGTCGTGCCTGTATTCACGGCGCGCGGCTATTTCACGGCTTCCGTGATTCCGTCAGAAATGGCATTGCAAGGACCTGTGACCAGGCGAGACGGCAAGCAGATCATCCTGACGCGACCGCTCGGCGAGCACCCGGCGATGACAAGGGTTGTGCGGAATATCGTGCGGGCGCACATTGACGAACACCAGCTGGATCCAGCGGATACAGCCGTGGCAATCATCGGTCACGGCACGCGCCGCAATCCAAATAGCCGCGATACAACCCGCTACCAAGCGAAAAGCCTGCGCGATCTGAATTGGGTCGGCGAGGTAGTTGATGTATACCTGGACGACGAGCCGGACATCCCAAGCCTTTATCGGCGGACTCGCGCTGGCAATATCATCGCGCTGCCCTATTTTCTGGCGCCGGGCTCCCACGTCAGCATTGATGTGCCGCGCGCCCTTGGTTTGCGTGATCTATGCGGATGTGCTGCGCCAGAAACGGTGGCCGGGCGCCAAGTCTTTTACACGCAATCCCTGAGCGACGACGCATCCGTCTGTTCGGCCATCCACGAATTGGCGCTTGAGGCAGGGCTGCCCAAGCGCCGCAACCCGGGACCCGATCCTTGGCGCGGCTTCCCCAAAGTCGGCCGCGGCACGCTGCTGAAGGCGCTAAAGGAAGGGGAAAAAAGGGGAAAGAAGGAGAAGCAGCCGCTGCAATTCGGCCAAGTTTTGCTAACGGATAAACATGTCTGGCATTGCGACAATGCTGAAAATAGCGCAGCTATGCCAACGGCGGCGCAACTGCGCGACCGCTTGCGCGCGGCGCCCTTCCGCCCCTTGCCCACAGCGGCGGATCTACCGGCTGGTTGGCATGTTGATCTCGACCAGCCGGCGCAAGCGCATGCCGTGCTGGAAACCGTATATCCGGGTCTGGTCGCCGACTGGGCGCTGCAGCGACAAGGCAAGTTCGCGGCTGAACCGCTCAAAGTCACCAGCCAGCGGCAGCTTGGCATGTTCAAGGACATACACAATCTGGCTGCGGAACTCATTGAACGGACAATCTACAACGTTTGCGGCGCTTGCGTCCGTCAACCGACCTGGTGGGTGGACGAGCCAGCGTCAGAGCTGCCCTGCAAGGCGGCCTGCAATCTCTGGCTGTCGCGCGCCGCAGAAGCGAGAGAATCGGCGTTATGAAAATTGGCAAGGTATATCTGGTCGGGGCGGGACCCGGCGACCCGGACTTGATTACGCGCAAGGCTTTGCGGCTGCTGGCGCAAGCGGATGTCGTTTTATACGACCGTCTGATTCCGCCCGAACTGCTGTGGGAAGCGCGCGCCGACGCCGAATTGATCGACGCCGGCAAAGAGCCGACGAAGCAGCGCTTGTCTCAAGAAGCAATCAACCGGACGATTGTCGACCGCGCCTTGCGGGGCAAGACGGTCATTCGCTTGAAAGGCGGCGATCCGCTGGTCTTTGGGCGCGGCGGCGAAGAAGCCTTGGCTTGCCAAAAGTACGGCATTCAATTCGAGATCGTGCCCGGCATTTCCAGCGCCTATGCTGTACCCGCCTATGCCGGCATCCCGCTGACGCATCGCCATCTCAGCAGTTGCTTCACGGTTGTCACCGGGCACGAGGACCCGCAGAAGCCAGAAAGCGACATCAATTATGCGGCGCTGGCAAAACTCGGCGGCACACTCGTCATTTTGATGGGCGTGAAGCATTTGCCGCGCATCACCGAATCCCTGATCGCGCAGGGTCTCAATGACAGGACGCCGGCCGCGGTCATCGAATGGGGTACGACGGCGCGCCAGCGCGCCTTGATTGGAACGCTGTCCACTATTGTGGGACTCGCAACTGAACAGCGGATTCAAGCGCCCGCCATCACCGTGATCGGCGAAGTGGTTCGCTTGCGCGAGCGGGGCTTGCAGTGGTTTGATCTCTTGCCGGCCGATCTCGCCCTGCCCTGCCAAGCCGCTGATGAAATCGTTTAGACAACCGTAAACTTAATTCTCACGCAACAGTGATTAGAAATGGAAGGACAAATCATGAATACCTGGAAAGAGCAGCTTGCGCATCAGATTCCAGCCGAAATGGGGATTCTGATCGATACATTTGAAGCGCAGATCGAATTGCGCAAACAAGGCAAACTCGATGAAAAAGTCTTCGCCGAGCAGAGGCTGCGCAAGGGCGCCTATGGGCAGCGCTATGACAATGGACAGCGCCATGACGGGGTGCGCACCCGCGAATTGAGCTATCCCTCCGGCGCCTTGGTCAAAGGACCCGACACGCTCTGGGACGCGCCGGGCATGCAGCGCATCAAGATTCCTTATGGCGGATTAACGGCGGAGCAGCTCGAAGCGCTGTCGGAGCTGGCTGATGAATACGCCGATGGCATCTTGCACATCACCACGCGCCAGGACATTCAGCTGCACTATGTTCATATCGACGATACGCCCGATCTCATGCGCCGTCTCGCCGCGGTCGGCATCACCACGCAAGAAGCCTGCGGGAACTCCGTGCGCAATATCACGGCTTGCACGCTGGCGGGCGTCTGCCACGACGAGGTTTTCGACGTCAGCCCCTATGCCGATGCCATGACACGCTTTCTGCTCGATCATGACGACGTGCAAGATTTCGGTCGCAAGTTCAAGGTGGCTTTTTCCGGCTGCGCCGGGCATGCCTGCGGCTTGGTCAAGATGCACGATCTGGGCCTCCTGGCGCAAACGCGCGAGCTTGGCGGCGAGATCAAGCGCGGCTTCACCGTCTTCGTCGGCGGCGGCTTGGGCACAGTTCCGCAACAAGCGAAGATACTGGCGGATTTCGTCACGGAAGAAGAACTGCTGCCCTTGGCGCAAGCCGTATCGCGGGTATTCGCCCGGCTGGGCGAAAAGAAAAATCGCAATCGCGCCCGCATAAAATTCCTGGTGAACAAGCTGGGCATCGACGAATTCCGGCGCGAAGTGCAAGAAGAGCTCAAGACCGTGCCGCATGACGAGCGCCATACTGCCTACCTTGATACTTTGGGCGACTTCGCGTACCAACCCGCCAAAGCCGGCTTGGCGCTAAACGGAGCGCCCCTGCCCGACGGTTTTTCCGACTGGTATCGCACTAACGTCTATCACCAAGCGCAGGGCGGCTACAGCGCCATCACGCTGAATACGCCGCTGGGGGATTTCACCGCCATGCAAGGTTTCCAACTGGCGGAGATCGCCCGACGATATGTCGGCGACAATATACGCCTGTCCGTAGAACAGAATATCGTGCTGCGCTGGGTAGCGGACGTCGACTTGCCCGCCATTTATCGCGAGCTCCGCGAGATCGGATTGGCTGACGCCGGCGCTGGCACCATCGTCGATATCACCGCTTGCCCGGGCACGGATACCTGCAAGCTCGGCATCGCCTCGTCACGCGGTTTGACGGCCGAATTGCGCACGCGGCTGATTGAGCGAATCAATCTGCTGCCGGATGCCGTCCGCGAACTCAAGATCAAGGTCAGCGGCTGCTTCAACTCCTGTGGGCAGCACCACGTCGCCGACATCGGTTTCTTCGGCAACAGCCGGCGTTCCGGCAATCACAAGATGCCGCATTTTCAGGTCGTGCTGGGGGGCCAATGGCAGGAAAACGCCGGCAGCTATGGCTTGGCGGTTGGCGCCGTGCCGGCAAAACATATCCCGGAAGTGCTGGAAGCCCTGACCAATCGCTATGTCGCCGAGCGCGCCGACGAAGAAGTTTTCCAGACCTGGGTGAAGAACCTGGGCCGCAAGGAAATCAAAGCCATGCTGCAGCCCTACATGAAATTGCCCAGCTTTGACGACAAGCCGGAATTCTTCAGCGATTGGGGAGACTCGCGCGTCTACACCATCGACGATATCGGCGTCGGCGAATGCGCCGGCGAGGTGGTCTCGCTCTTCTCTCTGGAAATCACCCGCGCCGAATCCGCGCACTTCGAGGCGCTGCTAGCGCTGGACGACAGCAATTACCCGCTGGTTGACCAGCAGGCTTACAAAGCGATGGTGCTGGCGGCGCGCGCCCTGGTGCGCACCAAATACCTCGATGTGGGCGATGATTATGGCAATATCGTCAATGAATTCCGCAGCCGCTTCTATGACACGGAGTTGGTCTATGACCGCTTCGCCAAGGGCAAATTCGCCCGCTACCTTTTCAAGCGGCACGATCAGCCGCCGACGCAAGTCGGCGAGGACTATGCGCATCAAATGATCGACGAGACACAACTGTTCATCGAGAACATTCACAGCGCGGAGCAGCGCATCAACGGCGTCATCGTGAGCTAGCCGCGGAGCGCGCTGTATGCAAAGCATCTGGAGAAAACACCTGGAGAAAAGCAAATGACAATCGTACCCAATCGCCTTGGGGTCAAATTCAGCTTAAAACATGAACCGGCGCTAGCGGCGGCGGACATCGTGCCGATTTTCCAACGCTGGATCCAGGAACATAGGGTCGAAGGCATGCTGATTGACGTCATCGACTACAAGCACGTGCCCGAAGGACCGGGCGTGATCTTAATCGCGGACGAAGGCGACTACGCTTATGACTTCGGCGACGGCCAAATCGGCTTGCATTATATCCGCAAGCGCAATCTGCCGGGAGACATTTCCGACGCCCTGCTCTTGACTTTTCGCCTGGCGCTGCGAGCGGCGCTCTGCCTGGAAGACGAAGCGCCCGGCGATATCGCCTTCGATTTCAGCAGCGCCAAGATCAGTTTTCTGGATCGCCAGCGCTACCGCAACGAGCAGCCGCTTTATGCGGCGGCGCAAGCTGGGCTGAGCGCGATTCTGGCGGACATATACGGATGCGATGTCGCGCTCAAGCGAGCCTACGACGATCCGCGTCTCACATTTGCCCTGCGCGTTTCAGCGCGGGCCGACAGCGTCGACGGTCAGCAACTGCTCGCGCGATTGTCGGCAGGCGCGCAAACAAGTAAAATAAAGAAAATTAACCACAGAGGCACAGAAGCAAATCCAACAAAATAATGCGAATATATCAGGACGCTGTAGGGGCGACCAATCTGGTCGCCCGACGTTGTTGCGTTTTGATTTCGGGCGACATGGTATGTTGCCCCTACATCGCGGTAGATTTATGTGACATTCGACACACATTGGTTCTGGTGCGATCCCCCCTCCCCCCACAAACCGCCCGTGCATCTATCTGCGCAATCGGTTATAGTTTCTGGCAAGTTTTTTCCTGGAACCGCCGTGAATCAGAGAAAGCCAGAACATGACCGAGTACAACTTCGACGAGATCATCGACCGCAGCGGGCATCACAGCGCAAAATGGGGCGCTGTCGACGAGGGCTGCTTGCCGATGTGGGTGGCGGACATGGACTTCCGCTCGCCGCCTTCCGCCATCAGCGCCATGATTGAGCGCGCAAATCACGGCGTTTTCGGCTACACGCTGGATCCCCCAAAGCTCAAAAACCTGATCGTCGAGCGCATGAGCCGGCTCTATAATTGGGAAATTGAGCCCGATGACGTGCTTTTCTCGCCGGGCATGGTCCTGGCGCTTTCGGCGGTTTGCCGCGGTTTTGGCAAACCCGGCGACGCCGTCTTGATCCAAACGCCGGTCTACGGCTCTTTCTTCAAAGCGGTGACGAACAATCAGAAGTTCACTTACAATCTCGACATGACTTACGTCGCCGACGACGCCCATAGTTTCCACTATGAATGCGACTATGAGGCTTTCGAGCTGGCAGCGCGCGAAGCGCAGACATCGATTCATTTGCAGTGCAATCCACAGAATCCGGCTGGTTTCATTTATCCGCGCCAGGAACTGGAACGCGTCGGGGAAATCTGCCTGGCGAACAATGTGCTGATAGTCGCCGACGAGATTCATTCCGATCTGATTCTGGAAGGCGAACACATCCCCATCGCCACCCTGTCCGACGAGATCGCGCAGAATACGCTGACCATGATCGCGCCCAGCAAGACTTACAACCTCGCGGGCATGGCTTGTTCGGTTTTGATCGCGCAAAACGAAGAAATCCGCGCGACCATGTCCAAGGCGCTGCAGAGCATCAGCGCGCATGTCAACATCATGGGTTACGAGGCGGCTTACGGCGCCTACAGCGGCGGCGGCGAATGGCTGCGGCAATTGCTGCGCTATCTGAAGGACAACCGCGACTTCGCAATCAACTTCATACAAGAACACATGCCACGGATCAAGACGACGATTCCGCAATCGACTTATCTGCTCTGGCTTGATATGCGCGGCTTGCCGATAGAGGGCGATGTCACCGCGTTTTGCACGGAACGCGCCGCTGTCGCGCCAACCGGAGGTCCCTTCTTCGGCAGCGCCGGCGAAGGTTTCGTCCGCTTGAATTTCGGATGCCCGCGATCGGTCCTGGAAGAAGGTTTGCAGCGATTGAAAACCGCGGTCGATAGCCTGGCAGTCGAAGCCTAAGCGGCCCTGGGAGAACGGCCTATGCCCCGCCCTTTTTTGATTGATACCGACGCCGGATCGGACGATGCCGTCGCCGTGCTGATGGCGCTGCGCCACAGCGATATTGACGTGCTGGCGATCACTGTCGTAGCCGGCAATGTGCCCCTTGAACAAGGCATAGAAAACGCGCTCTACTTCGCCGAGCTTTGCCAGGCGAATACCCCCGTTTACGGCGGCGCCGATCGTCCGCTCAGCCGCGAATACGTCTCTGCCGACTGGTTTCACGGCGCGGATGGCTTGGGCGATTGGGGCGACCGTTACAAACCGCGCCGCAGCCAAGCCCGGGAAGAACATGCCGTAGAAGCGATCATCGAAACGGTCCGATCCACACCGGATATCGTGATTGTAACCTTGGGTCCCCTGACCAACCTGGCTCTCGCGCTGCGACAGGCGCCGGACATTGTGGCGCGGGTATCCCGCTGCATTGTGATGGGCGGCGCCGCCTGTACCAACGGCAACGTGACGCCAGCCGCCGAATACAATATCTGGTGTGATCCCGAAGCGGCGCAAATCGTCTTCCGCTCCGGATTGCCGGTCGAAATGGTCGGCTGGGAGTTCAGCCAGGGCGAATTTGTGCTGTCGCTGGAGGATATCGAAAAACTGCGCGGCATCGGCAGCGAATACGCCGACTTCACCATCGATTGCAATATCAAGGGCATGCGCGGTTACGAAATACAGACCGGCGAGATCGGCATTTCACTGCCCGATGGCTTGGCGATGGCTGTTGCCATTGAGCCATCAATCGCGATTTCAAGCAGCCGTCATGTCGTCGATATCGAATGCCGCAGCGAGCTCACGCGGGGCATGACCGTCGTGGACAAACTCGACCTGGCGGACGACGTAAGGAATATCGACACCTGGCGCGAGGCGCTAAAAAGTCCCGTCAAACCGCTTATCTGTTGGGAATTGGACGCGGCGCGCTGGAAGCGCATGCTCTACGATTCGCTGCGCTAGATAATCGGCTTTAGATGAAGGGACCTTAGATGATCGGCGCGGTCGACGCTGGCACAACTCAACAGCGGCGAATACGTAGGAATAACTGGATGGAGCATGCCAGTGGCAGGAGATAGACATGAGCGAAGATCCACGCAAGCCGAAAAATCAGCGTGATTGGGTCGAGGAGATGGAAGTCGCCGGCAGTGATCTGGTCGAGCGCGTCAAGGACCTGGTCGCGGAAGGCAATGTGCGCCGCCTCATCATCCGCAACGCCAATGACGAAGTCCTGATTGAAGTTCCCCTGACGCCGGCCGTGGTGGTTGGCGGCGTCGCTACCATTTTCAATCCAGTGCTGGCGGCTTTAGGCACGATGGCCGCCTTGATCGCCAAACTGAAAATCGAGATCGTGCGCGTCGAAGATATTGACGAAGACGGCGAGACGATCGAGATCTCGGCCGACGATGTAAGGCCGATAGACCTGGAAGACTAAAGCCGCGGGAATTATTTCGGGTAGCGCCATTGCGATGTCGCAGCTTGCCGAGCAAGCGGGGCGCCCGCCTGTGGGTGGATTTCAATATTTTGGCAGAATGAACAATCACTATATCGAATTTCGTCATAGACTACCCGCTCTGACAGCAAAATCACAAATAAAAAGACGATCGGTAGGGGCGACTCGCTGAGTCGCCCGAAACCAAGATCTCACATTTGGGCGAGCCACCGACTCGCCCCTACCGAGTTCCGCTTTTTGATAGATAGGGCTTGAAGCGCCAACAATCTGAAATGCACCCTCCGCCTGTTTGACAGTGGGAAGTCCGCCTGTCTTAGGCTATAATGTGGGCAAATTGAACGCGCGCGCGGACCAAGAGTCTGCGCCCCCAGCCATTCCAGAGGAAGACCATGATCGTAAGTGTGCTGCAAGAAAACCTGGCGAAGAGTTTGAATATCGTGACCAAAGCGGTCGACAGCAATCCACCGTTGCCGGTGCTCGCCAATGTGCTGCTGGAAACCGAAGATTCGCGCTTGAAGCTGTCCGCGACAAACCTGGAAATGAGCATCTCGGTCTGGCTCGGCGCCAAGGTGGAACAAGCCGGCAGCATCACGCTGCCCGCCAAGACCTTTAGCGAATTGGTCAACAATCTGTCCCGGGAGCGCGTCGACCTGCGTCTGGACGCTGCCACTGATACCGTCCACATGCGCTGCGGCATACAGACTTCCAATGTCCGCGGCATCAACGCCGACGAATTCCCGCCGATTAACCATAACGAAGAGGCGGACCTAAATCTGGAAGGCAAAACCCTGCGCGAGATGGTCCTGCAGACGGCTTTTGCCGCCGCCCGCGAGCAGAACCGTCCCATCTTGACGGGCGTCTATATGCAGCTTGAAGGCAATGTCCTGACGATGGCGGCGGCTGATGGCTATCGCTTGGCTGTACGCACAGCCGAGATAGCCGAGAGCTTCGCCGAACGCCAAGATCTGGTCATCCCAGCCAAAGCCATGAGCGAGGTCGCGCGCATCGCCGAAGACGACCAGGAAGTCGGGATTTCCCTGCCCAAGCAGCGCAACAGTATCACGGTCTTTATGCCCAATATCCTGGTTTCTTCACAATTGTTGGAGGGGCGTTTCCCCGATTTCGCCTCGATTATTCCGCGCTCCTTCGCGACCTCGACAACGCTGTATACAAGCGACTTGCTGACCGTCTGCCAGCGCGCCGAGATCTTCGCCCGGGACAACGCCAACAGCGCCAACCTGCATGTCAAGCCGGCCAGCAACCCCGGCGAACCGGCCGAGGTGCTGATTGTGGGCAAGAGCGCCGAACGCGGCGACAGCGAGGGCATGCTCGACGCCTCCGCCGAAGGCGAAGCGCTTGATATCTCTTTCAACATCAAATATTTGATCGAAGTGCTGCGCGTCATCAAAGAAGAGCGCGTGGTCTTCCAGAGCAATGGACCGGAGAATCCCGGCGTCTTGCGGCCCGAAAACCGCGAGGACTTCACCCACGTCATCATGCCCATGAGCAAATAGCGCCAGAGGCAATTGGCAACCGCAGCATCGTCATGATCCAACCAGAGAACGCGCGGCGCGTCCGGCCGAATATGCCGCACTACGGCGTCATGGTCGAAGAGACAGGGTCGATGCTGACTTGGGATTGGGTCGAGCGCCAGATGAGCGCCGCCCGCAACTATTGGCTGTGCAGCGCCCGCCCGGATGGCCAGCCACATGCGGCGCCCGTCTGGGGCGTCTGGGTCGGAGGACAGTTTTTCACCGCCACCGATCGCAATTCGGTCAAAGCGCGCAACATCTCGCAGGACAGCCGAGTCGTCATACACCTGGAAAGCGGCGATGAAACCCTTATTTTCGAAGGCAGGCTTTGCGAAATGACGCCACGGGATAGCTTGCAAGCGAGGATTGAGCAAAGCTATCTTGAGAAATACGATCTCGACCCCAGTCTAGGCGATGAAGACGCGCTTCAATATCGCTTGAAACCTCAGAAAGTCATGGCTTGGCTGGAGCGCGATTTCCCGCTGACAGCGACCTACTGGCTCTTCGACGTCTGAGGCTTGAATTGAATCAGTCCGCGCTTGCCATTTACTCGCCAGCTTGGATCAGCCCGGTCTAATTCCTCGGCGACGGTCGCGGAAGACAGGCCGACGATTGGATCGCTCTTGAGCGTGCGCAGGCACAAGACCGGCGCGTCGAGATAAGACATGACATCCTGGAATGGCGTTTCTGGGGACCAAAGACAATCGCCGACGGCGCGCCGGTAGTTGGCGTCTCCCTTGATTATCACAAGTCGCGCCGCGTTGAGCTTGTCGTAGAGCGCGGCTGGCAACTCGCGCAGAAATACGCTGCTATTCCAAAACTGATGCGGCAGGAATTGCAAGCGCCCCGTATTCCAATTGGCAACCAGTCGTGCAGCCAATTGAGCGCTAGCGCCTTGGCGCCGATTCATCTCCCCCAGCATGATCCAAACATCTTCGGGCGTGGCGTCGCTGACGAAGGTTGGATGCGCTTTTAGGTATAGCACGACGCGGTCTGTCACGTGGCGCAGCAGACGATCCGCCAAGACCAGGTCCATAGCCAATTCCGTGCCGGCGTTATCCGCCACAATGTATATGGCGCCTTCAGCGCGCATTTGCCCGGGGACTGTCGACGAGCGGGCAAGGTAAGTCAGCAATTCAGCGCTGTCATCCACCAGCAGGTCTTCGGGCGCGATATCCGTGCCCCGTTCCAAAGAAGCCGCGTAACTGAGGTCGATGCGGTTCGCCCACAGATCCAGCGTCACCGCTTGCGCGACCTGCCGTTCCGCCGCGGCCTCAGACCCTAAAGCGCCTTCGAGCAGCGACCACAGCGACTCGCTCCTCAATTCAGCATGCTTCTTGGGCGCGAAGGGATCTCGCCGCGATTCGAAATAGCGCGTCGCTTCAATCAGGCAGCGATAGGCATAGGTCTCCGCAAAGAACCACTCGCACCTGTGCCATGTCGCCGGCGCGCCCACTATCGCTTGCTGTTGGCGCAGCGCGAGCAGCCATTGCGGATAGTCGCTCGCCCCCTCGGCGTCCAGCGGCGGGATCGCCGCTCCAGCGGCGATGTCATCGCGCAGACGACCGAGGCGATCCTTGATGCTCGTCGGGTAATCCGGATTCAGGTCGAGCGTTTCTTGCAGGATGGCCGGGATGCGCAGGGCCATGGTGTCGCGCGCGAAGGCATTGCTATTATCGCTGCGAATAGGCGGCGGGGGCTTCAGCGAAACAGGCATGATTCCCCTCCCGGCGGCGGCATAGGCTCAAGCATCGCGGAAGATGGTGACATAGCGGCGGGGTTCATCGCCGACGCTGGCCGAGTGCATACGCGCCTGGCGCGCCAACTGATGCTGGCGCTTGCGCACCTGTGAGGCTTGCGGTTTGAGGTCGATAAAGTCTTCCCCAGCCCGGATGCGCCTAATGGCTTGTTCAGCTTCTTGCATGGCTTTGCCAAAGGGATCAAGATCTTTCCTGCCATTCAACCGGAACAGATCGACCAGGAAGTTTTCCATTTGCGTTACGGTATTCGCGCGCAGAACATAGATCGACATGCCCCGTTTTTCGCCATCGGTGATCAGGCGCGGACGGCGGCGATAATGTGTTTTCAGCGTGACAATGGCTTGCGCGTCGCTAAAGTCATCGGTCAAAACGAGCGGCACGTTCAGCCGCCGCGCGGCTTGTTCGAGCCGGTTGCGCGCCACGCCATAGGCATACACGCTCACCGGGCTCAGATCGCGCGGTCCAATCTGAGCTTGATCGTCTCTCATCTCGTTGCGCGTGAGGCCATTTTCGCGCGTGCCACGCACGTGATGGGCGTTCATGTCGCGCCTGTTCCCCGGCAGCTGGACACCCAGGCGAGCCGGGGATGAACGCGAATCGGCTTCCGGGATGTATACATTCACCTGAATAAGTCCCGCGCCATCGCGCTCTCGCAACTCCGCCGGCTGGGGGCGGCTGCGCAGAATCGCGTCTACAGCCGTAGCGACATCCGCGTGAACGACCAAACGATCGCGGGCTTGGATCTCGATCATGATATCGAAAGTTGGGGCGCTGCGCCGCTCTAGCACGACCTTCTGTGTCCCGCGCCGGCGCGCTTCGTCATCGGAAAGCGTGACGGATTCGATGCCGCCGATGAGATCGGACAGGGTCGGGTTCAGCATCAAGTTTTCCAGGGAATTACCATGGGCGGTGCCGATGAGCTGCACGCCGCGTTCCGCAATGGTGCGCGCCGCCTGCGCTTCCAATTCGCGGCCGATTTCGTCAATCACAATCACTTCGGGATTGTGGTTTTCCACTGCCTCGATCATCACTTCATGCTGACGATCGGGCTGCGACACTTGCATGCGGCGCGCCTTGCCGACCGCCTCGTGCGGGATATCGCCATCGCCGCCGATTTCATTCGAGGTATCAACGATGACCACGCGCTTGCGCGTCGCGCGCACTCGGGCCGCTTCCCGCAGCAGTGTTGTCTTGCCGACGCCGGGCGGTCCGACTATCAAGACGCTCTGCCCCGTTTCGATCAAATCGGCGATGATGTCGATGGTGCCGTATACCGCACGACCGATACGGACGGTCAAACCGACGATCTTGCCGCGGCGATTGCGAATCGCCGAAATACGATGCAGAGAGCGCTCGATACCCGCGCGATTGTCATCGTCAAAATCGCCCAGTTCATCAAGCAACTGCCGCAGGTCTTCCTCCCTCACCTCTCGGTCGGAAAGCGCGTATTCGCTGTCAATGTAGCGGGCGGCCGGGGTCCTTCCTAGATCCAGGACGATCTCTAGCAGTTGACTGGTGTTGCCGACTTCATCAACCGCGTCTCGGATGCGCGGCGGCAAGACCTTTCTGAGTACATCAAAATCGTCCGTTATTCGTTTGTCCATCTATTCAGAGCTTGTCCTTTTGTTATGGCGAGATTCTTTTGATTCCATACAACTCGCTGGGGTACGCGACCGAACCTGCTTTCACTCTCGCAGGGCAAGATTATCGTTGAGGTATTCCATTTGCAAGGTAGTGGCTGGTTTCCGCCGGCCGCTCGCGCTCAAATTCACTTGCGCGAATGAGGTCTGTCGGACGCCTGCGGTCAAGTGCTTGACCATCACCGCTTGCTCCAACCAAGGCTTGAAGCCCAGGTCCAGCATAGCGTTTTCCAGCCAGCCTTGATAACCGCGGACGCTGACGTAGACCGGCAGCTTGCGGCAACGCTCGATTTTCCGCAGCGCGGCGGCAATGACAGCTGGCGCCTCGCTCAATACTTCCGGATGCAAAAAGGGCAAAAGATAAACACCGTGTTTGCCTTCGGAATAGGCGACGTATGCTTCCACTGGTCCATCCTTGCGATAGACCAATCCATCCATATCGGCCGAGGGGCCCATGACTGCCTGCATGATGCGCGGTATCGTACAGCCCAGGAGCGCGGCTATGCCTATCTGATCCTCCGCGGATTCCGGCGTGATTTCCACATCGGCGCAGGCGAGCTCCGCGACAATCGGCTCATGCCGCCAGATTACCTGCCGGCTATACACCGCGTAACCCGCTCGGCGCATCGTTTCAAAAAGCCTGTGGCTCAGTTCGACCTCGCCCACGAGATTGTGCGCGCCGTTCTTGCCCGCTTGTTCAGCCATGGCGTCGAGCATGTGCAGCCAGGCGCTATCGTCCTCGTTCTCCTCCAATGTTGGCGCCAGGTACACGATATGGGCATTGGATTCGCCCGGGCGATAGCGAAATTGACCCACAACATTCTTGTCGTCAACGTGAGCCAAGAGCGTGTGCAAGCCGCGCGGAAATACGATGCTGGAGAGCAAGGCGCTGTTTCTCCCGCGCGCGTCCTCGGTCAAACCCAGCTCGCTATGCAAAACGACGGCATTTTGCTTGAGCCGCAGCATCAACGGGAGATCCATCAATTTCATCGAGTGCGTATCAGTTTGCAGCGCCATGACGGTCCTCGCTCGGCAATCTCTTAATAGAGACGCTTGCAAACCTATTGTATCACCTACCCCCAAGCTATGACAACGGAAGCGCAATTATCAGACATGGCGAACGCATCAACGATCAATCTATGTCCTTGATGCGATTGCCCTGTATCATGCAGACAAGGCTGGTCGCGACTATCACGAGAAATTGCCTGATGGTACAATCGCGTTCGGCTCAAGCCATATAGAGGGTGGAGATGGACAAACTTCGCGTAGGATTCATCGGAACGGGAAGAATATCGGATTTGCACGCCCTCGCTTACCTGGATGACCCGTGGGCGGAAATCGCGGCGGTTTGCGACCGCAGCATCGACTTGGCACGGACGCGCGGACGCGCCTGGGGGCTGCCGGACGCGCGCATTTTCAGTGATTATGGCGAGCTCCTGGCGCTTGATGACATTGACCTGGTGGAGATCCTCCTGCCGCATCACCTGCACTATCAGGCGACCCTGGACGCGGCCGCGGCCGGCAAGCACGTGTCGGTGCAAAAGCCGATGGCATTGACAGTCGCGCAAGCCAGCGACATGATTGACGCGACGCGACAAGCCGGTGTTCTGTTCAAGGTTTATGAAAACTTCATTTTCTATCCGCCCGTACAACGCGCCAAAGCGCTCGTAGACAATGGCGAGATCGGCGACTTAATAACGATACGCATCAAGAGCAATTCCGGCATCAGCCCGACAGAGTGGGACGTGCCAAACGCGGCTTTGGCATGGCGCTATGATCCGGAGGAATGCGGCGGCGGTCCGCTGGTATTTGACGACGGTCATCACAAGTTTGCGCTGGCTTGGCACTTTATGGGCATGGCTGAGCAGGTGCATGCTTGGATCGGCAGTACGGAAGTCGCCCCCGGCATGGTTCTGGACGCGCCCGCTATCGTCTCCTGGAAGTTTTCCAACAACCGCTACGGCTCGCTTGAAGCGGTCTATTCTCCCGAACTGGTCTTGGATACACGACAATACGCGCAAGACGATCGGGTGGAATTAACCGGTACAAAAGGCGTCATCTGGGTGACGCGGGGCCACGGCAAAATGATGGATCTGCCGCCGGTGATCATGTACAAGGACCGGCAGACGCGCGCCTTTTCGGATATGCCAGTCGGCTGGGAACACAGCTTCATCAACTCGACGCGCCATTTTATCGACGCCTATTTCGCCGGCGAAGCGCCCAAGCTGACAGGGGAAGAGGGGCGCGATGTATTGCGCTTCGCGCTGGCCGCGCAAGAATCCGCCCGTAGCGGACAAGCTGTCGCGCTCTAGGCGACCGATGCGCGCGGCGCTTAGTTATCACGAACCGTGATTGTCCCGCCTTCCATACTGGTGATGGTGGCCAAAGCCTGAATCGGCACGTCGTACTTTTCCAACATTCGCTCGCGCCCGCCTTCAAAGGTCTTTTCGACGACAACACCCGCGCCAACCAGATTGGCTTTTGCGCTGGCGACTATGCGCGCCAAAGCCAGCAGGGTCTGCCCCGTCGCCAGGAAATCGTCGATGATTAAGACGTTTTCCCCGGCATGCAGGAATTCCGCCGCTACCAGTAATAGGGTTTCGCCGCCCTTGGTATGGCTGGGCGCCGTTTCCAGGAATACGGGACCAGCCATGGTTATGGGCTTTTTCTTGCGCGCGTAGACCACTGGCACATTCAATTCGATACCGGTCATGAGCGCCGGCGCGATGCCGGAAATCTCAGCGGTCAAGATGCGGTCAATCTTGACATGGGAAAAGCGCTGGGCAAAGCACCTGCCCATCTCCCCCACCAGTTGCGGATCGAGTTGGTGGTTGATGATGCTGTCCACTTTGAGGATGCCGCCGCCGAGGTTTTGACCCTCCGAGCGAATTCTTTCGATCAATGCCCGCATCTGAAATCTCCTGATCCCTCGCTAATTGCCGGACCTTGCATCGGACCTGTGCGCCAGAACGCGTGTAATCTGTTCCAGATGATCCAAGTCGTGCAAGCCAACTTGCATCACAGCATCGGTCATTGTGAAGCTGCCGCGTTCCGGATGCAGGCCAGCGCGCTCCCACTGCTCCGGCGTCAGAGAGGCGAAAAAAGCGATGGTCTCGCGCCGCGACGCTTTGAGCTGCTCACAGACGCTCGCGAGCCGCTCCTGCTGATATGCCCCTTCAACAGCCATGGCTTCGTGGTCATAGGCGGGCAAGCTCGGGTGATGCTCGTTCAGCATCATCTTGGCGCGGCTGCGAAAGATCGCGTCGAAATCACGCAAATGACAGAGGATTTCGATAATGGACCAGCCATCCGGTCCATCGCGCGATTCCCGCGCTTGTTCTTCGCTCAGGTCCCGCGTTATGTGGCTCAATATATCGTCTGTCAAGCGCATCGCGCCGATGTGGCGCTTTCGCGCTTGCCGCAAGTTCGTCTTGCCTGTACTCATCCGCATTTGCCTTCATTTCGCTGAATCAAGATAGCGTTCATTCTAACGTTTGCGCCTCGATATTGCCAGAATACGTAGCAAAAGGCGGAGCCATAATTATCATCACAGAGGCGCCGAGGACACAGAGATAAATCCAACAAACATGCCTGAATAAAAAGGGCATATTATTCTGTTTTTCTCTGCGCTGACGGTCAGTGTCTACGCGACCCTCTGCCTACTCTGTAGTTTATTTTCAGTTTAGATTCCCGCCATTTCAGCCGCCGGCATGATGATGCAATCGCCCTGTAGCAATTTACAGCGTCAGCGGATCCCCCAGAGGCGCGCCCGGTTGTCGCCCCCGCCGGTGACGAACAGCGTGCCGGCCGGATTGAGCGCGATACTTAAGACGGGACGGCTGTGAGCGCTTTCGCACAACCGCAGGCCCCCGGTAGCCAGATCCCAGAATCGCAACATGTTGTCCCGTCCGCCGCTCGCCAGAAGCGAGCCATCGCGAGAGAAAGCCAGGGTATCCGCGCCACCGGGATGCCCGGGCAAGGTTTGGGCTTGAGCCGAGCCGCGCAAGTTCCAGATGCGGATAGAGCCGTCTTTGCAAGCCGAAGCCAGCTTGCTTCCAGTCCTGTCCAGGGCAATCTCGCGTACCCAATCTTCGTGTACGCCCAGTATGACGCTCTCGTGCTTTCCCGCCAGATCCCAAGCGCGCACGCTGCCGTCGCGGCTCGCGGAAAACAGCGCCGAGCCACCCGCATCAAAGCACAGCGATGTTACTTCATCGGTATGTCCAGTAAGCACGTTGAGCGCAGTTGCAGGTTTCAAGGTGGATGCATGCCACAGGCGAATCGTATGATCCGCGCCGGCGGTCGCGATCAGCGAAGCATCGGGGCGGAAAGCCACGTCGGCGACCAAACCCTCGTGCCCATAGGCGCTGCGGCGCTCGAGCAGCTCGTTTTCATGAAATGTCCATAGCCGTAGCGCGGTGTCGGCGCCGACCGACGCCAGCCCAGCGCCCGCAGGATCAAAGGCGATTCCCTTAACCGGCGCGCTCTGCTCTGCCAGCCGAAACTTGGGCTGACCGCCGAAGGCATCAGCGTAAACCGCGATGCCAGCGCCGCCGCAGACCGCCAGCATGTTCCCCGAAGGCGACCACAACACTTGCGAAATCCAACCGAAGACGACCGAGCCTAATGGCGCGAGCGCGTCAATGTTTTCGCTGCTTATCCGTTTCATTTGTCGAGTTCCGCGATCTCTGCGTTCTCTATAGTGAAAAAATTTGGGGCGACTGCCCCGTCCCTCTGATTCGTCATTTGCCGCTATAATGGCGGCGGATGCGCGCGCCGATAAGGGACAAATAACCGATGCCAAAAACACAAGTATCGCTTGCCGACATTCGTCAACTGGAAAGAATGAGCCGGCAGCGTATTCCCGCCGCCTTCATGGATGAGAATTCGCACATGAATGTGCAATTCTATCTTCACGTGGCTGAACAGGGGCTGAGCGAGCTCCTGCGCCGAGTTGGCTTGGGCGTGCTATATGCCGCGGCTGATCAATTTGGTAATTTCGCCCTGGAGCAGCACATCCGATATTACGCCGAAATATTGACCGGTGACCAGGTCAGCGTTCATACGCGCTTGATTGATGTATCGCCGAAGCGCTGCTACATCATCTGCTTTCTGATCAACGATACGCGCGAGCAACTGGCGGCGACAGTGGAAGTGGTCATGATGAATATCGACATGACACAACGCAGGGGCGCGCCATTCCCGCCTGAGGCAAAAGCCGCCCTGGACGCGATGCGCGCCCGGCACCGCGACTTGCGCTGGGAGGCGCCCGTGTGCGGGGTCATGCGCGCTTGAAACGTCCGCTCAATCTGTTGTTCGTGGCGTGGCAAATGGCGCCCTGTACATGCGCCATGCTCCGCAGAATCAGCAGAAGAAGCCTAGAGCTAGAGTTCGCGCGGGTATGACGTCAGCACGTCCAGGCCATCTTCAGTGACCAGGACATTGTCTTCAATTCGCAGGCCGCCGAGGCCGGGAATATAGACGCCGGGTTCGATGGTGAAGACCATGCCCGGCAACAATTCTTGTTGATTGCCCGCCACGATATTAGGCAATTCGTGCACGCTGAGCCCCAAGCCATGCCCCAAACGATGGATGAAAAACTCGCCCAATCCCGCAGCTTCAATCACATCGCGGGCGACGCGATCCAGCGCTTCGCAAGTGACTCCCGGGCGCGCGAATTCGCGCGCGGCTTTATTGGCGTCATAGACAGCCTCGTACATGGCGCGCATTTGCTCGGTCGGCTGCCCGGCGCAAAAGGTGCGCGTGATATCGGCGGAATAATCCTCGAAGCGCGCGCCGAAGTCAATGAGCAGGAATTCATCTTCGCCCCAAACTCGGTCGCCGGTATCGCCGTGTGGCAAGCCGCTCTTTTCGCCAGTTAATACCAGCAAGAACGGCGCACCCTGCGCGCCGCGCTGCAACATTTCGGCTGACAATCTGTCGGCGATTTGCCGCTCGGTCAGCCCGGGATGCGCCCAGTCCATTGTCGCTTCCAAAGCCCCTTCGCTGATTTCGATGGCTTTGCGCAACTTGGCAATTTCAGCCGGCGCCTTGCGGGCGCGCAAATTCAAAAACAGGTCGCCGCCGTCAATCACTTGATCTTGAGAAAGGCCCCCCCTGCTCAATGCCAGCCACTCAAACAGGCGCAGTGTCTGCCCATCTATGGCGATTGAATTGTCCCCGAGCGCCAAAACTTCGACCGATTCGCGAAAAGCCTCATCATAACCGTCGCGGTCCGTCCACATGAAGCGGCGCGCCTCCAGGTCCGGCCGCGCCTCCAGCTTGGCGACCTCCAATTCGGGAATGATTAGCGACAAGCCAAAGCGGTTATACAGCGCTACGATTGGACGTTCCGACAGATGAAAGTGCAAGCCGGTGAAATAGACCATATTTTCGCCCGGTACCATCGCCACCGTGTGGGCGCCGCTTTGTTCCAGCAAGTTGTCCAGACGCTCTTGATAATTGATTTGCATAGATCTCACCTCCGAGAGCAATCAGCTTACTACGATCCGCGCGGCACTTCAACTGAATCATCTGCATGATGCCATTTCGCTGCGATTGACCCGGCGCCAACAACAAGCGAATTCGCCAAATATGCTATCATTAAGCTGAATTGGAGCGCCGGCGGAGATGGCAAAAAGCGTCGTTATTGATCATTACGAACCGCAAGCGGTCATGCGAGGGCTGCTGGATGGAGAGGGCTTCCGCAACCGCGTGGCCGGCGCCTGCATCTACACTTGCCCGCGCTGCCGGCATCGCATCCGCTTTCGCTGGCGCAGTTTCTACCGCGCCGATGGACGCTCGCCATTGCCCCGCCAGCTGCGTCGCATTTTCGATGATTTCACGCCCGACCTGCCTAGTGACGAACAGAGCGTCGTCGATTTTTATTGTCCCGCCTGCCAGGCTCCAACACGCATCATATTCAGTATTCTCGATTACAAGAAAATCGCCTACCACTTCGACATCTACGCCGTGCTCGTGGGCGAAGGTAAAGCGCAGACATGAGAGACCTGCTCGCGACCCTGAATGACTACGACCCCGGCATGCTGCCCGCTCTGGCGGAAACTTGGGGAATCGCCAGCAAAAGCCTGGTCGATGGCGCGATAATCCCAGAATTGCGTCGCGCAATGCTCGATTCGCAGTCGGCGGAAGCGGCTTGGGACAAGCTCGACGATAGCGCCCGCAGCGCCCTGCAACTGCTCGTCAGCAGCGCGCGGCAGCGCATGAAGATCGGGCAGTTCGAGCGCTTTTATGGCAAAATTCGCAAATTAGGTCGCGCGCAGATCGAAAAGGAACAGCCCCATCTGCAGGGTCATAGCGTTGCCGAAACACTATATTATCGGGGCTTCATCGGCGAAGGCTACGACAAAGTCGAAGACCGTCTCATCGGCTTCTTTTACATTCCGCCGGATCTGGCGGAGGCTCTGCCCCTGCACAAAACAAGTTACGAACATATTGAGGTCGAAGATTCCCCCGCCATTGGCCTGCCGGCGCTGCCCACAATTGACGACGTACAAGATAAAAACGCCGCCGATACTTCGATCATTGACGACCTGACCACCTTATTAGCCTTCATCCAAGCCAATAAGGTTGAAATGGCGGATGACGGATTTTCCGAACAGGCTGTAAGCGCGCTGGTTCCGCATCTCTTGCATGACAGCGCAACCCGGCTGAACTTCCTGCTGGGGCTGGGCGTCAGCGCGGCTCTCATCACATCGCAGGACGGCAGAGCCTTCCCGCGCCGCAGCGACGCGCGCGGTTTTCTATCCGCCGCGCGCGCGGAACAAATCCGGCTGCTCGCGCAGGCTTGGCAGGAGAGCCAGACCTACCGCGATCTGTGGCATATTCCCGGCCTTTTTCCCGATGACTCCGGCTGGTCCTATGACGCGGCCGCGGCACGCGACGCTGTCATGAGCCTCTTCGCGGAACTGCTGCCCGAGCAAGGCTGGGTTTCGCTCAACGACTTGATTGATGTTGTCAAGGACATTGAGCCGGATTTTCAACGTCCGGATGGCGATTATGACAGTTGGTACATTCGCAACGCGGCTGGCGAGTTCCTCAACGGGTTTGAAAGTTGGGACGCCGTGGAAGGCTCATTGATAGAATTCTATGTGGCGGGCCCGATGTATTGGTTGGGTTTGGTCGATATCGGCGAAGATACCTTGCGTTTGACCGCCTTCGGACGCGCCTTTCTGGAAATGCAGGATTGGCCCCAGCCGCCAGACCAGCCCCACCCGATAGAGATGCGCAATGACGGCGCCTTGCTGGCGTCGCGCCGCGTCAATCGTTTCGAGCGCTTTCAACTGGCGCGTTTCGCTCGCTGGCAACAGGCGGGGGATCCGTATATCTACCGGCTTGACGCGGACAGTATTCAGCGCGCTGCCGCCCAAGGCATCAAGGCGCAGCACATTCAGGCTTTCTTGCAGCGACAGTTGAACGATAAGCCACTCCCCATTCCGATCATCCGGCTGCTGCGCAACTGGCAGGACGGCGCCAAGACCACAGTAAGTTTTGAATCGCATATCGTTTTGCGCAGCGACAATGAAGAGGTATTGGACAAGATATTCGCCATGCCGGCTTTTCGACGGCATTTAGGCGCGCGCCTCGGTCCGATGTGCTGCGTCATCCGCGCGGACCAATGGCAGGAGCTACGGGACAAGCTCGGCGAAAACGGCATAGAAGTAGACGCGGCAAGCTTGGTCCCCGGCAACAGCGAAAACAAAGGAGAGAGCGGAATCAAATGAGAATTGCGGCGGTCAACCCTGCTTGATGCCCAGTTGATAGACATCCCGCTTGGACCAGCCGGCATCTTTGGCAATCGCCTTCGCCGCCGTCGACAGGCTTTCCCCCGCGGTTATCCGCGCCTTCAGGGCGACGTTGACTTGCTCAGCAGTCCAATGGTTCTCTGATGGCGGCGCGCCGGCAATCAGCAAGGTGACTTCCCCGCGCGGGTTCTCTCGCAAAAAATAGTCATGCGCTTCCTGCGCGGAAGCGCGGTAAAACTGCTCGAATTTCTTGCTGATTTCGCGCGCGACGCAGACATCTCTCTCGCCACCCAAAACCTCTGCGATGACGCGCAAAGAGTCGGTCAAGCGGTAGGGACTTTCATAGGCGATGATCGTCGCGGTTTCGTCCGCGAGTTGCTCTAGCAGCGTCTTCAGCGCGGAGGATTTGCGCGGCAGGAACCCAAGAAACAAGAAGCGGTCCATTGCCAAACCCGAGCCAACTAAAGCGGCGGTGACGGCGCTGGCGCCGGGCAAGGGGACCACGTCATAACCCCGCGCGATAGCCTCCCGAATCAGTTCGGCGCCCGGGTCGGATATCCCCGGCGTGCCGGCATCCGATATCAGGGCTACATCAGCGGCCGCCAGCGCGGACAGAATCTGATCCAGCTTGGACAGCTTGTTGTGTTCGTGATAGCTCGTCATGGGCGTCGTGATGTCAAAATGCCCTGTCAGCACACGCGATGTGCGCGTATCTTCCGCGGCGATCAAGGATGCCTCGCGCAGGATGCGCAAGGCGCGCAAGGTGATGTCCTCGAGATTGCCGATAGGCGTTGGCACGACGTACAGGATTCCCATGCGGTTGATGCTCTCGTTTTTTTTCAAGCCGCTTGCCGATGCAAGGGCGGCTGGCTCAGGTGATTTTGCTCGCCTGGGCTGGGAAGACATGAGCCAGCGCTTCCGGCAGGACGCTCTTGAAAGCGACCAGGCTGTGGCCGCTGCCCAACTCGACGAACCGGTATTCCAGCTCGGGGTCCTGCCCCATCCGCCGTTCCAGAATCCCGCGCAGCGCCAAAGCCGGCTGATAGAAGCGCAGGTCTTGCTCGTAGCGGCCGACAGATTGGAAGATCCGCCGAGGCAATAGCGGAGAATCGCGAAAACGTTCGGCATATTCCCGCAACTTTTGCAGGGCGGGCTTTCCACCCAAGGGCGGCGAGATCATAATCAAGTGGGCAAATATAGCTGGGTTCTTTAGCGCGGCGTGAGCGGCCGCCACGGCGCCTTCGCCGACGCCGCCCAAACCTAAATTGACCGGCTCGATGCGGTACTCGGTCTGCAAAAAGGGCAGCAATTCCGCCACCACCATGGCATAGTGATGGTCGTTTCCAATGTATTCCGTCACGCGCTGCGAACCCCCGCCGGCCGCGAGCATGGCAATTATCACCGCTTCCATGCGTCCATGCTTGAGCAGCGCGTCGGCGATATAGGGCGCCTCGAGGATGTTCAGCGCCCACTGGCCATCCATCAATATCAGCAAAGGGTAAACTTGGCTCGAACTGTGGTTGTAACCGGGCGGCGTATATACCCACAGATCGCGATCGTTGAAATCCAAATTGCTCGAGCTGAAGCGATGGCGATAGACATTCCCGCGCGGCACCGCAGCCATCGCGCGCCAGCTGGGGACGGGGCGCGCCCGCGGCATCTGCAAAACGGAAGTGCTGACTTGCGCCGTCTGTACGGTGAGGGCATTCAGCGGGTCGGCTTGCCAAAAGCGATCCACCCGATCCATCAAGTTCACTTCTTGCGCCAGCGGCGTGCCCGGATCGTCAATCGCGTACATATAATCGACCAGGGCATCGCGGTCGAAGTAGCGCTGGAAATACCACAACGAGGTGTCTTCCAAGCGCACCAGATTTTCAAAAGGCGGGTCCCGATTCACAATATCGAGGTTGACCGAGACGCGGTGCGCGGTCACCGAATCATACACGAAGGTGGCGCGATCGCGCTCGACCCAGGGCCATTCACTACGCGTCGACAGAAGCTCGTCGGCAGCGGCCTGGCGAAGATCGCTGGGCAGTTGATATATCTCGCATAAAAACTGAATGAAAGAATTCCAGCGCGCAGAGGCCAAGCCCAACACTCCTGTCAGTTGCCGGGGAACATATTCATTTTATCACTGGCTTGCCTTATCGAAAAACCCGATACGCGCCTCCTGGTCCTCACAGCGACGTTCGTGGAACCCTATGCAAGATGCACAAGTTCGCTTTCGCCCAGCAAACAGCGCGTTATCATAATCCTATTCTCATCAAGCCGCGCCCGGAGGATGCAGCGCCATGAGCAAACCCTACATCTATTCGTTCACGGAGCCGATCAATCCCGAAGCGCTGCGCGCGCTCTTGGGGCAAACCGATTGGGCGGATACACGTTCCCCCTTGGATATTCAGCGCATGCTCGACCGCAGCCAAATCACCCTGGGCGTCTGGAAGGAAGACCACTTGATCGCCTTTTCTCGTGTCATCACAGACGACCTATATCGCGCTTTGATTGACGATGTGGTCGTCGACAGCGCTTTCCGGGGACAGGGCATCGCATCAACGATGCTGGACAAGCTGCTCAAAAGGCTGCAACATGTAGAGCAGGTCATGCTGGATTGCGCGGCGGACATGAGCGGCTTTTACGCGCGCTTCGGCTTCCGCGCCAAAGGCGGCTCGTCAATGCTATTGGAAAACAAGCGATGAGCAGCGGACCTGCGCTTGCAGCGCAAAAGCAGCCGGTTGTCAGCTGCGTTCACAGGCATTCGCAACTCGCAAACTATCCTTGAATCAGCCAAGCAAGAAAGCGCCAAATGAGCCAACTCGCATATAATCCGCATATCCAGCCTTTCGCCCGCGCAGGCGCCCGCGACTCGCTGGAAGAGCTGCAAGAAAAGCATGGCATAGGCAAGGTTTACCATCTGGCGAACAACGAGAATCCGCTGGGTCCCTCTCCAAAAGTAATCGAGGCAATTAGCGCGGTCGCGCCAACGCTTTCCTATTACCCGGATTACTCGGACATCGGGCTGCGGCAAGCGATCGTTAAGGTGCTGGGGCGCGGTTTGACGGCGGAACATATCTACACCGGCTGCAGCGGTTTCGAGTCGCTCGAATTGATCGCGCGCGGATTCTTGAGACCGGGCGACGAATTGATTCTGTCTTCGCCGACATTCACCGGCGCGTATAAGAAGATCTCCGCGCCCTTGGGCGCGAGGATCGTGGACGTGCCGCTGATTCCCGATTCATTCGAGTACCGCGTCGACGCCGTGCTGGGGGCGATCAACGAAAAAACGCGGCTAATCATGCTCTGCAACCCCAACAATCCGACGGGAACCGTGATGCCCGCGGCGGCGATGAAGGCGCTGATGGACGGCATTCCCGATCAGGTCTTGGTTGTCGCGGACGAGGTCTATCATCATTTTGTGGAGGACCCTGCCTACCCCGATTCGCTTCGTTATGTACTCGAAGGCAAGAATATCGTGGTCGTACACAGCTTTTCCAAAGCCTACGGTCTTGCTGGGCTGCGCCTCGGCTACGGCATTGCCAAGCCCGATATCGCCAACTACATCGCGGGCTTGCAGCGTGGTTTTCACCAAAACAAGCTGGCGCTGGCTGCTGGCATCGCGGCCTGCGGCGATCAAGACCATGTGCGCAAGGTCGTGAGCTATCTGCGGGCGGAGGCAAAATGGATCTGCGCCGGGTTGGACCGGCTGGACATCCGTTATTGGAAGCCGGCCGCGAATTTTATCTTGTTCGAAACCCATCTGCCGGGGGAAGATTTGCAGCAGGCGCTCTTGGAACACGGCATCTTGCTGCGCGCGCAAACGCGAAACGGCTTGCCGAATGCCCTGCGGGTGAGCATTGGCGCAAGAGAAGCCAACCAAGCCTTCCTGGGCGCCTTGCGGGCTATCCTCAGCGAATCCGACTGATAGCGCTGCGTTATTTTTCACCACAAAGACAGGAAAGTAGTTCAAAGCTAGTCATGCAAAACTCGACGAAAGGTTTAGATCTAGGAGCGACAGACCTCCTAGTGGGTGTCTACGCGCAGTACCATGTCGCCCGAAATCTAAACGTAGCAACGTCGGGCGACCTGATAGGTCGCCCCTACACATCCCTATAATAATTTTCATTACTTACTTGGAATTACAAAAGGACACGAAGTCTAAGAATTCGGCCAGTGTCTACGCGGCTGCCAAAGACATCATTGTCGCGCTTCCTTGCCTGTGATAGAATCCGCCGCGGAATCGCGATAAATTCGCGGCTCAAAATTCCACATGTCGGGACTCTTGGTGGGTGTTGCCCGCCCCAGGCGGATTTTCACCGGAGGATGAACGACATGCGAGACCAAAACACCCATTACCAAGGAGATTTCTGATGCCCTCAGCGGTAAAAATGCGTTCCCTTCTCGAAACCGGTGTCCACTTTGGCCACCGTACCAACAAGTGGAATCCCAAGATGAATGAATTCATCTTCACCCAACGCAACGGGATCCACATCATCGACTTGCAGATTACACTGAAAAACCTCCACCGCTTCCACGACATGATCGCCAAGATGATCGCCGATGGCGGCAGTGTGCTTTTTGTCGGCACCAAACGGCAGGCTCAAGAGATTGTCCAGCGAGAGGCTGGGCGCTGTGACATGCCCTTTGTGAATTACCGCTGGCTTGGCGGCACGCTCACCAATTGGAAGACTATCCGCAGCCGCATCGACACTTTGAAGCAGCTTGAGCAGCGGCGCGACGCCGGCGAGTTTGACAAGCTGACAAAGAAAGAAGCACTGGTGCTGAGCCGCAAGATATCCAAGCTGCAATTGCGCCTCGGCGGCATTCGCGAGATGAAGCGCATCCCGGATATGCTAATCGTTGTCGATGCCGAGCGCGAGCATACCGCCGTGAAAGAAGCCAATATCCTGGGTATTCCAGTCCTGGCGCTGGTCGATACCAATGCCGATCCGGACCTTGTTGATCACATTTTGCCGGCGAACGACGATGCCATGCGTTCGATTCGACTACTGGTGAGCGCCTTGGCTGACGCGGTGCTCGAAGGGCATAACCTGCGCCTGTCCGCCGGCGCCGAAGAGGAAGAAGAGCAAATGTTCAGCGATGCCTATGACGACGAACTCGGCGACGAAGATCTGCTGGGCGAATCGACATTAGCGAAACTGCGCGATTCCAAGCTCTTTGGCGAAGGCGAGACAGATGAAACCGCCCAAGCGGCCGATGGCGCCGCGGCTCAAGCAGCGGACCAAGCAAGATCATAAGCTGAAGCATAACTGAGGACCCTGTCCGAATGGAGCAAGTAAGGCAAATGGCTGTAAGCGCAAAAGAAGTCAAACAACTACGAGACAAAACTGGCGCCGGTCCTTTGGACTGCAAGAAGGCGCTGGAGCGGTTTGACGGTGATATGGACCAGGCGGCGGAGTTCCTGCGCGAAAAGGCGCTCAAAGATGGAATCAAGCTGCAAGGCAAGGGCAGAAGCGCCAATGAAGGCGTGATTGGCAATTATGTCCACTTCGACAATCGTTTGGCGGTCATCGTCGAGGTCAATTGCGAGACCGATTTCGTCGCGGCGACCGATCGCTTCAAAGCGTTTGCGAAAGATATCGCTATGCACATCGCCAACCTCAATCCGCGATTTGTCAAGCGAGAAGATGTGCCAGCAGACCTCGTCTCGGCAGAAGCGAGGGTGCAGCTCGAGCGCGCGCTGGAAGAAGGCAAGCCGGAAAATATCGCTGAAAAGATTGTCGCCGGGCGCATGAACAAATGGTACGAAGAGATCGTTCTGATGGAACAGGATTTCATCAAGGACGATGACAAAACCGTTAGCCAGTACTTGCAAGAGACGATCGCCGAGGTCGGCGAAACCATCAAAATCGAGCGCTTCCAGCGCTTTGCCATTGGCGACGGGGCATAGGCGAGTATAAACAAGGCCAGCCGAGATGCCCATGCTCACGGAGTATCAAGACAAAAAGGGGATTAGCGCCGCGCTAGTCCTTTTATTTTGCCAACTGCTGATATGCTAGAGCAAATGGACTGGGACATAAGGCTCTTTGTCTACCGCTTGTTCGCAAGCCGCGGCTTCCCGCCCGCCGGCGAAGAGATCGCCCGGCATTTCCACCTGTCCGTCGTGGGCGCGGAACGAGCTTTGCAGCGACTGCATAAGGCTCATGCGCTATTTTTGCGCCCCGGCTCGGACGACATCCTGATGGCGAATCCTTTGTCCGCGGTCGCTACCGACTATCAAGTCATGGTGGGCGATAGGCGCTTATACGCGAATTGCGCCTGGGACGCGCTTGGCATACCAGCCATGCTGCAAGCGGACGCGAGCATTGAAGCGCGGCATCCGCTTGACCGCGAATTGGTTCATTTCTCGATCGAGGCCGGCAAACTGAAATCTGAAAACGAGGGGATGGTGCATTTCGCCAAACCTTTCCGGAATTGGTACAAAAACCTCGTTGATACTTGAGCGACTATTCTCTTCTTCCGTGAGGAGAACGAAGTTGAGCAGTGGCGTCGCCAGGAAGGTCGAACGAAAGGAGCGCTGCTGTCGCTGCAAAAGGTGTGGGCGCTTTCGCGGCGCTGGTATGGCGATCGCATGTCAGGGACCTTCCGGGGCCGCAGGCCGAATGAGGCGCGCGCGATATTCGCCTCGCTCGATTTGACCGAAGATTTCTGGATGGCTGATTAGAAGCGGCGAGCAATGGAAACAATTTATGGGACAAGGAGCGAAAATGAGCGAGACTGGTCAACTGCCCTACCGACGTGTATTGCTGAAACTGAGCGGAGAAGCCTTGGCGGGCAATAGCGGAATTGGCATTGATCCCGAAAAGGCGGCATACATCGCCCAGCGCGTGCGGGAAGTCTATGAATTGGATATGCAGGTAGCCATCGTCATCGGCGGCGGCAACCTGTGGCGTGGCGAGCCTGCGGCGAAGCTGGGCATGGAGCGCAGCACGGCGGACCACATGGGCATGATCGCCACAGTGATGAATGGCTTGGCGCTCCAGGACGCCATCGAGCGGCAGGGCGTCATCACCCGCGTACAAACCGCGGTGCAAATGAATTCAATCGCCGAACCGTATATCCGCCTGCGCGCGATTCGGCACATGGAAAAAGGCCGCGTCGTCATCCTGACCGGTGGCATCGGCACACCTTATTTCACGACCGATTCCGCAGCCGCCCTGCGCGCCAGCGAGATTGACGCTGATGTGATCGTGAAAGCCACCAAAGTAGACGGGGTGTATTCCGATGATCCCCTGCATAACCCAGACGCGACGCGATATGGCAGATTGGCTTATCAAGATGTGATCAAGCGCCAGCTGCGTGTGATGGACGCCACAGCATTCACGCTTTGCCAGGAAAACGAGATGCCGATCATTGTGCTCAACTTCTGGAACCCGGACGACTTGGTCACTGCCTTGCGCGGGGATAGCTCTGTCGGCACGCTCATCTGCGATTGATGAGGCTTGAATTGCCTGCCCATGATGATTTATGCCGCTGGCGGGCATAGTCGCCGACCATGTTACACTTGGAAACGATTCGACATAAATTAGCTGGGACGACATGAGCTCGAGCGAACGCAAGCGGATTGCCGTCTTTTCCATGACGCCGCTCTTCCCCGATTACGCGATGGGCGGCGGGCAGGTGCAACTCAAGAAGGTTGCGCTTCACCTGGGCGAGCTTGGTCATCGCTTGACCATTCTGTCAACCCGGCATGAAGAATCCAGCGCGCCCTTCTCCTGGCACAAAAACGTTCGCATCCAGCCGATCCTGCGCTTCAAACAGCCCTATCCCGAGCCCTATTTCACGCCCCTTTACAATATCGCCAATGCCATGCGCGCCGTCGGCGACGCCATTGCCAGCGCCGATATTCATTACAGTCACGACGGCGGTTTGATATTCCCCTATGTCTATCGGGACAAGCCCACCATCTTTTCGATGCGCAGCATCATCTATCCAGAAACCTTGCAATCCGCCCTGCTTTTCCAAGGCGATGAGTGGATCTTGCCCTCGGAACATACCAGAGCGTCTTATGCGGCGGTCGTTACGCAGTTTTGCCCCGATGTCGAAACGCGAATGCGCTCCATCCATAACGGTTCGACTGGCGGAAATTTCGCTATACCGCACCGGATGCCATCTTCGACGTGATACCCAGGTCGATTGCGGAACGCCCGGTCCTGTTGTTCCCGCATCGGCCGGATGTGAACAAGGGTATCTATGAAGTGATTCAGGTGGCGAGAAAACTCGTCAATGACTATGATTGGACAGAGTTGCGCGTATTAGTGCCGCGGGGCTTAGACGCGGAAAAGGAACCGGGCATTCGCGCCTATTTTCAGCAGTTGCGGCAAGAGATCGGCGCGACCGGCCTGACTGACTGTTTTTACTTTCATGATTGGATTAGCGAGGACCTGATCGCGCAATACTACAGCATCGCCGATGTAACCATGTGCATCGGCAACTGCGTCGAGACCTTCGGCAATACGCCGTTCGAATCGCTGGGCTGTGGCACGCCGCCGATTCTATCCCGCGTCTCGACCTATCGAGATCTATTCACGGACGAACATGTTGATCGGGTCGACTACGGCGATATCGACGGGGCGGCTGCGCGCGCGCATAATATATTGAGCGAAAAACGGCGCGCGCCGCCAGCGACGCTGCATTACCTCAAGAGCGAGTTCTCGCTGGAGACAATGGTGACGCGCTACGCGGATGTGATCCTCAAGGCGCAAAAAAAAGCCCCGCTAACCTTCCGACTTCCGAAACTTACCCAGAACACCATATATCGCAAGGCGCCTTGGTGCTATCTCTCGGAGCGCTTCGGCATCTACCATGATTTCCGCGCCAGCTACAACGAGGACAGCCTGTTGGTCTCAACCTTGCGCGACAATCCAGAGGGCTTTGCCGGCAAGAGCGTCGATTCCGCAACGCTGCGTGATTGGCTCGACAAGGGATACGTGACGCCCCTGCTCTCTTCGACTCTGTAGCTGATTTTCAGTTTGCATCTGCGCCATTAAAGTCGTCGTCTTTTTGAAACTGCCCTGCGACAGAATCGCCATCGCTGCGTAGTACTGGCGTATCGTGCTATACTGATTTCAGCTTATATGCTTTGGGAAATTGAACCTATGGCAGTTGTCAGCGAATTGATAGACTTGGGCTTGGCGTTGAAGCGGCAAGGCAAACTCAAAGGCGCTATCGAACATTTTCGGCAGTTGCAGGCGACATATCCCGAAAACGTCAGGATCATGTTCGAATTGGCGGTCTGCTGGTCGGAATTTGATGTTCCCGAGCAAGCGTTGCCGCTCTATCGCGACTTGCTCGCCCGTCCCAAGGGCAAGAGCCTGCCGGCGAAGGACCTGCCGCGTCTTTACACCCGGCTCGGGGCCGCGCTTTATGCCCTGCAGGAATATGACCAAGCCTTGTCGATTTTGGACGAAGGGCTGCGCTTCCATCCGTCATATCGCCCCCTGCGCGCTTATCGCATCTTCGCGCTGCAAGCCGCCGAAATGCCCGGAAGCGCGCTGCATGACGCGCTCGAGCTCATGCTGGAGTCGCTGGCGCCTTCGCGCTGGGATACCTTTGAAGATCAGATCCGCCAGATCGTCAAAGCGCTGCGCGCCCCGCATGACGAAGCCGCGATCGCCGCTGACCTGCCAGAGAAAAAAGCCGAGGCGCAGGCATTGGCGCAGCCGGCCGAGGGCAATCAATCCCGCCCGCCCGTCCATGATTCCCCCGCCCCGCTAGACCTTGAGGAGAAAGTTGAGAAAAACCAACAGCCCGAAACCGCGGCTGATAACAAAATCGCAGTCGAATGGAGCCCCCCAATTGAAGAAGATTTTGAGCTCGACCTAAGAGTCCATAAGCAGGCTGCCAAAACGCGGGTGAACAAGAAAGCGCGGGATCGGCGCGGCCAGTTGGGCAAGAAGGCGGTGCGCATCAATATCAGCGATGCGAAGGACAAAAACGAATCAGCTTCCCAGGATGACGCTCCGTCCGCTCCATCCGCTCCGTCTGGTCCATCCAATCCATCCGGCAAGTTTCAGATACCGATTGACAAGGACTAAGCGTCTCGGATTCCCGCGCTGATGTCCCGTGATCGCACCAGAAACAATTTGTGTCGAATATCACATAAATCAAACGAATTGCATGGGCGGCACTGTGCCGCGCGTAGACACTGCGGGTCTGTCGCCTATGAAAAAAGCGAGCATATCGTGGGCGATTCACTGGGTCGCGTAGGTCGCGTAGACACTGACCGCCGACACTGACCGTCAATCGCCCCTACATTAACCTCCTTTTTTGGCAGAAAAGGGGTTAAATCTCGGTGTCTTTGGTGGTTACGGAACAAACTGATGCGATCGCTCAAGACTCGGTACAGATTTGGCGCGGCTTCCTCTATAATCAACTGCCTGTGACATGAAGAACGCGAAAGACAGACATGGTCGTCATTCTCGCGCATGGCGCGCTGGGTCCCTTTGACGAGATCATATTTGCGAGCATCGCTATCATCTTTGTGCTAATGATGGGCATCAGTTGGGCGCGCAGCCAAGGCATGCCAGAATTAGACGACGATGAGTCAGAATCAACCGACAGCGAACATTTTGAACTGGAGTAAAAGAACCTCATGCGACTAGAGCACGCAGCCTTCAACGTGAAAGATGTCAAAGCATTCGCCGCTTGGTATGTCGAACATCTGGACATGGAGATCATTCGTTCTTTCGACGAACCGCCCTTCATTCACTTTTTGGCGGATTCAGCCCGCAAGAGCCTGATAGAAGTTTACAGCAATCCCTTGGGCGAGTTTGTCGCCTATGGCGATTATCATCCGGTCACATTTCACTTGGCATTCGCGGTCGACGACATGGAAGCCACGCGCCAGCGCCTGGCAGCGGCCGGCGGCACGTTGGACGGCGAGGTAGATCGGACGCCGACCGGTGACAAGCTGGCTTTCCTGCGCGATCCCTGGGGCTATACGATTCAGCTCGTGCAGCGCGTGAAGCCCATGTTGGATTAAGCCGCGGCGCATCAAACCAAGACGCCAACTGAGGCAACCAGGTGAAGATAGAATTCGACTTGCGCAGCGAAGGCGAAGCGCTCCCAGCGGCTTTCTTCGACGAGACGGAACTCGAGCAAATGTTTGCAAGCACGCGCCGCTCGATCGGAGCGGGTTTGCGGCGCAAGTTTCGCGATGTTCATTGCGCCGAACATGAACAAGCGCCGAGTTTCCTGATTAGTGGCGTTTACGACAGGGAAACAGAAGAATTGGATATTCAATACCATGTGGATACCTGCTGCCGCTATTTCTTGCTGCGTGTGATGCAGATTCTCAACCAGCAGGGCTAGCGGAGAACAGATCGTGAGAGTTCTACTGCAACGCGTGAGCGCCGGCTCGGTAACCGTGGACGGGGTCGTCACCGGGGCGATTGACCAAGGCTACGTGGCGCTGGTCGGCGTCACACACGGCGATACCCAAGAAGAAGCGCGGCGCTTGGCTGGAAAAACCGCCAACTTGCGCGTTTTCTCGGACGACGCCGGCAAGATGAATCTGTCGCTGCTTGACATCAACGGCAGCGCATTGGTCGTTTCGCAATTCACTTTGTACGCCGACGCCCGCAAGGGCAGACGTCCCAGCTATATCGGCGCCGCCCCGCCGCAGCTGGCGGAACCGCTGGTGGCGCATTTCGCCCAATGCCTGCAAGCCGCTGGCGTGACGCGTGTTGAACACGGGGTCTTCGGCGCGCTGATGCAGGTCGAAATCCACAATGATGGTCCCGTGACCATCATGCTCGATAGCGATTTTCTTTAGATCGCGCGCGAAGACAATCGAAAAAGCGGCTCTTGCCGAGCCGCTTTTGTTTATCTGATTCTTTGGTCGCGCCAGGCGCAAGTCTTAATCATCTTCCTCGCGCAGCGGCAGGACATTGGGCCAGACCGAGGCGTGATGCTCGTAGGCGTCAATGCCGATTCTGTCCGCTTCCGGATCGACATGCAAGATATTGGCGGCTTTCAAAACGCCGAACATCAAGAAGCTGGCGACTCCCGTCCAGATGGCCACGCCAGCAACCCCGACAATCTGCGAGCCGAGCGTATCCAGTGTGCCGCCGTCCAGCAAGCTGGGCGCACCGAGCGCGGCCGAACCAACGATACCGATCATGAGTGTGCCAAAGGCGCCGCAAGCGCCGTGTACAGAAAAGGCGCCTACCGCATCGTCAATCTTCATGGATTCAATCAAGCTGATCGAAATGACGACGACAATGCCGGACAAAGCGCCAATGACCAGCGCGCCAATCGGCGTGACCGACGCGCAGCCAGCCGTGATGCCGACGAGACCGGCCAGCGAGCCGTTCAAGATGAAGCTCATGTTCCAATTCTGCGTCAGGTAATAGGTATAGAACATCGCGCCCAGCGCGCCGGCCGCCGCCGCTAGCGTGGTATTGACAGCCACCAAGCCCAATTGGTTGGGGTCGCCCGCGCCCAGGGTCGAGCCGACATTAAAGCCATACCAGCCAAACCACAGGATGAAGGTGCCAAGCGCCGCTACCGCCAGATTCGATGCCTCCGGCGGACGCCCGAAGATGCGCCCGGCGCGCGGTCCCACCATGTATGCGCCCACCAGCGCAACGATACCGCCGGTCATGTGTACGATGGTCGAGCCGGCGAAATCGATGAAGCCTTGCTCGGCGATCCAACCGCCGCCCCAGGTCCAGAAGACGACAACCGGGTAAATGACCGCGCCTAGAATGGCGCTGTAGATCAACTTGCCAACAAAATTCGTGCGTTCAGCCATAGCGCCCGTCGCGATTGTCGCGGCCGCGCCGGCAAATGCGAACTGGAAGAAGAAGCCAACCAGCTTCTCGCCGTCGCCGGGGTTCGCGCCGTTGGCGCCGCCCAGGAACAATTCGACCTGGCCCAGAATCGAGCTGCCGATGCCCGCCTCGGCGTCGTAGACGCCATAGGCGATGCCATAGCCAACGATGAAAAAGACAATGCCGGTAACACAGGCGTCCATGAAGTTTTCGGCGAGCGAATTGACCACCCCCGTTTCGCGGATCATCCCGCCTTCTAGCATGGCGAAGCCGGCCTGCATGAAGAAAACCAGGAAACCCGCCAACAAAATCCAGACATGATCCAGATTGTATTGAACATCAGCCGCGCTGATTTCCTCTTCCATCATCATTCCTTCGGCAACGGCATCCTCTGCGGGAGGGTCGTCTTGCGCGATGGCGTCAAAGCCGAAGCTATACAAAACCGCCAAACCTATAAAAATGGACAAAAGCCGATACAGCATCTTGCGCTTGTTCATGCGCATCCCTCCAGGCAGTACAACTGCGACTTCTACAGAATCTGACCCTAAACAGTCTATCGCAGACCCAAAGCTGATAGTTACCGCAAATCTATCTCAATTCTAAGCAATACTTTTAGCAGTTTTTCACAATTCATTAACTGATTCAGGCAAGATTCAGCGTCATCATCTGTAATAATATCATGAATCGCGCAAAAATGTCAAGCATTCCAGCCAACAATTTCAAGTTTCTTGTCAGAAATGACCATAAAACGAGGAGGGTCTATCCAGAATGCGCTATGATTTGACGAATAATGCTGGAAATCCCGGCTCGGCGACCCGCGCCGGGGGAAATGTTTGCCCGTGAGTTACGTAATGTAGAATAGCTTTGTACGTTTTTGACAGGTGATGCGCCCTTGCAGGTCCAAGGCGCAAAATAGGTCACGATAAGGCGTCGTGCTTTATTGCTTTGAGGACTTTCATGACATCGTTGCTCCCGCGCCCGAAATAATCGTAGAGCAGCCGATACTCGGCGTAGAGTTTGTCATAGACCAACTGATTTTCCGGTATGGGTTTGACGACCTCGTCTTTGAGCTTGCCCATTTTCACGGCGGCAGCCTGTATATCCGGGTAAATGCCCGCCGCCACCGCGGCGTGCATGGCTGACCCCAGCGCAGGCGCTTGCGCCGAACCGGAGAGCTTGAATGTTCTGCCCGTGACATCGGCATAGATCTGCCGCAAGAGCGCGTTTTTCTCTGGCAAGCCACCGGCCGCCACCAATTCATTGACTTCGACGCCCTCCGCTTCAAAGGCTTCGATAATCTCGCGCGTGCCAAACGCCGTCGCTTCGATAAGCGCCCGATATATATCCGGCGCTCGCGTCGCCAGCGTCATGCCCAGGATCATGCCATTCAGATCCACATCGACCAGGGTGCTGCGGTTGCCGTTCCACCAATCCAGGGCGATCAACCCGTGTTCGCCAACTTGCTGTTTCGCGGCTTCCCGTTCCAGGTAATCGTGAATGCCGATGCCCGCCTCCGCGGCTGCCGCATGGTATGCCGGCGGCACGGCATTATCGACGAACCAGGCGAAGATATCGCCGACGGCGCTTTGACCGGCCTCGTAACCGTACAAGCCGGGAATGACGCCGCCCTTTACGACGCCGCACATGCCGTCAACCACCTTCAAGTCGACGCCGGATAAAATGTGGCAACTAGAAGTACCCATCACCATCACCATTACGCCGGGTCCCGTGGCTTTAACCGCTGGCGCGGTCACGTGGGCGTCGACATTGGCTACCGCAACCGCGATGCCGGCCGGCAATCCCATCAGCCTCGCCATCTCGGCCCTTAGGTCGCCGGCTCTTTCACCCAGTTCGGCGAATTCCCGCCCGATTTTCTCGTCCACCACGTTTTCGAAAGCCGGATCCAGCGCTCTGAAATAGGCTTTGGAGGGGAAATCGCCATCCTGCGCCAGCGCCTTATAGCCGGCTGTGCAGGTGTTGCGCGTTTCCACGCCGGTCAACTGCCAGATCACCCAATCCGCCGCTTCTACGAATTTATCAATCTGGGCATAAATGTCGGGCCGTTCTTGCAAGATCTGCAGCAATTTGCTGAAGAACCACTCGGACGAGATCTTGCCGCCATAACGCGGCAGCCAGCTTTCGCCCATTTTCCTGGCGGTTTCATTGATCTGGTCGGCTTGGCGCTGCGCGGCGTGATGTTTCCACAGCTTGATATAGGCATGCGGCTCGTCCTTCAGCTCGGGCAGGAAACAGAGCGGCCTGCCATCAGCCTTGGTCGGCATGGGCGAGCTGGCGGTGAAGTCGATGCCGATGCCTTTGACAGCGGCGGGATCAATGCCGCTTTTCCGCAAAACCACCGGGATGGCGTTTGCAAAAACATCAATATAGTCTTGTGGATGCTGCAGCGCCCAATCCGGCGGCAAGCGCTGGCCCGAAGGCAAGGTTTCGTCCATGACCGCGTGCGGATACTCAAACACTGCCTCGGCAATCTCGCCGCCATCGCGCGTATCAACCAGGACCGCGCGCCCGGACAAGGTTCCGAAATCAAGCCCAATGGTATACATGAAGCAACCTCTTCTCCTGCGCCATCATCTGCGCTGTATATTGTCACAAATCTATCATACTGCGCAAATGTTTTCGATACACTGCCATGGCAAGGGTGCATTTCAGATCTGCTAGTGATTATCATCCGAGCGCATAATCCGTTAGAATTAAAATATGGGTTGATTCAATAGCCGAGGCAAGCGTCAATGAAAGAGGGTCGATTCCCGCCGGGACCGCCGGACGTCGGCAGCAGTCCCATTGAACAGTACCTGACGTATCGCAATTTCCTGGCGGATCCGCTCAAGCAAGTCACGGAATGGGTGGCCGCATACGGCGATGTCATGCACTACAAGTCGGGCGATCGCCACCAATATCTGATCGCCAACCCCGAAATGATCCGCGAAATACTGGTGCGGCAAGCGCAGATCTTCATCAAGGGCTCTGAATACACCAATGAAAAAACGGGCTTGGCGCGCTTCATGGGCAAGGGACTCGTCACCAGCAATGGCGAATTCTGGAAGCGGCAGCGGCGGCTGGTCGCGCCGGCTTTTCACACAGGACGCATCGCAGCCTATGCCGATACGATGGTGCATTACACCTTGCAACGTCTGGAGCGCTGGCGAGACGGCGCTGCGCTTGATGTCGATGAAGAGATGATGCAACTGACATTGATGATCGTCGGACGCACGCTTTTTGACGCCGACGCCTCCACCACGGTCAATCAGGTGAAATCCGCCGTGGAAGTCGTGCAGAAAGCCAGCAATACGGCTAACCTGTTGCCAGCCTGGGTACCAACCCCTCTGCGCATTCGCTCGCGCCGCGCCAAAGCCGTATTGGACAAGATCGTATACGGGTTTATCAATCAACGGCGCGCCACAGGCGAAGACCGGGGCGATCTCTTGTCCATGCTGCTCTTGTCGGAAGACGAAGACGGCGACCGCATGACCGACCTGCAAGTGCGGGACGAAGCGGTCACGCTATTCCTGGCGGGCCACGAAACGACGGCGAACGCGCTCAACTGGACCTGGTGGCTGCTGGCGCAAAACCCGCAGGTCGAGCAACGGCTTCACGATGAATTGGACAGCGCATTGGCGGGGAAAGCGCCAACGCTGGCGGATTTGGACCGCCTGCCTTATACCGATATGGTCCTCAAAGAATCCATGCGCCTGATGCCGCCCGTCTGGTCGATCAGTCGCGTGAACCGGCAGGCAACGGAAGTCTTGGGTTACAGCTTCCCAGAGCGCTCCGGCGCGCAGATCCTGATCTACTGCGTTCACCGCCACCCCGATATCTGGGAGCAGCCAGAGGCATTCATCCCCGAACGGTGGGCGGAAGACCGCATCAGCGAGATCCCCAAATACGCCTATATCCCCTTTGGCGGCGGTCCGCGCGTCTGCATCGGCAACAGTTTCGCCACCATGGAAGCCAACTTGCTGCTGGCGACGATCGCGCAGCGTTTTCAGTTGCGCCTGGTCGAAGGCGCGCAGGTCAGGCCGCAGCCTTTCATCACCATGTTCCCGCGCGATGGTCTGCCGATGCGGCTGGAGACTCGCCAGCCGCAGCCGCTCGGCGCCTAATCGGCGCAAGTATCCGCCGCGCTCGCGCAAAACATCAAACCCGCTGTCGATAGGCAAGAAAATAGGCGTTACAATACTGCTCTGTTTCGGACATGGATTCTGGAGTCTATCGTGATTGAACTGACCCGAAAACTGGTGGAAACCTGGGGACCGCCCGGCTATGAACATCGCATCCGCGACATCATCCGCGACGAGGTAAGCGCCTTAGCGGACGAGACTTGGGTTGACGGCTTGGGCAATCTAATCTGCCGCCTCGGCGCCGGCGGCAAGAAGGTCCTGATCGCCGCGCACATGGACGAGATCGGCTTGATGGCCAATTACCGGGAGCCGGAAAGCGGCTATCTGCGCTTCACAGCTATGGGCGGTTTGCGCGCCGACACGCTCAACGGCAACCGCGTGCTTTTTGAAGACGGCACGGTCGGCGTCATCGCGGCGCAGAACGGCGCCGGCAAATCGCTCGGCGACTTCTATATTGATGTGCAAGACGACGAGAACAGCAATGCCACTCCAGTGGGCCAGCCAGCCGCTTTCATGCGCGATCTGCAGACGCGGGGCCAGCGCATCGTGGCCAAGTCCCTAGACGACCGCATTGGCTGCGTCGTGGCCATCGAAACCATGCGTAGGCTGAAACGACAAGCGCCCAACGAAGTCTACTTCGCGTTCACCGTCCAGGAAGAAGTTGGCTTGCGCGGCGCGAAGACCGCGGCGCAGGGCGTCCGCCCGGATATCGGCATCGCCATTGATGTCACGGGCAGCGGCGACCAAATCCGCGGGCGCAAAATGCTGGTCAAGCTGGGCGGGGGCGCCGCAATCAAGGTCCATGACCCGGGCTTGGTGGTGCCTGTTGCGATCAAGAATTGGATGATCGACCGCTGCGAAGCGGATGGCATCCCTTATCAGTTGGAATTGCTGGCTGGCGGCACAACAGACGCTTCCGCCATTCAATTGGCAGCGGCCGGCGTACCCAGCGGCTGCATCTCCATTCCCACGCGCTATCTGCACACAACCAGCGAAACCGTCGACATCAGAGATGTTCGAGCCTGCGTCGACCTGCTGTCCGGCTTGCTCGCCAATCCGATAGCGATCTGAGCGCAGCCGAGCAAGCGTATCCGCGAATCCAAGATTCCGGGATCTTCGGCTTATGAAAGCCGTACTCTGCAAATCCTTCGGCGCGCCCGCCTTGCTAACAGTCGAGGACGTCGCCAGCCCGCCGGTCAAACCAGGCGAAGTCAAGATCAGGGCGCGGGCCTGCGGCGTCAACTTCCCCGACGCCCTGATGATCCAGGGCTTGTACCAATTAAAGCCGCCCTTCCCTTTCAGCCCGGGCTTGGAAGTCACCGGCGATATCATCGAAGTTGGCGTGGGTGTGGACGCTGAGCGCCTGGGCGAGCGGGTCATGGCCACCATGATGTTCGGCGGCTTCGCCGAAGAAGTCGTCGTGCCGCAGTCGTCGGCGCTGCCCATGCCCAGGAACATGCCCTACGCAACGGGCGCGGGCTTCCCGCTGGTCTATGGCACGGCGCATGTCGGCCTGGCGCATCGAGCGCGGCTGCAAGCCGGCGAAACCTTGCTCGTCTTAGGCGCGGCCGGCGGCGTCGGTTTGGCGGGGGTGGAAATCGGCAAGCGGATGGGCGCGCGCGTGATTGCCGCCGCCAGCAGCGCGGAGAAGCTGGCGCTGGCGCGGGACCGCGGCGCCGATGACATCATCAACTATCGCGCCGAAGACCTGCGCGAGCGCCTGAAATCGCTCACCGAAGACCGGGGCGCGGACGTGATCTTCGACCCCGTTGGCGGCGATATTTTTGACCAGGCTTTTCGCCGCATCGCTTGGGAGGGGCGCTATCTGGCGATTGGATTCGCCAGCGGACGCATCCCCAGCTTGCCGGTCAATATCGCCTTGCTCAAGAACGCCTCATTGCTGGGTTTGTTCTGGGGCGCGTACTTTGCCCAGGATCCCGACGTGATCAAGCGGTCTTTTGAGCAATTGCTCGCTTGGTACATTGAAGGTCGTCTGCGGCCGCATATTCAGCGCAGCTACGCGCTCGAAGACGCGCCCCAAGCGCTTGAGGCGCTCATCAATCGCAGGGTGATGGGCAAGCTGGTTCTGACGGTCTAAGGATTCTTTTCAGGCCAAGAGACACATTATCCCTAACATAGAGTTGCGAATATATGTTCTAAGCACAGTCGCCCGAAAACGGGTTCTGTGATATGCTATGCGTGGGGACAAAAGTATTTGGGGGGACCAATACTGACTATTCCCGACCGACAAATCAGAATCAGTCGAGGTTGAATGATGGACCATCGCGGCGACGATGAGCCAGAATACATCGACGACGATGAGTTTTTCGATCCAGACGCGCTAAGGCGCGGCTCCTCCAATGTCTTAGGCGGCAGCGGATCGCGCGGACGTACAAATAACGCAAACGACGCAAATGACGCGCGGGATGACCAATCTGCGGGGAGGAGTTCCGCGGCGCCGCCCGAGCCCAGGCGCGCCCGAGCGAACCGTCCTGCCAAGAAGCCGCGCCGGGGCACTCTACCGCCCGCCAGGGCGCGAGAGAGCGGCGACAAGCGGGCTTCTCGGCGACCTGCCAAGACGCCGCGAGGGAAGCCAAGCGAAAATAAAGGCGAAGGACGCGACGATCAAAAGCGCGCAGCCGAGCGTCGCTTCAGCCGCTTGCGATCGCCCTTCCGGCGCGACAAGGCGACTGCTCATGCCGAGATTGACGTCAAGAAGGATGCTACGAAGGACGCTAAGAAAGAAGCTCGCCCGCGTGACAATAACAGGAAGAGCAGCAAACTAAAGGCTTTTTCCAGCCGCGTCGGTAAATTGCGACAAAGCCTGAAAAGAGCCAAAGCAGACGAGGACGCTCGCCCGCTACAACCTGTCAGGACCACGCAAGACAAAGCCAACAAGCCTTCCATTCGCGCCGCCTTTGGCGCCAGCCGCGGCGATACGCGCAGGACCGGCGCCGAAATGCCGGCTGTTGACAAGTCCCGGGGATCATTGCAGCGCGCCGACGCCGCCGAGCGGCACGCGCGTCCCAGCAAAGCGCCCATCTTCAAGTCAAGCGAATGGCTCGATTTGGATCGGAAGCTGGATCTGATCGGCGTCGGGCTGGTCTTTGGCGCCATCGTCCTGTTTTTCAGCGCGCTCTCGCGCGAGCAAGCTGCGATTGGCGCGCTGCACAAGCTAATCGGCCAACTGCTAGGCTGGGGAGCTTTAGCGGCGCCAATCACGATGTTCGCCATCGGCATCTGGCTAATCGTTCGGCACTTTGGCGATCAAGCGCCAATGATAGATCCGCTGCGTCTGGCTGGCGCGCTGTGCGCATTCATCGGTCTATTGGTCTTGTTCCAGTACGGGGAGTCATTGAGTTATGCCGGCGACAGCTATTGCGGGCCCGAATGCGTGCGCGGCTTGGTGGAACAATCCTATCTCGGCGGCCGCGGCGGCGGGCTCATCGGCGGCTGGATCTACCAGGTCCTTGTCATTAACCTGACAGAGCTGGGCGGATTCGTGATCGTGGCAATGGTCTTGACCTTCGCGACAATGATGATCACGCGCTTGAGCATGGCTGAGCTGGCCAGCGTGACAATCGGATTAACGCGGGACCTGCGCGACAACATGGCGCAGCGAGCCGCCAGACGGCGCGCGCGACAATTGCAGATGGCGGAACAAAGCATGCTGGCGCAGCAACAGTCAAGCCTGCGTGTATCAAAGCCGGAAGCAGCCAAATTATCCGGCGCGGTAGCGGGCATAAAGGCTCTGCCAGAACCATCCGGCGCTGCCATGCCGATACCGATTCGACTGCGCGACATGTTTTCCAAGCGCGTCAGCATCTTGAGAGCCTCGGACCAATCCAACGCGGGGATCGCTGCCAGCGAGTTAGTTTCGGCAAGAGCCTCAGAGCGGCAAGGCGCGCGCATCTTCGGGCGATTCTTCGGCGGCGGCGCTGCCAACGCAACTGAGGCGCGCAGCCAAATCTCAGCGACCGATACCAAGGCGCCAACCGCCAGTAAACCACGAGTCAGACCCAATTGGCGATCTTTCGGCAACAGACCCGCGCCTCCGTCAAGCGTTTCCAGCGTTTCCAGCGTATCCGAAGAAGAATCCTCCACAGCAGAGCCGAAGCGACCGCAATCCACGCCATTCTCGTCCTTAAGCGGTTTAAGTGGCGGAGCGCCGTCCGCGCCAATGGAGCGTCCATTTTACGAACCCGTTGCCGAACCCGCCAGCGCGCCGCCTCAAAATCCGCGACCCGCATCGGAGGATGTCGCCGATGATAACGCGGGCGCAGACGAGAATACTTGGAACATGGAGTCGGCACAGGTCATCCGCCCCACAAGCGGCGCTGATGAGCCACCTGAATCCTTCAGCCAAGCTGATGTCCCAGACGAGCAGCGTGACAAGCCGTCGGGGGCGGTCGCGGAAAGCGCGTCTGGACCCTCGAGCCCCCTTCCCCAGGACCCCGAGTCGTCAGATCCTGAAAATCAGCCTGTTTCGAGCCGGTCCGCGCGGCGGTCGCGACCCCGCGCCGATTGGCAATTGCCAGAATTCCACGCCTTGCTCACCGGCGGATCTACAGGCGAAATGGACGAAGAAGTCCTGCTACAGCAAGCGCAGATAATCGAAGACACGCTGGCCAGTTTCGGCGCGCCCGGGCGCGTGGTCGAGCTGAATACCGGTCCGGTGATTACGCAGTTCGGCGTCGAACCCGACTATCTGACAGCCAAAAGCGGCAAGCGCAGTCGCATCAAGGTCAGCGCCATCGCCCAATTGGACAAGGATCTGCAATTGGCGCTGGGCGCGAAGTCGATTCGCATTCAAGCGCCGGTGCCGGGCAAAGGCTATGTCGGCATCGAGGTGCCCAATCCGGATTCGGCTATGGTAAGCCTGCGCGATGTCATGGAGTCGCGCAGTTTTCAAGACATCGATTCGCCCCTGGCGATTGCGCTGGGTATGTCCGTGGACGGCAAACCAGTTTCCGCTGACCTAACGCAGATGCCCCATCTTTTGATCGCCGGCACCACCGGCTCGGGCAAATCCAAGTGCATTAACGCCATCATTATCAGCATCCTGGCAAACCAGTCGCCCGAGGATGTCAAATTCATTATGGTTGATCCAAAACGGGTGGAATTGACCGGCTACAATGGCTTGCCGCATTTGGTCGCGCCTGTTGTCGTGGAGCTCGAAAAGACCGTCGGCGTCTTGCGCTGGGTCACGCAAGAGATGGACAAGCGCTACAAGAAGTTCAGCCAAGCCGGCGCGCGCAACTTGATCGATTACAATCACATTCTTGATGACGAGTCGGCGCCCATGCCCTATATCGTGGTGATCATCGACGAATTGGCTGACCTGATGATGTCCGCGCCCGAAGAAACGGAACGCGCCATTTCCCGCATTGCGGCGCTGGCTCGCGCGACTGGCATCCACTTGGTGATCGCCACGCAGCGCCCCTCTGTTGATGTCGTGACCGGGCTCATCAAAGCTAATTTCCCGGCGCGCATCGCCTTCGCCGTCGCGGGCAGTGTTGACAGCCGTGTGATCCTAGATCAGCCGGGCGCGGAACGCCTGCTGGGCAAGGGCGATATGCTCTACCTGTCCGGCGACGCGCCTGCGCCCGTGCGCATGCAGGGCGTCTTCGTTTCCGACGAAGAGATCAATAGCATCAGCCGCTACTGGAAGCTGCAGAACCTGGGCATCGCGGATATCGAAGCGATCAGTCTGCCGGCGGAAGCGGGGAGCGGGAACAAGAAGCGCAGCAATGGGCGCGAGCCCGGCGCGGCAACTATTGAAGCGACCAATCAGGCTTCGTTTTGGGATAGCTCCGCGCAGCGCGGCATGGCGGTGGAGGGTACTGATCCACAAGAAGATGAGCTGTACCAAACCGCGGTCGATATGGTCCGACGGCTAGAAAAAGCGTCAATCTCGCTCTTGCAGCGGCGTTTACGCATCGGTTATACACGCGCGGCGCGCCTGGTTGATATGATGGAAGAACGTGGCGTGGTGGGTCCGCCCAAGGAAGGCAGTTCCAAGCCACGCGACGTCTTGCCGGAATAAGGCTCCACAGGGGCGCAGACGTAATAATGCGAAAACATCAGGACGCTGTAGGGGCGACCAATCTGACGCTGTTGAAATACTCAATTTACCCCCATCCCAAACCCCTCCCCCATAAAGAGGGAGGGGCTATAATGGCTCAATGCAGGTCATAAGACTCCCGTTTCCTCGTTTTTGGGGAAGGAGCCGGGGGATGGGGGCTGTTTTTCAACAGAGTCAATCTGGTCGCCCGACGTTGCTGCGTTTTGGTTTCGGGCGACCTGATAGGCCGCCCCTACATTTACTTAGATTTGTGTGATATTCGACACATAATGTTCTGGTACAATTGCCCCGCTTGCCGCGAAGATTCCGCTGTTTCAGCCGCTGCTTTGCGCTACAATGAGGCGCGTACAGAAAGGAATCATGACCTATGGAATACAGCAGAATTCAAGGCTTGGATAAACCCGTGGCGCGGCTGATGCAGGGCACGGTGATGCTGTCGGCCGACACGTCAGACGACAATCGCCGCTTGCTGGACGCGCTCTTTGAAAACGGCTTCACGGCTTTTGACACCGCCCATGGCTATGGGGGCGGCAGCTGCGAAAGCGAGCTGGGCGCTTGGATTGAGGCTCGCGGCATTCGCGATCAAGTTGTGATCTTGACCAAGTGCGCGCATCCTTATAAAGGCGAAGCCGATCGCGTCCGTCCCGAGTTCATTCGCCGCGACATGCAAGAATCGCTGGAACGCCTGCGCAGCGACCATGTTGAACTGTATTTGCTGCACCGCGACAGCCCGGGATATCCAGTCGACGAGATCGTCGATGTGCTGCACGAATTCAAGGCAGCGGGCAAGATCGGCCTTTATGGCGGATCCAATTGGCGCGCGGAACGGGTCCAAGCCGCCAACGCATACGCCGCCGCCAATGGCAAGACGCCCTTCGCCATCAGCAGTCCACAGTTCAGCGTCGCCGAGATGATCAAGGAACCCTGGGCTGGCTGCATCAGCGTCAGCGGGGCGCAAGGCGAAGCCGACCGCGCCTGGTACGATGCCAAGCAGATCTCTCTCTTCACTTGGTCGAGCCTGGCCGGCGGTTTCATGACCGGCAAGTTCCGCCGCGACAATCTGGACAGCTTCAGCAACTATTGGGACACCAATCCCATCGGCGCCTACGCTTATGAGAGCAATTTTCAGCGTCTGGATCGCGTCTTGGAACTGGCTGCCGACAAGGGCCTCAGTCCCGCCCAAATCTCGGTGGCTTACATATTGTGCCATAATCCGCGCTACCATCCGATCGTAGCCAACTGGAAAATCGCAGAAATCGCTAGCAATGCGGCCGCGGTCGATATTAAACTCAGCGCCGAGGAAATCGCTTGGCTGGAAATGAAAACGGAGGAAAAGCCGCTATGACTGACAGCATCCGTTGGGGACTCATCGGTTTGGGCTCCATTTCGCGGAAATTCGCCACAGGATTAAGCTATCTGAATGATGCCGAGGTCTATGCCGTCGCCTCCCGCTCGCAAGAAAAAGCCGATGCCTTTGGCGCGGAATTCGCGGCAAGCAAGTGTTACGGCAGTTATGAAGCGCTGGCGAATGACCCGGCTGTCGATGTCGTTTACATCGGCACGCCACATACCTATCACCTGCCCCATACGCTGCTATGCCTGAACGCGGGCAAGCACGTGCTCTGCGAAAAGCCCTTCGCCGTCAACCGCGCGCAAGCGCAGACAATGGTCGATTGCGCGCGCGCCAACAAGCGCTTTCTGATGGATGCCTTCTGGACGCGCTTCTTCCCGGGCATGATCAAACTACGCGAATTGCTCGCGGACAAGGTCATCGGGGATGTCATGCTGCTGCAAGCGGATTTCGGCTTTCGCTTGAGCCAGATCATGCCCGAACATCGGCTTTTCAATCCCGAGCTGGCCGGCGGCGCGCTGCTGGATGTCGGCGTGTATTGCCTGCAATTGGCCTCGATGGTCTACGGCAAACAGCCCAGCGAGATCCTTTCTCTGGGCACGCTTGGCACGACCGGCGTCGATGAGCTTTCGGCGACCATCTTCAAATACAGCGACTACGAACTGGCGACAATCGCCACCTCAATCCGGCTAAGTACACCGCAGGAAACCCGCGTCATGGGCAGCAAAGGGTACATCAGCCTACCGAACTGGTGGCATCCCAGCGAGATGACAATCGCCCTGGCCGGGCAAGCGCCAGAGAGCTTGACTTTCGAAAATGAAGGCAATGGATTCAATTACGAAGCGGCGGCTGTCGGCAACTGCATTCGCGCGGGCCTCATGGAGTGCGACGTTATGCCTTTGGACGAGACGCTGGCGATCATGGAGACCATGGACCGAATTCGAGAAATATGGGCTTTGCGCTATCCCTTCGAGAACTAGCCGGTTCAGCGAAGTAAAACCAAGTAAGTAACGATAATTCACCGCAGAGGCACAGAAGTAAATCCAACAAAATTATGCGAAAACATCAGGACGCTGTAGGGGCGACCAATCTGGTCGCCCGACGTTGCTGCGTTTTGATTTCGGGCGACATGGTATGTCGCCCCTACCAATCCATACATAAAATGGATTTGCATTACTTTCTTGGAATTACTTCTGCGTCCTCTATGTTGAAAAATATTTTGATGCGATTGCCCTGCCCACTGCTCTACTAGACTTTGACAGGCTCAAGCGCCTGTGTTATGCTCAACGTAGTTACATACTTCTAAGACTTGGGTGTGCCTGAACCCGGATGTTCGGCACGAACAGGGAAAGTCGGTGGGAGTCCGACACTGTCGCGCAGCGGTAACTGATCGCTCGATCAGAAGTCCGAATTCCTGCCCGAGGCTTAGCTCGTAAATCTTTCGCGTCAAAAGGGAGACGAGCGTGGTTAGCGTCACTCATGCCCGCCGAAACCCGGCGGGCTTTTGTTTATGCGCAGCCGCAGAGCGGCCGTGTTCATCAATAAAGCTAACCAACCCCGTTTCCTCCTTAATCCTCAAGGAGGGATAAAATGAAACGCAAGCTAGTTCTGTTCTTCAGCATATTGATGTTCTTGATCCCGGCGGCGGCGCAGGACCTCAACCTGACCGAGGGCTGCATCAGCGATTTCAGCGCTGATGTCGACTATTTCCCCGAGAAGGTGGAAATAGTCGACGCGGACAAATTCACAGTCGCCTATCACAATCACTACAAAGTCATTAGCGTCCAGGACGCCTACGACGGCGCCCCCGGCTTTGACTATGTGCTGGTGCAATGCGGCGCGCCCGCGCCGCCGGCCGCCGATTTCGCTGAAGGCGCGCAATTCATCGAGGTGCCCGCCGGCGAAATCATCACCCTTTCCACAACGCAGTTGCCAGCCCTGGCGCAGCTTGGCTTGCTCGAACATCTGGTAGGCGTCGACAGCGCCTTTTATATCAGCACGGCTGAAGTGCTCGACGCGGTTGCCGAAGGGAAAATCGCCGAGGTGGGCTTTGGCGCGCAGATCAACATCGAGCTGACGCTGGACCTGGAGCCGCAATTGGTCATGAGCTATGGCTACAATCCGGATACCGATGCCCATCCGGTCTTGCTGGAGGCGGGTGTCTTTACGGCGCTGGACGCCAGTTGGCGCGAACTGTCGCCGCTGGGCCGCGCCGAATGGCTGAAGTTCATCGCCCTCTTTTACAACCGCGAAGGGACGGCGACGCAGCTTTACGCTGACATCGCCGCCCAGTACGAAGACGCGCGGCAACTTGCCGCGGGCTTGGCGGAAGCGCAGCGACCGGCTGTGCTGATCAACTCCTTCCTGGGCTATGCCGACGCCTGGTTCATCCCAGGCCAAGAAACATACGTCGGCAGGCTTATCCAAGACGCCGGGGGCGAGCTGCTGCTGGCCGAAGCGGGCTCAGCCTCGAGCCAAGGCATGAGCTTTGAAGCTGTCTACGAGGGCGGGCTAGCGGCGGATATTTGGCTTGTAGAGACCTTTGGCGTCTCGTCACAAGCGGATCTGCTGGCGCTCGACAGCCGCTTCGGCGACTTTGCGGCACTGCAAGCCGGCGCTGTCTGGAACAACAACGCCGACGAAAACGCCAACGGCGGCAACAACTACTACGAATGGGGCGTGACCAACCCCCACCTGATATTGCAGGACCTGGTTGCGATATTGCACCCGGACTTGCTGCCCGAGCGCGAATTCGCCTTTTATCAGAGACTTGCGAGTGAGTAGCATGTCGCAACTGGCGCATAAAACCAGCCCGGCGCCGTCGGTCCTCGTTGAAACGAGAGGGACCGGCGCTGCCCGCATCTGGAGCCGAGGTCGGCTTGCCGCCAGAGCATCAAACCTGGATCGCCCTTTTGTGATTCTGCTGCTGCTGAGCCTGGCATTGGGCATGCTGCTGCTATTGAGCCTGGCGCTAGGTTCGGTATCAATCCCCTTGGAGCAGATCCTTTCGGCGCTGCTGCATGGCGAGTCGGACAAAGCAGCCTGGACGAATATCGCGCTCAAGTTTCGCCTGCCCAAAACGCTGACAGCGATGCTGGCGGGTATGGCTTTGGGCGCAAGCGGGCTGCTGATGCAAACCTATTTTCGCAATCCCCTGGCCGAGCCCTTCGTGCTCGGCGTCAGTTCGGGCGCCAGCCTGGGCGTCGCTCTGGTGGTGCTCACGAGCGGCGCCTCGGGCTTGGCGATGATGGCGGGCTTGGGTTTCGCGGGCGATCTGCTGTTGACGACGGCGGCCGGGCTGGGCGCGGGCTTGACCATGGGGCTGGTTTTGCTGGTTGCGACCAGGATCCGCAGCAATCTGACCCTGCTGATTCTGGGACTTATGTTTGGTTATCTTGTGGCGTCGCTGGTCAGCCTGCTGCTCTATTTTGCCCTGCCGGAGCGCATCCAAGCCTATATCAACTGGACCTTCGGCTCATTCAGCGGGGTCACGCTTGAACAGTTGCCGATTTTGGCAAGCTTTGTCTGCGCCGGTTTGTTGATCGCGGCGACGGCGGTCAAAGCGCTGAACGCCCTCACCCTCGGCGAAGATTACGCGCGCAGCATGGGAACGAACCTGCGGCGCGCGCGACTGGTCATCGTGCTTTCGACCGCGCTGCTGGTGAGCGCGGTGACCGCATTTTGCGGTCCGATCGCCTTTGTCGGCATTGCCGCGCCTCATCTTTGTCGCGGCATTCTACGCGTATCGGATCATCGCACGCTGCTGCCGGGCGCCTGCCTGTGCGGCGCAATCGCCACCGTCTGCGCTTCAATAATCGCGGAATTGCCGGGCAATAACCTGGTTTTGCCGCTCAACGTCATCACCGCGCTGCTAGGCGCGCCGGTGGTGATGCTGGTGATCCTGCGTCAGTTCCGGGGGCGGCAATGAGCGTGCCCGCTTTGCAAACGCGCGATCTTGCCATCGGTTATCCGCGCAAGCGCAAGGCGGACATTTGCCTGGCGAGCGCGCTCAATTTGCGCCTGGAGCCGGGCGCATTGGTTGGATTGCTGGGTCCCAATGGCGTCGGCAAATCGACGCTCTTGCGCACCTTGGCGGCGCTGCAAGCGCCCTTGGCTGGAAAAGTCCTGCTCGCAGGCGCAGACACAAGCCGTATGGCGCCCGGGGATCTGGCAAAAGCGCTCAGCCTGGTCTTGACCAACAGTCCGCAGCCGGGCTTGATGACCGGCTTTGAGTTGGTCGCGCTTGGCAGGCTGCCGCACAGCGACTGGTTGGGCAGGTTAAGCGAGGACGACCATGCAGCCGTCAATCGGGCGCTGGACGCGGTTAATGCGGGCGAGCTGGCGTCGCAGGTCCTCAGAGAGCTCAGCGACGGCCAACGTCAAAAGCTGATGATCGCGCGGGCGCTGGCGCAGGAGGCGGCGATCATGCTGCTGGACGAACCAACCGCATTTCTCGATCTGCCCCGCCGTGTTGAAGTCATGCGCCTGCTCAAGCGCTTGGCGCGGCAAACGGGACGGGCAATCCTCGTCTCCACGCACGACTTGGATCTTGCTTTGCGCAACTGCGACCAGCTTTGGTTGCTGCGGGAGGGCGCCATGCTGGTCGGCGCGCCCGAAGACCTGGCGCTTGATGGCGGCATCACGGAGACCTTCCGCAGCGAGGGCATCCGTTTTGATGAAAATAGCGGCGCCTTCGCTGTTGAAAAGCCCCCGGGCGCCCCGATACAGGTCAAAGGCAGCGGCACGCGAGCAACCTGGATGCGGCGGGCGCTCGAAAGAAATGGCTATCGCCACGATGCAATTGCCGGCGTCGCGGATATTTCCCTGCAAGAAAATGGCCGGGGACCCGAATGGCATTTGACAATCGAAGGGCGCCTAAGCCGGCATCGCTCGGTGGCCGAGGTCTTGGCCGCGCTGAAAGAGGCGGGAATATGAGCGAGAAGACTGAAAGCAAGCGAGGACTCGTCTTGGTCCACACCGGCGAGGGACGCGGCAAATCAACATCGGACTACGGCCTGATCCTGCGCATGTTAGGTCGAAAAAAGCGCGTCGCGCTGATCCAGTTCCTCAAGCACGAAAGCGGCAATTGGGGCGAGATCCGCGCATTCAAACAGCTAGGACTTGAGCCAATCAAGACCGGGGACGGATTTACCTGGACCAGCAAAAACATCGACGAAACACAAGCGCGAGCGCTGCATGGCTGGCAAACGGCGCAGGCGATCATCATTTCCGACGAATACGAACTGGTGGCGCTCGACGAGTTCACTTATCTGATGGCCTTCGGCTAGCTGGACGCAACTGAAGTGATCAACTGGCTACGAGCCAACAAACCGGCCCGTTTGAACCTGCTCATCACCGGACGCAACGCGCCAGCGCAGTTGATCGAATACGCCGATACCGTCACTGAGATGCATAATGTCAAACACGCTTACGACAGCGGTATTCTGGCCCGCGCGGGCATTGAGTTCTGAGGCGTCCGCGAAGCGACGTGCCCTAGATGACTACCACCGCCGATCGCGCTGGAATCGGTATTCCGCCGTCCGGGCGCCCCACCCGTCTTGCTGACGAAAACGGCACAGGAATGGTGAGGGCTGTCATCCTCTGTAATCACGGTCACTCCAATCGTATCGCGGTATTCGCCGTCCCGGAAATAGCCGCGCAACGCCGTGCGCAAGGCATCCATTCTCATGCCGTAGTCCATCGTCAAAGGGAAATCGTCCAATTGCCCTTTGAAATTGTATGGTTCATAGCTCTTTAGAATGTCCGATGCCTGGAGTTTTCCCAGTATGGAAGAATCAATCAATTTCCACGCAACAAAAAACCAACATTGCTGTCGGTCTTTTTCGTCTCATGGGCTGTACAGGACTCGAACCTGTAACCTCCTCGACGTCAACGAGGCGCTCTGCCAGTTGAGCTAACGGCCCCCTATGGATACTTTAGAGTATACAGTTTTTGACGCGAGGGTCAAGCCCAGCTCAGCCAGGCCGTGTCGGGCGATACATACGCCCCTTTGACAAAGGCGACCCATCCGACTTAGAATCCCCCAAACAGCGAAATTAGCCCGAGCCCGCGCGTGAAAAACATCATCGCCCAATATGCAAAATCGCGCTTTTGCGAAATACAAGACGTCAAATTCGCCACGACCCGCCCGGAGGCCAACCTGGTCTTCCGCAGCCACGAGCCAGATGTCATCGTCGAAACCTGGATGAACAGCCGTCTCTATGTATACATCCTCGATCATGCGCCCAAAGCGCGAACGATTAAATCAATTCTCAAGCAGAACAGCGCCGCCAGCATCGGCACGCTATTTTTGGTCGCAGCCCTGCTATTGCCGCATGATAGCTATGTCGGGCGGATCGCCAGTTGGCAGGATGATCTGCGCGTGATGAATATGGGCGCCATCTATGCCTACGACCTCGGGGAAGACGCGCTGCGCTTCACACAGGTCAATTATGACGAGACAGCGCAGCGCAACCAGTTCATCGTCTGGCGCACGAGCGAATTCCCCCTCGACGCCCTGTCCGTTCGCCGGCGCGATTTTCAATCAAATATCAGGGGCAGTTGGTACATCGGCGACATTGCCTCGCCCCGCTTTAAGCGCCGTATCAACGAAGAACGCGCCCGGCAGCGCCTTCACTACCAGACCAAGCGCAGGCAGAAGGTTGATGGCGCGCCTGCCGAACAGATCAACGCCGCTTATTTGGCGCTGGAGATTGAAGTCGGCGCGGGTCAAGAAGCGGTCAAAGAAGCATTTCGTAAACTCGCCCGTGAATACCATCCGGATGTAAGCGCTCACGAAAAGGGCGAAGCCGAGCGGCGCTTCAAAGAGGTCCAGTCCGCCTACGATCAGATCAAATCCCATCGGCGCTGGCGTTAAGACAGTGAGCTGGGATGAATTGAGACTGAGTTCTAACTCTGCGATTCGCTTGCGGAGAGCATCTGAACAGCCCGCAAAAGCGCGCCTTCGTCGCCCACATTGCCGGGGAAAACAACATAGGTCCCGTCCGCGTATCGGCTGCTGGCATCGGGCAGCCAGGCTGGAATGCCCGGTAAGATCTGTCCCAAGACACGCGCTCGGCTGATGGCGAGCGCCTCCGTGGCAAGGTCGCTTGATGTGATGCCGCCCTTGGCGATGATAAAACGAGGCGGGATGCGCAGTCCGCGCACGATTTCAACCAGACATTCGGATACGCGCTGGCTAATCTGAAAATTGGCTGCGTCGTCTGGGCCCGCGACGAGCTGGCGGCTGGTATAAACCACCGCATGAACGCCGGCTTCCAGGATCGCGTTCACCGCTTCCACTAGCGGTTTGATGAAGGTCGCGGGTTCCGCCGAAACGAGCAATTCCGATACCTTGACTTCCACTCCGCGGGCTTTGCCGCTCCCCAGCAATACGGCGAGCTGTTGCGATGACTTTTCGACAAAAGAGCCGACAACGACAAGTCCTGCGCGCTGGGGCATCAGCTTCATTTCATCAGCTTGCAGCGGCGCGCGAATGGGTATCCCCCCGCGTATCCCGGCGAATGAAGCCGCCGTTCGATAGAGCAAGTTTTTCCCGGCCGCTTCCGCCCGCAGACAAGCGAGAGCGACCACTTCCAAGTCTCTTTCCGTCACCGCGTCCACAACGCAGATCGCGCCGCCTGTCAATTGATTCAATGCATCGGCGACCGCTTGCGGACCACCCAGGCGGATTTTGTCAATCGACAGACGGGAGACGCCTTGCGCGGAAACCTCGCCCGCCGTCTTTTCTTCGACCCACTTGCTCAGCTCGGAATTGGCGTAAGCAAATACCGGATCCTGGGCAAAGGGCGTAGCGGCGGCCGGGATCAGCGTGTCCCCTTCTTCAACGTAATGTAGGCCCTGGATTGTGTAGCGCCCGCCCGCCATGAAAGCCGGGATGATCAGGAGCCCATCGGGACGAGAAGCCAGGCAATGCGCCAGCGCGTCTGTCTCCGCGGGGAAGTGGCCCCGCAAGGTTGAATCGCTGCGGCTGATGATGGCAAACGGGCGCTCGGCAAGTTCGCTGGCAGCCCGCAAGTTGTGCGCGATTTCTCTGTTAATCGCGGCCGCGCGTTCGGCGTTCACGCTGCGCGTATTGGTCAGGATATAGCAAAGGGTATCGGGACTTTGCATTTCGCGCAGGAGCGCGTCCGCCCGCCAATTTGTCAATACGACGGTATCATAGACCGTCTGAGTGCCGGTCGGATCGTCATCGAGCACGAAGACTTTCTGCTTTGTCTCCCGCAAGAGCGCCTGAATCCGCGGGATGAGGTCGCGCGCCCACTCGGGCGGCAAGCTGGAAAACAAATCCGACTTTTCTACGGGCTGCGCGTCAAATCCCGATTGCAAGTTACACCTCAATCCTCATGTCCGCGGACAATGCAACCAGCGCCGCCTAATCCATCGACCTCGGCGCGGGACGGCATCTTGGGATCAAGCGGATTATTCCGCGAATCCTATGCAATAGCACGCGAAATTCATGTCAAAGTCAACAGGCTCCCGCAAAGCGGCGACTATCTGCAAGATCTCGGCGCGGTGAAGCGTATTATGATTGCAGACCTGAAATAGCAACTGCCAAACCGGGACAGCAATTACGGTATCGCGATAGACCGTTTCAAGCTCGCGGTCAAACTCTCGCTCGTCAAATCGTGTCAGGTAGGCCTTCCAATCGGCTTCAACGGCGTCCCAGCGTTCCCGCACCTGCGCCCGATCCGGATTGTCATGCGCAAATGCCTTGGCGATTTGCCTAGCGCCATGCAGCCTTTGCATATAGCCGTGCATGGCGTCAATTACGTGGGCGCACTCACGCTGCAAACTGCCCCAGGAATAACCGGTGTCCACATAGAACAGCCGCTCGTCAAGCGGCATGATGACTTCATGCCAGAGTCGCCGGTCCTCGCGCAACTGATAGGCGCAGACAGTTTTTGCCAGGTCTGACTTCATCCGCGCAACAGTCCCGTCAAATGTTGCAACAAGCTCAGGTCAAATTCTACCGGCTTGCTCACTTCCGCCACCAAGCGCAATATGCGCGAACGCCGCGCCGTGCCCTGATAGAGGACGTGGAACACCAGTTGCCACACTTGCATTTCGCGCGCTCCGCCGTGGTCCGCAACTTCATATATGGAGAAGAACTTGTCCCCATCAAGTTCCTGCGCGAATTCAGTCCAAGCCCCCCGTACAGAGGCCCACTTGGCGGCGATAGCCGCTCGGTCGGCTCCGTCTTCAAGCCATGCGCCCCTGACCTGTGAGGCGCCCTGGATTCTTTGCAGATAGACTGATTCAGTCTCGATAAGCCGCTGAGTTTCGCTATGGACGGATGCCCGCAAAAACTTGACCTCGCGCCGGAATTGCTCTTCCGTCAGCGACGCGATAGCCAAATCCCAGACACGTTGATTTTCCCAGAAGTTAAAACCGATCAGCCTCCGCGCGAAATCAACATTGATAGCGCCGGATTCGCTGTCCAGAGTGAGATCCTCCAAGGCGCTCGGGGGATGCTTAAGCTTCACGACGGAGATTCATAAAGGTGAAAACGTTCAACATTATGACTACGAAAAAATGGGTCCACCAGGACTCGAACCTGGAACCAATCGGTTATGAGCCGACTGCTCTGACCATTGAGCTATGGACCCGGCCGGAACACCATCATACGAAGTAAGACGGGCGAAGTCAATGCGTGATGAGGACAGAGGGGTGCATTTCAGATTGTTGGCAATTAAGCACCGAGAACACCGAGATAATCTGATGCGATTGCCCAGCAGGTAAACAATTAAAAGCGGGTAACGGGATTCGAACCCGTACTGACACCTTGGAAGGGTGGAGTGCTACCGTTACACCATACCCGCATTTCTGTCGCCGCAAGTCGGGGCGCCCGGATTCGAACCGGGGACCTCACGGACCCAAACCGTGCGCGCTACCGGGCTGCGCCACGCCCCGAGGACCGTCATATACTACAGCGACGCCCTGCCAAAGTAAAGCCACAGTTTGACAGCGCCAGGCGCGCTCAGCCCTTGCGCCTTGGGCTGGAACGGGACTCGCCGCCGCCGAAGAGATCCAACCATTCCTCCACTTCCTGGTCCGTGATTTGTATATCAACTTCCTCGCCCGGGGCGTCTTCGGCCGGGCTGTCCCCCGCAATCCTGTCAACAAATTCGGCTGAGCTCAGCCATTTCATCTTGTGCGCCCGGGCGCAATCCAGCACTGCCTGGTCAGAAGAAACCACTGTCCAGTTGTTTGGATCTCTGGCGCGCCGGATATGCAGTTTGAGCAATCGGTCGGCGTCCGAATGTTGCATCGCGGCGAAGATAACCTGAACAGACTTGCTCGACATCGTGGAATAGCCGCCGGGCAAACCGCTGTCGAAGATCACAGTAATTTGCATGCGGCCGCGCCTCTTCGCGACGAGACCCTTGAGCTTGGTTACCAGCTTGGCTTCGTCGTTTGGATCGGCCAGGTCAATATCAGGCAAGCTGGCGATTAAGTTATGTCCATCAATGAGATAGGGCATTTCAAAAAGTTTTCCCTTGTATGGGCATTGTTTGGGCAAACGGACAGGCTGCTAACCGCGCCTTCGCCATGCGCCCTTGAGCCTGCCTTTGCCGCTGGCTTTTACAGCTTAAGCATAAAGAGGCAAGCCCATCGTGAAGGCGCTGCCGACATTCAGGCGGCTGCGAACTTGCAAGAAACCGCCATGCGCTTCGCAGATTGCCGCCGCAACATATAAGCCCTGCCCCAAACCCCGCCGTGATTCAGCCGCTTCAAGGCGGTCGCTATCGCCGCGGTAGAAGCGCTCGAAAATATGCGGCAAGTCCTTTTCGCCGATGCCGATGCCGTTGTCTGTGACGCGAATCGAGATATAGGTTCTATCGGCAATCGCGCTGGTCCGCGCGGACAAAGCGACATATCCGCCGCGACGATTGTATTGCGCGCCATTGCGCAGCAAATGCCCCAGCGCCCATTGCAAGCGCTTGTCGTCGCCGCGGACCTGCAAAGCGCTGATGTCGCGCGTCATGATCAACAGATCAATGCCGCGCGCCTGGAGCTCCAGGTTAATGCCGCGGACGACCGACCACAAGAAGTCTTCGACCGACACGGCTTCGCGCTTGACGTCAAAGGCGCCGGCCTTCATTTCGGCAATATCCAGCAATTCCAGGACCAATTGGTCGAGCAAATCAACGTTGAATAACAATTTGTTCAACAATTGCCGATTTAGCGCGGCGTCTTCGGGCTTGGCGCCCAGCAATTCCACAGCCAGCTTGATAACGGACATCGGACTTTCCAGCTCGCGCGCGATTTGTGAGACATAGCCGTCCTTCAGGCGCCGCGCCAGCGCGTCGTGAGTGACATCGCGCAAGAGGATGACGGTGCCGATGCGGCGCTTATTGTCGTCGCCGATGGCAACAACCTGGGCGCGCATGATGCGATGGTTCAGCGCAATCTCTTCCGATTCGCCCAAGGGCATTAATTCAGCTTGTATCTGGGTCACCGCGCGATACTGCTCGAAGAGCGAACCCAGCGCGCTGTCCCAAAATGCCTTGCGTCCGCCTAACATAATCTGCGCGGCTTGGTTCATCATGGTGACTTTGCCGTTCAGATCTTGCAGAATGATGCCGTCATTGACACTGCCAAGAACAGCGTGCAGCCGCTCCAATTCACCAGCGCGCGAGTGCAATGCCCGCTGCAATTGCCGCTGTCGCCGGTCCAGTTCTTCATTGCGCTTGGCTTGCGCCAGCAGCAATTCCTGTTGTTGGCGCAGATGTTCTTGTACGTCGCCGCGCTGATGCAAGCCGCGATAGAGCCGGCGAAATACCGATTCGCTCGCCGCGCCGAACTTATGCACCTGCGCGACTGTTTGTCCAACTTCAGTTGGCGCTGCGGAAGGTATTTTGCTCATCTTTGTTTCCCGTACCGCGTATCGGATCTGGTGGATATTGCGGAAATTACGAACTCATCCGCAAGGGCGCTGCCATGAAGTCTTCAACTCTCATGATTATAATCAAATAGCGAAATAGGCGCGAACCAGCCGCCAGAGTTTGCGCAGGCGGGCAATCAGCTTATGATGGTAGGTATAAAACCCAGCGAGACGGATTAGCGGAAATGCAAAACCTAGCGCCAACAGGTCGGCTGAGCAGGCGCTCGCGCGAGCTCTTGGTCGCCGCCGCCGTCGTATTTCTTGCCGGCGCGCTGTTGACGATGGCGGGAATCGCGCTGCATATTTTCAATCTGGTCGTCCCATTTAATCCCGGCTCGGAAATATATGATCTGACTAGAAAAGGCATGCTGATTCTCGGCGCTGGCATCATATTTCTGTCTTTCTTGATGGCCGCGCGCGCCATCACCTGGAAGACCGATAACGCCCTGGCGCGTGAGCTGGGCGCCTTGCTCGCCGATCATCTGGACCGGCGATTCGTCTTTATCCGCAATATCAGCAAGCGCCCGATCGGCGAGCTCGACGCGGCGCTGGTCAGCAAACACGGCGTGTTGGTCTTTTGCATTAGCAAGCGCAAAGGAGTTTTTTTTAACGACAAAGGCGACTGGCTGCGGCGGCGGCTTAAGGGACAATGGAAGCCGATGCGCTGGAATCCGACGCGCGAAGTCGCGCTGCAAGTCGCGAAGCTGCGCGAATATCTCGACGATTTTCAGCTATCTGCCGTGCCCATCGGCGCCGTGATTGTCTTTACGCCCGAAAGCCCGCTGGTACAATTGACGCTGCGCGAGCCTGCGGTTCCCGTTCTGCATGGCAGCCAGCTCGTGGAACATCTGCAAGACAACTATCTTGAAAACGAGCGCCTGGATGCCGAGACGGTACGGCGGGTCGCCAACCTGCTCTATCGCTGAAGGTCGAATATGTCTGCCAATTTGTATCTAGCCCCAGTCGGCGTCGACAAGACCGCAGCCGTCATGGATGCTCTCCTGGAGGCGCTGCAAGTTCAGCGACCGATGCTGCCAAAGGTCTGGGCGCTGACAGCCAATCGGCGGCAGGAAATGAGTTTTCGCGGACGGCTGACCGACCGCGGCGGTCCAGAGACGACAATCTTCAATATCGAATACTTCAGCTTCTATACGCTAAACGAGCGCTTGCTTAACTTGGCCGCGCGGCCAGCGCGCAAAATCACCAGAGATACGCAATTGGCTCTGCTGCGCAGCCTGGCAGGTCGCATAAACGCCGCGGGCGAACTGCGCTATTTTCAGCAAATTGCCGATACCCGCGGTTTCATCGAGATACTTGCCGAGCTCATCAACGAGTTGAAACAGAACGGCGTCGATGTTCAGCAATTCGCGCAGGCGGTGGACAGCGACAAAGACCGCGATATCGCGGCCATCTATCAGCAGTACCAGAAGACGCTGAGGGACAGCGAGCTCGTAGATATCGAAGGCGAAGGCTGGCTGGCTTTGGCGACGCTTCGACAAAAGCAGGATATCGTAGCGGATGTGGATCTGGTCATTGTCGATGGATTTGATCAGTACACGCCGGTGCAAGCGCAACTGCTGGCGGAATTGGCGCGCGCGCTGCCGCGGGTCGACATCACGCTGACGGCGCTGCCGGAAAAAACGGGCTTGTTTTCCCGGCGCAGCGAACTGACCCGTTCGCGCCTGGCAGACGCGCATCAAGCGGCTGGCGCGGGTCTTCGCACCTGGACGCTGCCGGCTGGTGGCGGCGACCGTCATACCGACCTGGCGCAACTGGGCGAACTGATATTTCAAGCCAAGCCGGCTGCCTCCGGCGGCGAAGCTATTCGGCTGATCGCCATGCCGAGCGAAGCTGAAGAAACCAGAGCTGTCTTGCGCGCGGTCAAAGCTCAGTTGCTAAATGGCGCCCACGCCGACGACATATTGATCGCCCTGCGCGACTGGGATCGCTACGCAGCCTATCTCCGACGCGGGCAAGACGAATACGATCTGCCCTTGCTGCTGCACAATCCGCCGCTATTGCATACGATTCCGGTAATCGCCCTGCTGATCGACCTGCTGGATCTGGCGCCGCATTTTCGCCGCTCGGAGCTCTTAGACGTTTTGCGTTCGCCCTATCTCGATTCCGGCTTGAGCGCGGCAGACATCGACCGCCTGGAGGGAATCAGCCAAGAGCAACTGTTCTTGCGCGGCAGCAAGGAAAACTGGATTGACCTGGCTGCTATGGCAGCGGCTCAAGCGCGTGAAGACGACGACGGGAGCGCCGCGGTCCCGCAGGAAGATGCCGCCAACTTGCCGCGCAAACTGGCGCGTTTTCTGGCTGGCATCAGCCCGCCGGCCGCGGCGAATGTCAATCAATATGTCGACTGGCTGGCCCGCCTTATCGGTCCAGATGCCTATCTTGACAATCGTTTGCCGCATGACAATGACAGTTTTTCGCTCGGTATCAACCAGCGCATAAGCGACGGCTCGCGTCCGTCCAAGGACATCGCGCAGCGAGATCTGACGGCGCTGCAAAGCCTGAAAAATATCTTGCGCAGCACACTCGACTCCGGTCATATCCTCCGTACCGAGCTGGGAGAGCCGAAGGAAATCGAATGGAATCGGTTCTGGTCCGACCTCAAATACGCCTTGCAAAATACCTCCGGGCAATCTGCCGACGCCGCTCGCAACGGGCGCGTGTTAGTCAGCACCGCGACGGAAGCGCGCGGATTGCCGCAGGAGCACGTTTATATCATGGGCTTGGCGGAGGGGCTGTTCCCGGCCGAGACAGCGGATGATCCGATTTACCTGGATTCGGAACGAGAGCGTTTACAGTCCAAAGGCATTCATCTGGCGACGCAAGCGGAGCGGGTCGATGACCGGGGCTTATTCGTGGAGTTGATCAGCTTGCCGCGCCAGACCTTAACCCTGTCGCGCCCGACCTTCCAGGATGGCAAAATCTGGCTGGAAAGCTATCTCTGGACAGCGGTCCTGCAAGCCTTCCCGCAGCTGCCGGTAGAGACGGCTGCCGCTGGAAAAGTCGCGCCGCTGGAAAAAGCGGCCTCCGCCGCGGAGCTGATGCTGGCAATGGCGGATCAGCCAGCGGATGGCCAAGCCACATGCGCTTTTTCCGGGCAGGCATGGCTCGCTAGTCAGCCCGAGCAAGCGCGCCTTTGGCGTCACATCAAGCGCGGACAAAGCGTCGAGTTGGGAAGGCTGTCGAAAAGTCCTTATGACCAATATAGCGGCCAAGTCACGCGTCCGGAACTGCGGGCGGAGACAAAAAAAAGACTGGGCGCGAACAGAGTTTGGAGCGCGTCGCAGCTCAAGGATTATGGCTTATGCGGCTTTCGTTTTTTCGCCAAACGCCTGCTGAAACTGGATGAAGTCAAAGAACCGGAAACCGGCTACGACATACTGCAACTCGGTCTGCTCAACCACAAAATACTGGAAGACAGCTATCGCCGCTTCCGCGAAATCGGACTGTCAATCCATGCCAACAACCTGGAGCGAGCGCTGGAGATCTTCGAGGGCATCGCGTTAGAGCGGCTCGAGAGCGCGCCGCGGGACTTTGGATTTCTGGCTCGCTCCAGTTGGGCTGCGGAGAAACAGATGCTATTCAAACGCCTGAAGGCTTTGATCAAACAAGATTTTTCCGCCGATAGTCCGCTCAAACCCAAAGACGGAAATCGCCAAGTCTATGACGTGGAATACAGTTTTGATGGCGTGGAAATCGACTTGCCCGAACTCGGCGAGAAACTGCGCCTGCGCGGCGTCATTGACCGCATTGATGTCGTGAATGGGAAACTGATTTTGGTCGATTACAAGACCGGCAGCACCCGCATCCACAAGAGCGAGATGAAGACCGGGCGCGACTTTCAGATGATGGCATACATATCCGCGCTGAGCGTCGAATTGGAGCGTGAGATTGACCCGCCGCCTATCAAAAGCGGCTTGTTTCTGCATCTGCGGGATCTGAAATCAAGCGGCGAAGTCGATATGGACAAGGACGAAGATCTAGCGGCGATTGCAGCGGCAAAAGCGCATGTTGCGGATAATCTGCGCGAGGGGCGCGATGGCGGTTTCCCGGTATATCCGACGGAATTTGAGAGCGGCAAGTGCGCTCGTTACTGCGAATACGCGCGCCTCTGCCGCGTCAGCGTCACCAATCGCTACAAAAAGCAGACGCCCTAATGGACGCTAAAGCCGCAGCCGCAGCCGCAGTCGCTTCTCCAGTGCGCTTCACGCCCGAGCAGCAGGCCGCCGTCCACATCCACGACAAGAACCTGATCGTGGTGGCTGGCGCCGGGTCTGGCAAGACGCGCGTCCTGGTCGAACGCTATTTGCAATTGCTGGAAGCGAACCCGGACTGGTCCATCAAATCGCTGGTTGCCATCACCTTCACGCGGGCAGCCGCTTTCGAGATGCGTCATCGCGTCCGGCTTGAACTGCAGCGGCGCGCCGAAAGCGCAAGGGACCCCGTCTGGCTGCGCCATTTGTCCGAGCTGGACAGCGCGCGCATTGACACCATTCATGGCTTGTGCGCCTCGATCCTGCGCGCCAACGCCGCCCAAGCCGGTATCGATCCCAAGTTCGAGGTGCTGGACGAAATCGAAGCGGCGATTCTGCTGGAAAACACGGTTGAAGACGTCCTCGAGGCGCTCGAGCCCGAGCTATTGCGGCTTTTCGCTTACTACGATTCGGACAAGATTCTGAAGAGCCTCTGTGATCTCGAGCTCGCTAGCATGGCGCTGCCCGCCGAAGCGCCTCATCCCGACGATATGCTGCGGAAGTGGCGGCAGCAATGGGCAGAAACGCTGCGCTTGCCGCTAGAGCGATTTTTCCAGGACGAAGATGTCATGTTTCTTAGGGAGGACGCGCAATACCCAGCCAATGACAAACTCGGGCAACTATACCAGCAGTATCAACGTTATCTGAATCGCATGGCTGCGCAAGATGATGCCGAAAGTATTTGGGTTTTGATGTCGTTATGCGTAATAGAAGGCACGGTTGGCGGGAAAGGTTCGGCAGCGAATTGGGGCGGCGTGGAAGCCAAGAAAGAGGCGGCTGATCTTTTGCGCCGCGTTCTCGCTAAACTCAAAGCGCTGCGAAAAGAAGTTGGCCCGCCCATAGGCGAACTTGATGAGCGCAGCGCACAACTGCTGCCGCTTTGGATGCGCTTGCTGGGCAAGGTTCAAGCAGCCTATCGGAAACTCAAGACAGAGCGCGCCCTGGTCGACTTTGAGGACCTGGAACGCTTGACCGCGCAGGTCTTGTCGCAGGAGCCTATCAGAGACCGCTATCGCGAGGCTGAATTCAATCACCTGCTGGTCGACGAGTTTCAAGATACCAATGACCGTCAATGGCAGATCATCCGCGCTTTGGCGGATCTCGACCGTGGCGGCACGCTCTTCGCCGTCGGCGATCCCAAACAAAGCATCTACCAATTCCGCGGCGCGGATGTCAGCGTCTTCAACCGCGTCCGCGTCCAGATCGCCGGGGACGCCAGCGGGCAAGAACTGTCGCTGTCCACTTCATTTCGCAGTCATCGCCGGCTGATCGAGCAATTCAACGGGCTCTTCGATGCCATTCTTGTCCGCGACGACGACAGCCTGGTTGCGGATTTCCAGGTGCCCTTCGACCTGCCCATGAACGCCTTTCGCGAAGAATCACCAGCCGCCGAGCCGCCCATCGAATGTATCTTGCTGGATAAGCTATCGAGCCGCATCCCGGCTGACGAGATGCGGCAATGGGAAGCCGACGTGATCGCGCAGCGCATTAAAGAGCTAATTAAGTCGGGCAGGCTTGTTTTCGATCGCGACAGTGGCGAACAGCGCCCCATCCAGTATGGTGATATCGCCCTGCTCTTCCAAGCCATGAGCAAGGTCAAGATCTACGAAGACTGTTTCAAGACCCAGGGGATGCCCTTCCTGACAATCGCCGGACGCGGCTACTACGACCGGCAAGAAGTTTGGGACATGCTGGATCTTTTGCGCTGCCTGCACAATCCACTCGACAATCTGTCTTTGGCTTCCGCATTGCGTTCGCCATTATTCGGCTTCAGCGACGATCTGCTCTTTGCCTTGCGCCTGATGAAAGCGCCCGACTCGGCGTCAAGCACAGCCTTGCCGCTGTGGGCTGCCATGCGCAGCGCTCGCATCGGTGACGCGCCGGGCATAACTGACGAAGATCAGGACCTGCTCAAGTTCGCCCTGGAAACGCTGGACGAGCTGCGGCAAATTGCCGGGCGCGTCACAATCTTTGAATTGCTGGGGCGGGCGCTGAGCGCGACCGGCTACCTTGCCATATTGACAGGCTTGCCAGACGGCGCGCGCCGCCGCGGCAACATAGAGAAATTGCTGCAATTGGCAGAGGACAGCGGCAAGATCACGCTGGGGAAATTTTCGCGTTATCTGGACGACCTCAGTTCGCGCGAAATCCGCGAAGGCGAGGCTTTGGTCGAAGCCGGAAACGCCATTCGTTTGATGACTGTTCACGCCAGCAAAGGGCTGGAATTCCCGATGGTCATCCTGGCGGACGCTTCCTGGACAAGAGGCGGCGGCGCCAAGCCAATTTTGCTCCGCGATGCCGATTTTGGCTTGAGCTGCCAGGTTTTTGATGACGAGGAAATCAAAAACGTCAGCGCCTTCGCCCACCGCCGCAATCTTAAGTTGCTCGACCAGAAGGAAAAGGCTGAACGCAAACGACTGCTTTATGTAGCGGCGACCCGCGCGCAAGATTATCTGCTTGTCAGCGGACAGATAACGATTAAGAACAGCCAACTCTCCGCGCGCGGCTGGCTGGGGCAGCTTATCGACGCCTTCGACATGGCAGATATGGAAGATGTGGAAGACAATGATGAGAAGACCGAGCAAACGGTCAGCTTCTACGGCGACGAAATTCGCGTGCTGATGCCGCCCCCGCCACACTCAAGGCGCGACCGGGGAGCTGTCTATGAGACCCGCGCTCGGACAGCGGGCGTCGATCAAAGCCCGGGCGATCTTCCACCCCCGCCTCTGATTCATGCGCTACCGCCTCAAAACGGTTTGAGCCTCAAACATATTTCAGCGACGCAGCTGGCCGACTTGGGCGGCTATCAGCATAGCAGCGGGACCGCGCGTGAATACTACCGCAGACGCCTGCTTAAGCCCGCGGAAGATGATGAACGAGCGAGGCCGGATTTGAGCCTGTCCGGACCTGGGATGCGCCTCCGCCGCGCGCTGGGCGCTGTCGCGCATGATCTGCTGCGTTTCGGCCGCTATGACGCGACGGCTGACATCATCCGCGCCCAAGCCTGGCAAAAGGGCTTGACCAGCAAGCGCGAAATCGACGAGGCTGTAGACGCGGTCGAGCGCTTGCTGGACCAGTTTCGACAAAGCGATGTCTTTCAATGGCTTTCAACAGCCCGCGCCGAGAGTCGTCCCCTGTTCACCGAATTGCCTTTCGTCTATCGCGCCAGCGGCCGCATCATCCACGGTGTCATGGACCTGCTATTGCAGCAGGCCGACGAAACTTGGGCGATTGTCGATTACAAAACAGCCTTGATCCGGGGCGACCACCAGATACAGGCGCGGCGCTACATCCTGCAATTGGCGGTTTATGCCGCGGCCGCGCAGGCGCGCTTGATATTGCCCGAGCTCCCGGCGACATACCTCCACTATCTGGCGGACAACCGCACGCTGCTAATTGACAAACATGACTGCCTGGCAGAACTCAAATCTCTGGAAGCGCGCCTCGTCGAGCTGGAACAATTCCATGCCTGAACTATGGAAAACGCTGCTGCCCGACTGGGCGCGCCCGGAGGATCCGATCCTGCAATATGAGTTGGCGCGGCGACGGCTAATAGGCTCGCGCCGGAAAAGCGCATCGCAGTTCTTCTTGATGGCGCTGCTGTTGGCCGGCGGGGGCGGATACTTCTATGCCAGAGGCGACGCCGGCGGGGAGAATCTCGTTGATCTTCTCTGGCGCTGTCTCTATTTCCCGTCGCTAATGATTCAAACGGCGGTGGTCCTGGCCGCCTTGGCTTTTGGCATTGGATCGGTGGAAGCCGACCGCAGCCGCCAAACCTGGGACAGCTTGCGGGTCACCGAACTCGGCGTCGGCATGACGCTGCGCGCGCGCTGGATGGGCATACTCTATCGCTTGCGCGCGCCGATCATAGCGCTGCTCCTGGTCCGCCTGGTTATGGTAGCCGGCATGACAGTCAACATGACAGCCTTCGGCGGCGGATACCTGCCTGTCCTCGGCAGCAGCGCTGGCGGCGCCACCGACCTTTGGCTCGCGTTGCTTCTGGTTATCCTGCTGATGACAGCCCATATTCTGCTGCCGTTCGCCACATTGGGCGTCGCCGGCGCGCTCGGCATTTTGATATCGGTCACGCTGAAACAGCGCCTCTTCGCGCTCATACTTCAGTTTGTTTTGTCCGCTGCGGCAGTCTTGGCGGTGGCCGCGGGACTGTTCGCTGTCACAAGCGCTTTGCAGAGCCGCTTGACAGCGGCGGATAGTCTGCTGTATTTGCTCTTTTTGGCTTACAGCGCTTTCGCGGATGGGGGCATGCTCTTGGCAAACTTGGGCAGCCTGGGCGCGGTATGGGGGCTGCTCCCGCAGGGCGCGTATCTGTCAATTGGATTGCTGTTCATTCTTGCTTTGCAGGCATTCTTGATTGACGGTTGCCTGGGTCTGGCAATTCGCCTTTCTGAACGTAGCGAATAAGCAGAATAATCGCATCGAACATTTTACCAACGCGCACAAAAGAAAAAAACAAAATAATGAGAAATGTAGGGGCGACTCGCTGAGTCGCACATGTTTATTTGCCTTCAATTTGCGGGCGTTTCAGTGGGTCGCGTAGGGCGCGTAGACACAGCCCTTCGACACTGACCGTCAAACGCACCTACATTGCCGCCTTTTTTGATGTACCAGTGGCGAAGGAAGGCGGAAATCTGTCCCTACCCGCTATGATCAGTTTGAAGCGATTGCGCTAGACGAACAAGCAGCAGCACTGTCACCGGACAGCGCAAGCTGTTACAATCAATGTGCTAGATATCACTTCGCTATCAACTCAGTTGCTACATCCACATCACCATGCCAATCGACAGCCGCGACTACAAAAACCTGACCGACTACCTGCAGCATCTCTATCAATGTCAGCCTTTCGCGCGCCAGGGCATCGAGCATCCGGTGACGGTTTTCTACCCGTCCGCGGACCAGGTTCACGATGTGGACAGCCTGCTTGATCCCTATCCCCCGGCCATCGATCCGCGCGACTACGCCGCATACGATTACAGCTACCTGCACGATTTGCAAAACCGCAAGCCCTTTCTGCACAATGGTTACACTTTCACTATGAAGCGATTGACAGCAAAGCCGCTCAAACTGCGGGGCGCGCTGGGACGGTACTTCGACATGCTCGCCACTTGCGCTTCGCTGGAAAACGAGCTGCGCGACGCCTTGGCTCAAGGCTGGATGCGCGCGCCTTCACGCAGCGCTTACCATCGCGCGGTGGACCCTAAAGACGCGCTGCTGCGCGGGATTAAACGCTGCGCGACAATCGGCATCGGCGCCCTGACCGTCTTCAACGACGGGGGAACTTACAAAGCGATGCTGGCGCGCCGCTCGGAAAAAACAGCTTACGACAGCGGCATGTTTCACGTGCTGCCAGCGATGATCTTCGGTCCCACGACGCCGGACTTCGCCCATCCACAAGAGTGGAGCGTGCGGCATCAGGTGCTGCGCGAAGTGCTGGAAGAATTGTTCAACATGCCGGAAGAATGGACGCCGCAGCGCTGGGACTTCTTTTATCAGCACCCAGCCCTCCTGTATCTGCAATCCTTAATGGCTGCCGGCAAAGCTGAACTCTGCCTGACGGGCCTCATTGTCAATCTGCTGACCTTGCGCCCGGAAATCAGTGCCCTGCTGCTGATCCATGATCCGGAGTGGTACGCGCGCATTAGCGCCAAGGACAGCGATATTCCTTTCAGAACAGCCGAAGAGACCGAGAGCCGCAGCGTGATCGCCGCCCCAATTGCGGAAGACAGCGCCTTTCTGGCGCATTTCCCCGCCGAGCTGCACCTGCAAATGCCCGCCCAGGCGACCGCGACGCTGTGGCTGGCAATAGACCTGGCGCGCGACTTGATTGACAGACGGCGTTGACTGCCGAGGGACGGCTAGACCGCTTTGCATCCCAGGGCAATTGAATCAAATTAATTTCACTACAGAAGCAAATCCAATAAAATAATAAGAATCGGTAGGGTTCAATTCACCTTGGGCGAGCCAAGGGTCGCGTAGGGCGCGTAGACACAGCCCTTCGACACTGACCGACAAACAGCCCTACAAGCCTCCCTTTCTCGGCGACCTCGGTGGTGAAAAAATGTGGCGATTGCCCGGCATTGCATGCAAATTCGCATAGACCGCGCCGCGGCATCGGTTATAATCTGAGGCATCTTTGCACATTAACGGAAGGAATGCGCCATGCCACTGGTAGGAGAAAAAGCGCCGGATTTCGAACTCTTAAACCAAGACGGCAAAGCAGTCCGCTTGAGCGATTATCGCGGCAGCAAGGTCTTGCTCTTCGCTTATCCCAAAGCCGGCACGTCGGGATGCACCGTGCAAGCCTGCGGCTTCCGCGACAATTTCGCGCAAATCGAAACTTCGGCGGCGGTCGTGCTTGGCTTGAGCCCTGATGAGCCAGCCGCGCTGAGCAAATGGATCGCCAAAGAAAACTTGCCCTACGACTTGCTGTCCAATCCACATCACGACGTTCTGGAGGCTTGGGCGGCTTGGGGCGAAAAGTCTATGTACGGCAAGAAATACATGGGCGTCATCCGCTCGCACTGGGTCATCGGCGAAGACGGTACCGTCTTGGACGCCCAAGTCAAGATCAGCCCAAAGAAAAGCATCGAAAAAGCGCTGAAATTCCTGGCGAAATTTGATTAGGCTAACAGGCTATCTGACAGCCTTGCCCAAGTAGTCATGCGCATACGCTTCGCTCTTCTGATATCACTAGCGCTAGCGGCTGTCTCCTGCCGAGCGCAGAGAGAAACAGCGCCCGCCGAAGCTATCGCCGCGCCCAGCGCCACAGTCGAGATTGTTTATGTAACGCCGACTACTGCGCCAAGCCCCGTGCCGACCTTGGCGCGAATACAGCCGACCGCGCTTCCTTCAGCAAGTCCCACAAAAATCGACCTGACAAAGAGCCAAGCCGGCGACAGCGATGAGCTTGACTGCGCGGGGGTGCTTATACGCGCCTATACGGAAGCGGGAAACCGCTGTCTTGGCGGACCCAGCGGTCATTTCTGCAATGGCGGCGGGGCGCCGGTTGCCAAGCCCGATGAAAATCTATTGCAGGAACCGGGCGCGCTTGTAGAGGCAAACAGAGTAGAGTCCCTGCGCTCGGCTGCCTTGGATAGCGCTGATAGCGGCGGCTTAATCTGGCTGCGCCTGGAAGAGAACATCCTGATGGATGCCCTTCTGATTGGACAGCTCAGCATTGAAAATGCTGTGCTGCCGGATAGTGATTTCGCGAAATGGCAGTCCTTCACTTTGGAAAGCGGAAGGAGCGCATGGCAGTGCGCTGGCGCTCCCGAGATTGGCGTCATGGTGATACAGGGGCTCTATGGGCGGACAGCGCGCGTGGTGGTCAACGGCGTGTCGCTGCGGATTGATGGCACGGTTATCGCGCTCACCCAAGACAGGATTACCAAGTTCATCGCCATAGAGGGACAGGTTCGCCTGCTCGCGTCCGGGCAGTCCATCAACATACACGCCGGCGAACAGCTCGATTTCGGCTATGCACAGGGCGATTGGCGGAAACCAGAAGGTTCTTCCGCAGGTTCATCCGAAGGTTTTGGCCCAAGCCCTGCGCTTTTTGAATACGACTTGGTTAAGGACCTGCCAATTGTACTCTTCGACCGCCCTGTGCCGATTCCGCAGCCCGGTTACGCGCAGACGCAGGGCGGCGTCAATATGCGCATGGCGCCCGACATAGAAGCCCAATTGCTGTTCCAGGTGCCGGCCGGCGAAACCATGAGCGTGCTCGGCATCAGCACAAATCGCGAATGGCTGCACATCCGATTGGGCAACGGTGAAACAGGTTGGATGAGCGCGGGCTTGCTTGCGAAGAACCTGGAGGAGATCAAGCAGGTCTACGATGTCACGCCGCCCCCGCCGCAACGCTACGGCGAGCTTGGCAGCCGCGCGTTTGTGAACGTCGCCGCGGGCGGCAACCTGCGCGAAGCCCCGGATACCGCCTTCCGCGTCAAACGCACCTTGCCATACGGCACGCAGGTGAAGCTGCTCGCGCGCAGCCCATACAGCCCCTGGGCAAAGGTCAGCTTTGGGGATGAAGTCGGCTGGATGGCGCTGTTCACGCTGCGTTCAGAAGCGGTGATTGGGTCGCTGCCCATCGACTACAATGTGCCATTTCCGCCACGCGCTACCGCCACGCCTGTATTCAGCTACGGGGGCGGTCACGCCTATCCTGATCCCGATGGCGGATATTAACCGGCTGCGACGCGAATCGTACTCAAGGGCACACTGTCGCCGATAACAGCGCCAGTCTCATCGGTTACCGTGGGGCGGTAGCCATTGCCGCAATCGTCCGCGGGCATCAGGTCGCAGGTATACAAGCCGACAATGAGTTGATATTCGCCCGCGGCTAGCTGCTCCGGCAGCCGCAACTCATAAGTATCCACGATATAGCCGTCGGGTCCCCACCATTCGCTAATCGCCCGTCCAGCCGGGTGCAATTTGTCAACTTGCGCTTTGGGCGGTCCCCCGGACGAAAGGTGCAAGAAGCTGGAGAAATTGACATCCATTTCTTCCAGGGCGTACCAATAGACGCGCAAGCGCAAGTGATCGCCCGGGCGCAGCTCAGCGGCGCTGAGATCATAGCCCAGCACTTGCAATCTGTCGTCCAGCGTGAAGCGCGTCCGGAACTGCGCTGGCAAGGCTTCCCCAGGCGGGGAGTTATGCCAAGCCAAGCCTTCTTGAAAGAAGATGAGAACGCAAAGCAGCGCAATCCCGCCTCCTAGCAGCGCGCCAAGGCTCGCAACGCGTCCCAGCGGCGCGACGCGCCAATAGGGACGCGGCATGACCCGGCGGCGGCGCAAAAGCGTCGCGGCGGAAAGAGCCAAGAGTAGCGACAAGAGCGATACCCAGGCGCCTAAATCGCGGGCGGGCGTCGAGCCGAGATACACGCGAACCTGATGCTCGCCCACTGGGACGGGAAAAGTGATGAAGCCATGGTGCGTGGAAGGTGTGATTTGGACCGGGCGGTCAGCAATCTCGGCGCGCCATCCCAGCCAATAAAAATTGTAAATCTCGGCGACGAAGTCTTCGCCAGTCTTGATGCGCCACTCAAGCGCTTGCGGCGAATTATGAAGCAGTTCGGCGGCGGCGCCAGCCGGCAATAGCGAATGATTCAGCTTGTCTATCGGATAGCCATCGGCGTAGTCCAGCAGCAAGTGCGCTGTGGGATCGGGCACGGAATGGACGTGACGGGGTCGATACTCGCCGGTGAATGTCGTGCCAAGCTGCCGTCGCGCCGCCTCTTCGGCGTGATAGGCCGCGATTGACGTATCCAGCGTTTCATGACGCCATTCTGGCACATAGAATAAGGGAATCGCCAGCAGGATGGGCAGCGCGACCAGCGACGCCAGCAAGCTAATTTGCCAGCGCGGGTCGAGCTTTTCCAGCCAAATGCCGTTGGCGCCCCCGATGATGGCCAGGCAAGCCGCGATTGGTCCCAGCAAGCGCCAAGGAAATTGCAGAAACTGGATAGGGCGCAGGCTGTCCCAGATTGGCAAGGCGCCCGGCATGACCAACAGCAACATCGCCATTGCGATAATCGCGAAATATACGCTGCCGAGGAAGCTCTGCGAGTGTCGCGAACGATAACCGCGAATGTAGAGCATCGCAGTGGTCGCTAGACCGAGCAGCGCCAGGCTCCACTGCGCAAAGCCCAAGGTTTTCAGTTCGCTCAAGCCGTTGATGGCGCCGGCGTCATGGATGGGCGGCAAAGCCAGCATGTCCGGCAGCCGCAGAAATCCCTCGCGATAGTCCAGCAAGCCGGCCACAGTCAGGTTTTGCAGGTGCGCGGAATCGCTTTCCAGCACGATCGGCAGCCAAAAGCTCGCGGCAGCCCCTGTGCCCAGCGCTATAGCCAGCAATGCCCAGGTCCCCCCGCGCCAATCCATGCGGCTGGCTTCGCGGTTCAAGCGCTGCAGGGTCGCTTCGAAGGCGACCCAGGCGACGGTGAGACCGGTCAAGACCAGAGCCATCAGATTGTGCGTGTTGATCAGCGCCGTTTGCAGCAGCGCCAGCAGCAAGAAGTTGACCGCGGAAGGTTTGTCGCGCAGGGCGTCGACGCGCCATAGCAGCCAAGGAAAGAGCGCGAAGGACAAGAGTTCCGGATAGGTGCCGCGGGCGTATGCTTCGGTATACATCAGATAGGGGCTGTAAACATAGAGCAGCCCGGCCAGGATGCCGCTCAAGCGACCGTATCGCCGCCGCGCGAAGAGATACATGCCGCTGCCGCATCCCAGCAGGCTGAGAACCAGCAGGGCGCGCAAAGCGTTGAGGGCCTCCAAGCCAAAGACAAAATTAAACAAGCTCGTGATGATATAGGTCAAGCGCGCGTAAAAGTGAAACAGGGGCGAGCCATAACCCAGGTAGAAGCCTTCCCCCCAGGTCGGGAATAGCAGGCCATGCGACCAACTGCGGTTCATCTCCGCCACGCGATAGCTGTGATAAAGCACATCGGGACCGTTAGGCAAGCCGGCGTTTCTAAGCAGGGGAATGAAGGCGAAAGCCGTCAAAGTCAAGACGATAACCAAGCCGGGGTCGATGAATCTTCGAAAGCCGCTCAAGGAGGGAAGGCGCATATTCTCGCTTGCATGCAAGGTTCGTCAGCAATCCAACAGTATACAATGCGCTTTTTGGCCGGGCAATTTCGAGTACCGACGACACCGGGCAATCGCATCAAACGGATGGCGACTGCAAGGCAAAATTCAAGAAAAAAATCAAACACAGAGCGCGCAGAAGTAATTCCAACAAAGAAATGCAATTTCAAAATATATATGGATTTGTAGGGGCGAGCCTTGGCTCGCCCAACGTGAATCGCCCCCACGCGCTATGTTCATTATGTGAAATATCCCTGCCGACGACAGCGCCGTCATCCACGACTGTTATGCTCGGCATTTCGATGTATCTTTAAGTTGCAAGCGCCAATCGTTTTTCGGGAATCCACCCATGTCGAGCGAAGCAGCCCTGCCAGAAGAAGCCCTATACAGACGGCGTATCAACGCTTGGGCGATGTACGACTGGGCAAATTCCGCCTTTGCGACCACGATTCTCGCCAGCCTGCTGCCAATCTACTACAGCGCCGTCGCCGGCGCCACTTTGCCCAGCGAATCCACCGCCACCGCCTACTGGTCGCTGACTATCAGCCTGTCGCTCTTTATCGTCGCCATATTGTCGCCCATATTGGGAACCGTCTCCGATGTCATGCGCAGCAAGAAGCGCTTTCTGGCGCTATTCATCGGCGCGGGCGTGCTCGGTACCGGTCTGCTGATCTTTGTCAGCACCGGCGATTGGCTGCTGGCCTCCCTGTTTTTTGTATTGGGGCGCATCGGCTTCGGCGGATCGCTCGTCTTCTACGATGCGCTGCTGCCCCATGTCGCTCGACCGGGCGACCGCGACTGGGTTTCCACTAGAGGCTATGCCCTGGGATATATGGGCGGCGGCATTTTGCTGGCAATCAATGTCGCCATGTTCTGGTTCATCCCCGACAGCCTGTTTGAAAACGCCGGCATAAGGCTTTCGTTCTTGAGCGTCGCGATTTGGTGGGCTGTGTTTTCCCTGCCGATATTGCGCCAGGCGCCCGAGCCGCCTTCCGTGACAGCCGCATTAAAAGCTGGCGAGACCGTGATCGGCGTCAGTATCCGCCGCTTGCGCGATACCTTCCGCAACATCAGGCGCTATCGCGAACTGTTCAAGTTCCTGGTCGCCTTTCTAATCTACAATGACGCCATCGGCGCCATCATCGCGCTTGCGGCCATCTATGGCGCTGAACTCGGCTTTGGCATGGTCGAGCTGGTATTGGCGATTCTGCTGGTGCAATTTGCCGGCATCCCATTCAGCGTCATTTTCGGCCGCCTGCCCGCCAACGACGACGCGCGCGCGCCATTCTACCTGGCATTTATCCTCATCAACGCGCTGGCGCTGCCCCTGCTTGGCTTGGCGCTGGTCAAGGGGCTGCCCCCGGACCTGACAGGCGCCCCGCCCCCGCCTTACGCGACCGACGGCGCTTTTGTCGGCGCCGGCGCATACGCTGTCGGCGAGGCGCCCTTCGCCGCCTCCGGCAACTGGAGCGAGCTGAGCGTGAGCGGGGACGAGCTGATGGGCGACGGATTCGCGGGCAGCTTGACCGCGCTGCTGGCGGGCCGCCCCGAGGACCTTCACTACCAGATCACGGACGAAACAGGCGGCGCGCAGAGCTTCGCGTTCAACGGGAAGGCGATCAAGCTGGAGTACCGTGCCGCCCCCGACGGCGGCCTCATCGCTTTCCGGCTCAATGGCGAAGTTCTGACGAAAACTGAGGTCGATGAAGCCGGCAACACGGTTCAGGCTGCCCTGACCCTCAACACAGCGAATGACAGCGTACGCTATGGCGAAACCTTCACCTTGGAATTGGACGCGCCGGGTTTGCACAGCCTCACGATCGTCAATGCCTCTGATGAAAGCGCCAGCGAAATTGCCAAGACAATCGCGCTGGGTCAAATTGAAGTCTTGCGGGCCGCGCGCGAAAGCAGCTTGCCGATGATCATCGGCATTATCGCCGCCTTTGAGCTCATCGCCCTGCTGACCGCATGGCTCATTCACTCGCGTTTCAGCGCGCTGTCCGAGCGCTTGGATACCAAGCGCAGCATCCTCTTGTCCCTGCTGGTCTATTCGATCATCGCCTGTTGGGGATTCATCCTGGACGCCACGCTGGAATTCTGGATGCTGGCGCTGATGGTGGCGATGGTGCAAGGTGGCAGCCAAGCCCTCAGCCGCAGCTTGTACGCCAGCCTGTGCCCCAAGGCAAAGAGCGGCGAGTTCTTCGGCTTTTACAGTATCATGGAAAAATTCGCCTCAATCATCGGTCCGCTGATCTTCGCTTTTGCCGCCCTCGCGCTGGGCAACAGCCGCCCCGCCATTCTCAGCTTGGTGCTGCTATTTATTCTCGGGGGCTACTTGCTCAGCCGCGTCGATATAGCAGCCGGGCAGCGCGTCGCCCGCGAAGAAGACGCCGCGCAGGAACGCGACAGCGACTGAATATCCAGCCTTCCGGCCGCCCTTATCCATCGCCAACCGCGTCATCGAGCGCATCGGTCTGCTCCCGCAGCAGTTCCACGACGCGTCTCAGATGACGGACTCCCGACAGCGACAGGCGGCGTGGATGCGCCGCCGACGCGGGCATATCATCCGACTCGGCGCGAAAGAACGTGACGCTCCCCCGGCCTTGGCGTTCTCGCCGGATGCGGACAGCGCTCAGCGCATCGAGCCGCATGGCGCGCACGATCCTGTTCTTGTGCATATCCGCCAGGAGCACCCGCTGGTCGGTGATCGCGTTCACGCCACCGGTCATCAGCCCGAATGCGAAATAGAGCAAGATCAATAGCAGACAGATGCCGTCCACGATCAAAAAGGGAATCATCAACCAACCCAGCGAGCTGGTTCCCGGCAGCAGCGACGGCGCGAAGATCAGAATCAAGATAGCCGCGTTCACCAACAAAGTGAAGAAAATCAGCGCCTTGCCGAAGCCGCCGACGAGCGACTTGTCGCTCAGCTTATCCCACCAGAGTAGCGTCTCCCCTTCAACGAGCAGCGCCTGGATCTGCTCTGCCAGGTCCTCTGCGTCCGCCTTGCCGCGCGTCGACATCGGTATAGCAACCGTCATCACCATATAGATCGGTCCGATATTATACGACAACCGATCTGATATAATCAGCGTCTAAGCTGTTAATCTGGAACAGAGCAGGTCGCGGCTGGCGAAATGAAATGCGCGAGCCTATATGGAAGGAATGCACGATGCCCGATATTGGAAAGATGGCGCCAGATTTCGAGCTCAAGAACCAAGACAATCAGCTGATTCGACTCAGTGATTGTCGCGGCAAAAGGGTGATCATCTTCGCCTTTCCCAAAGCCAACACCATGGGCTGCAATAAGCAAGCCTGCTCTTTCCGCGACGTCTTCCCGCGCATCGCCTCCCATAATGCGCTTGTCTTCGGCGTCAGCTCCGATTCCACCGCGACATTGGCTGCCTGGAAAAAGCGCAAGCAACTGCAATATGACCTCTTGTCGGATCCCAAGCACGAGATGCTGGAAGCTTGGGAGGCTTGGGGCATCGACCTCAAGCTGTTCAAGCTGCCGCTAGGGGCGACGCGGTCTTATTGGGTCATCGACGAGAAAGGCATTTTAGTGGAGCAACAGATTGGCGCACGCCCAGCCGAAAGTGTTGAAAAAGCGCTGGCGAGCGTCGAAAGGCTGGCTGGCGCGGTATCAGGTTAGTGTGTCCTTTTCGGTTGAAATTCTCTTTTCAGTTCTCAGCCTTAGATCTCTTAATTCAAAATATGAACGAATCGCCCCTACCGGTTGTCAGGATGTTGTAATTCACCCGAATTCGATACACTCCCGATATTAATCAGGCTACCTCCATCGCCGCAACTCCTTGTATCATTGCGCGACGGGAAATCAAGCGCGAAATGGACAACATGATGAAACTTATCCTGATCGGATTTGGCGTGGTCGGGCAGGGATTCGCCGAAATTTTGCTTGAAAAGGGCGGCGACTTGCAAGCCAGGCAGGGTTTCTCAGCCGAGATTGTCGGCGTCGTGACCGCCAGCAAAGGGAGTCTTTACCACCCCGCCGGCTTGGATATCGCGCATTTGCTGCGGGCGGCGGAGAGCGGGTCCTTTGCGGATTATCCCGAAAGCGCGTCGCTGCGGCGCGGCTGGGACGCGACTGCCATGATCCAGCGCGGCAAGGCGGATGTCTTGCTAGAAGCCAGCCCGACTGATTTGCAGACCGCGCAGCCCGCCCTGGCAACTTGTCACCTGGCGCTCGAGCAAGGTTTGCATATCGTCCTGGCAAACAAGGGTCCTGTGGCGCTGGACTACGCCAACCTGCGGGAAAAAGCCGCCGCAAGCGGTCTCCATATCCGCTATGAAGCGACAGTGATGGCTGGCACGCCGACCATGCAGCTGGCGGAAGACGCCCTAGCCGGCTGCGCGATTCGCTCGGCGCGCGGCATCCTCAACGGCACCACCAATTACATCCTGACGCAAATGGAGAGCGGCATGACTTATGCCGAGGCGCTAGCGCAAGCGCAGGATCTGGGCTATGCCGAGGCCGACCCGACAAGCGACGTCGAAGGCTGGGACGCGGCGGGCAAAGTCTTGATCCTGGCAAACGCTCTCTTCGGCAGTTCATTGACGATGGACGACCTGGATGTGCGCGGCATCACGGACATCAGCGCGGAAGATATCGAGCGCGCGCGGCAAGCGAGCCGGCGCTATAAATTGATCGCCGAAGCGACGCCTGGCGGAGGCGCGGTGTCGCCGCAGCGACTGCCTTTGAGCGACCCGCTGGCCAGCGTCGGCGGCTCGACTAACGCCATCACGCTCAATACGGATCTGCTGGGCGAGATCACCTTGATTGGAGCGGGCGCCGGCAAGTTGGAAACGGGCTATGCGCTGCTGGCGGACTTGATGGCGATACAGCGCGCCAAGTGAGCAAGCGCCGCCTGAAACTTGCTTGAGGGAATCGCGTATAGTCCTTATACATGCGGCGATACGCTTTTGAAATTGTTGAAGCCCCTATGCTATACTGAAGCGATTGTGAATTGTCGGCAACATTAAGTCAATAAGAGGAAGACGCGAACATGCCATCGATATTACAGAAGGTTCAAACGCTTTTCAGCGCCAATATGCACGGCATGATCGACCGTGCCCTAGAAACCAACTCGCTGAAAGTCATGGACGAATACATCCGACAGGTTGAGCGCAATCTGGACGCGCTGGAAGACTCCGCCGCGACCGTCGGCGGTTCTGTGCGCACATTGAAGCGCAAGTACGAAGAATTCTCCAATCAGGCGGACAAGCTGGACCGCGATATTGATACCTTGATCTTGCGCGGCAAAAACGACCTGGCGGCCGCGGCTCAAGCGGAGTTCAATACCAAACAGGAACTGGCGCAGGAATACTACGAGCAGTGGCAGTCGCAAGAAGAGCAATATCAGGGCATGTTGAATATGCGCATGAAGCTGGAAGGTCGCTTGACCACCATCAAGCAAGAGCGCGAAAAGATGCGCTCGCTGCTGGACTTGGCGGAAACCAAGAAGGTCATGACCAAGACGCTCAAGAGCATGGACAAGCTGGATACCTCGGGCGATCAAGAGATCGATACCCTGCTCGATTCCATCTATTCGCAGATCGACCAGGAAGACGCCCGCGCCGATTTGGCCAGCCGCAAGCTTTCCGACCAGATCGAGGATACCGTTGGCATCGGCCAGGTCGAGCTCCAACTTGAAGAGCGCAGACATCGTTTGCTCAGCAACGACTGATTCTGTCAATCAGCCCGCGCCGATTGCGAAAACCATTGATGGCGTCGACAACTAATATAGTCAAGAGCCGGGGCGCGAACGTCAATTGAACCGGAGAAGCCATGTCTAGCAACGAAAGCGGCAGACAAAAGGTCGTAGGCGCGCTCCTGGCAAGCGCGCTCCTGCGCTGGGAGACCTTGGTGACCGTCATGGTCACCGCTATTTTGTTCCTGTTTGTGCAAGACGTGAACCTGCCAATGATGGAGTGGCAACCCTGGTATTGGCTGGTGCTCGGGGGCTTGGCGGAAACAGTATTGATCGCCGCCACGCTGAACGACCCGGAAGCGACGGAACAAGCGCTGGCGGAAGACTTCGAGCGCGAATACGACCTGCGCAATATCCGCAATCGCGTTTCCCGCGAGCGGCTGCGCGATGCCTTTGAGTACCGCCGCAATATGCTCAAACTGGCGGACCGCAGCAAGGGCGCCATGCGCAATCGTCTGCGGACCTTGGTCAGCGACGTCAGCGACTGGATCACCTATATGTATAATCTCGCCGAACGCATCGACCTCTCCGAAAGCAACGATCTGGTGCTGCGCGATCGCCAGCAAGTCCCGCGCAAAATCGAAAGCGTCAAGGCGCGCATTAAAATAGAACCGGATGAACACGCCCGACGCAGCCTGCAAGTGCAGCTGACTCACCTTCAGCAGCAGCAGATGAGCCTGGAAGCGACCTTCAGCAGCATCAAGCGCGCCGAGATTCAACTGGAAAGCACCCTGTCGGCGCTAGGCACCGTCTATGCCCAAATGTCCTTGCTCGGCACAAAGGGAACCGATAGCGCCAAGGGACAACGCCTGAGCATTGAGGTCAAAGACGAAATCGACAAATTGCAAGATACCATCGACGCCATGGACGAGGTACAAATGCAAAGCCTGCGCTTGAGTTCGGAAGTGAAAAACGAAATCGACCGGCTTGTCAACGAAGCATACGAAGAAGAGGAAGAGCTGCTAAGCCAGCAGCAATAAGCGAGCGAAGCTCAAGAGCGCCGCCCCAGACAGCTCCAGAGCAACCCAGCGCATACTTTATACTCGTCTAACTTCGCGTTATCCTTTGCATGTTTATCATGCGAAGCGAGGAAGGAAACATGTCCGTCATCAACTGGTTCGAAATCCCGGTATCCGACTTTGAGCGCGCCAAGACATTTTACGAAGCTGTTTTGAATACGAAGCTCTTTGTCAATGACCAGCGCGAGACCATGGGCAGTATGCTCGGCGTTTTCCCGCATGACGGGAGCGTGGGCGGCTGCCTGGTGCACAATCCTCAGTACGGCTATACCCCTTCGACAGAAGGCACGCTGGTCTACATCACCGCCACTGGAGATCTAAGCGTTACGCTGTCGCGGGTAGCGGCGGCCGGCGGCGAAGTCTTGTTGCCCAAGACGGCGCTGGGCGAAAACGCCGGCGGCGGTTTTGTCGGCTGGGTACGAGATACCGAAGGCAACAAAATCGGTCTCTATTCAGAAGAATAAAATCTAGTCGAATGATTCGGCGATATGCTCGCGTTTCTTCTTGCCCGGCGCGAGGGACTGCAAGCGCTGAATAAGTCGGGGCGTTTCGCGCTCGAAGTTGACGGTATCCTCCAGCATGTTGACCAGGGTCGTGGCCAGAATGACCAAGGTCAAATACATATACGCAACCACGGCATAGGTCTCGACGTAGCGAAATGACCGCCCCGATGACGTTTTTGCGATCTGCGTGATATCGCGAATGCCCAGGAAGGCCAAGAGCGACGAATCCTTGATCATCGCCACGAAGTCGTTGCCCAAGGGCGGGAGCACATTGCGAAATGCCTGCGGCAATATGATCGAGCGCATCGTCTGCCAGTAGGTCATGCCAACGGAATAAGCCGCTTCGAACTGGCCCCTGGGGATTGACTGAATGCCCGCTCGCACGGTTTCTGACATATAAGCGCCGTAGGTGATGGCCAGCGCCACGATCGCCGTCGCGGCCGAACTGCCGCGCCAGATGAGATCGGGAATCTCTGGATCCTGCGCGAGGTTGCGCACAGCCTCGACCAAGTTCTCGTTGATCAAGTCGCGCAAGGCTGGCACGACGATGAATCCAGTTACCAGCAGCACGACCAGAATCGGGATGCCGCGCATCACGCTCACGTAGACCGTACAGACATTGTAGCCGCCAATGCGGATGATCCGCAGCAGCGCTTTGCGCCTTGATTCGCGCGATTGAGGCGGCGCCGGCGGATTCGAGCGCACAATCCCGACGATGACAGCGATGGTCAGCGAACACAGGTAAGACGTCACACTGACGAAAAGCGTCATGCTGACGCCTTCCATCAACTGCTTGAATATATTCGAATAGATTTTGTCGGTAACAATGCTGATCGCCAGCAGCAGGCCCAGGATCACAAGAAAGAAAATCCAATAGGGCATGGTATAGAAGCGCGCAAAGCGCATCGCCCGACCGCGAGACTCGGCGATGATTTCCTCAAGATCGGCTTCTTTGGGCTTCCGCTCATCGCCTTGTCGCTGCCGAGCATCAGGCATACTAATTCCAATCAGTTCATCTCAGTCATTTGGTCGTGGCGCGCCAAGGCCCGGGGCAGCGCGTAATCTGTCCCAGACCTTGGCGCGCTCAGCTTGCTATGCCGCAACTTCACTTTAGCCGAATCTAGCCAAACCACTTGGCGTTGATGGCGTCCAAGGCGCCATCGGCGCGCATGCCGTCCAGCGCCATGTTTGAAGGGTTCAATCAGTTCGGAGTCCTGTGGGAAGATAAAGCCCAGTTCATCCGACACCAGTTCGTCAGCCATCAGTTTGATGGCTTCAGCATTGACGCCAACGTAACCTTGCCCGGCTACATCATCCATGACGACGCCATCGACATCGCCGGCGATCAAAGCCTGCACGGCGAAACCGAAGGAATCGTAGGGGACAACACGTTCGGCGCCGACTAAGTCTTCCGCGGCCACATAGTTGGTTGTCGCCACCTGTACGCCGATGACGAAATCGCCCGCGGCAAATTCGTCCGCAGAAGCGAAGCGGTCTTCATCCAGCCGCACCATCATGCGCTGTATCGTGCTCATATAGCCGTCGGAAAAAGTCACCACCTCGCTGCGCTCGTCGGTGATGGTGATGCCGCCAGCCGAGACATCGTATTCGCCCTGGGATACGGCGACGATCAAGCCTTCCCAACCGGTTTCGATCCATTCCGTCGTGCAATTCAGGCGGATGCAAATCTCGCCCAGGACATCGTAATCCCAGCCCATTGCTTCGCCGGTCTCTTGATCGATGAAGCTGAAGGGGATGTAAGCATTATCTACCGCAACGACGACGTTGCGTCCGCCGAGATCGGGCAGACCCATCATTTCTTCTTCGCCATCACCCAGCCATTTGGCGTTGATGGCGTCCAGCGTGCCGTCTTCGCGCATGCTGTCCAAAGCCATGTTAAATGGCTCAACCAGCTCTGAACCTTGTGGATAGATGAAACCCAACTGCTGCTTGATCAAGTCGTCCGGCAGCAGCTTGATCTTGTCGGCGTTCAAACCGGTATAGCCTTGACCGGCGACATCGTCGATGACCACCGCGTCAATATCGCCCGTGATCAAAGCCTGCACCGCCAAACCAAATTCGCCATAGCCGACGATGCGGTCTTCGTCGCCGCCCAGCAGCTCGCTGGCGGCGATGTAATTGGTCGTGGCCACTTGCACGCCGATGACAAAATCGCCAGCCACGAAATCTTCGGCGCCGCTAAAGCGATCCTCGCCGACCCGCACCATCATGCGCTGAATGACATCAATATAGCCTTCGCTATAGTCGACGATTTCGGCGCGCTCTTCCGTGATGGTGATGCCATCCGCCGCCATGTCGTATTCACCGTTGGATACCGCCGCGATCAGAACTTCCCAGCTGGTCTCGATGTATTCCGGCACACAATTCAGCCTGGCGCAGATCTCGCCCAGGGTATCGTAGTCCCAGCCTTCGCCTTCGCCTGTTTCTTCGTTTAGCACGTTAAAGGGCGGATAGGCGTTCTCCACCGCCACCGTAACCGTCCTCCCTTCGAGGTCGGGCAAATGCCCGTCCGCCAGCACGGACGAAAACGGCAGCGCCAATAACAGAACCGCAACAATCAATAAGCACCTTTTCATCGCTTGATCTCCTCCTAGAAATCCTGGATGTCCGCGCAGTTCATTGCGCGGTGCGTACATTGTAACACGGCTGGATTGCTCCTCATAGCGTTCAGACGCCGCTTGGCAGAGCAATTGCATCAGAATCAATTATGTGCCGAATGTCACATAAATCTACCGCGATGTAGGGGCGACACTGTGCCGCGCGTAGACACTGCGGGTCTGTCGCCCATGAAAAGAGTGAGAATATCGTGGGCGATTCACAGAATCGCCCCTACATTGCCTCCTTTTTGCCACAAAAGGGGTTAAATCTCGGTGTTCTCGGTGTTCTCGGTGGTTAAAATAATCTGCCGCGATTGCCCCGCGCCGCTTGGTTATTCCGCAAAAGGCGATTATCATCTGCACAAAGTTTGACAGCTTCGGAGCGAAGCCGCAGAAAGCGACAATGATGACGGTTTCTCACTGGCAGATAGCCGAACAGACTCAACGCGAGGTCGATTTCCTGGTGATTGGCGCCGGTTTGGTGGGCAGCGCGGCCGCCTTTTTCGCGCGCCAAGCGCATGGCCGCGATGTCGTGGTCACCGATGCCCGCGATGTTGGCATGGGCGCCAGCGGACGCAACGCCGGCTTTATGATCAGTGGCTTGGACATCTACTACCATCGCGCCATAGAGGAGTATGGTCCTGAGGCGGCGCGGGAATTATGGGCGCTATCCAAGCGCAGCATGGCGCTTTGGCGCGAATTCATCGGCGCCAGCCCCTTCACTGTCCCCATAGACAACAGCGGCTCCATGCTCTTGGCGGAAAGCGCAGCGGAAGCGAAAGAACTGGAGTTGGCGGCGGCGGCTTTGACGGCGGACAAGATCGAGATCGAATTCTATAGCAAAGACCCCTTGCAGCGCGGCTATTACGCCGGCATCGAACAGCCGCTTGATGCGGGCTTGCAGCCCTATCTGCTGGCGAAGTCCGTCATGGCGCAGAGCGGCGCCGAATTGATCCCCAACAACGAACTGTATCGCATTGAGCAGGATGATGAGGAATCGGTCCGGGTTTATACGCGGCAGTTCCTGTTCGAGGCGCGCCATGTGCTGCTTTGCACCAATGCCTGGTCGCCCGCGATTGATCCATATTTTGTCGGTAAAGTGATTCCCACGCGCGCTCAATGCCTGGTGACCGAGCCGCTGGATCATGTGCCTGTTCCCTATTGCGGCTACAGCGACTATGGCTATATGTATTATCGTAGCACCTTTGACGGCCGTTTCTTGCTGGGTGGCGGCCGTCAGCATTTCAAAAGTGAAGAAGACAACAGCACTGAAGATCGACTGAATCCAAATGTTCAGGCATTCCTGGACCGCTACCTTGCCCGCTATTTCCCCGATGTGACGGCGCCGGTCGCCCAGCGCTGGTCCGGCATTATGGGCTTCAGCGTCGATGGCCTGCCCCTTGTCGGGACCTTGCCGGGCAAGAGTCGCGTGGGATTCGCTGTGGGCTTCACTGGGCACGGTTTGGCAATGGGCGCCGCTTCCGCTGAACGGGCGGTGGACAAGCTGATTAATCGGGTTTCCGCCGGCGCGGTGGATGCCGTCCGCTTCGACTAATCGTTTCAACCTTCAGATTGTCCACTATTTTCGCAATAGATTAGCGCGTTATATAGCAAGCAGCAAACAAGCGGCTAGTCTTCTCTCAAGACATATCCCACGCCACGCACCGTGTGTATCAGCCGGCGCTCTTCGTCATGTTCCGTCTTCTGGCGTAAATAGCGAATGTATACCTCGATGATATTGCTCTCGCCGCCAAAGTCATATCCCCAGACCCGATCGAAGATCACATCGCGCGTGAGGACTTGGCCCGGATTGCGCATGAACAGTTCCAGCAGGTTATATTCCTTGGCGGTCAGATCAATCGCGCGCTCACTGCGATAGGCGCGATGCGTGCCCGTATCCAGCGAAATGTCGGCAAATCTCAACACTTCGGGGTCGGCGCTAGTCGTCGCGCGGCGCAGCAGGGCGCGCACCCGCGCAAGCAATTCGTCGATGGAAAACGGTTTGACCAAATAATCGTCAGCGCCGGCATCCAAGCCCAGCACGCGATCGCGAATGTCGTCCTTGGCAGTCAGCATCAGAATCGCGACATCGCCGGCCGCGCGCAGCCTTTTGCAAACTTCCAAGCCATCGAGCCCGGGCAGCATCCAATCCAGGATCACGAGATGCGGCGGGTTGTCCCGGGCATTATTCAGGCCCGCCTGGCCATCACGCGCCACTTTCACGTGAAAGCCTTCATAGATCAGCCCCCGTTCGACAAATTGAGCGAGGCAGGCTTCGTCCTCGATGATCAGAATGCGTTCCTTCACCATCATTTCCCCCATGACAGTATCGTCCACCGTTATGATAACCGGGTTAAATGAGAAACAGTTTAAGATTGATTAAGCGCAAGCTTTCTTTTTATTCGCTCTTTGCGCCGCGCAGCCAAGCCAAATGCGAGCGGATAAGGCCGCATATTCGGCTTCTTGGCGCGGCCGCCGAACGTGGATTCACCACTCGGCAAGCGAGCCGTCTTCGCGGCGCAGCACAGGATTACGCCAGCGATAGTCGCGCTCGTCGGCCGCGCGAACCTTCTGCTCGTCAATGTTGATTCCCAGCCCGGGACCGGCAGGCGTCTCGACATATCCATCACGATAATCGAAAATGGACTTGTCGGATAGGTAATCCAGAAGATCGACGTCGCGGTTGTAGTGGATGCCCAAGCTCTGTTCTTGAATCAAGGCGTTGTAAGCCACCGCGTCGACTTGCAGGCAGGCAGCCAATGCGATGGGACCCAGCGGGCAGTGCGGCGCGAGCGCGACATCATAGGCTTCGGCCATCGCGGCGATGCGAAATACCTCGGAGATGCCGCCGGCATGCGAGAGGTCCGGCTGGATGATATCAACGCTGCCGGCCGCCAAGATCGTTTTGAAGTCCCAGCGCGAATACATGCGTTCGCCGGTCGCGATGGGAATCGACGTGGACCGCTTGATATCAAGCAGCGCCTCGTTGTGCATGGGCAATACGGGTTCTTCCACGAACATCAAGTGATAGGGCTCCAGCTCCTGTATCAGCATCTTCGCCATCGGCTTGTGAACGCGACCGTGAAAATCGACAGCGATGCTGCAGTCAGCGCCGACCGCTTCCCTGGCGGCGGCCACCCTGGCGACCGCGTCGTCAATATGTTGGAATTCATCTACATAGTGAATGCCGGGGACAGCGCCCATTTTGATCGCCCGCAGTCCCTCTCGCTTGCAGCGCAGCGCCTGCCGCGCGACTTCTTCCGGGCTGTCGCCATGGACGCCGGCATAGATCTGCACGCGGTCTCTCACTTTGCCGCCGAGCAAATCGTAAATCGGCGCGCCGTGATACTTGCCCTTGATATCCCACAGCGCTTGATTGACGCCGGCTATCGCGCTCATCATCACCGGTCCGCCGCGATAGAAGCGACCCCGGAACAAGGTCTGCCAGATATCTTCGATCTGCAAAGGGTCGCGCCCCAGCAAATAATCAGACATATCTTCGACAGCGCCGCGCACCGTGCCAGCCTGCCCTTCGACGATCGGCTCGCCCCAGCCGAAGTAACCGTCATCGGTGGAAACTTTCAAGAACAGCCAACGCGGTCTGACCGTAAACAGTTCTAAATCTGTGATTTTCATCAAGCCCGTCCGCCATCTGCTTTACCTAAATTTTGATCCTGGATTATAATCAAGCGCAATTCAGATTCCCAATTCACGAAAGAGGAAGGCGAACTCACTTGAATCGATTGAGCGGACTATTTTCGCCGCGTCTGTTCATGCTCGCATTCACGATGATTTGGCTCGTTGGCGGGACCCAGCTGACCGTCCTGGCGGAAGATACGGCGGACCATGCCGCAGACGTAAATCCCTTTATCCCGCTGATGCTCGCTCTGGGCATTATCTTGCTGGCATCGCGGACGGGCGGCGCGCTGGCGAGGCGCTTGAACCAACCGCGCGTCTTGGGGCAGTTGATCGTTGGCGTCGTCCTGGGACCCACGGTATTAGATTTTCTGCACTGGGACATCCTCCAAGGCGCCGAGCTGCAACATACCATCAAAGAATTCGCGGAGCTGGGCGTGCTGCTGCTGATGTTCAACATCGGTCTGGAAGTCCATTTGAGCGAATTGGCGAAGGTAGGCAAGGTGGCGGTTTTCGCCGGCATCCTCGGCGTTGCCGTCCCCGTCGCCCTGACCGTCTTGGTCCTCATCCCGGCCGGTTACGCTTGGCTGCCCTCCATCTTCGCCGGCGTGACGCTGGCCGCGACATCGGTCAGCATCTCCGCGCAAGTGCTGCTGGAGCTAGGCTATCTGCATACAAAAGAAGGCAACGCCCTGCTGGCGACCGCCCTGATAGACGATGTCTTGGCCATATTGGCGGTCTCGCTGGTGCTGGCTGGCAGTGGCGGCGGCCAGAGCGACCTTAGCCAATTGCTGGTGATTATCCTGCAAATGGCCGGCTACATTCTTGTAGCCTTCCTGGTTGCCTGGAACTTGCTGCCACGCGCTTTGCAATGGATTCAAGGGCGCCCGGAACTTGCCCAGGCTTACGGCCTACCCATATTCGCTTTGGCCAGCGCCTTGATCTTTGGTTGGTCGGCGGAGTACCTGGGCGGCGTAGCGGCGATCACGGGCGCCTTCATAGCGGGCGTCGGTTTGAGCAAGCTGCAAAACCGCAACGTGAAACGCGAGATCGAGCAAACGACGAGTCACCTGGCCTATGTCTTTCTCGTTCCGATCTTCTTTGTCGATGTCGGCTTGGAAACGGATCTCAGCAGTTTCCCGATGGAAGCGGCGCCATTCATGCTGATATTGTTGCTGATGGCTGTGATCAGCAAAGTCTTCGGCGCCGGCTTTGGCGCTCGCATGGGCGGTTTCAATCTGCGCGAGTCGCTGCGGGTTGGCGTTTGTATGGTCTCCCGCGGCGAAGTTGGTTTAATCATTATCTCGATCGGCTTGAGCAGCGGCATCATCGACGGCGGCAGCGAGCTTTACGCAGCGCTGTTCATGGTCATCTTGCTGACCACCGTGCTCACGCCGCCCCTGGTTCGCTGGGTTTTCCAAGGCAAGAACCAGAACGAAATCGCCAATCCTGCGCTCGCGGGCGCAGCGACAGGAGACTCGACCCAATGAAATTGATTATCCTCATCACATCGAATGTAGAAAACGGCCTGGAAGTCGCCGTCCGCTGGCAAGAGGCGGGCGCGCCAGGCGTCACCGTTCTCAAGAGCTTTGGCCTGCACAGCCTTCAACGCAAGACAATAGGGGACAGTTTGGAAGTGCCGCTTCACATCGCCAGCTCCATGACTAGCATGATGGCTTACGTGCTGCGCGAGATGGAACTCAACAATCATGTGCTATTGTCGGTTGTGCCAAAGGAACTGGTGCCGACGCTCTTGGATGAAGCGCGCGCCGTCATGGGCGATCTCACCGAGCCGAAGCACGGCGTGGCTTTTGTGGTGCCGCTTGACCAAGCCATCGGCGTGCGTCAGCCTGACGACGATGATAAGGTCACATAAGGCCGCGGCGACGGCTAGCAGGTATAGTCCGCGCCCTGGTGGTTGTAGAAGTTTTCAAGCACGCGGAAGAACTCTTCATAGCTGTTAATCTTGGCGAAGCAATTGCTCGCCCGCAGCCGCTCGAGTACAAATTCCGGGGCGTAATTGGATCTGACGTAGCGCTCGGCCGGATCTAACACCCGCCTGACCGCTTGAGCGGGCTTCGTGCACTCCAACTCCTCTTCCCAAATTCCACCTGGATAAACAATTCTTTCATGCTGGTGACGTCTGTGGCAAGCCTCGTGCGCCAATATGCCGGCCATATAAACCGAACCCCCCTTACTCCCGGGTCCCGAGAAAGCCATGCAAGTTTCAACGTACACGTTTCTGGCTGGCTCAAAGTAGACAAACGCCGAATACGACGAACAATCTGGATACGTGTCGGGAACCTCAAGTATCAAGTCCACATTACGGCTGACATAGTCGTACCACTCGCGAGCGCTGCGCTGCATCAGGTCTAGCGCCGCTTCGATCCTGCGGCTAAAGCTAGCTGAGCCTTCGATGCGCGGCCGCGACGATTCGCTCGGCGATTGCTGCGTTTGACTTTGCGCCGGCGCGCCACATTGATTGTTCTGGAATGCCCAGTATCCGTCTGTCCATTCTTGGTCGTTGTGACACTGGCGATCGATGAAGCAACAGTTGTCCACGTTCGCCGGCGCGCTGCTGGCGGGCTGGGACCCCGTCTGATCCGGCGCGCCGCCTTCGACGCGGCTGAAATTCACCCAGTCAGCCAACCATACGACTCGGCTGATTCGATTGATTTGCAGCCAACTGCCTTGCTTGCCACCGACTTGCAGGACCGTCCCGGTCGATACCGTTTCAGCGATATCGGCATTGAGGCTGGGCGCAGCTCTCAGATTAAGGCCTCTATTTGCGCGTATGGAATAGTCTTGTGCGTACGATACAGCACTAAGGACAACACCTGCGATTATTAGGGCAAGACACTTTGCTCTCATCGACAGTTTCCTTTGAGACATGATGGCTTACGTGCTGCGCGAGATGGAGCTCAACTATCATGTGCTGCTTTCGGTCATGCCAGAGCAACTGGCGCCGACCCTGCTAGACGAAGCGATTGGCGCGCGTCAGCCTGAGAACGGTGATGGCTAAAGCGCAGCTTGCAACCTTGGAATTAGCGGACAAAATAGATCTGGTCTAGGACCTTCCGAGCAGTAACGTCTGATCCTGCTCAATGCTCCTTCTTTGTCCCAGAAAATCTCCCCACGCGTATTCGGGTCAAGCCAAGCATCAAGGGCAATGTTAAGGGGTACGCCTGGACCCAAATTGTATTTATTACACTCCTCTTCCTCGCGTGCCTGCGTCGGAAAATGGATTCCGTCTTCATGTACATTTATATGGCAAGCCTCATGGGCAAGCATATAAGCGATATCGGCTTGATTGATCTCAGGGACATCAGCCCAGCCGCTCCTAACCCAGCATGTTTCCACGGAGACTTTTCTTTGGCCAGAATAAGCGTGCGCGGTGCAGGTGATTATTTCCCCTTCAACCCGAACGGGGACGGGGGCATGGTCTTCAACGATTAAGTCTATTGCGCTTACCACATAGTTGTACCAATCCGGCGCTTCCCTCTGCAGCCAATTAAGCGTCGCTATTATGTAGCCAACGAAAAGATCCGAACCTTGTATCTTGGGCATGGATCCCGTAGGCGTCATCACGGAAAACTGCGGCAGACCACCGCAGCGTTCAGGATCATTCTGATGCGCCAGGTAGCCGTTCGTCCTTTCCCAATCGCTTTGGCATTGCCAACCAAGGGAACAGCAAGTGCCTCCGGTTGCCGGCACACTGCTGGCGGGCTGCCCGGACGGCACGGGGGCGGCGCATTGCCCATTCTGGAATGCCCAATAACCGTCGCTCCATTCCTGGTCGCTGCTGCATTGCCGGTCAACAAAACAGCAGTTGTCTACATTTGCAGGGGCATTGCTGGCGGGCGGCGCGCTTGTCCCAGGCTGAGACTGCGCAGGGGCGGCACATTGATAGTTCTGGAAAGCGTAGTAGCCGTCCCTCCAGTCCTGGTCGCTGCTGCACTGCCTGTCAACAAAACAACAGTTGTCAATTTGCGCCGAAACAAGGGCTGCGAGCATACATAACGCGATCATAGTTGCGATATACTTGGTTCGCATTGATCCTCTCCCACCGTAATGAAGATGGAGTGGAATGTACCACAGAAAGCGGCGACCTGTAAGTAAGTTAGTTTCGTGAACGTCAGGCTTTGGCGCTTTCTCGCGTCGGTTTCGCGCTTGAGGTTCGCACGCGTTCTGTTACAATAGGCGCCCGGTATAGCGAGGTAGCTCAATCGGCAGAGCAGGTGCCTTTGGAGCACAAGGTTAAAGGTTCGAGTCCTTTCCTCGCTGAGCAACGAGGAAGTCTGCCCCAGGGCAGGCTTTTTTGTATTCCCGCCGCGCGCCCGTTTAGCGGTCGGAACTGCGGTGAAAGTCAAAAGTCAAAATGCTGCGGGTGGCTTGATGCGCGTCGGCGATGGGCGATATTGGACTCGCTTGATGCCACAGGCTGGCGTCGTGAAAGAAATAGCAGTCCAGGATGTCTTCCAGGCGAAAGCTGGCGAGGGGCCGCTTGTCCTCAGCATAGATCGAAACATCGCCCCCCTGGGCATTCACCAATTCCGCCAAATGCACCGAAACATATTCAGCGCCGTCGCGGTGGATGCCTTCCGGCGTCGGATGACCCTGCTCGCCCGCGCTGGCAGTGACGCGGATTTGATGAGCCTGCACTTCCCAGTCGGCTTGCCGCCCCGCGGGATCAACAGGAAACTGAGCGAAGTCGAATCGGATGAGCTCGCGCAGGAAGGCATTGCCAAAACTGCTCTCCTGCATAGGCGCGAACTTGCGGATATAGCCGCCGGTCACTTTGTTGATGTCGACGCTCTGAAAATAATCAACATGCGGCAGGGGGCGCAATTCGCCGCTGGCAGGCGCAAAACGGAAACGTCCATAACGGCGAAAACGGTACTTGCCGCCGCCGGGCAAGTAGTCGTCGCCGGGCAAGTCCGCAAAATCAATCGACAGGCTCAACCAAGACTCGCGCAAGTCGTCGTCCATATCAATATCCCGGGCGCGCAAGAGGCTGTAGCCTTGCCGCGCCAATTCGCTCCGCACCGGCTGCCGAGTCCTGATGCCTAACATTACCGTCTTTCCAACTCCTTGATGATGCGCCCGAGAATCGCGATGCCGGACTGTAGATCTGCCAAAGGCACATAACTGAAGGAAAGGCGAAGGCGCCGCGCGCCGTCTTCGGGCTCAACGAAGAAGCCTTTGCCCGAGGCGAAATAGACATTTTGCGCCTGCGCCCGCCGTTCAAGTTCGTCGACAGTCAGGTTTTTTGGCAGGCGCAGCCAGATGAAATATCCGCCTTCAGGTCTGCTCCAATGGACTGACGGCGGCATGGCGCGCTCCAGCGCAGCCAAGGCGCAATCTCGGCGCAACCTGTACTGATCGCGCAGCCAGGCGACATGTTTTTCCCAGCGGCCGCTGCGGCAATATTCCGCGACAATCGCAGCGGTGAAGGGATTGGCGCCGCCGCCCATGCGCAGCATGCCGCTATCGACGAAACGCTTTACGGTTGCGGCAGACGCGAGCAACCAGCCGATGCGCAGCCCGGGCGCAAGCGTTTTGGAGAACGTCCCGAGGCGCAATACCTTCTGCCCGCGCGCCAGGGCATAGAAACTGGGCGGCAAATCGCCGCCGAAGCGAATATCGCGGTAGACATCATCCTCGACGATCGCGAAACCATATTTTTCGCTCAGGTCGACGACAGCTTGCCGGCGTTCCCGCGTAAGCGTCAGGCCCGTCGGATTCTGAAAATTGGGTACGACATAATAAAACTTTGGGGGGCGCTGCCGAACAGCCAAATCGCGCAGACGCCGTTCCATCTCGGCGACGATCACGCCGCCAGCGTCAATTGATATGGGCTGCGCATCCAGCTTCGCATCGCGGAAAATATGCAAGGCATCTCGATAGGATGGCGCGTCCACCAGGATGGTATCGCCCGGACCTGCGAGCTGATGGGTGATCATGTCCACGCCCCAGGTCGAGCCGCCGATGATCATCAAGTTCTCGCGACAGACAGCCAGATTCTCGCCGCGCTGGAGCCGCGCCGCCAGAAAGTCGATTAGCGCCCGGTTGCCGCGCTCTTCGCCATAATTGAACAGGCGCGCCGCATCGGCGCCCGCCCAGATGCTATCGACAATCTCTCGAACAGCGGACATGGGCAGCAACTCACGCGCTGGGTGACCGGCGAAAAGCGGAATACTGCCCGCGACAATGCCTTGTGGGCTCGTCTGCAAAGCCATCTACTTCGGCGTCGCCTCTGGCGGCAAGGGGCTGACGTATTCTCTACCAGCTCGGGCGCGCTCGAATTCCGCTTTCGCTTCCGCCAAGAGCTCGGACTTGGTCATAAGATCAAGGCCTGCCAGCGCCATGGCTTTTGCCGCGAAGATCATGCCCTTGGCGCCGATGCTGGAGCCGGACGAGGCCACCGTCTGCCAGCTATGCCCGGGCGTGCCCAGGGGCCAGCAGGTGGTGGTGATCTGGCCGGTCGGCGTGATCCAACTCACATCGGCTACTTCGGTCGAGCCGCCCAGGAGCGGCGGGTTTGGCGAGTGCGGCAGCACGCGCTCCCACAAGGGCTCGTCGATTGCGGCTGGGTCAAGCTCTAGGCCGCTGGAAAGCTGCGTCCAATCAAAGCCGCGCTGCACCGACCCCGCGGGAAAACTCGCCTGCAAGGACCTGGCGAATTCGCGTTCCTGCTCAGAAAAGCGCATGTCGTCGATCTCCGCCATCTTTTCGTATAAGAGATCGGACATGACATCGTTTGGCAAAATCTCGTAGCAGCCGGTGAGAAATTCAATCTCGTGCCGGGTACCGCTCATCAGCGCCGCCCCCTGGGCGATGTCGCGCATCCAGCGATACATTTCTTCGACCTGCTCGCGCTGGGGGGCGCGCACAAAATACCATACTTGCGCGAAGGCCGGCACAACGTTGGGCGCTTGTCCGCCGCTGGTGACGACGCTGTGAATGCGGGAATCCGGCGGCACGTGTTCGCGCATATAGTTGACGCCGGCGTCCATCAGCATAACGCCGTCGAGGGCGCTGCGGCCTAACCAGGGCGATCCCCCGGCATGGGCGGCCACACCATAAAAGTTGACCCTGAATGAATTCATCGCCAAAGAGGAGCCGTTCCAAGTGATATTCGTATCGCTCGGATGCCAACTAATGGCCGCATCCAAGTCGTCAAATACGCCGTCGCGAGCCATGAACGTCTTGCCGACCAAGGTCTCTTCGGCCGGGCAGCCATAAAAGCGGATCCTGCCTTTACGTCCGCTCTGCTGCAGCGCCGATTTCAATGCCATTACCGCAGCCATGCAGGCCGTGCCAAATAGGTTATGGCCGCAGCCATGCCCGCCGCCGCCGGCAACGATGGGCGATTTTTCGCTGGACAGCTCCTGCGACAAGCCGGGCAGCGCATCGTATTCGCCCAGGAAACCGATCAGCGGCGCGCCCTCGCCCCACTCGGCGATAAAGGCTGTCGGCATCCCGCCGGCGCCCCAGGTAATCTCGAAGCCGTCGCCAGCCAGTTTTTCCGCCAGCAGTTGAGAAGCGAAGGTTTCCTGCAAAGCGACTTGCGGATGGTCCCAGATTTCTTTAGCGATGAAAGAGAGTTCTTCGTCTTGCTGGTTTATCTGCTCCAGAATGAAGCCTTTGGCGTCCATAAAAGCCTTCCCTTGCGCTTAAGTCGACATGCCAAGAGATTAACGCAATCGACGTCGCTTGAGAATGTCTAATCGCAGCCGCAGGAAATGGAAACGCCCCGCGGGAACGGGGCGTTGAGGATTCAATAAATTTGCTTTCAATAAATCTCTCTGCCTGTATATAAGCGTATGTCGTCTGAACAAGTTTGTCAAGCAATTTAGCATAAATTCATAGAAAATCGTGTAAATTCGTAAAAATGCTATGTATTTTCCGAAGACCTTGTAAACCAGGAAGTAATGCAAATCCGATATAATCATGGATATTGTAGATTTCGGGCGACCTGATAGATCGCCCGACGTTGCTGCGTTTTGATTTCGGGCGACATGGTATGTCGCCCCTACGGCGTCCTAATTTTTTCTTCACTTACTTGGTTTTACTTCGCTTCGGTCAGCTTTTCGCCTTTGCCTAAAGCCGCGAGCATGCCCGCGACAGTGGTGAATTTCACGCGGCTGCGGCCGCTCTCGGCGCCGCGCTGGCGCTCGATTGCGTCCAGCCTTTCCCAGTCAGCAAAGGTGCAATATGTTGGTTTGCGCGACTGAATTAGCGCGTGAATGGTCTCGCTGCGCGTATCGACCGGTTCGAGAACGCGCAGCGCGCGCAGGTCTTGCAGGAAGCATTCCGCCGACTCGATGGCGTCCGGCTTGTTGGTGCCGATGACGCCGCTGGGTCCGCGCTTGATCCAGCCGACGACATAATTGCCGACCAAGCGTTCTCCGCCTTCATGCCTTGTCAACACTCGGCCCTGATCATTGGGGATTGTGCCCCAGCGATCATAGAAAGGGACGTCTGGCAGCCGGACGCCGCGATAGCCGACCGAGCGAAAGACCATATCGACCGGCAGGGTTTCCTGGCGCGCTGTCGCCCGGGGGCGCAAGGCGCCGTGTTCGTCCAGATAAAGTTCATTGCGGACAATGCGTATCGCCTCTACTTTGTCCCTGCCGAGCAAAGCCACTGGCGATACCAAAAAGCGCATGTGGATCCGCCGAGAGCGACCGCGCGGCTTGCGAGCGGCATAGGCGCGCAAAATTTTCACATTGCGCGCGGCCGCGCGGTCGCCGCTGGCTTTTAATGCCGCGGCGCTGAGCTGGTCCAAGGTCGCCTCTTCCAGCGAAACGACGATGTCCGCATCCGCCATTTCCCCCAATTCCTTTATTTCCGGATTGCTGAATGCCGCCTGCGCTGGACCGCGCCGCCCGAGCACAATAATCTCTTCTACCTGGCTGTTTCGCAAAGACTTGAGCGCGTAGTCGGCGATGTCCGTTTCATAGAGTTCTTCGCTCGTGCGCGCCAATATCCGCGCGACATCCATGGCGACATTGCCCACGCCGATGACGGCGACGCGTTTGATACCGGTCAAATCGAAGTCATAAGCGTGATAGTCTGGATGGCCATTATACCAACCGACGAATTCTGTCGCGGCGAAGCTGTTGCGCAGATCTTCACCGGGGATCCCCAGCTTTTTGTCGGTCTGCGCGCCCACCGCATAGATGATGCCTTGATAATGCTGGCCGAGATCCCGTCTGCTTAGATCTGTGCCGAATTCGATATTGCCGAAGAAACTGAATCGCTCGTGCTTGGCGATGCGGCTATAGAGTTTTGTGACCGACTTGATCTTGGCGTGGTCGGGCGCGACGCCGCCGCGCACCAAGCCAAAGGGCGTGGGCAGCCTTTCGTACATATCGACGAAAATATGGGCATCGCGCTGTTTGAGCAGATGATCCGCAGCGTAAAAGCCCGATGGGCCCGAGCCGATAATGGCGACGCGAATCTGTGTCGAAGCCATGATTTCCTCGCAACCTACTCTTCGACTGGTCTCTTGCTTATAGTCCCTTGCTAAGCGGAATCACCAAATCTTTGCGAAAGGGCGTCAAGGAGACCAATGCGCCGTTCTCGTCGACGACAAAGAGGTCTTCCACCCGCAGTCCAAAACCGCGGTCAGGATAATACAGCCCGGGTTCAATGGTCAAGACATTCCCGACCTGGAAGACATCGTCCTGTCTGGTGTGGCTGATCGAAGGTCGCTCGTGAATGTCGATGCCGACGCCGTGGCCCAGCGTATGGATATAGCCTGCCATCGCGCGGGGATCAGTGCGAATCGTGGCATGTCCCTTGTCTTCATAATGATCCAATACCGCTTCTTGCATCAGATGGGTTGGCTTGTTCAATCCGTAGGCTTCGACTGAAATGTCAAATGCTTCCATGACAGTATCATAAGCCGCTTGCACCTCGGGCGGGGCATAGCCGATACACCAGGTCCGCGTCATATCGTGGTGGTAGCCGCCCCCCTGCTCGCGCGGGAACAAATCAAAGACGATGGCTTTTCCGATTTGCAATGGCATGTCCGCTTCGCCACGGCTATGTGGAAAACCGGCATCCCGGCCCTGCGCGAAAATCATGTTGGTGTCTTCCAAACCGCGTGCCATCAGTTCGCGCCGCACTAGGCTTTTGATATCGCCGATGGTCACTTGCTGGTCCCCTTCGTCGTAGAGGAACTCGCCTGCGACATCCAGCCCGGCGATATAATCCCAAGCGATTTCCATGGCCGCATTGGCGCGTTCCGCCACGGATTTAAGCCGGTCGATCTCTTGCTGATCTTTGGTCAGCATCGCTTCTTCAAAGAGCGTATTTTTCCCTTCCGCCAGGAATTCATATTCGGGAAGGCATTCGCGCAGCGCCTCTTGCAGCCTGATTGTCTTGTTGATCTGCCAAGCGCCATACAGGCCGACGCGCCCGCTTTGCAAGCCCATGGACAAGAATATGTCCTTCCAGAACAGGGCGGTTGCCTGGAAGGGATCCCAGTCAGCCGCCTCAAGCTGCTCGTGAAAGCCTAGCTCGGCATCTGTCCGCACCTGCAAGCCGCTCTTTTGCGCTTCTTCCAATTCCATACGGCTGCAAACGAGCAGCGGCTCGCGGTCCCGCGATTTGAAGATCGAGCCGTGGGTGATATGCGCGCCATTGCTCAGGTAGAAGCGAATCGCGTTGAATTCTTCGCCGCCCGTGACGACAAAGGCGTCCATGTCGCGCTCCCGCATCAAGCGGTCCAAATCAGACTTCATGACAGCCATCCCTTATCAATTGTATTCACCTTTGTTTTCACCAATGCTATCACCAATGTCTTCATCATCGGCAAGCGCAGACAAGACGCGCAGCAAGTCCGCCTCCTGCTCGGGTAAAACCGTGCGCGGATCCAGCAGCGCCTGACTATTCGCAACGCGGGCTATCACCGGTGGATCCGCTTGCCGGAGCCGGGCGGTAAAACGAGCCGGGGAGGCAGCTCGAATCGCCAGGAGACGCGTGGGAAGATCGCTACCGGGCAAACTGCCGCCGCCCACAGTCGAGCGACCAGCAAGAACCTCCCCCCCGACTTGCGCGCGCCAGCGCTCGGCGGTCCGCTCGATTTCAGCGAGCGGCCGCGCGATCATGCGCCAAATTGGCACATGTTGCAAAGCCTCGCCGCGAAGATAGTGCCGCAAGGTCGCGATGAGCGCGGCATAGGTCAGTTTGTCGACGCGCAGCGCGCGGGCAAGCGGGTGACGCTTGAGCCGGGCGACCAATTCCGCCTTGCCGACAATAATCCCCGCCTGCGGTCCACCCAGCAATTTGTCCCCGCTAAAACAGATCAGATCAAAGCCAGCCGCAAGGCTGTCTTGTATTGTCGGCTCGTATGCCAATCCGAATTTACTGGTATTGATGAGCGTGCCGCTGCCCAGGTCGTCAACCGCCAGCAAGCCATGCTGGCGGGCGCATGCGGTCAATTGGTCTAAAGTGGGTTGTGCAACGAAACCGAGCTGGCGAAAGTTCGAGGCATGAACGCGCAGCAGCATGGCTGTTTGCTCGGTCACAGCCGCTTCATAGTCTTCAATGCGCGTGCGGTTGGTTGTACCCACTTCAACCAAGGTCGCGCCGCTTTCCCGCATAATGGCTGGAATACGGAACCCGCCGCCGATTTCAACCAACTGACCGCGTGATATTATCACTTCCCGATCACGCGCGAGCGCGCTCAAGATCAGAATCAGCGCGGCGGCATTGTTGTTGAGCGCAATCGCATCTTCGGCACCGGTCAAGCCGCGCAGCAGATTCGCGGCGTGAACTTGGCGGCTGCCGCGCTCGCCCGCTTCCAGGTCGTATTCCAGCGTATTATAGGCGCCGGCGACAGCGGCCATTGCCGCCTGAGCCGCCTTTGACAAAGGGGCGCGCCCCAAATTCGTGTGGATTATGACGCCGGTCGCATTGATGACGGGCAGCAGGCTCGGCTGAAAACTGGTTCGCAAAGCCTGGGTAATCCGCTCCAAGACCGCGGATGCCGAGATCTCGTAGTTCCGCTCGGCAAGCAGGCTCCGGCGCGCCGAAGCCAGGTCGGCGCGGATGGCCTCAAGCACCAAACGGTGGCTATATTCTTTGATCAATTGTTGGACACGGTTATGCGACAGTAGTCGATCGACGGATGGCAGCGCGCGCAGCCGATCCCGCTTATCGTTCATGCGCCAATTCTCGGTTGCGGAGGAAGATCTCGATAACCAGGAGAATCAATACCAGGACCAAGACATAAGCAGGTGACAAAGCGCGCGGGATCAATAGCCAGGCGCTGCCGACAACCAGTATTCCAGCCCAAACGCTCCGCCGCACAACGACGCTGGCCGGCAGTGGATCGTCATTGACCGAGGTGAAGCGCAGGCTGAGGAAACGCAGAACTGGAAGCGCTGTTCCGGTAATGGCAATTTGCAGCAAAATAAAAAACAGCCATAGTTCGCCGCCAATGCGGGGACGCGTCGTGGCTACCAACTGCAGCAAACCGCCCCAGCCAACAACCGCCATGACAAGCGCGGCCAGCAGCAGTCCATGCTGTTCCGCGGAAGACTTGGTTTCTGGGGGATTTTCGGAAGAATGTGACGGCAAATCCGGCAATTGACTGGGCAACATCAACGTTCCCTAGTATGAAACCTGTTTTATTCGACGGTATCAGTATATCAGAATGAAAATAATTTGGCGATTCATTAAGGACGGATAGCAGGGCAATCGCGGAACAGGAATGCGCGCGAAGCGCGACTATCGTTCAAGCGCGCGAATTAGCGCCTGCGTTTCGTCCGAAGGCGCAATACCGAGTCCTCTTTTAAGCGTGCGCTCCAGCAACGTGTACTGCTGGCGCGCATCGTCAGCCCGACCCATATTGACGTACATCTGTATAACTTTCCGGTGGATGTCTTCACGCTGCGGCTCTTCTCGCAGCACTTTGACATAGGAACCGAGGGCGCGCTCCCATTCTCCCCGCCCGGCGTGCAGGTTGGCCAAGCCAATTAAGGCTTTGTCGACCATTGCCTGAAGCTGTTTCCGCCTCGCCGCTACCCAAGCCAGCTTGACCGTATGCAAGAACGGCGCTTTGTAGATGTCTAGCGCGTGTCTGAATAACACTTCTTGCTCGCGCGGGTTGTCGGAGCGCAGTGCGCCAGCTATGGCTTGCTCAAAATCGGCGACATCGTAGTGACGCGCGATCTTGTCGCTGGGCACATAGAAACCGGCGGAATAGGTCGTGAGTTCATAATTCTCCTCATCGTCGACCTGCATGGAGATACGTTCAGTTATTTTACGCTTGGTCACATGAAATACATTCGTCGCGTCTTTTTTTGACAGCTTGGGCCAGAAAATTTCGAATATCTGGTCACGCGTGGCCAAGGGATTGTCCATGAAATAAAAGAATAGATTCCGTGGCAGGGCGCCGTCCCAGCTTTGGATTTCCCGCCCGTTGGCATAAGCGTGACCGATGCCAAAGGCAAGCACTTCCAACTGGGGTTTGAGCGCCGCTTCTTTGGTGAACATCAGATTATTTGAACGATGCGCTGTGCCCAAGACCACAGCCTGATCGCTGTTGACCCAGTTGATCCAGGGCTCATAAGTCAGCAAGCGGGAGTTAAGCGCCAACTGTATGTTCGCCGGCAAGTTGTCGACGAGAGCGGTCATAAAGGCGCGGAAGTCCGCGTCTTGTGGCGCTCGATCAAGCTCATCAAGAAAAAGCACCGCGCGCTGCAACTCGATCTGCCCGAAATCGGCCGCCAATGCCGCCCCCATTTCTTCTGCGGAGCCTCCGCCCAGCGCAGCAGAGAGCTGCCCGCCAAATCCCGCCAATTCCAACTGCAATTCTTCGAGCAAGCCACGCACCCAAACCTGCAAATTGTCGGCTTCGCCCGGGATGCGATGATACAGCAGCCCTCCGCCGACATCGTTCAGAAAATAACTCAAGAAGACGTTTCTAAAGTTCGCCCAAGGATTAAAGCAGCACCACTTTCTTGCCTTGAGCGAGTTCTCTAAAGGACTCGAAGGAAATATCTGCGACTGCATCGACTGCATTGGATAACAATTTGGAAACCTTTCGATGTATTTACGGCGGTGAAATAATTGCCCGAGCGACCTCGTTTGCGGGTACTAGGTAGTGTTGACATTCTATCGTAGCCATATCAGTGTGCTGACAAAGTGTAGAAAACCGAGATACGATGTATCGAGTTTCTCAAATCGGGAAAAGACGCGGCGGAAACGCTTGATTTTGTTGATGAAACATTCCACCAGATGCCGCTCACGATACCACCATTTATCGTAGTCGCGTTGCTCTTTGCTGCTCTGATGCGGTGGGATCACCACTTCTATGCCTTTCTCAAGCAAGCGATCCACAAAATGTCCAGCCGCATAAGCTCGATCAGCGATAATCCGCTCAAAGTCAAAGCCTTCAATCAAGTTTTGCGCCTCTGTTATGTCATGAGACTGACCCGGGCTCAAGCAAAAGCGCAAGGGATTGCCCAAACCATCCACCGTGATATGAATCTTGCTGCTAAAGCCCCCGCGACTGCGACCTAGAGCTTGCCCCGCTCTTTTTTTTGGGCGCCAGCAGCACAAGAATGAGCACGAACGATTGTGCTGTCAATTATGCCGTTTTCCATAACCGGGTCATGCGCCATCGCTTCCATCATCCGTTGCCAAACCCCATTCACACACCAACGCGCAAAGCGTTTGTAAACTGTATTCCATTTTCCGTATTCGCTTGGCAGCATGCGCCACTGAGCGCCAGTGCGACTTACCCATAACACTGCTTCGACAAATCGGCGGCATTCCGCCTCATTGCCCAGATACGCACGCGGATCGTGCACCAGGGAATCCCGTATTTTCGTCCATTGTTCATCAGTTAGTCTTATGTTCATCATAAGACTATTTTACTCATTTTCTGAAAATGTCAACACTACCTAGAGGCGATATAGCAGCCAAGTTTACAAGATCAAATATACATACAGCAACTAATCGGGATTGTAACTCGGGTTCAAATCGAAAGCAAACGAAATCAGGCTCAGTTGTCAGTCAATATAGGCCTAAGCGCGCGCAGCGCTGGCAAGGCCTGCGGGCTGTCGGAACGATTTGGAAAGAAAAGGTTTTGGCTGGCGCGGGGATGAAGCGGCATGGGCGACCAAGCGAGCCGCCCTTAGTTTTTCATATTATTTTCTTGAGGCGGCGTTTCAGCTAGCGTTCTTCAATCGCGACGCTTTTGATCTTGTCGGCCACGATGGCTCGGTTCGGGCGTTGAGGATCAATCCGCTGCAAGGCGTTTAATACCTGCAAGCTGTCTTGTCCGGTCACGCGCCCGAAAACGGCGTGGCGTCCATCGAGATGCGGCGTCGGAATAAAAGTAATGAAAAACTGCGAGCCATTGGTATTGGGTCCGGCGTTCGCCATGCTCAAGGTGCCGGGCGCATCGTGCGGGATGCGCAAGGCGGCGTCCTCGTCGTCCCAGCGATACCCGGGTCCGCCGCGTCCGCTGCCGGTGGGGTCGCCACCCTGCGCCATGAATCCGTCCAGCACGCGGTGGAAGATCACGTCATCATAGAAGCCATCGCGGCAGAGGAAAACGAAATTGTTGACCGTGATCGGCGCGCGGTCGGCGAAGAGCTCGATTGAGATCGCGCCTTTGCTGGTGTCCATGACAGCGCGGTAAGTCTTTTTCGGGTCGATGACCATGGCGGGCGGGCTGGCGTATTGTTTTGGCATTGGGGTGGCTCCATTACTCGGTGAATTCAATGTGTCAGCGTAGCACACATCAAGTGACAAAGGTAGTATTTGGGTGTATAGATGTGAGGTAGCGAACAGGCTTATACATGTTGGCAACTGCCTTCATGGATACTATAATCTTTCTAACCAATTGGGGTGATTATGATGGTTGCGGTGAATCCAGAGATTCTCAAATGGGCGCGCAAGACTGCTGCTCTTGAATTGGACGAAGCAGCTAGAAAGCTTGGCTTCCAAGACTCCAAGAAGCGCAGTGCGGTCGAAAAGCTCGAAAGGCTGGAGAGCGGGAAAGACAGCCCAAGTCATTCGCAGCTTATCCGGATGTCGAAAGCCTACTACCAGCCGCCCTTAGTCTTTCATTTGCCTCATCCTCCGGTTAAAGACGACCGCGGTGAAGACTTTCGAACGCTGCGCGAACGGAACAGCGATCGCAAAGGCAATGCGTATTTGAACTTCCTGTTGCGCAATACAAAGGCTACCCAGAGTATTGTCCGCGACCTGCTTGAGGAAGACCAAGCCGAGCCGCTTTCGTTCGTCGGTTCGGCGGCCATGTCCGACGGCGTCGAAGCTGTGGCTCGGGACATCATGGACAAGTTGGAATTCGACCTCGCAAAGTTTCGCGCTAAGCGGACAGTTCGCGATGCCTTCGCATACCTACGTGAACGGATTGAACAGAAAGGGATTTTCTTACTGCTTCTAAGCGATTTGGGAAGCTACCACACAACAATTTCTGTGGAAGTGTTTCGCGGATTTGCATTCGCCGACGACCTGGCGCCTTTTGTCGTCATCAACCGGCAGGACGCTGTTTCCGCCTGGAGTTTCACCGCCTTGCATGAAGTCGCGCATCTATGGCTGGGCAAGAGCGGCGTTTCCGGCACGTGGGGAGAAGCAGATGTGGAGCGATTCTGCGATGAAGTCGCCGCGTCGATCCTCCTGCCGAGATCCGAATTGCATGAACTTCTGACATTGCAGCATTTCCACCTGGACGATGCCGCCGCCGCAATCAGCGATTTCGCCAAAGCAAGGAGCATCAGCCGGACGATGGTAGCCTACAACTTAATGCGAGAAGGCGGGATAAGCCGGACGCTCTGGCAAGCGCTGCGGGGTAAATTTGCGGCTGAATGGAGAAAAAACAAGGAAGGCGAAATAGCTAGCCGCAGCGATAAGGAAGGTGGACCCAGTTATTATGCTGTGCGCCGTTTCAATCTTGGACCAGGTCTGATTGGGTTGGCAAAGAATTATGTGTCCGGGGGAGAATTGACACCATCCAAAGCAGGCGTTGTTCTTGGAGTCAAAGCCATAAATGTTTACCCGCTGTTGGATCCAGAATACTACGCTCGGAGAAGTTGATGCAATATCTGCTAGATGCGAACGTACTGATTACGGCAAACGCGACTTACTACGAGAAAGGTCGAGTTCCACATTTCTGGGACTGGCTAGCCGGCGAGGCAGTAAAGGGAACAGTGAAGATCCCACAGCAAATCTTTGAGGAGATCACACCCAGCAGTAAAGACTGGGACTTCGCCGACTGGATTAGCGCAAGCGAAAGCAACTTGTCACTTGCTGAGAATATATCGGACCGGCATCTGATCCGAGTTCTTCAAGATGGCTATGAACTTGAGCCTTCAACAATCGCGGAAAGTCTACCCGTCTCTGACAGGAATGATGTTATGCTCATTTCTTATGCGCTGGCTGGTAATGGGAACCGTTGCGTCGTGACCTTGGAAAGCAAGCAAGAGAATGCCCCGCCAACATTGAAGCCAAATAGAAGGAAAATCCCGTATGTTTGCCGAAAACTTGACATCCGACATTTAGATACATTTGATTTCATACGAGAACTGGATTTCAGAATCCCATCTTAGACAAAGCTGGACTATCGCCATCATATCGGCAAGGACCCCCACCCCATGCCCCAAATCACCCAACTATTCAACTCCATGAGCTACGGACCCGCGCCCGAATCCGACGCCGCCGCCGTCGCCTGGCTCGACAGCCACAACCGCCGCTTCGATCTCTTCATCAACAACAGCTGGGTCGCGCCGGCCGAAGGCGAGACCCTCACCGTCAACAACCCGGCCCGCGCGGAAACCCTGGCGCAAGTCGCCGACGCCAGCGCAGCCGACATCGACGACGCCGTTGCGGCCGCGCGCGCAGCTTACCGGAGCTGGAGCGCCTTGAGCGGGCGTCAGCGGGCGCGGCATGTCTATGCCATCGCCCGCAACGTACAGAAACACGCCCGCCTGCTGGCTGTCGTCGAAAGCCTCGATAATGGCAAGCCAATCCGCGAATCGCGCGACATCGACATCCCCTTGGTGGCGCGCCATTTCTACTATCACGCCGGCTGGGCGCAACTGATGACAAGCGAATTGCGTGACTATCAGTCCCTGGGCGTCGTCGGGCAAGTGATACCCTGGAATTTCCCGCTCTTGATGCTGGCTTGGAAGATCGCGCCAGCGATTGCCATGGGCAATACCGTGGTCATCAAGCCCGCGCCGTATACGCCGCTTTCCGCCCTGCTCTTCGCCGAGGTCATCGCGGAAGCCGGCTTGCCGCCAGGAGTCGTGAATATTGTCACAGGCGGCGACGAAGCCGGCGCGGCGCTGGTGGCGCACAGCGATTTGGACAAGGTCGCCTTCACAGGTTCGACAGCCGTCGGGCGCCTCATTCGCCGGACGACCGCCGGCACGGGCCTCAAACTCACCTTGGAACTCGGCGGCAAGTCGCCATTTCTTGTCTTTGACGACGCGGATCTGGACGGCGCGGTCGAAGGTTTGGTCGACGCCATTTTCTTCAATCAGGGCGAGGTTTGCTGCGCTGGATCGCGCCTGCTGGTGCAAGAAAACATCGCCGATCTATTCATTGCCAAGCTGAAACGGCGTATGTCGCGCCTGCGCCTGGGGGAGGCTCTGGACAAGGGCATTGACATTGGCGCGATCGTCGATCCGATTCAACGTGACAATATCGCCGCCTGGGTCAAGCGCGGCGTCGCGGATGGCGCCGAGCTCTATCAACCGCAGATTGAATCGCCCGACAAGGGCTGCTTCTATCCGCCGACGCTTTTGACAAACGTAGAAGCGGCCTCGGCAGTGGCGCAGCAAGAGATCTTCGGTCCGGTGCTGGTGGCGATGAGTTTCCGCAGCCCGAGCGAAGCGATAGAGTTGGCGAACAACAGTCCCTACGGTTTGGCGGCGTCGCTATGGAGTGAGAACATCAGTCTGGCATTGGATGCCGCGCGCAAGATCAAAGCCGGCAGCATCTGGATCAATAGTACCAATTTGTTTGACGCCGCGGCGGGTTTCGGCGGCTATCGCGAAAGCGGCTTCGGGCGCGAGGGGGGCAAGGAGGGCCTCTTCGCCTATCTGCGTCCGCGTTGGATGGCGCGCCCCCGTCCGCAGCTGGATGACGCTCCTGAAGACTGGGGCGCGCATGTGCCCCCAGCGCCTCCTGCCCTGGGCAATAGCGCAGAGGGCGACTCGCCCATAGACCGCACAGCGAAACTCTACATCGGCGGCGCGCAAAAACGTCCCGATGGCAATTATACTCGAGCAGTCTTTGCGCCGTCCGGCGCGCGCGTCGGGCAGGCGGGCGATGGCAACCGCAAAGACATTCGCGCGGCCGTGGAGGCCGCGCATAAAGCCAAGAACTGGGCATATTACGCGCCACACAATCGCGCGCAGATCTTGTATTACATCGCGGAAAACTTGTCGGCGCGCCGCGGCGAATTCGCCCGTCGCATTACTATGATGACAGCGTGCGAGACAAGTTTGGCGGAGCGGGAAGTCGACGCCGCGATTGACAGTTTTTTCTTCTGGGCTGCTTTCGCGGACAAGTCGGGCGGCTCTGTTCAAGAGACGACCCTGCGCGGCTTGGTAGCCGCTATTCACGAACCCATCGGCGTCATCGGCATCGCCTGTCCCGACGCGCGCCCGCTGTTAGCATTCACGTCCTTGCTGGCGCCGGCGATCTCGCGCGGCAATACCGTCGTCTGCCTGCCCTCGCCGATCTATCCGCTGAGCGCCACCGATCTCTATCAAGTTTTTGATACATCCGATTTGCCGGCCGGCGTGGTCAACATCGTCACCGGCGAGCGCGACCATCTCGTGAAGACCTTGGTCGAGCATGATGACGTCGACAGCCTGTGGTACTTCGGCAGCGCCGAGGGCAGCCGCCAGGTCGAAGCGCGCTCGGCGGCGAATATGAAGCGAACCTGGGTCAACTATGGCGTCGAGCGTGATTGGTTCGATCCGGATCAAGGCGCTGGCGCCGAGTTCATGCAGGAATCAATACAGGTTAAGAATATCTGGGCGCCAACCGGCGCCTAGCCGAGGGTTTCGCTCAATCTAATCCACCCTATCCGCCCAATCCGCTCAGTCCAATCAATGTCTGAAGCATCAGATTCGCGCCATTGACGCAATCGGCAGCGCTGGTGAACTCCCTTGGATTATGGCTGATGCCGCGCGCCGACGGCACAAAAAACATTGCCGCGGGACAGACCCGCGCCAGCGACTGTGTATCGTGACCGGCGAAACTTAACATGCGGCGATGGGACAAGCCCAGCGCGGCGGCGCCCCGTTCAATCGCGGACATGACTGTCTCGCTCATCCGCGCGGGATGGACAGCTGGCGTCTCTTCGAACGATGAGCGCAATCCAAATTCTCGGGCGCATTCGTCGAGCAAGCCTAGCAGATCCTCAGCCATGGCATCCATTTCTTCTGCCGAACCGTGACGGAATTCCAGCGCCAAATCAACCTGCCCCGGGACGATGTTAAAGGCGCCGGGCTTGGCGTCGATCATGCCGATATTGCAGACGCCCGGACTATAGTTGTCCATGACATGTTGACGCGCGCGCAGCGCAAAAGCAGCCGCCCCCCAGAGCGCGTCTTGCCGCTGGCGCATGGGCTTGGTACCGGCGTGCGCCGCCTCGCCATACAAGCTCACATGCAGCGAGCGGATCCCGACGATGGCATCGACCACGCCGATGTCGATGCCCGCTTCTTCCAAGCGCGTGCCTTGCTCGATATGCAATTCAAGCCAAGCCAGCACGTCGTCCCGGCGCGCCCCCAACAGCGACTCCCGCGAGAGGCTCGCCGCGTCCAGCCGCGCCGTCAGCTCTTCCGGGCTCAGCTTCGTCCGCTCCAGGTCGGCCGTCTTGAGCTGTCCGACCAGGGCGCGGCTGCCCATCAAGCCCATAATAGCGCCTTCTTCGTCGGTGTAGTTGACCGCCTCCAGCGTGACTTTCGGCTGTATGCCATGATCCTTCAGCGCGCGCAGCCCCTCGAAGGCGGCCAAAAGACCCAGCGCGCCGTCATAAGTCCCGCCATCGGGCACGCTATCCAGATGGGAACCAGCCAATATGCGCTTGTCGCTCGGCGGATCGCTCCACAATATCGCCGATTGATTGCCCGCCCCGTCCACCGAGAAGTCGAGTTCGGCTGCGGCGATTTTGTCGCGATACCATTGCCGCGCCTCGATATCATGGACTGTCAAGGCTGGGCGCGAGACACCTCCCGCAGCGGTCGCGCCAATCAGCGACAGTTCGCGCAAATCAGCCAGAAAGCGTTTTTCGTTTATTCTTAGCATAGGTATTCGTTTCCCAAATTGGACGATCTCGATTGCGTCTTACTCGCCTGTCGCTATAAGTCTATAATATCGGCATCACATCACAAAATAATCTTTGGAGTATCGCATGAAACTCTATTCATGGAATGTCAATGGGATACGCGCCGCGCAGCGCAAAGGTTTTCTGGATTGGTTTAGGGCGGCGCAGCCGGACGTCTTGACCATTCAGGAAACCAAAGCCCGTCCCGAGCAGCTCGACGCCGAGCTGCGGCAGCCAGAAGGTTATCATAGCTGCTGGGTCAGCGCCGAAAAGAAGGGCTACAGCGGCGTCGGCTTATTCAGCAAAAAGGAACCCGCGGACATCAAGCTGGGCTTGGGCATCGAGAAGTTTGATAGCGAAGGTCGGACGATTATCGCCGACTATGGTGATTTTACTTTGATGAGCACCTACCTGCCGAATGGCAAAGCCAGCGCGGAGCGACTGCGTTACAAAATGGAATACAAAGAAGCCTTCCTCGATTATGCGGATCGCTTGCGGGCGCAGGGCAAGCCGGTGGCGTTTTGCGGCGATATCAACACCGCGCATAACGAGATCGACCTGACGCATCCCAAGCCGAACGCCAAATATTCGGGCTTCCTGCGCGAAGAGCGCGACTGGATGGACAAGGTGCTGGAGCAAGGTTACATCGATACTTACCGCCACCTGAATCCGGAGCAGGAAGGCGCCTATTCCTGGTGGTCTATGCGCAGCGGGGCGCGGGCGAAGAATGTCGGCTGGCGCATCGACTATTTTTTCATTTCGCCCGACCTGCTGGACAAGATGATTACGGCGGAGATCCACGCCGATGTCATGGGCAGCGACCATTGCCCCATCAGCTTGACCCTGGATTTCTAAGCGAACTGATTCGATTACGAGACCGCGACCTGCAATTTCAGCGCTTCGCGTTTAAAGCGCCGCAAGAACTTTGTAGCCCTTGTGCTTTCGCGCTAGATTTTGGCTTAGCTTAGCGGATGATATATTGATACTGCCAAGTTGATTCAAGCGTGAACCACATGATGAGCGCGATAAGCAGGATGATGGCGATGACAAGCCCGGGGTGATTCACCATAAAGTCGGTGATCTTGTTATCAATCCGTTGACGGGTACTGCCGCGCTCGGAGGGTATTTCCTGGTTCCACAATTCATATCGCGTTTGAATGGGACGCCGGGCTTGAGGGCGGGCTTGCTTGGTGGCGTCAACACTATTTGAAAGCAGTTCTTCCAGCTTGACTTGGCTCGTTGCGCTTGTTTCGACGCTCGACCGTTTGGCCGCATCCACTTTTGCGCCAGCGCTTGCCCGCGCCTGATGATGCCCTTGCGACCTGAGATATTGACTGTGAAAAGTGTTGATCTGCAAGATAGAGCCGCGCAATTCGCGCATTTGATAGTCGTCCAGACTCATCCATTCGCCGCCGAGCGCAGCGTCATAGCGCTCACGCAGAAGGTCCGCAAAAGCCTCCAGATCACTGGTCTGGACAATGGCGAGCAACTCGATGCCAAAGTCGCCAGCTCGCTCAGCCAACAGGCTTTCGATGAAGCCGGGTAGATCTCGAGTCGCGTCTATGCGGTAGCAATCGCTGTCGACGTCGCGTACGACGCAAACGTAACTGGCTGGCATTTCCAGTTTTGCCAGGTCCTGGCAACTGCTAGGCGGCAGGCTGCGCAAGCGATGCTCCTTCAAGGTCAAGCGTCTCTCGCTCTCGTCTTTACATGCTTCGCACCGCGCTTATTTTATAGCCCAAACGCGACATGACACAGGGTTTCCATAAAGCAGACGCTAGCCGCCCTTTGGCTCAACCAGTTCGCTGTGAATATAGGCGGTTTCGCCCTTGTATTCAAACTGAATCCAGGTCGCGCTGCCATAGACTTCTTCGCCCTCAACCTGTCCAAGAGCCTGGATCTCCACATCAGGCCGCAAGGTAACGATAATCGCGCAAGTTCTGCGCGGGCAGTCGCGCGCGTTGGCGCCGAGATTATTGCGGGTCTTCACGAACATGATTTGCCGCGTTGCCGTCGGAGTCGAACTTGGCGCTGGCTTTTGCGTCGATGTCGCGCTGGGTTCGGGGCTTTGCGTCGGCGTCGGGCTTGATGTCTCGGAGGGCGCCATGGTGGATGTCGCGGTAGGCGGAACGGGGCTTGCGGACGGGGTTGCGGACGGCCTCTTGGTCGCTGTGGCGGATGGCGGAGCGGGGGTTGCGGACGGCCTCTTGGTCGCCGTGGCAGTAGGCGGAACGGGGGTTGCGGACGGCTTCTTGTTCGCTGTGGCGGATGGCGCTGGATTCCATTCAATGATGCTGCCGATGACACCGTTGGAGTCCTGCGCAATGGACAAAGCGACAATTGCAATCAGACCAACTAATACTAGCGTCGCCAAGCTGCGCCATGCGCGCCTTGAGTTTGGGGGATTCATCGGCGGCTGAGGTCTATGATTCGGCTGGCGCGTCAAGCCGCCGAATTCCCGCAACTGCGCAGGGCTTAGCGTGAACCAGTCATCGCCGTCAGCATAGCGCTGGAGCAGCATCCGCTCGACCCGCGCAACGCCATGCGTCAGCCCGAAAATCTTCTCAATCTTCGTATTGAAGACAAGTTTTTCGCGGAAAGCGTCTATTTCGCCGGGGTTTTGGACGCGGATGATGGCGTACCTGTCTTGATACTCCTCATCGCGTATCAAGCAGATATAGCCGGCTGGCGATACAAGCGCCGGCAGCAATTGGTAATCTTTTGTCGGAATTTCTTTCAAGCTATCGTTCTTTATGAATGCAAAATGGCTATAAGCGAATTGTAGCGCGTAATATGCCGCATTTACCCTCAATTATACGAGTATAATTGAATGATGCGCATACAGGACATCCTCCGCGACAGCTACCACAAGTCGCTAAAGGCACTGGTGATGGGCACATCGCCGGGGTCGTTGGCGCGGGCGCGCGAACGCGCCTTCGTCAAGAGCCTGGCGACGCAATTCGGGACCAGTTTCGCGGACGAAGAATTCCGTGTTTTCTCCGCCTACGGACGCGGCAACCGCGCCGACTTCGGGAGCGAGCAATTGCTCTTCGACATTGAAGTCTGCCGCGTCGCCGCCGCAAGTTCCGCGCAGCGCAAAACCGAGCCGTTTTATATCGTGACAGAAGCGCTGTGGCAAATCGAAATCGACTTGTCGCAGGACTGGCGGCAGGTCGTTTACGCCATGAACCGGCTGCGCTGCGGGGCGGCGGGCAACAAGCTCGTCATCGCAGCCTCGCCCACGGCTGAGCCGGACAGTTTTCTCAAGACCCTGGAACACTGCGGCGGGGGCACCGACGCAAAGTTCTATCTGGCGACGATCCCCCATCCGCGCGACTGGGAGGACGACGAAGAAACGCTGAAGCTGTGGCAGAGCGCAGAGGGCATTTGGCAGGCAGTCATATAGAGGCTGATAGAGGCTGAAGGAAAAGCGCTCGCGCGCGCCCTTGGGCGCTTAGGCGGCTTCGATACATGAGGCTCGTGACAGCATAGGAGGACACATGCTCAAAGTCTATCTCGCGCTCGGCTTTGCGCTGGTGGTCATCGGATTGTCCGTCGTCGTACAAAACAAAGATCTATCCACCTATCGCGTCTGGTCCGCCATCGACAGCGTGAGCGCAGCGCCAGCGGACGCGGACGCGGACAAAAACAACGGACAAGCATGGAACTTGTGGGTCAAGGGCAGGCACGGCGACGCCTGCGCGCTCGAGTTGCATGTCGAGATCGCCCGTTATCCGCAAAATATCGACATCCAACTCTATCGCGAGATCCCCTCCACAGCCAATTGCGACGGCGACGAAGCCTTCTTCGACAGGCGGCTGCCGCTGACTGGCGCATTGCTAGCCGGGCAGCCGCCCTACTTGATTATCAACAGCCAAGTCTGGGCGATTGTTTATCCCGTTGGAAGAGCCAATGGACCTCCCTTGTTTGAAGCGCGGGAGCTGCTGCCGCTGCAGATTGAGCAAGCGGCTTTGCTGGGCAGCCCCGAACTATCCGAACAGTACGAATTGCGCATCCGCGGGGCGCAAGCGGTCGGCTGCGATCTGCCCGAGCTGTATTCCCTGCGGGCTTTTACCGATAGCGTCGCCTTGGGCGCCTTCAACGCCATCGCCGCGGATACCGCCTGCCCGGACCGGCTTGTCCCCGTTGATGAAAAAGTAACTTTTCCTGCGACGAATGCGCTGTCAGATACGTTATTCAAGTTGAACGCGATTCCTATCAATGAACTGGAGATGCCGCAAATGAACCCTATCGACAAAGTCTTGACCAATATCCTCAACGTGACGGTCAAGATCGAAAAAACCGACTCGGCGCAGGTCAGCCTCGATGTAAAAGGCGAGCACCCGGACGGCTGCGACCTGCCGGTTCTCGTCAGCCAAGCCCGCCGGGGCAACACCGTCACGGTCGAGGTTTACCGCGAGGTGCCAGCTGATATGCTTTGCCCGATGATACTCCGACCCTATCAGGCTACGATTGACCTGGAAGACGACTTCGCGCCCGGCGAGTACATCATCAACGTCAATACCTACACGCAAGCTCTGAAGATCTAAGGATGCACATGATGCGACGATTCAAGATCGCCCTGGCCGCGGCACTGCTGCTTGGCAGCCTGTTCGCCGCGTCCGCGCAAGAAACAAGCCAAAGCATCGCCGTCACCGTCTACAACGAAGGTACTGCGCTCATCCGCGACCAACGGCGTCTGACGCTCGACCGGGGCCTCAACAGCGTCAACTTGCGCGATGTCGCCGCCACCATCGATCCCACATCCGTAACCTTGCATTCGCGCAGCGACCCCGACAGCCTAATCGTCCTGGAGCAGAATTACAGCTACGATTTGGTTAATAGCTCGGCGCTGATGTCGCGTTATCTCGAAGAAACCATCAGCATCACGGCCGCCGACGGCACGCTCTACAGCGGCGAGCTCCTAAGCGGGCGCGACAGCGAAGCCATCCTGCGCGCGGAGTCCGGCGAAATCATCGTCGTGCGCCTGGATAATGCCCGCGACATTCGCTTGCCGGCATTGCCCGAGGCGCTGATCACCCGCCCGACATTAAAATGGCTTTTGCGCAGCGCCACAGCGGGCGAACAAGACATCGAACTGAGCTATCTGGCCGGCGGCTTGAATTGGAGCGCCGATTACAATCTGCTCTTGGCCAGCGATCAATCCAGTCTCGATCTGAAAGGCTGGGTAACGCTGAACAATCACAGTGGGCGCGCCTTCGCCGACGCCCGGCTCAAGCTGGTGGCCGGGGATCTCAACCGCATAGAGCCGCCCGAGCTCCAAGAAAGCCGCATGATGGCGATGGATATGGACCTGGCGGGCAGGGGCGGCGGCGGAGTCGAACAGCGAGGTCTCTTCGAATATCAGCTCTACGAAATTGAGCGCGCCGTGACCATCAACAACAACGAAACCAAACAGATCGAATTCGTCAGCGGGGCCGGCATCGCCGCGCATACCTATTACGTCTTCGACAAATCGCCGCAATTTGGCGCATATTATGCGCCGGTTGACTATCCGGAAGGTTATGGCGTCGACGACAGCGACGATGTGCTGGCTTATCTGGAATTCAACACGGGCGCGGAAAGCGGCTTAGGCTCCGACCTGCCGGCCGGGCGCATCCGCGTCTATCAGCAAGACATCGACGGCGCCAGCCTGCTCATCGGCGAGAACCGCATCGAACACAGCCCCGAAGGCGAAGCTGTGCAATTCCCGCTGGGCAAAACATTTGACCTGGTCGGCGAACGCGCGCAGAGCGATTATCGCATGCTGTCGCGTGATATTGCCCAGGAGAGTTTTGAAATCCAACTGCGCAACCGCAAAGACGCTGAAGCGGTGGAAATCCGCGTACCGGAACGGCTCTACCGCTGGAGCGATTGGCAAATCGTCGACAGTTCGCAGCCCTACGAGAAGCGGGACGCCTCGACCATCGAGTTCCGTGTGCAGATCGCGCCGGGCGAGCAAGCCGCCGTCAGCTATACCGTGGAGTATCGCTTCCCCAGCAATCGCTAAAGCGCAAGGGGCGGAGGATCCGCCCCATACCTGCTTGAAGAGGGGGCACCTTGTCATCAGGTGCGGTTTCGCCGCAAAACCTATAAATTTTGTGGCGACTTTGGGCGACCCAAGGGTCGCCCCTACAGTTTCCAGACATAAAGAATACCTGTAGGGGTCAGCCTTGGCTGACCCGTTGCCGCCACACATCGTTAGTTCAAACCTGTCATGTCCTCAGCGCCCCATATCCTAGTTTGCTATTTAGTTTAACGATTGCCCGCTTTTGACATCAGTGATACATTACCCGCTTTGACAATTGATTGCGGCAGGCTGCCTGAAACAAAGCAATTCAACAGGTTGAAAATATGAACGAGCAAGTCTTGATGTCGACCAAACTATTCATGTTATTGGCGCTGCTCGCCTGTTTCGCCATTGCGTCCGCTCTCGCGCAGACTAATCTGCCCGTTACAGCTTGCGGCATGCCGGCGGGGGGAGTCATTTTTCAGACGGTGACATATACGCTCAGCGCGAATTGCGAACTAACGAGTCAGATCAATATCGCCACCGCGCCAATGGGGGACCCGCCGATTGCCGTCACGATCAATGGCGGCGGCTATCGCATCAGCGGCGGCAGTTTTACATTCTTTCTTGGACCAAAGGCCGTCTTGAATTTGAATGATGTCACCATTTATGGCGGCAACATCGAGCGCACTCATATAGTCTCTGCTGGCTCGGTCAATGCCAACCGGGTCACACTCACCTCCGGCTATCGAGGTCCCGCCATTAGCGCCGATCAAACTAACTTGAACAATGTGCTCTTCACCTCGAATTATCACGGCGCCTTGAGCTTATTAGGGCGGCATAGCAGCGCGCTGCAAGCTCGAAAAAACTCCAGCCACACTCTGACGGATGTCGTATTCCGCAACAACGAACGCGCAAACGGCGCTGTCACGCTGCTGTCCGGGTCGACGCTCACCACGGAGGGCTGTTTGACCTTATCCGGGAATGTGCCTTATGACATCTATGATGGATTTGGCGGAACCTGGACCGACAACAGTACCGGACCCTGCACCGGAAGCATTGGCAATGGCCACCAAGCCGCCATCCCAGCGCCGCAGTTGATGGCCTGCGGCTTCCCGGCCGCCGGCAATCTGGATGCCTCCGCCACCTATAGATTAAGCGCGGACTGCAAGTTGACCGGCGTCTACTTTATCTCGGAGCATGTTGATATCCGCGTGATTGGCAATGGGCGCGCGATCAGAACCAGCCGCAGCGGTTACAGCTTTAAAACCGCCGCCACCAGCAGTTTGCTGCTGCAGAATGTCGCGCTGGAGGGAATTCGCTTTTTGCATTGGGGCGATTTCCGCGCGGGCCGCATCCGAGTGACCGATACTGACAATGGCTTTATGTATAATTTAGGCGAAGCCCGCTTTAGCAACGCCCTGTTCGAGGGCAATAGCACCACCATAGTTTTCTCGGTCGTACTTGCCCACAACCCCTATGAAAACGGATTTACCAACTTTACTGATGTCACCTTCCGTGATAATACTGGGGGGCGGGGCGCGTTGGTGACCTTTGGTTCCATCATCGAGTTGAACGGATGCATCCATTTCGAGAACAACAGCGAAGACATTTATATCTTCGAGAACTCAGGCGGCGCCATCACCGACAACCGCGACCCCGACTGCGACGATGTAATCACCGATCCCGTCAGCCCGCCGTCCCAGCCCGACAAACCTAAGAGACCTGCCGAGAGACCGCGCTTTCACCCCAGCATCATCGGGTCGCAAAGGGACTTGAGCAACTGCGATCTGCCCTTGGGCGCGATCGGCGTCATCTGCCGCCCGAAAAGACAGCCGCCCATCGCGACGGTATGGCGCGTGCGACCCGACAGCGATGGCATTTTCTTGTTTGGGCTGACGCAAGCGCAGGTAGAAGCGGCGGCGGGCATTGTGGCTTGTTCGGAAGACGGCCGCGCCGCCGTGCGCGTGGGATTGCCTGACGAGCTGCTCCAAATCTTCTCCCAAGATCCGAATTACCGCGAAGAGTTAAAGGTAGCGCGCCGCTACATCGTCTTCTCCAAAGGACCGACAGCCGAAGGAAAAGTCCACAATGTCGTGCTGGACAACTCCCTGGACGGCCGTGTCTTCGGGACAGTCGACACCTTTGGCGGGCCGCCGGCACCTGAATGCGCCGTCGCCCCAGCAACTGATACCGCGGAGCAAGCAAGCGAAGAGACGGCCGCGGAAGTTAAGATGGCGCCGATGGTTCGCCCCCAGTCCGCACAGCCCGATGGCTCTATCATTCACAGCGTGGGAGCGGGCGACACGCTCAGCGCGATCGCCATCGCCTACCGCGCGAGCCAGCGAGAAATCATCGCGCTGAATCAATTATCTGGCACCGGGGACATGCTCACTGTCGGGCAAGCGCTGCTCATCCGCGCGGCGCCGGAATAAGAGCGCTTAATCCGGTGTGCCGCAGAGCCCATAGCTGTTTTTCATGTATTGAACATGGGAATCGAAGGCGCTCATATCTTCCGTGTCCCAAAGACGCTGATAGCGCCCGTCATGCTTCAGCAGCCAGGAATTCTTGATGTCTTCAAGATCGGTCTGCAAGATGCGCAGGACCCGCCACTGAATGCGCGGATCAAGAATGGGGAAGACGACCTCCACCCGGTTGAGCAAATTGCGCCGCATTAAGTCGGCGCTGCCAAGATAGAGCTGCTGACGCTCGGGCGCGTTGCGGAAATAATAGATGCGGCTGTGTTCCAGATACCTGCCCACGATGCTCTTGACAGTGATGTTCTCGCTCAAACCCGGGATGCCCGCGCGCAAACAGCAGAGTCCGCGGACGATCAGGTCCACTTTGACGCCGGCTTGCGAGGCTTCGTAGAGCTTTTCAATCATCTGATCTTCTTCCAGTTGGTTCATCTTGAAGATCAAGCGGGCTTCTTGGCCGCGACGCGCCGCGTCAATTTCGTTGTCGATGAGCGCGACCAAAGCCTCATGCAAGTATTCGGGCGCCACCAGCAAGCGGCTGTAGGCGGTCTCCGGCGCGTAGCCGGTCAAGCGGTTGAAGAGCCGCGAGGCATCGTCGGCGATCTGTTCGTCGCAGGTAAACAAGCCGATGTCGGAATAAAGGCGCGCGGTCGCGGCGTTGTAATTGCCCGTGCCCAGATGCACATAGCGGCGCAAGCCATCGCGCTCGCGGCGGATGACCAAGGAGATCTTGGCGTGCGTCTTGACGGGAAGCTCTTCCACGCCATAGATCACGTGCACGCCTTTCTCCCCCAGCGCGGTGACCCACTCCAGGTTGTTCTCTTCATCAAAGCGCGCTTTGAGCTCCACCAAGACGGTCACTTGCTTTTCGTTGTCGCGGGCGTCCATCAGCGCGTTGACAACCGGCGAATTGGAACCGACGCGATAGAGCGTCGTCTTGATGGCCAGCACATCCGGATCGCGCGAGGCGCGTTTGAAAAAGTCCTCGACCGGCGAAAAAGAATCGTAAGGATGGTGGACGATAACATCTTGTTTGCGGATGACATCAAAAAAGCTGGCGCCTTTGTTGAAGGGTTCCGGCAGCCGCGGCACATAGGGCGGATCTTTCAGATCGGGCTTGTCAACCTGCAAAACCTCAAACAGATCCGCCGAGCCCAATTCCCCTTCAATCCGATAAACTTCGCGGTTTGAAGGCACTTCCAGCGAACTCATCAGTCGTTTGAGCATGCGCTCGCTGATTTCGGCTGGCACACTCAAGCGGACCACCGAGCCAAAGCGCCTTTCCCGCAGTCCCTGCTCAATAATGGATTTGACATCGAGCAGGTCTTCGTCTTGCTCGTGCTCATAATCGATATCGGCGTTGCGCAAGATGCGAAAGGGGAATGCCTCCACGATGCGCATGCCGGGGAAGAGCTCCGACAAGTGATCGGCGATGATGTCCTCCATCCACAGGAAGTGATAGCCGTCGCCCTCGATTCCGGTAAAGCCTTCCAGCACCGCTTCCAGGCGTACAATGCGCGGCAGCACATCAACCGGCACTTTGATGCGGGCGAATTCAAATCCCGAAGCCAAGTCGTCGCTCGCGCGTTCCAGATAGACACCCAGATTGAGGCTCAAGTTCGATATGAAGGGGAAGGGTCTGGCGTGGTCAACCGCCAGTGGCGTCAGCACCGGGAATACCTGCGAGCGGAAATAATAGGACAATGCTTCCCGTTCGTCGGCCGTCAATTGATGTGTCTTGACGAAGTGAACCCCTTCTTTTCCTAGCAGGTCGAAGACACGGCGCCGCACCCGCCGCTGCCGCGCGATCAAAGCGGCGACCCGTTCGTGAATGGCGCGCAGCAGTTGGCTTGGGGTGATGCCGTCGGGACGGGTTTTGGGATTGTTGAGGTGCAACCTCTGGAAATATCCCGCCACGCGCACCATATAAAACTCATCGAGGTTGTTGCCCACAATCGCGATGAACTTCACCCGCTCCAGCAGAGGCGTCGATTCGTCCTCCGCCAGCGCCAGCACCCGCTCTTGAAAGTCCAAGGTGCCGATTTCTCGATTGATGAAATTGTCCGGTGAAAGCCGCGGCGGTCTATTCTGAATCGCTTCGCTCATAAACGAACCTGACTGCGCCTGTCGTAGTCAATACAGATTGCATACATCATACTGTAATATTGGCGGAAATGCGAAAGAGGCGGCAATTCATCGCCACGCGATTTCTGCCGCAACCGTTTGCCAGACCAGCGGACATGGGGTATGATTCGCAACGATTCATCTGCGCAATTGACGAGGCAAACATGAACAATTCGCTGCGACAGCAGGTGCTAACTTTGTATCTGTCCACCTCTGCCCTAGACAGCCGCGTTGTCGGCTGGGCGATCTATGATGGCACGGGCAAAAACCGATTCACCACCGGCGACAACAACGAATCGCCCTATGAAACGGGCTTGGACGCGCTGCTGGATGGCTGGCGGCTAATCCAGCATCCCATTCTCATCCCGCCTTATCCCGGCGAGGAATACAGCACTTCTTTCATGAAATATGGATTCGTATTTGAAAAACTGGAGGCGATGGAAGCATGATTGATAAAGCGTATTTGCTCAATTCGAAACAGATGGCGGAGTTTGTGGCTCGCGGCTTCCTGCGCTTCGACGAACTGGTTCCTGACGAAATCAACGAAAATATCATGCGCGATATCGACAGTGACGCCATCAAGGGCTCGCCGGCTGGGACGCCGCTTTCGCAATGCTATCAAGGCACAGCCATCCGCGAGATGCTTGACCTGCCGCAGATCCAGGGGCTGATTCAGAGCTTGGTGGGCGAAGATCCGCTCTTCGACCACGACGCCATCCATGTGCGCGAGCCAAACGAAGGCAAGGCGCAGGGCTTACATGCCGATTCGATCATCGATCTGCGCAGGCATTTTGACATTCAGCTCATGTACTTCCCGCATGACGTGCCCCTGGAAATGGGCGGTACGCTGCTCTTGCCCGGCAGCCATTTCCGCAAAGTCAACGAGGCGGATATCGCCGCTTATCAGAATATGCGCGGGCAGATACCCATGGTCTGCAAAGCCGGTTCCATTCTGGCGCTGCATCACGGCATCTGGCATTGCGGACGCCAGAACAAGACGAACCGCCGCCGCTATATGTTCAAGCTGCGCCTGAACCCGGCCGTGCGCCAACTGCGCTTGTGGAATACCGACGACCTCGCCGGGGGCTACCGCGATCACCAGGAGATATTCACCGGCGCCCGCGGGCGCGGCAACGTCCAGGATATCCTCAGCCAGCGCGAACCCTGGTTCGAGGAAGCCTCGGGCCGGCTGGAGATTGTCAATCGCATCAAGCTCTGGCGCTTCTTGACCGGGGACGACAGCTTTGATGTGCATTACTGGCTGACGCGCCTGGAGAACATGCCGGCCTGACCGCACCCTGCCAAGACCGGAACGGCCCGCCACAAACTCACCCTAGCGTCCTGGGCAGAATGCGCTACGATAGACAGCCGATTTCCGCAAGATCGCGCCCTTCGGGTCGCATTGAGTTGGGCGAAATACGCCCGCTGTGAAACGAGGAAACTGCAAAGTATGGCTTCATATCACGGACCAAAAGCGAAACCGCAGCGCCGCTTTGGCGAATTGCTGGTGCCCCGCCCGAAATACTCGAAAATCCTGGAAGAGCGCGCCTACCCGCCGGGCGAGCACGGACGCGAGAAATCCTTCCGCTCCGGCCGGCGCAGCAATTACGCCCTCCAGTTGGATGAAAAGCAGAAGCTGGCATTCATCTACAACGTGCGCGAACGCCAGATGCGCAACTATTACAAAAAAGCCGCCTTAATGTCGGGACCAACCGGCGTCAACCTCTTGAGCTTGCTGGAACGCCGCCTGGACAACGTGGTTTACAAGTCGGGTTTGGGCGCGACCATCTGGGCAGCGCGGCAAATTGTGGGGCACGGTCATATCATGGTGAATAGCCAGCGCGTGAACCTGCCTTCATATCAAGTCAAGCCCGGGGATGTCGTCGAAGTCAGCGACAAGATGAAAAAGAACGTACATATTCAGGAATGGGTGCAGCAAGCCGCCTACTTCCCGCCCTATTTGGTTGTAGAAAAGGACAGCTATCGCGTGACGCTGGATCGGCTGCCGCAAGAAGGCGAAGTGCAGACGCCCGTCGACATTCAACAAGTCGTGGAGTTTTACAACCGCCTGACTTAGGCTGGGCAGCACTTACCAAGAAACTGTAGGGCTTGATGGACATTCAAAAATACGAACAGGTGATGCAAAGAATCAAAGGACGTACAGAGTATGTAAAAGGCATATATTCTTCTGCAGAGTCCATGGGAAAAGTGTCCGTTTACATGGTTGAATCCATCTGCTTGCAGTTAAGAATGACTATCAAGGACATTGCGGTTGCTTGCATAATAGCGAATTCTAGTGAGATGCCGGGGTTGGCACATAAACTTAGAAAAAAATACAACCCAAAACTTATTCTAAAGAGCCTAGAAGAGCTAAATTCCGAATGTTACCCGATTCCGGTGGAGGAAGGTGACTGGTTGACAAAGGACGAAGCGATATCAGCGTATGGTAAGTTGAGTCAATTTATTCATCAAAACCTAAAGTATTACGAAGATGTTCCATCCGATTTTAGAGTAATGTATCAATATACTCAAGATCTGACGACCAAGATTTTCAAGCTGCTCTCACATCACCATATCACGGTGTTAGACGAAAACAAAATGTATCGCGGAATTATGTCAACTCTCTCGGATGGCGAGATACAAGTCGCGGAATTTAAACGTATAGAAGAAAAAATCGAGTGCACTATTAACAGTTAGCCAGCGGAAGCCGACTGAATTAGCTTATTACTGTCAAAAATTGCGGATTCGTTGAATCAACTCGCTGGTGCTGTGACCGGGCAGGTAATCAATTAGCGCGACGCGTCCGCCGTATGCTGCCACTGTGGAGCGCTCCGGCAAGTTCTTATGCGCATAGTCGCCGCCTTTGACATAGACCTCCGGCTTTAATGTCCGCAGCAAGTCATCAGCCGTATCCGCATCAAAGATGATCACGGCGTCGACCGGTTCCAATGCCGCCAGCAAACGGGCGCGCTCCCGCGCTGGCACAATCGGCCGTCCCCGCCCTTTCAAGCGCGCCGAGGACGCGTCGCCGTTTAGCCCAACGAAGAGCGCGTCGCCCAGGGCGCGCGCCTTTTCCAGGTAATCCAGGTGGCCCAGGTGCAGCAAGTCAAAGTGCCCGTTTGTGAAGACGAGCGTTTTGCCCGCGTTGCGCAAGTCTTCGCGCAATTCACGCGCTTTTGATATGTCGAGCAATTCGCCCATGCGCGCTCAGCGATCACGCTTGCGAAAAACCAGTTTCAGTCCCGACCACTGCGCGTCAATCGCGGCGACCTTGACATCGACCAAGCCCCCCGCCAAGGCAATCTCGCGCACGACGTCTTCCGTGATATCGGTCGGCATTTTGGCGGCTTTCTTGTACCAGGAGATCCAGATCATGCCGTTCTTGTGTATCGCCGCTTTCAACGCGGGAAAAGCCGCCGCATAGTCGGCGCGATTGACATAGAAAGCCTGCAGGAAATCATAGCCCGCGCCGCATAGCGCCTCGTCGATGGCGACGCCGTCGGGCAAATCGCCCAGCAGATCGCGGTAATGCGCGGACGCGCCCAGCAGCGCCATCCGATAGCCGGCTTTGATGCCCAACTTCTTTTGCAGCGGCGCGCCAGAATAACCTGCTGTCATCTCTCGAGCTTCCACCAGTTAGGCAATGTGCTTAAGCGAATCTGTCGGGCAGCAATTCGCGCGCCAGCGCTTCCGCCTGGCCGATCCAGCCGTCTATCACATCAATGCCCTTCTGCCAAAAGCCCGCGTCATTGATGTCAACGCCGATTTTCGCCAAGAGCCGGTCCGGATAATCGGAATCGCCCGCGGCCAAAAGCTCCAGGTACTTCGGCACGAAGGCTTCGCCCTCGTCCTGGTACAGGCGGTACAGCGCCAATACCAGCAGCTCGCCGAAGGAATAGGCGTAAACATAACCCGGCGTATGCAAGAAATGCGGCACATAGCTCCACCACAGCCCATATTCCTCGGTGATGGTCACGCTGTCGCCGAACATATCGCGCTGTGTTTCCAGCCACAATTCGCTCAGCCGCTCGGTGGTCAACTCGCCTTCGGAGCGGCGGGCATTGTGCATCTTATCTTCGAAGCGATTCATCGATATCTGGCGGAATACCGTGGCGAAGGTATCTTCAATCTTGCCCACCAGCATCGATAGCCGCACCTCTCTATCCTTTTCCGCCGCCATGAGATCCTGGAAGACCAGCATCTCGGCGAAGGTAGAGGCCATCTCGGCCGTGGTCAGTGGCGTATACAAGGCGAAGAGACCGTGTTCTCTTCCCGACAGCGCCATGTGGATGCCGTGACCTAATTCATGCGCCAGGGTCGTGACATCGCGCGCGCTGCCCAGATAGTTGAGAAAGACATAAGGAGCGGCGCTGGCGACTGTCGGGGCGGCGAAGGCGCCGCCGCGTTTGCCCGCGCTGACCGGCGCGTGGATGCGCTCCTCGGCGAAGAACTCCTGCGCTATCGTTTTCATGGGAAGGCTGAATTTCTCAAAAGCCTCCAATACGATCGCTTTCGCCTCCGTCCATTGATAGAAAGCCTCACTTTCTTTCAGATTGAGCGGCGCATAGCGGTCGTAATCAAAGAGTTCATCATAGCCGAGCAAAGCCCGCTTGAGCGCGTAGTGCCTTGCCACCAAAGCGTAGTTGCCGGTCACGCTTTGGATTAGCGCCTCGACCACCGCGTCCTCCGCTTTGTTGCTCAAGTTGCGTGAGGAAACCCAACTCGAATAGCCGCGGCGTTTGTCGCTGTTCGCCTTGTCCAGCGCCAGCGTATTGAAGATGAAGGTCAACTCCATCGAGCGCTCGGCGAGCTTGTCGGTCACTTTGCGCCAAGCCATCTCGCGCGCGTCACGGTCCGTGTCATACAGTTTGTTCAGGATGAAGGACATATTGACCTCGTCGCCCATCCAGTCGAAGCTGAATCCGCTGGTCAATTGGGTGAAAAAGCGCGCCCAGGCGCTGCTGCCCGTCACCCCCTTTTCGATGATGATCTGCTCTTCCGGCTCGGTCAGCCGGTAAGGCTTGTAGCGCCGCTCCGCCTCGAGAAAGTAACGGTATTTCGCCACCTTTGGGTCGTCCAGAATCGCTTGAGCGCGGTCGTCGTCCAGCGCGTTCCATTCCAATTCAAAGAAGACTAAGACCTGGCTGAGGGCGGCGTGCAGGTCTTGCATCTTGGCCACGAAGGCTTGAAAGGCCGCGTCGCCGGTATCGGTCGAGAAGTTCAAAAAGGCATAAGATTCCAGCCGTCCGCTCAGGTCATAAATGCTTTCCATGGCTTCATAAGCTGCGACAAAATCGTCAGCGCGCATCTCCGCGAGTTTGCCGCGGTAGCGTTGCTGAAAGACTGCCGCCAGCGCATGGACTCGGGCGATATCGGCTTCAATCTGGGGGTCATTCATACTCTGATAGAAGATTGACAAATCCCAAATGACATCTTCGGCGCCTGTGCGGCGTCCGGCTGCTGCATCGGTCATCTTGTTCTCTTTCGTCCTTGATGAAACAGGATAAAAACGCGGCTATCTTAACAGATGCCGCTGCGCGATGACACACCGATTCGCGCGCCGGGCAAAACAAGCGCGCCGGATTTTTTCTCAACCACCGAGAACACCGAGATAAACTTCTTGGCTGCCAAATCGGGAGGCTATGTAGAGGCGACATACCAGGTCGCCCGAAATCTAAACGCAACGAAGCGGGCGACAGATTGGGCGACTCAGCGAGCCGCCCCTACAAGATCCATAATTATATCGGATTTGCACTTCATTCTTGGAATTACTGAGAGGCGCGTAGGGCGTAGCCCTTCGACACAGCCCGCCGACATAGAGAAAAATGGCAGCGCGACTATATGTAAACAGAAGCGGCGAGCGAATAGGCAAGGGCTAGCGCTGCCCTTGTCGCGCTGGCACGGCGAAGATCATGCGCCCGGTGGGACGGTTGATCAGCTTGGTAACCTCGACGCCAACATTGCGGTCCATATACTTCTGGCCCGATTCCACCACCACCATGGTGCCATCATCCAGATAGCCGATGCCTTGATTGGGATCGCGCCCTTCTTGAATGATGCGGATGGCGAAGGTCTCGCCGGGGATATAGACCGAGCGCACGGCGTTGGCCAGGGCATTGATATTGAGCACGTCAACCCCTTGGGCGTCGGCGACCTGGTTCAGATTAAAATCGTTCGTCATCAGAGAGGCGTTAAGCTGGATTGACAGCGCCACCAGTTTGGCGTCGACTTCGCTGAATTCTTCCGGATCGTCATCAATGATTTTGGCTGGCAAGTTGTTGTTGCGCTGCAATTCGTTCAACTTCGCCAAGCCGCGCCGCCCGCGGTTGCGCCGCAATGAATCCGCGGAATCAGCCACGCGGTGCAATTCGCTCAATACAAAACGCGGGATGATCAAGGTGCCGCCGATGAAACCCGTTTCCGCAATATCGACGATGCGGCCGTCAATCAAGACGCTGGTATCCAATAGCAGTTGACGAGAAGAAATGGGATGGAAGCGACGCTGCCGGCCGATAATGCGCTCGCTGATAATATCAAGCAACTCGCCCGAGCGCAGGCTGAATACGCTCATGCCCAACAAGCCAAAAAGGATGGAAACGATCGCGGGCAGCGTCGAGCCCAATGGACCGCCCAAGAGCGAAAGCGGGAAAGCCAGCGCCAAGGCCAGCGCAAGCCCCGTCATAGCGCCCACGATCGCCAGAATAAGCTTGGGAACCGACATGACGGCGATCGCCTGGCGCAGGCGCCGCCAAGGATAAACTGTCATCCAGGGAGCGCCAATCAAACCGGCCAGCGCGCCAAGCGTCAAAAAGATCATTGACGCTTCGTTGCTTGCCAAGTTTATGAATTCGGCCAGCTCGGCGCCGATACGAAATCCGATGAACCCAAAGAGAACCAGACCCAAAAAACGTACAATAAGAAACGCTTTCATTGTGAAGATATCTCCTGCGCCAATCCTCCTCTACAGCCTAGTTTCTAGCTCAAGCCCAATGGCGCGGATGAGGAAAAACGGCAACAATAAGACGGACTATATTTTGATTAACCTACTTGCGGTTTCAGTGCTGGCGTCTATGGGCGACATGGCTAGCAATACAAGATCTAGCAGGGAAATCTACTTTTATTATACGGGCATGAAAAATCCGCTACAACAGATTGCGCGTGGATTTAGCAGGCAGTTTGAGGATTAGAAAAAGGCGCGGCTCAATAGGCAAGCTGCTGGTAGCTCATCCGGACCGCGCGCAACCTGCGCCCGAAGGCGCCCGCCAGATAACCATATACCGGCACAAAGAGCACAGCGCCCAAAAAGAAGACCGGCAGCAAAAGCGCGAGCAAGACGCTCGCCGCAAGCGTCGTGACCAGCCATTGCAGGGTCAGAGCGGCATTGCTCTGCATGGTGGACAGGATCAAGCCTAGCCGATAGAATTCGCCGGAATCCCAACTATCGGCGTAGCGGATGAATCCGATAGTGAAGAGCGACCAGGCGAAAAGCAAATAAGCGAATAGCAAGGGCAGCAGCGCGCTGACCACCCCGACATAGGTGATGCCGCCAAAAAGACTGACGCCAATTGAAGAGCGATATGAATAGAGCAGAGCCGAAACCAGGATCAGCGGCAGATGGTAAAGGAACAAGGCGAGCAGCACGTGAATGCCCTTGCTGAAGTCTTCGCCGATGTGATTCCACTCCGGCAAGGGTCTGGGATAATCATTCGAAACGTTGTGAATGATCTCCGCCAGATAACCGAGCAAAGCGCAGAGCGGGATCAAGCCGATAACGGGGGTGAAGCAGAGCAGAACCAACAAAGCGAGTTCGCCCATCTTCTTGAGCCTATGCCGATCGCGGCGAATGGTTCCAAGCGCGCGTAGGATATCCATGACAGTCCCTCCCGATAAAGAACTTCACATGGAGTTAATATCAGCTTAACATGATTTAATCCAATATAAATTGTCTTTTGGTTTGTATTCATGTTACATCGCGCATGGGCTTGCGAAGGATCGCGATAATGGCTTCCTGTATACAGCGCGAGCGCTTTGCTGCATCACCGAGGTGGTTCATCCAGGCAATCGCTTCAGATTATTGTTTAATCATCGAGAACAACAAGGGTCGCGAATCGAATGTCATTACACAGGGGCGTCTCACGAGACTTCTCTAGATCTCGTAAGATCAAGTTAACATACGACATATATTGATTTTGGGCGATTGCCTGACTGATGATCTATTCAATCCTGGGACGCCTGCTGCCGCAGCGCGACATGACCTCGACGCCGCGGCGCATCGTCGTGATTCGACCCTGCTGCATCGGCGATGTCGTGATGGCGACGGCCGCCCTTAGCGCGCTGCGCGAGGCATTTCCCCAAGCGCATATCAGCTTCGCCGTTGGGACTTGGTCGGTCGCGGCCATTGCCAATCACCCCGCGTTTGACGCGATCATCGACACTGGGGCAGCCGCCCTGCCCACTCGCTCGCCTAGGGAGTTTTTGAGATTTGTCGGGGAATTGCGGACTGGGAACTTCGACCTGGCTGTTTCACTGGCGCGGTCGCCCTTGATGAGCCTGGCGGTCTACCTGTCGGGCATAGCGCTGCGCGCTGGCTTGGACAGCGCCGGGCGCGGCTTTGGATACAACTTGCGCGTGCCGGTGGCGCCCGCGGCGCGCGAACACGAGAGCGCGATTTACTTGCGGGTTGTCAGCGCGGTCGCGGGCAGAACATGCCAGGCTTACGCCAACCTGCCGGTCGAGCCCGCAGCGGAAGCGGATATCCAGCGCCGCTTGCAGGCGGAGTCCCTCGCCGCTCCTTACATCGTCGCGCACCCGGGCGGCGGCAGCAACCCAGGCTCGACCATGGACAGCAAACGCTACCCGCCGGCGCAATTCGCCGTCCTGCTGGATCGCGTCGCGCGGCAGACGAATGCGGCGCTCATTTTGATTGGCGGACCCGGCGACGAGGACCTGGTCGACGCCGTCCGCCAGCGCCTGAACAAGCCCGCGACCGCCTGGGTGAATCAGTTGAACTTCGCCCAAATCGCGGTGCTGGCCGCGGCATCGCTTTGTTATATCGGTAATGACACGGGCTTGACGCACCTGGCGGCGGCGGCCGGCGCCGCCACGGTGATGATGATGGGTCCCTCCGATCCGCAGCGCTATGCGCCCTTCACCAAGAACCATCTGGTCCTCTGGCAATCGACGGCGCTGACAGCCGGGGGCGTCGCGGCGACTCCGGTATCGGCCTGGGACTGGGCGCGGGACGGCTTCAGCGCCGAGGCCGGAGCCGAGCAAGTCCTGGATTTTCTGGGCGCAACTGAATCACCAGCGCAGCGCAAGTAAGTCCGCATGCTGTCATTTTGATACGATTGCCCTGCCCCAGCCGCCAACCTAGCATGACGGCTGGTCTTTGCTTATGGTAGTATATGCCGCGTTGAAACAGAGTCGGGCAGAAAAGGATGCCGATGCATGAGCTATGAGACCATTCTGGTAGACCGCCCCGCCGCGGGCGTGGGGCGGGTGCGATTGAACCGTCCCAAGGCGCTTAACGCGCTCAATTCGCAACTTCTGGACGAACTGATGCAGGCCTTGCTCAACTTTGATAGCGATGCGGACATCGGCGCGATGATCATCGCCGGGGACGACAAAGCCTTTGCCGCCGGCGCCGATATCAAAGAGATGGCTCGCAAAACGTCCATCGACATGTTGATGGAAAAGTCCCTGGCCGACCGCTTTGACCTGAGCGCTATCAAAAAGCCGCTTATCGCCGCGGTATCCGGTTTTGCCCTGGGCGGCGGCTGCGAAATCGCCATGAACTGCGACATGATCGTCGCCTCGGAAACAGCTGTATTCGGTCAGCCGGAAATCAACCTGGGCATCATGCCCGGCGCTGGCGGCACGCAACGCTTGACGCGCGCGGTCGGCAAGGCGCTGGCGATGGAAATCATGCTGACCGACCGCAAGCTCGGCGCGCAAGAAGCCTTGCAAAGCGGTTTGGTCAACCGCGTGGCGCCGCTCGATCAATACATGGCGCTCGCCATCGCAATCGCGGGGAAAGTCGCCGAGCGCTCGCAAGTCGCGATTCGCCTGACCAAAGAAGCGGTCAACAAAGCCTATGAGACGACGCTAAAAGAGGGCATAGATTTCGAAAGGCGCAGCTTCCTGGTCGCCTTCGCTTCGGAAGACAAGGCGGAAGGCATGCGCGCCTTCATCGAAAAGCGGCCGGCGAAATGGCAAAACCGCTGAGCTTGTCCCTGCTCTACAGCGCGAATTTACGTGGCGATATCGCCCTGCTGCCGCAGCTCTTCACCTTCCTGCAGCGCTTAAAACAGGCCGCGGGACCGGACAGTTTGATCCTGGACCTGGGCAAGTCCTGTGATGGCGCTGTCTGGCACTGTCGCCAGACAGCCGGTCGTTCGATGCTGATCGCGCTTGATGGCATGGGTTACCACGCTGCTAACGTTGATGAGGCGCTTGATGCGACTATGCGCAAGCAAGTCGCCCAGCAAGTGACAATGGCGCTGGTTGATCGCGCCAATCCTTGGCGCTATCGTCAACCGCCGTTTACAGATGCCAGCGAAGATGCCGGCATTCGGCTGACCGTAATGCCAAGCGCCATGCCCGCGCGCTTGCAAATCTGCCTCGCGCCGGCGGAGCGCATGCGCCTGGACGGCAATGTCCTCTTTCTGCAAAATGTCTGCGCCGGTCAGCTCGGGACGGTGAGCGTCGACCTGCGGGGCAGCCCGCGAATTAAGCACAGGGCGATTCAGGACCTGCCGCCGGATACGCCGCCCAATCCCAGCATCGCCGGCGCCATTGAGTTCATCGAAAGCGAAGCGCGCCTCTTCCACAGCCGCTCGGCATCTAACCGGCGCGGAGAATCTGACGCGCTCACTCATAATGACTAGCCCTCTCCTCCCATGAACAAGGGCATTGTTCAATAGCACCCGAGTCAATCCTTGCCCGACGCCCAGGCCGGGACCAAACTCGCGCGCGATGGCGGGGGTGGCAACACCTTGGCCCTGCCAGCGGATCAGCAAGCGACCGTGCGGCAACTGCTGGCGAAACAGCCTCTGCTCAATTCAGCGGATCTGATCTTGCCGGGGACTATTGAAACGTAGAATAAAGTCACAAGACGCTAATACTGCACGCTGTCCCAATTGATTTCTGGTTGGATGCGTTCGCCCACCGCAAGTAAGAACCGCCTTTTGCGCTCCGCTAAGTCGACGTCAGTGTACTCACTGTCGGGATCGTATTCGCCGTATGGTTCGAACATTGGTGTAGTGAAAGCAAGTTTCACAGAGCGATTCTTCGTTATCGCGTTCAGATGCTCTAGTTCAGAGTACGGGAGTGTGAGTTTGAAGACTTTATTGCGTGGGATTCTTGACTCTGAGAGCCTTACGTCAAAGGGCTGCCACTCCTTCTCTCGATAGAAACAACGGTTGATCCGAACATCAAACATTCCCCGTGAATCTTGAGAGTCAACATAGATATCATGTTTTACAATCCCTCTTGGTTCCAGGATCCGTAGTCCTGTCGAATGAAGTGGGATCGGGAATCTTAGCAGAGCATTATCAATTCTGTCGGTACGCCCACCTGGCCCACCATCTTGAATGAAGAAGGTTTGTCCCTTATGCAACAATTCCGGATCGTTGACTATTGTGAAGGTACCGTGAAGAGTCTGTTCGTCTTCACGCTCATTAGAGCCATAACCGTTTCTATCCCACACGACAATCGACCAAACGGCGATGTTAGTCGGACGCCGTTGCCGAAAACTTGTCCAATCCAAAGCGAAGTCTATCGCCACATTAACCGAACCTGTCCAATCCAAAAGACGCGTTGGGATACCATGATGCTGAGCCAGTAGGGAAACATAACGAATTTGATTCGCTACTGGGACTTCTTGATGTTGCAGAAACTGTGAAATCTGCTCAATCTTTGGTGATCTTACTCGCTCGGCCGACGCAGGCAGAGTCAGACCGTTTTCTCGAGAAATCTCTTGAAAGTGGTAAACGATTTCGTTCTCAATATAGTCGCGTAACGCAAGTTCGAATCTTCGCTTGAATTCGTCTTCAGACTCGTTTTCCCACCTGTATCCAGAAAATCGCTCAAACTGATGGATATTGTCAACGACAAACGGCTCAATCCAATTCTTTGTCCATTCGTAGTTTTCGCCTCTACAAGCAGTTGGAAGCAGACTCAATTCAGCATTTTTCTGCCCTCGGAAATAGACGCGATGCTTGTACTTATTCTCCAATTCTCGCAAATGCTCAAGGAATAGCAAGGCGTCTGTACAGGCTACTGTTTTGACTGTTTGGATATGGGACATATTGCGTCAATCCTTAGAAAGGATAACATATTTATCAATAATTGTTATTATAATGATAAGTAGTGTCAATGTCCAAAATGGCGCTTGATTTCGTGTAACCAGAGGAATGCGATATCGGAGAATCGCCTAGGGCACCGCGCGCTTGTTCAGCATATCGTTGATGACCAGCACCAAACGCCGCAGCTCTTCTTCCAGGTCCGGGCTAATCCCGTCCTGAATCAAGGCTTCGCGGAAGATATCGCGGGCTGCGCGCGCGCTATCTTGCCCCTCGCGCAGCCGCTGCAAACCGGCGCGCATCTGTTCCCGCGCCTGACGGCTGGGGTCGCTGGCGTAATAATCGGGGAAGTCCCAACCGTGCTGGGCTGCCACGCGCTGCAAGCCGTTGATGAATTCCCGAATGGATTCCAGGTCTTGGGCGGCGCCACGCTGCAAGAGATCGGCGATGCCATCGCTCAAGCTCGGCTCCATACTGAAATCGAGGCTGTCGATATCGCGATAGCGCGCTTCTACGGCATCACGGCTGCTCGGCTGTGGGCGCAGGGAGGTCAACTGCGGCGACATGCCGGTGAAGAGCGTATACAAAACGCCCACGCACATATTGTGCAAGTCCTTGCGATATTGCCCGCGCTCGTCCGGCTTGTCGCCGCTCAGTTGACGCGAGCTGTTGAAGTCGATCACTTTGAGATGCACGCCGTCCCAATAGACATGTTCCAGCTTATGATCGAGATAGACGATCTGTTGGGAATGCGCCAAGGACAGCAGCTCGCTGAATTGCACCGCCAAGGACAAACCTTCTTCGGTCGGCAGGCGCCAGCGGCTGTTGGGGCGGTTCGGTTTCATCAAGTAGAACAAACTGTGGTTGCGCGGCAGATTCTCCAGCGACAGATACGGGCGCCAGCCCGCCACCGCGTACTGCGCCATATCTTGCGTGAACCCGCGAATGTTGTTCTGGTAGGATATGATATCGCCGCGGCGCGGGGCTTCCGCGCGGTCGGAGATATATCCGCAGTCGTAAAGCTTGACCACATGCGGGCTATGCCACAAGCGCGCCAGAAGCTGCGCTTCGTTGCCAAAAGCGCGATATTCCCAGCGTGTATCGCCATCTTCATCGAGATGTTCGGGGCGCAGCACTTTGAAAGCGATGGTTTGACCGCTGCGCCGGTCCAGGGCATCCAGCACGCGCGCATAATGCCCAAGCGCGAATGTGTCGATATAATTGTCTATTCGATAGATGTCCTGGAGTTGCGGCATCTTGAGTTCCGGCTCGTTGAAGGTCCTGGCATAATCTGCCACTGTACCAGCCATTGCAGCATTGATACAGGGTAGTTTCAAGACCGCTTGTTCACGATTAATCACGCTGCCGCCGGCAGATCCGCGATAGACGAGGCGCTTCCCGACAGGCGCTTGGATCGAACATAAAACCGACGCGGGGCTAACAAGAGGCGGCAGCTTTGTTACAATGATACAAGCAAAGACTTTCTGAGGAAGCCCCTTTGAACCCTGTTGATGTGAACAAGTACGCTCATGCGTCACGGGAGCCTATAAGCCCGCGGGGGCGGGAGCGACTTTTTCGCCGCCTCCGTCAATCAGCGCGCGTCACTGTGAGCGCGCTGCTGACAGTGATATTCTGTTCATTTTTTATCGCGCATGTTGTGGCGCAGAGCGAGAGCGAAACACCCGCGCATATCGTAGCGGCGGCGCGGCGCGCCCTGCCACAACTCGCCGACGCGCAAGACTGGTCGCATACACTTGTGACAGGCGTGGGGACAACTGCCCTCGGCTGTCGTCCAATGAGAGGCTTGCAGCTGCCGCAGCCCATCGAAGTCTACCGATTGCAACTGATCGACAAGATGTTGCATGTCTCCGCGGATGGCTCAATGACACAGCAATGCGCCAACGAAGGAAGCGGCGCAAGCGCTGGCCTCATCCAGGCCTCCATCGCAAGCGAAAGAGACCGCGACGGCGATTCCCTGGCTGACAGCATGGACGCCTGTCCCAGCATCGCCGGTGTCGCCGACGGCGACCGCCCGGGCTGCCCGCGAGCCAGCAGGGGCGACAGCGATGGCGATGGCAGGGACAACAGCGTCGACGCTTGCCCGCGGCAAGCCGGCGCGGCGGCGGCTGATGGCTGTTCGTTGTTCGTGGATGAAGATGGCGACGGCGTACCCGATAGTGAAGACATCTGTCCGCGGGATTTCGGCGTCATCCGCAGCGATTTCGCCTTGGGCTGCCCGGCCGACGGCAGCGGCAATTCGAGCAAAAGGTCCGAAGCCGGGCAAACTTGCGCCTTTCAAGGCGACGGCGCGCCCCTCTACGAAGAACCTAGCTTGGCAGCGGCGGTCATTGGCGCAATTGACGCCAGCGGCGACGCAAGCGCGCGCATTATCGGGCGCGACGCGACGGGTTTCTGGTATCAAATTCAAAGCGGCTGGATCCCGGGCTCGGCAATCGAATTGCGCGGGGCCTGTTATAATCTGCCGCTGGTAAATATGGCGCCGGGCGCGGGCAGCGGCTGCTATCTGCGACCGCGAGAAAGCACCATCAATGTCCGCCGCGCCCCGCGGGATAAACAGGTAGCGCAAATCTCGCCGGAAAACAGCCATGTCGTTCTAGGCGCAAACCTCGCCGGCGACTGGCTCTTCTTTCGACAAGGTTGGGTCAGCCGTTCCGTGTTGGAGCTAGCTGGCGATTGTGACAACTTGCCCGTCCTCGATCCAACAAAAGTCAGCAGCGGCTCGGTTCACTTCTGCCCGCCGCTATATCAGGGCTTCCTGCCACCGCGCATTGATGTCGGTCTCGCCAGCGCGCGCGTCGCCTCGGGCAGGCTGGCCAATCGCCTGCGCGCGGAACCCGCGCTCAGCGCCCGGCAGATTGGTGAAATCCCGCCGCGCCAAGTCCTGGACGCGGTACTCGATGGGCCAGCCTGCGACGGCGCCTTTGTCTGGTGGCAGGTTGAAGTCGAGGGCTTGATCGGCTGGACAGCCGAAAGCGACCGCAACGCCAACGTCTATTACCTGGAACCGGTCGCCGCTCCGATCGGTGAAACAACTGAATCAGCGAGCGGCGGGCTGAACCCGGCGCGGGACCAATCCTTGGGAGACCTCTCCCCTGATATGGCGATGATGATCAGCAGCGCCAACCTGAACCGGCTGGACAGGACCCATGTCATCCCCGTGGACAAGCCGCTTCAAGTCGCGTGGTCGCCCGGCAATCAATCGCTCGCGGTGCTTCTCGCCAGCGGCGAGCTGCAGTTCTACCGGTATCCGGGATTTGATCCCATCTCGATAGACCTGCGCTCGCCCGCTGGCTTACACACAAAGGCATTTGACCTCGGCAGCGATGACAAGCTGGCAATCGGGAGCCAGACTGGCGCGGTTTCCCTTGTCACGCTCGACGAAAACTTATCAGCCGCGACGACTATGCAATTATCACCCTTGCTGCCGGGAGCGGTGCGGGACCTGGACTGGTCCGCCGACGGGAACCTGCTGGCAGCGGCTAGCGGGGACCAGCCCAGCCGACTGGCGGGGCGCGGCGGCGCGCTCGTCGTCTGGCAGATTGATAACTTGCAAGCTGCCCCAAGGGCCGAGGCAACGCTCCACTTCGCCTTCCCCTACCCCTTGAGCGACATCGCTTTCAGCGCGGACGGGCGCTGGCTGGCTGTCGCCGGAGAACATGTCGCAAGCCGCCGCGCCGCGCTTTGGGTTTATGACGCCGCGGACGGGCGCCTGGTTTTTTCCAAAGCGCTTGTTGGCATGGGCGGACAGGGCTTGGCGCGAGCCTTGCCCAGCGCGGAGCTGGCTGATTTCTTCTATAGCAATGGCGACAGCCTCTATCTGGTCGATATCGACAGCGGCAAAGATAGGCCTTTCTATCATCGCGCCGGCGCGATCATGCCGCGGCTCGGCATCCGCCGTCCCGTCATCGCAGGCGCCGAAATCCTGCTGGCAATCGCCAGCCAAGACGCCAATAGCGAAGCCCAACTGCATTTTGTGAACGCCATGAACAGCGATTCGCCGACAGCCCAACTGCCGATCGCGCTTGATGACCTGGCATTCAGCCCCGATGGCCGCGCGCTCGCCCTGGCGCAGCGATCCCGCGATCACGTTTTGATACTATCGGTCGCGCCCGGATAGCACTGCGGCGCGGGCAGAGCAATCGCTTCAAATTATTATTCACCACAGAGGCACAGAGCGCACAGAGAAAAGATGTAGGGGCGGCTCGCGAGCCGCCCAAAAGAATGACATTCGATTTGTGGGCGTTTCAGCGGGTCGCGTAGGTCGCGTAGACACTGACCGCCGACACTGACCGTCAAACGCCCCTGCATTGCCGCCTCCTTTTTGGCAGGCAAGCGGTTAAATCTCGGTGCTCTCGGTGGTTACGGAAAAAACTGATGCGATTGCCCTGGTGACCCGGCAGGCTTTGCTGACAGGATTCTTGACTTGTGATAAGATGACGGTCGATTTCGACCAGCGAGCGGGAACCTTAGTCGATGCCAGAAACACTCACCGTACACCCGATCCAAGCGCCGGTGCGCCATCAGCCCTTTGATCTGATCGAGACGCTACTGGAGAGCCTCGCGCAAGCCGAATTGCAGTTGCAAGACGGCGACGCCCTAGCCGTTTCCAGCAAATACGCGGCGATCGCGGCCGGGCGCATCTACAAGCTGGAGGACATCAAGGCAAGCCCGCGCGCCCGCCAATTGGCGCAGCGATACAACATGTCGCCGGCCATCGCTCAATTGGCGCTGGACGAAGCCGACCATGTCTTTGGCGGCATCGGGCAAGGATTCCTCCTAACCGCCAGGGGCGGCATCATATCGCCCAATGCTGGCCTGGATCGTTCGAATATCCCTAGCGGGCAAGTCGTGCTGCTGCCCGAAGACCCGTTTAAGAGCGCCGAGGCCATCTACGAGGCGCTGCGGCAGCGTCTGGGGCGGCGCGTCGGCGTGGTATTGACGGATAGCTGGCTGCTGCCGGGGCGCTACGGCACGGGCGGCATCGCGCTTGGCGCAGCCGGTTTCAAGCCGATCAAAGACGAACGGGGCAAGGACGATCTCTTTGGCAATCCCATGGCCGTCACGCAGGTCGGCGTCGCCGATTCGCTGGCGGCTTGCGCCCAGGTTGTCATGGGCGAGCGCGATCAAGCCACCCCCTTCGCTTTGTTGCGCGGGGCGGATATCGAACTGAGCGACGAACGTTATAGCGTGGCTGATATTTCCATCCCCTGGCAGCAGTGCATTTATGTGGAATCCTTGACGCTGGGTTTGCTGCCGGACGGCGCGCCACAGTGCCGCGTCATTGAAATCGCAGGCGACTCGGACAGATGATTTGACATCCGGATAACCTTGACTTAAACTAGATTGCATAGAAATGAATGGCAAGCGAGGCTGTGCATAATGGATTAGGGTAATGGTTGTCGTTCTGATTGATACTCTATCATCGCGTAAAAACAAAGTGAACGCGGCGCAAAGCGAGTGAATTGCGCCGCGTTTTCTTATTGTTCCGTCAGGTCATCTCATAAGTGGAAGGGAACACGATGGACGCCAGCATGATCAACAAGATTCAGAAAGCCGTTGAATACGCAAGCCAGCCGGAACGCGCCACTTTTAATCGTTTGACGGTGGCTTTCCAGGGCGAAAATAACGCCTACAGCGTGTGCCTCGCAGACGACAGCTGGTCTTGCACCTGTCCGGGTTTCCAGAAATACGCCATTTGCCCGCATATCATGGCGCTCGAGAACTTGTTCAAAGACTTGCTCAAACGACCGCCTGTCCCCTATTCACCGGGTCAGAATATCGTCAGCGATGTCAAGAAAGCCAAGCGCTATACAGACCAGGCCGACCGCGTGCGCATCGTCTCCTTCGACTGCAGCTTCGAGGGCTACAACAAGCGCCATCACATCACCTACGATGACGGCAAATGGACCAGCACCGCCTCGTTCTTCGCGCAACGCGGCGTCTGCAGCCATACCATGGCGCTCGAAAAGATCCTCAAGGGCTTCGTGGAACCAGTGCGCGCCCGATCGCTTGTTTAGCGAATCCGAATCAGAACGCGGCTTGATTCCGCCAGCTACTCATTGTCTTCAGCCGGCTCCAACCTGGGATCGCCCGGCGCGACCTCGAAGACGGCTTGCCAAGGCGCGTAATGCGTGTAGGCTTGGTCGCGCTTGACCAGATTACCCGCCTGATCGTAAATATCCCGGTAAACCCAGACATCGGCGCCCGCCGCCGCATAATCGACCTGCCGCGCTTGACCCGCCAGCAGATCGCGATTTTCTTCGTAACGCGGTGGCGGCGCTTCTACGACATCCCGAATGATGGGCGCTTCCAACACCGTTCGCCAATGTCTGGTGCTGTAAAAGCGGAACTGCAGCGCGTCCTTCGCGCCCAGGAACTCGCTCTCGATCAATAGATGATAAGGCGTATTGTTCAAGAAGCGCAAATCGCTCGTCGGCTGCCAGATGGCCGCGTCCAGACCGGGTCCCGCGTTGTCGTATTCATAATAACCCACGCGATAGCCGTGGCTGTTGCGCTCGGTGATAGCGAAACCGCCGCTGAAAGCGGCGCGGAAGACCGTTGTGCTCACTTGACAGATGCCGCCGCCGATGCCCGTGACAGTGCGCCCGCCAAATATCACCGCGCCGTCGACGAAGCCCGCCTCCGGATTGATATCTCCCAAATGGTGATTGAAGGCGAACTCTTCCCCGGGCGCGATGATGACGCCGTTTAACTTGCCAGCGCCGACAGCGATATTGCTGCGCCGGTTCGGCGAAGAACCCCAATAATAAGTCGTGGCTTCCGCCACCAATTCTTGGATGCCAAGCGCCGCTGCCGAAACGTCCTCGTGATAGCGCGGCAGGCTGTAATCGAAGACCATCGGCCTCAATCTTGATTCTCGGTTGAAAACCGCCTGCTCCAACTGCTCAAGCGTCTTTTCGATGTTCAACTCGCGCCCGCCCCGCGAGGGACTTAGCGCGACGAGCTCGCCCGTTTGTGGATTGAAGTCAAAACGGCCGTCGACCGGCATGATGATCAGACCGGGCGCGAGCGAGCGCAGAAATTCGCCAAATGCAGCGGCGTTTAGCGACACATCGTAGCGCTTGCCGAGACCGTCATCCCGCAAGCTAACGCTCAGCAATGCGCGTATTTGGTCGGTACTGATCGTCCAGGGACCCAAGGGTCCGCCATCGCGATCGGTGGCGAAGAGCTGCACCGGACCGGAGAGCGCCGCCCCCAGGCGCAGCGCCGCCTCCTCAACATTCCAGCGCCGCGGCGCGCTCTCGTCCACCACAAGTTCGATGTCTGCGCCGGCGTCGGCGTCGCGCAAGGTCGCGGTCAAGCGCGCCAGCGTGGCTGGTATGTTGAGCGCCTGCCCCGCCACTCCCGCCTGAACCTGCGCCCCGCCATTAACGATGCGCAAGCTGGCGTCTTGACGATCGCGCTTGATCTGGCTCGCCAAATCGCGCAGATAATCCAGCGTGATGTTTTCGTCCAGGACCAACTGCAAGGGCAGGCGCAAGCCGCCGAACCAAGCCGCGCTTTGCGCGCTGATGTCGTCGAGGAGCTCGCCCGAATGCCCCACCGCGAACGCGCGATCCAGCATGTCCTCGGTCGCGATGCGCAACCCCAGTTCGCTCGCGCGCGCGGGCCAGGCGCGCTCGTCCGCGCGCAAGACAAAAACTGTTTCCGCCAGCGAAGCGTATTCTTTGTTAAGCGCGGTTGCCGCTTCCGCGGCGGTCAAGCCGCTCAAGTCGACGCTGCCGACAGTCAGGCCTGGGACGACCCTGTCCCGCAAGGCAAGCTGCCAGGCGATGAGCAGGATCGCAAGCAGCAAAACCAAGCAAGCCGCGCCGATCGCGCAGAGCGCGACGAACCTGAACAGCCAAATGGATAAGCAAATGAACAGCGGAGTCCTGGACCGCGGCTGATATGAAGGCTCTATGACAGACATGGATTTTTTCACTCGCGCGGACGAATGCAGGTCAACTCGGCGACCCAACACTTCAGAGCCTGCTCGGCAAGGCGACGAAGCGTTCTGCGCTGTCAGCACTCTCCCGGATAAATTCGTCCGGGCACAGCCGCCATGGCTGCCAGCAATTTCCAGCGCAACACCTAAACCAATATCTTGATCTCGTGCTGGGGCATCGGCTTGGGCACGTCGCCGCAGGAGGTCTGCCGCGGCGCCGACAAGCTCATGTTGACATCAGCATCGTGCCGCGCGCCGCCGCTGTCAAGAAAACTTATGCGCCAGCGCTGATCGCCGGTCGCGATGACTTGCGACAGCCGCAGATCGGCATCGGCATAGAGCCGAGCCTGCTCGCGGATCTGCCCTTCAGCCGCGCCAACCGCCTGATGCGTATCGCCGTCCAAGTGGTGACCAGCGTAAGCGCCGCGTCCGCGATACTTGTGCGTCAGCAGGTAGCCGGCGCGGTGATTGCTCACGATGGCATCGGCATCGGCGGGATCCAGATGCCCGTAAACGATGCCCTGTGGAAAGGCAATCATGGTCGCCGCCATGCGGTGTCCGCCGATATGCGACGTTTGCCAAACGTTTTCCGGTCCGGCATATTGGGTCAGGGCCTGATAAAAGGCCGTGCCATGCGCGGCGCAGCAGGGATCATGCCGCCCATTGGTGCAAACGGTATAAAGCTCGTCCTGTTCCTGCAACTCATAGTCATTGATACGCGGGCCGCGGGCCGCGCCGATGCTGTCCAGATCCAGCTTGAGAATGTCATCATAGTCGGACAGAATCGTATGATAGATGCGGGGCTGCCCCTGATTGGCAACCGCGATGTAGAAATTCTTGCCATCGGCGGCCGGGCGCCGAATGAATAAAATCTTCGCGCGCGGCGCTTTCATCAGGTGCTGCAAATAGGGCGCGAAGCCGCCGGATGCGCTGGCTTTCTTGACGATCTCGCCCTGCCAGCCGCCATATTCCGCCATACTGGTCTGGATCAAGAAGAAGGTGTCAGCCGGTTTGAAGCTGCCGGCCAAGCTCTCCTCTGCCGCGCGGGATTCCTCCGAGCAGGTCATTGTCGCTTGCATAGCGCGTCCTCCGCTTGCTGATGTCTGATTAGGATAAAGTTTACCATTCCTGACGAGATGACACAAAGGATGTCTAAATCAAGCATAGGGCAATCGCATCAGATTACAATTTATCCACAGATAATCGCGCTGCCTTTTTCTCTGTGCCCTCAGTAATTCCAAGAAAGTACTGAAAATGTAGGGGCGACATACCATGTCGCCCGAAATCAAAACGCAGCAACGTCGGGCGACCAGATTGGTCGCCCCTACACCGCCCCTGTAAAATTTGCATTATTTTCTTTGAACTACTTCTGTGCCTCTGTGGTGAATTTTCTTTGCCTTTGTGTTGAAAACCAAGCTGAAGCGATCGCTTTGCTTGAAAAACAGACATAGCGAGCTTGCCAAGCCGCGTTACAATGGAAGCGGCATATTGATTAAGAGAGAAGCGCGTGTCCAAGCTGTCCATCCAGAATCTTCAGCTCAAGCGCGGCGGCAAGACCGTCCTGCGCGACATTGATCTCGAGCTCGCCGTGGGCGAACTGCTGGTCGTCATCGGACCCAGCGGCAGCGGCAAGAGCTCCCTGCTGCGCTGCGTCAACCGGCTAAACGATATCGCCGCGGGCAGCATCCTGCTTGACGGCGTCTCGATCTACGACCTGCCAGTCACCGAACTGCGCTGCAAAGTCGGCATGATCTTCCAGAAGACCGCCGCCTTCGAGGGCAGCCTCGCCGACAATATCGCTTATGGCGCGGCATTAAAGGGCAAAACGCTCGCCCGCGAACATATCCTGGAGCTCATGCGCCAAGCATCGCTGAATGTCGAGCTCGTCGATGAGACAGCTGGCGCGCTTTCCGGCGGACAGGAGCAGCGCCTGGCGCTGGCGCGGGCTCTGGCGCTCGAGCCTTCTTTGCTCTTGCTGGACGAACCGACTTCGTCGCTCGACCCCATCGCCACGGGCCGCGTGGAAGCATCCCTGCTGCGTTTGCGCCGCGAGACGGGTCTCACGATGATTTGGGTCTCGCACTCCATCGAGCAGGCGCGGCGGATCGGCAGCCGCGTGCTGCTCTTGGACGAGGGGCGCGTCCTGCGCGAAGATACGGTAGAGGCGATGCTGGATCCGGCCAGCGGAGACAAGCGCGCCCTCGCCTTCGCGGAAGGCGACGAAGCGGGCTTGCAGGAGCCGGGATAGATGTGATGCATAGTCAGCCACCGGCTTCTTCAAGCAACTGCGCCAGATACGCGCGGTCTTCGGCGCCGAGATCAGCCCCAGCCAGCAGATCCGGGCGCATTTGCCAGGTGCGCTTGAGCGCCTGCCGCCTGCGCCAGCGCTCCACTTCGGCGTGATGCCCGCTCGTCAATACAGCCGGTACGCCCAAGCCGCGGAATTCGGCCGGGCGCGTATAATGAGGACCCTCCAGCATTCCGCCTAAGCCGGCGGCGTGGCTGTCGCGGTCTTGCGCGCCCGCGGCGCCTAATAGGCCGGGAATCTGCCGCGCGACCGCGTCAATCAAGACCAGCGCCGCCAACTCGCCGCCGGTCAGCACATAATCGCCGATACTGATTTCGTCATTTATCGCGAGTTCGCGCACGCGTTCGTCGACGCCTTCGTAATGGCCGCAAACCAGTATCAGACGCTGCGCGCGCGACAGCTCAAGCGCGACGCGGTGCGTCAACAAACGACCCTGCGGCGACATCAAGATCACAGGACACTGGTCATCCGCTTTGACCGCTTCAATCGCCCGTACCAAGACGTCGGGCTTGAGTATCATGCCGCCGCCGCCGCCGTAAGGGCTGTCATCGACCGTCCGATGTTTGTCGAGAGCCTGGTCGCGAATATCGTGCGCCTGGAAATCCAGCAAGCCGCGATCGCGCGCCTTCCACATCATGCTCTCGGACATGACAGGCGCGAACATGCGCGGGAATAAGGTCAGTACGTCGATTTTCATGCTGGAACAGCGCAGGGCTCGACTCACATGGAAGCGCGCGTTTGCAGAAAAAACGCTTTCTTGAGGTTGGGCAAGGTGAAATCGAAGCCGCAGGAGCGGAAGAAATCCTCGGCGACGCTGATCGCCATGATTTCGTATATACCCTCCCGCTCGGCTAAGCTCACACAAGCCTCGACCAGCTTCTTGCCGATGCCCAGCCCTTGCGCCGCCGGATCAACCGCCAAGCTGCGGATCTCGCAGAGTTTCTTGTTATAAATCTCCAGCGCGGCGCAGCCCACGATGCTGCCGTCGAGCCGAGCGATGAACAAGGTCTCCAGCAGATCTTCCAGTTCGTCAAATGTGCGGGGCAAAAGCTCGCCGCTTTGCACAAAGGGCAAGATAAAATCGGACAATTCAAGCAGATCGTCCGTCACAGCCTTGCGGATGCGAATGTCGGTTTTGGCGTCGTCTAACATGTAAAATCCCGCTTGCGCGACTGTGCATCTAGTGTATCAGCATCGCCGCGCTCCGCAAAGGTCTTTGGATAGACGCCGATTCTTGTTAGAGTTGTACAATCAGCCCGACGCGCAACCGGCGAATTTGGGCTACCGCACTCACACAAAACAATGCATCTGTAACCTAAAATCGCCGCAACACGCTAGACATGTAGGGGCGAGCTATTAGCTCGCCCGTTTCTACAATTGCAAATCCGGCTGCGGGCGACCAGGTTGACTCTGTTGAAATACTCAATTTACCCCCACCCCAAACCCCTCCCCCATAAAGAGGGAGGGGCTATAATGGTTCAATACAGGTCATAAGACTCCCGTTACCTCGTTTTTGGGCAAGGGGCCGGGGGATGGGGGCTGTTTTTCAACAGAGTCAGGTTGGTCGCCCCTACAGATTTCGATAAGATCGTAGGTAGGAATTGGCGGGTTTGTTAAATAAGTATCCCGAACTCCGATTAGTTGTGAGAGCCCATGCCAAGCATCACTGTCGCCTCGCGAAATCCCGTCAAGTTAAAGGCGACGCGCGCCGCCTTCTGTCGTATGTTCGCGCGCGCTGACTATGTTGTCGCTGGCGTCGCCGTGCCCTCGGGCGTGGCCGACCAGCCCCTGTCGCGGGCAGAGACCCTGGCCGGCGCCCAGGCGCGCGCCGAGAATGCCCGCGCCACCCGCCCGGATAGCGACTTCTGGGTGGGTATCGAAGGCGGGGTTGAAGACAGTCCGCTGGGCATGGCTTGTTTCGCCTGGGTGGCCGTGCTGAGCCGCGGGGACCGCATCGGGCGCGGGCAGACGGCATTGTTCTTCTTGCCGAACGAAGTCGCCGAGCTGGTGCGCGGCGGCATAGAATTGGGTCATGCCGATGACGCGGTATTCAAACGCGACAATTCCAAGCAAGCCAACGGCGCCATCGGCTTGCTGACCGGCGATGTGGTCGACCGCCAAGCCTATTACGAGCACGCACTGATCATGGCGCTGGTACCTTTCAAGAATCCAGAATTAAGTTGGTAAAGCCGAAGGAGGCTCCCATGCCCGACATATTCGCCGGCATGCAAGGCATTGAGCGCGTCTTGATGTCAATCGCCTTTATTTTCATCGCCGCCGCTGTCTCGCGTTGGCAAGACTCCGACCTGGAAAAAGACCTCTTCATCGCCACCTTCCGCAGCTTCGTCCAGTTGATCGCCATCGGCTATGTGCTGGAGCTGGTCTTCGAGTTGCATGATCCGGTCTTCACGGTCGCTATTCTGCTGGTGATGACCGTCATCGCCGGGCGCACCACCGCCAAACGCGCCCAGAAGACGCCGCAGGCGCAGTTGATCTCGCTGCTGTCGATCGGATTCGGCACCGCCATGACGCTGGCGCTGCTGGTGGCGCTGGGTGTCTTCGACTTCGTGCCCAAGGACATCATCCCCATCGGCGGCATGATACTCGGCACCTCCATGACAACCGCCACCCTGGTCATCACGCGGCTCAGCGGCGATTTCCAAGACCAACGCGGCTTGATCGAGAGCAAGCTGGCGCTGGGCGCGACCAGCCGCCAAGCCTCGCTGAGTCAATTCCAGCGAGCAATCAAGAGCGCGTTGACGCCCATCATCGACACCACCAAAACTGTGGGGCTAATCAAGCTGCCGGGCGCCATGACCGGCATGATCCTTGCCGGCGCGTCGCCGCTGGAAGCGGTGCAGTTGCAGATTATCGTGATGTATATGCTGGTTGGCGCGGCGACCTTTACCGGGCTGGTCGCGGCTTGGCTGACTTACCGGCAGTACTTCACACCGGCGCATCAGCTGGCGCTGGGGTGAGATTAGTGGCTCAAGTATCCTTGCGCTCGCCCCGGCAGAGAGTCTCCAAATGGACCCCAGCCGACTGGAGCTGCGCTTCAAAGGCGATCCAACATCTGTCCGCCGCATTCACGATTGGCGCATCCATTCCCATTTCGCTTTTGAAACGAAGCGCAAGCGCAACCCATTTTTTGTCATCCGTGTCAAATTGCTTGCACCGGCTATCTCTTGTCGTCCATTTGTCATCTTTGTCTGGATAGTCTTCGAATTGCCCCTGCGCGTCTGTAAGGAGGCTTAAGCTCTTAACGCGACGGGGATGGTTTCTATTCATCAGCAGGTACATGAGAAATTGACCAGCAGGCGTACCCTTGGGGTCTGGGTACATGTTGTTCCGATACTCCGCAATAGCGTTATCGTCCGTATCCACGACAATGGCAATTTCGCCTCTAAGAATTCGACTAATCGTCTCGCCACAACTTAGAACACACGTTTCTGTAGCTTGGGGATTCCTGCCTGCCGCCGTCAGTGGAACATTAGTATCAATGATCTTATGAACCATTTGCAAGCGCTTGTTTCCGTTGCAACCCTGCGTCAAATGCGCCTACTACCTCACCTAACAGGTCGCCAAAAAAGTCGTCGGGCCAGTTATGTATATCCCCGAACATATTGATCTCAAGAGGCGTCAACTTCGATTCGCCCCCGTTCATTTCACAGAAATACAAAGCGGCGTCATCAGGGGAATAGACCTCTTCCGCGATTCGCCGCTGCAAACGTCTTAATAGATGCTCGCTGTGACTTTCGAGCAGAATTTGAACGTTGCGATTCTTGATGACATCAATAAAAACGTCAGCCAAGCCCGCCTGAACTGACGGGTGCAAATGCAACTCCGGCTGTTCGAGGATTATGCTTGATCCTTCCGGCACATAATAGCAAAGGACAAGTACCGGCAGCACTTGCGATACGCCGATTCCCATATCGGTAATCAATACCTCATGACTGAACCTGTGTCGTTTGAGCTTGACTTGATAAAGGTTGGAGCCAGCCGCAACTGGCACTACTCTAAAAGACGATGCCAAGTCCAGTTCTATTAGCCATTGCGCGATCCGAGCATCCAGCTTATTTCGCTTACTCTTTCTTTGCGATTCATAAGCCTTTTCATCCCTGCCTGCGAGAATTGCAGGTATTGCGAGTTCACCCTTCAATCCTACATTTGAGGGCCGCTCGCCCCCCCACGTATATTGTCGGCGCGGATACTCTCGCAACGGGCCCAAATAAAACAATTGCTCTAGTTTCTTTTCGAGCTTGGATGCAAGAGTTGGGAGATATCCCGTTCCACGATAATAATCGACCGCCTCGGATGAAAATCCATAGCATTTTATAGGCTTCATATAGACACGCGGACGACTTTGAGGCCGACGTGGCTCATTACCTTCTACTATTACCCGTATTGTGTAGTGATTATTCGACTGTCGCTCTAATACCGCTGAAAAGTCATTGCCACTCTTGTAACTCAAGGAATCCACACGAATCTTATGTTCTTCCGCGTGTATTGCGGTATTGAAATCTAACTCCTTAATACTCACGCTATTGCCTGCATCAATTGAAGGGATCGATAATGATGGACCGCTGACGTCCCAGACCATGCCTAATGACATTTGAGTTTCAGCGCCGTGCGTAATCTCATGAGCAGTGCCCAGATTGACATATCCTTCCTGAATGCTGCCGGTCTTCAACACAAGACTGGGGTCGCTAGACTCGCTCGTTTGCTTGAGCAACAGCAACATCTGCAGCAAGCTGCTCTTGCCCGAGCTATTCGCGCCAAAGAAACCCGTCAATGGCGCGAGACGAACGGATCCTGTTTCTCGCCACGACTTGAAATTCCTCATGCTAATTTGCTTGAACATAGGATTATTCCGCGTTTTCTGGCAACAGAATCATAACAAAAGATTCATGGACAGGACAGCTTCTAGCATGCCCAACAGTCCACAGACATGCTAAAATCCCCGCCATGCCCAGTCCCATCTCAGTCAGCCGCGACAGCGTCAAGCGCTTGGCCGTCTACAAACAAGGCTTGCACCAGCGTCCGCCGCGTGCCGACCAAGCCCAGCTCGAGCGCATCATCAAGCGCATCGGCTTGTTGCAGCTCGATTCCATCAGCGTGGTCGCGCGCAGTCATTATCTCGTGATGTTGGCGCGGGCTGGCATTTACAACCCCGCCGATCTCGACGCCCTGCTCGATGACGGCTTCCTCTTTGAAAGCTGGGCGCATGCCATCTGCCAGATCCCCATGACGGACTATCCCTGGTTCCAGGCTTTTATTCAGCAGCGGCAACTCAAAGAAACGCGCTGGCACCTGGACAAACTCGGCGATGACTTCGAAGACATTGTTGGGCATGTGCGCGCGATCGTGCGCGAACGAGGTCCCACATCCTCAAAAAACCTGGACAGCGAGCGCCGCGGACCCGGCGGCTGGTGGAACTGGAAACCGACCAAAGTGGCGCTGGAATACTTGTTTGACCTGGGCGAGCTGATGGTCAGCCACCGTGTCAACTTCCAGCGTTATTACGATCTGACCGAGCGCGTTCTGGCGGGGCGCGGCATGAAGCTCGACAAGACCATTGCCGATTATCAGCGCTGGGCGGTTGAACGGGGTCTGCGTCACCAGGGTATCGCTACCGCAAACCAGGTCGCGGATTATTATCGCCTGCACAAGCGCGTGGCAGCGGCGGCGCTGAAAGATATGACGAGCGCGGGAGAGACGCTTCCCGTCACGGTCGAGGGCTGGCGGGACGCCGCCTATATCCACCACGCCGACCTGGAGACGCTGGATGAGATTCAAAATGGCCTGCACGAGCCACAATTGACGCTCTTCCTCTCGCCCTTTGACAACCTGTTCTGGGACCGCGAGCGCGACCAGACGCTCTGGGATTTCCACTATCGCATCGAGGTCTACACGCCCAAGTCCAAGCGCGTCTACGGCTATTATGTCATGCCGATTTTGCACGGTTGCGAATTGGTCGGGCGTATTGATCCCAAGGTCGATCGGCTGCGCAAGCGCCTGATCTTCCATGCGCTTTACCTGGAAAAAGGCGCCAAACAGACGGCGGCGCTCAGCCTGGGCTTGATCAAAGCCATCGAGGAATTCATGGCTTTCCACGGCTGCGACAGCTTCGAACTGATCAATTGCCAGCACAAGCGGCTCGCGGGTCGGCTGCGCCGCTATTTCGCCTGAGAACCCCCGACCTGGTATAATCCCAGCCAATCTGTCCCTTGCGCGCTGGCGCCGAAGCGACCGCGACAAGCCGAGACCTGCCATGCAAGCCAGCATTGAAGATATCCTGAGACGCCCCGAGCGCTACGTCGGCCAAGTTGTGCATATCGACGGGGTGCTTGTGCTTGCCGCCTTTAACCGCGCCAACACCCAGTTCGAGCAAGTTTGGTTCGCGCAAGCCAAAACGGCGAAGCCGCTTGCGATTCAAGGGCAGCCCATCCACGGCGAGTCGACGCTCTGGCATGGATTGTCGCGTTTGAGCGCGCCATACCGAAGGGGCAATCAGAATTACCGGGTCCAGGACCCGGCGCGCGCCTGGGTGAGAATCTTAGGGGCCGAGGGGGCGCCGCGCCTGGAGATCATCACAGCCGCGGTTTATCGCGGGGATTTCACGCTCTTCATCGGGGAGAGCGGGCTGCGCCTGGAGCAAGCCCTGAGCGAGAAAACGAACATTGTCTCGGTAGCCGATATCCGGCGGGACCCAGCAAAATACTTGAATCGCCTTTGCCATGTCTATGGCACCTTGACGCTGCGCACGGCGCCCGCGGCGCAATTTCTGTCACCGGGCAAGATCCCCTATCTCACGGCGCCTGCCGCCAAAGCCCCTGCTACCATGCCAGCCGAATGGCTTGATGATATCGCTTATCCACAGAGCAACAGCGCGCCCGAAGCGGCGGAAAACCTGCAAGACGCTTTATATTTGGATCCTGCTTATGGCATCGCCCGGCGGCTGGCCACCTTCCCCGGCATCAACCAGACCGTCGTCAAGCCGGCCATCGTTGTCGGCAGTTTCGTGCAGACCGGGCATGAAGCGCATTTTGGGGCTTTGACCCAGTTGCGCAACGTCTATCTACAGAACATTCGTCACCGCGATGGGCGGAAGTCCCTCGAATCCGTCATCAAGCTCAAGAACTTCGCATGAAGGGCAATTGAAAGCGCGGGCGCGCCCTCGGTTGCAGCAGAGTCGGCGTCGTCAAGCGGCGATGATAGACCACCCATTCGATGAGCAGCAGCAGCAGCGCCAACAGAGCGGCGGCTATCCAAAGCTCCCGCAAGCCTTGTTGATCTTCCGCATCAACTTGAAGCGCGCCCCCGCCCAACACAAGCTCGGCTTCCGCAACCGGCGCGATATCACTTTCCCCGGTGGCGAAGAGATTGACCGCAAAGTGCTGCCGCCGCTTGACCTCGCCGGCCACCACGATCTCCAGCAGGTAAATCCCAAGTTGGTCCGTTGCGCTGTATACCAGCGCGTCACCCCGTACCGGCAATACCTGAACGCTGCCGTCCGGGGCGGTTACACGCGCGCTTTCGGCGAAGAGCGGCGGTTGAATCACCAGCGCGTCTCCCACGCTCAAACCATCGGGCAAGGAGACAATCTCGGCCGGCGAGAACCAATCAAGCAGGTTCGCCATCAAAACGGGCCAGGCGATCAACAGAGGCAGGTTGGAGTCGCGCAGGTCGAATGCGAAGATGGCGACCTGGCGCGCGTTGACCTCGCCAACCAAGAGCAAATCGCCGCCCTCTGCTTGCATAAGCGGTTCCGCCCAATCCGCGCGCAGGTCGCGAAATGACAGCAAGCTCATCTCATCCAGATCGACATAGGCGGTGATTGGGGATTCGACTGCGGAGATCTCGGTATTCGCGCCCGTTTCCACGCTCGAGCCGACCGAAAAGAGCGCGGTGGCATTGGGCGGGTTGACGATTAGCAGATCGGCGTCGGGCAATTCGTTGGGCAGCCAGTTGTCAAAAACATAGAGATCAAAGCGCTCGCCGGGCAAGCCGCGGTTATCGGCATTGCCGCGAAAAGTATGGACACCGGGCAGGCTGCGCAGCGCCTGCTCCAGGAACAGGTTGCCGCTGCCCGAAACGTAATAGACGCGCCGGGTATTAACTGCGCCAGGCACGGTCCAAGCCCGGTTGTCCAAGTCCAAATAGTCCTTGACCTCGTTATCGAAGGTCAAGGTGGCGGAAAGCGTCTCGAAGTCCTCCGCAATCGGTTCGTCAAAGGGAATCGGCAATTGACTGCGGGCCGGGATGCTGCCGCTGCGCGACAGGCGCAAGACATCATCGAGGCGAATCACCAGCGAAATATCGGCTGGCTCATCGCCATAATTGGTCACCTGGGCGAAGAGCTGCGGCGGCTGCCCCGCCAAAGCGCGGGTCGCCAAGGCGGTGATGGCGACGTTCGAGGCCGACCGCGCGACTGGCAAGTAGATTGGCTGTGGGATATTGGCGGGCAAGCTGCCGATCTCTCCGATGCCGCCATCGGAGATCATCACAATGCTGAAGTTGTCCGCGCCGGCCGCGCCCGCCGCCGCCAGCGTCAAAGCACTGTCCCAATCCGCGCCGCCCTGGCTTAGGGCCATGCTGTCGAGGGCGCGGCGCAAACTTACTTTGTCGTCGGTGTACGCGGTCAGTGGTTCGGCGATATCCGCAACGCGGATCACGGAAATGATGTCCTGGGGATTCATGTTGTTGACGAGCTCCAGCGCGCGTTGAATCGCCACGTCAAAGCGCGACTGCCCCTCGAAATCGCTTGCGGCCATGCTGGCCGAGGCATCCAGCAGCAAGGCGATTTTCCCCGCGCTGATGGTGGGCACTGTGATGAAGGGGCGCGCCAAAGCTAGAACCAGCGCCAGCAAGATGAGCAACTGCAAAAAGAGCAGCAAATTCCGCCGCAAGCGCTGCCATGGGGTATTGGCTTCGGTATCTTTTACCACCTGCTGCCAAAGATAGGTGCTCGAAATCAACAGCTCCCGCCGGCGCAGCCGCAGCATGTAAAGCAGCAGGATCGGTATCCCAAGGGCGAGACCGGCAAAGGCGATGGGCGCAAGGAAAGACATGGCATCCTCGGCATAGGCGAATAAGGCGTTATCTAGGCTAGTATATCATGCTCAAACGTGAACCAGAACCTGGGCGGGATTTCGCCCCAGGGCAATTGCCGATTATTTTATTCACCACAAAGACACGAAGGACACCGAGTTTAGGGACCATCCCCGCTCTGCGGGAAATCGATCTGCGGCAAGTTCAGCAGGCGCTCGTTAAGATCCACAAGGGCTTGCCGCAGCGGCGCCGACCCGATCAGGTCATCTTCCAGGAAGCGACTGACACGGTACTGGTCATTCATATTGATAGACTGCACAACCATCATTGAATAACCATCGTTGAGGCGAATCAAGCGCGGGTATTCGTTCTTCAGGTTGTGGCGGAGCATCTGCAAGGACTGTTCGAGACTTGTCAAACGGCCATCCAGCTTAAGCTGCAAGGCTTGTCGCTGAACTTGGTCCAGCCCCTGCTTGTCCGCGGTAGCCAGGACCAAAGCCAATTGCGCTTCCACCGCGTCCATCCAGTCTGTCAGGGGCTGAAAATGAGCCGGCGCGAGGCTCTCGCCACGCAGCGCCATTTTCAGCGCCAGAAAGAAAGCGCGGATAGCGCGGCTCATGAGCGCTTGACGCCGTTCAAGAAGTCAAGCGCGGCGCGCGCCGCAGCCTTGCCCTGGCGCAGGCGCTCGTCAAGGCGCGTCACACCGCCCTGCTGCGGCGGCCCCAGGCAATAGTCGCTGCCGATCAAACTGATGCCTTCGGGCAGCCGGGCGCGCAAGGCCGAAACCTGCGCGGCATGATCGTCGTCGTAACAACTCAAGGGGTCGGACTCGTTCCAGCGGTCGACCTGCGCGAAAAGTGGATTTCCGCCGCAACCATAATGAGCGATGACCTGCTGGATTATTTCTTCGGGAGGCGTATCGCGCAAGGCGCGGGCGCCCACTTGCAGCAGAAGATGATCTGCGTCTGGCACGCGGCGCGGCGAATCGGTCGCGAAGACGAAGGGGTAGATTACGCTATGGGGACGGATGCGCCGGCGCGGCAGATCGCGCTTGTGGTAGCCCAATGAAACGCGGCATATCGAATCGTAGTCGTAGCCGCGCAGCCACGCCGACAGGTCCGGCGCCAGATTGTAGAGCATCCGCTCGGCATAGCGGGCGGGGACCGCGACGATCACCGCGCCAGCATCGAGCAGCAGCCCATTTTCCAGGCAGAGCGCGAACCGTCCGTCGACCGTCCCGATCGAGCTGACCGCCATGCGCATCAGTCGCGCGCCTGTCAGCCGCTGCGCCAGCGCCTCTATGAGAGACCCCGTACCGCCGCGAAAGCCGAATTGCCCCGGCGCGAACGCGAAGCGATCTTCGTGCAAACCCAGCTCGCCTAGCAGTGGCGCATCGCCCATGCCCGCGATGGCGAAGGCGGAGGCGTCCGCTATGAAGCCATCCGCCGCGCTAGAGAAGATGCTGCCGCCCAAGCGCTTTTTGACTTCGATGAGGCTATAGCGGAGCGCATGCTTTTCCAGTTCATAGCAGGCGGCGAGACCGCTAAGACCGCCGCCAATCACGACGACATCGCGCATAGGAACCCTTTGGACCGAGCGAATATGGGCGAATCATAGCGCAAAACAGCCGCGCTGCGCAGGTATGCCATGACCTATATTTACGCTGGGAGATTCTCTCATGGCAAGGTTGGCTATGCTCGCTATAATCATGCCTGACTTAACAAAGGTGGGATAATGAGCGTCTATTACGTCAATGGCGACTTTGTACCGGCTGCCGATGCGGTCCTGCCGGCTAGCGACCTGGCTCTGCTGCGCGGTTATGGCATTTTCGATTTCCTGCGCACTTATGGAGGCAAGCCCTTTCAGCTTGGGGCCCACCTGCGCCGCCTGATTCGCTCGGCAGCGCTATTGGATCTACATTGCCCCTGGGATATCGAAGAACTGGACGAGATCGTCATGGAGACGCTGGGGCGGAACAGCTTTGACGAGACAGGCATCCGCTTGGTCGTGACCGGCGGCGACAGCCCGGACGGTTTCATGCCGGCCGCGGCATCGCGCTTGTTGGTGATGGCGACGCCTGCGAAGCGCATGGCGGCGCATTATTACGAGCAGGGCGCCGCTGTGGTTACGGTCGAGGCGCAGCGCTACCTGCCCGAAGCCAAGACGATCAATTATATCCCCGGCATCAGCGCGCACAAAAAAGCGCTGAAAATCAATCGAGCTGCCGTCGACGCCATATATACCGTTGCTGGCAAGGCGCTAGAAGGCACGCGCAGCAATACATTCATTTTCAAAGACGGGACCTGGATCACGCCGGCCAGCGACCTGCTGCTGGGCGTTACCCGCGCCGAGGTCATCAAGCTTATCCAAGCCGACGGGGGGCTGGAACTGCGCGAGATCAGCAGAGAAGAATATCAAAGCGCCGACGAGGTGATCCTCACCTCCAGCAGCAAAGAAGTCATGCCGGTGGTCAATGTCGACAATGTCGCCATCGGCGACGGCGCGCCTGGCGAAAACAGCCGTAAACTCATGCGCGCCTGGCGCCAGATGACCGCCGACTACGCCGCGATGGACGGCTACCTCTAAACCAGGCTGGACCTAGTGTTCAAAGGCGGCGGGGATTTTGCTTCGCAATTCGTCCAGCGTGACGCCGGGCAGCAACTCCCGCAGGCGCATCTTGCCGGATGCAAAGTCGAATACCGCGAGTTCCGTGATAAGCGTGTCCACCGCGGCAACTGCCGTCAGAGGCAAGCTGCACTGCGGGACGATTTTTGGGCTGCCATCGCGGTTGCAATGGCGCATGGTGATGATCAGGCGGCGCGCGCCGCTGGCAAGGTCCATAGCGCCGCCTACGCCGAGCAAAGGCTTGCCCGGCACAGCCCAATTCGCCAGGTTTCCGCTTTCGTCCACCTGCAAGCCGCCCATGACAGCCACGTCAATGTGTCCGCCACGGATCATGGCAAAAGAATCGGCGCTGTCGAAGTAACTGCTACCGGGCAGCGCGGTCACCGGTATCTTGCCCGCATTTACCGGATAGTCCATGGCGCCGCCGCTTGCCGGCGCGGGACCTACCCCCAGCATGCCGTTTTCCGTGTGCAAGATTATACCGTGCTCGGGGGCGATTAAATCGGCGATCAAGGTGGGGATACCGATGCCGAGGTTGACCACATCGCCCGCCCGCAATTCGGCGAAGGCGCGGCGCGCGATACGCAGGCGCGCGTCGTCGACCTGCTTGCCGGCGGCGCGGATATCCGCCGAAGAACCCAGGTCCGCCATTGTCGTTGAGGCTTGCACGAGCGCATCAACAAAGTTGCCGGGTGTATGGATATGATCGGGGTCCAAGCCGCCCAGGGGCAGGATTTCTTCCGCTTCGGCAATGACCAAATCAGCCGCGGTGGCCATGGCTTTGTTGAAGTTTCGCTCGGTCCTGCGATAGACCAGATTGCCGGCGCTATCCGCTTGCCAGGCGCGGATCAATGCCACATCAGCGCGCAAGGCGCGCACAAAAACCTGATTGCGCCCGGCGATCCGCTTGCTTTCCGCCCCGGCGGCGATGACGGTGCCGGCCGCAGTCGGCGTATAGAAGCCGCCAAGTCCCGCGCCGCCGGCGCGTATCGCCTCCGCCAGCGAGCCTTGCGGCAGCAATTCGAAGGCGATGGCGCCGCTCTGCGCCGCTTCCACGACCTCGCGGTTGCTGGTGAAGTAAGAGCCTATCGCTTTTTTGATTTGACCCCTGCGCAGCAGCCTTCCCCCGCCCAGACCCGGCTCGCCGATATTGTTGGCGATGTAAGTCAGGTCTCGGACCTCTGTCTGGGCAAGGGCATGCAAGAGACGCACAGGCGTGCCGGTCATGCCAAAGCCGCCGACCATCATCACCGCGCCGGATTTGACCAGCGCCGCCGCCTCTGTCGCGCTCATGCGCGGGGCGCGTTTCATGCGCCTGGTCCCAGGTTTTCGATCAGCGTGGCTTCGCCTTGGCCCACGCCAACGCAGAGCGTCGCCAAGCCGTAAGTCATCTTTTCGCCCTGCTGGGCGCGGCGTGCCATCTCGTGTATCAAGGTCGTCAAGATGCGCGCGCCGGAACAGCCCAGGGGATGGCCCAACGCGATGGCGCCGCCGTTGACGTTTGTTATCGCTTCGCTCAGCTTCAGTTCGCGCAAGACCGCAAGCGCCTGGACCGCAAATGCTTCGTTGAGTTCGGCCAGGTCGATATCCGATATGGAAAGATCCTGTCTACGCAGCAGTTTGCGCGTGGCTTGGACGGGACCCAAGCCCATCACGCGGGGGTCGACGCCGGCCGCGGCGCTGCCAAGCCAGCGCGCCAGCGGCTTGAGGCCCAACTGGCGCGCCATATCGCCCGACATCAGGACCAGGGCGCATGCGCCGTCGTTCAAGCCGCTGGAATTGCCAGCCGTGACGCTGCCATTTTCGCGGAAGGCCGGGCGCAGGTTCGCCAGCTTTTCCATACTGGTCGCGACTTCGTAGCCCTTGTCGGTCGCGCGATAGAAAGGGTGCTCATCGGTATCCACGTGGACCGCATCGCCGCGTCGCCGCGGGATGGTCACCGGGACGATTTCGCGCTTGAAGTAGCCGCGGTTGATGGCGGCGACCGCGCGCTGCTGGCTCTGCAAGGCGAAGCGATCCTGGTCTTCGCGGCTGATCACGCCGCCCGCGATGCCGCCCTGGCAGCTCAGGCTGTAGATGTTTTCGGCTGTTTCGCCCATGGCTTCCAGCGGGTAGCGCGCAGCCAGCTTTGGGTTGGGGTAGCGCCAGCCCAGCGTAGTATCCCAAGCGGTCATGTTACCGGCGGGACCAAAGGCGGCGGGGTTCTTCGGCAGGGAATAAGGCGCGCGGGTCATGCTCTCGACGCCGCCGGCCACAAATACGTCGCCCTCGCCCGCTTTGATAGCGCGCGCGGCTTGATTGACCGCGTTAAGCCCGCTGGCGCACAAGCGATTGATCGTGAGGCCCCCGACCTCTTCCGGCAAGCCCGCCAGCAGCAGCGCCATGCGCGCGATGTTGCGATTGTCCTCGCCGGCTTGGTTGGCGCAGCCTAGATAGACTTCTTCGATTGTAGCGCTGTCAATGCCCGCGCGTTCCACAGCCGCGCGCAGGGCAATGGCTGCCAGGTCATCCGGGCGCACCGCGGACAATGCGCCGCGGATGCTGCCGATCGGCGTGCGCGCGGCGCTCGCAATGACGACATCTCTCATGCGGAGCCTCTCCATCGGGTCACTTCATTTCCCGCGTCAAGTATGCCCTAAACCGCTTCCGCTTACGAGTTGCAGGCAGAGCAAATGCCGTAGAATTCCAACAAATGCCCATAGATTTTGAAGTCGAGCGTTTCTTGCAATTCCGCCGTCATATTATCCAAGCCGCAGTCCTGAAAATCGAAGTAGCAATTGCAATTCGTGCAGATAACATGATGGTGATGGTCGTTGTAAAGCATCACGTAGGCGGGTGTCAGGCTGGACTTGAGGAAGACCGGGCGCGCGATGCCCAGGCGGGTGAAGAGATCAAGCGTGCGAAAGACGCTGGCGCGCCCGATGGCCGGATTGATGCGGTTGACTGCTCGCAAGACTTCCCCCGATGTGATGTGCCCGCGCTCTTCAAGCAAGACTCGCAGAACCGTTAACCGGGCTTCTGTCAGTCGGTAGCCAGCCTGCCGCAGCCGATCAGTGTAATGAGCTTGCATAGGATCGTCGTTTCCGCATATTTACGAATGCGCTAATAGTAACACGCGGAGCAATGGCATCAAATCGCGCAGAAAAGAAATAAAACTACAATCTAAGCAGCGAGAACAGCGAGGGGACAAATGGCTGTGATTGCTCTGTTCTAGCGGAATGCCCAAGCGCGCTCGCCTGGTAGCGTGAGCGTCGGACAAACGTCAGATGGCAAGCCCAGGCAGCAGTGCTAGAATGGCAGCCATGAACCGACGACTGCCGCTTTTGCTTGCGCTTGTGACGCTCGCGCTGTCATCTGCCGCGGCGCAAGATACCCAGAGCGTCCTGCTGGCGCGGATAAACAGTTTGCGGCGCGCGCAGAGCTTGCCCGCCTATGCCATCAGCGCCGCCTTGAACGCCGCCGCCAATAACCACGCGCTTTGGCTGGCGCGCACTGGCAAGGTCAGCCATCAACAAGACGACGGCACGGGACCGCGGGAGCGCGCGCGGAATGCGGGCTACACATCCAACTGGGTAAGCGAGAACATTTACCGAGGCTTGCGGGCCAGCGCCCTCGACGCCTGGAATTGGTGGCTGGGCTCGCCCATTCATTACGCGGGCATAACCAGCCCCAATTATGACAATGTGGGCATCGGCAGCGCAAGCGGCGAATATGGCGCGGCCTACGTGCTCGTCTTTGGCAATTCGCTGGGCCGGGCGCCGGCTTCCGGCGCAAACGCGGCGCAGAGGTCGGTCGGCGGGAGCGCGCCGGCCGCGCCTTCTTTCGTATTGGGGCTTGATGATGCGGGGAATATCAAACACGAAATCCAGGCTGGCGACACGATCGGCAACATCGCGCTCATCTATGGCTATACTTGGGCTGATATCCCCAATATGCTCGAAATCAACGACATGACGCTTGATGACATACGACTGATACAGCCGGGAAATGTGTTCTTGGTGCCGCCAAAGGATGGCACCTTTACGCCCGTGCCCGCAGCGCCGACAAGTACGCAAAGCGCCCAATCTGCCCAGACGCCTGCGCCAACCGAGACAAGTACAGCCAGTCTGATCCAAACCGCTAGCGCAACCCCGTTGGCATCCCCGGTGTTTCGCATCGGCAGGCCGCCCGGCGGGATGAGCGCGCCGGCGCGAGATTCAGCCAAACCTCTAGCTGAGCGCGACCTTTCGCTCCCGCTTATCCTGGCGGCGGCGATTGTTGTTCAGTTGGGTATCCTTAGCGCGGCTTTGCTGGAACTCGCAAGGCGATCGCGTTAGCAGGCGGCGCTATCGCTTCAAAATGATGGCAACTGACATGGCGCATATAAGAATTGAAAATCAACTAGAGAGAGCGCAGAGGGCACAGAGAAAAACAAAAATATAGGCTCTTCATTTTATTCTGGCATGTTGTTCAAGGACATATCACCTTGCCCTGTTATCAAGGCGCTGAAAATGAGCCAGCGCGCCAGTTCTCGTGTATCATTGTCAGTGAGTTCGCCAGGCAAGATACGCGCAACTGCGAATTGACGGCTTAGGCAGTTCAATCCATAATTCTGTTGACGACGGGCTGGAACGAGGGCAGTTGAACAGTCAATGACAGATTACCGAGATTGGGTCGCGCGGGCAAAATGCGGCGACAAAGCCGAGCGCGATGACGCTTTTGATCATTTGGCGCGCGATTTTCAAGGAATGGTTTATAGCCTCGCTTATGGCAGGCTGAGCGATGCGCAGTTGGCTGAAGACGTCGCGCAGGAAGCGCTCTTGGCCGCCTACAAGCAGATCAATCAGCTGCAGGATGTCGCCGCCTTCCCCGCCTGGCTGCGGCGCATTGTCTTGACGCAAACGGACCGTGTGCAGCGCCGCAAGCGCGCTGCTAGCGAAAGTAGCGAATTATCACAAGAATTGGCTTGTGGCGACCCATCGCCGGAAGCGCAGCTGGAAGCGAATGAACTGCGTGAAAATGTTCGGGCTGCTGTTGCCGCCTTGCCCGAAACCGAGCGCGCTGTCACGCGCGATTTCTACTTCGCGGGCGAGACCCAACGGGAGATTTCCGAAAGGCTGAACATCCCGCTGGCGACGGTCAAAAAGCGCTTGCAATACGCTCGCCAGCACCTGCGCGGCTTGATCAGCGGATTTAACGAGACCTTAGATCGCGCCATCTCCGGCGACTCCACAGCCAAGGAAAAGTATCAGCAGTATCAGCCGGCCTACGTAACCATTCGTCAGCGCCGGCGGCGCGACGTCGACCAGAATTAACAGAGGCTAGCCCGAAAAACGCAAAGAGGCGGAACCGTTGGCTCCGCCTCTTCTTGTCCGTATATTGCCTTTGAAATTAGCTGCCCGGCACAGCCTGGCAGGTTCCCTGCTGCATGCAGGTCCAAGTCATGTCGCCGCCATCCAGGCGCAACTGCGAACCCATGCCCTCCAAGACGGCCGCCATCGCCGAAACGTAAGGCGCGGAGAAGCTAGTGCCGTTGAGCGCCTTATAGCCGTTATCAAGGAAGGTGGTATGAACATCGCGCCCAGGCGCCCAGATATCGCCGCCCTTGTTGCTAAAGCTGCTGCGCGCGCCGTTGGCGTCAATAGCGCCGACGGCGACTACGTTCTCGTAACGCGCCGGGTAGCCTGGCGCGCTGCCGCCGCTGTTGCCGGCCGAAGCGATGACGGTGACCCCTTTGTTGACCGCGTAATCCACGGCATCTTTGGTCACCTGCGAGCCGACCATGCTGCCCAGCGACAGGTTCACGATGTCGGCGCCAGCGTCCGCGGCGTAAACGATGCCGGCCGCGACATCGGCCATAGAGCCGCTACCGCCGGGGCCCAAAACTCGCACCGGCAAGATTGAAGCGTTGGGCGCGAAACCGGCGATGCCTATGCCGTTGTCGATATTGGCGGCGATAATGCCGGCGACCGAACAGCCATGCCCGAAGACGTCCTCTGGATCATCATCGTCATCCACAAAATCGTAGCCATTGTCCAGCACGCGCTCTTGCAAGTCCTCATGGCTCATGCAGACCCCGGTGTCGATAACCGCCACCGTGACCGGTCGCAGCGCGTCCATTTCCCGCCAGGCGCTTTCCGCCTGAATATGCGGCAAAGCCCACTGACGATCGTAATCGGGGTCGTCGGGCGGGATATCAAAGTTGACGCTGACAAAGAAATCTTGCTCGATCAACTCGACATCGCTGTCGAAGCTGAAATTCATGCCGAAGCCGTCGGGCGTATCCACAACCCAAATTTCCAGTTCATCAATTCGCTCGACCAGCGTGGCGCCGATGCGCTGAACGTATTCCCATTTCTCGCTTTCGGGCGTGTTCGGGTCATAGTGAAGGACCCAATTGCCCGTTGGCTTGGCATCATAAACCGGCATCACCCTTGTGCTATCCGGCTGCTGCGTTTCCGCATGGACGCCTTCCAGCAGCAAGCCGCGCGGAAGTTCGCTGGCGGCGGCTGGCAAAAAACTGACAAGGAGAACGATCAAGCTGAGCCATATTACGATATATCGCGGGATGGATTTCATGAGCTTTCCCTTCGTCCACTGAACGACAAGGCGCATTGATAGCATGCATTATATCCTAGTTTACGCAGCTAGGGCAATCTAGGTTGCAAAGGGGGGGCATTTCAGATTATTGGCAATTAAGCGCCGAGAGCGCCGAGATTTAACCGCTTGCTTGTCAAAAAGGAGGCAGGTAGGGGCGGCTCGCTGAGGCGCCCGCCTCCGCTCAAAATCATGCCGGGCGCCTTCGATTTACGTCAAAGCTGAAAATATCGTCGCGTGCATAGTGCCCGGTGACGTCGAGGGTCATCTGTTCTTCCAATATGCGCCGCGGGTCGAGATCGGCGTAGAGGATCGTTTCCAGGTTCTGGACCGGCTCGACCAAGAAGGCGCCGTCGGGACCGATGATGGCGCTGCCCCCATGCAACAGGAGCGTTTCCGGCTGAGCGCGCAGATCAGCGTCCAACTCGAATTCCTCTGGCATATCGGCGACGCTGAGGATGCTGCCGGCCGCCAGGACAAAGCTGCGTCCTTCGAATGCGTAATGGCGGCTGGCGAGCAGATGGCTCTCTTTCACCGCGGGCCAAAGCGCCAGATGAACGGTCTCATTGCTCAGATGCAGCGCCTGCCGCGCATGCGGCATCCAGTGTTCCCAACAGATCAAGCCGCCAACGCGACCGACCGCCGTGTCCGCGGCTTTCAAGCCGGCGCCGTCGCCTTGCGCCCACAGCATCTGCTCGCTGAATGTGGGCCGCAGCTTGCGATGGTGATTGAGCAATTCACCGTCCGCGTCAATGATGAGCAGGCTGTTGTAGAGGCTGCGGTTGCCGCGCCCTTTTCGCACACGCTCATTGATGCCCAGCGCCAGCACAACCTCGAGCCCCTTGGCCAGCCGGCGCAGCCGCAGCAATTCCGGACCGTCGACCGTCATGCTGTTTTCGCAGAGCCGCGCATAGACGCGCTTGGTCGGCGCGTGATCCCATAGCGCGGCGGCCGGCGCGTAATCCAGCCAGGCCGGGTAACCGGGGAACCAGGTCTCGCCTAGCGTGATGAGCTGCGCGCCGTTGCGCGCCGCTTCGCTGATGAGCGAGCAGGCTTTTTCAAGGCATCTGGGCAGATCATAGTAGGGGGCGCGCGCCTGGATGATGGCGACTCTGATGGCATTCGGCACGATCATGCTTTCCCGGCGAATTTTCTTGTTCAGCTAATCGCTGCCGAGAACAGCGCGCACGCGAAATTGCTCGCCGTCGCTATCGGGCGCGTTGGCGACCACATCCGCAAGCGGCAGCGCGGCGCCGGCCACATCCGCGCGCAAGACGTTGCTCAAGGGCAGGACCGACGAGGTCGGGTCGATATGCGAAGTATCCAGTTCTTCGAGCTTCTGGAAGTAACCCAGTATCGCGGACAAATGCTGCTGATAGCGCTGGACATCTTCGTCGCTTAGATCGAGGCGGGCCAAATTGGCAATGGCGCGCACGTCTTCCGCCGAAAGTATCGACTCTGACATATCATCTCTCCCAAGCGAATCAGCCGCATCATGCGGCATTGTAACCTTGGAATCCGCAAGATTGTAGCGTCAGAATACAGAGCAATCGCACCAAAATGAATATGCGAAACTATAAACACTAAGAAACTTAAATCTAGCCACAGAAGTAGTTCAAAGAAAATAATGTAAATTATACAGAGGCTGTGTAGGGGCGACCTATCAGGTCGCCCAATTTGATATGTATAGATTTCGGGCGACATGGTATGTTGCCCCTACATTGCGACCCATCGTCGAGTTTTGCATGACTAACTTGGGTTTACTGAGACACAGAAGTAAATTCAAGAAACTAATTAGAAACGGTAGGGGCGACTCGCTGGTCGCCCTATTAGCAGGATTCAATTTACGTTGGGCGAGCCAAGGCTCGCCCCTACAAGATCCATAATTTTATCGGATTCGCATTTCATACTTGGTTTTACTGAAGCGAATTACATCTAATGCACTGCCTTTTCTCTGTGCCTCGGCGCCTCTGTGGTGAAAAAATATGGCGCGATTGCTCTGCCTTATGCCAAGTCCCGCGATTGACCCGCGACACGCTATGATATAATGCGCCTTTGTTCATCTGCGGAAAATCGGCGCGCCAAAGTCGAGCTGCCGCCGGCAGGGATCATATTGAATGCGCATACCTGGTTGGCTATTAGGAATCCTGGCTTCGCTCGTGCTGGTTGTCGGGACGGGCTTGTGTTCTCTCACCGCATTTAGCCTGACAAAACAGACGGCGATCGACTTGCAGGAAGTCGGCGACCCGGCGCTGACGCTGCGCTGCTTGATTCGGGGCGAGTGGCCCTGCAGCGACGACAATGCAGCGGTGGATGCAACGGCGGAGGGCAGCGCGCCGCTGCTGGTATTAACGCCGCTGGTCACAGCTGTTCCCGCCTCCGACTCCCAACAAGATGACGCGACGCCCGTCGTCGCATCCGCTGTCGAGCGCGCCGAGCCGGCGACAGCGTTGCCGCCTGCTGCGGAGCCCTTGGTCCCGTCCCAAGCCGACTTGCCCATCATCACCGACCCGCGCCAGATTCGCATCCTGCTGCTGGGCATTGACCAGCGCAGCGCCACCGGCGAGAGCGGTCCCTTCCGCACCGACACCATGATCTTGATGAGCATTGACCCCGTGCGCAAAACGGTGGGCGTGCTGTCCTTGCTGCGCGACCTGTGGGTGACGGTCCCCGGCTACGAAGCCAACCGCTTGAATACCGCCAATTTCATCGGCGACCGCGACGCCTACCCCGGTGGCGGCGGGCCCGCCCTGGCGATGGAAACGGTGGCGACGAATTTTGGGGTGAGCGTCGACAAATACATCCTCATCAATTTTGACGTATTCACCACCATCGTCGACGCCCTGGCGCCGGAGGGCGTGCCGCTCACGGTGCGGGAAGCCATCAACGATCCCTATTATCCCGACGCCGGCTATGGCACGATCCACGTTGTTTTCGAGCCCGGGGAACAGCGCATGAATGCCGAGACGCTGCTGCAGTATGCCCGCACCCGCGCCACCGAGGGCGGCGACTTTGATCGAGCCAGGCGCCAGCAGGAAGTCCTCGATGCCGTGCGCGCGGAGGTGCTTAGCGCCGGCGGCATCGTCAACTTGGTTGCCAATGCGCCGGGCTTGTGGAGCGAACTCTCCAACAGCTATCGCACCAATCTCGAGCTGAAAGACATCCTGGCGCTGGCTCAACTGATGGGTCAAATCAAGCGTGAAGACATTCGCTTCGAGGTCGTGAACAATCTTTATGTCAACGACGGCCTCAGCCCAAATGGCGAAGCGGTCTTGTTTCCCGATTACGCCGCGATCAGCGAGCTGATTCAGCGCACTTTTTTCCCCCATATTCAGTTGTCGCGGGCCGAAATCAAAGCGCGGGCTGATGCCGAGGCAGCGCCGATCTATGTTTACAATGGCACGCAGATCTTTGGCTTGGCGGGGGAGACGCGCGAATGGCTAATTGCCCAGGGCGTACTGGTGACCGGCGTCGGCAACGACAGAAGCAACGATCTCAAACGGACCGAGATACGCAACTATGGCGGCCGCTATCTTTGGACGGCGCGCCACATCGCGCAGTTGCTGGGCTTGCCGGACGAGCGGATCCTGCGCGCCGGCGATGGTCTGATCGCCGAGGGCGTGATGGTGGCGCTGGGCGCGGACGCTCCCGCGATAATCGAGGGCTAGTCGCCGCCGATCAGAAAGATTCAAACTCGCGGCAAACTCTGCTATACTTTAGTTGTCGCGCAGCCGGGAGAATCCCTCATGCTCCGCAAGATTGGTCTACAGAACTTCAAATGCTGGCAAGCGCTTGACATTGATCTCGCGCCGATTACGCTATTTTTCGGGTCGAATAGTTCGGGCAAGACGGCGATTCTGCAGTCTTTGCTTTTGCTCAAGCAGACAGCGAGGGGATTTGATCCGGACCAACATATTAATTTCGGCGGCGAGAATGATTTTGTGAAATTTGGCAGTTATCAAGATTTGGTCTTTGGGCATGATATTGGCAAGAATGCGGGCATCAGTTTGAAGTGGAACACCTGCAAGGACATTTTTTTCTCTACTACGGGAAGGAAAGTCAATAAACGCAGACTCAAGTCCATCAATTATGAAGTAGTTTGGGGAATCGATAAGCGGCTCACCATACACAAGCTGGCTTATGAAGCAGCCATGGTGGAAGCTCCAACAGAATATGCCAAGCTCTGGCAAGACGACGAAAGCAATTATCGCATGTCCGCTTCATATTCAGAAAATGATAAGGATAACGAGATCGTAGACTCTCCAAAAAGTTGCTACATTCTGCCATGGACCCGGGATAATGGAGCGCAAGCGCGGGAGCATATTTCGATACACAATTTGAACGGCGAATTTGAAAGAAACATGCAGCATATCAATTATCTGGGCCCCCTGCGTTCGCCCCTAAATCGTCTCGACATGTGGTCTGGAGGCAGACCAGCGATAATCGATTCGAGCGGCGCTAACACAATTCAATCGCTTATCGCATCGCACCGAGATGACAGAAAGCTCATTTCCAATGTGGCAAGATGGCTGGCTTCAATGCGTTTGGTCGAAAATTTTCAGATTAATGCTATAGATGACAATGAAAAATGGTACGAAGCCAAAGCAACGATCGGCGGCGTTGAGAGTTCACTTGTCGATGTCGGATTCGGCGTATCGCAAGTGTTGCCTGTGATTACGATGCTGCTTTCTGCCCCAGAAGGATCCATCATCCTGTTGGAACAACCGGAACTGCATCTGCACCCCAACGCGCAAAGCGCGCTGGCCGACCTGTTGCTTTATGTCGCCGAGCAACGAAAACTGCAACTAATTGTCGAAAGTCACAGCGAGCATCTTCTGCGTAGATTGCAGCGTCGCATTGCCGAAGCGCAGCCCGACTTCGCGACCCCAGCCAACATAAAGATGTACTTCTGCCAGGCGGGAGAAGCTGGTGCGGCGATTTGTGAAGTGGGAATCGACCGTTTCGGCCAAATATCAAATTGGCCCGAGAACTTTCTTGGGGATATCAGTGGGGATTTGCACAAAATGCTCAAAGCTGCACTCGAACGTCGTGGTCAGGAGTTAGAGCGTGTCGGACATCGTGGTTGATACCAATGTATGGGTGATGGTTGACAAAAATGTATCAAATTTGGAGGAAAATGAAGAGCGAAATTGTGTCAGATCCTGTCAATTATGGCTCGAGAGATTCATCAATGGCGAAGATCGCTTGGTCGTAGATTCTTTCAAAACTCACGAGATAATCAGAGAATACCGAAGAAACGTAAAGCTTGGTGGCATAGCGGAAAACCTTCTTAATCAGCTTGTAACTGTACTGTTCGATCGGCTTCTTCAAATAGAGATTCAACTTGACGAAAATTGCTTTGCTGTGCTGCCAAAGCAATTGATGCCGCTTCATGGAAAAGACCGAAAGTTTGTCGCCGTAGCCATACATTGTGTTCCGTATGCGCCTATCGTGAATGCGACTGACAGCGATTGGGCGCAAGCAAAACAGCAACTCGCGGATAATGGAGTCGCCGTCCATGAACTCTGTCCAGAATACATAGCTGCAAAAGCAAGTCGAGCCTAGCCCTCCGCTGTTACCCCCAGTCGACGCATTGTGTTACAATCCCCAGCGCTTGTTCACAGTTCAGGAATCCCCTGATGACTGAGCCCCAAGGCGAAGCAAAAGCCAAACTGGTGTGGCTGGAGCCCTACACCGGCGCCACGCGCGAGTTCCTCCTGCATGAAGGCGCGAGCGCGACCATCGGACGTTCCGCCTCCAATGACATTCACATCGGCGAGAGCCATATTTCGCGCATGCACGCGGTGGTAACCTGTCGCGACGGCGAATTCATCATTGATGATCTGGATAGCGCCAACGGGTCCTATGTAAATGGCCAGCGCGTCGAAGGCTCAAGAAACCTGGAAATCGGCGATGAAATTCACCTCTTCGTCTCGATGCTCAAGCTGATCAATCCGCAGGCGACGCCGGCCAAAGACGCGCTGGAACTGGTATCGATGGTGGCCAATGACCGAGCGTCATTGCGCATCGTCAAAGGACCGCAGCGAGGCCAAGTGTTCGCGCTCTTGAAAGAAGAAATCTACATCGGGCGCTCCACGCCAAACGCCAATTGGGAAATCACCCTGCAGGACCCGACGGTCTCGCGCCCGCACGCCTTCCTGGTCAAAGACAAGCATTGCTGGAAGCTCTTTGATTTGGGCAGCGCCAACGGGACTGCTGTCAACCGGCGGCCCGTCATCGGCGGCAAGGCGCGCGAGCTGCGCGACCGCGACCGTGTCATGTTCGGCACGACCATGATGGTGTTCCGCCTGGGATACCCGCCGGCGCAACGGCCTAAAGACGCCAGCGAAAGGGGGCCGGCATGACTGGTCCCAATATCATTCTGATCATCGCCGACGATATGGGCTATGGCGATTTTGGCGTTTTCAACGAGCAAATCTCTTGCACGCCGCACCTGGACGCCCTGGTTGACCAAGGCATTTGCCTGACGCAGCACTATTCCGCGTCGCCCGTCTGCGCGCCAGCCCGCGCCGCCATGATGACTGGGCGTTACCCGCATCGAACCGGCAGCATCGACACGCTGGAGGCGCGCGGCTTGGACCGGCTGCGGCTGGACGAGACGACGCTGGCGGATCTGCTGTCGAGCGCCGACTACGCGACGGGCTTGATCGGCAAATGGCATAACGGCGCGCTGGACCCGCGCTATCATCCGACCGCCAGGGGCTTCAAGGAATTCGTCGGCTTCCAGGGAGGCTGGAATCCTTATTATCGCTATCGTCTAGATCGCAACGGCCGGCTCGAGTATGGCGACAGAGATTCCTACCTAACCGATGTCTTCACCGAAGAAGCGCTCGCTTTCATCGACCGGCATCAAAACGAATCATTCTTCTTGCAGCTCGCGTACAATGCGCCGCACTTCCCGCTGGAAGCGCCCGACGCGCTCGCGAAGAAATACTGCGACATGGGTTTCAGCCTGGGCGCAAGTCTCATTTACGCCATGATCGAAGTGATGGATGAGGGCATCGGCAGGATAATTGAGCGCCTGGAAACATCTGGCATAGCCGAAGATACCATCGTGATTTTCACTAGCGACAACGGACCGGCTTTTGGGAGCTGGAACGGCTTTTCTCAGCACAGGTTCAACTTCGGCTGGAATGGACAGAAAGGCAATACCTACGAGGGCGGCATCCGCGTTCCGCTGATCATTCGCTGGCCGGGGGGCCTCGATGCGGGGCTGCGCAACGACGAACTGGTGCATTACACGGATTGGTTGCCGACCTTGCTGTCTATGGTCGGGCTGGAGGCGCCGACAGATTTGCAACTGGACGGCGTCGACGCGCTGCCCGTTTTGCGCGGCGAACGCGGCAAGATCAATCCCTTGCGCTTTTGGCAATGGAATCGTTACGAGCCCGTGAGCGCATGCAATGCCGCCGCGCGTGATGGCGACTGGAAGCTGCTGCGCCCACAAATCCGCGCAGCCATGCAGGTCAGCCCCCTTGATACGGCGCTAGACCATGCCATCAAGTATTTCCCTGAGCATTTCGACGGGATTGTCGCCGAGCCCGCGCCAGAGCGGACACTGCCGCCGCCCCCGCCAGCGCTGCTATTCAATCTCGCGGATGATCCGGGCGAGCAGGTCGATTTGGCGGCGCAATATCCCGCCAAAGCCGCGTCGATGGAAGCCGCTTTGGAGCGCTGGTTCCTTGATGTGACCGGGCTGTAGCCCGCGCGGCGGTTTTCATTTTGATGGCATCGCTTATACGTAGTAGCACTGCCAGAATAATCTGATTCTTAGTTCAGTTTAAGCCTGACCTCAAGATTGTTGATCATAATAATCAAGCTTTCGAGCATGCCGCTCGCTGCATTTCGTACTGATAAGTCCGCAAAGTGAGGAATGCGCCATGACCAAGTTAATTGTCCTGTTAGTCCTATCGTTGTCATTGGCAAAGCCAGAGGGCTTGGCATTCGCAGCCCCAGAGCTAAGCTTCCAGGTAAAAAACCATGATTCTGATTGGTGCGTTGCGCAGATCAAACGGCACACAGGCGCCGCGAACTATCTGTATCGGACCGACACAAAAACCGTATTAGGAATCCAAGGCAGGCAAAAGAATCTGCCTGCTGGCTATAATCTGAAAGTCTCCTGGAACAGCAAGCGGGTGAAGGTCAGCATCATCATCAATGATCCGCCATTCTACGGCAGTGCAGTAGCTACAAAAACTTGCAGCCCATAATTCCTAGCAATATCTCAGAAGAATCGCAGCAAATTGCATAGCCCAAGCGAAGCTCGCAATATTTTAACCACTGAGGACACCGACAGCACCGAGATTTAACTCCTCTTCTGGCAAAAAAGAGGGCAATGTAGGGGCGATTGACGGTCAGTGTCTACGCGACCCTGTGAATCGACCACGATATTCTCGCTGTTTTCATGGGCGACATGGTACTGCGCGTAGACGACACCCACTAGGAGGTCTGCCGCCCCACCATTGCGACCTGCGCTGAAAATATAATTCGACCATTTGTACAAGACGGCGTCTTGTATCATACTCTAGCGACGATAAATTGCTGAGGAAGGGTATCATGCCAAAGTTTCAAGCCGCTGAACTGCAAGCCTTCATCGCGGAAATCCTGGCAGCGGCCGGCGCCAGCGCCGAATACGCCGCCATCGTCGCCGAGCATTTGGTCAATGCCAACCTGTCCGGTCACGATTCGCACGGCGTTATCCGCGTGCCGTCTTATGTTCAAGCCATCGACAGCGGCCGCTTGGCGCCAGCCGGCGCGCCAAAAGTGGTGGACGAGACGGCGTCGATCGCCCAGATTGACGGCGCCGGCACCTTTGGTCAGGTAACAGCCAAGTTTGGCGCCGAGCTCGCGATACAAAAAGCCGCTGCGGAAGGCGTCGCGCTGGTGACGATGTACAACATCGGGCATACCGGACGGCTGGGAACGTATGCGGAAATGGCCGCGGCCGCCGGCATGGCCGCGATGGTATGGGACGGCTGCATCGGCGGCAATCGCTCGGTCGTCATTCCGCTTAACGGCCAAGGGCGCAAGGTCGGCGCCAACCCCATCGCCATGGGTTTCCCCAGCGAGAAATACGGCGCGACCATCCTCGATTTCGCCACGTCCATGTCGGCGGCCGGCAAGGTGATGGTCGCCAGGGACAAGGGCGAGGCTTTGCCCGACAAGTGGATCGTGGACAAAAACGGACAGCCGACGGACGACCCCAGAGAGCTCGAAAAAGGCGGCGCGTTGCGCCCCATGGGCATGCCGTCGGTGGGGCACAAGGGGTATGCGTTGGCGATGATGGTCGGCTTCATGACCATGATGGCTTCCTTGCCATCGGGCGCGCGCATGCCAAAAGAAGATCGCTGGGGCACGGTCATTTTGATAATCGACATCTCGCGCTTCGGCTCGGTGGGGCAATTCCAGCGCGATGTCGATGCGGCGATCGACTATGTAAAAGAAGATCCGCTGGATGGCGAGGTGCTCTACCCGGGCGAGATTGAATCGCGGCGGCGGGCGGAACGGCTGGCGAATGGCATCGACCTGCCGGACGCGACTTGGGGCGCGATTATGGCTTGCGCCGAGCGCTTTGGGCTGGCTTATCCGGATTAGGCGCGGGTCAATCGCAGAAGCTATCTTCACCACAAAGGCACAAAGGGCGCTTCCTGTCTTTGGGTGAAGATGGGAGTGGTGATTCTGTTGGTATGGTAAACTGAATATATGAAAATATGTCCGCACTGCCAAGATACAGAACAACAAGTAAAGGCAGGTCGCACTGGTTACGGAAGCCAATTGTACAAGTGCAAGCCCTGCAACCGCCGTTATGTCGCAGAATCTCGTCGATATAGCAAGGAAATGCGGCAATTAGCCGTTAAATACTATGCGGATGGCTTGAGTTACCGAAAGATCGCCCGTCATTTTAAGGTTCATCATGTGACGATAATGAATTGGGTGAAAGCTTGCGCCGATCAACTGCCACCGGCCCCGATACCGCGAAAGAAGCCACTGCATATCCTTGAGATGGATGAGTTGCATACTTTTGTTGGGCGAAAAAAAACAGATGGTACATAATCACTTTGGTCGAGCGAGCTAGCAGTTGCATTGTCGGCTCACTGGTGAGCCAAAAGCGTGATGAAGCGACGTTGCAAAACCTGATAGATCAAAGTCCGAGCGGACTCTGGTACTACAGCGATCTGATGGCCTCCTACAAGAAACTGGTCTATTACCCGGGCAAGCATATACCAATGCCGAATAAGAGTGAGACTTATCGGGTAGAAGGCGTGAATGCGGAACTTCGTCATTATCTATCTCGTTTGCAACGGCGGTCCCGCTGTTTTTCTCGCTGTGCCGATGCGCTCCGCCGGGCAGTGAAGCTCTTTACATATGCTTGGAATCAGCGGCAGTTGTATCGTCAACAGTATCCCAATTACGATGCTCACCTATTTGAATTCGTATATCAATGATTCACCACTCCCGTGAAGATGAACTTGTTGCGTAAATATTAAAAACGATGTAAGCTCAAGATGAGCCGTACAGGCTTAGATGGGCGTTTCCTGTGGCAGCTATGTGGCCTGAGAACCACTGCCACAGGAAACTACTAAAACGGATAACCCGAAGGGTTTCCGCTTGTCAGTATACCCCATGTAAAGACCTCGTGGAACATCCGCGCGCTTCGGCGTGGACTGCTCCCGGTGTGGCTCGACCGATTTTTTCTGTTGAGTCGCGTCTGCGGGGCGGGTATGCCAGCGAATCAAAATCTAATCGCCGCGAATAAGGCTAAGAAGGACGAATTTTATACACAGCTATCCGATATCGAAAAAGAACTTAAGTATTATCGCGAGCAGTTTCGCGGCAAGGTCATTTATTGCAACTGTGACGATCCCACCGTCAGCAACTTCTATCGCTATTTCCAGCTAAACTTCGACTTCTTCGGACTCAAAAAGCTGATTACGACTTGCTACAAGAATCAGCAAATGGACTTGTTCAGTCAGCACGATAATGAATCCGCCATCGGCATCGAATTTGACGGGACTATCTCCAAGACATTTCAGCTACAAGGCGATGGCGACTTTAGAAGTCAAGAATGTGTCGAGCTGCTCAAGCAGGCTGATATTGTCGTTACTAACCCGCCATTCTCATTGTTTCGAGAATATGTTGCCCAGTTAATGGCTTACGCTAAGCAGTTCTTGATTATTGGAAATATGAACGCAACAACCTACAAAGAGATATTTCCGTATTTTCGTGAGAACAAAATCTGGTATGGGGCGAGCATAAAGAGCGGCGACCGCTGGTTTGGCGTACCTGAACATTATCCGCTGACAGCGGCAACATCAAAGGTCGATAGCAAGGGGAACAAATTCATTAAGGTAAAGGGTGTTCGATGGTTCACCAATCTTGATTATAGGCAACGATACGAGGACTTAATCTTGTACAAGCGCTACTCGCCTGAAGAATATCCCAAATACGACAACTATGATGCCATCAGTGTCGATAAGACTGCGGAAATACCTTACGATTTTGATGGTGAAATGGGTGTGCCTATTAGCTTCCTGGATAAACACAATCCGAGCCAATTTGAAATCATTGGGGCAGATACATGGTTCGCAGGCAAGTTAGGCAGATTCTACGTCAAAGGTAAAAGGAAATATGCGCGTATTGTCATCCGCAATAAGAGGCTCTGAAAATGAAAATCGAATTAAACGAAATCACAGTGCGCGAGCTGGTCGCCGGCTACCAAGACGATGGCGAAGGCGGTGTGCGCGGCTACGGCGGAAAGCTGGACATCCGCCCGCCCTATCAGCGTGAGTTCATCTACAAAGACAAACAGCGCGACGCCGTGATAGACACGGTGATGAAGGACTTCCCGCTCAATGTCATGTACTGGTCGGTCCGCGACGACGGCACTTACGAGATTATCGACGGCCAACAACGCACGATCTCTATCTCGCAGTATGTAACCAGCGTTTTCGCGTATAATGGCGATCTCTATTTTCACAATCTACCTGCTGACAGACGAAAACAGATATTGGATTATGAATTGATGATTTACCTTTGCAGCGGCAGTGACAGCGAAAGGCTGGACTGGTATCAGACCATCAATATCGCCGGCGAAACGCTGCGAGAGCAAGAAATACGCAATGCCGTCTATGCCGGCTCCTGGGTATCGGATGCGAAAAGGTATTTTAGTCGGCAAGGCGGGCCAGCTTTTCAAGTCGGGAAAGATTACTTGAACGGCTCCGCGATCCGGCAGGACTACTTGGAAACAGCGATAAAATGGATAAGTGACGATAAAATCCGCAATTATATGGGGCAAAGCCAGCACCAGGCGAGCGCCGCGCCCTTGTGGGACTATTTTCTTTCGGTCATCCACTGGGTGGAGGCGACATTCACCGAATACAGGAAGAAAATGAAGGGCGTGGATTGGGGGCAGCTCTATAACAACTACAAAGACGCTAACCTCGATCCCGTAGCGATTGAGGTAGAAACCGCCGAGCTTGTCCTCGATGATGATGTAACCGACCAAGCCGGCATCTATCCCTACATCCTCACGCGCGATGAGAAGTACCTGAATATCCGCGCCTTCACAGATGGAATGAAACAGCGGGTCTATGAGAAGCAATCAGGCAAATGCGCGATTTGCGACGAGCAATTTAACATTGCCAACATGGAAGCCGATCACATCACGCCTTGGTCCGAAGGCGGCAAGACGAACGAAGAAAACTGCCAGATGTTATGCAAGAAATGCAACCGAGAGAAATCATCAAAGTAGCGTATAGCTTGGCTGTTATAATAGATTATCCCCAGACCACAGGGCGGAAATCTATGCCAAGTCAAGCCGAGCTCTACCAGAATCTGAGGGCGGCATCAACCGCCGCAAAACGGCGCGACAGCGCGTTGGATTTGCTGGCGCGCAGCAACCGCCGCCAGTACCTGGACGAGTGCCTGCGCGTGTTGCAATCCCCGGCGGTCATCGCGACGCTCGACGAAAGTCACCGCCCCGTTCTGCGCGACAAGTGCTACAGCTTTTACAGTGACGGCAAGCGCGACAAAGCCGGCATCTTGCGCGAGAGCCTCACGCGGCTGCTGGTGCATATCGCGCATCCCGACGACATCGACCTCTACCTGCTCGGCGTCGAGACCTATTACCTGCAGCCGGTGGATGACGTGGCGCAGAACCTGCGGGCTGTCGCGCTGGCCGGCTTGGCGCCGATTGACCCCGCCCTCGCCTGCCTGTACGCCGCGCGCTTCCTGGGCGAGTCCTTCACGTCGGTGTTCAATTGCGAGCCGGCCATGACCGCCATTGACGCGCTCGTCGCCGCCAACCAGCGCCTGCCGATTTATCAGTTCCTCTTGCGCGGCGGCGAGGGCATGGCGCGCACGGGCCGCGGCGAGCTGACCGGCAAAGCGCTGGAATCGCTGGGCGAGGATTTTCCGCCGCGCTTGTACGAACAGCTGATCGAGACCTATCAAGCGCTCGACCAGCCGACAGCGAGCATGGGCATCATCAATTGGGTGATAGCGCAGCGAGCGACAGCTCTATACGACCGGCTTGAAGATCTCATCAAGGGTACAAAGCATGTCGACCTGCGGCGCTATGGGCTGGTGATGATAGCGGCGGCGCGAGATGACGAACTGAGCGACCGCCTCTTGCGCATGGCGCGGCTGGCGCCTAGCGATGATATTCAACTCTTCATCGAAGCGCTGGAGATCTGCCAGCACCAGGAGCGCGACGCCACGCTAGCCCTGCTGCGGCGTCGGGCGGCAAGCCCTTAGCTCTGCGACAGCCGCAGCGCGGGAATCAGCGGATTTCCCCTTGGAACATGCTCGCCAAGGCGCCTTCGAGCTGCAATGACAAATTGTTCAATAGCGCCGCCGCCGTCACTTGCTCCAGGATTGATTGGTCGACCAAGACATCAATGGTCACGAGGTAGCGCCCCCGCGTGTATAGCGACAACAGATGCAGGCCCGCTGCGCCATCACAGGTTGCCGCGCCGCGTCGATACAGTGCGGCGGCGGCGGCATCGCGCGCGTAGCCATAGCTGTCCAGCCACAGCCCCATAAAGTCGTCATGCGCCGCGGCATCCGCGGACGCGGCATCGGCATAGACATCAACCCAGTAACCGAGCGCCGAAAAGAAAACCGACGCATCACAGTCGCCATTGGCTAGCTGCATTCTATGGCGATACTGGTGGCCATGTTCTTCGGTGTATGTCGCGAAACCCGCTTGTAAATTGTCGGCCACGGTCGCCGCCAGCGCCTCGGTCGAGAAATAGCCCGCGCGTTCAGCATCAAGTGACAGGGACGGCGGCAGCGCAGCGGTGAAGGACGCGAAGGCCGCGGCGACTTCTTCTTGCGTGGCTGGCGCGATTTCCGCCTCTGGGCTATCGACCAGCGCCGGATCGCTGATAATCAGCACGGTATGCAGCGCCTCGCCTGCTTCGCTGGCGGACTGCGGGTCGCGCTCGCGGATTGCCTCGACATGCGCTTGCCCCTGCAGCACATCGCCAAATATCGTGTGCTTGTAGTTCAAATGCGGCGTCGGCGCAGTCGTGATGAAGAATTGGCTGCCATTGGTGCCGGGACCGGCATTTGCCATCGCCAGCAAGCCAGGCTTATCAAATGTCAGGAAGCCGACTGGTTCGTCCCCGAACTGGTAGCCGGGACCGCCGCGCCCGGTCGCGGTGGGGTCGCCGCCCTGCGCCATGAAATTGGGAATGACGCGATGGAAGCTGGTATTGTCGTAATAACCTTGCTGCGCCAGAAAGACAAAATTGTTGACCGTGATTGGCGTCAGCTTTTCGTACAGGTCCACATAAATGGCGCCGGCGCTGCTGCAAAGAATAGCGCGGTAGTCGCTGCTCTGGTCGATGACCTGCTCGGCCGCGGCGAATTGCATCATGCTTGCTTCGGCGGGTTGCGCCGCTTCGCACAGGGCGCGCGGGCTTTGCGCTTCTTGGGCTGCCGCGATTGACATCAGCGCGGAACTAATCACAAGCGTAAGCAGTAGGGAAATTCTCTTCATTAGAGTTGTCCTTGGTTTCAATTGGATTCAGGTGGTTTCAGGATGAGGGTCAGATTGCGCGCAGGCATTGTGCCACAGCCCGCCGCGCTTGCGTAGGCGGGATATTTTTGCCCGGGATGTGACACAGTTCCAACTGTTAATCACAAAAGAATCTATCTATAATCCGCTTATTTTGCGCTGGGTGATGACAAAGCCTTGCGAAGGGCTTGATTTAGGCTCTCGCACTGGTGGCGCCAATGCTTGGGAGAACATGACGTGAAGCGAATTAGCTGGGTTGCGCTCGCCCTGATGATCGCGCTGCTGCCTTTAAGCTGGGTCTACACGCAGGACAGCGCCGGCATCTCGCTGGATGTCATCGGCATTGACTCGACCAATTTGTCACAGGTCGCCATCAACGCCAGCATTCTCGATGCCAGCGGTCAGCTCCTTTCGGGCTTGGATGTCGATAATTTCTCGGTCGGCGGGGATCTGGCGGGTTTAGCCGATGTAAGGGGCGTCGAAAACGTCACCGACGATGACCTGGCATTTGCCAGCGTCCTGGTGATTGACACCAGCAGCAGCATGGCTGATCGTCCGATACGAGAAGCCAAACAGGCGGCCGCGCGCTATGTCATGTCCCTGCGTCCGAACGACCCGGTGGCAATCGTCACTTTCAGCACAGAAGCGTCGCTGATTGTAGATTACACAACAGACCGCGATTTGCTCCTGCGCGCGATTGACAGCCTGGCTTATGGCGGGCAAACCGCGCTCTACGACGCCACGCACCTGGGTATTGAGATCGCCAGCCGCGCGCCCAGCCCGCGCCGCGCGGTCGTGATATTGAGCGACGGCGGCGAATACGGCGACATCAGCGAGCGCAGCCGCGACGAAAGCGTCAAAGCCGCGACCGTCAATGGCATACCCGTGTATACGATTGGCTTGGGCTGGTCGAACTCAATTGACCGCCGCTTCCTGGAGTTGATCTCGTCCGAGACAAACGCCGAATTCTATTATGCGCCAAGCCTGGAGCAATTGACCGACATTTACCAGAACCTGGTTTATCTCTTCCGCACGCAGTATATCATCACCCTTGAAGCGACTGTGCCAGCCGACGGGACGCGATACGACTTCACGCTGGAGGTCTTGACCGCGGACGGGCGCGGCGCCTCTGGTTCCGCGACGCTGCGAGCGCCAATACCGATACCGCTAGTCTACTTGCCCGATGCACTTTTCACGGAGGCGCTGCGCGAAAGTACCCAGATCCAGGTCGAGATCCTGGCCGACCAGGAAATCGAAAGCATCGAAATCGCCCTTGATGGCGAAGTCGTTTCTACCGAAGAGACTTTCACCATTGAACCCGAAGAAGCCGAGCCCGGCGAACATCGGCTCGATATCACCGTCAGCGATGTCGAAGGCGATGTCGGCACCTTGAGCGCCGAATTCGAGGTTGCGGCTTTGCCGCCCACCGTTGCTGACGATTTTGATCCGGCCGCCCTGGCTGATTCCCGCACTGCCGAAGTGATAACGGTTGACGCGGGCGGGCAGACAGAGATCACCCAGGTGGAGTTTTTCATCGACGACGAACTTTACCAGGTTGATGACGAGGCGCCCTACGAGCTGAACTTGGATCCCTTTGAACTGAGCCCGGGCGAGCATACGCTGAGCGTCCGCGCAAGCAACACCGGCGGCCAAAGTACGACAGTGGACAGGCAATTCGATGTCGATGTCATCGCGCCGCGCCTGGAAATCGAAGGGGTGGCGGAAGACACAGTCATTAGCGACAGCGTCGTTGGCAGCGTCTTGGCAAGCGGGCAGTCGCCAATCACGTCCATCAGTACCGAGCCGGGCTTGGCAGTTGTCGTAGAAGACAATCGGATGCAGTTCACCTTGAATGCCGCCGACCTGCCGCCGGGCAAGAACACGATTGCTGTGCGCGCGGTGGATGCCGCCGGCGCGGAAATCGTCCAGACCCTGGAGTTTGAGGTGGCCGCGCTGCCGCCGACGGTGGAGCTCGGCGGGGTAGCGATTGATGGGATCTTGCAGGGCGCCCAGGATGTCGCAGTGCGGGCCGGCGGACAAACGGACATCACGCAAATCGAGGTCGCTTTCGACGATGGACCACGGGAGGTCATCCGCGACGAGAGCTTCACGATTCCCGCCGAAGAGTTGGGAGATGGCGAGCACGAAGTTGAGGTAACCGTGCTTAATGCCGGCGGAGAGAGTACAACAGTTAAGCTGCCCTTCACGATAGCGCTGCCGCCGACGCCGACCTTCACGCCGACATCGACGCATACTCCCTTGCCCACAGATACGCCAACGGCGACGCCGACGCAGTCGCATACGCCTTTGCCAACGGACACCGCCGTGCCAAGCGCGACTCTGCCCCCAACAGTGACAGACCAGCCGACGCCGGAAGCGCCAGTTAGCACAGACATAGCGGCGGAACCGGCGCGACCCAGCCCTACCGAGCCGCCTAGCGATACACCTGCGCCGACTGACACATATACGCCGCAGCCATCGGACACCTCCACGCCCGAACCGACTGACACGCACACCCCGCAGCCATCGGACACCTCCACGCCCGTTCCGACTGACACATATACGCCGCAGCCATCGGACACCTTTACGCCCGTTCCGACTGACACATATACGCCGCAGCCATCGGACACCTCCACGCCCGAACCGACGGATACGCATACGCCGCAACCAACGGATACCTCCACGCCCGTGCCGACTGATACGCATACGCCGCAACCAACAGACACCAACACGCCTGTTCCGACGGACACCGATACGCCTGTCCCAACCGACACCAACACGCCGATTCCGACGGACACCAATACCCCTGTGCCAACCGACACCGATACGCCTGTGCCAACCGACACGCATACACCGCAGCCAACCGACACCGATACGCCTGTTCCGACGGACACCGATACGCCCGTGCCAACAGACACCGACACGCCGATACCGACTGACACCAATACGCCGATACCAACCGACACCAACACGCCGATTCCAACTGACACTGACACGCCGATACCAACTGACACTGACACGCCGATACCAACTGACACAGACACGCCGATTCCAACCGACACCAATACGCCCGTTCCAACCGACACCGATACGCCTGTGCCAACCGACACCAACACGCCTGTTCCGACGGACACCGATACGCCGATTCCAACGGACACTGACACGCCGATACCAACGGACACTGACACGCCGATTCCAACCGACACCGATACGCCTGTGCCAACTGACACCGATACGCCCGTTCCAACCGACACCGACACGCCGATTCCGACCGACACCGATACGCCTGTGCTAACCGACACCAATACGCCGATACCAACTGACACCAATACGCCTGTGCCAACTGACACCGATACGCCCGTGCCAACCGATACCGATACGCCTGTGCCAACTGACACCGATACGCCCGTTCCAACCGACACCGACACGCCGATTCCGACCGACACCGATACGCCTGTGCTAACCGACACCAATACGCCGATACCAACTGACACCAATACGCCTGTGCCAACTGACACCGATACGCCCGTGCCAACCGATACCGATACGCCTGTGCCAACTGACACCGATACGCCCGTGCCAACCGACACCGACACGCCGATACCGACAGATACCGATACGCCCGTGCCGACCGACACCGATACGCCTGTGCCAACCGATACCGATACGCCGACGCCCACGGCTACGCCAAGCCCGACAGTCGACGTCACAGAAACGGCTGAGGCTGAAGCGAGCCTGACCGCCGTCGTACAGGGAACGCTGGATCAGCGCGCGACCGAGGCAGAAGATGAGCGCGCGACCGAAGCAGCCGAAGAAACCGAAGCGCCCACCGAAGCAGCGGCAGCGGTTCAGCCGACAGTTACCGATGCGCCTACCCAGGAAGTGGTTGTCGAACCGACCGCCCAACCGACATTGACGCCCGTGACGATCACCGAAATCGAAGCGCCCAGCGCCGACGAACCGGATCGGCGCGACGAAGTTATCGCGATCCTGGCGGTAGCCGCGGGGCTGCTCTTGCTGCTGCTCTTATTCTTGCTTTCGCGGCGCAACCGGGGCTAATTTGAAACAGCGCCTGCTCCGGTAGCGTATGTGGGATAGAGGCAGGGCTATCTCTTTCCCGCTCTAAATCAATGAACCGCGCCGCCCATGCGGCGAGACGGTTCATAACGTTATGTGAGCGCGACATCCTTGTGGGCAATTCGCCGATTGCGCGCTGAGTGACTGAGAGACCAAGCATGAGAGAATTTGCAATCCGAGTGCTGATCAACGCAGTGGCTATCGCCGTGACAGCCATATTGATTCCTAATATTCAGGTCCTAAACAATGACATCAGCACCCTCTTGCTCCTGGGCCTGATCTTCGGCGTCGTAAATTCCCTGCTCAAGCCGATACTGATCCTGCTGACCTGTCCGGCGGTGTTATTGTCGCTGGGTTTGTTTATCCTGGTCATCAATGGGCTGCTGCTTTTGATCACCGACGCCCTGGCCGGCGATCGCCTGGTCATCGAGGGCGGCATCTGGACCGCCATCCTGGGCGGGATGGTCATGGGCATCGTGTCGATGTTTCTCGAATCTGCCCTTCGTTTGAATGATGACGATGCGAAGACGGACGACGATATTGTCATATTCACGGATGCGGGCAATGACAAATGATCGAATCCGTCCGCGATCCCGTCAAGAAGCGGTCGCGCGCCCGAGCCGTGGATCTGTAGCGCCTGCTGTAAGTGCTATGTTCAGTCCAAGCGCGTAGGGAAAGGCTTTTGTGCCGAAGCGAACCGCTGTCTGCTGGATCAGCAGCGCAAGATATAGTTATCCGCTCGACCCGATGAATGCCCGAAAATGGGATCTGATGACGCAACTGCGCGACTATGATATTCGCGTCATCGGTTTCTCGGACTCGCTGCGGCCCCGGGCTTTTCGCGAAGGCGCAGGCTTCTATCTTGTCCCACAACCCCCCACATCGCTATTGCGCTATTTGACGTTTTTTGCTTTGGCGCCCGCCCTTCTGCTAGCGCTCGTCATGCGACAGGACTGTCGCATCTTGGTGGCGCAAAGTCCCTTTGAAGGCGCGATCGCCGCCCTGGTTAAAGGCATCTGTCGTCTGTTTGGCAAGCGCCCTAAGCTCATCATCGAGAACCATAATAACTTTGAAGAAGACCTGTTTTTGCAGCGGGAGATTCCCTTCAGGCGCGTTTATCGCGCGCTCATGCTGAGCCTCGCTCGTTATGCCTTTCGCCGCGGGGACGCCCTGCGCGTGATATCGACATCGACCAGCGAGCGCGCCCGCCACTACGCGCCCGACTTGCCTCAAGTTCGCTTCATGACCTGGAGCGACAGCGAGATTTTCCGCGCCGCCGCGCGCAGGATCCCGCTGAGGGAAGCGACTGACCTGGTTTACGCCGGCGTGCTGATCCCGCGCAAGGGCTTGCATCTACTCCTGGAAGCCTTTGCTCGGCTTGATGACCCTCGGGCCCAGCTCCATCTGCTCGGACATCCAGAAAATGCTGATTATGCCGGCGAACTGAAAAAACAAGCGCAAGCCCGCGTCATCGCCAATCGCGTCCATTTCCATGGCGCGGTCTCTCAAGTGGAACTGGCTGAGTATTTCGCTAGCGCGCGCGCCCTGGTCTTGCCCTCCCTTTCGGAAGGGTTGGGGCGCGTGGTCCTGGAGGCGATGCTCACGGGCACGCCGGTCATCGGCAGCCGCGTCGGCGGAATACCCGATCTGATCCAAGATGGCGTAAACGGCTTCCTGGTGGAAAGCGGCAATGTCGACGAATTAACAGCGGCGCTGCAGAAGATTTACGCCGCGGACGCCGAGCCCCTGGGGCGGCAGGCGCGCGAATTTGCCCGGCAATTCTTTTCGCCGGAAAAATACCTTGCTGGCTATCGGCGGCTATTTGAACTGATCGTAGATAGCGACGATAGCGACGCCCAAGCCGAGCGCGCTTCCCCGTGACAGACAAGAATCCGCTCATCAGCGAAGACATCCCCAAGCTCATCCGCAAGATTGGCGTCCCGGTGGGTATTGGCGTGCTCTTCAACAGCCTTTTCCAGATCGTAGATACATTTTACGCCGGGGCGATTTCGCAAGAGGCCCTGGCGGCGCTGGCGCTGTCCTATCCCATCTATTTCATCATCATCGGCTTGGCGAGTGGATTGGGTACCGGGACCTCGGCTCTGATTGGCAACGCGCTGGGCGCCGGTAAACGGGATGACGCTGCCCTGGTCGCCGCCCAAGGTCTGTCTTTGACCGTAGTGCTGAGCCTGATAACAGCCGGCGCGGGGCTAGCGATTTCGCCGCGGCTATTCGAGATTCTGGGCGCATCGAGCGACGCCGTCGCCTACAACATGAGCTACATAAGACCGATCTTCATGGGCGCCGCGTTTTTCAATCTTGTTTTCATGTTTCAGGCGGCGCTGGCCGCCCAAGGCGATACACGTCCTTTTCGCAACTTCCTGGTTTTGGGATTCCTGCTGAATATCGCGCTGGATCCCTGGTTTATCTATGGCGGTTACGGCCTGCCGGCTCTGGGCATCGCTGGCGTAGGCGTGGCGACCGCGCTGATACAAGGCATCGGCGCCATTTACCTGGGTATGACTGCTTGGCGCTCGGAGCTGTTTCGGCATTTCCGCGCGCGCATGCTCGTGCCCAATCCACCGCAATTGCTGTCGATCATCAAGCAGGGATTGCCGCCGGCGCTCGACCTGAGCACGGTATCGGTTGGCAGCTTTGTTGTGACTTATTTTGTCAGCCGCTTTGGCACAGAAGCGGTAGCCGCATTTGGCATTGCCAGTCGGCTGGATAATCTGTTCTGGCTGCCGCTGGTGGGCTTGGATGTGGCGACCCTGGCGCTCATCGCCCAGAACAACGGCGCGCGCCGCTACGACCGCATGTGGCAAGTCATCCACACCGCTCTGCGTTACGGCATGGCATTGATGATCGCTAGCGGCTTCATCATCTTTCTCTTCGCGCGTGAGCTCATCGACGTATTCACTGACGATGCGGCCATCATAGCGATTGGCGTTTCCTACCTGCGCATTAGCGTACTTGCCGCCTGGTCGAAACCATTTGGTTTTATCGGTTTCGCAGCCCTGCGCGGCATCAAGCGGCCCCTGCTGCCGATGGCGATCAGCATGACGCGCATGATTTTCTTGCCCGCTGTTGCGCTAAGCGTCGTGATTGGCTGGCTGGGGGCGGGTTTGGAGCTCGTCTGGTGGACAATCATGTGGATCACAATCGCTAGCGGTCTGGTCGCCTGGTATGCCGTTGCCAAACTGATGCCGCGCCCGGCGCCTAGCGACTGACTGTGATCGTCGTCAGATACTCCAGGTAGCGCCCGGTGGGGTCGCCGGCGGCGGTATGGATTTCAAGGTTTTGCAGGGCGGTGTTATCCGCCGACGGGATTTCGTACATGCCCAGCGAGAGCGCATAGTCCCCAGCCGGCAGGTCACAGGGAATCGTCAACTGACGCTCATCGAAATAGGGACGGTCCGGCTGCCAAATTGACGTCAAATAAAGTCCGCCCGGTACGTTGTCGCTGTTGGCCGCGCCTTGCCCATTTTCGTCAGCAATCACAAGGGTGGAGCTATAAAGCTGGTCGGTCTCGTTGTTGATGGACCACCAGCTATCGACCGTTATGGGCTGGCAGGCAATCACTTGATGATCATCCTTGAGCCGCCAATCGAGCAGGTTGAAGTCACTGCCATAACGCCAAAGCGTCCGCCCTTCCGCGGGATGCCGCCGGTACTCTAGCGCTTCGATGGCGGTGTAATATGTCTCGCCTGGGAAGTCGCGGACCCCATAGAGGGTGTATTCTGCTTCGATGGCTTCAATCATGTTGCGCCCGCCGATAAAGTCCCTGGTGCGGATGATCCATAGCTTCTCGGCTTCGCCCAGCCATGGCTGCATACGGCGCCAGTCGCCTTTTGCCAAGCCGGTCACAAAGTACGCTTCGTCAATGGCGCTGGGACCAAAGTCGTCTTTGTCCGCGCGTTCCCAACTCACATAAAAGATGTCGTCATCAGCAAACGCGATGTCAGTGCGTTCCTTCAGAAAATAATTGATAGCGATCCACTCCCAGGCTTGCTCGGTGATTATCAGCAGTCGATCGGCAGCGCGGTCGTAGCGTTGCTCGATGTATGCCGCCAGCTCCCAATAGCCGGCGTTGCCATTGTGCGAGCGGAATTGCGTGACAAAAGGCAGGCAGAAGAAGATCAATGCGATGAGCTGCGCCCCCAGCGGCATCCTGCGCAAGCCAATCGTCACGACCAACGCCAGGTAAGGCGCGGCGATCAACAGGTTTCGCGGCGTCAAACTTGGCACAAAACTGTTGACGGCAAATGTCAAGGCGACTATCAAGACCAAAGAAAGCAGCAGCCAGCCCTCCCGCCAAGCCCAGGCAAAGCGCATCGGGGAATCATCTGCGACTGTTCGCGGACGCGGCAATTTGCTCAGGACCCCGAGGACGCCAACCGCCAGCAGGAAATAACCGAGCATCTCTGGATTGAAGCGGAAATGGTCTACCCACTGCGCCAGACCCTGCCAGGATGTGCTGATGTTGTACTCAATGACACCTGAGCGGTCCTGAAAATTGATCCACGCTCGCATGGCGACGAAAATCGCCAGCAAGGCGAAGAGGAGCGCGCCACGTCGATACAGGTCACGGTTCCAACGGACGAAGACCAGCGTGCAAATCACCTGCGCGGCGAAGACATATATGAGAAATGGATGCGCATAAAATGGCAAAACGCCCAGTAACAGCGTGAGCGCGGCGTACCCGCGATCAGGGCGGCGGATGAAGCGCAGCAGCGCCCATTGGAAACCAACCGCGCCCAGCGCCAGCGCCACGTAGGGACGCGCTTCGTGAGTATAATATGTGAAGACACTGTAAGTTCCCAGGACACCCAGCGCCACCCAAGCCGAGCGGCGGTCAAAGAGATCCGCCGCTAGCCGATAATAAAAAGCCAGCGTGATGACCGTGAGCAGACTGGATAAATAGCGGACGATAATTTCGATATGCCCAAAAAGATGCACCCAGATATCTTGCAAGACATATTCCGGCGAAATCTGAGTGAATATCTGCAAGACATGGTTCAAGAACCCCGCGCGGTCGATGTTTTCCAGCGCATAATGCACAATCCAGGCTTCGTCTTGGCGATAGGGACGCTCGCGAAAGTGATGCGCTTGCATAACGATGACAAATAGAATGGTCGCTGCCGGCAGCAACAGCGTCAAGAATCGCGCGCTGGAATTACGAGTTGTGGCGGTCATTTCAAGTTTGCATTATAGCACTCTTTTGGCGTATATTCGCGCTGTGGCAAGGGATGGCGGCAGAGCGGCAAGGCGCGGTCATGCGCCAGTTCGATTCGCTGGGAGAAACACATAAAATGACTATCGCGCGCTGCGCGTCCTGTGAGGGTTACGGCTGGTTTGAAGATGGCATCGACGGGCAAGTCGAAGACTGCGACTGGTGCGGGGGCCTGGGTTATGTCTATCGCGGCGCGTCCGGCGGCGACAGCCCAATCCCAGCGGCTGAGCTCGGCAAGCTGTCGGATGAGCTGGAGCGCCTGGAAGCGGAACGGATGCGGGAACTGGGCTACCAGGGCGAAGCGCGAAAGCCTTGGCGGCAGGCGATACGCAAGAACACCGCGCTGGGAACGGATCCTTACGCGAGCGACCAAGATGACTGATTGCAACAGTCTTCGCTTGAGCGCGCGCGGTTTTTCGGAATCGCTGCGCGCTCAAACGGTCCAGCCGCCACAATTCGACCGGATGTAGATCAATCATGACGCGCGTCAGTAATGTTACGCTTTGGGACGCGCTTGTTTGATCTTACCGCGCGTATTCCAGTGATAGGTTGCTACTATTAAGCCTCTTGAACGTCTATCTGGACGGCAGCGCTGGCATAATTGCCACGGAGCCGGTACACAAAGACGCTGTAAGCGCCGGCCGCCGGGCGACTCAAAGTCAAGGACAGCTCCCCGGCATTGACGCTCTCATTTCCCTGCGCATAAACCTCGCCGTCATACAAGACCAAATAGCCGACGTCTATGTCGTTGGCGATGGCTTGATCGCGGCAGCGGATGACCGGATCCGCCTCCCCTTCCCGCATACTGATCCTGTTTTCATCCAAGCGCAGCGTGTTGAAATGGTTCAGGATGTCGCTGGCGCGGCGCTGGTTGGGGGCGCTGTGATTGAGCAGATGTACGCGCGATAAGCCGCCGCCAACCGATATGCCGCTGGTCCCTCTGCCGATAATTTGTCGCGCGATATGGTCGAGCAAGACCGCTTCAAAAGTCCCTGCGCTGATGACATCCATGGCTCAGATCTCCTTTGCCCAAAACTGTGGGTGAGTCTTCTCGATATCCATAACCGTCGTGTTGCTGCGCACAGTCTTCCAGCGCAGTTTGAAGACATGGCTTCCCGTCGGCAAAGCGGGAATCATGACCACGAAGCTGATTGGTTTGAAGCGAAAACCGTCATCCCGACCGGCATTATGAAACTGCGTGATACCGTCGTCCGAGAAGTAATCGTTGTCATCGACGGCAATGTTGAAATATGTCGCTTTGCTGTCCGCGTGATGGCGTACCGCGCCCGTGAAGCCAATCAGCACAGCGCCGCCATGCGCTTGCAACGTCAGCGACAATTCCTTCATATCGACATCAACCCATGCGGTCGCTGTCGTGCTGTAGTTTTTGCTGCCATTCACGATATGACTGGCGCTGCTGTCGATGCGGTCCTTGAGATGATTCTGGTTGTCCCGGACGTAGGTATTCAAGTCGATTGACGTAAGCGGTTCACTCGTCCAGGTCTTGGGACTTGTCCATGCCACGGCTAGCTCCCTCTCGGCTAAGCATACAGTTGCCGTAGGCTAGCTCAATTGTTCTGTAAGGGGGCGACTTTATGGTCGCAATGCGCGGAATCCGTCAGAATATGTGTCCCGCGCAGCTAGAGGCAGGCTCGCGCGGCGCTTACAAGACCTGCGCCAGGCAACTCTCGCGCGGGTTCGACAGGTCGAATTTTGTCTTCATCTCGTTATTTCAGTAGTTCAAAGAAAGTAATGAAAATCTGAAAGTACAACGTTTTGTCCAGGTTTTGGGCGAATCGGCGAGTCGCAAGATCAATAGGATTCAATTCACGCTGGGCGAGCCAAGGCTCGCCCCTACAATTCCATACATATTTTGAAATTGCATTACTTTGTTGGGTTTACTTCTGTGCCTAAGTCGCCGATATCTGGCCGTTGACCACCTGATAGACATGCGACCGCTGCAAGAACATCGGGGCGAAGATTTCCAGTTCGGTACTTGTCAGCAGAGTCTGCGCTTGCCCGTCCAGCCGATCCAGCAGAAAGGCGCGCCGCTTGCCATCCAGCTCCGCGACCACCTCATCCAGCAGAAAGAGCGGATACTCGCCGATTTGGTCGCGCATCCATTCCAGCTCGGCAAAGCGCAGCGCCATCACGGCTGTACGCGCTTGGCCCCGGCTGCCATAGAGACCGCAGTCGCGCTCGTTGATCATTAAGCGCAGTTCGTCGCGATGAGGTCCGGACAGGGTTATGCCGCGCGCGATGGATTCCTGGCGCTGCGCCAACAATTGCTCGAGAAATTGCGGCTCTATCTCCCCTGGGCTCATTTGCCGGTTCAAGTCCAAGCCATAGACATCGAAAGAGAGTTGTTTGCCATCGCCATCCGCGGCCGGCGTGACGCTCGGCAGGTATTTGAGTCGCAGCGACTCGCGTCCGCCGCTCAGCGCGTCATGGGTAGCGCGAGCCTTCAGCTCGAGTTCACGCAAGAAACGCTGTCGACCCGAGATAATCACAGAACCATGTTTCGCCAGTTGCTCGTCCCAGAATTCGAGTTCGACAGCATGGGCGCGCTTCTGCCCGACGCGCTTGAGCAAAGCATTGCGCTGCGGCAGCAGTTTGTCGTATTCGTTTAATGCCAGCAGATAGTCCAGATTGACCTGCGTGAGGGTGGTGTTCATAAAGCGCCGACGGTCGGAAGGCGACCCTTCCACCAGCGACAGGTCCTGCGGCAGAAAAAGCACCACGCTCAGCAAGCCAATCACATCGGTCACGCGCTTGTCGACATGATTGAGTTGGATCGATTTCTTAAAGCGCGGCGCGCCACTGCTCGTATCGAGCATGAGCGTGACATCCAGTTTTTGGTAGCTGCTGTCTCTATTGCCCAGCTCGGCGGATAGACGCGCATAGGGAATAGGATCTTTTTCCGCGCGCCAGTGGATCAATTGACGGTCGCTAGCCGTATAGGGCGAGCTAGATGTCGCTAGATAATAAATCGCTTCCAGAGCGCTGGTTTTGCCTTGAGCGTTGTCGCCATAAAGCAGGACCGGCTTGCCAGCGGGCAGCTCGAGTTCCAAGCGCGCGTAATTGCGGAAATTGGTCAGAGAGAGGTGGTTGATCTGCATGAACTGTATCGTTTTCCGCCGGCGCCCTATGTTATCGCCCCAATGTGGCGCGGCATACCCGCCTGCCCTGGATTTGACATCGCCGCAAGGGATTGGGTAGTCCGCTGCGCTAACTGCCCAGCCATTGCGGCAAGAAGGCGTTCTCGACGATCATGCTGGCATCCCCGCTCTCGAGCTCGTATATCCAAACTTCGGGAACTGGCTGGCGCTTGTCAGCGCCCTGGACACCGTTCATCGGAAAGCGCTGCATGACCAGGCGCTCCCCGGTCTGGTTCCAGCGGAAATACGACGTGTTGTAGCGCTCGTCATAGAGGATCGGACTGAGCGGCGCGTCTTCATCATCTGCGGAGCGCAGATAAAGCTGATGCCCAGGCGTCCAGCGTTTGTCCGTGTAACGCCGCGCCAGGGCGACCGTCTGCCCGTCGGGGTTCCAGCGCGCGCTGGCGTCATCGGCAGGACCATCTGGATCGGTGAAAGCGGCGAAAGACTTCTCCCGCAAATCGGCGATGCGGAGATGCGTTAAAATCTGCTCGCCGCGGATGGCGACTTCCGGAAAGATGATACGCTGACCGTTGGGCGAGATCGTGCCCATGGCGCCATGAGATGACGGTATGAAGCGCAATTGCGCGTCGCTGCCCTCCCGCGGAACGAAGTCGAAGATCAAGATGCCCGGCTCGCGCACATCCGAACTATAAAACGCGATGGTATTGCCAGTCGCCGCCCAAACGGGGCTGTGGCCCACGATGCGCGAATCGGCGATTAGCCGGGCTGTTTCATAGTTGGCGCTTGTCATATCCACTAGCCAGATACGCGGCAAACCATAAGTCCCGTTGAGCGATTCCGAACGCTGATAAGCCAGCCGGCCTCCGTCGGGGCTGAATACGGGCGTGGTGCAATAGGCCTCCTGCGCGGCGCAATCGACCAGATCAGTGACGGCGCCGCTGCGCATATCCAGGAGTCGCAGGTTGACGATACCCGCCTCGCCGCGTTCGCTGAATGCCAGCAAATCCCCATTCGGGCTGAAGTCAAAGTCGTAAACCCCATATTCGCTGAAGGTCAGTTGCGCCTGCGCGGCCGGGTTGTCGATCTCCGCCATCCACACATTTTGCGGGCTGCTGATGGCGGGATAGAGATAAGCGACGCGGGGCGGCTGACGCGCGGGATCGCTGACGATGGCGGCCAGCGCGACGCCCAGCAGGCAGAGCGCCACAATCCCGAAAACGACCGTGTCCAATCTTGATAGTCTGATTGAAAATTTCTTTGATGACTTCATTGATGACTTATTTCTAACGTGAATCAAGACTAGGGATACAGATAGGGCTGCGCGGGTTCTTCAATGGCGGCGACCGTCTCAGCCTGGATCATGGGCGCGAATTCTCCTTGGAATCGCTCGGCGCGCACCTCGCCGCCTACCCTTACCCAGGCGCCGGTCGCGAAATCGCCCGCCAGGCTAGACCGCACCGGCATGCCAATAGGATAGGCGTCGGCGACGCAGCAACTCATTGTGAAGCGCGCCACCATGAACTCGTCTTCTTCCATGCTGGGTTCGCGATAAACAAAGCCGCTCACGTCCACTGATTCGCCGTTTAAGGCGGCTGGACTGGACGCGCGATTGAAGACGCGCAGCCAATCGAGGATATTGCGATCAAGCGGACTGCGCGTGAGGGCGGATGCGCTCTCGACGCCGACCGTGCTGAGGCCGATGCCGCCGGACACCGCTTCCACGCCCAGTGAACGCGAGGGGATGAGAAGCGCGAGCAGCAGCGGGAAAGCGACGACCAGAAGATTGTCCCAACTGATATGATGATGGCTGTGGGCGCGGCGAGGATTGAGACAAGCATACAGATTGACCAGCGCCAGCAGGAAAAAGATCCCCGCGCCAACATAAGCCAGCCAGGCAAAACGCAGGTTAATATAGTTTGTCAAGTTGCCGCTGAAGATCAATACAGCCAGGTAAATGCCCAAGCCGAAAAGGATCAGCGACTTCGACCAAGCTGCTAGATCAATCCGTGAATGATGATGATGCTCCGCGCTCATGCGCGCTTCTCCATACGTCAAAATACGCCAATATACGTCAATAACCTAGGGCGACGTTAATCAATACGCCCGCCAGCAGGTTCAAGACAAAGGGCAATAAAACCAAATATAAGACGATCTTGCGGCGGAAGACGCCCGTAAACATCAGTGTGCTTTTGATATCGACCATGGGTCCAAAACTGAGAAAGCTTATGATGGCGCCGGTGCTGAAGGTGTTGACAAAGGCCAGCGCGAGAAAACTATCAACGGTCGAGCAAACGCTGAGCAAAAAAGCCAAGATCTGCATAAAGACAACTGACATGATCGGACCGGATCCAAGCGCGAGCAGACTATCCTGTGGCACAAAAGTTTGCAGCAGCGCCGCCAGCGCCGAGCCCAAGATGAGAAAGCGGCCCATCTCGAAAAAATCGTCCGCGCCGATTTGCATTGCGGAAAGCAATTTGGCGCCCAAGCCCGGTCGCCCATGCGCATGATGATGGTCGCATTCCTCGCAGGCTTTTGCCGAAGTCGGCTTGAGCGCCTCGCGCGGGTCCGCGAAACTGCCGATGACCATCGCCACAATCACCGCCACCAGCACGGTCAGCAGCGCGCGTCCGACCAAAACGCCGCCGAAGCCAAAGGCGATATAGGTACTAGCGAAAACAATGGGATTCATGAAAGGCGCCGCCAGCAAGAAAGCCACACCCATCGACAGCGGCAAGCCCTTGCGGAACAGCCGCCGCGTCACCGGCACCACGCCACATTCGCAGACCGGGAATACCAGACCGAGCAGGGTCCCGCCCAGCGCCGCGCCCAACCGATTTTTGGGCAAGAAACGCAATATGTCGTCGGTTTTGACAAAGGTCTCGATCAAGCCGGAGGTGAGCGAACCCAAAAGCAAAAACGGGACCGCCTCAATAAATATGCCGAGGAAGCGCGTGGCGAAGACGCTGACTGTCAAATACAGATCGTCCCCCGTACGCAGCGCCAGATAGAGCGCGGACCCCAGAACTGAAGCGGCGATCAGAACAAATATGACGCGCTTGAGCGGCGCCAGGGAAGCAGTTTTGGGCTGATCAATCCGCATGTCCAGGTCTCATATCCAATATCTCAATTGCCGGGCAAGTTGGCGTCCCAGCGCCGCGCGCTTGTCGTCCCGTTGCATACCTATTCTCATCCCTATCAAGACCGGCTGCTAGGAACTGCCATTCCGCCGGCCAGAAGCGACTCGGTATATGACCGCGTGGCGCTCGAAGCCCGCTTTCATCTTGGCGGGCGCGGTGGCTTCGGCTTCAACGTGATGCTTGACCAATTCATAGGTATCGGCGCTGATGATAATCTCGCCCGGTTCCGCGTTTTCTTGCAAGAATTTGCTGTCTTCGGTGGCCTCGCCCAAGGCGGCGAATTCAATGCGGTTGGCGCCGCCAACCATGCCCAGAACCGAAAGCCCGGTGTGGATGCCAATGCCAAAATGCAATTGATGATCGGGATCGAGGACTTGGTGCAGCGCATATACTTCTTCCATGATCGCGCGCGCCGCCCGCAAGGCGCGCAGCGCATGGTCCGTCTGATGATTCAACTGTGTGTTCCACAAGGCGGTGATGGCGTCGCCCAAATACTTGTCGACGATGCCGTCGTGAGAGGTGATGGCGTCGCTGGCCGCGCCCAGGTAGCGATTGACGATGCGCATGAGGTCTTCCGGCTGCAAGTACTCGCTGTAGGCGCTGAATCCGCGCATATCGGCGAACATCGCCGAGATGGTTCGTTCGGTCGGGCTGGTATCGAATTCGCTGATGGAGCCGATGTTCGCCAATAACTCCTCGGAGACAAAGGTGCCTAACAGACGCCGCTGTTCTTCCTGCGCTTTGCGCTCGGTCAGATCGTCAATCACCAGAGCGACGCCGTGATTGAACTGGTCGTCGCCGCGCAGTGGGCTGGCCACAACTTGCCAGTATTTCTGCTGCCCGCGCAATTCAAAGCGCTCTGCCCAGATGTGCTGCGTCTGCGCGCCCCGAACCATTTCAACATTTTCGTAAAACTGTTCTGTCACGCCGCACAAGAGCTCGCGCAAGGGCAAGCCTTTGCAAACCTCGTTGTTCATTCCCGTAATGCCTTCCACGGCTTCGTTACAGACAATAATGCTGTTTTCGCCATTGATGGTGATCACGCCGGAGCCGATTGAGGCGAATATGTTGGTCAAGCGAATCTGCATCTCTTCCACCAGCGCCATTTGCGCGCGAATATCCTCAAAAAGGCGCGCATTTTCGATGGCCACGGCGACTTGATGTCCGAAGCTGGTTAAGAGGTCAAGTTCGTTTTCTTTGAACAAACCCGCCATGACGCGGTTGTCGCAATAGGCGACGCCAATGACCTCGTCGCGCACTTTGAGCGGCACCGCCAAGATACTGAGCAAAGCGAAGCCGGCGATGCTCTCGCTATGCGCCAAGCTGTCGTCGGCGCCGGCATTCACCGTGAGCAGCGGCTCCCCGCTTTCGACCACTTGATTGATGATGGTCCAACTGACGATGCGCCCGCCAATGGCGGTCTCTTCCGCGCTTAGGCCCCGGGCGACCGTGAACTCCAATTCGCCGCTATGTCCGTTTTTCAAAACGATATAACCGCGCTCCGCCTGTGTGAGCTGGATCACGGTTTCCATGACCTGGTTGAGCACGGCGTCGGTCTCTTGCGCCGAGTTGATTAAGGCGGTTGTATCGGCCAGGCGCCGCAGTTGCTGCAGTTTCATGTGGGAGTCGACCAAGCCCACCGACAGCGCGTCGATGCTCGAACGCAGCGTCCATAGCCTGTCGATGGCATTGACGGGCAATTTGATGCCGCGCTGCTGCAAGAGCGCTTGCTGCCTTTCCAGCAAGCTCTTTGCCTGGTCCGTCCGCTGCTTTAGTTCCTTCAGTTGCGTCTGGATGGCGGAGAATCCAGCTGATGCCGCAGCTTGGCTCATGCGTTTCGATACACCTCGTAAGCCTGCATTCCCTGGGAAAGTCCCTTCCCAAAGATTGGATCGCGGGGGCGAAGCTGATAGGCCAGCCGACCGTTGTTGAAGCGCTTGATGTGGTCCAAGGTTTGCTGCACGATGGTGACGCTGCCGCGGGCGGCATTTTCTTGCACGCGTTTGGATGTGTTAATGGAATGGCCCAGCGCGGTGAACTCGCGGCGGTTGAAGCTGCCGACATTGCCGAGCGTTGCTTCGCCAGTATACATACCGATGACGTAATAATGCGGCTGCGGCTGAATGCCCAATTCCCGGTACAAGACCTCAAAGCGCGCACGCATCAGCAAGGCGCACTCGAGTGCCTGCTGGGCGTGGTTGACTTCGGGATTCAGCTGCGTGTTGAAGAGCGCCATGACTTCGTTGCCGATGTATTTGTCGATGATGCCGCCAGTTTCGTGGATACAGGCGGTGGCGATGGCTTGGTATTGGTTGATCATCTTCAGTTTATCGCTGGGGGAAACATCCGGCATGGTATGCCAGGGACGCAGATCGGCGAAGATACAGGTTACCTCGCGGCGCATGCCGCCCATTTCGATGTTGGCGATTTCGTTGATTTGATCGACCATGCCCTCGGGCAAGATGCGTTTCATGGCGTTGATGGTGGCTTCGTGCTCGTGCAAGTGCGTGACATCGTCCATGACCATGGTCAAGCCTTGGTTCCTGTCCTTGTTGTCTTTTAGCGGCGAAAGCGAAAGCGCCAGCGCCACCTGCCCGCGGCCCGGCAGCTCGGCGCTTAGCTCCCAGGTATGGTCGGCGTCTTGCCTTTTGACCAATTCCAATTGTTCCGTCAGCTGCAGCGCGGCCTTCTCGAGCACTTTTTCCAAGTTCAACCCGACCGCGGCCGCCGGCGTCACATCCAGTATCTCGGAAGCCGCGCGGTTAAACGTATGCACCAGGTCCTGCGAATCGCTGGCGATGATGCCGCTGCCCACCGAAGAGAAGATGTTGTCCATGAATTCCTTGACCTGTGTGATTTCCGCCAGGATTTCTTCGGCATGTGTATACATGCGCGCATTGGCAATCGCCACCGCGACGGTATTGGCGAAAGCCATCATCAAGTTCTTTTCTCTTTGCGTGAAGACACCCGATACCAGGCGGTTGTCGACATAAACCACACCGATAGTCTCGTCTTTGTATTGCAGGGGCACACAAAGCACAGAGCGCAAAGTGAAGTTGATGATACTCTGCTGGTTCGCCAGACGTTCGTCCTTAAAAGCGTTATCCGCCAGCAGCGCTTCGCCCGTGTTCATGACCTCGTTGACGACGGTCATGCTGATTTGGGGCCGGCCGCCGCCGGTGACGCCCGTGCCCAGGACACCGCTCTCGTTGCTCACGCGGAATTCCATCTCGCCGCTTTCCGGGTGTTTCAAGATGACATAACCGCGTTCGGCATTGGTCAACATGATGACCAATGCCATGGTCTCTTGCAGGACAACATCCACGTCAAGCGAAGTGGTGATGCGCGTGGACATTTCCGACAACGCCCGCAACTGCTGCAACTCGGTCTGTTCCGACAAGACATTGTTTTCCAACTGCTTAAAATCTTGCTTGATAGACTCCAGCGTGTCCAGAATCACCGGGGGCATCGCCAAGCGATGGCGACGGAGCAATTCCCGCTGCGCGACCAGCGCCTTGTGGATCTGGTCAATCAATTCTTCCAGTTGCCGCAGTTCCGCTACGGGGTTGACGGTTGTTGATTCAACTTCCGACATTGGATCAGCTTGCTCCACATCTCCGCCGCATGGTCCTGCGCTCTCTTAGGCGGCCGAGTAAATGACGACGGCAAATCATCCCGCGCATAACTCATTAGTATTAGCGAGTATACTTGCTAAGTTAGCCACGCGCAATTGTCGCGCCACCGGGCGAATGCTGTTAAGGAGCGCGGCGACAGCCCCGGTCGGACAGTCCCTCGCTCAGCCTTGCATGATAAGCGCCGCGGCGCGGCGGCCGATCTCGACGGCATAGTTGGTACCGCGATCCCAAGGATAAACTTGCGACATGCTCGCCCAATATAGACCCGGTATCGGCGTCTGCAAGTCGGGGATATTGCGGCTGTGGTAAAGCTCTGGAACAGGCTGAGCGTAGGGCGCGCGCCATACCCAGCTTTTGCGTATCCATGCTTCCGTGAATTTCGGGTTGACCTTGCGCAGCGCGGGAATGAAGCGCTCAACTAAGGCGGCTTCGCTCAGACCGAAATACTCGTGATCGGGTGGCACATAATCGCCGCAGTACACGATATGATCGCCGCCATAATGCTCGCGCGAGATGAAATTGGTATGCTCCACCAGCGCTAGAAAGGGAAAAGCTGACTGTGACTTGTCGGCAGTGGTCGCCGGCAGATTCAGCCAGTAAGTATCATCTGGCATGAGCGGATGTTTCAGCGCGAAGACCGCGCATAAGCCGCCGATGCTCTTGAGCGCGGCGAGCGACTTGCCATAGGCTGTATCCGCCAAGCCATCCGTCAAGCGCAGCATCAAACGGGGCGACGCGGTACTGAGGATGCGGTCGAAAGCGACTTCGCCGCCGTCTGTCATCAGCGCCGGGCAACCGTCGCGCAGGAAAATGCGCTCGGCGCGCGCGGCAAGCCGAATCTGCACGCCATTGGACCCCAGCTGCCGCGCCAACTCATCGAGAAAAGCCTGGAACCCGCCAATATATGTACCCAGCTTGAGCGTGCGCTTAACGATGCGCGCCCACATGAAGGACATCGGCACCTTGTCGTACTGCTCGGCGAATTTGCCAATCAAGAGTGGCTTGAAGAATTTTTCATAGGCTTCCTCCCCCATCCAGCGCCGCATCCAGGCGTCGGCCGTCACCTTCTCAAATGGCTGCCAGCGGGGCGACAGCTTGACGAACATGCCTGCCAAAGCCATGCGCAGGGTAGCGGTTGGCGACAAGGGCAAGAGCAGCGCAGAGGGAGAGATCTCGCTGCGAACCAGGTTGCCGTCTACCCAGTAGCTGGTCTTGGGTCGCGGGAAAATGATCTTGTCGCGAACTCCCATCTCGCTTGCCAAGTCAAGGATAGCGTGGTCATTGGCGAACCAGTGATGATAGAACTTCTCCAGCGTCCAGTCCCAGTTATCGTCTTTGAATCCGGCCGCCAAGCCTCCGACTTGATCGGCGGCTTCGAAGATGGTTACTTTATGTTGAGCCTGGGCGAGGTCCCAGGCGGCCGCTAGTCCAGCCGCGCCTGCGCCGATGATGCCGATTTGGAGTTGGGTCATGGCGTATTTTTGCTTAGATCAATTTCGGAAAGTAGAATATGAGCATAAATTAGAATTATACTTGGATAATACGTGTTTCCGAGAAGAAGTTCATATTGAATTGTTGCATTGAATTTAAGCGAATACTCAACAATAGATCGTGAGAAAATTCTTTGATAGCTAACTGGCAAATTTTAGAGGAAATTCCGCTGTATGGTGACAGATAGTGATCACCCAAAAACACACAATTACCCTCGCAATATACCTAAGGCAGACAGAGATTTGCTTTGGAGGCTCTCGGCATTCAGATGTGCGTATCCTGGTTGCCAAATAGAATTGTATCAACAAGGTAAAGGAGGCGACAGATATGCGAATATCGGCAAAATGGCTCACATTTTCGGTCACAGCGAGAAAGGCCCGCGCCCCAACCCCGATGGTTTTACTGAGAACACAAACAGGTATGAAAACTTGATACTTCTGTGTGCAAATCATCATGATGTCGTAGATAGGCAAGCTAATGAGCATACTGTTTCGTTGCTTCGGCAGTGGAAGGACGACCATGAGAGATGGATAGCCAATCGGCTTGCGAGAGAAGAGTTCAATTCAGCTGATCTGGAGTCCACAATTGTCTGGCTAAGTGACAATACAGAATTACCGCCAGAACATTTCGAACTTACTCCTCCCGCTGCAAAGATCAAGATAAACGATTTTTCAGTTGGGATTCAAAAACACATAAATATTGGCCTGCCACGGATGCACGAGGTTGAGACCTACATTGTACACCGTTCGCGCCTAGAGCCGGAGTTCACGGCGCGCCTACTAAACCAGATGTTGACACAGTATAATACATTTAGGAAAGATACCAGCAGCGCCAATCACGTCTTTAATGACTTGGTGCAATATGCATGTGGCAATAGTCGTGATCATGTAAAGTGGCTGTCTGGGATCGTCTTGGTAGTTTATTTTTTCGAGCGATGTGAGATCTTTGACAGGTGATTCTCCCTACAAAGCACATCACAGTTGAAAACTCGCTCATCGGACTTGGCGGGTTACTCCTTGCCCACTTCGACCAGCCAAAGACAGTATCATCACTTTGGCAAGATGTAAGAGAGCTACCGCAAATTGCAACGTTCGAGCGTTTCACTTTGACTCTCGACTTACTCTATTTGATGAATGTCATTGAGTATCGCGACGGAAAAATCCGACGGGTGTCGACATGATACTTCGTGTTCGCGCTAACCAAGAAAAATTCAATAAGATATGTTTCTCCGTGGGCTTCAATGTTGTCGTCGCGGACGTAACGGATCAATCTACCGAAAAGGACTCGCGAAATGGACTTGGCAAAACCACTCTATTAAACATCATTCACTTTTGTTTGGGTGGAAAAGAAAAAGCCAGAGAAGGCTTGCAGTCTCCGAGATTGGAAGGGTGGGAATTCTCGGTAGACATCTTGATTAGAGGTGAGCGAATAACAGTAACTCGCGCGACTGACAAGCCCAGTGATGTGTTCACTGACGCCGATGATGAATGGTTTGGCTTGAATGTCGAGCAGGACAATACCCAGGAGCTAAAGCAACAGAGCATGTTTGCTTGCGAGACAAACTTGCGACAGAGAAAAACTGAGGAGTGGAAATCTTATCTCGGCTGGGGCCTATATGATTTGGACTCGCAATCCGCAGCTACATTTAGGAATCTGATCAGTTACGACATTAGACGCAACCAGTTTGAGAACCCGTTCGAGAATTACCCACGCCAATCCACAAAAGATATTCAAGTAAGCAACGCCTACATGTTGGATTTGAATTGGCAACATGCAGTTAAGTGGCAGGGACTGAAAGACAGAAAAAAGAATGTTGATTCCATAAATAGAGCAGTCAAACAAGGAGATAATTTGCTAGCTGAAATGCTAGGCACCATAGGCGACTTGGAAACAGAACGAGACCGGCTGATTAGGGAGGTAGAAAAGACGGATTCACAATTGCGCAGTTTCCGAGTTCATCCGCAGTACGTACAGATTGAGAACGAAGCAAATGATCTTACAAGACAAATCCATGATCTTTCCAATCATGTTTTGCAGCTAAAGCGACTCATTGACTTCCACGAAGACAGTATCAAGGAAGAACAACCAGCGAATGATGCTCGAGTAATTGAGCTTTACGAGGAAGCCGGCATCGCGCTGGCTGCACCCCTTACCAAACGACTAGAGGACGTTCAAGCATTTCATGTTCAAGTAACAAGAAACAGACGAGATTACTTACGAAGCGAAGTAATACGCCTTAATCTTGAGCTAGAAAACACAAGAATCAAAATTGAAACACTTTCAAATAGGAAAGCAGAGCTGATGAGTGTGCTTCAATCTCATGGCGCTCTTGAAGAATATAGCGAACTACAAAAGCTGAATTTGGGCAATCGCACTTCCTTGGACGTTATCGAGAATCAAATTGAACAACTCAATAGGATAGAAACTGAGACATCGCAGATAACTATTGAACGAGAGCAACTCCATCTTGACGCGCGGATTGACCTAGACGAGCGCCCATCATTGAGACAGGCTCGTGAAATCTTTAGCGGCAATTCCGAGGCACTTTATGAGACGCCAGGCAGGCTAGTTGTCAACGTTGACCGCAAAACCGGGTTCAAATTTGATGTGGACATTCCCCGCGCCAACAGCGTTGGGATTAGTAAGATGAAAGTGTTTTGTTACGACTTGATGCGCGCGGAACTGTGGTCTCAACGTGACGCAAGTCCTGGATTCTTAATACACGACAGTAACATCTTTGATGGCGTCGATGAACGACAAATAGCGCTCGCATTAGAACTTGCAGAACGTAAGGCACGAGAATGCGGCTTTCAGTACATAGTTTGTATGAACTCAGACGCAATTCCCTACAATAGGTTCAGCGATGGATTTGATATTGATGAATATGTGCGTCTACGACTTACCGATAACGAACCTGCCGGTAGTCTACTTGGTATCGACTTCTAGAATCCGTAGAAATTATCTATCTGTAAGTCTCCCCCGACAAGCGCCAACTCGACCGCGCCTCGAAGTCAAACCTGCTGCGATGACCCGCGAGAAAACGATAATGCCCGGCGGCGGCGATCATCGCCGCGTTGTCGGTGCAGAGCGCCAGGGGCGGAAAGCGCACCGGCAGCTTGCTCGCTCCCCGCAGCTTTTGCCGTAGCGTCTGGTTGGCGCTGACGCCGCCAGAAAGCATAATCTCGCTGCAGCGATACTGGCGCGCCGCCCTGAGCGTGGCGCGCGTTAAAGCCTCGGTTAGCGCGCCCTGGAAGGCAGCGGCCACGTTGGCGATGTCGATGTCGTCGCGCAGTCGCGCCCGCTTCTCGGCGCCGCGGCGCCGCTTGCGCCGACTGTGACCCGCTGGCTGAACCGTAACCGCGCGCAGCACAGCTGTCTTAAGTCCGCTGAAACTGAAATCGTAGGGAGAATCGGTTTGAGCGATGGGGAAACTGTAGGCAGCAGCATCGCCGTTTTGCGCGGCGCGTTCAATAGCGGGTCCGCCGGGAAAGGGCAAGCCGAGCGCGCGGCCCACTTTGTCAAAAGCTTCGCCAGCCGCATCGTCAATGGTTCCACCCAAGCGGCGATATTCGCCGTGACCCGTCATCAGCACGAGTTCGGAATGTCCGCCGGAGACGATCAGCACGACGACCGGGAAGTCAATCACGGCGTCGTTGGGTTCCAGCGCAAGCGAATAGACATGCCCTTCCAGGTGGTTGATACCCAGCAGCGGCTTGCCCGTCGCCAGCGCCAGTCCCTTGGCGAAGTTAATGCCGACCAATAGCGAACCTATCAAGCCCGGTCCTTGCGTGACAGCGATGGCGTCAAGCTGTTCATAACCCGCGCCGGCTTCGTCCAGCGCTCGGCAGACAACCGGGCTGATGGCCTCGACATGGGCGCGGGACGCTACTTCGGGGAAGACGCCGCCGAACTGCGCGTGCAGGTCCAGCTGCGAGGAGACGATATTGGACAGGACGACGCGGCCGTCGCAAACGACGGCGGCGGCTGTATCGTCGCAGGATGTTTCGATGCCGAGGATGGTTGTCATGGCTGCGCATTGTAGCACTGAATTTGCGCGGGGCGGATGTATAATGGTGGCGAGTGAGACGCTTGACGTGGGAGGCGCGCGATGTACAAGTCGTTTACTGTGAAAAACTTTCGCTGCTTCAAGGACTTGCAGATCAACGATCTGGGGCGGGTGAATCTGATTGCCGGGAAGAATAATACCGGCAAGACGGCTCTGCTGGAGGCGATGTATATTCACTCGGGGAATCGTGAATTGAAGACGCTGTTGAGAAGAAACTTGCCATTTAGGTCTCGCTCTATTAGAGACTATGAAGACGAAACACGTAGCTCGATCAGTTGGGATACGATATTCTTGAATTTTGACAAGACAAAACCAATCGAGTTGACGGCGGATACAAGAAAATCTATTAGAAAGGAGAATTCACGAGTTGTACTAAATATCCGTGATGTGCCCGAACCGGCACTGATTGGATACAAACCGTTCTTGGAATTATTAGATCGCCACTTTTCTGACTTTGATCCGGATTTGGAGGTATTGAAGTTTGATTCGAATGTTGGTGATAATCCGTTGTTCCTGTTGCTTCAAAATGGACATTTTAGAGCCACCCGATTTAAACCGAATATCGTAGTCCCAGCCAATTTTCTATATGCCCGAGAAAAGATAATCCCAAAAGTGACTTCTGATCGCTTTTCAGAGATTCAGGGTTCTAAAAAACTCGATACACTAATCAACGGATTGAGAGTTATCGAACCAAGGCTTCTAGACCTTCGTATCGGCACGGAAGACGGTCGACCTTCGATAAATGCCGACATCGGCTTGTCACAGTTAGTCTCGTTAAACACCCTTGGCGACGGGATGAACCGAATGTCAGATATGCTCTTGGCATTGAATGAAGTTGTGAAGGGCGCAATTTTCATCGACGAAATCGAAAACGGCATCCACTATTCCGTCCAAAGAGACGTCTGGAAAGCCGTCGGCGAGGTCGCGCGGGAGTTGGACATCCAAGTCTTCGCGACAACGCACAGCTTAGAAATGATCCGCGCGGCGCACGAAGCATTTAGAAATGACAACCCGTACGAGTTCCGGTTCCATCGCATGTATAGAAGCCGTAAGTCAGACGATATCCAAGCCACAAGTTACAACCGGCTTGAAATGGAAGCGGTGGCAGCCTTTGACTTTGATCATGAGGTGCGTTGATGCCAGACTTGATTCCGGAGGGAACGACCTACTTGCTTCTAGTCGAAGGAAAGGAGGACCAGGAATTCTTTATAAGTCTGGGGCGTTTCATGTCTTATGACACGGACAATTGGTTACTCCGAATAATCCAATACGGTGGGAAAACAAACCTAACAGGACGTCTTCAAACTTTGGCTAGGCCTGACACAATGGAGCGCATTGAGCGAATTGGCATCGTGCGCGATGCGGACTTCAACACGGATGCCTTTAGTAGCGTCAAGGATGCGATCAGGAACTCGCGCACGGTAAATACTATCCAGCTGCCCGTGCCAGCGCGGGTAAGGCAATGGACCGAGCATTCTGAAGATTTACCGAGCGTCGGTGTGCTTATTCTGCCCTCAGATGAACGCGAAGGCATGATAGAGGACCTAATCATGGATGTATTTAAAGACGACCCTGTCTCCAACTGTGTCGCCCATTATTTCGGCTGTCTTCAGAACGAGGGGGTGTCGATAGTACCGTCCAAGGTTTCCAAAGCACGCCTGCGTACATTCATTACTGGGAAAAACATCAGCACAGAATCTGAAGGAGACGACAGCGACAAGGGATATCTTTCAGATATCTACAAGATGAGTTGGTGGCAGGACAACAACGTTTGGCAACATCAAGCCTTCGACGAAGCCAAAGCCTTCCTTGCCCAACTCCTCGCATAGAAGACATCTATGATATTCTGATGACAAGCGACTTTAGCCAAGGAGTGAGCAAATGACCGCAAATACCAACCGCCTCGGTTGGTGGCTGACGGCAATCGCAGGCATCATCATCTTCGCCGCCTTCAGCGTATGGGGCGGCAGCCCGGCCGAGTCCCGCGCGAGCCTCTTCTGGCTGCAGGCGAGCCTGTTTTGCCTGGTCATCTGTGGCTTCGTCGTCATGCTCTGGCATTTGTTCATAAGACCCTTGGCGCCGAACCTGCGTCAGCCAGCAGCAGTGCCGCTCACTTCCCGCGCGCGGGGGACGATCGCGCTGATCTTGGCGAGCGACGGCGGCTCGATCTTCGTAGGCGGCGTATGGGATGAACTATGGCATCGCAGCTATGGCATTCCATTTGGCGAAGATTTGTTATGGCGGCCCCATCTGCTCATGTATTTTGGCTTCGCCACGGCCATCGTCACGGGCTCGTGGGCGTTGCTGTACCTGAATCGCAACTTGCGCGGCAACTTTCAGCAGCGATTTCGCTCGAATCCCTTGCTCGGCTTACTCATCTTAAACGCCGCTTTTCTGCTCTACGCCTTGCCGGCTGATCCGCTCTGGCACTGGATCTTCGGTGAAGACATCACCGCCTGGAGCGTGCCGCATCTGATCTTGCTGGCGAGTTTTGTCTTGACGCAATTGCTCGCGCTGGTTTTTCACGTTTCGACATTGCCCCAAGAAAAGTGGCGCGCGATATTCAACCTGCGGCTGCGGGACAGCCTGTCGCTGCTGATGCTCGCGTCGATCTTATTGCTCTGGCTGCAGCTCATGCTGATCGACTGGGACGCGACCTTGGCAGGCATCCGATTTGAATGGCTCGGATTGTACCGCCCGGAATGGCTGTTGGCCGCAAATCTGCTGGCTTGCGTTACGTTTACGGCTGTGATTGGCACGCGTTTGCTGCGCTGCGCCGGCGCGGCGACGGCGGCCGGGCTGCTTGCCCTGGCGATCCGCTATGGATTGATCCAACTCTTCGCGGCCGACATGCTGCAGCACGTGGCTTGGATCGCCGCGCTGCTGCCCTTGCTGGCCATCGATATCTGGACATACTATTGCAGCGCGGTCCGTAAGCGCCCGCCGGAATGGCGGGGGACAGCCGTCGTCCTCATCGCAGCCATGGCGCTGAACGCGCCAGTGATTCGCAGTCTCTATCCGCTGGCAGACAGCGACAACCTGGCATACAGCCTCGCGGTGATCGTCACCGGCATCGGCATGAGCTGGCTGAGCCACCGACTGGCGGACGCGATGTTGGGACCGATTCAGGTTGCCGCCGCTGACTCCCCCGAGCGTCAGGCAATGCCCGTGAAGCTCTCTTTCGGCATGTTAGGGGCATTCGCGGCGTTCATTTTCCTGTTCATCGCGACTGCGTCGTCGCCGGTGTGAGTGGAAAACTTTCCGATGGCGCGGGTGTGGATATGCCGCCGCGGGCGAGACATCGGTGGGCGGAGCAGCTAGGGTAATGGGTTTGTAATCGGATCAGTAAGAAATACTACCCATTTAGCCCAATCCGGCCTCAGCCAGAATCTGCAGGATCTTCCTGGGGTCGACATAGTCAATGGACGCTCTAATATCAATAGTAAGCAAGAGGATTTGCGCGTCATCAAAATAATAAACCACCCGGAATCCTCCACTTGTACCAGTGCTCGCCGACCGGTTGCGCAACCGCGCCCAACGGATTGGACGGCCTTCGACACCCTTTAGCTGGTAACCTGGTCGCTCGCCAGATTCAAGTCTCTCAATTAATTCCTCGATGTCGTCAAGGATGCGTCGGTGTTTGCGCGCTAGTTTTTTTGTGTTGCGAGCAAACTCATTAGTCCTTAGAATTTGCATTTGAGTCGGCTTCTAACTCGTTGCGCAATTCTTCGAGCCATTCGCGAGCAGGGTAGACTCGCCCTTCCTTATAGTCATCAATGGCTCGGTCAAAACTCTCGAGCCAAGCTTCCTTTTGAGTATACTTAAACAAGCTGTTTTCTCTGTATGCTGGGAACAGATAGTATATTGACCTCACAAGCTCTTCAAAGGACTGCTTGGAAGCCCAAGCCACGGTTTCGCGAATGTAGGTCAAAATGCGCTTCGGGATGCCCAGTTCTTCAATAACGTGGCGATCTAATATCGCGTATTTTCTCTTGGCATGTTGCGCCTGCCTGCGGATCTCAATCTTGCCCCAATACTCAAGCATCTCGGCATCCTGATAAATTACCGACGAATAGGGACCAAACTTGCCCTTGTCGAACTTATAGAACTCAACAGGCAGCTCGCCCTCAAATTCTTGTCCGACCAAGAATGCGACCTTCTGCAAATGAACGGGTTCCAGCGGATCGCCGTCTGCGGCCGCAATGATTGCCAGCAAAATCGCTTCCCGATTCATACTAAACGCTCCTATAATCAACCGCCACGAATTATATCGCATTCCGCATCAGTATACGATGTTAAGACCGTCAATCACGTATGGATAGTGAGCGCAAGAATACCGTCACTCGCGCCTCGACGGCCAAGCAAACCCCTCCCGCGCCCCAGCAAACACCACTTCACCGCCTCGCGATCGGGAAACAAAACGTTTGTGTTATTCTCATCGCAGTCATCTAAAATGCCCTTGAAGATCGGAAGGAGCGTGCCACATGAACGCGAACGTTTCATCTCCATCAACGTCCGATACTCCTGTCAAAGACAAGCTGGAAACGCAAAGCCTTACAGAAACGCAAGTCGAGTTTTTGGATGATCTGCGCATAAGTCTTACGCAGATGAAGCAAGGCAAGGCACAACCGGCTCGGGAAGCATTGTGTGAAATCCGTCTCGAACTTGAAGCGGAAGATGATGGCAATAGTCCTGACGGATAAGTTCAAATCCCTGGTCAAGAAGCGGCGCGCAAGTATCGCTTGATTGCGGATGACGTGGAAGGACTTGTTGCTGAACTGGAAAAAGGCCACAAACCAGGCGACAGAATCCAGAATGTAGGCGGATCGGAAGTCTACAAGGCGCAACTACAAAACACCCCGCTCGTCTAAGCAAGCGCGATGACTTTAGAGTTGTGTATCATGTTGACGAGATGACGATCACCCTGCTCGTGATTTGCCAAAAGCCCAGATGCGCCGATGTTCAATCGGCGCGAATACGTCAGTTGATGAATGAATTAGACTTGTCGTAATCAACCACAATCCTCCCGCGCCCCAGCAAACACCGACTTCACCGCCTCCTTGTCCCGAGCGAAGAGCAAACCCGCGCTCACCTCAAAAGCCAGCTCGTCCGGCACAGCGCTGACCTCGAATGGGCGCGCCTGCTGCGGCTTGTCCAGCCGATTCAGCGCGAAGCGCTCCCACTGCGCCAACTCCGTTTCAATCTCAGACTTCGCGGCTGAAGTCGCCATTTCTTGCGATGGAGAGGGATTAAGCGGGTGGTTCAAATCCATACCCACCGCCACATCGCCCCAGGGCACCGGCGGCAACTGAAAATAAGCAGCGCGCAGTTCATTGATGCTCAGCAGCGGATAGGCGGCGCGGATTTCCGCCAGTCGCGCTTGTGTATCGGTGGGGCGGATGTCATCGTATTCGGCGACCAGACCAGCGCCGTAAAACGGCAGCAGCTCCTGGGTGATCTTCTGCGCGACGCGCGCCAGCTTGGGCCAGAGCGTCCGCTCGATGAAGAGGCGTTCCGCCACCTTGGCATTGGCTTCTGTGGCGTTCTCGCTGATCAGCCCGACCGGCAGGCCGAAGATATTGAGGATCTCGTCGCGTTGGGCGCGGCGACCCTGCAAGAAGTCGAGATCGCTGTGGCTCATGCCGATGTTCTGCCACTCGATGGAGCCGCCGCGCAGGAAGGCCGTCTTGCGCCCCGTGCCGCCATAGTTGTTGCGCCACTCGCGTTTGATGCGCTCGAAATCGGTATCGGAAATGAATTCTTGAATGTTGACGATGCCGGCTGGCACGCCATTGTCCTTGCCGAAGGTATTACGATTCCAGTCCGCCATGTGCTTGTCGCTGAGCACGGCGGCGCGCGCCGATGAGATGGGAGACAAGCCGTAGTAGTCGTTGCCCGGGTGCCAGCGGCGAAAATGGATCACCTCCAGAGCGTCCAGGGGAATCATCTGGCTGTCGATGGCATAGAGATAGCCGCGCAGGACCTTTTGCCTGTCCGGCACGACAGTCATGCGATCGGGCCGCAGCACCCAGATCTCGCGCGGGCTGCCCTGCGCGTCGCCTGTCAGGTACCAGTATGCGTTGCCGTGCAATTCCAGCGAGCCGAGCGTCTGCTCGAACAATTCGAAGCGGCTCGTCATTGGATTGGGATTGCCGAGCAACTGCTCCAGCGGATGATTCTCGATGCCGACGCGCTTTTCGCCTGCCAGCCGATAGACTTTGAGCGGCGCCAGCGCGCCGGCTTCCGCGATGCGATTGATGGCGATGTAGACCCAGGGCGACTGTTCATAGACGCGCGCCGAATGCGCCTCGATCGGCGGACTGGAATGGAAGCTGTTATGCGTCGCGACGCTTTCGATATGCGGCGCTTGCGGACGCAGACCTTTGCGGCGCGCCTTGAAGAGATCACTCAGCCAATTGAACACGTTTCGCTCCTTTGCTGCCTTTTGGCGCAAGCTAACACAAGGCGCAGAGCAAAGGGCGACTATTTGTCGCCGTATGATAAATATTCGGCGATTTGCGACGATATGCGGTTTGGCGGATGAGGGAGCCAGAGCAGGTCGCGCGCGCCCGGGTCTAGCAATAGCCGAAGGCAGCCACAATCTGCGTGATCACGGGCGTATCGCACCATAGGTTGAGCGTGTCAATCAGCAGCAAGCCGATGAAACCAAAGCAGACAAAAGCCAGCACGAAGAAAACAAAACAACCCAATACCAGCCATTGCGAGGACCCGCCTTCCTCTTCCCGCGCCCGGTACGGGTCGTAGTCATAGCCCGGGTACTGTTGCGGCGGCGGGGGAATCTGATAACCGGCCGGGGGCTGCCCATAATAGGCCGGCTGCTGCATCTGCGGCTGCTGCTCGGGATAGGCATTTGGCGGCGGCGGCGTGGATTCAGCGGCTGGCGGCGAGTAGGGGTCGGCCAGCGCTTGCTGCCCGGGGAATGCGGCGGCAGGGGGACTGTAGGCGGCTTCCGCCGGCGGTGCTTCCACTGGCGGCGGGCTCAGCGGCGCCGGAATGCCGCCGCCCGGGGCATCTGCCGCGCCCGACATCTGTTTCTCAAAGGCCAGCGTGACCGTTTCGCCCAAGCCGAGCATATCGCCGTTTTGCAGGGTCGTCACGCCGGTAACGCGCTTGCCGTTGACGAAGGTGCCATTGGTCGAGCCCAGATCTTCCACAGTGACGGTGTCGGCAGAGCGCTGCAAGCGCAGGTGATGACGGCTGGTTTCGCGGTCGTTGATGACGATGTCGTTGGTGATATCCCGCCCCAAAGAGGTCACATCCTTAGAGATTTCGTAAGTTTGATTGGGTTGCGGACCCCGCCTAATCACCAAACGGAAGCTGTTTGGCTGCTGCATCATTTCCTCCTGCGCGCTTCATCGGATCGTCGCGAGACCGCCAAGCGCAACTCTTCCGGAAGCGCTTCACGAGAACGGGAAAACGACGTCCTGCACTGGCACACTTGTCCCTGCATTATACATGGTTTTCTTGATATGGATGCGATTCGACCGCTAAATTGAGACCCGGGACAAATGGAATCGCGCTATGACGGCAACCATAGCGTGACGAATTCCAAGCCATCCACCCATTGCCCCTCGACGAGCACATCCCAATGCAGGTGCGGTCCGCTGCTGCGTCCGCTATTGCCGCTGAGGCCGATGACCTGCCCCGCGTCGACCCGTTCGCCTGCGGTGACGAGCGCTGCCGACAAATGCGCGTAGAGCGTATAAACGCCCAGCCCATGATCGAGAACAACAACGTCCCCGCGGATTTCCAACCGACCCGCAAAGGCGACAATGCCGGAGGCCATCGCGTGTATCGGCGTGCCGCTTGGCGCCCGCTGATCCCAACCGGTGTGGCGGGTTTCGATGCCAGCGTTCAAAACGCGGAAAGCCCCGAAGGGAGAGGTGATTTCGCTGTCCAGTGGCAAGCCAAAACCGGCGGCTCCCCACAATGGCTCGGCGCCGACCCACTTGGTGATTTCGCCCAAGCGAGCGGATTCGGCCTCATCTACCGCCGGGTCGACCAGATAGGCGCGGTCGCCGGGCAGCTCAAATTCCTGCTTGATAAATGGCGCGGATTCAACACGTATGACACGCCTGAACCTGACTTCTTGGCTGCCTTGGTCGACCGTTACCGTCAGTTCTCGCAAACCCGGCGAAGCATTCATATCGATATTCAGCAGCGCGTAGCGGGCATCGTCTTCGACCAAGAAGAATTGCCGCCCCTTACCGAGAAAGTCCAGGCGCGCGCCCTGGATGCCAGCGCCCGTCAAGCGTAACAAACCGATGCCGCCTTGCTTGAGCGATGTAAAATAAATTTCCAAGCGCGCGCCCGACTCAATCATCACTGCCGTGGGCATCGGACGCGGCGCCGGCTGGAAAACAACATCGACCCCGTCTTGAGCCTCCGCGGGCATCAAGCTCAGCAGCAGCGTGAGGCAGGCTAGTATCAGGCTGGGGGTCCGCATGGGCGACATTGGCATTTTGAACGTGGCTGACGAAACGGCGCTGACGAAACGGTGCTGACAAATGGTGCTGACAAATGGAACGCGCGCCATTTTATAGGCATTCTCAATTTCCTGATAGTATCGACTTGCGAAGGCGCGGAGCAATCGTATCAGAACATGATGTGTCGAATGTCACATAAATCTAAGAAGATCTAGGGGCGGCTCGCGAGCCGCCCGTTTTCATCGACCTTCAATTCGTGGGCGTTTCTGCGGGTCGCGTAGACACTGACCGTCAAACGTCCCTACATCGCTTCCTTTTTAGCGGGCAAGAGCTTAAATCTCGGTGCTTAAATTTATGTTTGATTTACTGCATTTTTTGCTAGCAATTTTTGAGCGATTGCCCTGGCGGAAAAGATCAAGCCGCATAGAAATCGCCTCTCAAAGTGTTATACTTTGACTATTCATATTATAGAAAAGGACCTATCCCATGACGGCTGAGGCCAACCGACGAATCCTGGCTTATTTGCGCGACCATGTGGACGACATGCTCACCGATCTGATCAAGCTGATCGACCTGGAATCCCCCACCCTACATAAAGCGTCGGTGGACGCGCTGGGCGCGGTCTTGGCTGACGAGCTGCGCGGATTGGGCGCGGCGGTCGAGGTTATCCCCAAGGCAGAAGTGGGCGATGTCCTGCGCGCCCGCTGGAACGCCGGTCCCGGCGGCGTGGTCATCCTCAGCCACATGGACACGGTTTGGGCGGTGGGCACGGTGACGGGCCGACCGACGCGCGTCGAGGGCAACCGCGTCTATGGCGTCGGCGCCATGGATATGAAAGGCGGCATCGTCATCGCCTTGTGGGCTTTGCGCGCGCTGCGCGAACTGAAGCTGTTCCCCGCCCAGCCGATTAGCTATTTGCTCAACTCGGACGAGGAAACCGGCAGCCTGCATTCGACTGTCGAAATTGAAGCGGAGGCGCTGTCGCACAATGTCGTCTTCGTCACCGAACCGCCACAGGACGGCAAATACAAAACCGAGCGCAAGGGCGTCAGCCACTACACCATCACCGCCAAGGGACGCGCGGCGCATGCCGGCGCCGATCACGCCCGTGGCATCAACGCGATTGAGGAGATGGCGCATCAGATTCTGGCTGTGCAAGCGCTGACGGACTACGCAATCGGCACAACCGCCAATGTCGGCGTCGTCAAGGGCGGGACGCGCGGCAACGTGGTCCCGGCCGAAGCGAGCATCGAGATCAACGCGCGCGCCCACAGCCGCGCCAACGCCAATGCCATCCACGAGCAGATCATGGGCTTGCGCGCGATTCATCCCGAAGCGGAATTGGTCATTGAAGGCGGCATCGGCGTGCCGCCGATGGAACGAACGCCGCAGATCGCCGCGCTCTTCAAACGCGCGCAAGGGCTGGCATCGGATATGGGCATCGCCATCGACGAGGGCAGCACGGGCGGCGGCTCCGATGGCAACAAGACCGCCGCCTTGGGCTTGCCGACGCTTGATGGCATGGGCATCGTCGGCGACGGGGGCCATGCCGTCACCGAATACGGCGAGATCGACTCCATGCCAGAGCGCGCGGCCATCATGGCGGCCATGCTGCGGGAAGATTTGTAAATATAATGGGGAATGCGAAATACAGGATAAGCGCGCTGAATGATTAGATGATCTGAAACAGGCGTCCGAGAATGAATATCTGTCCCACAACAAGCAAACCCAAGACCCACTTATGATCATTCAAGGCCGTCTCGATTCTAGCCAGGGTTGCCGAGATATCACTTTTCTTGACGTATTCTTCGGAGCGAGTTTCGATTTGTGTTATACGCCGGTCTTGCGCTGTTTCCGCCATCCACTTTTCTCCCGATCTTGAACCATACTCTTAAGAATATACTATAGGAATGTAGGCATTTCCGCAACTAGATGTATGATCTCAAGCAGAGCAATCGCATCACATTTTCTTCACCACCAAGGACACCAAGATTTATCCATTGATCTGCAAAAAAAGGAGACATTGTAGGGGCGTTTCGTTGAAACGCCCACAAATAATAGGTTATTTTCGCGGGCGGCTCGCGAGCCGCCCCTACATTTTGGTAGATTTATGTGACATTCGACACACATTGGTTCTGGCGCGATTGCTCTGTGATCTCAAGATTATAATGGGATTATCTCAATTAGCCAATTGGAGAACGCTAGCATGACAGCCATCGCTCTGGTCACGGGCGCCAACCGCGGCATCGGCAAAGAAGTTTGTCGGCAGCTTGCGGGGCGCGATATAATCGTATTGTTGACGGTGCGAAACCTGTCGAAAGCGCAAGCCGCTTGCGACGAGATCGCGTCGGACAATGTCATCGCAAAACAACTGGATGTCACCGACGCCGCCAGTATTCAAAGACTGCGCGCCGAGGTCGAGGCTCGGTATGGGCGCCTGGACGCGCTGGTGAACAATGCCGCGATACACTACGATCACTGGCAGAAGGCGTTGACCGCGGATTTCAACATCGTCAGCGCAGCCATCGATACTAATCTGTACGGTCCCTGGCGGATGGCAAAAACCTTCGTGCCGCTTTTGAGAAAGAGCGACAGCCCGCGCATCGTCAATGTCAGCAGCGGGTCCGGGTCGCTGGCGGCGATGGCCGCGGGACCGCCAGCCTACAATGTCAGCAAGACCGCCCTCAATGCCTTGACGCGCATGCTGGCGGCGGAAATGGCGGCTGACGGCGTCCTTGTCAACGCCATCTGCCCGGGCTGGGTCGCGACCGAGATGGGCGGTGAAGGCGGGCGCCCCATCCCTGAGGGCGCGGCCGGCATCGTTTGGGCGGCGACCTTGCCTGATGACGGACCGACAGGCGGCTTCTTCCGCGACCAGCAGCCTTTGGAGTGGTAAGTAAAAGCGAGTTGAAAGGAATTCGCGCAACAATGGTCGACAATATCTCCTTATCTGAGCGGCAAATTGAATCGCGCGCCTTCGACAAAATTTTTCAGCGCGGTGAAGCGCTTTTTGAAAATGGCGCTATCTCGCATACCGTCCGCCGCGGCGATGAGATTAGCGCGCGCTGCCAAGGGTCATATCCGCAACCCTACCGGGTATGGGCGGCGTTGACAGATTCAGAAATCGCCGCCACAAGTTGCAGCTGCGAATATGACTGGGGCGGGGATTGCAAGCATATCGTCGCCTTGCTGCTCACGTATCTGCATCGTCCAGAACGTTTTGAGGAAGGCGAGCTCCTGCGCGATGTGCTCATGTCACGCGAGAAAGAGCATTTGCTTGACATCATTGAAGAGATGATCGCACTCCACCCGGAGCTCGAAGACATCGTTGAAGTCGAGGCAGGCGGCGGCGTCTCAAATCAGCCCATGGAGCTGCAAAACATTCGCCTCGAAATAAAACAATCTTTAGCGTTCATAGGCGAATGGATGGACCGCGCCGCGGAAAATAAGATTTACGAACTCACCCGCCGGGGCAGCCGCTATGCGCGGCGCGGCGAATACGCCCATGCTATTGCCATCTATTGCGCGATCCTCGATGAATGCAACGCCAGCGACTATCCCACGGATGATGAAGGGCAATATGTTGAGGCGATCAATAACACGGTTGAGCACTTGAAAGAGGCGCTGTCGCGCTTCGATTTCGCCGATGATGAGGGTTTGCGCAAGCGCGCGCTTGATACGCTGGTGGACACAGTGATATGGGATATCGAGTTTGGCGGCATCGAATATGGTTATGACGCGGAAGAACTTATTCTGAATATGGCGCAAGCGGCCGACATCCCCGGCATACGCGAACACGTTAACTTGGTCGCCAATCGTGAAAGGACTACAGGACGTTTCAGTAATTGGAAGAACGAGGCTTATGAAAGTTTTTTGATGAAATTAGACAGGATTGATTCGACCGATCCTGAAGAAACGCTCGAGCGCCTTCAAGCAAAAGAATTGCCTTATCTATGCGCCAGTTTGCTGCTCGACTTAAAGCGCTATGAAGAGGCTGCTGAAATCATCAGCGCAAAACTTCAATCCGCATACGCATTGCAGCGCGGGCTGGATTTGCTAGTCGAACATCAGCAGATTCATACGGCGATTCAAATAGCGGAAGCGACGCTGGAAAGCGGGTATGAAAAACGAATCGCGGCCTGGCTTATCGATTTGTATCAACAGCAAGATGACGAATCATCGCAATTGCGTTTACAGTCAATGCGGATGCGGCAAGAGCCGCATGTCAACTTTTATGACAGTTTGAGCGCCGTATCCAAATCGCTCGGCCTCTGGCAGACGCTCCGCCCCCAGGTCCACAGCGAACTCAAGCAAGAAGAGGATTACTTGACGCTTACTCTGGCCTATTTGCACGATGAAGACTGGGATATGGCTTGGGAAACATTAGCTAAAGTTTCTGTGCCGCCAGGTCGCCATCCCGCCGCTGCCCCTTATCGGCTTGACTTCACTGTGGCGAAAGCGTCGCGCCAGGCGAGACCGGCGCAGGCTATCCCGGTTTATATCAAATACGCCCGCACCGAGATCGCGCGCAGAACGCGCAAGCGCTACGCTGCCGCAGCCGCATTATTAGCGGATGTTCACGGCATCTATGCGCAATTGAATGATATGGCAAGCTGGCAAAGTCTCATCGCCGATTTGCGGCAAGAATTCGCGCGCCTGCCGGCCTTGCAGGATGAACTCAACCGAGCGGGCTTGTAGCAGAAAAATGAAAATACTGAATTGGAATACGCAAATCGCCAGTCCGCGCGGTGTAAATGGCCGGTTTGAGGCTATCCAGGATATTCTGGGCTATTACGACGCGGATCTGACATGCCTGACCGAAGCCTATCCGGAAACTTTCCCCAGCGGTGGATATGTTGTCAGCAGCGGACTTTCTGGATGGGGCAGGCACGAACGGCTTGGGGCGCGGAAGGTTCTGCTCCGGAGCAAATCGCATTGGTATGATGTTGATAACTTTGGCTCTCCTCACCTGCCGGAAGGGCGATTTGTCAGCGCAATTACCGAATTTGACGGCGTGCCTATAGCGGTTGTCGGGATGTGCATCCCCTTCCATTCTTACCGAAATCATGAATCCTGGGCGGAACAGCGTAAAGGCATTTGGCAGGCCGCCTGTGAGTATCTCGATGTCCTGCGAGACGAGATTCTCACGCGCAAACGCTATGCCAAACATACCATCTTGATTGGCGACTACAATTTGCAGATTCCGCCAGCAAGCTATCCCTATCCTTCAATGGAAGTCAATTGGAAACGGGAAGCGACATTTTCTGGCTGACAAATGCCTTCGGCGGTTCCCGTGGACATATCTGGATTGGGCAAACCCTTGGTTGACCACGTCGCGCTTACCCAAGACTTTCATATCACAGCCATCCGCGTTATTGATCGCTTTGGTACAGACATCTTGTCCTTGAGCGATCACAATGGAGTGATTATCGAGGCGCTGCCCATATATTCGTTTCATTAAGTCCTTCACTCAGGAAAGAAGCGAGGACAGTCATCGCGCTCGACAAATAACCGTAGACAGGACAGCAAAACATGAAACTGCCCCCATTCGAAATCGAACGCTTCTTCCGCCAGCACGAATTCAGCGCGCCGCATGGCATCAGCTCCTCGGACTGCGAGCCGCTGACGCTGCCGGAGATACTGGACTATGCCAGCCCGTCTCGGCGCGTCCAATTCGAGAATCTATGGCTGGGCTATACCGAATCGCAGGGTCATCCCGAACTGCGCCGCGCCATCGCCGACCTGCATGAAGAATCGATCAAGGCGGATCATGTGCTGGAAGTTGTGCCGGAAGAAGGCATATACGTGCCGATGAACGCCCTGCTGAACGCGGGCGACCACGTAATAGCCATCTTCCCCAGCTTTCAGTCGCTTTACGAAATCGGACGCGGCATTGGCTGCGACGTTTCTTTTTGGCGCGCCCAATGTGATGAAAGCGGCTGGACCTTCGACATCGACGCGCTGGAGCGCCTCGTCCGGGCGGATACCAAGATGCTCATCATCAACTTCCCGCACAACCCTACTGGCGCCCTGCTCGAGCGCGCTGAATTCGAGCGGCTTGTCGATCTGGCGCGGCGGCATAATCTGATCCTCTATTCCGATGAGATCTATCGCTTCGCCGAGCAGGACCCCGCGACTCGCTTGCCTTCGGCCTGCGAGCTATACGACAAAGCCGTCGTGCTGGGCGGGCTGTCAAAATGCTTCGGGTTGCCCGGCTTGCGCGTCGGCTGGCTCATCACGCGTGACGCCGGGCTCATGCGCGCAATGCGGGAAATGAAGTCCTATACGACGATTTGCGGCAGCGCGCCCAGCGAGATCCTGGCGCTGATTGGGCTGGAGAAGGCCGAGGCTTTGACCGAGCGTTGCCGGTCCATCGTCAGGGAAAACACCGCGGTCGCGCGTTCATTTTTCGAGCGCCACGACCATCTCTTTCGCATCCATTATCCGCAGGCTGGGACGGTCGCTTTGGTCGAATTGACCGCCGATATGGATGTGGGCGAATTCGCCGATGGCGCCGTGAGGGAAGCCGGGGTGACGGTGCTGCCGGCGGAGATCATGAAATTCGCCGGCAACTACTTCCGCATTGGTATGGGGCGGCGCTCCCTGCCCCAGGCGCTGGAGCATTTCGAGCAATATGTCATGGACACCTTGTATTGAGACCAGGCCAAGCGCGTCACATTGTTATTTCCGCCACAACGGCACGAAAGTAAATCCAACAAAGATTTGCATTTCATTCTTAGCATTGCTTCTATGGTTTGGGGCTGTAACAATCATATCATTTCATCTATACTTTATTCAAATTGTTTGTATTCTAACTCGGATTGCAACTGATCCGAAATGTGCTAGAATGTCTATCGACAGAACAGCGTCGCAGACGCTCCGGGCTGAGCGGAACTAGGGCAATGCCAGCACATTGCCAGTTGAAACCATGATAAGTCCTAAAGAGCAAGACAAACCGTTCCTTGGATCAAATCAGCAACTTAGCAAACTTCGATTGGCGCCTCTAATGAATACAATTAAAGAGAAATGGGAGACGATTCTCATTCTGCTTACAATTATATCTGCGGTTATAGGGTCAATGGCGCTTTTCATTGGACCCCGTTTTGATTCTGTGGAAAACAGACTTGGTTCTTTAGAGAAAACAGTGAACGAACAAACAATTGCCATCACAAATTTGGACAACAAGATCGAATCCATAGAATCAAAATTCGACAACAAGTTCGACAATCTTGCCAACGTAATGATTGCCGCGCATACCGTGGGCGATGTTACTGAAGAAAAACTTATTGAGATATGGAAACAAGTCAAAGAGGATTAGCGTAAACTTACCCGTCAAGTCTTCGTTCTTCAATGGGTGCATTTCAGATTATTGGCAATCAGGCTACCTTGTCCCAAAGGTCGTCAAATTCATGGCCTAAAATCGCTGTACGAATCAGCACCATGCGATTGGCTCCGTCAGCGTTCCATCGCATTCCACTTGCGCTTAGCCTTTGCTTGAATTGTTTGACCCCGCTTTCAACAGTACCGGAGCCAATCGGTATGCCCTTTTTCCGAAATTCGAGATATTGCATGCGGTCTTTATGCCGTTCAAAATATCTGGGCTGTTGTGACAGACCGCGCTTGCGTAAGACCCTGATAATTTTGTGAATTTGCCCCAGATACAGGTGATTTTTGTAGGTTTTGAGCCAGCGTTTTCGCTTTTTTGCATCATGTTCATCGGGATAGAGTACTGTAGCGGCATCGGACAGATGTTCAACGGCATGAAACCAGTCCAGCACTTGCCGTCCATCGGGACAGACCTCTTCGGCTACATCCCAAATCCATAAAGCGCCATCAGCCACTACGCTGCGCTTACGGGCGGTTGGCAGGTCATGGGCGAGCGCTAAAGCCCACAACGCTGGTGCAAACTTGTCTTTTGTGCCTAATACGGCGCTGTAACGCACATTCACTCCATGCGCCATTTCCTCTAAGGCACCGGTCTGCGGATTGCGCTCGAGGCGCTGCTCCACATCAAACACCGCTCCCACCTTCAACTCGCGCCAGCCTTCCTGACGAATATTGACCATACCGCCATCCATCGACAGCCCTTTGCGCTGCTCATGATCGTGACGCGCATCCGGCAACTCGATCCGCTCCAGACTGACCGCTTCACGCTGCCCTTCCACATAGGTTTGCAGCTTTTCACCATAGCGCTGACCCTGCCGCCAGATGCTGGCAGGCGATACATAACGCTCAGCAATCCGTTCAAACACTTCCACACACTGTTCATAAGGCAGCATCCCGCTAAGCCAGACCATGTGTTTGGCAAAAGTCGGACTGAAACCGCTTCCATTCAAACCCAACTGCTCATCCAGGGGAAAAAAATCCCTTGCCACAGTCTTGACATTGGTAGTACTTGCGCTCGATTTCCGCCTCACCGCGCAAGGTTAGAACCCTTCTCTTGCGCTTGCCCTTATTACGTAATCTCCCACCGCAGCCCCCACATGCGGGCGAAGTCCCGTCCTGGATCGACATGAGCTCTCGCAAGACGCTTTCACGAAACGCCCCCTCTGTATCCCCTATCAGGTCTTCAATATCATTGATGTGCATATGTTGGCTCATTCGCTGATCGGACAGCATCTTATCAATCGCTGTTTCTGCTTCGGTCAACAATTTTGCCTTCAATTCTTCCCGTTGCTTTGACATCCCGATCCCCCCGACATGCTTAAACCTAACTGTAGTTTATGTCCATTTGCCAATAATCCGAAATGCACCCTTCTTCAATTGCTCATTCTGCATACCATGCGCGACACCTGCCGTCTGAAGCATTGTATTGAGCGAGCGGTTAATATTACGCTGAGAGCGTGGCGCGCCAGAAGCGCTGTCAAATCCCGTACAGTTCGCGGGCATTCTCAGCCAGGATCATGCGCGCCGCTTCGTGAGCCTCGCCCACTGACATGAAGCCCGCGTCAATCAATTCCTCCAGCGCTTGCGCCAAAGCCTGCTTGCCCAGCAGAGCGCTGGTATAAAAGGGCTCTGGCGATCCATAGACGTCCGAACCGTAACAGACGCGCGAGAGCGGCGCCATCTCCAGCACTTCGGCGATGATGCGCTTGCCCGCGTTCCCGGCGAAGGGCAGGCCTTCCGAAATGTCGCACCAGACATTAGGCAGCACATTTGCCAGGTAGCCGGCTTCCACGTGATAGGGATAGCCGGTGTGCACCAGCAAGAATTTACAGGCGCGATAAGCCGGATAGCGCAAAAGTTCCATCAAGAGCGCCGGACGGCAAGCTACTAAATGCACTTCCCAATCGCCCATGCCGGTATGTACCTGGAATGGCATGTCGAAGTCGATACAGCGCTCGATGGCGCGGCAGAAGAGATGATCGCGCAGGTTCTTGATGGGGTCGTCGCCGCGGCCGCGCGACCGCCGAAGCCTTTCCAGCGCGACCCGACCCTGATCGGGCGAGCGGCTGCCGGGATCAATATCAAGTCCCGTCCGGTAGGCGATGATCGACTTGAGACCGCGGTAGCCCCCGTTGCCCAATGCCTCGGCGATGGACCCATCGTAGCGCCGCTGAAATTCCGACCAGCCACAGCCGTCGTCCAGCAGCTCTTGGATCAAGACCTCGATGCGAAAGACCGGCAGGACCTCGACGCCTACCTCGGCGCGGAACTGCTCCAGATTGATCTGCGGCAGCGGATAACCGTCATCGACGATCAAGGTTTCGATGCCGCCCGCGCGGTGCAGCTTATGCGCGTAATTCGCGTATCCTTCTTGCTCGATTGCGCGGTTGCGCGCGGCGACCACGGCCTCAACCGTCGCCTCCACGCCGAAATATGCCGCCAGGCGCTTGAGCAGGTAGCGGAAGTAGAGCGTATCGCGCTTGAGCCGACTTAAGATCGACAGCGCGGTCCCGTCAACTTCGATACCGCCTTCGCGCAGATAATCGGGCGAGCCGCCGCCAAAAGCCAGGACATCCACCCATGCCTCCGGGCTGAGCCTGTCTTTGCGTGTATAGGGATGGCAATGCGCGTCAACCACCGGCAAATCACTAAAATCGAGCATCAGGGCGCCTCCAGGTACATCTGACGTTCCCAGGGATGCACAGTCAAATTGTATGTTTCCAGTTCCATGCGCTTGACCTTGAGGAACTCTTGCCCGGCGACCGGCGCCAAAGCTGACATCAGTACCGCGTCCTTTTCCAGCGCGTCCAGGGCGGCGGGCAAGCTGCGTGGCAGGAATTGGATGCCTTGCGCCGCGCTTTGCGCTTCGCTGAAATGCCCGACATCTTCATTGTTGAAAGGCGCGCCCGGGTCGCCTTGCCTGCGCATGCCGTCCCAGCCAGAAGCCAGCAGCGCCGTCAAGAAGAAATAGGGGTTGCAAGTATTGTCGCCGGCGCGGTATTCGACGCGGCAGCGCTTCTTGACATCGGGCACGCGCAGCAAAAGTCCGCGATTGCCGACGCCCCAGGCGATATGCGCGGGCGCCCAGGAAGCCGGCTGCAAGCGCTTGTAGGAATTGACAGTGGGCGCGCCCAAGCCGCAAATGCCGGGCGCGTGCGCCAGCAAGCCGGCGATGAAATGCCGCCCGATCGCGCTTAAGGGTTCGGCCGCTCCCGCGCCAGCCAGCAGATTACAGCCCGAGTTTTTATCCCAAAGCGCCAGGTTGGCGTGTAATCCATTGCCAGCCAGATCTGTGAAAGGTTTTGGCATGTACGAGGCGATCAGTCCACGCCGCAGCGCCAGCGCTCGCGTGACTTCTTTGCTGATGAGATAACGATCGGCGGCCGCCAGCGGCGCGGCGTAAGTCACCGTAAATTCAAACTGAGAAGCGCCGTATTCCTTTCCCATTTGCTCGACCTGGATGCCCATCGCTTCCAGCGTGGCGACAATCTCGTGCAAGAAATCGGCGAACTGGTTCAAACCGGCCACGCTGAACATGCCGCCGGCGCGGCCAGGCGCGACATCGCCATTGTCCGTTCTAATGAAGAGGCTGAATTCCGCTTCCAGCGCGGCGGTGATATCGATGCCCTGCCCGGCGAAATCGGACAGGCTTCGCCGCAAGATATGTCGCGGACAAGCCTCAAAGGGCTGATAGTCCTCGGTCATCATATTGCAAAACACGATGGCGGTCTTGTCGAGATAGGGCAGCTTCCAATAGGCGTCGGGGTCGGGCAGCGCCAGGAAGTCGCCGGTCTGCGCCTGCCAGATGCCATCCGCCGCCATGTGGTCGTGCACGCCGAAGGCCAGGTTGGCGCGGGCAAAAACGACGCCGCCCTCGACAACCTCAGCGAACCTGCTTTTAGGGATCGTCTTGGCGCAAGCGCGCCCATTGAAGTCGTGGTAGGTCACCCAGAGGTTTTCGATTCTGTCATCCCGAAGTCGATTTAGCAGATCTTGTCCATCCATATTTCGCTCCTAATTTCTTTGAAGGATACATCAGGAAGCGCAAGAGAAAAAAGAGACAGCGCCAATAATGTTTCTCCAGCTATAACTTCCGAGCTGGTTCCGCATCCTCCGCGGAAGCATGACTAAGCAGTGAATTAGCGTTTCCTGAAGATTGCTAGCCCGGATCGAAATCGCGCTTATGCTGAATATGGCGCTGACAAAGATCGCCGCAAGTTCAATGCGCTCAACTGCAGCGCCTTCGATTTCGTCCAGCTATTCATCTTCACGGAGGAACAAATGAAAGGGAATTATATACTTTAGTGCCGCTCTGACTTATTCGCGCTTGGCATCCTGCCCCTCGCGCTCTTTCCAGTCTTTAAGTTCTTTCGGACTTGTGTTAGTGAGCGCCCAGGCTATATCTTCTGGCTTCGCATCAATATACAGAACCATCTGCGGTGGGCGGCCGACAGGACGCTTTCGCTTGGAGCTATCAGGCTGGTCTGTTTTAGACTCTTTCTCTCTCATCATTTACTCCTGGCGACAAGGACGCGGACTGTGAGATCAAGCATCTCGATTTTCATTTCTGTAGCCTCTTGTTTTTTATGAAAACTCTTTTGTAAATACCTTTTCCGTTTACTACTGGCGCATCATATCTACTATGCGGCAATTTTATGTTTTCAAGCATTCCGTCCCCCCCCCCTGTCTGATGTCCATATAATTTCAAACTGGTCAGGATTATGTTTGTCGAGGAAGCTAATCGGTACTCCCATGATCCCTTCATAATCGACAGGTATCTCAACTGTCTTCCCTATATTGATGGCATCATAATTATGGGGATTATATCGCTGAGTAGACATTTGTCTCTTGACAATCACCCCACTTGTCTATTATAATACTAAATAAGGTAGGCGAGAGGGATTTCAAATGGCACACCACGCACCAGGGCAACACTTCCGCAAGGGTATCACACTACCAGAACTATTCCAAATGTTCCCAGATGACGCTACCGCCGAAGAGTGGTTTGTTAAACAAAGATGGCCGAATGGGCTACGTTGCGCGTATTGCGAATGCGATAATGTATCCAAAGACGCGAAGCATCCAACTATGCCATTCTTCTGCAATGAATGCCGAAAATACTTTAGTGCCAAAACTCACTCGGTCATGCACCGATCCAAGCTAGGATACCAAAAATGGGCGATTGGGATTTACCTGGTCATTACAAGCCTGAAAGGTATTAGCTCAATGAAGCTACATAGGGATATAGGTGTAACGCAACGCACTGCTTGGCACATGCTACATCGAATCCGCGAGGCATGGAACTTGGACAATGCGCCATTCTTTGCCGAAGTCGAGGTAGATGAAACATACATCGGCGGCAAAGAGGGTAACAAACACGCGCACAAGAAGCTGAATGCTGGGCGCGGCACTGTAGGCAAGACTGCGGTTGTCGGCGTACTGGATCGGGACACGGGTGATGTCAAAGCCCAGGTTGTCGAGAACACGAAACAAGAAACCTTGCACGAAATTGTGGTAGAGAACACATTGCCCGATACAATCGTGTACACAGACGAAGCTCGCGCTTATGAAGGAATGCCGCGCAAGCACAAATCGGTTAAGCACAATGTTGGCGAATATGTCAATGGGCAGATACACACGAACGGGCTGGAGAGCTTCTGGTCAATGTTCAAGCGCGGATACATGGGGACATACCACCAGATGAGCCCGAAGCATCTGCATCGGTACGTTAATGAGTTCGCTGGTCGGCATAACAATCGCCCGTTGGATACGCGACATCAGATGGCAGCTATGGTTCGCGGAATGGACGGCAAAAGACTGCCGTATCAAGTCCTGATTGCGGAGTAGGGTATGGCAGCAAATCGAAATCTGCACAAAGCGAAGTCCAACAAAAAAGATGAGTTCTATACGCAATTGTCGGATATTGAAAACGAACTGCATCATTACCGAGACCACTTCCGCGACAAGATCGTCTACTGCAATTGCGATGACCCGCGAGTGAGCAACTTCTTCCACTACTTCGCCTACAACTTCCGCGTACTCGGCTTGAAGAAACTGATTACGACTTGCTACAAGAATCAGCAGATGGATATGTTCAGCCAAAACGACTCGGATAATGCTATCTATTTGGAATACGATGGGACACAGAATGAGATCGGCGTGCCGTCAGCCGAAGACATCGGCATCCACCACCTTGAGGGCAATGGTGACTTCCGCAGTGGGGAATGTATTGAGCTACTCAAGCAGGCCGACATTGTGGTTACAAATCCGCCTTTCTCGCTGTTTCGGGAGTATGTCGCGCAGTTGATTGAGTACGATAAGAAGTTTCTGGTTATCGGTCATCAGAACGCGATTACTTATAAGGAGATCTTCCCGCTGATTAAGGACAACAAACTGTGGCTTGGCATTACGCCGCGCGGAAAAGACATGCTGTTTGACGTGCCGGAAGATTACGCGGAAGAATTAGTGGCGACCAAGAAAGAAGGCAGCGCCTATAGGATCGTAGATGGCGTGGTTTATGGACGGCTGGGCAGCGCAAGCTGGTACACCAATCTGGACTACCGGCAAAGGCACGAAGAACTGATTTTATGGAAAAGATATTCGCCGAAAGAATATCCTAAGTATGACAATTATGATGCGATTGAAGTGTCAAAGGTCGCCGAGATTCCAATGGATTGGGACGGCGCGATGGGCGTTCCGATTACGTTCTTGAACAAGCACAATCCTGAGCAGTTTGAGATTTTAAGTTCCAATGACATCAGATTACATGATGGTGTGCCATTTAAGAAACACGGCTTGATAAAGGACAAGGATGGGACAATAAATGGCAAACCAAAGTATGTGCGGATCGTCATCCGCAACAAGGGGGTACGGCAATGAGCGAAGATAAGCCTAAGACAGACAAGCCGAAACAGATACGCCGCAAGAAGCGGCAAGCATACGAGGAAATCACACTGTGCATTGACGACACACCGGAGAATGTAGTGAGCGCAATGTTTAAGCTGAACCCTGCGGAGCCTGGGTTTGAATGGGGATATATGAAAGAGCGACAGCAAGATTAGACCGTCAATGTCTACTCAGCGATATAATCCCCATAATTATCATACTTAGGATATTCTTTCGGCAAATATCTTTTCCATAAAATCAGTTCTTCATGGCGTTTTTTGTGGTCGAGATTTGTGAGCCAAATGCTTTGCGACCTTGCTTTTACAACTCCATCTACAACCTTATATGCGCTGCCTTCTTTTTTTGTTGCAATCAATTCTTGTGCGTAATCATGTGGCACATCAAATAGCAAGTCTTTGCTCATTGAGGTGTTGCCAACCCACAGTTTGTTCTCTTTGATTAACAAAAATGTCTCTTTGTACGTAATCGCATTCTTATTCCCAATAATTATGAACTTCTTGTTGAATTCAACTAGCTGCGCTAGATACTCCCGAAACAGCGAAAAGGGCGGATTTGTAACTACGATGTCCGATTGCTGTAGAAGTTCGACACATTCCGCGCTTCTAAAATCGCCATCGCCTTCCAGATAGTGGATGCCGATGTCGTCGACTGAGGGAACGCCGGTCTCGTTCTGTGTCCCATCGTATTCCAAATAGATAGCATGATCCGAGTCGTTTTGGCTAAACATATCCATTTGCTGATTCTTGTAGCAGGTCGTAATCAGTTTCTTCAAACCGAGTACGCGGAAGTTGTAGGCGAAGTAGTGAAAGAAGTTGCTCACTCGCGGGTCATCGCAATTGCAGTAAACGACCTTGCCTCGAAAATGCTCACGATAATGCCGCAGTTCATTTTCGATATCCGATAACTGCGTATAGAACTCGTCTTTCTTGTTGGACTTCGCCTTGTGTAGATTACGATTTGCTGCCATACCCTACTCCGCAATCAGGACTTGATACGGCAGTCTTTTGCCATTCATTCCGCGCACAATTGCGCCCATCTGATGTCGTGTGTCCAACGGGCGATTGTTATGCCGACCAGCGAACTCATTAACGTACCGATGCAGATGCTTCGGGCTCATCTGGTGGTATGTCCCCATGTATCCGCGCTTGAACATTGACCAGAAGCTCTCCAGCCCGTTCGTGTGTATCTGCCCATTCACATACTCGCCGACATTGTGCTTAACCGATTTATGCTTGCGCGGCATTCCTTCATAGGCGCGGGCTTCATCTGTGTACACAATTGTATCGGGCAATGTGTTCTCTACCACAATCCCGTGCAATGTTTCTTGTTTCGTATTCTCGACAACCTGCGCTTTGACATCACCGCTATTACGGTCTAGCACACCTACAACCGCCGTCTTGCCCACTGTGCCGCGCCCAGCGTTCAGCTTCTTGTGCGCGTGTTTGTTGCCCTCTTTGCCGCCTATGTAAGTTTCGTCTACCTCGACTTCGCTGTAGAACTTGTCGCTTTGGAAGTCCCAGGAATCTCGGATGCGGTGTAACATATACCATGCGCTCTTTTGCGTAATATCCAGTTCTCGGTGCAGTTTCATACTCGACATACCTTTGAGATTTGTTGCGACCATGTAAATCGCAATTGCCCACTTCTGGTAGCCGATGTTCGATGCGTGCATTAACGAGTTCGTTTTTGCGCTAAATCGCTTTTTGCAATCGCGGCAACGAAAGGGCATAGTCTTATGAGCGCACTTTGTATTGACGTTTTCGCTGTCGCAGTAAGCGCACTTGATTCCATTAGGCCAACGCGACTGCACAAACCATTCTTCGGCGGTTTTGTCATCAGGGAATAGTTGAAAGAGTTCGATGATTGCAATACCTTTGCGGAAGTGTTGTCCTGGTGCGTGTTGTGCCATTTGAGAAGCCCCATCTCTTATCCTTATGCACTATTGTATCATAATTCAGCAGAGGGCGTCAAGGGCTTTTCGGCACTAAAGTATATAATTCCCAAATGAAACGCTCAAACTTACTTCTGTTGCTGCTTACGCTCGCGCTGATGGCGACGCCTGCGCCCGCCTCGCTCGCCGGCGCGGAATCTCAAGCAGCGGGCGCAAAAGTAATGTATATCGCTGGCAGCTGCTCATTGAAAGCCGATGGCTCTCACATAGAAGCGGACTGGGTGAACCTTTTTGGCGATGTACGAAACGAGAAGATGTACATTATCCGTCATAATCCCGCCCATCTTTATAAGATGTGGAAGACAGATAGCGGGAAAAAGCTGAAACTGGCCATCTATAAGGGACCCAATTTCCAAAAAGCGAAACTCATCGCAAGCCGGACTTGCTCCTAACGGCGAAAAAGGGGCTTGTCCAATTGACTTGAGTCCATAGACAAGCCTCCCCACTGCCGGACCTTTTGCTACAGGGAAGGCTTTTCACTTCATTAGCGATTAGGCTTTTCATTTCTACAACGCGTTTTGACATCGGTCCAGCGGTCTAGGCGCTTGCTTCTGTCAAGGTATTCTTGTAAATCACACCATCCTTCATGATAACGCGCAGGTTTGTCTCCGGCTCGGTCATCACGCTCAGGTCCGCCAGCGGATCGCCGTCCATCACCAGCAGATCGGCGGCCGCGCCGGCGATGACCTCGCCCAATTCACCGCTGCGGCAGAGCAGGTCGGCGCCGTTGCAGGTGGCGGCGCGCAGGACCTCAATGGCCGGGATGATGTCGCCGCGGATGGCGAACTCGTCCAGTTGGCGGCGGTGCATCTGTCCCAGCAGGTCGGTGCCATAAGCCATTTTCACGCCGCCGCTCTGCGCCATATCGAGGGCGCGCTTGCCGGCGTCCAGCACATCAAAGACTTTTCTATAGAGCTCTTCCGGCAAACCCGCCTCAATGCCTTCGTCCGCCAGTCCCTGATAGATGGACAGGGTCGGCACCAGAAAAGCGTCATTCTCCAGCAGCAGGTCGACGCTCTCTTCGTCCATCAGGTTGCCATGCTCGACCGTGCGCGCGCCACAGCGCAAGGCGCGGTTGATGGCGTGGGCGGTATAGGCATGGACCATGACATAGAGGTTGGCGGCTTCAGCCTCTTCCACCGCGGCGCGGATCTCTTCTTCGGAAAACTGGGTGCTGTCGATGCGGTCGGTCGGCGAGGCGACGCCGCCGGAAACCATCAGTTTGATGTGATGAGCGCCGCGGCGCACTTCCTCGCGGCAGGCGCGGCGCAATTCGCTGATGCCATCGCAGACCCAGCCCAAGCCCGGCGTCAGCCAGCCGTAGCCGACGCCGTCATCCCCGGAACTTCGCATGTCGCCATGCCCCCCGGTCTGCGACAAGGCGTGGCCGCAAAAGAAAATCCGCGGTCCCGCTATCAAGCCCTCGTCGACAGCTTTCGCCAAACCCCAATCTGCGCCGCCGCCGTCGCGCACGGTCGTGAAGCCGCGCATGAGCATGCCCTCCAGAATTTTGGCGGCGTGGGCGGTCACATAGGCGGGCGACCAATGCCGAATGGCGGAAAGATGGGCTGTGGCGGCTGTAACGTGCACATGAGAATCGCACAGTCCGGGCATGACGACCCGTCCGCTGACGTCCAAGACATCGGCGTCGGTCTGTGGTTTGGTCTCGCTCACCACGCTGATTTTGCCGTCTTCGATCAAGACATGCCGATCGGGCAACAATTCGCCGCCGCGCACATCCAATACTCGCGTATTGCTTAATAACAGGCTGCTCATCAGAACCCTCCAAGAGCAAATATCTTTGGCTTTTCTCTAGCTTTAGATTAACAAAGTTGGGATAGGAAATGCGAATTGACGCCGGCGCTACACGGCGCTAGTGATTGTCCGCCCACCACCAATATGACGGCTTGTGCAGATTGGCGATCAGATCGCGATACCAGGCGGCATTGCCATACCGATCTTCTGGGTCCAGCGCCAAAACCGCTTCCAGATCTTTTTCAACACAGGCGCGTTCTTCTTTCCAGGTTGCTTCGCGCAGCCCCGCCTCCCAACGGTGGACATGGCAGGCTTCGTGCAAGATCGAGCCGGCTAAAAAGATGATCGAGCCTTCGTCGCCCTTGACGAGATCAATGGCGTATTCAAATATCCGTTCTTCCACGTAGACGCCAATGACGCTGCCGGCCGGGACTTCTCGAATCAGGCTCAAGCCGCTGATGCCGTAGGCATAAAGGCGCGGCGCTTTTTCTTTCAGCAGGTTGAAGGCGGCTCGGACTTCGCGGACAAAACGCGGCGAACCTTCAATCCTAATCGGGATATCCCCGCTGCACTGAAAATAATGATAAGCCGCGAAGCCGCGCTGCCAATCCAATTCCGTATGGCAAAGCCGGTTGACGTAGCAGCAGTTGTCGACTTGAGACAGATCATAACTGGCGGGGGCCGGCGACCTATTGGCGGGGGCGGCGCATTGATTGTCCTGATAGGCATGGTAGCCGTCAATCCAATCCGCATCGCTTTGACATTGTCGGTTGACGTAGCAGCAGTTGTCGATTGACGCTGAAATGGATTCCGCGGGCTGCGCTGGCGCTTCCGTCTGGGATTGTGAAGGCGCGGGGCATTGACCCTGCTGAAAAGCCCAATAGCCATCCGTCCATTCCTGCTCGCTATGACATTGCCGATCGACGTAACAGCAATTATCAATTGGCGCTGATGTACCTGCCCCAGATTGAGTTCGCGCGTTTTCTTCCACGCGATCTTCAACAGGGCTGTGACCGACCCAAGCAGCCATCCACAGGTCGCGCCCGTTCCAGTCAATCCGCAGCCAGCGGTCGCTGCTGCCAGCCACGCGCAGTGTTGAGCCCGCGCGCGCGGATTTGTAAACTCCGCTAGACAGACTGGGGCTGTAGCGCAGATTGGTGTTCTGCCAGACGCGAATGTCGTAGCCCTGCGCGGATGCCGACCAAGAACAGAGGAGCAGAACAAGCGTCGCGAGATAAAACTTGGCATTCAAAAGGTCCGCTCCTGTTGATGCTTAATATGATGTCACAATTAAACAGCACAGGGAACTATACAATTTTTGCGGTAAAACGACAAACTATGAGGGTAAAGTATCAGGGCAAATGTATCAAATAATTATTCACCACAGAGACATCGAGGGCACAGAGTTCGTAGGGAAATCAGACGACTATTTATCAAATTCTGTAGCCCGAAATCGGCATCAATCGCCAGCGAAACATGATTTGTCGCCAATCATTGTGCTTGAAAAAATACATTTATGATTTTCTCTGTGCCCTCAGTAGATCCAAGTTAGTCATGCAAAACTCGACGATGGGTCGCAATGTAGGGGCGACATACCATGTCGCCCGAAATCAACGACGCAGCAACGTCGGGCGACCAGATTGGTCGCCCCTACAGGCTTGTCCGTTATTATGACTACTCACCAATTTTTTGCCCCAATCCTTCTGCCTCTTGCCCAATAAAGATGGATCCTCAATACAAAAATTACGAAAATAGAACTGTTTTCAGTACCATAAGTCGATTGTAGGGGCGACTCTGTGTGTCGCCCACAGGCAAGAAACTCGAATTTGGCGCAATTTCATCAATAGCGGACAAGCCTTGTAGACTCTCGGGCGGCTCGCGAGCCGCCCCTACATCTTGGTAGATTTATGTGATATTCGACACACATTGGTTCTGGTGCGATTGCCCTGATCGTAACCAGCCAAAATTTGACAAGCGGATTTCGACTGGTTATACTCCGCCCACGTTTCGAAAAGACTTGTTGCCCTTGTTTGAGATCGTTTTGTCTTTTGCTGTGATTTTCCGCGATACATGCCATAGTCAGCTTTCTCGATCCCTCGGAAGATCCGCCTTTGCGAGCGCCCCGGCACTGGTCCCAGGTCTCGTCCGATGCGTAAATTGAAAACTTAGAATCGTTCAACACACAGAAAGTGAGGAAAGGCATGTCTTTACGTATCCGCAGCACATTTGTCATTTGTTTGTTGATGTTCTCCCTGGTCGGCGGGATCGTCGGCGCGCAAGATATGGGGGTGGCGAAGATCGGCATCATGGTGCCGCTGACCGGCGCCTTCGGCGCGGACGCCCAGGATGTTGTCCAGGCAGCGCAGATCGCCGTTGACGACCTCAACGAGATGGGCGGCGTAGCCGGCTACACCTTGGAACTGGTCATCGCCGATACGGTTGATCAGCGCGCTGACGCCGTGACCACCGCCTTCAACCAGCTCAGCAATACCGAAGATCTCAACTTCATCATGACCGCTTACGCCAGCACCTCGAACTTCGAGATCGACTTGATGGCGGAAATCGATATGCCCTATCTGATCTCGGCCAACGCGGCCCAGACGCGCGAAATCGTCTCGGCTGAACCGGAGACATACCACACCGTCTGGTCGCGCGTGCCGTCCTACGACGCCTACGAGACCGCGCTGCCGGAATTGCTCGAAGCATACGACGAAGCGGGCATGCTCAGCTTGCGCGACCGCGAAGCCTTCATCATCAGTTCGGACGATCCCTATGGCACGACTATCGCCACCGGCATGAGCGCTCATTTCGAGAGCATGGGCTGGACAGTCACCGGCTACGAGACGGTGCCTTTCGCCTCGGTCACCGACTGGCGGGGCTTGCTGGCGAAGATCCGCGAAGACGAACCGGATATCGTCGTCGTTACCGATTCCGCGCCGCCCAACAATGCCGCCTTCATGAACCAGTTCATGGAAAATCCGCCCAATTCGCTGCTCTTCTTGCAATATGGTCCTTCGGTGCAAGAGTTCCTGGAATTGACCGGCGACAACTCCACCGGTTTGATCTACAACAACCTGGGCGCGGCTATCGACTCCAAGCCGGAAGTGATCGAGATTCGCGATCGCTACGAAGAGATTTATGGACATCGCGGCGGCTACTTCACCGTCATCGCTTATGACCAGGTGATGATTTACGCCACCTGCCTGGAAGAAGTCGGCGACCCGACCGACCGCGTCGCCATCGGCGAATGTATCGGCAACCTGGAGATGGAGACGTTGGCCGGCTTCTTGACCTTCGATCAAGAAACGCATCTGGCGATCCAAGGTCCGGAATACTATCCGATCCAGTTCTACCAGATCTGGGAAGGCGAGCGCATCCAGCTCGAGCCCGATCGCTTCGCCACCGGCGACTTCCAGGTACCGCCCTGGATGGACATGTAACATTGTCGCGACTATTTTCGAGCTAGTCCGCAACAGAAGTTCGGGCGACTCGGCGCTGCGCATAGACACTGCAGCTCAGTCGCCCGAAACCAAGATCTCACATTCGGGCGAGCCACGGCTCGCCCCTACCGCGATTCGCTTTTTGAGAGATAGGGCGTGATGCGCCTATAATTTGAAATGCGCCCCCTACAAACGTTTTGTCGGAACAAAGCGGGAGATGTGGCTGGCCGGGCTGCCCCCTATACACCGGGATCGACACATGACCACGTTGCTGTCTGTTAGCAATGCGACCAAGAAATTCGGCGAATTAGTTGCCGTGGACAATGTCAGTTTCGAGGTCAACCAAGGCGAGATTTATGGCATCGCCGGACCCAATGGCGCCGGCAAAACGACGCTCTTTAACCTCATCACGGGTATTCCCTATCAAGCCGATGGCGGCAGCGTCCACTTGCGCGGCGAGGACATCACCGGCTTGTCGCCGCACAAGATCTATGAATTGGGCATCGCGCGCACCTTCCAGAAAGAAACCGCCTTCGATACGCTGACCGTCCAAGAGAACGCGCGCATCGGCGCGGTCTTCGGCACAGAATTGCGCCCCGATCAATATGAAGCCGCCGTGGAAAAAGCGCTGGCGGATCTCGACCTCAGCGCGGACCGCGACCGGCTGGCCGGCGAGCTCTCGCTTTATGCCAAGAAGCGCCTGATGATCGCCTCGGCTATCGTCAGCCGTCCCAGCCTGTTGATGCTCGATGAGCCGGCCGGCGGCTTGAACGTGGCGGAATTGAGCGAACTCGAAGAACTGATTCGACAGCTCAGCCGGGGCGAGACGACCATCATTATCATCGAGCATGTCTTGCCGCTGCTCTTCGGCGTATCCAATCGCGTCATGGTGATGGATTTTGGCAAGCGCCTGGCGGAAGGCTCGCCCGAGCAATTGGCGCGGGACGATGTCGTCATTGAAGCGTACTTGGGCGAGCGCGGAAAGGACGCCTTCCATGCTATTTCAGGTTGAGGGCCTGGTTTCCGGCTATGGCAAAATCGATGTCGTGCGCTCTTTGTCACTGCATGTCGACGAGGGTGAACATGTGGGGCTTTTTGGTCCCAACGGACATGGCAAGACGACGCTGCTGCGCACTGTTTCCGGCTTGATCCGAGCCAAGGCGGGCAAGATCAGCTTCCGCGGCGAGGACATAAGCAATTTTGACGCGCGCGCGATCGTCGAGCGCGGTCTCATCCATGTGCCGCAGGGCAATCAGTTGTTCCCACAGATGACCGTGCAGGAAAACTTAACGCTGGGCGCTTATGTCCGACGCACGGACAGCCGCAAAGCCAGCAATTTTGAAAAAGTGTTCGCGCTCTTCCCGCGGCTTGAAGAAAGGCGTTCCCAGCAAGCGCGGACCTTGAGCGGCGGCGAGCGGCAAATGCTCTCCATCGGCGTCGGTTTGATGGGCATGCCAGAGTTGCTGATCCTCGACGAACCGAGCGTTGGCTTGGCGCCCTTAATCAAAGAAGAATTGGCGCGCGCTATCGCCGAAATCGCCTCGACCGGCGTCACCATGATCGTGGTCGATCAGGATGTGGAGCTATTGCTGGGCATTTGCGAGCGCTTGTACCTAATCGAAAAAGGCGCTGTCTCGCTCGAGACGGCCGATGTCTCGCAAATCGATCAAGCCGAGATCCTGGAGATGTACTTCGGAAAGGTAAGCTGATGTCATTGGAAGCGATTGCCGCGATCATCGCCGGCGGGCTGGTTTCCGGGTCCCTCTATGCTTTGATGGCAAGCGGTCTTTCCCTAGTCTGGGGCACGGTGCGTATGTTAAACCTGGCTCATGGCGCGCTGGTCATGGTGGGCGCCTACTCCGCCTGGTATTTTTCGAATCGCGGGGGCCTCGCCAAAGCCCTGCAGCCCATCGGCAAATCGATCGTGGAAAATGCCGAGGGATCTGGCGCCTTGGGTGGTTTGTTGCTGCCACTGGGCGAGTGGATCCTGTCCATACGCGGCGGCTTTGGACTGGTGATAGGCGTACCCTTTGCCGTTCTCTGCTGCGGGCTGGTTGGTTATATCATGTATGTGCTGCTGGTAAAGCCCTTCGTGGGCAAACCCGGCGCTGATCTCGTGGTCATCATCACCACCCTGGCCGGCGCCAGCTTCATGCAGAATGGCGTTCAGGTCATCTTTGGTCCCCGCTACAAACAACTGGATCGCATCCTCAAAGGACCGCCGCTGCAAGTCCTGGAGACGGCAATCGGCTTGCAAGAAGTCTTGATCATCATCATGACGCCGGTCGCGCTTCTTTTGCTTCATTTTTTCCTCAAATATTCCAAACATGGCTTGGCGATACGCGCCGTCGCCCAAAACGATGACTTCGCCCACCTTGTCGGCATCAATGTCAGCCAGATCTATCCGCTCACCTTCGTCGTGAGTTCGATCCTGGCGGGGCTGTGCGGCGTCATGCTGGGCGGCTTGTTCTTCATCTTGCCCACCATGGGCGCGCAAGAGCTGCTCTTCGCTTTTGTGGTCGTCGTTTTTGGCGGATTAGGCAGCTTGCCCGGCACCATCATCGGCGCTTATGTCATCGGCTTCATACGAGAAACGAGCGCCTATGTCTTTTCCTTATATTGGGCGCCGGTGGTGCTTTTCGCTACCCTAATCCTGGTACTTATTTTCCGACCGCGCGGCTTGATGGGCGGTGAAGAATCATGAGGCTTTTGAAGAAACTGCATGAGCATCGCATCGCCTTGGCGATCATCGGGATCGTCGTTTTCCTCGCCATCCCCTTCGTCGTAACGAACAAGCTCTTGATTCATCTGGGAATCCTGGGCATGTTATACGCCATCGTCGCCTCCAATTGGGATTTGACCCTGGGTTACGCCGGCGTCTTTAACTTCGCCCATCTGGCTTTCTTCGGCATCGGCGCGTATACCAGCGGCATTCTGGCTGTCAAGCTGGGCGTCTCGCCCTGGCTGGGCATACCCTGCGGCGGGCTAAGCGCGGCGCTCGCCAGCATCATCGTCTCGATCCCCGCCATCCGCTTGCGCGGCATTTACGTGGCGCTGCTGACCTTTGCCTGCAGCCAGTTGGTGCTGCTGCTGCTGCTCAGCCAGCCGCTGATAACCGGCGGGCAGCAAGGCTTGACCGGCGTGCCGCAATTGCAGATCGGCGACTTCCGCTTCCGCGAGAGCAGTTACGCCCACTTCTATCTGGTCGGTTTTTTGCTGCTCTGCTCGACGATATTCTTGCGGCGGCTGGTCACATCGGATTTCGGCTTGAGCTTGATCGCCCTGCGCGACTTTGAAGAATACGCGGTCGCCCGCGGCATTCCGCTGGCGCGGCAGCGCTTGCTGGCATTCTTGCTGAGCTCGATCTTCCCCGGCTTGGCCGGCGCTGTCTATGCTCATTTCTTGATAGTCGCCTCGCCCGATATTTTTGGTTTTTCGCTGGTTACTCTGCTCTTGAGCATGTTGCTGGTGGGCGGCGTGGCGACCATCTACGGTCCGGTCATCGTGGGCGTGCTTATGACTTACGTCAGCGAGTTGATGGCTTCCAGCGCCTGGATGTCCGATGTCTTTGGCATATCGCGGGGACCGGTGCGCTTCATGTTCGTGGCTGTGCTCATCGTGCTGACTATGCGTTTTTTCCCGCAAGGTGTTTGGGGGCTTATCAAACAATTCAGCGCCCGCCTGCGCGCCTCGCGCGGGGCTGCGACAGACCAGCCCCAGATAAGCTAAACGAGCCAGGAAAACGGCAGATGTCCGCAGAAGAAGCGCAGCCAAAAAGAGCCTTCATCACCGGCGCCGCCCGCGGCTTGGGCGAGGGCATCGCCCGGCGTTTGGCGCAGGACGGCTGGTCGCTGCTGATGACGGACGCGAATCCTGCCATTCACCAAACGGCGGCGGCGATCATCGACGAATTGGGCATCGCGCCCGAGCGCGTCATCGCCGCCGAGCACGATGTCGCTAGCGCCGAGGTCACAGAAGCGGTCATTAGCCTGGGGCTCGCGCGCTTTGGCGGGCTTGATTTGGCTGTCGCCAACGCCGGCATTGGCGGCGTCGAAACCGACCTGGTCGATCTGGACCTGGCCGATTTCGAGCAGATCGTCAATGTCAACTATCGCGGCGTCTTCTTGACCTGCAAATACGCCGGTCGCGTCATGCGCGAACAAGGGAGCGGCAACATCATCACCGTCAGTTCAATCTTCGGGCAAGAACCTTATCCGCGCGTGGCTTCCTATTCCGGGACTAAAGCCGGCGTCATCGCCATGACCCTGGCATTCGCGCTGGAAATGGCGCCGCACAATGTCCGCGTCAATACCATCGCGCCCGGTTATATGGCCACCGAAATGCAATGGGAAGGCTTGCGGCAGCGCGCGGCGCATGCCGGCATCAGCTTCGAAGAGGAGCGCCAGCGCGTTTGGGATCTGGTGCCGCTGGGGCGTCATGGCAGCCTCGAAGAGATGGGCGCCTTGGTCGCCTTTTTGGCCTCGGAGGAAGCGGCTTATATCACCGGCGTCACCCTGGGCTTGGCCGGTGGCGTGGTGCGGCGCTAAGCCATGGTCCCCGCGCATAGTGAACTGGAACGGGCGCTGCAGCGCCTCATGCTCGGCGTCCGCGCCGACTGGGCGCTCTATGTGAAATTCACCGGCACGGGCGAAGAAATCGCCTTTAAGGCCGACGCCATGATGGACACCATGAGCGTGATCAAGATTCCGCTGCTGGCGACGCTATTCCGCGCTTGTGATACAGGCGCGCTCGACCTGGCTCAAAAGCTGACGCTGGAGACGCGCTACAAGCGCTTTGGCACGGGTGTGTTACACGCGATGGACGATGGCATGGTCTTCAGCTTGCGCGACGCCGCCACCCTGATGATCATCGAAAGCGACAATAGCGCCACCGATTATTGCTACGCTGCGGTCGGCGGTCCCGACGCTGTCAATAAGACAATGCGCGAATTGGGTCTCGCCGATATTAATGTGATGGGGGACGGCTTCGCCTGGTTTTCGGCTTTGGCGGCGTCGATTGATCCGGACCTGGGCGAGTTGGACCCAGCCGCGCTCTTCCAGGCTGGATACCCGCAGATGTCCCCGGCCGAGTGGGAGACGGCGCGCGAGCGCTTCCACTTCGAGCAGGTGAAAACGGCACGTCCCTTTAGCCGCGCCACGGCGCGCGCCATTGGCCGCTTGCTGGAAATGATCTGGACGGACCAATGCGCCAGCGCAGAATCATGCGCCGCGATGCGCAAGATCCTGGGCATGCAAATCTCGCGCTCGCGCCTGCCCAAGTACTTGCCAGAAGCCCGCGTGGCGCACAAGACGGGCGACTTCAATCCCTTCATCGCCAATGATGTCGGTGTCATCGAATCGCAGAAAGCGGCGCCCATCATCATCAGCGTGCTGGTGGCGGGGCACCGCGGCATCTGGGAAAATCTGGAAGACTGCATCGCGCGCATGGCGGAGAAAATCTGGGAATATGGCATTTACGCCGGATGATTACCCGTCATTCGCAGAGGCGATTCCAACAAAGTAAGGATAATTCACCACAGAGGCGCAGAAGTAGTTCCAAGTTAGTCATGCAAAACTCGACGAAGGGTCTAAATGTAGGGGCGACAGACCTCCTAGTGGGTGTCTACGCGCAGTACCATGTCGCCCGAAATCAAAACGCAGCAACGTCGGGCGACCAGATTGGCCGCCCCTACAGCGTCCTGATGTTTTCGCATTATTTTCTTGGATCTACTGAGGGGCGCGTAGACACAGCCCGCCGACACAGAGAAAAATGGCAGCGCGACTATATGTCATTCGTTTCATTAAAGCGATCGTAGCAGCGACCATTATGTGTCGAATGTCCTATAAAACTAAGTCATTGTAGGGGGGCACGCTGAGCCGCCCGCGAAAATGAAGACTTCCCCAGCCCATTTTTAATTCGAAGCGATTGTCCTGACCCGGAGCAATTGAGAGAGGAGAAAGACATGAGTTATGGCAGGAGCAAATCCGACCTGAACATCGAGGCCAATCAAGTCGCGACGCTGGCTGCGCTGTTTGCCGTGGACCTGACGGGTGAAGATCTCGAGGCGCTGGCGGCGGCATTGTCCAATCAACTGCCCTCCATCGCCGTGCTGGAAGCCCTTGACCTGAGCGATTTTCCGCCGATTTTGAGAATGGACGCGGGCTGGTATGACTGATTCAAAGGCTCTCATCAATCTGTCCATCAGCGAGGCGGCAGAGGCGCTGCGCAGTGGCGCCACGTCAGCCGTCGCTTTGACCCAAGCCACGCTGGAGCGCATCAAGCGCACGGAGCCTACCGTGCGCGCCTATGCGGCCCTGCCAGAAGCGGCGGCTCTGGCGCAGGCGCGGGCGGCCGATCAAGAGATCGCCGCGGGCAATTATCGCGGTCCCTTGCATGGCATTCCCATTGGCGTCAAGGACATCATCTACACCAAGGGCGTCGCCACCGAGTGCGGCTCCAAAGTGATGGCGGGCTTCCTGCCCGATTTCGACGCGACGGTGGTGCGGAAGCTGGACGAAGCCGGCGCCATCATGATCGGCAAGACGATGCCGCACGAATTCGCCTATGGCGTCAACGAACCGCCGACCCGCTCGCCCTGGGAATTGAACAGCTATCCCGGCGGCTCCAGCACCGGCTCGGGCGTCGCTGTCACCGTCCGTTCGGCATTTGGCGCCCTGGGCACCGATACCGGCGGCTCGATCCGCATCCCGGCTTCGATCAACAATATCGTCGGCTTGAAGCCGACCTATGGCCGCGTCAGCGCTTATGGCGTGATTCCGCTGTCCTGGACCCTGGACCACGTCGGTCCTATGACGCGAACGGTCTTGGACAACGCCTTGATGCTGAACGCGCTGGCTGGGCACGACCCGCAGGACTTGACGTCGGCGCGGCAAAAAGCGCCGGATTTTAGCGCCGCCATCGACGAGGGCGTTGAGGGACTGCGCATCGGCATTGACCGCGACTATGTCCTGTATCCCGGCGTGATCGACGACGTCCGCGCGGCTACCGAAGCGGTCATCAGCGAGCTGGCGGACATGGGCGCGGAGATCATCGAGATTCGCTTGCCCGAATTTGAATTGACGCCGGAGACGCTTTTCACCGTGATGATGGCGGAAGCCAGCGCCTATCATCGCCAGCAACTGCGCGAGAAGGGCGATCTCTATGACCCCGCCACCCGCGCCACGCTGAAAATGGGCGAGCTGATCCCCGCCACGCATTACATCACCGGTTTGCGCGCCCGCGAGCGCTATCGCAGCGCGATGAAGGCGCTCTTCCGCGACCAGGCGCTCGACGCCTTGATCTCGCCCACCATGCCGCTGCCGGCGCCGCTGCTGAGCGATTTGCATCAACCGCGGCAGGATATGGACATCGGCGAGACGCCTATGGTCTCAATCATTCATCATACCTTCTCCGCCAATTTGGGCGGGCAGCCGGCGCTGAGCGCGCCTTGCGGTTTCACGCGCGACGGCTTGCCCATCGGCTATCAACTGATGGGACGTCCCTTCGACGAGGCGACGCTATACCGCATCGCTTACGCTTACGAGCAGGCGCATGACTGGCATACGCGGCAAGCGCCGTATAATTTTGACGCCGCGAGCTAGGGGATATTTATCCAAGTAAAGAAGGATAATTCAGCGCAGAAGTCAATCCAAGAAAATAATTGGAAGCGGTAGGGGCGACTCGCTGAGTCGCCCGATCTGTAGAATTAATTTAACTTTGGGCGACCCTTGGGTCGCCCCGACAACACACATCATTATGTTGGATTTGCATTACTGATTTCGGGCGACATGGTACTGCGCGTAGACACCCACGAGGAGGTCTGTCGCCCCTACACTGAGACCATTCATCGAGTTTTTCAGGACTAACTCGGAGCTGCTGACAAAAAGGAGAACGTAACGATGAAGTTTGGCTTATTGCTTCCCAACTTCGGCGCGAGCGCCAGTGGCGAGAGCATCGCGGCCAGCGCGCGGCTGGCGGAAGCGCTCGGTTTTGATTCGGTCTGGACCACCGATCACGTCTTGATGCCGGCCGACATGCCCGAGCCTTACGGCAATTTGATCGAATCGCTGGTGGCGTTGACTATCGCCGCGACCGCCACAGAAAGCGTGCAACTGGGCACCTCAATCATCGTCATGCCACAGCGCGAACCGGTCCTGCTGGCCAAGCAACTGGCGGGCATTGATGTCGTCTCGGGCGGGCGCTTGATACTTGGGGCGGGCGTCGGCTGGCTGGAACGGGAATTCAATTTTCTGAGCGCCGATTACGCGCAGCGCGGCGCGCGCTTCGATGAATGGCTGGCGCTGATGCGCGCGCTCTGGAACGGCGACGGCGCCTTCCGCGGCGAGAGCGTAACAATTGACGACGCCCTCTTCGCGCCGCGTCCGCCGCGGGGGGCGGGTACGCCGGTCTGGATCGGCGGCAACAGCGCCCATGCCATCCGCCGCGCCGCGACCCTGGTCACATCCCGCGCGGAGGCGCCAGCGAGGTGGTCGCCGAGCTCAAAGCCTATCAAGAGGCTGGCTTGGAATACGCTGTGATATGGCTCTTCCACGAGAGTTGGGACGAGCTCGAAACCAAGATCAACCTGTTTGCCGAAGAAGTGCTGCCGAACTTAAAAACGTCCGGCGCGAGGAGAAGCTGATGGGCGACTTCAAATGGAAAAACGATCGGATCTGCGCCGCCGCCTTGACATTCGACCTGGACGGCGAGACCATTCCCTACATGCTCGACCCGCCCAACGCCACCAAACGCATGGCGCTGATGTCCGAGTTCAGTTATGGTCCTAATGTCGGTATGCCGAATATCCTCGACTTGCTCGATCTCTACGAGATCAAAGCCAGTTTCTTTTCGCCCGCTCGCACGCTGGAACTGCACCCGGATCTAGCCCGCGAGATCGTGGCGCGTGGACATGACCTGGGGCATCACGGCTTCATGCACGAGCGGCCCGACGGCTTGAGCGACGAGCGAGAAGAAAAGGTACTGCGCGCCGGCATCGACGTCATCAAGGCGATCACGGGCCGCAAGCCAGTCGGCTATCGCTCGCCAGCCTGGGAACTGAAACCGTCGTCGCCCGCCTTGCTCAAGCGCTACGGCTTCCAGTTCGACAGCAGCTTGATGGGTTACGACATCCCCTACTGGGTAGAAACATCCGAGGGCGATCTGCTGGAACTGCCGGTTAGCTGGCGCAATGACGATTGGGTGCAATTCGGCTTTGTATCGGTGCCAGCCATAGGCAACGGCATCAGCCCGCCCTCGATCGGGCTGGAAGTTTTCACCGCCGAGTTCGATGGGCTCTTCGCGCGCGGCGGGCTATTTAATATGACGATGCACCCCTTCCTGGCGGGGCGTCCCTCGGGTTTGATCGTGCTGGAACGCTTGATCCGTTACATTCGCGGCTTCCCGCGCGTGTGGTGGGCGAAGCTCAGCGAGATCGCCGACTACTGCCAGCAAGAGGACGTCGCGCCCACCTTGCCCCGCGCCAATACCGATTTGCCAGCCGCGAAGTGGATCGAATGACGATGCCAGCGCGATTTCAAAAGCGGACGGTCCTGGTCAGCGGGGCCGGGCACGGCATCGGTCGGCAGATCGCGCTGGATTTCGCCGCCGAAGGCGCCTTGGTTGGCGTGAACGATGTCGATGGCGGACGGGCGGCGGCGGTCGCCGCGGAGATCGCAGCCGGCGGCGGACAATCACTTGCGCTGGTCGCTGATGTGCGCTGCGCGGCGGGTATCAAGCGGATCATGAGCGAGCTGGTCGCCGCATTCGGCGCGCCTGATATATTGGTCAATAACGCCGGCGTCTATCCCAACAGCCTCATCGTCGACATGAGCGAGGCGGAATGGGACCGCGTCTGGGATATCAACATGAAAGGCATGTTCCTGCTCAGCCGCGCGGCGCTGCGACAGATGATCGGACTCAAACCCGGCGGGAAAATCATCAACATGGGTTCGACCGCCTCTATCCGCGCGCGGGTTGGCGCGGCGCACTATTGCGCGTCCAAAGCCGCGATTTCAATGTTCACGCAGGTGCTGGCGCTGGAAGCGGCGCAGCACAATATCCAAGTCAACGCGGTGGCGCCCGGCCTGGTCGAGGTGCCGGACTGGGGCTTGGATCAAGCCTATATTGAGGCACTGGTCGGCATGACCCCGCGCGGACGCATCGGCTATCCGGCTGATATATCGGCCATGGTCCGCTACCTGGCCTCCGACGAAGCCGATTTCATCACGGGCTCAGTCATGATCGTCGACGGCGGCAGCGCGGCCGGGCAGAACCTGCCGCTAAGCGGATAGAACGGAGCAGCATGAACGCGCCAATGGACAGGCCAATAGAAACGCCAATGAACAGGCCTATAGAAACGATTGAAGCGGGTATTTACCGCCGCCTGGACGCGATGCGCGGCGACATCATCAAGCTGACGCAGGACATGGTGGCTTTCAAAAGCGTCAATCCGCGCTTCATGGCGGACCCGGAAAACAGCCAGGAAAGCGAAGTACAAGACTATATCGAATCCAAGCTGAGGGCACTGGGACTGGAAATTACCCGTTGGGAAGCCGAGGCGCGGCGGCCGAATCTGGTCGCGCGGCGGCGCGGCAGCGGCGGCGGACGGAGCCTGGCATTTAACGGGCATATAGACGTCGTGCCCATCGGCGACCTGGACGGTTGGAATTATGACCCCTGGGGCAGTGACATTGCCGATGGCAAGCTCTACGGCCGCGGCACGGTGGACATGAAAGCGGGCTTGGCGGCTTTCATCGCAGCGACCGAGGCGATCATCAAGTCCGACATCAAACTAAAGGGCGACTTGCAACTGCATATCGTGGTGGACGAAGAAGCGGGCGGTTTCGCCGGTACGCGCGATGTCATCAAACGCGGCTATCGCGCCGACGGCATTGTCGTCGCCGAACCGACATCGGGTTATATCGACGCCGCCGAGGGCGGGCTTACTTGGCTGCGCGTCACCATCCGCGGGCGGGCGGCGCACGCTGGCTGGCGCTTCGCGCAGATCTACCCGCAAGCGCAGCCGGATGCGGAAAACGCCGAAGGCGTCAACGCGATCGAAAAAGGCGTGAAGTTCGTGGCAGCGGTGCGCGAATTCGAGCGCGAATGGGCGCTGGGGCGTCATCACCCGCTGATGCCGCCGGGCATCACTACCATCAATCCCGGCGTGATGGTCGGCGGGGTTGGCTTGGGCGCAGACGGCCTGCCGCAAATCACCTCCAACCCAGCCATGATCCCCGATGTCTGCGTGATTGACTTCGATTTCAAATACCTGCCGACGGAAACTTTCCAAGGCGCGCGTGACGAATTTGAAGACTTTGTGGCGGCTTTCGCGCGCGCCGACCCCTGGCTGCGCGACCATCCGCCGAGCTTGCAGTGGCATTTATCGAATATCGACTTCCCGCCTTTTTCCACCGCGCCCGATCACCCCTTGATTGAGGCAGTACGCGATACCCATCAGCAATTGGGCATCGAAACGGTCTTGACCGGCAAGCGCGCCGTGACCGACGCCGCCTTTTACGCCGGCGCTGGCATGACGCCGATCATCCTGGGTCCGGCCGGCGCCGGCTTGCACGGCGATAACGAATTCGTAGAGCTGGATTCCTTGATTGAAACCGCCAAGGTCTTCGTGGGCTTGATCTTGCGCTGGTGCGGCATTTCGGAATGGATGAATATTCCCGATTATCTGCGCTCGCAACTAGCTCGCTACCTGGCGGATCTCGAGCGTCTGGTGGCAATCGACTCCGGCACATACGACAAAGACGGCTGCAATCGCGTCAACGATTGGCTGGAACAGCGCCTCGGCAGCCTGGGCTTTGGCATTGAGCGTTACCCGCAAGCGGACACGGGCGATCACCTGCGGGCGCGCTTGCGGAGCCAGGGCAGCGCCAAGATTCTGCTACTATGCCACAGCGATACGGTCTATCCAACTGGCACGGCGGCGAGGCGACCGCTGAAACAGGCGGGCGATCGGCTCTTGGGCGCCGGCGTCTGCGATATGAAAGCCGGTTTGCTGGCCGGGCTTTATGCCCTGGAAGCCTTGAATGCGACTGGCTTTGAGGACTTCGCGAGCTTGACGCTGCTTTGCGTCGCGGATGAAGAGGTGGACGAGCGCAGCTCTATCCCCTTGATGCGCGAAACGATGACCGGCGCAGACGCCGCGCTCACGCTGGAAGCGGCGCGCGAGAATGGAGATATCGTTACCGCGCGCAAGGGCAATGTGGTGCTGCGCGTCGAGGCGCATGGGCGGGGCGCCCATGCCGGCGTTGAGCCGGAAAAAGGGCGCAACGCCATCAGCGGCTTGCTGCGGCGGCTGCTGCAAGTGGAAGCGCTGGCGCAGCCGGCGAGCGACCTGACCCTCAACATCGGCAGCATCAGCGGCGGTAGCATGCCCAATGTCGTGCCGGATTATGCCAGCGCAAGCATTGACATCCGCGCCTTCGAGCAGCGCGACCTGGAGCGCGCTGTCGCCGCAATCGAAGGGATATTCGCGGCTCCGGCGACCGATGACATCCGCTTCTGCGTGGAGCATCGCCTGGCCTCGCCACCCATGCCCCGCAGCGACGCGGTCGCGCGCCTGGAAGATTTGGCCATCCGCGCGGCCGCCGGTCTGGGATTCGCGCTGCGCGGCTGCAGCACGGGCGGCGGCGCCGACAGCGCATTCGCCGCGCAAGCCGGCCTGGCGGTCCTGGACGGGCTGGGACCCATCGGCGGCTTGGATCATGGACCGGACGAGTATATTTTGAAAAGCAGCATTGTCCCGCGCACGGCGCTGCTGGCAGAGTTGATCAAGTTAATTTGCAAATCTCGAGCCGTCTAAGTAAATCCAACATAATAATGGATATTGTAGGGACGACCCTTGGGTCCCCCAACTTGAAATGAATCTCGCTGATTGGGCGACTCGGCGAGTCGCCCCTAGCGCTTCTAACTATTTCTTGGATTTGCTTCGTTGCGGAAATTCACACCAGATTGAAAAACAAGCAGTTCTAAAGAAAATAATGTAAATTATACAGGGGCTGTGTAGGGGCGACATATCAGGTCGCCCAATTTGATATGTATAGATTTCGGGCGACATGGTACTGCGCGTAGACACTGCAGGTCTGTCGCCCCTACATTGCGACCCATCGTCGAGTTTTGCATGACTAACTTGGGTTTACTCAGAATCAATCGGAAAGGCGGCTTGCGCCCTTAATAGCATAGAGCGCGGCCCTGTCCAAAGCGAAAACCAGCCGCAGGGCCTCGCCTGGCAGAACTGCTTGCCGCCGCCAAGTCAGCTGGCAGGCGCTGTCGCTCGTCTTCAGCGGGAGGCAATCCTCAAGCGCGCAGCCATCTATGCTCGCGCCGGCGCCATCGAGCAGGGCGGCGCGGATGCTGCCGCCAGCCGCAATTTCCGAAGAGACGGTGATTCCCTCAGCGTCCAGCCGCAGCGGCGCCGTCGTCACTAGCGCCAATTTCTGTTTGTCGCGGGGGGCATAACCAGCGAAACGATCGCTTTCCAGCGTGGCCAGATTGAGCGAACTTTCGCGCCAATTATTGTGCAGACCGTTGCTGCCGCCGTAATAGATATAGACCTCCTTGCCGCGCGTGATGGGAGCGGCGGCGTAAATGCAGCCGCAGTCGTATTGTCCGTCGGGGTAACTGCCCGCCCCACGCGGGATCAGCGGTTTGCCCGGGCAAATCCGCTGCCAGTTGACCGTATCGGCGCTCCAAGCCAGCTCGGTATCAACCGTATCCCAATCCGCCTTTTTTTCGTCGCCCTTGTGGAATATCGCCGGCAAGCCGATGAACAGACCCGCGTATTGAACGATGGGCATGGAATAGATCTGATCGTGAGCGTCGGCGCCGCGCAGGATCTCAACCGGCTCGCTCCAATGCAGGAAGTCCGCGCTTTCGCTGCGCAGGACGGTGCGCAGGCCCCGATAGGCTCCCCCAGACCAGCCGCGTGTGATGCCGACGTAGCAGCCTAAAGCCGGCGACCAGATGGCGTTGTTGTGGGTATCGCCGACAGCGTCATGTTCGGTCCAGAGTACCGGCTGCGACCAGCGCAGCCCATCGGCGGAAAAGCAGGTCGCCATGCGCCCAGCGCGCGGATTGCGGTGAAAGAACTTGTAGCGGCGAGCGGGGTCGGATGCGCGCGGGTCTTTGAGCACGCCGCCGGCGTGGATGCCATGGCTGGCGCGGCGCATGACGATATTGTTGGCGCGGGAGCCGGCGAATTCGATCAAGCCCAGTTGCGGTTTTTCCCAATGCAGGCCATCGCGCGAGCTCGCGTAGAGAACGCCCTCTTCGCGCCCGTGGCCAGTATAAGGCGTCTGCGAGCGCTGCGGCAAAGGCGTCCTGACCGATGCTTCATCGACGATGAAGGACTTGTACCAGCACTTGAATAATCCTTCAGCCTCGTCATAAATGACGCTGGGATAGACATTGTCGAAGCGCGCTTCCCAGCGCTTGGGCGGCTCGCTAAAGAATTCCTCACCGAAGAGCGGATTGCCCGCGCATTTTTTGACAGCCCCCAATTGCAAGACAGCGTTTTCTGTCGCCGAGAAAACACGGTCGTCGAGCGCCAGCAGTGGACTTAATTCCTTCACGCGGTCTTCCTCGCAGTCTGGCGACTGCCATATCAGCCGAGGGCTTTTCGCGCTTGCGCCGTGAAGCGATCGTATAAATCATCCAAGGCGAAAAAGGGTTTGTCGATGATGTAAGAATAGACCTTGTTGTTGAAATTCCTGGTCCAATGCTCGGGGATGGCGCTCTTGCCGTATGCCGCCCCGAAGATGCTGCCGGCCGTGGCGGCGGTGCAGTCGTTGTCCAAGCCCATCGCCACCGTTTCGCCGATCACTTTGCTGTAATCTGCGCCGCCGACGCTCAGCCCCCAAATCGTCAGTACGGCGTTGTTGATGGTGTGTATCCTGTGCATGCCGGCGTAACGGCTGTCGACGGCAGCGCGGGCTTGACGGTAGTCCTTGATGTCGCCGGCTGTGTCCAGCGCCCAGCGCAGCTCGCGCGCCAGCAGACAATCGGCCGGTATCTCGGCCAAGCCGGCTTCCAGCGCTCCCAGCGGATCGCCCAGGGCGAAAGCGGCTGAGATAACGGCGGAGAAATACATGGCGCCATAGACGCCATTGCGCCGATGACTGATGGTGGCGTCGCGCCAGGCGAACTCGGCGGCTTTCTCCGGATAACCCGGCGCGGCATAGCCCCAGGGGTCGGAGCGGATGTCCGCGCCGATCCAAAACATGAAGGGGTTGTCCTGGACTGCCGCTTGCGCGGGCGACAAGCCCGCGTGCAGATTCCGCAGCGCAACGCCTTCGGCGGTTGCCGCGTGCGGCAGATATTTCAGCCAAGCCGCGCCCACGTCCTCCACGCCAAAATCAGGTCCGTAATCTTCCAAGATGAGCAAACCCAGCTGCGTGTAGATGATGTCGTCATCGGTGGGCACGCCGTCCATTTTTGAGCGCGTGAATCTGTCGCGCAGGCTGGTCTGATACTTGAGATCTTGCGGACGCTCGGCCGCGCTCCAATAATCAGCGGGCGGGAAGGCATCGCCCAGATAAGCCGCCCAGCGCTCCATCTTTTCGATCTCCCAGCATTCGACGATCGAGCCCAATACGCAGCCGGCGAATCGCCCCAGGATCGCCCCTTGCAGCCGATCGCGGTAAGCCCGTTCCGGCAGCTCTGTCCAATAGCGGCGAGGGCCAGCCGGGCGCAACGCGCGAATGCCGTCCAGGTCATCCGGTTCCGCCGCGCGCAAGGCGGGGTCCTCTGGCAAGGCGCGCAATTCCGCCAGCTTTTCGGCGATGAGGGATTTGATCTCAGCCATTTTATCCCCCAAGCCCGCGGCGCCAGCCTCCGTCTTCAGCTGCGCCCAGAGGTTGATCGTCCGCTCCAGGTTTTCCAGAGGCTCGGGGTAGTTATAGTTCGTCATGGTCCCCTCCTAAATCAATTACGACTTTGTCTCGCTAATTCATGCAAGTTGTTCCAAGTTAGTCTTGCAAACTCGACCCAAGGTCTAAATGTAGGGGCGCCATACCATGTCGCCCGAAATCTAAACGCAGCAACGTCGGGCGACAGATTGGGCGACTCAGCGGACTCTGTTGAAATACATGATTTACCCCCACCCCAAACCCCTCCCCCATAAAGAGCTGAGGAGCGGACATGTTTCAACACAGCCGTTGATCGAGTATAAATCGTAACGTTGGACAGAAGTAGTTGGGAGTTACTCTTTCAACAAAGTACATCAGACCCTCTTTGAAAAGGCTCCATTGGCGTCTCGGCTTCGACCTGGGGCCACGCGTTAATGGTCGCGCCAAGCCTTGTTCAACAGCATGACAGCCCATACTGAGAGTCCAAGCATATGCTACCGTGAGAATGGCGATTAGACGGGTCATGCGCTGTGGACAACGCACATAGCTCTTAGACCAGTTCCAGCCACCACTTTTTAGATCTCGGAAACTCTGTTCTTGCCAATTGCGTCGTGCATATTCCCGCCCCGTTAATTCGGGGTCATTCGTAATCAGCAGCCAAGGTTCATCACAATCCTTGTCCCATATCGCCCGAACGAAAGCCGGCAGCCGTCCCCGTTGCTTAAAGACCTTGCCCTGCGCTTGCCAAATCGTGCCCGGTTTAACTTGCTCATAGATCGTTAACTCGCCATCCTCGGTCAGTATCTTGCTTTGCTTGGTAATCCGAAACAAGTATTTGAATTCCAGCCCGTCAACCTTGAGACATAGCCTTGGCGATGTGCCGATGCCCCGATCCGCCGACAGCACGACTTTCCGCTTGTCTGGCAGACCAGCTCGAACCAACTCCAGCAAGCCAGTGATGACCTCAACTTGACCTTCGGGCGGATAATCCTTGGCGCTATTGCCCTTGTAACAGCGCCAAGCCAGAGGAATACAGCGACTTTCAAAGCCCACACCGACCATCATGATCCCGATACGATTGCCTAGCTTGCTCTCATCCACAAACAAATGGATATACTCATCCTCAAGACAACTCAGTATCCAGCGCGTCCATTCCACCATGAATCGATTCATATCCCATTTCTGATTGGACAGAAATCGCCGCAAACGCCTTTCCATGCTCGACACCCGCTGCTTATCAACCACTTTCCGCGCTATCGACATCTGTTAACTGCTTTCTGACAACAACACCCCAACGCAAAACAACGCCAAATTACACAGTTGCCAATAATTCATACTAGGCAGATGCCTCGCCAATTGCTCAAACCACTGATAAAGTACTTTTAGATTCATCAGATGCCCTTTCGGCTGATTCTTCCCATAGAAAGGGTACTGATGAATCTATATGCCGCAACTCAATTCATACGTGTCCGCTCCTCAGGATGCTTCGGGGATGGGGTAGAATTTCAATAGAGTCCAGCGAGTCGCCCCTACAAGATCCATAATAATATCGGATTTGCATTTCATTCTTGGTTTTTACTTACGCGCCCGCGTTCCATTATCCAGCCCGGGCGCGTATCCTCCGCCCCTTAATCTCCAGCCAGAACCCTTCCCGCCTGCGCGACGAAGCGATCGATGACGTCGTCGATGGCGAAAGCCGATTGGTGATACAAGAAGGTATGCACCTTGTTGTTGAAGTTTTTGTACCAGTGCTTGGGTATGGCGCTTTTGCCATAAACCGCGCCCCAGATGCTGCCGGCGGTGGCGGCGGTGCAATCGTTGTCCTTGCCCATGGCGACAGTTTCGCCGATGACCTTGCTGTAGTCGTCGCCGCCGACGGTCAGGCCCCAAATGGTTAATACGGTGTTATTGATGGCATGCGCCCCGCCCATGTTGGGATAGCGCTCTTCGATGGCGGCGGCGGCATCGCGATAGTTCGCGATTGACGGCGCTTTGTCCAGCGCCCAGCGCACTTCGCGAGCCAGCAGACAGTCGGCCGGTATCTCTTCCAAGCCGATTTGCAGCGCCTCGACCGGATCATTTACGGCGAAAGCCGCCGAAATCGCCGCCGAGAAGTACATGGCCGCGAAGATGCCGTTGCGCCGATGGCTGACAAAGGCGTCGCGATGCGCGAACTCAGCCGCTTTCTCTGGCCAGCCGGGCGCGGCATAAGCCCAGGGATCCGAGCGGATATCTGCGCCGATCCAGTTCAAGAAAGGATTGCCGACTTCAGCGGCTTGCATGGGCGGGACGCCCGCCCGCAGGTTATCCAGCGCGATGCCCTCGGCGGTGAAGGCGAAAGGCAGATACTTGATCCAGGCTTCGCCCAGGTCATCGGTGCTGAAATCGAGACCGTACTCTTCCAGGATCATCAGCCCGAGCAAGGTGTAATTGAGGTCGTCATCGGTGGGGACGCCGTCCATCTTCGCGGAGGTGAAGTCTTCACGCAGGCTCGATTCGTATTTGCGGTTATGGGGTTGTTCGGCGACGCTCCAATAATCGACCAGCGGGTATTCGTCGCCGAGGTATTCCGCCCAGCGTTCCATGCGCTCCACGGACCAGCCTTCGACGATCGATCCCAGCGTACAGCCGGCGCAGCGCCCCAGCCAGGAGCCTTCCAGGCGTTCACGAAAATCCTCCGGCAGCGAAGACCAGATTCGGCGGCGGCCCGCCGGGCGCAGGCTGCGGATCGCCGCCAGATCATCGGGTTCAGCCTGCGCCAGTTCAGCATCGTTAGCCAAGGCGTCTAACTCCGCCACCTTTTCCTTGAGCAAAGCCTCGATTTCGGCTACTTTTCCCGCCACGCCGCTGGCGCCGAATTCGACCTTTTGCTGCGCGTAGGCGTTGATCTTCCGCTCCCAGCCTCCCACGGCTTCCGGATACTCAAATAGTCGCATGATTCTCTCCTGTCTAAACTCATTTTAGCGTTTGTGGCAATACGTATTTTTTGGGCGACTAATCGGCCGCCCCTGCAGACTCACGCTCAGCCCGCCAGGACGCTTTCCGCCTGTCGGACAAAGCGGTCAACGGTGTCGTCAATGGCAAAGGGACTCTGGTCATTCAAGTAACAATGCACCTTGTTGTTGAAGTTCACCGTCCAGTGCTCGGGAATCGCGCTCGCGCCGTAGACCGCGCCGAAGATGCTGCCGGCTGTGGCGGCGGTGCAGTCATTGTCTTGTCCCATGGCCACCGTCTCGCCGATGACTTTAGTGAAGTCCTCGCCGCCGACTGCCAAGCCCCAAATCGTCAAGGCGTTATTCTGGAAAGAATGCGACTTCCACAAGCCGGGGTAGCGCTCTTCAACCAGCGCGGCGGCGTCTTTATAACCCGAAATGGCGGGCGCCAGCTCCAGCGCCCAGCGGATTTCACGCGCGGTGATGGAATCGGCGGGGATCTCCTCCAAGCCGATGCGCAGCGCCTCCATTGGATCGTCCACGGCGAAGGCAGCGGAAATCGCCGCCGAGAAATACATGGCGGCGTAGACGCCGTTGCGCCGGTGGCTGATGGTGGCGTCGCGCCAGGCGAATTCGGCCGCTTTTTGGGTCCAGCCGGGCGCGGCATAAGCCCAGGGGTCGGAGCGAATATCAGCGCCGATCCAGTTGAGGCAGGGATTATCGAGCGCGTCCGCTTGCATGGCTGGCACGCCTTTGCGCAGATTGTCCAGCGCAACGCCCTCGGCTGTGAAAGCGAAGGGCAAATACTTGACCCAAGCCGCGCCCACGTCTTCGACAGTGAACTCAGGTCCATATTCTTCCAGGATTAACAAGCCGAGCATGGTGTAATTGAGATCGTCATCGCTGGGCGCGCCGTCCATTTTCGCGGGCGTGTAATCGTGGCGCACGCTGACTTTTAGCCTGGGCTCGTGGGGCTGTTCCGCCTGGCTCCAATAATCCACCAGCGGGAACGGGTCGCCGAGGTAAGCCGCCCAGCGCTCCATGCGGTCCACCTTCCAGCCTTCGACGATGGAGCCGAGCGTGCAGCCGGCGCAGCGCGCCAGCCAAGCGCCTTCCAGGCGGTCGCGGAAGTCCGCGGGGGGCGACGACAACATGCGGCGGCGGCCCGCCGGGCGTAAAGCGCGGATGGACGGCAGATCGTCGGGTTCCGCCTTTGCCAGTTCCGGGTCGTTGGGCAGCGCGTCCAGCTCCGCCACTTTTTGCTTGAGCAGCGCTTCGATTTCGGCGACCTTTTCCGCCACGCCCGGCGCGCCGAATTCGACCTTTTGCCTGGCGAAGCGGTTGATGGTCTGGTCCCAGTTTTGCAGCAAGTCGGGGTAGTCAAACAGTTTCATGGCTCACTCCTCTAAGTTTTCATTTCAGTTATATTTTTTGACGACGGTCAATTGATGCGGAACAGTCGCCGCGCATTGCCTGCGAGCAGCTTGTCCTTGTCAGCTGCGGGAATGTCCAGCGTCATAACAATATCAAGAATCGCGTCGATGCCGACCCAGGGATGATCGCTGCCGAAGAGCAGACGATCGGCGCCGGCGAAGTCGTAAGCGTATTGCATAGCTAGCGCATCGGGCGAAACGAGATCAAGGTAGACGCGCTTGTAGGTTTCGCGCGGCGAAAGCGTGATGTGATCGCGCCCGCGCCGCTTGACCTCGGTCTGCTCGAGCACGCGCCCCATCAGATAGGGCAATACCCCGCCGACATGCGGATGCACAACTTGCAGCGTCGGGTGTCGCTCCATGACTCCGCCCAGGATTAGCCGCAGCATGGCAAAGGACGTATCCACCATGAAACCCATCATAGGAATCATGCTGTGTTCTTTGATCGCCCCGCCCCAGACCGGCACGGTCGGGTGCAAAACCAACGGCAGGTCCCGGGCCGCGGCATGCGCGTAGAAGGCTTCGAATTGCGGCGCGTCCAGCGGCGCGCCATTGATATGCGAGGGCAGGAATACGCCGCGCAAGTCCAGTTCGTCGATGGCGCGATCCAATTCCGCGATCGCGGCTCCTACGTCATTAAGCGGCAGGCTGGCGATGCCCACAAAGCGGTCGGGATGCCCCGCGCAAAGCTCGGCCAAGGCGTCGTTGCAGAGGCGCGCGCCTTGCGCCGCCAGATCGGGCGCCAGCATATCGGGCGTCGGGATATTGACGCTAATCACGCTCATATCGACGCCGGCGGCATCCATCGCGCGCAGTTTGCCTTCGGCGCTGTAGCTATCCAGGTCGAGCCGGAAGCGCTGCGCAGCGCCGTAATTGATCAAGTAGACGCCATCGGCGACGCGGGTTGTGCGCAGGCTATTGCTGTTGCGCGTGAGCAAATCGGCATAGGCGCGCGGGAAAACATGGCTTTGGCAATCAATGATCATGTCGGAGTCTCGGCAAATGGATAATCGCTTGGGCTGCTAGGTATCTCGACAAAGGCGCCTCGTTCCAGGGATTTTATCGCGGCGTCGATGACGGATAAGATCTTCAGATTGTTGCCGGCGCTGAAGGGCGGCTCTTGCCCGCCATTGAGATAATCGTACCAAACATCAAAGAAAAGGCTCCAGGGATCGGTCCCTGGCCGGCCGCGGTCGAGATCAATCGGGCGGAAGGCGCCGCCGCGCTCGGCGAATTCATATTCCATCGTATCGTTTGACATGTGGATGCCGCGGCAGCGCAGGGCGCCCTTCGCGCCTTCCAAGCGCAACTCGTAACAGCTCGCTTGCGTTGAATAACCGGCGTGATAGAGCATGCGCGCGCCGCCATGAAAGCGAAACAAGCCGTTTATCATACAGTCGCTATCGTAGGGGGACCAGGAAGGCATAAAGCCATCGCAAATGACGGATTGGGACCTCAAGTCCGGCAAGATGGCGAAGAGCGCGTCCAGGTGATGACAGGTCATTTCGTAAAGGACGGGCTGCGCGAAACCTTTTAAGTTGCGCGCTTGATGGCGCGGCTTGGCGCTGAGGAAGTAAATCTGCTCGACCGCGCCGAGGGCGCCGCTGGACAGGAATTCAGCCACGCTCAGATAGTGCCGGCGATAGCGCATTTGCTGCCCGATGCAAAGTTTGATACCTTCCCCCGCCAATTCAGCAGATTGCGAGAAATCATTTGTGAAGGGCTTGGCGACGAGAGGCGTCAAGCCCGCGGCCAGGGCGGCTTTGGTTTGCGCGTAGTGCAGCTCGGAGGGCGTGTTGATCATGACGACATTGGCTGAGGAGCTGGCGAGCGCCGCAGCCAAGTCGGTGAAGAGCGCGGATGCCGGCAGCGCATAATCGCTGCGCGCCTTTTGCAGCGCGCCTTCATTGACATCGACGACGGCGACGAGCTCATGCCAGCTTTTGTTTGCCAGCGTGCGCAGCATGGATCGGCTGATGCCGCCCATGCCAAGGATCATCGTGCGTATCTTATCGAAAGACATGAATCTGCCTCATTCACATTTCAAGAGTTGCGTTTCAAGAGTTTCAAGAGTTGTGCGCAGTTATTCCGCACGGCATTATGCCGATCGTTCCATTGATGCGGCTCCAGGCAATAATAGCCGTCGTAGCCATCGGCTTTCAGCGCCGCTACCTGCCCAGCCAGGTCAGCCAGGCCGTCATTGATGGCCACGAAACCATCCGCTTTCCGCCAGTTTTTGAAGTGGACATGCGCGAGCAAGTCGCGGACCTCCGCGTAGCCATCGGGAAAGGCGAGCTCCCCGGAAGCGGCGGCGTTCGCTGGATCCCAGACCACGCGCAAGCCCAGCTCGCGGGCGATCGTCGCCAGATTGGCGCCGGTATTGCTCCAGATGCTGGCGGCGTTTTCCAGCAGGACCTCGATGCCTTCGCCGCGGCAAATCTCGCTGGCGCGCCCCAGGTAATCGTAAATCCGCCCGGGAATGGGCGCCTTGGGGTCGCTGCCGCGCTTGAAAGTGAAGAGCGTCATGCGGGTTATGCCCAGCTTTTGCATCAGTTTGATGGCGCGCGGCAAGCCATCATGAAAGGTTTGCTCGCTGGTCGCTTCATCCAGGTCGTGCTTGAAGAAACCGGGGCTGACGCCAATCAGGTTCAGGTCGTATTCGGCGACGGTCTCAATCACTTCTTGAATCGCGGCGTCGCTGACATTGGGGAAGCGACCGCCGCCCAGCTTGCGTATCTCATAATTGCGGATGCCCAGCGGCATACAGAATTCAACCGCGTCGCGGAAGGAATCATCGGCTTCGTCGCTGATGATCGCCAGGCGCGCTTTCCAATCAGTCATCATCTCCTCCTTCTAGGGGTCGGTTTTCCAGCGTCGCCAAGATCGTCGGCACATAGCGCATCTGCTGTGACATGGCTTTGCCCATGCCCAAATGAGAAATCCATTCGGGGAACATGCCGATGGTGGGCAGGCCTTTTTTCACATAATGGGCGATATCGACATCGCCCGAAAGTTCCCAGGCCGCCGCCAGACCTTCCAGCACCCACTGCGTGCAGCGGAAATTGCCGCCGAGCGTGCGGTTGCGGCAGGAGGTATAGCGGAAGTGCCCGCTCTCGTGATCGAATGTCTCCCGGATCAGCCAGCGCGCGCCGCCGATGATGGCTTCGGCGACCCGCGCGTCTTGGGTGAGCATGTAATAGCGCTTCAATCCAGAGAGCAGAACGCCGACCATAAAACCAGCCTCGCCACGGCAGCGCGGATAGCCGCAGCCGCAATGGCTCTCGGTTAAGTTGCGTACCCAGCCGCCCTCGGGCTCGGCGCGCTCCAATACGCGCTCGACGATGATTGAGGCGGCGTTCAGGCTGTCCAGGTCCTCCTGCGCGCCAGCCAACATGCAGAGGTGGATCAGATGCCAGCCGGCTTCGCGCGCGTTCGAGAAATCGTAATGGTCGAAGAAGCGTTTCTGCAAAAGCCAGTTCCGGGTCTTGCGCAGCGATTCATAAACGAAGTCATCGCCCGTCAGCAAATAGTGCAGCAGCGGTCCCTCGACCCAGGTATGCGAGGGGATCGATTTTGTGCCAGCCATTTTGCTGCGGAAAAGCGGCGGCAAGTATCCGCCCAGGTGCCCGGGCATGTGCATGGATTGCCCGCCGATTTCCGAGGGATCGCTTGAGTAATTGATGGTATCGACATCAGCCAGGTGCCGCGCCGCTTCAGCCGCCCAAGCCGCCCAGCCTGGATTGCCGCCGCGCAGGAACTCCGCATAAGCGCAATAGGCTGGGTCGTATTCGTTATTGCCCCAGGACCAGCCGCTCTCGCCGTACCAGTCGCCGAAGTTGACCTGCCCATAGGCGCGGAAGTGCTCGCGATCGTCGTGGAAAGAGTCCAGGGCGCTGTCAGCGAGATCCTCGTAGTCGGGCAGAATCGAATCCCGCCGCGCGCCCAGCGGATAAAGCGCGCCGGTATTATTGAGATAGTTGATATCGGGTCTGGCCAGGACGCCTTGTTCCAGCCAATCAAAAACGGCCGGCTGATCGCCGCCGAAATCGAGCAAGAATTCATTGCCAAGCGCCAGGCCGGCTTTCAGGATATAGCCGTCGTCATCCAGCCAGGAGTAAAGGCGATGGGGCGCGTCTTCGTCGCCAGGCAGGTCGACGCCGCTCCGTTCCGGGAATAGCTGGAGCGATATGCCGGCTTCGTCCACCGCTAGCGCCTTGGGATACAGCTGCCAGAAGCGCCGCAAGCCGATGCCCATGGCGCCGGCGTCGCCGGCGACGCGAATGTGACCGGGCGCTCGACCTGCCCGGGTTTCGCCACCGATGCTGTGCGCCAGGTCGTGATCATGGCGCAATTGCCAATCGCCATTGTCGAGGCGCCAACTTTGTTCGGACTGTTGAACGAGCGTCGCGCCCGCGAACGGGATGTGCATGGAAAAGGAGCGCAGCTTCAGCAAGCTGCTTTCTTCGCCGGCGCCGCCAACGATGGCTGTACGCAGCGCCGAGTTGGCGCTGCCGGGCAATTCACCGCCACGAGCCGCCGACGCCAGAGCTGGACTGATCACTTCCAGGCGGTGCTGGAACTTGACAAACCCTTGCTCCGCGTAAAGGCGCAAGCGCAGCGCGCTTCTCAAGTGCGCTATGCCCTGCTCGTCTAGGTGGTCAAGCTCGAAGTGGAGATCGCGAGCATCGCCGCTCAGTTGGCGGAGCGGGCCCGAGCGAAGCGCAAGCCCATTGCCCAAAATCGCCTGGAAGCGCAGGTCCGACAGCGACAGAACTTTTTGCCAGTTTTCATTCAGACCTCTCTCAATCGTGAAGTCATCCGCAATATCAGCAGCGCTGGCGGTCAAGCGCAGCGCGGGGAGCTTGCGGTCGGGAGCAGCTTCTCCAAACTGAAGGGCATTCTCGTCTGGCGCGTTGACATGGAGCTGCGCTGACAGCGAGCCTTCATTTGCCAAGTTCTGCGGAACGCGGCTTTCCACCAGCGCCCAACGTACCGTGCCATCGTCCCAACGGCTTTGCGCTTGCGCCCGCGCCGGCAGATCTTGTTCAGCCACGCGCAGATGGCAAGTCTCAATCTGTGGCAGGGCGCCTTTGCCAAAAGGCATTCCAAATTGCAAAGGCAGACCAGCGAGATCGGCACTGTTGAGATTCATCAGCTCCAGTGGCACGACGACCTGCTGAGTCGGCGGTCCCTCGGTCTGCGCGGTGGAGAAGGTGCGCGTTTCCCTAAGCGATTCACCGGCGGACTCTGTTGCTGTAACTTCGATATGGTAACTGCGCTGGGCAGGCAAATCGGGAAAAACCAGATGATGCAGACGCGCCGACTCCGCCGCCCGATGGGTGCGAAAGTCGGAGTCCTTGTCGCTGACAGTCGCCTCAAGCCACGCCAGCCGCGACGTGGCGCATTGCAGGCGCGCCGTCCAGCTCCCGTCCGCGGCGGGCTCCGCGCGCACCGTCAAATTGGCGATTTTTGGCGCAAAGCGGCTGGGCTGGGGCCGCTCCTGCAGCAAAACAAATCCTTCGATGCGGTAGCGGCCGCGTCCCGGCGTAGTCAAGCGAAAAACCTCCATCGCGCCCATGAATTGGACCGGCTTGTCCGCCACAATCAAATGCGGACGGTTGTCATAGCGGCTGGGCTCGACGCGCCCGATCTCTTGACTGGCCAAGCGCAGCTCCATCGGGCAGGTTTCGCCCGCTTGGCAATAGATGAGGATGCCGACGTAGCGCCGACCGGTGTGATCGGCTTGACTCTCGATCGTCTGCCAGAAGCGATGGCGCAATGTCGAGGAGCGCCCGGATTGCGCGACAGCGCCGGCGCGATAAATGCTCGGTTTGGGATAGGCGGTCAAGCCCAGATCGGGCGACCAGGTATCCAGCGTTTCGCAATCCACCGCGCGCCAGGCATAGTTGCGCGGGTCCGCGAAGAGCGCCGCGATGCGCTGCGGCTCGATGATGTCAATATGGGGAATCAGTTCCATCGCCTATCCTTTTTCACTTTCCGTCCTCTTGATATACGTCCGCCAATAGGGAAACAGATGCGGCTTGCGCCGGCCCTTGAAATGCAAGACTTTCTTGCCCGGGTAATGCCCGTCCATTTCGCATTTCATCGGTGTCGAGAAATTATAATTCGCGCAAGGCAGGAACAAGACCCTGAGGCCATCGATATCATGGCGGAAGACATCGTCGCGGGCGAAGTCCACCGCGCTGAAGATCTCGCGCAGCGCGTCTTGATCCCCGCCCCAGACGCCGTCGCCATGATGCCGGCTGCGGAAGCGCCGCAGCCAGGTTCTGTGGAAGCGGGCGGCGCCGGCGGGAGCCTGCCCATGCGCGAAATTGATGCCGGCGTTGATGGGCCATTTCTCTTCATCGCGGTAGGTCAGCGCGACATCAAAGTCCTGGTCGAAGACCGGGGACAGATCGCCATTGATTAGGATATCGGAATCCAGAAATATCGTGTGACTGTCCAGCTCGCTAACGAAGTTAAGCCAGGCGATAGAGCGCGACATCATCGGGCTTTCGGCATCGAGGTCATAGCGGATGATGTCGGTAGCCGGATGGGGCGGGAAGAATGTGTGGCGGTCGCTGAGTATGACTTGCCGGCAGCCCGGGTGGAAGCGCCTGGCTGAAGCGAACATGGTCTTGATATATGCCTGCGGCTCGGTCACGGTGATGGTCGAGGTCCGGCGATGTATGCTGTCCATGGTCCGCGCCGTGACATCAATGTAAAAGGTGACAAAACTGATCATGCCGCCGCCCCGGCTTTACGTTCCCGCGCCATTAGAATAGCCCCTCGAATTCTTTCATCAAGTCGACTTTCAGTTCAAAGCCGATTCCGGGTACCTGCGGCGGCTGGATTCGCCCGTCCCGCAGGGCGAGATCGTCGCCGAAGCCGCCAAAGGGCTGAAAAACATGGGGATAGGATTCGTTGCCAAATAGCCCCAGGCCGGCGGCGATATGCAAGGCGAACTGATGACCGCCGTGCGGGATGCAGCGCCGCCAAGACCAGCCGTAATGGCTTAGCATGTTCAGCGTGCGCAGGTATTCCACCAGCCCATAGCTGAGCGCGGGATCCATTTGCAGGAAATCCTTATGCGATCTCATGCCGCCATAGCGAATCAAGTTGGTGGCGTCAATGGCCGAGAAGAGGTTCTCGCCTGTCGCAAGCGGCAAGCTGGTCGCGGTGGCCAGCGCGGCATTGAGCAGGTAGTCCAGCGGATCGCCCGGCTCTTCGTACCAGAACAGGTCATAAGGTTCCAGAGCCCGGGCGTATGCCAGGGCTTGCTTCAGGTCGAAGCGCCCGTTGACATCGACAGCCAGGCCTTTGCCGCTGCCGACGATTTTGATGACCGCCTCGATGCGTTTGAGGTCCTGCGCCAGTGGCGCGCCGCCGATTTTGATCTTGACCGTGCTGTAGCCTAAATCGAGATATGACTTGATTTCGTCTTGCAGCGCTTCCCTATCTTTGCCCGGGTAATAATAGCCGCCAGCGGCATAGACAAAGACATCGTCGTCGAGCTCGCCGCCGCGATAGCGCTGGCTCAGCAGGCGATAGAGCGGGAGGCTTTCAATCTTGGCGACCAGATCCCAGAGCGCCATATCGACCACGCCGACCGCCACCGAGCGCTCGCCATGGCCGCCCGGCTTTTCGTTGCTCATCATCACATCCCAGGCTTTAGCGGGATCGAAGTTGTCGCCCGCGTCATTGAGCAGCGCCTCGGGCTCTGCCGCGAGCAAGCGGGGAATGATGCGATCGCGCAGGATGCCGCTCTGCGAGTAGCGGCCGTTGGAGTTGAAGCCATAGCCGATCAGCGGTTTGCCAGCGCGCATGACATCGCTCTGAATGCCGACGATTGAAGCGGTCATCTGTGAGAAGTCGATGAAGGCGTTGCGCATGTCCGAGCGGATGGGCACGACGCGGTCCTGAATAGCCGTTATTCTCATAAAGCCCTCTCAGAGGAGACGCTTTTGCCACGCCAGGCTTCACGGTGGTTATGCACGGGCAGATCGTCGCCGCGCAGGCCGCTATGCTCGGCGGTTTCGTATCGCGCGAAAAAGCCCTCCAGCTCGGCGGTCATATTCCGAACAAGATCTTGGCAGCGTCGCTCGCGGTAAAGATTCACCGTCTCGCGCGGGTCGCGCTGCAAGTCGTGCAGCAAGTTCTCGTAGTCGTCATAGCGCCGCACCAGCTTGTAACGCTGGTCGCGGATCGCGCGGACAGGACCGTATTCGACGATGGCGCTGTTGTCCCAGGCTGGATCCGCCGCGCCCGCCAGCAGATGGCGGAAGCTTTTGCCGGGAAAGCGATCAAGCGCTTGCGGTCCCGCGTCGGCAAAGTCCAGCAGGCTCATGAACAAGTCGCAGTGATTGACCAGCTCGGCGCGTCTTTGCCCAGCCGCGATTTGGCCAGCGAGATTGAGTATCAGCGGCACGCGGATGGATTCCTCGAGCATATTCAGTGGTTCGCTGCCATTGCCCTTGCCCCAGATGCCGTGATGCCCCATGTTCAGCCCGTGATCGGACGTGTAAACGATCAATGTTTCTTCGCGTTCGTCCCGCGCCTCCAGTTCGCCCAGCACCCGCCCGACCGCAGCGTCAATCATGCTTGCCGAAGCGTAGTACTGCGCCAGCGCTTCTTGGGGATCAGCCGGCGCGACGGGATGCGTCCCGGGTTCGCCGAAGGCATAGGAAGCATCGTCGGGAATATCCTTGAATGTCGCGCCGCGATAGCGCGAAACCAATGCTTCGTCGCGATTGATCCAGGGGTTGTGCGTAGTCGCGTAGCCGATGAAGAGAAAGAATGGCGCCTCCCTTTCGCCCTGTCCAGCCCGCTGGCGCAGGAAGTCGATGGCGGCGTCGGTGATGACCCGCGTATCGTAACCGCTTCGCTCCACCACTTTGCCCTGGTCGCTGTATTTGTGGGTCATCACGCTGTACTTGGGTGTCTTGCGCCAGGAACTGTACCAGTAATCGAAGCCGGATTTCGGGCTTTCGCTCGCGCCGCAGTGCCATTTGCCGCAGAGCGCGGTGCTGTAGCCGGCATCACGCAGGCGATCTGCCAGCGTCGGCATGCCTTGCAGCCAGGCTGTCGCCGCCACCACCGGATCATCCTCTGCCAGATGGTCGTGGACGCCGTGTTGCGAGGGGAATAAGCCCGTCCAGAACGAGGCGCGCGCTGGCGAACAGACCGGACAGGGCGTGAAGGCATTTTCCATGACGACGCCGGATTCCGCCAAGCCGCTGATATGCGGGGCGCTGATTTCGCGATTGCCATAACTTGGCAGCGCCCAAGCCGCATGGTCGTCGCTGAAGAAGACGATGATGTTGGGCTTCATCGAGTCTCCGCCAGCGCGACGGACCCAAAGGGCGCGTTTTCCGCGATGAATTGGTCCAGGGCCGCTGGTCCCAGCGCGAAGAATTGCCGCGCCGATTCCGCCCGGCTATAGGCTTGCATGGCGACGCCGCGCCGCGCCAGGATATATTTCGCCGAAGCGGGAAAACCCCCCGCCACCATGACCTCGTTGAAAGCCATCAAGCGCTCATGCGCTTCCTTGCGGATCTCAGCCGGCAGCGACATATCGCAGACTTGCGCGCTCAGTTCGGGCGAAACCATCGGCAGCCAGCCGCAGAAGCCGTGGCTGCCGGCTTCCATTGACGGCGGCAGCACTTTGAGATTGGCTTGGAAGAGCTTGAGCCGGCTGCCGGCAGCAGCCGCCACCTTGGCGCTGAATGGCGCGATTTCGCGACAGGTGTCTTTCATGAAATAATAACGTCCGCTGGTCGCCACCCGCCCGACCTCTTCCGCGCTCAACAAGCGGTGCTCCGGCTGCGGCAGTTCATAGATGCCCAGCCGCACATGATCGCCGACCAAGGCGCCAATTTCCAGCAACTGCTCGTCCAGGTTCTGCGCGCTGGGCAACAGGGACAGAGCCACGACCGCAATATCGCTGCCCATGTCATAGATGTTTTGCAGACATGCCGCTTGCTCGGGCAGCGTCGCGCCGAAGTTGCCGACAGTGGCGATGGTCATGTCGCCGGTGGGATGTTCCGCCACATGCCGCGCCACCCGCAAGCGTTCGTCGTCATCGAGATAAAGCACTTCGCTCGCCTGCCCCAATGCCAGTAGGCCGGGCACGCCAACACGCTTATAGAAGTCGAGCAAGCTGCTGATGGCTGCCAAATCGAGCGCGTCGTTCTCGTCAAAGGCGGTCAGCAGAATCGGATAGGCACCGTTGGGCGCTTGATAATCGGGCATGGCAAATCTCCGCGCGCGATCGTTTATGAAAACGTTTTCAGCGGATGAGTATAGCGAAAGGCAGAGAAATGTCAAAATCCGCGCCAGTGCTAGATTTACCACAAAGACAGGAAGATCGCAGAGAAAAACCTTAAATTGTGTTTTTCCTGTCTTTGTGGTGAGAAAACAAAATGATGCGATTGCCCTGACCTGCGATACATAATTTGACAAAAGTCTTTTGATGCGCTAAAGTCTCGGAAATCGTTTTCAGACTTCCGGGGATTGTCCTTGTCGCAGAAGGCAACCATACACGATGTGGCGCATCACGCTCGGGTCTCGGTCAGTTCCGTTTCGCGAGCGCTGAACAATTACCCGCATGTCTCCGAGGCATTGAAGACGCGCGTGGTGGAAGCCGCCGAGGAGTTGGACTATCAGCCGGCCTTCCTAGCGCACAGCCTGCGCCGGGGCGAGACCAACTCGATTGGCTTTCTGGTGGGCAGCATCGCCAACCCGGTTATCTCGACTATATACGAGGCGGCGGCCGAGGCGCTCGCGACCAATGGTTACGCGGTAACACTGGTGTCCTCGCGCAATCAAGCCGATCTGGACAGCGCCTGTTTGCGCCTGCTGGCCAGCCGACAGGTGAGCGGATTAATCGTCTCTTCCGCCTCGGAATCGCCCCAGCCATCGCGGCGCTTCATCCAGGAGACGAATATCCCGACGGTCATGCTGGACCGTGAGCCGGTCGCCGGCGAGCGCGTTTTCGCCGTGCAATCCGATCACGCCAGCAGCATACGGAAAGCGGTCTTTCATCTGGTCAAAAAGGGCCATCGTCATATCGGTTTCATCGGCGGACCGCGAGGCTTTTACCCCACACAGCAGCGCTACCGCGCCTATCAAGAGGCGCTGGCTGAAGCCCGCATTCCCTTGCGCGATGAATTGGCGCGCTTCGCCGCCTTCACAGAAACCGACGCCTTTGCCGAGGCGCTGCTGCTGATGCGGAATCGGCCCCTGCCCACAGCTTTGATCGTGGCGGGCAATATCATTTTGATCGGCGCGCTGCAGGCATTAAAAGACCGTCAGCTGGCGGTCGGGCGCGACATTGCCTTGGTCGCCTGTGACGACATCCACTTGACGCAGTTGCATCGTCCAGCGGTCACGGTCATCCGCCGCGACTTGAACTTATTGGGGAAAACAGCCGCTCGCTTGTTGCTGCAGGGCATTCAAAATAATGGCAACAGGAGCGACCGCGTCATCAAATTGCCGACCCAACTCGTGATCCGCGAGTCATCAAATTTTCATTGTAGAGATGATTCACAAGGGTGATTCCCGCTGGATGGCGAGACAAGATGTGGTTGAGTGTTTGAATCATCTATTGAAAGGAGCAGGCGAGCGCGACAAACACAATTCGTTATGACAGCTCAATTCAAGCTGTGGACAGGCAATCGCCTGTCCGTCCTATAGCAAAGTGACATAAGTTTCAATTGAGGAGGAGATTATGTCGAGGAAGTTATTCACCCTAACGCTGATCGCGTTGGTCTTGCTGCTTGGCGCGACCAGCGCAATGGCGCAGGATCAAGAGCTGAGGATCGCCACCGGTTCGTCCGGCGTGGCCAATTTCAGCTTCCAGATCTTGTCGGCCGGCGGCGACCAGCAGAACTGGATCACCTTCCAGTCGGTTCCGCCACTTTATTTTGATGTCGACTTCAACTTGAATACCGGCTATTTCAACGACTGGAGCTCCAACGAAGACGGTACTGTCTGGACCTTCTCCGTCGACCCCGAAGCGCGCTGGTCCGATGGCACTTCGATTACGGCGCAGCAGGTCATCGATTCCTGGCAGGTGCAAGCGGCGCCGCTTAACAGCGTCGGTCGCATCCGCACCTATCTGGGCAACGTAGCGGGCTTCGCCGATGCGCGCGAGATGGCTGCCGAAGACGCCATGACCGTCGATGTCAGTGGTCTGTCGGCGATGGACGACTCGACCGTTCAGGTTGAACTGGTCCTGCCGGATCCGATCTTCTTCTGGCGCATCGCCACCGCGCACATGGCTATCGCCCGCGCCGAGGACGTGCTGGAACATGGCTTCAACGAATTCTGGAAGCCGGAAAACAACCCCATCGTCAACGGTCCTTTCATCCTCACCAGCTTTGACGCCGACCTGCCAACGGCTGAGCTGACGCCGAATCCGGAATGGTGGAAAGACGGTCCGATCTTGGAAAAGGTCAGCTTTATGTTCGTGACCGACCAGCAGATTGTTGGCACGATGGCGCTGAACGACCAAATCGACGCCAGCCTGGCCGCGGCGCCCTCGGTCCTGCGCGCGCAAATGCCGGATTACTTCCGCCAATTCGACGCCATCGGCTTCAACACCTTCTGGATGCAGCCGACTGTCGAACCGACCAGCGACCCGAAAGTCCGTGAAGCCCTGATCAAGTCGGTCGATTGGAGCGCTGTCTTCCAAGCCGCCTTCCCCATCGAAGGCAGTGGCGTTATGACCACCCAAACCCTGGACGATATCGTTACCTGCCAGAATCCCGACGCGACTGGCTATCCCTTTGATATCGAAGGCGCGCAAGCGGCTTTGGCGGAATCCAGCTATGGCAGCGCCGAGAACTTGCCCAAACTGCGCGTTACCCCGCGCGGCAGCAACGAGTTCAATAATCGCGCCCTGCAAGCGGTCATCGAGTTCTGGCGCCAGAACCTGGGCATCGAGAATATCGAGTTCCAGCAAGACCCCAACAGCTTCGGCGATGACTACGACAAGATCAACTTGAGCCGCGACGATGTCGTCATTCGCTTCCCCGATGCCGCGACCTATATGTGGGCGGCGGGCCACTCGTCTGGTCCTGTCGCCAGCAGCTCCATGCTGAGCGGCTACTACAACGAGGCTCTGGAAGCAGCCGTCGACGAAGCGCTGACATTGGCGCCGGATGATCCGCGGCGCTGTGAACTGGCGCTTGAGGCGCAGGCGCAATACGAGGGCGACTACGTCATCATGCACTTCGGCAAGCCCTTGCGCACCGCCAACGCCCGCGAGCACGTCAAGGAATACTACAGCGGTCCCGACGTCAGCGTGATCGAACCCTGGAAGATCTACATCGAACGGATGTAAGGGGATTAATCCCCATCCGCTCGCAATGTTGTAGGGGCGACCTACCAGGTCGCCCGCCCCCTTCCTCATTTCGGGGATGCTCCCCCTCTCTGATGATTCGGAGAGGGGGCCGGGGGTGAGGTAGACAGTTATGGCATCATTTCTGGTGATACGTCTATTGCGCTGGACGGCGGGGCTTTTGCTCATCCTCTTCGTCACCTACGCCATGATGTATTACGGCGCCGGCGATCCCATCCGCATGATGTTTATTCAGGGCGAAGATTTCGACTCCGAAGACGAAGTGGTGATGAGCGCGCTGCGGGCGAAATATGGCTTGGATGAACCCTTTATTGTGCAATTCGGCAATTATCTCAACAAGCTGGTCCGGGGAGACTGGGGGCGCTCAATTCGCTTGCAAGTCGACCGCCCGGTGCTGGAAATCGTACAATTTCGATTACCGATTTCCATGCAGTTGGGTTTCGCCGCCACGGCGATAGCGGCTGTGCTAGGCATCACGTTGGGGGTGCTGGCCGCGCTCTATCACAATCGCTGGCTGGATCGTCTCATTGTCAGTACCGTACTCTTCGTGACGTCGATTCCAGTGTTTGTGATTGGTCCCATGCTGCTCTTATTGTTGGTTCTCATTCTGGATTTGATCGATGTGCCTTATGGCTGGAAAGGGCTTTTCCACTCCCAAGCCGCCTTGCCGGTCGCTGTCATCGCCATCGGTCCCCTGCCCGGCATCGTCCGGCAGACGCGCTCGGCTATGCTGGAAGTGAAGAGCCAGCAATATGTGAGGACGGCACGCGCCAAAGGACTGACGGAATCGCGGATCATTTTGCGCCACATGCTGCGCCCGGTCATGACGCCGGTGATCACAACCCTGGGCTTGATTATGATTGCGCTCATCAACGGTTCTTTGTTCGTTGAATTAATTTACAATGTGCCTGGTTTTGGGCTGCTGACCATTGAAGGCATCCGCACGGTTGATTATCCCATTATCATGGCGGTGGCTGTGGTTGGCACCTTGATCATTTTTGTCAGCAATTTCTTGGTCGACCTCATTTATCCCATATTAGATCCGCGGGTAAGGGCGCAATGAAGCGCGCGGAGTCGGGTGCCCCTGTCTCCAATGTTTCGCGCGTTATCGACGATGGCAGCGTTTTCATTGGCGATCAGCGCAACCTGTGGCAAGACGCGGCGCGGCGCTTCAGCAAGAATTGGCTGGCGGTGGCCGGGCTGGCTGTGATTGTCTTATTCCTCATATTGGCGCTGATTGGTCCGCATATCGCGCCCTACGATTTCTTGGAACAGAACATCGTCAACGCATTTGGCGGCTTTTCCGCGGAGCATCCCTTGGGCGCCGATGATTTGGGACGGGATGTGCTCAGCCGCATGTTGTATGGCACGCGCACTGCGGCGCTGGTGGCTTTTTTCACCACCATCATCAGCCTAATCATTGGCGTGCTGGTTGGCACATGGTCTGGCATTCGCGGCGGGCGCACCGACGAATTCCTGATGTGGATAAGCGATTTGATCCAAGCTATGCCCGGCTTATTGCTGGTGATACTGATCAACACAACCATGCGCCGTCCGATTGTCAACTGGTTCGATGTCCTATATGAACAGACAAAAAATCCCTTTTATCTGAATACGCTCTGGCTGGATTATGTCTTGGTCTTCAGCGCCCTGGCATTGATCGGCTGGCCCGGGCTGGCGCGTCTTATCCGCGGGCAAGTTTTGAGCATCAACGAAGAAGATTATGTGCTGGCGGCGCGGGCGCTGGGGGCGAGCGAGGCGCATATCATGCTGCGCCACGTCATTCCCAACGCCCTGGGTCCCTTGATTGTCGCCGTGACGGCCGGCATGGGCGGCGCCGTATTGTTGGAAGCCAGTTTGAGCTTCCTCGGCATCGGCATCCAGCCGCCCAACGCCAGTTGGGGTTCCATGCTGGAAGAGGGCCGCCGCTATTGGCAGATTTTCCCGCATTTGATGCTCATCCCGGCCGTGACGATCGGTGTGGTCCAGGTGGCATTTGTCTTTCTGGGCGATGGCTTGAACGACGCGCTGGACCCGCGCCGCAACAGCTAAGCAGGCGAACATGAGAATTACCGATGTCGAACTGCGCGTTTATCGCTGGAAACGCGACAAGCCGATCCGCAACGGCAAGCACATCTACACCGACAGCGGGCTGAGTTTGCTGCGCATTCACAGCGACGCTGGGCTTAGCGGCATTGGCTGGGCGGGCATCCCCGCGACTCCCGGCATGGCAAAGGTGGCGCAGGGTTTGCTGGAGCATTTCAAACCGCTGCTGATCGGCGAGGATCCTTTCAATTATCGCCGCATCTGGGACGCGCTCTGGGAACCCAAGCTGGTGGGCAGGCGCGGCATCGCCACGCGCTTCATCAGCGGCATTGACATCGCGCTTTGGGACCTGATGGGTGTAGCGACCGGCAAGCCGCTGCATAAGCTCTTGGGCGGCTTCCACGATCGCGTGCCGGCTTACATCGCCGGCGGTTACTATCAAGAAGACAAGGGGATTGAGGGCTTGGCGGCGGAGATGGAAGATAACCTCGAGCTCGGCGCCAAAGCCATCAAGATGAAGATCGGCGGCGCCTCCATCGCAGAAGACGTCGAGCGAGTCCGCGTCGTGCGCGCAACGATCGGCGACGATGTCAAGCTCATGGTCGACGCCAATTGCGCCTACAGCGTGCGCGAAGCGATCGACATCGCCCGCAAGCTGGAAGCATACGACGTCTTCTGGTTTGAAGAGCCGGTCGCGCCGGATGATTACCGCGGGCATGGCAAATTGGCGCGCTCGACAGCGATTCCCATCGCCACGGGCGAGAACGAATATACGCGCTATGGCTTCCGCGATTTGATCGCCCATGAGGCCGCCGCCATCTACAATGCCGATGCGCAGATCCTAGGCGGCGTAACCGAGTTCATGAACGTGGCCGCTCTGGTCGCCGCGCATGACCTGCACATCGCGCCGCACGGCGATCAAGAGATCCATCTGCACCTGGTTGGCGCCATCAGCAACGGCCTGATCGTGGAATTCTATCGCGAGACCGTGGATGTCAACCGCGGCCATATCTTTGAAGAAACGATGACATTGGACGAAGACGGCTATTTGACCATAGCCGATAGACCGGGCTTGGGTGTCACGCCGAATTACGATTTTCTGGAGCGACGCCGCGTTTCTTGAACGAATCAACATTTGGAAAGGGTATATAAATGTTTCAAAAACCATGGACCGGGGTGCTGCCGGCGACGCTGTGTCCCTTTAATGACGACGACTCGATTGACGAGGGTGGCTTGCGACAGTACGTTCAGTATCTGGCTTCGGTGGATGGCATCACCGGCTTGGTCTGCAACGGGCATACCGGCGAGGTCATGTCCCTGCGCAATCACGAACGGGCTCGCGTCACCGGGATCATCGCCGATGAAGTCGGGCACAAAGTCAAAGTGGTCTCCGGCGTCTGCGCCGAGGGCAGCGACGAAGCCATCGCGCAGGCGCTGGCCGCGAAAGACGTCGGCGCCGACGCCATCCTGCTGATGCCGCCGCATCACTGGCTGCGCTTCGGCCGCACCAGCGAAACCGCCGTGGGCTTCTTCCAAGATGTCGCCGACGGCGCCGAAATCGACATCATCGTGCACCAATATCCAGCCTGGACCAAAGCCGGCTATTCATTGGCGGAAATGCAGGCGATGGCGCAGCTCGAGCGCGTCGTCAGCATCAAAATGGGCACGCGCGATATGTCGCGCTGGGCTTATGACTACCGTAATTTGAAGCTGTCCGCGCCCGATGTCAGCATCATCAGCTGCCAGGACGAATACTTGCTGGTTACGCTGCTCGACGGCGCTGATGGCGCGCTGGTCGGTTTTGCCGGCTTCGTGCCGGAGTTGATCACAGCCTTGGTGCAGGCGGCTTTGAGCGGCGATCTGGAACAAGCCAACATGCTGCAAGACAAGGTGCGCCCGCTTTCGCAGATCGTCTATCGCTTCGGCGAACCGTCGAGCGACGCCCATCAACGCATGAAATGCGCCATGACCTTGATCGGCAAATTCCCCTCCATGCGCATGCGGCGTCCGATTCGCCCGCTGCCGCAGAGTGAGATCGACCGCATCGCCGTCGAATTAACCGAAGCCGGCTTCGCTGTTCTGGAACGGGACTTCTCGTAGATGGCGTGCGGACAAGTTTACCCGTCGGAAGCGATCCATTTTCAGGACAAAAGGACCGGTGTCAAAATCAGGCAGATCACCGATCAGGCCTCGATTCATCACCAGCCCTTTTTCATCATCCCGGCTTACGACGATGCCATGCGACGCTTGATCTTCGTCTCGCATCGCACGGGACGACCGCAGATCTACGCCGAAGAGCGCGCGACCGGCAAGCTGATTCAACTGACAGAGCGCGCGGACATCGGCGAATACTCGGTGTATCCCTCCCACGATGGCCGCTATGTCTATTTCACGGCAGGTTCCGGCGCCTACCGCGTCCATACCGAGACTTTGCGGGAAGAGCAACTGGTCGATTTCGGCGAGATTAATATGCGCGAAGCGGGCATGGTCGCCGACGCCATGGGCACCACGGCGCTCAGTTTCGACGACCGCTACTGGGCAATCCGCTACAGCATCAAAGGAGAAGCCTGCCTCGCGGTAATCGATACCAGCAGCGGCGAGTGCGAAATCATCCTCAAGCGCGATACCATCGCTCATCTCATGTTCTGCCCCGATGACGCCGACCTGTTCTACTACGCCGGTCCGCTCAAGGATCGCGTCTGGGTCATCAAGCGCGACGGCAGCGGCAACCGCCGTCTCTATCAGCGCGCGCCGGGCGAGTGGATCACGCATGAATGCTGGATCCCGGGCCGGCGCGAACTGGCATTTGTCGATTGGAACAAGGGCATCCGCGCTATCCATGTCGATAGCGGCATGGAGCGGCGCGTCGCTTCTTTCAACGCCTGGCACGCCATTTGCAATCGCGCTGGCGCGATGATGGTCGCCGATACCAATTTCCCCGATATCGGCTTGCAACTGTTTAACCCGCTGGACGGGACGGGCGAGCCGATCACGCTCTGCTATCCCGGCGCCAGCAGCGAGGGCGCGCACTGGAATGGTCCCTTCCCCTATGAAGACGGTCCCATCAAGGTCCATGCGCCGCAGCATACCCACCCGCATCCTTCGTTCTCGCCGGATAATCGCTTTGTGGTTTATACCAGCGACATCACCGGGCACGCGCAAATTTATGAGGCGGAGATACCTGACGCAATAAAAGAAAGGCTGCAAAATGGCACTGAATGAAAGACTGCGCGTGGCGCTGATCGGCACGGGCAATCGCTCCAAAACGACTTACCGACCGCTGTTCGACTATTTGAAACCTTGGATCGAGCTGGTGGCGGTCTGCGACCCGGTCAAAGACTCGGCCGATGAATTCGCCCAGTCGCTTGGCGTGGCGGCTTTTTATGATCTCAAAGCGCTGGTCAAGGCGCGTCCGATGGAAGCCGCCTTCGTGGTCAGTCCGATACCGTCTCACCATTCAATCTGCTGTTACCTGCTCGCGCATGGCATCCACGTCAATGTCGAGACGAGCATGTGCAGCCTGCTGATCCAAGCCCAGGAGATGGTACAGACAGCGCGGGAAAACGATACGGTCTTGCGCATCGCCGAAAACTTCTTCCGCTTCCCCTTCGACCGCATGATGAAGTTGATCGCCGACGACGGTTTCATTGGACCGGTCAAACGCTTGACTTGTTGGCACGACCATACCGGCTACCACAACAACTCGCGCTGGATCCGCTTTTTCGAGGCGCATCCCAGCGCAGCTCAGGCGGTATCGCATGTCATGCCGACGGCAGGGCATTATCAGCTGGCGCATCGCTATCACGAATCGGAGCAGTACCGCGCGCACTTTTTCTGGTTCCCCGATGAGGCGCTGGTGATTGACCATGCCGGCAATATCAAGAGCATGTTGGGGCGCTATCCGCGGCCCGGCTACACGGAACTGGCGGGGTCGCGCGGTGCGATTGTGCAGCAAGCCGGCGAAGGCTGGCACGGCATCGGCGAGCTGCGCTATTGTACTGACGAGGCGCTGGGTAACGGCGGGCGACACGACCTGGCCTACCCCATCGTTCATCTTGGCGACGGGCGCGACTGGCTGTCTTCGCATGTCGACCTGCCGACGGGACGCATCGAATACGTCAATCCTCATCGCTTGGGCGCAAGCGCCTATCATCGCCGCAATTATTATAGCGCAGCGGTGATCAGCCATATCGTCGATTTCGCCGAGACGGTGCGGGGTCTGCGCCAGTCCGAATACAGCGCTGAAGACGCGCTGATGGCGATGACGATGGATGTCGCCACGCGAGAATCGGCGCTTCAGCAGGGCAAACGCTTATCCCTGCCGCTCGAGGGCGATCTGGAATCCGAGGCCGCCCTGCGCGCCGAACAGAAAAAGCTATACGGCGTCGATCCGCTGGATATTGAGGGCATGCTGGGCATCAGCTATCCGAGGCCCTGATACTGCGCGGATTAGCGCCTCTAGCCGAGCGCTCGGCTGCTAACGGTAGTGTAACCTTTCCAGTTTGATTGAATCACATCATCCTGACAGCCGGTCGCGGAGAGTCGCTGGACGCTGTTGAAACGCCCTGAAACCGAAGATCATTTAACCGGGCGTCTCGGCGCTGCGCGTAGACACCGCAGGTCATCCGCCCCTACATAGGCCAAGAACCGACGGGGCGAACATTGAATTGGAGAATTATGGACTTCTGGGAACGAAAAGACGATCTTCTGATCAGCAATTGGGTCCACGTCAATATGATCGACATTTTCATGCAGATGGGCATTGACGTCTTCCAGCGATACCGCGACTATCGAAAGGAGAATGGTCTATAGGAGGAAGAAGCCGTGACGGAAGAACAAAATCGGCCGCCGCTCGACACGGGGTCCAGCCCCAGCCGCGTCCGCATGATGCCGAGGGACTTCTCCATCTCGCTGGGGGCGAAGGGCGGCACGGACAATCCGCTGCTGAATCCAGGCGCGGAACGCGCGCAGAGCATGCACGGCTTTGAAGACAGCTACGTCGACATCATTGATTATATCGTGCGCATCACCCACCGCATCTGGGAAGAAAAGGACATCGGTTATATCTACGACACTTATAGGCATAATTCGCGCGTTTACGACGATTATGGCTTGCAATATGGCAGTGAGAAGATCGTCGCCGATACCGTTCACACCATCAAGGCCTTCCCCGATATTCGCCTCTTCGCCGACGAGATCATCTGGGCGGGGGACGATGTTAGTGGCTTCCATACCTCGCACCGCACCGTAATCAGCGGGCGCAACACCGGCTTCTCGCGCTACGGTCCGCCGACCGGCAAGAAAGTGCTGCTCTGGTGCATCGCCAATTGCGTCTCGCTGGAAAACGAGATTTTCAAGGAATGGGTGATATATGATACCGCCAACTTGATCCGCCAATTGGGCTTTGACCTGCGCGAAATGGCGCGCGCCTTCGGCAACCAGCTGGAAAGCGGCGTCGACAGCGACAGCGCCGGCGAAGCGGAGCGACTGCCCGGCCAAGGCAAGCCCGTCTACCTGCTGCCAAACCAGGCAAAGGGTTTTGATGTCGAGGAGTTCATCCGCCGCAGCTACCACAATATCTGGAACCGGCGCATGCTCGGCGATGTCATGCGCGCCTACCATCCCTCGCTGCAATTCACCGGTTCGACCGGTCGCGCTTTCAGCGGACGCGGCGATTATCAGTCCTATATCTTGTCCTTTTTGGCGATGTTCCCCGATCTGGCGCTGCGCATTGATGATCTCTACTGGATGGGCAACGATGACGAGGGTTACCTGGCAGCGGTGCGTTGGAGTATCAAAGGCAGGCATCACGGCAATGGCGTCTATGGGCAGCCGACAGGCCGGACCGTCGAGATCTGGGGTATTTCCCAGCATCAAATCGTCGAGGGCGCGATCGTGGCGGAATGGATGCTCTTCAATGAGTTCGCTGTGATGCAGCAGATATTTCGCGATTGAGCGCCGTCAAGCCGCCACTTAAATAGGGGAAACATATCGCAAACTAAGCAGAATTAGAACCAAGTAAAGTAATGATAATCTGAATGTACAGCTTTTTGTCCAGAATTAGGGCGACCCAAGGGTCGCCTCTACAGTTAATTTGTTTTATGAAACATTTAATACAAAACGGGTTCTTTTCCGATTGCTCTACTGAAGCGAATTGCATCTAGGTAGTGTTGACATTTTCAGAAAATGAGTAAAATAGTCTTATGATGAACATAAGACTAACTGATGAACAATGGACGAAAATACGGGATTCCCTGGTGCACGATCCGCGTGCGTATCTGGGCAATGAGGCGGAATGCCGCCGATTTGTCGAAGCAGTGTTATGGGTAAGTCGCACTGGCGCTCAGTGGCGCATGCTGCCAAGCGAATACGGAAAATGGAATACAGTTTACAAACGCTTTGCGCGTTGGTGTGTGAATGGGGTTTGGCAACGGATGATGGAAGCGATGGCGCATGACCCGGTTATGGAAAACGGCATAATTGACAGCACAATCGTTCGTGCTCATTCTTGTGCTGCTGGCGCCCAAAAAAAAGAGCGGGGCAAGCTCTAGGTCGCAGTCGCGGGGGCTTTAGCAGCAAGATTCATATCACGGTGGATGGTTTGGGCAATCCCTTGCGCTTTTGCTTGAGCCCGGGTCAGTCTCATGACATAACAGAGGCGCAAAACTTGATTGAAGGCTTTGACTTTGAGCGGATTATCGCTGATCGAGCTTATGCGGCTGGACATTTTGTGGATCGCTTGCTTGAGAAAGGCATAGAAGTGGTGATCCCACCGCATCAGAGCAGCAAAGAGCAACGCGACTACGATAAATGGTGGTATCGTGAGCGGCATCTGGTGGAATGTTTCATCAACAAAATCAAGCGTTTCCGCCGCGTCTTTTCCCGATTTGAGAAACTCGATACATCGTATCTCGGTTTTCTACACTTTGTCAGCACACTGATATGGCTACGATAGAATGTCAACACTACCTAGTCGCACTGTCATTTTTCTCTGTGTCCTCCGTAATTCCAAGAAAGAAATGCAATTCCAATATATGTATGGATTTGTAGGGGCGAGCCACGGGCTCGCCTAACGTGAATTAAATCCTACAGACTGGGCGAATCGCCGAGTCGCCCCTAGATTTTCATTCTTCTGTGTGAACAGTGAGGTCGCGGACAGGCGTTTTTTGGAGGTAGACATGACCGTGGTAACTGCTTGATAGTAGTCTAATATGTAAGATGGTAGACATTATAGAATCTAGGCATCCCGCAGCCGCTGCGCCTCCAGCGCCACCACTCCCGCGCCATCGACGCCGACGCAAACATTAACCAGCGGGCGGTTTTGCCAAGCTGGCAAGATGCGCTGGCCGAAGGCGGGCCAGGTCTTGCCCCGCCCCAAGCCCTGCGTGCCGACGCGGATCGCCCAGCGCTTGGTCTCGAAGAGCGACGGATCGAGCATGTAGGCGATAGCGCTGGAATCGTGCACGAAGATGCCCTTGGCGGGATAATTCGCTTCGAAATAGTTGCGGTAATGCGGCAGGATGCGACTGATATGATCGGACATGGGGTTGCCATGCGTCGCGTATTCGGCGATGTCATCGGGTGTCATGTGCACTTTGAGCGTGACATCCAAACCGACCATGGTCACATTCCAATCCGCGCCGAATACCAGATCGGCCGCTTCCGGATCGTTGCGGATATTGGCTTCGCCAGCCGGGCTGGCATTGCCCGGCGCCAGGGCGTTGCCGCCCATTATGACGACCTCGTCGACCCACTCGACGATGCGCGGCTCCAGGCGCAGCGCCAGCGCGATATTGGTCAAGGGACCGACTGGGACAAGCGTGATTTCGCCGGGTTTGGCGCGCAACTGCTCGACGATGAATTGCGCCGCGCTGATGCGGACCGCCTGCCCTGAGGGATCCGGCAGGAAGGTGTCGCCTTGCCCATCGCTGCCATGCACAAAAGGCACGGGACCTTCAAAGGGAGCCGTCAGCGGCGCATCCGCGCCATGCGCCACAGGAATATCGCTGCGCGCGGCGATTTCCAAAAGGCGCAGCGCATTCTTGGTCGCCAGCTCGGTATGCACATTGCCGAAGATCGTGGTCAAGCCGATGAGATCCAGCTCGGGCGAGCACAAGGCGAAGAAGATCGCCATGGAATCGTCCACGCCCGGGTCGGTATCGATGATGATTTTACGAGCCATGATGCTTGCCTCCTCGATTTAGCTGACGCGCTAGGCGGGAATCAACTTGCTGCGGTTAATCGCTGTGTGAGCCACGCCAAAAAGATAAAATGGCGCGGACCAGATCAGCGCCGCGGAAATCCTGATGATCGACCACCTGTTTTATCATTTTTCCCCTCTATCATTCCCCCCATCAGTTTTCGGCTAGCCGCCGATAATCTTGACCTGCGCGCGCCGTTTGCGGGGTCCATCGAATTCGCAGAACATAATGCTTTGCGAATGTCCCAGCAGCAATTTGCCGTCTTCAATCACTAAGGTCAAACTATGCCCGACCAAGGTCGCTTTGATATGCCCGGCCGCATCGGCCGGCGTGTCGTACTGATGGGCGAAATCGACGCGCGTAGGCACCAGCCGCTTGAGATCAGCCGCGATATCATCCAGCGTGGCGGGATCAAGTCCCGAATTTATGGTGAGGCCGGCGGTGGTATGGGGAACAACGATGGCGCAAAGCCCGGCCAGCACGCCGCTTTCAGCGACCGCTTGCTGCGCCTGCGCTGTGATATCTACCAGGGCGTCGCCGCTCGGCGTATCAAAAACTACGGTCTTTAGCATGAGAGTTGTATTCCCGTCTTGTGCTTGTCCAACAAAGCCTGTATCTCGCTGCGGGTCGGCGCGGCGGTTCCCCCGCCCGCTTTTGTGACGCTGGCGGCGCCCATGGCGTTAGCTATAGTACCACAATCCGCCAGCGCATAACCCTGGGTGCGCGCCCAGATGAAAGCCGCGGCATAGGCATCGCCCGCGCCAATGGTATCGACAACCGGGGTCCGAAAACCAGGACAGCGTATATCGACTTTGCCTGCCATGATCCGACAGCCCTTTTCGCCCAGCTTCAGTACAATCAGCAAGGACGGATAGCGGTCTAGCAGACCGCGACAAGCTTCAAGGTCGCCACTCCCGCCGGTGACAAAAGGGATTTCGTCTTCGGTCAGCAACAGGACATCGGTCAGTCGCAATACCTGCGCCACCTGCTCGCCCGCCAACTGTCCCAGGAACGGTCCCACATCGAGTATCAGCGGCGTCGGACTGTCCTTGAGGTATGTCAATAAGCCGTCAATCAGCGGGCGCAGCCGCTTTTCGACTAGAGAATAACCCGGAACAAAGACGACATCAGCGCGCGCCAGTTGTTCGCGGGAAGCCTCTGTCAGCGTGATGTCGGGTCCTGCGCCGTAGGCGCCAAGGAAGACATGCCCGCCGCCTGCCTGGTCCGCGAGCGCGATCACTGTCGTCGTGGTACTGCCGGCCGGCGCCTGCAGCGCCGATGTGTCGACGCCGGCGCCCGCCATGATTTCACGCAGCAGCCTGCCTTGGAAATCAGCGCCGACCGCGCCCAGCACGGCGGCATGCATGCCCAGGTTGCGCGCCGCCAGGATGGTGCTGCAAGCGCCGCCGGGTTCAAGCAGCAGCGTCGGCGACATTTGATGGTCGTCGGCAATAACAGGCAGCCGCACATCCAGCAGTATGTCGACCACCAGATCGCCAACTGTGAGGAGTCGATTAGGCATCAGCTGGCTGAGCTGTGGATGAGCGCTTCCAGCCCGAGCGCGATTTCGCGCACAGCATAGGCGCGGAAGACGTCGTCATTTTCCAGCAGGGCGACGTCTTCGGACGGAATCGCGTCGAAGCCGGCGTAGGCGCCGGCCATGGCGCAGGCGATCGCGCCGATGGTATCGGCATCGCCGCTCAGATTGGCTGCCAAAATCGCCGCGCGTTTGGGATCGCCCGCCGCCATCGCCAAGATGCCAAAAGCCGCGCCGACTGTTTCCGGCGCGTTTAAGGTCGCGCCGACCTCATCGAATATCCGCCGCAAGCGCGTCCGTTCATTTTCAGCGCCGCGGGCGATGTCCAGCGCCTGTTCGATTTTGAAACTCACCGAGCAGCCGAACCAGCGTCGACCCTGCGTCGAGCCCTGTTCCGCGCCAGTCAAGCCCGCGCGGATCACCGCTTCAAGCGCAGCGCCGTCAAGCATTGCCACAGCGACCGCGGCCGACACAGCGCAAGCGCCGGACACGGCGGGAGCGGTGAAGTGCGTCGGCATGCAGACAGTTACAGTGTCCGCCACAGCGCCGTCGATATCGCCTGGATGCAGCAAGCCGATGGGCGCAATGCGCATGGGCGCGCCGTTGGTATCTCCCCACAAGCCAGCCATCCGCGGATCTTCGCCCGCTTTCAGCGCGTTGATGCCGCGCCGGGTACTGGGACCAACATAAGGCGAGTCGTCGCCGCCAACGCGATCATACCAACTGAGCAATCCGCGGACGACCGCGTCCAGCGTCAGGCCGCCGGCCGCAATCACCGCAGCCGCGATGGAGAAGGCTTGCTCGGAATCGTCCGTGATGCGGCCCGCGGGCAAGCCGGCGTGCACGATGTGGTCAGCGGGCGCGTCTTGCCAGCTATCAAGCCAGCCGAAGCTGCGCGCGGTATCGTCGGGGTGGACTTGCGCCGGCATGGCGAAGGCGTCGCCGAGGGCTTGGCCGTAAAGACAACCGAGGATTTTGTTTTGCATGTCTGCCGGGCAGTGCCTAAAGCGGCTCGCGCCGTTCTTGCAGCTGCCGCAGGATGCCGTCTAGCAGGGCGACGCTCTTGGCGTGAAATTCGTTCGCTTCGGCGGTGCGGTCTTCAACGCGCTGTATATCGGATTTGATTTCCAGGCGGTGGCGATCAAGCTTGGCGTCTTGTTTCTCGAATTGCTCATCGACCCGTCGAAACTCCGATGTAACTTCTTTGCGGAAGTCCTCCACTTTGGCGTCCGCTCGCTGAAACTCCGATGTAACTTCTTTGCGAAAGTCCTCCACTTTGGCATCCGCACGCTGAAACTCCGATGTAACTTCTTTGCGGAAGTCCTCCACTTTGGCGTCCGCTCGTTGGGAATTCGCATTGAATTCGACGCGCTGACTCTCGAAACGATTATCGACGCTCTGGAAATCCTCCTGCACGTCATTTCGAAACGATTCAAATTTTGAATCGAGCTTTTGAATGTCGTCCTTGGACGGCATCCGCCAAACGAAGAGAACGATGATGATCAGTACTGACAGGATTTCCAGCAATGCGCCGGAGGTTAAGAGCGACTCCATATTCACCACCCATACCGTTTGCTATACAAACTATAACACAGGTTAAGGCCGCGGACAAACATCATATCAGCTCCGCCACGCACCATGCAATAGCAAGCCCAGAGGTTTGTCCGGATCCTTCAGCACAGTCCGCGAAGCGTGTCAGTTTTCATGCGCGACGCGCGACTCTCGGTAGCTATCCATCCACGAGTAGAATTCCGCCACCGTCATTTCGATCGTCTTTGATTGTTCATCATCCATTACCCAGACACGCCATTGCTGTTGCACTCTTTCTGGAATGCTGGCGAAATATCGTAGCAACTTATCCGGCGATTTGCTGATTTTCTTGCCCAGGATACTACCAGGCCTCCGAACACATTCAGCGCTGGTTGCTGTTGCCAGGCAGAATCGGTAGGAATCATCTGGGTCCGCCTGGTTATGACTGAGAATAGAAGAAAGCAATAGCGTTACAGAGATAGGAATGGAGATGGAGAGAACAATCAGGAGAACCATATATATCAGAAACTCCGTGTTCCCACTTATTCTCGAACGATTATTCCCTCTCGATCTTTTCTTTTTCTCCGACATTCTCGCTCGCCTTTTCACTCAGCCCCGCATCAGCACGCGGCCGCCGATAATCAGCCAAATCGCGCCGGCGGCGATCAAGCCGATGACGAGCGCCAGGATCGGCTCGAAGAAGAGCGCCAGGAACAAGGTCAAATATATGCCCAGCGAGACTACCGTCACAGCCAAACTGGCTTTCCAGCGCGCTTGAATCTTGAAGATATCTCTGACGAAGGGCAGGCTGATGAGGAAGAGCGCGATGGACAAGGCGCCAATCAGCAATCCTATCATCGGCGCCGCGCCATCCGCGCCGCCGAAGCCGTTGGGCGCCGCCAAGATGCTGGCGCCGGTTACAACACCGATGACCGCCACCATCATCAGCAGCATGTGCAAGATGCTGATGCGTTGGATGGAGCGCCAGAAAGCGGCGTCGAAGGCCGCGCCGGAAGCGGTGCGCATCTCGCTCACGCGTTGTGAGATGCGCCGCTGCAGCGCATAAATCACCAGCGCCAGCACAGTCGCGAAATAGGGAATCGACTGCGGCAACTGCGACGGGATTTCCAGCGAGCCGATGCGGATGCCCAGCGCGTCGAAAAAGCCAAAAATCGAAGAGGCGATCATGGCGCCAGCCGGTGTGCCGCCACCCAGCGAAGGCGTAACCAGCGCGATAAAACCGCGACCGGCCGTCATATCGCGCTGGAAGAGCTGCAAATAACCCATGCTCATGTGGATGCCGCCCAAGCCGGCGAAGAAACCGCTGATCAACAGCGCCAGGTAGCGGATGCGTTTGACGTTGATGCCGACCGATGCCGCCGCTTCGGGGTTTTCGCCCACCGCGCGCAAGTGCATGCCAAAGGGCGTGCGATAAAGAAAAAACGTCACGAAGAAGACCGCGATGAAAGCCACCCAGGTCATGACGCTCTGATTGTCAAAGACGCCGAAGATGAAGCCGCCGATGATGGGTATTTGCTTGATGAATTCCGGCAGTTGAATGAAGGGCATCTGCAAGCTGGCCAAGGTGCTGGTATTGCCGCGGTCGCCGGTCAACTCGAACATGATGGCGACAGTAGCTGAGGAACCGAAGATATTCAGCGCGATGCCGGACAGGAATAAATCGCCTTTGAGATCCAGGTGGAAGAGCGCGAGCAAGAAGGACAGGAGCAGCGATACGCAGACGCCCAGCAAGAGCCCCAGCCAAGGTCCGATCGTCGTGCCCGTTTCCGCGCCGAACCAGTCTTGCGAATAGGCGCTGACCACCACACCTGTGAAAGCTGAGGACAGCATCATGCCTTCCAAGCCGATATTGAGCACGCCGGCTTTTTCAGAGATGAGCGCGCCTAGCGATGGCAAGAGGATGGGCGTGGTCACGCGCAGGATAGCGGCGAGAAATACCGCGCTGAAAATGCCGTCAATGACGTTGTCAAACATCGCTACCCTCCACGGCTGCCACGGCGTGCCCGCTTTCGTCGATATCGGCGCGTTTCTGTCGTTGTTGGAAGAAAGTAACCAGGGCTTCGGCTGTGATTAGCAAGATGATGATGGCTTGGATCATGCGCACCACTTCAAAGCTGACGTTGGCATCGCGCTCCATGAATTGCGCGCCGGCTCTCAAGTAGGCGTACAGCAAACCCGTGAAGGGCACCACCAGCACATTCAAGCGCGCCAGCAAGGCGACCACCACCCCTTCAAAAGCCAGCGCGAAAGAGATATTCAAGATCAATTGTCGATGGATGCCGGTCGCCAGGTGCATGCCCGCCAAACCGGCCACGATGCCGCTGATTGCCATCACCAGCATGATCGTCCGCCGCGAGTTGACGCCGCCGTAATCGGCGAATTTGAGGTTGGAGCCGATGATGCGAATTTCGTAACCGAGCGGCGTGCGCCGGATCAAAAGCCAAGAGATGAAAATGACGATGACCACCACAAAGACGCCGACGGTTACCTGTGTCTTTTCCACGATGACTGGCAGAATCGCGTTTTCGGTGAATTTGCTAGACGCCACATACCCCGCGTCCGGCGGCTTAAGCTGGAAGTTGAGCACCATCTCGAAGAAGCGTGTGGCGATGACGTTGAGCATCAGCGTCGAGACCAGCTCATTGGCGCCGAGATAGGCTTTCAGCGCGCCGGGTATCAGCCCGTATATGAAGCCGGCCGTGCCCGATGCCAAGATGATGAAGGGAATCAATATTATGCCCGGAATATGCGGGGAGTTAAGCGCGATGATGCCGGAAACCAATGCGCCGAAATAAAGCTGACCTTCGGCGCCCAGACTGAATTGCTGGGCGCGGAAGACGATGGCGAAAGACAGACCCAGCAAGATCAGCGTGATGGCGTCCTGTATCCAGACGCCCCAGCGATTGACGCGCTCGATCGGTCCCAGCAGTAGCGCCTCGAAAGCCAGCTGAGACTGGTTCATCGCTTCGTAGAGCACCGTGCCCGTCTCGATTTCTTCGGGGCGCGAATACAGCGTGTAGACGCCGTCCGCCGGCAACGCGTAGCCTTCGATGACGGCGTCTTTCACGCTGACAAGATCGTCGAATGTATCGTCTACCTGCGTCATGGTGGCGGAAGTGGCGGATGCCAGCACCGCGCCGGATGCAGCGCGCAATTCGACCAGCACATCGACCTCGGAACGGCGGTTTTTGGCGTAGGCAAGCAGCGAGACGATGTCGCCTTCGCTGCCCGCAAAGGTCCAGGCAATCTCGCTGACAGGCGCGACCACGTTCGGTTTATTAAAATGCCCGCCCCGGCGCTTGTTGTATTCCAGGTCGACATCGTCGTTTTCCACCGGCTCGGCAGCGGAAACCACCTGCGCGCGGAACTCGCCGCTGGCGAAGCGATCAGCCGCGTCGAGGTTGAAGACGAAGGTGACGATGAAACCCAATAAAAGCGCCACAATGACCGTGAGCAAAACGCGAATGGCTTGCCGGCGCAATTCCACGACAAAGAGCAAGATGCACGCGCCAACCAGCACATTGACCAGCAGGATATTCTGCCAGGTTGGGGTGCCTGTCATCTTTTCCATCGAGCCGTCGAACATGGTGTTGGTAATGAAAAGCGTGACCAGGATGCCGGCCAAACCGCCGACTATCAGCAGTAAATTGGTCCTCATGGCTGTCATGCGTACTGCTCCATTTCTTTCGCAGCTTGACGCTCGGCGCCGAGCATATAGTAGCCGATGCGCTCTTCGGTCAGGCTTTCGTCATTGGGGAAGATGCCGACGATCTCGCCTTCGTACATCACCATGATGCGGTCGGACAGCTTCATCACTTCTTGCAGGTCGGCCGAAATCAGCAGAATGGCAAGCCCGCCGGTGCGTTGATCGACCAATTCCTGGTGGATGAACTCGATAGCGCCGATATCGACGCCGCGGGTGGGCTGGGCGGCGATGAGCAGCTTGGGCGTCGAGGACAATTCGCGGGCGACAACAACTTTCTGCATATTCCCGCCGGAAAGCGCATTGACCGGGATAGCGCCGTCCGGCGCGATGATATTGAACTCGCGGATCAAGTTCGCCCCGTTGTCGACGATGGACTTGATAACCAGCAAGCCCCGCCGGGTAAATGGTTCACGATAATAACGATCAATAATCAAGTTGTCGTCAATGGACGACGTTAGGGCGACGCCGTTGGTCAAGCGGTCTTCCGGGATATGCGCCACTTGATGCTCGCGCACGGAACGGGGACCGCGCCCCAGAATTTGTTCTTTGTTGATATAGGCTTCGCCGGTGGTGGGCGGACGCAAGCCGGTCAAGACCTCAGCCAGTTCGGTCTGCCCATTGCCTTCCACGCCAGCGATGCCCAGGATCTCGTTTTCATAGACGCTGAAACTGACCTGATTGAGCAACTGATGACCGCTGTCGTCGGCGTAGGTCAAGTCTTGCACATTCAAAACGGGCAAGCCGCGCCTAACGGCCGGTCGATCGACCTGCATGAAGACCTCGCGCCCGACCATCATGCGCGCCAATTCGCGCTCGTCCGTCTCGGCGGTATTAACCGTGCCGATGACACGCGCGTCGCGCATGACCGTGACGCGGTCGGAAATCTCGATCACTTCCTTGAGCTTATGCGTGATGAAGATGACCGTTTTGCCACCCTCTACCAAGTTGCGAATGGCCGCAAACAGATCTTGCGTTTCGCTCGGCGTCAAAACAGCGGTCGGTTCATCGAGTATCAGGATTTCGGCGCCGCGATAAAGCGCCTTGAGGATCTCTACCCGCTGGCGCATGCCCACCGGGATATCCTCAATTTTGGAATTGGGATTGACAGCCAAACCGTATTCTTCCGACAGCGCAATCGTATCCGTGACAGCAGCCTGGAAATCGATGGACATGCCCTGTTTGGTTTCGCGGTTGAGGATGATGTTCTGCGCCACTGTGAAGGAATCCACCAGCATGAAGTTCTGGTGCACCATGCCGATGCCCTGTTCGATGGCGACTTGGGGATTGCCGATTTCGACTTGTTTTTCGCGGATGAAAATGCGCCCCGACGAGGGATGCTCCAAGCCGTAGAGCAACTTCATCAAGGTGGACTTGCCGGCGCCGTTCTCGCCGACTAGGGCGTGGATCTCGCCTTGCTCGACCGAGAAGCTGATGTCATCGTTGGCGTGTACGCCGTTGGGGTAAATCTTGTGGACGTTTTGGGTTTCTATGATTGGCATGTCAATTCTAGTTATTCCCCTGCCGCAATATCATTCCAGGATTCTTTCAATTCGAAAGTTATCGCTGAGTCTTTTTCCAGATGTGATACATATGCGTCAACAAATGAACGAGTCTCACCGATTAACCGCAAGTAGTAAAGTAGGGTGCGGGCAACTCCATTCACAATCAGCTGACACCCGTGAGTGCGGGCAACTTGATCTATGTCAGGTCGGAATTTGTCGTAGCTCGCATGCGAAAACGTCGTAAGAATGTAGAATACCTTTGCGGGCGTAGTCCGCAGCTTTTCAAAGGACGTTTGAATCAATTCCGAAGATATCGGTACATTATGTTTTATTTCGTATCCCTCAAATAAAGCGCCATTGGTATCGACAACATTTATGTCGCCTATGAGTTGCGAGCGTGAATCGGCAGTCGTATGTTCCTCAAGTGGTAGTAGTTTGCGGTTGCGGTATCGATCGGTCTCTCTAGCGAGGACAGTCAAAATGGCGTGAACGGCTAACACTGGTAACCTAGCCGCCCCGGGCCTCTTTACATCATGATGATGCTGTAGTCTATCTACGAGCTCAGCAATAGACAGATTTACCGGGCGCGCAAGATTTAGACTTGTGTTCTTGTCCCTCGCCTCTATTAAGCCAATGAACAACCTGAGCATTAAGAATTGCGCTTTGTCCGCGCCACCAATCTGTGCCACATCAACCAAATACAAAAAAGCGTGCTTCAGATCCCTGGGCGTGATATTGCCCGGATAATCGAAATTATATGGATGTGATTGCTCAAAGGAGCGCGTCAACCAACCCGACTCGCTCATACTTGGGAACTGCTTGGATCGAAGGAAAGGTGTAACGATTTGCGTGTCAAGCCTGCGACCACTGAAACCGTCATCGAATTCCGCGCGGTGCAGCCTAATGTCTTGATCCGAGCATAACATTTTCTTAAGCAGCAAGGTCACGAGCACTGCTACAACCGCCTTTCTTTTCTCTTGATTCATAACGACTACCGAAAGAAAATCCTGCTCCGCTTCAGAAATGCCTGGCGTCGAATCATCTGTTTGATAAGAAGCCAAAGCTTCTTGATAAGTCACCTCCAAAATCTCCCGTCCCCCCATCTCCTCAATCAAATTAGACGCTCCTGTATTGGCGTTTGCAACAATTCAGTGGTCTCGCGAAGACGAAGCTCTGCCGAGATACAGTATTCTTTACTGATGTCTATTCCCACAGCGTTGCGGCGTTCCAACAGAGCCGCCACTGCTGTAGACCCGCTGCCAAGATAGGGATCCAGAATTAAGCCACCCTTGGGACTGAGAAGGCGAATTAGTTCCCTTACCACAGCAACAGGGAATATCGCTGGGTGCCCATTCCCCGGCAAACTCTCAACCGGTGTCTCTATCACATCCCGCTTGAGCCTCTCTCCCGAAATCCGAATAATTGTAAAGCCATAACGCTCCATTCGCATTTTGCGCCCGCCCTCTTGTCCGCCATAAGCCGGCGCATGAATACCGCGAATCTTCATCCGAAAGCTGTGAATCTTGCCTGTGTGGACTTCGAGAATAACCTCATCAAGGGCATTATGAGCCTGTATTTTTTGATCTTCGCTAAGATCGGATTCTTCGATTAGCTCTCGATAGCGCACGCCTAACTTGTCACTTGGCTTTGAACGTTTCTTGCGTGCTGTCGGCAAAAAGGCGCTGCGGTCATAATAGTAATCTCTACCGAGCGCAAAATGGAAAAATGGCTCGGTACTCGCGACAAGCCGGCGGGAAAATTGGTGAGGTGTTGGGTTGGATTTGACCCATGTTATATCGTTCACCAATCGAAGGTCGAAATTCTTAAGAACTTTGAGCGCAAATTGATAGGGGATTAACTGCGCACTGCCATCAATTATTTTGTCACCCAAGTTATAGACAATGTTGCCAGTTGGCTTCATGACGCGTACTATTCTGGCAAAAACTACCAGCAGGCTGTCAATATATTCTTCGACCGTTTCCTCGTTCCCCATGCCTTCCGCAGCATATTCTCGCTGCTGAAAATAGGGTGGCGACGTCACAACCAAGTCAATTGAGTTGGGCTCAACTTCCAAAAGTTTGACCGCGCTGTCGCCGCAAATGACCCGATAAGCGACTTTACAGTTCTCATTTGCGCAATGCAGCGATGCAGCCATATCGAGTTTAGAGCTACAAGGGCTGGTCAACCTAGGCGGACCAGCCCTAGCTCCGTTAATACTATTACCTACATATCGTCCATCATCAGGTCGTCCATGCCCATGCCAGCTGTCGGCATATCGGCGCAAGCCGCGCCAACCGCAGCCATCATATCCTCGCTGGTGAAGACGGTCTGCACTTCAATGTCGCCATTGACGACAGCGGCTTCGGCAGCCTCTACCATGGCTTTGATGTCCTCGGACGTGGCCATATCGTAGAATTCATTCTTTGCCAAGCCCACGCCGCCTTCGGGGATGCCCAGGCTCTCGGTCGAGCCGTAGGGCAGCTCGCCCTCCAGGTGCAGGGTAATGGCGCGGAAGATCGAGTTATCGACATTCTTGAGCATGCTGGTCAAGATGCGCTCGGCTTGGTCGGGATCGGTCTCGGCCACGATCGCCGCCTGGTCGGAATCGACGCCGATGGCGTAACGCTCTTGTTCGTGCGCCGCTTCAAAGACGCCGACGCCGGTGCCGCCGGCGATCTGGAAGACGATATCAGCGCCCTGCTCGTACATGGCCAAGGTGATTTCCTTGCCGCGGGCCGGGTCGTTCCAGCTGCCGGCGTATTGAACGATGCTCACGGTATCCGGATTAACCAAGCAAGCGCCCTGCTCGTAACCGACGATGAAGTCGTCGATGACTGGAATTTGCTGGCCGCCGACGGCGCCGATGGTCGGAGCGTCGTTCGTGCCATCAATCCCGCTCATGGTGACGGCAGCGGCGTAAACGCCAGCCAGGAAGGAGCCCTGATTCTGGGCGTAAGTCATCGAATAGACATTGGCGCAGCCTTCAACGCAGGCGTCGGGATTGTCGTAGGGCATGGGAGCGTCATAGAACATGAAGAGCTTGTCGGGATAGTTGTGGGCATTGGCAGCCATGAAGTCGATCATCTGGAAGGTGCCGGCGATCAAGATGTCGTAGGAATCGGTATCGGACATGACATCCAACAAGCCCGGTTCCCAATTGGCGGGGTCAATGCCGAGTTCGACGGTATCGGTCTCGATATCGTACTCGTCGGCAATAGCGTCCATGCCGCGCTGCGCGCTATCGAAGAAGGACTTGTCGCCGAGAGTCCCGTTAATGACGGAAACGACGCGCAGCGGCTCGTCCTGGGCGAAGGCAGCGAAGGCCGTCAAAAACACCAGCGCTACTACAAGCAGAAAACTTAGCTTTCTCATTTGATTCCTCCACTAATATATGGGTTTTATCAGATGCGATTCTGATGAGCTTATTATACCCACGTTTGGTCGGAATCGGCAAAACCTTGCTGAGTCGAAAACCGTCGCGCTGCGAAGTCGGTAAATATCAATCGCAAGCGACAAGGACGCCGCGCACATGGAGAAAATGGATGAAGGCTCTTTTCCCGCTTAGAAATTTCCGATTCAGCCGACATGCGCGCGCTACCCCAATAAATGTCGTCAAGCAAGTTCTGACAAGTCCATTTGCAAAGATAGAACCGCCCGTCTCAATAGACAGGCGGCAAGGTGATATGACAATTTGGCGCCTGTGACGCACAGGGAGCGCGTCATTCGAACCCTGAAAGCGCAGACTATCTCTTGGATTTCCGTGGCGGAGTCAACGGGCGAAGCCGCGATAAAGCGACGATGGACCCCAGCACCGGCAGAAACCAGATAATGACCCCCCAGAATATCAAGTTCCGGCTGGTTTCTGTTTTGGGATAGATCCATAAGAAGGTCAGTATGCCCAGGGGCAAGTGCAGCAGGGAGATTAGCGACAGGGTTTGAACAAGATGGTATTCCTGGCTCATGGAGACGCTCCTTCCTCGACAGCAGACAGTACGTTCCCACTCTAACGCAAGTTTGTGGCTTTTGGGGAATTCCTTACCGAACGCTAAGCGGAGTTTCAAGCAGGGCTCATCATGAATGGACCCTCAACTGACAAGCCTGTCCAATCGGACAGGCTCTAAGCCGCCTTGCGCTTTAATTCGGGCGGCCGTTCGCTGAATTAAGGACGTATCCAGGCGGTACAACTTCTGTTGCCGATGGGTAAGCCGAACCAGTATTCCCGATATTCAACCGTGAGCCAGGCTTTGTTGTCGCCAGATATCCCGCTGCGCGCTCGTTCCCTGCCAAGCCCATGGGGAAAGCTCGTCGATGTAGCGCTAACCTTGCTGCTGACCGATGTAACTTTCCCGTTGGAAATGGTTGCTGTGGCTTTTCCCGTGACGCTTGCGCCGTCGCCAGCTGCCGTGCATGAAGTCGATTTGGTGCTTGGCAAGGTGGGTCCCGCAGCTGCCAGCTCACTCGCGGCCGGCGCGCCATCTTGAGCGCATGCGGTAATTGCCAAAGCAGATGCGATTAGCAGCGTACATAGGCTTTTCTTCAACATGCTTATGTCTTCCGGTTGCACTTGTCTGGCGCAGATTCGCATTTTGCAGGCTAACACAGGTTCATGGCGAGGCGGCGGTTTTCTCAGTGAAGGCTCTAGGTCTGCTCATGCGCTGTTCATAGACAAGGGCGCTGACCAAGACAATGCCCGTGAATCAGCGCGATCAATAGTTGCAGTTGCCTTTGAGGCCGCTGGCTTGGGTCGGGAATAGGCCCAACCATTTGAACCAGAAGGATCCAGACCAATTAAACCTTCTGGTTTTCTGCAGGTCTTTCGACGCGCTTCCGCTAAAACTCCAAGCGCCCTTGGCTGCTTCGACGCTCCAGGCGATATCCGAGACAGCATCCCCTGACTGCCGCCCCGATATGCGCATCTTTGGCTTTGGTATGCTGCCGCCGGCGCCAAGCTTCTTTACCGTCGCCACAAAACTGACAAGACCTTCACCAAACTCGCTCGCCGCAAGCGCGTCACTGCCGGATTCCTGCGCCACGCTTGTTCGATTAGGCGGATCGTCCTGCGCGCGCGCCGTCAACAATACAATGAACAGATCAACCATGAACGCAATCCAAGCAAGTCCTTTGAACATTTCGATTTCCCCATACAGTCGCCATCATCCCCATTGAAAGACGGGGTATCGACGAAATCAAGTCAATCTAGTGCATTCTAGGGAAACGCTCAGTAAACAAATCTGTTTCAGATCCCAGCCGGTTATAATCTCGGCAAATATATGGCGGGATGTTCGGCTGTGCTATATTAAGCTGGAAAGGCATAACATAAGGAAAGCTGAATCATCATGAAAATGATCATTGATACCGACGCCGGCGTCGACGACGCGCAGGCGATCATGCTGGCGCTGGCCCAGCCGACGGTGGACGTGCTGGCCATCACCACCTTGACCGGCAACGTGCATATCCGACAGGTCAATCCCAATGTGCTGACCATCCTTGAGATCATGAACAAAGACGCGCCGGTTTATGCCGGCATCGACCGTCCGCTGGTCCAACCCTGGGAAGACGCGGCTGAGTTCCACGGCGGCGATGGCTTGGGCGACTTCCGCGACCGACCGCCCTTGACGCGCTCGCTTGAAGCAGAGCACGCGGTACTGGCGCTATTGCGGCTTTCGCGCGAATACGCGGGCGAGCTGACCTTGATCGCGCTGGGTCCCTTGACCAATATCGCCGCCGCCATCCGCCTCGATCCCGAATTTCCCGGGCGCATCAAGCAATTTGTCTTCATGGGCGGCACCATCGCGGCGCATGGCAATACGCCCAACTTGACCGCCGAATACAATATTTACACCGATCCGGAAGCGGCTTATATCATGCTGGAGGCTTTTGCGGAATCGACCATGCTCAGCTGGGAGACGACGCTGGCGCATGGCTTCACCTGGGACAAGTTCAACGCGCTTTGCGCCATCGACACAGTCAACGGGCGCTTCTTCGACAAAATCTCCAAGCAAACGGCGCAGCGCCTGCAAGAAACTTACAGTCGACCGGCCTATTTGCTGCCGGATCCATTGGCGATGGCGGTCACGCTGCAGCCGGGCTTGATACGACAGAGCGGCAAGTTCTTCGTCACCGTCGAGCTGAACGGTCAGCATACGCGCGGGCAAACGGTCATAGACTACAATCACATGAGTGGCAAAGCGCCCAATGTCCATGTCGTGCAAGCCCTGGATACCGATGGCGTGCATGCCCTGTTCGTCGACGCGCTCTCTCGAGCCTGAAGGGCGCTGCCATGACCGCCGCAAACTTGCTGACGCAGATAGAAAACGATCCAGTCTATTCCGACCCAGCGATATACAGCTATTTGAAGCGTCTCTTGGCCGCGCCCGCGCCCAACAGCGGCGCCGCCCTGCCCGGCGCGGTGGGCGAGGTCATCGCGGATATCGCCGCTGAACTGGGTTTGTCGCTCTCGGCGGAGCCGCGCATCCGCGCGACGGGCAATCTGGCGCTCGAGATCGGTGCGGAATCCGCAGTGGCCGATTTGCTCATCACGGCGCACATGGACCGGCCCTCGTTCCGGGTCTTGAATCTGGCTGATGCCACGCTCTATCCGCTCTGCGCGATACGTGTCCCGCATCCGCAGTATCGCTGCCGCGCCAGAGCAGTTCGTTTCCTGGATGGTCGAATCGAGACCGTGGCCGAGGGCGAATTGCAATTCAGCATGGTCAATGACGAGCGGCAAATCCACTTCGCTGTCGAGAGCGGCGCGTTAGCCTGGGGCGACACGGTATTGATGGCTGCGGAAGCGCGCCTTGATGGCGGGCGAATCGTCGGCACGGGGCTGGACAACGCCAGCGGCGTCTTGACGGCTTTGCTCTCGGCGCGCGCTTTGAGCGCGCTCGCCGATGATTTCGCCGCGCGGAGGACTAAGATCATTTTCGCTTTCACCGACCAGGAAGAAGGACCGCCGATTGGCTTGTTCGGGCAAGGCACGTCGCGCCTGGCGCATGCTCTGCCGCCGCCGCGCCTGGGTTTCATCAATATCGACGCGCACAATGTCGACGCGTCGACCGGTCATACGCCGGGAATCGGCGCGTCGCACGCCTTTGTCTCCGGTTATGGGCGCGGCTCGGTCGTCCCGCTGGATTATCAGGCGCTGGCGACGGACTTGGCGGATGAAGTCAATCAGTTGCGGCACGGCACGGTCAAGCTCAATTACGGCTATGTGTCGCGCAGCGACGATATGCTGTTCAGCTTGAACGCGCGCTGCCTGGGTTTGATCGGCGTCGTGCTGGAGAATGCGCATACAACTGAGGAGACGGTGGCGCTGGGGGATCTGGCGGCGGGGGTGAGGTGGGTGAGTGTGTATACTCTTAAACTTCTCGGTTAAACAAGTGCGGATTGACTATAGACCATAGGAAAAAATGCCTGTTGTCAGAACAGTGATGGCAAAGCGTCAATCTTGCCACGAATAAAATCTTGACATTCTTTCGTATCGAAATTGTCACGAACCCAATCAGCTCTTTGAAGTGCCGATTCACGCGCCATCCTCGCCAGACCTTCAGCCTTCATCCAACCCACTTTTTTCTTTTTGTTCTCGTTGACTAAGCCACGCAACGTCAGATTCTCTCTTTTTCGCCGATTGCAGGGACTACACAGAAGGATACGATTGGTAATATAATTATCGCCGCCTTCCGCTCTTGGCTGAATATGATCAAGTTCCATAAACTCTACTTCAAGCACGCGACCACAACCTGCGCAAATCACCCCACCGTTGGAGTTTTGAGCCAATGCAAGCATATTGACCATCTGCTCGCGTCTCAAACGCTGCCAAGGCTCAAGTGGGCGTTGAACTTTTAGATAAAGAAAGGGAACAGCTTCTTCGCCATTATCTGTACGATCCGGTGGAACAGTCTCATGAATAAAGTTGTCTTCGCAAAACATTCGGCTTGTTACTCCATCCAGCGACAAATACTCTTTCTCCATTCGTTCTATTACTGCTTTGAAAGCATCATCCCAAAGGTCGATTCCCACCCACTGACGTCCCAAGTGTTCCGCTGCTACAGGAGTAGTGGCGCAGCCACAAAATGGGTCTAACACTACATCGCCTTCATTTGAAGATGTCTGGATAATGCGTCGATATAACGCTAAAGGTTTCTGCGTAGGCCAACCGTAACGTTCTTCGTCATTTCGGAATAGTGGTTTGATATCCGTCCATACATCCCGCATCTTTACCATTCGATATTTTTGTCCAGGATGACCAACCTCGCACAGTTCGCATTTATCATCGCGCAGAACATTAAGTTTTTTTCCACTATTAGTGTGCGGCTCCGGTAATGTTCGCGTATAAGATTTTTCTCTTTGCGTGTTAAACGTGTAATCATCCGTTTTTGAATAGAATAGCAAGACATCATGTTTGCGGCCAAACCAGCGGTCAGAATTCCCGCCAGTGTTATATGCCCAGATTATTTCATTGCGAAAGTTCTTATGTCCAAAAATGGCGTCCATCAACTCTTTAAGATAATGGCTGGCGGTATGATCGCAGTGGAGATATATGCTGCCTGTGGGCTGCAGTACACGATGCATTTCAAGTAGACGAACAGCCATAAAACAGAGAAATGCCCCCATATCATCACCATAACTCGACCTTGAACCGTTGATGACATTCATAACGCGCGGAAAATCATCCGATATCTTGTCAATCCATTCCGGGTAAACATCCTTGTCCCACGACCATCTGTCCTGAAATTTTCCACCAGAAGCCAAGCTGGACGGTGTAGCGTGGAAATCCTTGCCTTTCTTGAATGGAGGATCTGTTGCGATTAAATCGACAGTTTCTGTGTTTAAAGCACGCAAGAATCGCAGATTGTCACCGTGAAACAGAGTACGATTTTTGAAATTGAGATCTGCCATCATTTTTTCCTTTTTCCACTCGCAGAAAGTATAATGTTCTTATGCACGTTTAGCAATCTAAATCAATAAGGACAACCCACATGCTCGACCGCAGCCCCATGCACCAGCAAATCGACACGCTGCCCGATCTCATCCGCGACATCGCAGGTCCCTTCGACGCCTCTGCCCGCCGCGCCTTCGACTTCGAGACCTGCACCTCGGCCAAGCGCATCTATCTGGTCGGCTGCGGCGACAGCCATCACGCGCCGGTGGGCGCCGAGCTGGCTTTTCATCAGTTGACGGGCCTGCCGACGCAAGCGCTCAGCTCCTTGCCCTTCAGCCGCTATACCGCCGGCTACCTGCCCGCTACCGGCCCACGGACCAATCTGGTCATCTGCGTTTCGGTCTCCGGCGAAGTCAGCCGCACGATTGAAGCGATGGATCTGGCGCGCAAAGCCGGCGCAAGGACCGTGGCGCTGACCGGCAATCCCGGCGGTCCCTTGGGGGCGGTAGCCGAGACGGTCTTCGAAACCGCCGTGCCGCCCCTGCCCGATGAATTGGCTGGCATGATTGTCCCCGGCATCCGCTCCTACCTGGCTTCGCAGATCGCCCTGCTGCTGGCGGCGCTGCGCATCGCCGAGGTGCGCGGCGCGCTCACCACCGCTGACGCCGATGCCGAACGCCGCGCCATCGCAGAATTGGCGGACGCGGTTGAAGAGACCATCCAAGTCTGCGAACCGATCGTCGACGAGTTGGTTGAGCGCTGGCGGGGAGCGAAGCTCTTCGAATTTGTCGGCGCGGGACCGCTCTATGGCGTGGCCATGTTCAGCGCGGCGAAAGTCCTGGAAGCCAGCGGCGACCCCGCTTTGGCGCAAGAGACCGAAGAATGGTCGCACTTACAGTACTTCGCGGCTGACGCCGATACCGCGCTGATTTTGCTTTCCGCAAATCAATTCGACGCCGACCGCATGGCGGAAGTGGCGCGCGCGGCGCGCAGCATCTCCCGCCCGATCGCCTTGGTATCGACCGCGGACGCGAGCGAGATCCGGCAATATGTCGATACCACCCTGCGGATACCGCGGCCGATACCGGAGCGCTACGCTTCAATTGTCTACAGCATCCCGGGCGAGCTATTTTCTGCAGCCCGCGCGGCGGCGCTGGGCTCGCCCTATTTCCGGGATTTCGAGGGCGGACGGAAGGTCCCCTGGGCGAATGGCGCCAGCCAGATCTATTCCAGCCACAGAATCACCGAAGTGAACCGCTAAACCATCATGTCCGCGCCCGAGTTCATCGCCGTCGGCAGCGTCATCATCGACGACATCGTATATCCCGATGGACGCACCAGCATGGGTGTTCTGGGCGGCGGCGGCGCCCATGCCGCTTATGGCATGGCGCTGGCGGGCGCGCGGCCCGCTTTAGTCGGCATGGTCGGCGAGGACCTGCCGCTGGATATCCGCACGCGGCTGGAAAAGGATTTCGATACATCGGGTCTGGCTTGGACCCGTCATCCGCAGCTGCGCGGCTGGCAGATCTTCGAATGGAACGGCGTTCGCAACGAGATCTTCCGCGTCGATGTCGTCGAGCCATTCATGTATGGACCGGACGCGGACAGCCCGCAAATCCCCTTCGCCGACGCGGGGGGCTTGACATTGCTGCGGGGGGCGGCGCATGTGTCGGCTTGGCGGCGGCGCTTCCCGCGCGCGACGCTGCTTTGGGAACCGGTGCGCGTCTTCATGCTCAGTGGCGACCACGAGGCATTCCTCAGTGGCATGCCCCAAGCCGACATCGTTTCGCCCAATCTGCACGAAGCGCAAACCATGTACGGTGTCGATGACGCAGCCGAGCTGATGCGGCGCATGCTGGCTGACGGCTGCAAAATCGCCGCCTTGCGCATGGGCGAGCTTGGCTCGCTGGTGGCGCGGCAAGGGCACGGCAAAGCTTATGCCATTCCAGCTATCGACGTGGAGCGCTTGCTGGACCAGACCGGCGCCGGCAATACCTACTGCGGCGGCTTCGTCGTCGGCTGGAACCGGGAGCGAGACCTGGCGAGGGCCGGCTGTTATGGCGCGGCGGCCGCGTCTTTCGCGCTGGAGTACGTCGGCTGCGCCGAAATACCCGCGCAGCGCGCGAGCGAATGGCAGCGGCGCTTGGATGAAGCGCTGTCGGGGGTCAGGGAGATCGCATTGTGAAGCAGACATGTCCGCGCCATTCGATTGCTGAATAGACCGTGGATAGTCCGTGGAAAAAACGGAGGGCGAAGAAATGGATCCATTCCTGGCGGCGGCGCTTGCCGAAGCGAAGCAAGGACTGGGAGAAGGCGGCATCCCAATCGGTTCGGTCCTGGTTCTCGACGGCGCGATAGTCGGCCGCGGTCGCAACCGACGGGTGCAACGCGGCAGCCCTGTGCTTCATGCCGAAATGGATTGCCTGGAAAACGCCGGGCGCCTCAGCGCGCGCGATTATCAGCGGGCGACCTTGTATAGCACGCTGTCGCCCTGCGATATGTGCAGCGGCGCTATCCTGCTATACCAGATCCCGACAGTCGTCATCGGCGAAAACCGCAGTTTTCAGGGTCCCGAGGATTACCTCAGCGCTCGCGGCGTGCATTTGATTCAGCTTGATGACGAATCATGCTACCGGCTGATGCAAGATTTCATTCGCGACAAGCCCGGGCTTTGGAACGAGGACATCGGCCTCTAGCCGTATCCAGCGCTCAAGCATAGAGTTCCTTCGCTTCTTGAAACAGCCGCTTCAACTCGGCGAGGACTTGCGCGCCGGCGCCTCCTCCCATCATATACTGGCGGATGGGCGCGCCGGCATGATCCTGAAAATGCAAATAGCCGGGAAATCTCGGCCGCAGGTAAGCTCGGTCTAGCGCGGGCAAGGTATTGCGGAAATAGTCGCGGCTGCGGCGATTAACCTCGTCGTCGACCCAGGCGCTGCGGTGGCCGGGCTGGCCCCCATTCTCGAAGAATAGCGTCCGTTGGATGACCGGGCTGGCGCTGTACATGGCATAATCGCGCGCGATTTCCAACGATTTGCAGCTCGTGGAAATCGCCAGCCCAGTGCCGCCCAGCGTACTTTGGCAGCGCCCCTGGCCGTCGATATCAACCATGTCATCAAAAACCAGCACATTGTCCGAATAGCCGGCGCGCGAATAATTGGAGTAACCGTAGGCAAATGGGCAGTAAACGTAATCTTCGCGCCGCGAAAGCGCTTCGTAAACAGCAATCGGGTTCCAGCTGAAGATTTCCCGCGGGCACAGACTGGCGAGTTCGCGCAATTGCTCCAGGGCGCGCAAGCTCAGCTCATCGGATACCGCCCATTCGTCGTCGACAAAGGGCGCTTGTCCCTGGGTGGCGCAGAGCATGTAGAAATTCATCAGCGTATCTATTTCGATGCCGGGCATAATGACCCGGTCCTGCCGCGCCAGCGCCAGCAGGTCGCTCCAAGTTTCCGGCTTAGCCAGGTCGTAACGCGCGAGCAAATCGGCCCGATAGGAAGCCACAGGCGTGGCGGCGTCAATCGCCAAGGCGCATTGATTGCCGTCGAAAATGTAACTGGCATGGGAATGCCCGACCGAGTGGCGCGCCTGATCCGCCAGGTAATCGCCCGGGATAATCTCCTGCAATGGCGCCAAGACCTGGCTGTGAGCCGCGTAACCCGCCCAGGGATGGTCGATCACCAGCAAGTCATAGTCCTCGGCCAAGCCTTGAATCGGCGCATCGGCGAAATCCTGCAAGGAGCGCTTCTCCCAGACGATTTCCAAGCCCGGGCGCGTTTCGCAGAAGCGCTGCGCAGTCGCCACTACCGATACAAAGCCGCGCGAGTGATTCCAGGTGATGCCGCGTAAACTGGTCGTCATTTGTCGCCCCTTGTCAGTCCAATCGCCTTGAACGAGCCGCCCCCTGGAGTAGCGAGCGTTTTTGCTTGCAAAAGTCAGTTTTATATGCAAAATATAGTCAGTGTGCTGCGCCTTGTCAACCGGCGCGCCGATACAGATTTCGGGCGACATGGTACTGCGCGTAGACACTGACCGTCAGTCGCACAATCTGTAGGATTCAATTCACGTTGGGCGAGCCAAGGCTCGCCCCTACAAATACTGTTATGTGTCAAATATCGCATAAATCTAAGAAATTGTAGGGGCGACTCGCTGAGTCGCCCGCCTGCGCCGTCCACACGATTTCGTCCCTAGAGAAAGAGACAGGAAGCGCTGATGATAAAGACCACATATTTTGAAGAGTATCTGATCGGGGAAAGCCGCGAGACCTTCGGCAGAACCATCACCGAAGCCGACATCGTGCTGCATGCCGGGCAAACCGGGGATTTCTTCCCGCACCACATGGACGCCGAGTGGGTGAAGACCCAGGTATTCAAAGAGCGCGTCGCCCATGGCACCTTGATCCTGTGCGTGGCCATCGGCATGACAGCCAACGAGATCAATCCCGTCGCCTTCTCCTACGGTTACGACCGCGTCCGTTTCATTCGGCCCGTATTCATCAGCGATACCATCACGGTCAAGGCGACCATCAGCGAAAAGCGCGATTATCCCAAGCGCCCCGATCACGGGTTTATGATTGAGCAAGTCGAAGTCTACAACCAGCACGACAAGATCGTGCTGGCTTGCCAGCATTTGTATCTGGTCCAACGCAAGCAAGGCGCGGACAGCGCTTGATTCGGCAGCAAAGGCAATCCGCGCAGCGGCGGTCATCAACAATGAATGAGAGTAAAACGGCGCCAAATTACAGTGTCCCGGCTTTGGAAAAAGGCTTGGCTGTTCTGGAATTGCTGGCCGAGGCTTCCGAGCCGCTTTCGCTATCCCAGATTTCGGAAAAGACCGAAAACAGCACCAGCCAACTCTTCCGCACCATGACCTGCCTGGCGGAAAGCGGTTTTGTCATCAAGGATGATGTCTCGGGCAAATACATGCTGACGCTCAAGCTCTTTGAGCTGGTGAACCGACATTCGCCGCTGGAACATCTGCTGCAAGTGGCCAATTTGCCGATGCAAGAACTGGCATGGACGATTCGCGAATCTTGCCATATCAGCATTATGCAGCAGCGGCAGCTGCTGGTGGTCGGGCAGGTGGAAAGCCCGGAGCAGGTGCAGATCATGGTCTCGGTCGGCGCGACCTTCCCGCTAACGCGGACGGTTTCGGGGCGCATATTGCTTGCGGCTCTGCGCGATAGCAGCATCGAAATGACACTTGAACAGGACCCCGACTACTGCGCTATGAGCGCTGAAGAACGCGCGCTCTTTTGGCGGCGCATCGCGGATATTCGCCGCAGCGGCCTCTCCAGCGCCGTGGACGAATCCTTCATCGGCTTGAAGGATACTGCCGTCTTAGTCGGCAACCCGGATGTTGGGGTAACAGCGGCGCTTGCCGTCACGCAATTGACGGCGACGCGTCAAAGCAGCGAGCCGCACAAAGTAGTCGCGGCGCTGCGCCATTGCGCGCGCCAGATCAACGAACGCGCCGGCTTGAGATATGTAGCGGAGCAGCCCTACCTGATGGCGAACCCAGTCTGAATACAGTCCAACAGCCGCTCGGCGCATAAGCTTGCCGCGCTGTCACAGAAACAAGCCGGTTCCTTGCCCGAGCAAGGGATTTGAAATAAGAAGGGAAATGCCATGCCTCCATTCAGTGTTCGACAAAAAGCGCTCTTGCCAGAAGATCCGCCGCCGATCGTGAGCATCGGCTTGGGCGGCATCGCGCACGACGCCCATTACCCGGCTTATCGCAGCGCGGGTTTCGAGGTGGTCGGCGGCTTCGACATCGACGCCGAGCGCGCCGCTATGATGAAGGACAAGTTCTCCATCCCGCTGATTTACCCATCACTCGGCGAAGCGATTGATAAGGCGCCGGAAAACGCTGTCTTTGATGTCGCTGTGCCGGGCAGCGCGATCAGCGACATCTTGCGCCAGATTCCAACGGGGCGCGCCGTGCTCATTCAAAAGCCCATGGGCGAAGACATGGCGCAGGCGCGGGAGATCCTCGACCTTTGCCGCGCAAGGAACTTGCTGGCGGCCATCAATTTCCAATTGCGCTTCGCGCCCTTTATCATCGCCGCGCGCGACATGATAAGTCAGGGCTTGATTGGCGAGCTTTGCGATATGGAATTCCGCGTGCAGTGCAATACGCCCTGGCATCTATGGGGCTTCCTCTTCCCCCTGCCCCGCGTCGAAATCCTCTATCACAGCATCCATTATGTCGATCTGGTACGGTCCTTCTGTGGCAGTCCGGCATCGGTATACGCCAAGACGCTGAGCCATCCATCGGCGCCGGAGTTGAAAGGCGGCGTCCGCTCGATGATTATCATGGATTACGGCGAGAACCCGCGCGTCAACGTGATGACAAACCACAGCCACGCCTACGGACCGGAAAAGCAGCAATCCTATGTCAAGTTCGAAGGCAACAAGGGAGCCATCCAGATCCGCGCCGGACTGAATATGAATTACCCGGACGGCGTGCCGGACCGCTTCGAATACGTTTTGCTGGATGGCGAAAGACAGCCTGAGTGGCAGTCGCTGGAAATCAATGGCTCCTGGTTCCCGGAAGCATTCATCGGGACTATGGCCAGCTTGATGCGCTACGTCAATGGCGAGGCGGATGTTCTGCCGACATCGGTTGAAGACGCCATCGAAACCATGGCGACTGTGGAAGCGGCTTATGCGTCCAGCGCGCAAGGCGGGACCGCGCTGGCATATTCGTAATTGACAAGAGCGGCAGGCAGCAGGGCGATTGCATCAAAATGTTGGAGGATGAAATGTCGGGGATCTAAACTGAAAATTAACTACAGAGTACGCAGAGAGCGCAGAGAAAAGCATAAAATGTCATATTTCAGTGGTGTATTTTGGTGAAGAAACGTCTCTCTAGTGACCCTTGCTGTATAGTCCCGTATTGAAGGACGGCTTGAAATACCCGAGGGGCGGGCGGAAGCTGCGCGCCCTCCAGCGACCGCTTAAGTCCCTGGCTTACAAGCTAAGTCCATAAAAACTGTTCGCCGTACCACCAAGCAAAGCATCCTTTTCCGCTTCGGACAAGTCGGCGATGGCTTTGTTGGTTTCGTCCCAGACCTTGGCATAATCGCCGGCCAGCACCGCGACGGGCCAATCGCTGCCGAACATGAGCCGCTCATGGCCGAATTGCTCGATGGCGAAGTCGATATGCGGTTTGATATCTTCGTAGGTCCAGTTTTCGAAATCGGGCGTAACGGTATTCAAGCCAGATAATTTCGCATAGACATTCGGGCTTTCGGCCGCGGCCGCCATCTGTTCGCGCCAGACCGCGCGGTCGGCTCCGTCCAGCGGCGGCTTCGCCAGGTGATCGATGACCAGCTTAAGCTCTGGCACTTGCTCGGCCAGCGCCGGCACATGCTTGAGGTGATTGGGGAAGACCGCCACCACATCAAAGGTCAAGCCGCGGTCCGCCAGCAACTGCAAGCCTTCGATCACCTGTTTCTGGATGACCCAATCGGGATTGCCCTCTTCGTGAATCAAATGGCGTATGCCTTTGAAATAGGGGTTGCGCGCATATTCATCCAACTTTCTGTCAGCCTCTGCGGGATCATGCAGCGGCGCCCAGCCGACCACGCCAGCCACCCAGTCTTCTGCCGCGGCGATCGTCAACATCGAGTCGGTATCGGCGTAGGAATCCATCGCTTGCACGATGACTGTCTTGTCGACGCCGCATGCCGCCAACTGCGGCGCCAATTCCGCGGCGTCAAAATTGCGGTAAATCGGTCCATAAGCGGGCACCAGCCAAGGATAGGCCACTTCGTCAAGGTTCCAGAAATGCTGGTGGGTATCAACTCTGAGCATGCGTGCCTCCTCGCTGGCTTGCGCCCGCCGCGGCGGGCCGCGAATTTCGATTTGACAGATCGGATTTTGCTGACTATATTTTACATACAAAAAGTGTTTTTGCAAGCAAAACAGAATCGCAGCGCGTGACGGGGGAGAACATAGCCATTATGCGACCTTTGGAAGGTTTATTGGTACTCGATTTTAGCATATTTTTGTCCGGCCCTTCGGCGGCGCTGCGCCTGGCCGATTTGGGCGCGCGGGTGATCAAAGTGGAGCGGCCCGACGGTGGCGACCTGTGCCGTCAGCTCTATATCTCGGAGCTGGAGCTGGACGGCGAAAGCACCCTCTTTCATTCGATCAACCGCAACAAAGAAAGCTTCGCCGCCAATTTGAAAGATCCGGCCGATCTGGCGCGGGTGCACGAGCTAATCGCCCGAGCCGATGTGCTGGTGCAGAATTTTCGCCCGGGCGTGATGGCGCGCCTGGGGCTGGATTACGAGGCTGTTCGCGCCATCAATCCGCGCCTGGTTTACGGCGAGATCACGGGTTATGGCAACGAAGGCGTCTGGGTCTACAAACCCGGGCAGGACCTGCTGCTGCAAGCGATATCGGGCTTGGTCTGGCTGAATGGCGATGCTGATCGGCCGCCGACGCCCTTTGGCTTGGCGGTGGTGGACCTATTCACGGGCGCGCATTTGGTTCAGGGCATCCTGGCTTGCCTGGTACGGCGCGGCCTGACCGGCGAAGGCGGGTTGGCGCAAGTCAGCTTGCTGGAATCCATTCTCGATTTTCAATTCGAAGTATTAACCACACACCTCAACGACGGCGGCAAACTGCCGCAGCGCAGCACGATTAACAACGCCCATGCCTACTTGGCCGCGCCATACGGCATTTATGAGACGGCGGACGGTTATCTGGCGCTGGCGATGGGCTCGATCCCGGTATTGGGCGAATTGCTGGATTGCCCGCCACTGCTGGCTTACCCCGACCCGCCTACCTGGTTCACAAAGCGAGACGAAATCAAGGCGCATCTGGTGGCGCACCTGCGCGGACAATCGACAGCGCATTGGCTAGGCATCTTGGAGCCAAAAGACATCTGGTGCGCCGATGTACTGACCTGGGATCGGCTGCTGCAGCACGAGGGATTTGAGGTGATCGATATGGTCCAAGAGGTCGCGCGCAGCGAAACCGTCAAACTGGACACGCTGCGCTGCCCCATCCGCATTGACGGGCAGATCTTGAAGAACCCCAAAGGCGCGCCGCGTATTGGCGAAGACACGGGACGTATCATGGCGGAATTTGAGATTAGCGGCTGAGGAGGCAATCATGCCGGAAAACACGCCAGTTGAAATGCACAAAGACCTGCCCCTGTTTAATACCGAAACCTGGATGTACGAGGAATTCGAGATTGGCGCCAAGATCAAATCGATACGGCGCACGCTGGCCGAAGGCGAGTGCATGATCTTCAACGCCATCGTGCTCGATATGCACCCTTATGTCGCCGATGAGATTTTCGCGCGCGACGAGGGCATCTTCGACAAGCGCTTGGTGGCCGGTTCGATGGTTTTCAGCATCGGCTTAGGCTTGATGGCGCATAACAACATTCACACCTTCAGCTACGGCTATGACAAGCTGCGCTTCATCAAGCCGGTTTTCATCGGCGATACCATCTATACCGTGCGCACGCAACTGAGCAAAGAACCGAAATACGCGGAGATGGGTCTGGTCAAAGTCAGTTACGAGGTATACAAAAACGAAGGTGTGCTGGCTTTATACTGCGAGCATCTTCAGACGGTGAAGTATCGCCATCCGGAGAATTTCGCCAATGACAAGTAGAAGATACCCTGGAGCGGAAAAATGCAGCGTTTTGGACAAGTGATCGGCATCAAAAAAGAACATCTGGAAGAATACGCGCGTCTGCACGCCGACGTCTGGCCCGGCGTGCTGCGGAAGATCGAAGAATGCAACATCCGCAATTATTCAATCTACCATTATGGCGATCTGCTCTTCGCCTATATGGAATACCATGGCGACGACTTTGAAGCCGATATGGCGAAAATGGCGGCTGATGAGACGACGCAGAAGTGGTGGGATATCTGCATGCCCATGCAGAACCCCGTCCCCGACCGCGCCGAGGGCGAATGGTGGAAGACCTTGGACGAGGTATTTCATTCGGATTAGTAGTCGCGATGGTCTTTGACCTGCCGATCTACACCGTAATTTCTTGGCGCGCTTCGACATCAAGGCTCACTCGAAAGACAGATCTCGCAAGACTTGGCGAATCCATTTTGGATTCACGCCGTCGTTATCTCGACGCGACCAATATGCAACAGCCAGATCACTCGATCGTCAATGAAATAAGTAATCCGAAAGCCGCCTCGCACGCCGCTCTTGGCTGAGCTGTTTGAAATTCTTGCCCGATAAACGTCGGCGCTGGCCATACCCTTGAGTAACGTATCTGCTCTGCGTTCCCCACGTTGCAGTTGCCCGGCAAACTTCGCGATGTCTTCGCCGACGCTTCGGTGGTCTTTGCGGAGATTCTTTACTAGACGGTCAAAATGCCTAGTCGTCCTGATGGGTTTTGTCATTTCCCATCGTCTCCGCGCGCAATTCATCAAGCAACTCGTCTAGCGGACGGCCATCGCACACTTTCATTTGCTGCACGCTAATCCGCATGCTCTTCAAATACTCGCTTTGGGCTGCGCTTAGGTCCTTCTGTTCCTCGGGAGCAGACGTTTGCAAACCTGTCACCGGCGCCGACATACTATTCAGTCTAACCGCAGAAGCGCTCTTGGCATCACTCTTCGCTTGCTTACCGTTTGCTTTGCCCATTCCTGTACCTCCACAGAACTTCGACTAAACGCGGATGAGCCACCAATAATTGCACAACGTTATAATGACATTTCCCGACACTATATTCAATGTTAACGATTTTCATCTCTTTCATCAATTGTAGTGGACGCGGAGCCAGGGCAATCGCTTCAAAATATTTTTCAACATAGAGGACGCAGAGGACACAGAGTTTTGGTAGTTTAGACGACTATTCAACTAAATTCGCGGCTTAGGAATAGGCAAGGGTCATTAGAGAGACGTTTTTCACCACAATACACCGCTGAAATATGACATTTATGCTTTTCTCTGCGTACTCTGTAGTTAAGTTTCAGTTTAGATTCCCGCCATTTGATCCGCCAACATTTTGAAGCGATTGCCCTGACGCGGAGCGAGCGCAGACCAGGCTAACCGCGCCGAGGGCGTAGCCGCCTAACAACCCGTGACTCGCCCTATGCCCATAATACGCCTCTTTGCGCCTTTGTGTCTCAGACGGAAAATACCGGATCTGACGTTCGCAAACCCTACAACACCGCCACCGTCGCGTTGTCGATGAAATCCCAATCCCATTCGATGCCGGTACCCGCGCCCTGCGGCGGGTGGGCATAACCTTCGGCATCAATCTGAATCGGGTTTTTGACGCCCAGCCTAAGCAAGCTGCTGGGAATCAGCGCTTCGAAGAATTCGCAATTGGCGATGGCGCAGCAGCAATGCAAGTTGACAATATCCAGAGCCGGATAGACAGCCGTATGCACTTCGCAGCGGACGCCGAAAGACTCCGCCAGATGCGCTGTTTTCATCAAGGCGGTCACGCCGCCCTTCCACGAGACATCGCTGCGGACGATATCGACCACGCCGCTGGCGATGCACTCCGCCGTTGAATAGTGCGAGCCAGCCAGCACCTCGGTGCCGGCGATGGGAATATCCAGGTCGCGCGCCAAGCGCCGCAAGCCATGAAAGTCGACATCATAGAGCGGCTCTTCGAACCAATGATAATTCAGCTTCTCCAGCTCCCGCCCCATGCGCAGCGCCTCGTCGTAATAGAGGTGGGCGGTGACCGGATCCGCCATCAGCTTGAAATGCGGATCATCGCCGATCTGCTCGCGGCACAGGCGATAGGCTTCCAGCGCCTCGTTGTAATCGCCCGGCGGATGCAGTTTATAGCCATGGAAGCCCTGCTGCTTGAACTCAACTACCTGGTCGGCGTAGTCCTGCGGCGAATCCAGGAAGAGCGAACTGACATAGGTCGGCACTTTTTCGCGATAATGTCCTAGCAGCTTGTAAAGCGGCAGATCGGCGATTTTGCCGGCGATATCCCAGAGCGCGATATCAAAGGGACCGTATGAATATATCGGCGGGAAATGCCAGAAGCGGTCATAGCGCCGGAAGTCTTGCCAGTGCTTTTCGCGGGCAAGGGCGTCCTTGCCGATGAAAAATGGCTTGAGCGAATCGGCCGCGAAACTGCCGGCCATCTCCGCGCCCATGCCGGCGAAGCCCATACTAAGGCCATCTAGGCCAGCGTCGGTCGAGAGCTTGACCATGATGAAATGCAAGTCCGAGTGCTGGACATCGCGCATTTCACCTTCCGCCATGACTTCTTCTTGATGCTTGCAGACCCGGATTTCGATATCAGTGATTTTCATGTCTCGCTCCAGTGATTGGCGGCTCAACCCTTGACCGCGCCGAAGGTTAAGCCGCTGACCAGGTTGCGCTGCACCAGAATCACGAAGATCACCGCCGGCACCATCATGATCACGCTCATGGCGGCCATGCCGCGCCAATCGACCGTGAACTGCTCGGTGAAGGCGAAGAGGCCCGGCGGGAAGGTCTTGGCGGCATTATTGCGCGCCAGCACGCTGACGATCTGAAACTCGTTCCAGGCAGCCAGGAAAGCGAAGATAGCGGCCGTCGCCAAGCCCGGCAGCGACAGCGGCAATTCGATGCGCCAGAAAGCCGACCAATGCCCGCAGCCATCAATATAAGCGGACTCGGTCAGCTCCTGCGGGATCTGGCGGAAGAAGCCATCCATCAGCCAGGCGGTGAAGGGGATATTGACGGCGACATAAACAAAAGCCAAGCCGAAAACATTATTGGTCAGGCCGGCGCGGTTGAAGAGCAAGAAGAGCGGCAAGCTAAGCGCGACGCCCGGCACCGCCCGCGACAGCATGATGCCCAAGAACAGCGGCGTATGAAAGCGGAAGCGGAAGCGCGCGAAGGCATAACCAGCCAGCGTGCCCAGCGATACCGCGATTATCGTGCTGGTACCGGCCGCCAAGAGCGAATTGCGCAAATAAGCTTCCACGGCGACGCGCTGCTGCACTTCGGGGTTTAAGCCGAACATATTGGCATAGGCTTCCAGTGTCAGCCGCTGCGGGATCCACACCGGCGGGAAGGTATTGACCTCGGAATTGGGGCGGAAAGCCGTCATGATGATCCAGAAGGCCGGCAGCGCCAAAGCCAACAGCACCACCCAAGCCACGGCATTCCAGATGATATCGTTGCGGCGGCGGTTTGGTCCCACGCTGCGCGTGTTCATCGCACGATTCTCGCTTTGACCAGCTGGCGGAAGAAGTAGAGCGTGAACAGCACCGACAGCGACACCGTGATCCAGGACATGGCGCTGCCCAGGCCGAACTTGGTGTTCTCGATAGACAGGCGCGTGATATAGGTCCAGAGCATCTCGGTGCGATGGGCGGGTCCGCCATCGGTCATGATGCGCACGATATCAAAGGCGCGGGCGATGTCCAGCGACATGATGGTCAGGGCGATATAAGTGAAAGGCGCCAGCAGCGGGAAAGTGATGAAGCGGAATTTCTGCCAGCCCGAGGCGCCATCTACCTCCGCCGCCTCGAAGGTCTCGGTCGGCAGCGACAGCGTACCCGCCAGCAAAATAATCGTCAGCACGGGGATATTCATCCACACCGAAGCCACGATGATGGAGAACATGCCCAGCGGCACATCGACCAGCCAGGCGATCTGGCCCTGCGCCTGGATTAAGCCCAGGCTGTAGAGAAAGTTGTTGACCAAGCCGACGCTGGCATTGAAGAACCAGCGAAATTGCATGCCCACTAAAATGGGCGCGAACATCATCGGCACCATCAGCAGCGTGCGCAAGATGCTCTGGCCCAGGGTCACCCGCGCCAGCAACTGCGATAAGGCTAGAGAGAGCAGGTAACTCAAATTGACCGAGACAGCCAGGAAGATGACGGTATTGCCCAGCGAGCGCCAAAAAATCGCGTCATCCAAAAGTTTCTCATAATTGCGCAGCGCCTTGCCGAGCGTGAAGTTCAAACTATTCGGGCGCAGCAGCTCATAAGGCGTGAAGCTGACATACAGGGAATAAAGCAGTGGAAAACCGATGACGAGCAGGATGACGACGATGGAGGGCAGAATCAACATATAGGGGAAGGCGCCCGCCTCCAGCCGGTTGCTGCGGGCGACTTGATCCGGCGATTCGTCTTTCGTCTTTCTCGTGAGGTTTATCGTCATGAAACTGGCAACTGCAGAATTTATTTGCTTGGGGCGACCGCGGGAGTCGCCCGCGTTGCGTGACAGATCTGTGCCTTGGGCGCGATTTCGCCGCAAAACCTATACATTTTGTGGCGACTTTGGGCGACCCAAGGGTCGCCCCTACAGTTTTCAGACATGAAAGAATACCTGTAGGGGTCAGCCAAGGCTGACCCGTTGCCGACTTACCGCGTGATTTTCAAACATGTCCTCTCCTCAACCTGTGGTGGAGAAGGGAGCGAGTGACTAACCGTAATAGCCCGCGTCCGCCATCAGTTCGCGGGTATCGGCCGCGGCCTGATCCAAGCCTTCCTGCGCGCCGATATCACCCAGCATGATGGCTTGCACCACGGGATACAGGATGTTGGAGAAGGGAATCCACTCGGCGATCAAAGGCGGCGTGCGGAAGTCTTCAGCCACTTGCAGCTTTGCCAGCTCCAGCCGTTCGCGGTCGAGCGAGCGGTCGGAGGAGGCGGCATCGGCGATCACGCGATCCCAAACATCGTCGCGCGTGGGCAGGTAACCCAACTGCGCTTCTTCATAAGCCACACGCTCCGAAGACAAGAACTTGATCAGTTGAATGCCAGCTTGCGGGTTGGGCGCCGACGCCGGTACGGAGAAGGCATGCGCGCCAGCCCAGCCGGAGGGACGCACCGCATCGCCGCCGATGCTCAAGCCAGTGAAGCCGCGCGCCAAGCCGAAGTTTTCGCTGATGTTCGGGCAATTGTCAGGATCCTGGAAGTAGGCGTACCAGCCGTACCATTCCAGCTTGATAGCCGTATCGCCGTTGCAGAAGTAGGCAGCCACGCCATCCCATACCAGCGATGTGGTATCGGCCGGGATGATGCCATCCTGATACCAGCCCTTCAGCATTTCCGCCACAGCCACGCCGATTTCGTCGTTGAAGACGGGCTCCCAGTTTTCGTCGAACATGGCGCCGCCGCTGGCGAAGACCATCTCGTAGAAGCGTCCATTGAGGGCTTCGTCGCGGCCCGCCAGGGTGTAGCCATAGGTGCTATGACCATTCTCGACGAAGAAGCGCGCCTGGCGATCAATCTGCTCGAGCGTGGTCGGCACTTCCAGCGCCTCGCCGCTGGCGGCTTCATAAGCGGCGGCGATATCAGCATCGTTGTAGAGGTCGAGGCGATAGTGGATGGGGCTGATATCCGCGTGGCGCGGGATGAGATAGAGATTGCCGTCGATGGTGGCGGCGTCGAGGATGGCCGGGCTAAAGGGCGCCAGTTCTTCTTCGCTGAAGTAATCTTGCAGCGGCAGCAAGAAAGGCGTGTACTGGGCGACGAAGCTGGTGTGATCCCAAGCCACATCATAATCGGCCGCGCCGGTGGCGAAGTCTACCTTGAGCTTCTGGTCGATGGCGAAGCCATCCAGCAAGGCGACAATCTCAACTGTGGCGCCGGTGGCTTCCTCGAAGATGGGAATGGATTCGTACATGGCTTCATAGGTGCCGCCGCCGATATTCGCCATCTTGATGTTGATGCCGGACAGATCCATGTCCAAGCCGGCGTACTGCGGTTCGTCCTGCGCCGTCGCCGGCAGCGCGAGCAGCCAGACAAGCGCCAATACCAACAGAACTAACGAGAGTTTGCGAATCATTATCTGTCTTCTCCTATCTTTCAGATAAACCTGCAATTGAAGTGCCAGTGCCTCAAATCTGAACATTCGCTAATATCTTACCCCCTTCGCAATGCAATCGCTATCCCGATGGATTGCCCAGCGGGAGCCAAAAAACGCTGTTAAGCTATAGGGACTATACCAAGATTTTGCTGGCAAAACAAGTTTTTGCCAGCAAAACTCTAGCCAGGAGGCGTCCACATGCGCGACATCAGCATAAGCAAGATAAGCAGCCAGGATCTGCGCTTCACGTTGGAAGCAGGCGCCGGCGCGGACAGCGTGCATAGCAACCCGCAGTATTCCTACGCCGTGACTCGGCTACAGACGAATAGCGACCTGTGCGGCACGGGCTTGGCTTTCACCCTGGGCGGAGGCAACGACCTGGTCTGCCGCGCCATCGACGCGCTGGCGCCTGTCCTGGCCGGGCGCGAGATTGAAGGGCTGATGGCGGAGTTTGGCGACGTCTACGCGGCTATGCTGGAACACCCGCAGTATCGTTGGCTGGGTCCCCATAAGGGGGTTGTGCACCTGGCGCTGTCGTCCATCGTCAACGCCTGCTTCGACCTGTGGGCGAAGGCGCGGAATCTGCCCTTGTGGCGGCTGCTGCTGGATTTGACGCCAGAGCAGCTGCTGGCGACGCTGCACCTGCGCTACATCGACGATGCGCTGAGCGCGGAAGAGGCATTGGCGATACTGCGAAAGGAGTATCGGCTGCGGGGACAGCGGATGGACATTCTTGAACAGGGCTACCCCGGCTACGACACGTCGATCGGCTGGATTCAATACTCCGACGGCGCCATCAAAGAGAACCTCGTCAAATCAATGGATCAGGGTTTCGGCTCGGTCAAGCTCAAAGTGGGCTCGGATGATCCAGCCCGCGATATCCGCCGCGCCTTCCTGGTGCGCGAAACGGTTGGCGAAGAGTCCCGCGTCATGCTCGATGTCAACCAACAATGGACCCTGCCGCAGGCGATCGACATGTGCCAGAAATTAGCCGGCATGAATCCCTATTGGATTGAAGAACCCACCCACCCCGACGATGTGCTGGCGCATCAAAGGCTGGCGCGCGCCATCGCGCCTATGAAGCTGGCAATCGGCGAGCACCTGCCCAATCAAGTCGTCTTCAAGAACTATCTGCAGGCGGGGGCGGCGGGGTTCTTGCAGCCGGATTGCGCGCGGCTCGGCGGAGTCAGCGAATTCATCGCGGTGAGTCTGATGGCGCGCAAGCACGGCATACCGATCGTGCCGCATGTGGGCGACATGGGGCAGATCCACCAGCATCTAGTGCTTTTCAATCATATCGCGCTGGGCCACGAGGTCATCTTCCTGGAATACATTCCGCATTTGCGCCAGCACTTCTCGCAGCCAGCGCGCGTGCAAGGCGGCGTTTATGCGACGCCGCGGGAGCCAGGCAGCAGTTCCGATCTCAAGGCGCTCCGCTGAGCCTCCGCAAGCGCCTGTCAGCTATGAACCGGTCAGCGCGCCAGGCGCTCAATCAAGAAATCTTCGAAGCCCTTGACATCAACTCCGAGCGCCACCCGGGCATTCTCGGGCCAATTGGCATCCGGCGAGCGCATGAAGGTCACGCCCGCGGCGAAGCGCCCGCCCGTTTCCACGTCCACATGAAGCGGGGTCAAGCTGACCAACTGCGGACGGATGACAGCCGCCATCGCCAGGGGATCGTGCATGTAAGTCCAGCCGCGGTCGGCGAAAAAGGGATATAGGTCGATTTGGTCGGCAACTGCCCTGTGGAAGGCTGTGCCAGCCGCGCGTATCCTCGCCGAGCCCTCACTCGTGACGCGCGCCTGCAAGGTAACATCAAGCGGAATCAGCGTGATAGGCGCGCCGGAGGTGAAGACGATATGCGCGGCTTCCGGATCGCTGACGATGTTGTGTTCGCCATAATCGGGACAAGTTCACAATTTGCGGCAAAATTTTGGCAAATGAACCTGGAAGGGGTACTATAAGATGGCAATATAAATTCGAAGCCTCAGCGACAGGTGACGAAGTCGCTCCGCCGGGCTTCATCTTTTGTTCGAATTGCGATTAGCAAGTCATAGTCATAAGGAGACTGAAATGACTAATCGTTCGTTTTTGAAGTTTGTACTTCTGGTTCTGGTGGCGCTGCTGCTATTGCTGCCGGGCGCGGCATTGGCGCAGACCCCGGTGACGCTGATGCACGGCTGGACCGGCGCCGACAATACCGAGATGCTCAACACCGTCTTCGATCGCTTCAACATGGAGAACGAAGACGGCTTGGTCATCGAGCCAACCGCGTTGCAATGGGACGACCTGTTCACCCAGTTGACGCTCACAGCCGCCGCCGGCAACCCGCCCGATGTGGTGATGTTCCATAACACCGAAGTCACCGAATTCGTCAGAAAAGGCGTGCTGCTGCCGGTTGATGATCTGATGTCGGCGGCCGGCGTCGACCTGACCGGCGTGCCGCAAAACATCATCGAACTGAGCATGATCGACGGCCAGTTCTACTGCCTGCCGGGCGACCTGCATCCGATGAACCTGTATTACAATGTCGACCTGGTTGAAGCCGCTGGCTTGGATCCGGACAGCCCGCCAAGCACCGGCGAAGAATTCCTGGCTTGGGCGGAAGCGATGACGCTCACCGATGACGACGGCATGGTAACGCAGTACGGCGTGGACCAGCCCTTGGGCGGCGCACTCGGCCGCTGGTTCTTCCACACCTTGCTCTATCAATTTGGCGGCAGTTGGCTAGGTGAAGACGGCCTGGCGGCGGTCGATAGCGAAGCGGCTCATCAAGCGCTGCGATATTTGGTGGATTTGCAAGAGAGCGGTGTTTCGAGCATCGGCACAGGTTTCGGCGACATCAGCGCTTTTGACGCCGGGCGCGCGGGCATGATTATGGTTGGACCCTGGCAGGTCAACGCCTATGTGACGCGCGGCATGAACATCGGCACAGCCGTCATGCCAACCTTCGGCGATACGCCGGCCACCTGGACCAATACCCACTGCCTGGCTTTGACGGTGCAAGACAGCGACGAAAACTACCTCAACGGCATGAAAGTGATCAAGTGGTTCCTGGAGAACTACGCCGAGCCGGGCATCAAAGTCGGCATCGTGCCGGTGTTGCCGGTGGCGCTGGCCGACCCCTACTGGACCGATCATGAATACGCCCAATACTATGCGCCCTTCGTCGAATCGCTGTCCATAGCCGTGATGGAGCCGGCCATCGAGAAGTACACATCGGTCTTCTCCTTCGGCGGTCAGTCGCCGCTGCTGCGCAATCTCGAGGCGGCACAGGCTGGCGACAAGAGCATCGAAGAAGCTTTGGCCGACATGAAAGCGGGCATCGACGAGCTGCTGCTGGACGAATAGGCTCGTTGTTCTACCCCCCTCAATCCCCCCAAAGCATTGGGGGGACGGGGTAATATCGTAGGGCGATCCATTGGGTTGCCCGCTCAAACCAAAGTGAATGTTCGGGCGATTTGCCAAATCGCCCCTACAAAACTTCTTAACGGTGAAACTGTTATTATGAGCAGCCCCGCGCCGAAAAAAGGCAAACGCGCCACATCACCCTGGATCAGCGTCAAGAACGACTTGATCGCCTACGCTTTTATGGCGCCATATTTGTTCCTCTTCATCGTCTTCCTGCTCCTGCCGGCGGCGGTCGGCGTCTACGCCAGCTTCACAAAATGGGGCATCATCGGCGAGCCGAAATGGGTCGGGCTTAAGAACTACAACAAGCTGATAAACAGCGACCTCTTCATCGAGTCGCTGCAAAACACGCTCTATTTCGTCATCCTGGCGGCCATTCCCCTTATCGTTCTGGGCTTTCTATTGGCGCTGCTGGTGCATCAAAAGCTGCGCGGGCGCAATATCGCCCGCGCCATCGTCTTCCTGCCGCATGTCGTCAGCGTGGCGGCGGTGGGCATCATCTTTCAATGGATACTCGAGCGCAGCTCGGGCTTGTTAAATTATTATCTTGGTCTATTGGGCGTCAATCCGCCGATTAACTGGTTGGGCGAACCCGAGGCGGCTATGCCCGCCATCGCCATCACCACCATCTGGTGGACGGTCAATGGCAATATGATCATCTACCTGGCCGGCTTGCAAGATATTCCAGCGGACTTGTACGAAGCGGCAAAGATTGATGGCGCGGGAACCTGGCAAGAGCTGCGCTTTATCACCATCCCCATGCTGATGCCGGTCAACGCCTTTGTCATCCCGCTGACTGTCATCGCTTGCTGGCGCGTCTTCGGCCAAGTATTTGTCATGACCCGCGGCGGACCGCAAGGCGCGACTTTCACCGTCGCTCAATTCATTTATGAGACCGCCTTTGTGAACTTCAATATGGGATTAGCCTCGGCCGCCGGCGTCATCCTGATGCTCATCACCCTCTGCTTCACTGTCATTCAGCTGCGCGCGATGAAGGTTATATGACATGAGCGAATCCTGGCGCAACGACAACGTTTACCGCGACGGCTCCCTCAACTGGGGGCGTCTGGCGCTCTATGCCATCATGATCTTCGTCGCCATCGTCTGGGGCGCGCCCTTCATCTGGATGTTCGTCAGTTCAATCAAGCCGGATAACGAGATTTTCAGCTACCCGCCCACTTGGTGGCCCCAAGAGCCGACCCTCATGTTCTACACGGGACTCTTCGAGTCCTTCCCTATGCTGGCTTGGTTTCGCAACAGTTTAATCGTGGCGACCATCACCACCGCGCTGACCCTGGCCACCAATATCCTGGCGGCGTATCCGCTGGCTCGGATGCGTTTCCGCGGGCGCCGGATCCTGCTGCTCATCATCTTGTCGACCTTTCTGCTGCCGGGCGAGATTCTGCTGGTGCCGCTCTTCCTGGGCATGATCAAATTCAAGCTGGCCAACACCTTCTTCAGCATCGCCGTGCCGGCCTCGGCCAATGCCTTCGGCGTCTTCCTGATGACGCAATTCTTCCTGACCATCCCGGTCGAGCTGGAGGAAGCTGGGCGCTTAGACGGCTGCAGCCGCTTGGGTTTGCTCTGGCGCATCTTCATCCCGCTGAGCAAGCCGGTTATCGCTACTGTCGCTATCTTCACCTTCGTCCGCAGTTGGAACGACTTCTTCTGGCCCCTCATCATCAGCAACACCGACGCCACCCGCACCGTGCCGGTCGGCTTGGCGGTCTTTGTTGGGCGCGGGCTTTCGATGCGCTTCGGCGTGATCATGGCGTCGGCGGCCGCAGCCACCATACCGGCCGTGATTTTCTTCTTGCTGCTGCAGCGCTATTTCGTGCGCGGCATCTCCACCACCGGTCTGCAAGGCTAGGACTGCGCGGGGCCTGCGCATGCGCTATCTACCCACCGTCGAGGAGTTGCCGTACCAGGGCTGGGACGCCGTCCACCTGAGCAACAGTTTGATTTACGCCGTCTGCGTTCCGGAAATCGGCGGCCGCCTGATGCAGTTCAGCCTAGGACCGCGCGACTATCTCTTTGTCAATCCGGATCTGCTGGGCAAACGCTTCAGCTACGAAGAACATGCCGGCGACGGCACAATCAAAAACTGGAAGAATTATGGCGGCGGCAAGACCTGGCCCGCGCCGCAAGGTTGGGACGGCGCGGGGCAATGGCCCGGTCCGCCCGACCCCGTGCTCGATTCGGGGCGCTACAGCTTTGAAACGGGCGCGGACGCTAGCCGCTGTTTCGTAGCGATGACCAGCCCGCCCGATGAGCGCTCCGGACTGCGCATCCGCCGCGAAGTCAGCCTCGGTCAAGGCTCGTCGCGCTTGCGGCTCGATCTATCTTTCGAGAACATCTCGCGGCGGACGATACGCTGGTCAATCTGGGATGTGGCGCAGTTGGAATGCGCGGCGGTCGCTGGCGGCATGAACGACGACTGCTGGCTGTATATCCCGACCGCCCCCGACCGCGAAGAACCCTACGAGATCATGTTTGGCGACGACAATCCACAGTATCAACTGGATGCGGCGAGCGGGCTGCTGGCGCTGCAATATCGCGGCATTGTCGGCAAGATCGGCGTGCACAGCCCGGCCGGTTGGATCGCCTTTGCCGACCGCGCGGCCGGTTTCGCGCTTTGCATGAGCTTTGCCTATGATGCCGAGGCGGAATATCCCGACAAGGGCGCGACAGTGGAATGCTGGACGGAATCCCCGGGAGCGCCATCACCGATTCCAATCAGTTCGCCGGGGCACATTCTCGAAGCGGAAGTGCTAAGCCCGCTGTATAGCCTGGGTCCAGGTGAAGTCGCCAGTCAGCGCGTGACCTGGGCGGCAGCCATCTGCCCGGCGCCGATTGTCGATGTCAGCGATGTCGGCTGTGTACACCAGCCGCTCGCAATTGATGTCAGCGCAGGCTGGGCGCGGATCCAGGGCGTTTTTGGCTGCTTCCACGTCGGTCGCGCGGAACTCGAGTGCCTTAGCGGAGCCGGGGATCGGCTCAGCGCTAGCGACCTGGGACCGGTTTCTCCCTTGAGCGTACTCAATATCAATACGTTCACGCGAGTCAATATAGACACTGTGCTGGTTCGTCTGAACGTTCTGGATGCGGATGGCGCTCGCGCCGGTACACTGGCCAGCGCTAGGCTAGCTTAATCTGAATAAGCTTATGGAGAGGGTTGAAAATGACCGAACAATGGAGTCCCGAAGAAGCCAATCGCTGGTACGCCGAGATTGACGCCATCCGCGGCTGCAATTACTTGCCGCGCAGCGCGGTCAATTCGACCGAGATGTGGCAAGCCGAGTCCTTTGACGCCGATACCATCGACGAGGAATTGGCTTGGGCGGGGGCGGCTGGTTTCAACGCCGCGCGGGTATTCTTGCAGTTTCTGGTCTGGCAGGCTGATCCAGCCGGCTTGAAGCGCCGTATTGATCAGTTTCTCGATATCGCCAGCAGTCGCGGCGTCAAAGCGATGTTCATCGTATTCGACGATTGCGCTTTCGCCGGCAAAGAGCCCTATTTGGGTCCCCAAGATGATCCCGTCCCCTACGTGCATAACAGCGGTTGGACGCCCAGCCCTGGCTTAAAGCGAGTAGTGGATCGCTCCGTTTGGTCCCTGCTCAAAGACTATGTCGTCGATATCGTCGGCAGCTTCGCCGATGACGAACGGGTGCAAATCTGGGATTTGTACAACGAACCGGGCAATTCCGACCTGGGCGCAAAGAGCCTGCCCTTGGTGGAAGCGGCTTTCGCCTGGGTGCGCGAGGCGGGCGCGCAACAACCGCTGACGACATCAATCTGGCGCTTGCACGACGACTACGATATGTCGGAGCGGATATTGGAACTATCGGATGTCACCTCATTTCATCATTATGATGCAACCGGCATTGAAGAGGTCATTCAGCGCTGTCAAGCCTACGGACGACCGGTGCTCTGCACCGAATGGCTGCGGCGGGTGGTCGGGCAAACGGTCGAGTTGATTCTGCCAATCTTCGCGCGGGAGCGGGTCGGCTGGTACAATTGGGGCTTGGTGGCTGGTCGGACGCAGACCTATCTCGATTGGCGCCGTGAATTGAATGGACCCGACAGCAAAACCTGGCAGCATGACATTTTCCACGCTGACGGCTCGCCCTATGACCAGGCGGAGATTGAACTGATACAGGCTTTCGCGTTCGCGGAGTAGCTCTTCATCCCCGGCGCAGAGCGAAGTCGCGGATAAACTTGGCAGCGCTTGACCGAGGGCTAATTGTCAGGGTCGTCTAGGATGAGCCTGTTGTCCGCGAGAATCTTAATGATTCCGCGAATATCCAACTGAACTGCGCTGAGAATCTTCGAATGCTCGCTGAGCGTCTGCGAGTGTTCGCCGAGTATCTTTGAGTGCTCGTTGAGTATCTTCGAGTGCTCGTTGAGTATCTTTGAGTGCTCGCTGAGTATCTTTGAGTGCTCGCTGACAATCTCTGTGAGCTCCTTGAGTATCTTCGAATGCTCGTTGAGTATCTTCGAGTGTTCGCTGACAATCTCTGTGAGCTCGTTGAGTTTCTTCGAGTGCTGCTCTTGCACGTCTTTGATCGGCTTGAGTTCTTCACGAAGCATAGTCCGAATCGCCGAGCCAGTATCTTCAAGCTCGCTGACACGAAATTCCAACTTCTCGATTTTCTCATACAGATCATGCGGCTGTTGCATAGCGCGCTCCTTTCATGTCCCAACAGGCAAAAAATCCAGAAACCAATCGCCTCTCGCGTCTTGTATGTTACATATCACGAAACAAGCGTTCTCCAAGTCATACAATGTTTGACGCGACTTTAGCTTGCTATCATATAGAAAATCAACAATTTCCCAATAAACGTAACGCGAACTGTCCTATTGCTTATCTTGTTCACATTGTCAAGCAATCGTATAGGGTTACGTTATTTTATCTCTGTATACCTTAGCACAACAAATTGCGAAGTCAAGAATGATTCCGAAATTAAGACCAACAAGTCCTGACAGCCTATCGGGCGACTGACGGTCTGTGTCGCAGGATTGTCTAAATCTTTTTAACATAAAAAGGATGCACTTCTTGGCAAAGTCAATTTTGCGCCGCACTGTCTAAAGCGATATAATGTAAGATAGCTTGGGCGAACGCGAATCGGGGCTTTGCCTCGCTCAAGCGCGGCGTCCAAACGTGATTACGCTATGCAAGCTTATCTTGAAAAGGAGAAATCACATGAAGGTTTCAAAACGTATTGGCATGATTCTTGTCCTGCTCTTCATACTTAGCCTGGGCTTCGCAGCGCAAGCGCAGGATACGACGATCTCGTTCCTGACGCCGTCTTGGGGCGTGCCGCCCAACGAAGAGGCGCTCAACGCCTTCATGGAAGAGAGCGGCATCGCCGTCGAGACTCAATCAGTGCAGATGGCGGATCTCTTCAGCCGCGTTCAAGTGGCCGCCGCCGCTGGCGAAGCGGCCGCCGATGTGATCTTCATCACCGAAGAAGGCATCTCCAATGTGATTTCCACCGGCAATATGCTGCCGCTGAACGACTTGCTGGATAACGGCGAGCTCGACCTGGACGACTTTGAGTTTCTGGATTTCTTCGCCATCGACGGCGACCGCTACGCTGTGCCCAGCTACCTGCAGTTGGTGATGATGGACTACAACGCCGCTCGCCTGGCCGAAGCCGGTTATGACGCTCCGCCGACCACCTGGGCCGAGTTCGACGAGATGGCGCGGGCCGCCCGCGACGCCGGCGTGGATGATTACCCCATTGCCATGGGCGCTATCCACTGGTCCTGGTGGCTGATCGCGCTGAGCATGGGCGACCCCATGTTTGACGCCGATCTCAACCCCGTCTTCGCCGATGAAGGCAGCCAGGCGCGCGAAGCCATGGCGCTGCTCTATACCTGGTTTGAAGACGAGCTGATCAGCCCCGAGATCCTGGCCGGCAGCATCAGCCAGCATCAGCTCTTCTGGAGCGGCTCGGGCGTCTTCCATCAAGGCTGGCAAGGCTCGGTGCGCGTAGGCAACAATCCGGACGTGTCGGCGCACGCGCCCGATGTGGCCTACATGGTCCTGCCCGAAGTCGGCAATACATGGAACTTGCCCGCCGGCATAGGCATCCACGTCGATTCGGAGAATGTCGCAGCCGCCTGGGAATTCATCAAGTGGTACGTCGGCGACCAGAATATGAACGATATCTACAACGCTTTCGGCTTGTATCCCTCGCGGATTTCCGTCAGCAGCGCGCTGAACGAAGCCGGCGCTATCGAGGGCTATGCTGAAATGTTGGAGCAGGGCATGCATGTCAACGACTTGCCGCGGGCCGTGCTCTGGTGGGGACCCTGGTCGACCTCGGTCAGCGAGCATATCCGCGAAGGCGCCGCCACCGGCATGTCGTCCGACGAGGTCATCGACGCGCTGGCCGCCGAGTGGAACGAGCTCAAAGAAGAGTACGAGTAGGCGTCGTCACGCAAATCGACACGCCGTAAGGCTTGTCCGCTATTGATGAAGTTGCGCAAAATGCGGGTCTATTGACAGTGGGCGACTCACAGAGTCGCCCCTACAACCGACTTATGGGACTGAAATCAGTTCTATTTTCGTAATTTTTGCATTGGCGATCAATCTTTATTGGGCAAAGGGCAGAAGGATTGGGGCAAAAATTGGTGAGTAGTCATAATAGCGGACAAGCCTCGTAGGGGGGACTCCGTGTGTCGTATGCAGCAAATGACGTGCAAATCTGTAGGGGCGACTCTGTGAGTCGCCCACTATTCAATACAAAGTTACGAAATGCGGAACCCGAATGAAATAACCAATAATCGGCGTTCAATTCGCTTGCAAGGTTATGATTATCGCAAGGCAGACGTTTACTTCGTTACACTCTGTACTTATCTGAATTCAAGTCTATTCGGCACAATCAGCGCAGGTGAAATGTTGCTAAGTGAATTGGGCAAGATCGTTGAAAAAGAATGGCTTCGTATAGCAACGATACGCAGCAATGTCCGGCTAGACCTCTATGTTGTGATGCCTAATCACCTGCACGGCGTGATTTTCATTGAAGATTGTCAAGATAGCGAAGCGCCCCAATGTATGTATAACCCAAAACGTAAAGATTCCCGAACTTTGAAGGCGAATTCGCTGGGCGCAATCGTCAGCCATTACAAGGCAGCGGTCAGCAGACGCGCTTGGTCAGGGCTGATAGGCCGCAGCCAACGCATCTGGCAACGGAATTATTATGATCACATCGTACGTGACGAAGCATCGTTGAACGAGATACGTAAATACATCGTCGAAAATCCGGCTCGGTGGCATGATGACAGTCTGTATGTCGACTGAGACTGGCAGGTTGACGGGCGAGCCAAGGCTCGCCCCTACAGCTGTCGTGGTGCCGGATAAGTTGAGCGAGCCAGGGTTGGACACAGCTGAGTTTGAGGTGGCGCGCTCATACTGGCAAAGCTAAATTCAATTGAATTCGTATGCTAAAATTGTGCAGAATTGGATCACCCGGCAAAACATGAAACGTCTCCTCTCATCCGACTCCCGCTATTTGCTCGTCGTGCTCGCGCCGATTGTGCTGCTGCTCGCGCTCTTCATCTATTACCCCGCGGTCGATACCTTTCAAACCAGCCTCACCAACCGCAACCTGCGCATCCGCAACCAGAAGCCAAAAGCCGTCGGCTTCAACAATTACGTCAAATTGCTGGAAGACGAAGAATTCTGGGAGGTCACGGGCCGCAGCTTCAAAGTCGTCATCATCACTCTGCCGCTGGAGATGGCCGTCGCCTTCGGCATCGCCATGCTGCTCAACCAGCGCTTCCCCGGGCGCGGCGTCGTGCGCACCCTGGCGATTCTGCCTTGGATGCTGCCCGGCGTGGTCAATGGCTTCTTGTGGGGTTGGCTGCTTAATGGCGAGTACGGCGCGCTCAACGGTTTGCTCTATCAACTCGGCTTAATCAGCGAATATCAGTATTGGTTGCGCGAGCCGGACCATCAGCTCTTTTGGGTCACGGTGGTCCAGACCTGGACGCGCTACGCCTTCCCGACCATCATCTTGCTGGCCGGCTTGCAGAGCATCCCTGATGACCTCTTCGACGCCGCCAAAGTCGACGGCGCCAACGCCCTCCACCGCGTCCGCTACATCACTATCCCGCTGCTGCTGCCCTCATTCGGCATCGCCCTGGTGGTCGAGTTCATCGCCGCCTTTCAGATCTTCGATGTCGTCTGGACCCTGACCGCCGGCGGCTCGGCTGGCGGCGCGATGAACCCCTTCACCAAAACGCTGATGCTGTATAACTACGAGCTGGTCTTCCGCGATCTGCGCGTCGGCTTGGGCGCGGCTCTCTCCTACATCATCCTGGCCATGTCGCTCGCTGTCGGCATGATCTTTATCTGGCGCGTCTACAATCAAGGGGTACAGGAGCAATGAGCCTGGGGCTGCGAGCTCAAGAGCGCATCCGCCTGGGTATTATCTATGTTCTATGCGCCGTCGTGCTAATCTGGGCGCTGGCGCCTATCTATTGGGTCGCGGTCAGCAGCATCTCCACCCGCCGCGAACTTTACGCCCAGCCTTACAAAATCTGGTTTCCCAGCGAACCCACCCTGGAATCTTATCGCACCATCTTCACCGAAGGGGCGAAGTTCCGCGATGGCGGCTTCTCTCCAACTGCCGACCTGATGAGCGCGGGCCTGCGCAACAGTGCCATCATCAGCGTGACGGCGGCCGGCATCGTGACCTTGCTGGCGACCGGGGCCGGATACGCCTTCGCCCGCATGCAATTCGCCGGCAAGAATCTTATCTTCCTCTTGATCATGCTAATGCTGCCTCTGCCTATCTGGGTTTCCTTGATAGCGCTGTTTTTCATCATGTCGCAGCTTGAGTTGATCGATACTTTGCTGGGGCTCATCTTGATATTCGTGACCTTGCTGCTGCCGCTTTCGGTCTGGATGATGACCACCTTCATTCGTGATATCCCCTCGGAAATCCAGGACGCCGCCCGCGTTGACGGCGCCGATCGCTGGCGGCTGGTCTATAGCATAATTTTGCCATTGGCGCGCCCGGGCATGGTGGCTGTCTTCCTGGTGGGAATGCTGACGACCTGGAACAATTTCCTGATCCCGCTCATCTTCACGCGCAGCGACGATTCGCAACCCTTGACCATCGTACTGACTCTTTTCATCGGTCAATATGAGGTGGCTTGGGAGGACATGTCGGCCGCGGCAGTGGTGACTATGCTGCCGCCATTTTTGATGGCGCTGTTCTTCCAGCGCTACTTGGTGCGCGGCTTGACCATGGGCGCGGTCAAGTGAAGCTGTTCAAAATGTCGATTTTGTGAGGAACCGGGGCGATTCTGCAATCGCCCCGTTGATGAAGGCGCTTACCCAAATATCTCAATAGCGGGAACGCCGAAACGCGGGAGGACGGGCGCAGTGCCATATTTCGGCAACCTCACAGCAAAGGGCGCCGTCGCTTCTCCAAACTGGTTGGAAGAATTATCATAATCAATCGCCCGCAGGCGGAACCGCACCCTTTGTTTCTCAGCCAAGCCACAGATCGGAACCTTCCCAGGATCCTCCGGGCTATAGCCATATCGGTCTGCGTGTTTCCAACTAGATTTCTCTGGCGGGGAGCCATCCGCCGGAATAGGCGTTAGGTTTTTCTTCCCTCGGACGCGAATGAAATAGTAATCCGCGCCTGGCACCAACTGCCATTCGACGAGAAGGCACCAGCCCACTTCTTCCGAGTACTGGGAATAGTCCACAGCGGCAATGGAGACGACATGCGGCGGGGGCAACTTGTCCTCAGCCAAACTCGGCAACGCGGCCAAGATCAGCAAGCCTAAAACAATCAAGATTTTTCTCATTACAAAATTACTCCTTACATTTCGTTTAGTATGTGGAGGATATATTAGCATAAGAGCAAATCATTTACTACTCGTCTCAGTAATTCCAACAAAGTAATGCAAGTCCAATATATGTATGGATTTGTAGGGGCAACCCTTGGGTCGCCCAATTTGATGTGTATAGATTTCGGGCGACATGGTACTGCGCGTAGACACCCACAAGGAGGTCTGTCGTCCCTACATTGCGACCCATCGTCGAGTTTTGCATGACTAACTTGGATTACTGATATGATGAAAGCGGACTTATATTTCCATGCGAGTTCAGGATGGACCTTCAGGCGCGGAACAAATGCCGCAGCGGCAGCGTAAAACCGGGCAGCGCCGAGCCGCCGCTTAATTCGTCGTGCAAACCGAGCGATTTGCTATGCGGCGCGCCCTTGCTGCCCAGGCTCCAAACCTCAGCGTTTTTCCGCATCGGATCGACCAGCCAGACCAGCGCGGATCCGAGGCGCAGGTAGGCTTTCGCCTTGCGGCGGGCTTGCGCCAGAGATTGCGACGGAGAGATTATCTCCACCGCCAAATCAGGCATGAAGGGTACATAACCGCTGCCAACGGGTTGCTCCGCGCGCGCCTTGCTTTCGAAAGCGACATCGGGGATCAGCAAGGTATGTCTATCGTCGGGCGAGTGGTAGCCGACCTCGACAGCGGCTTCGCCAAGATCATGCTGCTCGGCGTAATCGGCTATAAATCGTCCGATGCGTAGCGCAAGCCTTCCATGTACTCGACTTGGCGACATGGTAATCACAAGTTCTCCGTCTATCAGGCAAATCTTCTTGGCGTCGTTCTCCGGCGAGCAAGCCAGCCGCCAAAGGTCCTCAACTGTGTACTCGCGCTCTCGGGTAGCCATCACCACTTCGCTTTCCATTTCCCTAGGACAACAATATAACATAGGGATTGCCACATTTCCAAAGTCTCCAATTGAGCCACAAGGCAATCGAAACAAATTAATGCCGCCACAAAGACAAGTAATTCCATCAAAATAATGAAAAAATGTAGGGGCGACTCAGTGAGGCGCCCAATCGGTAGTGATGAGCGCCCTGATAAGTCGCCCCGGTGTAAACCGCGAGATGTCTGCCGCAACGTGATAAAATATGGTGGCGGCCGCCGGCTCGCTCGTAACGACGCAATTTACTCAAAAGGACGCGCATATCATGAACATCCCATCCATAATCGCAGGCATGAGCGCCGAAGAAAAAGTCGGGCAGATGTTCATGCTGGCTTTCGCCGCCGAGCAGCTTGAGGCTGCCCGCATCTTGATGGTCGACCATCTGGTAGGCGCGGCGTACATCGGCGACGAAAACGCCCCGACTGCCCGCGCATCCATCGAGATGACAAACACCTTGCAGTCATTCGCGCGCAGTACCCGCCTAGGCATTCCGCTGCTGCTGGGCGCCGATCAAGAAGGAACCTGGTCGGTCATGACAGCGGAAAGCGCCATGGGACCCGGCAATATGGCGCTCGGCGCGACCGGCGATCCGCAGTACGCCTATGACATATATCGCGTCATCGCCAAAGAGATGTCATCGGTCGGTTTGAACACGGTGCTGGGCCCGGCTTGCGACTGCAATTCCAATCCCGACAATTCGATCATCGAGATGCGCTCCTTCGGCGAAGATCCGGGACTGGTCGCCGCCATGACCGACGCCGCGGTCCGCGGCTTGCAAGACAATGGCGCCGTGGCGACGCTCAAGCATTTTCCCGGGCATGGCGACACCCGAATGGACAGCCACCGCGGCTTGCCGACGGTGGAGCGCGCGCGCGACGAGCTTTTCCGCATTGATTTGCGCCCCTTCGCCGCGGGCATCCGAGCCGGCGCCAAAATCGTCATGACGGCGCATATCATCTTCACAGCGCTCGATCCCGAACGCCCCGCGACGCTTTCGCCCGTCATCTTGGGCGATGTGCTGCGCGGCGAATTGGGCTTCGAGGGCGTCGTCGTCTCCGACAGCATGAATATGGCTTCGATGAAGCGCAACTACGATCCCACCGCCGCCGCGATTCAAGGCTTCAAGGCCGGTGTCGACTTGATGATGCTGGCGGAAGAACATTACGACCATGACGCCACGGCCTATCTGGAGAAGCAGCGCAGCTTGATTGGCGCGGTTATCCGGGCGGTAGAGGACGGGACGATCGGCAGCGAGCGCGTCGATGACGCTGTCGCGCGCGTCCTGCGGTTGAAGCGCGAGGCCCGTTTCAGCGTCGAACCCAGACCGCAAGCGCCTATCATCGTCGGTCAGGCGAGCCATCGCGCCGTCGAGCTGGACGCAGCGCGCGCGGCGGCCGCCGTCTTGCGGGACCGCAAGGATCTGCTGCCGATAAAAGCCGGGGCACCGGTCACACTGGTCAATACAACGAAGCGCAGCGCCTACACGGTACTGCGGCAAACGCGCGGCATCGGACCGAATCAAGCGACTCCCGCATTTGACGTCTTCGCGGATGCCATGCGCGCGCGCTGTGACGACGTCGCTGTTATTGCAGCGGAAGACTATGCCGGCGCTGATTTGCCGGCTGCGGGCCTCATCATCGCCGTCAGCGAGAACTACACGCTGCCGGGCATGGACTTCGACCAGTCCCTGCAAGCGCAGATCATACGCGAGCTGCAAGAGCGCGCCGGCAGCCGTCTGATCGTCCTGGGTCTGCGCGACCCCTATCAACTGGCGGGATATGCCGATATCGACGCTTTTGTCTGCAGCTTCAGCTTTCGTCCTTGCGCGGCAGTGGCGGCGGCCGAGCTGTTGCTGGGCGAGATCGAGCCGCGCGGAAAGACGCCCGTCAGCGTGCCCGGGACAGAGCTAGAAGCTTAGTCATCTCGTAGCGACAAGACTAGCATCACCAGCCCCAACGGTATAAATATGAGGGTGCCGATTTCACCGGGCGGGGTTTCCAGTCCCGGCGAATAGGCGGGCGCGATCAAGCGCATGACGTACTCGAAGACAAAGAAGACATACATCAGCGGTATAAGCGATTGATAGCGCCAGAGCGCGACCACATAGATCAGCCCGATTATCAATTGCGATAGCCCCCATAAGGCGAAAATCGTGATGACTTTGTTCGCGCCGCCGGGGCTAAAGGGCTTGTCCGCTATTATGACTACTCACCAATTTTTTGCCCCAATCCTTCTGCCTCTTGCCCAATAAAGATGGATCCCCAATGCAAAAATTACGAAAATAGAACTGTTTTCAGTCCCATAAGTCGATTGTAGGGGCGACATACCATGTCGCCCGAAATCATAACGCAGCAACGTCGGGCGACCAGATTGGTCGCCCCTACGGCGTCCTGATGCTTTCGCATTATTTTCTTGGATCTACTTCTGTGCCTCTGTGGTGAAATATCTTTACATACTTGGATTTACTGAGAGCGAAGAGAAAAACAGAAATATATTCTCATGTTGTAATTCAGGCCGGTTGTTGAGCGACAAATTACCTTTACTTAGCGCCCCTTGCCTATTCCGGGCTTCAGATTTTGGCGAATCGACCCGGCATCGTTTACAATCGCCAGGGAACAGCGAGCCAAGCGGATGGATGCGCCTATGTACCAGTTGGTCTGCAGAACCTGTCAGAAACTTGTTGAAGATCGCGCCGCCACCGCTTGCCCAGCGGACGGGGGCATCCTCAATGTCCTCTACACATCGCCCGAAATTCCCGTCGATCCTGCGCTGCCCGGCATCTGGCGCTATGCCGCCCACCTGCCACTGGATGACAGCGCGCATATCGTCAGCCTGGGCGAAGGGGGGACGCCGCTGCTGCGTTCGGCGCACCTGGGGGCGACGCAGAGCCTGGACAAGCTGTATTTCAAAAATGAGAGCTTAAACCCGACCGGCTCCTACAAAGATCGCATCTCGACCGTGGGCATCTCGCAGTTGGTCGAACAAGGCAAGGATACCTGGGTGAGCACCTCCTCCGGCAATGCCGGCGCGTCGACCGCGGCTTATGGCGTGCGGGCTGGCGTAAAGGGCTATCTCTTCACCTTGGAACGCGCGCCGCGCGCCAAGATCGGTCAAATCATCGCCTACGGACCGACGCTGCGCTCCGTGCGCGGCTTGGGATACGATCCGGCTGTCGAGGACGCCACCTGGGAAAACTGCGCGCGACTCTGTCAAAGTCGCGGCTGGATGATGACGATCACCGCTTGCAGCTTCAGTCCGCTGGGCATTGAAGGCGCCAAGACCATCGCTTACGAAATCTGCGAATCGCTGGGGTCGGTCGTACCGGATGTGGTTTATGTGCCGGTCGGCGGCGGCGGATTGCTCACCATGATCTATAAGGGCTTCCAGGAATGGCGCGCGGCCGGCTATATTGATCGCCTGCCGCGCATGGTCTCGGTACAGGCTAAGGGCTGCGATGCCGTGACCCAAGCCTGGGAGAAGGGCAGGTCCCTGCAAGCGCTCGACGATTGCGCCAGCATGGTTTCCGGCATCATCTTGACCAATCCGCCCGATGGCGACCTGGTCTTGGAAGCGCTGCGGGATTCGCAGGGCTGGGCTGTTTCCGTTGCCGACGCCGCCACCTATCAGGCGCAGGCAGAACTGGCGAACCGCGAAGGCTTGTTCGTCGAGCCGGCCGCCGCCGTCACCTGGGCTGCCATCAAAGCCGACCGGCAACGTGCGCGACTGAAGTCTGAGGATGTGGTGGTAGCGGTGCTGACCGGGGTCGGTTTCAAGGACAGCGCGGCGATCCAGCGCATGACCGAGCATGTCGAGCTGCCGCTGATTGAAGCGGAGGAGATCCTAACTGTCGATCAATGCACTTTGGGTTGATCCAGACTTATAAACAGTATCATGAGCGGACGGCTGCAAGACAAAGTCATCATCATCACCGGCGGCGCCACTGGCATCGGCTGGGGCATCGCGCAGAGCTGCGCGCGGGAAGGCGCCGCCGTCGTCCTGGCGCAGCGCCCGGCGGATATCGCCCTGGCCGAGGAAAAAGCGGCAGCCCTGCGCGCGGATGGTCAGCGCGCGATCAGCGTCGGCTGCGACATCACGCGGCGCGAAGAAGTCCAAGCGATGATCGCGACTGCGGTCGCCGAGTTCGGGCGTCTGGATGTCCTGATCAACAATGCCGCCTTGACGGGAAAATCGGCTGAGCTGCGGCCTTTCCTGGAAGAAACGGACGAGCATTGGCGCAGGATGATTGACGTCAATCTCAACGGCGCCTTTATATGTACGCAGGAAGCGGCTTTTCAGATGATCAAACAGGGCGCTGGCGGCAGCATCGTCAGCATCTCGTCGGTGGCGCAGTACGCCGCGCAGGAGAGCGCGACGCCCTATGGCGCGGCAAAAGCCGCTCTCGACGGCTTGACCAAAGGCGCGGCCATCGAGCTTGCGCCGCAGGGCATCCGCGTCAATATGGTGGCGCCGGGCGACATCTACACCGAATCGAGCGCCGATATCCTCGATCAAGTGACGGAAACCGGCGGCAGCGGCAAATTCTTCCGCTTCACGCCCTTGGGGCGCCGGGGTCAGCCGCAGGAGATCGGCGCTGTCGTGGCCTTCCTGGCTAGTGACGAAGCCAGCTTTGTGACCGGCGCCACCTGGCTGGTCGACGGCGGCTTCTTGAGTTATTGAGGCGAGCGATGCATTTTCGCGATTTCAATTTTCATAGCCTGCCCCGCGGCGAAAAAGCGCGACTGTGGCTGGATGTCGCGGCTCGCGCTGAGGGCGGGCAGTGGCGCTTACCCTTTTTGAGCGTCACCGGCGCAGCCGACGGTCCGACCTTGCTGGTGCTGGCCGGCGTTCATGGCGATGAATACGAGGGCATGGTCGCCATCCCGCGGCTCTTCGCCGGCATCCAGCCCGCGGACCTGCGTGGCGCGCTTCTGATGGTCCCTGTATGCAACGTTCCCGCATACAAAAGCGCCCAGCGCGGCAGCCCCGTCGACGGGCTCAACCTGGCGCGGGTCTTCCCGGGCCAGCGAGACGGCACTATCACGCAACAGATCGCTTATTGGATCTGCGAGAAACTGCTGCGACAGGCCGATTTCATGATCGATTTGCATACCGGCGGCATCGCTTATGAATTGCCCCTGCTGGTCGGCTATGTCCACGATGCGAGCGCTTATGGACAGGCGTCGCTGGCGGCCGCGCGCGCTTTTGGGGCGCCGGTGCTGTGGGGGCATCCGCTGCCAATACCGCCCGGGCGCAGCCTCAGCGCAGCCTACGACCATGACGTCCCCTGTGTTTACACCGAAGCGCCCGGCGGCAGCGACATCGACCCGCATGTCGCCGACTGTTTTCTCTCGGGTTTATTCAATGTGATGAAGCATTTGGGCATGTTGACTGGCGAGCAAAGTCGGCAGCCGCTGGCACATCATCTGCTTGGTCATGGCGACCTGGATAGCGTCATCGAAACGCCGGCGGCCGGTCTGTTTCAGCGCGAGGTTCGCCTGCTCGACGAAGTGGAAGCGGGACAGCGACTTGGCACAATCCAGGACGAAAGCGGCAGCGTTCTGGCGGAAATCACCGCCAAACAGGCGGGGGTTTTGATCATGCTGCGCGGCTTGCCACGGGTGCAAGCCGGCGATGGCATCGCGCACCTCGCGCAGCCGGTCTGATTGCCATGACTACCCGCCGGGCAGACCTTTTAAGATCTCGAACAACACAGTACGTATTTCCGCGATCTCATTTAAGGTAGCGTTGTGCAGATGGACCATAAGCCCGCCTAGAGCCGCCAGCAGAGCAGTGAATAACAAGAACAAAGATCTTTGAAGCTCTGACTTCGTTGCAGCGTGTTGCGACCGCTCTTCAAGTGTGGCAATTCGTTCAGCATCAGTGATTGCGGCCACTGAGGTCTGTGCTGCAGTCAGGTTCTCCATAGTTATTTCTTCTTTGGCTCTCGTGTATCCGGCTTCGGCTTGTTTATGTCCATTGCTTTATAACCTACCAGAGTAATCGCATCGGTATTTTTCCGTAACTATCGAGGGTCGCGAATAAGAGGTATTTTCGCGAGCCGCCCCTACCGCTTCTATTTTTTTATTGGATTAACTTAGCAATACCTGTCGTTATTAGAAACTGATAAACTTTTGATTAGATACAGAAAATGCGAATAAGGTTTTATCTTATAGCTTTTCCTTACTATACACTAACTGATTGCGAAGTCAAGAACTAATTCCGAATAGAATGCAGTTCCTTCAGCGATAGGGACGAATTGCCATGACTGCAATGCGAGATTCAAGCAGACCGCGCGTCGCCATCGGCGGCATCCTGCACGAAACGCATACCTTCATGCAACAGCCCACAACGCTGGCTGACTTCGAGATGGGTTCGCTTTGCCGCGGCGAAGACATATTGCGGGAGATGGGCGGGACGCGCTCCGGCATCGGCGGCATGCTCGAGGGGGCTTCCGCCAGGGGCTGGCAGATGCGGCCGACGCTCTATGCCACAGCTATGCCGGCTGGGACGGTAACGGGCGACGCCTATCAAGCGCTGCTGCGGGAGCTGCTGGACCGAACCCAAGCGGCGCTGCCCTTGGACGGCCTTCTGCTGGCTCTGCACGGCGCTATGGTCGCGGAGAACGAACTTGACGTAGAAGCGGATATCGTGGCGCGCATGCGCGAAATCGTGGGCGCGGAAACGCCAATCGTCGTCCTGTTGGATATGCACGGCAACATCAGTCCGAGCTTGGTCGAAGCGGCGGACACGCTGCTGGCTTACGATAGCAACCCGCACATTGATACCCATGCGCGCGGCGTCGAAGCGGTCGATGTCATGGACCGTTTGCTGCGGCGGGAGGTCGTCCCGACAGCAGCCTATGCCCGCCCGGCGCTGCTGCTGCCGCCGCAAAGCACCGGCACGGACGACGAACCGCTCTCGCTGGCGCATGCTCGGCGGACCGAAATGGAAGCCGAAGCCGCGGTCCTCTGCATTGCGGTGATGGCGGGTTTCGCCTATGCGGATACGCCCTACTGCGGCGCCAGCGTCATCGTCACAACCGACAATCAGCCGGAACTGGCGCGACGATACGCGCGCGAATTAAGCGACCTGCTGCAGGCCCGGCGGGATGCCGCTCTGCCGCGCTTCCTCCAGCCTTCCGATGCAGTCGCGCAGGCGGCGCAAATCGAGAATGGACCGGTCATCCTGGTCGATTCAGCGGACAATATCGGCGGCGGCACGCCGGGCGATGGCACGGATGCCTTGGCGGCCATGCTGGCGCAGAACGCGCAGGACGCCGTCATCACGCTGGCGGATGCACAAGCCGCGGCCGTCTGTTGCAAAGCGGGAAAAGGCGCGACGGTCACGCTGGATCTTGGCGGCAAGGCGGACAACTGGCATGGCGAGCCAGTGCGCGTGACGGGCTATGTTCAGGCCCTCTCCGACGGCGTCTTCAAACCCGAATTGCCGGACAACCATTTCGCCGCCTTCTATGGTGACGAAGTAAATATGGGCAGCTGCGCCTGGCTGCAAGTCGGCGGCGTCAATATCCTCTTGACCGAGCGCAAGACGCCGCCCATGGATCTGGCGCAGTTGCGGCATATCGGCATCATGCCCGAGGCGCAGCGCATGATCGTGGTCAAATCGGCTGTGGCTTATCGCGCCGCCTACCTGCCCATCGCCGCCGCCGTGATCGAGATGGATACGGCGGGTCTGTGCAGCGCCAATCTGGCGCGCTTTCCTTACCGGCATCTCAAACGCCCGGTTTTCCCCCTGGATTGATTTCGGCATGATTCGCCGCGGCAAAGCAATGGCGCACAGGGCAATCGCGTCAAATTATTTTCAACATAGAGGACGCAGATGTAGTTCCAAGTTAGCCATGCAAAACTCGACGAAGGATCTAAATGTAGGGGCGACAGACCTCCTAGTGGGTGTCTACGCGCAGTACCATGTCGCCCGAAATCAACGACGCAGCAACGTCGGGCGACCAGATTGGTCGCCCCTACACCGCCCCTGTAAAATTTGCATTATTTTCTTTGAACTACTTCTGCGTACTCTGTAGTTAATTTTCAGTTTAGATTCCCGCCATTTCGTCCGCCATCATTTTGAAGCCCTTGCCCGTGAAGTCGCAAATTTGCGCCTGAGCGTCGCTTGCGATAGCATTAAGCGAGCGACGGTGCCAGACCTTTCGCTGTCGGTCGTCCCTATCGTAAAGGAGTGAAATCCAGGAGGCGCGCTTGAAAAAATGAGAAAGAAGCATTTTTGAAGACGAATATCGGATTGTTAAGGAGACTTTTCTATGAATCGCAAGCAAGAAGAAGAAATTCGCAATACATCGAAACTGCTGGCTAGTAATACGCTTTCGCGGCGGCGCTTTTTGCAGACGATGTTCGCCACCGGCGCGGGCGCGTTGGTATATGGCGCGCAGCCGCTGGCATCGGTGGTTGCGCAAGGGGGCTCGTCGGCAACCATCGATATCGCCAACAGCTTCGGCCGTTTGAACCCCGTTCTGTCCACCGCCATCGGCGAGTTGACAATCAATAACGCCGTCTTTAACAAAGTGCCGGCTCTGTTGGCTGATGCGCCGACACAAGAAGATGACCTGACCTGGACGCTGAGCTTCCGCCAGGGTGTCATGTTCCACGACGGTACGGAGATGAAAGCCTCCGATTTCAAATTCACCATGGATTTGATCCAGAATCCGGATACCGCTTCTCTTTTCGCCAACTTCTTGACCCCGATTGATGGCGTGGATGTCATTGACGACTATTCCGCCAGAGTCCATCTTAATCAGCCTTTTGGCCTCTTCCCCGAGCGCCTGTTCGTGGTTTCGGTCTTGCCGGAAGCCACCTTCAGCGAGATGGGCATAGATCGCTTCGGGCTGGCGCCGGTGGGCACGGGTCCTTTTGCCTTCCAGAATATGATCGCGCAAGACCGCGTCGAGCTGGCGCGCAATCCTGATTACTTCGTCGAGGGTCTGCCCTTGCTGGATAGCCTGATCTACCGCGAAGTGCCGGAAGCCAGCGTGCGCTTGGCCAACCTGGTTGCCAGCCAGTCCGACATCATGGAACAGGTGCCGCCGCAAAGCTTTGATATTTTCAGCCAGGCGCCGGGCATCGTGGCCGGTTCGGGTCCCAGTACGCGCCGCGCTGGCATCATGTTCAATTGCACCAAGGCGCCCTTGAACGACGCGCGGGTGCGGCAGGCTCTTTCCTATGCCATTGATCGGCAGGCGATCGTAGACACGGTCTTGAGCGGCAACGGCCTGCCCGGCAACGGCACCAGCATTCCGCCTTCAATGGATAACCACAATGCGGAGGCCAATCGCTACAATCACGATCCGGACATGGCGCGGGCGCTGCTAAGCGAGGCGGGCGCCGAGGGCATCAAGCTCGAATTGATGGCGGGTTCGCTCAAATTCCTGGCGGATACCGTGACCCTGATCAAACCGATGGTCGAAGCGGTTGGCATTGAAACCGAAATCCGCTTGATCGAAGTTGAGGCGGGTTATCAGTTCGTCTTTGATCGCAGCTTCGACACCTATACCACCTGGGGCAATACCAGCGCCCTCGGTTCCGACATCGACATCCATACTCGCTGGATCTATGGACCCTTCCTGGGCAGCGGAGAATCCTTGTTTGGCTGGGGACCGGAGAATAGCGACAACTTCGATCTGGCGCATAGCCTGATGAACGAAGCGGCCGCCACCGCCGATGCCGATGAGCGCCATGCCAAGTATGATCAGGTTCAGGACATCGCGTCGAATGACGCCGTCGAGTTCATCCTGTATTGGCCCGACAACCTGGGCGCATGGAGGGATAACATCAGCGGTTATGTACCGCCGGTAGACGATGTTATTGAGGCGTCGCAAATCGCGAAATCGTAAAGAACTGGAATCGGGAATGACGTGGGCGGCGCGGCGATCCCGCCGTCCGCCGCCAATATCCGCTGATTCAGATAGCCTGGACCATGGCAAGGTTTTTCGCGCGCCGGCTGATATTCTCGCTGCCTGTGCTCTTCGGCGTTACCGTACTGATTTACGTGCTGCTCTGGTTTGCGCCGGGCGATCCCGCGCTGTCGAGCCTGGGCATCTATGCCACGCCGGAGCAAGTGCAAACGCTGCGGGAACAGCTTGACCTCGACAAGCCGATTTATGTGCTTTACCTGCGCTGGCTGGGGCAGATCGCCCGCGGCGATTTAGGCATTTCCCTAATCACCAAGGAAAATGTCAGCACCTTAATCGGACACAGCCTGTCTATCACGCTGCAACTGACCGCGGTTGCGATGGCGATCGTGCTGCTGATCGCCTTCCCGACCGGCATCATCTCGGCCGTCAAGCGCAATAGCGTCAGCGACACCTTGAGTCGCATCTTTTCCCTGCTGGGCATCTCCATGCCCAATTTTTGGCTGGCGCTGCTCTTCATCACGTTCATCGCTGTTGGCTTGGGCTGGTTCCCGCCTGGCGGTTATGTTTCGCCCGAGCAGGGCGTCGTACCCTGGCTGCGTTCGTTGTTTTTGCCGGCGCTATCCATCGCGGCGGCGCCGGCTTCATCGCTATCGCGCATGGTGCGCGCCAGCATGCTCGATGTTCTGAGCAAGGATTACATCCGCACGGCGCGCGCCAAGGGCCAGCGCGAACGCTGGGTCATCATCCGGCATGCGCTGCGCAATGGGCTGATGGCGCCAATGACCATCATCGGCATGCAGGTTGGCTATTTGCTCGGCGGCGCTATCATCGTCGAAGTTATCTTCTTTTTCCCCGGCATGGGGCGCCTGCTGCTGGAAGCCGGCATCGACCAGGACTATTCCGTTGTTCAAGGCGTTGCGTTGGTTACATCCGCTGCCTTCATTCTGGTCAATGTCCTAATCGACTTTCTTTATGTGATTATCGACCCGCGCATTCGGGACAGTCAGTGAGGAAGATCGCTTGAAGAGGCTCTGGTGGTTGCGCAATGATCCGCTGGCGATGATCGGTCTATTCATCCTGATCGTCTTCGCGCTAGCCGCGATCTTCGCGGCGCGGGTCGCGCCCTTCGACCCCACTGCGCAGCATCTCTCGGATACGCTCAAGCCGCCCAGCGAGCTCTACCGCTTTGGCACCGATCAGTTCGGCCGCGATATTCTCAGCCGCGTCATCCACGGCACGCAGATCTCCCTGGGTTTAGGTTCGGCGGCGGTGATCCTGGCGGTGGCCGTCGGCACCGCCATTGGCTTGACTGCCGGCTATGTCGGGGGACGCGTCGACGAGTTTATCATGCGCATTATTGATATATTCTTCGCCTTCCCCCCCATCGTGCTGGCCATCTTCCTCATGGCGACCTTTGGACCCAGCCTGCTCAATGTCGTGATTGTGGTCGCGCTGGTTACCATCCCGCAATTCACGCGCATCGCCCGCAGCGTCGCCATCAGCGAGCGCAACCAGGACTATGTGCTGGCGGCGCGCGCCATGGGCGCTTCCACCGCGTCGGTCATTCGCAGGCATCTGCTGGTCAACGCTTTCCCACCGCTGGCGATACAGGTCACGGTGCTGCTGGCTGACGCGATCTTGATCGAAGCCTCGCTGAGCTTTCTCGGCATCGGCGTCCGGCCGCCAACGCCGACTTGGGGCGGCATTTTAAGCGCCGGGCGAGACTACGTTTTCACCGGTTTCTGGTGGTTCACCGTCTTCCCGGGGCTGGCGATATTTCTGGCGGTTTTCTCGTTGAATGTACTGGGCGATGGCTTGCGCGACTTCATAGACCCGACCACGCGTCCGCGCGGGAGCCAGAGCTAATGCCCCGAGACGATGAACAGTTGCGTTAGCAATCACAATGACAAGACAGAAGTAAAACCAAGTAAGTCATGAAAAACTCGACAATAGGTCGCAATGTAGGGGCGACATAGTATGTCGCCCGAAATCTATACACATCAAATTGGGCGACCTGATAGGTCGCCCCTACACAGCCCCATTTTATTTGCATTATTTTCTTTGAACTACATGAGGAGCAAGCCACATGAAAATCTTGATTAGCGGCGTCACCGGGCGGGTTGGCAATAATCTCGCCCATCAACTGCAAGAGCGCGGTCACGAGCTGCGTGGGCTGGTCATGCCCGGCGATCCCAAGCTCTACAAAGCCACTGCCCTCGGCGTCGAGATCGTCGAAGCCGATATCGCCGATGCCGAGCGCGTGCGAGCCGCCGCCGATGGCGTCGATATCGTTATTCACCAGGCGGCGCAGATTCTGGAAGGCATTTATCCATCCGAACGCATGCTCGACATCAATACCCGCTCGACCGTCGCCTTGCTGGAAGGCGCGCTGGCTTCCAGCAGGCCAGTCAAGCGTTTTCTGCTCGCCAGCACCGACCAGACCTACAACCCCTTCGTCACCAAAGAGATCACTTTTCACGAGGACAGCCCACAGCAACCAGCCGATATCTACGCGCTGACCAAGCTGCTTTCCGAGCAGATCTGCGCCGCTTATATGCGTGAATATGGGCTGCCGGTGACAATGCTGCGCTATAGCTCGATTCTGGCTGCCAATGAAGTGCTGGGCGTGCTAAACCCGGTCTGGCTGAATTACTTCGTTGAACTGGCCACCGCCAAGAACCGCGTACCTTGGTTCGGCGTCGAACACGTGGACGAAGCCCAAGCGATCCTCGCCGACTTGCTAGAGACGCCGGACGCGGTCTGCGCGGTGACCGACGCGGCTGGCAAGTCCTGGGCGCTGGCTTTCACCGATGTGCGCGATGTGGTGGCGGGAACGCTGCTGGCGCTGGAAAGCGACAGCGCCAGCGGCGAAGCCTTCAACATGGTGGGTCCAATGCCGGTCGAATATACCAGCGCGGCGCGCTTGATCGCCGACAATACCGACCGCCCCTACCGCGATGTCGAGATGCCTTTCTATTGGGGACCGCATGTCTCCAACGAGAAGGCGCGCTCCATGTTGGGATACAGCCCACAATACAGCTTTGACAAAATGGTGGAAACGGCGCTGGCGCATCAGCGCGGCGAAGCGATCGACCAGATACCAAATTAGCGCGCTCGCTCATAGGCAGAGCCCCGCCCCTCCATTACAATGATGGACATGTTTGACCTATGCAGACGAGACTTTCGATGACCGAGTCGCAGGCAAAACCGGCCCGCTATGCGCGAACGCGGGCTTTGCTCTTCTTGGTCGCCTCGCTGGCCATCGGCGCGCTTCTCATCGTCGCTATGACCTGGTTCGTGATTGGCTCCGCGCCGCGTGCGCAAGCCGTCGCCGTCGCCGCGGGAATCACTGTTTCCGAATACGTCACCCTGCCCGATGACGATGCCTATCCAGCGGCGCTGGCGATCGGCTCGGACGGCACGCTCTATACCGGCAGCTACCAAAGCGGCGCCCTGTGGGCAATCAGCCGCGGGGGCGGCATCAGCGAAATCCCGGGCAGCCGCGCGCGCATCGGCTCGGTCACAGGCTTGGATAGCGCTCCCGACGGAACGCTTGATGGAACGTCTGATGGAGCGTCTGATGGAGCGCTATACATACTTGACCGCGTCACGCCGCTCGACGCCAAGGGCGCAGTGCTCTGGCGATATGCGGATGGCAGGCTTGACGCGCTCCTGGAAATCTCGGATTTGGCGCTGCCGGAAGACATCGCTGTCGACAGCGCTGGCGCAATTTATATCAGCGATCGCAAAACAGGCGCAGTCTGGGCTTATTCGCCGGCGAGCGAGACTCTGGCTGTCTTTTGGCAATTGCCCTGCAGCGAAACTTGCGCGGCCACGGGCTTGGCTTACGATCCCGCGCATGACGCGCTCCTTATAACAGACAGCGAAAGCGACATCGTCTACCGCGTCGCCGCCAGCGCTACCTCATTTGGCGCCGCGGGACGCGCCGAGCGTCTCTTTATCGACGAGGCGGATAGCGGTTATGGCGTGGACGGCATCACGGCGACGCCGGCTGGCGAAATCTACATCGCGCTGCTGGCATGGAATCGTGTGGCGAAGCTCGAGGACGGTAAGCTGGTGATGCTGGCGCGCGACTTCCGCGGCGCTAGCGATGTCGCTTACGCTGCCGCTTCAGACCGGCTTTTCGTCAGCAACTGGAATCAGTTCAGTCTGGGATTCGGCACGCGCCCGCAGTTGCCCTTCGCCCTGGACGTGATTGATCTAGCGCCTATAGACGGCTAAACTGCTTGACCCGCGCCTTCGGCTCGGTTAGGCTGGATGCAAATGCCGCCAACGGCGCTAGCCCGGCGCCGCAACCGGAGTCCCATAGGCGCGTCATTATGAGCAGTTCATTCAATTTCAATGAGAGCCGCCCCACCCTGGTATCCCCCCATCGACCTGCCGAGCGGCTGCCAGCGTGGAGGCGGGCGCTTGGCTGCTTGTTCTTGGCGGTCGCGCTCGTCTTGCTGGGCGCAAGCGCCGGGCTCGTGCTGACGGCGCCCGCTCCCGCCCCGGCCGCTGAAGACGGCGGATCCGCTGCTGCCGCGACAACCGAAACCAGCGAGGCAGCGGCGACAGCCAGCGAAGCGCCGCAAGCGACGAATACCAACCAGCCCCCGGGCTCCATCGGCGGACCCGCGCCACAGCGGATGCCGACGCTCAGCAGCGCGCAAATCGCCGATCTGCTGGCGACGCCGCCGGAGATCCTCGCCGAAGAAGATATTATGGCAATCACCGGATTGAGTTACGACCCCTTCACCATCGTAAGCGAGCGCAGGCGCAGCCGCATGACGAGCTACACAGTCGCGCGCGGGGATACAATCGATTCAATCTCCCAGCGCTTCGGGCTGCGCCGCGAGACCATCGCCTGGTGCAATAGCTATCGCAAGGCGCAGATCCTGTTCACGGGCGACATCCTCACTATCCCGCCAGCGGACGGCGCCTGCCACACCGTCATCGCCAGCCAGGGCAAGGACATCAGCGCGATTGCCGAGCAGTACGACATCGCTGATCCATTTCTAATCATCGACTCGCCCGCCAACGACTTGCCGGAAATCTCCCCAGACACGCATCTGCCCAGCAGCACCCGGCTATTCATCCCGGGCGGCGTCGGTCCCATCATTACCTGGAATGCGGCGGTCGAAGAAGATGCCTCCGGCAATGTGATCGCCTTCGCGCGCGGGCATCCCAATAGCTGTGGCGCGGTAGCCGGCGGGGGCAGTTTCTGGACGAATCCGCTGCCCAACGGCAATTTCGTGCGCGGATTTTACGCCGGTCACAGCGGCATCGATATCGCGGCGGCAACGGGCACGCCGATCCTGGCGGCGAATGGCGGACCGGTACTTTACGCTGGCTGGAACAGCTGGGGTTACGGCAATACCGTCGTCATCGGTCATGGACCTTTTTCGACGCTTTACGGGCACATGAACAGCCTGGCTGCGCGTTGTGGGAATTTTGTCGCGGCGGGTCAGGTCATTGGCTATGTCGGCAGCACGGGCAACTCCTCGGGACCGCACTTGCACTTCGAGATTCGCTATCGCAATGAGCCGCAGGATCCTTCTGCGACTATTGGGATTGGGTGGTAGGGTTTTTCGCACCTGTTGCTTGCGCTTACGACCGTCTTCTTTAATAATACGCAATGTAAACGCGAATACGCGGGACGAACTAACAACAGTTCGAAACTGTGTCGGGCGATTTACCGAACCTGTTCGCTTGCAGTGAACCCACCAAGACAGAAACATTGGAGAGCAAAAACTGATGACAGATAAGAACGATAACAGGCAGTCTGGGGGCATCGGTCAACTTGTCGAATGTCCTCGATGCGGACACGAATTTGAGCTCAGTGAGACGTTCCGCGCCCAATTTGAAGCTGAAAAACGCAGGGAAATTAATATTGCTTTGCGCGATAACGAAGCGAAAATCCTCGCCGAAGCCGAAAAAGCCAAACAAGCAGCTGTAGCCGAAAGCGCCGAAAAGGCCGAGGCGCTACAAGCGAAACTCGAAGCTGATCGCAAAGCTCAAGAAAAGCGCGAAAAGCAACTGCTCGCCGATGCCAAACAAGCCAAAGAAGCGGCATTGGCGGAAAGCGCCGAACAGGTCAAGACCTTAGAAGCCCAACTCAAAGCCGACAAGCAGGCTCAAGAAAAGCGCGAAAAGCAACTGCTCGCCGATGCCAAACAAGCCAAAGAAGCGGCATTGGCGGAAATCCGCGACGAATTCGATCTCGAGCGCGAAGAGCACCGGATCGAGAAGCAGCGCATTGAAGAACAAGCGGCCAAATTGCAGCGGCAACTCAGGCAGGGCGCTGTGGAGCTGCAGGGAGAAGCGCTAGAAGAGTACCTTAAGAAACAACTGCTAGCGACATTCCCGCTTGACAAGATTGATGATATCCAGCGCGGCCGGTTTGGCGCTGATTTGACGCAAGAAGTCCTTGATGAGCAGTTTCAAAACTGCGGCATTCTGGTTTGGGAAGCCAAGCGCACAATGCACTGGAATGACCAGTGGCTGGCAAAGATCAAGGACGATGCCGACCGAGTTGGCGCGCACCTGCGGATTATCGTCTCCGAAGCCTTGCCACCCGATATTCGCATTTTCGATTTGCGGGAAGGCGTTTGGATCAGCAGCCTTCAAGGCGCGTTGCCGCTTGCGCGCGCTTTGCGTTCACAGCTAATCGAGAGTGCTCGCCTGCAGCGCGCGGGACAAGGCAAGGGCTTAAAAATGGATGCGATTTATCAGTATTTAACCAGCCCACGGTTTAGCGAGCGCATCCAACGCATGGCAGATACCTGGAAAGCGCTAAAAGAGCAGGTGGACACAGAAGAGCGGGCGATGCAGCGTCAATGGAAAACGCGGCGGAAGCAATTGGACAGGATGCAGAACGCCACGCTAGAAATGTACACTGATTTTGAAGCCATCCTCGGGCGAGAGATTCCTCAAGTCCCCGGCCTGGAACTAGAAGCGCTGCCCCCGAGCGATGATGTTGAAGAGCATAGCAATGAGATTATCAAGCTGCCAAGCGCCACAAAGGATTGAGCGCGACAGTACTTTAGTCAGTTGACGGTCGATTATGTGTCAACTACGCTGACATCGCGCCGGTATCCGAACAACCTGTCGGGCCAGTAAGATGTAAGCCTGGAATCAAGTCTCGTTTCCCAATCTTGCGGAGCAATTTCCTTTTCGGCGCGCCATCTGCTAAAATCGGCGCCTGTGCGGGAGGCGGGCGCCAGCCTCCGCAAAAGCCAATTCACCATCAAGGAAGGACATTTTATGACCGCCTTCGCGACAGTGGAGGAAGCATGGCAGGTTTTGTGTAAGGGCGATGACGATCATGTGCGCGCCCAAGCCATCGTCTTCCTGGGCGAACATCGTTACGCGCCTTCCGTGCCGCGCCTGGCTGATCTCGTCCGCCAAGCGGACCCCGGCACGCGCTATCTGGCGGCCAAGGCTTTGGGGCAGATCGGCGACGAAGCGGAAGCCGCTGTGCCGACGCTCCTGGACGCCCTGCGCTTTAATGACATGTTCTTGCGCGCGGGCATCACCGGCGCTTTGATTCAGATCGGTCCACCCGCTGTGCCCGGCTTGACCCAAGCGCTATTCGACCCCAGCAGCGCCGTCAAGCGCGCTGCATGCAAAGCCCTGGGCAAGATCGGCAGCGAACGCGCTGTCCCCGCCCTGAAATACTGCCTGAACGATGGCAACGCCGGTGTGCGCAAGTTCGCCCGCGAAGCGCTTGAGCGCATTGATACGCCGGAAGCTCGCGCTGCGCTGGGCGGGGGGTAGCGCCGAGCCAAAGCTGGCATGCGGACAACCACGAAACGCGGAAATCCGAGCCTGCCCGACCGTCTCAGCCGCTTTGACGCTCCATGCGCCGCAGGGCGATCCAAACCAGCAAAGCCGTAACCGAAAGATACGTGAAGGTCAACAGCACCCAGGGCGACAGAATGGGGATGGTCGCGCCATTGCTGGAGAGCGTGACGCGCATGGTGACAAGTTGCTGATGATCGATCAGCATCTGCTGCGAATATACGGTCGCGGTGATGGGATTTAAGCTGGTGGCGATCATATCGGCATAGATCATCGCCGCTTCGACCGTCGGGTTGTCACTGATATTGGCGGCGATATTGTTCACGACATTGCCATAAGCGCCCTGGAACATAATGAGCGCCAGCACAGGCAAGCCGATGGTAATGGCGATCGCGACAGTGTAGGAGCGGACGGTGGCGGACAAGGTGCGCTCGGTGATGGACGAAAAGAACATGCCAAAGGCGCCCAGCGTCACTGCCGAAACCGCCAGCACCAGCAGCGCCAAGATCAGTTCGGATTCGCTGACCCCGCCGAAGAGAAAGGCGATGCTTTGCAGGGGAATGGCGGAAAGCAGCAGCAAGACGATATAGCCCAGCGCGGATTGCATCTTGCCGACCACAAATGTCGCTTTGGTGATCAACGTTGTTTGCAGCAGATCGTAGGTCTTGCGCTCGCGTTCCGACGTGATGGCGCCGGCGGTCAGCGCTGGCACGATAAATATGATCAGCATCAGTTCGATAAACAGCACACCGATGAAGAGCAGCCGCCCCAGCTCGCCGGTCACAACGCCCCCGCCTTGCGGCACGCGCAGCAAATAGAGCAACATGGTGAAAAAGCTCATCAGCGTCAAGAAAACGGTGATGATGGCGAAGCCGCGTATGCCGCGCATGCGGCCGCGCAATTCCTTGACCATTACGGGATTGAGGCGAAAAGCGCGCAGATCGCCGATTGTCATCAAGCCGACCGCGCTCAGCGGCGCAATAGCCAGCAGCGCCGGCAAGAACCCGAAAGCGACGAGCGCAAGCCCGTTGGCCGCCGTCAGCAGCCAGGCGGTGAAGACCGTCCACAATTCCTGCGCCAGGATCACCACTGCCAATACCGACAGCAGCGCCATATTGCCCAGGATGCCGGCGATAATCAACAGCAGAGCCGTGTCATCGGCGATGTTGTAATTGCTCAGCAATGCGGCGCGGATCGACGTGAACTGCGCATTGTCGTTAGTCGCGGCGGAGACCGCCAGCGCGATCAGGACCAGCGCAGCCAGCAAGTTGACGAGCGCGCCCCAGAACAGAACCAGCGAACTGCGGCGCAAGAGCCGCTCGCGCGGGGTCATTAACGCAAGCGGAATACGGTCCCAAGCCTCTCCTTCCGGTACGCTCTCGCCGAAAAGGCTGATGACCAGCTTGCGGATATTGTTAAGTAATTCGAGCATAGATCGGGACTTTCAAGCTAGCCGCGCATTATGTATCGGCAAGATTGATTGCCGGCAGTTAGCCGCGCCACACCTCAAAATAGTTTTGCGACCGATAGAAACAGACATTGAACTCCATAAGAAAGTTGGTTTGCCCGAGCAAGACGGGAACCGAGTCCGAGCTTGTCCAAGCAAAGAGAAGCGGGATATCAACTGTTTCAGATAGCTCCGGTATTTTCGCCAATACTCGGAGCACGCGGGATTCAACGTCAGCTAGAGTTCCGCTTAGCGGACCAAGCTCTTCCTGAATGCCCCACACCGCGCCCAATGCCAAGCCGACGCTGTATGGCAAGACATTAACCGCAGCGCCAGTGTCAACAATTCCAAGTACCTGAACCATACGATTACCGCGAGAAATCTCCAGCGGTAAACGCGGCATTGAGCTGCCTGGCTGAGTATCCTGCATTGTAAATGGAATTCGCGCCATTATTCGATTTCCGGTTGTGCAGATACTTTCATTTTCTCCAACTCTTTTAACATAAATTGCTCAAGCTGGTAATTATTACGTAAACCTAGGGGATCGTAAGCGTATTGCTCCAGCGCAGGATCCTGGAAGAGGATACGGAGCAAAGTCAGCTTGTCATCATCGCTGAGCGCATTGACTTCTTCAAGCAATTCTTTTGAGAGCATGTTTCGGTCCTTTCGGCTACGGGGCGCGACGAGGATTATACCAGATTGCCGCGCGCAGCGAACGAGACTTATTTCGGGCGTGCTAAACAGTGGCGGCGGTCGGCCTGAAGGCTGATTATCGCGGCGCTTCCTGTTTCAGCCTAAGTCATCAGCCTAGAACATCATGCCGCGCCGTTCGCGCAAGGCGGCGATCACCACGCGGTCGGCTTTGCCGAAGCTGTATTCGTCCAAGTCCGCCTCGCTGACCCAGGCCCAATCTATCGCCTCCAGAGCTTGCGGCTCATCAAAGGGCGCAATCGCGCCTTGATAGCTGCACTCGAAGGCGTGCAGCGTGATCTTAAAATGCGTGAAGGCGTGATTGACCTTCGTGAACAGCTCGCCTATCTCGACCTCAATCGCCAGCTCTTCCCGCAATTCGCGCGCCAGGCAGTCTGGCAGCGATTCATCCGCTTCGCGCTTGCCGCCGGGGAACTCCCACAAGCCGCCGAGCAAGCCGTCAAGCGGACGCTGCGCGATCAAAAGGCGTCCGGCTTCATCGCGGATCAGACCGGCGCAGACGTCATAATGCGGGATGGCGGCGCGGGCCCGCTTGACGGGCAGCGCTTCCTGCCTCCCGGCCGCGTAGGCTTGGCAGCGCATTCGCAGCGGACAAGCCGGGCAATCTGGCTTCTTTGGTCGGCAGATCTTCTGGCCCAGTTCCATCAGCGCTTGATTGTAGGCGCCCGCATCTTGTTCTGGCATCCACTCGGCCGCCAGCGACCAGAGCCGCTCGCGCGTGGACGGCAAGCTGATATCGCTGTCCAGGTCCAGCAAGCGCGTGAAAACCCGCATCACGTTGCCGTCCAGCAGCGGAACGGCGAGATCGAAGGCGATGCTGCCGATAGCGCCGGCGGTGTATCTGCCGACGCCGGGCAATTTGAGCAGTTCGTCGATAGCGCTGGGAAGCTGCCCGTCATAGCGCTCGACGATGATAAGCGCGGCGCGGTGCAAGTTGCGAGCGCGGCTGTAATATCCCAGACCTTCCCAAAGTTTCAGTACCTCATCAAGCTGCGCGGAGGCCAAAGCCTCAAGCGTCGGGAAGGCTTTGAGAAATCGCTGAAAATAAGGAATGACCGTATCCACTTGCGTCTGCTGCAGCATGATTTCCGAGAGCCAGACCATGTAGGGCGTCGGTTGCCGACGCCAGGGCAAGTCGGCTCGGTTCTGCCGATACCATCGCAATAGTTCATCCGCGAATGGAGCGCTCATCGGTGTTCAGCATTATCTTGCCGGCTGAAAGAAATCTGTGGGGGGAACGATTGCCACGATAGTGTAATCAAGGCGCTTGATGTACGGCGCCGCGTCAAAGCAGCTTCAGCGCATGTCGATAGACATCAAGCGCCTGCTGCAATTGACCTTGCCGCATCAAGGCGTCGCCCAGCACGCAGTGTACGGCGGGATTGTCTTGATGCTGGGCTTGCTTGATCAGCCACTGCATATCGCTGACAACCAGATCAAGACCGATGTTGGCGCGCAGCAAAGTCTCATAATCGCCCAGAGCCTCTTCCAGCTTGCCGGCCGCGATCTTACCGCGCGCCGTATTGAAGCCGGCTGCCAAACCAGGCGGCGGCGGCTTTAGCGCCTCGGCGCCAGGGGCGGGCGCGCCCGCTGGTTGACTGGCGGTATCGCCGGCGGCGGCCACGGCGCGCAAGCGCTCGGCGTACCAGGCTTCCAGTTCCGCTTGCTGGTCTTGCATCAGGAAAGCATGTGTCAAGCTGTCGTAAGTTTCGGGCGCGGAAGGCGGGATGCTGTCGGCGCGCGCGCTTTCGACAAGGGGCTCGCGATCGCTTGCGGGCGCGTCGGCGGCTGGAACAAGAAAATCGGGCAGGGGCGCCATAGATTGGGTGCTGAATTCGTCAACGAGAGGCTCGTCCAAGCCTATCAGCGCTTCCGGGAAAGGCGCCGGCTCCCCGACGCGCTGTGAATAAAGGCTTTCGTCTTCATCGATTGCGTCGTCTTCGTAGGCATCGTCGCTGTTATCCTCGGGCGCTCCCAGATCACCGCCAGGGGCGAATGCTTGCGCCGCCGCGCTAACTTCGTTGGCCAGGCTGTCCAACCATTTGAGCGGGTCTTCCAACTCGGTGGCGCTTCCCAAATCTTCCAATTGACCGGGGGAGTCGCCGCGGTCCACGCGTTCCGCGCCGGCGGCGATTTTTCTGGATTCCGCTTCTGTGGTCCTGTCCTCGAGCCAGGTTAAGGGATCGGTGGTATCGTCGCTGCCGCTTTCGGAGATGACGGGCAAGGCGGTGGGCGTTTCGTCGTCGTCTTCATCATCCAGTTGCTGTTCGGAATGAAAGGCATACTTGGCTCCGGGGGATCGCGCTGGCCGGAGCGATTCATCGCCCGCCAGCCCTGCGCGCCATGCCTCCGCCGCCGCGTCCGGAAGCCGCTGGGCAGCTTGCGCCTTGCTATCAGTTGCCTTATCGGGGGAGCTTTCCGCTGCTTTTTCCCGCTGCTGCTGCGCCTGCTGCTCCAGCCAGACGATCAATTCGTCCTGCGACATGGAATCTAAATCGGGCATATCGGGATTGTCAAACATGGCGCTAGCCGCTACTGCCTCTTCTCATTTGGAGCGCGCAGGATGCCGGAGGATTCCAGAAGTCCTGGAAGTTGCGGAACATTAGAGTAGCGTTCCTCCATCATTTTTGTCGCGCTCATCGGCGGCCGGATCTTTGGCGGGGTCCTCATCATCGAGGCCGATGTCCTCAAATTCGAGGGCGTCCAACTCCTCTTTCAATGTGATGGCCGGCATTTTGTCTGTTGGGGTATGGAAATCGAAGTCTTCGTCTTCCACACCCAGTTCTTGAAAGTTAATGTCATTCGCTTCTTCGTCCAGGGTGATAGCAATGGTCTTTTCGGTCGGGGAATCGAAATCGTAATAGTCGTCCCAGCCCAATTCCGAAAAGTCGATGCCTTCGCCGCTGTCATCAAGGTTGATGGCGTCCATTTTGTCGGTGGGCGTATCAAATGTGAAATAATCGTCAAAGGTGAGATCGTCCAGTTCCAGTTCGTCGATGTCTTCGGCGACGCTGAGCGCCGCCACCGCTTCGTAGGGCGCCAATTCATTTGCGCTATCCGGCGACGAATCCGCTTGCATGGCTCTTAGCCAGGTCGGCGGTTTGCTAAAGCGGAAGTACATGACATTCGCTTGCGGGATCGGTTCTTGAATCGCTTCCATCTCACCGGTTTCTTCGTCCACGATATCGCTCACCCAGGCGAAGTCCTGGTCCGGCCGGGCAATGGGCCTGGCGAATTCCGATTCCTTTTCGGGCTCGGCATCTCCCTCGCGATCGAGCCCGGGCGTCATGGCATTCAACCAGCTTGGCGGCGCCTCGGCATCGCCCAAGCGCACTTCGTCTTCCACAAAATCCGCCAATTGATCTTGATCCTGCAAGCCCCAGGCGCGCGCCGTTTCGACGGCGCTGGACTCATCCACATCCAGAGTCGGATCCGCCGCTTCTTCTGATATGGCGGGGGGCGCGGCGGCAGCCTCTGCCTCATCCAGCGAGAGAATGCCTAATTCTTCGTCGATGCCGGCGGCGGTATCCTCGCTCAGCCAGTCGACATAGGGATCTTCGTCGTCATCGTCTTCCAGCTCGGATTGCCAACTGTCAATCAGGTCGGCATTCAGCCGATTCTGCTCCTCGTCGCTGATGCTACTATCCAGCGAAGGCGGCGAGGGCAGCGCGACTGCCGTTTCATCAACAAGCTCTTCATCGAGCCAGTCGGCGACGGGCGCCAGCAACTCATCATCGCGTTGGTCGAGACCCGCGACGGTTTCTTCCGCCGGCAGATCCAGATTCAGCTCATCCTGGTCGAGCCAGGACTGGATATCGTCGACCTGTATCGGCTCGGTATCCGACGTGCGGTTCAGCAAATGCTGCAAACGTTCGTCATCGGCAAATAGGTCGAATTCGTCGCTTTCTTCGTTCTCGGTCATCATTTCGCGCATGGCGGCCGACAGCCAGGGCGCGCCAGCCGCCTCTTCATCTGGCTCCGGCTCTATCAGCCAGTCCCGGTCGAAGTCCTCGATGTATCGCCCCGTTTCATCGCCGCCCGACTCAATGTCGCTTTGCTGAATGTCCATCACCCAGGAGTTGTCGTCATCGTCGTCGGCTTCCAATTGCTCCAGCATGAGCGCCAGGTCATCATCCAGCGCGTCCTCGCCGCGGTCTTGCGCGCCAAGCGCGTCGGGCTGCGCCGAGGACTCGCCCACATTGGCTGACTGGACCATAAAGCCCTGCTCTTCCAGCGCCGCGATGACATCGCGGGCATCGTCATGCTCCTCCGCCGGCGCGCCGCCAGCGCTGTCCTCCGCGATGAGTTCCTGGAACAGGTTTTCGATTTCATCATCGGCGAGCAGGTCCTCGAGGTCGGCGGTCGCTGTCGCCGGCGCATTCACTTCGGGCGCCTCTTCATCTTCTTCGTCGCTGCCGACGAGCGGGCTGCTGTCCGCTTCCGCCTCGCTGTCCCGCAGGGAATCCAGCCAGTCGGGATTGACGATCGCTTGCTCGTGGCGGGGCATGCTGTCGTAATCGAGCTCTTCCAGCTTGACCAGGTCCTCCGGCGCGGCTTCGCTGGTCGCCAGTTGATGCGCCAGGTAGGGATCCAGGTCTTCGATGCGCGCCAGATAGACTTGCGCGTCGGAGGGGCGCTGCTCGGAGAGCCAGAGCTCAGCCATGATGCGGTTGGCGATGATCGAGTAGGGCAGCATTTGCAAGATCTCGTCCGCGGCTTCGGCGGCGGCCATCCGTTGGCCATCCAGCCAGAGCGCGCGCGCCCGCAGCAACTGCAAGTCGATGCGGTCCCGGTTGCGCCCCAGCGCCCCGTTCAAAACGTCAAGCGCGTCCGTCAGCAAGTTGTTGCGCACATGCTGCTGCGCCAGGGCGCCGGCGGTCAATTGCAGGCGCTCGATCTGTTCGCCGCGCTCTTCCAGGCTGAGCCGGCGGATCAAGTCCATGGTTTCCCGGTGGTTGGGCTTCTGATCGAAGGCGCGTTCGGCATGCCACAGGGCGCGGCGCCCCTGCCCCATTTGTTGATAGACCTGCGCCAATTGTGAATTGGCTTTGAAGTCCAGGGCGCGCGCGCCTAGCATTCGCCGCATGACTTCGGCGGCTTCTGCCCCGCGGCCCGCGGCGAAGAGCGCATCGCCGAGTTGCTGGTAGGCGCGCAAGTTCTTGGGAAAGGTTTTGAGGATGTGACGCGCGTGGGCGATCACCTCGTCATGCCTGCCCTCGGCCAGGAAACTCGCCAGCCGGTCTTGATAGGCGCTTAAGCTGATTTCTGCCATATAGCTCTCGTTTGCCCCGCTAAGTCGTCATGTTTTGGGCATGGCAACGCGACGGCGTCTTGCGAATCAAATTTGATTTTCGCGGCGCGTTCCACGGATTGACTTCATAAAAGACGCTGCAAAGCGAGGACTGCGCTTGATGTGGTCCACCCCCAAATCACTAAGGATTATAACATAAGCGAATGGCTTGGGACTAGGAATCCAGGTCGTTTTCCAGGGCGGCGCTTCGTTCGCATGCGCATGAGAGGACCTAGAGCGTTGCATTAGAAAAACGCCCTGCCCGCGACTGTTGTGATATTCTGTCGCCGGCATGCCATAGAAGTAGATCCAAGTTAGTCATGTAAAACTCGATGAAGGGTCTAAATGTAGGGGCGACATGGTGGACTCTGTTGAAATACTCAATTTACCCCCACCCCAAACCCCTCCCCCATAAAGAGGGAGGGGCTATAATGGCTCAATACAGGTCATAAGACTCCCGTTTCCTCGTTTTTGGGGAAGGAGCCGGGGGATGGGGGCTGTTTCTCAACAGAGTCTAGTATGTCGCCCCTACATTTACACTATTTTGTTGGAATTACTGAGAAAAGGCGGAAGCAGTCGAAGAGGAATCGGAAGATCGCTTCTATTTATTTGTTGGTTTTACTTCCAGCGTTGCGGAATACTGTCATTTCGCGTAGCCTCAGCTGATAATGTCGCAAAATAGATGAGGCAACGTGGGACAGATATGGCTGAATCGGCAAAACCGATCATTCTTTTCACCAACGACGACGGCATCGAATCGCCCGGGCTCTGGGCGGCGGTGGTGGCTTTTCGCGATATCGGCTCCTTGCTGGTGGCCGCCCCGCGCGAGCAGCAGTCGGGCATGGGGCGCAGCATGCCGCATTCCAGCGAGGGGCGCATCTTCCCCTACCAGGCGCCGATTGACTGTGGCGATTGCCGCGCCTACGCGGTGGACGGCAGTCCGGCCCAGGCGGTGCAGCACGCCATCCTGGAACTGGCGGAAGACAAGCCCGCCCTGCTGGTATCGGGCATCAACTATGGCGAGAACACGGGCAATGGCGTGACCATCTCCGGCACAGTGGGCGCCGCTTTGGAAGGAGCCAGCCTGGGCATCCGCGCCATCGCCGTCAGCCAGCAGACGCCAACCGACTTGCACCGCAGCTATTCGGACGCGGTTGATTTCGGCGTCGCAGCCCGTTTTACGCGGCAGTTCGGCGCCTGGCTGATGGCTCACCCGGCTTTGCCGGACGATGTCGACGTGCTGAAAATTGATGTGCCGGCCGGCGCGACCAGCGAAACCGAATGGCGCTTGACGCGGCTTTCGCGGCGGCGCGTTTATTTTCCCACGCGGCCCGAGCGGCTGGCGCTGCATGACCGCGGCAAGCTGGGCTACCGTTACAATGACGATCCCAGGGCGGCCGAGCCGGACAGCGATGTCTACGCCCTGCTGAACGACGGCCTGATATCGGTCACGCCCATCAGCCTCGACATGACCTCGCGCACTGATATGTTCCGTTTGAGACAGATCCTGCTGGGCAAGCAGGAGTATGGGCAATAGACAAAGTGTGGCGGCGGAGAATACCAGAGAGCCTTGTAAGGCTTGTCCGATACTCTAGGATTCGTGCTCGCCCTATGATTACCCCCCTCGGTTCCCCCCATTGCAATGGGGGGATGACTGCTGAGTTGATGCGATTGGCGCATTTTCGGGGTCAAACCAAGGTCTGACTCATTTAGATTTCGCAAATGAGAATCATCTTCGAGCTATGTTAGCTCCCCTTCCCCGTTGCCACGGGGTAAGGGGCCGGGGGATGGGGTAGAAAAGCGCAAAGAATTGCCAGTACCGGACAAGCCTTGTAGGGGCACCATACCATGTCGCTCGTCACGTCACCGTCGGGGCGAGCAGGTTGATCGCACCTGCGGGCTTCATTTATATTCGCAAACAGCACGGGCGATTTATCAAATCGCCCGTTTTTTGCAGGGGATGTTGATGGGGCGGCTCGCTGAGCCGCCCTCTTGCGATGTCGCGCGGACAAGCTCGAATGCGCTTATTCCGTTCGAGCTTGTCCGTCGGTGTTGCGCCTGCGTCCTTGTCGATTACGAGGAATCTGGCTCAGCCTGGCTCAGCCGTCGGCGCAACGTACCGGTTGTCTGTGTGAGTGAAATGAAATGTCAGGTCGTGTTGCGAATTGTCACCCGTATCTTCACAAGTGTATTCATAGCGCGTTCTTTCATTCGGCTCTTCACCCTCTGTGCTAGTTCTTCCTCTACATGTTTTTCCAGTGTCTGGGTCACCAAGGAATAGAGCTCTAGCCACGCGAATGCCAGTCCGCGCCGGAGGCGTAGCGGTGGGTTGCGCTCCCGTGTAATGGCTGCCCAATGCCGTTCGCCATGCCCCTAATAGTTCGGGCGTACACTTGCTTACTCGTATACACATGTCGTCTGGTTCATCAGTACCATGCGTCGCGGTCAGTCTCCAGGTAATCCCACTGATCCCGGCAAAATTCTGGTATGAGCGGGTCAACGTGATCTCCCAGTATCGCGCCACTACATCGTCTTCATCAACCGACGAGGTGAAGCACCTGACATTGCTGTAATCTCTATCTTCACCAGTGCGAGTACCGTCGGCACCAACATCGTCTGGCAACCTGTTGAGATCGACACGCTGTCTTGATTGCTTCACAAGAGCACCACCTGCCGTACGATACCAATGGTGACAGTACACATTGATCGACTCACTGCTTATTCTAAAGCCACCGAATATCGATCCGTTACCTGCGTCCGTCTTCAGTTCATCAAGAGGATTGTACAGGTTAACGGTATTCCCTTCCAGCGTTATAGTACTTGCCGTGAACGACTGTACTATCTCCCAGATCTCCCGCACTCCGACCTCGACCTCGACGGTTTGCTGGATGACCACAGGCGTCACTGTCACGTCGGGCGTGGCGCTGGCGGCGAGCATCTGCGCTTCTTGATGGCCCGCGTCCCATGCTTCGCGCGTCGTGCAGACGCGATCCGCTTTACAGGGATTCTGATGATAGACGATGTTCAGGTTCCAGCCGCCGCGTTCCCAGTGGTCGTAGCGGTCGTTCGCCCAATAGCCGGCTTCCCAGAGATCGTGATCGGTGCCGTCCTGGCAGGTGCGGAACAAGGATGTGTTGCAGAGGTTATTGTCAATGACCGGGTAAGAGCCGGTTGGGTTATTCGGGCGCGCCGCGATTGGCACGGCGGCGTCGGTGCGGCGGATCAAATCTCCGCGGATCCAGGATTGCACGCCCGAGGCTGTCCTGGCGTAATACCAGGTCCAGGGCGGATCCGATTCGGCATCGGCTTCCAGCACGGTGAGGACATGCCCCAGGTTGGCATAATGCTGCACGGCAAAAGCCGAGCCCGGTCCCCAGCGCATGCGCGCCGTCTGCACGAGGACCTCAGCCTGGAAGGGCTCCGCCTGCGCAAAAGCCAGCGAGAACATAACGACTAGAATTGCGGACAGTAACAATACGAACTTTATACCATTCGACACAATACCCTCCTTTCGGGTAGGCGCAACAAATGTTATCACAATTTGCGCTTTCGCGCAAAACCTATCATTTTTGGCACAGGCAATCGCTTCAAAATCATATTTTGCCACAGAGTCGCAGAAGTAAACCCAAGTTAGTCATGCAAAACTCGACGATGGGTCGCAATGTAGGGGCGACATACCATGTCGCTCGAAAATCTATCATATCAAATTGGGCGACCTGATAGACTCTGTTGAAATTCTACCCCATCCCCCGTCCCCTTCCCCGAAGCATCAGGGAAGGGGAGTCTTATGACCTGTATTGAGCCGTTAAGCCCCTCCCTCTTTATGGGGGAGGGGTTTGGGGTGGGGGTAAATCATGTATTTCAACAGAGTCTATCAGGTCGCCCCTACAAGATCCATATTAATACCGGATTTGCATTACTTTGTTGGAATTACTGAGGCATGGGCGGAATCAGGCAGCCACTGTGCCTCGGGCGCTCCCGATGATACAATCGTGTCCGACTATCCCAAGCAGGAGCGCCGCCCGTGTACAACCCCAAGCAACATCTCAAGCGACTTGTGGAAGCCCATGCCCCCAGCGGCTATGAAGCGCCAATCGCCGACATCCTGCGCGAGGACTGGGCGGAGCTGGTCGACGACTTCGAGAGCGACGGCCTGGGCAGCCTGATTGGCATAAAACGCGCCACCCGCCCGGCTGAGCAAAGTCGCAAGATCATGCTGGCGGCGCACATGGACGAGATCGGCTTGATGGCGCGCGAGATCAAAGACGGCTTCATCTATGTGCATCGCATCAGCGGCATCGACCCGCGCGTGATGTTGGCGCAGCCGGTGCTGGTGCATGGCAAGCGCGCCCTGCCGGGTTTGGTGGCGACGATGCCGCCGCACATGCTGCGCGCCGCCGACCGCAAAAAGTACCTGCCCATCGACGCGCTGGTGGTCGATGTCGGGCTGCCAGCCGCAGAGGTAGAGGAGCTGGTGGCTGTCGGCGACCTGGTGACGGTCGACGCGCCGATGATCGAGCTCAAGGGGCGCTTGTTGGCGGCGAAGGCGATGGACGACCGCGCATGTATCGCCGTGATCACGACCTGCTTGCGCCTGCTGCGCGACATGCGCCATAGCTGGGAGGTGCATGCCGCGGCGACCGTGCAAGAAGAGGTCGGTTTGCGTGGCGCGACTACCGCTGCGAACCTCATCGAGCCGGACTGCGCCATCGCGCTCGATGTCGGTTTTGCCGAGCAGCCGGGTCTTTCCAGCGGCGCGGGAAAACTGGGCGGGGGTCCGCAACTCGGCATCGGCGCCAATTTCCACCCCAAAATGGTATCGCGGTTGCAGGAAGTCGCCGCCTATCACGAAATCAAATGGCAAGGCGACATCATGCCCGCGCGCACCGGCACCGACGCTTGGGCGATACAAGTCTCGCGCGGCGGCGTGCCCACAGCGTTATTAAGTATTCCGCTGCGCAATATGCACTCGCCGGTCGAAACCCTGGACCTCAAAGATATCGAACGCTGCGGCCGCTTGCTGGCGCATTTCATCTGCGCCTTGGATGACGATTTCCTGGATTATCTGTCCTTGGCGCCGGCTGGGGAATCCGCCTGATGACGTGTGCGGGACGGGAGGTCTAGCCCAGCTTGCCGTCCACGAACTGCCGGTGCCATTCTTCCAAGGTCAGCAGCGCCCAGAGCTGCCGGTTGTGATCGCGCCTTCCCGATTGATGCTCCTTAATCAAGCGCTCGATCACTGCGCTGCGCCACAGACCGCGTTCGCGCGCGCGCCGGCTGAGCAGGATGTCCCGCACCGGCGTCATATCCCGCCGCAGCCAAGCCCCCAGCGGGATGCCAAAGCCGTGCTTCGGGCGGTCGATGATCGCGTCCGGCAAGATGCCCCGCGCCGCTTCTTTGAGCATGAACTTGGTGATGCCACCCTTGAGTTTGAGTTTGAGTTTAAGATTGAAAGGAATCGCCGCGGCATGTTCGACCAATTCGTGATCGAGGAAAGGGGCGCGCGCCTCGAGCGAGGCGGCCATACTGCAGCGATCGGCTTTAATCAGCAGATCATCGGGCAGATAGCTGCGCATATTGGCGTTGAGCAAACCTGTAACCGGATCATCCGCCCCCGCAAGATAGCGCGAGAAATCGGCTGAATCAGCTCCAGCCAGCGCGCGCAGCTCGCTGATCAAATCGGGGCTAAAGACGCGAACCAGGTCGAAGAAACCGTCCGTGACGGACAGGCTGGCGGCTTGCGCGAAGCGCCGCGCCCGCTTGACCCTGTCGCCATAAGCCGTTCCCTCCGGCGACCTGGCAAGCAGCGCGAACAGCCCCCGCCACAAGGGCTTTGGGAGTATTGACAGCCGCTGAAAGAGCGCGGCGGCGTAAAAGCGTTCGTAACCCGCGAAGAGTTCGTCGCCGCCGTCGCCGGTCAGCGCGACCGTTACCTGCTCCCGCGTCAATTTGCTAACCAGATAGCTTGGGATGGCGCTGCTATCGGCGAAGGGCTGGTCGTGGTACCAAACTAATTCGGCGAGCAGGTTCAGCGCCTCGGGCTGGACGCAAAAGCTATGGTGATCGGCGCCCAGGAGCTTCGCGACCTGCGCGGCGAAAGGGCTCTCGTCAAAACTGTCGTCGCCTGCAAAGCCGATGCTGAAAGTTTTGACGGCGGCGCTGCTGTGGCGGCGCATCAGCGCGACAATCAAGCTGCTGTCCAGACCTCCGCTGAGGAAAGCGCCGAGCGGCACATCGCTCATCAAACGCAGCTTGACCGCTTCTTCCAGTTTTTCGCGCAGCGGCTCGACATGGTCGGCGGACCTGGCTTGGGCCTCTGGCGGAGCGAGCGGCGGCAGCGCCCAGTAGCGCTGTTCCCGGCGCTCGCCCGCGGCATTGACGCGCAGGCAGGCGGCTGGCGGCAGCATCTTGATGCCCTGGAAGGCGGTCTCAGGCGCGGGGATATAACCAAAGCTCAAGTAGTCAGACAGGGCATGGGGGTCGGTGGCGAAGCGCGATTCCCGCGGCACGGCTGGGTGCGCCAGCAGAGCCTTGATCTCGCTGGCGAAGACAAACACGTCGCGGTCCTGATAATAATAGAGCGGCTTCTGACCCATACGGTCGCGGGCCAGCAGCAGGCGCTTCCGCCGCTTATCCCAGAGGGCGATGGCGTACATCCCGCGCAGGCGCTGCCAACAGTCATCCCCATAGGCTTCATAGAGATGGGCGATCGGCTCGCCATCGCCAGCGCTGCGGAAGCGGCGCCCCCTTGCGCTCAGCTCGCGGCGCAGCTCCCGGAAATTATAGATTTCGCCGTTGAAGACGAGGGCGACCGACTTATCTTCGTTGTAAAGCGGCTGATCGCTGCCGGCGATATCGATGATGCGCAAACGGCGCATGGCTAAGCCGACAGCCCCGTCGATGAAATAACCATCGCCATCTGGACCGCGATGCCGCAAGCGCTCGTTCATAGTGCGCAACATTTCGTAAGTGGCTGGCTTGCCATCGAAATGGATGAGGCCGCAGATGCCGCACATGGCTGGATGCCCTCTTGATGAATGCCGTCATTCTAGCATCATTTACAGGCGCTGCGCGGCTAGCGCTTAATTGCTGCGCTTGGCAGCTCGGATCAAGCGCAATGGTTTGTACCATCCCACGCTGCGGAATGAGCGGGTGGCTCGTCTGTATTCCGCTAGGCTAGGGCAGCGCCGGCGCGCGCAAATGCCAATCTGTCGCGCTTTGATAAGCGTGACCCAAGTTCAGCACTGTCGGCTCGGTATAGGGCGCGCCCAGGATTTGCATGCCGATTGGCAAACCCGCCTCGTCGAAGCCGCATGGCACGCTCAAGCCGCATAATCCCGCCAAGTTCGCTGATATCGTCAGCACATCCGCCAGGATCATCTGCAGCGGATCCTGGGTCATTTCGCCGAATTTGAAAGCGGTCGTGGGCGCGACCGGCGCCACCAGGGCGTCGACGCTTTCGAAGATAGCGTCAAAATCAGCCCGGATGAGCGTGCGCACGGCTTGCGCCTTGCCGTAATAGGCGTCGTAGTAGCCGGCCGAGAGCGTATAGGTGCCAAGCATGATGCGCCGCTTCACCTCTTCGCCGAAGCCGCGGCCGCGCGTCAGCTTGTAGCTGTCAATCAGGTCTGCCCCTTCGGCGCGCGCCCCGAAACGGACGCCGTCGTATCGCGCCAGGTTGGCGCTGGCTTCCGCCATGGCGATGATGTAATAGGCGGGCAAGCAGTATTCGGCATGCGCGAGACTGACTTCTTGCACATCTGCGCCCAAGTCCTCGAGCAGCGCCACCGCCGCGAGCACAGCTTTTTCTACATCGGGCTGCAAGCCTTCCGCGAAGTATTCCCGCGGCAAGCCAATCTTCAAGCCGCGCGCAGCCTCAGCCAAGCCGTCAACATAGTCTGGCGCGTCAACCGGCATACTGGTCGAATCAAGCGGATCGTGCCCGGCGATAACAGCCAATACACGCGCGACATCTTCCACCGTTCGCGCGAAAGGACCGGCCTGATCGAAGGACGATCCATAGGCGATCAGTCCATAGCGCGAGACACGTCCGTAACTCGGTTTGATAGCGCTGACGCCGCAGAAAGAGGCCGGCTGGCGGATGCTGCCGCCGGTATCGCTGCCCAGGGTTGCCATCGCCATCCCGGCTGATACAGCCGCCGCGCTGCCGCCGCTGCTGCCGCCGGGCACATGATCGGGATTCCAGGGATTGCGCGTGGGGAAGTAGCCGCTGTTTTCCGTGGTCGAGCCCATGGCGAATTCGTCCATGTTGAGCTTGCCCAGCAAGACCGCGCCCGCCGCCTGCAGACGCGCTACCGGGGTGGCGTCAAATATCGGCTGGTATCCTTTGAGAATTTTTGACCCGCAGGTCGTTTCAATGCCTTTTGTGGAAAGCACGTCTTTCAGCGCGATAGGAATGCCGAGCAATGGTCGGTCGTCGCCCGCCGCTCGCGCTTGATCGGCCGCTTCCGCCTCCGCTAGCGCCAGGTCGCTCGTCACGCAAAGGTAGGCGCGAAGCCCGGCATCCAGCGCTTCAATGCGCCGCAAATGCGCCTCGGTCAATTCCAGCGAGCTAATCTCGCGCTGGCGCAGCCTTTCCAGCGCTTCCGTGATGGTCAAGCGAGTCAAATCTGTCATGCGATTCACCCGTGATTTGGGTTCTTAAACACGGGGAAGGAGTATAGCACAGCGGCACAGGGGCGGTAGCGGCGGTTGGATTTACTTCTATGGCGAACCCCCGCGACTTTCAATTTCCGCCCAATGTCGCCGCACTTGCTCCCGCGTGGTTTCGAGGTCGCCAGCGTTCTCGATAATCACATCAGCCTGACGCAGTTTGTCTGCTTGCTTGTTCTGCGACGCCATGCGCTGCCGGGCGATGTCCTCGCTCAAGCCGCGCCCGCTCATCAAGCGCTGCAACTGCGTCTCCCGCGTGGCATTGACCACCCAAACGGCGTCGACGACCTGGCGCAGGTCTCCCTCGAGCAGCTTGATCGCTTCGATGACAAGCACCGGCTGCTGGGCGCTGCGAATGCCTTGGTGGATACGCTCTCGGATAGCGGGATGCGTGATGCTCTCCAGCAGCCGAAGTTTCGCTTGATCGGCAAATACGATTTCGCCCAAAGCAGCGCGATTGATCTCGCCGTCCGCGCCGATGACGCTAGCGCCAAATTCGTCAACTACGCTCCTGAATGCGGGACCGCCGCGCAGTAGCGCTTGACGCGCGACTTGGTCGGCATCAATAGCCGCCGCGCCCAGATCGACCAGGAATTGGCTGACCTGGCTCTTCCCGACCGCAATGTTGCCGGTCAAGCCGATGAGATATTTGTCCGGATAACGCGCGCTCATGCTGCTGCCTCTCCGCATTCAGGCTCCCAATATAAGGGGATTATATCGCAAAGTGCCAAAATAGTCCTTGACAGGCTCTCCTGAATTATGATATAATAGTGCCATAGGCTAAAGTAAGGAGTTGGCAAATGGCACAGAGCGCGCCAGGCAAGCACTTCCGCAAGGGTATCACTTTGTTACAGCTATTCCAAATCTTCCCTGATGACAAAACCGCTGAGGAATGGTTTGTTGAGCAAAGGTGGGTGAATGGCATTCGCTGCCCATATTGTGAAAGCGATAACATCAAAGACAATGCAAAGCACAAGACAATGCCCTTTCGGTGTAATGGTTGCAAGAAGCGGTTCTCGGTGAAGTCAAAGTCGGTCATGCACAGTTCAAAGATAGGTTATCAGAAATGGGCAATCGCAATGTATATGGTTGCCACGAATCTTAAAGGCATATCGAGTATGAAGTTGCACCGCGATCTGGGCATTACGCAAAAGGCGGCATGGTTTATGTTGCACCGTATTCGTGAGGCTTATGCCGCCACTAATGCGCCATTCTTTAGTGAAGTTGAGGTAGATGAAACGTACATTGGCGGTAAAGAGGGCAACAAACACGCGCACAAGAAGCTAAATGCTGGTCGAGGTACAGTCGGCAAAACTGCTGTAGTAGGCGTATTGGATCGTGATACGGGCGATGTCAAAGCCCGGGTCGTCGAAGATACGAAACAAGAAACATTGCACGAAATTGTGGTAGAGAACACCTTGCCCGATACAATCGTATACACAGATGAAGCGCGCGCCTACGAAGGAATGCCGCGCAAGCATAAAGCGGTCAAGCATAATGTCGGCGAATATGTGAACGGGCAGATACACACGAACGGGCTGGAGAGCTTCTGGTCAATGTTCAAGCGCGGCATAATGGGGACATACCACCAATTGAGTCCGAAGCACTTGAATCGGTACGTAAACGAGTTCGCAGGACGACATAATAATCGGAGCTTGGATACACGACACCAGATGAGCGCTGTTGTCCGCGGCATGGATGGCAAGCGCCTACGGTATGAGGATTTGATTGCATGATAGAAAACCGAACTCTGTATGCAGATGATTGCTTAAATGTGTTGAATGACCCCGGGCGATTGCCAGATGAATCCATTGATTTAATTTATCTCGATCCCCCATTCAATTCAAAGAGCAATTACAATCTGCCATTTCGCAGTAAGGATAAAAGCCTAAAGCCCGTAGGCGCATTTACAGATACATGGACTTGGAAACATGGAGACAATGCGCAATTGGCAGAGTTAGGACGGAATCCTAGTACACGGCATTTGGCGATAGTGATTGAATATGCCCAGTTAATAGAACAAACATTCGGGGGGGGGCAAGTTTAGCCGCCTACCTTCTGAATATGGCGAAGCGGCTATACGCGATGAAACGTGTATTGAAAAAGACAGGTAGCATCTATCTCCACTGCGACCCGACAGCAAGTCATTATTTGAAGCTACTTATGGATGGGATTTATGGGAGGAAGAATTTCAAGAACGAGGTTATTTGGTCTTATCGTACTGGCGGCATTGGGAAAAGGTGGTTTGCCCGTAAACATGATGTTTTACTGTTTTATTCACGAGGAAGTACATACTTCTTTTCATTGCCACGTGAGGAATCCAGAGATCTTTCTAGGTTTAATATGAAGGATTCTCAAGGGCGACACTATTATATCAAAGCAGGGAATACTTATTATGCTGATGAGGGAGTTGCTGTAACAGATGTATGGGATATTCCACCTGTTAGAAATGTATCCAGGGAGCGCCTCGGCTACCCGACGCAGAAGCCACTCGCACTACTGGAACGTATTATCAAGGCTAGTAGCAATCTCGGTGATGTTATACTCGATCCATTCTGTGGCTGTGGCACAACCGCACACGCAGCCGAGTCTTTAGGGCGCAAGTGGGTCGGAATTGACATATCGCCCTTCTCTACAGAGCTAGTCCGTGAGCGCATTGTCGGCAACTTCCGCCACCTTAACAAAGATGATGTGCGTATCATCGGCGTACCAGAAACGCTCTGGTCCGCAAAAGACCTAGCTGATCGGGACAAGTTTGAGTTTGAGAAGTGGGTTTGCGGCGCTATTGGTGCGCATGGGATGTACCATAACCCTGGCGACAGGGGCGCAGATGGCGGTGTAGATGGCGTCATGGAGATTGATGTAGTTCGCAATGCCAAGGTCAAACGCGAATATGCAATTGTGCAGGTCAAAGGCGGCAATGTAACACCCGATTCAGTTAAGGCTCTTAGCGAGACTGTGCGGCGGTTAGATGCTGTTGCGGGTATTATGGTTTGCTTTGAGAACCAGATGCGTACAGTAAACAATCAGCGTAGCCAAGAAACCTGGTCGGATGATTATGAAGATTATCCTGTGATACAAGGATACAGCGTTGAGGCGCTATTGGATGATCGTCCATTGCAACTACCGCGTAGGTATGGGAATCGGCGTGGTGGGAAAATATCGGGTAAGACACTCATATAAGGATAGATTGATGAAAAGCGAAGAAACACCACCGAAGTTGGACAAGCCTAAGCGCCCCGCAGGTCGCCCACCGAAGCTAGTGCTGCACATTGATGACAGACCAGAAAACATTGCCAAAGCGCTATTCGGCATCCAGTCTGATACGCCTGGCAATGTTACAACCAAGCGGGAGTAGCCCGCATTTTGGCACTTTGCGATATAATCCCCCAATATAAATTGCAAGCGAAGTCGGAACTGCGGATGAAGACCGTCAATCACGCTTTGCCTGTCATATATGTTTTAAAAAATCGCCTGCGATTATGCGAAGGGTATAGCAGGAGCATTGCGATTTTCGAGAGAAAAGAATTCACCATGGACAATGCCAGTTGGATGGGTGGCACAAGCAACACATTGTCTTTATCCAATTTAGGCGGGCAATCATAACTGTTGTCAAATTGAATCTTGCCAGGTTCTCTGCCAAACAGATTATGCCCGAAGCCATTCCGGAGCAAATTATACATAGCGTCCGCCACCTCAGATTCCAAGTTAGGAAACATTTCCCGCAACCCGGATTTGTATCGGATTTCGGGTGATCTGGGTTCAGAATTGCCAAGCCGGTACATCGTTTCAGGCGCCGGGTTTACATCCATAAGAATGGCAAAATTGTTGTCTTGCCTGTTCGTATTGATTCTGTCAATGACAGGGATTTCCCACCAACTGCTAAGCGTATAGATGAAGTAACAGAGCAGATCATGATCGTCAAGTTGTCGCAATACCGAGTCGCCGCGCACGGGATTGTACGATATGCCTAGAGTCTCTCGTGTAATATCTAAAAGCTCGTTTGAAACCGCCTGCCCCCGTTTCCATTGAGCTTCAAAGTTGCCCTGGATGATATACTCACTTGGCATGTTAGGTTGCGTTCGCGGAAATGCGGGTCATTACGGCTTTGGAGAGCGGACCAGGAACTTCCATATCTCGTAGCATTGCGCTAACAGTATCTGTAGAGATATCACGATATTTGAAGCGCATTTGAAGCTCCGGGTATCGGGATAATGCCAACATGTCCAGCGCGGCAGTCGCCCTCGTCCATGTTACAACAATGAACTCGTCGTCAATCGCAACATTGAAATTGTAGGCTTCGTGGTTCATTGCGGTCACTCCTGTTGCAGGTGTTTTCCGTAGCTTCACCTACCTATAATAACATAGCTTATGAAAGAAAATTGACCAGATTTGGCTTCCAACATGCGCGATACTGCGCTCTTGCCCACCGCGATATTGCCGGTCAACTCATAAACGTAGATTCACCACAGCCGCTTAGAATTCTTCGCGGAAGAGTTAGAAAACCTGAACCCGCGAAGATCTCGTCACCAGCGCCTAGAACATACGTGCTAATCTTGCGCCAGATTTGAAAAGATTCTCATGCGCGGACGGCCTGCTTTTCCGTTCCCGTTACCAGCCGGAGGGCGAGCTGTGGGAATCTTTTCTTTTCTTTTTTTCTGACCGGAGAAAGAGGTTCAACTACAGATGACACGAAAGTATTCGCTCGATACCAAGATTGAGGCTTTGAACCAGATCGACCGGCATGACGGCGATGTGGCGCTGGTCAGCGACCTGCTGGAGATTCCCGAGCGCACCTTGCGCGGCTGGCAGGGGCTCGAAGGCGAGTTGCGCAACAGACATCGCAAGCGGCAAAGGCGCCAGCGAGACAGGCTGGCCGTCGCATTGCAACTGGAGATGCTGGAACGGGGCCAGGCGATACTGCGCCGGATGGACGAAGAAACCTTGGCAAAGGCGCCATTGAATCAGTTGGCGTCGGCGCTGGGCGCGCTGGTCAGTCACGCGTTGAAATTGGAGGAGGCGATAGAAGAGATTGATGAGCAAGAAGAAAAAGTTATCCGATTCGAATACTTTTATGACGGTGCCGTTCAGGCAGCTCCACCCTGGGCAGGCGCTAGTGAGGGATTTGACCGCTCGCTTCAAAGTAGTGGCTTGTGGGAGGCGCTGGGGCAAGACGGAGCTGGGCAAGACGATATTGCTGCAGCAGGCGCTGGAGGAGAAGCAGCGCGCCTGGTGGCTGGCGCCGACCCAGCTGATGGCGAGCCAGGTCTGGCGCGACTTGAAAGCGAGCGTGAGGCGCTTGCCTGACTTGGCGATCAGCGAGAGCGAGCGCCGCATCGACGCGCCCGAGGGCGGCATGATCGCGGTGCGCAGCGCCCATCACCCGGATAATCTGCGTGGCGAGGGGCTGGATCTGGCGGTGCTGGACGAAGCCGCATATATGGAAGCGCGCGTCTGGTCACAAATCGTGCGGCCGATGCTGACGACGACCCGGGGCAGCGCTCTGTTTCTGAGCACGCCTTTTGGACGCAACTGGTTCTACGATCTGTTTCAGATGGGCATCAATCCAGGCTATCAACCGGAATGGCAGTCCTTCTGGTTCCCGACGGCTAGCAATCCCAATATCGCCGCCGCGGAGTTGGAAAGCATCCGCCGCATGACAACCGAGCATATCTGGGGCGCGGAATATCGGGCTCGCTTTGATGACGACAGCGGTCAGGTCTTTCGGGGCATCCGCGCCGCCCTGGCCCAGGAGCCCTATCCGCGCGCCATGCCCGGGCGTCTATACGTCGCCGGCGTGGATTGGGGGCGCGATCACGACTATACCGTCATCGTCATCATTGACGCCGATGAACGGCGCATGGTCGCGCTGGACCGCTTCAACCAGATCGGCTGGCGCTTGCAGCGGGGGCGGCTGCGCGCGATCTGCGAGCGCTGGCAGCCGCAGCAAATCTGGGCGGAAGCCAACAGCTTCGGCTCGCCCAATATCGAGGCGCTGCTGGAAGAAGGGCTGCCGATGCGCAGCTTCACCACCACTTCCAAGAGCAAATCGCCCTTGATCGAATCCCTGGCGCTGGCGATTGAGCGCCGCTTCATCCGCTTGCTTGATCATCCGACGCTGCTGGCGGAGCTTTCCAGCTATTCGCAGCAGCGTTTGCCCGGCGGCGGTTATCGTTATGGCGCGCCGCCCGGCCTGCACGACGACACGGTGATGGCGACCGCCCTGGCTTGGCATGGCGTGGAAAAGAGCGGCGCGCGCTTCGCTTTCGCTTGAGCGGCGGGGCGATAGATTCGCCACAGGTCGCGTAATAGAAATCATTTAACTGGGCGGCTCAAGAGCCGCCCCGACATTTCTCACATTCATGTGACATTCGGCATTTTCTGTTCATTGAAGCTATTGCCCTACATTTACCACAGCAAATATTTGACAGACACGCAAAAGCTGTGTATACTCATGGCTAGGTTAATCGGTTTAACAGCATATTTGGCAAGGGAATTGCAAATCAATACCGCACAGAAGCAACGGTTGGCAGATTAGTCGGCGAGGCATGTTGATTATGATAGGCTGCGTTGCCGGCGCGAGGAGGTGTACACGACGCGACATAAGATCGTTGAGGTCTAAGTTAATTTAAGGAGATAGTAATGTCCGAGCAAGAGAAATTACAAGACAAGCAACTAAGCCGGCGCGACATGTTGAAGATGCTGGGCGGCAGCGCCGCTGGCTTGAGCATGGCAAAGATCGCCGGGCTGGGCGGATCGGCCGCGGCATTGCTGGGTGGCATGCCAGCCGGCGCGCAGAGCAAAGTGGAAATCTGGACCGGTTTTGGCCAGGGCCGTATGGCGGACGCCATGCAAGGCGCTATCGACAATTTCGCCATGGAGAACTCGGAATTCGCGCCCGAGCATATTGTCGTGCCCTGGGGCGAAATCCATGATCGCGTTATCGCCGCTACCTCAGCCGGCTCGCCGCCGGATGCCTATCGCGGCTGGGCTTGGATCGTCGGCGACGCCGCCATCGGCGCCTTGACCAACCTGCAGCCCTATGTCGACGCCGCGAATGTCGACTTGATGGACTTCTGGCCCGCCACGCTCAATCAAATGAAATACCAGGGCGATGTGCATGCCATGAGCATCTCGACCATCGTGCAGTTCATGTTTTACAACAAGGACCGCATGAGAGAGGGTGGCTTGGATCCAGACAGCCCGCCGACGACCATCGCCGAGCTGGATGCGATGGGCGACGCCCTCAATGAAATCGCCGACGATGGCGAAATCCTGCGACTTGGCTTTTCGCCGACCCTGCCGGGCAATCAAGTCTGGGAATGGGGCGCGGCCTTCGGCAGCCAATACTGGGACGAGGCTGAGGGCAATATCGCCCTTGATGAAGAAGCGTGGATCGAGCTGCTGAACTGGTACAAGAGTTATGGCGACAAATTTGGCGTCGAAAACCTGGCCGGCTACGCCTCCACTTACGGCGGGAACGGCTTTGGGCGCAACTCGCCGCAAGGCATCTACTATACCGGTTTGATCAGCTTCTGGGTTATCGGCAGTTGGCTGTTCAACGACATGGGTGAATACGGACCGGATGTCGACTTCGGCGTCATTCCGATCCCGACCCTGGAGAGCGCCGATGACGCCACGCCGGGAACATCAATCGCCAATATGTACTTCGTGCCAGCCAATTGCGCCAATCCCGACGGCGGCTTCGCCTTCGCCAACTATATGAGTTCGTCGCCCTACGTGGCGATCAACAAGGCGCTGCCCGACAGCGTCATGCCATCGCGCCCGTCGCTGGCGAGTTTGCCAGAAGTCGCCGAAGAAGGCGCTTGGACCGTCCTGGCGCGTGACGAGATTCTGCCCAATACGCTGGAGCGACCAAGCTTCCCCGGCAACGGCTTCCTGGGCAGCGCGTTGAATGAGGCGGTCGAGAATGTCATGTTCAACGACGCCGACCCAGCCGAAGTGATCGCCGATGCGGTCGCGCGTTCACGGCGTGAGGTTGAGCGCCTGCGGGGCTAGATTTCACCCCCTAACCCCCTCCCCGAAGGTCAGTGTCTATGGTCAGTGTCTACGCGACCTACGCGACCCATAAAGAGGGAGGGGGAACACAGGAATATGTAGGGGAGATACGCTGAACCGCCGGCGTTAGCCAGCGGATTTGTAGGGGCGACTCGCTGAGTCGCCCGCCCAACACAGCGCCTGTTCGGGATCAAAGAAACAGTTTCATGTTCAACTTAAAGCGAGACCCTGCCAGCCAGCCCAACAGTTGGCGCACCGATAATTTGCCCGCTTGGGGCTTGTTCTTTATCACGCCCTGGATCATTGGCTTTATCGCCTTCACCGTTTATCCTTTTTTCGCCTCTCTTTATTACAGCTTCACCAATTTCAACATCATCAACTTGAGCCCGCGCTGGGTGGGCTTGGACAATTATGTCGAGCTCTTCACCGCCGATCCGCTTTTCTGGATATCGATCAGCAACTCGATCAGATACGCCGCCCTGCTGCTTGTCTTTGCCACCATCTTTGACATCTTTATTGCCTATCTGCTCAGCCAGGACGTAAAGTTCCTGTCGATCTATCGTACGATTTTCTTCTTCCCGGTGCTGGTGCCGGTGGTGGCGGCCAGCTTAACCTGGATCTGGATACTGAATCCGCGCTTCGGCTTGATGAACGGCTTACTGGAGCTAATTGGCATCAAGGGACCGAATTGGCTGGCGTCGCCGAACACGGCGATGTACTCGCTTATTTTCATCGGCGTCTGGGGCAGCGGCCGCCAGGTAATCGTTTATCTCTCCGGCTTCAATGACATTCCGCGGCAACTCTATGAAGCGGCCGATATTGACGGCGCGTCCGGCTTGCAGAAGTTTTGGCGCATCACGCTGCCGCTGCTTTCCCCGCAGATTTTCTTCAATGTTGTCACGCTGATTATCTTCTCCCTGCAATCATTTTCCGAAGTCTACATCATGACCGGCGGCGGACCCGCCAACTCGACCTTGCTCTACGCCGTGAATCTGTATAACCGCGCCTTCCGCGATTACGCAATGGGCTACTCGTCCGCCCTGGCCTGGATCATGTTCTTATTGATTCTGGGATTAACCCTGATCATCTTCAAGTTTTTGAGCGGGAAAGTCATCTATGAGCGCTAGGAAGGGACCTTAGCATGGCGGTATTGCAGCGGTCCGCTCATGGACGCCGCGCGATGACTAATGAAGAGCGCAATTATCTGCTTCTGCAGCGCTTGCGATCGGTCATCAAGCATGCCGTTTTGATCGTCTTCGGCATCGCTTTCATGCTGCCCTTCGTTTGGATGATCAGCTCCTCGGTTAAACCGAATATCGACATCTTTGAGATTCCAGTTCGCTTGATTCCCAAGTCGCTGCGCCTCGAGAATTACATCGACGCCACCAACGCCATCCCCTTCTGGCAGTATCTCTGGAATTCCACTTATTACACCATCTTCGCAACCATCGGCGCGGTGCTGTCCAACACTTTCATCGCTTACGGCTTCGCTCGCGTCCGCTGGCGGGGGCGCAATGTACTCTTCATTATCGTCATCGCCACCATGATGCTGCCCTTCCAGGTGCGCATGATTCCGCTTTACATTCTGTTCGCCCGCATCGGCTGGCTGAACAGCTTCTTGCCGCTGATCGTACCTAATTTCTTCGGCAATGCCTTTTACATCTTTTTGATGCGCCAATTCATGATGACGCTGCCGCAGGAGCTGGATGACGCCGCGCGCATTGACGGCGCCAGTGAATGGGGCATCTTTTGGCGGATCGCGGTGCCGCTGTCCAAACCGGCCATCCTGACTGTCGCCATCTTCGAAATCATCCACACCTGGCACGATTTCATCGGTCCCCTGGTTTATTTGCGCCACCCGACCAAGTACACGCTGTCCATCGGCTTGCGGCTCTACTTCACTCAATACGGCGCTGAATGGGGCTTGCTGATGGCGGCGGCCGCCATGTTCACCATCCCGATGGTCATCTTCTTCTTCCTCGCCCAGCGCTCCTTCATCGAAGGCATCACCCTCACCGGGCTCAAAGGCTAGCCGCATGGCTCGAGTGCTGCATCAGCCGCAGACGCGAGACGCAATCAAAGCGGGGATAGATACGCTGGCGGGCGCGGTCATCCCCACCCTGGGTCCGCTCACGGGACCGGTTGCCCTGGACGACGCGACCCGCAAGGGTTCGCCCGAATTGCTTGATGATGGCGGGGTTATCGCCCGGCGCATCTTGCAATTGGCGGACCGCGACGCCGATATCGGCGCCATGCTGCTGCGCGAGACACTTTGGGAACAGCGCGAGCGTTGCGGCGATGGCGCGGCGACGGCCGCGGCGCTCTATCAAAGGGTTTTCAGCGCGGGCAGCCGTTTCATCAGCGCCGGTGGCGATGCCATGCTTTTGCGCCGGCAATTGGAAACCGGCAGCAAGATTATGCTCGAAGCCTTAAAAGCGCAGGCCTATGACATCAGTTCGCCGGAGGAAATCGAGCGCCTGGCATTGTCCATCAGCGGCGACCGAGCGATCGCCCGCGCCCTGGCCGATATTTTCGACGTGCTGAGCCCGCATAGCCCGATCGAACTGCGCGACGGCGGACGCGAACTGCGGCATGAATTCTTTCTGGGCTCGTATTGGGAGAGTAAAGTTCCCTCGGATATCGTTTTCGAAGGCGTCGCCGGCAAGCGCGTCGAACTTCATAATACCGCTTGGCTAATCAGCGATTTCGAATTGGAAGATTTAAACGCGCTGGTGGCGCTGGTTACTGGCGCGTACGAGGCGGGCTATGACTCGCTGGCGATCGTCGCCAAATCATTCTCCGCGCAAGTCATCGCCGCCCAAGGCGCCAACAGCCGCATGCAAGATTTTCAACTCGTCTTTATCGAGCCGGACGGACTGGTCGACGAGCAAGAAGCCGCGCTCGAGGACCTGGCATTGATTACCCGGGGCAAAGTTTTGAGGACGCTTACCGGGCACAGTCCGGGAGCCATCAGCCGGGACATGCTCGGCAGATCGGAATTGGCTTGGCTCGATCGCAATCGCTTCGGCATCATCGCTGGATGCGCAGACGAGAGCGCGCTGCGAAACGAGATTGAGTCGCTAGAGCGTCGCTACGAGCGTAGCGACGATGCGCGTCGGCAAGCAGTGCTGCGACAGCGAATCGGGCGGCTGCGTGGTGGATCGGCTGTTGTCTATGCGCCCGGCAGCAGCGAGAGCGAGATGCGCTATCAGATGGACCAGATCGAGCGAACGGTGGCGGCGATACGCGCCGCCCTGCTGGCTGGGGTGCTGCCTGGCGGCGGAACGGCATTGCTGCGCTGTATCAAGCGCTTGCGCGAAACTTTCAGCGCGCTCGGCGACCCGCAGGAGCGAGCGGCTGGGCAGATCCTGATTGAGGCGGCGGCAGCCCCTTGCCGACAGTTGCTTTTTAATGCCGGGCACGAAGCGCCGGGCGTCGTAATCAACAAGATCTTGTCCGGCGGGAACGGCGCCGCTTACGACCTGCGCGCCGAGAAAGGCGCGGATACAGTCGCGGAAGATCTGATTGATTCGGCGGCGGCGGTCATGTCAGCGGTACGTCATGGCATTGGCGGGGCGGCGTTGGCTTTAACGGTGGATACGATTGTCCACCGCGTGAATCCGCCGCTGGCGATTGAGCCCGGCGGTTTGTCATCGTCGGCGGATATCGGCAATATCGAACTGAGATAGCGCTTTGCAAAGCCCTTGAGGAGAGGTTATAGAAATGAGTTGGCAACCTAATGCGGAACAGAAGCGGAATTACGAGGAACGTGGCTATTTCACGGTCGAGAACGTCATTCCCAGGCAGACAGCGGCTGAGATGCTGGGCGTGATCAAGAACGCGATCCTGACGCCGGAGACAGGCGATATGCGCGCCGATGCCGACCCGATGGATCCCATGTTCGATGACAGCCCCGAGGCGCGGACGGTGCGCTTCCGCAAACTCAGCAAGTTTAATCAGAAGAACCCGCTAATCTGGCATAACGCGCATTGCGGCGAAGCGGTATTGGATATCGCCCGCTATTTCCTGGGCGACGACATCCTGCTGAAATACGATAGCTGCTTCCTCAAGCCGGCGCGTTCCGGCAGCGCCACGCCCTGGCACCAGGACAACGGGCTTTGGCGCGATGGCGACATCAAGCCTTTTAACTTTTGGATGGCGCTGGACCCCGCGACTATCGAAAACGGCTGCCTGCAGATGATACCCGGCAGCTACAAAACAGAGATCGTCCCCCACGTCCTCTACCAGGACAGCATCCACGGCGAGCTGCCGCGGGAGCGCGTCGAAGAGATGATCGACACTTATGGCGTCGAACATATAGAACTCGAGCCGGGCAGCATCATCGTTTGGCACAGCAGCGCCTGGCATTACAGCCCGCCTAACGCCAGCGAGAAGGGGCGCATCGCCATCGCCGGCGTCTTCAGCAGCCCCGATATTGTGGAAAATGGCCGCAGCGGCGATGTCGGTTATAAGTGGCTGATGAAAGATGGCGCGGTCATGACCGGCTTCCCGGCGCAGGAATACGCCATGAACAGACAAACTTTCTACCAGGCGGAGCCTTGGAAGAAAATTAGCTGAGCTCTCCTTGATCCAGCGCGTGAACCAGCGCGGCGGAGGAGTCGCGTTCGACCAGCCGAGACGGCATGATTACGCGCTGTACCGGCATCTCCGGTTCCGCGATGCGCTTGAGCATCAGTTGAGCAGCTTGTTCGCCTATGCCTTTGGCATTGGTTGAAACAGTACTTAGGCTCGGATGCCACAGCGACGCTTCCTCGACATCGTCGAAGCCGATGACAGCGAAGGACTGGCCCGCCTCAATACCGGCGGCGCGCAAACCCAACATCACGCCAAAAGCGATCACATCACTAAAACAATAAGCCGCTGTCGGCGGCTCTGGCATAGTTAATAGCTGCTGAACCGCGTCATAGCCGCCACGCCGAGAGACCGGGCTGGCGATGGATAGCGCGGGGTCAAAGTCGATACCGCGTTTTATCAAGGTATCGCGATAACTGCGCAAGCGCGCGCGCCGCGACGATGTGGCATCGTAGCCGCCGACAAATGCGATGCGCCGATGTCCCAAGCCAATCAAATGCTCTATCGCCCGCACGCTGCCCTTTTCATCATCCATGCCGACGCAGTCGGCCGCCAAGTCCGAATAATACGGGGTTAAGAGAACGAAGGGACAATACTGCATCCATTTTCGCAGATCTCCGGTCCTGGCGCCTGTCGCCGGCGACAGAATCAAGCCATCGACATCGCGCTCCAACATGGTCTTGATCATACGCGATTGTTTGTCCAGGTCATCGTCGGTCGTGCACAAGAGCAGGCTATAGCCCTGTTCAGCCAGCTGCGCTTCGGCGCCGGCTGTCAGCTCCGCATTAAAGGGGTTCGACACATCCTTGATGATCAATCCCACGGAATAGGAACGCTGCGTGCGCAGGCTGGCCGCGCTCTGATTGTAGACGTATCCCAGCGCCTCTACCGCTGCCCGGATGCGCAGGCGCGTCGGTTCGGAGATACGCGCGTGGTTGCGCAGCGCGAGCGAGGCGGTCGCCTTGGATACGCCGGCCGCGTCGGCGACGTCCTGCAACGTGACCTTTTGATTTCGGGTTCTTCGCTTCGACATGCTAGCGCCAGGTTAATCGGTTATCCGCCATCGCCCTCAGTCTAGCATAGTTCCACAAGCGGAAGCAGCCTCCGCTAGACGCCGCGGGCATTTTAGCGGCTCTCAAGCCCAGTTGTCATCTGCTACAATGCGGGCCTGCGATGGCGGCTATGTGAAAAGGGAACGGGCATGGAGAATCTGGCGGATATCGGCTTAATCGGCTTGGCGGTGATGGGACAGAATCTGGCTTTGAACATCAAGGATCACGGCTACCGCGTCGCCGTGTTCAATCGCACGACTTCCAAGGTGACGCGCTTCATCGAGAACGAGGCGCGCGGCACGGGCATCATCGGCGCCTATACGCCGGAAGAACTCGTCCGCAGCATCAAGCGGCCGCGGGTGATCATCCTGATGATCCAGGCTGGCGCGGCCGTGGACAAGTCAATCGCGCAGCTCGCGCCCTTGCTCGACGAGGGCGACATCATCATCGACGGCGGCAATTCCAACTTCAAGGACACCATCCGCCGCACAGCGGAAGTCGAAGCGCTAGGTTTGTTCTACATCGGCGCGGGCATCAGCGGCGGCGAAGAAGGCGCGCGCTATGGTCCTTCGATTATGCCCGGCGGCTCTGTCGCGGCTTGGGAATCGGTCAAGCCGATCTTGCAGGCGGTGGCGGCCAAGGTGGCGGATGGCAGCCCTTGCTGTGATTGGGTCGGCGAAGATGGCGCCGGACACTTCGTCAAAATGGTGCATAACGGCATCGAGTACGGCGACATGCAGTTGATCTGCGAAGCCTTTCACTTGCTGTCCGCCGTGCTGGGCATGAGCGAAGCCGAGATCAGCGACATCTTCAAGGAATGGAACAAGGGCATCCTGGAATCATTCTTGATTGAAATCACCGGCGACATCCTAGCTTTTCCCGATGAAGATGGCGCGCCACTGCTGACTAAGATACTTGATGCCGCCAGCCAAAAGGGCACCGGAAAATGGACGGCGGTAACGGCGTTGGAAGAAGGCACGCCCTTGACCTTGATCGGCGAGGCGGTCTTCGCGCGCTTCCTTTCCGCCATCAAAGACCAGCGCCTGGCGGCCTCCAAGGTCTTAAGCGGTCCAAGCACCGTCTTCGACGGGGACAAGGCGGCTTTCATCCGCGCGCTCGAACAAGCGGTTTACGCGGCTAAGATCATTAGTTACGCGCAGGGCTATATGCTGATGCGCGACGCCGCGCGCAGCTATAACTGGAATCTTAACTACGGCGGCGTGGCTTTGATGTGGCGCGAGGGCTGCATCATCCGCTCGGCCTTCCTAGGCAAGATTCAAGCAGCTTATGCGGAAAAGCCCGGGCTAGAGAACCTGCTATTAGACGATTACTTCCGCGACGCGGTCATCGGCGCGCAGGGGGCTTGGCGGCAAACGGTGAGCACTGGCATCCAACACGGCATTCCCTTGCCGATCATGAGCGGCGCGCTGGCTTTCTACGATGGCTATCGCTCGGCGCATCTGCCGGCGAATTTGCTGCAAGCGCAGCGCGATTACTTCGGCGCGCATACCTACGAGCGGGTGGATCGCCCGCGCGGAGAGTTTTTTCACACCAACTGGACGGGCACGGGCGGGGATGTCACGGCTGGGAGTTATGATGCTTGAATGACACCCAGCAAGCTAATTCCACTATACTTTAATCTAAGACCCCATCTCCCCAAGATATGGAGAAAATATGGCAAGTCAAACAACTCCCAATCGGCTGTATTTTGGCGATTGCCTGGAAATCATGGCGGAGTACATCCCCGACGAATCCGTCGACTTGATATACCTAGATCCGCCGTTCAATTCCAAGCGGATTTACAATGCCTTCATAGGCGGCGCGCAATGGGTTGCTTTTGACGATACTTGGCGCTGGCACGAAGCGATAGAGGATTTCCATACCATCGCCAGCGATGTATCGCTTGCGCCGACAATGGAAGGCTTACGGCGCATTTTGGGCGAAGGCGGGGAACTTGCTTACCTGTCCTATATGGCGAATCGCTTGCGCGAGTGCCGCCGAGTCTTAAAGCCGACCGGAAGCATTTATCTGCACTGCGACCCGACAATGAGCCATTATCTGAAAGTTATCATGGATGGAATTTACGGAAAGAAATTATTTAGAAACGAGATCATTTGGCATTATCGGAAATGGTCAACCGGAAAATACGCATTTCAGCGGAATCATGATGTATTGTTATTTTATTCGCGTTCAGACTCCCGTGAACGGGCATTTAATCAGTTATTTATGCCCAGAACCGCATCCACAGTAAAACGATTTGGTACGAAGCGAATCGTTTCAGGATACGATGAAACAGGTCGACGATTGCCATCCCAAGTGGCTGAGGAAGATTCAGCGGGAGTGCGGATGGATGACGTTTGGGACATCAAGCGGGTTCCGCCAATTAAACAACTTTATCCGACTGAAAAGCCTTTGGCGCTATTAGAGCGCGTCATCAAGGCATCAAGCAATCCAGATAGCATAGTGTTGGATCCATTCTGCGGCTGCGGCACAACCATTCATGCCGCCCAGAATCTCGGACGGCGATGGATCGGAATTGATGTTTGCGTCCAAGCCTGCAAGGTCATTCAGAAGCGAATCGAGGGGCATTTCGACAGCTTATGGGACGAGATTGAGTTCGTCGGCATGCCCAAAACGCTTGAAGACGCCAAATCCCTTGCAGCCTACGATCCTTTCAAGTTTGAGAGCTGGGCGGCGTCGCTCGTGCCGGGGATGGAAGCCAACAAGCAGCGCGGCGACAGAGGCATTGATGGCCGAGGGCGGCTGCCAATTCGCAAAGGCGAATTCGTCGATGTCGTGTCTCAGGTCAAAGCGGGCAATACGACCCCAAGTCATGTGCAGGCATTCAACGAAGCTCGGCGTCAAGCCGGAGCCGAGCTAGGCGTATTCACTTGTTTTGAGGACAAGGTAACCAGTGGGATGCGCAACGCGGCGGTTAACGCGGGCAAATACCTGGACAGATGGCCCGCAATTCAAATCTACACAATCGAAGATTTCTTTGCCGGCAGGATACCCGATTTGCCGCTGGCGAATATCGCGCTGCCTTAGCTTCGCTTTGCGGGTCGTCGCGTGGCGCTGTGACGGCTGGGAGTTATGAAGCCTAGCTCATCTCAGCCGCTAGCCAACTGCGAACTGTCAACCAGCAGGACATAGCCATCGTGTTCACGGATGCTGGGACCGTTGTCGCCGTCGTAGGCTTCCCATTCCGCGAATGTCGGCAGACACATGGATTTGAGTTCAAGTTCAAAACCCTCCAAGCGCTGGTAATTCTCGAGCAAAATTTCGCAATTCCTTAGCGAAGCCAAGTAGAATGGTTGCTCTACAAGTTGCGAATTCAGCCCACCTGAATACAAATCTCCTACTGTTTCGTTTTTCCAAAATTCGCCGCGATATTGTTTGACGATTTCCGGCAGCACTGTGCGCTTACCGCGCAGCCAGCGCTCTACATTCAAGTACCTGTCGAAGTCATCGTCGCTAACAGAACTGTGAAAATAGAGCGCCCGATTTTCTCTAATCTGTGAACCTACAAAAAGATGTACGCGCTCGCGCTGTCCACGTAGAATCCCGCTTAGCCACTCAAGCGCCAGATCCTTTTCTCCGATTTCTAGCCATGCGCGAACGATTAAAGTAGCGGCTTGCATCGAAAGAATCTGGTATCTCATCGCCGTTTCGGCATTGCTCTCTGTCATGTCGCCAAAAAGCAGTTCCAGGAAGTCTTCACGCAGATGCTCGCGCGCTTCGAGCAGACGATCGGTTACTTGCCCCACCATCAGTCGCTTATACACTAAATCCTTTACCGCTGACAGATTCCGACCGATCTTTAGCGCTGTTACAAGGTTGGCCAGTCTGTCCTGCCTGAACTCTTCTTCTATTCGCTCGTATACAAGCTCCATTTCCTGACGGTGCTCGTCGATTTGGCCGATGAGTTCCAACAGAAAGTAGCCAGCGAGCGCAATGTCAAGTAAGGGAACGACTGCCCTAAAGACCACATTTACCGTCTTGGCTGTTGTACCAACGGCGCGAAGCACATCGTCCAGCAGGCCCGGCCTAAGCAAAACATCATCAGCAAGCTGGCCACCTTCGCGCAGCCACGCGACGATCTGCTTGCTGTCGGACACGCGGATTACACCGCCGACACGTTCCATTGATCCGTCGATTAACCCCTCTTCAACAAACTTTGGCACTTCAAGATGAACTTGAATTGAAGACATGTCTTGCTCCCTTATGATGGCAATTGGTTGGCGCCACACTTGATGTCCAGCAAAAGATGCGCCAAGTGACGAGTCTGGTGTCAATTACGATCTCTTAAACAACGAAGCATACTAAAGTTACGGCGCGGCTTCAAGGCAACTCCGGCGCGTATTGGTAGTCCGGCTCGCGCTGCTGACGGCGCAGAATGGGGATGATCTGCGCCCAGGCGCCCGTGAGCCCGCGCGGGCAGTCCGGCAAATCATCTTTGATCAACCGGTGCAGCTCGGGCAAATTATAGAAAGGCACAGCCGCGTACATGTGATGCTCGATATGATAATTCATCTGCCAATAGAGAAAAGCCAGCAGGGGATTCAAGATGATGCTGCGGGTGTTGATGCGATAATCGGAGACCTCGTCCGTCATGCCAATATGCTGCGCCTCGTTGAGCAGGTATTGGAAACCGCCGCCATAAAATGGCGCCAAGCTAATCAGCGCCGTCAGCATCCACCAGCCGGTCAGCAATGAGAACAGGACTATCAGCCCATGCCCGAAGATGAGCAGCCGCGCCCAGTTGAAGAGCGCCCGTCTGCCCTCGGTGTTCTCCGGCGGGAAGAGCGCCGCCTCCCAGTCGTTTTCGATAAGGCCGAAGCAGAGCAGAATCACGTTCTTCATGCGCAAGGCAAAGCCGCGCGGATTGACAAAAGCGAAACCGAGATAGGAGCGCAGGGTCAGTTCAACGGGCAAAACCACTTCGAGGTCATCGGGCGGATGCAGGGTATAGCGATGATGCGCCTGATGGCTGGCCCAAAACGAGACCGGGCTGTACCAGCCCAGAAAACCGTAGATATTACGAAAGATGCGGTTCAGCGCATTGGTCTTGAAAACGGTTTTATGGCAGAGCTCGTGAAAACCGTTGACCATAAAGGCGTACAATGCGCCATGCAGGTAAATCAGCGCGACTGCCGCCAGCCAATGCGCGCGACCGACCGCGTACCAAGCCAAGCCGCTGCTGCAGATCAGCACAGCCAGAAAACCAATGGTCTGCGTCAGTCCGCGGGAATCGCTGCGTTGATTGAGCCGCCGCAGATCCTCCGCGGCCAGCGGCGAGCGATACCACTTGATGCGTTTCTTGCCTTTTTCTGCCGTCGTCATAAGCTGCAAATTCACCTTCTGACGCCTGCGATTCTGTCAATCATTATATGCCGAATTATGGCTTTTTCCCATCATGCTTGCTGGTATGGGGCGCATTTCAATATTTTGGCAGAATGAACAAACATAGTATCGAATTTCGTCATAGACTATCCGCTCTAACAGCAGAATCACAAATAAAAAGACGATCGGTAGGGGCGACTCGCTGAGTCGCCCGAAACCAAGATCTCACATTTGGGCGAGCCACCGGACTCCGTTGAAATTCTACCCCATCCCCCGGCCCCTTCCCCGAAGCATCAGGGAAGGGGAGTCTTATGACCTGTATTGAGCCGTTAAGCCCCTCCCTCTTTATGGGAAGCATCCCCCGAAAACGGGTGACCGAGGGGGCATAGGGACTTGGGCTGGGGGTAAATCAAGTATTTCAACAGAGTCCACCGGCTCGCCCCTACCGAGTTCCGCTTTTTGATAAATAGGGCTTGAAGCGCCAACAATCTGAAATGCACCCCCCATTCAGGGCAATGTTGTAAAGGGCGCTTCAAAATAGTAAAGTAGGGGCAGGCAATGAAAATCCCTTCCAGTTTGTTCAGGAGAATGACGAATGAAAAAGCTCATAGCAGTTCTTAGTCTGGTATTGGTTTTGCTAGCGGCCGCGCCATTTGCGCTGGCGCAAGATGGCGTCGAAACCATTTGCCTCGTCACCGATTTGGGCCGCGTCAACGACGGGACCTTCAACCAGTTCGCTCACGAAGGCGCCAACGAGGCCGCCGACGAATATGACCTGGAATACAAATTTATCGAGACCCAAGCCGAGACGGATTACGAAGCTAATATCCAGACCTGCATTGATGAAGGTTTTGAAGTGATCATAACCGTTGGCTTCCTGATTGCCGATAGCACCTGGGCTGCCGCCGAAGCCAACGAGGATGTTTACTTCCTCGGCGTCGACCAATTCGTGCTGGATGGTCCTGCGAATTATGTTGGCATTCAATTCCGCGAAGATCAATCCGGCTTCCTGGCTGGTGTATTGGCGGCGCAGGTCGCGGCTTCGGTCGAGTCGGATACCATGGCTGGCGTCTACGGCATCGACATCCCGCCGGTCAAGAAGTTCCGCAACGGCTTTGAACAAGGCGCGCGTTACATCAACCCGGATATCAACCTGCTGGGCGTCTATATCGACAACTTCGTCGCGCCCGACCGCGGCGCTTCGGCAGCCGAGCAATTCATCGGCGAGGGCGCGTCGGTCATCTTTGGCGCTGGCGGTCCTACGGGAACGGGCGGCATTTTGGCGGCAGCCCAGCAAGGCATTTACGTCATCGGCGTCGATCAGGATGAATGGGTCACCAGCTTCGGCAGCGGCGAAACGCCCGGCTCCGAATACATCATCACCAGCGCGATGAAGCGCGTCGACCAAGGCGTTTATGATATGGTCGCGGCATTGGCGGAAGCCGATATGGACAGCTTCCCCGGCGGCGGCGTCTATCTGATGGATGTCGCCTTGAATGGCGTTGGCTTGGCTGACGCGCATGATGCCGAAATCGACGAAGCCTTCTTTGAGATGGTTGCCGAGGTCACGCAGTTGATGATTGACGGCGAGGTCAGCACCGGCGTTGATGTGGTCTCCGGCGATCTGATGGATGACATGATGGACGAGGAAGAAGCCGAGGAATCGAGCGGCTAATCTGTCGAGTGAATTAGTTCAGAAGAAAACAGCCTCATCTCTTGATGGGGCTGTTTTAAGTTGAAATCCAGCTTAGTGTAAGGTTTGGTAATGGTTGACATTATTCTAAATGCCGGGTATAATTTGAGCGTCGTAGTCCGCTTAAACGATGACGAGAGCGCGCCAGTTTAAGATCCTTTTGCAGGGAACTTGTACTCAACCATTGCATACAACCAGGAATCACAACATGTCGGAACAAATAAACGATCATGAAAGACGGATTTCAACCATTGAAGGCGAGATGAAATCCTTAGCCACCAAAGCCGACCTGGCCGAATTCAAAGCCGATATCATGGAATATGTCCAGGCTGCGATCCAAAGCGCAATCCGCGCGCAGACGGAAGAGTTCCGCGTGTCCTTCGACAAATTCAGCGATGCTTTGAATACGCAGAGCGATGATATTCGTAGACAGAGCGATGAAATCCGCGAGCTGCGCGAGAAGGACAGCCGCTTCAAAGGCGCTGTCGATACGCTGAAATACACTTTGCCCTTTCTCATCAGCGTGGTTGCGGTTTTGGTGGCGGTGCTCAAATGATTGGTGGTTCCGCAGAGAGATTGCAGAAACAAAAGCGCGTTTCCAGATTTGTTGGTTAGTTGGCAGTATGTAACATAATGATATTATAATCATTGAACCAGACATGGAGTGAAACCGTGGATCAAAACGTACAGTTCGTAATCACTGTTGGTACCGTGATCGGCGTTTTCTTGTGGTTGCGCAATGATATCAATCGGCTCGACGGCGAGATATCATCGTTGCGAGATGATGTAACATCGCTACGAAATGAAGTGACATCGGTTCGCGAAACGCTTGCCTGGATGCGTGGGAAAATGGGTTATTCCGAAGCGGCGGCGCCAGAGGAATAGTGTTGGGCTAGTCTGTCTAATAGAAGGTATAGACTATAAAAATCCCATCTCTTGGTGGGCTTGATTGATTACGCAGTATCAAATCTCAAACCGCCCCATCACTATACTCCCCATCCACCATGCGCAAAATCCCCAGCGGATTGGCATCCTGCAACGCCTCTGGCAGCAGCGCCTCCGGCACATTCTGGAAGGCGATGGGGCGCATGAAGCGGTAGATGGCGTTTGTACCCACGGAGGTCGTGCCCGGCGCGGTGGTCGCGGGGTATGGTCCGCCGTGCTGCATGGCCGGCACAACCGCCACGCCGGTCGGGAAACCGTTCCAGATTACCCGTCCCGCCTTCTCGCGCAGTTGGCGCAGCAAATCGCCGATGTCCTCCAGTTCAGCTTCTTCAGCCTGAATTGTGCTGGTCAGATTGCCCTCCAGCGCATTAACGGTCTCGCGCAGGTCTGCCCCATCCTCGCAGAGCACAAAGAGCGTCACCGGACCGAAATGCTCGACCTGCAAGCGGTCGTCGGCGCGGATGGCGGAGGCGGTCGTCTGCATGACGGTATTGCGGAAGCAGAAGAAATCGCTGTCGGCGACCGCATCGCCGCCGGTCAAAATGCTGATATTGGGGTGGTCGCGGGTTTGACTGACGGCGCTTCGCAGCCCGCTTTCGATTGACCCGTTGAGCAGAACGCCCTCTGGCGCCGCGCTCATCTTCGCGGTCACGGAGGCGATGAAGTCTTGTGACGCCGCGCTGTCTTCCAGCAAGATCAGACCCGGGTTGGTGCAGAACTGGCCCGTGCCCAGCGTCACCGACCCCACCAAACCCTCGGCGATGTCATCGGCGCGGCTGGCCAGCGCGGCTTGCGTGATGACCACGGGGTTGACGCTGCCCATTTCGGCGTAAACCGGAATGGGACGCGGACGAGCGGCGGCGGCGTCATAGATGGCGCGCCCCCCGCGCAGGGAGCCGGTGAATCCCACCGCTTCGATGCCATCGTTGGCGACCAGCCATCCCCCCACGTCGATGCCATCGCCCTGCAGCATCGAGAACATGCCAGCCGGGAAACCCTGCGCCGCGACCGCAGCCGTGATCGCCGCGGCGAAGATCTCCGATGTGGCGGGATGGCCAGGGTGCGCCTTGACCACGACCGGGCAACCGGCCGCGATGGCCGAGGCCGTATCCCCACCTGGAACCGCAAAAGCGAAGGGGAAGTTGCTGGCCGCGAATATCGCCACGGGACCGACCGGAAACTGCATCTGTCGCAGCGAAGGCTGGCCGGGTTCTTCGCGATTGATGATAGTCCGCAGGTAGCTGCCCTCGCGCAGCAGGTCGGCAAAGGCGCGGATCTGCCCGGTGGCGCGGGCGCGTTCGCCGGTCAGGCGCGGCAGACCCAAGCCCGTCTCGCGGTCGGCGGTATGCAGCAATTCGTCGCCCAGCCCGTCAATGCCTGTCGCAATCTCGTCCAGGAAGTCCGCTATGCGGCTCGACGAGTAGTTGCGCACGACTTCGAAAGCGCTGACCGCGGCCGCGACCGCGCGGTCGACCTCGGATTTCGTCGCATTGTAAAAGGCTTGATCGCCCCTCGCCTTGCTGCGCGGATCCACACTGTAAAAGCATTCCGCACCCTGTGCCGAGGTTGCGCCGGCGATGAAGTTTTTTCCTGTCAGTTGCATGCTAGTTTCCTTATCTTTGTAATCCATGCGAAATTCGTAAATCGAGCGCATCTACAATCCGGAAGAAGTCGGGCAGCGCGCCCTCATCAAAAGCCACTGTCGGGCGGCGTACAGCAGCGCTGCCGATAAAGCCGGCGCGTTTCATCAGATGCTTGCGCAAATGAAGCGAAGTTTCGTGCCCGCTGCCGGAGACAGCTTGCACCAATTTGTTCCCCTTATGGATGATGTCGGCGGCCGCGTCCGCATCGCCGCTTGTCCACTTGTCCCAGGCGTCGATGAAGATCTCGTTGAAGCCCACGCCCGGGATCAATCCAGCCGCGCCATTGCGCAACTCGCTAAGCGCGGTGATACCCCCTCCGCCGCCGAACATGCGGGTTCCCGGCTTGAGCATAGGCGCCAAGTGCTTCATTTTCTCAGCCGAGCCGGGTCCTTCAATCTTATAGTAGCGGACATTGGGCGAGCGCTCGGCGATTTCCGCCAGCGCCTCGACCGGCAACTCGGTGTGGCGATAAGCCGGGATATGCGGCGCTTGCTGCACGATGATCGGCACATCCGTAGCTTTGCCCAGCTCGACGTAGTGATTGATAAAGGACCTTATACCATTGTCCATGGTCGCCGGCGGCAGCACCATGTAGGCGGCCGGCTGATAACTCGCCAGTTGGCGCGCCTGTCCGATGACCGCTTCGGTACTGCCCGCCGCCAAGCCGACGATTAAGGGCGCCTGCCCCGCCATTTCGCTGGCGACAATCTTGACATTTTCATGCCGCTCGGCGTCTGTGAGCTTATAGGCTTCGCTGGCGAAGCCATTGATGCCCAGCGCATGCACGCCGCCGTCCAGCTCGAAGCGGACAATCCGGCGCAGGCCCGGGACGTCGATAGCGCCGTTGTCGGTAAATGGCGTGAATAAGATCGGTGCGATGCCTGCTATCATGCGCTCCTCCGCAAGCAGAACTGTCGTGCAAGCCCGTAGCTTAACGCATGCCCGTCCTGTTCACCACTGCCCAGTTGTGAAGGGCTGCATCGAATTCGGTTGAAATCCTTAACCCACGAACGAAGAAGGATTTGCTAGGGGCGACTCGCTGAGTCGCCCAATCGGTAGAATTCATTTCAATGTGCGACACAAAGCCGCGCCCGTTTGACAGTCACCAGTCCATGCATTATGCTTAGCGCGATCCAAAAAGGAGGATGTGCATGCGACTGTACCTAACCGGCGGCACGGGGCTGGTCGGCAGCAATATCATTCGCCTAGCGCGCCGCCGCGGTGACATCGAAGTCATCGCCGCCCAATATGGTCCCGCGCCGGAGTGGGAAGTCGATTATACGCTGGACCCGCTGGACATGGCGGATAGTGCGGCGGTACGCGCCTCGATACAACGCTACCGACCCGACGCCGTGATTCACTGCGCCGCTATCCTCGATCATGCCTGGATGGACCAACACCGCGCCCAAGCCTGGCGAGCCACCGTCGAGGGCAATTTGGCTTTCGCCCAAGCCAGCGCGGAAGTCGGCGCGCGTTATGTCTTTGTCTCCTCGGACTGGGTATTCGACGGCCAGCAGCCGCTGGTCGACGAGAGCTCGCCGCCCTGCCCCGTCCTCTACTACGGCTTCATGAAAGCCATCTGCGAGCGCGATATCATGGGAGTGGCAGGTTTGAGTTACGGCATCGGGCGCTTGGCGGGCGTCTATGGCATCAATTACAGCAGCCCGTCGCTGCTGCGCAAGAGCAATGACGTCGGCTTCGACCTGGGCAATTATGTTATCGACCAACTATCGCGGGGTTTAATCGCCGAGATCTGGACCGGACCCAAGGTCAACGAAGTGGCGCATCCGACGCTGGCTTCCGATGGTGCGGAGATGCTGCTGCGCCTGGCCGAACATGATAGCGACGGCATCTTCCATTGTTGGGGCGGCGAGGCGGTCAGCCGTCTGCAATTCGCCTATCACTTCGCCGATACCTTCAAGGTCGACCGCAGGCTGATCGTACCCGTGCCGACCGACCCCCTGGTGCTGGACCGCTATCGACATCTTCGCATTCCCTTCCGCATCGTGACCAGCAACGAAATCACTTGCCAGGCGCTGGGCAAGGCAACGTATAATGTCCTGGACGGGCTGAGCGATTTTAAGGCGCAGTGGGACGCCTTCTACAGCCTTTCGACTTAGACGGCTGGATTTCAATCTGATTGTCATTCTGATTATCATTCTGTGGAGAAACTGAAAACATGAAAGCACTCACCTTGTCGGCGGAATGGGCGCCCAAGCCCGGCTACAATTTGACCGAGAACGAACGGGAACTGCGCCGTCCGCGCAATGCCAATATGACCTGGAAGGGACCGCGTATCGAGCTGGGCGACGCGCCCGATCCGAGCCTGAAGCCCGATCAAGTCATGCTGGCGATCGCGGCGGTGGGCATTTGCGGCTCCGACATGCACATGTACGAAGCGGGAGCGGACGGCTACATGGTGTATCCGGGCTTGGTGCACACGCCCAATATCATCGGTCATGAGTTCTCGGGAACCATCATTGAAGTTGGCGCGGAGGTCAAGGACCTGCAAGTCGGCGATTTGGTCGCCGTTGAAGAAATCCAATGGTGCGGCGAATGCCTGGCTTGTCGGCGCGGTTTCGTCAACCATTGCCTGGATATCGAAGAACTGGGTTTCACCATTCCCGGCGCCATGGCGCAGTATCTGCCGGTGCGGGCGAAATATTGCTGGAAGCTCGACGAGGTCGCCGAGCGTTACGGCGCGGAAGAAGCGCTGGTCATGGGCGCCATGGTCGAGCCGACGGGCGTATCTTATCAAGGGCTCTTCAACCGCTTGCATAATTGGCTGCCCGGCAACAACGTCGTGATCTTTGGCGCCGGACCCATCGGCTTGGCGGCGCAAGCGCTGGTGATTGCGGCCGGCGCCAATCAAGTGATCGTATTTGACCCCTCCGCGACGCGCCGCGCCTTCGCCGACAAGATGGGCGCCTCGGTTTCGCTGGACCCGACCGGCATTGATCTCGACGAAGCCATTATGCAGCATACCTTTGGATCCGGCGTCGATTATGTGGTGGAATGCGCCGGCTTCGCCAACAGGACCATCGAGCCGCTGGACCGCTGCCTGGCGGTCAACGCTTCCATCATCGATATCGGCATGGGCGGCGCCGAGCCGACGCTGCCAATCGTCGCGTACAAGCGCATGGGCGTGCAGTACGCCGGTTCGCTCGGTCATGCCGGCGGACCCTTCCAGCAGGTGATTCGCCTGATGGCGGCCGGTCGCATCGACATGCGCAATATGGTCAGCGCGCGCCTGCCGCTGGATGAGGCGCTGTCGGCATTCAAACGGCTGGAAAGCCGCGAGGACGCCAAGATCATCTTACAGCCGAATTAGCTTGAGCAGCCTGGCGACGCGAATATGGGCGATGGCATTCTGATTCTGGGCGGGATGGCTTTTTGGGTCTTGGCCGGCTTTTGCTTTTTCCGGCCCGACCTGGTCTGGCGCTTGTATGCGCTGGAGCCGCGCTGGCGCAAAGACAATCCGGAAAGGACCGAGGCTTGGAACGCGAAGACGCGCCGCTCGGCGCTGGGCTTTGTGCTGGCTGGCTTGGCTTTTGTGGCGCTGGGCTTGCTGATTTGAGGGCGCGACCGTGCAGGTCGTCTTTATAGACAGCCTCAAGCAGATGATTACTAAAAGCGTCTTGAGGCGGGGAAGATAGAGTTGCGGAGTTCCTCAGCTTGCAATCATTGTTACGCGATGGCGGCATCAATTTGATAAACGTTTACCAGACCTATTATGGATATAATCCAGCCTTTCGTAACGTATCCATAATTCGTGATGTTGAATTCCGGTCTAGCCTGTCGCGCTGCGTTATGAAAGTCAGAAATATCTGAGAGTCGTCATAATAGTATGCGACACGATATCCGCCACTCTTACCTCTGTTGGATGTACGATCGCTCATTCTAGCGACTTTGACCGGCATTCCATGGACTCCTTGGGCGACTTTGCCCGGAAGCTGCCCCGCTTCAAATTTCTCAAGCATCTCGCTCAGGTCGTCGAAGATATGCCGTCGTTTTCGCGCTAGCTTTTTGAATTGTCGATCAAAGTCATCCGACCAAATTACGTCTCTATCCATTGACTAAAATAGTTTGCTTCAGTTCTTCTAGGCGCTCTCTTGCAGAGTAGGTCTTTCCCGCTCGTAATTGTTTGATGCTCCTAGCGAAACTCTCTAGTTCAGCCTCTTCCTCCGAATAAGTGAAGATGCTGTTTTCACGATATTCTGGGAATAGCCAGTAAATTGCTCGCACGATTTCTCCAAATGACATGTCCACCGCCCAAGCAACAGTGTCTTTGATATATTGCATGATGTCTTCGTCAAATTGAATATCGTCGAGATTGAATGGCTTGGCGATAGAATATGTATCTAGTCTAGGCTCGGCGCCTGGATTCACGCTTATCCAGCCCCAGTAATGCAACATTTCCGTATCGTTGTAAATGTCGATACAGAAAGGTCCAAAATTATGTTTGTCAAACTTGTAAAAGTCCGCAGGCAACTTGCCCTTAAACTCTTCAGAAACCAGAAAAGCGACTTTCTGCAATTGGACGCGACTGAGCGCCTTCCCATGAGCAGCCGCTATAATGGCTAAAAGTATCTTGCTTCTGCTAAACTCTGTTTCCTTCATGCGAGCACTCCCTGCCTGCACTAGCAATGTGTTGCCATGTTACCACATTGGATACAATTCCGTACAGACAAAAATAGATTATATGTTCTAAGAAACTTATATTTGCGCTCTGTTGATCTTAGACCCTTATCTCCCCCAAATTGTGATACAAGCGCACCGCCGCTTCGAGCGAGGTGAAAAAACTCTCGATATCCAATTCCTCGTTGGGCGAGTGGATGCCCTCGCCTTTGCCATAGGCAAAAGCCGTGATGGGCAAGCCGATCAAGCGATTGAAAACCCCCAAAATGGGAATCGAGCCGCCGGTCCGCACCAGTTGCGCGCGTACCCCGATGGTCGACTCGATGGCGGATTGCACCGCCTCCAGCCAGGGACCATCGGTCTCAAGCAGGAAGTACCAGGCTTCTTCCCCGATGTCGCACTCGACCTTGACGGTCTCGGTGGCGAAGTTTTCCACGTATAGTTTCAGCGCTTGGGAGACCTTGGACGGGTCTTGATCCGGCGCGAGGCGCATGGTGATTTTGAAGCCGGCTTCGGCCGGTATGATGGTCTTGACGCCCGGTCCTTGATAGCCGCCCCACATGCCAACGATATCGAGCGTCGGGTAGACGGTCGCGCGCTCGGCGTCCGGCGCGATCGCCCCGCCCCAGAAAGCCGCGACGCCCGCGCTTTCTAACAGCGCCTCAGCCTGGAAGCCCGCTTCAATGCGTTCCTTCTCGGTTCGGCTGGCTTCCGTCACGTCATCGTAATAACCCGGCAGATTTATTCGCCCGTCGCTGTCATGGAAGGAGCCGATGATCTGCCCGGCGACATGCAGCGGGTTCTGCACGATGCCGCCGAAGAGCCCGGAATGGATATCGGCTGCGGGACCGCTGACGCGCACCTGCGCGGTGACCATGCCGCGCCCGCCGTAATAGAGTTTCGGATCGTCAGGCGCCAGGTCGCCGTCGCAATTCAGCAGCAGATCCGCTTTTAGACGGTCTTTATTTGCCAATACGAAGTCGCGAATACTGGGCGAGCCGGATTCTTCCTCGCCTTCGAACATGATCTTGATATTCACCGGCAGCGCCTCGTTGGCCCGCAGCAGCGCTTCGAAAGTCTTGAGATTGCCCCAGACCCCGGCTTTATTGTCGCTGGCGCCGCGCGCGACCATCACTCCGTCGCGGATGACAGCCTCAAAGGGTTCGGAATCCCATAATGGCAGCGGGTCGACCGGCTGGACGTCGTAGTGAGAATAGACCAGCACCGTGGGTTTATCGGCGCCGGCATGGAGCCATTCGCCATAGACGACCGGCAAGCCGTCCGTGGCGATCGCCTCGCAGTTGTCGAAACCGAGCGCCTCTAGCTGCTCGACAATCCAGTCGGCGCAGGCTTTGACGTCATCCGCATGGGCTGGGTCGGCGCTGATCGAGGCAAAGCGCAGCAACTCCTTATAGTCTTCCATGATTTTGTCACGAGTTTCTTGCAGATAATCAATCGCGTTTTGCACGGTATCGGTCATGGTCTCGCCTTCCAGGATGGGAAAATGTCCCCCTGATGATAGCGCAACATCAGGATTTTTTCCTCGCCGGGTTCCTGAGCGGGAGGTTCACCACAGAGGCGCAGAAGTAGAACCAAGTAAGTCATGCAAAACTCGACGAAGGTCTAAATGTAGGGGCGACATACCATGTCGCCCAATTTATGTGTATAGATTTCGGGCGACATGGTATGTCGCCCCTACAAGGCTTGTCCGCTATTGTGACGAATTCACCATTTTTTGCCCCAATCCTTCTTTATGGGGCAAGGGGCCAGGGATGGGGTAGAAAAAGCGCATAGGCTTACCAGTATCGGACAAGCCTTACACTTACATTCCCGATTCATGTAACATTCGACAGAGATTGGTCGTTGATGCGATTTCGCTGGTCACTCTTTCACATAGGGCTGTCCCACCGCTTTCGGCGGGGAGGCGCGGCCGATGAAGCCAGCAAGCACGACCAGCGTCACAGCATAAGGCACCATCTGCAGGAACTGTACCGGAAAGCCGACGCCGACCATCTGCAAGCGGATGCCCAGGGAATCGGAAAAGCCGAAGAGCAGCGCCGCCCCAAAAGCCCCGATAGGCGTCCATTTGCCGAAGATCATCGCCGCCAGCGCGATGAAGCCCGCGCCGCGCGTCATGCCGTCGTTGAAGCTGCCGGTCGCTTCCAGCGAGAACCAAGCGCCGGCCAAGCCGGCCACCATGCCGCTGATCCAGACATTGGTCCAGCGCGTGCGATTGACATTGATGCCCAGCGTATCGGCTGCGTGCGGGTGTTCGCCCACGGCGCGCGTCCGCAAGCCCCAGCGCGTGTAGAACATCACGATATGCGTGAAAGCCAGCATGACGAACATCATGAAAAAGATCGGCTGATTGGTGAAAATCGCCTCGCCGACGACCGGCAGGTCGCTGAGGATGGGAATGGAGATGTTGCCGAGTTTGGCGGCTCCCGCTTCGGTCGAAAGCAAGTACTCGCGGCGGACAAAACTGGTAACGCCCACGGCCAGGATATTGATCACCGTGCCGCTGACGATCTGATCGGTGCGGAAGGTGATGGAGAGCCAGCCATGCAAAAGCGCGATCAAGCCGCCGCTGAGCAGCGCGACGATCACCGCCAGAAACTGCGCTGTTTCCAGCGACAGCCCGGTATTGCGCAAGTAAAAGAGCGTGGTGAAGCCGAAGCAGGCCGCGAAGAGCATCATGCCTTCGATGGCGATGTTGACAACGCCGGCCCGCTCGCACCAGATGCCCGCCATTGCGCCAATCGCCAGCGGAGTCGCCAGGCGCAAGCTTTCGGCGACGATAGTGGTCATATTGGTTTCGTTGCCGGCCGCGGCGGCGATGATCACGGAGGGTATGAAAAGCACGCCGCAAAATATCATCAAGACCAAGCTGGCTCGCCGCCAGCGCCGCTCCTGCAATTCCGCGAGGTTCAGCAAGCCCGTGATGACAAAGAGCAAGCTGACGACGCGCAGGTAAGACGAGGTCCGCACATCGATATTGCCCACGGACGGCGCCTCGCCAGCGGAAGTCGTTTCGAAGGTCAGCGTGGTGACAAGATCGCCGTCGATGCCGCCGGCTTGAAAGAAAATGAAAGCGCCTAGAACGAGCAGCACGATGGCGATGATGCGCAGGCGCGTCAGCTTGAAGCTGAGACGGCGGGAGGTTTTGGCTTTGCCCGAAATCGTCATCGTCAGCCTCCCCAGCCAGTCGAGAATACCAGCTCGCCTTCTTCCTCCGCGCTGCGCTTTGGCACGCGCCACAGGAAGCGAATGATTTGATCGGCCGCCACGAACATGATGATCAGCGCTTGCACGATCTTAACCAGGTCTATCGAGATATCGGCGCGGATCTGCATCAAAGCGGCGCCGCTGAGCAAACCGCCCCAGAGCAAGCCGGCCCAGACCATGCCTTTGGGATTGTTGCGCGCCAGCAGCGCGACCGCGATGGCGTCGAAGCCGACGCCGGCGAAAAAGCGCGGCAGCATTTCGTGTTCGACGCCGCTGATTTCGATAGCGCCGGCCAAACCCGCCAGCATACCGCTGAGCGCCATAGCCAGCACGACATTGCGCGGCACGCTCATGCCGGCGTACTTCGCCGCGTTTTGGTTCGCGCCGACGGTCCGCAGCTCGAAGCCGAGGGTCGTGCGGGTCAAGAACCAGTCGGTCAGCCAGACCGCCGCGATCATCAACCAGAAGCCGAAGTGCAGCTTCGATTGGTCGCCGACCGCGATCAAGACCAGGAACAATTGCAACAGGCACATGACGGCCGCCCAGATAAAGCCGCTGCGCCTGGCCGCGTTTGGGTTCTCGCGCCGTCCCGGCAAGTAGTTCAGCAAGAAGGCGACCAGCGCCACCGCCGCCATCATCAAGAGCAGCGTCAAGGGACTTGTGATGCTGTCCATGGTCGGCAGCATGGCGCCCGGCAAGATCACCGGCGTCTTGGGCACGCTGGAGTTGACATCGCCCAGGATAACCGGATCGATGGACTTGATCAGCCAGTCGACTATCAAGATGGCGATGAAATTAAGCATGATGGTCGTGATGACTTCGTGCGCGCCGGTATAGGCTTTGAGCGCCCCCGGCACCGCCCCCCACAGGAAGCCGCCGAGAATGCCAAATAGGATGACGATCGGCAGCAAAAGCAAGCCGGGGATATCGGGCGAGGCAAATGCGCCCAGCGCCGCCACCGCAATCGCGCCGGCGTATAGCTGACCTTCCGCGCCGATATTGAAGAGCCCGGCTTTGAAGCCCAGCCCAACCGCCAAGCCAGCAATGATGAAGGGGATGGCGCGCACGATGGTCTTTTCCAGGTTGGAGGGGAAGAATAGCAGTACCTGATCGCCCAGGCGCAAGAAGAGCACTTCCAGGTCTTGGTCGTTTTTGAGGATGCCAAAGCTCTGCCCGCCTTGCTCGTCCGCGCTCAAGACGCGGTTGCCCGGACGCCGGATGATCAGGTTGCGCCGCAGGGCGGCATCCAGTTGCTCGGCTAGCATGAGGTTCACCGACTCGCCGCTCAGGTATTCGGCGTCGAGCATCTTGCCCACGATGCGGAATTGCGCGCCCAGCCCGGCCGGATCGTCGATGCCGAGTTCATCAAGCCTGGCTAGCGTTTCGATGGCTTCGCGCGCGTCGTCATAATCGGATTCCACGATGGCCGCGATGGCGTCGGCTGCGGCGCTTGCGCTTTCGATGCCCAGATCCTCCAGCAGCGTCAGCGCGTCCTGGCTGCGCTGCAAGGCAACTTGGCCATGTTCGTCGATGAGCTGCAGACCCGCCAGCGCACGCTCCCCCACCCTAAATCCCTCCCCCAAGATGAAGGAGGGACTTTCGTCTCCAATGACGAAGGCGACAATTTCTCTTTCCCTTGCCGAGGATTGATTCTCCCCTTCCCTCTTTGTGGGGGAAGGGGCTGGGGGATGGGGGGCTGACGCCGCCAGAGCCGCCACATCACGGACTTCGGAGCGCGTGAGTTCTTCCAGTTCGTCGAGCAGGGTTTTGAGTTCGCGCAGGCTGCCCGCGCCAACTTCGCGGATGGTCGGCAGGCGCTCGGCGATGGCGGCGGCGGATTCTTCATCAAGCTCGTAGCGTTCGAAGAAGAGCGTATTGGCGCGCGTCTCTTCCATGCCGACTTCAATGACGCGCTCGAAGGGTCTCGCTTGCCGCGACAGGCTGCGCCCCGTGGTGATTTCGTTGCTAGCCGCATAGCGGCGCAATTCCGCAAAATCGTCGACGCCGGCGACCTCGTTGATGGTCAAGCCGGTGATGGATTCCACCAGCGCTACATAAGCCGTTGACGAGACCCGCAAGCCCTCGGCGATATCCGGCTGCAAAGCGTTGTCGCTTACGGTGATCGTGATCAAGGGGATGCCAGCCAGGAAAGCCGTAATCACCGCCAGGACCGGCACCAGCCGCGGCGAGAGGCCCGCCCAAAGCCCTATGAATCCGCGTCTGTGGGGTGTTTCCGCTGTTGCGCTCATCTTGCGCCTTCCATCTGTACATCCTGTACGTCCCCTACATCGTCGCGTACACCAGCCATGCGCAAGCCAACCGTATCCTTGTCCGCTTCTTCGATGGGCAGGATGTCGATGATCTGCCCTTCGAACATGATCGCTACGCGGTCGGACAGGCTCAATACCTCGTCCAACTCCGACGAGACCAGCAAGATGCCAGCGCCTTCGTCGCGCATGCGGATGATCTGCTTGTGGATGAACTCAATCGAGCCGACATCCAAGCCGCGGGTGGGCTGGGAGGCGATCAGCAGGTCGACCCCGCGCGAAAATTCGCGGGCGACAATCACTTTCTGCTGGTTGCCGCCGGAAAGCCCGCCAACGGCATTGTTGATGATGGGCGGGCGCACATCGTATTCTTCGACCAGTTGACGCGCGTTGTCGGCGATGGCGCGGTCGCCCACCACGATGATCTTGGAAAAATCATCTCGGTAATAGGTGCATAGGACCAGGTTGTGCATGACAGTGAAGCCCGCGACCATGCCGTCGCGCTGGCGATCTTCCGGCACATGTCCGACGCCCTGCTCGGTAACGCGGCGCGGCGATGCGCCTGTCATGTCTTGTCCTTTGATATAGAAGCGGCCGTCATCCACCGAGCGCATGCCGGTCAGCGCTTCGACCAGTTCGGTCTGCCCATTGCCTTGCACGCCAGCGATGCCGAGGATCTCGCCGCGCTGCAAGCCCAGGTTGACGCCTTCGACCGCTGGCAGCCCGCGATCGTCGTGCACTTGCAGATTCACGATATTGAGGATTTCGTCGCCGGGGCTGGCGCCGGCTTTTTCCACTTCCAGGATGACATCGCGCCCGACCATCAGCGAAGCCAGCGAACTCTCGGTGGAAGCCTTGGGGTCGGCGCTGCCGGCGATTTTTCCGCGCCGCAGCACCACCACGTCATCGCAGATTTCCAGCACCTCTTTGAGCTTGTGGCTGATGAAAATGATGCTGACGCCTTTTTCCAACAGCGTGTGCATGATCTTGAACAAGCCGCGCGTCTCTTGCGGCGTCAGCACCGCCGTCGGCTCGTCCAGTATCAAGATGTCGGCGTGACGATAGAGGGCTTTGATGATCTCCACGCGCTGCTGGATGCCGACCGGCAAGTCGGCGATTAGCGCGTCGGGATTAACATCCAAGCCGTACTCCCCTGACAGCTCCAGAATTTCGCGCCGGGCGCGGTCGCGCCGCAGGAAGGGACCAGAAACACTCTCATTGCCCAGCATGACGTTTTCGGTCACGCTCAGCACATCGACAAGTTGAAAATGCTGATGCACCATGCCGATGCCCAGCTCGATGGCGTCTTTCGGTCCGGCGATATCGGCAACTTGTCCATTGACCAGGATCTCGCCCTCGTCCGGCTTGTACAGCCCATAGATCATGTTCATCAGGGTCGATTTGCCGGCGCCGTTTTCGCCCAGCAAGCCCAGGACTTCGCCTTTGCGCAGGGTGAGATTGATATTGTCGTTGGCCAGGACGCCGGGGAAGCGTTTGGTGATGCCGCGGACTTCGAGGACGGGCGGGGCTGGGGTCATGGGCGGGACCTTTTGCTACTGTTGTATGTGATTATAACGCGGAAAAACAAAATACAACTATTTGTTGCAATGTTCTATGCTTTGCATATAAACTTTGGGGATTATATCGCTGAGTAGACATTGACGGTCTAATCTTGCTGTCGCTCTTTCATATATCCCCATTCAAACCCAGGCTCCGCAGGGTTCAGCTTAAACATTGCGCTCACTACATTCTCCGGTGTGTCGTCAATGCACAGTGTGATTTCCTCGTATGCTTGCCGCTTCTTGCGGCGTATCTGTTTCGGCTTGTCTGTCTTAGGCTTATCTTCGCTCATTGCCGTACCCCCTTGTTGCGGATGACGATCCGCACATACTTTGGTTTGCCATTTATTGTCCCATCCTTGTCCTTTATCAAGCCGTGTTTCTTAAATGGCACACCATCATGTAATCTGATGTCATTGGAACTTAAAATCTCAAACTGCTCAGGATTGTGCTTGTTCAAGAACGTAATCGGAACGCCCATCGCGCCGTCCCAATCCATTGGAATCTCGGCGACCTTTGACACTTCAATCGCATCATAATTGTCATACTTAGGATATTCTTTCGGCGAATATCTTTTCCATAAAATCAGTTCTTCGTGCCTTTGCCGGTAGTCCAGATTGGTGTACCAGCTTGCGCTGCCCAGCCGTCCATAAACCACGCCATCTACGATCCTATAGGCGCTGCCTTCTTTCTTGGTCGCCACTAATTCTTCCGCGTAATCTTCCGGCACGTCAAACAGCATGTCTTTTCCGCGCGGCGTAATGCCAAGCCACAGTTTGTTGTCCTTAATCAGCGGGAAGATCTCCTTATAAGTAATCGCGTTCTGATGACCGATAACCAGAAACTTCTTATCGTACTCAATCAACTGCGCGACATACTCCCGAAACAGCGAGAAAGGCGGATTTGTAACCACAATGTCGGCCTGCTTGAGTAGCTCAATACATTCCCCACTGCGGAAGTCACCATTGCCCTCAAGGTGGTGGATGCCGATGTCTTCGGCTGACGGCACGCCGATCTCATTCTGTGTCCCATCGTATTCCAAATAGATAGCATTATCCGAGTCGTTTTGGCTGAACATATCCATCTGCTGATTCTTGTAGCAAGTCGTAATCAGTTTCTTCAAGCCGAGTACGCGGAAGTTGTAGGCGAAGTAGTGGAAGAAGTTGCTCACTCGCGGGTCATCGCAATTGCAGTAGACGATCTTGTCGCGGAAGTGGTCTCGGTAATGATGCAGTTCGTTTTCAATATCCGACAATTGCGTATAGAACTCATCTTTTTTGTTGGACTTCGCTTTGTGCAGATTTCGATTTGCTGCCATACCCTACTCCGCAATCAGGACTTGATACGGCAGTCTTTTGCCGTCCATTCCGCGAACCATAGCTGCCATCTGATGTCGCGTATCCAACGGGCGATTGTTATGCCGACCAGCGAACTCATTAACGTACCGATGCAGATGCTTCGGGCTCATCTGGTGGTATGTCCCCATGTATCCGCGCTTGAACATTGACCAGAAGCTCTCCAGCCCGTTCGTGTGTATCTGCCCATTGACATATTCGCCAACATTGTGCTTAACCGATTTGTGCTTGCGCGGCATTCCTTCATAAGCGCGAGCTTCGTCTGTGTACACGATTGTATCGGGCAATGTGTTCTCTACCACAATTTCGTGCAAGGTTTCTTGTTTCGTGTTCTCGACAACCTGGGCTTTGACATCACCCGTGTCCCGATCCAGTACGCCGACAACCGCAGTCTTGCCTACAGTGCCGCGCCCAGCATTCAGCTTCTTGTGCGCGTGTTTGTTACCCTCTTTGCCGCCGATGTATGTTTCATCTACCTCGACTTCGGCAAAGAATGGCGCATTGTCCAAGTTCCATGCCTCGCGGATTCGATGTAGCATGTGCCAAGCAGTGCGTTGCGTTACACCTATATCCCTATGTAGCTTCATTGAGCTAATACCTTTCAGGCTTGTAATGACCAGGTAAATCCCAATCGCCCATTTTTGGTATCCTAGCTTGGATCGGTGCATGACCGAGTGAGTTTTGGCACTAAAGTATTTTCGGCATTCATTGCAGAAGAATGGCATAGTTGGATGCTTCGCGTCTTTGGATACATTATCGCATTCGCAATACGCGCAACGTAGCCCATTCGGCCATCTTTGTTTAACAAACCACTCTTCGGCGGTAGCGTCATCTGGGAACATTTGGAATAGTTCTGGTAGTGTGATACCCTTGCGGAAGTGTTGCCCTGGTGCGTGGTGTGCCATTTGAAATCCCTCTCGCCTACCTTATTTAGTATTATAATAGACAAGTGGGGTGATTGTCAAGAGACAAATGTCTACTCAGCGATATAATCCCCTAAACTTTAGTCGGAAGATGTTCAAGAGTTCATGCCTATGTGTACAAATCTCTTTTTCGCAGGCGACAATCTAAGCGGACTGGAATTGCTTAAGTCACGCGGCATGATGGCTGACTTGGTCTACATTGACCCGCCCTTTGCGACGGGTAATGATTTTCTCATCAGCGATACACGAGCAAATTCAATTAGCGGCAACGGCGCTGTAGCTTATTCTGACCGTACTAAGGGGGAAGAATATCTCGCTGCGTTGAGGCGACAGTTGGAAGCGATCCGCCATATCATGTCGCCAGCGGCTTCAATCTATGTGCACATCGGCTTGGAAGTTGAGCACCATGTGCGCCTGCTAATGGATAATGTCTTCGGAGCGAACAACTTCCGCAACAGCATTACCCGGATCAAGTGCAATCCGAAGAATTTTACCCGTTATTCTTATGGCAATATCAAAGATAGCATCCTCTTCTATTCGATGAATCCCAAGGAAATAACTTGGCATCCGCAGCGAGAAGAGCAGAGTCCAGAAGACATTATTAGGCTTTACCCCTTTGTGGATGAGCATGGCAGACGCTATACAACCACACCACTGCACGCGCCGGGCGTCACGCAAAATGGCGAGACTGGCAGAGCCTGGAGAGGACTGGAACCGCCTGAAGGGCGCCATTGGCGCTATCGTCCCGAAAAACTTGAGCAATTAAATGAGCGCGGACTCATCGCTTGGAGCTCGACTGGCAACCCGCGACTAATTAAATATGCAGACAAAGCAAAAGGCAAATTGCCTCAAGATATCTGGGAATATAAAGACCCTCAAAATCCGCTCTATCCGACGCAAAAGAACACGGAGATGCTCAAGCGCATCATATTAACTTCGTCTAATCCGGGGGACACAGTGCTGGATTGTTTCGCAGGTAGTGGCGAGACCTTGATCCAAGCGCACAGACTTGGCAGGTGTTTTATGGGCATGGACCGCTCGTCAGCCGCGCAGGGGATCATTCGCGGACGGTTGGCGGAAATCGAAACGGAATGGATTGAAGAGAATGCTAAAGTTAGACTTCGAGTTCTTTAGAGCGCGAGGTGAATCGCAAGAATCTTCTGGAAATCAGGATAGAAGTACAAAATCGGTCCACCCGCCTGCAGAAGCGTATCCTACACTTTTCTAATCTATTTGGCATTCCAGAGCATAAGTACTGGGAGGCGCTCGAAACTGATCCAGCCGGTCCACTTGCCTCGACATTAGCTCTTGAAGCTCGGCGACAGAACATCCACGAGAAACATGTAGCTGAATTCATCAAACGAATGGACTATGTGTCAAGTTTTGAAAAACTACCATCAACGGGTCCGAAGGCACAATATCTCAATAGTGATGGACAAATTGTCACAAGGCAACAACTGGGAACTGCAACAAAACCATCAAAGTCCGTAGACTTCCAGTGGTTTACTGGCGGTATAAGATGCTTGGCGGCTCAAAAATACACCAAGGAAGGCGGCGGCAATCAAGACAGTCAGTTTATCGAATTAGAAAAATTACTGCGAAATTACTTGCAGCGTACAAACAACGGCATGGCTCTGTTCGTGTTAGTAGATGGAGCATATTACACAGAAGACCGCCTTAATCTACTGCGCGGGCTCGTCCGTTTACAGCCTCCGAAAAGTTATGTCACAAGCGTGAATGCGCTGCAGAATGTGCTACGAAGTATTGCGGCGGAAGAGTGAAAGCAACGTGGGCGACCCTTGGGTCGCCTCTAAATTCTCTGCAATCAATCCTCCAGCGTGCTCAAATCCCCCAGCGGCTGACCCAGCGCCTGCGCCTTCAAGACCCGCCGCATGATCTTGCCGCTGCGCGTCTTGGGCAAGCCCTCCACAAATTCGATCTGCGCCGGCACGGCAATCGGACCCACTTCATGCCGGACATGGGCTTTCAACTCCGCCTCCAGCGCCGCGGAACCCTCTGCGCCCGCGACCAAGATGCAATAAGCGAAGATCTTGTTGCCGCGCAGTTCATCGGGAATGCCGATGACAGCCGATTCCGCCACGGCGCTGTGGCTGACCAAGCCCGATTCGACCTCGGCCGTGCCTAAGCGATAGCCGCTGACCTTCAGCACGTCGTCGTTGCGGCCGATGACCCAGAGGTAGCCGTCTTCATCGCGGCGGGCGGTGTCCCCCGCCAGGTACCAGCCCTGCTTTTGATACTTCTCCCAGTATTGGCTCAGGAAGCGCTCGTCGTCGCCGTAGACGGTGCGGATCATGCTGGGCCAGGGCGATTTGATGACCAGGTTGCCATCTTCGTTTGTGCCCACCGGCTCACCCTCGTCATCGACGATATCGACCTGGATGCCGGGGAAAGGTCGGGTAGCGCTGCCGGGTTTCAAGCCGACCGAGGGCAGCGGCGTGATCATGAAGCCGCCGGTTTCCGTCTGCCACCAGGTATCGATGATGGGGCAGCGCTCCGCCCCGATGACGCGGTGATACCAGCGCCAGGCTTCGGGATTGATGGGCTCGCCCACCGAACCGAGCAAGCGCAGGCTGCTCAAGTCGTGGCGCTGGGTCCAGGCTTCGCCGAAGCGCATCAAGCCGCGGATGGCTGTGGGCGCGGTATAGAGAATGGTCACGCCGTATTCAGCCACAATGCGCCACCAGCGATCGGGATTGGGATAGGTCGGCGCGCCTTCGTAGATGATGCTGGTCGCGCCCAGTATCAGCGGCGCGTAGACGATATAGCTATGCCCGGTGATCCAGCCGGGATCAGCCGCGCACCACCAGCGGTCTTCTTCCTTAAGGTCGAAAGCCCATTCAAGCGTGGTCGAGGTATAGACTTGATAACCGCCGTGGGTATGCAAAACGCCCTTGGGTTTGCCCGTGGTGCCGCTGGTATAGAGGATGAAGAGCGGATCTTCGGCGTCCATGACTTCGGTTTCGGCTTCGGTTTTGGCCATGGGCAGCGCCATCAGATCGTGATACCAGTAATCGCGCCCTGGCGCCATGTTGATGTCATGACCGGTGCGTTTGACCACGATGACCGTTTCCACCACCGGCGAGCGCTGCGCCGCTTCGTCGACCGTGTCCTTGAGCGGGACAATCTTGCCGCGCAGCCAGGCGCCGTCGCAGGTGATTAAGACCTTGCTCTGGGCGTCTTCGATGCGGCTGGCCAGCGCTTGCTCGGAAAAGCCGCCGTAGACCACGCTGTGCGGCGCGCCAATCTTGGCGCAGGCCAGCATGGCGATGGCGATTTCCGGCACGCGCCCCATATAAATCGTGACGCGGTCGCCCTTCTTCACGCCCATGCCGCGCAGCACGTTGGCGAATTTGTTGACCTCTTGCCAGAGCCGCCAATAGGACAGCGTGATTTTGTCGCCGTCTTCGCCTTCCCAGATGATGGCCAGCTTGTTGCGCCGCCAGGATTTCACATGGCGGTCGAGGGCGTTGAGCGCCATATTGGTCTTGCCGCCGACAAACCACTTGTAGAAGGGTTTGCGGCTGTCATCGAGCACTTTGTCCCATTTTTTGTACCAGTCCAGCGTTTCGGCGCGCTGCGCCCAGAAAGCCTCGGGGTCTTGCAGCGCCAGATTATAAACAGCCTCATAATCCGGCACATTGGCGCCAGCCACCATCTGCGCATCCGGGTGATACCATTCGCTGGTCGGTGGGGTGAATCCTTGTTCAGCCATCAACTGCTCCTCATCGAATCTTTGTCTTGGCGCGAGACTCCCTGCCACGCGCCGACTTCACTAGCAGCGCTCTATTATAGACGAAAGGCTGGATAAATCGACACCCGCGCGCTCGGCGCTTGACAGCGTTTACGCGAGGCTATTGCGCTTTGAGCAGTGGATACTGGCGGCGAAGTCTCGTATTATTATGTTAAGATAGGACTAAATCTCAAGTATTTGGAGAACAACGTATGTTCCGTAGCCTTAAGGTAATTATCCTAGTCTGTGTGTCAGCGATTTTTTCGCTATCGGTAGCGCAGGCGCAGCAACCGCTGGGCCAGCCACAGAATGTTCGCGCCGTTGGCGAGACAGTGTATTGGGACGCGGTGGCGAATGCCAAAGATTATCGCGTACGCTGGGGACCGGAGAACGGCAGCAAGAAAACTTTCACAGTGCCGGATTCGGAAACTTATTTGACTTTCATAGGCTTGCAGGCGGATACGACCTACACAATAAGGGTGCGCGCCCGCGGCGATGGTAAGAAATATGAAAAACGCGGTAAATGGTCGGAAAAATTGCTGTTGCGACTTCCGCCGGCCGAGCCGCAGAGGCTGGCGGCGCCGGGAAACTTCCGGATGCTTTCGGGCAGCACGGTCGCCTGGGATGCCGTCCAAGGCGCAGACCGCTATCGCCTGCGTTTGGATCCGCCGAATGCCGATCGCATCCTCAAGCGGATTGATCCGCCGCAAACGCAGTATACATTCGAGAATCTGCAAGCCGGATTGCTTTACACCGTGCGGGTGCGGGCAATGGGCGATGAGGTAGTCTATAAATTGGGGGGCGATTGGAGCGCGTCGCTGCAGCTAAAGCTTCCCCCGGCCGAGCCGCAGAGACTGGCGGCGCCAGGCAACTTCCGCGTGCTTTCGGGCAGCACGGTCGCCTGGGATGTCGTCCAAGGCGCAGACCGCTATCGCCTGCGTTTGGATCCGCCGAATGCCGATCGCATCCTCAAGCGGGTTGATCCGCCGCAAACGCAGTATACATTCGAGAATCTGCAAACCGGATTGATTTACAAAGTGCGGGTGCGGGCGATGGGCGATGAGACAGCCTATCAATTGCTGGGCGATTGGTCGGCAGAATTACGGTTGCAGCTGCCGAATTAGAGTGTCTCTCCCGCTATATTGGATGTGCCGGGGCAATTTGCGCGTCCTATCAAGCATTACGGTGGCTTGGGACGCGGTATCGGGAGCGACTGGCGATCGCTTGCGCTGGCGGCTTTTGCCGACGCTGGAGAGCGCGACTTGCTGCGGACGCGCCGCTAAGCCGCTGTAGACGCTGCGCCGACTGATAATCTTGCGGCGAAGCTGCTACGTCTTTTTGCAACATCCTTGCGCCGCGCTATAATCGGGCAGGTATGTAAATCGAAAAGTATCCTAAAGGAGAAGAACCATGTCAAAACAGCTATCTCGCCGTGATTTTTTGAAGTACACGGGCATGGGCAGCGCTGCCGCCTTTGCCGCCGCCTACGGCATGCCGCTCGGCACGGCACTTGCCCAAGCCCCTCCCAGTGATACCAGCGGAAATCTGGTCATCTACAACTTCGGCGGCGCACAGCAGCAAGCCATGTACAACAACGCCATCGGCCGCTTCAACGAGCGCTACCCCAATGTGGTCGTTGAGGATCTTTACATCCCATGGCCCGAAGGCTGGGGACATTACATCACCAATCTCAAACTGCGCGTTGCCAGCGGCTTGCCGGTTGACATCATCGCTATCGCCATTGAGGGCACGCGCGAGACTATCTTTGAAGACCTCGTCCTGCCTATGGACGACGCTATCGCCGCCGATGACGACTTAAAAGCCATCGTCGATGAGGTTGAACCGGTGCTGCATGACGCGCTCAAGGGTCCCGACGGTACGACCTATTACTTCACCCGCGAGTGGAATAACATGATCATCCACTACAACCCGGTCAAGTTTGAGGAAGCGGGCTTGGATCCGCCGGCGGTGGACTGGACTTGGGAAGACTTCCTGGAAACCGCGCTGACCCTCACCCATGGCGAAGGTGGCGACAAGCAATTCGGCTTCGCCATCCCATACTTCAATTTCGGTTTGACCCCCTGGTGGCATACCAATGGCACAGCGACCCTCACCGAAGACTGGTCGGATTCCAACCTGGACGACCCCAAGATGCTAGAGTCGGTCAAGTTCGTGCATTCGCTTGTTCACGAGCACGGCGTGGCGCCCGCGGTTGAAGGCGTCAACCCCTATGAGATCTTCCCAGCTGGCACTGTTGCCATGACGGGCGCCGGGCGCTGGCCCTTCGCCAACTATGTCTCTACCGGTTACAAAGATGTCGATATCACGCCTTGGCCCCGCAAGACCGCCGGCACGACCGTATTTGGCTCCGGTGGCTGGGCAGTCTCGAAGTCTGCCAACAATGTCCCGCTGGCGATTGAACTAATCAAGGACTTGGCTGCTTTTGAGACGGACGAAGAAGCTGTCGCCATCGGCACCTCCTTGCCCGCCCGCCGCAGCGCCACGGAAACCGATGTCTTCAACAGCTTCCCAGCCAACGCGCCTCGTTTCTTTGGCAGCCTGGAAGACATCAAGCCCGTGCCTTCACCGGCGAACTTCGCCGAAGTCGAGAGCATCTTCATGCGCCACATGGGCCAAATCATGGCGAATGCCGTCACGCCCGAACAAGGCTTGGAAGCCGCTCATGAAGAACTGAGCGCGGCTATGCAGCGCCTCGCCGAAAGAATGGAAAGCTAGCGGCTAAATGCGAACGGGCGATCCAGTCGATCACCCCTCTGATTGACACGAATGCGTGTAAGGGCGACTCTGTGAGTCGCCCGACACTATTACGGTTTGTGATGCAAATATGGTCAACCCGAAATCTCCGAGTCGTCTTATGCTGCCAGCATTAACTCCAAAACGACGCGAAGCCCTAGTGGGTTATCTGTTCATCTTGCCTACCTTCATTGGCTTCTTCATCTTTATCCTCTACCCGCTGGTCGAATCCATGCGCATCAGCTTCTTGGAATTCAACATTCTGCGCCCATCCGTTTACATTGGCTTGGACAACTACGCGCAAATGCTAACAGACACGCGCTTGCGCGTTGTTTATGGCAATACCATCGTCTTCACCCTCTTCGCGGTATTCTTTAACGCGGGTCTCGGCTTGCTGCTGGCGGTCATGCTCAATCGGCGCATGCCTATTCTCATGCGCAACCTATATCGCTCGGTCTTCTTCTTTCCCGTCCTCATCGCTCATACCTATATCGCCGTGATTTGGGAATTTTTGTACCAGCAAGACACCGGCGTCATCAACTATTATCTTAGCTTCCTGGGCATTGAGCCGATTCCCTGGCTGAGCAATACCGCTTGGGCAATGGCTGCTATCATCATCCTGGACGTCTGGAAGAATACCGGCTTCGCCATGTTGGTTTTCTTGGCTGGCTTGCAGAGCATATCAAACGAATACTATGAAGCGGCGCAGCTTGACGGCGCCAACGAAGGACAACTCTTCTTCCGCATCACCATTCCCTTGCTTAGCCCGACCATCTTTTTCATTCTCGTTATATTCATGATTGGCGCGCTGCAAGTCTTTGATACGATTATCGTGCTGACCGCCGGCGGTCCCGGCGACGCCACTCGCAGCGTCGTGCTCTATATCTTTGAGCTGGCATTCCGCAGCTTCAACCTGGGTTACGCCGCCGCGGTCTCCATGACACTATTCGCTATCATCCTGGTGTTGACCGCCCTGCAATTCTGGATCAGCCGCCGCTGGGTCCATTACGAATGACGCGCTAGGCGCGACGTCAAAAAGCGAAACGAGACCATGAAGCGCAAAGGCAAGAAACCGATCAAGCTGGGCGATGTCTTCTCCTTCGCTCTGTTGACCATCGCTGCCATACTGGTCATGATGCCCTTGCTTTGGATGTTTTCAACTTCGCTGCGTCCGACCAACGAGAGCTATCAACTGCCGCCGCAGTGGCTGCCAACGCAATTCCGCATCGAAAATTATCTGGCGCCTTTCGAGTCGAGCGTGCCCTTCGTGCAACTTTTTCTTAATAGCCTGCAAATAACGGTGGCGGTAACGGCTGGGCAACTTGTGTCTTGCTCGCTGGCTGGATATGCCTTCGCCCGTTTGCGCTTCCCGGGGCGGGAATTTCTCTTTCTCTTCTTGCTGGCCTCGCTGATGGTGCCCAGTCAAGTCACCATCATTCCCATCTTTCTGCTGATGCGCAGCCTGGGTTTGATTGACAATCCCCTGGCCATCATTCTGCCGGGACTGATTAGCGCCTTTGGCGTCTTTTTGATGCGGCAGTTTTTCAAGCAGATGCCGCAAGAATTGTTTGACGCGGCGCGCGTGGATGGAGCCGGGCACGTCCGCTCCTTCTTGCAGATCGCCCTGCCCCTGGCCGGTCCCGCCATGGCCACCCTGGGCATCATCACCTTCAACGCCACTTGGAACGCCTACTTCCTGCCGCTTATCTTCCTCAATTCCTGGCACAAGATGACCCTGCCGCAAGGCATCGCCCTGCTCACCGGCTACATGGGCGCTGGCAACCCGTCGGTAGTGATGGCCGCGGTAACAATGGCGATCCTGCCCGTTCTGATGGTCTTCATCGCGGCGCAGCGCTGGATCATTGAAGCGCTTACCCGCTCCGGCATAAAAGGCTAATGACTTTGATTAACAGGAACAGGAACGGAAAAATGACCCATTCAAACAATAAGCACATCCCCACGCTTACCAGCTATGATCAAGAGCATCTGCGCCAGATCGGGCTGCCGCTGGGCGGCATCGGCACCGGCGTCGTCTCCCTGGGCGGAAGAGGCAACCTGCACGATTGGGAGATCGTCAATCGCCCGGCCAAGGGCTTCGACTTGCAGCAGACATTCTTCAGTCTGTTCACAAAAATGCCCGATGGCAAGAGCACGGCGACGGCTTTGGAAGGCGTCATTCCACGAGCCGACTACGAAGGCGCGCGTGGCGCCACTGTGCCGAATCACGGTCTGCCGCGCTTTCGGGAATGCAGTTTTTCGGCGGCATATCCCTTTGGGCAGGTCCGGCTCAGCGATGCCGATGTGCCATTGGCTGTACGTTTGGAAGCCTTCAATCCGCTGATACCCGGCGACAGCGACGCCAGCGGCATCCCAGTGGCGATCCTGCGCTTTGTCTTATTGAATGATACGGATGCGGACATTGACGCGGCCGTCTGCGGCAGCTTGCAGAACTTCATCGGCAGCGATGGCACAAATGGCGAGCCTCGCGACAACATCAACAGCTATCGCGAGGCCGACGGCTTGGCCGGCTTGTTCATGCAGTCCAATGGCGTCGACCGGCAAGCGCCGCAATGGGGCACGCTGGCTTTGACCACATCAAGCACCAAGAATGTCAGCCATCGCAGTGCCTGGGCGAATTACACCTGGGGCGATTCCCTGCTCGATTTCTGGGACGATTTCAGCGCCGACGGTCGCCTGGAAGCGCGCGAGCGCGATGGGCTGGACAATCCGACCGGTTCGCTCTCAGTTGCCGTGACCGTGCCCGCCAATGGCTCGGCGGCGGCAACTTTCTTTTTGAGCTGGCATTTCCCCAATCGCATCACCTGGCAAGAAGCCGGGCGCAATCACCCGCAGAGCCCGCTTCAAGCCGGAACCCACATCGGCAACTATTACACTACCCAGTATGCCGACGCCTGGGAGGCGGCCGCTTACACGGCTGCTAATCTCGACCGGCTGGAAACCGAGACCCGCGCCTTCGTTCACGCGGTCTGTGACAGCGATTTGCCCGCGGTCGTGAAAGAATCCGCGCTATCGAACCTGAGCACGCTGCGCTCGCAGACGGTCTTCCGCACGCCCGATGGCTTCATGTTCGGCTGGGAAGGCTGTGATGATACGGCCGGCTGCTGTTTTGGCTCTTGCACTCACGTCTGGAATTACGAACAAGCCACAGCCTTTCTATTCGGGGATCTGGCGCTGGGCATGCGCGAGGTCGAGTTCAACTATGCCACGCGCGCCGACGGCGGCATGAGCTTCCGCATCGACCTGCCGCTGGAGCACGCCGCAGCCTGGTCGCTGGCGGCGGCCGATGGACAGATGGGCTGCATCATGAAGCTCTACCGCGACTGGCAGCTTTCCGGCGACAGCGACAGGCTGCGGCAGCTATGGCACAAGGCGCGCAAGGCGCTGGAATTCTGCTGGCTGCCGGGGGGCTGGGACGCCGATAAAGATGGCGTGATGGAAGGCTGTCAACACAATACCATGGATGTCGAATACTATGGACCGAACCCGCAAATGGGTATCTGGTACCTCGGCGCGCTGCGGGCGATGGAAGAAATGGCGCGCTACCTGGGCGAGGCAGACTTCGCGGCGGACTGCCGCCGCCTCTTTGAAAATGGCAGCCGATATATGGACGAGCAGCTATTCAACGGCGATTATTACGAACACGAGATCCGCCCAGCCGCGGGTCGCGACGCTATTTTGGGCATGCTCATTCACGGCAGCATGGGCGCGGCTGACCCCAGCGAGCCGGTTTTGCAGCTGGGCGCGGGCTGCCTGGTCGATCAACTCGTCGGGCAGTTCCTGGCCCATGTCAGCGGATTAGGTTATCTGGTTGCCGAAGGCAACGTCAAAGCCACGCTGCGCAGCATCATGCGCTACAATTTCAAAGAGAATATGTATGGGCATTTCAATCACATGCGCTCCTACGTGCTCAATGACGAATCGGCGCTGCTGATGGCGACCTACCCGCGCGGGAATCGACCAGCCCGCCCCTTCCCCTATTACAACGAGGTCATGACCGGCTTTGAGTACACCGCCGCGATCGGCATGCTCTATGAAGGCGACATCGACGCCGGCTTGAAGTGCATCGGAGCCATCCGCGATCGCTACGACGGGCTCAAGCGCAATCCCTTTGACGAGGCGGAATGCGGTCATCACTACGCGCGCGCGATGATCAGTTGGGCGGCGACCCTGGCTCTAACCGGCTTTCAGTATTCCGCGGTTGACGGGACCTTGGCTTTCGCGGCGCCGGCGCAAGCCCGCCGGCATTTCTGGTCCAACGGTTACGCTTGGGGAACCTGTGAGCTGGCGCCAAATGACGATGGCGAATGCGACGTGAATTTCAAGATCTTGCATGGCGAGATTCGCTTTGTAGAATTACAGCTCACGGGCTTGGGCGCGCAGCGCTTTGACGCGGAACAGGTCCTGCAAAAGGGCGACGCGCTCAATTGCGTCATCAGCGGGTCCTAAATCTAGCACCGGACTCAAGGGGCGGGGAAGCTAATCAAGCATGTTAATCATCGCCAGCGCCAACGGCGCTGTCGGCATGGACGCCGCCATGCGCGCGCTCAAAAATGGCGGCAGCGCGCTAGACGCGGTTGAAGCCGGCATTCGCCTGGTCGAAGCCGACCCCGCCGAGCATTCCGTCGGCTACAACGGCTACCCCAATATCCTCGGTCAACTGGAGCTGGACGCCAGCATCATGGATGGCGCAACGCTCAATGCCGGCGCGGTCGCCATCATGCGCGGCTTCCCCTATGCCATTTCGGTCGCGCGGCAAGTGATGGAGCGCAAGCTGCCGCATGTGCTGCTGGCGGGCGCAGGCGCGGAACGCTTCGCCCGGGAAATCGGCGCCGAGCGCTGGGATGAGATGCTCAGCGATGACGTAAAAGCGCTTTGGCGCGAAGGCTTGGCGCATCACCGCCTGCCAGCCGACTTGCTGGACATTTCTGAAGACGCGCCGCTGCTCGACTTGGTTAATTTGGCCACCGACCCGGAGCGCGTAGAAGGCACAGTCAACTTCATCGCGATTGACGGGCAAGGCGACATTTGCTCCGGCGTCAGCACCAGCGGTTGGGCTTGGAAATACCCCGGGCGCATTGGCGATTCGCCAATCATCGGCGCGGGCAACTACGCCGACAATCGTTACGGCGCTTGCGCCTGCACCGGCATGGGGGAAATGGCGATGCGCGCTTGCACAGCTTACGCGCTTGTCGCGCATTTACGCGCGGGCTTGCCGCTGCAAGCCGCGGGCAATATGGCGATGGCTGATCTCCGCGCTTTGGGCGGGGATTATATCGGCGGCATGAATCTGATCGCGCTTGACCGGGCGGGCAATCACCTTGGCTTGAGCTCGCGCGCCGATGCCACTTACATTTACCAGCAGGCCGACATGGACGAGCATCAAGAGCAAAAACGCGAGTTTGTAGAGATCCCCGCGCGCTGGGCTGGCAAGCCGCGCGCTTGAACGGGTCGCATTAGCCTAAGCGCAGCCCGCGCGACAGAAGCGCAAAGATTGGGCTTGGCATCATCATTGGCGCTGGCATTGGCGCGGCTTTGGGCAATATGGGCGTCGGCATCGCGCTGAGCGGCGTTTGGGAATTCGCTTCTGAACGCATGGGCTAGCCAAGATTAAAATATCAGTTGACCTACTCCACCAGCTGATAGCATTCCCGCAGCCGCCACTCGACCAAATTGATTCCATGCAACTGCATGAAATCGCGCGAGGGCGCGTTATGCTCCCAGCTGGCGCCGATGATGACTGTCGGAATCTGGTAGCGCACAATGGCGCCGGCGCACATCAAGCAAGGGAAGGCGGTGGTGTAGAGGACGGTATCGGCATAGCTCTCCCGCAAGCCAGCCGCCTTGATCGCTTCCATTTCGCCGTGGCTGAGCGGATCATTGTTCTGGATCATGAGATTGCGCCCACGTCCCAAGACTTCGCCGCCGCGCGCGAGCACCGCCCCAAAAGGGCTGCCGCCCTCGGCTTTGGTGGCATTCGCTTCGTCGATTGCCATTTGCATAAATCGGTCCATAGCTGCCTCCCAAATGCCGGCGGACGCCCCGTCGCGCCCAGGGCATCACTTGACGCGGAACAATTCTCACAAGGCGATTCTACCCCAAGTTTAGAAGCCTATCTTGAAATCGCTTGAATGAGTTTGTAGCCAGTGGTGATACATAAGTAAACCCAACAAAATAATGCAAAAAATTAGGACGCTGTAGGGGCGGCTGACCTGCTGTGTCTACGCGACCCTCGGTGGCGAATTGCCAATAATCTGAAATGCGCCCAATGCCTGTTTCCAAATACTAACTTGCCGCCTTTTCCGTTATAATGCGCATTCTAAGCTTAGGTCATCAAAGGACGCAGCGCATGTTGCTTTCCCGCCTCGACGCCAAACAAGCAATCAATTGGAGCATCGTCTTTTCGGTGCTGCTCTGCGCCGCCATCTTGGCCATGGGCGGCGTTCTCAGCCAGTTCGAGATCATCCCGCACCCGGAAGATCCGCTGGTTTATGAATGGCAATTGGCGGAGCAGACAGCCTGGGGTCAACTCACCGCCTGGCTGGGTTTCGCCGTCCACCAATTGCTGATCTGGGCGACGATCGCCTATGCGCAGAAGCGTTACAGCAAGCGCGACTACAGCAATACACTGCGCCCGGTCAATCTATGGGCGCTGGGCATCAATCTTGTTTTTATCGGGCTGCACTATTTACAGTCGCTGTTCTTCTACGACGGCATCGCCCAAGACTTGCCCGGCTGGACAGCTCAATTCGCGGTCGCCTTGATGCTCATCGTGGTTCTGGGCATGGAAAACCAACGGCGCGGTTTGTTCTTCGGCAAGAAGGTCAAGTTCCGCAAAGCCTTCACCGACGGCCTGCGTAAATATCACGGTTATTTCTTCAGCTTCGCCGTCATCTATACATTTTGGTTTCACCCTATGGTAGCGACCTGGGGACATTTGATCGGCTTTATTCATGTCGTGCTGGTGATGGCGCAGGGATCAATGATGTTCATGCGCGTTCACTTGAACAAACGTTGGACGCTCTTGCTGGAGATCCTGGTTCTGCCCCATGCCGTGCAAGTGGCGCTGAACCAGACCAGCAATATGTGGCCCATGTTCTTCTTCGGGTTCGCGGCGATATTTCTCGTCACGCAGATGCACGGCTTGGGGCTTAAGCGCTGGGTCCGGCAGGTATTCTACAGCTCGTTCTTGCTCTTGACGCTTTATGTCTATTTTGTTTTGCGCGAGCCCTATGAAGTGAACGAGGTGCTGCGCATCCCGCTGATTGAATATCTGGTGCTCTTTATCATGTACTGGATTTATCTGGCGGGGGCCAGGATCGGCAGCCGCATGCGCCCGCTGCGATTAGCGGGATCGGAAGGCGGCGGATAGGGTAGCGCGGGTTCAGGGCAATTGCTTCTGAAGGCGGCGCTGTAGGGATGGCTCGCGAGCCGCCCCTACAGCTTGGTAGATTTATGTGACATTCGACACACGTTGGTTCTGGTGCGATTACCCTGGCACAATAACGGGTGCATTTCAGATTATTGGCAATCAGGCTACCTTGTCCCAAAGGTCGTCAAATTCATGGCCTAAAATCGCTGTACGAATCAGCACCATGCGATTGGCTCCGTCAGCGTTCCATCGCATTCCACTTGCGCTTAGCCTTTGCTTGAATTGTTTGACCCCGCTTTCAACAGTACCGGAGCCAATCGGTATGCCCTTTTTCCGAAATTCGAGATATTGCATGCGGTCTTTATGCCGTTCAAAATATCTGGACTGTTGTGACAGACCGCGCTTGCGTAAGACCCTGATAATTTTGTGAATTTGCCCCAGATACAGGTGATTTTTGTAAGTTTTGAGCCAGCGTTTTCGCTTTTTTGCATCATGTTCATCGGGATAGAGTACTGTAGCGGCATCGGACAGATGTTCAACGGCATGAAACCAGTCCAGCACTTGCCGTCCATCGGGACAGACCTCTTCGGCTACATCCCAAATCCATAAAGCGCCATCAGCCACTACGCTGCGCTTACGGGCGGTTGGCAGGTCATGGGCGAGCGCTAAAGCCCACAACGCTGGTGCAAACTTGTCTTTTGTGCCTAATACGGCGCTGTAACGCACATTCACTCCATGCGCCATTTCCTCTAAGGCGCCGGTCTGCGGATTGCGCTCGAGGCGCTGCTCCACATCAAACACCGCTCCCACCTTCAACTCGCGCCAGCCTTCCTGACGAATATTGACCATACCGCCATCCATCGACAGCCCTTTGCGCTGCTCATGATCGTGACGCGCATCCGGCAACTCGATCCGCTCCAGACTGACCGCTTCACGCTGCCCTTCCACATAGGTTTGCAGCTTTTCACCATAGCGCTGACCCTGTCGCCAGATGCTGGCAGGCGATACATAACGCTCAGCAATCCGTTCAAACACTTCCACACACTGTTCATAAGGCAGCATCCCGCTAAGCCAGACCATGTGTTTGGCAAAAGTCGGACTGAAACCGCTTCCATTCAAACCCAACTGCTCATCCAGGGGAAAAAAATCCCTTGCCACAGTCTTGACATTGGTAGTACTTGCGCTCGATTTCCGCCTCACCGCGCAAGGTTAGAACCCTTCTCTTGCGCTTGCCCTTATTACGTAATCTCCCACCGCAGCCCCCACATGCGGGCGAAGTCCCGTCCTGGATCGACATGAGCTCTCGCAAGACGCTTTCACGAAACGCCCCCTCTGTATCCCCTATCAGGTCTTCAATATCATTGATGTGCATATGTTGGCTCATTCGCTGATCGGACAGCATCTTATCAATCGCTGTTTCTGCTTCGGTCAACAATTTTGCCTTCAATTCTTCCCGTTGCTTTGACATCCCGATCCCCCCGACATGCTTAAACCTAACTGTAGTTTATGTCCATTTGCCAATAATCTGAAATGCACCCGACAATAACCAGCACCCTCACGCGACAGGAGAACTTGTGCTATAGTCTTGAATTGTTACAGCTTGTTTACCTTCAAGGAAAGAGCGGATTTAGATGAATGAAAAAAGCAAGAATACGCATCAGCATCTCATGCAAAATCGGCATACAACCCTCATAATTGGCGTCATTGTTAGCGTCGTTCTGGGGTATACCGTTCGCGGCGATATAGTCTTCGGTTTGGCGATGGCCGCAATCTTCGCCTCGTCATTGAACCTGGGCGGACATATCGGCGTGCAGATCGCCGCCAATGCGCCAGCCGAGCACTTGATGCCCGCCAAAATATTCGGTTCAGCCATTTCGGCCATCATCGTCGGCGGTATCACACTTGTGATCCTTTCCATAATCCAGGGCGCGATTGATGTCAGCCCGGCGGAAGGCGACGATTTTGTCGCCACCATCGTCAAGTCATTCTTCGACAGCGCCGCCAGCCTGGCTGTTGGCGCGGGTGTTGTGGTAGGCGGGCTCACGCGGGGGGCAGCCGCCGACTAGCGCCTGGCGCCCCTACATCGCGACCTTTCATCGCGCTTTGCAGAACGAACTTGGATTTGCCTGGCGGGAAAGCTTCCCCCTTGCTTAAAATATGTTACAATCACAGTACTGACTGGTCAGTACTGTGAGGCGACATGAGTGAGAGAGCCAAGGATTCCCGCCCCACCCGCGAGCGCATCCTCGATGCCGCGCTGAACATCTTCAGCGCCAAGGGTTTCCACGATACCAAGCTGGATGAGATTGTCGCCGCAGGCGGCATCAGCAAAGGCTCAATCTATTTTCACTTCCCGAACAAAGAAAAACTCTTCATCGCGCTGGTGGATCAATTCGCCGACTTGATTGAGCGCCGCGCCAAAGAGGCGATCGCGCGGGAAACCCAGGGTATCCGCCGCGTCCAGGTTGCCCTCGAAGCCGTGTTGGAAACCTTCGGCAAATACCGACGTCCAGCCAAATTGCTGCTCGTCCAAGCGGTGGGGCTGGGCACAGTTTTCGAACGCAAGCGCATGGAAGTGAACGACCGCTTCGCCCTGCTCATCCAAATTTATCTCGACGAAGCGGTTGCCGATGGTTCCATCGCACCCGTCGATACCGCCATTGTCGCCCATGCCTGGATGGGCGCCATTTACAGCGTTGTGATTCAGTGGGTTTATACGGGCGAGCCCAGCAAAGACGAAATCATGGGCGCCATGTTGCCGCTGCTGCTGAAGAGCGTCGGCTACCAGGAGTAGCGCATGGCAGCCGACGCCTCTCGTTCTGCCCCGCGCAACCGACCGCATGGACGCCTGCTCAGTTGCAGCTTGCCTTGCGACGGCTTCAGCTTTCAAACTTTTCTAGGCGCTGCGGAAGGTCAGCCGCGCAGCTACTGGGCGAACCGGCACAAGCGCCTCGTCTTTGCCGGCGCCGGCGCGGTTGTCGAGATGATGGCTTGGGGCAGCGAACGTTCACGCAAGATCGCGCGAGACGCGCGCGAACTTTTCGCCAAGGCGCGCATCGTCGGCGGCCTCCCGCCCTGGACAGGTCCGCGTCTCTTTGGCGGCTTTTCCTTTCGGGGCGATTTCACGCCGGACAAGACCTGGTCGATTTATGCCCCGGCGCATTTTGTCCTGCCCCATTATCAATTGGTCGGCATCAACGGCGAAACCTGGCTGACCATCAATACGCAGATTCCCCCCGAGGACGATCCCGAAGCGCTTGTCAGCGACTTAAAAGCAGCCTTGCGGGAGAAGATCAGTCAATTGCAGGCTTCGGACGGACCGCTGTCAATCAAAGAACAGTCGCCTTTGCAGAGCGTCCACTATCCGATGAGCTTTGACATGTGGGGGGCGATGATCCGCCACGCGACCGAGCTTATAGGCGCTGGCGAATTGAACAAAGTTGCGCTGGCGCGGGCGGCCGAATTGCGCTTTGCAGAGCGCGTGAGTCTGATGCCGATCTTCAATCATCTGGCGGAGAATTACGTCGACTGTTACCACTTCTTGTTCGAGCCGCGGCCGCGTTTTGCCTTTTATGGCGCGTCCCCAGAACTGCTAGCGAGCGCGCGGGGCAAGCGCATAGAAACGATGGGTTTGGCCGGCAGCATGGTCCGTGGCAGCAACAGTGAAGAAGATTTGCGCCTGGGCAGAGAATTGCTGCGCAGCCGCAAGAACCGGCAAGAACATCAGATCGTCGTGGACAGAATCCGCGATCGCCTGCTGCCCCTGACCGATACGCTGGCGATCGCGCCGCCCGGCTTGCTCAAGCTGAAGCATATCCAGCACCTGCATTCGCCCATCCGCGGACGGCTCCGGCGGGCAACCGGTATCTTGCCGCTGGTGGAAGCCCTGCATCCGACGCCGGCTCTGGGCGGCGACCCGCGGGAGCGCGCCATGCGCCTTATCCGTGAACTGGAGCCGATCCCGCGCGGCTGGTATGGCGCGCCGGTGGGCTGGATCGACGCGACCCTCGACGGCGAGTTCGCTGTGGCCATCCGCTCGGCGGTCGCGCAAGAATCCCGCGTGTGGATATACGCCGGCGCCGGCATTGTCAAGGACAGCCAAGCCGCATCAGAATGGGAAGAAACCGCCCTCAAATTCCGCCCCATGCTCGACGCGCATGGGGCTAAGCACGTCGAAAAAGAAAACTAACCACAGAGACACAGAGGCACAGAGGAATAAAAGGAGACAATTAAACATGGATAACAAAGAAAGTACAGGAAGTTCTGATCCACTGACCTACGAAATTATAGGGGCGGCAATAGAAGTGCATCGCATACTCGGGCCTGGAATAATGGAAAGTCTATATGAGGAGGCGCTTTGCATAGAGTTGGAGGAAAGAGGTCTTGCGTTTGAACGGCAAAAGCGAATCATAGCCAATTACAAAGGACACGAGATTGGAGATTTCTTCGCCGACGTTGTTGTAGAGAATCGTGTTGTCCTTGAGTTGAAATCTGTATCGGCCTTAGCGCCAGTGCATGAAGCGCAACTGATCAGCTACCTGAGACTAGCAAAAGTACATGTCGGTTTACTAATAAACTTCAATGTCGCGACGTTGAAAAAAGGTGTGAAACGCCTCGTAGTGTGAAACCAAAACTCTGTGCCTCTGTGCCTCTGTGGTTAAATATCAAGTGGTAAACATAATGCCAAATGCCAACACCCTATACGCCAATGTCTTTGTTGACGCGCTGGTAGCTGCGGGCTTGAAGCGGGTCTGCCTCTTGCCCGGGTCGCGGCATACCCCGCTGATCCTGGCTTTCGCGCGGCATAGGGGGGCCATCGACATCACCTCCCATCTGGACGAACGCAGCGCTGCTTTCTTCGCGCTTGGTCTGGCGATAGCGAGGAACGAAGCCGTCGCCCTGGTCTGCACATCGGGCTCGGCGGGCGCCAACTTTTTCCCGGCCATCATCGAAGCGCGGCAGTCCCGCTTGCCGCTGCTCGTTTTAAGCGCGGATCGGCCGCCGGAACTGCGGCACAGCGGCGCCAATCAGACCATCGATCAGCTCAAGCTCTATGGCGACGCCGTGGCTTGGTTCGTCGACGCGCCGCTGCCGTCAGCGCATCCGACGCCGCTGCTATTGCGCAACCTGCGGACGCTGGCAGCCAGAGCCCTGCATAAGACCGCCGAAGGCGTCGTGCATATCAATCTGCCCTTCCGCAAGCCCTTCGAGCCTGATGACGATGATGCTGATGTCATGACTATCGACCGCAGCGCGCCAACACAGATCGCGAGCGCGCAGCGCACCGACCTGTCCGCGCTTGAGGATCTGCTGCATATCATGACATTGCCCGAGAAGGGCATCATCTATTTCGGGCACGGCACTTGTCGCACGGGCGCCGAAGCGGGGGCGCTGACGCGCTGGGCGGCGCGCCTTTCCCGCCGCAGCGGCTACCCCATCCTGGCCGAATACACGTCCAACATGCGCAATACCGGGCTTTCAGCCGGTGAGGCTTATAAGCCGCTGGGCGCTTATGAGAGTTATCTCGCCAGCGACGCTTGCGACTTCAAGTCCATCAGAGCGCTGATCCGCTTTGGCGCGCCGCCCGTGTCCCGGGCGATGGGCGACCTGGTGGCGCAGGCGAAATTGGAGCGTCATATCTATTGCAGCCGCGACGGACAATGGGCGGACGACAGCCACAGCATCACGGATCTCATTCATTTTGATCCGTCGGCGGCGCCAATGTCTGCCGCGGGGGATCCGCCGGCGACAGCGGAAACCGCCTTCCGCGACCAACTTCAGCGCGCCGAGGAAATCGCCTGGCATGTCATCGACAAAGAGCTGGCTGCGGGAGAGTTTTTCGATGGCGCGGCGGTTTATGACACGGTGGACCTGATGCCGGCCGACGGGCTGATCTTCGCCGGCAACAGCTTGCCCCTGCGCCACTTGGATCAATTTGGCAAGCCGGGCGAACGAGGGATACTGGCTTTTGCCAATCGCGGCGCTTCTGGCATCGACGGCAATATCTCGACAGCACTGGGCATCGGCGCGGCTCATCGGGATCGCCCGCTAGTAGCCATCGTCGGCGACATCACCTTCTATCACGACATGAATGGCTTGCTGGCGATAAGGCGCTGTGGACTGCCGGTGACAATCGTCTTGCTGAACAACGGCGGCGGCGGCATCTTCCAGCGGCTGCCGATACGCCAGTTTGAGCCGACCTTCAGCGACTATTTCATCACCGCGCATGGCTTGGATTTCTCCCATGCCGCGCGGCTCTATGGCTTGCAATACCGGCGCGCCGATGATCGTCAGACATTTCGGCGGAGCTTCAGCGAGGCTGTGGCTGGGCGCGGCTCGACCCTCATCGAGGTAGGCACGGATGCGCGCTATGATTTGCAGCGGCGCGAGCAGATCATGGCGGCGGCGCGCGCCGAAGTTGAACGAATGCAGGTAAGGGATTGATTAAGGAGACAACAGATGGCAACAACAGCCGAAGAACAGGCAAGAATCAAGACCGCGGATCTGATGCGCCTGGCGGATTGGCAGGAGGTCAAGCGCTATGACGACATCACTTATCACAAAGCCGAGGGCATCGCGCGCATCGCCTTCAATCGCCCCAATGTGCGCAACGCCTTCCGTCCCAAGACCATTGACGAGATGAGCGAGGCGCTGCTGCATGCCTGGCACGATGGCGAAGTCGGCGTCTTGTGGATCACAGCCAACGGTCCCAGCAGCAAAGACGGCATCTGGTCCTTTTGCGCCGGCGGCGACCAAAAGGTGCGCGGGCATTCCGGTTATGTCGGCGACGATGGCCTGCCGCGGCTGAACGTGCTGCAATTGCAGCGCTATATCCGCAACATTCCCAAGCCGGTTATCGCCGTGGTACCGGGCTTCGCTATCGGTGGCGGGCACGTATTGCACGTCTGCTGCGATTTGACTATCTCCAGCGATAACGCGATTTACGGCCAAACTGGACCCATCGTCGGCAGCTTCGACGCCGGTTTCGGCTCGTCATTTTTGGCGGCGCATGTCGGGCAGAAGAAAGCGCGCGAGATCTGGTTCCTCTGCCGGCAATACAGCGCCGAGCAAGCGCTGGAAATGGGCATGGTCAATACCGTTGTGCCGCTGGCGGAACTGGAAATGGAAGCGCTGCAGTGGTCGCGCGAAATCCTAAGCAAAAGCCCGCTGGCGCTGCGTTTCATCAAAGCCGGCTTGAACGCCGAACTGGACGGCCAAACGGGCCTGCAAGTGCTGGCGGGCGATGCCACCATGCTCTTCTATATGACGGAAGAAGGCAGCGAGGGCAAGAATGCTTTCCTGGAAGAGCGCAAACCCGATTTCAGCAAGTTCCCGCGCCGAGCCTGAGCGGGCTTTAGCTGATGCTGCGCTGATAAATGGAATAGCCAATGTCTAATATCGCAACGGATGCGACCGCTGAATGGCTGAGCGCGCGCGTCCGCGCGACGCCGCATAAAGCCTTCCTGCATATCGCAGCCGAAACATACAGCTTCGCCGATGTCGATGGCTTGGTCCGCGCCACAGCCGCCTATTTTCGGCGGCATGCTGATGTCAAGGCGGGCGACCATGTGGCGCTTTTCATGCCCAACGGCATCGCGTCGGTCTTGAGCCTGCTGGCATTGATGCGCCTGGGCGCTGTGATCGTACCGCTGAATATCCGCCTGACCGCCGACGAACTCAAATGGCAAATCAAGAACAGTTGCTGTCGCCTATTGATTTGCGAGCGCGCCGCCGAAGCGATTGCCCGCGCCGCCAGCGGCGAGACGCTGGTTTTCCCGGGAACAGCTAATTTGACGGCGACAGACGCTGTGGAGGCGCCAGCGGACATCGACCTCAAGCGCGACTTCGCCATCATTCACACTTCCGGCACTAGCGGGACGCCAAAAGCCGCGATTTTGACCTACCAGAACATCTTCCAGAGCGCGCTTGGCTCGGCTTTTCGCTTGGGAATCCTGCCCGACGACCGCTGGCTCTGCGTCTTGCCGCTGTATCATGTGGGCGGATTAAGCATCCTTCTGCGCTCATTGATTTACGGTACCGCCCTGGAGCTGCTGCCCATGAAACATTTTGACGCGGCTGCGCTGAATCGGCTGCTGAGCGCGCGACCGATTTCGCTGGTATCGCTGGTCCCGACGATGCTGTCGCGCCTGCTGGATGAAAAGGCGCGCCCCTGGCATCCGCGGCTGCGGCTCGTCCTGCTCGGCGGGGAAGCGACGCCGCTGGCTTTGGTAGCGCGCTGCTCGGAAGCGGGTATCCCGATCGCGCCCAGTTATGGCTTGAGCGAGGCGGCATCGCAGGTTGCGACAGCCAGCCCCGACCAACTGCGCGCCAAACCCGGCAGCGTCGGCAAGCCCCTGCTGTTCACGCAATTGCGGGTGATTGACGCGGGCGGCGCCGACGCAGCGCCGGGCGAGCCAGGTGAAATCATCGTCAAAGGACCCCAAGTCATGCGCGGCTACCACAATGATGCGGCCGCCACAGCCAGAGCGCTGCGCGCTGGCTGGCTGCATACGGGCGACATTGGCTATCTTGACGACGATGACGATCTGGTCGTCTTGCAGCGGCGTGAAGACCTGATTGTCAGCGGCGGCGAAAATATCTATCCGGCCGAAGTGGAGAAGGTCCTGCGCGATCATCCCGCCATTGCGGAAGCAGCCCTTGTTGGGCTGGAGGACGGCAAATGGGGACAAAGGGTCGTGGCGGCGATTCAACTGAAAGACGGGCGCGACGCATCCGAAGATGCGATTAGCGCTTTTGCCCGGGACCGCTTGGCTGCCTACAAGATCCCGCGCGAGTTTCGTTTCCTCAGCGCCTTCCCGCGCTCGGCGTCGGGCAAGATAATACGGCGCGCCGTTCGGGATCTCTTCAAGGCTAGCTGCAATGACTAGCGGGGGACTGACTGTCAACGGTCATCATTACAGCCTGGAAATCAGCGGCAGTGGCGCGGTCCTCCTGCTCTTGCACGGCTTCAGCGGCGACAAAAGCACCTGGGCGGATCTGCGAGCCGCATTGGCTAGCGAGTACCGGGTCCTCGCCGTCGATATCTTGGGTCATGGCGCCAGTGACAAACCAGCGCAAACCTGCGCTTATCAGATGGCACGCGTTGCCGGCGATATCGTCTCCCTGCTCGATGAATTGCGTATTCCAGACTGTCATTTGCTGGCTTACTCCATGGGCGGGCGGCTGGCGCTGTACCTGGCAGTCGCTTATCCCGCGCGCTTCCGCAGCTTGATGCTGGAAAGCGCCTCGCCCGGCTTGGCGCGGGAAAGCGAGCGTGAAGAGCGCCGCCGCCAAGACGAGGCGCTGGCCGTCCGCATCGAGCAGGGGGGCATCGCCCGGTTCGTCGACTATTGGGAGTCATTGCCGCTCTGGGAATCGCAGCGAAAATTGTCCACAGAGATACCGACAAGGCAGCGAGAACAGCGCTTGGGCAATGACCCCAGCGGGCTGGCAAATAGCTTGCGCGGCATGGGCAGCGGCGCGCAGCCGAATTTGTGGACACGTCTGGAGCAAGTGTCGCTGCCCGCGCTTTTATTAGTGGGAGAGCAAGACAGCAAGTTCGTCGCGATCAATCAGTTGATGGCGCGGCGGATGCCCCAGTCCGAATTGCAGCTGATCCCGCAGGCTGGGCACAATATCCACCTTGAGCAGCCACTGATATTCCAGGAACGGGTCAAGTCATTCCTACGCGATCTATAAGGCGGCGAATGCCGTCCTTATGCAGCGCTGGTATTGCGCTTGCTGGCAGGTCACGACAGCGATTCTGATGTTGCTTCTGATGTTGCTTCGGATGGAACATCTGCCTCAGCCAACTGCCAAGCCGCCGGCAAATAAAGGATGCCGCGGTTTTCCGTCCGCTGCATGACTTCGCTATCCCCGGTCACCAGGAAGGACAGCGCGAAAGATATCGAATCAATCACGGGTCCGGCCACTTCCCGAGCCACGATATCGATCCAGTATTCGCCCGGCAGCAGATTGACATTGTCAAGCGCGCAGCGCAGGGTGGCGTCTTCGCGCAGCTCCAGGTTGGCGCGTTCGGCGCTGGGTATGTCGACAAAGCTCAGGATGGTGCCGGCCGGATCGAGAATGCGAATGGAAAAACGGTAATTGCTCGTCGGCTCATAGACCTTCAGCTTCAGGTCGAAGAGCACGGAATCGCCCGTATGGAAACTGGTGATGACCGCGCCGCTGTGGGCAGCGCGCATGGTGATATCGGCGACGCGGAAGCTGCCCGTGCCTTCGCGCAGTTCGGCGGCCGGGACCTCGGCGCTGGCAAAGACTTTGGACTTGTCGATGGCTTGCTGGAAGTAGGCGGTCAGGATATCGCTGGGGGAACCAGCCGCGGTGACCCTGCCTCCGCGCAGGTAGATGGCGCGGTCGCAAATGCGCTCAATGTTGTAAGGATTGTGCGTGACAAAAATCACGGTCACGCCGCTGTTGGACAGCTCGTCCATGCGCATCAGGCATTTCTTCTGGAAGTTGACATCACCCACGGAAAGCACCTCGTCAATCAAGAGGATATCGGCGTCGACATTGACCGCGACGCTGAAACCGAGGCGCGCCTGCATGCCGCTGGAATATTGATAGACCGGCTTGTCCAGCCACTGCCCCAGCTCCGCGAAGGATTCGATCTCGGGCATCTTGTCATCCATTTGCGCCGCGGTAAAACCCATGATGGCGCCCAACAGCTTGATATTCTCCCGCCCGGTCAAGTCGCGGTGCATGCCGGCCGCCAGCTCGATCATCGGGAAGAGGCGCCCGTTTATCTCGACGCGCCCCTGCGTGACCGGGCTGACGCCCGCCAGCATTTTGAGCAAGGTGCTCTTGCCCGCCCCGTTCTTGCCAACGATGCCGAGGGACTCGCCCTGTTCGACTTCAAAGGAGATGTCTTCTAATGCCCAGGGACCATAGGCTTCAAAGCCGTTTTTCGCCCGCCCCGCCAGTTGATCGAACTGCCGGCGCAGGTAGGGGCGCAGCGGCAAGCCGTAACGTTTCCAGACATCTTCGACGTGGATGGCTGCGTCTTTGGGCATCTCAATTCATCCTTTGTCTGTCAGGCGTCGCGCGGGCAAGGCATCGCCGCTGCCGTCCGTCGCTAGAGCACATCGGCAAAATACTGCGACAACACTTGGAAGAGCGGGAAGGCGACCAGCAGAATCACGACTGTAACGAGCAAGCTGATGAATAGCGACTCCAGATCGGGCGGCTGCCCAAAAATCAATACTCTGCGAAAGCCGTCGATGATTCCGACCGTCGGATTGAGCCGATAGACAATTTGCAGGTTGCTCGCCAACTCTTTGGAGGAATAAATCACCGGCGTCAGGAAGAGCCAGACCTGCATGAAATACTGCAAGCCGTGCAGCATGTCGCGGCGATAGACGGTGAAAGCCGCGATGCCGATGCCAACGCCCCAAGCCAGCAGGCTGACCATCGCCACCAGCAGCGGCAGCCAGAGCCAAGCCCAGGTGATGGGCATCTGATAGAGCAGCAAGGCGACGAAGAGCACGATCGACGACATGAGAAAGTCGAAGAATGTCGTCGCCAGCACAACCAGCGGAAATATGAAGCGCGGCACAGCCATCTTGCGCAGGAGCGTGCCGTTGGCGAGGATGCCAAAGGGTATGCGGATGACCGATGTTTGAAAATAGGTCCAGGGCACGGTGGCCGCGAAGACAAAGACCAGATGGGGCGCGCCTTCGGTATCAATCTCGACCACCCGGTGCAAAAAACTGAAGATCGCCGTCGTCAAGATGGCGGGGATGATCGCCCATAGCGGACCCAGAATCGTCCGGCGGTAGCGCGCGCGGATATCGCGGCTGACCAGGGAGAGGAAGAGATTCCAGTAGCTGCGCCACTTGAGGGCGCGCTTCGCCGACGCCGACGTATTTGTCCAATGACTCATCTTGGGAAATGGCTTTCCAGCGCCTAATCCGCGCTGCAATTATCGCCGCGACAGCCTCCTGTACAAGCCCAGCAGCCGCTTGACCTTATACACCCTATGGTACTCGATTTATCAGTTCGCGCTGCTCGGCATGCACGCCGCGCAGCAGTTGCGTCATTTGCCGCAGAATGAGCTGGCGAGAGGCCATCTCGCCGCGCAGCGGGCGACCAAAATGCAGGCTGATGACCGCATCGCGATAGCAGGGGAACATCATCTGGAAGGTCGCTGCCAGAAAATGGCCTTTGTCTTGGTCGCGGTATTGACGCACGACGGGGTTGCGCAGGGCCCGGCGCGAGATCACCCCGCCGACCGCGCAAGGCACGATTGTCAGATCCGGCGCATGGCGCGCGAAAAACTCGATGCTGCGCGACCATTCCGCCAGCGAAGCCAGCGCGGGTTCGAGCGCGAGTGCGGGATCGTGCTCGATCGCCCCGCGCGGAAATAGCAGCAGCGATTTGCCACGGCGCAAATGGCGCAGCGAGCGGCGCAATGCTGGTAAGGGCGCGCGCTGGTCGAGAACGATGACCTGTCGCTGCATTTCACCCAGCCCCGGCAAGATGCCGAAGTGTTGCGCCAGGACAAGCGTATCCCGCCGCGGCGAGGCGGAAAGCAGGGCGAAGGCGTCGCCCAAGCCGGCGTGGTTGCCGACGAAAAGCAGCGGTCCCGAGGCCGGGATATGTTCGGCGCCATGGATGTGCATGGCGCGGGCGGCGATAGCGACCAGCCATTTGCTCGCGCCCTGCAGATGGCCGTCCCGGGCGATGATGGCTTCCATCTTCAGCCCCAGCCGCGTCAGCTCCAGCGCGAAGGGGGCGCAGAGGATGTGCAGGAGGCCGTTGAGGATGGGATGGCTGAAGCAGAAGGCGTCGACGACTGATGCGCTCATGGCGCGGTAGAGGCGGAGGAAGCGGAAAAAGATCCGCGCCGAGGGACTAGGCTTTGATTGAGTCTTTTGGAAAGAAGGAATCGACTGCATGATACCGCCACGATAGCTTTTTAGGGATTGAAAAAATCGTCATTTTCTGAAATAATCATCACTCTAGCTACAGAACCCAAGCCCAATTATGACGTAATACTACGTAGCTAGCATGCAGCCAGTTTCTTGGAATCTGTTTTCGCCTGCAATCAGGTAGCGGAAAGGATAGCGTAATGTCAGCTTTCTTCAAGTTTATCGCCAAGAATTCCATCTCAATCGCGCTGTTGATCATCGGCATCGTCATCGGCGGCTATCTCATCGGGGCTGTCCATAACGTGCGCGATTTCCTTTTCCCGGAGACAGCGGCCTACGTCCGCTCGCCGCTGACCATTGTCAACAGCATCAATGGCATCGGTCAGCTGGTGACGGTCACGTCCGAGATCCACAAAGTCGATCTCGAGGTCGAGATCCATCGTGGCTTTCTCAATTCTGGCTATTACAAAGCCAACCACATCGCCATCGGCGCGATTGAGGCGGGCGTCGATTTCGACGCGATTACTGAAGACAACATTCGCTTCAATGACGATGCCTATACGCTGAGCTTGCCCGCGCCAGTCATCACCAGCTGCCGCATTGAATATATCGATCAGAACGAGTATTCGTTCACGCTGCTGCGCGCGGATTGGGACATGGTGCGGCAAATCGCGCAGGCTGAGGCAATTATGCAGTTTGCCCAGGCAATGATCGAGAAGGGCATCCTGGAGCGCGCCGAAGAAGAAACAGCCCTGCAACTGGGCGATTTTGTGCGCGAGTTGACGGGCAAGCCGGCGCAGGTCGAATTTGCGGCGGGGTCCGGCGAGATTGAGCTTCCCGAATCCTGCCAGCCATACACGCCAAACGGCTGGGCGAAGGATGTGGAATCCGGCGCTTGGAAGCGGACGGAGTGATAGTTGAATGAGAAAGGTGCTGAGGCTGTGAACAGCGCAAACGATGTGCAGGAGACCGTTGAGGATGGGATGGCTGAAGCAGAAGGCTTCTACGACTGATGCGCTCATGGCGCGGTAGAGGCGGAGGAAGCGAATAACCGTGCGCATGTGATTATGCATCGTCGGGCAGCTTGGCTTGTAACATGGTGTAATATATGAGACACTATTGCTGTATACGAACCTAAAGATAGTTCAACTTTCGGGAAGAAGGGAGCGCCTTCGTGGATAACATTAAGCACTTGTTGGTCATCATCAAATACGCGGTGATTCTAGGAATCGTTCTTCTAATCATAAATTTCCTCACACCGATAAGCAATTCATTAACGGGTCTTTTGAATCGGCTCGCGCCGCCGCCGACTGCGGAAGTGCTTTCTTCTCAAACCATCATCAACAGCTTGAGAGGTATTGGCAAACTTGTGACCGTAACGAGCGATCCGCACTATAGAGAGATCTCTGTGGCGGTTAAGGCTGGTTTTTTGGATTCGGGTTATTATGCAGCCAATCATCAAGTAGAGGGAATCATAGAGGCTGGTATTGATTTCACAAGAGTTCAGGTAGACAGCCTGCAATGTGACAACACATGCACGTTGGTCGTTCCTGCACCGATCTTAACCAACTGTATCATAGTCAGGATTCGACAGACCGAACAATCACTAGCCATTGGCTCCAGAGATTGGGAACTACTAGAAGAACTTGCCAGATATAAGGCGATCAGGCTCTTCATCGATGATGTGACGGAAATTGGCATCTTCGACAAAGCCAAAGAAGAAACCGAGTTGGTTCTAGGCGATTTTGTTAGCAACTTAACGGGCAAGTCAGTTGATATCGTCTTTGAAGACCAAAACGAAGAGATTGAACTGGACGGCACGTGTGATGCGGAAACTCCCTTTGGTTGGACAATTGATTCAGAAGGCGAGTGGATTCGCGGAAGTTGAATTGTTAGCGAAGTAAAATGATCTTGCGATCGCCTGCGAATTGGGCTGTCTTGGCGCGAGGAATCAGGCGGGGTGATGGAAAAAGACAAGCGAGGTGATGCGTTGAATAGGTCGACAAACGACAGCGGGACGTCTCCCAACGTCATCACATACATTGTGATCGCTTGTTTTGGCGGATTCCTTCTTGGGGCGATTGTCTTTATGGCTCTGTTGCAAGAGGGGGGCATGCTGAATCCAGCGCCAACACCAACGGCGACCACAAGTCCAACTGATACTCACACTCCTTCGGCAACGCCGACGAACACGCCAACTTTCACGCCGCCTCCGACGTATACGCCCTATCCGACCTATACGCCCTTGCCTACCGCCACGCCAACAAACACGCCTACTAGCACAACGACGGATACCCCTACGGCGACGCCAACGGACACGCCGACTGTCACGCCAACTTTCACACCGCCTCCGACATACACGCCCTATCCGACCTATACGCCACTGCCAACAGCCACGCCAACAAACACAGCGCTTCCGCCGCAAATAGTTCATCGCAGTTTCGAGGAACTTGGAATCTTAGTAACATCGAGTGAAGAAGCAGGGCAAGAAGTAGAAGTGTCAGTGAATGCTGGTATAGCAAATCTATGCGGTCATGGCGCGAACCACTTTTCCTACGGCGTCATTGAGGCGGGTATAGACTTCAGTAATATCGACGAAGACGACATCTCGCCTCCAGTATTGGGCATATTTGGAGGCTATACGATCAAGGCGCCCGCGCCACAAATCACAAGCTGCCGCATCGAATACATCACTCAATACGATGGTTCATTCACGCTTTGCGGCACAAATTGGGATACCGTGCGACAACTGGCTCAATACGAAGCGATGGCGGGTTTCGTCGATAATGCAATCGAAAATGGCATCCTTGAACGCGCCAAAGCGGAAGCAAGCTATGCCGTTGGAAACTTTGTCAGTGGATTGACAGGCAGATCCGTGCAGGTGGAATTTGAGAAGATGGAAGGCGAATTGGAGTTGCCTCCTTCATGCCAGTCCATTATTCCGTCAGGCTGGGCGAAGGATGAGAGCGGCACTTGGAAGCGGGAGTAGTTCAGGGGAGCCTAACCCCCACCCGTCATCAGCAAACCCAGCTGCTCAATATCGACATCGACATTCTTGACCTCGCCCACGATCTGCCCCTCGTACATGACCACGATACGGTCGGACAGGGCGCGGATCTCGTCCAGATCCTCGCTGATGAGCAAGATGGCTGTGCCGCTGTCGCGTTCGTCCAGCAAGCGCTGATGAATGTACTCGGTCGCGCCGATATCGACGCCGCGGGTGGGCTGCGCCGCAATGAGCACGCCCGGCGCGCGTGAGAGCTCCCGCGCCAGCACCAGTTTCTGGATATTGCCGCCGGACAGGCTCTTCACCAGCGTTTCGGTGCCCGGGGTTTTGATCTCGTAATCCTTGATGGCGCGGCGGCAGGCTTCGCGGATCTTGCGGAAGAGCATGAAGATCTTGGCGGTGGTGAACTTGGCATGGCCGTGATCTTGCAGCACGTAGTTCTCGGCCACGCTGAATTCTTTGATCACGCCGTCAATCATGCGCTCTTCGGGGATGTAGGACAAACCCATGGCGTTCAGGCTCGAGGGCTGCGCATTGGTGACTTCGACGCCATCAACCGCCACGCTGCCGCTGGTGACCTCGCGCAAGCCCGTTATGCACTGCGCCAATTCTTGCTGGCCATTGCCGGAAACGCCAGCCACGCCGACGATCTCGCCGCCGCGCAGCCGCAGCGAAACCTTATCCAAGCCAACGGTGCCGCGGTTGCTCAGCGCGCTGATGCCGTCCAGCGCCAAGCGATCGTCTTGGATATCCGCGGCGTTTTTCTGGTATTCCAGCAAGACCGGACGCCCGACCATCATCTCGGCCAGCTTGGGTCGGGTGGCTTCGCTGGTGGGTATCGAGTTGACGCGCCGGCCGTCGCGCAAGACCGTCACGCGGTGGCTGATTTCCAGCACCTCGTGCAATTTATGCGAGATGAAAACCAAGCCGTGTCCATCGTCGGCCAGTTGATTGAGGATGCGGAACAAACCCTCAACTTCCTGCGGCGTCAGCACGGCTGTCGGTTCGTCCAGGATGAGCAAAGCCGCGCCTTTATAGAGCGCCCGCAATATCTCCACGCGCTGCTGCTCGCCCACCGCCAATTGCCAAATCGGCAAATCCGGATTGACCTTGAGGTTGTAGATCTCCGACAGTTCCAGCACGCGCCGGCTGACCACATCAAGGTCGAGGCGGGCGCCGCGCGATGACTTCATGCCCAGCGCGATGTTCTCGGCGACGGTCAAGGAGGGCACGAGCATGAAATGCTGATGGATCATGCCGATGCCGTGCTGAATGGCATCTTGCGGGTTGCTGATGGCGCTTGGCATGCCGTTGATCAGTATCTGTCCATCGTCGGGGTGATACAGGCCGTAAAGCATTTTCATCAGCGTGGATTTGCCGGCGCCGTTCTCGCCCAGCAAGGCGTGGATCTCGCCGGAAATCACGTCGAAGTCGATTTTGTCAGCCGCCAAGACGCCGGGGAAGCGCTTGACGATGCCGATCATATCCAGTTTATCGATGGCTCGGTGCCCGGTGGGCAGCAGCTTGTTGGTCATCGGCATTGGCTCGCGCGGATATGTGAAGCGGGGCGACCAAGCCGGTCGCCCCGGTTAACTCGAGCTGTGATAGACGCGGGGTCTAGCCAGCAAATTCCATGACCAAGCCGCCGTTCGCTAGCGTCAAGGTATAGGATTGGCCCCCCAGCACGCCCATCTGGATGTTGTCGATGATGTCGGCCAGAATGACCTCCCATTTGTAGACTTGGAAGGCAACGGCGGAATCACCGGCCAGTTCAGCCTGGCTGGCTTGGGTGCCGAACCAGCGCGCGCCGCCCTCGCCGCCGACCGCGATTGGACCAACCACCATCTGGGCGGTGCCGGTCAGGATGTCGGCGCCATTGGCGATATGGGTTTCCGCGGCTTCGGTGGCCAGCGGCACATCGCTGAAGGACTGGATATAGACCACGTTGACCGTGGCGTCGGCGTTGGAAGCGGCGACCCCGTCCACAAAGCCGTCGACATAGAGCTTGGCATCGCCGACTTCGATGGGTCCGACAACGCCGATGACGTTGGATTCGGTCATCAAGCCAGCGAGAACGCCATTGACGAAGCCGCCTTCATCGGCGGCCGCGGTGTAGGCGAAGACGTTATCCAGCCCGAAGGTGCTCTCGTCCGTGCCCCAGGCAAAAGAAACTTCGGCGAATTCCGCCGCCAGCTCTTCAACCACCGAGCCGAATTGCGAGCCATGCGCGATCACCAGGTCGTAATCGCCCGAAGCCGCCCATTCGCGCAGCGCCACGGCCGCGTCATCCACGATGAAGGTGCCGTCCTGGAAATCGAACTGGAAGGCGTCTTCGCCCATCTCCGCCTGTATCGCCAGCAAGCCATCGTACATGCTCTGGCTGAAAGCCAGGTCGTTGGTCGCGCTGGGCGCGACAGCCGCCACGCGGAAGACATCGTCCTGCGCCAGTGTTGGCATCACCCCGACAAACAGGGCGAGAATGAGTGTAACAAGTATTGCTTTTTTCATCGCTGCTTTCTCCTTAAGTGGATAGTTGACTTTATCCGGGCAAGATCGCCCGTGAATAAACTATGTTATAGCGCAGGTCGATAGTTTGTAAATATCAGTCCTCGCTATCTTCCTCGTCGTCATCCATGTCGTCATCCATGCTTTCGCCATCTGCCATATCATCGTCCAGCATGGGAATCGGCGTGATGTCGCCAGATACGATTCCGGCGATGGTCGCTTCCGCGACCGCCTGCAATTCTTCGCTGAGCTCGAAGTCCTGGTCGAATTCCATCACCAGACCCTCGTTCTCCAGCGTCAGCACATAATAGTCGCCGCCCAAGTCGCCCTCGCCGATTTTGCTGATCATATCCAGCAGCAGCACATCCCATTTGTAAATCTGGAAGGCGACGCCGATATCCCCGGCGAGCTCGTCCTGGCTAGAATCGGAACCGAACCAGAGCACGTCGTTTTCCAGGGCGGCGGCGATGGGACCAACCACCATTTGCGCCGTGCCGGTCAGGATGTCCGCGCCATTGGCGATATGCGTCTCCGCCGCTTCTGTCGCCAGCGGCACATCGCTGAAAGAGCCGATGAAAACGATATTGACGTCGATGTCCGCATCAACCGAAGCCACGCCATTGGCGAAACCATCGGCATAAAGCTTGCCGTCGCCGACTTCGATGGGCCCGACCAAGCCGATCACGCGCGATTCGGTGAGATGAGCGGCCAGCACGCCGTTGAAATAGCCGCCCTCATCGGAGGCGGCCGCGTAGCTGTATACGTTGTCCATGCCGAAGGTATCTTGGCGCGTGCCCCAGGCGAAAGAAACCTCGGGGAACTCGGCTGCCAATTCTTCGACGATGGGACCATACTGCGAACCATGCGCGATCAACAAATGATAGTCGCCGGAAGCCGCCCAGTCGCGCAAGGCGACCGCGGCGTCATCAACGATGTAGGTGCTGTCTTGCACGTCAAACTGAAAAGCCTCTTCACCCAGTTCAGCCTGGACCGCCAGCAAGCCGTCGTACATGCTCTGGCTGAAGGCGAGATCGTTGATTGCGCTGGGCATCAGCGCCGCCACGCGAAAAGCGTCGTCCTGCGCCATTGACGGGATGGCCGCCCAAGCCAGGGCGAAAACAAGAATTATCAACTGTCTCTTTTTCATCATCTTCCCTCAATCATTCTATTACTCAAAACGGACAAGTCCTTAAGCAAGTATTTCTCCTATTCTCCTCGCTCATAAGGTTTGGTCAGAGCTGTCGGCTGCTCTTGTCGTTTGGAAGCGAAAGCTAGCGCGATGATGGTGATGACATAAGGCGCCATGACCGCGAACTCCGACGGGACATCCAGTCCGATCACCTTAATCTGCAATTGCAAGGCATTGACGAAACTGAAGAGCATGGCGCCGGCCGCCACCGCCCAGGGCCGCCAGCCGCCGAAATAAACCAGAGCCACCGCGATGAAGCCTTGCCCGGCGGTCAGATTTTGCTGAAACAGGTTGATAAGCGCGATTGACAGCGAGGCTCCGGCTAAACCCGCCAACATGCCGCCGATAGTCGTCGTGGCATAACGCACTTTCGTCACGCTGACGCCCATGGCGTCAGCCGCCTCGGGATTCTGTCCCACGGCGCGGATCATCAAGCCGAAGGTCGTCCGGTTGAGAATAAAAGCCGAAATCGGCACCAGCCCAAAAGCGACATAAACCAGCAAGTTGTGGTGAAAGAAGATCTCGCCCAACACCGGTATATCCGTCAGGATCGGGAAGGTGATGCGCGGGAAGCCGCTGACCGATTTCGGCGTTCCCACCCATTGCTGGAACAATAGCTCGCTCAAGCCCAAGCCAAAGAGATAAACGCCGATGCCGCTGATGCCTTGCTTCGCCTTGAGCGTCACGCTGACAAAAGCCATTGCCAAGCCCATCAAGCCGCCCACGATCAAGGCGATCAGCACGCCGAAGATCAAACTGAGCGGCTCGCTCAAGCTGCCATCTTGCTGTGTGATGAAAACGGCGTAGAAGCCGGTGAAAGCCCCCATCAGCATCATGCCATCGACTCCCAGGTTCAAAACGCCGCTGCGCTGCGCGAAGGTCTCGCCAAGAGCCGCGAAGATATAAGGCGTGGCCAGCCGAATGGCGGAAGCGAATACGCTGGCGGTGAAAATGGCGTCCAGTTCCATCAGCCGCTCCCCTCGCCCGACCCTTTGTCAGACGAAGCGCGCTCAGCGGGTTTGCCCCCGGCTGAACCAAGATTGTCCGGCGTTTCCTGCAGGCTCACCCGCCGCTTGCTGCGCTGCAAGATGAAGATTTCGCTGCTGACGACAAAGATCACAATCAAGCCGTTCACCGCGGTGATCAACGAAGCGGGCACGCCCAGTTCGCGCTGCATTTTCTGCGCGCCCACCAACAGACCGCCGAAGAAAGCCGCAGCCGGTATCGCGCCAATGGGATTAAGCCCGCCGAAGAGCGCCGCCACAATGCCGTTAAAGCCGGCCGAGCCAGTGAAGCCGGCTGGCGAACCGTCGGTCTGCAAGCGATATTGCAGTCCCAGCACCTGCACTACACCCGCCAAGCCAGCGAAGCCACCGGCCAAGAACATGGAGAACATCATCTGCCGCTTGACATTGATGCCGGCGTAGCTCGAAGCGCGCTGGTTTTCCCCAACGGCGCGGATCCGGTAGCCCAGCGACGTGCGCCACAGGAAAACGTAAATGACCACCGCCAGTACGATGGCGATGATCAGCCCCCAATGCAGGCGCGTTCGCGCGAAGAGTTGCGGATCGCCAATCGGCAAGGATAGGCGCGGCAACTGCGCCGCTGTTACCAGCCGCGCGGTCTTGGGGATATTGTTGACGCCAGCCTCGGCCGGATCCAGCAAGATGCCGTTGAGCAGGTAATTCATCAGCTGCACGGCGATTTGGTTGAGCATGATGGTACTCAAGATTTCGTTGACGTCAAAATAGGCTTTGAGGAAACCAGCCAAGCCGCCATAGAGCGCGCCAGCCAAGAAACCGCCTAGCAATGAGCAAGTAACAATGAGCAGATCAAATGCGCCTTTTTCTTTTGCCAGCTCGGCTGGGATGCGCATTTCGCCCATAATCAGCGCGACGGTTGTGCCAGCCAGGGCGCCGACGATCATCTGGCCCTCGCCGCCGATGTTGATCATGCCGCCGCGGAAAGCGATGGTGATGCCGATGCCGACGAAGAGAATCGGCGTCGCCTTGACCAGCGTTTCGGCAGTAGCGTTCTCTTTGCCGGCCGCGCCTTCCCACATGGCGGCATAGGCTTCCAGCGGGTTGGCGTTTAGCGCCAGCAGCAAGACCGAAGCCACTAGCAGCGCCAGCGCCAAAGCGACAATCACTGGCGAAAAGTCTACGAGTCGGTTTAGGCGAGAAACCCAGGCGCCTCTCGCAAGTCCGGATGATTGGCTCACTGTCTCACTTGCCCAATGTCTCCCGTGACGCTCTACTGCCTATTCATCGGAAAAGATGTTTCCAAAGGTCACCGAGCATAGTATGCCAAGTTTTGCTAAATTCTACAATTACTCGCTTCGATTCGGCCGCGCTTCGTTATAATTGGACTGATTCTTTACTGATTCTTTGTGGAGCGGCAGCGTCATTCGCCTATGGACGGTTTCCCGACATACGAACGCGACGGTTTCAAGTACGGTCCGGGCCGACCGCGTCCCTTCGGGGCGACCGTCGTGGCGGGCGGCGTCAATTTTTCGACTTTTTCCAACCACGCCAGCGCTTGTACGCTCGTCCTCTTTGACATTGGCGCGGCAGCGCCGCGTGTGGAAATCCCCTTTCCCGACGCTTTCCGCACGGGTGATGTTTTCGCCATGATCGTCTTCGACCTGGATCACAGCCAAATCGAGTACGGCTTCCGCTTTGACGGTCCCTACGCTCCGACCGAGGGACATCGCTTCGACGCGCGGCATATCCTGCTGGACCCTTATGCGAAACGCATCGGCGGGCGCGATGTCTGGGCGCAGGGATACGACTGGGACAACCCTTATCCCTATCGCGCCCGACCTTATGTCGAGGACTTCGCATGGGAAGGCGACCGGCAACTCAACATGCCCATGGAAGATCTGATCGTTTACGAAATGCACGTTCGCGGCTTCACCGCCCATCCGTCGTCGCAGGCGGAAGCGCCCGGCAGCTACGCCGCGATAATAGAGAAAATCCCATATCTCAAGGCGCTGGGGGTCAACTGCATCGAGCTGATGCCGATATTCGAGTTCGACGAGCTCGCCAACGAGCGGGTCAACCCGCTGACGGGCGAGGCGCTGAGGAACTACTGGGGCTACAACCCCATCGGCTTTTTCGCGCCCAACGCAGCCTACGCGGCTTCCGGCGACCCGGCGCGGGAGTTAAAGACGCTGGTCAAGCAATGCCATGAAAACGGCATTGAGGTCTGGCTAGATGTCGTTTTCAACCACACGGCCGAGGGCAACGACGACGGACCGACGATTTCTTATCGCGGCATCGACAACAAGACTTACTATCTGCTGAAACCCGATGGCGGCTATTACAATTTCAGCGGCACTGGCAACACCTTTAACTGCAATCATCCTATCGCGCGCGTTTTGCTGCTAGACTGCCTGCGCTATTGGGTATCGGAATTTCACATTGATGGCTTTCGCTTCGACCTGGCTTCCAGCTTGGGCCGCGACCGGCAAGGGGTTCCCGACCCCAACCCGCCCTTGCTGGAGGTATTGGCTTATGATCCCATCTTGGCGCAGACCAAGCTCATCGCCGAAGCCTGGGACGCCGGCGGCTTGTATCAAGTGGGCAGCTTCCCGGCTTATGGGCGCTGGGCGGAGTGGAATGGCAGATACCGCGATGACCTCCGCCGTTTCGTCAAAGGCGATGGCGGCATGCTGGGCGCCATCGCCGCGCGCATACAAGGCTCGCCGGACATCTACGGCGATCGCGGACCAAGAGCCTCGGTCAATTTTGTGACCGCGCACGACGGCTTCAGCTTGCGCGACCTGGTCTCTTACAATCACAAACACAATGAAGCCAATGGCGAAGACAACCGCGATGGCGCGGACGAGAACTTCAGTTGGAATTGCGGCGCGGAAGGCGCGACCAACGATAGCGCGGTCAAGGCGCTGCGCGAAAGGCAAATCAAGAACTTCCTCAGCTTGTTGATGGTCAGCCAAGGCGTGCCCATGCTGCTGATGGGCGACGAGATTGGACACAGTAAAGGCGGCAACAACAACAGCTATTGCCATGACAGCGCCCTCAACTGGTTCGATTGGACCGGCACAGAGACCCGAGAGCCGCTGCTGCGCTTCACGCGGGCCTTGATCGCCTTCCGCAAGGCGCATCCGGCTCTGCGCCGCCGCGCCTATTTTCATCATCGCGACAGGGCGAACTCGGGCTATCCCGATATCTCCTTCCACGGCGCGCGCCTGTGGCAGCCGGATTGGTCCTATGACGGGCGACAACTGGCTTGCCTGCTCTGCGGGAAGCATTGCCGCGAAGGCGCGGAAGCGGACGATATGATTTACATCATCTTGAACGCCCATTGGGAGACAGCCTGGTTCGATCTGCCGCCGCTACAGGCGGGCATGACATGGCGCGTGGCAATCAACACGGCGCTGGGCTCGCCCGAGGACAGCCACGCTCTCGGGCAGGAACCCGTCTTGCCAAACCAGGACCAGATCACAGTCGGCGCGCGCTCGGTCTTGATCTTGGTCGGGCGCTAGAAATGCATGGCATTCGTTCGCGTAGAATAATATAATAGCCTTGATACGCATTATGTGAAATGAATTGAGCCTTGAATGGTTTGGACATTGATTTGGAATGCTTTACGTAGAATACGCTTGAACAGATGAGCGGTGACTTTTGCGCTCAGTCAGGCTCCCAACCCAAGGACCGTCTTCGCTAGCAGCCGTTCCATTAAGTAACCCAAGCTGCGCGCGCGGCGATTGAAAAGGAAGAATCATGATCAGCAAACGGATTCTAGTCGCATTGATCCTAGGAATCGTTAGCTTTATCCCCGCCGCGGCGCAGGTAGACAACTGCTGCCAGGTTGACAGGCAGTGCCATAGCGACCAGGACTGGACGAACGGCTATTGGGCTTTCCAAAATGGACAATGCGCCGCGCCAGCGCAAACACAGACACAGAGCCCCGCGCAGCCGGCCAGCAATATCCCCGCGGCTGTTGACAACTGCTGCTTTGTAGACCGCCAGTGCCATACAGAAGCGGATTGGACAAACGGCTATTACGCTTACCAGAACGGGCAATGCGGCGGTTCGCCGCAGCCGCAAAGCCCAGCGCAGCCCGCCGGCGGCATCCCTGAGGGCATTGACAATTGCTGTCGTGTCAATCGAGAATGCCATAGCGAAGCGGATTGGGTGAGCGGATGGCTGGCATTTCAGCATTTTCAATGCCAGAGCCCTCCAGCCACACAAGGAATCTCAATAAAAGGCTCGCCGCAATTTGTGTCCCAGGTCAGCAATGCGCTGCAACTATTGCAAGACAGAGCGCCGCAGTGGTGGAAGTATGCAACGCGCGGATTGAACACGATAAAGATGGTCCCGGAAGGCAACATTTCAGGTGTCCACCCGCATAGCAAAACCTATGAAGAAACCCTCTCGGAAGTTCTAAGAAAAGGGAATTATATACCTATGCACATTAGTCCTTGACAGCCTCTTCAATACAGTGTACACTAAGTACATAAATAAGAGAGGTGAATTATGGCACACAGCGCACCAGGACAACACTATCGCAAGGGCATATCCTTGATAGATGCAGTCAAGAAATTCGGCGATGACGCTTCGGCAGAAGCATGGTTCGTCGAGCGGCGCTGGCCTGATGGTATCCAGTGCGTACAGTGCGATTCAAAGCGCATTGCTACTCGCAAGCCTAATGCTCGGCGCAAGACACCTGTATATCATTGTAACGACTGCAAGAAGGATTTTACAGTCAAAACAGGAACGATCATGCACGATTCGCGCTTGGTGCTAAGCAAATGGGCAATGGCGTTCTACTTGTTCAGTACGCACTTGAAGGGCGTATCAAGCATGAAATTGCACAGGGACTTAGGAATTACGCAGAAGTCCGCTTGGTACATGGCGCATCGTATACGCGAAACATGGAACGACGCAACAGAGAAGTTCTACAGCGAAGTAGAAGTAGATGAAACTTACATAGGCGGCAAGGAAGGCAACAAACACGCGCACAAGAAGCTGAATGCTGGGCGCGGTACAGTCGGCAAGACTGCGGTTGTCGGCGTACTGGATCGGGACACGGGTGATGTCAAAGCCCAAGTCGTCGAGGATACGAAACAAGAAACATTGCACGAAATTGTGGTAGAGAACACCTTGCCCGATACAATCGTGTACACAGACGAAGCTCGCGCTTATGAAGGAATGCCGCGCAAGCATAAAGCGGTCAAGCATAATGTCGGCGAATATGTGAACGGGCAGATACACACGAACGGGCTGGAGAGCTTCTGGTCAATGTTCAAGCGCGGATACATGGGAACGTACCACCAGATTAGCCCGAAGCACTTGAATCGCTATGTGAACGAGTTCGCTGGTCGGCACAATAGCCGTCCGCTGGATACACGGCATCAAATGGCAAGCATCGTGCGCCGCATGGAAGGCAAGCGGCTACGGTATCGGGACCTGACCTCGGAATAAGTCCACAGATCAATATTAATCCTTGAATAATCACATGAAAGGCAAGAGAAATGCCGTATGCACTGAAATTAGTCCAAGACAAGAAGTTCGATCTGCCACTAGACACAGGTATTGAGAGAGCAGTTTTGTTTCTTATAAATAACGGAATTGAAACTTGGGAGTCTTGCGAAGGTGGCGAAGGACACTCATACCCAGAGCCAGCAGTCCGTTTTCACGGAGGGTACTCAGAACTCCTACGAGCGGCTAGTTTGTTAATTGGACGACAGTTTCCTGTAAAGCGTTTTAGCCGAGTGCATCGCGTAATCGAAGGAGAACTGGACAGGATGACCAACGAAGTGGTCTTCTACAAGAAAGTTCCTCTCGAAAAATACGACACCCTTGAGAAAAGAGTCTGACACTACTTGCACACACCATCTCGTTGGTATTCTGCGCATATATCGCACAACGGGAGACCGCCGGTGCCAGTTTGACAGTTATCAGGGTGAATTTGCTGGCTTGCAGGGCAATTTTCACAAACATGATGGGCAATGCTACCTTCATCAGAATACCACGCCATTTCAACTTCTCCGATCTGTGTTTATAACGGATTGAAAATGATAGGCGATATTCTAGTCCGCATTGTCGCGTGGGTCAATAGCTGATTTCAATGCGTGGGACTCGGTCATCTTTATAAGTGCAGATGCGGGCAGATCCAATCCTTTCGCCAGAGCAAAGATGATATGTAGCGAAGGTGACTTTTCTCCACGCTCAATCTCGCCAATGTAGTTCCGGTGGCTACCGCAACGGAAAGCAAGTTTTTCTTGAGAAAGTCCTAGCTGAAGTCGACGCTTCCTAACAGCGCCCCCAAAGGATTTGCTGATATGTCGCATCCCTGCACCTGTGTCTAAGTGCAAGGATTGTCGTTGATATAAGCAATCTGGCTACAAGCTATTGCGGGTAGGCGGAATATGGGATATAGTCGTTTTCAGTACAGTCTCCGAAAAGAGTGTACTGAAGCGTTTCGGGGGGCGGATCATAGAGTTGGTAGCTCACCCGCCCCGCGAAACTGGTGTGCAGAGAGCGGCGTGTTCCTATTTCAGGGGCGCGCCACCCTCGCCGCATATATTTATCAAAAAGTTCAATTCGGAACAAGGGGGGAAATCTAATGTTCAGTAGATTAGTTCTGGTTATTGTGTGTCTGGTGTTTGTGGTGTCTGGGGGCATGGCACAAGTTGAGTTTGAGATTCAGGAACCATCGCAAGCGATGATTGAGAATTATAAGCGGCGCGCCAATACAGGGGAATCGGTCAACTTTTTGATGACGTTGCAACTTGATACCCACTGCGCAATACTAAAGCTGAAAAGCTCAGGCGAACTACACAAAGGCGTTTGTGTGTTTTATGAGGCATATCGAGATATTACATATCTATATGTGGCCCCATATTTTCAAGACTTGTTAATTTTCCGGGATGGTGAACTGACGTATATTGGACCAAGCGAGATAAATGGAACCCCCTATGTTGAAATCGACCCTGCGCCAGGTGACTATGAGGTGTTTATCAAACACTATACGAAGGACGAGACGAAGGTCGTTAAGTTTACGATTAGTGATTGAGATAGATGAAAATGGAAAAGCATAAGAACTCCCCTGAGCAATATGAAGGCAGAGAAGCTACGACGAATGTAAATGTTGACGTGAAAAGTGGTGGGGGATTCCAAAGCGGTCTGAGCTTTGGATTTGGTTGCATAGCGGCTGGCATTATCTTCTTTGTTGTTGTCCTTCTGATGTGTAGATTGACAATGGGATAGTGTATTCAGTAGTATACAAATGAGGTTTCCTGATGTCAAATAAGAACGAGAGCAAGCCTGCTGGAGACGATGAAAAGCGCCCCGTTGGGCGTCCGGTTGAGAAGCCGTACCCTGAGCGAATCGAAGCCAGCCCGGAAGAGATTGCCGAGATGGTACTGCGTATGCCGAACAAAAAGCGCGATGAATGGCGCTATCTCAAAGAATGAGCCGCAAGGCTAATGTGCATAGGTATATAATTCCCTAAGAAAAGGCACGGGCGAAGCGGGCCTCGTCTACGTCATCTTTGGCATCGTTCATGAAGCCTGTCACATAAACGACGACCATCTCCACAATGATGGCCTGGATGAAGAAAAAGCCTGCATGCAGGCGAGTCTTTACGCGCTTCAAACCATCGACCCGGCCAACGGTGCCGGTACCATTAATTGGATTAAATGGATCATCGACAACATTCACGATCCCGCAGTGCAATGGTGGTAAGGGGAGTAGGGTCAATGCTCAAGGGTAAAACCGCGCTCGTAACCGGTGCCGCCGGCGACCTGGGCCGCGCCATGGCGCGGCATTTGGCCGCAAATGGCGCGCATGTCGTCTTGTGGGACATCAAGCCCTTCGACGAAGCGGAAGCGGCGCTGGACGCTGTGCGCTTGCGCGATCAAAGCGCAAGTTATCAGCAGGTTGACGTGCGCGATCGCGGGGCTGTCGACGGCGCGATTGCCGCGTTGCCCGCGCTGGATATCGTCTGCTCCAACGCCGGCATCACCGAAGCCCAGCCCTTCCTGGAAGTAACGCAAGAGAATTGGCAGAACCAACTCGATGTCAACCTGACCGGCTGCTTCAACGTCTGTCAAGCCGCCGCGCGGAAGATGGTCGGGGACCAAACCGCGGGCCGCCTCATCCTCACCTCGAGTTGGGTTGGCAGCATCCCCTGGCCCGAGATTAGTCCCTATACCGTCAGCAAAGCCGGCGTCAATATGCTGGTCAAGCAGATGGCGCGCGAATTGGCGCCGCATCGTATTCTGGTCAATGCGGTCGCGCCGGGCATCGTGAATGCCGGGTTGGCCGGGCGACAATTGCGCGAAGAGCCGCAATACGCCGCGCGCGTGGCCAAGGTCATCCCGCTGGTGGAACCGGGCAGCCCCGAAGACATCGCCGCGGCGGTGGTTTATCTGGCTGGTCCGCAGACCGCTTATATGACCGGCAGCATCCTGACGCTGGACGGCGGCTGCTCGCTGTTTCAGTTCGACGCTTGAATGATGCGCCCTGGTCCCTCGCCGGTCCGAGCTTGGCATCCATAGTAAATCCAAGTATGAAATGCAAATCCGATATTATTATGCAATTTTCATTGTTCTGATGGATTTAGTTTCGCGTCTTGGTGGTGGGAAAATTAGGCGATCAGAACGCGCAGGACCTGGCTGTGCAAGGGACCGTTGCTGGCGATGATGCCGTTGCCGGATAGCGGCGGTCCGCCATTCCAGGAGGTGATTTTGCCGCCGGCGCCCTCTATAACCGGTATCAGGGCGACGATGTCCCAGAGCTGCATGATGGGATCCAGCATGATATCGGCATAACCGGTCGCCAGCAGGAAGTAGCCGTGACAATCGCCCCAGGTGCGGTTGAACTTGGTTTTGCCCATCAATTGTTGAAAGGCGATGCCGTTCTGGTGCTGACCCACGTGGATAAAATCAGTATAGAGCATGACAGCCTCGCGCAGCTCCCGCGTTGGACGCACCCGAACAAGCTCGTCATTCAGGCGCGCTTCGTCGCCCGTGCCGATCAACAGGTGGGCGGTCACGGGATGATGTATGGCGCCGACGATCGGCTGCCCGTCTTTCATCAAGCCAATCAAGGTGCCGAATAGAAAGGTGCCGCTGATGAAGGACTTGGTGCCGTCGATGGGATCGAGCACCCACTGATATTCAGCGCCTTCGTTGTGAACCCCAAATTCCTCGCCGATGATGCCGTGGGCCGGATAGGCTTTCATGATCATCTCGCGCATGACTTCTTCGGCTTGTTTGTCGGCGATGGTCACCGGCGAATCGTCCGCTTTGCTTTCCACGGCGAAATCGCTGCGGAAATAGCGCTTGATGATTTCGCCACTGGCGCTGGCGAGCTGTTTGCTGAAGTCCACAAACTCTTGCATCTTGCCTTACTCCGTGAGTGTGCCTTTGGTGCTGGGGATGCCCTGCCGCCCCGGATCCAGCGTCACCGCCTGCCGTAAAGCCCGCCCAAAGGCTTTGAAAAGCGCTTCGGCTTTGTGGTGATCGTTGCGCCCGTATAGGACCTCGGCATGCAGGTTCATCCGGGCGTGAACGGCGATGGTTTCCAGGGCATGGGCGACCAGGTCGGTCGGCATCTTGCCCATGTTGGGACTGCTGAAATCGGCTTTGATGACGGCGTAGGGGCGTCCGCTCAAGTCGACGACCACGCGCGCCAAAGCCTCGTCCATTGGCGCATAGGCGCTGCCCATGCGCCGAATGCCGGCGCGCGAAGTCAAAGCCTGGTCTATCGCCCGTCCCAGGCAAATGGCGATGTCCTCTATGCTGTGGTGGCTGTCGATATGCAGGTCGCCCTTGGCGCTGATGTTCAAATCAAATAAGCCCTGCAAGGCGATATGGTGCAGCATGTGATCGTAAAAGCCGATGCCGGTCTTGATCTCGGCCGCGCCGCTGCCGTCGAGGTTGAGCGCCAACTGAATCTGCGTTTCTTTTGTATTGCGCTCTATCGCTGCTTTTCGTTGGTTCATAGGCTCGATCCTCGCAGAATGAGTAGCCTGTGAGCGGCGCTCGTCCCACATCAGGCGCTTGCATCAAAGATTAACACAAAGCTGAATAGAGAAAAGGGTATAAGCAACAAGCCGCAGAGCAATCGCAGCAGCGTCTATGGCAGCCTGATTCGCGTCAATAGCCGCAGCAGGCGGTCGACCTGCTCGGGCTTACCCGCGCTGATGCGAATGTGATCTGCCAGGCGCGGCTTATTGTAATAGCGCACGATGACGCCAGCCCGCGCCAGACGATCGCGGAAGTCCGCGGCGCTCATGCCGATGACGCGATTTAACACGAAGTTGGACTGGCTCGGATAGGGCGACAGAAAGGGCAATTCCGCGAAAGCGCTTGCCATGCGCGCCCGCTCTTTGACCAAGGTCCTGACGCGCGTCATCAAATAATCCACATCTGAGAGCGACGCCTGGGCGGCGATATCGGCAGCCAGGTTGACATTATAAGGCTGCTTGATCTTCCAGAGCTGCGGCATCAACACGCTCGGGAAGACGCCATAACCGACGCGCAAGCCCGCCAAGCCCGCCCATTTGCTCATGGTGCGCAAGACGATGAGGTTGGGCGCGTCGGCGGCGCGGCTGAGCAAACTGTCCCGCTTGGCGAATTCGATATAGGCTTCGTCGACCACGACGGTCGTCGGCAGCTCGAGCAAGCGGTCGATGTCCTCAGCCTTGATCATATCCCCGCTGGGATTGTTGGGCGAACAGAGGAAGAGCAGTTTGGCGCGATGCCGCCGCACGGCGGATTCAATCGCGTCCAGATCCAGCGAGAAATCCGCGCGGCGATAAACATCGACGACCTGACCGTGATACAGCGGCGTGTCAAAGCCGTACATGGCGAAGGTCGGCGGGGTATTGACGACGATATCGCCCGGTTCGATAAAAAGCTGCAAGATGATTTCGATCAGTTCGTCCGCGCCGGCGCCGCAAAGAATCCGTTCTTTGGAAACGCCAGGAACGCCGATGTATTCCGACAGCAACTCGCGCAGGCGGCCCGATTCGGGATCGGGATAAACGTGCATGTGCCGCAAGTTCGCCAGCGCTTCCTGGACCCGCGGCGAGGGACCGAAGGGGTTCTCGTTGGCGTCCAGCTTGATTAAGTCCTTAACGTCCTTGCCCAGCCGCTGGGCGAAGACATCCAGCGAGGTGGTCGGCGTATAGGCGCTCATGGACTCGACATCGCGGCGGATGCGCACCTTTTCGCTCATGGCGCGTCCTGCTCTCGCCGCAGCCGCGCCGCGGCCGCATGCGCCGTCAACCCTTCGGCATTTGCCAGGCTCTCGGCAGATCGGCCAAGCGCCAGCGCGCTGGACTTGTCGAGCGCGATCAAGCTGGTCACTTTGACGAAGTGCAGCAGATTCAAGGGCGAGGCGAAACGAGCCGTGCCGCCGGTGGGCATGACATGGCTGGGTCCCGCGACATAATCGCCCAGCACTTCGTAGGAGTGCTCGCCGAGAAAGACGCCGCCGGCGTTGCGTACTTTACCGATCCAGGACCAGGGATCGGCGACCAGCAGACAGAGATGCTCGGCGGCATAGTCATTGGCAAGCTGAAACGCCTCGTCCAAGTCGGCGGTGACGACGGCGCCGCCGTGCTTGTTCAGCGCTGCGGAAATGATGTCCCGCCTTGCCAGCGCCGCGACCTGTCTCGAAATTTCTTGCCCTACCGCTTCCGCTATGGACCGGCTGGGCGTCAACAAAATCGCCGAAGCCAACTCATCATGTTCGGCTTGCGCCAAGAGATCGGCCGCCGCCAGCCTGGCATCGGCGCTTTCATCGGCGATGACCAGCGTTTCGGTTGGTCCCAGCAAGCCATCAATGCCGACATCGCCGTAGACCTGCTGCTTTGCCAGCGTGACAAAGAGGTTGCCCGCGCCGACGATCGTGGCGACGCGCGGGACTGTCTCGCTGCCATAAGCCATAGCGGCGATCGCTTGCGCGCCGCCGATACGGTAGAGCTGCTCCACCCCGGCGATTGCCGCCGCCGCTAATATCACCGGGTGAATGTCCCCGGCGCCGCTGCCAGGCGGCGTGCAGACGATGACCTGCGGCACGCCCGCCACTTGGGCGGGGATGACGCTCATCAACAGCGACGATGGCAGCGGCGCCGTTCCGCCGGGCACATAGACGCCGACGGAATCGACGGGCCGAATCAACTGACCCAGCGAGCCTGCTCTCCCGGCGTCGATCCAACTGCTGATGGGCTGCTGCTCGTGGAAGCTGCGTATCCGCCCCGCCGCCTGTTCCAGCGCGCCGCGCAGCTGCGGCGCGATCTCTCGCAGGGCGACACTCATCTCGTCCGGCGACACATCCAGGCGCTCCAGGCTGATATTGTCGATCTTGCGGCTCCACTCGTGGATCGCGTCATCGCCGCGCTCGCGGACGCTGCGGATAATGCGGCGGACGGCTTGCTCGGGCAGGAGCCGCTCGCCGAAGATCGAAACCGAACGCTCAATGAGCGCCTCGGGCAGGTCGGTATCGCGCAGAGAATGCCGTTGCAGGATGCTGCGCTTTGCCGCCTCCACGTCGGTGAAGATGCGCCAGTTGGCGTCGCCGCTCATGCAAGTTCCTTCGTTAATGATGCGAGAATGATGCAAGAATGAAGGATGATTTTATCAGGTCGGTCGGGATTCTCAACGGCTAAGAAACCAGGGATTGCGGGCAATCGAAGGGATATTCGGTTTAGATTTACGCTTTTTGCATGTATAATCACTTTGCCAATTTACATTTCGGTAAACTCACAAGTGAGAAAGGAAGTACAATGCGACGCAAACTTATGCTTTTGGCGGTCTTGTTCATCTTTAGTACGCTGTTTGGCGGTGTTGGGATGGCGCAGGACATGAATGAGGTCACCATTCTCTATTGGCAGGCGGCTTCAATACTGAATCCCTATCTTTCCAGCGGTACCAAAGATAACGATGCCTCGGCAATCGTGCTAGAACCGCTGGCCAATTTTGGACCCGATGGTTCCTTGGTTCCGGTTTTGGCTACCGAGGTTCCGTCACCCGAAAATGGCGGCATCTCCGAAGACCTTACATCCATCACCTGGACGCTCCGTGATGATGTGCTTTGGTCGGATGGTACGCCGCTCACCTCGGAAGATGTCGTCTTTACCTATGAATACTGCACCCATCCGGATGGCGGTTGCGTGCAGAGCGATGAATTCAGCGGCATTGTCAGCGTGGAAGCGATGGGCATGCACCAGGTCACGATTGTCTTTGACGCGCCCAAGCCTTATCCCTTCTTGCCTTTTGTCGCGCAGACCACGCCGATCTTGCAGAAAGCGCAATTCGGCGAATGTCTAGGCGCGGATATGGCGGCCTGCAGCGAGCAGAACTTCGGTCCCATCGGCACGGGTCCCTTCATGGTCGAGGAATTCCGCCCCAATGACGTCGTCACTTACGTTCGTAATCCGAACTTCCGCGACGCCGATATGGGCAAGCCCTTCTTTGACCGCGTGGTCTTCAAAGGCGGCGGCGATGCGGAATCGGCCGCGCGCGCTGTCTTGGAAACCGGCGAAGCCGATTACGCCTGGAACTTGCAGATCTCCCCAGTTGTCTTGAACGCGATGGAAGCGGCTGGCAACGGCCAGATTGCAGTGGCATTTGGTCAATCGATAGAAACTATCTGGATCAACCCAACCGATGTCAGCCCGGACAATCCCAACCGTTCGGTTTGGATGGCAGACGGCTCCAATGCCCATCCCTTCCTTAGCAACAAGTCCATCCGTCAAGCTTTGTCCATGGCGATTGACACCAACATTATTGCCGAAAGTCTCTACGGTAGATCAGGCTACGCGACCTGCAATTTCATCAATTCGCCAGCGGCCGCAGTCTCACCGAACAACAATTGCGACCAGGACATAGCAAGCGCCAACACGCTCTTGGATGAAGCCGGCATCATGGATACCAACGGCGACGGCTTCCGCGAATACAATGGCCACGAGTTGCGAGTTCAGTATCAGACCAGCACCAATGCGGTCCGCCAGAATACGCAAGCGCTGATCAAGCAGTGGTGGTCGGAAATCGGAGTGGATACCGAACTGCGCAACATTGACGCGGCCGTTTATTTCGGCGGCGACCCCGGCAGCCCGGATACGTTCCAGAAGTTCTATTCGGATTTGGAGATGTACACCACTGGGTCCTCCTCACCCGATATGGAAGGTTTCCTTGGCAGTTATCGCTGTGGGGAAGCGCCCACTCCCGACAACAACTGGACCGGCGCCAATACTCCGAGATTTTGCAGCGCAGACTTTGATGCTACCCTGGACGAGCTAAGCGGCACGGCCGGTGAAGCGGCGCGGGCCGCTCTAGTCTTGCGCTTGAATGACATTCTGGTTCAGGAATACGCGCTGATTCCACTTGTCTACCGTTCCTCGGCCGCGTCCGCCTTCCACAACAGCCTGGGCGGCGTCGAGATGAATGGCTGGGATTCCGAAATGTGGAATATCGAAGACTGGCATCGCGTCGATATGTAAGTCGCATCTGTGTCAGCAGAGTTGATTGGAAGGGGCATGCCTAGGCATGTCCCTTTTTTGTTCCGGCGCATGGGCCTTACGAATAGCAGCGCAGGTACCTGCGAGCCTGTTGGAGTGGCGCGCGGACCAGTTTCGCCTATTCGCAGGAGAGGACCGCGGAAATTAGGCTGTATCTGCTGCGGCTGCGCGACAGATGATTTCGTGTTTGTCGTTAATCAAGAATAGAGCGTACCCGCGCCGCGGCTCGCGCCGGTGACGGTGATGATGGGCTCGTTCCCCGTCGCTGCGCGATAACAGGCGCCGACGCGCCGCACAAAACGCTCTACGCCGTCGGCCTGCGCCAGAGCCACGGCGCAACCGCCAAATCCCGCGCCGGTCATGCGCGCGCCGTAGCAGGCGCTCTCGGCATTGGCGCAAGCGACGATGGCGTCCAGAGCCGGGCTGGATACTTCGAAGTCGTCGCGCAAGCTGATATGGCTGGCGACCATCAGTTGACCCAAGGTCCGGGCGTCGCCGGCCTGCATGGCGGCGCGGGCGCGCAGCGTCCGTTCGTTTTCCGTGATGACATGGCGGGCCCGCGCCCGCATCACTGGCTCTAGCTCATGTCCGCGCTGTGCGAACAATTCGCTAGTGACATCACGCAGCGCCTTGACGCCGAAATGCCGCGCCGCCGCCTCGCATTGCGCGCGGCGCTCATTATATGCCGAATCGACCAAGCCGCGGCGCGTATTGGTATCCAGGATGACCACGACCGTACCCGGCGGCAGCGGCGCCGAGGCGGTCTCCAGGCTGCGGCAGTCGATCAGCAGGGCGCGGTCCGCGACGCCGGCCGCCGAGATCATCTGGTCCATGATGCCGCATTTGACGCCCAGCCACTTGTTTTCGGCGGCTTGGCAAGCCAGCGCCATCGTGGCGGCATCCCAGGCAAAACCGGAAACTTCATAAAAGGCGCGCGCTGTCGCCAGCTCCAAAGCAGCCGATGACGACAAGCCCGAGCCGATTGGCACATCGCCGCTGAGGACACCTTCCCAACCCCGCAACCGGTAGCCGCGCTCGCCCAGCGCCCACGCCACGCTGACCAGATAGTCGATCCACTTGGTTTCTGTCGGGCGCGGCAGATCGTCCAGCGTGAAGGCGCGTCGCTCCTGCATATCAAGCGATACGGCGACGACTTGCTTGTCATCGCGTGGACGCAAAGCGATGTATGTTGCGCGGTCGATGGCCATGGGGAAGACAAAGCCGTCGTTGTAATCGGTGTGCTCGCCGATGAGGTTGACGCGCCCCGGCGCCCGGACGATGAAGGCGGGATCCGCGCCGAATGCGGCTTGGAATTGCGCTTGAACTGTTTCCGGCAGCCTCACTCTGGCTCGCTTTCCAAACTGGCGACTGTCTATGCGTAGGCTAAATGTAACATATTTCCGCGCGCTATCGCATCGCTGAAAAGACAAATCACTGTTTCGCCACGGCAAAGCGAAAAAACCGAAACACGTCGGCAAGAGCCACAGATCGTCAGTGACCTTTCTTGGGGATTATGTTGAAAGTCGGGGGAAAGAGCCGCCCCGAGCTGGAACGGCTCTTTAAGCCACTGGCTAATTTAAGTAAAACCAAGTAAGTCATGAAAAACTCGACGATAGGTCGCAATGTAGGGGCGACATACCATGTCGCCCGAAATCTATACGCATCAAATTGGGCGACCTGATAGGTCGCCCCTGTATAATTTGCATTATTTTCTTTGAACTACTTATGGTCGTGACGCACGCGGAATCTTACGGGATCGGACTCTGGGCCGATTTCGCCGTCTATGCCGATCCCACGCACACGGACCATAACAGTCTGGTCCGACGCCAAGAGACACCAATTCGTCTGCCGGTGGGGTCGTTCACCAGCTCTTTTCTCTCCCCATTTTGAAGGAAGGTGCAGGTCCCGCCAATTTTGCCAACCACGGGCCAGTTTCCTTTTCGGACGGTTTTCCGTTACACTCTCTCTATAGTCGGGACGTCCGCTGCCACGCTTGTTGACCCGGACCTGATAGTCTACAGCCCCCGCCGCCTTTTTCCAAGTTATGTCAATGCACCTTCCTTGGTGCGAATTACGCACCTTGACAGCTCGAGGTTTTCCCAACTCAGTTTGCGCGGCGGCTGAACCAAGTGAGCCGAGCAACAGAGCGAATATCAACATCGTGAGGGGCATCTTGCGCATGGTAGGTTTCCTACCTTTCATTGCAGTGAATATGATGCAAGTAGTCTAACGAAAGTTTGTTTAGACGACAAGGGGAAATCACCGCAATTACAAATATCGCGTCATTCAGATCGCTTTCGCTTTGCCCCGCGCCAAAAGGCGCCGACTGATATTTGAAAAAAATCGCAATCCCTACCATAATAGTGGCTACAGTCGCAGGTCGTGGCTCGCGGCGTTAGGTTGAGTGAACCTATCGAAAAGTGCCTGGTGTGCTGAACGCATATTAGATAGGAGACGCTTCCAATGATTGAATTCATGCTTAACGGACAAGTGACGCATTACGACGGCGACCCTGATCGCGCGCTGATGAATGTCTTGCGCGAGGATCTCGGCATCATCTCGCCTAAAGACGGCTGCGCCCCGCAAGCGGCTTGCGGCTGCTGCGTGGTGCAGGTCGATGACAAGGCATTGCTCTCCTGCGTCACAAAAATGGAAAAGATCGCCGGCAAATCGGTAACAAGCACCGAGGGGCTGGGCGAGTATCGGCAGAATGTTTTCGCCAACGCTTTTGTCAGCGAAGGCGGCGTGCAATGCGGCTTCTGCATCCCCGGCATCGTCATGCAAGCCAATAACCTCATCAACCACAATCCCGAGCCCAGCCGCGCCGACATCGAAAAATGCCTGACGCCGCATCTCTGTCGCTGCACCGGTTACAAGAAAATCGTGGACGCGATTCAGACCGCCGCCGACGCCATCCGCAACGAAGAAGAAGTGCCGATGCCGGAATGCGACGGGCGCATCGGGTCGCGCTTGCCCAAGTATCAAGCGGATAATCTGGTGTTGGGGCAGCATCGCTACATCGACGATATCCGCATGGAAGGGCTGAGATTCGGCGCGCTGAAGTTCAGCGATCATCCGCGCGCGTTTGTCAAGTCGCTGGACCTGGGCGCCGCGCAGGCGCATCCAGGCGTCATCCGCGTGTTCACAGCCGACGATATCCCCGGCGACAAGCATATCGGTTTGATTAAGCAGGATTGGCCCCTGATGATCGGCGTCGGCGAAACGACGCGCTATGTCGGCGATGTGCTGGCGCTTGTGGTCGCGGAAAGCGACGCTGTCGCGCGGGAAGCGGTCGAGCTGATCGAGATTGACTACGACGTCCTGGAAGCGGTCACCGATATGCACGCCGCGCTGGACGCCGACAGCCCCTCGGTGCACGAAGGCGGCAATGTCCTGTCGCAGTCCATCACCAACCGCGGCGACCTCGAAAAGGCGCTGGCTGATGCGGCTTATATCACCAGCGGCGTTTACGAGACGCAGATGATCGAACACGGCTTCATGGAGCCGGAAGCCTGTATTGCTTACCCCCACCCCCCAGCCCCCTCCCCCAAAATGAGGGAGGGGGAGATTGGCGAAGGTCGGGGGGGCGTCGAAGTGCTGTCGCAGGGGCAAGGCGTCTTTGAAGATCGCGTGCAAATCGCCAAGCTGCTGGGCTTGCCGCAAGCCGCTGTGAACGTTGTCTTGGTGTCCAACGGCGGCGCCTTCGGCGGCAAGGAAGACCTCTCGGTGCAGGGTCACGCGGCGCTGGCGGCTTATTTGATGGGCGAGCCGGTGAAAGTGCGGCTGACCCGCGACGAATCGATCATCATGCACCCCAAGCGCCATCCCATCTGGATGGAGTACACCATCGGCTGCGACGCCGCCGGCATGTTGACCTTCTGCAAGGGGCGCTTCGTCGGCGATACCGGCGCTTACGCATCGGTCGGCATGAAGGTGTTGGAGCGTTCGGCCGGTCATGCCACCGGCGCATACAACTTCCCGGTCACCGATATCGAAAGCACAGCGGTCTATACCAACAACCTGCCCTGCGGCGCCATGCGCGGTTTCGGCGTCAACCAAACCGCCTTCGCGCTGGAAAGCTGCATTGACGATCTCTGTGAACAGGGCGGCTTCGACCGCTGGCAATTCCGCTATCAGAACGCGCTGGACGACGGCGATATGACCGCCACCGGTCAGGTCATCGAAGCCGGCGCTGGCGCAAAAGCCACGCTGGAAGCGGTCAAAAACGAATTCCGCAATGCCAAGTTCGCCGGCATCGCCTGCGGCATCAAGAACACCGGCATCGGCAATGGCATGCCCGATTCATCGCAGGTCACGGTTAGTGTGGTCCCCCACCACCCTGTGGGGACAGGCGAAGGCGTCAAAGTCGTCATCGACCATGGCTGGACCGAGATGGGACAGGGCGTGCATACGATGGCGGTGCAGGCGCTGGTGACCGAGACGGGCTTGGATCCGGCTCTGGTCGAGGTCCGCGTCGAGACCGCTTCCGAGATGGTAACCGGCATGACTACCGCCTCGCGCGCGACCTCGCTGATTGGCAACGCCATTATCGACGCCTGCCGCGAATTCAAAGCCGACCTGGAGAAGCACTCCTTGGAGCAACTGGTTGGCAAGCGCTATGTTGGCGCTTTCACGGTGGATTGGACCACCAAGCCCGGCGCCATGGTCGAGAAAGTCTACACCCATTACAGCTACAGCTATGCCACGCAAGTGGTGATACTGGACGAGGCCGGTCAAGTCGAGAAGATCATCGCCGCCCATGACGCCGGCAAGATCTTCAATCCCACGCTCTTCGAGGGCCAACTGGAAGGCTCGATCCACATGGGTTTGGGCTATGCCATCAGCGAGGACTTGCCGATGGCGGATGGCCGACCCAAGAGCACCATGCTGCGCAAGTGCGGCATCCTGCGCGCCCGGGATATGCCGGAGATGGAAGTCATCGGCGTCGAAGTGCCCGATCCCTACGGACCGTATGGCGCCAAAGGCGTCGGCGAAATCGGCTTGGTGCCGACGGCGGGGGCGGTGGCTAACGCGCTGTATCAGTTTGATGGCGTGCGCCGGCGTCAGCTGCCGATGAAGCTGCCGCGCAAACGTCCGCTGCGGCGCAGCAATGGCAGCAACGGAAAGAATGGCGCTAACGGGAAGCGCTAGGTGCGAATCATGCAAGACCTGGAAATGCAATGGCGACTCGCTGAGTCGCCATTGTGATTTTATGAACTTCAGATCTGTGGTTGAAGTTCGACTTTGAGGTGATTGATCGCTGGCGAAGCCCTAGCCTTTGCGCCCACGCTGCATTTTTTGAGCAAACTTGGGTTTGTGTGGCAGCTTTAGCTTGGGTTTGGCAGACATTTTGGGCATCGACGGCATTTTGATTGCGGACGCGGTTGGCAGCTTGGGCATTGAAGACATATTGAGGCGTATTTCAGGCATTGCTGCTTTAGCTTTCTGAACTGCCGTATCAACTGGTATGAAATTAGGAAAAGCAGGGGCAACAACGGGAAAAGCAGGTAACTTGGGTAGGCTGGGAAAATCTGGGAAATCGGGCAACTTGGCAAGGTCGTTGAGCTTGGGCAACTTCCCAACCAACTTACCAATTTGATTGATGAATTCTGATATGTTTTTCTGCGCCAATTGCGAATTCTCTAGCAACCGAAGCCCTAACATCATGACCGGGCTTAGCACTAAAGCCGTCAGCGGATTGATGCCGAACAGCCAGGCCAACAAAGCCGCAAGGGTGATATCTTTTAGACCCTGATCACTATTCAATATCATAGTGGGAATATAGATCATCCACACGATAACATTTGTGATAGCAGCGATGATCAAGCTGACAACCGAACCCGCCAGCGCAATTATGCCGATTAGCGAAATGTTATGATACAGTAGCGCAACTGCAACGACGACTGCGACAATCTTAACCAGCTTTATTGCATCGCTGATTTTCAAGTTCTTAAGCGATTGCCAAATCTTTTGGATAAGATCGGATACGTGGGCTTGTGCAAAGAATTCCTGCGCTTTCTGATCAACAGGTCGCTCGGGGCTTTGCGGATTATTTCCGCCTTCAAAAGCTATCTGCAATACCGTCATTTTGACCCTCCTGGACTTTGCATCCATCACTCGTCACTTGCTACTAATCATACATGAAAATGGCTGCTGTTTCTACCCTAATATAGGGGGGTATTGGGTCTGTGAGCGAAATGCAAGGGCGACTCCGCGAGGCGCCCTTGTGGTTATATGAGCATCAGATCTGTGGTTGAAGTTCGAATTGGCGACGATTGATCGTAGTAGCTTCCTTAGCCTTTGCGACCGCGGTACAATTTCTGAGCAAGCTTGAGTATGTTCGGCAACTTTAGTTTGGGTCTGGCTGGCAATTTGGTCATCGAAGGCATTTTGATTGTGGGCGCGGTTGGCAGCTTGGGCATTGAAGGCGCATTGAATCGCGGTTTGGCAGGCAACTTGGGCTTGGGAAAACCAAGCGAGCCGGACGTCCCAGGGAAACGCTCTCGCAGCCGTTGATGTTGGGGTTTCAGCCATCCGAGCAAGCCTTCAAGCGTGGCGCGCAGCAGAGGAACAAGCTTCTTCCAAAAGAACAATACGATAATTACCAGCAGTCCAATGATACTGCCCTGAGTTATGCCAAATCCTGCGACTATCGCCAGCCAGATTACAAACAAGAAAGCAATGAGCGTCGCCACTCTCATTCTGAACGAGCCGAAGAACATAAGACTCAAGTAAAGAATGGCTATGGGAATCATGAATTGCGGATTACTGATGAACTCGCCGATTACTTTAATCAAGAAACCTATAATGCCCAATGCGCCATCGACCACGCTGCCCACCTCTTTTTCATTTCATATTGTTAAGAGCATAATGCGCAACAAGCTAGAACTCAACTAGATGGCGAATGCTTCCAGAAGGAAGCGATCTCGGGCTTTGAGACAAGAATCAATTGGGGGATTTCAACTCGGGAAAATATCACCCACCCGCATTTCAAAACCCGGCAGCACATCGCCGCCGGACAGCGTATCGTCTTCGCGCAAGATAACCGCCCCGTCGGTCCTATGCGCCACGACCGTGCGGCTTTCGGGATGGACCAGCCAGACAAGACCTGTGCCTGCCTTCAGGAGTTGCATCACTTTGAGATGGGTGTCAGTTGTCTTGTTGTTAGGGGAAATCACTTCGACGGCGAGGTCTGGTCCCATTTCGTACCACGTGTCGTCCGGCGGCGCCGGCAAGCGCTCGCTCTTGACGAAGGCGATGTCCAAACCACGAACAGTGTCGCGCCCGTATGGGTCGCGGTCTAGCACGAAACCTGTTTCCCCTGTAGTTACTTCTCCCAGTTCATGCGCGTCCACGAAGTTAGCGATCTTAGCTGTAAGCCGTGCTACAATGACCCCGTGTATCCGCTTAGGCTTAGACATCTCGACGAGAACTCCCTCCACAAGTTCCAGGATGCGGTCTTGGTATTCGGGCTGCTCGACTATCTCGTAGAAGCGATCAGCCGTGATGGTTTGCTCTTGAATGACCATTTAGCGCGCTACCTTTCTGCATCATTGATGGCAAAGAAATTGTAACAAATGCCCGGGCAAAGACAAATCTCGGGGATCAAGGTCTGGGGCAATATTTTTGGGCAAGGGACCGGGGGGAGTTCAGAGGGAGGCTGTTTCTCAACAGAGGCCGCTGAGCCGCCCCTACAAATCCATACATAAATTGGATCTGCATTTCTTTGTTGGAATTACTGAGAACACAGAGTTTTGGCAATATAAATGACAATTCAACAAAATACGCGGCCAGGAACAAGCAAAGTCACTGTGTTGCTTCTCAGTTTAGATGCCTGCCATTTCAGCCGATTTATAAAGCCCTGATTTTATTGAACAAGTCGCGGAAGATGGGATCGCGCTGGACGAAGCTGGCGACCCGCGCCAGATGACGCGTCGCATCGACGCTCCAGGTTATTTGATCGGTCAACACGGGACTATGCGTCAAGTTGCTCGGCACCCAGTCGCTGTTGAGCAGCCAGGCAATGGTCGAGATGTCCCAAATCACGCTGGACGCTCCAAAAGAATCGGGTCGATATTCTTTGAATATCTGGCAAAGATAATCGCCGACGGGGTTCGTTCCGCCGATGGTTGCGCGCAATTCCGGCAGCGTCGTCAGCAGATGAGAGGTCACGCCCATGCAGGGCACAATAAGCAATGGAACGCCGGAATCCAGGACGACCTGCGCCGCCGGCACATCCTGCGCCAGGTTGAACTCGCGCGTATGGGACCAATTCAAGTGATGCCCGCCCAGCCAGACCACAACGATCTTCTCGATGATCTCCGGCGCCAGCAAGAGCGCGGAAGCGACATTGGTGATAGCGCCGATGGCAACCACATAGAGCGGATCGTCCGCTGGGCTGGCCAGCGCCCGGTCGATCATATCGCGGACCGCGGCGTTGTCTTGCGGCTGCCGCTCTAGCCCCAGATATTCAGTGGATCCGCGCAAAGCGAAGCCATCCGCCGAACGCCCCAGGAAATCCAGCAGGCGCAGGATCTCTTCATAGCTCTTTTCCATGCCATCGCCGGGTCCCGTGGAGCGGCTGTTATGAAAGGGCGCGGCATAAATCGCTTCGACAGACAGCCGCTCCGGCGAGAGCAGCGCGTATACAAGCGCGAACTGGTCGTCAATCTCGTTATATGTATCGGTATCGAGCGCCACGCGGACTTTGCCGGCTGGCGCCCGCAAGCGGCTGATACGGAACTCTTCGCTCAGTTGCGGGAATGTCATTTTGGATTCGTCCTTCGGTTTATCGCAAAAGGAAACGGGCGGGTTTGCGCCCACCCGTCAGCAACGGAGAGTATAGCTTGCTTTTGGGTAGCTTGGCAAATTCAGGGCGTGCTGCCGTATTCAATATAGGACGTGCCGTGAGTTTGAAATTGCGGCGGATATATCACCGCGGCGTCCAGCGCGCTCTGCCCCTCTTCAAAGTACTGCACCACGGTCACAATCGGGTCGGGCCATTGATGCCATAAGAAAGTAGGCGCGCCTTCAGCCAAATCGGGATTGTGGCTGCCATATTCGAAGTAATAGCGCCCTTGCGCCATCTCGACGTCAATGGTTTCCAAAGCGGCGACGATGGCGTCTGGGTCGGTGAAGGTATCGGCGACGTCAATCGCATGCGCCAGCAAGCGCACACTGTCGTAAGGTTCTAAAGCGAAGCTGGGCGCGACGCCGCCCCAGGTTTCTGTGTACTTCGCGTTCAATTCCGTCGCGATCTCGCCGAAAAGCGCCGGGGTGGCGCCGGTGCGGGTGAAGGCGCAATAGTTGCCATCGGGCACAGCCGCCCAAAACTGCTCGGAATCGCCGGCGAAACTCTCGGCGTAACAGATGGTGTCCTCACTGGGCGCGATGCCGAGCTCCGCCATCTGTTGATTGAGGTTGAAGCCAGTCTCGCCGGTGACCAGCACGCGGATGACATCCGGCGGTTCTGGGCGCGTCAGCACGCGATTGAGGATGGGCACAAAGTCTTCCGTGCCTAATTCGAAGTTATATTGTTCGACTTTGATGCCAGCCGCTTCCAGGCGCGCTTTTTCATCGGCGGCGGCTGGAATGCCGTAGTCGGTGTTTTCGGTCATGATGATCACATCATGCAAGCCGCGTTCGATAATCCACTGCACCGCGATTGCCGCAACCATGGAATTGGCCGGCGAGGTGCGGAAGATATAGTCGACGCCGTCTTCAATACGCGGGGACCTGCCTTCGAATTCGATGATGCCATTAGCGGTGATGTTGTCATTCCAGGGGCCGGCGAACAAAGTCGGGATGCGATTCTCCTGTGTCACTTTCATCAGCGCCAGCGCCACGGCGCTGTGATAGCCGCCGACCACGCCGTGGACGCCGTCTTCAAATATCCAGCGCTCGGCTAGCGCCTGGCCCCGTTCGGAAATGCCTTCACTGTCGCCAGTAATGACTTTCAGCCGGTGATTGACGCCGGCGATATCGACGCCGCAGTCCGAGTTAATATTCTCCGCGGCTTGTTGGAAAGCCCAATCGATGATCACGCCGGCGCCGGTCGCGCCCGGTGGCGAAAGCGGCGCAATGCCGCCGAACTTAATGACTTCATCAGCAAACTCGCAATGTCCGTCGGCGTAAACGCCGCTCATCGGCGCGAGCATGAATACCGATAAGACGCAAAATATCAAAAATAATGTCTTAATACTCATTTCATATTCCTATTCCGAAAATCGTCAAATTGAACTACATAATAATTGTATCATAAATTACATTTTCGGCGCTATGAGCGGAGCTGGAGGCCGGGCAATCGCTTCAAAATGATCATAGCATGTGGGAATCGTTTTCCGCCCTCACGTTGCCACCGGTACACCCAAAAAGGAGGCGCTGTAGGGGCCTTTGACGGTCAGTGTCGGCGCGCCCTGCTGAAACGCCCGCAAATCCATATATATTGGATTTACTGAGAACGCAGAGGGCAAAAGTTTTGGGCATACAGACGTCTATTCGCCAAAATCTGTAGCCCGAAAAATACACGGGCGCAAGCGGCTAAGCGCCCGGTCGGAAGTACGAAGCGCCGTGCGTCTGATACACCGGCGGGTATAGCACCGCCGCGTCCAAGGCGTTTTGACCTTGCTTGAAGTACTGCATCACGGTCACGACCGGCACGGGCCACTGGCGCCACATATAAGACGGCGTATCTTCTGGCAAGTCGGGATTGTGGCCCCCGTAATCGAAATAATAGCGGCCCTGTGTCAAGGTGATATCCGCCCTTTCCAGCGCGTGGACGATGGCATCGGGGTCGGTATAAGTACCAGCGCGTTCCATGGCGTCCGCCATTAGCCAGACGCTGTCGTAGGCTTCCATGGCGAAGCTGACCAACACGTCGCCAAAGTCCTCCCGGTAGCGCGCATCCAGGGATTTCGCCATGTCGTTGAACAAACTGGGCACAGTCCCGACGCGGTCGAAGGCGCAATAGTTGCCATCGGGCACGGTGTTCCAGAATTGCTCGGACTGGAAAGCCAGATGGTTGGTCACGCAAATGGTGTCCGCGCTGGGTGCGATACCGAGCTCTGCCATCTGTTGCGTTAGGTTGTACGATGTCTCGCCACTGACGATAATGCGTATGGCGTCCGGCAGACGGGGGCGCGCGTAGACGCGGCTGAGGATGGGCACGAAATCTTCGGTGCCCAGTTCGATTTCCAACTGGTCGACCTGCACGCCGGCTTTTTCCAGATGCGCGCGTTCCGCTGCCGCGGCCGGATGACCGTAGTCGGTGTTTTCCAGGATGATGATCACATCTTCGACGCCCTGCTCGATCAGCCAATCGGTGACAACCTTGCCGACAATCGAGCTGGGGGGCGAGGTGCGGAAAACATAGTCGCTGCCGTCGGCGAAGCGCGGCGGATCGCCCTCGAAGCCCTCATAGCCGGCGGCGCTGATGAGGTCGTTGCGTGGGTGGGCGTATATCGTAGGCATGCGATATTTCTCCACCAAACCCATGGTCGCCAGCCCCACAGCGCTGTGATAAAAGCCGACGATGCCGCGCACGCCGTCCTGCAAGACCAGCCGCTCGACCACCAGCTGGCCGTATTCAGAGACGCCTTCCGAGTCGGCGGTGGCGAGGTCGATGCGATGATTCGCGCCCTCAATCTCGATGCCGCAGCCGGCGTTGATATCAGCCACGGCTTGTTCGAATCCCCACTTCATGCCGACGCCGCCGGCCACCGAGCCTGGCGCGGAGAGCGGCACGACGCCGCCCAGCAGAATCGTTTCGTCGGCGAAGTTACAGTGGCTGTCGGCGCTGGTGGTGATGGGCAGCAAAAGGATTAGCGGCAGTATGATCCAGATCTTTTTAATTGACGCTTTCAAAGTGGCGCGCTCCTTAAATGAGGTACAGAAAACAACTGCGTTTAGCCTAAGCTGAAACGCGCAATTAAGCAAGCTTGTGGGCGCGGCTGGTGGTCTGTAGGATCGGCAGGGGCGCCAATTGTCGCAATGGAGCAACTAGCGTCTAGCGTGGTGGAACGGACACGCTGGAAAGTGCCTATCGTTCTGTGAAGCAAATAAACAACCCGTCCGAATTTACTGGATATTGCTCAAAAGATCCCGTTTTCATTCGGTGAATCTTTTGGAACTTCTTGAGCCGATTCCCACTCTTCGATGATTTTTTCATCCTCAAATCGAAAAATATGAATGACAGAAAATACATTCTCAGGGTCGAGGGCAACCTTGCTATGGACGGCAACCAAGTCGCCGTCTTCTAGGGCGCGCAAGATCTCGCAATGCTTATGGGGAAACTGCCGCGCGCTTTCGTCCATTCCTGTGAGAAGCGTCTCGCGATCGCCTTTGAAGTAGGCGTTGTGATGAATGAAGTCAGGGTGAATATATCTTTCGTAGGCTTCAGCCACCGCGCCTGACCAAGCCATTTGAAGAAAACTTCTTGCCATGTCCTTTTGGAGCATATATGTTTTCTTTCCTAAATCGCTCAGATTTTTATGTAATGCAAGCATGAAGTATAATCTCAAATTGGAACATTGTAAATCAGGTGCATGCATGCCACGTCTGTTCGTCGCCATTGACCTGCCCGAAGACAGCAAGAACCACATCCTCAGCCTGCGCCAGGATGACCTGCCGCCCGGGCGCTGGTCGCGCCGCGACGCCCTGCACCTGACCCTGCACTTCATCGGCGACGTGCCGGAAGGCGTCGCCCGCGCCTATCAGCGGGTGCTGGGCGAGGTGGACGCGCCCGCTTTCGACCTGCGCGTGGCCGGCGTAGGACAATTCCCAATCGAGGCGCGACCGCGAGTGATATGGGCTGGCGTGGAGAATACGCCGCCGCTGCGCGAGCTCTACGAAGCGGTCGGGGGAGCGCTGGAGCGGGAGGGATTCCTGCGCGAGCGCCGGCGCTTTCACCCGCATATTACGCTGATGCGCTTCAAGAAACCACTGCGCCGCGGGCTGGCGAGCAGGTGGATTCAAGCGCATCTGGATTTTCACAGCGCGCCTTTTCCCGTGGCGCAATTTGCCCTGTACGAGAGCGAACTGAGCCCGCAAGGCGCGATTTACACCCAGCGGCAAGTCTACGAACTGGCGCCGGCTTCCGTCTGATGTGAGGATGCGCTGGCCAGCGGCAGGCGGTGGACGCGCAGCAGCAATGCGGCGAACATGATGACAGCGCCAATCGCCATGAAAGCCAGCGGCAGCGAACGCTCGGCCAGCGCGGCGTATAGCGGTGAAGCGATCGCCACGTAGAGGCTCTGGAACATACTGATCAGCGACAAAACAGTAGCGCGATTGCGGCTTTCTATCAGGGCATTTTGATAAGCGGAAAAGAGCGGCGCCTTCATGTCGTTCAGGCCGTACATGACGATGACAACAAAGACGGTGGCAAAGGGACCAACCGCCGCCGCCAGCAAAAAATAGAGCAAGCTCGGCAGCGTGATTAAGACGGCAATCGCCCAGCGCGGTCCTAGCCACTGCTCCACTTTGTAGGCATAGCGCTGCGTGATGACCGCCAGCAGACTGCCAAAGGAGAGTGTCAAGCCGACAACATAAGGCGATACGTCGTTTTGCACCAAATAGGGCGGTCCCAAGGTTGTCGCGACAGCGCCGGAAAAAGGCGCGGTGAAAACAGCCAGCATCGCCAACCGGTGCAGACGCGCGTGATGACGCAGCAAGGAAAGGCCGCTGCGGAATAACTCCGCGCTGCTGGGGCTTTTCTCCGAGGTTTCGCTGGCGGGTTCGCGCAGGGTCAGGCAGACGATCACCCCGAGCAACAAGGCGACGACGGTCAAGGCGATGGCTGGGATGAAGTTCTCCGCGCTGGCGTCGCCGATGATGAGCCCGCCAATTAAAGGCGCAAAGAAAAACGCCAGCTGAGAGTAGCTATTCACCCGCCCCATCTCCCGCTTCATGGCATTCTCGCGGTTTGCTGCCGGCAGGCTGTCATAGACCATCGCTTCCACCGCGCCCGAAGCGAATGCGAAGCCTGTGCCAGTCAGCAAGGCGATGACGATGTACCAGTTGAAATCACGGGCGAAGATGAAGAGGAACTCGGCGCACATCAAGAAAAAAGTGGAGGCGAAGATTGACCATTTCCGCCCGACGCGGTCGGCCAAGACGCCAGTGGGCGCTTCCATCAGGAAGATGGTGAAGATCAAAATGGATTCGATCAAGCTGATCTGCACCAGCGTCAAACCGCGCGCCAGCAGCAGCAAGGCATAGGCGTGAATGTAAAGATGAAAGCGCTGCAAGAACGCGATGACAATAATCTTGTTGATGTTGTCGGGCAACATAATGTCGATGCTACAGGTCCCTTGTCAACGCAAACGGAACAAGCTATATCGAATATCCATCTCGTGAAAATGGGGGCGGGAGAAGGAAGGTATTACAATATGCCGTGGGTGGCTTTTATGTTCTCGTTGGCAAAGGGATCAGAGAGGATGGCTTTGCGATTTACACGACCAGCCTTTTGAAATGCAACACCCCGTCGGTGTAAAGGGTACATTCAATCTGACCAACGTTGAAAACCGCGGTTTCTTCTAGGGTCCAGCGCCATCCGTTCTTGTGCAGATAACCTAGCAAAGCCCGTCTGCCCATTTCAGACTTAGGCAGATGCGACTTGACGCAAAGCCAGCCCTCTTTGTTCGCGCGACCAGCTTCTTCAACAACTGAAAATAAGTTGCTGACAAGCCGTTTGGCTTGTGGATGATGCCCTTCTAGTTCCTCGCCTGCAAATTCTTGCTGTCGACAGTCTTCCAAACGCTCGTTTGCCTCTTTGTCGGCAACAACTCCGTATAGTAATTTGATTCCTTCAATAGCCAGGTTTTCCACGTCGTTCTCCTTCGACAGCTATCAAGCATAGCGCATATCGGCATGGTCGTCTGAATCCTTAGTCATTTGCTCTTGGGCGCAGCTTTATCACGCACTCAAGTTTGGAATTCCAGCACGATAATCGTATACTCGGTTTTAGTTTAGCAATAATCATGAAAGGATGGAAGATGCGCGAAAATCGTGTGCGCAAGTTATGGACAGAAGACAAAGCCGCCTTGAACGGCTGGCTGCATATTCCCAGCACCTGGTCGGCCGAGGTGATGGCACATCAAGGTTGGGACAGCCTCACAATTGATATGCAGCATGGCATGATGGGCATGGAAACAGCCATCCAGATGCTGCAAGCCATCTCGACGACCGATGCTGTGCCGCTGGCGCGGGTCAACTGGAATACGCCGGGCGACATCATGAAGCTGCTGGACGCCGGGGCTTATGGCATCGTCTGCCCAATGATCGAAACAGGCGCCGAATGCGAAGCCTTCGTGGGCGCTTGCCGCTATCCGCCCCGCGGCTATCGCAGTCTCGGTCCAACGCGGGCCCGCGTCTACGCCGGCGACGATTATGCCGAACAGGCCGACGACACGATCATCACGCTGGCTATGATCGAGACGCAAAAGGGATTTGACAATCGCGACGAGATCATGAGCGTCGCAGGATTGGACGGCGTCTTCATCGGCATTGGGGATCTGCGCCTGACCATGACGGGCAAAGCGGGCTTGGACTCGTCCGACGCGGTTATCGACGCCGCGCTGGATGAACTTCTGGCGGCTGCGCAAAGGCACGGGATAATCGCCGGCGTATTCGCGGCCAGCCCGGAACACGGCGCTGAATTGATCCGCCGCGGCTACAGGATCGTCAGCGTGATGACTGATACCAATATCCTCGCCAATGCCGCGGCGGATATGGTCAGGGCTGTGCGTGGGGGGATCAGCTAAGTTGCCTTAGTCCGCAGGACGGTTGAGATAGAGTTTTAGGTCTTCGGCTGACAGTTCATGCTCTGGCACAAGACGATAGTGGCGTTCCGCTAACTTAACCAATTCCTTATCAGCGTCTCGGCCAAATTCAAATAAGGCAATGCTTCCTTCGTTCATGAATTGCGCGGCAATCGAACGTGCGACCAGTTCGGGAAACTTTTCGTCACAAAGCGCCAAATCCTGCTCTATTTGAACGACGCCAATCTGATCTGTTTTGCCCTTGGCTTGCACCGGTAGCACAAAATGCGCTCCACGCTTGTCCACACTCACATATATTTCGTCGGTCTCGATCTGACCGATGGATCGTACAGTTGTACGCAAGTGATTCTGGATGGAGTAGCAAGTAACACCTGTAAATATATCAATTAATCTGTTGTATCTAAGTTTCGCCAACAGCGCCTGTTCATCAGTTAAAGCGTAGCGCGATACGATTCCGGGAGTGGCGTCTGGCACCTTGATGACCGGCAACATCATATCCGGTTGAATCTTTGAAATCGACTTAAGTTCAAACGCATACTTCGCTTGTCCCTTGCCAGCAATCACTCAGGACTGACCCGGCGGAGCCGCGTCAAGAATTGCGTCGGGCAAGGGATTCCGATGCCGAAATGAGTAAACGACATCACCAAGATTCTTTGGTAGAGGAATACCGAGTCTCTCCGCAGAGCGTACAATATCCTCACGAGCAAAGTTGACGACCGTATCACCGTCGTTGAAGCGCCGAAAGAAGATGTCTTCAATTATCCGAGAATATCTATTTGCTTTTGCCATTGCAGGGATTCAACCGTTCCATTGAAGCATCACTACTTCTTCACGTAGATGCTCCTTTGTAGCGGTTGAAAAACGTTTGCGAAACAAGTCAATATCAAGCACTTCATAACCCAAGCGCTCCGCCAGTTCTGCGAGTATCTGCCCCGTTCGAATCATAATGCGAAAATATGAGGCTTGATCTCCTACTACATAGGCGAGTTTGGCGCCTGGGCGCAGCAGCATTCTAAGTTCTGACAAATGACGAGCCATTCCTCCAAAATACAGGCGCACTACTCTTGCATACTGCTTCTCGAAGCCGGACGTCTTTCCTAGTTCCAAACGACGCTGTTCAATACTATTCGCAAGCGCTTGAACTCTCGGCGCATTTTCCACCCAGCTGTGATCCGCATCGAACTTATAGACGCCACGAGTATTTGACCTGATGAATCGCTGTTTTTGTCTGCGCAAGTCTTTGCGGCTTGAGATGAATCCGAGCAATACAGATTCAAGGCGCGTCGTTCGACTATAGTCCTTCTCGTTTGGATATGGCGGCGAAGTAATTACGGCGTCAATCGAACCTGGCGAGAAATATCCGCTCATATCCCTCGCATCAGCAGAGAACACCGTTGCAGGTGAATCCGATGAGGCGCGAAATTCCTGCAAGTCACTGACCATACTATCTAAAGCGCTGAGCCACGGCTTGAGTACTGGTGTGTCAACCTTTAGCTTACCTACTCCAATCTCTGGACCGAAGCGAAGGTTGCTAATCTCTTTTACCGTCTGTCTTGCCAATGCCAGTTTCGCATAATTTCGAATTTTAGTTGCCTTGTGCCTTTCAATACCATCCAGCAATGTTAGCACCTTGTGCAACGGTATTGGACTTATAGATTTTTTGATCAGTAATTTGGACTGTTCTGCGCCAAATGCGCGCAATTCGCCGCTGAACACTGTTATATCAAAACAGCTTGAATCGCTTGAAAGTATTTTCTCATGTGAGACTTCTGTAACCCGATTGGATACTTCCTGTCCAAGATCGGCCAGCTCACTGGGCTCAATGTCCCAATCTGTCTTAACGCTTGCGGCAAAATGCGCCATCGCATTGGCTTCTACACCTACACTCTTGATGCCTAGCTTTTTCGCTTCCACAAGGGTCGTACCCGTTCCGCAAAACGGATCGAGAATGATCTGCCCGTTGCCAATGCCGAACTTCTCTACATAATCGCGCACCAAGTGTGGCGGGAAGGACAATACAAACCTGTACCACTCATGGATTGGTCGGTCATTCTCATACAGCCGATTCAACTCGGCACCGTTATGAAATTGCGTAGTGTATGTCATCAGTACGTTGCCATTTTTAGAACAATTGTACTGTCAATAAGACCAAATAGCAAACGTTTGTGATGAAATATCATATGCTCAAAGCGTATCGCCCAGGCAGATTTCCAGGTCGCGCGCCGTCCGCAGCCAGGGGTGATCCAGCGGCACGTTCTTGCGCTTGCCAACAACATCCTCTAGCGGCACAGCTTGCACAGCGTCGCCGCGGATGCCGACCAAGATGTTTGACGCGCCCTCGGCGATGAAATTGGAGGCGGCCGTGCCCAGCCGCGTCGCCAGCAGGCGGTCGGCCGGCGATGGCACGCCCCCGCGCTGCACATGGCCGAGGATGGTCACGCGCGATTCCAAGCCCGTGCGCTTTTCCAGCTCGTTCGTCAGCAGCAGGGTGCCGCCGCTGCGTTCTTTTTCCAGCGCTTGAGCCTCCGCTCTGGCTTGGCGGCGGCGCTTCTTCGCCGCTTTGAGCTTGTTTTTGTCATCGGCGCATTTCTTGATATCGGCTTCGGCTTTTTCGATGCGCGCGCGGGCTTCGTGCAGTTTGTTGCCGATTCGTTGCGTCATCGCGCCTTCCGATACGGCGACGATGCTAAAGCGCTTGCCGCCGCGGCTGCGCGCGCGGATCGACTCGGCGATGACTTCGATATTAAAGGGGATCTCGGGAATCAAGATCACGTCGGCGCCCCCCGCCAATCCAGCGCCCAGAGCCAGCCAGCCGGTATTATGTCCCATGATCTCGCAGACGATGATGCGGTGATGACTGTGCGCGGTGGAATGCAAGCGATCAATCGCTTCCGAGGCGATGTTTAGGGCGGTATCAAAACCGAAAGTAACATCAGTGCCGCTGACGTCATTGTCAATCGTCTTGGGCAAGCAGACCACATTGACGCCCTCTTGCGCCAAGCGCCAGGCGTTCTTGGCAGTGCCGCCGCCGCCGAGGCAGACCAAAGCCGCCAGGTCGTGCTTGCGGTAATTCTCGATCATGACATCCATCATGTTGAGGGTTTTCCCGCCGATGGGCATCTTGTGCGGCTTGTCGCGGCTGGTGCCCAGGATGGTGCCGCCCAAAGTGAGAATCCCGCTCAACTGCTCGGGACCCAGCCATTCGACGCGGTTTTGCATCAAGCCGCGGAAGCCATCGCGGAAGCCGACCACGCGCATGCCATGCCGTTCGATTGCGACTTTGCCAATGCCGCGGATCGCCGCGTTTAAGCCCGGGCTGTCTCCGCCAGCTGTTAATACACCAATTGTTTCGCCAATCATAAGAGTTGACCTTTATATTTTTCTTTGTGTCCGCATTATAACATACCGTATCGCTGGCTCCGCCCTTGCTTGCGCAGGGGAGCGGCGCAAGCGCTGCAAAATCGCTACTTCATAATGCAGCTAATTCAAACGAAAATTTAGCCACAGAGACACAGAAGTAGATCCAAGTTTGTCATGCAAAACTCGACGAATGATTTAGATGTAGGGGCGACATACCATGTCGCCCGAAATCAAAACGCAGCAACGTCGGGCGACCAGATTGGTCGCTCCTACAAGGCTTGTCCGCTATTGTGACGCATTCACCAATTTTTGCCGCAATCCTTAATAGCGGACAAGCCTTACAATGTCTCCTTTTTTGCAGATCAATAGATGAATCTCGGTGTCCTGGTGGTGAAGAAAATGTGCTGCGATTGCCCTGCGCAGAAGTAGGCCAGCCGCGACAGCGCCGGCAAGCTATGTTATGATGCGTCTGAAATGCGCTGACAGCGAGACCGAACGATGGCGCGATGATGTCCCGCACAGGTTCGATCTCGAGTTGCGCCGCCCGTTTTCTCCTTGAATTGAAATGCAAGCTCGCCTCTGTGACCATGCCTACCGATGCGCGCCTGAATAAACTCAAACGCGTCGCCGCAGCACGCCAGACTGGCTTGACGGTGGTGATTGAAGACCTGTTCGATCCCCACAACCTCGGCGCCATCGCCCGCAGTTGCGATGCCTTCGGCATTCAAGAACTCAATATCATCTTCGATTCGCATCCCGAGTTCGACCCCAAAGCAGTGGGCAAGAACAGCTCGACGGCGACCAACAAATGGCTCAATTTTCGCGTGCATCACGGCAGCGAAAACGCTCTGCGAACCCTGAAAAGCGAAGGATGGCATATCGTCGCCGCCGCGCTTGACGCCAATGCCGGCTCCATTTTCGACGCCGAGCTCAGCCAGCCGCGGCTCGCCCTGCTGTTCGGCAACGAGAAGGACGGACTTTCCGCAAAGGCGCTGCAATTGGCTGATCGCCTGGTGCAGATCCCCATGCAGGGCATCGCGCAGAGCATGAATGTGTCGGTTTCGGCCGCCTTGTTTATGTACGAGGCGACGCGGCAGCGCCGTCAGCGGGGCATGGCAGCTTACGCCGCGGATGAAGCCGCGCGGCAGAAGACGCTCGAATATTTCCTCGAGATGCACCAGCATCTCAACAGACGCAACAAGCGCCAGCGCCAGAAGCGCGCCGATGAGAGACGCTCGCGGTCAAAGAAATAAATGCCGCTCGGCGGGAACGGAGCCGCGCTAACATAACTACAGTTATGAGATGCCGACATTGCGCCCCAAACTGAAAAGAAACCACTTGGCATGCAGATCTTAGGAGGGTAGAATAAATAAACACTCGTGAAAGGGCAGGGTAGAATAAATAAACACTCGTGAAAGGGCATTGAAATGAACGATCAAACACAGATTGAATTAGTAAAAATTGTGCGCCGGCTAGATACAGTCGAAGCGGATGTTGCAATCCTGAAACAGAATGTAGCGCAATTGAAGACCGATATGTACGATCTTAAGCAGGATATATCGGCTATGAAGTCCGATATGACACACATGAGAGGTCAAATTGACGTGATTGTCGGATTGCTAAGTAAAGCAATGCAAATTCCGTCCCCCTAAGAACCCGGGCTTGGATCTTCGTTCAAGCCTTAGATGATTTATTCAGAAAAGGATTGCTGCAGTTGCCTTAAGCTTCGCCCTATTATGCCTGGGCGAAGATGCCAACCGCGGGGCGATGGTCGGTCAAATCGTCAAAGGGGATCTTGCTCTGGATATGGCAGGAAATCACTTCGAACTGCTCCGCGGGATCGTGCAGCAAGATGTGATCGACCAAGATGCGATGACTGTGATGCGTCCACAGCTCTTTCCGCTGGTTCTCCGGCGTCAATAAACGAAAATGGCGCTGCAGCATTTCCATCTCTGGCGTGGCTGGCTGGGCGTTGAAATCCCCAGCCAGCAAGATCGCGCGCTCGGGCTGTTCATTCATTCGGTCGGCGCATTTCAGTTCCTCTACCACATGCAAGATCTCCCGTGCCTGCGCCTGACGCATCTGCGACGCCGTGCGCGAACGCTCGAAGGTTGGGTCGCGGCGATCTTCGCCGATAAGCACGCCGAGATGGGTATTGAGAAAATAGAGCGGGTTGCCGCGGTAGTTCAAGGAAGCGACCATCAAGTTGCGCGGCTGCGTATCGCGGTTGCCGCTGCTGTACAGCGTTGCCCGGCTAATAGCGGTGTGGCGCGCCCAGGCGCCTGCCATGCCGCAATGATCCTGGCTCGGGTAACTGCCCCATGACCACTCTTCGATAGGCAAATTGGTCACGATGGCATTGCCTTCGGCGGCATTTATCATGCGGCGAAAAGCGGGCCTGTCCCACAAGTTTGGATGCGGGTGATCGCACATGGTGACTTCGGCGGCGAATGCGTCCACATAATCTTCGCCTAGATGCCGCGCCATGCTGCGCCCCACGTTGCGCTGCATCCCATCGACAATGGCCGCGCCGCTCTCTTGCAGCGCGATCAGCGTCGGCTGCCCTGGATTGATCACCTGTTTGAGGGTGCTGATAACGTCCTGCGCCAATTTTTCGTGGTCATGGGGCGCGGGCCGCATACCGCGGGCGCCGCCGATATTGAAGGATACAACCTGAAGCATGAATCACCACCGCTTCATCGCGATTATCGCGGCATTATATCATGCCAGCAACATGAATCCCTAGTCTGAATTGAGGGTTGCGCAGCGCAATCGCATCATATTTTCCGAAAGCGCCGAGGGCCCTCGGTGGTTAAAGTTTTTCCCTAAGCTCTGTGTCCTCAGTAGTTCCAAGTTAGTCATGCAAAACTCGACGAAGAGTCTAAATGTAGGGGCGACATACCATGTCGCCCCTACAAGGCTTGTCCGCTATTGTGACGCATTCACCAATTATTGCCTCAATCCTTCTGCCCCTTGCTCAATAAAGATGGATCGCCAATGCAAAACTTACGAAAATAGAACTGACTTCAGCCCAATAAGTAGGTTGTAGGGGCGACTCTGTGAGTCGCCCACAGACAAGAAACTCGAATTTGGCGCAATTTCATCAATAGCGGACAAGCCCTACAGCGACCTGATTTTTTCGCATTATTTTGTTGGATTTACTTCTGTGGTGAATCTTCTATGCTTACTTGGTTTTATTGAGTTTCCCGACAGTGGGTAATCTGATAAAGTTGTCAAGACCATCAGGAAATGTTCAATTGGTGTCCATTTGATGTCCGTCGCTGTGATTTCCTCCCTCTATCAGTGTGAGCCGCACTTGCCCACGTTCACTGCGGCTGTCTTCGGCTTCGCCAAACATGTCAGCGAAGTTGGCGTCTCGGTCCACTATTTGCCCATCGTCAATGACGCTTCGGAATATGAGCGCGAACAGATCGAGCTGCTGGCGCGGGAAATCAACGCGCGTTACTACGGGCGCATGACGCCAGTTTATGTAGCTCGCGAGTCGCTCTACGCCTCTTGGAATCGTGGCGTCGCCGCATCGCAAAATCCCGTCATCGCCTTTTGGAACGCCGATGATATTCGTTCAGCCGGGGGATTTATCGAGGGTCTGCGCGCGCTGCAAGGCGGCGCGAACTTGGTTGATTTCCCCTTCACGCGGGTCAGCGCCGCGCGGCGACTTGGCATTTTCCCGCAGCAGCAGCGCCGCGCCGCGCCGCGGCTTTTTGATCCCGCCAATTTCGCCAGGGGCAATGGCCTGGGTCCTTTCTTCATGCTGAGCCGCGCGCTATATCAGCGGGTTGGTCCTTTCGACGACGCCTTTCGCGTAGCGGGCGATATGGAATGGGCTGGCCGCGCGCTGGCGCATGCCCGGTTTCATGCGGGCAAGAGCAACGGCGGCGACTTCCTCATCCATGGCGGCAACCTGAGCAACAGCGGCAGCGACCGCGAGGACATAGAAGTCAACATCATCTTCCTGCGCCGCGGCGAATGGCGGCATCTGCGCCCAGCCCATCCCCGGGCGCAACAAGACGCCTGGCATAGCTGGGGCAATATCAAGGGCGCGCAACTGCCCCCCGCAATTGAAGATTTTCTATGGGGACCCGACGCCCACGAGCGCTGGCGACAGTATCAGCGCGAGCGCCGGCAGGGAGCTATCCAGCGCCGAATCCGCCTCGCCCTAGCGGCGCGGGGCTTGGTACGCAGCGTCGAGTGGTCGGTATACCAGCGCCATCTACAGGACAGCTTATGAGCGCGC